>OY764869.1:0-3726370 GCA_963668585.1 Dehalococcoidia bacterium | reverse complement strand
GCAATGATTCTGCAATACAAATCGGCATCGGACCGGGTTAGACGCATTTGGGATTGCTCTGTCATGGTCATAACATCGAGTGGCAATATCTCCGACGAGCGGAACCAATCAACTCGCCTGGGCGGCTGAACCGGAGGAATCATCGCTGTGGCATCTATCGGCAACAGGCGCATCTGGGCAACCGTCGTCTCCGTTGCGGTTGCGATCACCATACTGACGGTGGCGGGCTGGACGCTGTTCGGGAACCACGGTGGCGATAGCAGCGTCGGGGGTGACGTCCAGATCATCCCGCTTGTCGATGCGTCAACGGGCGCCGAACCAACTCCAAAGGCCAACACTCCGTCCAGAGAGACTCCGGAGGTCAGCCCCACGCCCGAGGATATTGCAGTGTATCTCACGGGCGAAGTGGTCAACCCGGGAGTTTATGAGATACCGGACGGACATCGATTGACCGACGTGGTCGACTTGGCCGGTGGCCCGACGGACGACGCCGACCTCGATCGGATCAACCTGGCGGCATACGTCTCCGATGCGGTTCATTATCGGATACCCGCCACTGGCGAGCCGGAATCCGCAGCGGTGGAGACCGTCTCCGCGGCCGTCAGCACGGGTCAGCGAGAGGCCGACCAGCCTACGCCCGTCTCCCTGTGCGCGACTCCGCTGGACATCAATGCGGCGTCCGCCGAGTGTCTGGAAACGCTGCCGGGTATTGGCAGCGTCAGAGCGGAATCGATCGTGTCGCACCGGGAGCAGGCCGGACCGTTCGCGACCGCCGACGGTATAACGGCGGTATCGGGAATCGGCGATGGCATCTACGGGCGGATCGCTGGCCTGATCACGGTCGGCAGCCAGTGACGGTTGTCGCTTGGTTGTCCTCGTCCATCAGCATGGAAAGGCGCGGTTGATTCGCTCCCGACAGGATCGCTGACGGGCCCATGCGACTGGTTCCCGACGGAATCCTGGCGGCCCTGATCATCGGCGTGGGGCTGGGCGTCTGGCTGGACACGCCGTTGCCTTTCCCGCTCCCGATGCTGCTGCTGTCGTTGGCAGGACTGGCTGGCGCGGTGGGTTTGAGGCTGTTTCGTATCCCCGCCGGGCCGGCGCTGCTGGCGGCGGCGTTGCTGTTCGGCGTCTGGCGGGCCGATACCTCCGCCGGCGACGCACTGCCGGTCATACCATCAGGGACAGGGATCACCGCAACCGTCCTGGTAGCCGATGCTCCGGCGGCATCCGGCAGCGGGTACAGTTTTAGGGGGCGAGTGGTGGGCGTTGATGATGCAGAGGCCGCTACGCTTCCCGTGGAGACGAACCTGCTGGTAAGGACTCTGCCGCCGGACGAACTGGCCGCTCGGCGTGGGCGGCCCTTCCTGCGGTACGGAGATACGCTGCGAGTGACCGGCGCGGTGGAACGGCCGGAACCGATCGGCGATTTCGACTACGCGGCGTGGCTGGAGTCGCAGCAGATCGCCGGCGTCATGTGGGCGAGGCGGGCGGAGTTGGCAGCGACGGGCGGCGGATCCAAGCCCGTGGCGGCGCTGCATGGAGTCAGGATTGCCCTGGCATCCGGCATACAACGCGCGGTCCCGGCTCCCGAATCGGGTTTGGCGCAGGCGTTGCTGCTGGGCATTCGCTCGGAGTTGCCCCACGACGTCAAGGAGTCCTTCCGGACGGCGGGGATGTCGCATCTGTTGGCGATCTCTGGCCTGCACGTTGGGGTCGTGATGGCGCTGACGCTGGCGGCGGCGTCCGCCGTGGCCGGTCGCAACAGTGCATCTGCCATAGCGACTGCTGCGCTGGTGGTCTGGACGTACGCTGTACTGTCAGGCCTGGACCCTCCAGTGGTGCGCGCCGCCATCATGGGGAGCCTTTTCCTGGCGCAGGGACTGCTCGGAAGGGGAATCCGCGGCCTGACGGCGCTGCTCCTGGCCGGTGCGGTGATGGTCGCCATTGATCCCGCGCTGCTTTCTAGCCTGTCGTTCCAATTGAGTTTCACCGCGATGGCCGGCGTCATACTCGGGTTGCCATTGATCACGGCGTTGACCGCAGCGATGGCCGCGCCGTTTTCTGGGGCAGGTTCGTGGCCGGCGCGCTGGGGTCAGCATGGTTTGTCACTGCTGGTCGCGTCGGTGGTGATTTCGACGACCACCTCGCTGGCGACGCTGCCGCTGGTGGCGTGGCATTTCGGCGCGATACCGCTGATGAGCGTGCCGGCCACGATACTGGCGATGCCCGCCATGCCGGCGGCGCTGGTGGGTGCAGCCGCTACATCCCTGGCTGGTTTGATCGCGGCGCCGCTGGCGGTGTGGGTCGGCGCGCTGACGTGGGCTCCGCTGGCCTGGCTGATATGGGTGGCGGAAGCCATGCCGCCGATGCTGCTCTCGGCTCCGTGGCTCACGGCCCCGGTGGCGGTGACGTGGCTGGCGGCGCTGGCGTTGTTGGCAGTATCGGTATCGTCCAGGCGGGTGCGCCGCGCCGTCTCCGCGCTGCGGAGGCGTCCCCGTTGGCGTCCCCAGCAGCTACCTGGTTTTCTGGCCGGCGCGACGCCGGTGGTGGCAATCGCGGTTCTGCTGCTGGTTGGTCAATGCGCGGGCGCCAGGGCCGACGGGCTGCTCCATGTCTATGTGCTGGACGTGGGACAGGGGGATGCCATCCTGATCGTCACGCCGGAGGGACGGCAGATGCTGGTGGACGGCGGGCCGGACGCGGAAGCCACCTTGGCCGTGTTGGACCCCCTGCTTCCTCCGGGCGATCGGCAGTTGGACGTAGTGGCCGCCACTCACCTGGACAGCGATCATGTCGCGGGATTGCTGGGCGTGCTGAACCGTTACCGGGCCGGCGTGGTTCTGCATGGAGCGGGCGGCGTGGGAGATGCCGCGTTGTATCCCCAATGGCGGGCCGTGTTGACCGACCGCCAGCATCGGATTGCGGAGATCAGCGCGGGACACCGGATCCTGTTGGGTCAGGAAGTGGTGATGGAATCGCTGTATCCACCGCCGGGTGGGCCGCCGCCCGGAGTGGACGACAACGCCAACAATAGCAGCCTGGTGCTGAGGGTTGTGTTCGGTGAAGTATCGTTTCTGCTTACCGGAGACATTGAGGTGGAGGCCGAGCGGCACCTGGCGGTGACTTCCGGGGACAGGCTCCGGTCCGACGTGCTGAAGGTTGCGCATCACGGAAGCCGCACCTCGACGACGCAGGCTTTTATGGAGCGGGTGAATCCACGCAGCGCGGCGATTACAGCGGGGCGGGACAACCGGTTTGGGCACCCCCATGACGACGTGCTGGGCCGGTTGGAGCAGTGGGCCGGACACGACCGGGTATTCCTGACCGCCCGCGACGGCACCATCGAATATGTCAGCGATGGCAAGTCCCTTTGGGTGGAAACGCACGGGGTGCGGGAGCGTTAGGTTCTGCGCTCTCTACACCGGAGCGCGGCGGGTGTGCCATTCGGTTGCTTCCTGGTAGGCGTAGGAGGCCCGGAGGATGGTCCCTTCTGCGAATGGGCCGCCGCCAATCTGCAACCCGATGGGCAGGCCGTCGTCGGTGAAACCGCCGGGGATGGACACCGCCGGCATCCCGGCCAGAGGATAGCAACCGGTGTACGAACGGCGGAAGAAGAACCGCTGGCGCACGTCGTCGGCTGATTCGAAGGGAGCGGTCAGGGCGTCGTGGCGCGGCGCCGGATAGGGCGCGGTGGGAGAGACGAGAATGTCCACATCTCGGAAGGCGTCCTCCAACTGGCGTCGGAGCAGCACCCGAGCTTTCATGGCGCGATTCTGCACCTTGGCGGGAACCAGCGCGGCGGACTGCAATCGGGTGCGAGAGGCCCGGTCAAGCTGCTCGGGGGCGCGACGCATCAACCCGTCGCGCGCGCCTGCCCCCTCGGTGTCGGCGATGCCCACGAAAATCGCGCCGGCGATTTCGGTGAGCGGCAGCGAAACGTCGGTGATTTCCGCACCCAGGCCGGCCAGGGTTTCCAGGGCGGCGTCAACGGCGCGTCGCACGTCGGCGTGCATGTCGGGGGCGTCGCACAGTTCAGTCATGCGGCCGACGCGCATACCCCGAATGTCGCCGTCGATCATCCCGTAATAGTCAGGGACTGGCCGGCGGCTGGTAGTGGGGTCCAGGGGATCGTAGCCGGCGATTGCCCCGAGGACGAGGGCGCAATCCTCCACGGTTTTGGTCATGGGCGACGCGGCGTCCATGAACCAGCACATGGGGGTGATTCCGTGGCGGCTGATGCGGGTGAAGGTGGGCCGCAGGCCGACGCCGTTGCAGTAGGATGCGGGGCCGCGTCCGCTGCCGCCGGTGTCCTCTCCAACCGAGGCGGCGCAGAGGTGGGCGGCCAAGGCCGCGCCGGAACCGCTGCTGGATTCGCCGGGCGTGTGGCCGAAGCGCCAGGGGTTCTGGGGCGTGCCGTAGGGCGGGTCGGATGTGCCGCCCATTGCAAGCTCGCTGAGGTTGAGTTTGCCCATCAGGATCGCGCCGGCGGCCTTGAGCCGGGTGACCACGGTGGCATCGTCGCTGGGGACATTGTCGGAGTAGGCGCGGGACCCGTTGCTGGTGAGGATGCCGGCGGTGTTGAACTGGTCCTTGATGGCGACGGGCGCGCCGAACAGCGGTGCGTTGATGGCCGCATCGTCGCCGCGACGCAGGGCGTCGTCAGCATCGGCAGCCGCTCCGAGCGCCTCCTCGCGGGTTACGGTGATGTAGGCCTTGATGTCGCTGTCGATGGAATCAATGCGCCGCAGGTATGCGTTGACCGCGTCGGTAGCGGTGAACTCTCCGGCGCGGATGGCAGCGGAGATGGCGGCTGCGGAGAGGAAGACGATGTCGTCGGGGTTGGAAACTGATGTCATTGAATTGCTCCGATGTGCTTGCCGGTCTGGAGTACGGTGTAGTTCTGATCGATGATTGCCTGGAATGACGTCGAGGCCTCACGCCAGTCAAGCACGTCCACACGGAAGGGAAGGGAGGATTCCTGGAATGCCTCAATCAACCGGCCCAGTCGCCGAAAACCCAGTTCCCTTTGACCCGCGACCGCCAGGTCAAGGTCCGACCATGGTTTGGGTCCACCGGTCACACGGGAACCGAAAGCGCGTACTTCACAGTCAGGCACGTGTTCTTCAAGTATGCGCCTGATTTCTTCCAATTGTTCCGGCAGTACGTCAATCATTGCGGGCCTCCAGCGCGGCCAGCAGAAGTTGGGAGTCGGCGAGAAAGGCGGGTATTACGGAATATACGGCGTCAACGGTCGCTTTGCGGTAGGTGTGGGAGGTGTTATTGCGCGCCAGGTGATAGTTCATCCAGGGGTCCACGTTTTAGATCAGACGGTTTTCCATGCCCATGCGGAAGAGTTCCCGACGAGTGACGCCGTCGGCGGCGTTCGGGCTGACATTATGCTCCAACCATCTATTGATGAATTTCCAGCATAGCTCGTAGGTGAACTCGAAATGCTTGATAGCCCCGGCCTGGATTGCGGTTTGCAACACTGCGTCAAGGTTTTGCATCGTTCCGGCGTCTTCACTCCGGTCAAGCGCCAACCCCAAACTGATTATGGCGTTTCGCAGGCTGTCTAATTCCAGGGGCATCGCGCACCGGATTGGGTGGTGATCGCGCAGAGCGATAGGGTTTACGCTTCGGGGTCGGGGAATATGGCGACTGGCTCGATGCCCTCAAGGTCAAGGTCGCGCAGACGGTCGAGTTCCTGCATGAGGCTGGCGAAGCGGTTGGCGACTTCGGGCAGTTCGGCGTCGTCGATGGGGATGCCCACCATTTCCGCGAGCATCCTGACCTGCGCTTCTGACGGGTTTATTTCTGGCATACAACTGTTTCTCTGGGAGGTGCGACTACTTGGTGTGGGTACGATACGGTCTGACCCGGACGCTGTCAAACCTGTGCTTGAGAGGGCGGGATGATGCGTTGATGGGCTCAGCCTGTTCATTGGACGGGCTCAGGATGCGCGGGGTTAGAGCCATCTTTGGAACCAGTCCACCATCTGCTGCAGGTAGGCCTGACGGAGGGCGACGTGACCGGTGCGCAGGAATCCATGGCCGCATCCTGGGAACCGCACCATCTCTACTTCCTTGCCAAGACGTTTCAACACCTGGAAATACTGTTCGCTCTGGCTGATGGGACAGCGCGCGTCGTCCTCGCCGTGCAGGAGCAGGACGGGGGTTTCCACCTGGGGCGCGAACTTGATGGGGGACCGTTGCAGCAGACGGTAGGCGAGGCTGTCCACGGACTGGGCCAATTCATCAACCAGGGGGCGGCTGATTGCCATGCCGCCGGCCAGGCGGTTGGCCCACTGGGTTTCTCCGAAGCTGGTGGCGATGTCGGAGGTGCCGTACATGGTCCAAAGGTCGATGCAGGGCGCGCCGGCCACGGCGGCGCGAAAACGGTTGTCGTTGCCGATGGCCCAGGAGGTCATGTAACCGCCGTAGCTGTAGCCGTGGATGCCCAGGCGGTCGGTGTCCACGTAATCCCTTTCGCAGACGGAGTCTAGGGCGGCCAGGAGGTCTCGAAAATCGTCGCCGCCCCAGTCGCCGAGGACGGCGTTGACGAACTCCTCGCCGTAGGTGGAGGAACCGCGCGGGTTGACGGCGAGGGTCAGGTACCCCGCGCCGGCCAGCACCTGATGCCACGGGACGAAAGAATCGTAAAACGCCCCGTTGGGGCCGCCGTGGATTTCGAGGACCAGCGGGTATTTTTGCGTCGGGTCGAAACCGTTGGGATGGTAAAGGCGGCACTCGATGTCCCAGTCGATACGCTCGATGTTGAACTTTTCAATCCCGGCCGGCGGGTGCGCCGCGAGCCAGGCATCGTTGTGGCCGGTCACACGCTGGCGGGCGCAGTCGGGATGGGTGACGCAGTGCAGGTCGGACGGAGCGGTTGGGTTGGAGGCGGCCAGCACGAACCGACGGTTGGCGGAGTCCAGGGCCATGCCGGACAGCATCTCGCCGCCTTCCGTCAGGGGACATGGTTCACCGGGCCGATCATCGGTGGGAACGTCCATGGCGTACAGCCTGGTCTGCCCGGCGGCGTCGGCGAGGAACAGAATGCGCCCGTCGGTTTCGGGGTCATCGCCGGCGACCCAACGGAGTTCCAGGGGCGGGTAGATTCCGGGATAGCCAAGGCATGGTCGGATAGCATCGTCGGTGAGGCAACGCGGCGGCTTGCCGGGTGTGAGGATGTACAGGTAGGCCTGCCACAGTACGCTGAGGCCGTCGGCCGTCGCGCCGGCGGCGAGTAGGCGTCGCCCGTCAGGAGACCAGGAAACGGCGGCGGCGTCGGTCAGTCCCTGCGACCACAACCCGGGCTCCGCAGTTGGGGCGCCGGATTCTGAAACGTCGAGCACGTACACTTCGTTGGTGGCGGCAAGGTCGCGGGTTTCAGAACGGCCGGATATGAACGCAATGCGATTTCCATCGGGAGACCATGCCGGAGCCATGTCGTCCCAGTCTCCGTCGGTGACCTGCGTGGCTTCACCGGTGCTGGCGTCCGCGACGAAAAGATGGAAGTGTTGGTTGCCGCGCCAGCCGATTGCGTCGTGGCGATAGCGGACGCGGCGGACTTCGCGGGGCTTCGGTTCGTTTGAATCTGGTTCAGCATCGGTGTCCGGGACGACGTCAACCACCACGGCCAGGCGGGATGAATCCGGCGACCAGGAGAATTCGCGGGCGCTGTTGGGGAGGGTGGTCAACTGGGCGGCTTCGCCACCGTCGGATGGCATGAGCCAGACCTGTCGGAGGGCTTCCGACGAGTCGTCGGGACGGAGAAAGGCAAGATGGCTGCCATCCGGAGAATAGCGCGGATGAGAGTCGGAGTTCCCGTTGGTGAAGGGTTTCGGGTCGGGCTTTTCGCCGGGTTCGCCGAGCCTGGCCTGATAGATGCGCGAGCGGGCTTCTGAGGTGTCCCGGTCGGTCCAGGAAAGGACGTAGGCGCACCGGCAACCATCCGGGGTGATGGTTGGGTCGCCCACGCTGGTCAAGTTGCGAAACAGGTCAGGGCCAATGTGGTTCGTCATTGCGCAGGCTCCCGCTGATGTTGGGCGGTCGGTTGCAGCATGGCCGTCCGCGCGGGACAGTGTAACGCACTTTGCGGGGGCGTGGGCTGTGGCGTCGGACGCCGTCATGAGCGCGGGTCCGACCGGCGACATTTATTGGCGTCGCCGCCGTCCGCAACCGGTCGTGACCGCATCCGGCGGACGGATGGACCGACTGCCAACTTGAAGAGGCACACTATAACGATTAATGATAGTAGGGGAGCGATTTTTCTTGACATACCGTTAACATGGGGCGCATACTTTCGCAACTCTGGGGGAATTGACCATGGCCGCCATTAATCTTCGACCCAGCGAATTCGCGCTCGCAGGGCAACGCATCCACTACGCATGGGTGATCGTCGCAATTACGTCGGTGATGCGCTTGGTATCGTCGTCGTTTCGCATGGGATTCCCGGCGCTGATCCCGCTGATCGCGGTCGAATTCGGATGGCAAGTATGGCTGGTCACCCTTGCCTTCTCCTTGCAATGGGTCGTATCAGGGGCGTTCGGTCCGGCGGCGGGTTGGCTGGGCGACCGATACGGCGCCCGAGTGACCATGACCATCGGAGCCACGCTCTACCTGGTCGGAATGATTCTCACAGGGTTTATGAGCCAACCCTGGCACTTGATCCTCTTCTTTGGAATTATCCTCAGCGCTTCGATGGGCATTTTCCAAGTCCCGCTGACGGTGTCTGTGACCTCATGGTTCCGCAAGCATCTGGGCGTAGGCATGGGATTGCTGCAGGGATCTCAGGGTTTGGGTCCGGTCATCGCGATCCCCATAATGCTGGGAATAGCGGCATGGTTCACCGTTGGCACCGGCGGGCAATTCCTCAGTTGGGGCGCTCTCAGTTCGCCCTTGCTGAGCTGGATACCCCTGGGAACCCCTGAAGTTCTGGGCATCCGGATGGCGTTCTGGATCCCCGGTATTGGCGGCGGCATTATCCTGCTGCTGCTGATCCGCGTATTCTACAACACACCGGAGGACATTGGACTGCGCCAATTGGGCGCCGATGCCAATACTCCGCCGCGCCGCGCCCCGGCCACAGGAGCTACGGCCAAAGCGCGCGCCAGCGTGTTTCTGCGCCAGGTGCGCAAGACGCCGGCGTTCTGGAACCTGATTGGCATTCACT
The DNA here is from genome assembly GCA_963668585.1 of Dehalococcoidia bacterium. Taxonomy (GTDB): domain Bacteria; phylum Chloroflexota; class Dehalococcoidia; order Lucifugimonadales; family UBA3495; genus Bin87. The sequence continues at coordinate 3,717,193 of OY764869.1, read as the reverse complement.
ACTGGGGTTGCGCCGGACACAGCATCGTGATCGTCTTCCTGCCGGCGATGATCATCAGTTCCCTGGCGCCGGAAGGCGGGTGGGAGAGCATCACGGATGATTCGGCTCGTTCGGCGGCATTGTTGCGCGCCTCCGCAATTGGTGGCGGCGCTGCTGCTGTGATGAGCCTGGTCAGTACCTTTACCAGATTCGGAGTGCCGATCGCCGCCGACTTGTTGGGCAGCAAATGGGTGATGGCGGTTTGTTTCTTCCTCCAGGTCGCACCGGTGCTGATCCTGCTCTTTGGCATCCTGTTCCACCCTGTAGTCTGGATGTTTTACCTGTTCGCGATACTGTTTGGCATCGGTTTCGGCGGGGAAATGTCCGCATTCCCAATCATCAACCGGCAGTACTACGGCAACGCCCCAATCGGTACTTCTTACGGTTTCCAGATGATGGGAGCCGGCGCCGGAATGGCGAGCGGCGCCCTGCTGGGGAGCCTGCTGTTGGCAGTGACCGGCGGTTACGCGGCGACCGCAGCCCTGTCGTTTGTGATGAGTCTCATCGGCGTGGTCACCATAATTTTCCTGCCCACAACCCACCGGCACCAACTGCCCGACTGGGAAAACGAGCTGCCCACAGAATTGCGTCCCGACGCCGCAGCCGCGGCGCCGGAAACCCCTCCGGCTCCGGCTGGCGGATCGCCGGCCCCGGCCACCTCGGGCAACGGCGACTGACGCTCTCTTTGGGAACTTGCGGATTACGCGGGGGCGGTTCCATAACCGCCCCCGCTAGCATTGACGCGGTCGGTGGCGGTATGATGTGGCCAAACGTACCGTAACCCCAACACAAGGAGGCGTTACCATGGCAGACGGAATCACCATTTTGGTCGGCACCGCCGGACAGGGCGTGATGCGCAGCACCGACAGCGGCCAGTCCTGGCGGCGGGTGGGAATCACCCAGGGCATCCACTCGGATGCCGTGGTGCGCTGCCTCACGCCGGTTCCCGGCACCGAGAGCAGCGTCATGGCCGGCTGCGACCGCGGCATCATCCGCAGCGACGACAACGGCGATACGTGGCGGGCAGTCAGCACGTCGATGGACGGCACAGCAGTCTGGGCCATTGCGTTCGACCCGTCGAATCCCCAGGTCGGTTTCGCCGGCACCGGAACGCCCGACCCGTGCCAGATTTATCGGACAAAGGACGGAGGGGCGACGTGGGAGTTGCGCCCGGTGGAAGTCGCCGCCGAATGTCCGGCGGTGGGCGTGCCGCGCGTGACGGGCATAGCCATCGACCCGACCAACGGCGACAGCGTGTGGGTGGGCATTGAGGTGGACGGTCTGCGCCACAGTTCAGACGGCGGCGACACCTGGGAAACGGTGCCGCACCAGGACATCCCGAACATGGACATCCACAACGTGACCGTAACCTCCGGCCCCCCGCATCGCGTGGTGGTGATGGTCAACGACGACGTGTTCCTGAGCGATGACGACGGCAGTTCGTGGCGTAACCTGGATGTGCGGCAGAACTTCCCGCTGGGATATCCTCGCGGCATCAAGATCAAGGCCGACGACCCGACTACCATTTTCACCACCTTCGGCGACACTACCCCCGGCTCCCGTGGCGTGGTGATGCGCTCCAACGATGCGGGCGCAACCTGGAACAGCCTGGAACTGCCGGTGGAACCCAACACCGCCATGTGGGTGGTCAACTCGCAGCCGCAGGATCCCGATTTCCTGCTGGCCGGCAGTCGGTACGGCTACCTGTACCAGTCGGGAGACGCGGGCAACTCCTGGAGCAAGTTTGACCGCGAGTTCAGCGAGATCTCGTCGGTGATGTGGTTCCCCAACTAGTCCGCTGACCCGAACAGCAACCTTTGGTTGATCACGCCCCTGGCCTTACGGTCGGGGGCGTTTTGTAGCCGGTCGGTGGGCTCGCAGCCCGACTGCCGTCGGTTCAGAACCAGTTGGCCTTGTCCACGACGTTGCGCAGTTCCTGCCCAGCGTTGAAGCGTTTGCAGTTGTCGATGAAAAGCTCGGTGCGCCGTTGCTCCAGGTAGGGGCCATTGCCGGCCACGTGGGGGGTGATCAGCACGCCGGGCATGCTCCAGAGGGGGTGGCCGGCGGGCAACGGCTCGACCTGGAACACGTCCAGCCCGGCGCCGGCGATTTCGCCATCGCGCAGCGCATCCACCAGGTCGTCCAGGATCACGGTGGCGCCGCGGCCGATGTTGATGAAGAAACCGCGGTTTTTCATCGCATGAAACTGGGGCGCGCTGAACATTCCCTGGGTCTCCGGGGTTTCGGGAACCGTTACGATGACGAAGTCGGCGCGGGGCAGCACCTGCAGCAGATCGTCGGGCCGGTGTAGTTCGGCCATGCCGGCGGTGGGTTCCGGAAGCCTGGGGTCAACGCCGAGCACGGTCATGCCGAACTCCGAACACAGACGGGCGGTTTCACCGCCGATGCCGCCGACTCCGACCACCACGGCGGTGGCCTCCGGCAGATAGATGGTCGGGTATCCCTGCTGCCAGACGCCGGCCACCTGCTGGGGTATGTACACCTGCAGTCCCCTGGCAAAGGCCAGCAGCAGGGACATGATGTGGGCGCTGATGTGGTCGTTGTAGATCTCGCGAGTGTTGGTGACCACCACGTCGCTTTCGATCAGGGACCGGTGATAATACCCGGCGCGGGGACCGGCCTGCGGGCACGCGATCCATTTCAGGTTTTGCGCCCGTTCCAGCAGTTCGGGCACGATGTCGCCGAACGCAGCGTCGGCGTCGCCGATCACCTCCATGGCTTCGCCCACGGTGGGGCACACCTGGACGTCGATGTCAGGAATCTCCTGGCGCAACAGATCCGGCCAATGTTCCTGGTAGTTGGGTGGGCAGATAACCAGCTTGAATGCCATGGGTTTTGGTACCGTTTGGAGATTTTTGTGATCAGTCGATACTGAGTCACCATATGTCATGAGCGGTATGTTGGCAACCACTCATCGCCCTTGTGCGTAAATAGTTTCGGAGAAACAACTGTCTATGGGCCTTGACGATTCAACGGTGGGAGCACGCCTTCTGCGAAAATATAACGCCCCAATAGTTCTTTTTCTTTGTTCAGCAAATCCATAACTGGTACTTCACAGAAATAGAATAATGAGGCTAATCCTTTTGTCGTTTTTTGCCTTATTCTTTGGTCTTTCGTATGTTGGACCATACGGGCGCTTAGATTCTGTGTTTGCCCGATGTACAACACTTCCTCCAGGACATTTGCAATGCAATAACACCCGGAACAATCCGGCAAAAAATGAACGGCACTGCTATTGAAAACTATCCTTTTGTTGAGTTCCGGCGCACATTCTTGAACAGTCATATTTTTACCTCTGTCGAACGAGCCTGCTGCAAGGCTTGTAGGAAACCATTGGCCAATGTAGTTGCGCCGGCGCGATTCAGTAGATTGCTTGCTTCGCCTCCGCGTTTCCACCATTCAGGATCTGCAATTCCCAGATATGGATCATCCAAATGTCGAAGGGTGTCCTCTAAACTGCGGATGATTGAGTCCACTGTGAAGTCTCTAGTGGTCGCGTATATGTCAGTAAAAACCCATTTTGAGATCATCAAGAAAAAGTAGATCCCGTTGTTGCTGTAGGCCAACGACACAGATGCATCTACTGCACCGACGAAAACCCGATCGACCGCGTTCCAATAATTGTTGATAATACGGTGACGTCGGTCCCTATCTTGCTCTTGCATGAAAATCGGATTGTTTCCGACGAAAATTTGTGATTTTAGCATCGTAACCAAGCTGGATTGGTTAATTCGGCCCCTCGGTGGGGTTGTGTCGTTAGCCATTCGTATTCGGCCAGCGAGGGGACACGTAGATTCGTCGTTTAGGTACTCGACCAACCTCAAAGCCTCTGCATCGGCTCCTCTATCAACTTCCGTTTGTATCCAATACGGAAGGTACGGAAGCGTGTCGATCCCTTGCATATCTGTGAAACGCCGAGTGATTTGTTGCTCCAACGCCGACTCAACCGGCTTCTGCGTGGTGTTGACGATGAAAAAATGATACATCTGGTGCGAGTCGTCTAACGACGTGGCGATAGCTGCGGGCAACTTAAAATCCCCGAGTAAGGATTCCTCTCTGCTCGCAGTGAGAAGGCCTTCGATACGGTGCTGGCCGTCGACGACGCTAAATGGGCAAACGTCGTCGGTTTCGTATTCCAATTGACCAGTCGCGATGTCGAAGCTGATTGGTTTGTCCGTGGCGAGAAAGATCGTCGTAGGTAAATTCGCGTATCCTTTGCTCACTGATTCTTTCAAATGCCGTGCTAGGCGATTGGCGCGGCGCTCGTCAAGGATACGCTGGTAGCCCTCGTTCGCTTGCGGATCGAGTTTATCGACCGTATAAAAATTAGGGACTGAAAGATCGCCCGGCGTGATGTACGTCAGGTAGACCGTTAGGTTGCCTTGTTTGATCTCTACAGCTGGCCGCCTGATTTGCGCCATTTTGCAGTCCTCCAGGATCCATACGGCCTAATGCCGCTACGTTCTGATCGGGCTATATCGAACGGGCGCAATTATAACACCGATGGTTCCTTTTTTTGCGTCGTACTGCGGCCAGCCAACCGGCAACGCCGCAATGCGCCCGCAGCGTACCGGCCGAAGCCGAATTCGGACGGACCGAAATTATGCTGGACTTGATTATTCGCGGCGGTCATTCAGCGAACCGTGTCCACTGCCGTGGTGTTCCACAGGAGTTGATTAATTGGTGCTGCGCTACCAGCGTCCACCGGTACCAGTGGCAGTATAGCAAGGCGCGCCGTCCCGCAGCGCATCCTGCTGGCTCCCTCTGAGACTAGCGCAGCGCTGTTGGGCTGGATGCCACGGTTTCGGGCTGACGGGGCGTGGAATCGGGTTTTGCCATGCGGTAACCGACGCCGCGTTCCGTGAAGATGTACCGGGGCTGCCTCGCGTCGTCCCCGATTTTCCGGCGCAGGGACTTGACGTAGGAGCGCAGAAGCTGGGACTCCCCCGCATATTCCCAGCCCCATATCCTCTGCAGCAGGGAATCCTGTGTGAGAACCCGGCCGGCGGAATGGGAGAACTCGGCTAGCAGTTTATACTCGGTGACCGTCAATTGCACCGGTTGTCCCGACACTTGTACGGTCCGTGCATCAAAATCGATGTGCAGGTCGCCCAACTGGAATGCGCGGTTGCCAGCGGGCCCTCCTCCGGCGTTCAACCTGCGAAGAGTCGCCCTGATCCTTGCGATCAGCTCGAATGGCGAAAACGGTTTCACCATGTACCCGTCCGCACCCATTTCGAAAGCGCGCACTACGTATTCCTCGTCGCCACGGTCACAGAGCACAATCGCTGGCAGGTTCAGGGGATTTGCCGAACCCCGCAAGATACGGAATGATTCCTCCTCCCTTCCAGTAATGTCCATCAGAATCAGCCGTGGTCTTTCCGACAACGCAAGTTCTTCGACGTCTTCCAGGTTCGGAGTCTCCACGGAGCCGTAACCCGCGTCGAGCAGGACAGTCTGAACTGAGCGCTGCATTCTGGGGTCTTCGATGCAGACGAGAATCCGAGTCGGTTCGGCGCTGGCCTGCGATGTTTCGCCAGAAAGTTCCCGAGAGCCGGGGAGATCAATTTCTTCCTCGTCCGCAATCGTGGGTAGAGTGAAGGTCAGCGTCAGTTGACCCGCTTCCTCGTCAACTTCAGTAGCGATTCGCCCTCCGTGAGCCTCAACAACACCCCGGCAGAACGCGAGAGCGAGACCTTCTCCGTCGGATGCCAGATCAGTTAGTTTAGAGTGAGAACGCGAAAGATTTTTGAACGTTTCAGGTGTCTCTGGTTTCCAATATCGACGAGCAGATTCCGTTGTCGGGGAGGTTGAGCCTTCCACCGAGATCGACACCACCACGTAGATATCTACAGTGGAAGCAGACACTTTGATGGGCGACGATTCGTTTGAATACCTTGCTGCCTGGCGAAGGAAGTTGTGCATCACCTGATCAATGCGCTGCCTGTCAACCAATACTTTAGGTAGCCCACCAGGGATGTCGCGTTGTATCGTATTGGCGGCGTGGTCTCGCAAAAACTCTCCACACGATCCATGTAACAATTCAGCTACATCTTCTGTGGCCGTCGCCACGGACAGCGTTCCGGTCTCGATTTGGGCCAACGATATAAGACTGTTCACCTGGCTGCGCATCAGGTCTGCCTGCTGTTCAATAATCCGCAACAGCTGCATTGGCTCAGCCGTTGACCCTAGCTGCGCGGTGCTTCTGAGGTCAATTGCGGCGCCTTTGATACTTATTGAAGGGGTTCTGAGTTCCTCGCTCACCACCTCCAGGAATTCAGCCCGTTTCCGTCCCAGGCCATGCAGCGACGTCATGTCCTGCATGATGGTAACTACCGACAATATCTCTCCGGACTCCGCAAATACGGGGCCGCAACTGACCAGGGTGAGCATTTCGTTTCCGTTGGGGAGATGCACCAGAATTTCTTCGGATCCCACGGTCTCACCGCTTTGAAGCACTCGAGTCAGAGGCAGTTCCTGGAAAGGGAGTTCTCGCCCGTCCGGTCGGCGAAAAGACATGATCTCGAAGGCATCTTGCATCGATTCCTCAGGGAACTCGAGCACGCTCATCATGCGCCGTATTTCCTGATTAATGTAGGCAAGTTCCGCCGTCTGAGCGTCGAAAACCACCACTCCCACCGGGGACATATCCAGCAAAGATTCGAGGTCCTCCCTCGCCCGTTGCGCCTCCTCGTGTCGTCGTGCGTTGGAGATTATGGATGCGGCCTGGGCAGTCAGTGTCGCCGCGAGGCTCTCATCTTCCTTGGTGAACTCCTGCCCCCCTTCCTTGTCCACGATGTACAGGCTCGCGACGTGCTGGCCGCGATGGAAAATAGGCATCCCCAGGAATGTGTTCGGGGGCGGTTGATTTGCGGGAAGACCCTCGACATCAGAATGGGTCGCCAGGTTGCTGAGCCTGACCGGGCTATTCGCACCGTGCAGCAAGCCCAATAGTCCCGGGGCCAGGGGTGAGGGTGTGTTGAGATCTCCACCGTCGTCGGCGCCTCCCGAAATGTAGTGGTCGCGAGGTTCACTCGAAGCATGCAGGGTCACCAGCGCGCCGTACCGGGCCCCGGTGAGTTTTCGGGTGCTGTGGACGACTTCCTGGAGCGAAGCCTCAACGTCGGGGTTTTCGGAGATGCCAAGGCTCGCCTCACTCAACCTCGCCAGACGTTCCTTGAGGGCGTCATTTTCCCGTTTGAGGGCTTCTGACTCGGACACCGCAGAGTACGCTTGTAATCGGCTCATAATCGACCTCGTGAATCCGTGCGGACGGCGGAACGCTCACCCGCCAGCGTGATCATCTGGCGCAATCTATCCTGCAATTCTCGCGGTCCGCCGCCCGGGGCAGGGCCCATCAGATGGGTGAGCCCGCACGGTTCCGAATCGAGTCTCGGCGGCTCTTGCATCGCCAGGTGGCCCATCCTACTATTGGTTATTGCCGGAAATAAATGGATATACATGCGACGGGCGGTTTACTCACGATATTTTCACGCTTGATTGTGTCGCCATGCACGAAATCTTCACAATCGTTGCGTGTCGATCGCCGAAGATCTTTCTATGATTGTGGATCGCCAATCCGCTGTGATTCACTGCAACCCATTTGCGCTATACTGCGGCCAGCCAACCGGCAACGCCGCAGTGCGCCCGGAGCGCATCGGCCGAAGCCGAATTCGGAGGGACCGAAATTATGCTGGACTTGATCATCCGCGGCGGCCAGGTCGTCACCCCGTGGGGCGTGGGCGACTGGGACGTTTGCATCCAGGGCGAGAAGATTGTGGCCATCACCGCGCCCAACGCCATGACCGACGACGTGGGCCGCGTCATCGACGCCACCGGCAAGATCGTTGTTCCCGGCGGCATCGAGCCGCACGCGCACATCGACGCGCCCATCATGGGGCCGGGAAACCTGCGCACCGCTCCGCCGGAGCAGGTGAGCCGCGCTGCGCTGTTCGGCGGCACCACCACCCTGTTGGACTTCGCGATTCACCATCCCGGCAACACCATCGAGGAGGCGATCCAGGAGCGCACCAACTCGTGGCGGGGCAACTCCTACGCCGACTATGCCCACCACCTGATGATGCTGGGCGAGATCCCCCAGCGCACCCTGGAATCGCTGCACGAGTACATCGAGGGTGGCTGGTCCAGCGTGAAGATCTTCACCACCAACATCCGCCCGCCGGAGATGTCGGGCGAACCGCGCAAGGTGGGCATGGGCCACCTGCACGACCTGATGGAAGTGATCCAGCGCAACGACGCCATGCTCCTCGTCCACTCCGAGGACGACGACATGGTGCAGTACATGTACGAAAAGCTCCAGCGCGAAGAGCGCAACGAGTGGTGGAATATGCCACAGGTCCACAGCAATGAGTCCGAGGACGTGTCGTTCCGGCGGGTGCTGCGGGTCGCCGAGTGGACCGGCGCGCCGGTGTACTTCGTTCACGTCAGCGCCCGCGAGGGCATCAACGCGATTGGCGAGGCGCGCAACCGGGGCGTTGCCGCCTACGGCGAGACGCTGCACAATTACGCGTGCTTCAACGCCAACAACTACAAGGAAGAGGACGGGATGAAGTACCACACGTACCCGTCCCTCAAGTCGCCCGAGGATGCCGCCATGCTGTGGAAGGGCATCGCGTGGGGCGGCCTGCACACCATGGCCACCGACGAATACTGCACCGACTGGAACCTGAAAATTGCCGGCAAGACGGTGCGGGACGTTACCGGCGGCCACAACGGCGCAGAAACGCGCGTCGGCATCACCTATAGCGAGGGGGTGTCCAAGCGCGGGATGTCGCTGCAGCGGTTTGTGGACGTTACGTCTGCCAACTGCGCCCGCATCATGGGACTCTACCCGCGCAAGGGCGCTCTGGCTCCCGGCAGCGACGCCGACATCACGCTGATTGACCCGTCCATCAAGAAGCGCCTGACCATGGACGACTTCCACATCAGCGACTACAGCATCTGGGAAGACTTCGAGATCGAGGGCTGGCCAGTGATGACCATCATGCGCGGCCAGGTGGCCGTGGAGGACGGCCAACTAACCGCGCAGGCGGGTCGCGGCCAGTGGATCCCGCGGAAGGTGGACCGGGAGGTTACCAGCCGGCCGATCGGGTAGCAAAACCAGCGAACGCGCTAAGGATGGCGGGCCCGACCGGATCGGGTCCGCCATATTTTTTGAGCAGGACGGACGGTAGTCTCGCGCGACCATGCCGGTGATGCCAGGACGGCTGGAGCGCCTTCACGGCCAGGCTCCCTGTCGGTCATGGAATTGGGCGATTTCGCCACCGCAAACACTGGCAAGCGGATCAATAGTCAGGCATACCAGATGATTCATTTGTGGACGCCAGAAACAGATTTCTCGATAATTGAAATGTTGCGAATGTTCGCATATACAGGCGCGGTTTCCTTTGGGTTCATTGATGATGCAACACGAAAATAGTGCGTGATAATACGGAGTGGATAACATGATGCTGAATCGTACATTTCGATTCGTTAGAGGTTTCGCTTTTCCGGGTGTTCTGTGCCTGTTGGTTGCCGTGGCTATGGGTTGCAACTCACCCGACACCGACGCCGGTACTGTTGATCCCACTACCGACACTGACCGCGGCGTCTCGCGCATCGAAACGGTGAAAGCCAAAGGCAAGATTGACTGCGCCACGCAGATCGACCTGCCCGGGTTCGGCTTTGTGGATTCGGACGGCAACATGCGCGGGTTCGACATTGATCTCTGCCGGGCGATTGCGGCCGCCATTTTCGGAGACCCGCAGGCGTTGGAAATACGGCATATCCAATATATCGAGAGGGGTCCGCTTCTCCAGGCCGCGGAGATTGATGTTCTGTCGCGCACCACCACCTGGACGACCACCCGCGAGGCGCAGTGGGGCGATTTCACCGTCATCATGTTCTACGACGGCCAGGGTTTCATGGTGCGCAAAAACCTGGGAGTGGACAGTGCCCTGGAGCTGAGCGGCTCGACCGTGTGCGTGGCCGCAGGCACCACAACCCTGTTGAACCTGGCGGACTACTTCCGTCAGAATAAAATGGAACTGGAAACCCTGAGTTTCGAGGAAACGTCCGAAACGTACCACGCTTATGAGCAGGGACAGTGCGACGCGACCACCATTGACAAGTCTCAACTGGCTGCCGTTCGCAGCGGCTTTGAGGATCCAGACGCCCATGTGATATTGCCCGAGACCATCTCCAAAGAGCCGCTGGCGCCGATGGTCCCTCGGGGCGATGATCTGTGGACCGCGCTGGTCAGGACGGTCTTCTATGTCCTGATCAATGCCGAGGAGTTGGGTGTCACCCAGGCCAACGTGGAGGAGATGCGGGACAGCGATGACATTCGCATCAGACGTATGCTGGGCACAGAGGGCACATTCGGGCAGGACGAGTTGGGATTGCAGCGCGATTTTGCCGTCAATGTGATCAAGGCGGTGGGCAACTATGGGGAGATATACGACCGTTACATGGGACCACAGGGCGAGTCCTTCACGCTGCCGCGGGGACTCAACCGGCTGTGGAGTGACGGCGGCATCATATACGCCCCGCCCCTTCGCTAGCCCACGGGGTTGCCAAACCACGCCGAGGCAATGATGAGATGGGCAAATGTGTGGCGGATGCCGGCGCGTTCCGGGTCCGTCCGCGATTTGGACGCCGCAGTAGCGTCGATGCCGACGATAGACGGCAATCTGGGCGCGACGGGTGGAAAAGGCTTTCGATTGTCTGCACAAAGAGAGGTGCGGCGCATTGACGTTTCTCCGGGCACTGTCCGCTCGTGGTTCGACAGGATCACCATGAGCGGCCCACCTGGGGCTCGCCCTGGGCGGATTCCCTACCCGCCACTGACAATCGAAAGGCCCGGCGACGGGTGGTCGCTGCCTTGCGCCTCCGTCGTTCCCGGCCTATACTGCGGCAATAATTTCATTGCGCGATGGGATAGTGAGGCCCGCGTATATTGTGGAGCGCCGGCCCTGTGAGGACGGTTGCCGTTATACCGCGCCGCCGACCCCTGACCGTTCAAGGCAGTAATTGTCAGACACGGGGACATCAACGCCGACCGAGCCCGCTTCGCCCTCTGCTCCACTGGAGGGCGTTCGCGTCGTTGAGTGGGGCGAGATGGCATCCGCACCATTCTGCGCCAAAATACTCGCGGAACTGGGCGCGGACGTCATCAAGGTCGAGCCGACCGCCGGCGACCCTTCGCGGCGCCGTGGGCCTTTTCCCGACAACACGCCCCACGCAGAACACAGCGGGACTTTTCTGTTCGCCAATGGGGGCAAACGCAGCGTCACGCTTGACGCGTCCACAGGCGAGGGAGTCGGCAAACTGCACGACCTGCTGGCCGCGGCCGATATCTTCGTGGAAAATCAACCCTACGGCCTGTTGGGACAAACGGGAATCACATCCGAGCATCTGACGGAGAAACACCCGCACCTGATTGCGGTGTCAATCTCTCCGTACGGACGGGAAGGGGAGTATAAGCGGTACGCCGGGTATGACCTGCAGGTGAATGCCCTCAGCGGCATGAGTTTCGGCACCGGCCACACCCACCGGGAACCGCTGACAACCCCCGACCAACAGGCGGGATACCTGGCCGGATTGGGCGGCGCTTTCGCCGCGATAGTCGGGTTGCTGGCCCGCGAGTCCGGGAGAGCGGCGGGCTGCGGAAGCGTCGGGCAGTACATAGACGTCGCCGATTCGGGCATCATCGCGACGCTGCTGACGGGGTATCATCTGCCGACGTTCATCTACCGGGGCATCGCCGGGTCTCGGTCGGGGAACCGGATGCGCCTGGGACTGTTCCCCAACTGCGTGCTGCCATGCCGGGACGGTTACGTCTGCATTGACGCTCCTCAATTGGAGCAGTACCAGCGGTTCCTTGACCTGCTGGGAAATCCCGAATGGACGGAGAACCCACGCTACCGGAACCGGCGGGCCATGAGCGACCAATATCCTGAAGAGGCTGAGGGCCTGATCGCCCCCTGGTTCATGGAACACAGCAAGGAGGAGATACTGCAACTGTGCCTGGAAAACCGGATTCCCTGCGCGCCGGTGTTGACCATGGATGAGGCGCTGGAATCACCGCAATTGCTGGCGCGGGACTGGTTTCGGGAGGTTGATCACCCGAAGGCAGGCCGGTTCCGTTATCCGGGCCCGCCGGTGCGTCTGCATGGCTCACCGCTCAGACTGACGCGGCCGGCGCCGGCGTTGGGTGAGCACAATTCCGAAGTGTTTGACGCACTTCGGACGGGATCTCCCGATCCTGTCCGAAACGGGGTTGGCCGCGACGCTTTGGGGCGGCAGTCGATTCTGGCGTTGCAGGATGTTCGGATCGTTGACCTGGGTTCGGCGTGGGCAGGGCCGATGGCCGGGCAGTTGCTGGCCGATATGGGGGCTGAGGTCATCAAGGTTGAAAGCCGCGCCCGCATGGACGGGATGCGTCTGGGCCGCCCCATGGTTGGTGAAGACCTGGACGGAGGCGACCGGGGAATCTGGCCGGAGTTGCAGCCCGTTTTCCACGGGTTGAACCGCAACAAGCTCAGCGTGACCCTGAATCTGCGCACCGAAGACGGCCGCGACATCCTTCGGAGACTGGCGTCGGTGAGCGACGTGGTGCTGTCCAACTTCTCGCCCGGGGTGCTGCAACGCCTGGGCATGGACTACGACAGCCTGCGCGAGGTCAAGCCGGACATCATCGTCGCCGCCATGCCGGCCTTCGGGGATACCGGCCCGTTGCGCGACATGGTCGCCTATGCGCCCATCATACAGGCCATGTCGGGTATGATGAGCCTGGTGGGTTATCCACCGGAGGAGGGTGAACCGCTGGTGGGAGAATTGCAGGCGGCCTGGAGCGACACGGTGGCGGCTTTATGCGCCGCGCTGGGGGTTGCGGCGGCCCTGAGCCACCGCAACAACACCGGCTGTGGACAGTACGTTGAGGCCGCGCACCTTGAGGGAACCGCGGCGCTGCTGGGCGTTCCGATGCTGCAATACCAGATGACGGGCGAGATTCCGGCGCCGGTTGGCAACGAGAACGCTGATTATGCGCCGCACAACAACTACCCGAGCGCCGGCGAAGACGCCTGGGTGTCAGTCGCCGTCCGAGATGACGAAGAGTGGGACGCGCTGCTCGGCGTCCTGGGAGACGGCGGGTTGCATTCGGACGCGCGGTTCCGGGATTCGGCATCGCGTTGGGCCAATCGCCGGGCCTTGGATGAAATAGTGTCGGGCTGGACGCGCAGGAAGTCGCCCCAGGAGGCGACGGCGGCGCTGCAAGAGGCAGGTGTCGCCGCTATGCCGGTGATGAACATCGCGGACCAGTTCGCCGACCCGCATCTGAACCAGCGCGATACTTACGCCGAGATCGACCATCCGCACGCGGGCGCGGAGATGCTGTACGGGGTGCCGTGGCGTTTCAGCAGGACGCCCGGCAGCGTCCGGAGTCCGGCGCCGCTGTTGGGTCAGCACAACGATTACGTGCTTTCGGAGTTGCTGGGGATGGATGAGGTTGGCATTGCCAGGCTCGTCGATGAGCAGGTGGTGTACTGATGCGCCTGCGTCGGCCCAATATCTTCTACGGTTGGTGGATTGTCCTGGTCAGCCTGGTCGCCGATGGTATGAAGCACGGCAGCTTCAACCGGGGTTTCACAGTGCTGTACGTTCCCATCGAGAACGGCATCATGTTCCCGCAAAGCGTGTTCGGGTTCAGTCCCCAAAGCCGCACGATGCTGGGACTGGCCGAGGGTCTGGGCCGGTTCATGGGCGGCGTGCAGGGGCCGTTGATGGGCTACTGCACCGACCGATTCGGGCCGCGCATAATGCTCGCATTCGGCGGGTTGATGTCGGGCCTGGGATTCATCCTGCTGGCCCGCACCACCAATTTCTGGTGGTTCCTGGCCGTGTTCGTGGTGTTCCTGTCGGTGGGGTTCCGCTCCGGCTACAACAATGCGTCCATCGCGGCGGTGAACAACTGGTTCCGCCGCCGGCGCGGGCTGGCGATGTCAGTGGTGAGCATGGGCAACGGGCTGGGCGGAGCGTCCGCATACCTGGTGGGCCTGTTGATTTTCGTGGTGGGATGGCGGGACGCATGCACCATCCTGGGTTTCTCCATCCTGGCGGTGGTGATTCCGTTGTCGTACTTCCTGCGGCGCGCGCCTGAGGATATGGGCCTATTGCCGGACGGGGACCCTCCGGAGTCGGCAACCGAGACCTACGCCGGCCAAACCCGACTGCAGCACCGCCGAGCGAGTCAGGTCGGAGACACCGATTTCCTGGCCGGCGAAGCGATGCGCACGCCATCCTATTGGCTGCTGGTGATGGCGACCGGGTTCCGCAACATTGTCCACGCCGGCGCGTCGTTCCTGATGGCCCCGTTGATCATCTGGTTCATGGAAGCCGGGGTGCCGGTGGATCCTACCTCAGATCAAGGACAACGATACATCATCATCGCGGCCGCATTTGTCAGCGGGTTTTCATTCTTGAATATGGTGTTCAACCCGTGCGTCGGATGGCTCGGCGACCGGGTGGACCGGCGCAAGCTGAGCGCGGCATGCATGGTATCGGGCGCGATGGCGTTGGGTTCGCTGATCACCCAGAGCGGAGAAATGTGGCAGGTGGTGGTATTCGTCATGCTCCTCGCCTTTGCCGAGAGCGCCAACCCGTTGAACTGGGCGCTCATGGGCGATTTCTTCGGCCGGCGCGCCTATGCGACGCTGCGCGGCTGGCAGCACCTGCCCGACCAACTGGCCTCGATGTGGACGGCCATGTGGATGGGCGCGGTGTACGACTACACCAACAGTTTCTACTGGGCGCTGTTCCCACTGGTGGTGCTGTACATCGCCGCTGCCATCGGATACTGGTTCCTGCCGCGCCCGCGGCTCCCCAAGCGCCTGCAATTGCTGCAAGAGCGAGACGCTGCTCGACAGACCAGAGCGGCTCGCGGTGGCGCTGCCGCGCCGGAGCCGGCCGACTAAAACCCTTCACCTCTGGCGCAAGTCGTACCTCATCACCAGGCGGGAGACCCAGTTGCGGGGTCGGTTAGCCAATGGGTCGCGTATCAGGCCGAATCCGGCGCGCGCGAACATCGGCTCAGTACCGAAATAGGCGTTGTCGTCGCCGGTGCGTTCGCCGTCGGCCCGTGGGTACGCCTCGACGGCGGGAGCGCCGTGGCGGGCCGCATACCGCACCGCCTCACGGATCAGCGCCACCGCGATGCCTTGACCGCGCCAGCCTTTGCGGACGGTTACGCAGGGAATCACCCACACGTCCACGTCATCAACCCGTGGGGTTGCGCGAGAACGGTCGACACGGTTCAGTTCATTGCGAGGAGCGACGGCTATCCACCCCGCGGGTTCATCGCCGTCGAATGCCAGCAGGCCGGGAGCGGGTTCCTGCCTGGCCAACTCGGTCATTGCTTCGCGGCGGCGTCGGCTCACCGACCCTTCGCCCGGGAGAGCCAGGGTTCCACGCTCGGTAAGGCGTGGGAACATGCACCAGCAACCGGAGCCCAAGTTGCCGCGCAGCACTGTGCCGAAGTCGTCCATCAAATCGGGTGTGAGAGGCTGGAAAGTAAGGTTTTCGGTCACTGGCAATCCCTTCATGCCGGGTATGGTAGCATCACTCGGTACCGAGTTCGTTCCTCGGGCCAAATACAATTGACCGTGAACAAGTTTGACAACTACCTTCACCACTGGCGATAACCTTGCCGGCCTTCTCGATGGCGACCTGGCCTTTCAGTCGCCGGTGCGGTCGGCTCATCCGTTGCACGCGCTGCATCCCTTCGCCGCTCGGTTTCCCTATGGGTTGGCCGGGTATTTTGTAAAAGGCCTCACCCAACCCGGGGACGTGGTGCTGGACCCGATGTGCGGCTCCGGCGCGACGCTGCTGGAAGGCTGGCTGGCGGGGCGGTCGGTGGTGGGAGTTGACCTGGACCCGTTGGCGCGCCGGCAGAGCGCGGCCCGTACTGCCCGGCTGGACCCGGAAGCCATCAGGGTAGCCGGCGAGGATGCGCTGAACCGCGCCATCGGCTTGCACTCGGGGCGCAGCCATCCGGCGGACCCGCTGGCCGTAGTGCGCGGGGGGATGGACGACGCCACGTTGCGATTCCTGGATTACTGGTTTTTCCAGGATACCCAGCGGGAACTGGCGTCGCTGATATTGTCGGTGCGAACCGAACCCGACCCTGAACTGCGCAACCTGCTGGAGGTCGTGTTTTCGTCCACCATAGTCACCAAGTCGGGCGGGGTTTCCCGTGCCAGGGACCTGGCGCACACGCGTCCGCACCGGGTGGCGGACAAGCAGCCTCGTCAGGCGCTGGGCGTATTTGAAAACCTGCTGCATCGCGCCGCCCGGGCTCATGCGGCGGTTGATGGGGATGCCGTGGGGTCTCGCAGCATAGTGGCCGGCGACTCACGGCGTCTGCCGATTCAATCGGGGAGCGCCACCCTGGTTGTGACGTCGCCGCCCTACGCCAACGCGCTGGACTATATGCGCGCCCACAAATTCTCGCTGGCATGGCTTGGGGATCCGATACCACGCCTCTCCGAGTTGCGGGGACGCTACATCGGCTCGGACCGGCAGCACGACGCGCTCGGGAACGGGCTTGCGGACAGGCCGCTGCCGGATTCGGTCCAAAGGGTGGTGGAAGCGCTGTCCGCCCAAGACCGGCCCAAGTCCCGGGTGCTGGATAGATATTTCCGAGATATGTCCGCTGCCATCAGAGAGATGGCGCGGGTCCTCAGGTCTGGCGGCGCGGCCATCATTGTGGTTGGTCCCTCGGTGATGCGGGGAGTCCTGGTGCCCACGCACCAATGCCTCGCGGACATTGCCGCCGGTGTCGGCCTTGAAGTGGTGGGGGTTGCGCCGCGAGCGCTGGACCGCGACCGTCGCATGATGCCGGCCCGCACGCGCTCTCCGGCTGACGAATCGCCCGCTGGAATAGAGCGCCGAATGCATACGGAATATATTATCGGAGCGGTGAAACCATAGGGTGTACACGCCTGGGCGGTTCGATTTCGGTTGCCAGCGAGCAACGGCTCGGAGTTGAAGCGCCTCCGTCGCGGCAAACCCGTCATACCGGGGAAAGCCGGTATCCAGGGTACCGTTGTTCTGCCCCACGTTGCGGTACTCAGGCTTTCTGGGTTGCTGCTTCCACATGAACGGCGGCTTCATGGCGATGATGACCACGAACTCTGAACGGCTACGCGAGCGAATGCGTTTTGGCAGGCTTTGCAGCCCGGTAATCTAACGCTAAACGGCAGCCCGGATGATCCCGGCGATGCTAAATACCAGATGTTGTTGTCCCGCGCCCGGGGGAGACGTCGGGGACCGCCGGCGCGTCGTCCGCAGACAATGGGGCGCATCTTGCCGGGTTGCGCCGGCCGAGCCACCGATAAGATTGCCGGGCATATAATTTTTAAAAGTTTGGATGCTATTGGGTCTTTTTATAGATCAAGGCGGAACGTGATATCTAAGACGCCCCCTAGCGGCGCCGTGAATGAGGCCACTAACATAGACTCCAATACAACGCTGGAGTCAATCGACCATGCCCGAATATTCCGATCCCGCATCAGTTTGGCAAACCGTGCTGGGGCGTCTGCAACTGGAGGTGCCCAAGGAGCATTTCAACACGTTCCTGCGGCCCTGCATCGGGCATAGTTGGGATGGCGGTGACCTGGTGGTGGCGGCCGCCAGTTCGTTCGCAGTGTCGTGGCTGGAGTTGCCGCTGCACCAGGCGATGGCGGGTGAGGCGCTGACCAAGACCGTGGGCAGCGAGGCTGCCGTGCGCTATCGGGCCATGCCGTCGGTGGCTCCGACCGACGCGGAATCTCCGGAGGCGGGACGCACAACCGTCCACGCGATCAGCGCGGCGCCCGCCCGTCCAGCGTCGCGGATTCCGGAAAACTATGACCTCGGACGTCACGACTTGGGTTCCGGAGAATACGACTGGAATGCCGTCAACGCGGCCACCTGCGATCCCCGCTACACGTTTGACAACTTTGTGGTGGGACAGAGCAACCAGTTGGCATACCACGCTTGCCGCGCCCTCGCCGACTCGCCCCGGGGATCTGCCAAGGGCGACACGCACCATGGATACAACCCGCTGTTCATCTATGCCGGCCCCGGCATGGGCAAAACCCACCTGCTGCACGCGGTGGGCAACCAGGCGTTGCAGCAGAAGCGGTCGGTTCTGTACGTTACATCGGAGCAGTTCACCAATGAGTTCGTGTCCGCCATTCGCGCGCGCGCGATGCGGGAATTCCGCGACCGCTACCGGGGCCTCGATCTGCTGCTCATGGACGACGTGCAATTTCTGGCCGGCAAGGAACAGACCCAGGAAAGCCTGTTCCACACGTTCAACGATCTACACCAGGCCGGCGCGCGCATCGTGCTGACCAGCGACCGCGCTCCGCACACCATCTCCCCATTGGAAGAACGGCTGCGGTCCCGGTTTCAGTGGGGATTGCTGGCTGACATCCAGCCTCCCTCTCTGGAAATGCGGCTGGCGATTCTGCGCTCCTGGGCTGCCGCGCAGAGACTGCACACACCGGACGGCGTGCTGGCGGCAATTGCCCAACGGGTCAGCCGCAACATTCGCCAACTGCGCGGAGCGTTCAATCGCATCGTCGCCATGGCCGAGTTGATGAACGCTCCGTTGACTCCGGAATCGGTGGCGCACCAACTGGATGCCATCGCCGGGCCGGATCCGAGGGCTGAGATCACGCCGCAGCAGACGCTGGAGGAGGTGGCGACGCACTTCCAGGTCAGCGTGGAACAGATACTGGGGCGAGGGCGCACCGCGCCGGTTGCGCGGGCCCGGCAGGTGGCGATGTTCCTGCTGACCACGGAACTTGGCATGACGCCGACCAATGTCGGCCGATTCCTGTCGGGACGCAGCCACAGCACCGTCATACACGGCGTCGAGAGGACGCGGACTGCGATGGCCGCTGACGATCGGCTGCGTCAGTCCGTCAACAGCATCAAGGCGGCTCTGTCCGACGCGGCATAATCGGGCGACGGGGCGCGTGTCGGTTCACCATCGGCGTGTCGTAGAGGTGACGCGGCAAGGGGCGCCGCTGATATAGTGGTCGGCAACACCCTTCACCATGACGCCGGAGACTGATATGACCACCGAGAACAACGCCCTCACCATCCGCACCGTTGCCGGAACCGGCGAGTCCGGCTACACCGGCGACGGCGGACCAGCCGCGGAAGCCACCCTGCGCGAACCGTTCCTGTGCGCCTTTGACACCCAGGGAAACCTGTTTTTCTGCGTAGCGCGCAATCACATTGTGCGGCGGATTGACGCGGCTACCGGCATCGTTACCACCGTTGCCGGCAACGGAGAGCAGGGGTACACCGGGGACGGCGGGCGCGCCACTGAGGCCACGATGTATGAACCTTACTCGCTGGAGGTTGACGCTGACGGGAGCATCTACGTCGTTGACCGGCTCAACGCTGCGGTGCGGAAGGTGGACGGGGCCACGGGTGTTATCACCACGGTTGCCGGAACCGGCGAGCCGGGTTATTCGGGTGACGGCGGCCCGGGCAATCAAGCGCAACTGAGGGAGCCCAACGACTGCTTCCTGGACGGTCGCGGCGGCCTGCTGATCGCGGACATTCAGGACCAGCGGATCCGACGCCTGGACCTGGCGTCGGGGAACATCAACACGTTCGCCGGCAACGGCGAAAAAACTCGCGGAGGCGACGGAATGCCGGCGACCCAGGCCAGCATCCTTGGCGCGCGGGCCGTGTGCATGGACAGCCGCGGCAACACGTTCATAGCCGAGCGCGAGGGCAACGGCGTGCGGATAGTGACGGCCGGTGGGATCATGGGCACGGTGGCCGGAACCGATGCCGAACGGGGCTACACCGGCGACGGCGGGCCGGCGCTGGCCGCAACCTGGGGCTCGCCCAAGGCGCTGCGCTGCGACGCCAACGACAACATCATCGTGGTGGACACTGAGAACCATGCCATTCGCCGCATCGATGCCAACACGGGGATTGTCACCACCATCGCCGGCGGACACCTGGGCGGCGACGGAGACGGCGGGCCGGCAGCCGAAGCGGGCATGGATCGGCCTCACGGCTGCGGCATCGCCGCCAACGGCGCGATTTACGTCGCCGACAGCAACAACCACCGGGTGCGCGTGGTGTCCTGATTGAAAGGCTGCCCAGGATTGGAAAAGGGCGCCGCTGCACATATTGGTAGCGAACCAACCGGTGCGACGGCGCCTTACAAATGTTGATTTTGAGGCGTGATATTCGAACCCAACAGAGTATGTCCGGATATCACGGTATCCCGGTCTCAGGAGGTCGGGCCGGAGACGGTGAGCGTGACCGATTCCGACAACTTTCTGCCGTCACCGGTGCAGATCGCGCCCGTGG
The DNA here is from genome assembly GCA_963668585.1 of Dehalococcoidia bacterium. Taxonomy (GTDB): domain Bacteria; phylum Chloroflexota; class Dehalococcoidia; order Lucifugimonadales; family UBA3495; genus Bin87. The sequence goes on along the minus strand of OY764869.1, from coordinate 3,696,745 downwards.
CTCCGCAATACTCTGGAACGTGCAGGACAATGGTGATGTCGTCGTTGGAATCCGGCGCCACCGTGATCTCCCACCTGATATTGCTGGGGTGGGCCAGTCGTCGCGCTTTGGTCACGTCGCCTCCGGCAACTGTGAAAGCGCTGTCCCGCAGGGTCCTGTAGCTGAAGTCTGGATCCAACTCCTCGCTGAACGCCAACCGGAAGGTGAACGAGGACGATCCGTCGTGGGATTCCGGGACATCCTGGACAACGGCGGTCAGTTGTGGGGTCGTCAGTCCAGTGAGAGTGGTGCCGATGGACGTTCTCCGGTTGGTGGCGCCTCCCACACGCAGGGTGATCTTTCCGGTGTCTGAATCGTAACTCACGTTCGAATTCGTCATGACGCCGTTCAATTGGGAGTAGTCGACGGCAGCCGAGTTGGGGAGGGCGCCGCCGTCCGCGTCCGGCAGGGCCAGGGCGGCCTCGAATACCGGTATTTCGTGAGGCTTCACAGGCGCATCCCCAAGTATGGCAATCAACGCGCCAAGACCAAGGCTGCGCGCCCGAATCTGCGGTGCGTCTCCTTCCGACAACGGGAACTTCAGGGAGCCCATATGGGTTTCTGCGTTGGTGGACTCGTCCTTGATCCAGAAGCCGTACCAGCGCCCGTCGGAATCGTCAGCGCCATCCTGGGCTATTCGCAGCGAGTAATCGCCTTCACCCCAGTCGAAGGTTTTCCTCACGCTGATGAAAGGTCCGCCGAAATCGCCGTTTTCGACCCAACCCCCATCGGCGGGCCGCGCGTACGTTTCGGTGTCGGACGTACCCCAACGATTGAAGATCACACCCTTGCCCTGGGATCCATCGGTCCCGGGTTTGTCCACATCGGTGCGCAGGCCTACCGCGAAGCGTACATCACGGATGTGTCCCCAGTTCAACGCCAGGACGAGAACGCTGGTTTCCGAAAAGTGGCCGGGGTCTTCATTGATGTTGAAGTCCATGGTCAGCGAATCGCTGTGAGGAGTGTTTTGTTCCCAACCCCACTGGATACCGGCCATGATTTCGGGCACAGCGGTAAACCTGGCGTCCACCTTGTGGGCAGACAATGGGCCACGCGGTCGACTGCTCAGATCGGCAATCAGTCCGCCCTGCTGTCCGACGATGGATCCTCCGCCGTTGACACCGGAAGCGAGGTTGCCGTTCTCGGCGAGAGTATTCCTGGGGATGACGATGCCGCTGCTGTCGTTTTCCAACAGCGAAACGAAGTGCTCATAGACCAGGGTGGAGCCCCCGCTGCCCTCAACGTAGTTGGCCAAACGATCGGAGTTTGCTCCCAGAACTTCAACCTTCAGGGTCGCCTGCGTTCGGCCGGTGACGACTACCGGGCGGTCGAATCGAGCCGACAACCGGACCGATTCCCCGCGCACGTAGAAGTCCCCATGCTGGGGCGCCGAAGATATGCTCGCGCTTCTCAGGAGCGGGCGAGTCGCCCTCCCGTTCACCTTGTGGTCGGACAGGGTGCCGACGCTGTCGTGAGCCAGGTCAGCGTCGCGTTGGACGCCCTCCGAATCCGCGACACTTTGGAAGGAACCGGCCGGGTTGTGGGCCAAGGTTGCGTCGTTGTCGCCAATCCAGATCCCGTCAGAATCCCGATCCTGGGGCCGGATCAGAGTGCCAAACAGTATTGTTTTCCCATCGTTTCTGGTGGAGATCTGCGGGAGGTCCCTGTTGCCTGAACCGATTCTGATTCGGAATGTGGGCGAGTCGCTGAGGACCATGCGCTCGTTGAACTTCACCGCAACCACGATGAGTTCCCCGTTGCCGTAGGTATCGTCGCTCGCGGCGCGGGTGCGCCACCCTCCGGCCTCGCCGTGGCTCACTTCGTACATCTGCACGCCGTTGTCGACGATGTACGGATCACCGGGGCTGCGGTTGACAACTGCCATCCGGGCCACTTCATTGGGAGTGGAAACACCCCCGCTGCCATGGGCGACGTGACGGTCGGCGGCGATGTATTGGGCGGCAGTTCCGCCGTCGTCTGCGGACGATTTATCGTTGGGGCTGATACCTATCGGCGCGCTGCCATCGTTGCAGTTCAATTCGATGTCGCTGGAGACGCCGCACGGGATCCCAGACATTGGAAGCATACCCGGTTCCAGGAGCGGCACGCCGGCCGGGTGAAGATCCTGACTGCTGAGTGAAAGTGATATTTGGTCGGACGCCTGGGCAGATTGTATTGCGACAGTGGCGCTGACGATCAAAAATATTGCGATGATACAGGTGGTCAACCTGCAATTCAGGGTGGGTTTGCCAGGTCGTTTCTGCGAATTCGGAAGATGCCATGGCATGATCAACTTTCTCCCCTGGGCAGTTGTCTCATCAATTTAATCCGTTGGGAAAAACGACCTCTCCAATTTCATGCTCCGAGCCAGGAACCGTAAATTGGTCGCCAAATGGCCCAATGTGGAAAGGACCTTCACCGAGGCTGAAACTGTTGAGAACACCGCTGCGATCAATGTGGGATTTGGATCGGGCCTGCGCGGTAGGTTCCTACCTCCTCGCGTATTTTGATCGGCTGTGATACAACCTGGCCTGTGCGAGGAAACGTCTTTCGATCGAACGGAAGGTATGGTCCCCACTTCACGCGCCTTATCGAAATTGAAACCCCGCATTGCGGAAATCGTACTCGATGGCGTCATATTAGGATCGACCAATGATATTTGGCACATTAATTGCGGAAATGGACATTATGTAAGGGATTGCGTCCGCATAATTCATCATTCAATGCATCAGGACGTCATATCTCATGCGAGTGTCGGTTCTACGGCACGAAGGTCGCTCCCAATGTGGACATGCGATTTGATGGCCGCGTTACCGGAGCAGCAATATGCACACAGCCAACCAGCGGCTTGCGCACAACCTGTCCGGCGTTCGGCGGAACGGTCCCCATACTGGCCAGTGGGCATAACCGCTGCCGATGTTGGGGAGGTTTTCTTGACAGTTGGGGCCCCAGTTGGCTACGATGAATGCAGGGTCGGAGCGTCGCCGTCGGCGGCGCGGTGACCAGCGTGGGGATATAGCTCAACTGGGAGAGCGCGGCGTTCGCAATGCCGAGGTTGCGGGTTCGAGCCCCGCTATCTCCACCAATTTCATTGGCCTGCCCCTGTAGCTCAGTTGGACAGAGCGGCGGCGTCCTAAGTCGCGCGTCGGGGGTTCGAGTCCCTCCAGGGGTACCAAAACCTGTGTATGATAAGTAGTTGAACCCGTATGCGACGTACCATTTATCACTTTTGGTCACGTACCTTCCTTCCGTTGATCCCGTTGGCCACCAGAGCAAATCGGTTTCTCTGGGTTACGTCCCGTCATGTGGTGGGATAAGCGTCATCCTTGGTGATGTGGTTCAGGCTGCGGCCTCCAGGACGTTGTTGGCCGGTAAGGTCTCGGTGTGGAGACCCTCGATGAAGGTGAGGTAGCGTCGGGCCTCAGCCCACTCGTCATGCTGCTCGGCCAGCACCGCGCCCACCAGACGGCGGGTCGCCGCTCGGTTGGGGAAGATGCCCACCACATCGGTGCGGCGGCGGATCTCCCTGTTCAGACGCTCCAGTGGGTTATTGGACCAGAGTTTCTGCCAGTGAGACACCGGGAAGGCGGTGAAGGCCAGGATGTCGGTCAAGGCATCTGCCAGCAACTGGGCCGCCTGGGGGAAGTGTTCTCTGAGCTGGGCGACCACCCGGTTGGCTTGGGCGTGGACATCCTCCGGTGAGAGTTGCTTGTAGATGGTGCTCACCATGGCGGCCACGCCGGGTTGGGACCGTTTGGGCACCCGGGTCAGCAGGTTGGCCATGAAGTGGGTGCGACATCGTTGCCAACCGGCTCCGGCAAACACGGTGGCGATGGCCTGCTTCAGGCCCTGGTGAGCATCTGAGATGACCAACTCCACCCCACTGAGGCCCCGGGCGTTCAGGGAGCGCAGGAACGCCAGCCAGAAGGCGCCGTCCTCGCCGGCGCCCACATCTATGCCCAAATTCTCCCGCTGGCCCTGGGCATTCACGCCGGTGGCCACCACCACGCTGACGTTCACGATTCGACCACCCTCTCTGACCCTCTGGGTCAAAGCGTCCAGACACACGTAGGGGTAGGCGCCGCTGTCCAGGGGCCGTCCCAGGAAAGTCTCCACCACCTGGTCCAGGTCCCGGCCGATGCGCGACACCGGACTCTTGGAGATGCCATCACAGCCCAGGGACTTGACCAGATCGTCCACCCTCCTGGTGGAAACACCCTCCACGTAGGCCTGCTGAACAACGCTCAACAGCGCCTTCTCGCTGCGTCGCCTGGGTTCCAGCAGGCTGGGAATATAACTGCCCTCCCGGATCTTGGGGATGCGCAATTCCATCGTCCCCACCCGGGTGTCCCAATCTCGGCTGCGATAGCCGTTCCGGTGAGTAACGCGCTCCGGGTTGCGTTCCCCAAGCTGGGCGCCAATCTGCGCCGACACCTCAGCTTCCATGATGCCCTCCACCAGCACCTGCAGGGCTTCCCGCAGAAAGTCCACGTCGCCGTCCATGCCGCGTTTGCGCAACAGTTCCAAAAGGTCCATGCTGTTCTTGGCCATCGCGTTCCTCCCGCATCGGGTTTGTTGTTGTTCCGATAAGGATGACGCGGTGGCTCTCTTCTTGCTACCCAGTTCCTGTTACACCACTGCCTGGGACTCTACTTAGCCCCCGTCTGTGGGTAGGCAGCCGTGAGGCGTACAAACTCAGAGAGGCTGACGATGGACCGAGGCGACGGTACGAGTGGACACCCGCGAGGAATACAAGGCCAATTTTGACGAGGCGTGGCAACGAACTTTGAGCAACGTCAAGAGCTTATCCGATACAAGTGGGTGCGGATGATGGCAATAATGCGCTTCATGGATTCGGGCGGATGGACCGCATTAATCGGTCCCTGAATACAATGCCCTGCTATGCGGCCCGGCGCCGGATCGCAGGCTCGGATATCGTTACCGAAAGGATAGGCACTTGGGCTGCGCCTGATGGAATCAGGAGAAAATGCGATGCGCGTAATGGTGTTGGTGAAAGCGACGGATGACAGCGAGGCCGGTCTCATGCCCTCGACGGAACTCCTGGAGGCGATGATGGAGTTCAACGAGGCGTTGGCGGAAGCTGGCATCATGCTAGCCGGGGAAGGACTCAAGCCGTCATCGGAAGGCCACCGCGTCAGATTCGATGGAGCTGACCGAACGGTAGTGGACGGGCCGTTCCCGGCGGTGGGCGAGCTGGTTGCCGGTTACTGGCTGTGGGAAGTGAAGGACATGGAGGAGGCTCTGGAGTGGGTGAGACTCTGTCCGAACCCGATGCCGGGGCCGAGTGAGATCGAGATTCGTCCGTTGTACGTGATGGAAGATTTCGGCGACGTGATGACTCCTGAGATTGAGGCACAGGAAGAACGGATCCGTGACAATCTGACGGACAGGCGATAACGAACCAGAGTTCCGTAGGACGGCTCAGGCTGATACTGCGTCGCATCGCCAAGGATGACGACACATTGACGAACATCAAGATCGCGGCAGAGGCAGACCGGGATGTTGTGGTGGAACTGGCGGGCAGGTTACTCACCGAGCTGGGAGGGACGCCGCCACCTGCCGACGTGATGTTCCCTGGTGTTTGGGAGACTCGCAGTCGGCACGGAGGCCGGCTTTGTGGCGTTGGGCGAATCGGAGGGACGGGCCATCGCGGTGTGCGCGGTTTCATTTCTACAGGCGATGCGCACGCGGGGCCGGTACGCGATTACTCAAGAGATGTTCGTGGAGCCCGATTGGCGCAGCACGGGAACCGGCGTGGACGTCTTGAGATTCGCGCTTCGTCACGCGGTGGCAAATGGATGCCATACGGTGGAGTTGGGCGAGCCGTATCAAGGTGAGCGGCAGATCCAGTCCTACCGACGCGTGGGATTTGCAGAGGTTGGAGCAAGGCTGCGTTGGAGGGCAGATTCTTAAGGTACAGCCACTCGATGGGCACCGGCACTCAATCGAATCAGCGCGTGATCTTACTCCTTAATCAAACGAAACGCCGGCCCAGAGCCGGCGTCCTGCGATCGAAGGGTGGACTCTGAGACTACGGGCAGTCGCTCTCGTTGTTGGTTTGCCCGTAAGCGGAGTCGACCGTGACGCGCACGCCGTCGATGGTTCCGGTAACGGCGTTTCGCACTGCGTCGCCGGCGGCATCGCTGACATCGTAGGCGGCGTCGACGGCTCCCCTGGCGGCAGCGGCAGCAAAATAACCCTGGCGTCCCTCTTCGGCACCTGGCGGGCCAGGGGGGCCTCAACCCCTTCCTGGAAACCCGCCGGTTGCCCATTGCCCCTCAACTCTGTCCGGTTACACTAAAGTGCTTGATTTTGTCCAGTTAGGTGGGCTGAAATGGCAAAGTGACCGGCAACGGGCAAATATGTGGAGACGGCCACGCGCCTACAAGTTTATTGGGTGTTCCTCGTAATCCTTCAGCTTGTTGTAGATTTGAAGCCGGTGATGGTAGGACTCCAAAACTATGATCCGGTTGTCTGCGTCAACGTTGACAGCCACTGGCCGCCGGAACCGCCATTCAGGCTCCAGATCTGTCCGCCGCCTGGCTTTGATGATATCCGGATTGGCGTCGATGTAGGTCTGGGCCCATGGCGAAGGCTCCTGGGCGTCACCGACCAGCGCCGTAATATATTGGCCGTCGGCGGCGTAGATCTGGACTCGGTGGTTCCCCCAGTCAGTTACGTACACATCTCCGTCTGAGTCCACAGCCACACCGGATGGCCCTTTGAGCGAACCCACCCCGGTGCTGGAGCCTTCGAACTTAACGAGCAACTCTCCAGTAGGGGCGAATTTTTGCACCCGGTTATTTCCCCAATCCGCGACGTAGATGTTGTCCTGACGGTCGATGCAGATGCCCCATGGCATCTCCAGATCTCCGTCACCGCCACCTCGCTTCCCGAATTTGGACTGAAACTCACCGATCTGGCTGAAACTCTGCACCCGGTGATTCAAGCTGTCCACCACCCAAACGGTCCCCTGGGAGTCGAAAGCAATTCCTGACGGTCCGTTTAGCTCCCCGTCTCCGCTGCCGGACCTGCCCCAGTGATATCGATAACTACCCTCTTCACCGTAAATGGTCACCCGGTTGAGATACTCGTCCGAAAGGAACACTCGGCCGGTACGGTCCAAATCAATTGAACGGGGCCAAACGAAGCGCCCGTCTTCCTCGCCGCCGGAGCCGAACTGTCCTTGAAACTCGTGGTCAAAGTTGATCTTGGTGACACGCTGCCCCAATTGTTCCACACCACGGCTCAACACATAAATGCGACCGTTCGGTCCCAGGACGAAATCTTGGGGAGCCCAAAATCCCCAGCCGGCCTGACTGTACATGCCTATGCAGTAGCTGTAGTCATACACCCGGCCGGCGGCGACGGTGGTCAGCATATCTCCTCTCCCGCGAACTGTTTTGGGATCCTAAAGCTACACGAAGGACATTTGCTCGAAGTGCCCACCGACGATGGGTACAGGGTCGAGTCCCAGCCACTTTTCCGCCAAAGTGGAGTAGAAGCCACGGAAATCATAGTTGGGTTCCAGGTCTCCCTGAGTGAGATCCCCCGGTTTCAGCGACGGATAGGTCCCGTACATTCCACCATTCACCCGGTCGCCAATGGCGAACGCTACCCCGGCCGCTCCGTGGTCGGTACCAGTGCCATTATCGCGGACTCGGCGCCCAAACTCGCTGAACAACATGATAACCACCTCGTCTGAGGCGTCGTGCTCACGCAGGTCGGAGAAGAAGTCGCGTATGGCAACGGAAATTTCCGTCCAAAGTTTTTCATGTGGTCCCAGCTGATCATAGTGGGTGTCGAAGGGCCCGTGGGAGGTGTAAAAGACCTGGGTGCCCAGGCCGGCCAGATGCACCTGGGCCACGTCTCTGAGGCGCCTCGCGATGGGATTATTGGCGTACTCTACGTTTGAAGAATAGGTTTCGGGAGCAACCCGGATGATGTCGGCTCCTCGCAGCGCATCCCGTCCTGCCTGTCCCAGATATTCCATGGTCGGTCCGGCGCCGATGAGGGGAGAGTACATGCGGGCAAAGGTCTCCAACAACTGGACCCGATCTTGCTCGGAGGCGATTCCCGGATTTGATGAGAGTACACCGTATGAAGGAAGGTGGTTGACAGAAGTAACAGGAACGCCCTTCATGGCCAGTGCCCGAGGCAAGCCCTGGCCCAGGTTAACTCCCTTCAGCACGTTCTCGCCGCCAGGATCCAGGTCCCGGACGACCTTGGCGAGCCAGCCGTTAACACCGATGGAATCCGGCTCGCAGGTATGCCAGATGTCCATGGCACGAAAGTGCGATCGGGGTGAATTTTCAAACCCGATTCCGTGAATGATTGCCATGTTGCCCTGGTCGTAGATTTCTTTCAACGGCTCCGAATCGGCCCGGAATGCCAGTTGGTCATTTATGGGCAGCAATTGGTCTTCAGAAATATGGACCTTGGGCCGGTTATCCCAATACAGGGGATTGCTATAAGGAACAATCGTATTGAGATAGTCGTTGGCCCCAGTTAGCTCCAGCACGACCAGCACGGGGTCTTTATGGGTTGATGCCATGTCCATATCCTTCTACATCAGTTGTATGCGCTTGCCTAGGCAAACTGATATTCTCGCGAGGCGGCAATCAAGGTCAAGATCTTGCTCACATTGTGCATTGTAGCCCTGAATTCTTCGTGGGTGCCCCAGGCTAGATCGCCGCATTTTTCGGCATGGGCAATCAATTCAGAGTGGGTCTCCCTGTTCACTTCCAACGGTCCCATCGCGTCGAGACAGGCTTCCACTATCGCCTGGGGGGAAGAATCCCCATGCACATGCACATTCACCAACACCCGTTTGACGATAGTCTGCACGCCGGGTAGTGAGACGTCTCCAAATATCCTCGCGGCAAAGTTCACCCGGCGCATCAGAACGCCGGGGTCGATCCATTCTGAGCCTGTGTGCCAACCCTCCACACTGGGAGGATTGAGCAGCTCCTGTCCCTGCCAACCGCACTCCAACGCCAGATTGTTGAATCCTGGCTTGAAGCCTTCATAGTTGCCCGCCATACGCACAGTGCCAACGATCAATTCAGCCGGGCTTTTCACCCGGGCGAAGCGGGCATTCTTGAAGAACTCTGAGTTGAACAACGCTCGTAAGATAGACCGGATGTCGCCACCGGATTCATTGTAGGCATCCGCCAACAACTCGATGGCTTCAGGGTCAACTGGTGGCGTAATGTTCCAACTGGAGACATGGGGCTCGTCGGCGACGAAGAACCTGTAGAGGTGACGGGCCAGGAACCGGGCCGTAGCCGGTTGATCCGCAATAATGTCCACGATGTCTTCGCCATTGAAATTCCCGGTATGCCCCAGGAAGGTCTTCTCACGATCATCGTGGTCCTCAGGTTTGTAGTCGAATAGCCAGTGGAAACGTCCGTAAGGATTACGGGGAATCTTTGGGGCAATCGTCCATCCGGTAAAGGCCCTGGCTGCTTCCCTGATATCATCCTCTGAGTAGTTTCCGACTCCGAGGGAGAAAAGCTCCAACAGCTCCCGCCCCCAGTTTTCATTGATGGCGCCGTCACGATTTCCCTGGTTGTCCAACCAGAAGATCATGGCCGGCGACTTTGCAACCTCTACCAGCAGATCGCGGTAAGTACCCAATCCGTGTTCACGGAAGATGGCAATCTGGCGAGTCAGCTCCAGTGGATTGTCCACCTTGGAGTTGCCGGTGGCGAACAACTGATGCCAGAAGAGGGCCATCTTCTCTTCCAGAGGCCGTTTGGTGTTGACCATCCGGAACACCCAATTGGCCTGATTTATTGCCGGCGACCCTGCCCCCTCATAACCCGGGAAGAACCGGTACAGCAGTTCGTCGTCTATGGCCGGCTGCCGCTCCGGATGCAGAAGCTCCTCGACCACGGCTTCGTAGCCTTTGGAGACGTGCTCCTCCAGTTCCTCACGGGTATCACCGAAGCCTGCCCGCCTCATTAAATGGGCCATCAATCGAATGTCTTCTTGGTGGGGCATTGCCGCCTCTCCGTTTATCGAGCCCAGAACACTGAGCCAGCCGCCGGTTCGCATCATATTAGGATTGGCCAAGTCGAATGTCAACAAAAAGCCGTAACAGGTAACTGTTCGGAGTTGATGAGGCGAATCTGCCGGGTCCACGGTCCCGCTGAAAAACACCGGCGCCCAAGCCTGAATCCACCGAAGGGTTGCGGTGGCGGCGGTCAGACGAGGGATGAGGTGTCAGGAAACAGGCTGGCGAGGACCTGATGCCGCCGAAATGGACGATGCGGAGTGCGGCTGCCACGCCAGGGGGATTTTGACGGCCTGTGGCAGCGACGCTGGGAGCGATTTTCAGTACCGACCGAAGGCGGAGGCGTCAAGGGTCCAGCTTGGGGGCTGATCGGCCAGCCCTGGGGCGTCATCATGGACAGGTCAAACGCCGAGGGCGCGGTCAGGAAGTGAGCGGCAGGGCGAGCAGTCTGCAAAGGGCTCTGCCGAACTGGTTTTGCCAGGGCCAGACTTGGGGAAGATGTAAGGTGATGCGGCGAGCCTTGCGGGTGAGGCGTCCGGCCAGGGAGAAGAAGCGCCGCCGAAGGGTCTTGGTGGTTGCCAGTTGCTCGTCCGGGCCGATGCGCGTTGTCCAGCGTGCCAGATTGTTGGCCATCACTTGGACGGCCAACCAGGCGGCGTCGGCGGGGAAGCGGCCCGCTGGGAGATGGTTGAGACCCACCCCGTACTTGAGGTCGCGGATGGCGTTCTCGGTCTCGGCGTGGCGGCGATGGTCGGCCTCGAGATCCAGAGTGTCGCCCTCGCGGTCGGTGATGAAAGCGTGATAGCTGTAGCTGGTAAACAGCGCCAGTTGGGAGCCGGGCGTGGGCTTGACCCGCCGGACGATGAGCCGCACGGCGGTGGCGTCGGGCTCATGCTGGAAGGGCGTGTATTCCGTCTCGGCCACATCGGCGGCGCCCTCCATCCAGTAGGGAATGGCCGTCCACTCTGCCTTGGGTATGGCCTCGTTGGTGTTGCGCAGGCGCAGGCGCTGGCGGACGGTGGTGGAGCAGCGGACACCCAGCTTGCGGCAGACGGCGACGATGGCGTGGTTGTAGAAGCCGCTGTCGGCACGCAGGGTGAGTGGTCCGGTGGCGCCGGCGTGGCGCACCCGTCCCACCGTCTCGCGCAGGAAATGAGCGGCGCCCTGAGCCGTGTTGGCTCTGCCCTTGCGCAGACGGGCCATCAGCACGTCGCCGGTTCCGGCGACCACGGCGAGGAGCGGGTCATGGCCCCGCGGGCCGGCGTAGTTGTGGTGCTGCGCACCCTCCTTGCACAGCCCAAAGGTCTCGCAGGCGGTGGAATCAAGGTCGATGGTCAACGGATCATCGCCCGGTCCCGCCCCAACGGCCCAGGCCCCAGCCAGCAGTTCCCGGCTCACCCGGTCCAACTGGCGGACATGGCCCCACCGGAAACTCCGCAGGAAGGTCCCCAGCGTGGACGGAGCCTTGACCACGCAGCCGATGGCACCAGCGGTCCCGCCGGTACGCAGCGCGTCGGTGTCGTCGATGCAATCGCCGCCGGCCAATGCCGATGCCACCAGGGTCAGCATATTGTCGCCCGGGTTCGCCCGACCCGGCGCATCTCCCAAATCAACGTGGTTGTCGACGAGTTCACGCAGACCCAGGCGCTGCGCCAAAGTGACCGGCAGCAGCAATCCGGCATTAGCCACCAGGCGGTGGTTATCAAAGGCGACGTGGATGCGGTCGGGGACGTTGCGTGGTAGCACCCGTTGGGTGCTCCTTGTTTCGGGTCGGTTTGCTGTTTCACAAACCATCATCCCCGAAGCACAGGAGTACCTTCTCATCCCTTCAGCACGCCGCCACACTCATCCTTTCGGTGGATTGGGGCTGAGACTGACAGCACCCCAATAGGATCATCATTGGCGCCCACGCCAGTGATGAGGGGCGGTCGCGATGGTGAAGGCGGTGCATCTGGGCATCGACGCGCCTAACATCATCACCGACATCACCAGCGCCGAGATGATCAAGTACGCCAGCAACGCCTTCCTGGCCACGCGCATCTCTTTTATCAATGAGATCGCCTTGCTCTGCGACCGGGTCGGCGCCTCAATTCACGACGTGAGCGATGGGTTGGCGTTGGACGGCATCGGGCTGGACATTGGAGTGAACCTGGAGTTGCTGCGCACTGTCATCAGCGTCAACAACCCACAACTATTGCTCCCGCTCTGCCCGTTGCGCGAGGAGTTTGGCGATTTGACCGGCGTTCGCGTAGCTGTGCTTGGCCTAGCCTTCAAGCCCCGCACCGACGACGTGCGAGAGGCGCCCGCCCTGGGTCTCGTCAATTCGCTGGTGGCCGACGGGGCCATCGTCACTGCCTACGGTCCGCAGGCTGCTGACAACGCCCGGAAAGTACTCCCGCGCGGAGTTCGGTTCGCCCCAACCGCGTAGGAAGGACCGTGCAAGCCCAGGCTGTAATCTTGTCCACCGAGCGGGAGGAGTGCGTAGAGTCCAACTGGGCCGAGATCTCCAAACGGCATGTCGCGGTCTGGATTAGTGTTCGATGGCCGCAACGCGTTGGATCCCGTCCACATGCGGAGCCTGGGTTTCCGATACGTCGGGATAGCAGAACGCGTTTCCTGACTCCGTCCGTTGGTCTCAACCTCGAAGACCAAATCTGGCCTCGTGTGCTCCGACACGGCTAGATTTTAGCGAGCCAGCCCGCGAAACCCATTCACCGTCAGGATGCGCGGCACTCAACGGGTTGTCGGTGCAACCACCCCTGTCCCCACTGCTGTGGGGCAGCCCACCGACGAAACAGGCCATGGACCATGGACAACGGTCAGGGACTGGGACGGAGGCATAGCCATCGTGAAAACCCGATTGGGCCAATCACCGTAGTCGTCAACAAAGATGAAAACAGTGTTCCGGGTTTTGGCACCTGCGTGCGTGGTATGGACGCGAAACTGCGTCCATTACTGCCTGCTGGTGCTGGTGTTTGTGCAGTCGGTCGACAAATGGTCGACAAAATAGCCAAAACGTCCCCATTTGGAGCCGTTTCTAGGGGGTGTCGTCAAAAGAGTTTGCTCCAGACCATCACTGCCCGGAGTTGGCAGATGGCCAGGTAAGACGCGGCTCTCTTGGCATAACGGGTCGCCACGCCGCGCCACTGCTTGAACTCCAGGAAACCGTTCTCCACCAGGTGTCTCAACCGGTACAGCGCCGGGTCATAGTCCCGCTGCTCCCTCCGGTTCCTCTTCGGTGGTATCACTGGGTCCATGCCCAATTCCCGGGCCGTGGCTATGATTTCATTGGTGTCGTAGGCTTTGTCCGCCAGCAGGCACTGGGCCTCGATCCCCTGGATCAGAGGCAATGCCTGGGAGGAGTCGGCTGCCGTGCCCTCGGTAACGGCCAGCCTGACCGGCATCCCGTGGGAGTCCACCGCCAGGTGCAGCTTGCTGTTCAGCCCCCTTTGGTGCGGCCCATGGCCTGGTTGCCGCCCCGGGCCCCAGCGCTATGGGGATGGGCCTTGATGTAGCTGGCGTCGATCATCAGCCATTCGAAATCAGGGTCATCCATCACCGCCTCCAGCAGTCCGGACCACACTCCACGGTCCCGCCAGCGGCAGAACCGCCGGTGAGTGTTCTTCCAGTCTCCGTAGTCCGGCGGCAAATCCCGCCAGGGCGCTCCGGTACGCAAAATCCAGCACACGGCGTCGATAAACCGACGGTTGTCATGGGCCGGTCGGCCCTGCTTGCCCTCTCCCCCGGGCAGATGCGGCCGCAATCGCTCCCAAACATCATCAGTCATATCGTGGCGCCGGTGCCCTGCTCGCATACTCCCCACCCTCCAAACTCTCCCAACTCACTCCAATCTATCACCCTCACATTGTTTTGACGACACCCCCTAAGTAGGAAATCGGGAATTTGGTGCCGAGGGAGGGACTCGTCTGATATACCCCGTGGACTGTTGATTCAACCGGTTTTCCTACTCAAATCTGATGTCGGTGAAGGTGCGCTCGGGGACGTTTTGGCGACTTTGGTCGACAAACGGTCGACAAAATTGGATGGTCAGTATCAATAACCCAAAAGCGCGTTGTTTCAATAGCCAGGCAGCCTCAGCAGTCCTGTGGCCCGTCATCTTCGGGCGTTTGTGAGCCCGCGTCAAGCCGGAAAGCCGCCATGGCGTCGTCGATGACGCCCGGTGTCGCCGGCTCGGCGCCGGGCAGCAAATGGGCGTACACCCGCCAGGTGATGGATGGATCCGAATGTCCGGCGCGTGCGGATGTTTCGGCGATGGGCACGCCCAGCTCCAGGGACTGGGAAATATGAAAGTGTCTGAGGTCGTGATTGCGCATGTTCGGGTGGCCGACGCGTTCCCCCAGCGTATTCACCGCGCGCGTGAGGCTCATAGGATTGATGAACTGCCCGAACTCGTCGGCGAACACCAGGTTGTTGTCCTTACGTGTACAAGACATACCATCAGGCGAACGGAGAGGTGGGCATGTCCGCGTTGGCCAATGTATAAGAGAGCTGCGAGTATTCGGACGGCAGCTGGAGTTGCGAAGGCCCGGCGCGTCGCAAGTACCATGAGGACAGCTACGGACAGCCGATAGAGCGCCGGGTGGTGATCGACGACACCGATCAGACTCGGTTGAGCTGGTCCCTGGATTCAATGGAGGTGACCACCGCGCAGGAGACGTTCTACAGGTGGAGCTGCGATGCCACTGACCCGGACAACGTGCCCACTGCCGTGACCTACCAGACGAAGACGTCTGAGGTGGACCGATATCACTTCGTACCACACACCGGCAACGGCGATGTGAAGACCAGGAAAGTCACCATCGACGCGATGGCTTTCGCAAACCCGTTCGCACCGTGATCCGGCCAACTACCTACTGGGCGGAAGGTCCGCCGGCTGCCCGGTGGTCGCGGGGGTGGAATCCCCGCGATCGCGAAATCGCAATGCGCCCGGTCAATCCGGGCGCATTTGGCGAGTGTCTGGAACGTCGCAATCCCGTCCTGCGGTTGGCAGCATCCCGCCAGGTTCCTGCGCGTCGAACGACATTGATTACGGTATGGCGGTTTGCACCGTCAGGATGTTTGATGCATTGTTGGGGCGAGTGAACGCGTTCGTGCCGTCGGCGTTGAACGCTGGTCCCACGCCGAAGACCGTTCCCTGGGGCAGGCTGATGATGACCGGGTCCCCCAGGGTGGTTGGCACAATCGTTATCACATAGCTTGCGCCGGGGTCGGGGACGATATTGGCAACCCTCCCATTGTTTACGTGGAAGTCGGAAGCTTGCAGCCCTTCGACAAGCTCTACGGCCGTGGCACGCACCACTGGATCAGTGAAGGTCAGATCGGTGCGGAAAATGCCCGTTGCCACGTCACCTGGGTACGAAGTGAAGTCATGAGGATAGAAGACGCCGCTGAGCTCCGTGTTCAGCTCCGCGTCACTCAGGTTGGGGTGGTGGACCTCCAATCTCCTCGACGTTGCCAGGATCGTTTCCCCTTGCCGAGCGCGCGCCTGGTAGGTCGTCCCGGCACCACGGCCGGAATTAAGGGTCAAAGTGAACCGGATGCATGTGGCGCCACAGCTGGTGTGTCGACCTCCCCGAGCGAATTCTATCCAATCATCGAAATCCTCGGTGCCGATGTTCTTGAAAGGAACCCCATAGTAAGGCTTCCGGCGCCATTCAAACACCACGTCCTGGTCGGTAGGGACTGGAGTTGGCATTTGCATGCAAAGGTCCAACTCTGAGTTTTTGTCTAACACGCGCAATCCGCAACTGAAGAGCAGGGTGGGCGCTACCGTGGGATCCACCTTGTGCCGTGAGTATCTTGGGTTGCTTGAATGTTGCAGGACAGCGTCTCTATGGGTGGTCATGTGGCGAATGGTCCCGCCGTTGAGCCTGAGCTTATTGGTTCCCACCCAAACGCCGTTGCTATCCCGATCTTCCAACCGGACCTCGTACTCGAAATCGAGGCGCGTGGAACCGGAGCCGGCACTGTAATAAAAGCGAACGTTACGAGCGGGGTTGTCATCATCAGCGAAACTGACCAGCAGACTCGGCGTGCCATTATCGGTGTTGACCACCACCAGCGAATCGAAGGTTACCCTGAACCTGATGATCTCTCCCACGGAGTAGGTATCTTCGCCGGCGACAGGATTTGAGGCGATTTTGACGCCTCTGGGAACAATCCTCGGTTTCTTGTTGACCTGATGCCGAGGGTTTGAGGCCAGGCCCCCGTGGGAAATCAGCGCATCCTGGTTGGTGATCAAATGCTTGATACCGCCTCCATTGAGCATCAAACTGTCTTCCTCGAGTGCCAAGCCCCCGATAGAACCGTCGAACGATTCCACGGTGTAAGTGAATGTAAGCACCCGGTTTGTGGAATCTATCGATGCGAAGGCGGCGGGCCGATAATAACTTCCCACCAAAACTACCACGTGCGGCGTGCCGTTGGTGGTGTCCACAGACACCGGTCCGTTGAAAGTGACGGACACTTCGATCTCGTCGCCAGTGGTATAGGTATCGTCCCAGCCCGGGTTGCTGGTGATGGCTATGTTTTCGATTTCCGCCCACAGTCTGTTCACCGTAACGGTGTAGGTCCGAGTGATGAGTCCCGTCTTGGAAACGGTAACCGTGATGGTATTGGCGCCCCTGGACAGATCAACCTGGTGCCCGATGGTGCCGACGGACGCGTCCGCCGGGGTAATACTGACTGTGGTCCCGGTTGCTGCTGACGCCGTCACAGTGGTTTGCGTGATGCCGCGACCCACCGCTGCGGTGTAGCTGGTGATACCGGTGATGAAGGCCGGCGAGAGGGCCCCATCGTCCAGGGACAGGGCGGTAAGGGCAGCGAGCTGGATGCTCCCGTCCACCTTGTGGCGGGAGGGAGTGCGCTTGCCGTGGTTCAGATTGGCATTCCGTCCGGTGGAGGCGTGCTTGATGGTGCCTCCCTCGAGCCGTATCTGATTCCTGCTCACGACAATTCCAGTGTTGTCCAAATCCTCGCCCTGCACCACGTACTCAAACACCAAAGTGTCGGTTCCGGACCCGCTGGCGTAGGCCATATCCCTGTCCCTCCCCTGGATTCCCGGATGCCACAACCTCATCCTCAAGGTTGGCGTACCTCCGGTGGTGTCCACGTTCACCACGGAGTCGAAGGTCACGCTGAATGAGATGACCTCACCAGCCCCGTAGGTCTCCGCGGCAGCCAGGGGCGTGGAGGTGATCACCACGCCGCCGGTGACGATGTTGGGGATCTTGTTCACCAGGTGCCCGGCCTGATCGACGAGGGCGTTGTGGCCCAGAACCGCGGCCTGGTTGTTACCGATGTCGGTGATGGTACCGCCGTTGAGGGAAAGCGAGTTGGCATCGATTGAGATGCCATCCTGATCGTCGTCCCCGGCGACAGCGGTGTAGGAGAAGGTGAGGATGCGGTTGCTGGCGTCGATGGAGGAGTAAGCGGCATTGCGGTCGTTGCTGCCCACGCTGATGGTCACGTAGGGAGTCCCACCGGTGGTGTCCACGGACACCGGCTTGTCGAACCTGAAGCCGAGCGACACAACGTCACCGGTGGCGTAGGTTGCGTCGGCGCCCGGGTCACTGGAGAAAGCGACGGACTGCACTTCCGCGGTGAAGTAAACGGTCACGGTGTATGCGTTGGTGACATGGCCCGCGGCGGACGCGCTGATGGTGATCCTGGTGCCGTGGCGGATGTCCTGCTGGTGTCCAGCGGTGCCGTCCTGGGCGTCGGCGGGGGATATTCTCACCGTTGTTCCTGTCTCGGCGCTGGCCGAAACGGTGGTTAGCGCGGTACCCGGGGTAGCCGTGCCGATGTAGGACGTGGTTCCGGCCTCGAAGGCAGGAGACAGCGTGATGTCGGTGAGCGACAGCGTGGACAGTGTGGCACGCGGAGCGCCCAGGGTGCCGTCGATCTTGTGGTCGGAGAAAACGCCATCCGATCCGGGCGTGGCGTGGTCCAGGTTCGCATCCTGTCCGGTCGTCGAGTGCTCTATGTCGCCACCTTTGAGGGCCAGTTTGTTGGCGATAATGACGAGGCCATCGTCGTCGGCGTCTTCTATCCGTACGACGTACTCAAACACCAGAGTGGCGGTGCCGGTGCCGCTGGTGTACGAAAGGTTCCTGCTACCCGCTCCGACCCCGCCTTGCGAGAATGCCATGGTCACGGTTGGCGTCCCGTTCGTGGTGTCCACCACCACCTTGGAGTCAAAGGTCACGGCCACGGAGACGGTCTCTTCAAAACCATAGGTGTTGGATGTGGCTTGTGGCGTTGACATCACCTCCACGCCACCCGGAACGATGTTGGGGATCTTGTTCACCAGGTGGCTTGACTGGTCGGCCACCGCGTTATGGGTGATCTGAGCGTTTTCACCGGTGGCCTGGTCCTTTATGGTCCCGCCGTTCAGCGACACCGCGTTGGCGCCGATGGAGACGCCGTCCTGGTCGCTGTCCCCTGCCACCACTGTGTAGGCGAAGGTAAGGATGCGGTTCGTAGCGTCGATGGAGGTGTAATCAGCGTTCCGGTCGTTGCCTCCCACCGAGATTTGGATGTAGGGAGTGCCCCCTGCGGTTTCGACGGACGCTGGGTGGTCGAAGGTGGCGGCAACCGTGACCACATCCCCTTGAGCATAGGTTGCATCGGTACCCGGGTCGCTGGAGATGGCGACGGACTGCACTGCCGCCGCGCCCAATGAAACGACGACCGAATAGGTGGTGTCGAGTTGATTTGTGGCGGAGGCGGCGATGGTGATTTCAACGCCGTGGCTGATGTCCACCTGGTGTTCGTCGGTCTGGTCGTCAGCGTCGGCCGGGGAGATTGTTGCCGTCGTCCCTGATTCGACGGCAGCTGAAACTGTGGTTCGCGTGGTGCCTGCGGCAGCCGTACCTACGTAGTCGGTGGTTCCGGCCTCGAAGGTGGGGGACAGCGTGATGTCAGTGAGCGACATCGTGGACAGTTTGGCACCCGGAGCGCCCTGGGCGCCGTCGATCTTATGGTCGGAGAAAACGCCATCCGTTTCGGGCCTGGCGTGGTCCAGGTTTGCATCCTTGCCAGTAGTTGAATGCTTGATCGTGCCGCCGTTGAGAGTCAGTTGATCGGCGTCCATGGCGAGGCCGTCGTCGTCGATGTCGTTGGCCCGTACGACGTACTCGAACACCAGGGTGGTGGTGCCGGTGCCGCTGGCGTACGAAAGGTTCCTGGTACCCGCTGCGACGCCGTCTTTCGAGAATTCCATGGTCACGGTTGGCGTCCCGTCCGTGGTGTCCACCACCACGTTGGAGTCGAAGGTGACGACGACGGAGATGGTCTCCTCAAAACCGTAGGTGTCGGACGTGGCGTGTGGTGTAGAGGTGATGGCAACGCCACCGGAAACGATGGTGGGTATCTTGTTCACCAGGTGGCCGGACTGGTCGGCGAGAGCATCGTGGGTGATGTCCGCGTTTTCGTCGGTGACCTGGTCCTTGATGGTCCCGCCGCCCAGTGATATTGAGTCTGCGTTGATGGAGACCCCATCCTGGTCACTGTCCCCGGCCACCACGGTGTAGGAAAAGGTCAGGATGCGGTTGGTGGAGTCTATCGACGTGTAGTCAATATCCCGACCGTTGTTGCCCACGTTGATGATGATGGTGGGAGTGCCACCGATGGTGTCCACGGACGCCGGCTTGTCAAACGTGGCGGTGACCGTTATCACATCACTCTCGGCGTAGGTGGCGTCGGTTCCCGGGTCGCTGGATATGGCAACGGACTGCACCGCGGCTGGCAGGAATGACAAGGCGACCGTGTACGTGGTGGCGAGCTTGTCAGAGGCGGAGGCCGAGATGGTTACGACGGCGCCGGTGGCCAGATCCACCTGGTGTCCGGTGGCCAGATCATCGGCGTCCGCCGGGGAGATGCTCACCGTTGTCCCCGCCTCTGCGGTGGCTGAAACGGTGGTTTGAGTGGTACCGACGGCCACAGTTCCTTCGTACTGGGTTGTCGCTGCTGCGAAAGCTGGAGAGAGCGTGACGCCGGTCAGCGAGAGGGCGGACAATGCGGCTGACGGAGGAACCAGGCTGCCGTCCACCTTATGGCCGGAGCCGATGCTTGGTGCTGCGTGCCTAAGGTTGGCGTCCCGGTTGGTCGTGTAATGCTTGATAGTACCGCCATGTAGGCGCAACTGGTTGGCGCTGACCGCGAGTCCAGTTCTGTCCCTGTCATTGGGTTGCACGACGTACTCGAAGGCCAGGGTATCGGTGCCCGACCCGCCGACATAGGTCGAGTCCTTGTCCTGGGTTCTGCCGCCGGGATGCCAGAATCTCATTCTCAGGGCGGGGGCGCCCCCGGAAGTGTCCACCACCACCACGGAGTCGAAGGTGATGGTGAAGGAGACGGTCTCTCCGGCTCCGTAGGTGTCGGATGTGGCGAGGGGAGCGGAGGTGATGACAACGCCGCCGGAGACGATGCGGGGGAATTTGTTGACCCGGTGGAGGGGCTGGTCGTCCAGGGCGTCGTGATCCAGGACCGCATCCTGCTCGGTGGCCATGTCCTTGATTGATCCGCCGTTCAGGGACAGCGCGTTGGACTGTATGGAGATACCGCTCTGGTCGTTGTCTTCGGCCACGACGGTGTAGGAGAAGGTGAGGATGCGGTTGGTGGCGTCGATGGAGGAGTATCCGGCATTCCGGTTTTTGCTGCCCGACCTGATGGTCAAATAAGGGGTGCCGTCGACAGTGTCCACGGAGATGGAGTTATTGAATGTGACCGCGACGGTGATGCTGTCTCCTACAGCGTAGGTTGCGTCGGTACCCGGGTCGCTGGAGATGGCAACGCTTCCGATTTCTGCCCACAGTCGATTCACGATCAGGGTGTAGGTACGCGGGAGCGCGTCGCTTCTGGACGCGGTAACCGCGATCGTGTTGGCGCCGGTGGCCAGATCCACCTGGTGTCCGGTGGCCAGATCATCGGCGTCCGCCGGGGAGATGCTCACCGTTGTCCCCGCCTCTGCGGTGGCTGAAACGGTGGTTTGAGTGGTACCGACGGCCACAGTTCCTTCGTACTGGGTTGTCGCTGCTGCGAAAGCTGGAGAGAGCGTGACGCCGGTCAGCGAGAGGGCGGACAATGCGGCTGACGGAGGAACCAGGCTGCCGTCCACCTTATGGCCGGAGCCGATGCTTGGTGCTGCGTGCCTAAGGTTGGCGTCCCGGTTGGTCGTGTAATGCTTGATAGTACCGCCATGTAGGCGCAACTGGTTGGCGCTGACCGCGAGTCCAGTTCTGTCCCTGTCATTGGGTTGCACGACGTACTCGAAGGCCAGGGTATCGGTGCCCGACCCGCCGACATAGGTCGAGTCCTTGTCCTGGGTTCTGCCGCCGGGATGCCAGAATCTCATTCTCAGGGCGGGGGCGCCCCCGGAAGTGTCCACCACCACCACGGAGTCGAAGGTGATGGTGAAGGAGACGGTCTCTCCGGCTCCGTAGGTGTCGGATGTGGCGAGGGGAGCGGAGGTGATGACAACGCCTCCAGTGACGATGTTGGGTATCTTGTTCACCAGGTGGCCGGCCTGAACGGCCACGGCGTCGTGGGTGACCTGAGCGTTTTCACCGGTGGTCTGGTCCTTGATGGTCCCGCCGTTGAGGGAAAGCGAATTGGCGTCGATGGAGATGCCATCCTGATCGTCGTCCTCAGCGACAACGGTATAGGAGAAGATGAGGATGCGGTCCTTCGCGGCGATGGAGGAGTAAGTGGCATTGCGGTCGTTGTTCTCTACAGTAATGGTCAAGTAGGGTGTCGCATGGGTGGCGTCGACGAAGACCGGCCGGTCAAACGTGGCGGCGACCGTGATCACATCATTGACGGCATAGGTGGCGTCGATCCCCGGGTCGCTGGTGATTGCAACGGACTCCACTGCCGCCGCGCCCAACGAAACGACGACCGAATAGGTGGTGTCGAGTTGATTTGTAGCGGAGGTGGTGATGGTGATTTCAGTGCCGTGGCTGATGTCCACCTGGTGTCCGTCGGCCTGGTCGTCAGCGTCGGCCGGGGAGATTGTTGCCGTCGTCCCTGATTCGACGGCAGCTGAAACTGTGGTTCGCGTGGCGCCTGCGGCAGCCGTACCTACGTAGTAGGTGGTTCCGGCCTCGAAGGTGGGGGACAGCGTGATGTCAGTGAGCGACAGCGCGGACAATGCGGACTGTGTGGTTTGCGCTGCAGCCGGCTGCGTCCCGAGCCACCATGCAGCTACCCCAGCCAATGTCGCGAACAACAGCGCCAGCACCAGCACCGGTAATCTCCGGCCACTCTGGCTGTGCCTGGGGCCGAACCAAAGCAGTATTTTCCCCGCTAAAGGTTTTGATCCGTGACTGTCCACGCGCCCTGCCTCTCAGGTTTTTGCAAAATAGATTTCGCACCGTCGTGGGGGCACATGCCTCAACCTGCCGCGAGGCCCGAAAGCAGGCAACAGAGAAGAAACGCGATATCAACCGCCGTTTGCCTCATTGGTCCAACACGATATGGCGAACAGCAACGGGGTAGAAAGCCCATTGACGGGCCGCAATTATGTTCCCGGCACAGAACATTGTCTGTGCAAAAAACGTACACTGACATACGGTGTAGAAATCGTGCATCTACACCTGTGGATGTACGTATTTGGATGCACACATCAGCAATAAGCTGCGCACTCACGTTTTTGCTCGTCACCATTTTCCGGTTCCGATGAGAATCGTGCGTTCATGTGCAAAAATCGTGTGAGCCTGATATGCCGACGCGTCGAACGAACCGTTCCGAGGATCACACGAGATACGCGGCATGTGCATCCGAGTTCCCGTACGAACGTGATTCAAGCGGTTTTGCAAGGGTCGCGTCGGCAATGGTGCAACAGGTGACCCTGCACCTTACGCTCGGTCACTCAACGCAAATGTCTGACGCCGAGCAAACCATTGATCACGGAGCCGACCGATGCCGGTCGGTTGGCCGACCAGTGTTCGGGATAAGGCGCCAAGCGGCGTTGATCGCCACTGTGGCGACGACGCCTTTCAAACCATCTGTATGTCGCGATAGCCCCGTGGATCGGCCAATCTGCAGGGCGGTAGGGAGGGCGCGCGTCGTTCACCTTTGGTTAGCCAAGCGACAACCCTGGCCTGTGCCGGAGTCAGGTTCAACCGGTTTTCCTACTCAAATCTGATGTCGGTGCAGGTGCGCTCTGGGACGTTTTGGCGACTTTGGTCGACAAACGGTCGACAAAATGGATGGTCAGTATCAATAAGCCAAAAGCGCGTTGTTTCAATAGCCAGGCAGCCTCAGCAGTCCCGTGGCCCGTCATCTTCGGGCGTTTCTGAGCCCGCGTCAAGCCGGAAAGCCGCCATGGCGTCGTCGATGACGCCCGGTGTCGCCGGCTCGGCGCCGGGCAGCAAATGGGCGTACACCCTCCAGGTGATGGATGGGTCCGAATGTCCGGCGCGTGCGGATGTTTCGGCGATGGGCACGCCCAGCCCCAGGGACTGGGAAATATGAAAGTGTCTGAGGTCGTGATTGCGCATGTTCGGGTGGCCGACGCGTTCCCCCAGCGTATTCACCGCGCGCGTGAGGCTCATGGGATTGATGAACTCCCCGAACTCGTCGGCGAACACCAGGTTGTTGTCATTGTAAATCTCCTGGTACTGCTCTTTATGATCGGCCTGTCGCTGTTGGTGTGTACTCAGCACGTCAGCAGCGACCGCCGGCAGTCTGATGGTGCGTCGCCCGCGTTCTGTTTTCGGCGGGTCCACCACCAACCCGGTGGAACGGCGGCCAAGGGATCGCTCGATGTGGATTTCGCGCTGGTCCAGATCCACGTTGTCCCAGGTGAGGGCGAGGAGTTCACCTCGGCGGACACCGGTGCACACCTGGACAAAGATTGCCGGAAACAAGGTATGTTCCTCTTCTTCTGCGAGCTTCAGCATGGCTGACACCGTTTCAGCCGAGGTTGGTTTGACCTCCCTGCGCGGGATCGACGGCGGTTTCACGTCCCTGACGGCGTTGTAGCGGGCGTAACCCATGGCAATGGCGTAGTTGATTGCACCCGAGAGCACCGTCCTGACCAGCTGAACGCCCTTGGGATCCATTCCCTCCCGGAGCAGCGCCATCTGCAGGCGCTGCACTCGTCGCGTCGACAGCTCGTCCACGAAGACATCACCCAATTGTGGAATGAGATGCTCCCTGGCGATGCTGGCGTAGCGATCGATGGTGGATTGCCGCCACCTCCGGACGGTTCCGTATTCCTCGATCCACCGCGGGAACCAATCGCGCAGATTGATACGCTCTGCCACCGGCATGGGCGCAACCTCGAACTCGGCCAGGAGACGCCTGAGTTCCCGCTCGGCGTCCCG
Source organism: Dehalococcoidia bacterium (assembly GCA_963668585.1). Classification (GTDB taxonomy): domain Bacteria; phylum Chloroflexota; class Dehalococcoidia; order Lucifugimonadales; family UBA3495; genus Bin87. The sequence goes on along the minus strand of OY764869.1, from coordinate 3,672,316 downwards.
TTTGGTGCCCTTGAAGGTGAAATACCTCCGTATGCGCTTGCCGTTCGGGTCGCGGCCGAGACTGATGGTCAGTCCCCAGGTGCCGCGCCCGCGGTTTCGGATACTTCCGGTCATGTTCCTCCGTGTTGATCTGCAAGTTCTGATACCTGACGAGTGAGTAGTCCGGGGCGATCGCATTGGGCTGCGTACGGCCCCTGCCCGAACCGATGGGATGAGTTGAAGGGGTACCGGACCAGCAACTCCAGACTCAAAGCGCGTTCGACCGGTGCGAGGTCATCCGGTGCGAGGTCATTGGGCTGGCGCCCCAGGGACCGGTCACACCCGATCCGCCGGCGCTGCGAACGGACTACTCATCCCGCGGTGGTTCGTCCCCGTTGCCGCCGGGGTGTGGGTTCAGGAATTCATGAAGGGCGGCCATGGGGATGATCAGGCGCTGCCCCACTTTCAGTGATCTGAGTTGTTTGGTGTAGCAGAGTTCTCGTACTTTCCACTCGCTCAGTCCCAGCATTTCGGCGGCTTCCTTTGCCGAGCAAGCCAACTTTACTTCCATGGTCGTCCTCCTTTGGTATGCCTGAGCGGGGATTCATCGCCGGCAAGGGCCGGTGGTTTGAGCGTCAGGCGATCCGTTGCAGGACCTGATGGTATTTGATGGAAACACCCAAATTTGTGACTAAGCTGGACTTTGTACGTTCAAGCGGCGTAGGCGAGGGAATCGATAAGCCGGGCGTATAAATCGAGAGCCTGTTTTTCCCGGTCATCGTCGGGCGACGACATTGAAAAACTCTGGGACGCCAGCCACAGGTGTCGTCGCACCAGGGCGATGGCATCCACGAAGGTGGGTGACGGCTTGTCGTACCAGGCCGCAGTGCGTTGGGTGATGGGGCTCTCTTGCTGCAGCGTGTGGGCCGCCAGGGCGATCCAGGAAAACAGACCCATCAGGATGGGCGTAGTGCGGGCGATGGCGCGATCTGACCATTGGCGCTGAGTTTCCACACCCAGGTGAGCCCGCACCTCCTGGTAGGTGACTTCCAGTTGCCAACGCAGCACAAACCACTGGAGGATCTGTATTGGGTTGACCGATTGATCCGTGCAGAGCAGGGCTTGAGTGTCCAGTTCGCCCTTGGGGTCTCGAACCAGCACCCACCGGATGGGCACGGGCGGTTTGCCGTGGTGGTACCAAAGGGCGGTCTGGGAGGCCAGTTCCAGAGTGCGGACGGCGCCGTCATACCAGGACACCGACACGGTGTCCCACCGCAGGTTGGGATCATCAAGGCGTTGCTTGAGGGTGGGTTGACGTGATCCCTTCACCCGGGGTCGGCCAGTTTGACCCGGTGAGCGGGGTGGCGCGGGATCATAGAGACCGGCGTCCAGGCGCAGCCTGGTGATGAGGGTTACCGGTTCACGGAGCGACTGGCGGCAGTGGAGCAGGTCGAGGACGGCGTAGCCGTTGTCGCCCACCACTACCAGCGGCCGATGCGGCAGCCAGCGCCGCAGTTGCAGGATCATCTGGCGGGCCCAGTCAGTGACCTTCTTGTGGCGGCGTCCCCGCTTTTGGTGATAGCGTTCCGAGGGCGCCAGCACGGTGAGGAAGGGCAAGGCCCAATAGCGACCGGCCCAGGGGATGTGTCCCAGCCACATCAGTGAGACCCAGCGTAAACCGCTGGCCTTGACTGTATAGCTGCGGCTGGAACGCACGCCATCTCGGTAGACACCCAGGGCGTTGATCTTTGGACCTTGCCGCCGCTCCAGGGTTTCGTCGATGCCGAACACCAGGGGGCCGTCGCCGTGGTCGAGATGCCCGATCAGCAGCCGGAGCAAAACCTGGGACGCTCCAAGGGGCGACCATGCTGCCCGGTTCAGTACATGATGGTAGCGGGCATAGTTGCGGTCGCTGCTGAGGCCCATGACGCGCAACGCCGAGGCTACCGTGCGCTGGCCCGGGGTCAGGATCGTGCCGACCAATAGGATCTGAGCCTTTCGCCAAGTGCGGTGTTGGAACAAAATGGCGAAGGGAAAGAGAACCGTTACAATGGCATCGGGCAGGGTGAGCATGGTCGACCTACGGTGAGATGTGGGGTCAACCCAGCTTACCCTGTCTTCCTCATTTTTCTAGTTTTTGTACAAAGTCCAGCTAAGAGCCTATCCTAATAACCCGGCAGCTCTGAGGGTGATGAGGGCACAGGCGAAATGCAGAAAGGCGATGTAGTTGTCGGGGGACTTGTCCCAACGGACGAGAATGCGCCGAAAACGGTTCAGCCAACTGTGGGTGCGTTCCACCACCCAACGCCTGGCTTTGAACCCAGCCTCTCTTTTGATTGCCCAAGCCTCTTCGCCTCGGCCGCGGATGTGGGCGGTGAAGCCGAACTCCTCCAGGGTGCGACGCACCTCGGCGAAGTCGTAGCCTCTATCCAGGCACATCCCCTGGGGCTGCTCTGGCCTGGGTGCCGGTCGGTATACCGCCAGGCTATCCACCGTGGCCCACACCAGCTTCATGTCGTGGCGGTTGGCGCCGTCCACCGCCAGACCCACCGGAATGCCTGACGCTTCAGTCAGCAGACTGCGCTTGACGCCCCGCTTGCCGCGGTCGGTGGGGTTGGCGCCGGTTTTTCCCCCCGCCCAGAGGCGATTTGGTCATGGCGCCGTCCATGCTCAGCCAACTCCAGTCCAAACCCTTCAGTTCGTCATAGCGTTCCAATCCCACTCGCCACAACTCCAGGAACACCCCAGCGGCCACCCATTCCTGGAAGCGCAGGTGGGCCGTGGACCCGGAACAGATGCCGGTGGCATCCAGGGCTTTCCACTGGCAGCCGGTACGCAGCACGTAGAAAATGCCGTTGGCGCAGGTGCGGTCGGGAACCCGGGGCCGGCCGCCGCCAAACCGATGGGTGTTCACATGCTCGGGGATCAACGGCTCCAGCACCTCCCAGAGTTCATCGGAGATCTGGAAACCGCCGGTGGTGGGATTGGTCCTGGCGGCCGGACCCGCACGCTTGGGACGCGGGGGCTTGGGGTCTTTCGATTTGGTCATTGACCCAGTCTAGATGCAACCCTGGCCTGACTCACCGGAACGGGACCGCGAGTTTTCACCAGTTATTAGGACAGGCACTTAGCGGCTGATGTTCAGGTTGTAGTCGTTGCCGGCGATCTCGTCCAGATCAGCCACGTGGGCGAACCGTTCCACGTCCGCGTAGCCCTGGAACGCACTGACGATGCTGTCGATGTGCTCCTGATCCAGGAAATTCTGCGCCTTACCCGGACGGTAGTAGCCATCTTGGGCAGCGTCCACGAATAACACCTTGCCGCGTCGCGCCGCCGGCTTATTCTTGTTCAGCACGCAGATGGACACCGGGATGGCCGCGCCAAAGAACAGGTTGGGCGCCAGCCCGATGATCGCCTCGAAGAGATCGGCGTCCACGATGCCCTTGCGGATCTTGCCCTCGGCGCCGCCACGGAACAGCACGCCGTGGGGCATCACCACACCCACCATGCCACCGGCGTTGGTCACCCCGAGCATGTGCAACAGAAACGCCAGATCCCCGCGGGTTCGCGGAGGGATGGCGCCGTACCGGTCGAAGCGATGGTGTTCGTCGCTGGGCGCGTAGTCATGGCCCCAGTTCTTCAAGCTGAACGGCGGGTTGGCGATGACGCGGTCATAGGATTGCAGCCGGCCCTGCGCGTCCACCAGTCCGGGTTCGGCGATGACGTCGCCCGGCACCAGTCGCGCGGACGCCAGCCCGTGGAGCAGCATGTTGAGCTTGCCGATGGCCAGGGTATCCAGGTTCCTTTCCTAACCTTCAAGCATCAAGTTCTGACGCTGCCCACCACGTTCCTGCACGTAATCGGCGGCCAGGATGAGCATGCCACCCGAACCGAAGGTGGGGACGCAGATGCGCATCCCCTCCTTCGGTTGCAGCAGTTCCCCGATGAGCCGCACCACCGAACGCGGCGTATAGAACTCGCAACCTTTTTGCCGGCATCGTCGGCGAACTGGTAGATGAGGTACTCATACGCATCGCCTAGCACGTTGCTGGTGCCGTCCCCGTCAGCTGCGAAGTTGTCATCCCTCAGGTCCAGATCGTTGAAGTGGGTCAGCAGGCTGCGGATGATGCGCTCGCGGCTGGCGGGGCTGCCCAGCTTGGACTCGTCGTTCCAGTTGGTGCCGGTGAGCACCCCGTCGATGCGACCGGCGTTGGCGTACTCGATCTCGTGGCTGGCGATGTTCAGCGCCTCGCCCAGGGTCATGGTCGCCTTGACGATCTGATTCCAATGTGCGCTCTCCGGTACCGCGAACTGGTGCTCGTCGGGATCGGCAACGGCGGCGGCCTGGGGCACGCCGGCAGCCACGGCGATCGCCACCTCCTCGTCGAACCGGTCCGACAGCCGCTTCAGGAACAGCATCGAGAGGAATTAGTTCTTGTAATCGGTGGAGTTGATCTGGCCCCGCAGGATGTCGGCAACCTGCCAGAGTTTGGATTGCAGTTCCTGGCGGGTGAGTGGCATGGATCTCTCCCTGAAGTGCCCGGCCGGGCTGGAGTCCTGTCGTGCAAACACGCGACTGGGAGTATTACCAAGCTGCAGTCAATCGGTCAATCGCGCGCCGCTCCTCTGGAAATCGTTGGGACAAAGCGTCCAGGGATTCACGGTCTATCGCCGTGCATGTGCTTTTCCCCGGCCAATGCGGGGTGCGTCATTTAGGAAGTTGGAACGATGCCTCAACGACCTGAGCCCGCGACGTATTCTCCATCACCATGGGCGACGCTTGACTATCCGGAGGAAACTGACATCTCACCGGTTGAAACTGGACGGTGGTGAAAATGGTGCCCGATACCTTGTTCGGCCGTCTTCAACGAGCCAAAGGCCAACGAGCCAGCACTTCGACCCGAACTTATATCCCTGTAGGGTTCGAAACTTTTTTCAAAGGACTGCGTGCGCTGGGATCTGATTGGGACAGTTTTGGCCCGAAAAACGGCTTTGCCACCACTAATGGCGGCAAAATGGCGGCATTTCTGCCGCCGCAATGCTTATTGATACCCCTTTCAAACGGGGATTGACGCCTATTGAGAATTTGGTGCCGAGGGAGGGACTCGAACCCACACACCTCAGAAAGGTAGCGGATTTTAAGTCCGCCGCGTCTGCCGTTTCGCCACCTCGGCAACAGTAAAACCATTCCCATGACTCGTCTGTCATGGACCGCTGTCGGTTTGGTGAACGCTGATCCTTGAGGCTGGTTGGTTCGCTGGCGCTTTCAGAGGGGAGGGTTGGAGGCGACGGGCGGATTCGAACCGCCGAATAGAGGTTTTGCAGACCTCCGCCTTAACCACTTGGCTACGTCGCCTCGGTAATGAGGTGTAATACCTGCTGACGCCAGAAACTGTTGCTGCCTTGCTCGCCGAGCCTGATTGGTGCCGAGGGCGGGACTTGAACCCACACGAGCGAAAGCCCACGGCCCCCTCAAGACCGCGTGTCTACCATTTCCACCACCTCGGCATAGACATATCGGGATTATAGCACAAAATCCGAATCCGGCGTCAAAGGGCGTCTGGCTCGTTCCACCACGCTCCAGTTAAACAGTAGCGGCGGCGGGATGAGGGTTTTGCCCCACCCCGCCGCCGCGTCTGATCGCCAAATTTAGTTGACCTGGTGTTCCCGATGGAGCAGTTCCTTCGCGATGGTCCCGATATTGGCTTCGATGCAATCGCGCAGCGCCGAGTAGATTGACCGGTTGATGGACTCCATCATCCAGGTTTCGTAGTCGGACGCAGACTGGTATTCGTTCTTGACCATCACCAACTGTCGCAGCGACTCCAGATAGTGAGCCTGCAACGGCGTCAGCGACTCGATGTCATAGTCCTCAACCTGCGGGCCTGCCTGCTGCTCCACGACAATCGGATCGGGGTTTGCCACCGGGTTTTCCTGGTCCAATCCGCCCACTTCCACGTCGTCTCTCTGTGATGCGTTCATTGCATTTCTCCCAATTTCCGGCGGGACATTACCACCGCTATCGATGGTAAGCTCAACGACATTATAGCACTTTCCGATACTGGCAACATCGCCGTCGGGGTAGTTTACTAAGGATTTGCAGATTGGCAACCCCGGTTCGCATTTGATTTTCCGGCCATGAATCAACCCGCCAGCGTCCATTTATTCCAACGTCGCCCGCGCAGATCGCCCATCGCCGAAGCCGCTAGACTTCCCGGAACTCGCCCTCCACCGTGTCGTCCCCGGGGGCGTCTCCCGGAGGCGCGCTACCCGGATCGGTTGCTCCCGGCTGTGTGTAAACCGCCTGGCCCACGCGCTGTAGAACGTCGTTCAACTCGTTCATCGCCGTTTGCATCTGGGCGACGTTGTTGGCCGCAATCGCCGACCGCAACGCCTCCAGTTTGCCCTCGGCCTCCGCTTTCAGGTCGGCCGGCAACACTTCGGCGTGTTCGGTCAGCAACCGTTCCGCCGAATAGGCCAGACTGTCGGCCTGATTGCGCGTTTCCACCTCAGCGCGCCGGGCCCGGTCAGCCTCCTCGTTGGCCCGGGCTTCCGACATCATGCTCTCGATGTCTTCCTGCGAAAGGCCGCTGCTGGTCTGGATGACGATGCGCTGCTCCTTGCCCGTGCCCTTGTCCTGCGCCGACACGCTCAGGATGCCGTTGGAATCTATGTCGAACGTAACGTCAATCTGAGGCACTCCGCGGGGCGACGGCAGAATACCGTCCAGCATGAACCGGCCGATGGTCTTGTTGTCCGCAGACATGGGACGCTCGCCCTGCAGGACGTGGATGTCAACGCTGGGCTGGCTGTCGGCCGCGGTGGTGAACGTTTCGGTTTTCTTGGTCGGGATGGTGGTGTTGCGAGGAATCAGGGCGGTGGTCACGTTCCCCAGGGTCTCGATGCCCAGGGTGAGCGGCGTGACGTCCAGCAGGACAATGTCGCCAACCTCGCCGCCCAACACGCCGGCCTGTATCGCCGCGCCCAACGCCACCGCCTCGTCCGGGTTGACCGAGCGCGAAGGCTCCTTGCCAAAGATCTGTTGCACCTTCTGTTGCACGGAAGGCATCCGGGTCATGCCGCCGACCAAAATGACGTCGTTGATCCTGTCGGCGGAGATACCCGCGTCCGAGATGGCCTGACGGCACGGGCCCTCGGTGCGATCTATCAGTTGGGCCACTAGTTGCTCCAGGCGCGACCGGCTCAGGGGTTTGACCAGGTGCTGCGGGCCGCTGGCATCGGCGGTTATGAAGGGCAGGTTGATTTCGGTTTCCAGCGTGCTGGAAAGCTCGATCTTGGCGCGTTCCGCCGCATCTCGCAGCCTCTGCAGGGCCATGCGGTCCTGGGCCAGGTCGATACCGGTTTCCGCGCGGAATTCCTCCACCAGCCAGCCGAGTATCGCTTCGTCAAAGTCGTCGCCACCCAGAAAGGTGTCGCCGTTGGTGGACAGCACTTCAAAAACACCTTCGCCCAACTCGAGGACGGTGATGTCGAAGGTGCCGCCGCCCAGGTCAAACACCGCGACGGTGGAATCGGTCTGCTGGCGATCTATCCCGTAGGCCAACGAGGAGGCGGTGGGCTCGTTGATGATGCGCAGGACTTCCAGCCCGGCAATCGTGCCGGCGTCCTTGGTCGCCTGACGCTGTGCGTCGTTGAAGTATGCGGGCACCGTGATCACGGCCTGGGTGATGCGTTCGCCCAGCTTGGCTTCCGCATCCTGGCGGATTTTCTGCAGGACCATGCTGGAAATCTGCGGAGGCGCGTAGGCCTGCCCCGACATTTCCACGTGGGCGTCGCCGTTTTCGCCCGATACGATCTTGTAGGGCAAACGCCTGGCGGCGTCCTGCACTTCGGGGTCTTCAAAACGTCGGCCCATCAGGCGCTTGACGGAGAATATGGTGTTTTCCGGATTGGTCACGGCCTGCCGCTTGGCCGTTTGGCCAACATACCGCTCGCCGCTGCGAGTGTTCACCGCCACCACGGATGGGGTGATGCGGTTACCTTCGGCGCTCTCCACCACTTCCGCTTCTCCGGCTTCAATCACCGCAGCCACCGAGTTGGTAGTGCCGAGGTCGATGCCCAGAATTTTTGCCATTGTCGTACTCCTGAAATCCAAAGATAGTTTGGGTTTGTTCGCGTGGTTCGTGTTGTGCGCCATACCCTTCCGGTTGGCGCGATTTCATCACTGGTTGACCACGACCTGGGCGACCTGCACCACGCGGTCGTGCAGTCGGTATCCCTGTCGCAGAACTTCAACGATGTATCCCGACTCCACCTCGGCGGTGTGCGCCATGCCCACGGCCTCGTGCAGTTCCGGGTTGAATGGCGAGCCCAATGCGTCAATTCTGGTTACGCCCTGGGATTCAAGGAATCCGGTCAGTTTGCGGTGAATCAGTCGGACTCCCTGCACCCAGGATTCCGATGCCGCATCGCTGTTGGACACGGTTCCGTTGCTCTCCAGGTGGTTCACCGCCAGGTCCAACTCGTCCACGATGGGCAGCAATTGCACCAGGAGACGGCTGTTGGCCTGCTGCTGGATGTTCAGCCGTTCTTCGTCATGTCGCCGTCGGGCGTTGGCCAGGTCGGCCTGGCCGCGCTGCACGGCGTCAGACTGCCGCGCGACCGCTTCGTTCGCCTCGGCCAGGGCGGCCCGCAGCATGGCTGCTTCCTCGGCCGGCGTCATCGGACGTTCTTCCGGTGCATCGACCGCAGGTTCGGTCTCCCAGGATTCGTCGGGCGTTGCCTCGGAGAGATCGTCCGGCCGATGGTCCTCTGGGGGGCTGTTGTATTCGGTTGTCATTAGGGATTCCCGGTTTGGTTTGAGGATGAGATTCGGTCCGGCGCCGGCAGGCTGAGGCTGTCGCAAAGCAGCGCGACCTCTTCCCGGATGCGCTCGGCCACGTCGGCATCGCCGGTGGATCGAGCGAGGCGCCGGGTAAATACATTGAGGTTGTTCACCAGTTTCAGAACGAATTCGACTCCGGCCAGGTTCAGGCCCAGGTTGTCCATCAGGTGCCTGATGAGCATTACTTTTCGCAGGTCGTCCTGGGAATACAACCGGAGCATGCCAACGGTGCGCACGGGTTGGATCAGGCCCAATCGCTCGTATTTGCGGAGGGTTTGCGGGTGCATCTCCAAAAGACGCGCCGCCACCGATATGATGTACACGCCCTCCAGTTCGCCGGCCGACGCCGGGTTCTCCTGCGGAATTTCCTCGCCCGGAGCGATGGCCGAGCCATCAGGCCAGGGCGTCGGAGCATTCACGGCGGGAGCCGGGTAGGACTCCAAATGCCTGCGCCCAACTTGGGTCCGATTGGGCCATCGTTGTTGCATACCCGTACCTCTCCGTCCTGCGCTCCGTATGTGAATTATATCACATTGCTATGAGTTGACTATATCCCTTGACACAGCGCGTGTCAAGGGATATAGTCGATGTTGACAGAGCCGAGCCGACCATACTGTAGGCTCAGACCAGGATAATAACTATCCAATCCATCAATCCAATACATCGGTCTCATACGTACCAGCACCAGGCGGAAACGCCACATACAACATTTTCAAAAATACCGATATCGGTAAGGAGGGTTATCATGACGCTGAAATTTGGTGCCTGCCCGAAATGCGAAGGCGACCTGCAAGTCAAACGGGACATTTACGGCATGTACATCAACTGCCTCCAGTGCGGTCTCCAGAAGGACCTTGACGCCCCCAACGCGGCGGTCGAAGCGGCCATCACCAGGCGCGCCCCCGCCGATTCCCAGGCGGTCCGGGAGTTGCTGCGAGCAGCGTAATCACCCACTGAATGCCAACCAAAACGGGAGAGGGTCCCAAACCCTCTCCCGTTTTTTGTTGTCCGGCGCGGGAGTGATGCTTCAGCGGGTGAGTTCTGGCCAGAAGCGTTCTTCCTGCCACGGGTCGCCGTTGTTGTTGTACCCGCGCTGCTCCCAGAAACCCGGGGCGTCTTCCGCCATCAACTCGATTCCATTGACCCACTTGGCGGATTTCCAACCGTAACGACTGGGAATCACCAGCCGCAGCGGCCAGCCGTGGTCCTTGCCGATTTCAGCCCCGTTCTGCCGGTGCGCCAGCAGGCCTTCCGTCAATGCGAGATCCAGCGGCACGTTGGTGGTGTAGTCGCCGAAGCAATGGGCCATGATGTGCCGCGCTTCCGGCGAAACTCCCGCCAACTCCAGCAGGTCTGCCACCCACACGCCTTCCCAGGTCTGATCCAGCGACGACCACTGTGTGACGCAATGGAAGTCCGCGTTCAACTCAACCCAGGGCAGTGCGACAAACTGCGCCCAGTCCAGGGACACTTCCCGTTCCACCAGGCCCCACACCCGGAAGGTCCAGGTGTTGAGGTCAACCTCGGGAGTGTCGCCGTAGGTCAATACCGGAAACGTCTTGGCGACGAACTGGCCGGGCGGGACACGCTCCCCGGCGGGTGGCGCTATTTTCACCTGGTCGGGACGCTTCAGCCCAAATTCCGGCTGGGCTGGCGCTGGCTGCTGGACTCGCTGCTCGGACGTTGACATGGCTAAGGCTCCGGTTCGTTTCACGGGGTCGCGACGATGGTTCCCGCTGGGCCGTCGGTTACGCGGCCAACGATGGCGGCGCAGTGGGCGCCCTCTTCACGCAACGCCGCCACCAGGGCGTCGGCTTTCGCCGCGGGGACTGACATCAACAGCCCGCCCGAGGTCTGGGCGTCGCACAGCAGCATTCGGTCCTCGTCGGTCAGGTCCGGGTGCCAGTTGACGACATCGTTGACGCTGCTCACGTTGCGATGGGTGCCGCCCGGCGCAACGCCTCGGTCCAGTAGGTCGCGCACGCCGGGGAGCGTGGGAACGGCGGACAGGTTGATCTCGGCGGCGACGGCGCTGCCTTTGACCATGCTCTTCAGGTGCCCCAGCAACCCGAATCCGGTGATGTCGGTGGCCGAGTTCACCCCCACGGCCATCATCGCTTGGGCGGCGGGCCGGTTCAGCGCGGCCATCGTTTCCACCGCTGCGGCCATCACGTCGGGGTCAACCACGCCCTGCTTGCCGGCGGTGGTGATGATGCCGGTGCCGATGGGTTTGGAGAGCACCAATATGTCTCCGGGCCGGGCGTTGGCGTTGCTGACCTGCTTGCCCGGTTCCACCACGCCGATGACGGACAGGCCGTACTTGGGTTCAGGGTCGTCAACGGTGTGTCCGCCCACTATGAGACACTCGGCCTCGGCGGCCTTGGCATAACCCCCCTGCAGTGTTTTGCCCAGGATTTCCTTGTCCAGGGAGGCGGGGAAGCCGACCACGTTCAGCGCGATCAGCGGCTTGCCGCCCATGGCGTAAACGTCGGACAACGAGTTGGCGGCGGCGATGGCCCCGAACTCGTAGGGGTCGTCGGCAATCGGCGGGAAGAAGTCCACGGTAACGATGAGCGCCGTCTCGTCGTTGATGCGGTACACGGCTGCATCGTCTCCCGTCTCGGCCCCCACCAGGAGGTCGGGGTGGGACAGCAGCGGAACATAACTCAGGACCTGGCCCAGGTCCTCAAGGCTCAGCTTGGCCGCTCAACCTGCGCAGTGGGACAACTCGGTGAGGCGGATGGGAGCTTGGGATTGGGTCATCTGATGTCCTCTCTATGTTGCTGAATTATGCGAGCGAAACGGCGTTCCATCTTGTTGAACCTGCGGTCGTACTGACCGTGCGGATAGCGCTCCGGATGTTGCGCCACCCACGCCAGGGCGATCTCTCGGCCCAGCGCGTCGTCTGCCAAACGCCCCTTAGATCGAACTCTTGCGAACATCGTCATCGCCCGTCGTTGTCGTACGATTCCAACCAGGTAGAACGGGAGCCAGAATGGCAGGGTTATCACGCGGAAAAACAGTCTGGCCGTCGCCGCCTGTTGCCCCACGACATCATGGGCCACTTGCCCATCAGCCCTGCCCGCGGCAGCGTGCCTGTCGATTGGCGGCCGGTTGGACATGGCGCCTGCTACAACTGGTACTCAGGCCGACGCAAAAGTTGTCGGGCGATCACCAACCGCATGATCTCGTTGGTGCCTTCTCCGATGATCATTAGCGGGGCGTCGCGGTAGTAGCGCTCGACTGGGAAGTCCTTGGTGTACCCGTACCCGCCGTGGATGCGCATGGCTTCCATGGCAACCTCGCCGCACACCTCGCTGGCGAAAAGCTTGGCCATGCCGGATTCCAGGTCGATGCGCTCGCCGCTGTCCTTCTTGTTGGCGGCGTCGTACACCAGCAGGCGCGCCGCCTGTATCTTGGTGGCCATGTCGGCGATTTTCAACTGAATGGCCTGGTGCTGGCTGATTGGCTGTCCGAAAGTCTCCCGTTGCTGAACATAACGCATGGAAGCGTCCAGCGCGGCCTGGGCGACGCCAACGGCGCGCGCGGCGACATTGATGCGGCCGGTTTCCAGCCCGCTCATAACGTGGCCGAAGCCGACGTTTTCCTCGCCGCCAATGAGGTTTTCGGCGGGGATGCGGAAGTCCTCAAAGAACAGTTCGCAGGTATCCAGACCCCGGTAACCCAACTTGTCCAGGTGGCGGCCTACCTTGAATCCGGGGCTGCCGTCCTTCTCTATGACAAACGCTGACAGGCCGCGATGCTTGATCGTCGGGTCCGGGTCGGTGCGAGCCAGGAGACAGAAGGCGTCGCCGGATTCGGCGTTGGTGATGAACATCTTGGACCCGTTCACCACGTATTCTTCACCGTCCTTGACGGCGCGGGTCTCGAGCGCGCCCACGTCGCTGCCTCCGCCGGGTTCGGTGAGGGCCAGGCCGCCGCGGATCTGACCGCTGGCGAGGCGCGGGAGGAACCGTTGCTGCTGTTCGGAGGTCCCGTAATGGGTCAGCACGTAGGTCAGGATATGATGCGTGCCCAGCGCGCCGGTGAGCGCCATGTAACCCTTGCTGATCTCCTCGAAAATCATGCTGAAGGTTGTGTAGTCCAACCCCATGCCGCCAAACTCCTCGGGCACGTTGATCCCAAAGAGTCCAAGTTCCTTCATCTGGTCGATGAGGTCGTGTGGGACGGTGTCGTTGGCGTCGTGCTCGGCGGCAACGGGCTCAACTTCCTGGCGCACGAAATCGCGCACCATGCTGACGATCTGCGAACGCGCCTCATCAGGGGTCTTGACGATGGTGGTCACGGCAGCGGCTCCTGTCCTGCGGTATTCGCCCGTGGGAAATTTCTGTCAACCAGTCTATCCCAGCGCCAACAGGGGCGCAACTCAGGGCCGTGCTTCACCGGCGCCGTTCGATTATTTATTGTCGATCGATGGCGTAGTACTCAATCAATGTTGGAAAGGCAGGGGAGAAACGATGGAGTTTGATCCTGGCGTCAAGGCTGCCGAAGCGCCAGTTGATCAGGACGCGCGCGGCGTTGCGCCGCGGTCGTCCCGGCTGGGCGGGCATCTTCCCCAACCGAGCGGCAACTCGGCGTCTGGTTGGCGCGGTGCTGGCCGAACAGCACGACGAATGGGCCGAGGGCCGACGCTACCTCACCTTCACCGACGATGTCGACACCGAGACCTTACCGGCCAGCAACGTCCTGGAGGCCGCAGCCTGAACCACATCAACATGGATGACGCAATTTACACTACTTGACGGGGCGCTACCCTTTTCGCCCGATAATACCTTGGCCTCGGTGATACGTTCAGACGCTCAAACCGCGTTAATCTCCGAAAGAAACCGTATGTGTGTGCTATTATACGGGTCCGCATAGCCATTCGTGAAACCCTGATACAGCATTCTTCATGGGTACCACAATTCTTTGGTCATGAGTAAAGGATCCGGCCTCTGTGGTCGGATCCTATCGCTTTATTTCTCACCCATGTGAGCTGACGGTTTCGGTCGTTTTCTCTGACATTGACGCGTGTTCACTCGCGATGCTGGCGTTGCCGGATACGCTGCGGGGGCAGTTTGTTTTTCGCCAGCGGCCGTAGATGTTCCAAGGTGGCGGCACAAGTAATGGGAGCAAAAAAGGAGATCAAGCCCGGCGCTGCCATGCCACGCGGAGCGGATCGTCCGCAGCCCAAAGAACAATGGGCGTGCTCATGTTGCAGACCTATCGACAGATCAGATTCCGGACACTGGCATCATCGGTTTCCAGCACATCGCAAGGAGTCTTTCCCATGGCGTTCGTAGCCGAAAGGTCTGCCCCGTACGCCAGCAGCAGCCCGATGATCTCCACCTGGCCCGTTGAACCGAGGTGATACCGCCTTTCTCCGGCGATCAGGTGAAGAGGAGTATCACCCGAGGAGTCCCGCGCGTTGGCGTCGGCGCCGTGATCCAGCAGAATCTCCACCACCTCCGGGAGCCATTGGTCGATTGCGGCGGCGTGCAGCGGCGTTCTGCCCCTGTGGTCGGCGGCGTTGACGTCTGCGCCCGATCCCAGCAGCCGCGCCGCGATATCGGGGCCGGCGCGGGCGGCAGCGAGGTGGAGGGGCGTCGAGGCCTCTGCGTTCCGGGCGAAAACGTCCGCGCCGTGCGCCACCAACAGGTCGTAGATCTCGGTCAGGTCTCTGTGTACCGCCTTGTGGAGGGCCGTATTTCCCGACTCGTCTCTGGCGTTGGGGTCCGCGCCCCAATCCAGCAGCCGCGATATGACCTCGATGTGGGGACTGCTGGGTTCCAGGGCGTAGTGCAACGGAGTCTCCGACGAGTCGTCCGCCGCGTTGACGTCCGCGCCGTGTTCAACCAGTAGTTCCAGCACCTCGATGACCGGCTCGTTGAAACTGGAACGGCCAATGGCGCGGTGAAAGGGTGTCGCCCCCTCACGGTCTTTCGTATTCGGATCGAAGCCATACTCCAACAGCAGCCCGACCACTTCGGGATCGTCGCTGCGCACCGCCATGTGAAGGGCCGTGATTCCTCTGGTGCCCGCCGGGATCTCGCGAGCGCCGTGCTCCAACAGCAACTTCGCTACGACGGCGTCCGGCGCCCACCACGCCACGATGGTTAGTATCGGCAAGCCGAAGAAATCGGCGGTTGGGACTGCGTTCACGTCGGCGCCATGTTCAAGCAGCACCGACACGATACTGGGGTCGGCGACAACACCGTCCCCCGAAGAGGAAGCGTCAATGAGAGCCAGGTAGTAGAGGTGAAGGATCGTAAATTGTTCGTCGTAATACGTCGTCGTAGCGTCGGCCCCGTTCTCCAGCAGCACCTGGACCGTGCCGTCGACTGCGCCATGGGCGTCCGCAGTGACTGCGGCTGACAGGGGAGTGTATCCGTTGTCTGTCTTTGCAGGGTTGGCGTCCGCCCCGTGCTGGATCAGCGTCCGAATCACCTCGGGACTGCTGCCCCAGGCCGCAATCATCAGAACGGTCGTACCGCCGTAGGACGTGGCGTTCGGGTCAGCGCCGTGATCCAGCAGCAGCAGCACGATGTCCAATTTGGCGCCGCCCTCGCCGACCGCCCAGTGCAGTGCGGTCGACCCGTCAAACCCCGACGCCGATGGGTCGGCGCCCCGGTCCAGTTCGGCTTTCACGGATTCATACGTGACTTCCCCGGACCAGAATGTCTCCGAGCACAGTTGGCCGCAGGTTCCGGCGGTCGGATCCAAGCCGTGCGAGCTCCGCGGGAAGGAGAAAATGGGCACGGCGGGCACCGGTTTGTGCGCCGGAACCGGTATCGTCCGCCCTGCGGCATGCTGCGCCTGCTGCCCGGTGTCCGGCGCCCCCGGCGGAGTGGCTTTCCCGTAATCGTTATTTCCCCAGCAGACGGCGGCCCCGTTGGCGCGCAGGGCGCAGGCGTAATTCCGGCCGGCGCTGATCGATGAGAATACGCCCCCGGGCGGCGTTTTCGCCTGCCTGCCGCCTGCCCAGCACAGCAGCGATCCGTCCGCTCGTATTCCGCACAAGTTGGTTGCACCCACGCTGATCGCGGCCATCGGTCCCAGCCATGATCTGCTGTTCACGGTGCGGAACAGGGTACTCTGGCAAACCACCTCCATGCTGGTGTTGATCCCGCAGGCGTCATTGGCGCCGATGTCATAGGAGATGAACTCTCCCGGCGGCGATGGGATGCCGCCGCCCCAGCACTCCACCGTTCCGTCGGCGCGGATGCCGCAGGACGAGTCGTCGCCCGACGTAATGGACACAAACGCCCCCTCCGGCGGGCCCGAGGCGGTGCCCCGATAGTCCAGGCGTCCCCAGCAGACGGCCTCCCCGGTCGGTCTCAGGCCGCAGGTGTGGTGACGGCCGGCGCTGATCGCGACAAACTCGCCTTCCGGCGGAGTTGCCCTGCGATCGCTGTCAGAACCCCAGCAGACCACGGAGCGGTCGGTTTTCAGTCCGCAACTGTGCGACCATCCGGCGGCGACTTCCAGGAATTGGCCCGGGGGCACATCGCTCTTACCCCTTCCGGAGCCCCAGCAGACCACCTCGCCGTCCGTCGCCACGGCGCAGGTGTGGTTATCGGCGGCGCTGATGGACGTGTAGGTCGGCTCGTCGGACGGTGGTACATCCGCATCCGGGTTGCCCCAGCAGACCTCGTACCGTGTCACCTCCCGTCCCGCCTGCCATTGGCACGAGTTGTCCTCTCCCACCCCGATGTAGGTGACCACATCGCCGTCCCGGAATGCGGATACGGCATAGACCTCTCCCAGTTCGTCGATGCCGTATCCGCCGGGCGGCATTGACCCCTGGACTTCGCCCCAGCAGACCACCGTGCCATCGTTCCGGGACGCGCACGCCTGATCTCGGCCCACGCCGATGGCCGAATACGTGCCGTCGGGCGGGTTGCCCAGGATCAGGTTGCCTTCAGAATACGGATTTCCGGACCAGCAACGGATCGTGCCGTCGGTCAGGATGCCGCAGGAGTCCTCTACTCCCACGTCGATGGACGTGAAAGTGCCCGGCGCCGCCCGTGCCCTGCTGAGCTCTCCTTCCCTGTAGCTCCAGCAGAGGACCGTGTCGTCCGCCCTTATCGCGCAGGAATACTCCTCCGCAGCCGCGCTCACGGAAACGAATGTTTCACGAGGCCGCACTACGACGCCTTCCCCATAGTCCCCTCCCCAGCACACCACGGTCCCGTCAGTCCTGACGCCGCAGGTATGGTCATAGCCCGAGTCGATCGACGTGAACCTCGTGTCGGGCGGCTCGACGGGGCCATAGTTGCCGTGGCGATCATCCGCCCAGCAACCCACGAAGCCGTCATCCCGCAGGACGCACACATGACGGCGACCACCGGCCACGGCGACGAATTGCTGGCCGGTGCCGGTGAACTGGACGGGGATGGGGTCCGGAGGTCCGCTCCAGCATTCCACACCGCCGTTGGCCCTGGCCCCGCACGCGTAGCCCCGATGCACGTCGATCGCGGTGAACGTCCCCTCCGGCACGGTTGACTGCGCCTCCCAGCTACTGCCCCAGCAGACCGCCGTCCCATCGCTGCGCAGGCCGCAGGTATGCACGGAACCGGAGCTGATCTGCGTCAGGTTCGATGCCGCAAAGTACTCGCCGAATTCCGTGGACGTGGGAACCTGCACGGTCGGTGGCTGGTCAACGGGGGTCGTTGGCTCGGGCTGCGAGGCCGTGGGCTCGTCGCAGTAGGGCAGGCTAAGGGTTTCCAGGTCGTTGTCGTACACGTCCCGCAGCCCCTCCGGTATGCACCCGCTGAACCAGTTGTTGCCAAGGCGCAGCATTGTCAGGTTACGCAGGTTGCCCAGCTCGGGCGGCATCTCCCCGCTCAACTGGTTGCCGCTGAGATCCAGCCGCTGCAGAGAGGTAAGATTGCCCAGTTCGGGCGGTATCTCGCCGCTCAGATAGTTGTTGTCAAGGCGCAGGTCTTCAACACCGGTCAGGTTGCCCAGTTCAGGCGGTATCTCGCCTTCAAACTGATTGTCGGAGAGCCGCATGCCTCTCAGGCCGGCCAGGTTGCCCAGTTCAGGCGGTAGCTCCCCGCTGAGCCGATTGTCGTTGAGCTCCAGTTGTCCCAGCTTGGAAAGCCGGCCGATTTCGGACGGAATCCCCCCGGTGAGCCGGTTTTCGCTGAGGACCAGCCAATCCAGGTCCGACAGGCCGCCCAATTCGGCGGGTATCTTCCCTGTGAGCTGGTTTTCGTCGAGGACCAGCCAGACCAGGTTGCCGAGGCCGCCCAGTTCGGCAGGTATCTCCCCGGTGAGCTGGTTGTCGCCGATGGTCAGTACAACCAGGTCGGCCAGGCCGCCCAGTTCAGGGGGTATCTCCCCGCTCAGTTGGTTCCCCGAAAGGTACAGCGCGTTCAGGCCGGCCAGGTCCCCCAGTTCCGGGGGTATCTCCCCGCTCAGCCGGTTGCTGCTGAGTCTTAGCTCTTCAAGGTTGGCCAGGTTGCCCAGCTCGGCCGGTATCTCGCCGCCAAGTCGGTTGCCGGCGAGGCCCAGCACGTCCAGGCTCGTCAGATTGTCCAGCCCCGGCAGTATCTCCCCGCTCAGGCGGTTGCCGCCGAGGTTCAGCACGTCCAGGCCGGTCAGGTTGACCAGCCCCGGCGGTATCTCCCCGGTCAGGCGGTTGCCGCCCAGCTTCAGCACGTCCAGGCTGGCCAGGTTGGCCAGCCCCGGCGGTATTTCCCCGCTCAGGCGGTTGCTGCTGAGATCCAGCCCATCCAGGTTGGCGAGGTTGGCCAGTTCACGCGGTATCTCGCCCCTCAGCTCGTTTTGATTCAGAAACAGTTCCCGCAGGTCGACAAGGCTGCCCAATTCGGAAGGAATCTCACCACTGAGCCGGTTTTCTTCGAGCCGAAGTTCCGTAACCATGCCGTGGCGGCTGTAAACGCCGGCCCAGTGATTCACGGATGAGAAGCTCAACCAGCCTGAGCTGCCGATCCAGTTCGGGCCGTCGGTGGCGTTGAACAGGGCCACCAGGGCGGCCCGGTCACGCTCGTTCGGGGGATCGTCAACTCGTGAGCAGTCGGGAGGGCCGAACTGGCCCAGGAAGTTCATCGGCACACCCACCAACCCCTCGGGCAGAACGAATCGGCCCAGGTCGTTCATCGGCACATCCCGCAACCCATCCGGCACGCACCCGCTGAACCGGTTGCCGTTCAGATACAGGCTCTCCAGGTTGGCGAGGCCGGCAACGGCGGACGGTATCTCTCCGCTGAGCCGGTTATAGGAGAGATCCAGCGCTCGCAGGCCTGCGAGTCGGCCCAGTTCGGACGGTATCTCCCCGCTGAGATTGTTTTTGCTCAGGTTCAGCCCTTGCAGGTTCGAGAGACTGCCCAGTTCTGGCGGTATCTCCCCGCTGATTGGTCCGGTGTAGCGCGGCACCTCGTCTGTAGGGCTATCAAAGCCAGCGAACCAGGGATCTTCGTACCTGCCGTGTGGGTCTCCGCTCAGGTCAAGCCACACCAGGTTGCGGAGTTTTCCCAGTTCCGGGGGGATTTCGCCGCTCATCCGGTTTCCGCCCAGGTCGAGACGCGTCAGGTTCGACAGCCCGCCCAACTCTGGCGGTATCCGGCCGGACAATGGGTTGTTGCCGAGGTCCAACTCGCGCAGATTCGCAAGGCTGCCCAGTTCAGACGGCAGCCATCCGTCCAGTATGTTCTCCGGAAGGGCCAGCCCGGTCACTCGTCCATCGCTGTCCGCAGTCACGCCGTGCCATTCGTCCAGGGGAGCATCGCTCAGCCAGTTGTCGCTCTGGAACCAGCCCGTGCCCCGCGTGGCATAGTACAGGACGACGAGCGCGACCCGGTCGGGTTCGTCGCCGAAAAAGCTGGGACAAGCGGGCCTCTCCTCGCTGAGAGTCACCGCCTCGGACCATTCGGACCATCGCGCCTCCCCGAATCGCTGGGCAGTCGACCCCACTATGAAACGGTACGCCTCACCGGGCGACAGGCGGAGGACCGTGTGGCTGGACTGGCCCCGGTTCCCCACGTCCACGATGGTGAGGGCTTCCCGCCAATTGTGGTCGCCCAAATCCGCCGCCACCCGGTTGTAGTCCGACAACGCCATCCAGCCAACGCGGTAGAAGTGCGCGTCGGACACCGGATCCCACGAGACGACGACTTCGCCGGCCTTGAGACCCTCTTCAGCAGTGACGCCGGTCGGCGCCGGTGGGCTTTCCTGGGCAGAGACGTTTGAGACGGAAGCCGTGGTGAATGCTGCGAGCGCCAACAGCATTGCTCCGACTATTTTGGCGAATGGCACAAGCGTTGTCCTTTTGGCAGCATCATCCCAGCGTTGACCTCCAGGCGGCGATCGTGGAAGCCGACGCTGCTGCGGTCGATGTGCTCAGGTGGCAGCATCTAATGGATGCCACTTGTTTCGGGCTGGTTGCCTTTGCAGTGTCCATTATCCCCGAAGCCGGCAGCGCGTTCTATCCGCTCGGCGCCCCGCCAGGCTCAGCTTTTGATGGAATGCGAGTGAGGCTCGATGAACGCGTGAGCCCATCAACCGGGCAAGGCCACCAACGCCAGGCAGTGACCGGTTGCCCCTCAGGTGGGCCAGACCGCGATTGTGCGCCAATAGCGGTAACTGGTGGAAGTGGTGTCTTCGCCCAACGATACTAACGATTGAATCCCGACTAACGATTGAATCCCGACTAACGATTGAATCCCGACTAACGATTGAATCCCGATTGACCTTTCCCGGGTCGCCGACGATGCTGGCGGGCGTGGTTTGGGCCGGTAACTCCACAGACAAGATTGGGAGGCGCGCCAGCGCAACAGCGACCGTGTTGCTCGCAGAAGCAAATCCGGGGATAATTGCGTGGTCTGTCGGATGCGGCATTTTGAGGACAGGAGACTCAGTATTTTCAGAGGTAAGTTCAGGTGGTTGACTTAAGTCTGGAATCGCAGCGAGCGCGATCCGTTCAGGTCGGGTTTGTCATGCGCGCCTACCGAGAGGCGCTCCTGGAAGAAAACGGTCGACGGGGGATTTCGCAGGACGAGTTGCTGCGTCGTATGACCGCGGTTGACAGTTCGTTTGTCCGGAGGTTTAGCCACGCCACCGTGTCGCGTTGGGAGTCCGGAGCGACCCGGCCCACCGTGGAACGCCTCCGCATATTTGGCAAAGCATTGAACCTGTCGGACGACG
Organism: Dehalococcoidia bacterium; assembly: GCA_963668585.1. GTDB lineage: Bacteria > Chloroflexota > Dehalococcoidia > Lucifugimonadales > UBA3495 > Bin87. The sequence goes on along the minus strand of OY764869.1, from coordinate 3,651,321 downwards.
AAATCCTGGGGCTCATCGCGATGGCCGGCCTTGAGCAGGACCCAGAACCCGACGGAGCGCGCGCGGCAGGCTTGGACTCGTCGTCGGGCGTCGATGAAATGCCGGAATGGGAAACGCCTTTTTCCGCAACCACATCGTTGGTCGTTAGCGACCAGGTTGACACCCCGGCGTGGTGGAAAACCTCGCTGCGCTTTCTGTGGTTCCGGTTCCTTTTGCCCGCCGTCTCCATCATCATCGGTGGTTTTGCCCTGAATTACCTGGGCTGGAATGATGACTGGATGCCCCTGGCATACGTCATGATGGCGTCATTGCTGGTTCTGCTGCAGGCTTTTGTCTGGCCGGAGAAACGGCAGGGTCTGCGCGATTTCTATTGGGCGTCCATGTTTATCCTGCTGGTGTCTCCTGCTTTCCGGTTCGCCCCGCTGGGTTTGGACCAGTTCGGTTTTTACCGGATCAGCGGACTCTTCGGCTCCCATGTGCCTTACCTGCTGATGCTGTTGGTGGGCGTCGCCCTTGCGGGGTTGTCGGCCCTCTCATTCCAGTTGCTCTGGATGTGGCAGTCCTCGGGCGCGAGGGCGGAACGTGGTCCCTTGGTCAGGGCGGTTTGGACGGTTATACCCCCAACGCTGCTTTCCTACGCCGTGGCGGTGGTACTCTCCGGCTCGATTGTATGGATCCAATCGACAGTGGCCATGCCATTTTTGGCCGCGACGCTGATCACGCTGCTGGCTATCGAAAACCGCCAAACTGACCCGGACCAGGGCCAACGCCGTTTCCTGCTGCAAGCCTCGTTCACCATTGTTATCATTTCGTCTATTCTCGGAGCGGCGGCTATCGTGTTGGTGCACGGAGCGCCGGATCTGCCGATGGTGCTGCCGGATCATACCCTGTTTGGTTCATGGGAGATTGATTTCGAACTGCTGGGCTACACCCAGGAACAGGTTTACGAAGGGCTTGATGTCGGTTACATGTGGCACAGCATGTGCACGTATTTGTACATGGTCATGGTGGTGGGAGGGAGCCTTCTGGTGGCGGTTTACCGCCTCGCGGGCGGCGCCGGTTTGGTGCGGCCCCTTGGCGACACCGGGGGCGACCCGGCGATTGCGCCGGACCATTAACCTTCCGCATTCCAACCGGCGCGGGCAACCGGTAGCCCTTTGACCGGAAAGCTCCTATGGTGATTCGGCGAGGCCGAACGAAATCAAGCCGCGGCAACAGGGTTTGATGGAGAGGGGCACCCTCCCCTGCGTTGTTCCACTATTGATAGGCTGTTGGTGCGGACTCTGCGCCATGTTGCCGGTGGAGGCAGGGGAGTTTCCCATGATCATTTGCCCGGTTATTGCGCCGCGCCGGCGTTTGAATCCACAGGCCACCCCGCTGGATGACGGCGGACTTTCAACGCCTGAAGCGGCGTGAGCCGCTCCGGAACCGGCTGGGCGCGGTCAGTTCGCGTGTTTCTGCCAATGCACACAACGGAAAAGACGGTGACGGTTGTTGCATCCGATGTCATTACTTACTTGGTAACACTATCGGACACCGAACGGTGTGTGCGTTTTCGAACTGGCAACGTCATCCGGACAACGATGTGCTAGCTTGTTAATTGGGCGACATTATGAGCGTTGCAATTGCCTGCGCTCGGATTGCGCCCGATAACAAAGATACCACCCGCATATGGGGGGGTGCTCGCAACACACCAGAATGATTGCACCGGGACTTTTCATAATTTCATTGGACCGGGGACATCCCGGGTGAGCGCGGTGAATGCGCTTGTGGTTGGCCTCCATAATCTCGCCAACTGCCTGGCCCTCTCTGGCTTTGTGCTGGGGTTTCTTCCCTTCTTTGCCGGACGGAGTTCCTGTTGGGCTCCGAAACGCCTTTGGAACCCGTGTCTCCGGCAAACGGTGATCGCGAAGGGTTTGCAGAACCACCCATCGGCGCGACGAAGACCTGCGGGAATCGTTAACCATCCCCCCGGCGGACGCTGCTCAATACAACACCAGGGAATTATTTTCTGATTACGCTTTGTCCCGGGGACCGATAACACGGTGGTCTGGGTCGGAGCGTGGACCCTCGATCACCCCCCGTGCGCGATGACAACTGCTCGGGAATGGGGGTGTTCGAGACAGGTTGATGACGAGCGAAAATTTGGCTGAAGGAGGTTCCGATACACGACAAATACGTTTGCAGCTTCTGACATGGCATCCACCGCAATCATAAACACGGCAAAAAATGGGCCAACCATAATCGGCCCGCCTACGGAGAATAACCGTGCTTACCACCATAACGTCAAATCCAAAAGCCCTTCTAACAATCACCCTGGCAACCGCGATTTGCGTAGCAGCCGCGCTGATTTTCGCCGCCGGCCGCGACACTGTCCATGCCGGCATCAACGCTCACTCGCGTGGTTTCGACCTGAACCTTGCGCACGACTCGCCCAGAGGCGCGTGGTCGGACAGGACAACAATGTGGGTGGTGGACACCTCGGGCAGCGACAGCAAACTACTCGCCTACCGGTTGGCGACGGGCGCCCGCACCTCCAGCAAGGACATATCGCTGACCGGCGGCAACACCAAGCCAATGGGCATCTGGTCCGACGGCAGCGTCATGTGGGTCGCGGATTGGGACGACAACAAACTGTACGCCTACGATCTGGACACCAGAGCGCGCGCGTCAGACCGGGACATCTCACTCCACAGATACAACACCGCTCCGCGGGGCGTTGGCGGCACCACGCAGGTGATATACGTGGTCGACAAGGACGACAAGCATGTATACGCCTACTACCTGTCCGACGGCTCTCGGTACGTGAGTGCGGAATTCGACCTTCACGGCTCCAATGACAGCCCCTGGGGCTTCACCGCCAGCAGCAGCGAGGACGTTTTCTGGGTAACCGATCTCGCCGACGAGATGCTCTATCGTTACTACTACACCGGCTTTGGATCCACCCAGGGCGGGCAGGACTTTAGAGTACCTTTGGGCAACGGCGACCCCATGGGCCTTTGGGGCAATGGCGAAGTCTTCTGGATGGTTGATGACGAGGATGACCACGTTTACGCGATGATCCATAAGGATTTCCGGCATTCCGGGGATGACATCGATATCGACGATGTGACCGATCCCAAAGGAATCTGGACCGATGGGGATACCATGTGGGTCTCGTACTCAACTGCTTCCAACGGCGCGCTGCTGGCGTACAACCTGAGCACCGGCGCTCGTGATTCTGCCAAGGATTTCACCCTGGCAAGCACCAACGATAGCCCGGTTGCCATGTGGTCGGACGGGACGCACATCTGGGTGAGCGAGGAGGATGGAAGAACCCTGTACGCTTACTCGCTGGACGGCTCCGGAACCTACAGCGCCGTGCATTCGAGGGTGTTGCCGATTGACAATGCCGACCCCACCGGCTTCTGGTCAAATGGCGACCTGACCTGGGTCGCCGATGCCACCGACGACAAGATCTACGCGTACGATGCCTCCACATTTTTCAGGAGCAGCGACCACGACATCGACCTTGATACCGGGAATAGTGATCCCGGCAACATCTGGTCCGACGGGAACACCATCTGGGTGTTTGACACCGCCGACAAGAATGCTTACGCCTACAGCCTGCGCACCGGGAACCGGAAACGTTCCGAGGAGTTCCGGCCGGTTCCCGATAACGATAACTTCAGCGGCGGCATGACCGGCCACGGGCTGCGCTTCTGGGTGGTGGACACCGATGACCAGCAGTTGTACGCCTACGCCAAGCAGAACACCTCCGCCTCGTTCAGTGAGCGCAGTGTGCAATTCAAGATCCACCACAGCCTCGCCGGAGGCAGCCTCATCGGAATGGCGCCCGCTGCCACCGACGTGGACGGCGACTCGCTGACCTATGCAATCCGCGGCTCTGATTCCAGACGTTTCACCATAGACTCGCAGAGCGGAGAGATTTCCTCCAAGTCTGACACGACATTCATCGGCGGAGAGCGACTGTCCTTCGTTGCCACCGTCAGCGACGGCAAGGGCCTGCTGGACGGCGTCGATCTCTCCGCCGATGACTCGGTCAACGTCATTGTGAACGTGACCCACAATGCCAACCCCACATTCGTCACTGAAGACGGCACGACGTTCACGGTTCCCGAAGACACCGCGGCCGGTGGCGCGATCGCCCAGCTCGACACCACCGATCTGGACAACCATACGCTGGTGTTCGGGATCAGGCGTTCAGCAAGATTCCCCTTCAGGGTGGTCGCCGGTCAGGTCAAGCTGAACAGCGATGCAACACTCGATTTCGAAACCGTCGCTTCGTACAACCTCACCGTGCGCATCCGAGACGATCTGAACGAAGCCAACGAGGCGGACACCGAGTGGGATGATGAGATCGCCATCACCATTCAGGTGAGCAACGTGGACGAGGCCGGCGCTGTCTCTCTCGGATCGAACAACCCCGAAGTCAACGTATCGCTGACGGCATCGCTCACTGACCCCGACGGCTCTGTCGCGGATCTCACCTGGCAATGGCAAAATGCGGCTACCGTGGATGCCACCACCTGGACCGATATCAGCGGCGCAACAGCAAGCAGTTACACTCCCGTATCGGGTGATGCCGGTAAATTCATCAGGGCGCTGGCGTCCTACGACGACGGACAGGGAACGGACAAAACGGCTTTCGGAGTCGCGAGCAACTCCGTATTGGCTGACACCCCAACCAACCAGTCGCCTTCGTTCACCGAGGGCGCCGCGACCTCACGATCCATCGCCGAGAACGCAGAGAGTGGCGCCTTGGTTGGCGCGCCAATTGTCGCCACCGACCCGGACACTGATGACACTTTGACCTACCGGATGCTCAGTGAGGGCTCAAATCCATTCCACATGGATTTCTATACGGGCCAGATCTCCCGCACGGCGCAAACCTTTTTGAGTTACGAACGCGGGGCTTCTTACACCGCGACCGTGCGAGTCCGCGACGGCAAGAACGCCGATGGCGAAGACGACGTCGCGTGGGATGCCTTTATTGACGTTACAATCAATGTGCTCGATGTCGACGAGCCTGGCATGGTTGCCCTCACCGAGGAACACCCCCAGGTCGGACAGCAGATCAGCGCCGAACTGGATGACCCTGATATCCCCGTCACCAATGTCTCCTGGCAGTGGCAGACCGCGGACACCGCTGATGCCACCACTTGGACAGACGTTGCTGACGCCACCACGGGTGACTACACACCCACGTTAGCCGATCATGAGAAGTTCCTCCGCGCACAGGCGACCTACGACGACAAACACGGGACCGGCAAAACGGTTCACATGGTATCGACCAACGCGGTCCCGCCTCGGCCAGCCAACCAACCCCCTGCATTCGACGCAGGCGCAACGGCAACACGGTCTGTGACCGAAGCCGCCGTCACGGGCGCTCGGGTGGGCTCTGCCGTGCTCGCGTCGGATGCCGAGGGAGATGAGTTGACCTACTCGTTGGCCTCTGGCGACGACGCTGACAAATTCTCGGTCAACTCCGTCACCGGCGAGTTACAGGTTGCCGGCGGCGCGTTGCTGGACTTCGAGACCGATCCATCGGCGACCGTGACCGTGCAGGTAACGGACGGCAAGGACTCAGGCCACAATGCCGACACGACAATCGACGACACCATCACCGTAACCATCAACCTGGACAACGCTGATGAGTCGGGGAAGGTACGGCTGTCTACATCGCGCCCCCAGTTCGAGGAGGCCGTGTCAGCGTCGCTGACGGACCCTGACGGCGGAATAACCGCCATTTCCTGGCAATGGTCCAAGTCGGACGACCGCGGCTCCACCTGGACCGAACTGACGGGCGCTACGTCCGCCGCCTATACCCCGGTCTCCGCGGACGAGGACGCTCTGCTGCGCGCCACCGCCAGTTACACCGACGACCAGGGCTCGGGCAAGAGCGCTTCGATGGTGTCGTCGGGTGTGGTGCGAGACCCCGCGGCGGTTGACACCAGCCTGGAATCGCTGACCCTCGCCGGCATCAACTTTGCGTTCAACAGCACGACGTTCCATTACGGCGTCAGCACTCCAAACGCGGACACTCTCACCCAGGTTACGGCGGTTCCGTTCGCAACTTCCGGCGTTACGGTTGCGATCCTTCCCGCAGACAGCAGACCGTCTGAAGATGGGCACCAAGTTGACCTGGCGACGGGAAATAACGCCATAACCGTAACGGTCACTCACGATCAGACCGGTTCATCCACGACTTACCGCATGCAGGTGAACCGGCCGACAGAAGTGCTGAACATTTTCGGACAAAACATGAACCAGGGCTGTCCCCAGGGAGTTGCGGGCATGACGACCGTCATCTGCGGCTCGACTTCGTTTGCAAAAATCCGCACGCAGGCGGACGGCTATTACACGGTGAACTGGCGCAAGTGGGACCGCAAGAAACCAGATGTAACCGCATACACAGTGACCCTTGAGCAGTATATGTACAAAACGTACCATCGGGGAGGCAGAGCGATGAACATGTCCGCACTGGCCAACACGTACGAGAGTTGCGAGTTCTCGGACGGTAGTTGGAGTTGCACGGGCCAGGCGCGTCGCACGTACCAGGAGCACCGTGACGGACAGTTGACTGTGCGCCGTGTGGTGATCGACAACGCAGATCAGACTGAGTTGAGCTGGTCCTTGGCTGCAACGGGGGTGACCACGGCGCAGGAAACGTTCTACCGGTGGAGCGGCGATGCTGCGGATCCGGACAACGTGCCCACCGCTGTGACCTACCAGACGAAGACGTCCGAAGTGGACCGGTATCACTTCGTGCCTCACGGCATCAACGGGGATCTGAATACCAAGAAGGTGACGATCAACGGCATGGTTTTCGCAAACCCGTTCGCACCGTGATCCGGGCAACTTTCGACTGGGCAGGAGGTCCGCCGACTGCCCAGTTATTGCGGGGCGATGCAACCGCCCCGCTCACTGAGCCGCAATGCGCCCGGAATCACCGGGCGCATTCGGCCGTCATCCGGGACCCCCCAATCCACGCGATTGTCCGAGCGACCGCGCCATCACAGGCCTACGGCTTCGGTTCAGCGGACGCAGGTATCCTCCCCGTCGTCAGCGTTATTGCCCGATGACGTTCAACAGCGCCTGGCGTTTTTCGTTCCGAACCGCGTTGAGCGCACGTTCCAGGGCTGCGGGGACCTCCGCAGGGTCCTCGACCCGCTCTCCGTAGCCCCCGGCCGCCTGGCAAATCAGCTCGTACTGGAACGATTGCGACAGCGTCGTCACCGCGAAGTTGTTGGTCTGCACCGCGATGCCGTCGGCATAGGTCGTCTTGGTGGCGTTCTGCACGGCGTTCCAGATGCCGTTGTTCCAGACGATGGTGAGGATGGGCAGCCCCTGCGCTTCGGACACGATGTGTCCGGCGGTACCTGACCCGAATATGTAGGACCCATCGCCCACGCAGCAGATCACGGTCTTGTCGCGGTCGGCCAGTTTCGCCCCCAGGGCGGCGCCAACTCCCCAGCCCAGGCCGCCGGAAACCGGCACGCCGTAAAAGCTGCCCGGCCGCGTGGTGTCGATCTGCACCGCGTCGATGCCCAGTTCATTCAGCACCACCGTGTCGTCATCCAGCAGGTCGGACAGGCACCTGGTGAACCAGGATTTGTTGATGGGCGTCTGGTCGTTGGCGGCCACCGCCTGCCTGCGCCATTCGCCGCGCATCTGTTCGTTGCGATTTTCCCATCGTTGAGTGCGAGCCTGCACCGCCTCCGCATCAACGCCGATGGTCCCGATCGCCTCCGCCAGCGCGTGCATCACAAGTCGCGGGCTGCCCGCAAGGTTGAGATCAACCTGGAATCCCCTGACCGGATATGTGGAAAAGAGCGGGTCCTCTCCGATGCCAATCACCTGGGCGCCCTCAGCGGGTTGGTGTCGCTTGGGCGTCCAGGGCACGTCGGCTTCCAACACCACCACCGCGTCTGCCTCGGCGAGAGTGGGTCCAATGTTCGACCCGGCGTAGAGGCCATGGTTCCTGGGGAAGTTCGCATAGAGCGCCCCCGCTTCAAAGACCGCCATGCCCAGCAGTTCGGCCAGATCCACCAGGGCGGCCACCGCCCGCGGGTCCTTGCCGCCGCCACGTGTGACCAGGACGGGGTTGCGGGCGTCGGCCAGCACGTGCGCGGCCTGCCGGATCAGTTCCGGCGCGGGCAATCGGTCGCCGCTCTTCTGCTGCCTGGAAGCATCCCGATACTTCAGTCCCTCGATATCCTCCGCCAGCACCTCGCGAGGCAGCGTCAGGTACACCGGCCCGGCCGGCTCCGATTCTGCGATGGCAAGCGCCCGGTCAACGACCCCTTCCAGGTCTGCCCCGTGTCGCAGTTCGTAGTCCCATTTCACCCACTCACGGACCATCGCTGCCTGGTCGAAGGACTCCTGCGCCCAGTGTATGCTGCCGTCACGGGATCCCCGGGACTCGCCCTCGGTTATGGGAGTGCGACCGGCGCTGAAAAGCATGGGCACGTTGGAGCGGGCCGCGTTGACGATGCCGCCGATGGCATTGGCGGTTCCCGGCACGGTATGCACCATCACCACCTGGGGCCGTCCCGTGACCATGGTGTACCCATGGGCCATGCTCACCGCTGTGACCTCGTGGGGAACCGGTATCGGCTGCGGCGCCGGCAGTTCTTGCACCTGGCGCTTGGCGTACGCCTCGATGATGGGGGCGAAGTCGGTCCCGCCGTTGCCGAAGAAATAGTCGATGCCGCGTGCGTCCAGCAACTCCAGATAAGCTTCCGCAACACTCTCCACTGGGGCGTGCCTGTACATGGTATCTCCTCGCAAGTGGTCCCGATGCGGGCTCTCATTAGCGTCCGTAGTCCAGCAATAGTCCTGGACGATCAACCGCTCCCGCCGACCGGCGTATGTGGCGCAATTGTAACGGCCAATGGCGAGGTCAGCCACATGGGCGGGCAGCCAACCCTGGGTCAGCCGCGGTCGTATGCGCGGGTTGCGTCCCGCCAATAGATGTAGTTCGTGTCATCCCTGTGTCCCAGGGCGTTGTTTGTACTGTGCTCGTTGAAGCGACCTCACAGCGCCACGCGCACATTCCCAACACACAAATGTAACTCACATTGCCCGCGAGGTTGACATTGAGCATTGCTATTGTGCCAACTTCGCGCGAAAATAGTTGAAGATGTGCGCGGGAATTCTCAATGCCGGAAGTTATTTGCAAACTTCCTGGCAGGGATATGTGTGAAGCGATGGATCCGCAACGGGTTGTGCAACGGTCAAGGTTTGCCCAGGTGGGATTCTTGATGAGATCCTACCGGGAGTCCTTTCGTTGGGAGGATGGCAGCCGGGGCATGACCCAGGAACAGGTGCTGCGGCGCATGGCGGAAGTGGACGGCGACTACGGAGAGCGTACCAGCCACGCCACGGTATCGCGGTGGGAGTCGGGCAGCACACGTCCCACTGCGGAGCGTCTCAAAACCTTTGGTCAGGCCCTCAACCTCTCGAACACGGAGGTTGCCGGTCTCATTCTCCTGGCAGGACTGGTTCCGGACTTTCCCAGCGCATCGGGTGCAGTGAATTCGGCGGGATCGCTTCCCGAGGAAAATGACGAGGAACCCGCCGGGGTTGAATCTGAACGACCGTCCCGGAAGGTCAGGGCAAAATACGCCCTGGATGGCTTGGGCCGTTTCCTCATGTTCCGGTTTTTGCTGCCGGCGCTGGTGATCGTGGCCGTGGGTTACGGGTTGTCTTTCATAGGCTGGAACGGGTCCTGGATGCAGGTAGCCTATATCGCCGTCGTGTTGGGTATGGTGATGGTGCAGGGCTTGGTGGTGCCCGATCGGGCTGCACGACTTAGAGACTTCTTCTGGGTATCCCTGTTCTTTGTGTTGACGGCGCCGGCATTGCAATTCGCGCCGCTACAGAGGGACATCTTTAACTTTCACATGGTTCCGGGGTTTTATGATACCCACCTGCCATGTATGCTCTGCCTGTTGACCAACCTGGCGCTGGCCTCAACGGCCGCCGTCATGTTCCAGACCTTGTGGAAATGGCAGTATGCGGGCGATGCCTCGGATGGCAGCGCCTCCAGCCGGGTGGCATGGGTGGTGTTGCCGCCGACGGCCTTGGTGTACGCAGTGGTGGTGGTGATTTCCAACATATCTGTGTCGATTCAACTTGCGGTGGTCATGCCGGTTCTGGCGGGCGTATTCATGGCGCTCCTGGCGATTCGGGACCCTGCGGTCCGTCCAAGCGCGCAGGACCGGCGTTTTTTCCTGATTGCCACTTTCATTGTGGCGGTGGTCTCGTCGACCCTCGGGGCGGTCGCGATCCTGGCCGTGTTTCTGGCTCCCGAACTGCCGGGAGTATTGCCCGACCACAACCTGCTGAAATCCTGGGATATCGATGTCAACCAGTGGGGGCACACCCAGGAAGAGGTACACCGAATGTTGAACCTGGGTTACGTCTGGCATGCGCTGTGCCTGTTTGCGTACATGGTGTTCATCGTTGGCGGCAACCTCCTGGTCGCCGTGTACCGCATGGACGGAGCCGATACCACCGGGCCTGACGCGACACACGAGGAGGGTCTGGAACTGGCGGTGTCGGCTGACGGTATCGACGGCCTCCGGTTCGGGTCATGGCGGCGGCGGCCGGTGTTATCCTCGGCCGGCGGCGACTACTGAGCCGCATATTTCCAAACTTCCTGTGGGAAAGGCGCGCTGGCGTGTCGGTTGCCGGCCCGGGAAGCAGGGTCGCGGTGGCCCCGCATGATTGTCCCGGAATGAGTCCGGCGGTTTCTGACAGGGTTCCCGCAGGGGAATATAATGGGAACGGGAACGAGGTGTTCCAGCCGGCATGACACTGCCCCGGGGATAGCATGGAAATAATCGGCTCCAACCTGCGCACGGGTGAACGGGATTTTGCGGACAACGCAGCCCGCATGGAATCCCTGGTGCGCGACCTGAAAGACCGTTTGACCCAGGTGCGGGCCGGCGGCGGGGAACGCGCCGTGGAACTGCACCGCAGTCGCGGCAAACTGCTGGCCCGTGAGCGAATCGATCGGCTGGTGGATGCCAACACGCCCTTCCTCGAATTGAGCCCGCTGGCGGCGTGGGATATGTACGACGGCGAAGAGGCGTCAGCCGGGATCGTGACCGGCGTCGGCGTGGTGCAGGGCAAGGAGGTTGTGATCCTCGCCAACGACGCCACGGTCAAGGGCGGCACCTACTATCCGACCACGGTCAAAAAGCACCTGCGCGCCCAGGAAATCGCCCTGGAAAACCACCTGCCCTGCATCTACCTGGTGGATTCCGGGGGCGCGTATCTGCCGTTGCAGGCCGAGGTGTTTCCCGACCGGGACCACTTCGGGCGCATCTTCTACAACCAGGCGCAGATGTCGGCGCTGGGCATCCCCCAGGTCGCGGTCGTCATGGGTTCCTGCACCGCTGGCGGCGCGTACATCCCGGCCATGAGCGATGAGGTGGTGATGGTGCGGCAACAGGGCACCATCTTTCTCGGGGGGCCGCCGTTGGTGCGGGCGGCCACCGGCGAGGAAGTGGATCCCGAAACCCTGGGCGGGGCCGATGTGCATACCCGCATCTCCGGCGTCGCTGACCACCAGGCCGCCGATGACGAGGATGCCCTGGCCATCACCCGGGACATCGTCGAGAACTTCGTGCGCCGGCGCGACCCGCCCTTCGAGGTCACCACTCCCGAGCCGCCGGCCTATGACCCCGCCGAACTGTACGGCATAGTGTCTGCGGATAACCGGCGGCAGTACGATGTCCGCGAGGTGATCGCCCGCATCGTGGACGGCAGCCGCTTCCACGAGTTCAAGGCCGGGTATGGGGAAACTCTGGTGTGCGGCTTCTCGCGCGTGTGGGGGTACCCGGTGGGAGTGGTCGCCAACAACGGAGTTCTCTTCTCCGAGAGCGCGTTGAAGGGCACGCATTTCATCGAGTTGTGCAGCCAACGGGGCATCCCCCTGCTGTTTTTGCAGAACATCACCGGCTTCATGGTGGGCAGCCAGTATGAGCAGGGCGGCATTGCCAAGGACGGCGCCAAGATGGTGATGGCCGTCTCCAACGCCGCCGTGCCCAAGTTCACCGTCATCATCGGCAGTTCCTTCGGCGCGGGAAACTACGGCATGTGCGGGCGAGCCTACCAGCCCCGGCTGCTGTGGACGTGGCCCAACGCCCGCATTTCGGTGATGGGCGGGCAGCAGGCGGCCGAAGTCCTGCTCACCATCAGGCTGCAGCAGTTGGAACGCCAGGGGCGCACCATGGAGCAGCAGGAGCGGGACGACCTGCAGCGTCCCATACTGGAAAAGTACGAGGCGGAAGGCGACCCCTACTACAGCACGGCCCGACTGTGGGACGACGGGATCATAGACCCGGTGGACACGCGGACGGTGGTGGGCCTGGGAATCGCCGCATCGATCAACGCCCCGTTCCCTGACCAGAAGCGCGGCGTGTTCCGAATGTGAAGCAATCGGGGCTTGGGCATCCCGAGTCCATTTCCAAGCTGATGTTCTCCAAAGTCCTGATAGCCAACCGAGGCGAAATCGCCGTCCGGATCAACCAGACGCTGCGGGCGATGGGAATTGCCCCCGTGGCGGTCTATTCTGAGGCGGACGCCGGCGCGCCTCACGTGTACACGGCGGAGCAGTCCGTGGCGCTCTTGGGCAGCGTAGCCGAAGAGACGTACCTGAACATCCCCAATCTGGTGCAGGCCGCCCGCGATTGCGATGCCGACGCGGTACACCCGGGCTACGGCTTTCTGTCCGAGAACCCCGAGTTTGCCCGGGCCTGCGCAGACGCGGGGATAACCTTCATCGGACCGACTCCTGAAAGCATGGGGGCCCTGGGCGACAAATTGCGCTCCAAGGAAATCGCGCTGGCCGCCGGCGTCCCCGTGGTGCCAGGTTCTCCCGAATGTCTGCCAGGGGATCCTGTCGCTGCGGAATTTGCGGAGCGGTGGGGTTTCCCCCTGCTGGTCAAGGCCGCCGCCGGTGGAGGTGGGCGGGGGATGCGTCTGGTAAACCGCCGGCAAGATCTGGAAAACGATATGGAGTTGGCCAGCCGGGAAGCGCAGGCTGCCTTCGGCGATGGCCGGGTATTCCTGGAGCGTAACATCGCCCAGCCTCGCCACGTTGAGGTGCAGGTGCTGGCCGACGCGTTCGGGCACACCATCCACTTGGGCGAGCGCGAGTGCAGCGTACAGCGACGCCATCAGAAGATCATTGAAGAAACTCCATCGCCAGCCCTGACGCCGGAGTTGCGCCAGCGCATGGGCGATGCCGCCATCGCCGTGGCCCGTGAGGCCGGATACGTCAACGCCGGCACGGTTGAATTCCTGCTGGACTCCCGGAGCGGCGAGTTCTATTTCCTGGAAATGAACGCCCGTTTGCAGGTGGAGCACCCGGTCACCGAGGCCGTGCTGGGTCTGGATATGGTGGAATGGCAGGTGCGCATCGCCAACGGCGAACCCCTGTCGCTGCAACAGGACGACGTCCAGCCCCGGGGCCATGCCATCGAGTGCCGCATCTACGCCGAGGATCCGTACCGCGACTTCGTCCCGTCCACCGGAACCCTTGTGCGCTGGCGTCCACCCAGCGGTCCCGGCTTGCGGCTGGACAGCGGCGTGGCCCAGGGTCAGGAAGTGTCCATCTACTACGACCCGATGCTGGCGAAGTTGGTGGCATGGGGGCCGACCCGGGACGCCAGCCTGCGCCGCATGGAGGTGGCCCTGTCGCAGTTCCTGGCGCTGGGTGTGGTCACCAACATCCCCCTGCTGCGTGCGGTGATGGGTCATTCCCAGTTTCAGCGGGGCGAATACGACACCGGCTTTTTGGAGTGGAACCCGGCGGTCACACGGCCGGCCACGTCCGACGAATCCCGCGCCATGGCCCGGGCCCTGGCGGCGTGGGCATCGCATCAAACGGTCGCTCCGTCGGCGCCAGCGGCAGCGGGAGACAACGTGGTTAGAGCCAACCCCTGGCAGTCGGCGGGGGAGCAGAGACTGCCATGACCCAGAAACACGGCGAGATGCGGGAGACTTATCCCGACGCAGGCGAGGTCTATCGCTACCGGCTGGATGAGAGCGAAAGCGAAATCGCCTTCGAGTTGGAAGGCGAGGTACCCGAAGGTGTGATCTCCGCTGTCGTTCTGGGCATCGAGTCCAGGGAATCCGGCGAAGGGTTGTGTCGCACCGAGTCGGGCCGCATTCACGCCTTCGCTTGGGCGTGGGTGGGCCCGGAGTTGCACCTGTGGCTGGATGGCTCGCTGCACGTTTTCCAGCGCGCGGAGACCCGGCGGCGGGGCAGTGGGGCCGGCGGCGACGCATCAGGCGACATACTGGCTCCCATGCCCGGCGCGGTGCTGGAAGTGCTGGTCAGTGAAGGTGACCGTGTAGAACGGAATCAGACCGTCGTGCTCATGGAATCCATGAAAATGGAGTTGGTCATCACCGCTTCCCGCGACGGTATCGTGCGACGCGTGGCCGTACAGCCGGGTCAACAGGTGGAACGTGGCATGCGTCTGCTGGAGTTGGCCCCGGAGAACGAAACCGGATAGCAGCCGTTGACCGGCTGCGCGGGGGCAGTCCGCGCAGACGTGTACAGGTCACGTGGGTGATGGTCGAAGCCACGCCACCGAAAGCGCCCTGAAAGCCGGCCTTGCCGGAAAGTTGGCCGGCCGGCTTCCCTGCGCCTGGATTTGTTGGTGGGTGTGCCGTCGATCAGTCGTCGGCGGCCACGGATGGCTCCCGCAACCTGAGCGGGAAGGTGCCCCCGAAGAGACCTTTCTCCGGATGCCGCTCCCACTGGGAACTGGGCATCTCATAATAGACTTCGATCTCGTTGTCATCGGGGTCCAGCAGGTACACTCCCAGCGAGACGCCGTGGTCGCTGATGCGCTGGATGCGGACGTTGTTCTCCAGCATCCGGTCGTAGAGTTCCTGCAGGTCGTCGAAGGTTTCCATCTGCCACGCCATATGAGCCTGCCCGACGATGCTGTGGTCGGGGCCGGCGGCGTCCATCCCGATGGCACGTATCGCAAGTTCGTGGGACTTTTCGGTGTTGGCCGACATGAACACCGTACCGCTGGGAGAGCGTTCCATGATGGTCAGTCCCATCACCCGCGTGTAGAAGTCCAGCGAACGGTCCATGTCCCGCACGCGCATCACCAGATGGCCCAGGTGCTTGGGTGTGTACGACATCTTCTTGCCTCCTTTGTGATGTGCTTCCATTGCGATGGGATCGCGGCCGGTCAGTCGTCTTCCTGGTTCAGGAACCCCCGCACCTTCTGGCGGAAGGGTTCCTTGTCGTAGTTGCTGAACAGCGCCATCGCGTTGCGCACCGGATTGCCGCCAAACATCCGCTCGTACAGCACCTGCCGGCCGCTGAACGAACTGCATGACACATCCCACGCCAGGTGGAATAGCTTCGCCCGATCCCAGGCGTCGGTGGTGTCGGTGGCCAGGTACCGGTTGATTTCGGGCGCGATGCCGGTATCGAAGTCCGCCTCGGCGGGCAGCGCCATCAGGCTGCTGGTGCCCAGCATCTGCACAATCTCGATCATTCGCGGATACACCGTCCGCCCAAACAGCGTGCGGCCGGCCTGGATGGGACCCATGGCCGGGCACATCATGCCCCATTGGTTGGGCCGGGCGTCGGCTTCGGCGGCGCGCAGGCACGCCCGCAGCATATCCCGGTAGGTGATCAGTTCGGCTACCTGCTCCTGGACGTGCGGTATGGAGCCGGAACCCAGCGTCTCCACCATCAGGTCCGACAGACCCAGCACAAACTCGGCCTTGACCACGCAGCGGTTCAGCACTTGGTATCCGGTGTGGGCGTTGGACATGGTGCCCGTGCCGTAGCCGTTGCAAAGTTCCACGTTGCCCAGCAGGAAAACCCGCTCCCAGGGCACCAGCACGTCGTCGAAGAACACCACCGTGTCCATCTCCTCAAACCGGGAACCCAGCGGATGGTCGAAATGGGAACGGCCCACGTCGAAACTCTCCCTGCAGAGGAACTTCACGCCCGGGGTGTCGCAGGGTATGGAGAACGAGAAAGAGTGCTTCCAGTCGTCGTCGGCCAGTCGGTGGCTGGCCACGGGATAAATGGCGATCTCATCGGAAATGGGGCCCAGGGTCGCCAGCACCCTGCTTCCCCTGACCACCAGGCCGGCATCGGTCTGCTTGATTGCCGTCAGCGCGATGTCCTCGGTGAGGTTGTCGGCCGCCGCCGGGGTTCGGCTGCGCTGCAGGTTCACCAGCGCGTGGGTGAGGGTGACGTCGTTCTCGCGCAGGAACTCGTGGTAGTCCAGCACGTTCTGCTTGAACTCCGGCCGGTCCTGGGCAAAGTAATCCGCAGAGCCGGCCCAGGCGGTGAAGATGGAGTTCATGAAGTCCGGCGAACGGCCCATCATGCCGCAACTGGCCCAGGCCCAGCGGGACATCATCTCACGCTTGCGTTGCAGGTCATCAACCGTGTGGGGAATCTGGAATGAGAGGCCCACCGGGTCCCCGGTGGTCGGGGATGCGAACGTCATTTCCTCGCGCAGCGCCGCGTCGTGCTGCATGTCATAGAGGGCAGCCACCGCCTGCACTCCATTGCGGAGGCCGGGATGAGCGGTCACGTCCTTGACCCGTTGGCCTTCGATCCACACCTCGCGGGGGCGGTCTCTCAGGCCGGCGATGTATTCCTGTCCGGTGCGCGCTGGCATGATCCTTCACCTCCTCTCCTGGAAACGGGATGCCGTTCATGTGTCACCGGCCGGCGGCCTCATTTGAACGCGGGCATCACCTCTTCGGTCAACAGCTTGAGGCTCCGATGCACCGCCTCCTTGGGCAGGAAACCGCCGGGGTTGAGCTCAGCGGTAATCCCCGACACGCCCAGCATATCCTTGAACTCATGGATGCGATCAATCACCTGCTCGGGGCTGCCGAATACCACCCTGGTCTGCAACAGGTCTTCATAAGTCGAGTTGGCCAGCTTTTCGTACCGCGCCTGTCGGCTGGCGGGAGCGGCGACGCCGGCGCGTCCCAGCGAATACTCGAAAAGCTCCCGCTGGCGGTTGAAAAACGCCTCGATGCTCTCCTTGGGTTCCTCAATTGCCTCGGCTTCGCTGGGGGCAATGTACATCGGGAACCGGACGTTGATGTCGCCACCGTCGCCGGGATGTCCCGCCGCCTTCCACTCCGCCTTGTAGTCCTCCAGGTTGTTCTTGAGGTCCTCGACGTCCATGGCGCGCAGCCCCAGGAATATTGACTGGCCCAGCCGGCCGATGCGCCCGAAACTGTCGTCGCTGCTGGCGGCGATGCGGACCTTGGGATGGGGCTGCTGGTAGGGCAGCGGCGACAGCGTGGCGTTGGTGATGGTGTTGTACTTGCCCTCGTAGGAGAAGGTCTCGCCCGACCACGCCATTAGGATGATGTCCAAGGCCTCCTGGAACCGTTCCCGGCTTTCACCATAGTCAATGCCCATGATGTCGTAGGCGCGCACGTTGCCGCTCCGCCCTATGCCGAACTCGAACCGGCCCTGGCTCAACTGGTCAACCGTGGCCGCTTCTTCGGCGATGCGCAGCGGATGGATCAACGGCAGCACCTGCACCGCCATGCCCACGCGGAGGTTTTTGGTGCGCGTGACTATGGAACTGGCGATGACAATGGGAGCAGACAGCACCGACCGGTTGGGGTTGAAGTGCATTTCGCCCAGCCACACCGTGTCCAGGCCCATCTCCTCGGCCAGGTCCACCTCTTCCATGGCCGCCTGGAGAGCGGCGGCGTGGTTGGGATGGCTGCCAATGGTGAAGTCCGCGTTGATCCCGAAGTCCATAAATCCCCCTCGTTCGCGCCGGGGCCTGACTGCCCACCGGGGTGTCCAGCGTCCGTATCCTTCCTATAAAGCGGACAGTACAGCACAGGGGAACCGGAGGTCAAGGCGGGGCCATTGCGTCCCAGGGCCATTCGATTATCGACGATTGATGATGTAGTCCGCTCATCCTGAGCCTGTCGAAGGACGAGCGGACGGTGGGCAGGGAAACATTCTGGCAACAGCAATGGCCTTTCTCCAGGTTAACCGAACTGCCCTGACCGCCTTCAGTATGCGCGGAGCATAGCCCATCCACCACCTATTCCGCCGATCACCCATGACCCTGTGGACATTCTGGACGGCGAAACCGGCGCCACCGACCGCGCGACGTCCGGTGTCTCCGGCCCCATTTTCGAGGCGAGCCGAAAGGTCTCAACCCGCCGCGATCACGCTGGCACGACGCCGGCCGGACCCGAACCGAAGGGAGCAACCGGCAGGGCAGTCTCCGGCACATCGGCGCTGGCCAGTTCTCGCCATTCACGCACCACCAACACCGGCGCCGCGCAATGTCGCACGACCCGGTCGGTGATGCTGCCCAACATCAGCCGGCCGATGCCGCTGCGGCCGTGGGTCGTCATCACCACCAGGGAGCGGCTTGCCGCGGCGTGTTCGATGATGGATTGGGCCACGTCGTCGCCGTGCAGGAGGCGTGTGCTGACCCTGACGGATGCCGCATATTCCATCCTCAGCCGGGTTTGCATGGCTGACAGGTAGCGTTCAGCCTCATCTGCGTCGGCGCGGGCCAGTTCGTCAGCGATTTCTCGCAGAGAATCGCCGGAGGAGGTCACCCTGCGAATCGGATGGTCCAGTTGTCTGCGGTATGAGTCGGTGGTCGGAGTGATCATAACCAGCGCCAACTCTGCGTGGAGGGCGTTTGCCAGACCGACGGCATGAGGCAGGGACAACTCCGCCAGGTTGGACCCGTCCAGGGGAACCAGCACCGATTCCAACGAGATGTCAGCGGGGGTTTCCCTCCCGGCGACGGCCCGCGTCAGCAGGACGGGATTCGGAACGGTGTGGATCACCTTGTCGGCCACGCTGCCCAGCGCCCAGCGCGCGATTCCGCCGCGTCCGTGGGTTGACATCACCACCAGCGCTTGCGGATCCGCGCCGGCGCGCTCTGCGATAGCCTGCTCCGGCGCGCCCTGCAGCGTGACCACCGTGGCCGCGTATCCGGAGTCCCTTAGCCGTTCCTGTACCGTGGACAGGTAGCGCTGTGATTGTCGCTCCGCTTCTGTCTGCATGCGCCTGAACGCTTCGCTTGGTGATCTCCCGTGAACGGCGGGCGGCAGAACGTCGAAAGCCTCCACGAGTTCAATCGGCGCGGGGAGGGCGCCGGCCACCAGCCGAACAAAGGGCAGCGCCGTTTCGGCGAGTTCGGATCCATCCAACGGGACGATGACTTTCGAGTACATGGTTATGAGCGCTCTCTGGGTTGCATCATGATCGAATCGAACGGTTGGGTTGCGGCAATATGTTACCACCCGTACCTAGGGTCATTGGATTATTGACGATAGATGGGGTGGTCCGCTCGTCCTGAGCCTGTCGAAGGACGGGCGGACGGCGAACGAAGCCCCGGTCTGGCAACATCAATTGCCTGTCTCCGGGATAATCCAATGGCCGTGCCCCGTACCCTCCATGCCCGTTGCGCGCCCCCGAATTTGGCGGCGTTCGGCGCTATCGTCCTTGGCCGCGCTCCTCGCGCATGGTGATTATCGCCAGCGGGATTGACGAGACCGCCACCAGCAGCAGCGCGGGCGCGGCGGCGCGCGCAAAGAACGCCTCCTCGGCGGCAGCCCAGATGGAAGAAGCCAGCGTCGTGAACCCGATGGGACTGAGGATCAGCGTGGCCGGCAACTCCTTCATCGTCAGCAGGAAGACCAGCGCCGCGCCGGTTAGAATTCCGGGCCTGACCAACGGCAGCGTCACCCTGAACATAACGGTCAACGGATGTTTCCCAAGGCTTCGAGCGGCGTCCTCGAACTCAGGGCGAACCTGCAACAGGGACGCGCGCAGCGATCCCACCGCCGCCGGCAGGAACAGCGTCACGTACGCCACGGCCAGCATCGCCAGGGACTGGTACAGCCACGGGGCATAGTTGGCCCCGAAAAACACCAACCCCAGCGCGATTACGATGCCGGGCAGCGCGAAACCCACGAACCCCAGCCGTTCCAGCCATCGGCTCAATGGTCCCGGGTACCGCACCGCCAGCACCGCAATCGGCGTGGCGCACACCACGGTCAGGATCGCAGCCAACGCGGATACGCCAACCGAATTGACGGCGGCTCTCCAGAGCAGATCCAATGGCTCGCCCGCCGCCACGCCTCGCACCGTCCAGTAAACCAGCACCGCCACCGGCAAGCCCAACGAAACGAGCGCGACCAGACCGCAATAGGCCAGTGCCGGCCATCGCCAACGCCCCAATGGCACCGGCTCTGGGGCGTGTTCCGCTGCGCCTCCGCTGAGATAGTACCTGCCGCCGCCGGAATTGCGCGCGGTGTTCTCACCCCAGACCACCAGCAGCGCCAGCAGAATCAGCGCCAGGGACCAGGCTGCGGCCAGCGTGCGATTGAGCGCAGCGCCGTACTGGATGAAGATGCTCCACGTGAACGTCTCATAGCGCATGATCGCAACCGCGCCGAAATCGCTGAGCGCATATAGCGCGGTGAGCAACCCGCCGGCCAGGATGGCCGGCCGCAGCATCGGCAGGGTGACGCTGCGAAAGGTCTGCCAACGGTCGCGACCCAGCGCCCGCGCCGACTCCTCCAGCGATACGTCCATGTTCCAAAGCGCGGCGCGAACCGGGAGCAGAACGTAGGGAAAACTGATGATGATCAGCGTAAACGCCGCGCCCGTCAGACCGTAGATGCTCGGGATGCGCTCGATCCCGAACGCGGTTTCCAACCAGCCTTGCAGAATCCCTCGCGGACCCAGTCCCACCGCGATGGTGAACCCGACGATGTATGAAGGCAACGCCAGCGGCAGCATGGTCGCCACGCGCCACGCCCTGCGCCCCGGCAGGTCGGTGCGCACGGTGAGCCAGGCCAGTGGAGCGGCGATGATTATGCAGCCCACCATGACCACGCCCATCAGCGCCAGCGTGCGGCCCACTACCCATAGGGTCCGGACGCGAAAAATCAGGTCGAAGGCCTCGCCGCCGGCTCCCAGGGTCCGCAGCCCCAGGTAGGCCGGCCCAGTCAGCAGGAGCGCAGCCAGCGCCAGCGCGGGAATCCAGATCAGCGCCGGCGGGCGAGCCGTGCCGTCGAACAGCCAACTCAACGGGCGGCGTGGGATCTGAGTTGCCAGTTTGACTACCGAAAGCATCTTGGCGGCTATGGTGCCCTCGATGATTCAGGCCGCGGCGTGCGGTTCGCCTTGTGGGTCGCGAGAGTCGCCGTGGTACACCGCCAGCGCCTCGGATGCCGGAGGGTTCGTCGCGCTCCGGTCATCGGCCCGTTGCGACGGTGTTGACTGGTCGGTCAGATATCGGCCCGCGACACGGTTCGCCATTCCCGGCGGCGCGGTTTCGCGGTTTCAATGATGTGAAGCGTTCAACTCCGCCATGTAACCCGGCCCATCAAAGAACGCCCTGCCGGCGATGAACGGCAGCAGTTGGTGTCCCTCGCGCGGGCTGACGTTGACCCGGGTTCCGACCTCAAAATGCTCGACGTGCGACATCATCACGCGCACGGTGCATCCGGGGCGCAGTTCCACCACATAGATGTTGAATGCTCCCAGGAAATCCTTGCCAACCACAACGCCCTGTCCATTTTCGTCAGGGTTGATATCCAGACAGTCGGGCCGCACCATGAATTGAAGCTCGCGGTCTCCCGGCCAGGGTGTTGGCCAGAAGTCGGGCCAGGGTACGCTTCCCACGTCACAGGTCAGGCGGTCGCCATCCTGCCAGGCCGGAAGGAAATCAGCCGCGCCGAAAAACTCCGCTGCGAACCGTGTGTCGGGGTGATGGAACAGTTCTTCGGGGGTGCCCAACTGCTCGATCTTGCCTTCGTTCATCACCGCGACCCGGTCGCCCAGTTGCATCGCCTCTTCCTGGTCGTGGGTGACGCAGACGGCGGTTGCGCCCCGCGCTTTCAGGATGGCGCGCACTTCCGCCCGCAACTGTCCGCGCAGCGCGGGGTCCAGGCTGGAAAACGGTTCGTCCATCAGGATGAGGTCAGGGGCTGGCGCCAGGGCCCTTGCCAGGGCCACCCGTTGGCGCTGACCGCCCGAAAGCTGGTGGGGATAGCGATCCTCATAGCCCTCAAGGTTGACCAGCCGAAGAGCGTCGGCAACCTGTCCCCTGCGCTGTTTTCCCTTCTTGAGTCCAAACTCTATGTTTTGCGCCACCGTAAGATGGGGAAACAGGGCGCCGTCCTGGAATACCATCCCGACCTTGCGCTTTTCCGGAGTGTCGTTGATTCCCGGGCCGGATACCGTCCTGCCGCCGATGGTGACGCTGCCGTCATCCGGTGTTTCAAAACCCGCGATCAGCCGCAGCGTGGTGGTTTTGCCGCAACCGCTGGGGCCCAGCAGGCAGAGGATGTCGCCTCGTTCAAGGTCCAGGTCAACGGCGCAAACCGCCTCAGTATCACGAAATGATTTGGACAGGCCTGACACCCGCAGAATATAGCGTTCCGTCAGAGGATCGCTCGCGGCGGGTTGTGCTCTGGTTTTAGAAGGTGCGAAAAGCATTATCAGTCCGCATTGGTGCACGGGTTGAATGCCAGTAGAAAGTTGGCGTCAGTCTATCTATGGCATATTGCCCTGTCAATACTGTGTGAACTGAAAGTGCGTACTTTTTGTAGGATGTTCCTGCCAATCAAGCGCATCATGGCGACAGCCCGGAAATTTGTTTCCCGGTGCGGATGGCCCAAATCGTGCGTGACGCACAGCCTGTCAGAGTGGCGTCTCAGGTTGGAGGGTCGAGTGACCAGGCCTTTTGCCTGGAACGTGCAATTGGATTCAGTGTGCACATAAAACGCCGTGTGTACCCACGACGCCCGGTTGTGCGCTGCCCGAATCTCGCAACTTTCGTCCACGGAAGGAGCGATGCAGTGGCGGCATTTCCTGTGCCGAAAAGTTTCCCAACTTGCGCCCGTTCATCCTGCGCCCGTTGATTGAGGGAGACAGGCTGATCAATCGGCAATGGCCGCATGGCTCTGTCCCCGACCGGCGGCGGGGCTGAATCGCGGCTGTCAGCGCTAACGCCCATCCTGTCTGCGCGTTGATGCGTTGCCAAACCGGTTGCCCCTCATGCCAACCGCCGGATGCGAGGCAGTCCCAAAACGGTGGCAATGTTTATCCCCGCCAGCACCGCCCCGTTGATCAGCAGCGCGCGCGGGGCTCCCACGATGCCGGCCAGCGCACCGACGCCGACATGGCCCACCGGCGCGAAGCCGACGCTCAACACCCAGGTGCCCATGGCCCGGCCGCGTTCCTCATCCGGCACCAAATCCTGCATCATCGCCTTGTAGAGCGTGTCCACCGCCATGGCGCAGGCGTTGACGAACAGCAGCACGATCAGGAAGGTGTAAAGGTTTGACGTGAGCGAAAACGCCATCAGTCCCACGCCGAACCCGATGGCCGTGGCAAATGCCAGCAGTCCCTTCCTGCGCGTGGTCCCGAACCCAGCCAGCAGCCACAACCCCAGCAATCCGCCGGCCTGCCGTCCCGCCGTCATCACGCCCAGCCCGGCGGGGCCGACGTGCAGCACTTCCTTGGCGAACACCGGCAGCAGCGTCATGTGCGTGAACCCCAGCACCTCCGTCGTCGCCGTCAGCACCATGAGCACCAGGATCAGTCGATGCTCGCGCACCAGGCGAGTGTATCCCACCAGGTTCTGCAGCACCGACTCCGCAGAAGTGCGTAGCGACCGCCCCGGGTTCACGATAGCCAGCGTCGCGCCAGCGGACAGCAGGTAGGCTCCCGCCGATGCCACGAACTGCCACCCCGGGCCCACGAACTCGATCACCGCTCCCGACACCAGCGATCCCACGATCCCGCCGCCCTGCATCGCCATCGCTCCCAACGCCAACCCGTTCAGCGCGTGTCCCGACCCCACGATGTCGTAGGTGAACGTCTGCCGCACCGTGATGGTGAACGCCATCGCGCTGCCCAGGGCGATCACCACCCCGATGATTGTCCAGACGGTGGCCAGGTCCCAGATCAGCAGCAGCGCCATCACCAGCGCAGAGGCCGACGCGCACAGCGTCCCGATTTGCAGCAGCCTGCGGCGATCCCACCGGTCGGCGATGGCCCCTGACAGCATCCCCAGCACAAAGAAGGGCAGCATTCGCGCGCCGGCGGCCACGCCCACCATGAACTCGGACCCGGTGATCTCGAAGACAAGCCACCCGACCGACACCTGCTCCATCCCCGTGGCCAGGGAATAAAAGAGCGTGGATAGCCATAGCAGGCGAAAATCCCTGAAGCGCAGCGAGGCCGCCCAATTCCCGATAACCCTCACGATTGCCGATGATACACCCGCACGCCCTGATTCCGCCGTACCGGACGCGCCGATTTTCGGTGGTATCATTGCGCCACATCAACAGCCGGGATCATCGCAATAACCGGGATCGCCTCAATAGCCAGCATCATCGCAATAACCGGGATCACCTCAATAGCCAGCATCACACTCCCGCTCATCCTGAGCTTGTCGAAAGATGCACCGCAGTCATCGCGAACGTAACCCGGCAACCTCGTTCCCGCTCCGCTCATGGTGAGCCCGTCGAATCATCAGCGGACACCCAACGCTCACCGACCCCAGGAGGAAACACCATGCCCTTCGGAAACAACGACTGGCTGGCCCTGACCCGGGAAGATCCCATCGAACCCGAAATCCCCCTCTGCGACCCGCACCACCATTTCTGGGATGGCCGGCTGGGCAGCGTCCCCTACCAGCGCTACCTCCTCCACGAATTGATGGCCGACCTGGACTCCGGCCACAACGTGCGCTCCACCGTGTTCGTCGAGGCCCGCTCCATGTACCGCGCCGACGGTCCCGATGAACTCAAGCCCGTCGGAGAGGTGGAGTTCGTCCAGGGTCTCGCCGCCGCCAGCGCCAGCGGAACCTACGGCGAATCCCGCGCCGCCGCCGCCATCGTCGGCCACGCGGATCTCAAACTTGGCGACAACGTCGCGCCAGTCCTGGAAGCCTTGCAGGCCGCCAGCCCCAACCGCTTCAAGGGCATCCGCCACAACGTCACCTGGAGTCCCGGCCCGTCCATCGACGACCGCGAGACGCCGGGCATCCTGGCCAACGAGACCTTCCGCGCCGGCGCCCGGGTCCTCGCCCGCATGGGGCTGTCGCTGGATATCATGCTGTCCTTCCCCCAACTGCCGGAGGTCGCCGAGTTCGCCCGCGCCGTTCCCGAAGTGTCCATCATCCTCAACCATGTCGGCGGGGTCAGCCGCACCGGCATCTACGCCGGCAAGGACGACCAGGTGATCCCCGCGTGGCGCGACGGCATCGCGGCGGTCGCCCAGTGTCCCAACGTCGTCTGCAAATTGGGCGGCCTGGGGATGCCGCGCTGGGGATTTGGCTGGCACGCCCGCGACCTGCCCATCGGTTCCGAGGAGTTGGCCGACGCCATGGCCCCGTGGATGAACTACTGTATCGAGCAGTTCGGTCCCGACCGCTGCATGTTCGAGAGCAACTTCCCGCCCGACAAGGTGTCGTTCTCCTACAACGTCATGTACAACGCCTTCAAGCGTCTATCCAGCGGATACAGTCCCACCGAGCGGGCCGACCTCCTCCACGACACCGCCGTGCGCGCCTACCGCATCCAAACCTGACCGCACAGTGTCATTGCGAGTCCGCCTGAGGCGGATGGCAATCCAGACGGCGTAGCGTTCCCGCGAACGTGGGTATGGACTGCCCAGCATGTTTAGCTGGCCGCATTGCCGTCGGCGCGCCGGTGACCAATTTCGCAGCTGCTGTCGACGGCGCGGTGGTAGAATGAGCTGATCATGACCACGCAGAAATACCGGGAGTCAAGCCATCATCTACTCGCCCACGCCCGGGCCGAACTCGCCGCCGGCGATGCGCGGCAGGCTTCGGAGAAGGGATGGGGGGCCGCGGCCCTCATGCTGGAGGCCATTGCAGAAGAGCGGGGCTGGGAGCACGACCGGCATCGTCACCACTTTCGCACGGTCAGACGACTCCGCGCAGAATTGGGCGACGGCGCCATCATGGACGATTTCGGAAGGGCCAACCTGCTCCACGAGAATTTCTACGAGGACGAATTCGCCCACGCCGACGTTGCTGAAGGTCTGGACCGCGTGGAATCGTTTCTGGGTAAGTTGGAGCCGCTGCTGCCTCAGTGATTGACGCGTGGGCCTCGCGCATCAGCAAAGGCGGTTTGGGCCGGTTTCGGCGTGACATTTATGGCTTGAGCGCACCGTAGTCCATCGGAGGTTCGGGCAGCGTTCGAGGGATAGATAGGTGGTTGGAAAATGAAATACGACGTCATCATCATCGGCGCCGGCTCAGCCGGGTGCGTCCTCGCTAACCGCCTGTCAGAAGACCCTGACCGCTCCGTGCTCCTCCTTGAGGCCGGCCCCGACTACACCTTTGAACAACTGCCCGACGAACTCAGGCACGACATGAACCAGGCTGCGTCAGAGGAAGGCACTGCCCACAACTGGTCCTTCGTCGGCCAGTCCACGCCGCAGAATCCCCGACCCATCCACGTCGCGCGCGGCAGGGTGACCGGAGGGAGCAGCGCCATCAACCACCAAATCGTCATACGGGGCGCGCCCGAGGATTTCGACGGCTGGGCCGCCGCCGGAAACGACGAGTGGAGCTACCAGAAGACGCTGCCCTACTTCCGCCGCCTGGAATCCGACGCCGACATCCACGACGACTTCCACGGTACCGACGGCCCCATCCCCGTGTGGCGACACGCCCGCGAGGACTGGCTGCCCCTTCACGCCGCCTTCTACCGGGCCTGCCGCGACGCCGGATTCCCCGACGACCCCGACATGAACCACCCTGACTCCACCGGCGTCGGCCAGGTTCCCCTGAACAACCCCGGCGGCGTCCGCATGAGCACGGCCATCACCTACCTCGACGCCTGCCGACACCGCCTCAACCTCACCATCCGCGCCAACGTCACCGTGCAGCGCGTCGTATTAGACGGCGACAAAGCCACTGGCGTCGAAGTCGAGAGCAACAGCGAGTCTTTCATCGTTGACGGCGACCAGATCATCCTGGCCGGCGGCGCAATCGCATCCCCGCAGTTGCTCATGGTCTCCGGTGTCGGCCCCGCCGACCATCTGCGCTCCGTGGGCATCGAGCCGATCCACAATCTGCCCGGCGTGGGCCGCAGCATGAAGAACCATCCGTCGGTGTCCATCGTCTTCCGGTCGCAACCCGACCACCACCTCGCGCCCGACGCCCCGCGCAACCAGGTCGGCCTGCGCTTCACCGCCAACGGATACAACGAGCGCAACGACATCCAGGTGCAGCCCACCACGTCCTACCTCGAGAGCCCAACAGCCCCCAACATCCGCGTCGGTTGCCGCCTCGAATACCCCTACAGCGAGGGCCTGCTGACCCTCACCTCGCCCGACGTTGACGTGCAGCCCCACCTCGACTTCCGATTCCTCACCGACCCACGCGATACCGACCGGTTCCGCGACGCCGTGCGCCGCACCGTTGCCGTATTCGAGCATCCCGCCTTCGCCGACCTGCTGGCCGAGCGTCTGTCACCCACCGACGCCGACCTGGCGTCTGACGACTCGCTGGACGCATGGCTGCAGCAGAACGCCGGTATCGCCGGCCACACCTCCGTCACCTGCAGGATGGGGCCGTCGTCCGACCCGATGGCCGTGGTGGACCAGTATTGCAATGTCCACGGCCTGCGCAACCTGCGCGTCATCGACGCCGCCGTCATGCCCGACATCGTCCGCGCCAATACCAACGCCACCATCATCATGATGGCCGAACGCGCCGCCGACTTCATCCGCGAGGGCAAATAACTGCCGGTTCCAGCCCCCTAATGGCGAGCCCACCAAACCAACACCCGTAGCCGCGACGCATCCCTAGCCCAACACCCGTATCGGCGAGGCATCCCTAGCCAACACGCTGCAACACCCGTAGGGGCGGGATTCAAACCCGCCCTCCCGCGCTGATCCGCAGCCTGCCCAACAGCGGCGAGGCATCCCTAGCCAACACGCTGCAACACCCGTAGGGGCGGGATTCAAACCCGCCCTCCCGCGCTGATCCGCAGCCTGTGCCCCAACAGCGGCGAGGCATCCCTCGCCCAACACGATGCAACACCCGTAGGGGCGGGATTCAAACCCGCCCACCCGCGCTCAACCGCAGCCTGTGCCCCAACAGCGGCGAGGCATCCCTGGCCCAACACCCTGCAACACCTGTAGAGGCGGGATTCAAACCCGCCCGCCCGCGCTGATCCGCAGCCTGCCCAACAGCGGCGAGGCATCCCGCGCCCAACACCTGCAACACCCGTAGGGGCGGGATTCAAACCCGCCCGCCCGCGCTCAACCGCAGCCTGACCCAACAGCGGCGACGCATGCCTAGCCCAACACCCTGCAACACCCGTAGGGGCGGGATTCAAACCCGCCCACCCGCGCTCAACCGCAGCCTGTGCCCCAACAGCGGCGACCCCTGCCTCGCCCAACACCCTGCAACACCTGTAGGGGCGGGATTCAAACCCGCCCTCCCGCGCTGATCCGCAGCCTGCCCAACAGCGGCGAGCCATCCCTCGCCCAATACGCTGCAAAACCCGTAGGGGCGGGATTCAAACCCGCCCTCCCGCGCTCAACCGCAGCCGGCCCCAACGCCGCTCATGGCGAGCCTGTCTCACCACGAGCGCGCACAAATCCCCTCTCGCCATCCCGGCGTATCACGGATACGACGGCCGAATACCGTCGGAGCGTGCGTGAGATTATCCACACGGCGAGCCGGCGACCCCTGTTAAAATCGACCCACGGCCGCCGCAACACCGCGCATCGGAATGCGCTCGAAAGGAGGAGAGATGAACACCTACCGTTGGACCAAACGCGTCGGACTCGCCGGAATCGCCTTCCTCGCGGCCATCGCCGTATTCGTGGCGATCGTGAGCATCCTCGACGTGCGAGTAGCCGGCGTGTACCCCGAAGCCTTCCGCCTCACCGCCATGATGACCGCCCCCTTCACCCTCGGCCTGGTCATCGCCGCCACCCTAGCCACCGCCCTGGTGGAAACCCTGCGGAGGCCCAAACGCCCCGCCGGCGCGTAGATAAATGCGGCTGCGGCCGCTGAAGGGACGAAGAAAGGTGCAGGCTCCGAAGGGGGCCTGCACTGAATTTATTTTTTCCACACCGCACGGATGCTTATCTCCGGTTTTTGGTTGACCATCTCAACGAGCGCATGTACCCTGCGAAAATCAGATTTAATTTCAGATTATTATTTGAGGTCACGTTCGATGGCAGAGTTCCTTACCACAGCCGATCTCTCAGCGAGGTTGCAAAAAATCGTCAGAGAATCCAACGAGTACCTTGTGCTCATCAGCCCGTATTTGAAAGTGAATCCGCGAATAAGGGAACTCTTGGAGCAAAAATCTCGTACGGACACCCACATTCGGATAATCTACGGCAAAACAGAACTCCAACCGGAAGAGCGCGAGTGGATCGACTCGGTGCCTGCGATTGAGTTGTGCTTTCGCCAATCGCTGCACGCGAAGTGCTATTTGAACGACAAGGAGGCCATTCTTACCTCGTTGAATCTTTACGAGTTCTCTGAACAGCACAACGATGAAATGGGGATAGTGGTTTCGAAAACCAGAGAAAATGACCGCGAATTGTATAGGCAGATTTATCAGGAAGCCGAGCATATCGCGGCGTTGAGCGAAATTATTCGGGAGGTCCCAAGACAGGAGCGCATCAAAGGACTAGGTGGATTAGTTCGCAAAGTGGCTAAAGAGGCGATTTCGATAACTGACCGACGTATCTCGTTTGGCAGGCCTGAGTCTGAGCCGGTCGCTGACAACGACGACATCACCGAATCTGAGGCTGTGCAGACCGCCACAATTGCGGCGCCTCAGGCTGCGGATGTTCTTGTGGCCCCAGTTGAAACCCAATCGAGCATTCCAACGGTCGGATATTGTATCCGGTGCAAGTTGCACATATCTGCCAATATGATGGAGCCTTATTGCGACCGGCACTTTCAGACATGGAAACGGTTCGAAAACGACGATTATCCAGAAAAATATTGCCACATTTGCGGTGTTGAGAATTCGACAAGCCGGCGCAAGCCTTTATGCTGGGACTGCTATCAGAAGTACAAAGACGTTTTCGCTTTTGTGGGCGACAAGGATTAAGTCGTCACGACGAAAATATAGTGTTGTCCCAACCCGCACTTCCGTGAGTTAATGCCCACCATCCGACTGTCAGGCTCAATAGTCTCTAGCATCACTACGCTGCAACATCTCATGCAATCCCATCGGGCGCACGATGCTGAAACTGAACTCACCATCCAAATCCAGCAGATCGGCATCCAACGACACCACCGCGTCGATGCCGACCCAGATGGCCAGATCCAAAATCGGAACGTCTCGCGGATCTCGACACATGGCGCCCGATGATGGAACGTTGGTGAACACCTCGGCATATTGCAGGTACTCCGCAACAATTGCGTTGCGCGCGGCTCTCGACAGCCTGAACCGAGACGACTCTAAATTGCGCAGCAGTTCGTCGACCAGATAATCCGATACTACCGGTTGGACCGCACCGTCCGTCATCCACAGCCAGAGAACGCTTCCGCTGCGCGGGTCCGGCGTCATCTGCGCCAGCACCACGCTGGTGTCGAAGATCACCCGCAATGGCATCAACCGTCCACAGCGCGAACGATGTCTTCCCCGGTGAGGCCGTTGCTCTGAAACTCAGTCAGCGCGTCCTGGAATGACATCGGCTCGCACGGCGTCAGCACCACTCCCTCCGCGCTCCGCCGCACCACCATGAAACCTTCGCTGACCATCCGCGATTCCATTTCGGGTGGCACCGTGAACTGTGTACCAGCCTGTAGGGATAGCGACTTGACTTGGGTACACACCAGGTACTTTACGAGTTCGTCGACGCCAATCGCCCGCTCGGCGCATTGGGCCTTCAATTCTTCGTGTGCCCACTCCGGAAGGTCGAAAGCATTAACTTCAAACAACATCGTGCCAAGTCTCCTATTCCATCCTCAGTAATTGTACATCAATGCCAATCCCCCCAATCCTGTTTATCCCGTTCATCCCGTTCATCCTGTGAATTTAACCCCAAGCACCAGGATTCGTCCCGCCCGCGCAAGCCCGTACAACCCCGTCGTTGACACCCTCCGGCCCCCTCCGTACACTGCGCCGTGCTATCCCACCGCAGGAGGATGCCGGCCATGCCGACCCCAGACCTTGCCAACCTCTTCGCCCAGGTTGACGCCGCCCAGGACGACATCATCGCTCTGGAACAGGCCCTCGTCAGGATCCCATCCGTCAACACCGGCTTCATGCCCACCGGCGACGAGACACCCGTCTGCGAACTCGCCCGCGACTTCCTCGCCCAGGACGGCATCGCGTCCGAGATCCTCGAGTCCGCCCCCAACCGAGGCAACCTAATCGCCCGCGTCGAGGGACGCTCCGGCAACGCCGGCCTCATGTTCATGTCCCACACCGACGTCGTGCCGGTCGAGGACCCCGCCGAGTGGCGGTTCGACCCCTTCAGCGCCACCATCGCCGACGGCCGTATCTTCGGGCGCGGCGCGTCCGACTGCAAGGGCCTGCTCACCGCCCAACTGATGGCCATCCGCATCCTGCGCCGCAACGACATCCCCCTGCAGGACAGCCTCATCCTCGCCGCCGGCGCCGATGAGGAACACGGCGGACGCTACGGCTTCGGCTGGCTCGCCGACAACCATCCCGACAAACTTGCCGCGCCCTACGCCGTCAACGAGGGCGGCGGCACGCCCATTCCCGCCGCCGGCGCGCTCACCTACATCCTCGGCGTCGGCGAAAAGGGACGCCTCCAGGTCGAAATCGACGTCAAGGGCGTCAGCGCCCACGCGTCCCTGCCGTGGCAGGGCACCAACGCCCTCTACCGTGTCAATCGCGCCCTGTCCTCCATCGAACAGTACGAGCCTGACCGCGACACCACCACCGGAATCTTCGATCACCTCTCCACCTTCGCCATCGAGCACCGGCCCTCCGCGCAGAACGTGGACGAAATCATCGCCGAGATCCAGCCCGACAACCCGCGCTTCGCCTCCATGCTCCGCGCCCTCTCCCGCATGACCCTGACCCCCACCATGATCAGCGGCGGCATCAAGTCCAACAGCGTCCCAGAGTCCATCCGCCTCACCTGCGACGTGCGCACATTGCCGCACCAGGACGAGGAGTACGTCCGCGCCCAGTTGGACACCGTGCTGGCCGACATCCCCGGCGTTTCGTACGAGATCGATTACATGGCCCGCCCCAACTCGTCGCCCTTCGATTCGCCCCTGTCCGACAGCATCCGCAGCGTCACCGCCCAGGCCCTCCAGCGCGGCGACATCCAGTGGGTGCCCGCCATCAGCAACGGCTTCACCGACTCCCGGTTCACCCGTCCCCTGGGCACCGTGACCTACGGCTTCTCCGGCTCGCACCCCGACGACGACCCCATGCTCAACTACACCCACGGCGCCAACGAGTCCGTCGGCATCAAGAGCCTGGTCAGCGGAACCAAGATCATGCTCGGCCTGGTCGTCGATATGCTGGCGGAAAAGTAGCATGGCATACGAAAGCCTGAACATCGAACGCGACGGACAGATTGCCGTCGTCACCCTCAACCGCCCTGAGAAGCTCAACGCCATCGACCGCCATCTCCACCTGGAGATGATGGACGCCTGCCGCGAACTCCGCGACGACGATGGCATCCGAGTGGTGATCTTCACCGGAGCCGGCCGTGGCTTCTGCTCCGGCGCTGACCTCACCGCCGACCGCGCCACCAGCGAGAACCCCAGCCGCGCCGAACGCCTCGACGAGTACAACTGGGTCGGCCGCCAGGCCCTGATGATCTACCGCGACCTCGACAAGCCGACCATCGCCGCCGTCAACGGCGTCGCTGCCGGCGCCGGCATGGGCCTCGCCCTCGCCTGCGATATGCGCGTGGGCTGCGAGAACACCCGCTTCAAAACGGTTTTCATCGAGCGCAGCCTCAGCCCCGATTCCGGCCTCTCGTGGTTTCTGCCCCGCATCGTGGGCGTCAGCCGCGCCATGGACCTGGTGTACACCAGCCGCAATGTGGATGCCGACGAGGCATGGCGTCTCGGGCTGCTGGACCGCATGAGCGACGCTGAAAACCTGCTGGCCGATGCCAAGGAACTCGCCCGCCAGATTGCTTTCTGGCCCCCCGTAGCCATGCAGATGTCCCGCCGCGCCATGCACCGCAGCCTCGACGCCGACCTCGACGACCAACTGCAGTTCGAGACCCACAGCATCGTCTTCGCCCGCCGCGCCCCCCACGATGTCGCCGAGGCCGCCGCATCCTTCCGCGAGCGACGCCCGCCCAACTTCACCGGAGAATAGCGCCAACTGGTAAAATACAGGCTGGCGAGTTGCAACCGCGTGCAGGAGGCAGCACGGCGTATGTCCACCCACGTTGCCCACATAACCCAAGCCGCCCATGACAACGCCGGCCCTGACGCCCGGGCGTTGCACGTGGCCAAAGCCCTCCGCGATGCCATCGATGTCGAATGCGTCATCCTGTTCGGATCCCGCGCCCGCGCGGACTGGACCGACCGCTCCGACATCGACCTGATGATCATCGAGCCGGACACGTCCGAACTGGTACCGCGGGTCGGGGAGATTCAGAAGACTGCTGCAGAACTGGCCCAACTGGCTTACCAGGGCCATGTTGGCATTGACTTCGTGTATCTGTCCCGGGCCGAATACGAGCGTAAAAGCGTTCACACCTTAAACCATGTCGCCCGGTTCGCCCGCAGGGAAGGGGTTGCAATGCCGCGCAACCCGAACGATTTTCCCGGCAACGACGTAACCGACGACCTCAACCACAGCGACGAGCCTATGGAACGCGAGCTACGCACTACCGACGCCAATACTTACTGCCGAGCCATGCAAACCATGATGGACGCCGGCATAACCGACAAAGTTGTGGTGTACAACGCGCAGCAAGTGTTGGAACACGCCATGAAAGCTCTCATCTCGGCGCAGGGTAACGAATACGCCCACACTCATGAACTTGGCCAGTTGGCGGCCGCCATCAATGCCAACGACCCGAACATCAACCTGCGGCTGGTCAGTGACTTGAGGCAACTGAGCAACTTCGCCGGAGGTAATCGCTACGGCCCTTTGCAAACTCCCGTCTCCGACTACACCGATATGGCCAACTGCGTCACCGACGACATTGTCCGCATCTACGACGAAATTGCCCGCCTGACCGGTGAAAACCCCTGGGCCGTCCCGCCCGAAGGCAGCAGCGAACCAATCCAGCCACGACACCGTTAGCCAACGCATCCGTACACCAGGAGCAGCATCATGACCACCGCCGATTGGGGAGACATCTACAAGGAACTGGGCGCAAAGCCGGTCATCAACGCCACCGGCAGCGTCACCATGCTGGGCGGCTCCACGCCCATACCTGAGGTGCGGGAAGCCATGATCCAGGCCGACGGCGCATACATCCCCCTCATGGAGTTGCAGGAGGCCGCCGGCGGTGCCATCGCCCGCATGGTCAACGTACCCGCCGCCTACATCACCTCCGGAGCGGGATCGGCGTTGATGCTCGCCACCGCCGCCGCCATGGCCGGCGATGACGACGACCGCATCCAGCAACTGCCCAACACCGCTGGCATGAAGAACGAAATCCTGATCCAGACCCGACAGCGCTACTGGTACGACCGGTGCCTGGAACTGGCCGGCGCGAAATTGGTCATGTTCGGCTCAGAGGAGCGCACCACCGCTGAGGATCTGGAGAACGCCATTGGCTCCAACACCGCCGCCGTCCATTACTATGCCGTCGAGCAGGACATAGACCCCAACGCCCTGTCCCTTGAGGAAACCATCGCCATCGCCCACGCCCATGATGTGCTGGTCACCGTGGACGCGGCGGGGCAAATTTACCCCTTGGAAAACTTCGGCAAGTACGTCCGCATGGGGGCGGACTTCCAGTGCATCGCCGCCAAGTACATGGGCTCGCCCCAATCGACCGGCCTCGCTCTGGGTTCCGACGAAATGATACGGAAGATCGGCCTCCAGGCCTTCGCCAGCTACGAGGGCCGGCGGGTGCGCGGCGTCGGCCGTCCCCAGAAGGTCGACCGCCAGGAGATGATCGGCGCGGTCGCTGCCGTCCGCCACTGGATGACCATGAACCACGAGGACCGCCTCGCCGACTCCGAGCGCCGCAGCCGCGCCATCATCGGCGCAGTGGCCGGCATCCCCGGCCTCCGCGCCGAACTCATCGAAAACGTCATCGGCCACCACGCCTACGGCATCAACCTGTGGGTCGATCCCGCCGTGGCCGGCTTCGACATCTACGACCTGCGCGACCGTCTCAAGGATGGCGACCCGCCCGTCTGGACCCGCGTCCGCGACGAGGACGACTTCATCACCATCCACATGTTCGGCCTCAACCCGGGCGAGGAGACCACCGTGGGCGAGCGCATCGCCGCATTGTTCAGGTAGCCGTTCCCACTCTCACCACGGGAGAGGGTTGGGGTGGGGGATTCACTCCGCGCTCATCCTGAGCCTGTCGAAGGATGGTCTCATCCGGCCATGGGCGACCACGCGGGGGCAAAAATATCCCAGAGGTCATTTTTTCGTAGGGGCTAGTTTCAAACCCGCCCCTAACTCAACGCCGAACCCAGCGGGTCGCGTGCCGAACGCGGGAAACGCCCATCGTCAACCACTGCCAACCCTTGATGGGAGAGGCAGAGGATGAGAACGCCAAACCCTACCGCCGCGGCGACGGCCCCAGGTGCGACCCCGCGTCCACCAGGATGGTTTCGCCCGTCACGTGCTCCGCGCCTTCCAACAGCCACAGCACCGGGTCTGCCACCGTCTCAGTGGTGCCGGCCGATTTCAACGGCGCCGATTCTGCGTACCGGTCTATGAACGCTTCGTAGCCGTCGCCCAGGCCTTCCCGCCACCAGCGCGTCTGCATGACGCCGGGGCACACCGCGTTGACCCGTATCTCCGGCGCCAACGCCCGAGCCAGCGAAAAAGTCATCACGTTCAGCGCCGCCTTGGACGCCGCGTAGGCGATTGAACTCCCCGTCCCGCTGAACCCAGATCCCGACGAGACGTTCACGATCGCTCCCTTGCCCAGTTCCTGCATGGCCGGCGTCACCGCCCGCGCCATCTGGAACGCCCCAATCACGTTCACATCGAGGACGCGCCGGAAGTCGTCCGAGTCCAGACCCTCCAGGTCGTGGTGCGGCACGATCACCGACGTGGCCGCGTTGTTCACCAGTCCATCGATCCTGCCCCACTGTTCCAGCGCAGCCAACGCCATCCGCCGGCAGTCCTCGTCCACCGACACGTCCGCCTGGCACAGGATGGCCTCGCCGCCCAAGTTGCGGCAGGCCTCTAGCGTCGCGCGCGCCTCGGCCTCGCTCTTGGTGTAGTTGATCACAACCCGCCCGCCTTTGGCGGCCAACTTTTGCGCCACCGTAGCGCCCAGCCCCGTCGCCGATCCCGTGATGATGAACACGCCGCCTTGAATCTCCATTGTCCCACCCCAATCGTTTGCAGGTTAGCCGGATTATAGCCGATGCTCAATGCCCGCTCATGGTGAGCCAACTCGTCCGCTCACGGTGAGCCTGTCGAACCACGATCGGAATCTGATACAACCGCTGACCCACCGTAGGACCGAATAATCATCCGCCTCCACCCCGGGTGGTCCCGCCGTCAAACCGATTCGCTCACCCACACGCAGGGCGGGATTCAAACCCGCCCTTACACCCGACGCCTTCGCCGGTGGTCGGTTGATCACACCGTATCTCGGTCACATTTCATCCGTTGATCAGATAGTCAACCGCCAGGCGGTGGCTGACCAGCAACCCCGACACCCGGTTCGGGTCCGTGCGACCCCAACCGCACTCAGTGGCCACGCTGAACGACGGCAGGAATCGCAGCGCCGCGTCCATGCGGTTACAGTCCCCCTCCTCGTCGTCATAGTGAATCAGGCCGAGCATGATTTCTGTGTCGCCGGTCAAATCCAGACCTTGCAGCGGCCGGAAGTATGCGGCGTCGGTCCTGTCCTGCGGCACCGGCATATGGACGAAATTGAGGGATCGGTCCAGCTTATCCGCAAACCCGTTGGCTATCTCCACCAGGATGCCCATGTCCTGTGGCATCACCAGGTGTTCGTCCCGTGGCGAGCCG
The DNA here is from genome assembly GCA_963668585.1 of Dehalococcoidia bacterium. Taxonomy (GTDB): domain Bacteria; phylum Chloroflexota; class Dehalococcoidia; order Lucifugimonadales; family UBA3495; genus Bin87. Next base: position 3,614,130 of record OY764869.1, on the reverse strand, counting down.
TAGCACAGGTGGTAACCCAGGTCCACCGACTCCGGCGCCGCGTTGCCCAGCCTGCCCAATTCGGCGAACACCTGCTCCTTATAGTCGTCGGGCCGGTGCGGGAAATAGTCCTCAAACAGCAGTACCTCCTGGCATACGTCCCACTGTATGGACAACCTGTCGTGCGGCACCGAGCCGACAATCTCGGCCAGGGCAGTCAGCAGCGATTTCTCGTAGGCCTGGAGGTACGCTTCCCGGGCGTTGGGGCTGACGTACATGTACGCCGTGGCCATGGGGGTCGGCAGCGAAACCTGGAAACGTGTGTCCGGCGGGATGACCCCATCATCCTGCAGGCGGGTGTACAACCCGAACGATTCCAGCGCCGCCTCCGCATAGCCGGTCGGAAACGTTACGGTTGCGGGATCGACGCCATCCCTGAACTGAATGTACGGCGTTTCCCGGAGCAGTTGTCCATCCCATTGATACAGGGCGTAAGGGGGTTCGTCGGTGTCCACTTCCATGTCGGGATGATTGGCCAGCATCTCCCGTTGAAACCAGATCCACCGGCCTCGCTGGCCCGTCTCCCCGTCGGTGATGCGGCGCAGGTATGGCTTCAACGCGCCGCTCACGGTTCTGAAAACGGTCTCGGCGTCCGGCAACGGAACGCTGCCCACCAGGTGAACCCCGAAATCATCTTTCGCCATTTCCCCTCCGATCAGGACGGCCGACCGCGCCGGCGCTGAAATTTGATGGCCGTGCCCTGCTCCAAGTATAAGACACCGGAGCGCGCAGCGAACCGTTTCACTCGATGGCCGGAGGAATGTCGATGGGGAAAGGCACGTCGGGGTATCGTTCCAGCAGGCGGCGCCATACTGCGTGGCCCACCGCTTCCGCGCTGCGCACCACGTCATCTTCGTCGATGGTAAGGGTCTTGCCGTCGCGCATTACCCAGTTGCCGTCCACCATCACGGACGTGATATCGGCCGGCTGCCCGTTGTGAACGAAGGCCGACACCACCCGCAGGCTGGGCACCAGATGCGGCCGCAGCAGATCAACCACGAACAGGTCGGCCTTCTTGCCCACCTCCAGGCTGCCGGTGATGTCGTCCATCCCCAGTGCTCTGGCTCCGCCGGACGTGGCCCATTCCAGCACATCCTCCGGTTGGGGATATACCTCGTCGTTGCGGCGCACCCGCTCCAGGAACAGCCCGGCTCGCATCACCTCCACCATGTCTTCGGCCATGTTGTCCGACCCCATGCCGATGACGCACCCGGCAGCCTGCAACTCCCTCACCGGAGCGGCCGCGCCCCGTCGCGCCGCGATGGCGGCATTGTTTGCGACCCTGACCCCGCTCTGCCCCAGCAAGGCGATTTCGGACGCGTTGACGTACCGACAGTGGGCGGCCAGCAGACGCGGCCCCAGGAAACCGTTGGAGAACAGGTAGTGAGTCGGGGACACCCCGCGCGCCGCCATCACCGCCTCAATTTCCTGATGGCTCTGCGAGAGGTGGATCGTGTACCCGATGCCGTGGCGTTCGGCCAACTCACGGCTGCGGCGCAACAGGTTCGGAGAGCAGGTTTCGGGCGCATGGGGAGCCACGAAGCAGTTGACGCGCCCCTCATGCCTTCCGTGCCAGGACTCCACCAGGTCGGCGCTGCGCTGCAATCCGGCGTCGGCTTTGGCTTCGTCAAACCGGTACACTCCCTCCCTGGCCTGCCCTTCGTCCACGTCATTGACGTTTTCCGCCAGTACCAGACGCAGCCCGGTCGCGGCCAGGTCGGAGGCGTAGCCGGCCACGTCGGACGATATTTCCAGCAGGCAGGTGACGCCGCTGCGGATGGATTCCAGCACGCCCAGCAATGCCAGAGTCCGGCGTTCATCCGGATTGAGCAGCGACCGCGCCGATACCGGGAAAGTCAGCCGGGTCGGGAACCCGAAGTCCTCCAGGATTCCCCGGTCGCCCGTCGCAAGGAGATGGGTGTGGCAGTTGACCAGTCCGGGGAAGACGGCCTTGCCGCGGCCGTCCACCACTTCGGCGTCGGGATACTCCCGTTCGATTTCTCCGGTCGAACCCATGGCGGCAATCGTGTCATTTGAGATGGCGATGCCGGCATTGTGCAAAACCGTGCGGGCCGGGTCGCCGGTCACTATGGTCGCGTTGGTGATAACGGTTGTCATGTCGCTCTCCGGGGGATGGGTGGTCAGGATTGACGCAAGGTTGGCGCAAGGATGCCGTCGGTATCTGGCAAGTTACCATCCGGGGAACCACGCCGCACCTCCGTCACGCCGTCCGCAGCATCGTTTCGCTGGACACGACGGCCCCACTGGCAGCCGTATAGCGTTATAGTTTCAAATAGTATCGGTTGGTCAGCATTGACACTTCAGACCGTGCGGCCCACAATTGCCGGCCAATCAGATAGCGCTGCGAGACCCACCGGGTGGCTCGTGATTTGCGGGGATCGATTTTTCGAATAGCGACACTCCCCCGATTGCATACGCTGGACGCGTGGCTGGCATACCGGAATTTCCGGCTGCTGTGGTTCGGCAATCTCTTCGCCAACAACGCCCAGTGGATCCAGTTGTTGAGCGTGGGCTGGCTGGTTCGGGACTTGTCGGAGGGTTCCACCGTTACCGGCCTGCTGGTCGTGACGGTCGGCGGAATCAACACCCTGCCCGGTTTGGTGGTCGGACCGTGGGGTGGTGTCCTCAGCGACCGCTTTGACCGCCGCAAGCTTGTCATCGCCATGCAGGTATCGATGGCCGCTCTGGCCCTCGCCTTTGCCCTGCTGGTGCTGTCCGAACGCGTGGAAGTCTGGCACGCTTACCTGTACGTGATCCTGGCCGGCGCGTGCCGCTCCATGACTCAACCCATGCGGCAGTCGCTGATCGCAGGCACCGTGCCCCGGAATATGCTGGGCAATGCCCTCGCCACCAACGTATTGACCATCACCGGCACGCGCATCGTTGGGCCGTTCATCGGTGGGATCCTGATCTTCACCCTGGGGTACTTCTGGAACTTCACCATAGAGGCTGCGCTGTATCTGGCCAACGTGGTGATGATTTTCCCCCTGCAGACCCCGTTTCACCAGCCGGGAAATGCGCGCCAGCGGGGTTCGGCATTCGCCAACATGGTGGAGGGTGTGCGCTACATATGGAGCGGGGAGCGCGCCTTCTTCCAGTTGATGATACTGTCGGTGATCCCCAACATCATTCTGCACCCGGCCTGGTTCCTCTTTCCGGTTTTCACCACCGAAGTGCTGAATCGCAACGCCGACGTGGGTGGATACCTCCTGTCGGTCACGGGCGTGGGCGGGTTGATGGCGGCCCTGTTTGTGGCGTCCTTCGGTTTCGTCTTCGCCAAAGGCAAAGTGGCGTTGGGGGCAGCGATCGCCAGTTCGCTCATGCTGCTGCTGTTCTCTTTTTCAAGTTGGATGGTTTTGGCCTTCGTGGCGATAGCCGCCATGGCTTTCTGTCAGTCCCTGTTCCGCACAACACGCGGGACCTTGACGCAGACGCTGGCCCCGGACGGCCTGCGGGGTCGTCTCACCAGCCTGCAGAGCTTTGACCGGGGATTCCTCGTGGTGGCAAGCATGGGCGTCGGGATTCTCTCCGATGCCACATCAGCGACGACGGCGATGGCCATCATTGCCGCGCTGGGACTGACCCTCGCGCTGGTGTGCTGCGTAACGCTCCGCAGGGTCCGACAACTGGACTGACCCCGGGCGATTCGGCGCACAATCTGGCGAACGGGCCGTTGGCCGGCCCGCGCTTTCAGTATTGCCAGCGTCCCGCGGCGTTACGCGTGGGACACACGCGGTCGCATTCCGGTGAAATGCCGGTCAGTTGGACTCCTCTTCAGTTGGACTCCTCCATTGACTGCGACATCGTTCCCCTCAGTCCATCGAAGTCCACGGGTTTCACCACGAAACCGTGTGCGCCCCGGTCCATGGCCGACGCCACGTTCCCCTCGTCGCCATACGCCGACACCACCACGGCGGGCAGCCCCGGCCACATCTCTCCCAGGCGCTCGAGGAGAACCAGGCCGTTCATCTGCGGCATATTGATATCGGTGATGACCAGTCGCACATCGGGATTGTCTTCCAGCACCTGCAGAGCCTCGACGCCCGACCTGGCAAACAGGAATTCGTAACGCCCGGCCCGTATCTCACGCCGCATCCGCTGCCGGAACATCGGCTCAACTTCCGGTTCGTCGTCAACGACCAGGACCTTCCTGACCGGCGTGTCGTCACTCATAACGTCGTCTCCTGGGCGGTGCGCTCCAACAATCATAACTTATGCGATGGTTGAACATAACACCATGACAACGATAAACCATCTTCGGCGCCGTGCATCATTGGGACTCTGCGATGCGGTCCACACCCCGGGCTTGGCGTTATTGTCCAGTGCGCCACTTTGGAGCGGATGCAACCGGTGCTGGCTATCCATCGGAGTGAGTCCGCGCGGGCGGGCGACACTGGTCAGCGCAACGTTGAGTTTGACACCACGGCCCAAACGCGTCGTTGGCTCCTGAGCGTAACAAAACTCCCCGCAACCAATCCATGGTTGCGGGGAGTTGCGTGGTCGTTGCCGCCTGGCTCTCAGTGGTGCGACTGGAGAACCACCGAGGCAGTTCGTTACGGCGCGTTGGGAAGGCTGTCAACCTCAACAAACGTCCCGTCGGTGCCGATCTCGGTCAGGATAACCATATCTGACCCCTGGTTATCGTCGGGCCCGAATTGCAGCGCCACGCCGTCTATGGACACCGAACTGGAACTGCTCAAAACATTGAGGAAGCACTCGCGGTTCAGGTTTGATTCGCAGGACTCCAGTCGCGCTATGGCCAGGCGTCCCGCCAGGTATCCTTCCAGCGATATGAACCCGGGTTCGGGCGCGTCGGGCAGCGCGGCCAGCGCGGCGCGGTACTTGGCAAGGACGGGAACGCTGTCGCCGTCGGGCAACGGGACCACCTGCGTCACGTACACGTTTGCGGTGTCGTCGCCAAGCGCATCTGCCAGTTGATCGCTGCCAACGAACGACACGTTCATGAAGATCGTTTCGGATCCCAGATTCTCGCGCAACTTCTCGATTATCGCGGTGGCCGGCGCGTGGGCCCCGATGATGATGACCGCTTCGGGCTCAGCTTCCCCGATTCGGAACGCTGCCGACAACACGGCGCTGCTGTTCCGGGTGTAATACCAGGACGCCACCGGCTCCATGTCGTGTGCCGTCAGCGCCTGCTCAACGCCCCGCAGGCCGTCGATGCCGAATGAGTCGTTTTGGTACAGCACGGCGACCCTGGAGTAACCGGCGTCAACCAGGCGGTTCACCATCGCTCCGGTTTCCTGGTGGTACGACGCGCGCACGTTCAGGACGTTGGTCAGGTCATCATCGCGCAGGAACTGGGCTCCGGTGAAGGGCCCGACGAAAGGCACACCCCGGGAACTCGCCAGCGGCAATGCAGCCCGCGAAGTGGGGGTTCCCACCGAGCCTATCAGCGCGAACACCTGCTCGTTGTCAATCAGTCTCAGGGTCCGCTCAAACGCCAGGTCGGGTTCGTAGCGGTCGTCCATCGTCGTGAGTTTCAAGGTGCGGCCATTGACTCCGCCGTTCCGGTTTGCCTCTTCAAACGCAGCCGTGATTCCGGCTTGCATCCCCATGCCCAGCGTGGCATTGCCGCCCATCAACGCGGCCGATTGCCCGAAATGGACCTCCGTGGCTGTGATTCCGGGATATATCATGGCGTCTTCGGGGATCGTGGGAATTATTGGCGTGGGCAGCCTCCGCAACTCCAGGTCCAGCGCGGCGACCTGAACCAGCAGTTGATCCAGGATGTCCACGTTTTCCTCAATGAGTATGTTTTCAGCCCGGATCAGTTCGAGCCGGTGTTCCAGGCGAGCGAAGTAGCCGTCATCACCCCTCGATTCCTCAAGCATTTGTTTGGCTAGCCGAACTACACCCATCTCCAAGTGTGCAACTTGGCTGCTCTCCAGATATTCGATGTCGCGATCCAGGCGGCCAGCAACCGAGTCGTATGATTCCTGAATGCGCGCCACGTATGTCGGATCCTGCATCAGGCTTGCGATCAAAAGCAGGGTATGACCCAACGCGGCGCTCGCAGACACGCCGTACAGATGCACGTAATCAAGGATGTCCTCGGAGAGGTTGTCTATACCGACCTCCCCAACCTCGGGGAAGCTGGTCATCACGTTGTAGAACTGACTGTCCACGCTGGTGTTGACGAGAGGGAACAACTGACTGGCGTTCCGGGTGGTCAATTGCTGTCCACTCGTAACGCCAGCGAGCAGTTCAATCGTCAATTCGCGCCTTCCCTGTTGAATCGTGTCCACATTGGATACCAGGTCGTTGACCAGGGATTCGATGTGACTGACCCGGGCGTCAAAACCCCGTCCCTTGAGGTTTGCCACCTGTTGGACCAGGGCGGCTCTGTGCCCGGCTGCTGCTACCCCGCGTCGCCGGCCGCCGCCAGTTGTTGGGTCGAGATGGACCCGTTGGCCACCAACCCGCTGGCGTGCCTGGTGATCGCCAACCCCGCCGACTGCATCCGGATGACGTCGTACGCGTCGATGGAGCCGCCATCACCTGCCGGGCTCAGCGTGACCCAATCGGGCCAGTCGGATTCTGCGCCGGAACTGCTTTTGCTCCGCACGGTAAATCCGTATTCGGTCCCCGGCGTCAGGCCGTTGACCGTCAACGCGTAGGCGTTCGCCCCGCTGTCCGTAACGTCAACGGATTGGCTGGAATTCGGCCAGGGCCCGCCGGCTGCGATGATAAGCCGAGCGGCGTCAAAATTCGACCAGAATACCGTGTAACTCGATGCCCCCGGCGCTGCGTCCCAGGACACCACCACCTCACCGGGATCATCGCCGTCGCTTGCCATTATGTTGCCCGGGGCCGGCAGCGGCTCCTGGGCGTGGGCCGTGTCACCCACGGCCAGCCAACCCCCAACGACGGTCAGGATGGCCGCCGCGATAACCGCGATCGTTGGTAATAAAATACGTGCTGCTTTCATAGTCGCCTGTATCACTCCACTCGAAAAGATTGGATGGGATGCCGGATGACGCTGGTGCGGCGTTGCTCCAAGTCAACGATCCGTTTTGATTCAGAAACCAGACGTCCTTCGATAACGGATCAAACAACCAGGAAGCGTATGGGTCGCTTTCGGTCCACCCCGCCAAACCCGTTGTTTCATTGGCCCCGATGCCGTCGCAAGGACAACCTCGACCCGACCAAACGCAATGGTCGGTTTCTCAGATCACTATCAGTCAGTCGCCGCATATTTTAACTACTTGGCACATCAATTGCACGGTGATTAGATCTGCACAAATGAAGATTGAGATGTGCGGTCATTCGAGACATAACGGATGCTGTGCATAGTCCAGTGTCCATGGCGGGCGGAAGTGGATCAACAGACTAATCAGGACGCACAATGGCTGAAGTAGCGGCACGAAAGTGCGGAGGCCATTCCCGCTCGGGTAAAGCCTCGGTTCTCCGGAACTGCCACTCCAACGCGTCAGCTTACCCGTCAGGGAGCGCGAGGCGATGCCGTCGGTTATCGGAGTGGGGTTCGAATAAGCGGATGGTACTGACTTCCAGCCGACCTCATCAGCCGACATTTCGCCGCAGATTGACGAACTTGCACCCCAAACGTACCCTTCACCCGTCACATACAAGAACACGGCGAGCGAGGTTCGACATGGTTATCAGCAAACAGGCAACCACCTATGAAATCGACGTCCAGGACGTGGAATATCTTCGCCACGACGATTCGCCACTGTTGGCGCGACTGTTCAAACCCAGGGGCGACGGGCCGTTCCCTGTAATGATCGAACTGCATGGCGGCGCATGGGTGAGAGGAGACCGCCTGATCGGCAATGACGCCAACGAAGCGCTGGCCCGGAACGGCGTCATCGTGGCAGCCCTGGACTTTCGGGCGCCTCCGGTAGCCTCTTATCCGGCCTCTTTCGCCGACATTCACTATGGGATCCGGTGGTGCAAGGCCAATGCCGAATCCTGGAATGGCCGCGCCGACACCATCGGTGCGATGGGCACCTCCAGCGGGGCGCACCAGGCCATGCTTCTCGGTATGCGTCCGCGCGACCCACGCTACGCGTCGCTGCCGTCCCCCAACGGCGCGGCAGATGTGGACGGCGCTCTGGGCTGCGTGATCATGGTCTCGCCGGTGATCGATCCGTTGGGACGCTATCAATACGCCCTGGGCCTTCGGGACGACTGCACCCCTCCCGCCGGGATGGCCGAGCGCGTCGTGCCGATGCACGACCTGTACTGGGAAACCGAGGAGGCCATGGCCGAGGCCGCGCCCGCCCGCATCCTGGCCGCCGGGGAGCGCACCGAATTGCCGCCGACCCTCTGCCTCGCGCGCACCCACGAGGACGCGCACCCCCGGCCCGACCTCGAAGAGTTCATCCGGCAGTACCGCAATGCCGGCGGTCACATCGACGTGAATATCCTTGAGGGAGAGGGCGAGGGAGTGCTGCGGGATCTCTCCCTGCCGGTGGCGCAGCAGGCTCTCGAACAGATGACTGACTTCATCCGTAAACGCCTCGGTTGAGCGCAATGACCGTGAACCCGGGGAGTGGCCCCAAGCCTGACGAACCCCGGGTTCAACAACCGAATCTTACGGCCGGAAGTCGCCTGCTCAACCCCGATAGCCTCCTGCGCGACTACCGATTCGCCGCGACCCGAGTGCAGGCTGCGATGGCCTGCTCCCACTCGTCCAGGTCGAAGAAATGCGGTCCTGCGCCGCCGTGGTAGGCCACCTTCCCGTCAACATCCACCAGATACAGGCGTTCCGGCGCGGCCCCATAGGTCTCGTCAATGGTATTGTCCATCTCCTCGATGATCACAGGCAGACCGATCTGCAAGCCGATGCTGCACGATTGGGCTGCCGATTCGCGCTCATCGTAGCTTTGATGCTGGCGGAACAGGACGCCTTCCGCAACGTTGCTATCCGTCTGCCACCCGTCGGTGGGGTGGGCTTCCTGGACATATACGACGAAGAACTCCACGTCTCCCATGTGGCGGCGGTAAATGTCGGTCATGCGCTCAGCCTGAGCGCGGAAAGGGGGTCAAGTGTAGCTGCCGAAGGCCAGCGCAACCGGTCGCCGGCCCCGAAAATCGGACAATCGCACGCGATCATCCGAACCCAGTCGCTTGAGGGAAAAGTCCGGAGCAGCCTCTCCCACCTTGGGACCCGTTTCGTCACGGACCAGGATGGCTTCCACGGCCGCGCGGACGTCCGCCGGCAGGTCCTCCTGCCAACCTTCGAGCAGTTCGCGCGCCGTGATGCGGCCACCGTTGGCCGACGCGTCGGGACTTCCTCCCCTCGCCTCCTTGATTGTGGCGACAATCCGCCCGAGATTCTGCCGGTCCTCACCGCTCAGCCGGGTTATTGCATTGTCGCGCTGTGCTTTCAGCATGGTTGCCTCCACCGTTGCTTTCGATGCGGAATCGTCGTGCATTCTTACAGCGATTCCGCGTTCAAACATTTCCAATTGCGAATGGCGGTTGTCGTTCTGACGCCATGAAGGGCGCATCATAAAGCCTCGCAACCGCCGCCGAGTGATTCTGCGAATTGGGCGCAGCCAACACTCGGGAATCTGAATCTTGCCTTCCGGCGCCACCATAACAGTTGCCAATTGCGCAGTCCACCGACCGAGGTGATAGACTGCCGATGCTGCCCACCGACGCTCAATGTCCGGTTTCCCCGATCAGGGTTGTCAATAACTTTCGTGCAACAATCCGCCCTGCCGCGCAACATCGCACCGATTGCCCATCGCCCATGATGGCTGGGATGGCGCTCAGTGAAACTCTACACCATCGGCTTCACCCGCAAGTCGGCGTCCCAGTTCTTCGGCCTGCTCCGCGAGTCTGGCGCAAAACGCGTCGTGGACATTCGCCGGCGTAACACCTCGGGCCTCGCCGGATTCTCCAAGAGAGCAGATCTCCCCTGGTTCCTGCGCGAACTCTGCGGCATGGATTACATCCACCTGCCCAAGTTGGCCCCCTCCGACGAACTGCTCGACGCCTACCGCGCCAAGCAGGTCACCTGGGACGAATACGTTCCCATATTCACCCGCCAGATTGAACGCCGCCTCATCCACGCCTCGATTCCCCGGGATATAATCGCCGACAGTTGTCTGCTGTGCAGTGAACCCACGCCCGAGCGTTGCCACCGACGCCTGGTCGCCGAGCACCTGCAGCAGCATTGGGGCAACGTCGAAATCATCCACTTGGTCTGACTGTTCAACTTCCACCGCCGCATCGAACGCCGGAAACCGGCAGCCTCAATCCGGAGGGAATCACCATGTCTCAAGTCAACACCGTGCTCGGCCCCATCGATTCCGCCGACCTCGGTTTCACCCTCAGCCACGAGCACATCACCCTGGGCGCGGCCGGAACCGCCGCTGCCTACCCCGGTTTTCAGGACATGGACGCCATCGCCGACGCCGCCAGCGCCGCGTTGTCCGAAGCCTACGCCGGCGGCGTCCGCACCATCATCGACGTCACCACCCTCGACCTCGGCCGCGACATCCCGCTCATGCAGGACGTCAGCCGTCGCTCCGGCGTCCACGCCATCCCCTGCACCGGCAACCACCTGGCCATCCCGCGCATCTTCTGGGGCGCTCCGGTTGACAGGGTTGCCGCTCTGTTCATCAGGGAAATTGAGGAAGGCATCGAGGACACCGGCGTCAAGGCCGGCATCATCAAGGTGGCCAGCGATCGCGGCGGCATCACCGAAAACGAGGAGATCGTCCTCCGTGCCGCTGCCCGTGCCTGCAACGCCACCGGCACCCGCATCAGCACCCACACCTGGTCGCCCGACCGAGTCGGCGAGCAGCAGGTTCGCATCCTCAAGGAGGAGGGCGTTGACCTGAACCGTGTGTACATCGGCCATAGCAACGACGATACCGACGTCGGTTATCTCATCGGCTTGCTGGAAGAGGGTGTCTGGCTCGGGCTCGACCGCTACCCTGGTGGCCGCACCCCTGAAACTCCCAGGTGGGAGACGCGCACCGCCGTCGTAAAACAACTCATCGACGCTGGCTGGACCCATCGCCTGATGCTGTCCCACGACCATTCCACTCCGGTGGTGCAGCCGTCTGACGAACTGCGCCGCGAGCGCGAAGCCTTCAACCCCGACGGGTACCTGTTCATCTCCCGCAACGTCCTGCCCCGCCTGGTCGAACTTGGTGCCACCGACGGCGACGTGAACACCATAATGGTTGACAACCCCCGCCGCTTCTTCGAGGACTGAGCATCCCCCATCCGCTTGCGCCGGCCCCCGACTGTCGGTATGCTTGGCGACGATTTATGGGCCAACGATCACCCACAGCCCACAACCGGAGAATCACAAAATGACACAGGCCGCACCTCAGATCCCCCTGCCTGCTCCGCAACCGGAATCCGATTTCTACTGGGAAAAGTGCAAAGCCGGTGAGCTGTGGCTGCGCCACTGTGCCGCCTGCGACCGGGCCTATTTCTATCCCCGCGACATCTGCCCCTTCCCCGACTGCTTTTCGCGAGACACCGACTGGATCCAAAGCAGTGGTCGCGGCACCCTTCACACCTTCGCCATCGTCCACCGGGGGCCGACGCCCGCGTTCCGGGACAAGGTGCCCTACATCGCGGCGGTGGTTGAACTGGAGGAAGGCGCGCGCATCCCGTCCTGGCTGGTGGGCATCGAGTTTGCCGAGGGCGAAATCCGTCCCGATGCCGTCCAATGCGGAATGTCGGTCGCAGTGGAATTCGAGGAAATCGACGAGAACATCTCGCTCCCGATGTTCCGCGCCGCGTAAAACCGCCCACTTGGTATAATTGGGCCATATGGCCCAATCACATTCCGACACGCTGATCATTCCGGTTTCGGGGATGACGTGCGCAGCCTGTGTCCACCACGTGGGCGAGGCGATCCGCACCGTCCCGGGTGTGTCCGACGTGTCCATCAACCTGGCGACCGCGCGGGCCACGGTGAGCCTTGACGCGCTCGCCGCCCAGGACCCCCCGCTGGACCACCTGGCGCGCGCCGTCGCCGATGCCGGCTACCGCCTGGATACCGACGCAACCAACAGCGACGCGGACTCCGGCCGGTCAGCCGAAGAACGTGATCTGAGGCGTCGGTTCCTTGTTGCCGCGGCCGGCGGCATCCTGCTGGTGCTGGGATCTTTTGTAGGCCTGCCGTTGACGGATGATGGACGGCTGGTCCTGTGGTGGTATCCGCTGCTGCTGTGGGCGCTCGCCACGCCGGTCCAGCTATGGGCCGGTTGGCCCTTCTACGTGGCGGGATTCTCCGGACTCCGGCGGCTGCAACCCAATATGCACACCCTCATCGCGCTGGGCACTAGCGTCGCCTACGCAGCCAGCGCGGTGTCGGTCGCGCTGATGCTGATCTCTACCTTCCTTGGCGTCACGGTGGCGAATTGGTATCAGCTGCACTTCGATATGGCGGCCATCATCATCGCCCTGATCCTGCTGGGGCGATGGCTGGAATCCCGGGCGCTGTCCCGCGCCTCCAACGCCATTGGCCGACTGCTGGATCTGCGGCCCCAGATGGCGCACCGGGTGGACCGCGACGGCACGATCCTGGAGGTCGCCATCGATCAGATTGAGGTCGGCGACACTCTGGCCGTGCGTCCGGGCGAGCAAATACCGGTGGACGGCGATATCAGCAGCGGCAGCACCGAGGTCGACGAGTCGGCGCTGACCGGAGAGAGCATGCCGGCCGAAAAATCCGTCGGGGATGCGGTATTGACGGGGACGTTGAACGGGACCGGCGGATTCATGATGCGGGCCACCCGCGTCGGTGCTGATACGACCCTGTCCCGGGTGATTCGATTGGTGGAGGAGGCCCAGGGGTCTGCGGCGCCGGTGCAGCGTTTGGCGGATCGCGTTTCCGCGGTATTCGTGCCGGCGGTCGGGTTGATAGCCCTGACGGCGGCCACGGTGTGGCTGTTCCTGGGGCCAGGGGCGCCGTTCTCCTCCGAAGCTTGGTACTACGCCATGCTGACCCTGGTGGCCGTTTTCATCATCGCGTGCCCCTGCGCTCTCGGTCTCGCGACGCCAACCGCCATCATCGTGGGCGTCGGCAAGGCCGCCGAACGCGGCATCCTGGTGCGCAGCGCGGCCGTCCTGGAAACCGCGCATCGTGTGAACGTCGTCGCCGTTGACAAGACGGGCACGCTGACGATGGGGCGTCCGCAGGTGACCGAAGTTACTCCCGCCGCCGGCATCTCCGCCACCGATGTGTTGGCCTGCGCGGCGTCCGCCGAACAGTTGTCGGAGCATCCCATCGGACGGGCCGTGGTCGAGCACGCTTGGGCTCAGGGGTTGGCTCTGGCGACTCCCACCGATTTTGTCGCGCATCGCGGCGCCGGCGTCACGGCGACGGTGGACGGTGAGGATGTGGTGGTGGGCAACGCCTTTCTGGTTGTGGACCGTGGCATCGTCGCGGACTCCGGTTTGTCGGCGGCTGCGGGCCGATTTGGGGAGCAGGGAAAAACGCCCATGTTCGTTGCCCGGAACGGCCGCATGATGGGGGTCATTGCGGTGGCCGACGCCGTCAAGCCGGAAACACCGGAAGCGGTCGCGGCGCTGAGGTCCACCGGTGCGCGCGTGGTGATGCTGACCGGCGACCGGCCGGAGGTGGCCGAAGCGGTGGCCGCACAGTGCGGCATTGAGGAATGCCACGCCGGAATGCTCCCCGACGACAAGGCGGCCACCGTCGCTCTGCTGCAAGCCGACGGCGGCGTGGTGGCCATGGTTGGCGACGGCATCAACGACGCGCCGGCGCTGGCGCGGGCCGACGTCGGCATCGCCATGGGCGGCGGCACGGACATCGCGCGGGAGACGTCCGACATCACGTTGATGCGGGATGATCTGGCAGCGATCGCGCCGGCGTTGGAGTTGTCGCGCGCAACGATGCGGACGATTCGCCAGAATCTCTTCTGGGCGTTTTTCTACAACGCGCTGCTGATTCCCGTGGCCGCCGGCGCGCTGTATCCCGTCTTCACTGCGCTGGGCGGCGTGCCCGGTGGCCTGACGTTCTTCTTCGGGGACGCCGGGTTCCTGAACCCTATCCTGGCCGCGCTGGCGATGGCGTTCAGTTCGGTGAGCGTGGTGAGCAACTCCCTGCGTCTGCGGGGTGTCAGGTTGGGCTGATGGCCTGCAACCTGCTGCCACAAGGACGAGCGGGGCGGCGATGTTACAATGCGCTGAACGGCCGGAACCACGAGGATAGTCAGGATTCAGACTGCATGGATGGGCGCGCACGGTGCAAGTGAGGCAACCGAGTAGGCTCGTATTCGCCCGCGCCGGACGACGCCCGCGCAATCCCTCGGACCACCGGATTCGCAACATCGCCCGCCGACAACTCAGGAACAGGACGCGCACATCATGGCAACCGCAACCGATCCCATCTGCCTGATGCAGGTGGACACCGATAGCCCCAACGGGGGAACCAGCGATTTTGACGGCCAGACCTACTACTTCTGCGCCCCCGGGTGCCGTGTCGCCTTCGAGCGGGACCCGGAGGGATGGGCATCCGGACGCAACAAGCCTATCGCTATGGAAGAACCCAGGTCGCAGCCGCTGAACATAGTCCGCAACCTGTTCCGCCGGGGCAAATAACCGCCGGATTTGCCCGGATGCCAGGACTGGTAGATTCTTCGGGACTGGCGTTCTCGACACCGCGCCGGATGTCGATGGCGGCGACGCCGTGACTTTCGCGAGCGGCTTGTGGGCGGGAGCGTGGAGACGAAAAAGGGGCGGATAATCATCCGCCCCTGCGCGTGTGCTACGGTCAGATGTTTACAGGTTCACCACCAGGTTGTCCGGCGCACGGCACAGGATACGGTCCGGGTCGCGAGCAACTTCGGAATGTAGGGGCGGATAATCATCCGCCCCTTCGCGTTTGCGACGGTCAGATGGTTGCAGGTTCACCACCAAGTTGTCGGGCGCCCGGCACAGGATACCGTCCGGGTCGCGAGCAACCTCCGAGTGTAGGGGCGGACAATCATCCGCCCCTCCCCGTTTGCTACGGTCAGATGTTTACAGGTTCACGACGAGGTTGTCCGGCGCGCGGCACAGGATACCTTCCTGCTCCTCGTCGTAGGGGTTCTCTTCGATGTGCGGGGTGTTGGCCGGCACGAAGATGAAGTCGCCGGGGCCGGCTTCGATCCAATCCTCAAAGTTCTCGCCGAAATAGACCCGCACGTGTCCCTTGAGCACGTAGGCGGCGGTCTCGGCTTCCAGGTGGGTGTGCGGAGGGCCCTTTTCGCGAGGCGCGGCGGTCACCTTGCCCATCCAGATCTTCGTGGTGTCGCCCTTGCCGGGCACGATCGCCGGCTGGCGCACCATGCCGGGAGTCTGGACGGTCTCGGAGGCGTCGCCCACGGTATGCACCACGTAGGGCTTCATGCCGGTCTGCTGGTCAGTCGTCGTCATTGTGATCACTCCTTGGCGTCGTCGGTGTCCTTTTGCTTCAGCCAATAGGGCGGGCTGGGATAGTCGTCTGGCATCCCGGTGTCGCCGAACTGGATGTAGAAATCACGCCGATCATGATACAGCCGGGCGCGGTTCAGCACCACCTCCCGATCGCTGTCGCCGTCATCCAGCACGCCCTTGATGGTGTCCGCGTCGGCCATGAACCAGTACTTGTAATCGCCGACGAACACGTAGTCCATCCGACGTGTGAAGAAATACCCCTTGAAAGCCTCGCCGTCGCGGATCCGCTGGCACACCGCCTGCATCAACTCCCGATGCCCGTCCTTCTGCAGCAGTACATACTCATGCGGCCAAGTCTCACGAAACATAACCGCCTCACGCCACGGCGCAGCACCGATGAGTTCGGTGAGTTTCATTGGTACCCCCCTCCATTTGTCCAGTTGCAAATACTGTCCAAGGCACCTGCGCCGGCTCAGGGGACAACAACCGGGCTGAAGCTAACGGCTATGGGCGAACGCTCGATCCTGATGGTGCTCACTTCTACGGCATAAATCTTGATCGCGCCGGCCGTCTGCTTGTTGAGCCACTCAATGGCGGAGCGATGTACGTCGTTGAATTTTGGAGCTACCCAGATGAGGGTCCGCGCGTCAAAATGCGACGCGTAAGTCAAAACCTGTCCCAAGTGACTGTTGTCGCTCCACTCCAGCTGATTTTCGATCGCGACATACGCACCACTACCATCGTGCGCTAGTATGTCCAGCGAAAAAGTCCCCGTCGAAGCCTCCTTGTGGACGTAGTGCAGTTCCATGCCTAGTGCTTCACCCAATAGTGAGAGGTGGTCGGAGAGCCACGGAGTGAAATTGCGATCTTCCAAGTGCCATATACACCGGGGGTTCACGCGTTCTATGGTGCCCAGTTCCGGTCTTGCCATGATCAAGCTTCCTCCGGATGCTGGGTTGCAGGTTGCTCCTCAGTTTCTTCGGTTGGCCCAGCATCGAGTTCGTACACAAGTGGTGTTGTCGCAGTCCCTTCGACAGCTTGCCCTTGCCAATCTTCGGCAGCTGCATCCTGATCACGGGCTTCGGCTGCCTGCAATTCACCCATCACCGTTTCCAGGTGCGGTTGGAAAGCATCCTTGAGCGAAGTGAGACTCGCATACATCCAAGCTCTGATCCCCTCGAGTTCCTCGTCCGACGAGTTCAGAGATCCGGCTCGGGACATCCCAGCGCTAACCCGCCTGCCACCGCCTAGTCGGCCGAACAGGTCAAATTCCAAGTCGTCTAATTTCCTAGTTAGAGTGGGCTCGCGCTCCAATAAAGATTTGTAGATGCTCTCGGTTTTGCTCTGGTCTCCGGTTGAAATCCAAATATGTACCAAAGCTTTGCCCCAGCCGAAGGTTGCATTGTAGGAAATACCTGAGAATCCGGATGGGAAAGATTGTCCGCCGCTGCTCCGCGCCGTGGTTCGATTCGTGAACCCCTCACGCCACAGATCCTCGACTAATGGTTGAAAGAACGTCAAACGTCGGTATGCGACGGGCGTAAGGCCACTTGCGGCTACTCGGCCTCGTTTCGCCAGCGCGTCACCGAAAGCCACCGGACGAAATTCGTGGGCGGGAGGTGATTCGCCTATTTGAATCGCACGTATCTCGACCCCATAAACTTCAACGTCATCGGGCGTCAATTGATTCAGCCATTCGAGTGTTTCTCGATGCTCTCTACGGAAGTTCGATGTCACCCACACTAGAGTTTTGGCATCGTGCCGAGCTGCGTACGCTACCAAGGAACCAAGCAATTCGTGCCGGCTATTATCACGCTGCAGAGCGACAGCCACCAAATTTTCGCTGCCTACTTCTTTGGCTAGTACGTTTAGCCAAAACCATCCGACCGGAGGCTCCAATCGGACCAATTCCAGATCCATATGCAGCGGAGCGCCTAGCTGTTGAATATTTTCTGACAGCCACCGTGCGAACTCTACTCCCTCACCTCTCCACAGCTCACTCACATCTACAGGCTCGATTCTTCCCATTTCATACGTAGTCATTTGTCATGTCCTGATCGGTAAGCGGCGTAGGGGCGGATAATCATCCGCCCCTACATTCTACCAACGGAGTGCGCCGGCGGGATTATCCCCCGTTCTGCTCCCACAGCGCTTCCAGCACTGCGCCGGGGTTCATCGGCAGGTTCAACATCCGCACGCCGGTGGCGTCGTGGATGGCGTTGGCGATGGCGGCCATGGGCGGCACGATGGGCACCTCACCCACGCCCCGCACGCCGTAGGGATGCCCGGGGTTGGGCACCTCCACCACCACCGTGTCGATCATCGGCAGGTCCAGCGCCGTGGGCATCCGGTAGTCCAGGAAGCTGGAGTTCTGCATCTGTCCGTCGTCGTTGAAGAAGTACTCCTCGTTCAGCGCCCAGCCGATGCCCTGCACCGCGCCACCCTGGATCTGACCCTCCACGTAGGACGGGTGGATCGCCGTGCCGGCGTCCTGGATGGCGGTGTAGCGCAGGATGTCCACCTTGCCGGTGTCCACGTCCACCGCCACGTCGGCGATGTGCAGCGCGTAGGCCCCTCCGACGCCCGTGGGCGACACATTGGCCCGCCCAACGATGGGGCCGCCGGTGCCATTGAGCCGCGACGCCAACTGCTGGAATGTGAACCGCAGTTCGGGCTCCGACTTGTGCTGGATCACGCCGTCGGCGTATTCCACGTTATCCGGCTCAATGTCCCAGATGCGGGCGGCGCGATTGATCATCTGCTGCTTCACGTCCTGGGCCGCCTCGTAGGATGCCCAGCCCGTCTTGAAGGCCACGCCGCTGCCGCCGGTCATGGAAGTCCAGCCGATGGAGTTGGTATCGCCCACGGCGGGGGACACGTCCTCGGCGGCCAGACCCAAAACTTCTGCGACGTGCATGGCGGCCACGGCGCGGCTGCCGCCGATGTCGGGCGAACCCTCGACCAGGCTCACGGTGCCGTCGGCCAGCACGCTCACGATGGCGCTGGCCGGCCCGGTGCCGTTGAACCAGAAGCCGCCCGCGACGCCCCGGCCGACCTTCTTGCCCTCCGCTTCGGGCGATCGGTCAATCGGCGCGTTCCAGTGGTCGTGCTCGCGTCCGGCCTGGACGGTTTCCAGCCAGCCGATGCTGCCGAACTGCGGGCCGGTGACGCGCCGGTCGCCCTGCTTGGCGCCGTTCTGCGTGCGGAAGTCCATCTTGTCCATGCCGATCTGCTCGCAGATCTCGTCAACTACCGACTCTACGGCGAAGGCTGCGGCCGGCGAGCCGGGGGCGCGATACGCCGCGGTCTTGGGGTGGTTCAACACCACGTCCGCCGCTTCGATGCGTCCGTTTTCGATGTTGTAGCACGACAGGGCGCACTGGGCTCCCGGATTCACCGGTGAGCCGGGGAACGCTCCGGCTTCGTAATAGAGCGAAACGTCGGCGGCGGTGATTTTGCCGTCGTTGGTCGCGCCCATCTTCACCCTCAGGTAGCCGCCCGAGGTGGGGCCCGTGCCCTCGAAAACCTCGGTGCGGGACATCTGGACCTTCACCGGGCGTCCGGTCTTCTTCGACAGCATCGCCGCCACGGGTTCCAGGTACACCAGCGTCTTGCCGCCGAATCCGCCGCCGATCTCAAGCTGGGTCACCAGCACCTTGGACACCGGCATGCCCAGGACGGTGGCCGTCTGGTCGCGGACGTTGAAGTGGCCCTGGCTGCTGCACCACAGGTGTAGCGAGTCGTCGGCGTTCCACAACGCCGTCGCCGCGTGGGGTTCGATGTAACCCTGGTGTACGGCCTTGGTGCGGAACTCGCGCTCAATCACCACGTCGGCGGCGGCGAAGCCTGCTTCCAGGTCGCCGGTCTCGTAGAAGTAGCGGTTGGGGACGTTGCCGGTCTTGCCGGAATCGCTGTCGGCCATCAGTCCGCCGGGCCGCACATTGGGGTCGTTGAGGTTGGCCAGGCGTTCGTGTACCAGCGGAGCGTCGTCGCGCATGGCTTCCAGCACGTCCTGAACCGGCGTCAGCACCTCATATTCAACCTCGATGAGGGCCAGGGCCAGTTCGGCCTCATGGGCGCTGTCGGCGGCCACCGCGGCGATGGCGTGGCCTTTGTACAACGCCTTCTCGGCCGCCAGGCAGTTGTTGCTGAGGAACTTGGGGTTGATCATTGCCCCTTCGCCCAGGTCAATGACGCGGCCGGTTGCCTGCGGGAAATCGGCAGACGTGACCACCGCGTGGACGCCGGGCATCGCCTCCGCTTTGCTGGTGTCGATGCTCTTGATGCGGGCGTGGGCGTGCGGGCTGCGCAGGACCTTGGCGTGCAGCATGTTGGGCAGCCGCAGGTCGGCGCCGTACTGTGCGCGGCCGGTGACCTTGTCGATCCCGTCGTGTCGTATGGGTCGGCTGCCAATGACGCTGTATCCATTGGTGGCGGCGGATTGCTGAGTGGTGGTCATGGTTCACCTCGTGATGTCGAAAACGGAGTTTGAGCAATGGCCGAATCTTACCATAGTCAGGGTCAGAAAAACGGGCGGCCATTGCGGCCGCCCTTACGTGGGGGGAGCAGGCCGGTCGGGTCATCAAGGGCGCAGGGTCAAATTGACCGGAACCGGGTCGCGCGAGTCGGCAATTGGCCTACCTGGAGCCGGCGGTTCAAGGTAGGTAACGCTGTTGTAAAAATCGTCCAAAGCGATGAATTTGCCGTTCTCTTCCGCCCACTCGCGCATCCGGGGATTGCAACTGTGCCGCCACGACAGCACTTCAATCAACCAACCTCGGCGGTGCATCCGTTCCAGATCCGCGTGAAAACCGACACCATCCACAAAACCGGCGCCGTCCCCAGTGAGCAACACGGCGACGCCCGGGTTTCCGTTGTAATCGAATGCATCGCGCAACATTGCGGTTTGCAAGGTTTGATCCACCCCTTGCTCTCTGCCGTCCATCGCGCCGCGTTCAAGAAGGTGGACCGTTACTCCTTCGCTCTCCAATCGGTTCCACACATGGCGCAATTCAGGCGGCACCGAACCAACGGCCACAGCGTGCTCAACTTCGCGGCCGGCGTGCGCCAATTCCAGCAGATTGCGAAAGTGGATCCGCGTCCGGTAGCGCGCGGTTTCGCCTTCGCGCTCGATTGCCACCTGTTGAGCGCTGATGAAGATGTTGGAGTTGTCCCAATAGATGAAAACTTTGTCCATTTGCGATTCGCCGGCTGTTCCCTGATTCGCATCCTATTCTATCATCCGTTGTGGTGGTGGTTTTGCCGCAATCGCGCGGATCGGCGGCCAACGGCCGGAACGTGCCATTTCCGTGCGAGTCTCCGTAATGTTGCGGTATAATGTCGCCCGCCGCGTGAACGGAAACGCCGAGCGCGGCGGCATAGGCGGAGGTGCTACTGCAATATGAAACCGTTAGATGGAATCAAGGTGCTCGACCTGACCCGTGCCCTGGCCGGCCCATTCTGCGCCACCATGCTCGGAGACTACGGCGCTGATGTCATCAAAATCGAGCGTCCCGGCGCCGGCGATGACACTCGCAAATGGGGCCCGCCCTTCATCGGCGAAGAGTCCGCTTATTTCCTTTCCGTCAACCGCAACAAGCGCAGCATCACCCTCAATCTGCGGGACGAAAAGGCCCAGCAGATTTTCCTGAAGCTGGCCGCGGACGCGGACGTGATCGTCGAAAACTTCACCCCCGACGTCATGCCCAACTTCAACCTGAGCTACGAAGACGTCAAGAAGGTCAACCCGGGCATCGTCTATTGTTCCATCTCCGGTTTCGGCGCCACCGGACCCTACCGCAATCGTCCCGCCTATGACCAGATCATGCAGGGCATCAGCGGTATCATGAGCATCACCGGAGATCTCGGCGGTGATCCCCAGAAGGTTGGCATCGCCGTGGCCGACATCGGTGCCGGCATGTGGGCCGCCTTCGCCGTCATGTCCGCTCTCTACCATCGCGATTCCAACGACGGCAACGGTCAGGGCCAGTACATCGACCTCTCCATGCTGGACGCTCAGGTGGCTTGGATGACCTATCAGGCCGGCTACTACTTCGCCACCGGCGAAGCGCCGCAGCGTTTGGGCGCCGCCCATCCCACGCTGGTGCCTTACCAGGCCTTCATGGGCAAGGACGGCAAGTACTTCAACGTCGCCGTCGGTTCCGACCGTCTCTGGGACCGCTTCTGCGAAGGCATCAACCGCATGGACCTGCACGAACACCCCGACTACGTCAACAATGGCGCGCGCGTTAACAACCGCTCCAGGTTGGTGCCGCTGCTCCAGGAATTTTTCCTCGCCAGGGACGCCGACGATTGGGTGGCCGACCTCCAGGCTGTCAGCGTGCCGGCCGGCCCCATCAATGACCTCGCCGACGTTTTCAACGATCCCCAGGTGCTCCACCGGGAAATGCTCCTCGAAATACCTCACCCCACGCTCGGCAGCGTCAAGCAGACCGGCCTGCCCATCAAGTTCTCGGCAACCCCGGGCGGCCTGGATCAACACCCGCCGTTGCTCGGTGAGCATAACCACCAGATCCTCAAGGGGTTGGGTTATTCGGATGCCGACGTGGATCAACTGGCCTCGTCCGGCGTGATCTGACCTCGGACTGTGATAGCAACGGAAGGTGGGTAGATGGATCTGGGTTTGCATGACACCGTCGCCTTGGTGGTGAACTCCCATCTGGCGATCGCCACCGCTACGGCTGCGTCGCTGGCCAAGGAGGGAGCGATCCTGTCGTTGACGGCCCCTGACAGCTACCTCATGCACCACGTCGAGTTGGAGTTGGCGCGCATGTCAATTCCCCAGGAGCGTTTCCGAGCCGTCATCGGGGACGTCAACCGGACGCGCGACATCCATCGCATCGTGCGGGAAACCCTGCACCGCCAGAATGATATCGGAGTCCTGGTCACCACCGTTCAGGAACTGCCCGCGACGCCGGCGGTGGATCTGGACGACGAGAACATTGAGCCTGCCATCGCCGGAAACTTCCTCACCACCGTTCAACTGACCCGTGAGGTCCTCCCTCATATGAAACGCCTTGGCAAGGGGCGCATCATCAACCTCATACCCTTCTCGGCGATTGAGTCTTCGCCCGGAAACACCCTGTCGTCCCTGAGCCTCGCTCCGATGCTGGCGTATTTCAAGGGGCTGGCCTCCGAGCTTGCGTCGCAAAACATCACGGTTAACAACATAATCTATGCCGGAGTTCACGATCCCAACGGGGAAGCCGACAAGAACCACCGGGATGCCGACGGCGCCCACACCGATGCCCTCGAAGCGTCGCGCCAGAAGTATGAAGCCGAATCCCCCATGCACCGAATGGCTGAACCCTGCGAGATAGGGAACATAGTTTCCATGATCGCCTCGGATCAGGCGTCCTACATGACCGGCGCGAGCGTCATCGTGGACGGAGGCATCCACCGACATTACTACGTCTGAAACCCGGACGGCAGCGAAGCAGGAGGAATCCAATGGCCAACGCGCGAATGCTCCAGGACGCCCAGGAATACCTGCAAAGTGAGACCCTGTCCGGCTGGCTCATCTACGATTACCTGGGCTGCAATCCTGTCCTGGGTCAGATTGCCGCGCCGTCCGGCCACGTAACTCGTCCGGTATTCCTCTACGTTCCCGCATCCGGCCAGGCCAGCCTGCTCACCCACCATGTGGACGCCGGCAAGTTCGCCGATGCCGGAGTGCAAACTGTCGTGTACAGTAGCCGCTCCAGGCTCGAAACCGCCTTGGCGGACACCCTGGCCGGCGCGTCTCGCGTCGCAATGGAATATTCGCCGCACAACAGCCTGCCCCGCGTGTCCCGCGTGGACGCCGGCACCGTCGAACTGGTACGGAGCATGGGCCCGGAGGTCGTTTCCTCGGCGGACCTGATGCAGTACGCCACCCAGCGCTGGTCGCCGGAGCAACTGGCCGGCCATCGCCGCTCCGCCGACACCCTCGGCCGAATTGTCAACGAGGCCTTCGCGCAGATCGGCCAACGTCTCGCCCAGGGTGTCACCGAGTTCGAAATCGCCGAATTCATCCGCCGCCGGTTCCGCGAAGAGGGCCTCACCACGACCGACGGCCCCATCGTGTCCACCAACGCCCATTGCTCCGACCCGCACTATGAGCCGGCCGGAGAAGGCAGCAGCGTCATGTCAGCCGGCGATTGGGTCCTGATCGACCTCTGGGCGCGTGAGGACATCCCCGGCAGCGTGTACGCCGACATCACCTGGACTGCCTACGTGGGCGACAATCCGCCCGCCCGCCACCGCCAGGTTTTCGACATCGTGCTGGGCGCGCGCGATGCGGCCCTCGCCTTCCTGCGGGATGCACACTCGGCCGGCGACCCGATCCAGGGCTGGCAGGCCGACGACGTGGCCCGCCGGTACATCAACGAACGTGGCTACGGCGACTACTTCACCCACCGATTGGGTCACAGCATCTATCACACCGTGCATGGCGAAGGCGTCAACCTGGACAACTTCGAGACCCACGATACCCGCCGCATCATACCCGGTGTTGGGTTCTCCATCGAACCGGGCATCTATCTCCCCGAGTTCGGCGTCCGTTCCGAAATCGACGCCTACATGAGTGAGGACGGCCCCTACGCATCGTCCCCGGTGCAGCGCGAAATCGTCCTGATCACTGCAGCATAATCGAACCCGCGAGGTCCAGTTCCAGCAGGATGGTGTCCTCCACGCTGAGAACAATCGCGACGCTGGGCTTGGTCATGCCGAAATCGTCGAAGGTGAAATCGACGCTGGCGAACCCGCTCACTGTGCCATCGCCGGCGAAGTCGGCCATTGCATCCCATGTCAGTTCCCGCGTTTGGTCCTTCACAGTCAGGTCGCCGGTGATGGTGAACTCTACGGGTCCGGAAGCATCGGCGAGCGACTCGGGCAATCCGTCTATCGACGTGGGCTGGAACACCACCTCAGGGTAGGTATCGGTCTCCAGCGTTCGGTTGCGTACATAGCCGTCGCGCCGGTCGCTGTCCGTCTGCAGCGTAGCAGCCTGAACCGCGATGCGGCTCTCGTCGGCGACCACCGCGCCGTCCGCGTCAAACGTGATGCTTCCCGCCACGTCCGACGTTTCGCCGGTGGCGATCTTGAACCCGGTGTTCGCCAGCACCTCCTCAACCTTGTAGCGGGCAACCGTGCCCTCGCCAAGGGTGAACACCGTCAGGCCGCTGTCCATCGCCATCGCTTCGGTGGGGGATTCCGTTGGCGCCGCCATCGCTTCCGTTGCTGGCGGTGCGGTGGTGGCTGCGGCTGCGGCTGTGGCCGCACTGGTGGCCGGGGCAGACGCGGTGGCAGTGGCCGCCGCCGTGGCGGTCTCAACGACCTCGGCTGTTGGCTCCGGCGCCGCAGCGGGTTCGGCCGGTTCCCCGCCGCACGCGATCACGAACATGAACAGCGTGAGGGCGGCAATCGTGGCGCAGAGGCCGACGTAACGATTGGATTGCATATTGTTTCTCCTGCGTACCTATCAGGGGGCCCGACAATTCTAACATTGCCCCCGCACACCCACGGCAGTACAATCTCGACATCCGCCATCACCAAGGGAGCAATTCACCATGAAATTCGGCCTGGCCTACGAAATGCAACGTCCGGAACTGGACGACCACGCGGTCATTGAGGAAACCATCGAGCAGGTCTGCCTGGCCGACGAGATGGGATTCGACTACGTCTGGTTCGTGGAACACCATTTCCTCACCACGTTCAGCATGTCCCCGTGCCCGGAGGTGATCTTCGGCGCGCTGAGCAAGTTGACCAAGCGCATCCGCCTGGGGTTCGGCGTTGTCATCCTGCCCTACCACCATCCCGTCCGCGTCGCCGAACGCGTCGCCATGGTTGACCACCTGACCAACGGCAGGGTGGACATGGGCACCGGCCGCAGCGCCGCCTACGAGCAGACGGGCATGGGAATCGACCCCCGAGACACCCGCGAGATGTGGGAAGAGTCCCTGAAGATGATCCCCGAAATCTGGAAGTCCGATTATTTCGAGTGGGAAGGCAGGTTCTGGAACGTGCCGCCCCGGCAGGTGCTGCCCAAGCCCTACCAGCAGCCGCACCCGCCCATCTGGGTTGCCGCGTTGCAGCCCGCCACCTACGAACTGGCCGCCGAGCGGGGCATCGGCGTCATGGCTTTGGGTGTCAGCGCGCCGTCGGTGCTGGAGCCGCACATCGCCGCGTACCGGGAGAACGTCAAGAAGGCAAAGCCGGTCGGGCAGTTCGTCAACGACCAGTGGCTGAGTTCCATCTTCGGCCTCTGCGGCGCGGACAACAGCGCCACCCGTCAGCTCTGCGCCGATTCTCTCAAGACCTTCTTCGGCCCCGGCCGTCCCTACGTGCAGGACCAGAAGGACGTGTACGCCCGCCTGCTCGACCAGTGGGGTGGCATCCCCGATCATCTGCAGCAGAACTTCTCCCGATACATCGATGCTTCCGAAGGCGGCGACGGCGAGGCGGACGGCTCAGTGGACCTGTCCGGCGGCACCGCTCTGGCGCAGAAGATCTGGGAAGAGTTCGACGCAGATACCCTGGCCGACCGCGGAGTGATCGTCGCCGGCGACCCCGACAGTTGCATCAAGTCCGCCAAACTCCACGAAGCCACCGGTGTTGACCAACTGCAGTTCCTGATGGCCACCGAAACCGTGGGCCATGACAAGGTCATGGAGTCCATAGAAATGTTCGGCAAGCACGTTTTCCCGGCGTTCAAGTAACGATACGGCACTTGCCCACACAAAAGTAGGGGCGGGTTTCAAACCCGCCCCATTAGATTATTGTCGGTCGACACCGTAGTCCGCTCCCCGGCGTTCAAGTAACGGTACAGGCCTTGCCCACACAAAAGTAGGGGCGGGTTTCAAACCCGCCCCCTTCGATTCGTGTCGGTCGACACCGTAGTCCGCTCATCCTGAGCCTGTCGAAGGACGAGCGCACGGCGAGCGAGGAACCGTGCTGGCAACTTGAGCTGAGTCGATTACGCCGGCTCTCCCGTCAAATCGCTGACGCGCGGCGCAACCTCCTCGGCGATGAGACGCAGGCAGTCCATCTCCCACTGGTGGTCATCGGGGTCCTGCGTGATGCACAGCAGATGGCCGAATCCGCCCACCTCGTCGTACAGTTGCCGGATGCGCTGGGCGCACTCGTCGGGGTCGCCGACGATCCAGATGTTCTCCATCATGTAGTCAACGGTGAGATCGTCGTCGCTCATGTTCGGATCGATCTTGGTGGCTTGGATTAGACCCGACCCCAGCCGGTTGGGCAGCTGGTGTTGGAGGTAGTTGCGACCCAGCACAGCGTGCGCCCGCTCGCGAGCCTCCTCGCTGGTCTCGGCCACGAACACGTCGCGACCGATGCGCCAGTCGGCGCGCGTAGCCTCGCGACCGGCCTCGGCCGCCGCGTCCTCCACGGTGGTCCAGTGATCTGCCAGGTACATGGGAGCCAGATTGCTGCTGCTCATGGGGATGTAGCCCTCGCGTCCCGCCACCCGTATGCTGCTGCTGCCGATGGACGTGGCCGCCACTCCGATGGGAGGGTGCGGCTGCTGCAGCGGCTTCATGTGCAGGCCGCGTTCCAGCACCGGGTCAAGCTCCGGAGCCACGATGTCGAAGAACTCGCCGTGATACTCGAACTTGCCCTCCGACGCCCACAGGCTGAGCACCACGTCCAGAACCTCGGCGGCGCGGCGGCGCACGTCGTCGCCCTGCCCGGGGTCCATGCCGAACAGTTGCAGGTCGGTGGGAATCGCGCGGTGTCCGATGCCCCAGTAGAGCCGGCCCCGCGTCAGATGGTCCAGCATGGCGATGCGGTGCGCCAACTCAATGGGGTTGTGGATGGGCAGCAGCGTGACGCCGGTGGCCAGACGGATGTTCTCCGTCATCGCGGATGCCTTGGCGATCATCAGGTCGGGATAGGGCGCGTTTTCCCAGCGCTCGGTCAGGTGCTCGCCAATCCAGGCTTCATGGAACCCCAACTTGTCGGCGGCCTGCAGCAGGTCAAGGTCGCGGTCATAAGAATCTGCGTATGAGCGGTGCGGCGGATGCAAAGGCATCATGAACAGGCCGAATTGCATGGCGGTTCTCCTTAAAGGTTGCTCGATTGCGGTCACAATAACGCGGTAAGCGTCCGGCGGCAATGCGAGCTACGGGAGACGGCTTACCTGGAATGCTGGAAAGTTTCTATTCCACGATTCTATGTTGAACACGCCGCAACCATTGACAATCGGTCTCGTCCACAATACGGAACTCGGCAGCCGCATGGGAAGAATGCGCTCCAAAGCGTCTGCACGGCGTACCATGTCGCCTGGGCTCAGGTCATGCTGAGCAATCAGTACGAAGTAATAAATTGATTTTTCTGCTCGTCCCGATGCCAATTCATACAGAAACGAATCACGGTACTTGTGCTTCAATTCTTCGTCGCGCTGACCCGTTTCCAGGCTTTGCAGGAATTCAGTACGAGAGTCGGCAGGAATGTTGGGAGCATCCGGGTCCTTGAACTCGATGAACAAGTAACGATCGGGAAATTCGATGATGAAGTCGATTGCTTTCATGCAATGGCTCAGCCCATGGCTATCGTCGTCGAACTTGCGGGCATTGGTCGCACCTGTGATAGAGATTTGTAGATTGCCCTCCGTAAGTGCGATCATCGTCTGTATCCGCCCAGACTACGCTCTATTTGACGGTCGTAGAGGTCATCGAACGCCTCATCGATGGCGTTGGGGTGAATGCCCAAATATCGGTCGCTGGTGTGGCAGGCTATCTCGCCTGTTTCGTCCCGATACAGCGAATGGAATGCCACCTGGTCCTCCTCCGTCATCTGGAGGTCAAGCTCCTTGAGCATCACGTAGTCGTGTGTCGCAAAGAAAATCTGCACGCCGGCGCGCTGCAATTCCAGCAGCACCTTCATTACGGTCTTGAACATCTTGGGGTTCAGGTTGGTCTCCGGCTCGTCCCAGAACAGCACGGACCCATCGCGCAAGGTGCCGTTCTGTATCAGCAGCCAAAGCAACCCCAGCTTACGCCACCCCTCTGCAAGCAGCGTGAATTCCAAGTTGCCCTGCTCGTTGCTCAGGAAAAACTCTTCGCCTTTGACCGAAACTTTGCCGCCAATGACGCGCTCCAAGCTCTCAAGCATCTGCCGGTGAGCATCGTCAACAGGTTCACGAAGAGCGGGAAGATATGCACGGTGCAAAATGTCCCGATAAACCTCTTCGAAATGAACCTCTCGCGCAGCATACAGGGACAAAAAACCCGGGGCGTTGGCCAACATTTCCTTCACCGGAAGGTACACGCCATTTACCGAAGGTCTTGGCAGGTCATTGGGAGTGGTGGTGAATCTGACATCCGGTCCATGGAAGGAGCACTGTGCGTACCACTCGCCGATGTGTACCCCGACTACTGCTCCGACTTCTTCCCGCCCTTGCTGGACCAACCGTTGGATGTCACTCCCGGAAGGCAGGAATACCCCAAGCATCTTGTGGGCCAACGACCTGTCCGACTTTTCGAAATCACAAACCGCATAGCACGCCTTCATCAGGTGCGTCTTCCCCGTGCCGTTCTCGCCGATCAGCGCGTTTATGCCGGGCGAAAACTCCACCTCCAAGGACTTGAAGGCCGTGAAATTCTCGAACCCTACTTTGGTAACTGGCATGATGTTTCCCCATGCGGCCGGTCGCCGGCGTAAGCCGGCCGTGCTGCTCTACGGACTCCGGATCGGAGATCGCTCGCCCCGCCGTGTATAATCCTAACACCCCGCCACGGATTGAAACTTATTATGCTCTTCTTCAAGCGCAAGCCCGGCATCGCCGTCATCGAGATGCACGGCGTCATCGGCACCGCCATCAAGGAACCCGAGTACTCGCGGCTTCTGGAGAACGTCCGGAACAACCGGAAAATCGGCGCCCTGGTGCTCGACATCGACTCGCCCGGCGGGTCTGCCACCGCCAGCGACCTGATCTATGAAAACGTCCGCGAGGTTGCCCGACGCAAACCCGTCGTCGCCTACGTGCGCGGGTTGGGCGCATCCGGCGGGTATTACATCGCGTGCGGGGCCAGCACCATCGTGGCGTCCCGCGCCGCATTGGTGGGATCAATCGGCGTGATCTACCTGCGTCCCATCCTCCAGCAGTTGTTCGGCAAAATCGGCGTCGAGTTCTCCGTGTTCAAGGCCGGCCGCCTCAAGGATATGTCGGGGTTCTGGCGTATGCCCACCGACGAGGAAGCAGACAAGTTCCAGGGCCTCATCAGCCAGATGTACGACCTTTTCGTATCGGTGGTAACTGACAGCCGCAGGCTGACCGACGAGCAGGTGCGCGAACTCGCAACCGGCGAGATCTACACCGCGCGACAGGCACAGGAGTTCGGCCTCATCGACCGTCAGGGCGGTTTTGACGACGCCATCGCGGAAGCCGTGCGACTCAGTGGAGCGCGCCGCAGGATTCGCCACTACCGACCCAAGCGCCCCTTCTTCAGTCGCATCGGCCTACCCGGCCGCGCCGGCGCCTCGTACCTGCCCATTCTCGAAAACTATGCCGGCCTCATGGCTGGCGGCATCTACTTCCTTGAGCCTGGGATGCTGGGCGGCCTCGATTCTCGCGATCCGTAGCGGCGCATAATCACTCGCCGCTACCTGTCGCTGTCCCGGATGCCCTTCGCTTCCTGCCAGAGCGCCTCTTTCTCGTCAAGCGACAAACCGGCGAAATCCTGGCCGCGCTCGGAGGCCAGCGTCTCCATCACCTGATAGCGACCGCGAAACTTCGCATTGGCCTGGCGCAGCGCATCCTCGGCCTGGATGCCTGACCAACGCGCCACGTTCACCAGCGCAAACAGCACGTCGCCAAATTCATCGACGCGTTCTTCCGGCGTGGCGGCTTCGCGAAACTCTCCGATTTCTTCCACCAGTTTGTCCAGCACCCCGCCGGCATCATCCCAGTCGAAGCCGAAGCGCGCCGCCCGGTCCTGGATCAATTGGGCCGCGTTCAGAGCGGGAAGCGCGGCCGGCACGCTATCCATCGCCGATGGTTCCGGTTTGCCGGCCTCGCGGCGTTCCTCGGCTTTCAGTTGCTCCCAGTTGCGCTCCACCTGCCGCGCGTCGGATGCGGAACCGTCGGCGAACACGTGGGGATGGCGGCGGATGAGTTTTCGGTTGATGGCGGTCAGCACGTCCGCGATGTCAAAGTCGCCGGCGGAGCGGGCTATGTCGGCGTGGAAGGCCACCTGCACCAACACGTCGCCCAATTCCTCGGCCAGTTCAGATGGCTCCCCGTCGTCGATTGCTTCCAGTGTTTCGTAACATTCCTCAAGCAGGTTGCGTTTCAGCGATTCGTGCGTCTGTTCCGCGTCCCAGGGACATCCGCCGGGCCCACGCAGCCTGGCCACAATATCGATCAGAGACTGGAATTCGCCGATCCGCTCGTCGGGTATTGGGGAATCATGGTTGGTACTCATAGCGCGCGCAATATACCATACGCAGGGCGCATCCCTTGCGTGCCCAACTTCCCACCCCGAAGACCCTCCAATGAACCACCGATATAGACTGTCTGATACCGTGCCATTGCTAATCAAAATCGCCGCCGTGCTGGCTGTGCCCGCCTGCCTCCTGTTTCTGGTGGCCGGCTCGGTTGCCTGGGCGGTGAACGACCCTGGCCTGTACCGCAACGGATTCCAGCGCTACGACACGTCCGCACGCTCCGGAATCACCGATGCCGACCTGATCGCCATCGGGGCTGATCTGCGCCGCTATTTCAACACCGCGACCGAACCGCTGGCCGTCCGCGCTCCCATTTACGGCATCGAGCAGGAGGTCTTCAACCAGCGCGAGGTTGCCCACATGTACGACGTGAAGCGCTTGGTGCGAGGCACCTATTGGGTTGCCATCTGGTCAGCCCTGTGGATACTGGCGACGCTCGCGGTGGGTTTTGCCACCCAACGGCGCGAGTACGTCGGCCCGGCGGCGAAGCTTGCGGTTTGGGGTGGAGCGGTCACGCTGACCGCCGTGGTGGGGGTCGGACTGGCATCGATCGCAGCCTTCGAGCAGTTGTTCCTTCTGTTCCACAGGCTCAGTTTCGCCAACGACCTCTGGATCCTGAACCCCTACACCGATTACCTGCTCATCCTGTTCCCCGGCGGCTTCTGGTTCGACGCCACCATGCGCGTCGCGTTGACCGCTGTGCTGGGGGCCATATTGCTGCTATCCGCCGGTACTGCCATACTGGGCTATCGACGCTGGCGGTCGAACCGCCCAACCGGGAGAAACGGATGACGCGACAACTGGCAATCCAACAACCGTTCAACCTCGCCCTCACCCTAACCATGGGCCAGGCGTTCCGCTGGCAGGAGTTGAGCGACGGCTGGTTCTCCGGCGTGCTGGGCGAAAACCTGTACCACATCCGACAAACCGACGACGGCATCGAGTACCTGGTAGGCGGTCCGGACGGAGAAATAACCGGTGCCGATTTGGACCAGGTCTTGAGCGATTACTTCCGCTTGGACGATGATATTGACGCGGTCTATAGAGATCTGGGTGTGCGCGACGAATGGATCAGCCAACTGGTCGCCAAGCACTATGGTTTACGATTACTGCGGCAGGACCCATGGGAATGCGTCGTGGCGTATATCTGCTCGGCGAATAACAACATTCCTCAAATCGGACGCATCGTCGGCGCAATCGCGCAGACTTTCGGAAACCCGGTGCAATTAAAAGGCCAAACTCGAGAAACGTTCCCAACAGCACAGCGGCTGTTGTCGGACGAAAACCACGTCGAAAAGCTGGCCAACCTGCGCTTGGGTTTGAAACGAGCTCCGAACATATCCGCTGCAGCTCAAAGGGTTTCGAACGGCGCATTGAACTTTAGTGAACTGAAGAAAAGTCCTTATCCAGTCGTGATGCATACATTGATGGAGGGCACAAGACACACTAGCAAAGCAAACGGCATTGGCGGAAAGATTGCGGACTGCATCGCACTATTCTCGCTGGACAAAACAGAGGCATTTCCCATCGACACACATATCGGCAAGGCCATAAACGCTAGGTATTTTGGTGTTGGCAAACCTCCTTCAAACGCGAAAATCATAGATTGGGCGCAAGATTACTTCGGCCCGTACGCTGGTTATGCCGGCCAGTTCTTGTTCTGCGACCAGCCCAAGTAGCCGGACAGTTCCGCTCTACCGCACCCCACCCCCAATCACCCGAAAATGCTGCACGCTCTCAGCGTCGGCGAACGCCCCCAGCGCCCGGCGATACACCGGCTTGCTGCGACGCTGCCGCGCATCCAGCAGGATGCCCACCACCGTGCCGCTGTGGGCCACGTTGATCCCTGCGGTTCCTTCTTCATCGGCGAACGCTGCCGCCCGCTCGACCCACTCGGCAACTTCCGGCGGATGCCCGGCCCGCGCGCTGATGGTCGCGCCCCTGCCGACCAGTTCAACATCGGCGCGTCGGACGCCTTCCCGAACCAATGCCAGGGCTTCGTCGGTGCTGGCGGCTATCTTCTTCCATTGCAGGGTGCGGTCGATCTCGTTGTATTCCAGCGTGTCCACCGTGCCGCCCGTATCTACGACAATCGCCTCCATCGGCGGCGGCATCCCCAACGACTCGGCGACGCTGCCGCACCTGTGATCGAACAGCGCGATTCCCGGAAACATCACTCCATCCGTCGGCTCCACCGACAGCGCGATTTTGGAGATTGATTCGGGCGAAAAGGGACGACCTGCGGCAATCCCAACGGCTCCCACCGCTGCGGCAATGTCTGCGCTGCTGCTGCCCATGCCCTTGCCCGCCGGGATGGGGTTGGCGATCGTGATCTCGGCGTTCAGGCTGGCCATTCCGGCCGGCGCGGCCAGTTGTTGCAGGGCGATGGTCACCGCCCGCTCCGTCTTGGACAGGTGGCAAATCCCCGTAACCGAAATCCCGGGTGGACCGGTTTGGGGGATTCGCAGCGTCGCCGTCGCTCGCGAGAACTGGTTGATCGGACAGGTGACCAAAAAATGCGACCCCCCGGTCATGCCCTGCACCAGTTCTCCGCAGGTCCCGGGAGCCATCGCTGTTGCGGTTCCGATCACTTCGCCAGACATTGCGCAAGATTAGCACAAGTCCCCAATCCCCTGACGGGAGTGGGCCAGGGTCAAGGCGACAATCTCGCGCACAGACCTAATAACCGCTCCTACGGCTTGATCCCCACGGGCATACCGACCACCACCAGCGTCACCGAATCCGCCTCCGCCGCCATCGCCTGATTAACCGTGCCCAACATATCCTGAAACCGGCGACCCAGCGATGATGTTGCCACCAGGGAATGGCCCACCTCGCTGCTCACCACCACCGCGTCTGCTTCCGACTCGCGCACGAAGGATGCGAACCGGCGCGCCGCTCCCACCGTCCTGGCCTCCAGTTCTGCCGTCGGCGTCGCCTCATGTTCCAGCAGCAGGTTGGACACCCACCCGTCCAGCGAGTCCAGCAGCAGAACCTGCGAACCTGCCTGATCGACGCCAGCCTCCTGCAACGCGCCCACCGGGTTCAACGGCGCTTCGATCGTGCCCCAATGGGACGGCCGTCGTTCCCGGTGTCTGCGGACTCTCTCATCCATTTCCGCATCGGAAACCGTGCCGGTGGCGATGTAGATTACCGGCCGGTCTGCGGCGATTTCCGCCGCGAGCGTCTCCCCGTAGGCGCTCTTGCCCGACCGTATGCCCCCCAGTATCAGGTGGACGCTGCTCATGGCGCGGGATTCACGCCGGTCATCTCGTACACCAGGTCCATCCGCAGGCTGTTGCGCACCCAGTCCGCCAGCCTGTCGTATTCGCGGTCCCGGGCAACGTCAACGCCGTCCGGCAGGGAAACGCCCTTGCGTCTCGCCAACTCTCCCAGCATGGCGCGACGGACGCCTGCGTTGTGGAACAACCCGTGAATGTACGTTCCCATCACGCGGCCCGACGCATCCAGGGCGCCGTCCAGCGCCGTGGCGGCGGTGACCGGGGCATCGGCGCGGTCGTTGACGGCGAAGGGCGGGATGAATCCCTCGCCAACGGTGCGGCCCATGTGTATCTCGTAGCCGACGACGCTTTCGCCCGACGCGCCCGACAGCAGCCCACCGTTCCCGCTCGCCTCCGCGCGTACCGTCGCCTGGACGCGGTGGGTCTCCTTGGTGCCGGCAAAGGTCGTCGAAAGGGGCAGCAGACCCAGGCCGTCCGCCTCGCCAACGGCGGATTCAATCCCGTCAGGATCGTACAGCCTTTCTCCCAGCATCTGGTAGCCTCCGCAAATGCCCACGATCGACGACCCCCGGGCGAATGAATCGGTCAGGGCCCGCGAAAGGCCCTGCTGTTCCATCCAGAGCAGGTCGGGGATGGTGGTTTTGCTGCCCGGCAGGATCACCAGGTCTGGGTTGCCCAGGCGGTCGCCGTGCTGCACGTAGCGCAGGTTCACGCCGGGTTCGCGCGCCAGGGGGTCGAAGTCGTCGAAGTTGGATATGTGCGGCACCTGCACCACTACCACGTCCAGCACGGCGGCCGACGACGATGATGGCGGCGTGATTTCCAGGGCTACCGAGTCCTCTTCCGGGATGTGAATGTCCCGGAAGTGATGCACCACGCCCACCACCGGCTTGCCCGTGTAGTCTTCCAGCCACGTCAGGCCGTCGGTGAGCAGGCTCGCATCGCCTCGGAACTTGTTGATGAGCATTCCCTTGACGGCGGCGCGCTCAGCATCGTCCAGCAGTTGCAGCGTGCCCACCAGCGACGCGAACACGCCGCCCCGGTCAATGTCGCCGCAGAGCAGCACCGGCGCGTCGGCGTGCAGCGCCACGCGCATATTGACGATCTCGGTCGCCTTGAGGTTGATCTCGGCCGGACTGCCGGCGCCCTCTATCACCACCACGTCGTACTCCCGGCGCAGCGTGTCCAGCGATTGCGCCACCGATTCCCACAGCGTGGCCTTCAGGTCGAAGTAATCGCGGGCGCGTGCCGACGTCAGCGGACGCCCCATCAGCACGACCTGGGCGTGGCTGTCGGCCTCCGGCTTGAGCAGCACGGGGTTCATTTCGACGCGCGCCTCCACGCCGGCGGCCTCGGCCTGCACCGCCTGGGCGCGCCCAATCTCTGCGCCGTCGGGCGTAACGTACGAGTTGTTGGACATATTCTGCGCCTTGAAGGGCGCGACGCGCAGTCCGTCCTGGCGCAATATCCGGCACAACGCGGACACCAGCACACTCTTGCCCACATGGGACGCCGTGCCCTGCACCATCAGCACACGGCCCAGCGGTGGATTCAGATCATTTCCGGCAATGGTCATCGGCAACCTCCGCCGGAATGATACCCCATTTCAGCCTCGGGATGGCGTTGCGGGCCCGTCGCGATTGACTGCCTGCCGCGCCTGCGGTATGGTAATTGCGGCGTATATGACCAATCCATTGTCCGGGAGTTTGCCACCATGGCCGAACCAGATCTTCCCCTGTTCGTGTACGACGAAGTCGAGATCGGCGAAGAGCTTGGGTCTTACGAGTACGTGCTGACCCAGGAGATGATCGACCTCTACCGCAAGGCCGTGGACGATCCTGACGCCGTTTTCCCCACCATCGCGGTGAAGCACGACGCCACCTCGCTGGCAATGGCCTACGACGACCAGACCGGCAGCATCAACGCCGGCAACGAGATTGATCTGCACAATCCTCCCATTCCCGGGAAGACAATCCGCGTGACCGGGCGCATCCACAACAAGTACGTCCGGCGCGACAAGCCCTACCTGGTCATCGAAGCCACCGCCGTCGACGAAGATGGCCGGCTCATCGAAAGAATGCGCACCTACCAGATCAAGAAACCTGAGGAGTTGGGCAAGAAATGGCATCCGCAAGGCTAGACAGCGAAACGCTGCCCGTTATCAGCAAGCACATCACCCAGGACGTCATCAACCAGTTCGAGGCCTGCGGAATCCTCAACCGCGCCAACATCCACAACGATCCGGAGTTGGCATCCAGGCGGTTGGGCACCACCTATGCCATCGCGTCCGGTCGCATGAGCATCGCCTTCTGCACTGAGGCCATGCGCAAGTTCATCGGGCCCGAAGATTTCCACCGCAGCGGCAACGTCAACCTCAAATTCCTGCGCCCCGTGAAGCATGGCGATACCGTCAGCATCCACGGGCAGGTCAATAGCCGGCAGCAGCAGGACGACGGCACCACGCTGGTGACGGTGGACGTGTACTGCGAAAACCAGGACGGCGACAAGACCGCCGTTGGTCAGGCCAGCGCTGTTGTCACCGGATAACCCAGTCGCCCAGGTATCAGGCACATGGGTGCGGATTCCTGTGCATGACAATCAAACAACAGGAGCAACTCGAATGACGATGACAAGGTCAGACTTCGGCAAAGTCGAAGTGGACATCGTTTACTGCGTGCCTTGAGGCTACCACGGTCTCGCCACGTGGCTGGCGACCGAATTCTGGCGTTCCCAAAACGCCGGCGACATTGCCATTAAAATGACCCCCGCCGACAAGGGTCGCCTTGAAATCTACCTCGATGGCAGCAAGATATTTGACCGCTTCGACGAAGACGGAGACGAATACCCTGGGTACACCAAGGTCAACGAACTCAAAATGGTGATCGCCGAGCGTGTCTTCGACGTTGAAGACGAGATGATGGCCGGCAAGTAGATGGCTAATCAGGAACACGTAGAAATTGTCCGCGCCGGCTCTGCCGATCTGGAGTCCTGGCGTGCTGAGCATCCCGATGTTCAATTGGACCTGCGGGTCGCCGACCTGCGGGGCTTGGATCTGACCGGTGTGGACGTCAGAGGCGCGGACCTGCGGGGGGCAACCCTCAGCGACGCCAAACTCACCAGGGCCAACCTGTCCCGCTGCGATCTGAGGGCTGCGGACCTGACCGGCGCTGACCTGTACGGGGCGGCCTTGGCATCGTCGGACATGACCACCACCATCCTGCGCAACGCCAACCTCTTCTGGGCCGATCTGAAACAGTCCAACATGCAGGAGAGCGTTTTGCAGTGGGCCCGGCTCAACCGCGCATCCTTCCTCAATACCAATCTGACCGCCGCCGATTGTAGCCAGACCACCGCCATCGAGGTCGACTTGCGTTCCGCAAATCTGACCGACTCTGACTGGCAGGGTGCCAACCTGAACGGCGCTGACGTCAGCCGCGCCGTCATGCACGGAGCCAACTTCACCGGCGCCAAAATCCGCGACTCGATGTGGATCATGACCGACCTGCGCGGCGCCAACTTCGACCGGGCCAGCCTGCACCGTTGCGACATGACCATGGGCAAATGGGACGACAGCACCCGGTTCCCGCCCGGGTTCGACCCCATGTTCATCGAGAACCGGGTGGACGACTACTGACAGGCTCCGAGACTCGTGCCGTAGGCATTCCGATGATCGTATTTGACCCTGCCATCGTTTCGGCAACAGTAAGCGCCGTCGCCCTGCCGGCGGTGATTGCCGGCTGCGTCTTCCACGGCAACGACGATGGCGGCCGGCCGATATTGCGAGCGCCGGTCGGCGCAGCATAACCGTCCCCGAATCCACCATGTCCGTCCTTCTGGTTTCATCCCACGGCCCCGGCGCCGGCAAAACGTCGGTGGCAGCCGGCCTAGCCACCCTCATCGGCCGTCGGGGCGATGCCGTGTCGGTCTGCAAACCCCTCTCTCCGGCCGGCCGCACCGATCCGGACGCTGTGTATTTCGCTCAAAATTTCCGAGGCGGTGTACCGGTGGCCGACGGCGAAACCGCCATTTCACTGGACTCCGCCGCCAGCGCGGTTCGATCCCTGGGCGGCATCAGCCAGCATACCCTGGTCGAAATCGCCAACCCGGTCAGCGGTTCCGGCATCTCCGGTCCGATCACCGCCGGTCTGGTCGAGCGTCTCTCGGCGCGCGTGATTGCGGTGTTCGGTTACGACTCCGGATTGTCCGCGGCCGCCATATCCAGCAGCGTCGCCACGTTGGGAGATGCACTCGCCGGTGTCATCATCAACCAGACCCCGCGCTACCGCGTCGCCGCCGCCGAGCGTCTGCTGGACGAATTGCGCGCCGTCGGCATCGGCCCGGTCGCCGCCGTGCCTGAGGACCGCCCGATGCTGTCGTTGACCATGAACCAACTGGCGGCGCAACTGAACGGCCGCTGGGAATTGGAACCCTCCGACGGGGATGCTTGGGTTGACCGCTTCCTGATCGGCGGGAACATCATGGACTCCGGCGCCGGATACTTCGGACGCCACGCCAACCAGGCGGTGATCACCCGGGCCGAGCGTCCGGACATCCAGATGGCCAGCCTCATGCAGGATACCCGTTGCCTGGTGCTTACCGGGGGAGCGCGTCCCATCGAATACATCCGCGTTGAAGCATCCAAGCGCGACGTGGCCGTGCTGCTGGTTGATGGCGGGACGGTTGCCACCGCCGATGCTGTCGGAGACCTGCTCGGGGCAGTCGTCCCCTACCACGCTCACAAGGCGGAGCGAATGGCCGACCTGCTAACGGACGGGATCGATATCACGAGCCTGCTGGCGTAGCGGCGGGTTTCAAACCCGCCACTGATTGCCCATCCTGGCGCGGGTCAGTCCTGCATTTCGAACCGCTCGGACTCCGGCGCCCGCGACCACAGTTCTTCGGCTCCGGCCATTGCCACCGCCCGCTCGGGGCTGGCGCGCCACGCATCGTAAATCTCGTTGCTTTCCCATGTCACCAGCGTGGATATCTTGGCGGGGTCGGACAGCGATATGAACGTCTGACGCGCCCCGAAGCCCGGAGCGTGACTCTGGGCCTCCCCGTTCCCCTCCAGCAATGTCTTCGCCTCGGCGATCTTGTCTTCCTTGGCCCAGTGATGCGTCAGTACGCCAATCAGCGCCATTTCGTTGCTCCTTGCTCTGTTCCGGTTACTGTCTGTCTGACCTCATTGCACACTATCGGCCGCGCCGGCTCCATGGGAGATCGAGGCGGAAAGTGAGGCCTTCCTGTCGCACGCGCAGCGCCTTGCCCAGCAGGTATGCAACCAGCGCCGCAACGATGCTGAACACCGCGCCCATCTTGCCCGGCTCCTGGAATGGCGAATCTCCGGGGAATGCCTTCCCTGCCACGAACAGCGCCACGGTCAGGCCCAGGCCCGCGATGACTCCGGTGACCACCAGGTGCCGTATGCCCATCCCCTGGGGCAGCGGGAATCCGGCCAGCGACGCCGCCCACGAAAACAGCGTTACCCCGATGGCCTTGCCCACTATCAACGATGCCAGCACCATCATCGTCACCAGACCGATGCTCGAAAATGCGACGCCGGCGTTGGCGAACGCGAAAAAGAACAGCCCGAAGTCAACGAACAGCTTGAGTTGATGCTCGAATTGCTCCAATACGCTGTGGCCCTCGTGCGCCGCCTCGGCGGCATGGGGATGCGGAGCGGAGGTCTCTTCGTGGCTGTGCTCCGTCTCCACAGCCTGCGCGTGACTGGCATGGGGCATGAACGGAACGATCGGCGCCAGCGCCAACGCCGGCTCAACACCCGCGCTGGCCAGCCCAACCCAGGACATGGACCCGCCGGCCAGGATGTACACCGGCCACCAGCGGATCCGGAAACGCCGTAGGACGTACGACACTGCCATCCCGCCGACGACCAGCAGCAGCCAGATCGGTTCCACCGGATGGTGCGGGTCGGGATAGAAAACGGCGATGATCACCAGTCCGATGGCGTCATCGGCAACGGCCAGCAACAGCAGGAAATTCACCGCCGGATGCAGAGGGCCAAATACCACCCGCGCCACCAGCCAGGCCAGCGCGATGTCCGTCGCGGTCGGAATGGCCCAACCGTTGGCAACCGGGCCGAAATTCTCGGTGCCTCCATAGAACAGCCACGCCAGCGCAAAATACATTCCTACCGGGCCGAATACCCCGCCCAGTGTGCCGGCCAGGGGATTTATCGCTCTCCGCAGCGGATTCAGCACTCCGCCCGGCAGCGTGGACTCGGTGATCTCCTTGGTCGCGATGCCAAAGAACAGGCACATGAACATGCCGTTGATGAGGAAATGAAGGGTCAGTTCATGCCCGAAAACCGACGCATGGTGCCCAAAAGGATTGAACTCCACCACCACCTCGTATGAATGATGGAAGGTGTTGGCCGCGATCAGCCCGAGTATCACGCCGGCAATCAGCGGCAGGGAGAACTCTTGCAACAGGTTCACCACCCGCACCAGGGGGTTTACCTGTTGTTGGACGTGGGCGTGCATGGTTCGTCAACTCGCGGCGATGTTTGCGCCAATTCGCAACGGCGGTGATTTTACCATCATTCGCGAATACCGGGGGCAGGCGTATGGCACGCGAAATTCACGGAAAGGTCGTGTGTTTTCGCCGGCGCGAACCCCGCGCCGGCCGATCAGACGCTCTGCTGCCAGCAATCGAACGCCACCGATACCGGCCCGTCATAGATGGCCCTCGCCTCCACGGCCAGCGGGTCACTATCCAGATGGAAGGCGTTGTCGATGTGCGTCAGCGTCAGAGATCCGACGCCCGCCATCTGCGCGATCCGCGCGGCCTCCGCCGCCGTTGAATGCGCCGTGGCGTCGGCCTGACGGCGGTCAGCCTCGGTGCAGATGGCCTCGTGAATCAGCAGCGTCGCCCCTTCGGCCAATTCGGCCAGCGAGGGACACCAGCGGGTGTCCCCGGAGAACACCACGGCGTGCTCGCCCGATTCCACTCGCCACGCCATCGCCCCGCCGATGTGGTTGACCTCGGCGCATTTGGCCCGCAGGGTGGGTGTCAACTGCACCCAGACACCAGGGTCGGTGGGGCGAAAGGTGAACACCTGCCGACCGTCCCGTCGCTGCGCCCCGTCGGAGTCAACGGTCAGTCCCCTCCGCGGGTAGCCGAGCAGCGTCCCGATGTCTGCAACCGCTTCCCCGGAACCATGCACCTGCATCGGCTGCTGTTCCGGATTCCGGCGGCTGCGCTGCATCTCAATGTGCGGAAGTCCCTCGCAGTGGTCGGGATGGCTGTGGCTCAGCAGGCAGTGGTCGAAGTCCGTCGGCGACATCCCAAGCTGCTCGCAGCGGCGCAACACGGTATTGCCCGAGGCGGCATCCAGCAGGATGCGCTCACCCCCGGGACAGTCCAGCACCATCGCCGTATGGTCCCGCATGGTGGAACCGCCGGAACCGGTTCCCAGGTAACTGACTGTAAATCCTGCTGCCAATTCATCCCCCAATCAAATCAAAAATCCCGCTCATCCTGTTCATCGATGCGGAAATCGGACCTCACCCCAACGCAACCCGCGAGTGAGGCAGTACCATCGGGTTCACCAAAAACTCCGGCATCCTGCCCTGCAGCACGTCCACCGTGGCCCGGGCGGTGCGCACCTCCAGTTCCAGCACCGACTGCTGCGACAGGAACGCGACGTGCGGCGTGACGATGACGTTTTCCAGGGCAAACATGGGGTGGTCTGCCGGCGGCGCGGCCGACTCCATCACGTCCAGGCCGGCGCCGGCGATGCTCCCGTCCCGCAACGCGGCGTACAGGGCCGGTTCGTCCACGATGGGCCCCCGCGCGCAGTTGATCAGGTACGCCGAAGCCTTCATCCTGCCCAATTCCCGTTCACCGACCAGTCCGCGCGTGTCGTCATTCAGCGGCGTATGCACCGTGACATAATCGGCAGCGGTCAGCAGGTCGTCCATGGCAACCGCAGCAACGCCGTCCGGAAGGCTGGCATCCGCCGCCAGATACGGATCGTGGACCAGCACGGAGAGGCCAAAAGCCCGCGCCTTGTCCGCCACCGCCCTGCCGATGCGTCCAAATCCCAGGATGCCGATGCTCTGTCCCCGCAGTCGAGTCAACGGGTGCGGCGACGCCGTACCCTCCCAGCGGCCGGCCTTGGCGACGCCGTCGTAGAAGCCGACCTGCCGGTTCCACGCCAGCAGCAGCGCCATCACGTGGTCGCTGACCTCATCCACGCAGTAGTCCGGCACATAGGTGACGGGGATGCCCAGATCGGTCGCCACGTCCACCGCGATGTTGTCCACGCCCACGCCGTACCTGCTGATGCACCGGCACCGTTCGGCGGCCCGCACCACCGCCGGCGTAACCTGCGCAAAGCACGTCATGATCGCGTCGCAATCCACCGCCAGCGATGCCAGCGTGTCCTCCGACCCGTCCGGCGCCTCCACCACCTCCACGCCATCCCCCAACCCATCAACCAGAACCTCCCGCTCCGGCCCGGTCGAAGGCCAAACAAAATCGGTAATAAGAATGCGTGTGGTCATGCTGTCAGCGGTGGTCATGGGAGGCTATTCCAGAGGCGCACTGGGCGGAGAAAGTATAACGCATGGGCTCAACCGCGCCAAAACAAAATGCCGCAGTCTCAGGGCCATTCGTTAATGACGATAGTCGAGGTAGTTCGCTCATCCTGAGCCTGTCGAAGGACGAGCGAACGGTGAACAGTGAACCGTTTTCGAGACAGCAATCGTCCTTTGCCAGGATAATCGAATTGCCCCGGAGTTGCCCGCCCGCGTACTGCTGGATTCATACGCGCAAGAGTTACGCGCCATCGGATACGACTATATCCGTGATCACGTTGTGGTTGATAATTCGAAGCATCTGACCCTGTATTGTCTGATTTTCGCCAGCAAGCACCAACGAGGTGCGGATTTTTGGGACAAGGTGACACAACGTCAGCAAAGCGGCCAGTTTCGCATGGCGTTCGACATCGGGTAGCTAACATGGCCCAAGGCAGCAAAATCGAGTGGACCGACGCCACCTGGAACCCCGTCACCGGCTGCAACAAGATCAGCCCGGGTTGCAAGCATTGCTACGCCGAGCGTTTGTCCAAACGCCTCAAGGCCACCGGCATGGCGAAGTACAGCAATGGCTTCGAGGTGACGCTGCACCCTGACACGCTGGAAATCCCCCTGCGCTGGCGCAAGCCTCGCTCCATCTTCGTCAATTCAATGAGCGACCTGTTTCACGTCGATGTGCCGGAACCGTTCATCCGCGACGTGTTCGACGTAATGGAACGCGCTGACTGGCATCGCTACCAGGTATTGACCAAGCGTGCGGAGCGTGTGGCGGAATTGAGTGATACGTTGCCCTGGCCGGAGCAGGTCTGGATGGGAGTGAGCGTGGAATCTCAGCAATACGTGCATCGCATCGACTCGTTGCGCGAAACGGGCGCGAAGGTGAAATTCCTGTCTTTGGAACCACTGCTTGGCGACCTGCCCAATTTGGACCTCAACGGCATAGACTGGGTCATCGTCGGCGGTGAATCCGGTCCCGGCGCCCGTCCGATGCAACCCGATTGGGCCCGCGAAATTCGGGATCAGTGCATTGATGCCGGCGTCGCGTTCCACTTCAAGCAATGGGGCGGCGTGTTCAAAAAGCGCAACGGCCGCGAACTCGACGGTCGCACCTGGGACGAAATGCCGTCTCACACCGCCTTGCACCCACAATCCTGAAACCTCAAATTCCAAGGAACTACCCCTTGCGATACGGTCATACGTTCGTTATACTGAACCCATGTTCGGCAACAGGCCAGCGAGGAACTCAGCGCTGTTCCCGGTTGGCCGCGCCCGCCACGCCCCCGCGCAGGGCCAGGGCAGTTGCCAGGACACACCCGCCTCTGGCGGACACATCTGAATAGGATTCATCGGGGTTCAGGTAAAAACGGCCCAACCGTCGCGGGTTCGCCCCCGCGGCACAAGTCGGATTTCTGCACGCTGGCCATCGCCCTCGGCTGTCTTTCTCCACAGCATGGCATGGACCAGTACGGCGGGTGTCACCACCGCTCCACGAGGGTCGCATGTCCCCTTTCCCCTTGGTGGGCAAGGGCAAGTGAGGGCGTAATGCTCTCATCGACCAAGGCGGTCAGCACGTGGAACTCTAGGACTCAAAATCGCAACCCACGCTCTCGGGCCGTAGCGCCGACAACCTGAACCCCCAGGAACCCTGACCACAACCAAACCGAAACAACCACCGACCGACGGAAAGGACCGCAATCGAGAACACAGCGCTTTCCCCTCATCGGTAAAGCACATCACGGGCAACCGTTTGCGGCCGGGCCTCTGTCCATGCCCGGCCGCGCGCTTACCTTCGCCGGCTGCAGGTTCCGCCCCCGGCGCATCCAAACATGGGCCGCTCACCCGCACCCGCCCGGCGTACCGGAAGCGCCTGCGGGCAATCACGCAGTTGACAACCCGTCTCACCGATAATAACGTAACATCTGCGATGTCATCTGTGGCAGTGGAGCGATTGAGGCACCCCTCCGACCCCGTTGGATTGGGATGACGCCCGGCGTAAGTTACTCAGTCCGAACCAAGGGTAACGCCGGCAGGCAACTCGAGCGCTTTCCGCGCGATGCCAGCGAACGACACGTTTCGGCGA
Source organism: Dehalococcoidia bacterium (assembly GCA_963668585.1). Classification (GTDB taxonomy): domain Bacteria; phylum Chloroflexota; class Dehalococcoidia; order Lucifugimonadales; family UBA3495; genus Bin87. The sequence continues at coordinate 3,569,323 of OY764869.1, read as the reverse complement.
TCGATCGGCTTGGCGAGGAATCCCTGGCCGGGGGCTTTACTCAAGGTAGTGTTGAGGGGACTGCGACGGTTGAGGGTCTGCGACTACAGGATTGTGTACGAAGTCCTTGACGACGAACTGGCGGCGCTGGTCATTCTGGTCGCACGGCGGCGGAATGCTTGTCGCTGATCAAATCCCCAATTACACCGCCGCCACCGCAGGAGTTGTTGAATGTCCATCCGCTACGGCGTGAGCCTGCTCACCGACCCCGACTTCACCGCCCGTGCCTACCGGGCGCGGCAACTCATCTGCGGTCAGTACGCCTGTTGGGCCGCCGAGATGCACATGCTGCATATGCCCATGTCGGACTATTTCCCGCTGGACACCGATGAAGCGGGCGCGGTGGAGGCGCAACTTGCGGGCGAACTCGAACGACTCGCGGAACGCTATCGCCGCGTGTCCCCTCGCTTCCCCCTGTTCAACCGGGGCATCACCACCACCCGGCAAACCGAATCGGACGGCAACATCTGGCTGGACTTTTCGCCGGAGGTGGTGAACGAATCGCTGTACCGGTTGCAGTCCATGGTGGCCGATCTGCTGGAACGCAACCCGTCGGTGGGCGGCGGGCGGCAGGCATTCCGGCCGGATTTTCCACCGCAGATTCCCCTGATGTCCCACGCCGACCTGCCCGATTCCGTTTTTGATGGCGCGTTGGATTTCGCGCGTTCCGTAACCGACGAGTTGAAGGTGTCCCAGATCACTCGGGCGTGGCGACTGGCGCTGACGCGGTTCGAGTCCAACGCCGCCGGAGATGACTGGTCAAATGGCCGGTGGGCTGCCGATCTGCAGTGGCGCGCCATCGGCAGTTTCAGTCTATGACCGACCGGATCAGGCTGGAAACGCCCGGTCCAGCCGCTGCCGCTGTTCGGGTGTGAGGCTCCAACCGGACGCCGCGCAGTTCTCCTCGGTCCGGGTGATGCTGTTGGACTTGGGAATCGCGATCATTCCTTCCTGATCTGCAACCCAGTTGAGGGCGACCTGCGCCGCCGTTTTCCCGGTCTCTCCCGCTATATCGGCCAGTACCTGCTGGTCCCGGTTCAGACCCAGCGCCCGGCGCAGACGGCCAGCCTCGTTGCCGACCAACGCTCCTTCGTGCAGCGGAGAGTATGCGATGACTGCTATGTCGTGCTGCCGACAATACGGGATCACGTCGCGTTCCGCGCGACGCCGGCGCAGATTGTAGAGGATCTGGTTGGACACGATGGCGTTGTTGCCCAGCGCCGCCTGGGCATCCTGCATATCCTCCACGGAGAAGTTGCTGACCCCGATGTGGGCCACCAGTCCATCCGCAACCAACCGCTCCATGGCGCGCATGGTTTCGGCGATCGGGACGCTGGGGTTGGGCCAGTGAATCTGGTACAGGTCGATCTGGTCCACCCCCAGGAGCCGCAGGCTTTTGTCGGCGGCCTGCAGCACGGCGTCGTAACGCAGGTTGCTGCCCAACACCTTGGTCGCCACGAAAACCTGGTCGCGGATGCCGGCGATGGCCTCTCCAACCGCGTCCTCGGTGCGGTACATCTCGGCGGTGTCCACGAGGTTGGCGCCCAGTTCGATGCCGCGCCTCAGAGGCTCCGGTCCTCCCGTGTAACGCCACGTCCCCAACCCGATCTCGGGAACCATCACCCCCGATGCTCCCAGCCTTTTTAATTCCATCGTTCGATGCTCCCGTTGTTCTCAACTCGTCGTTTCTGCGGTGCCGCCATGGGCCATTGTAACGTCAGGTCTCCGCCTGTGGGGCCGTCTCCGCTTGCTCCAGCGGGCTGGCCCGCATCAGCAGCGCCGGAATGATGGCTGCCAGCGATATGACGCCGGCGGCGCGATAAAAGCTCTGGAACAGCCCCAGGCTGGCCGTCTCCAGCGTGTCCCGATATTCGATGATGGCTTGGGCTCGCTGGGCCGGATCGAGTCCGGTCATCATCAGCGGCGACGGCGTGTCGGTCAAAATCGCGAGAAATTCGTTGACGCCCCAGGCTGACAGCGCGGCCATGCCCACCGTCATTCCCAGCATCCGGGACACCACCACCATCGAAGCGGCCACGGCCCGATAATCTATGGGCGCGGCAGCGATGGCCCGGTGCATCAGCGGGGCAATCACCAGCCCGAAACCGATTCCGGCAGTGACCATGTCCAGCGTCAACCGCGGTTCCGCGATGGCCACCGTCCACCCGGAAACCCGGAACATCCCGGCGGCGATCAGGACCAGCCCGGTGACCGTCATCCAGCGCGCATCCCACCACCGCAACAGCAGGCCGCCCACAATGGCAAATACGGGTATGGTGCCGGTCATTCGCAATAGCCAAAGCGCCGCCGTGGTCGCGTCCACCCGACGCTCCGGCTGGTTCATCACCGTGTTGGCCATGATGACGGTGGTCGCCATGGCGATGATCAGGGCAACCCCCACCAGCAGTTGGCAGGCGTTGGCGCTCACGAAGGCCAGGGCGCGAAACAGCGCGCCGGCGAGCAGCGGCTGCGCGGTTCGCCGTTGGGTCCACGCCAACAGGGCGAGGCAGAGCGCGCACCCAGCAAGCAGGCCGAATGGCGTCCACGATGAGAGCCGGAACAGGCCTTCATGGGCGAAGGCCAGCGACAAGAGCACCAGTGCCCCGGTCAGAACAGCCGCCCCCCGGTAATCCATCCGCGTGCCGGTGGCCGGCTGTCGTGGAGCCCAGCGCAGGGCCACCGCGATCACCGCCGCCTGCGGGAGATTCAGCCAGAAGATGGCCCGCCAGCCCCACAACTCGATGATCGCCCCACCATACGCGGGGCCCAGCATGCTGCCGGCCTCGGCGGCGCCCGCTACGATGCCCAGCGCGAGTCCCCGGTGTTGGGGAGCGGTCAGCGCGGCGGCAATGGCCAGGCTGATGGGCACCGCGCCGCCGCCTCCGATGGCCTGTATCACGCGGGCAACGACGATCTGGTCCAACGGTTCCACCAGCCCGTTTAGCCAGTCGGATTCGCCGGACACCGCCACCAGCGTCGTTCCCACGCCGAACACGGCCAGCGACGCCAGATAGATGCGGGCATAGCCATGGACGTCGGCCAGCCGGCCCAGCAGCGGCATGGCTACCGTGTAGCCCAGGAGGTAGGCGGTTACCACCCAGATCACGGCCTCCAGCCGCACGATGGGGACTTTCAGGTCCGCCATCACCGCGGGCAGGGCGGTCACCACCACAGTCTGGTCCAGCGCGGTGATGAACGCGCCGCAGGCCACGGCGGCGACCAGCAGCCATTGACGGCGAGACGAGATTGCCACGCTGACCTCGCAACCACTGGGCGGGCGTTAGCCGCCGGTCAGGTCGGTGAATTCGGCGGGCGGCTCGATGGCGACGGGCTGGTTGATATTGGTCAGGATTATTTCGCGCACGGTGTCGGGCTGGTCAAATTCCCCGATCGCGCCGATGATGCGCAACTGCTGCAGAAGTTTCTGCTCCGTGTCTGTCCAGAGTTCGACGCGCACCGATTGCCCTTCGCTGGCTTCGAGAAGCAGCCAGTCCATTACCGACGCCGGCGCATCGCCGGATATTTTGTAGGTGTTCCGGTCTCCGATGACTTCCTGCCCGTCCAACTCAGGGTCGGTGATGTCCGCAATCAACTCCGCGATGATGTGATTCAACTGATCCACCGGAACCGGAACCAGCACGGTCGGTTGTTTCATCCACGTGCCGGATAACGGGTCGGTGCCGTAATACTCGTCGTGAGTTATGACCAACTGCATCTGGAAGTATATTCCCGATTCCGCCTCGGCGTGGTGGTCCGGTACCAGAAAGGCATCGACGGCCAGTTGCGCGCCCTGCTCAGCGTCCCAAACCCCGGTGGCATCGGTGAGTTTGGCGCTGAATCCCGGAACGAATATCGCCCCCGATTCGTGCCGAACCGCGAACTCGGTGGATTGCAGGGAGTTCAGGCCGGCCGAAGTCTCAGAGAGCAGCGCATCTACGTCCGGCGCCGGCGTCGGAGTTGGCGACAAGGTTGGCGTGGGGGTGGGACCCGGCGGATCTCCGCACGCCAGCGACAGGGCCAGCGCGGCGCATACCAGCGCTATGACTGAAAACATCCTTCCGAATGCGTTCGGTGGCGAAGAAAACATCAGGTCAGCGGGGGGACCACACCGCGATTCCGCCGGGCGCGATGTCCACCAGGCCGCCGCCTTCGCCAACCTCGGTAACGTACACGTGGGGCCCGGCGGCCCCGCTGCCGTTGCGTCGTTGGGAGAGATACTGCTGGTTCCCGGATACGACGAGGGCGGACCCATCGGGCGCCCACGGCGAATGGCTGCGGGCATACTGGTCAAAGAAAGCGAGCATGAGGAATGTCTCGCCGCTGGGGGAGAAATGCAGGCCGGCGACGGCCTCAGCCGGTGGCGCGTCAGATTCGGGTGCGGCGACGTTGCCGTCCGAAATGCGCCACTCCATGGTCCGTTCCTCGCTGTTCAGGGCAATCCAGGCGAGACGCTGACCGCTCGGTTCCCAGAAGAACCCCAACACCCAGTCATCTTCCTGAACGGTGTGCTCGGCGCTGCCGTCGGCCGCCACCAGGCGCAGCCGGCGGTAGGCGGGAGACCTGGCATCCTGGCGGTCGGCTACGGCGATGACGCTGCCGTCGGATGACCACAGGAAGGCACAGGATCCCTCCACCTCCGCCAATCTCAACGGCGGATAGGTGGTGTCGTCAGGCCGACCCAACCATACGGCCTCGCTGTCGCCCCCCGGCGCGGACCATGCCAGCGTGGAGCCGTCCGGAGACCAGGCCGGAGTCCGGAAAGACCGGGACCGGGTGATCGGTTGCGCCGAAAATTCCGTGGCGTCGTCATTTAGGCGGAGTACCGATACGTCCTCGCCACTATGCACCGCTAAGGATCGGCTGTCCGGCGACCAGTCGAAGTACATGGGGGCCCCACGCGCCAGGGGCAGCGCGGCTGTTGGAACGGCGTCGCCGTCCGCCGGGTTGGCGTCGGCTACGTACAGCGTCAAACCCTCCGGAGTGGCGGCGGTTACTCCGATTCGCCTGCTGTCCGGTGACCATTGCACGTAGTGGGGCGTGCCGTCCGCGATGGTCAGCGGAGCGTCGTTGACGAAAACGGCCCCGCCAACCCCGTTGGATGATTCCAGGGACTGCACGCTCATCTCGGCGTCGGATGGCGCTCTACCACTGATCAGCGAAACGGCGATGCGACTGCCGTCGGGCGACCAGACCGGCCAGCCGTAGAGGCGCGTTTCCCGCATTGGCTGGGCCACGGTGCCACCCATGCGTTCCAGCGTGTCCGCAACCTCACCGATGGTGAGCGTGCTGCGGTTGCTGCCGTCCGGGTTGACGGTCACCAACTGACCGTCGGAGGCGATATAGGCGATGCGGTTGATGGTCATAGCGGGATCGTCGGTGCCGGATTCACTGCTCGGGGCGCAAGCCATGGCGACCACCAGGGCGAAAACCGTGTTGGCAATCACCACCGGCAAGCAGATTTTTCGAAAGAGCATCGCGGCTACGGTATCACCCGGCAGTAGGTTTGGCAATTGCCGCAGGAGCCGGCCCGGGGCCATTCGATTATTGACGATAGACGGGGTAGTCCGCTCATCCTGAGCCTGTCGAAGGACGAGCGGACGGTGAGTAAGGAACGGTTCCTGCAACAGCAATCGCCTTTAGCCAGGATAATCGAATGACCCTGACGCCGGCTGGTCATGCTACCAGACGCATCACCGCATCCCAGATTTCGGCGGCAATATCGTCTGCAGCCCGGCTTCCGTCAATCCGCAACCACCGGCCGGGGTTCCGCTTCGCCTCCTCCAGGAATCCCGACCGAACCGCGCGATGGAATCGCAATGCTTCATCTTCAAAACGGTTGACGGTCTCGGCAGGATCCAGCCCTTGACCTATCTGGCGTTGCCGGACCCTCCCCAATCCGGTTTCAGGGTCAACGTCCAATAGAATGGTCAGGTCGGGATAACGCTTTTGCGTGGCGAAATCGTTGAGCCAAAAGATATGGGCGAGGTCCATCCGACGCCCGTGCCCCTGGTACGCCACCGTAGAACCCGCGAAACGGTCGGCGATGACAACCCCCCCGCTGGCCAGTTTCGGCACGATCACAGTGCTCATCAACTCGGCGCGGGCAGCTTCGAACAACAGTAACTCCGCTGGTGACGTCAGGGGTCGGCCATCGACGAGGTAAGCCCTGAGGTAATCGCCAAGCTCGGTGGAGCCGGGTTCGCGCAGCAGGGTAACGTCATAACCCTGAGCCGTCAGCCGTGCATGCAAGCGCTGTGTTTGCGTGGACTTGCCGGCGCCGTCCACGCCTTCAAACGCGACAAATAACCCGGGCATCGTGGAGGTTCCGGCCAGTTATGGGCGGTAAATCAGAACGCCCCGCCGCGGGTCCCTGCCCCGGCTGGTTGACGCCAGGTTGAATTCCTCGGCCAGCATGTGCTGCAGGCGACGTATGTACGGGCGTTGAGGTTCCAGCTGAACGCTGAACTCGCCCGAAAGCACCCGATGCGCGGCCTCTTCCGCCTCCGCTCGCGCAGCCGCTTCGGTGTCGGCATCGGCTTCTTCATTCATGCGTCCCTGCGGCGGCCGTAATTCGATGCCCTGGTCGCGTGCAATTGAGGTGAGAAACTCACCGACCTGTGGCACAGTGTTCTTGCGCAGCACATACACCGGCACGCTGTTGTTTTCGGCGACGCGCACCAGTTGGCTCCCGCGGCGGTAGTGGTTCTTCGTGGTCAGCAGGACGTTGGCGCGTCGCAATTCGCTGACGATTTCGGCGGATGCGCCCCGTTCGGCAAGCGCGGCTTCGACTTTGTCCCGGCTCACGCCGAAGAGGAAGATGCGGGTGTCCAGTCGCGGGCCGGCCGCGCCGGCGGCGTCGGGTTCGTCCCTGAAACCCTCGGGTGGGTACTGTTCGTAAGACTCCCTTTCCCTTCCGTTGCGGGCCCTGCTGCCGCGATTGCGTATTTCGTTGGCGGCCCATGGAGTGGGCGCCGTCTCGTTCTGACGGGTCGCGGCGGTGCGCGTGATGTTTCCGTCCTCGTTCATGTGGCGGACTTCCGGCTCAACCGGGTACCCGCGCAGCCACTGGTCCACCACCTGTGCGACGTCGTCATGGACGGCGACTTCATTCCAGTCCTGAATTTCCACCACCACGTCGAAGGTGGGAGGCGCCTTGCGTTCGAGGACGGTTTTCTGGGTGCCTCGGAATCGTGCTTCCTGATCGCCCAGCGTTACGGTCTGAACCCCACCGACCAGGTCCGAAAGCGTGGGATTCATGATGAGGTTGTCCAGCGTGTTGCCGTGGGCCGTTGCCACCAGTTGTACGCCGCGCTCGGCGATTGTGCGGGCGGCCGAGGCTTCCTGCGTGGTGCCCATCTCATCAATGATGATCACCTGCGGCATATGGTTTTCCACCGCCTCGATCATCACATCGTGCTGCACCGTGGGGGTTGGCACCTGCATCCGGCGGGCGTGTCCGATGGCCGGGTGTGGTATGTCCCCGTCGCCGGCGATTTCGTTGGACGTATCCACGATGATGACGCGCTTGCGCGCTTCGTCGGCAAGGACTCGGGCCACTTCGCGGAGCATTGTGGTTTTGCCCACGCCGGGCCGACCGAGCAGCAGGATGTTCTTGCCGCCGTAGGCCAGGTCTTCGATTATCTTGATGGTGCCAAATACGGCGCGACCCACTCGGCAGGTGATTCCCACCACGCTGCCGCTGCGGTTGCGAATGGCGGAAATGCGGTGCAGGGTACGTTCCATGCCGGCCCGGTTGTCGTCCCCAAAGTCCCCGACGCCGGACACTATGTGCTGCAGATCATCCCGGCCGATGGGATCATCGTCGAGCAGAACGTCTCCGGCCAAAAACCGCGCTTCGGGCGGACGGCCCAGATCCAGGACAATCTCCAGCAGATCGTCCAGGTCATCCTGCTGCTGTAAGCCGGCCAGAATCCTCGGAGGCAGAACTCCCAGGAGTTGCTGCAATTCATCGTGGGCCAGCTGCTCGACAGTAACCAACTATGCCCTCCTCATCGACGATATCTGGTTGACGGACAGGATTATTGATTGAACGGTGGGTGCGAATTCTTCGACGGTATCAGCGGACCCGGGGAGCATCAATGCGCGGCGCATTGGCGTCGAAGGGGTCGCCCCCGGCCATCGCCACGAAGTACCGGTGGATCCGCGCGTCCGCCGTCAGTTCAGGATGGAAAGCGGTGGCCAGCAGGTTGCCTTGCCGCACCGCCACTGGCCTCCCATCGTCCAGCCTGGCCAGCACATCCACGTTGTCTCCCACTCGGATTATCACGGGAGCGCGGATAAAAATCGCATGGTACGGGTCGTCGCCAAAGCCCTTGATCGCCAGATCCTGCTCGAAGGAATCGACCTGCCGGCCAAAGGCGTTACGCTGCACTCCCACATCCATCACGGCCAGCGGCACCGGATCCTCTTCAGTGATCTCCGAGGCCAGCATGATCATGCCGGCGCAGGTGCCCCAGACCGGCCGGCCAGCCTCCGCAATTTCAGCCACCGGTTCTCGCAGGTTGTAAAGGGACATCAGCCGGCTCAGGGTCGTGCTTTCGCCTCCCGGTATTATGAGGCCGTCCAGACCATTAAGGTGTTCGGGCAAGCGCACTTCCGTAGCGTCAGCGCCGATACTGCGGATCACGTGGCAGTGTTCCGCGAAATCACCTTGTACTGCCAATACGCCGATGTTCAACTAAGTGACCAGCCGATATGTCCAGGTCCGTTTCGCTGTTCGGGTGTTGTTGACTCGTTGAAGCAGACGCCCCAACGAGTCGAAGATTTGTCAGACGCTGCGGGGGGCCAGCAGTTCGCTTTCCGAGAGTTCCCGGACGCTTCTGCCGACCATGGGCTCACCCAGGTCCTTGGAAACATGGGCCAGGATGTCAGGGTCGTTGTAGTGCGTGACTGCCTGAACGATGGCGTGTCCGCGGCTGGCCGGGTCACCGGACTTGAAGATGCCTGAGCCGACGAAGACACCGTCCGCGCCCAATTGCATCATCAACGCTGCGTCGGCGGGAGTTGCGACACCACCGGCGGCGAAGTTGACCACAGGCATACGACCCTCTTCGCGGGTTTGTTGCAGCAGGTCAAGGCTGACGCGCAGGTCACGAGCCTCCACCACCAACTCGTCGTCGGGCATGTTCTGTAACTTGCGGATGGCGTCCTGCACGGCGCGCATGTGGCGGACCGCTTCCACCACGTCGCCGGTGCCGGCTTCACCCTTGGTGCGGATCATGGCCGCGCCTTCGGAAATGCGGCGAAGCGCTTCACCCAGATCGCGGCAGCCACAGACGAACGGCACGGTGAAATCGTGCTTCCAGACGTGATGCATCTCGTCGGCGGGAGTGAGAACTTCGGATTCGTCAACGTAGTCCACGCCCAGAGCCTGGAGAATCTGCGCTTCAACGAAATGCCCGATGCGGCACTTGGCCATAACGGGGATGGATACCGCGTCTATGATATCGGCGATCATTGACGGGTCGCTCATGCGCGCCACGCCGCCATCGGCCCGGATGTCGGCGGGTACGCGTTCCAGGGCCATCACAGCGACGGCGCCGGCTTCCTGGGCGATACGGGCTTGTTCAGGAGTGACCACGTCCATTATGACGCCGCCCTTGAGCATTTGAGCGTGGCCGGATTTGACGGTAAAAGTGCCGGTCAGGATGTCAGCAACCATTGAAGGAGCCTCCTCTATTCGGTAGGGATGCTAGTCGACCATTATAGCCGCCGACTCCGGTGTAATCAAACACGGCGCTCGAAATCCCGAGGACGCGCGATTGTCGGTCCTCGACGGGCTGCGTTGATTGCCCGAGGGTTGGCGCGCGATCCGTCGCGTCCCATCTATCGTTCGTAGTTAAGTGCGACGGTCGTTTGCACCACGTTGCCCTCGTAGAAAGCGCGCACGCGGATCTCGTTGGCGCCGGTCTGCAGCCGGATGTCGGCGCGCCATATGCCTGACGAGTCGGGGATGGCCGGTATGATTTCGTTGACCACCACCTCGGCTCCGGGCAGGGTCTCGCCGGAAATGGTCACAACACGATCGGTAACGGAAACTCCGTCGGCGGGATCGGTGACAACCAGGAAAAGGGTCAGCGGACTGCTGTCGTAGGTCAACTGCAGCAATTGATGCCTGGGTTCCGGCGATGCGCTGTTGTGGCTGATGACTTCTATCACGTTGAACCCTTCCGCCAGCGGTATGGTTGCGATGAATCGCCCGGTGCTGTCTGCCCGCAGGGTGATATCGCGCTCCATGTCCTCCCGGTTGTCGTAACTGATCTCCAGAATTGAACCCGGCAGCGTGGTGCCGAACACATCAATTTCCGGGTCTCCGCGAATCACTTCCAAATTGGTGGGATGATTGACCACGAGGAAATGCGTGGGTGGAGCCGGCGTGGGTTTCGCGGGAGTCGGGGTTGGAGTCGGCGTGGGTGTGGGGGCCGGAGTGGGTGTTGGCGTCGGAGTGGGTGTTGGCAGCGACGGGGTTGGAGTCGGCGTGGGCGTTACTGTAGGGGCGGGTGTTGAAGTGGGCGCCGGCAGAGTCGGCGTCACTACCACCGGCGTGGGCGTGGGCCCGGTGCGTACGCTGGCTGGCGCGTCGGGAGTCCCGGGCAGCGCGAACGCCCAAACGGCCATGAACACCACGATGACCAGCGATGCCAGGCTTGTTGCTAAAATCCGTTGTCGCAAAGCGTGGGCCGCAGGGGATGGATGGGATCTTGCACCGACGAGACGGTTACCGGATTGGACCGGTTCACGCGTCGGGTGAGCCTATGGGCAGGGCTAATGCAAACACGGTATGGTGGTCGGGGCTGGGCGCAACCACCGAAGAAACCGTCAAAGTGCCGCCGTACCGGTGAGCCAGTGTACGGCTGATGTAAAGACCCAGCCCGGACGAGGTCTTTTCTTCGCTTCGGCCCATCTCGGGCGTCCAACCCCGGGTGAAGAGGTGCGGTCGGTAGTGGTCCGGGATGCCGGGACCGTCATCGGTCACACACACCCAGAAGGTTTCCTGGTCGCGTGTAACTGTGATCTCTATGTAGTCTCCGCCGTACCGGAGAGCGTTGTCCGCCAGGTTTGCGATGATATGCTCCAACGCCGCGGCGTCTGAATAGACCAGGCCGAATTCTTCGGGTTCAGACCACCAGGCCATGTCCTTGCCTTGCTCAATGGCCTGACCGGTGTAGCGTTCTACGATACGACTGACAACCGCCGTCGGTTCTACGGGATAGCGCTCAACCGGGGCGTCCGGGGTTTCCAGGTTGATCATGACCTGCATGTTGGCCATCATCAGCCGGAACGACGGAGCCTGCTCCTCGATCTCGTCCAGCAGTTCATGAACCACGATAGAAACGTCTTCGCCGGTGGCCGCCAGCACGCCCCGAACTTCCCTGCATTTGCCCAGGATGCGACGCATGGGCCGGCCCAGGTCGTGCTGGAAGGTCTCGAACTGCTGCTCGGTCAACCGGCTCCAATCGTCCATGCCGCTGAGACCGTTATTGTTGCCGCGCTTGCCGCTAGCCGCCATGTATCCGCCCACTGCAACCGCCAGACCAACCACCACGCTGGCGATTGCCATGTAGCTCAGTGGTTCAACCGGCCAGGGTTCCGGGAACAGCCAGGTCAGCGGGAGGAAAAGCGATACTACCATCACCGCCAGCCCTGCAATCGCGAGGAATATTCCTGCGTAGGCCAGAGCGGGGTGCCCGCTGATGCGTGGGGGTGGCAGCGTCGCCATAACTACCCTATTCTCGCGGCGGCAGGAGCCGATAACCGCGGTCGCGAACGCTGACGATGAAGTCGTTGGCTCCCAGGGCCTGACCCAGAGCGCGACCCATCGACACCTTTATCTCCCGAATGCGCACCCTGAGGGATGCTCGGGTATCGTCCCCTTCGAGATATCGTTCCAACCGGTCAAAAGGCACCACGTTGCCGGGGCTGCGATACCAGGCTTGCGCCAACTCGCGCAGGATTTCAAAGCGGCGGCCGGTGACTTCCGGGACCGGGGTTCGGATGCCCTGGTCGTCCAATACCAACACCGTGGCCGCGTCGCCGTCCAGCACAATGCGGTTGCCGACGGCAATGGTTCCGGGGTCGGCGCCCACCAACCGCCGCATTCTGAGAGCCACCTCTTCCGGGGAAGCCAGTTTGTCGATGAACTCAACCGGCGCTTCCACCTGCAGCGCGCTCCGGGCCACCGTTTCCCGTTCAACTCCCTGGCTGTACTGCGTGAACATCAGCACCGGCAGCCGGGGCCGGTCTGCAACGATGCGTTTCAGCAGGTCGAGTCCCTTGAACTGGTCGTCCCGGTATTCTCCCAGCCGCACGTCCAGGATCACGCCGTCGGGGACGGAGTCTTCGATGGCTTCCATGGCAGCCCACAACATATCGTCGGCAGAGCCGTGTTCCCCTTTGCTGACCACCCTGGTGGTCCAGCCCTCATCTTCCAAGCGACGGCGCACTGCCCGCACGATGGCGGAGGTGGCCTCGTCATCAACGATCAGGATATTTCCGGAACGCGGGGACATTTGAGCCTATATCCTGACGGGCAGTTGCATTTGTATCACGGTAGGTGGCGTGATTGCGATAACCATAACGCTATCGCTGATCCACCGATTATTATAATTCCATTTTCCAAACACTGTCGCCGTTGCCATGTGCGAGGTAATACGCAACGGGGCGACCTTCAGGCCGCCCCAGAGAATGCTCCGATTGGGGTTGGGCCTACGAATCTTTGGTCAGGTTCGAGAGAAACTCGGAGTTGGTGCGCGTACGCGCCAACCGTTCCAGCACCCGTTTGGTCGCATCGCCCATGTTGGCCTGATCGCCGCCGGAGGCGAGGGTGACCATCCTGCGCAGCAGCCAGATCTGCGGCACGGCTTCGGAGTCGTACAGCAACTCCTCCCGCCTGGTTCCGCTGCGTACCACGTCTATGGCCGGGAAGTAGCGCTGGTCGGCCAGGCGACGATCCAGATGCAACTCCATGTTGCCGGTGCCCTTGAACTCTTCGTATATCACCTCGTCCATGCGGCTGCCGGTGTCCAACAGGCAGGTGGCGATGATGGTCAGAGAACCGCCTTCTTCCAGGTTGCGCGCGGCGCCAATGAACCGCTTGGCCGGATACAACGCCGCCGGGTCGATTCCGCCGGAAAGGGTGCGTCCAGAGGTGGGCAACGCCAGGTTGTAGGCCCGGGTCAGTCGTGTGATGCTGTCGAGGAGGATCACCACGTCGCGCCCCGTTTCGGTCATGCGCTTGGCTCTCTCCACGGCAAGCTCGGCGACCCTGCACTGCTCTTCCACAGACTCGTCGAAGGTTGAGGCAAAAACATCGCCCTTTACGGCGCGGCGCATCTCCGTGACCTCTTCGGGCCGTTCACCGATCAGCACCACCATCAGGGACACTTCGGGACGGTTCGCGGTGATTGCCGCCGCGATCTGCCGCAATACCGTGGTTTTGCCGGCCTTGGGAGGCGAAACGATCAGGCCGCGTTGTCCCAGTCCGATGGGGGCGAATAGGTCAATCATTCGCGTGGGCAAACCCCCTTGCGAATGTTCCAGGACGATGTGGTCATTGGGGAAAATCGGGGTGAGGGACTCGAACAACCGCCGGTTTGCGGGAGACTGGGACTCAGGGTCCAGCAGGTTAATGCTGGTCACCCGCGTTAACCCGTAGTGTCGCTCACCGTCCTTGGGAGGCCGGACCGTTCCGGTTACCGTGTCGCCGGTTTTCAGGTTGGACCGCCGAATCTGCGACTGCCCCACGAAGACGTCCCCGGCGACTGGCGGGTATTGCATAGAGCGCAGGAGCCCGTGCCCGGCGTCCATCACCTCGAGCACTCCGGATGCCACCAGTTGACTTCTCCCGGAAGCGGCCTGGCGTACCCGGTGGAACAGGGCGTCGCGTCCCAACTCGGCCAGGGCGCCGTCGTCGCGCAAGCCAACCTCAGGTGCAAGCGCCAGCAAATCTCCGTGGGACATGCTGGTCAGGTCGGCCATGTCCACGGGCTTCGCGTCTTTGAAGCCATTCTCATGGCTCAGGAGGTTTTCTTCGGAATCTTCCCCCCGCGCGGCGTCCATCACCAGTTTGGCATCGTCGTCAATGGGTGGTGGGCGGCGGCGGCGGCGAGGGGCAGCGGTGGCCCCGGTGCGGGCTCGGACCATATTGTCAGCCTCCGGATGCTTGTTGCCAGTCTTGCAGGAATCTCGATAGACCGGCGTCGGTCAGTGGGTGTTTGATCATCTGCGTCAACACGTTGTAGGGCACGGTGGAAATGTCAGCGCCCGCGACGGCGGCGGTGGTGCAATGGCGCGCGCCGCGAATGCTGGCCGCCATCACCAGGGTCTCGATGTTCTGTTGGCGGTACACCCCGACAATGTCCTGAACAAGGGCCATGCCGTCCTGCCCGATATCGTCCAGGCGGCCCACAAACGGACTGACCACCGTGCTGCCGGCGTTCGCGCCCAGCAGCGCCTGGTTAACAGTGAACACCAGGGTCTGGTTGATCTGGATGCCGTCGCGCGCCAGCACGCTGATCGCTTTGAACCCCTCTTCGGTGCTGGGTATTTTCACCCATGGGTTAGGGATCCACTCGGCGATGTCGCGCCCTTCGGCGATCATGCCGGCGGCGTCAGTGCTCACCACTTCCACCGAAATGGGGCCGTCGATGATGTCGGCGATCTCCTGCACGGCAGCCCGGTAGCCCTCCGCGCCTCCGATCCCCTCTTTGGCAGCCAGGGACGGATTGGTGGTTACTCCGGAAATGACGCCCAATTCGGCGCCGGAGCGTATCTCGTCGATGTTGGCGGTGTCCAAGAATAGTTTCATTGCTTATCCTCCCGGCGCCGGAACTTTCGCTTCGGAAGCAATCGCTGCGAATGCAACTGCAACTCCGGGGTGCGGAGGTTTCCGGGTCCGTTTGCCGGAATCAGGGGTCGGTCGGGGTAAAGGATTTACGCCGACAGTGCGGCGGTCATTTGGTCGATTGAAAAATCGTGTTTTACGGAACTACTGCGCTGAAAACGACCACCACCCGGGGCGACTGAACGGCAACTGCTTGCCTTCGCGCACGGTGTCTCTCGCCTGTCCCATCAGTGCACAGAACAGCGGATGCGGTCGGTTGGGCCTGGACTGAAATTCAGGATGGAACTGCACGCCCACCATGAAGGGATGGTCCGGCACTTCGGCCGCTTCCACCAGCTCTCCATCAGGTGAGAGTCCACTCATCACCATTCCGGAGGCTTCCAGGGATTCTCGGTATTTGTTGTTGACTTCGTAGCGGTGTCGATGGCGCTCCATAACCTCGGGGCGTTCATGACCGTAAGCCCGCGCCATTTGGGTGTTGGTCTGCGGCCGGCAGGGGTACTGGCCCAACCGCATCGTGCCCCCCAGGTCGGTGATCCCGCGTTGACCACGCATGATGTCGATAACCGGATGCTCGCAATCCGGATCCAACTCCGACGAGTTGGCCCAGCGCAGACCGGCCACGTCGCGCGCCCAGTCTATCACCATGACCTGCATCCCCAGGCATAGGCCCAGGTACGGTACTTCTTTGTCTCGCGCGTACCGGCTGGTTTCCACCATGCCTTCCACGCCCCGGGACCCGAACCCGCCGGGCACCACGATACCGCACACGTCCTTCAGATACTCGTCCGGCCCGTCCCGTTCCACTGCTTCCGAATGCACCCACCGGATTTCGGCTCGCAGGCCGCAGGATGCGGCGGCGTGGCGCAGGGCCTCTCGCACCGACATGTACGAATCGGGGTATTCCACGTACTTTCCGACTACGGCGATGGGTACCACGCGTTCCGCCGCGTTCATCCGGTCCACCAAGCCGTACCATTCGACCAGATCCCGGTGCCCGCTGAGATCCAGGGATTGCGCCAGGAACCGGCCCAACCCGAACTGCTCCATGATCAGGGGCACTTCGTACACGTTGTTGACAGTTGGCATCGGGAACACCGCTTCGGTTTCCACGTCGCAAAACAGCGACAGTTTCTCCTGTATGCTCCGGTTCATTTCCGAGTCGCTGCGGCAGATCAGGGCGTCGGGCTGAATGCCGATGCTACGCAATTCTTTTACGCTGTGCTGAGTCGGTTTGGTTTTGAGTTCTTCAGAGGCGGATATGAAGGGCAGCAAGGTGAGGTGGATGTAGAACACATTACGGCGCCCCACCGTATTTCTCATTTGTCGAATGGCTTCCAGGAAGGGCAGGCCTTCGATGTCGCCCACGGTTCCGCCAACTTCCACGACCACCACGTCAGAGTTGGATTTTTCGGCCAGAGTTATCAACCGGTTTTTGATTTCATTGGTCAGGTGAGGCACCGTCTGGATGGTGCCCCCGAGAAAGTCCCCCCGGCGTTCGCGGGTTATCAGTTCCAGGTAGGTTTGTCCTGCGGTTACGTTGCTGTCCCGCGTCAGTTCAACGTCGATGAATCTCTCATAGTGGCCCAGATCCAAATCGGTCTCGCCGCCGTCTTTGGTGACGAATACCTCTCCGTGCTGGTACGGGGACATGGTCCCTGGATCCACATTCAGGTAGGGATCCAACTTCACCACGGTGACCGATAGCCCTTGACTCTTCAGGATGCGTCCGATGGACGCAACGCAGATGCCCTTACCGATGGAGCTGACCACGCCCCCGGTTACGAAAATGTACTTAGTGGGCATATATGACTGGTGGACCCAACGCCTGACGTCGCCGAAGGGACGCAATTGGCCCTTGCACGCCTTCCCGGCGTATTCCGCGATTCTGGGGCGTTCCTGAGTGAAGGGAGATTGAGGTCGCGGGAGTCCCCGGGTCAATCTGCCCGATAACACCAGGCAACAGGCTAAAGCAACAGTACACGAACCGTGTCGCCATGGTTCCCGCCATGTTACAACGGCACGACGCGGCAGTCAAGTACACCTCACGCGGCTTCAGGATAATTCGATTATCCCGAGAAAAGGTTCCCGACAAAAACCGGCGACCCTGGGCCGAATCGTTTATCGCCCTCCATACGTACGTCCGCAAATGGGCGCAGGACGAACGGGGCGATTTGTCGAAGGGGAGTGATCGAATCGCCCGGTCGAGATTGCCCATGTCCTTGACTCGAAATATCGCCGATGTTACTTTGATAATCACCTATGCGAATCGGCGAATTTGACATCGCAGAGCCTGTTCCGGAGTTGCGCGACCCCCATATGCTGGCCGTGCTGCGGCCATGGATCGATGTGGGCAACGTGGGGAGTCTGTCGTTGGGACGCATCGAGCGCCACCTGCGCAGCAAGGAATTGGGACGACTGCACCGTCCCGGTCATTTCTACGACTTCACGCGCTACCGCCCGCGATCCTACCTGGTCAGCGGCAACCGCGAGGTCACCATACCCAACACGATCATCCGCTATGCGAATCCTGAGGAAGGGCCGCACATCCTGACGGCGCACCTGCTGGAACCGCACCTCTACGGTGAGGACTACTCTGAAGCGCTGCTAGAGATCATCAAATATTTTGGTGTCAAGCAGTATGCCCTGGTCGGCGGGATGTACGACATGGTGCCTCATACCCGGCCGCTGGTTGTATCAGGTCTCGGGACCGGTCAGAACGTGGAACGGGATTACGGCATCGCCAACGCCAAGCCTAGCAGTTACGAAGGGCCGACCACCATCACCTACACCATCAGCGAAACGGCCACCAGTATGGGGCTGGAAACTCGCGCGTTCGTGGTGCACCTTCCTCAATACCTGAACCTGGACGATGACTACCAGGGCGCGGCCCGAATGATGGAATTGCTGTGCCGGCTCTATGAGTTGCCGGACTACATCGCTCAAACCGAGCGTGGCCAGAAACAGTACGACGAACTCACATCGCGCGATGGCCAGATACCGAGCGGCGACGTGCTGACCCGCATTGAGGAAATGTACGACAGCGAGCACGGCGGCGACGATCGGCCCGAACCGACCACTCCGCTGCCATCCAGCATCGAAGCGTTCTTGCAGGGGTTGGACGTGAACCTCGGTGAGGAAAACGACCGGGACGAAAGTGACGACCCTGACCGCGGGTCGCCCGGCGTCTGATCGTCCAAGAGAATGACTGTCCTTGAGCATACGGCGAGGCAACGGCCTCACGTCGCCGAACTGCTGCAGGCACTCATTCGCCACGATACCACCAACCCGCCCGGCAACGAACGAGCGTGTGCGGCGTACTGCCGGGATGTGCTCAACCGTGTCGGCATCAGCGCCGAACTTCTGGGCGACGACCCGGACCGGGTGAACGTCGTCAGCCGGTTGTCCGGTCGTGGAGATGCGCCACCCCTGCTGCTCTACGGACATATCGACGTTGTGCCCACGGCCGCACAGCCCTGGGATGTGCCGCCATTCGAGGGTCGGCTGCAGGATGGCTACATCTGGGGACGCGGCGCTCTGGATATGAAGGGCGGCGTCGCCATGATGATGGACGCCTTCATGCGCGCGCATTTGGAAGGGGCTGACCTTCCCGGCGATGTGATACTCGCCCTGGTGTCCGACGAAGAAGCGGGCGGCCACACCGGAGCGGCGTGGCTGGCCGACGTCCGTCCGGAGTTGTTCGAGGGCGCGCGCTATGCCGTCGGTGAGTTCGGCGGATTCAGCAAAACCTATCGGGGTCGCAAATTCTACATGGTGCAGGTTGCCGAGAAGCAGGGCTGCCGGGTTGAGGCCATCGCACGCGGACCCGGCGGGCACGGTTCGCTGGTCCATCACGACACCGCACCCACACGCATGGCCGAGTTCCTGGTCAAACTGGACCGCACCTCGTTGCCGTTCCACATCCACCCGGTGACCCGGATGATGGTGGAGGCCATGAGCGGCAGTCTCCCGCTACCCGACAGCGCGTTCCTGAAATTGCTGCTCAACCCATCCTTCACCGGCAGTATGCTCCGCCGCATGGGGACCGTAGGCAGGGAGATGGAACCGCTGTTCCGGCACACGGCCAACGCCACCATCATCAACGGAGGCGAAAAGGCCAACGTCATCCCCAGCGAGGTCACGGTCAACCTGGATTGCCGGATGCTCCCGGGCTTTGATTCCGAAGATTTGCTCGGCGAACTCCAGGCCATCGCCGGCCCCGGCATTGAATTTCGGGCCGTCAACTTTCAGCCCAAGCCGTGGATTTTCAACATGGGGCTTTTCGACACGCTGTCCGGGATCATTCAGGAACAGGACTCCGATGGCGTGTCGGTGCCCATGCTGATGCCGGCCGGCACAGACGGTCGCCACTTCGCCCGCCTTGGCATCCAAACCTATGGGTGGATGCCCATGAACCTGCCGTCCGACTTCGATTTCCTGAAAACCATCCACGCGGCCAACGAACGTGTGCCTGTGACGGCCCTGGAATTCGGGGCCGCGGCGCTCTACAGCCTGTTGCAACGCTTCCACGAATGAGTCGCCGCCTATTGGCGTTGACGATTACGTGGCTGGCAGTAGTGGCTCTGGTAGCGTGCGCCGCGGATCCGACGGGTTCTGCTGTTCCTTCAGTTGAGCATACTCAGGCACCCGTTGGTACCGTCGCCGCGCTTCCGACCTCGGCGGCGACCGCCCAGCCCATGCCAACGCCGGCCGCCGCAACGGATACTCCGGCTTCTCCCCAGTTGATGGCGGGCGCCCTGCTCCGTCTCACAGATTTCCTGGACGACCCGCAGGGCTATTGCGTTGACGTCGCCGGGTTTGGCGACAACATACGGCTGGAATCGCCTCTGCAGGCGCACACCTGCAAACCCGGTTCCCACGACCAGTTGTTTGTGGCGGTCCCTGACGGGGTCATGAAATTGGTTGAATACGATCGCTGCCTCACTGCCTTCAACCTGGCGCTGGACGCTCCGGTTCATGTCGCGCCATGCGATTCCGGCCTGTCCGGGCAGGCCTTCACCGTCAACGAACATGGATGGGTATATCTGCCCGTGGCAGGTAGCAATCCCCTGTGCCTCGGCGTGGCCGCGGGTTCTGGTGAACCGGCCGGAGGTCGCAACCACCTTCGTCGGGACCTGGCACTGTACGATTGCGAGATTACGGATCGGACGTTGGTCACCTGGGAGCATTTAAATCCGTAGGGGCGAATGTTCATTCGCCCCTACGATATTACTGCGGCGCGGTTTAGATGATCAGTTGGCCGTTGCGGCGGCGGCAAGTTCCAACAGTCGCTCGAAAGCTTCAGGATCCCGCACGGCCATGTCGGCCAGCATCTTGCGGTCGATCTCAATCCCCGCGACGTTCAGCCCGTGTATGAACTGGCTGTACGTGGTGCCGTGCTGGCGGCACGCAGCGCCAATGCGGATGATCCACAGCCTGCGGAAGTCGCCTTTGCGCTCGCGACGGTGGCGATAGGCGTGGCTCCACGCATGCATCACCGCCTCTTTGGCCCACTTGTAGTTGCGGCTTGACGACGCCCGGTATCCCTTGGCGGCTTTCAGGACTTTCTTGTGGCGGGCGCGTTTGGTCACGCCCCGTTTCACTCTTGGCACGGTGTAAGGTTCTCCAAATTTTAGGCGTCGTACGGTATCAATCGGCTCAGCCGCTTCACGTCAGCCTTGTCGTAAGCCACTTTCTGGGCGAATTTCCTGGTTACCTTCTTAGGCTTTTTGCGCCGTAGATGACTACTCATGCGCTTTCGGCGCATGAGTTTTCCGGAGCCGGTTACATGGATGCGCGCTTTGGCGCCTTTGTGGGTTTTAAGTTTGGGCATACTTCTCTATTCCGCTGTGGCTGCTTCCCTGTCTTCGCCGCGTTCCGGGCGGGTCGTGGTCACGGGGCTGGGGATCAGCACCATCGACATCGCGCGACCTTCCATAGACGGCTGTTGCTCAAGGCGAATGTCGTCCTTCATTTCTTCGGCCACTTTCTTGAGCAGAGAGAGACCGTTCTGCTGATGGACGGCTTCACGCCCCCGGAATCGCACCGTGAGCTTGACCTTGTCGCCGTTGCCTATGAACTGACGCACCTTGCGCATCTTGGCGTCAAAGTCATGCGTGCCGATATTGGGCCGGAAACGCACTTCCTTGAGTTCGTTGCTTTTCTGGGATTTTCGGGTCTCGCGTTCCTTCTTGGATGACAGGTAACGGAGCTTTCCGTAGTCCAATAGTCGGGCAACCGGAGGGTCGGCGTTGGGGGCCACCTCCACCAGGTCAAGTTCATGCATTCGCGCCCTGGAGAGCGCGTCTGACACGGTCATTACGCCAAGCTGCTCGCCATCTTCTCCAATTACCCGTACTCGCGGGACGCGTATCTGTTCGTTGACCCTATATTGCCTGGCTATGGCGCCACCTCCCTGTGCATATTGTTGTGGTCTCAACTCGGCCGATCCGAGTCGCCAACATTCAATGTACCCCTATTTTAGCGGCGGCTCAACACTCAGTCAACGATTCACCAATACCAAACGCGATATTCATTATTTGGATTTGCTGCCTTGGGTCCGGTGGAACTGATTAATCGTCGGCTTCCTCCTCGTCTTCCTCGTATGGATCGTCTTCGTCGTCCTCTTCGAACGGGTCATCAACTTCGTCGGTTTCGTCGGCGGCATCCTCAGCGATGGCGGCGAAGATTTGGTCCAGCAGACTGTCGTCGTTGTCCCCTGCCGTGAGCATGGGCAGGTCGGCCTCGACTATCTCCGGTTCCTGCGACGGCAGCTTTTCGAAGCCGTAGAAGACGTCGACGTCCAGGATGCGCGCCAAGCCGGCCACCGTAATGGAAATGGGCCGGATTGCCGAGGACCAGCGCTCGGTCAGTTCGTAGTGCAAATCTCCCAGCGTCATGGTCTGGTCGTCGGCAAGGAGGAGGGTGCGAAACACGATCTCCTGCAGAGGCATCGATTGCCGAATGAAATCGTCGTCGTCAGCGCAGTGCCGCCGAATCTCAGCCAGCAGCGCGACCGGGTCGTTGACCTCGGTCTGCGTTTTCCCATGAGAAGGGCACGCTGACGTCAGGCGGGCTAACAACAACGGCACTGGCGACCGGTTGAGTTCGGCCAGTCGTTCGAGATTGAAGCGATATTCCAGCCCTTCCAAACGGGGATTAATGGAAACTGTCGTCATTGAGCAACCTCTTCATTCCAATCCAGCATGATTATTTTGACCGCCTGTCCAGCTTCCTTGCGCGGCAGATCGGCCGGACAAATCGCCAATCCATTGGCACGCGACAGGGATGTCAGTATGTTGGAACCTTGCGGACCTGTGGGATTCGCGAACCAGGTCCCGTCTCGGCGCTCGACTTCCACCCGGGCATAAACCCGGCGGCCGTCGCTGTTGAATATGGGGCCGGTCAGCACGCCTTCCACAACGGGCCGCGCCAACCTGTCTCTCCCCAGCATCCGCCGGATGGCGGGTCGGCCGAACATCTCAAAAGCCAGCAGGGCGCTGACCGGGTTTCCCGGCAGTCCGAGCAGGGGCAGCGGCCGCTCCCCTTCGGTGCGCAGCAGGCCGAAAGCCAGTGGCTTGGCGGGCCGCATCCGCACCGACCAGAAGTTCATATCGCCCCGTTGTTCCAGCACGTCTTTGACCATGTCATAGTCGCCCTTGGACACACCGGCGGACGTTACCAGCATATCGGTGTCGGAGGCTTCATCGATGCATCTATGAAGGTCTTCGAGGGTGTCCCGGGCGATCCCGATGATGCGCGGTGTCCCGCCGGCGGCGATCACGGCTGCGGCGACGCTGCTGCTGTTGCTGTCGTAGATGTGCCCCGGAGCCAGGGCTTCGCCGGCTGGGGTAAGCTCATCGCCAGTGGACAGCACCGCCACCACTGGGCGACGGGTCACTCTCGCGGTGGCGAGCCCTAACGATGCCATCACGCCGGCCTCGGCGGCCCTCACCACGGTTCCGGCCGGCAGCACCAACTCCCCGGCGGCGACGTCTTCGCCGGCCGGGCGCACGTTGCTACCCAGGGGCAGAGCCTTGTGGATGATTATCTGATCCAGTGGTTCCCCACGACCGCGGCGGTCGAGTTCGTCGGTTTCCTCGAAGGGCACCACGGTGTCGGCGCCGTCGGGAACCGGGGCGCCGGTCATGATTCGGATGGCCTTGCCGGCGACAACGGTATCGGTGGACACCTGACCGGCTGCCACCGCAGAGATGACCGCAAGGGTTGGCGGAGATTCCAACGCGCCAGCGATGTCGGCGTGCAGCACGGCGTAGCCGTCCATGGCGGAGTTGGCAAGCGGCGGCAGTTCCAGCGGCGAGGTGATGTCCTCGGCCAACGCCATGCCCAGGCATTCAAGCAGCGGAAGTTCCACCGCGTCGAGCCGAGCAAAGTTGGCGATGATACGCGCGAACGCCTCCTCCACCTCCAGCATATCTTCGTGACCGTGCGAGCCGTTGGCCTGGTGGCCTCGGTGGCCGTGCCCATGGTGTCCGCCGTGGTCGTGGATGCTCTCGTGGTCGCCGTCGCCATGCGCGTCATGGGCGTGCAGAGAGCGGGGTTCCCGGTGGGTAGTCATGGTGTTACCGTCCGCGGGCCATGGCCGGCTGCAGTTCGTCGGATGCAAACTATGGGGACGCCGGATACCGCCCGAAAAAATTTGGCGGTATTATCATCTTACCACAGGCCGAACCCGCGCTTCGCACCAGAAAACGCTCATCGTTTACTTGCGGCAACGAAAACATCCGACATACAAACCCTGAGGGTGAACTGCCACGTCGCGGCGAGAAATCCAAGCGGTTTTGGCGTGAGGCAAATGGGGTACGCCTCGTTCCGTCCAAGCACCGGGTTTAGACCTGCTCCGACAGCGCAGAATCAAGGCGTCTCGGGATTGCGGGTGGCGTGCCGCTAACCCCTCAGGGTCGCTCCGGCTTCCCGCTCCAGGACTCGCATCAAGCCGTTCATCGCACGGTTCACTTCTTCGGCGGTCAGCGTGCGGTCTGCAGCGCGGAACCGGATGCGGAATGCCAGGGAACGCGTGCCCTCGGGCACGTTTTCGCCCGCATAAACGTCGAACAGTTCGGCGCGTTCCACCAGGCGAACCCTCTCGATGAGTCGCTGGATCTGGCTGTTGGGGACTTCCGCGGGCACCACCAGGGCAAGGTCGCGGTTGGCGGACGGGAACCTGGAAAGCGATTGGAATCGGTTTTGGTTCGATGCTTCGTCTTCGCACGCGGCCAGGAGGTCGTCCAGCTTTAGTTCGAAATAGACGACCGGATCGGATCCCAGGTCAAAGGCGTCGCAAACGTCCGGATGCACTTCGCCGATGCGGCCAACTTCCGCATTTTCCACGCCGGCTACGGAGATGCTCGCGCAGCGGCCAGGATGGAACAATGTGTCCTCCGCAGATTGGAACGAGGCGCTGATGCCCATCCGGTCCAACGCTGCGGATAACGTCCCGGAGAGATCAAAAAAGTCCAGCGATTCGCCCTCGACCAGCCAGTTGGCGTCATAACGCGGCCCCGACATTACGCCAGCCGCCAGTTCCCGTTCGGTCGGCAAACCGGTATCCTGCGGGATGAACGCGCGCCCCACCTCAAACAAGCGGAACCCGCCATCATTGTGTCCCCGGTTGTAGGCCAGCGTGTCCAGGATGCTGGCGGCCAGGGTCGGGCGCAGGACGTCCTGCTCGGAGGACATGGGGTTGGCAACCCTGAGCATGATTGCCGAGTCGTCGTCGCCGGCGCGCAATTTGGCCAGATCGCCGGGGCTGACCAGCGGGTAGCTGATGGTTTCCTGCATCCCGGCGGAGGCCAGAGCGTCGCGCAGGCGGTCTTTCAGCGTCGTCATCGGGTTTGCCTGATGGTAGGGGATGGGCGAAGACAGCATCGTGGTGGGCACTTCGTCATACCCGATGATGCGGATGATCTCTTCAATCAGGTCTTCTTCGATTGCGATGTCGCTGCGCCAGTAGGGAGGGTTTGCCTCCAGGCTGTCCGGCCCGGTGCGCCGCGTCTCGATGCCGAGGGCGCCTAGAACCGATTCGGCGCGGGCTATATCAAGATCCATGCCCAGCAGTTGACGGAGGCGCGAAACGGTCAACGGCACGGGCTCAGCCGGTTGTTCGGCTCCCGGATACACATCGACGATGCCGGCGGCCGCCTCTCCACCCGCGGTTTCCAGGATCAACCGGGTGGCTCGACGGAGTGCGATGGGCGCCAGTTCCGGACGCAGGCCCTTTTCGAATCGTTGGCTGGCCTCGGTGCGGAGGTCGAGTTCGCTGGCGGTGCGCCGGTTGTTCAGGTTGTGGAAAGTGGCCGATTCCAGCAGCATGTTGGTGGTGGCCGCTGTTATCTCGCTGTTGGCGCCGCCCATGATGCCGCCGATGCCAATGGCCTGCGCGGGGTCCGCGATCAGCAGGTTGTCGGAAGTCAGCGTGCGCTCCACGTCGTCCAGAGTCGTGAACGTTTCGCCGTCGGCGGCACGTCTCACTACCACGTGGTGATCGGTAACGGTATCCAGATCGAAGGCGTGGAGAGGCTGGTTGAACTCCAGCATCACGTAGTTGGTAACATCCACCACGTTGTTGATGGGTCGCAGGCCGGCCCGGGTCAGGCGATCCTGCATCCATTGCGGTGAAGGACCGATGGCGATTCCGGTGATTACCGACGCGGTGTAGCGCGGGCATAGGTCCGGGTCAGCGACGGTCACTTTCGCCAACCGGTCCACCGGAGTCGCGGCTTCAGGGTAGGATATTTCCGGCGCACGCACCAGTTGGCCGGTGATGGCCGCAACCTCTCTGGCGACTCCCAGGATTGAGAGGCAATCGCCCCGATTGGGCGTCAGTTCGAGTTCTAGGAACGTGTCGCCAAGCACTTCGTCCAGCGATGCGCCGACCTGGGCGTCGTCGGGCAGCACGATGATGCCCTCATGCTCGTCGCTGATTTCCAACTCCGCTTCCGAGCAGATCATCCCCTCGGACACAACGCCGCGGATGCGGGCCGGTTTCAGTTCTTCCCGGCGGCCGGTGTGCATATTGAGCAGGGTTACTCCCGGACGGGCAAAGCAGATTTTCTGTCCGGCGGCGACGTTGGGGGCACCGCAGACCACTTCGAGCGGCGGACCATCGCCAGGGTCAACTTCGCACAGTGTCAATGTGTCCGCGTTGGGATGAGGCCTGGTGGCGAGCACGTAGCCAACCACGCAACCGTCCCAACCGCCCCGGGTGATGACGTCGCCCACTTCGATGCCGCCCATCGTGAGCCGGTGGGCCAGTTCCTCCGGCGGCAGCGTGATGTCAACGTATTGGGAGAGCCAGGAAAACGGGATTAGCATATCTTCGCAGGGCCTATCGCCGGTTGTGGTACATCAGAACTGCCGCAGGAACCTCACGTCGTTCCGGTAGAAGTGTCGAATGTCGTCGATCCCATATTTGAGCATCCCGATACGTTCCGGACCCATGCCGAAGGCGAAGCCGGTGTACCGCTGCGGATCGTAGCCGACCCCTTCCAGAACGCGGGGGTGGACCATTCCTGCCCCCATGATTTCGATCCAGTCCTCGTCGCGGTTGATGGGGCGCTTCCCGGTGGCGGGATCAACGAAGTTGGAAATGGACATGTCAACGCCCGGCTCGACGAACGGGAAATAATCGCAGCGGAAGCGAATCTGCCGGTCAGCGCCGAAGACGCGCCGGGCGAATTCGTACAGCGTGCCTTTCAGGTCGGCAAAGGTGATCCCCTCGGCGACCGCCAACCCTTCGATTTGATAGAAATGCCATTCGTGGGTGGCATCCGTCGCTTCGTAACGATAACATTTGCCGGGGACTACGACGCGCACCGGCGGCTCCTGCGCCTCCATTACTCGCGCCTGCATCGGCGAGGTGTGGGTCCGCAGCAGCATGGGTTGCTGCCCTTCCTCGTTCACATAATCCACCCACAGCGAGTTCCACATATCCCGCGCGGGGTGGCCGGCCGGAATATTCAGCATCTCGAAGTTGTAGTGGTCAAGTTCAACCTCCGGACCCTCCACCACGCTGAAGCCCATGGCCATGAATGCGCTGCAAATCTCCCTGACGATCTGGGTGGTGGGATGCAGCCGGCCGGTGGCCACAGGTCGCCCAGGGAGCGTGACATCCAGTGCGTCCTGGGCGGCCAGTTCGGACTCCGCCAGTTCCCGGATGCGGCGGGCCAGCGCCTCTTCCAGAGCGTTCTTAGCCTGGTTGGCGTGGGTGCCTACCTCGCGCCTCAGGCCCGGGTCCAGTTGCGGGATGGAACGGAGCAACCCGGTGATGTGTCCCCGCCGTCCCAGATAGCTGACTCGCCACTGTTCAGCCCCATCCGAGTCCGTGATGGCTCCCAGTTCCGCCAGCGCCTGGCTGGTCATAGACGCGACGGACGCCGCCGAGGGTGATTCGGGTATGGCTTCGGACACGATAGCGCACCGCAATACAATCGAAGATGCAAAATTATAGGCAGCGTAGGAGTGAAGGGTCAAGGCGCAGCCTGATTTCACAGAGGCCGCCGTGATCTCCCGCGCGCTCGCCGACTTCCACGGCCTTTCTGTGATTGCCTCGCATGATCACGTCGGGGACGGGAATCCGGCGAGCCTTTCCCGACGACGCAGGTTTGGACCGGCGGTCGTGTTCCGGGCGTCCGGATTCGCAAAACCGGGATGCCCCGCGCGACAATCCCGGTTCTCCTTACCCCAATAATTTGTCATATAATGGTGGCGCCGCAATCATGATTTGCGTTGCTGAATCGGACGACTCGGAAATTCGGGCGTTCGGTCCGGAACCGGAGCACCCAAGGAGGGACACCCCAATGGCCGATGAATTTGTAAAAATCGCCTCACTCAGCGATATTCCGCCAGGCGATATGATCTCGGTGAAGGTTGGACCGGAAGAGATTCTGCTGGTCAACCTGGATGGCGATCTGCACGCCTGCGACGACATATGCACGCATGCCTACGCCAACCTTTCCGAGGGAGACCTGGAAGAGGGCGAAGTCGTTTGCCCGTTGCACGGGGCGGTTTTCGATGTCGCCAGTGGGAAGCCTGTCACTCCTCCGGCCACGGAAGCCCTCCGCAAATTTGCTGTTCGAATCGAGGGCGATGATGTCCTCGTGGGTCCGGTAATCGAGGCCGAATAAGCGCACCGCTACCCCAGGGCCATTCGATTATTGTCGATAGATGAGGTAGTCCGTTATCGACGATCGATTAGGTAGTTCCTCATCCTCATCCTGAGCCTGTCGAAGGACGAGCGGACGGTGAGCAGGGAACCGTCCTGGCAACAGCAGGTACCTTCCGCCAAGGTAATCGAATAGCCCTGGTCGTTACCCACCGATGATTGACGCCGGCAACCACCGGCGTCGATTTTAATCCGTATCGGCCGCCGGTCTAATCACCTTCCCTGATGTTCTGGTACACCGCCAACGGTGTCGCGGCGAGGAGTCCCGCGTCCACCGGCAGCACCACGCCGGAAACCCAGCGGGATTCATCGCTGGCCAGGAACAACGCGGCATACGCGATGTCCCAGGCGTTGCCTTCCGTGCCGAGCGGCCCAGCCTTGCGCCGGCGCTCACGCGTTTGCTCCGGCATCATGCCCGCCACCATGGGCGTGTAGATGTGCCCCGGAGCGATGACGTTGACTCGCACGTTGTCCCTGCCCAGATGCACCGCCATCGTCTCCGACATCCCGATGACTCCGGATTTCGAGGCGGAGTAGGGGATGCTGGCCAGGCCGCTGCCCGCTCTCACCCCGGCGATCGACGACATATTGATGATGCTACCGCCCCCCGCATCGATCATTTTCGGGACGGCGTACTTGGTCGTCAGCATCATGCTCTTGAGATTCACGTCCAGCACGTTGTCCCAGACGCTTTCCTCAACGTCGGTGGGGGTTCCCGGGCCGGTGATGCCCACGTTGTTGAACAGAACGTGCAGTCCGCCGTAGCGTTCCACCGCGGCATCGACGATGGCCTCACAATCGGCAGCCGAGGTGACGTCTCCGGCAATCACCGATCCCTCGCCGCCTTCTTCATGGATCACGGCCAGGGTTTCCTCAGCAGCCTGCGGGTTCCGGTCCACCAGCAGCACCTTCGCACCCTCGCGCGCGAACAGGATGGCAGAGGCTTTGCCGGTTCCCATGCCCGGCCCGCTGGAACCGGCGCCGGTGATGATGGCGACTTTATCGTGTAGTCTTGGGCGGCCTGACGGCAGTAGAGTCATCTCAAACCTCCGGGAAGATTGTAGGGGTGAATAATCATTCGCCCCTACGGAGTATGGATCGAGTGAAGGATCAGGATACTCGCACGGCTTCGGACGCCAGCAACCAGTCCTGCGTCCGTTTCGCCTCATCGGAAAGCCATTGACCCATGGCGGCCTCCCTCCCCTCAGGTATTTCCACCCCTAACCCGTCAGCCAGACGATTCATAAAGTTGAACACGCTGGTGATGGCGACGGTTGACAGCACCTGCTCGTCGGTGAGTCCAACAGACCGCAGATGTTCAACATCCGATTCCGCCATCGCTGCGGGGGTTAGAGTCAGCTTTACCGCGTAGTCCAGGATGGCGCGGGTCTGCGCGTCAAGGTCGGCCTGACGGTAATCGTGGATGATGTGGCTGGAATACTCCGGATCGCCCGAATGTTGACGGAGGAACCCTCCGTGCGCGACCGCTCAATACCGGCAACGGTTCACCAGCGACACCACTGTGGCGATGGCTTCCTCCTGTGTTCGCGTCAGCGCTGACGATCCGAAGGTCGCGTTGGCGTTCAGGTTTTGCACGGCTGCCATCAAATCCGGGTTGATGGACATGCACTTGATCACTGCCGGCACGGCAGCGTCAGTTTCGCGAATCCACGACATTTCAGTCCTCCTGGGGCGTTGCCTGTGACGCAGGCATCTGGGCCCGTTTGGAGCCTGCCCTATGCGATGGCGGTCTGGGGAACCACGGCCATTTTGTGTTCCGCAGTTCCCAGTATCAGGTCTCCCAATTGCGCCACCACCTCGAAGCGCAACTTGTTGCCGGAAATGTGGGTGAGCGTTGAACGGCCGGTGACCCGGCTTCCCACTCCGGCCGGCGCCAGGTGTTTGACGTTGACTTCGTAACCAACCACCGTCAAGTCCGGACCCAGCAGGGATTTGATGGCCGCAAACGATGCCTGTTCCATCAGCATCACCATGGCCGGCGTGCTGAATTTCGGGGTGTGCGGAGCCAGGTGTTCGTCGGATACGGTCAACGAAACCTCGCCCGCCAGGCCCGGCCTGATGGCCGGATCCAAAGGCGGGCGAGACGCATTTGCGTTGCTGCGAGTAGCCATCGGCTACGAATGTGGGGGTTTACGCGGTGGCGGCCGGTACTCCGGTCAGGATGGACTCCACTTCGTCAGCCAGTTCGTTGGCCCGCGCCTTCACCTCGGCTTCGGTGAGGCTGGACAGCGGGTGCTGGGCCACCACGTAGCGGTATTCCGGCACGCCCATCATCCGCGTCATGGCCTGGGCGGTGTTGAGGAATACATGTGTGATGATTGCAGCAGTCGGGACGCCGCGCTTTTCCATGTCGATTCCGTCGTGCACACTGCACGAACTGCAGGACCCTCAATCCCCAACCCCGGTGATCAGGTAGTCAACCTCACCGAGTATGGAGTCGATCACATCCTGCTTGGCTGGCAGACTGGCGTGGTGCTTGCTGAAATACTTGACCTCGGAGAACCCGTGCCGCTCGTTGAGGACATTGCCCAATTCATGCAGCAGCTTGTCGGCGTTGGCCTTGGAGTTTTCCATCAGGCCAAGGCGCTTGCCCGAAAGCCCGCCGGAGCGGTCATTCATGCGGAATTCGGTCTGGGGCAACTCGGTGCCCTTGGGGTTAACCAGCCTGATGCGACTGGATTCGGCAGTGGTCATCTTGAACCTCCTGGGCGGTGTGAGGGACTGATATCCGATAATGCGCCTGATTGTACCGTCAAATGGCCGTTTTGCGTAACCCCTGCACGCGCAGAAATTCGTCCGGGCTCCGCTTTCCACGACGCGAACGGGATTTTCGACAATGGCGTGGCCATGCCGGTCAGCCGCCGATTTTGCGCGTGCGGATCCGGTAGCCGGTGGTGTCGATGATTGCGCTGTAGCGGCCGCCGGTTCCGCCTCCGTGCATTATCAGGACGTCGTTGGGGTCGTTGGCGCAGCGCATGATAAGTTCTTCATCGCCGGGCTGCTCCGGTCCCTGCTTTGAGCCGAGGCGCACCAACTCGGCGCGTGATCGCCCGCTGTTCTCGATCAGAAATTCCTGCATATCCCGGCGGCTCCAGCCGTCCTGCTGCAGGGTCAGCGCATGCTCGGGTCCAATGACTATGACCCATTGGGCCGGGTACCGGTGGGCCAATGCCGCCGACCGCAACGCGTCGCAAATCGACAGCAGGATGGCCTGGCCCGTGTGAGCGTAACTGTTGGGGACGCTGACCGGGTTGTACGCCACCGCTACGGTTACCACGCTATCAGAAGCGTCGAAGCCGCGACTCACGTGCAACGGTTCCCAGGGGGACGTCTCCTCGTTTTCGGCGATGCAGAAGGTGTATTTCGCCGGCGTGCCCATGGTTCCCCGGTCAAGTTGTCCCGGCCACGCGTCGAAACCGTTCATGAAGCACAGGCGAACGGCGCGCCCGATGCTGGCGTTGGCCCGGAAGCCGGGGCCGAAAAGGCCGTCCCTGCTGTTGATCCCCAACGAATCGCGGATTGGCCCGTTCAGCACCATCAGGATGCTGGGCGAACTGGTGGAGGACGCGGCCATGTTGACGAAGTTTCGTTCCTCCTCCAACGTCTGCAGCGCGGTGACCAGCACCGGGAAGTACTCCGCCTGGCAGCCGGCCATCACCGCGTTGGCGGCGGCGTTCTCAGATGTGATCACCCGGCTGCGCATATCGAGGTTGAGGAGTTCTTCTTCACCGGTCAGGCCGGCGAACGAGAGCATCTCCCGTACCTTGTAATCGGCCGGCGGGACCACGGGCAACCCGTCGGTCCAGCCCAGGCGAAAACATTCTTCGATGGCCTCGATGGTGTCGGCGGTTTCAACGTGGCGTTCTGCGCTGCTGGTCATCGTAATCTCCTGGTGTTTGGGTTGGTGGCGCTCAATTCCGTAGTTTTCCGGTGACGATCAGGCCGTCGGTAACGCTGTAACCGTGGCCGGGGTCGGCGAGGTCGGTGTTGGTTGCCATGTAGGCGGTGCGTCCGCTCACGATCGGCGTGATGGAGATCACTTCGTATCCCGCGGCGTCCAGATCGTTGCAGCAGCGTTCCAGGTTCTCAGCCATCTGCTGTAGTCGAGTGTGCTCCTCGCTGGTGATGCTGACGCGGCCCACGTGGCCGCCGTGCGTTGACAACTGCGTGTCAGCATAAACGTACCTGGTGGCGTAGGTAGGGTGTTCTTTGGCAGGATACTGTGAACGGAACAACGTTTTCCTCGGCAGGATCAGCAACGATTCACAACAAAAATGCCGTCCCCATTATCAACTGATGGGGACGGCGTGGCAATCCCGGCCGATTCACTTCAGCATGTGCGGTTTGACATCATTCGCCCATACCGCCAAACCGCAGTTGGACACCCGATTTCTCCTCCTGCAACTTGGCGACAGCGTCGGAATCCTCGGGGCCCCAGCCGCGGAACAGCGCTTCAACGTGTCGCTGGTCCACCAGGTTGGACAACTCCATGGGGATGCCGTACTCACGCCCCAGGTCGGTTGCCAGCCGCACGTCCTTGGCCGCCAGCGCCGTGGCGAATCCCGGCTCGAAGTTGTCGGAAAACAGGTAGCGAGGGAATTTCTCCGTGAGACGGCGGTTGCCGCCGCTGCTGTTGGCGATCACGTCCGCCAGCGTCTCCAGCGAAACGCCAGCCTTGACGCCCAGCGTCAGCGCCTCCGACATCAGTACGCCGATGCCCATGGACAACAGGTTGTTGCAGATCTTGGTGACCATGCCGTTGCCGATTTCGCCGCAATAGACCACGTGGGTTCCAATGGCGTCCAGCATGGGCTTGACGGTGTCGTAAGTTGCACGGTCGCCGCCAACCATCACGGCCAGCGTGCCGGCGTCTGCGCCGTACACGCCGCCGCTCACCGGCGCGTCCAGAACCGTAACGCCGCGCGCGCCGCACTCTGCGTGGATCCGACGGATTACGGTGGGGGAGTTGGTGGACAGGTCAACGTACACGTCGCCGGATCCGGCCGCCGACATGATCCCGTTCTCGCCCATCACCACCGCCTCAACGTCCCGCGGCACCGGCAGCGACGTGAACACCGCGTCATTGCCGGAAATGCAGCCGGCCGGCGTGTCCGACCACTCGGCGCCCATCTCCAGCAGGTTGGTTGCCGACTCGCGGCGCAGGTCGTGGACCGTCAGTTGGTGTCCGGCCTTGATCATGTTGGCCGCCATGGGGTTGCCCATGTTGCCAACGCCAATAAATCCAGCTTTCATACGTTTCTCATCTCCGGTGACGCGCCGGCGCAGGGCTGCCGGCGGCAGGTGCCGGCATTATAGCATCGGGGTATGCTGTGTATAATGCGCAGCCAGGCGGGCAGCACAACCCCGATTAGGAGCGAACCGATGGCGACTCAATCCGATCTGGAGTCATTCGTTACCCAGGTGACGTGTCCCGACGATTTCGACGCATTCTGGAAAGGCGTGCTGACCGGTTTGGCGGAAATCCCGCTGGACGCCAGGGTGGCGCTCGACCCCCTGCGCAGCACGGCCGCCGCCGACGTTTACCAGGTTGCCTACCGGAGCCTGGACGGGCTGGAGATTTTCGGGTGGTACAGCGTGCCTGCTGAAGGAGACGGCCCGTTCCCGGCGGTGCTGATTCTGCCGGGCTACAAATCGGAACCGTCGCTGCGGCGCGAGTGGGGAGCCAGGGGCGTGGTCGCGTTGTCTGTCGCCGTGCGAGGCAAGTTGCCCAGCAGTTCAGAGTTCAACCCGGGATACCCGGGTTTGCTCACCAGCGGCGTCGAGCATCGGGATACCTACAGCTACAAGGGCGTGATCTCCGACTGTGTTCGCGCCGTCGATTTTCTCCTCTCTCGTCCCGAAGTTGACCCGGAACGAATCTATTGTTGCGGCAGCAGCCAGGGCGGTGGCCTGACCCTCATCACATCGGCGCTGCGGCCGGAGATCAAAGCCGGCGTTTCCGGTTACCCCTTCCTGTGCTGTTTCCCCGAATCCATGCGTATGCTGCGAAGCTATCCCTATGACGAACTGTCCTGCTATGCGCGGGCCTACCCGCAACGGACCGAACAGATGCTGGAAACCCTACAATACTTCGACGCTGTGAACTTCGCTCCCCGTATCAGGTGTCCCATGGTGGTGGGCATCGCGATGGAAGACGAGGTCTGCCCTCCTGAAACCAGTTACGCCGCTTACCGGCAACTGCGAGGCCAACGCGAACTGTGGCTGTTTCCGAACTCCGGCCATGGCAACGCTCACGAGTACCCGGCCCGTGAAACTGCTTGGCTCCAGCAGCGCATCGGCGTGCGCCCCGCGGCGGGTGTGTAACCATGACCGGAGCGCCATCATCCGCCGCGACGTTTTGGGAACAGACCGAAGCGGGACTGGCCGAGACCAATCCCGACGTCTCGCTGGAACGGGACGCGTTCTATTCGCAGCCGGAGTGGGATGTGTACCGGTTGCGATACAACAGCAGCGGCGGGCACCGCCTGTTTGCCTGGCTCTCGGTTCCTCACGGAGACGGTCCTTTCCCGGCATTGATCCGAATGCCCGACTACGCCAGCGTTCACGACATAATCTACACATCACTGCGCCATCGCGCCGTGGTGATGAACGCCACCCACCGGGGGCAGCGCAATAGCGATGGCTTGGTCCGCGCCACCTATCCGGGTCTGCTGACCGAGGGTATTGCCAGCCCCCAAACTTGGGTTCTGTCCGGAGCCTACGCTGACGCTCTCCGCGCGCTGGATGCTTTGGAAGCCCAGCAGCAGGCGCAAATCGGCGCCATCGCGTTGACCGGCGCGGGCCTTGGCGCGTGCCTGGCGTTGGCGGTTGCTGCCCGTCGCCCCAACGTATCGGCAGTTGCCGCCGACACTCCCCTGGCTTTGGGGCACGACACGGCGCTGCAATCCGGCCTGGGCTACCCGTTGGCGGAACTGTCCGATTACGTCCGAGCATACCCCGACCATCTGAACGCGGTCGCGCAAACGCTGTCGCTGGTGAGTCCCGCGCATTTCGCAGGTTCCGTCGCGGCGCCGGTGATGATGAGCGCCGGGCGCTTTGACCGCAGCGTGTGCCCCCTGGGCTTCGCACAGGAACTGGCGGCGGCCATGCCCGATTGCGACCTGCGCGTTTACGACGGCGCTGCGGAGGGCGGCGGCCACGTACACGCACAGGTGCGCGCAGGCTGGTTGGCGGAAAGGCTGGGGATCAACAGCGACTGATCGGGTGCAGTCGGCGTTCTGACCGGCGGGTTGGATCTCCCAACTCCTGAAACTGCTCCGCCATTCTCCGTTTGAAGCAACCCTGCTGAAAATCCGGAGCAGGCGCGCCAAGCCAAGTCTCCTTGCCCGCCGTCAACCCGTCGGCTAGTATTACCGCCATCCAAAACCTGCAACTTGTGGAGGTCCCGATGCGATACGACTACATCGTGGTGGGCGCCGGTTCGGCGGGCGCCACCATCGCCACCCGGTTGTCTGAAGACCCCGACAAAACCGTGCTGCTTCTTGAAGCCGGACCGGACTATCCCGATTTCAACCACCTTCCCGACGACCTGAAGCTGGGCAACAACGTTTTCTTCTCCGCCTATGGCCCACATAGTTGGGCCTACAGCGCACGCGTGACCTCCCAACAGACCGATCTCGTGATCCCTCGGGGCAAGGCCACCGGCGGATCGTCCGCCATCAACGGTCAGGTGCTGTACCGGGGCATCCCCGACGACTATGACCGCTGGGCCGAATGGGGCAATGATGAGTGGGGCTATACCAGCGTCCTCCCCTTCTTCCGCCGGATGGAGAACGACCACGACTTCCAGGACGACTGGCATGGCACCGACGGCCCCATCCCGGTCCGTCGTTATCGACCCGACGAATGGCTGCCCCATTCCAGCGCCTTCAAGGATGCCTGCGTTTCGCTGGGGTTCAACGACGACCCTGACCAGAACCATCCCGAATCCACCGGCATTTCTCCCCGCGCCCGCAACACCCTGGACGGCGTGCGCATCAGCACCGCGCTGGCGTATCTGAACTTGGCCCGCCACCGTTTGAACCTCACCCTCCGCGCCAATGTCCATGCCTGCCGTGTTGTCTTTGACGGCAACCGCGCCGTGGGCGTGGAAGTGGAAAGCAGCGGCGAGCGGTTCGTCGCCGAGGGCAATCAGATCATCGTCAGCAGCGGCGCGATCGCTTCCCCCCAACTGCTGCTGCTCTCTGGAGTTGGCCCCGCCGACCACCTACGCGAGGTGGGCATACCGGTTGTGCATGATCTGCCGGGCGTCGGCCAGAACCTTCGCGACCATCCCTCGGCCTGCGTCCTGTTCCGCGCCGCCGGCGACCGGCCCAACGTCCAGGCCGCCGCCATCCAGGTCGGCTTGCGCTACACCGTCGAGGATTCCTACCTCCGCAACGATATGCAGATCACTCCGCTGCTGATGACCTCTGAACACCGGCCGGCACAGGTCGAAATCGGTGATGACGAAAACTACCTTGGCATCAGCGCCAGTCTCCAACTTGCGCTGGGTAAAGGCGAACTTCGCCTCAAGTCCAATGACCCATTGGAATACCCCTACCTGGACTACAACTATTACCAGGAACCCTTCGACCTGGAGAGGATGCGCAAAGCCATCCGCACCTGCATCGAAATCGGTGAGCATCCCTCCTACCGGGAGATCCTGCTGGAGCGCGTCAATCCGGTCGATGCGGACCTCACGTCCGACGACGCGCTGGATGACTGGCTCATGCGCAATTCCGGCACCTCGCACCACGTATCGGGCACCTGCAAAATGGGCCCGGCCAGCGATGAAATGGCCGTCGTTGACCAGCAGGGCAGGATCCACGGGTTGGAGAATATCCGCGTTGCTGACGCGTCAGTGATGCCCGATTGCATCCGCGCCAATACCAACGCCACCACCATCATGATCGGTGAAAAAGTCGCCGACTACATCCGCAACGGGCGTTGATCCCCTGGCTGGGCAACCCGCCAAACCCGTAGGGGCGAAAATGTTTTCGCCTCTATCGTTGTGGTGGTGAGTCCGGTTTTTAAATCCGTCTCGGCACCGGCACTCCCGGTATGTTCACGCGCACCCTGCCCAGTTCCTCGAAGGTGGTGATGTACAGCGTCTGCCAGTCGTCTCCGGCGAAGCCAACGTTGGTGGCCCGTTTGCCGTCGCCCAACGCGATTGTACCGAGATGGCGTCCGTCGGGAGCGAGGATCCAGACGCCGCCCGGGCCGGTGCTGTAGATGTTGCCCTCAAGGTCGCACTTCATCCCGTCGGGAACGCCGGGCCGTTCGTCCTGCAGCACGCACAGCAGCCTTCCGTTCTCGATGCCGCCGTCGGCCCGCGCATCCCACGCCTTGATCAGACCCACCCGTGAGTCGTTGATGTATAGAATGCTCTCGCCCGGTGAGAAGCACAGGCCGTTGGGCCCCACGTAATCGTTCACCAGAAGGTCGATTTCGCTTAGATCCGGCGACACCCGGTACACGCCGGCGAATCCCAGTTCCATGCCTGGGTAGGTGTCGCGGTAAGGGTCGGTGAAGTAGATGGTTCCGTCCGATTTGACCACCAGATCGTTGGGCCGGTTCAGTCGTTTGCCTTCATAGCTGTCGGCGACTACCGTGATGCTGCCGTCGGCTTCCTGACGGGTCACCCGACGTGCCGCGTGTTCGCACGCCAGCAACCGACCCTGGGGGTCGCGGGTCAGCCCGTTGGCCTCATTGGTTTCCGTTTGAAATACTGACAAGCCGTCGGCGTCGGTGTAGCGCATCCGCCGGTTCTGGCCGATGTCGCTGAACAGCAGGTATCCGCCCTCCTGCCACCACAGCGGACCTTCGGCCGGCCACCAGGGCACGCCAAGGGCCGATCCGTCGCCCCCGAATCCGCTCGCCAGCCACTCCACTTCCTGGCCAAGGTCCAGGATTCGTTCCAGGCCGGGTGATACTTGCTCAATGGGCATACGTGTCGCCTCCTATGTTATTGCCGGTCTCCCAAGGCCCGGTCCAAGTTGAACGCGCAACTGATCAGAGCCAGGTGCGTGAACGCCTGGGGGAAATTGCCCAGACCCTCGCCGCTCGGACCGGTCTCCTCCGCGTACAGTCCCAGGTGGTTGGCGTAACCCAGCATCTTCTCAAACATCAGGCGGGCCTGATCCAACCTTCGGTGGTCGCCGCCCCAACTGGCGCGGGTCAGCGCCTCCACCAACCAGAACGTGCACATATTGAAGGTGCCTTCCTGTCCGGTCAACCCGTCTGAAAACTGTTCAGCGTTGTAACGGTAAACCAAGCTGTCCGACACAAGGCCGCCTTCCAGCGGAGGACGGTTGATCGCGTCCAGCGTTTTTAGCATCCGCGGGTCCGTTGGCGACATGAAGAAAACCAACGGCATGAGCAAATTCGATGCGTCCAGTGAATCGCTTTCGTAGTGCTGTACGAAAGCCTGGCGTTCATCGCTCCAGCCCTTTTCGAGGATTTCTTCGTAAATCTCGTCCCGCGTTGCCATCCACTTCAACCGTTCCGAGGGGAATGATCGCAGGTCAGCCATCTTCACCGCCCGGTCCATCATCACCCAGCACATCAGCTTCGAGTACACGAACTGTTGCCGGCCGCCGCGGGTTTCCCAAATGCCCTCGTCGGCCAGCCGCCAGTTGTCGCAAACCCAGTTGGTCATCTGCCGCAGCTTGGTCCAGAAGTCGTAGGAAATCGGCTCACCGTACCTATTGAAGAGGTACACAGAGTCCATCAATTCACCGTAGATGTCCAACTGCAGTTGGCCGGCGGCGCCGTTGCCGATGCGCACCGGTTTGGAACCCCGGTACCCGTCCAGGTGCCCCAGCTGAATTTCTTCCAGATCCTTTCGCCCATCAATGCCGTACATGATCTGTATGTTGCGCCAGTCGTCATCAAACGGGTCGATCTGGGCTTCCAGCCAGTGCATGAAGCGGCTGGCTTCGTTGGTGAACCCAATCCGCAGCAGCGCGTACAGGGTGAAGGCAGCATCCCGAATCCACGTGTAGCGGTAATCCCAATTGCGGACGCCACCCAGTTCTTCGGGAAGGCTGCAGGTCGGCGCCGCGACGATGGCTCCCGTCGGCTCGTAGGTCAGCAGCTTTAGAACCAATGCCGACCTCTCGACCATCTCACGCCAGCGGCCTTTGTAAGTGCACTGCGACAGCCAACTCCGCCAGTACGATACCGTTTCTTCGAATAGCGCGTCGCTCTCAGTGTCGGACAGGGGGTGATAACTCTCGCTATCATCCCCCAATTCTCCTATCGAGAAGGTGACTGATTCTCCGGCGCTGAGCGCGAACGCGCCGATCACCCCGCCTTCGTCTCTTTCCAGTATGATCCGAGTCGATAGCTGCAGCCCCATGCTGTCGGA
Source organism: Dehalococcoidia bacterium (assembly GCA_963668585.1). Lineage (GTDB taxonomy): Bacteria > Chloroflexota > Dehalococcoidia > Lucifugimonadales > UBA3495 > Bin87. The sequence continues at coordinate 3,529,846 of OY764869.1, read as the reverse complement.
TATGAAGGCCGCCCCATATTCGTTCAACTCCGTCCGGTGTTTGTCCCGGGCGTAGTTGAAGGCCGGGTAGCACTCCATGACAAACGGCACCACTCCGCGTACGCAGTTCACCCTGCGAATCAACTCGGTGTGCTCGTGAGGGTGCTGCGACGTGGGAACCGGCATGTAGTCGATGATCTCTGCCACGCCGCTTTGAGCCAGGAACCGCGTGATCAGGACGTTGCTCGCGGGCCAGTACACCTGCCTCTGCACGGGAGGTTCGTCCAGTATGGGGGCGATCTTGAAATGGCCCCCCTTGCGGTCGTCAAGGATTGCTCCAAAAACGCTCGGCGAATCGAAGTTGGGACAGCAGAACCAGTCCACCGAACCGTTCACTCCGATCAGGGCACACGTCCGCATATTGCCGACGATGCCGTAATCCTCAATCGGGAGATACGCCATTATTGCCTCCCAGGTGTGGGGAAAAGTGCCGGATTGGAGCCAGTCAGTCGGACCGAAACTTTCTAGGCCTCGGCCTTGGCCAGCGTGGCCACGCTGAATACGACCCGGAATGGATTGCAGTAGATCACCACGCTCTCGACGTCCGAAAGGTCAACATCAGCGGGAATGTCGTAGTTCTGCGACCCCACGTTGCCCTTGAGTTTGCCCAGTTCAACGTAACCGGCGTCATCCAGGTCGGAATGACTTTGAGGGTCCGGGGCGTTCGCGAGCAGAACCCGCAGGTCGGGCCCGTTGGTCACCCGGAATTCATCCAGGCGCAGCACACGCTTGCCGTCGCCCAGGTCGTACACGATTGCGTTGCCCGACCCCTTGTGGAACGAATCGGCGTCTCGGAAATTTCCCGTCGCCCTCACCATGTTGGCAATGTCGCTGGCAGACGCAACCGCCATCGCGGGCATTGCGTCGTCAGCCGCGGTGTCGGTGGCCGCCGCCGTTGCCATGGTGGTTTCGACCTCTTGGATGGTCATCCCTTCAGGGACAATGGCGCGGGCCGCGTACGGAAAATCCTCGTTCACCTCTGTGGTTGTGAACAGTGGGCTGAGCAACCACCATGCCAGCCACGCCACCGGAACTATGGCCAATATGCCAATGCCTATTATTGCGTATCGAATCATGATCGCACCGCTCCGTGTATGTGGGGTTTCGGGTAGTTATTATTGGCTTTCTCGCAACCGCGACAGGGCGTTTCGCACAGTATCGATGTCGTCGGCGTTGGGTGCTGCTTCTATATACGCTGCAAAATCCTCCGCAGATTCGCGGCGGTTGCCGGCCTTCAAATGCACCACTCCGCGGTCTCGCTGCTCTTCGGGCCGGTCCGGCAGCACTGCCATCAGAGCGCCGATGGCGGTGATACACCGGTCAAATTCCTCGCGGTCCCAGTATATTGCCTTGAGGTTGCGCAGGATCCGGGCAAAGATTTCGCGGGGCGTGACCGCGTTCAGGTGGTTCGCCTCTAGTCGGGCGGAATCTCCGGCGGCCTCTCGCATCAGGGCGGCGCATTCGTCCTGGCTCAGTAGCAGACCCCCGTTGAAAGAGTCCACGAAAAAGTTTGGTTCATCACGGTGACGTATCAGGAAATGTCCGGGCATGCCGATGCCCAGAATCGGGACGCCCGCCCTTCGTCCCACCTCGATGCACAAAAGCGACAGGGTGATCGGGATCCCCATTCGTCGTTCCAGCACGTGATTCAGGTAGGAGTTCCGGGGATCGTAGTAGTCGTCCCGATTGCCGGTGAAGCCAATGACTCCGAAGAGCAGGTCCGTGATGGCGTTCAGTTGCGACAGGGCGTCGCCGTCTGCCGTCATCCGCGCCTGCGCCGCCTGCGCCATCCGGTCAAGGTTTGACTGAATGCCGTCAAAATCTATGTTGGAGTCGTCAGTGGATGCTATGAAAGCGGCCCCTTGCGCCAGGTCCAGGGACCCTCCCGCCACATCGGCTTCAGGGGAGCCGACCAGGTGGCCCAGTTGCAGAATCGCATCGGCGGCGAACATATGCGGTCAAGCCACTCGCCCGATCAGCGCCCGCTGCCGGCAGCGCGGCGTCGGCGAAACTCGGCGGAGGATACGTCGTCAACCGGAGGGTTGCCGGGATAGCTGGCGCGTTCCTGGTCAACCGAGGATTGCCGACCGGAAATCTCGCGAACCTCGGGGGTCTCTTCGCCGCAATGTTCGCACCAGGACAGTTCGCTCACCATAAGGCGCATATTGTCCTTTTTGACGGTCATCTCCTCGATGACATTTGAGCAACGCGCGCATCGGCGGAGGATGTTTACTTCTGCTATTGGCATGACTGGGTCTCCGGCGCTCTGCGGGATTGGGAATACGGTGTTGCTAGCGGGCCGTGAATCCGCCGTCCACGACGAGTTCGGCTCCGGTGATGTATGAAGCGTCGTCACTGGCGAGGAACAGCACCGCGTTCGCGACTTCCTCCTGCCTGCCTTCCCGACCCATCGGCACCTGCTCTCCCACCATGTCCTGCCGTCCGGCGCGGACCTCCTCGGTGGAAATGGACCCCATCATGGGCGGCATATATCCTGGATGTACCGAGTTGACGCGGATGTTTTCTCGGCCATACCGCACCGCCATCGCCTTGGTGAAGATGCGCACCGCCCCCTTGGACGCGTTGTAGGCCGGATGCCCGCTGAGCATACCGACCAGCCCGGCAATTGAAGAGATGTTGACTACCGAACCTCCGCCATTCTGCCGCATCTGGTCGATGGCGTGTTTCGTGCCGAGAAAAACTCCGGTGGAATTGATGTCCATGATGCGCGTCCACGCTTCCAGGCTGTCGTCGTCTGGAACGGCGCGACTGCTTATGCCGGCGTTGTTGACCAGGATATCAAGGCGGCCGAATCTCGAAACGGCTTGCGAAACCACGTTTGCCCACGCCGCTTCGCTGGTAACGTCCGTGTGGACGAAGACGCTCTCGCCGCCGGACTCGTTGATCTCCGCTTCCACCTGTCTGCCGTCATCCTCCCGGATATCGGCGATGACCACCCGGGCGCCCTCTCGGGCGAACAGCCTGGACTCCACTGCGCCCATACCGTGGGCGCCTCCGCTGACGATGGCGACTTTCCCTTCCAATCGCATGGCACAACTCCCAACGGCGCCTCACAGTGACGTAACGGCATCAATTCGAAAACGGGGCAAGCATAACCGCAAACCATCCGGTGTTCAACTGTTCAACCGTCCGTGAAGGCTCGAAATGCTAGGGGGGACTCTCGTTAGGGTAGCGGCAACCGGGTCGGCTAGCCGCGCACAGTCGGATATCGCGCTGGTGTATGCTAATTGTGGGCTCGCCCATGGGCCGCGAATGGGATCGCAATCACGATCCCGCTGCTGCCACGCTTCGGGATGCCATGCCGTTGGGGTTGGGAGCATGTATCAGGTCGCGGTTTTCATGCACCTGGCGTCGGCGATCACCTGGATCGGCGGCAGCCTTTTCCTGGCATTGGTGTTGATTCCCGTGTTGCGCAGATTCATGCCGGCGTCGGGGCAACCACCCGAAGGGCCAACGCTTCCGCCCGACCTGTTGGGAACCGTGGCGCGCCGTTTTCGGTTCATTTCATGGGTATGCATCGTACTGTTGGTGGCGACGGGGCTATACATCCTGCCGACCCGTTACGGCATAGGGTTTGGCGAATTTTTCTCGCTGGGCGGGCACTTCATCGCCACCCTGCAAATCAAGGTGGGGTTGGTCGCGGTCGTGATCTGGCTGAGCGTGATTCACGATTTCATCATTGGGCCGTACACCAACCGGTTGATCGAAGAAATGCGGGCGGGGGCGACCCCACCGGGGTATCTTCCCGCGCTCCGCCGGAGCGTGGTGTGGATAGCCCGCATCAACGTCCTGCTGACGATCCTGGTCGTTTTGCTGGCCGTCACCATGACCAGGGGCACACCTGCCTGAGGGGGGAGCATGTCAACATTCGGAGAGAATTCCATTCGCGAATCGCTGCCGGTGTTTGAACATCACCATGGCCGTCCGGACGTTTGGCCGGGCCTCCGGATCGAAGGGTTGGTTCGGAACCCCTCGGTGTTCACGGAGGCGCGCCTCACTGAGTTGACTAGCCAGGCGCTGACCGACGATTTCCGTTGCCTCGAAGGCTGGTCAGTACCCGACCAGACCTGGGAAGGCGTCCCGCTTTCCGTGCTGCTCGATATCGCGGATCCTATGCCAACCGCCAGGTTCGCCGCCATATCCGCCGCCGATTTCACGGTGGCGGTCGCCTTGGACGAATACGCCGCCAACGTCCTGCTCGCGACCCGTCTGAACGGCGAGAAGTTGCCGCCGGAACACGGCGGGCCCTGCCGGTTGGTGAGGGTGGAGCAGGCCTGTTACAGCAGCGTGAAATGGGTGGACAGCATCCTGCTGACGGACGAAATGCCCGTTGAAACGGCGCAGGACATCGCTGCCGCCCGCAACGCTTGACCCGCGCTTAGAGTTCCCTGAACCGGTATCCCAGTCCCCGTTCGCTGAGAATGTATTCGGGCGAACGGGGGTCCCGTTCCAGTTTTTGCCGCAGGTAGGTGACGTACGTGCGCACGTACTGATGCTCGCCCCGGTACTCCGGGCCCCACACCCTCTCCAGAAGGGTGTCGTGTCCCAACAACTGCCCTGCGTTGTTGACCAGTTGGTACAGCAGGCGGTATTCCGTGGGGCGCAGGTGCATCTCGTCGCCGCCGGCAAGCACCACGCTGCGGTCGAAGTCGATGGTCAGCCACTCGTCCACAGTCACTTCATGAAGACGAGGCGGTTCGGCGGCTTCAATGCGCCGGAACAACGCCCGTATTCGCGACACCAGTTCGCGCGGGCTGAACGGCTTGGTCAGATAATCATCGGCGCCCAGATCCAGGCCGGTTACGCGGTCGGTTTCGTCGCCGCGCACGGTCACGAAGATTACCGGAACCGACGAATGGGCTCTGATGAGCCGCAAGGTCTCAAAACCGTCCAGTTCAGGCATCATCACATCCAGCACCACCAGGTCTATTTTGTCCGTGCCGTTGATCAGGCCCAGCGCTTCCTTACCGTTGCTGGCCGTGGCCACGTCGAATCCCTCAACCGTCAGGTTCATGGCGGTGAACTCCACGATATGCGGTTCGTCATCCACCACCAGAATGGTGCGTTTTTCCGCAGAGGTCATGGTCGATCGCCGACCTGTCCAGGGAAATCGAGAGAAAAAACGGAACCGCCGCCCAGGTTCGCGGACACCGATATCTTCCCGCCGTGCGCCTTCATCACTTCGTCACAGATGTACAACCCCAGGCCCATGCCGCGTGAGTGAGAGGAGATGGGATTTCCGGAGCGATGGAAACGCTCAAAAATGCGTCGTGATTCCCAGCGCGGCACGCCCACGCCGGAGTCGCTGACGGTCACCGTGACCGCGCCGCTGCCATCAACTGAACCTCCTACCTGAACGCCGCCGCCGTCAGGGGAGTACTTGACCGCGTTGTCGAGCAGGTTGACCAGAACCTCTTCCAGCAGCGCCGGATCCCCCCAGACCGGGACCATATCCGCAGGCATCTGCACCGAAAAATCATGCCGCCGCGAGGTCGGAGACAATCTCGCCACGACCTTTTCGGCCAGGGCCGCCATGTGTACCTGTTCGAGCAGCATGGGCAGTTCACCGGTCTCCAACCGCGACGCCAGTAGCAACCGGTTCATCAACTGGCTCATGTGGTCAGTCTCTTCCTCGATGGTTCCGGATATGCGGCGCAGGGTGGCGCTGTCCCATTCGGTGTCCGTCCGGGCGAGGGTATCGGCGTAACCTTTGATGATCGCCAACGGCGTTTGAAGCTGATGCCCCAACATGGACAGGAACGTGGAACGCATATCCTCCATCTCACGGACTCGGGTCCGGTCCCGGACGTTGACCACCGCATTCAACGGAACCAGTTCCGTGGACCGCACCACCGAGTACACCAACGCGACGTCCGTATTCTGTCCGCTGTGTGAGCGCACCGTGCCGCTCAGTTCCGTCGCGTTGTCAACGGCGCTGGCCGGCGCATGGAGCATCGGGCAGCGTCCGGGGCAGAGAGGCCGACCCTCCATGTCTCGCCAGTTGAAAGCGACGGCGCAGGGCAGTCCCAACAGTTCCTCGCGCGGCAGGCCGATCAACCGCTCCATGGCGGGATTGATGCTCACAATGCGGCGGTAGGCGTCCACAGTGTAGATACCGTCGGCGCTCCCCTCCAGGATCGACTCGACCCGTCGCTTTTCCTGCGCCAACAGATGCGCCAGCCGGGCGGACTGCACCGCGATCGCAGCCTGTTCAGCGAACGCCGCCAGCACCGGGGGATCCAATTGGGAGAAGTTCGCGGCTTCCGACGAACGAAGGACGAATATCAACCCCACGGTTTCATCGTTGGTGTGGAGCGGGACTGCCATCACCGGGTTCTGCATTTCGCCCGTGGTGGAAACCGGCAGGGCAGTTTGCGGAAATAGCGCGGAGAGCAGCGCGAACTGCTCCCGGCTCAGCGCGAGGTCCGGTATCGCTTCGTTGAGCAGCGGACGGATGCGAGCGATCTGCTGCAGGTCCAACCCATACGCTCCCGTCACCACGAACCTGCGTACCGCGTCGTCCCAGGTGGCGACGACGGCGGCGCTGCCGCCCAGGGCCCGGACGGCGTTGCGCAAAATATTCTCCAGTTCAGGTTGAAGCTCAGCGCCTTCGTCGGCGTTGGCGGGTCGACCGTAGTTTGATCTCTGGTTCCTGCTGACCATGCGGGTTCACTGGCTCAAGCGGTGAAAGCGGGTTCAACGCATATTTCCTATGCGATTTTAACATTAAGCCCATTGGAAATTGGAACCGCATGGCTCAAAATTGATTGCACAAGCTCAGGGAGTGCAGAGAGGCACACCCGTCAAGGAGGTGGCAATCAATGCCTAGGTACGCTTACCGATGCACTGCGTGCGACCACGTTTACGACCAACGAGAGAGTTTCAACGCGTCGTCAGAGAAGGAATGTCCCGAGTGCTCCGGCGTAACTCGTCGGGTATTCCACGCAGTCCCGGTGATTTACAAAGGCTCAGGCTTTTACACCACTGACTACGCGCGCAAAAAGTGATTTCCAACGCGACGGAAAGCACAAACCAAAACAGGGCATATTCGAACAAATTTTGTAAGGAGGCATTCTGTGGCCAATTTCACACCACTAGGAGAGCGCATCGTCATCAAGCCGATGGAGCAGGAAACCCAGACCAGGGGCGGGATTCTGTTGCCTGACACCGCCAAGGAAAAGCCGCAGGAAGGCGAAGTCGTCGCCGTCGGCCCGGGTCGCGTCGCTGAAGACGGCAGCCGGATTTCCATGGAACTGACCGTGGGCGACAAGGTCATCTACTCCAAGTACGCCGGAACCGAATACGAAGACGGCGATGACGAGTATCTGATCATGCGCGAATCCGACGTGCTGGCCAAGATCGGCTAACACTTCCGGGCCCCAACCAACCACACCAACCACGAGGAGAAAAGCAATGCCCGCAAAGAAGTTGGCATACTCCGAGGACGCCCGTAAGTCGTTGCGAACCGGCATCGATACCCTGGCCGACTCGGTCAAAATTACCCTGGGCCCCCGCGGCCGCAACGTTGTCCTGGACAAGAAGTTCGGGCCTCCCCAGGTCTGCTCCGACGGCGTCACCATCGCCAAGGAAATTGAGCTTCCCGACGCCTTCGAGAACATGGGCGCCCAGTTGCTCAAGGAAGCCGCCACCAAGACCAACGACGCTGCCGGCGACGGCACCACCACCAGCATCGTGCTGTCCCAGGCCATCATCCACGAGGGCTTCAAGAACGTCACTGCCGGCGCCAACCCCATGGCCATCAAGCGTGGCATCGAGCGTGCCGTTAGTGAGGTCGTAACCGAGCTTCAGTCCATGTCCCAGCCCGTGGAAACCCGCGAGCGCATTGGGCAGGTTGCGTCCCTTTCCGCCCACGAGGACGCCATCGGCGAGACCATTGCCGAGGCGATGGAGAAGGTCGGCAAGGACGGCGTCATCACCGTGGAAGAGTCCCGCGGCCTGACCGATGAGATTGAGTACGTGGAAGGCATGCAGGTTGACCGCGGCTACATCTCTCCTTACTTCATCACCAACAGCGATCGCATGGAATCCGCCATCGACGACTCCTATCTCATCATCACCGACAAGAAGATCTCCGCCGTGGCCGACCTGGTCCCCGCGCTGGAGAAGCTGCTTCAGGTCGGTCAGAAGAACGCCGTCATCGTTGCTGAGGACGTGGATGGCGAGGCCCTGGCCACCCTGGTGGTCAACAAGCTCCGCGGCATCATGAACGTCCTGGCCGTCAAGGCCCCCGGCTTCGGCGACCGCCGCAAGGCCATGCTCGAGGACATTGCCATCCTGACCGGCGGCACCGTCATCAGCGAAGAGACCGGCCGCCGGCTGGACTCCGCGACCATCGAGGACTTCGGCCGCGCCCGCCGCGTTTCGTCCACCAAGGACGACACCACCATCGTGGAAGGTCACGGCTCCGAGGAAGGGATCCAGGCCCGCATCAACCAGATCAAGGCCCAGATCGAAGACACCACCTCCGAGTACGACCGCGAGAAGCTGCAGGAGCGCATGGCCAAGCTGTCCGGCGGCGTGGCCGTCATCAAGGTCGGCGCAGCCACCGAGATAGAGCTAAAGGAGCGCAAGGCCCGCGTGGAGGACGCTCTGTCCGCCACCCGTTCCGCAGTTGAGGAAGGCATCGTCCCCGGCGGCGGAGTCGCCCTGGTCCGTGCCCAGCGCGCCCTGGAGGGCGTCAGCAATCTGACCGGCGACGAGGTTGTCGGCCTCAACATCATCCGGCACTCCCTCGAACAGCCCCTCAAGATCATCGTTGAGAACGCCGGTGGCGAAGGCGCCGTCGTCCTTCACGATGTCAAGGACCAGTCCGATGACTACGGCTACGACGCCGAGGTCAGCGAATTCGGCCCCATGCTCGAGCGCGGCATCATCGACCCGGTGAAGGTGACCCGGTCTGCTTTGCAGAACGCCGCCTCCGTTGCGGCCATGGTTCTCACCACCGAGTCCATGATCACCGAGATCCCCGAGCCCATGCCGGCCATGCCGGCCGCCCCTCCGATGGACTTCTAAACCTCCATCAGAATCCCAATGGGACTCGCGCCGGAGCGGCCTAAAGACCGCTCCGGCATTTCTTTGCCCGTCGACCGGACCTTCTATCCGGTTCGCGTTTTACGCGCCCGCCCGATGCGAGTATAGTTACCGTCGCACCACGTTCACCGCGATACAGCGCGCGACCGATTATTATCGATTTGAACGTCCTACGAGGATTCCTCTGAAAGACTCGTTGCTGAAAAGGTTTCTGGCCTGGCACCCGCCTACCCCGTTCTTCTACGGCTGGCTGGTGCTGGTGACGGGTTGCCTTTCCAGCGCTGGCGGTTCCAGCGTCTCCCAGGTGGTCATGGGGACCGTGCAGGTCTATATCTCCCAAGACAGCGGCTGGAGCATCGAAAAGATCGCCATAGCGGTGACGGCGGGGACTTGGGTTTCCGGTCTGCTGGCTCCCATGGCGGGTTACATGGCAGACCGTTACGGCCCGCGCCTGCTCACCACATTGGGCCTGGTAATTGTTGGCTGCTGCTTGCTCGTAATATCCAACACTGGCAACAACTCACTGTGGCAATTCATCATCCCATACGTGATCGCGCGGTCGATCAGCAATCCCTTTTTGATTGGGGTGGTTCCGCGGGTCGCTACCGTTAATTTCTTCCGTCGCTGGCGCAACATCACCATCTCCATATCGGGGATGGCCCGGCCGGTGGGTGGCGCTATCAACATTCAGATAATTTCGCTGATCGCGCTGAACCAGAGTTGGCGGGCCGCTTACGGTTACATCGGCGTGTTCCTGCTGTTGATGGCGGTGCCGGTGTTTTTGATCATGCGACGCACTCCCGAGGAAATCGGTATGCTGCCCGACGGCGCCAATCCCCGGAGCGCGGCGGCAGTCGCTGCGCGCGCCGGCGGCGGCCCTGGCCGATCTGGCGCAGGATTTGAACCGGAGTTCAGTTGGACTGCCCGGGAGGCGATGCGCACCCGCGCCTATTGGTGCATAGCCGGCACTGCTGTTTTTGCGGTCATCGCATCAGCCGGGTTGGGCTACATCTTGGTGCCATTCCTGGTGAGCGAGTCCGGCCCCGGTCTGGCCAATCCTCAGGCGGTGGGAGTGGGCAGTCTCGGCGCGGTGCTGGCGATGACGACCTTGATATGGGGATTCCTGGCTGACAAGCTTGGGCCCCGATACTGTATGGTGATTACCATCGCCGGGGCCGTGGCATCGGGAATTTTCTTGATCACTGGCGTAAACTCGGTGTTGACGGCGTACATGTTTGCCATCCTGTGGGGCTTTTTCTCCAACACGGTCGGCACCTTGGAGCATATGCTGCTGGCTCAGTATTTTGGGCGGGGTTCCTTCGGGGCAATAATGGGTTCGCTGGGACCGCTGCAGACCACGGCCCTGGGTGTAGGCCCGCTTTTCGGCAGTTATTTGCTCACCTTCACCCACAGTTATTCGACGGTCTTCATCGTATTGATGGCCATGTACGCGGGTGCGGGGATGCTGATCTTCCTGGCGAAAGCGCCCAGTCTGCCGCCCCGCGCATCAGGACCCCAACCCGACGCCGTCGGCACGGCCACGGCAGTATAATTACTCAGACCAAGCTACGGAGGACAACAATGCCAGAAGTAACCTACATGAACCCCTCGGGAATCGCGGACCCCTCGCCGTCGGGCTTTACCGCTGTCGTAAAGGCAGGCAACACCGTTTACATCGCGGGCATGGTGGCCCAGGATGAAAACGGACGAGTGGTTGGAGAGGGCGACGCCGCCGAGCAAACGCGGCAGATTTGGCGCAATATCAGGGTGGCGGTTGAAGCCGCCGGTGGCTCCCTGGCCGATATCGTAAAGACCACCACCTACGTTACCGGCATCGAACACGGTGCTGCGGTGCGCGCCGTCCGCGGCGAACTTTTCCCCAGCAACCCTCCCACCAGCACGTTGTTGGTGGTCAGCGAATTGGCAAACCCGGCCTACGTGGTGGAGATCGAGTCGATTGCAGTAATCGGCTAGCGATCCGCCGGCGTTGGAACGCCGGCCGACCAGCAATATGCCGGAGGTACCGAGATTCCTCCGGCATATTGCATTCTTGATGTGGGCGGCGTCCGATTTGGGATGCCGATTCGATGTGTCAGTCGCCGAACGGCCCCACCGATTCCCTGCGGCGATGCTGCAGAACGATCCACATCCGGTGCCAAACGAAGCGTCGTTCAGGTTCCTCCAGCCGACGTCCGATCAGTTGGCGCACTGCTAGGACCGCTTGCCCTGCGAAAAAACCCCAGTGGCCCGGTTCGTTTCGAATCCATCCCTCCAGGCGGTCGGGATGGGCGTCCGCGACCTCCGCCAACACCTGGTCCAGGGCGATGTCGCTGGAATCGCCGGTCTCCGCCACGGGCTAGCCCCCGCCCACGGGCCGGACAATCTCCAGAGCGTCGCCGGGGTTCAGCTTCACGGCGGCGAAATTTTCCTTTCTTACCACCTGTCCGTTGTAGCCTACCGCAATGAACCGCATGTTGACGTCGATGGAAGCCAGGTAAGTTTCCAGGTCGAGGTCATCGGCTACCTCTCGGGGTTTTCCGTTCACCTTCAGTGTCATCATGGCGACGTTGGACCTCCTGTCAGATGCGGCGCGGCCGTCGGTTCGGCATCCTGATGCGCCCGAACGTGTTGGTCGCTGGCGTCGTGCATGGCCTCTTTCAGCCTCATGGCGGCGATTCGAGGGTCGTCGGCAGCGAGGATGCTGGTGATGACTGCAACGCCCTGAGCGCCTGCGCCCAATACCTGGCCGACGTTGTCTTCGGTGATGCCGCCGATTCCCAGTTTGGGTATCGCAACCCCGGCGGACCCGATGCGAGTCAACAGCCCGGGACCCGACGGTTCTTCTCCCGGATGGGAGCGAGTTGCGAACATCGTCCCCACCAGCAGAAAGTCCGCGCCCTGTTGTTGGGCGTCAGTTGCCCCGGACACCGAATGAACCGACCGACCGACCATCGCAGAGTCGCCGAGAATCGCACGGGCAACGCCTGTGGGCAGGGCGGCTTCGCCCAATTGCACGCCGTCGGCCTGCACCGCCACGGCTACGTCCACGCGTTCGTTGACCAGCAGCATCGCCTTGCCCCGGATCATCCGCCGTAGGATGGACGCCAGATCCATCAACTGCCCTCCGGGCAGGTTCTTGTCGCGCAGTTGCACGATGTCCACCCCGCCATCTACGGCGGCAGCGACCCGGTCCGGCAATTCGTCCGGTGGACAGGCACGGGGATCAGTGACCAAACACAGGCACGGATGGGGGAAATCCCGTCCGCTCTCGGTTGCTTGAACAGCCATGCGAACCTGCTAAACGGCTACTGCGGGCTCCGGAACATCGGTCGGCGGACTGCTGGCAATTGCCTCGGTGCGCACCGGAATCCGGCCAGCCAGGTAAGCCTGGCGACCCGCCTCAACGCCCTTGCGGAAAGCATCGGCCATCATCGACGGGTTTTCAGCCTGGGCAATGGCGGTGTTCACCAGCACTGCGTCGGCGCCGATTTCAAGGGCCTTGGAGGCGTCGGATGGCACGGCCAGCCCGGCGTCCACGATCACCGGAACCGTGGCGTTCTCCAGGATGATCCTGACTTCTTCCACCGTGTGGATCCCCTGGCCCGAACCGATGGCGGAGCCGAGCGGCATGACCGTCACACATCCCACCTCTTCCAGGTTCTTGGCCAGGACCGGGTCGGCGTGGATGTACGGCAGCACCTTGAAACCATCCTCGACCAGTTGGCGGGCCGCTTCCAGGGTCCCGTTGGGGTCCGGGAAGAGATACTTGGCGTCCGGAATGACTTCCAGCTTGACGAAGTCGGTTTGAGCGACTTCCCGTCCCAGCCGGGCCACGAACAGGGCTTCCTCCACGGTGCGGCATCCAGCGGTGTTGGGGAGTATCCGGTACTTGTCCAGGTTGATGTGTTCCAGGATGTTCTGTTCCGGATTGTCCAGGTCCAGCCGCCGGATCGCGACTGTGACCATTTCAGTGCCCGACGCCTCCAGCGAATCGACCATTTCCTGCATGCTGCGGTGCCGACCGGTACCTACAATCAGCCGGGATTTAAACGACACGCCGCCTATCACCAGATCATCGGCCATGGCTGCCACTCTCCTGTATTTGTGCGCGGGCCTTGTTCAATTGCCCTGAAATGCGTAACCGCCAGGCGGGAACCCGGCGGCAAATCATGTGTGATACCTACTGTTCCTACGCCGGCATTACCCGAATCAGGTACAGACGGTCGGCGACGAATTCGTCCGCCCTCTCAGCCTGGTTTACCCAAGCTCCCGCCAGAAATCGCGTCAGGCATTCTGTTGTTACCCGAATGTAGCACTATGCCCCTGGCAAGTCAATCTGCCGTGCTTTCCGAACCGGGGGCTTTCGATCGTTGTGTATCGATGCCTCGGTAGAGTCATCCAGACCGTGTTGCTAGTCCGGGACCATTCGATTCCAGACCGTGTTGCTAGTCCGGGACCATTCGATTGTTGACGATAGTTTCGGTAGTCCGATAATCCTGAGCTTGTCGAAGGACGAGCGGACGGTGAGTAGGCGACCGATCTGGCGCCGGCGAATGCGGTTCGCCAGGATGATCGAATGGCCCTGGCTGCTGGCCGAGCGGACTCGCTGCCGTGCAATCGGTGTTGGATGAGCCTGTGCTATTCTGGCGGCACGAATCTGGACCGGAGGGAGTTTCAAATGCGCGCTGCCGTCTATAAGGGTGAACAGGTGTTGCAGGTTGAGGAGTTGCCAGACCCTACTCCCGGCCCCAACCAGGTGGTGATGCGAGTGAAATACTCGGCCATCTGTGGCACGGACGTGCATGCTTTCATGTATGACCTGGCGCAACCGGGCGCGGTCATGGGACACGAATATACCGGCACGATCGTGGACGTCGGACCGGGTGTCAGCCGGTGGCGGGCGGGCGACCGCGTGGTTGGTGGCGGCGGACACCCACCCCCGGGCGGAGGCTCCGCGACCCGCTCGCACCCCAGGTTCAACTACCGCACCATGGGTTTCCAACAGAACCCGCGACCCCGCGGATACGCCGAATTTGTGCTGCTGGACGAATGGGAACCCACCCCGGTGCCGGACGACGTTACCGATGAACAGGCCGCCCTGTGTGAACCTTGCGCGGTGACGGTTCACGCCGTCCGACTGGCTGATATCAAGCTGGGCGACGCGGCGTTGGTGCTGGGCGCCGGGCCCATTGGACTGTTGTGCATGCAGACGGCCCGCGCGGCCGGCGCGACCACCGTGATAGTTTCGGAGCCGGCGCCGGGTCGGGCGGAGGCGGCGCGCCAGTTGGGCGCGGACGCTGTGTTGGATCCCACCGACCACGATTTCGAAGCGCGAGTCGTCGAGCTAACCGGCGGAACGGGGCCACAGGTCGTGTTCGAGTGCGCCGCTGCCCCCTCCACCCTGGAACAGGGCCTCGACCTCTGCGCCCGCGGCGGACAGGTGGTGATGATCGCAATCGCGTGGGAACCGACGCCGGTGATGCCTCCCAATTGGATGGCGAGGGAAGTGCGCATGCAGTCTTCGTTTGGCACGCTTCCGGATGACTGGCGCATCGCCTTGGAACTGATGCGCACCGGACGGGTATCGGTGGAACACATGCTGTCGGGCGCCAACTTCGTGCCTTTGGAAGGGATACAGGGAGCGTTCGAAGCGTTGTGCAGCCCGACCACAGAGTTGCAGATGGTGGTTGAGTTGTGACGATCACCGACCGAGTTGTCCGCGCGACAGCGTTGAGCCTGGTTCTGGCTGCCGTCGTTGCGGGCCTCGGTTGCCGCAGCGACCAACCCTTGACCGTCGCCGACCTGACCGCCCTGGGAGAGGAGGAGCACAAAAGAACTTTGCTGGAGGGCATAGCCGAGGGCCGGCTGCTGTATGTCAAAAGCGAGCAGTACCAGCGGGAGCCGGGTGGAGATTTGCCGCAGCGGTTTGTTTCCGAAATCTGGCAGGGCGTAGGGCCGGAGGGAAAGGTTGACCGGTCGGTGTCCCGGCTTTGGCTGGAGGATGGGCCGGAGACCATGGACATGGGCTTCGGCTTGGGCCATCACGCGCTGGCGGCATGGTTGGAGCAAGTCTGGAATCTGCCGGAGTTTCTCGAAAACGCCGGTTTTGAACTCAAAGGTGGTGGAACCCTGGGCGGCATGGAAAGCCTGATTTACGAATCGAGGTCGGAGTCGCTTTTGGAAAGGATCGAAGTTGCAACGGACGCTCCGCTGATAGCACAGCATTCAACGTATGAGATTGACACCAACGGCGAGATGTCCTTGGTGAGACAAAACACCATGCTGGATTACGCGCTCCTCCCGCCGGGCAGCGAACCCCCCGCTGTCGATCATCCTGTCGGTCGTCAGTGATGCGCGGATGGTTGGTTGCCGACCGAATGGGCCCAATCTATAATCTTTCCAAGCAATTGTTTTATGGCGGCGGGTTGTGCCGCTCGACGAGGAGGCCATTTTGACAACTACGATACGCAGCCCACAGGCGCTTTTGAAGCATCGCAGCCGCGAGATCACCGAAGGCGCGGAGCGCGCCCCGGCGCGGGCCATGCTGAGGGCAATGGGCCTGACCGCGGAGGACCTGGAAAAGCCCTTCGTGGCTGTGGCCAACCTCGCCAGCGACGTTACGCCTTGCAACGTGCATCTGGGTCGCATCGCCGGAGCCGTCAAGGATGGCATCCGGCAGGGTCAGGGCACTCCTTTTGAATTCGGCACCATCACCGTCAGCGACGGCATTTCCATGGGCACCGAGGGTATGAAGGCGTCCCTGGTCAGCAGGGAAGTCATCGCGGATTCCATCGAAACCGTGGCCTTCGGCGAACGCATGGACGGCCTGGTCACCGTAGCCGGCTGCGACAAGAATATGCCCGGGTGCATGATGGCCATCGCCAGGCTGAACATCCCCAGCGTGTTCGTTTACGGCGGCAGCATCATGCCCGGCCGGTTCGAAGGCCGGGACGTCAACATCCAGGATGTTTTCGAAGCGGTGGGCGCGTACGCGGCGGGCCACATGACGCGCGAGCAACTGACGGAACTGGAATGCAACGCCTGCCCTGGCGAGGGGTCCTGCGCCGGAATGTTCACCGCCAACACCATGTCCACCGCCATTGAGGTGATGGGTTTGTCGTTGCCCGGAGACGCTTCCATCACCGCCATCGATCCCAACAAGAACGACGAGGCGAAACGGGCCGGCGAAGCCGTGATGCGAATGCTGGAAGAGGGTGTGCGTCCGCGCGACATCCTCACCCGCCAGGCTTTCGAAAACGCCATCACCGTCGTCGTCGCCATGGGCGGTTCCACCAACGCCGTGCTGCACCTGATGGCGATTGCCCGGGAAGCGGAAGTCGATCTGACGCTGGAAGACTTCGACCGCATCAGCCGCAGCACTCCCTACATCGCCGACCTGAAACCAAGCGGACGGTACGTCATGGCTGACCTCAGCCGCTACGGCGGGGTTGCCCTCATCGGGAAGCGCCTGCTGGATGCGGGCCTGCTCCACGGCGACACCATGTCCGTCAACGGCAAGACCCTGGCCGAGAATATCAACGAGACCGCCATCGTGGACGACCAGCCGGTGATCTACAGCACCGCCGCGCCGCGCAGCCCGACGGGCGGCCTGGTAATCCTGCGAGGAAATCTTGCCCCGGACGGCGCCGTGATCAAGGTCGCCGGACACCAGGAAAAGGTCTATGAAGGACCGGCGCGCGTCTTCGAACAGGAGGAACCGGCGTTCCGGGCCATCCAACGCGGCGAGATCAAACCCGGCGACATCGTGGTCATCCGCTACGAAGGACCGAAGGGCGGACCCGGAATGCGCGAGATGCTGGCGGTGACGGGCGCTCTCATCGGGCAGGGTCTGGGCGATTCGGTGGCGCTGGTCACCGACGGTCGGTTCTCCGGCGCATCCCATGGGCCGATGGTGGGCCACGTTGCTCCCGAGGCCATGGTGGGCGGACCCATCGGTTTGCTCCGAGAGGGCGACATCATCACCCTGGACATCCCCGGGCGTCGTTTGGATGCGCGCATCACCGAAGAGGAAATGACCGACCGTCGCGCGGCCTGGACTCCGATAGAACCCAAGTACACTACCGGCGTGCTGGCCAAGTATGCCAAGCTGGTGTCCTCGGCGGCCGAAGGAGCAGTCACACGGTGACGCCAGGCGCTGGCCGTTGGTCTCATTTCAACGGGTCGCCGTAACGGTCGATAGCGCCCGATCATCAAGAAAAACAGCCAGGATCCCGCGAACAACCCGAAGAACGGAAAGGGAGTTTGACATGGCAACCGCCGCGCAGCGCGTCCTGTTTGAACGCAAAGGATCCCTGGCTGTAATCCGTCTCAACCGGCCGGAAGCGCGCAACGCGCTGTCGGCCGGCATGATCTCCGAGTTGGGTGAGGCGTTGGCGGCCGCCAACGGCGGCGACATCCGAGCCGTTTTGCTGACCGGAACCGACGGCGCTTTCTGCGCCGGTGCGGATGTGCGCGATTTCACCGCCCAACTGGAAGAGGGTGGCCCCGAAGGGCTTTCCGAACACCTGCGCGAACTGGCCGACACGCTGCATCGAGAGGTGGTTACCGCCATACGTCGGCTCGACAAGCCGGTGGTTGCGGCGGTCAACGGCGTGGCGGCCGGAGCAGGATTCAGCCTGGCGTTGGCCTGCGACCTGAGGATCGCGTCCTCCGATGCGCGGTTCCTGCTGGCCTACGCGAACATCGGATGCACCGCGGACGGAGGATCCACCTTCATGCTGCCGCGCATCGTAGGTCAGGGTCGCGCCATGGAAATCTACCTGGCGAGGCAACCGATTGGCGCACAATACGCGCTTGACCTGGGGTTGGTCAGCCAGGTTTTCGAATCGCCGCATTTCGAGCGTCACGCCATGGAAACAGCGGACCGTTTGGCGCAGGGACCCACGCGGGCATATGGACGCGTCAAGGCTCTTTTTGACAGCAGTTGGGTGGCTGACCTAAACACCCAACTCGACGCGGAAACGGACGCCATCGCCGACATTGGCCTGACCGGGGATTTCCAGGAAGGTATCCGCGCGTTCTCACAAAAGCGCCAGGCCTGGTTCCAGGGCCGGTAGCGGCCCCGCTCGAGGCTGCCATGAAACGGTGGCTGGCGCTCCAACGGTGGCGGTTGTTGCTGGCCACCATCGTCGTGGTATGCCTGCGAATCATCCTGGGTTTTGCCTTTGCGTCGGACGTTGGCGAGCAACTTGGTGCACCGGCCCGATTGACTGTCACAACAGTGTTGGACGTCGCCATGTGCGCCGGAATCGTAGCCACCATCGTAGCGTTCGTACAGTATGGGCGGATATTCAACGCCAGGATTCCCACCGAGTAACCCGCTCCAACGCGCCGGTCGCGCGGCGGGACCATTCGATTATTGACGATAGATGAGGTGGTCCGCTCA
Organism: Dehalococcoidia bacterium; assembly: GCA_963668585.1. Lineage (GTDB taxonomy): Bacteria > Chloroflexota > Dehalococcoidia > Lucifugimonadales > UBA3495 > Bin87. Next base: position 3,511,329 of record OY764869.1, on the reverse strand, counting down.
GCCTGAGCCTGTCGAAGTACGAGCGGACGGTGAACGTGGATTCGTTCCGGCAACAGCAATTGCCTTTCGCCAGAAGAGTCGAATGGCCCTGGTCGCGCGTCGGTGCGCTTGCCCGCGTGGTTCGCCTTACCTATACTGGCGCCATTGCCTGATCCCGCCAACTGCGTGGCCGGACCCGCCCACCGTGGAGAGGAGGTTCCCAATGCCGAAGGAAAAGGTCGAAGTTTTCTGGTTTTCCGAGCAGCCCTACGCCCACGTTACCGACGAGGACGTGGGACAGTACGAATCGGGTCGGCTGGATTTCCCCAATTCCCATTTCGACCCTGAGAAGGCCCACGTCCTTTACAATCAATACCATGAGCAGTATTCGTCGGCCGATGAAAACGGCTTCGACGGCATCATGTCAAACGAGCACCACGCTTCGTACTGGTGCATGAAACCCGCCGTCAACATCGACGCCGCCGTTATCTCGAAAGTCACTCGCAATGCCAAGATCGCAATTCTGGGGAACGTGATTGCGATCAACGACCCCATCCGGATGGCCGAAGAAATCGCAATGCTGGACTGCATATCCGGCGGTCGGATCATATCGGGTTTCGTGCGAGGAACTGCGGTGGAGACGCTCCAGGGAGGGGTTGCTCCGCCACAAAACCGGGACCGCTTCGAGGAAGCGCATGACCTGATCATCAAGTGCTGGACCGAGCCGGGCCCGTTCCGCTATGAGGGCGAGTATTACCACTACCGGAAGGTTAACCCCTGGGTGCTGCCGATGCAGAAACCGCACCCGCCCATCTGGTTCCCCGGTTTCAGCAGTCCCGAGTCTGTGGTCTGGGCCGCGCGACACCAGCATCCCTACATGAACCTTGGGTCGCTGCTGGACCACACTCACCGGTTGCGCGATGTGTACATCGAAACTGCTCTGGAGACCGGGTTCCAGCCGGGGCCGGAGCATTTTGGTTACCTGCTGCGGGTGTTCTGCGCGGACACCGACGAGAAGGCCCAGGAATTGGGCCGCGAGTTCCTGTGGACCCAGGAGCATCGCAACCGCGGCCCCCGCGAGCACAACGACCCGCCGGGCTACCAGTCCCGCGAGGCCGTCAGCATCCAGCGGACGCTGCCGGGCGCCGGCGGCTTCGGGCGCATGATGACCTACGAGGAGTTGCAGGAGGCCAACAATATTATTGTCGGCAGCCCCGACACCGTGCGGGAAAAGCTGTCGATGATCATCGAACGCCTCAATCCCGGATACCTGCATATCTACGGGAACGAAGGAGCCATGGCGCACGAGGATGTGATGCGCTCCATCGAACTCATCGGCCGGGAAGTCATACCTGCCCTGCACGAAATACCGTTGGTTGAGCACTACTAGGACCGGTGCGCGCGCCAGCGACATCCATCGCCGCCGCCGTCCTGTGCCTGTTGGCAGGCATGGGATGCGCGGCGGTGAACAACGTTGATTGTCCGGAAGGAATGGATGGTTTCACAGAGTTCAACGTCTATTTCGGCCAGGAAACAGGCGACGGCGAGACGGTGACAGGGGAACAATGGCAGACGTTTCTGGCAGATACCGTGACGCCGCGATTTCCGGACGGGTTGACGATGATCGACGCCCAGGGACAGTGGTTCGACACGGAAAACGGGAGGCTCTACCGGGAGTCCACCAAATTGCTCAACGTCCTGGTACCAGTGGAAACGTCCGATGCAAACGCCATCGCCGTGAAAGAGATTTCGGACGTGTACAAACAACGGTTTGACCAGCAGGCCGTGTTCTATACCACCCTGCCTGCGTGTGCAGAAGTGTATTGACGAGGCGTAGGCGTTTTTCGGATCGGTGGGTGCCTCGTTGTCGCGCTGATGGTGGTGTTGGTGCAGGCCGGATACGCCCGGAAATGCGCCCAACGGTGCACGATGGTTTCCAGCAGGATCCTGTTTTCGGTCCATCAACCTGAATGAATGCGTCGGCCTCCACTCAGAGTGAACCGCCCGACGCATCGGAGGCTCCAAATGACGTTACAGAATCGACAGGCATTCATCGGCGTGGGCACGATGGGCAGTCTGATGGCCGGTTGCCTGCTCGACGCCGGCGTTGACCTGACGGTGAACGACCTCAATCGCGACGCGGCTGAACCACTGTTGCAACGCGGCGCGCATTGGGCGAACAGCGCGGAGTCCGCCGTCGCCGGCAGCGAGATGGTCTGGTTATCGCTGCCGGGGCCGACGCAGGTTGAATCAGTGATGCTGGGGAACGAGGCCGCCCTCCTCGCGGCCATGCCGGCCGGCGCGGTCCTGGTGGACACCACCACCAATGACCCCGACGTATCCCGGAGGGTGGCGGCGGCGTGCGCTGAGCGCGGCCTGCAGATGCTCGACGCGCCCGTCAGCGGACGGCCGCCCACGATGACCATGATGGTCGGCGGGGAGCCTGACGTGTTCCAGCGTACGCTGCCTGTGTTGGAGTCCGTTGCTGCGCAGATTTTCTACGTCGGCCCGGCCGGGGCCGGCTGCGTCGCCAAGTTGGCGACCCAATATATGGGTTACACCAACCTGATCGCGGCGATCGAAGGGATGCTCATCGCGCGGCTTGGCGGCGTTGACCCGGCCGTCTTGGCGGACATCGTGCCGGTGAGCGCCGGGGCCAGCCGGGCGTTCAACGCCATCCCGAACTCCATACTGGACCGGTCGTTCGCGGCCGGCGGCACCCTCGATATCGTGGCCAAGGATGTGGCGCTGGCCTGCTCGCTGGCCGAACGGGTCGGCGCGCCGTCCGGCGCCGGGTCGGTTGCAGACGCTTTGTATCACCAAGCACAGGAGTCGGGTTGGGGGAGCGAGGGATATCCGATCGTGGCCCGCATACTGGAAAAACTGGCCGGCGTCGAGTTGGCGCGCAAGTGACTGAGGCGCGCGCCGCGAGGGTGTGATAACATCCGATGCGGCGAGCCGCGCCCGGAGGCATAACATGGCGATTACGTTCCAGCCCAGCGCATACAGTGGCCTGGTTGACCAGGAGAACGGCATGGTCAGCCGCGAGATATTCGTCAACTCGGACATCTACGCGGAGGAGCAGGACCGCATTTTCACCCGCGCCTGGCTTTTCGTAGGACATGAGAGCCAGGTAACCAAGCCCGGGGACTTCTTCGTGTCCTCGATGGGCGAGGAATCGGTGATCCTGTGCCGGGACCGCGAGGGCGAGATTCACGTGTTCCTCAACTCGTGCATGCACCGGGGGATGAAGGTGTGCCGTTACGATGAGGGCAACACTCCCATCTTCACCTGCCCCTATCACGGGTGGAGCTTCGCCACCGACGGCGCCTTGGTCGGCGTGCCGTTCTACAAGGACGCCTACCACGAGGAGTTGGACAAATCCCAGTGGAGCCTGATCCGCGTCCCCAGGATGGTTAACTACAAGGGCGGAATCTGGGCGACTTGGGACAAGGATGCTCCCGACTTCCTCGACTACATCGGCGGTTTCAAGACCTACCTGGACATCCTGTTCGACGGATGGGACGGATCTGAGGGCGGCACCGAAGTCATCGGCGGCATCGAGAAGTGGATGGTGCCCAGCAACTGGAAGTTCCCCGCCGAAAACTTCATCGGAGACCGCTACCACAACATCAGCCACCGTTCCGTTGACCTGGTGGGTATCGGCCCGTCAGGGCAAGGGCGGCGGGACAACCGCGAGCGAGAGGGAGCCAAGTCCCTAGACGTATCCTTCCCGGAACGGGGGCACGGCACGGTGATGTTCCTGCGACCCGAAGATGCGCAGCCGATCCAGTCGTATCAGAACGATCCGGTGGTGTCCGAGTATTTCTACCAGTGCGAAATCGCGCGGAAGGAACGGCAGGGCCAGTTGTGGCGCATATTGGCCGGGCCCGGCACCATCTTCCCAAATATGTCCTTCCTGCCCCGACAGCCCCGCAGCATTGCCGTCTGGCACCCGCGCGGCCCGGACCAGACCGAGGTCTGGCGCTGGTTCCTGGTGGACAGCGCGGCGCCACCGGAAGTCAAGGAGTTCCTGCGCCAGTATTACATCCGGTACTCCGGCCCTGCGGGATTGACCGAGCAGGACGACATGGAGAACTGGAACTACGCCCACGCCGCCAGCCGGGGCGCCATGGCGCGCCGCCATCACTACAACTACCAGATGGGCATGGGCTACGCGGTTACCGACTTCGAGGACGGCGGGTTGAAACTGCCCGGCACGGTGCTGGACACCACCAAGGCGCGCGCCGGAGAACAGAATCAACGCACTTTCTACAGCCGGTGGCGGGAGTTCATGGCAGCGCGGAATTGGGACGAACTGGCCACTTGGCGCAACGGCCCGGCCTGTTAGGTGACACGATGGTAGTGGCGAATGATCCGCTGGCCATGCTGCTCCTGAAGCAGGACGTCGAGGGTTTCCTGTACCACGAGGCGAACCTGCTTGACGACCGGCGCTACGAGGAGTGGCTGGATCTGCTCACGGATGACGTCCGCTACTGGGTGCCGATGCGCCGCAACGTCAAGTTCGGCGAATTGGAACGCGAGTTCACCCGGGAAGGGCAGGACATCAACTGGTTTGACGAAGGCAAGGTGACTCTGACACAACGGGTGCAGCAGATCCTCACCGGCGTCCACTGGGCTGAGGAGCCACTCTCCCGCATCTCGCATCTGGTCACCAACGTGGAGATCATCAACGCTGATCCTACGCCGGCCGATGCCAACGAAGTGTCGTTGCGCTGCCGGTTCATCATCTACCGCAACCGGGTGGCGACCGAAACCGACATCCTGGTGGGCCGGCGTGAGGACACCCTGCGGCGCGTCGAAGGCGAATGGCGTATCTCGCAGCGGCAGGTATTCCTGGATCAGAACGTCCTGCTGGCCAAGAACCTGACCTTCTTCTTCTGAACGTGGTTCCAACAGAGGCGTACAGCAATGGCCGACATTGTTAATCTTTTTGAGGTCCAACCGGGACAGACGGTGCGGCTCTACAGCGAAGCCACGGCCGAGGTCGTCTCCAACCCGAAGGACGGCGTCTGGCTGTTCGTGCGTTACCTGACCAGCCCGGACGACCCGGACCAGGTGGGCGAGGAAGACATGGTGTTCGCCCAGGACGTCATCGAGTTGGTGGCGGACTGACAACGATGGCTGCAACTGCCAACACCTCCCAGGATCTGGCCGTACCCACTGCCGACGAGGTGCTGGCCGCCCTCCGCGCCGGCTACCGCGCCATCGACGATGGCTATGGATTCTACCCCGGATTCGACGGGTGGCTGGAATCGTTGGGTTACCAGCGCCGAGCAGACGTCGAGTGCACTTGTCCCGACCGAGGATACCGAGGCCATCTGCCCGAGTGTCGCTGGGTGCGATAAATCGCGGTGCCGGCATTCGTCGGGTAACCTGAGTCCCCCACAACGCGCCGGTTGGCGCGAAACTAGTTTATGGAGTCGAACATGTCCCAGCAGATGGTTGATTTGATGGAAGCGGTCTGGAGGTCCATCGACGGGTTGTGCAGCAGCCTGACTCCCGAACAGTGGGCAACCGTCACGGAATGCCCCGGCTGGGCGGTGCAGGACCAGGTGTCGCACCTGGTGGGCAGCGAATGCCGCCTGCTGGGCAGGCCAGCCCCCGAGCATGAGCCGGCCGATACATCCCACGTGCGCAACGAGGTTGGTCAGGGCAATGAGGTGTTGGTTGACTATCGCCGGCAGTTCAGCGGCGTCGAGGTGCTGGCCGAGTTTCGAGAGGTCACCGCAGCGAGGCTGGGCGTCCTTCGCGCCATGACCGAAGAGGACTTTGCCGTCGAAACCCCCAATCCCCTGGGAAGCGGCCCGTACACCGACCTGCTGGCAGTGCGCATCTACGATGCGTGGGTGCATGAGCAGGATATGCGGCGCGCGCTTGGCATCCCCGGGCACCTGAGCGGCCCGGTGGCCCAGCACGCCTACGGGCGAACCAGGGCTGCCATGCCGTTCGTGGTCGGACGCAAAGTCGCCCCAGACGACGGCACGACGGTGGTGTTTGAGATCACAGGCGACGTGGGCGGCACCATCGCGCTGGCGATGGAAGGCGGCCGCGCCAATCGCATGGATGCCGCGCCAGACTCCCCAACCGTGTCTCTGTCCATGGGCCTGGAACCTTTCAACGCGCTGGGTACGGGACGGTGGACCGCTGAGCATGCCCTGTCAAACGGTTCGGTACAGATTACCGGAGACCGGGCGTTGGGCGAGCGCATCGTTGGCGAGATGAATTTTATGATTTGACGGGTAGGAGTTTATCATCGATTCACAAAATCTACAGGATATCGTGCTCCTATGCGGGAAAAGATAGGTCATTAATTCTGTGATCCAATATTAATGTAGTTGATTGGGGTATTTGCAACATTATTTTAATATGTTACACTTAGTCACTAAGCAAATAATATTCTGACTTGTAAGGAGTAATATCAATGTCTCAAAGCATTATCGTACAGATTCAAGATGTCGATCCGTTGAATTCCAAGATATTCGAAAATGGCTGGATGTATGTGGGACATTACTCCCAGAACAACCCGGCGCAATATTTCGCTCCCTATTTCACTGAGGAATGCGAACACTCTGGTCTTTCGAGAATTAGTCGTATTTTGCATATTGTGCATTACCAAGTCTCAGACCTGCTTGGCGACCAACTGGCGCCGCCGGATGCGCCGAGCGAGCAACATCGTCTCAAGTGGCGCATTGGGTTGGACAGGATACGAGTGCGCGCCCGGATTGAGAGTTGGGAACCGGAGCGCATGGGAACGCTGCTCTATTTGGAGCGGCCAGAAACCTTCAGAAGCCCATCACTGAGTAAGAAAACTTACAATGATGCGACCCGATCCAAAAAATTGGGTCCGAGCCGGATACCTTTCGGTTTTACGCTTGAATACGCCGAACTGCTTACCAAAGCGTCCTGGATTCTTGAGGAACCGCCGGGTTCCTCACACGTAGATTAGTAGCATTAGCATGGTGGTTCCGGCGTTTGAGCCAGCTATAATGGCCCCGTAGCCACACCCAGGCGACGGGGTCGTCGTCTGTTTCAGAAAACGACTGGAGAGGGAGGTTCCATGATGGAAATTGGCGTTTCGGTTCCCATTGTTGAGATTGGCGATGATTTCGGCGCGCTGCGCGATTACATTCAGGCCGCCGAGGACTTGGGCTATACTCACGTCCGCATACTCGATCACGTTTTGGGCGCGGTGCCCGAGAAGCATCCCGAGGTTCCGCAGTTCCCATACACCCACGAGTCCTACATCCACGAACCCTTCACGCTGATGGCCTATCTCGCCGCCGTCACCAAGACCATCGGCCTGACCACGGGCATCCTGATCCTTCCTCAGCGCCAGACCGCGTTGGTCGCCAAGCAGGCGGCGGAGGTTGACCTGCTGTCAGGCGGACGGTTGCGGCTGGGAATCGGCGTGGGCTGGAACTCGGTTGAGTACGAAGCATTGGGCGTGGACTTCGCGACCCGGGGCAGTCGCTGCGATGAGCAGATCGAAGTGCTGCGGCACCTCTGGACCGAGGATGTTGTGGACTTCCACGGCAAGTACCATGACATCACCCACGCCGGCATCAACCCGTTGCCGGTTCAGCGTCCCATCCCCATCTGGATCGGCGCCGGCCGCGGCAACGCCCCGACGCCGCCAAATGCCGCCATCCGACGCATCGGTCGATTGGCCGACGGCTACTTCCCCATGTTCGCTCCGGACGCCGGCGGCCAGGCTATCCTTGGACGCATCCGCGCACAGGCAGAGGCAGCCGGGCGGGACCCTTCGGAAATTGGTTTTGAAGGTCGGATCACCATCACCGCCGACAACAATCCCGAGGACTGGCTCACTGAGTTGAAATCCTGGGAGGAGATCGGAGCCAGCCACATTGCGGCAGGATTGCGGGGCGCAGCGTCGCCCGATGCGCACATCGACGCCATCCGACGTTTGAAAGAGGCCACTGGGTAGGGTCGCCAACGATGCGGCCGGTGCGCGACAACATGCCCCATGCTCCCCGTGGTTCGGTAGCCGCCAGTCGAAGCCGGCCCAGTCGACGTGTGCCCAATCTGAACCGGCGCATCGCCGCCGCATTTCAACCGCATTGGCCCAGGGTTCTGGCCATCGGGTCGCTGATATTGGTCACCGCGGGCCTGGGCGTCGTCAACCCTATCCTGATCAGGGTGGTTTTTGACTCGGCCCTCTTTGTGCCGGGCGGTCCCGATTTGCCCCTGCTCTGGACGCTCGGAGCGACCATGGCGGCGGTGGTTATCGTCACCGGAAGTCTGGGCGTAGTGCAAACCTGGCTGACCCAGCAGGTGGGGCAACGGGTGATGCGGGATTTGCGGGATCGGCTGTATTCGCACCTGCAGTCCCTGTCCCTGGGATTCTTCACCTCGCAGAAGACCGGTGAAATCCAGAGCCGTGTCGCCAACGACGTGGCCGGCATCCGCGTAGTGGTCACGGGCACCGTCAGCAACATCCTGTCCAACGTGGTGATACTCATCAGCACACTGGTGGCAATGGCAGTGTTGTCCTGGGAGTTGACCATCGTTGCCGCCGGCATCACTCCGGTGTTCGCGGTGTTCAGCTACTTGGTGGGCCGCCGCCGGCGCGCGGCGTCGGCGCTGGTCCAGGAATCGACCGCCGAAATGACGGCGATCACGCAGGAGACGTTGTCGGTGTCTGGAGTGATGCTGACTCGGCTGTTCGGCGCCCAGAATCGCGAGATATCAAGGTTCCGGGACCAGAACGTCCGCTTGTCAGATCTTGAAATACGCCGTGAGATGACCGGTCAGACGGTTTGGGCCGGCATGCAGATATTCTTCTCTCTGACCCCGGTCGTCGTGTACATTCTGGCCGGTTACATAATCTACGGCGGTATCGGGCAGTCGGGCATCACGGCCGGCACCATCGTGGCTTTCACCACTTTGCAAACACGCCTTTATTTTCCGATCAGCACGTTGCTGCGCACCTCGGTGGAGTTGCAATCGTCGCTGGCGCTGTTCGAGCGCATTTTCGGATACCTCGACATTCGGCCCGACATTGTGGACGCCGACGACGCTGTGGAAATGCCCATCGAGCAGGTGGCCGGGCGCGTTCAGTTGCGGGACGTGCGAATGAACTACCATCCCGCCACCCTGCTGTCGGAAGGGTACGATATAGAGGACGACGGCCACGAATTTTGGGCGCTGGACGGTGTGGATGTTGAGGTCAAACCCGGGCAGTTGGCCGCCTTGGTCGGACCCAGTGGAGCGGGGAAAACCACCATCTCCTACTTGATACCGCGTCTGTATGATGCCACCTCAGGGGAGGTCAGCATCGACGGTGTGGACGTGCGGCAGATTCAGTTGGAGAGCCTGGCGAGCATCATAGGGTACGTGTCCCAGGAGAGTTACCTGTTCCACGCTTCCATACGCGAAAACCTGCTGTACGGAAATCCGGAGGCCAGCGAAGAACTACTGCACGCCGCCGCCCGGGCCGCCTACATCCACGACCGCATCATGGAGTTTCCTGAAGGATATGACACGGTGGTCGGCGAGAGAGGCTATCGGCTCTCCGGGGGCGAGAGGCAGCGCCTGTCCATCGCTCGCGTCATTCTCCACGATCCGCGCCTGCTGATTCTGGACGAGGCCACGTCGTCCCTGGACACCACCAGCGAACGGTACGTCCAGGCCGCCCTCCAGCCATTGATGCAAGGGCGAACCACCATCGCCATCGCCCACCGCCTTTCCACCATCATGGCCGCCGACGTGATCTTCGTCGTGGACCGTGGCAAAATCGTTGAGCAGGGCACCCACTTCGAACTTCTGGCCCTGGGCGGCCTGTATGCCCAGTTGTATGACGAACAGTTTGAGGGCGGGAGCGTCGAATACGTCAGCGAGGACGGGGTGGCAGTCCTTACCGGCGGCAACCTGCGGCTGCCGGTTCCCGCCTGAGCCGCCACAGCACAAGGAGCACAGCATGACCCAACAAGCCAGCGAGGGGCGCGTCCGACTGCGGGTTGCGTTTCGCAATATGTTCTACACCACGATATATGCTGCGGTGGAAGGCGGATTCCTGTCCGCCGAAGGTCTGGAAGTGGACTTCTCGCACATCCCGGCCGGCCAGTCCAGCACCGACCTGCTCAAGTCTGGCGACATCGACATCACCCAGAGCGGCATCAGCCGCAGTTTCATGGATTTGGATGCCGGCAGCGATGGACCTCCCCAGCACATCGCGGAGATCAATCAGCGCGACGGATTCTTCCTGCTGTCCAAACGACCCACCGACGACTGGACGTGGGCCGACCTGGCCGGCGCGACATTGATCCCGGTGGGTTTCACTCCCGTTCCCTACACGACCCTGCAGGCGGCAATGCGTTGGCACGGCGTTGACCCGTCCAGCGTCAACCTGATGGGCGGGCTATCTGCGGAAGAAATGCTCGGGCGGTTCCGCAACGGCGACGCCGACTATCTGCAGGTGCCGTATCCGTTTGCCGGCCAACTCATCGCCGAAGGAACCGGCCATCTCGCAGTTACGCTGGGCAACGAGAGCGGTTACGTCTGCTACAGCAGTTTCGCGGCAACCCCGGCCTACGTTGCCGAACACCCTGACACGGTGCAGCAGTTCGTCAACGGTTATGGTCGGGCGCAGCGGTGGGTAGCCCAGAACGATCCGCAGGCAGTGGCAGAATGCATCGCGCCGGTGTTTCCGGAATACGACCGCAGTCTGCTGTCGGAAGGCATCGCGCGTTACAAGGCGGCGGGCGTTTGGGCCACCAACCCCATGATCGGGCGCGACGGGTTCAGCCGCATGCGCGACGCCCTGATCGCCGGCGGGTTGGTCGAGGGCGCCCATCCTTACGAAAAGATTGTGCGGCCGGAGTTTGCCGAACGGGCCATGGCCGCGTCTTGACGACTCATCGGTAGATCGATCCACAGGCGCCAGGAGGTTTCAGCATGAGGTTGGAAGGCAAGGTTGCCATCATCACCGGCGGCGCGCGAGGACAGGGCGCCACCGAAGCCAGGATGTTTGCCCAGGAGGGGGCCAGGGTGATCATCGGCGACGTGCGTGACGAATTGGGTATGCAGGTGGAGGCTGAGATCCGCGAACTCGGCGGCGAGGCCGTCTATCTGCATCTGGACGTCACCAGCCAGGACGATTGGGATCAAGCCATCACCACGGCCGAGGAGCGGTTTGGGAAAGTGGATGTGCTGGTCAACAACGCCGCCATCGTGCTGCGCAAGAATATCGAAGAGACCACCGCCGACGATTGGGACAACATCATGGATGTCAACGCCAAGGGCGTGTTCCTCGGCACCAAAGCGGTGATTCCGGCCATGCGCCGCGCCGGCGGCGGCAGCATTATCAACATCTCCTCCATCAGCGGGTTGGTATCCATCGGCCCGCCGGCCTACATCGCCACCAAGGGCGCGGTGCGTTTGTTCACCAAGTCCACCGCCATCCAGTACGCGGCGGAAAACATCCGCGCCAATTCCATCCATCCCGGCGCGGTGGACACCGATATGCGACGCGGCGGCCTGGAGAACCAGACACCCGAGGAAATCCAGGAACGGCTGGGTCAGATCCCACTGGGACGGGTCGGCACGACCGACGACATCTCCTACGGAGCGCTGTTCCTGGCTTCCGACGAATCCTCCTTCATGACCGGCAGCGAACTCGTCATCGACGGCGGCTACACTGCCAAGTGAGGCATCCATGACCACCCTGCCACAACAATCTCTAGCTGCCGTGACCACCGCGCCCAACGTGATGGAACTGCGGCGGCTGGACATACCAGACATTGGCGACGACGAAGCCATCGTTCGCATCGAAGCAACCGGAATCTGCGGCACCGACTACGAATGGTTCCGCGGCGATCTGGACATTCCATATCCCATCATCCTGGGGCATGAACCCCTGGGACGGATTGCCGCCATCGGCGCTCGGGCTGCCGAACGATGGGGCGTCAACATCGGCGACCGGGTGGCCGTGCGTTCCGGGTATCGCTGCGGCCGGTGTGCCGCGTGCGAGGCAGGAGGCGCCGACCCCTGTCCCACCGCCGGCGGTTTCGGCCAGACGGGACTCGACCGGGACCCGGGACTATGGGGCGGTTATTCCGAATATCTCTACCTGCCGGCCGGCTCTGTCGTGTTTCCCATGGATGGCGATCTCGACCCTGCGGTGGCCGTGATGTTCAACCCGTTGGGCGCAGGTTTCGCGTGGGGCGTGGACGCCACCGGTCTGCAGCCGGGGCAAACGCTGGCGGTCCTGGGGTCAGGACAGCGCGGAATCTGCTGCACCATTGCCGCCAGGGAATCCGGAGCAGGGATGGTTGCCATCACCGGCCTGGGGCGGGATGAACACAAACTGGCCCTCGCCCGTGATATGGGCGCGGACATCGCCATCAACGTTGACGGAGAGGACCCGGTTGAACGCATTTTGGCCGCCACCGACGGCGCCGGCGTGGACTGTGTGGTTGATACCACGCCCTACGCGGTGGAAGCAGTCAACCAGGCCATCCGCATGGTCAAGCCGGGCGGCACCGTGGTGTTGGCCGGACTCAAGGGGCGACGCGCGTTCGATGGCCTCTCTCCGGATGACATAATCTGGAAGAAGGTGACGTTGCGGGGCGTCCTGGGCGTCGAGTATTCGGCCTTCCGCCGCGCGGTGGACACCATCCACTCTGGCAAATTCCCCATGGAACGACTGCATACGCATAGCTTCCCAATCGAACAGGCCGAACGGGCGCTGGCAACGTTGAGCGGCGAAGCCGGCGTCCCCAGCGTCCATGTGGCAATCGTCCCGGATGCATAAGGAGCAAGGTTGTAATGGCCAATTACCACGCCGACACCGTTATTCGGCGCGCCAACATCATCACCATTGATCCAAACCTTCCCCGCGCCACCGCTGTCGCCATGCGGGATGGACGGTTCATTGGCGTCGGCAGCGATTCCGACGTGGAAACGCTGATCGGCCCGAACACCAGGATACTCGAAATGCCGGGTCAGACCGTCCTGCCGGGTTTCATTGACGCGCACATCCACGTCCTGAGCAGCGGCACGCGCCATGTGATGGCCGCCGATTGCTCCCTTCCGTCCATTTCCGACATTCAGGCGGCTTTGCGGGAACGCGTCGCCGTCACGTCGCCCGGCGAATGGGTGCAGGGGTTCAAGTTCGACGACACCAAGACGGCGGAGAACCGCTTTTTGCGCCGCGAGGACCTCGACGCCGTCAGCGCGGATCATCCCATACTGGTCGCGCACCGGGCCGGCCACGTGTACTACGGAAACACCCTGGCGCTGGAACGGGCGGGTTTCAACGATGAAACCGCCGATCCGCCCGGCGGCCGTCTGGGTCGCAACCCCGACACCGGCCGCCTCGACGGTGTGATCTATGAACGCGCCTCCGATGACCTGCGCGAAAATCAACTCCCGGTGGAGTCCGCAGACACTCGGCGCGAAGGACTGCGCGTGATCTGCGACATGCTGAACCGCGCGGGGCTCACCAGCGTCCACGACGCGCGGGTCACCGATTATGAACTCCGCACCTACCAGGAGGGTCGGGATTCGGGAGACCTCAGCCTGCGGGTGTATGCCCTCATGTGGTACCGCTACTTCCCGGCGCTGAGAGACGCTGGGATCAAGTCGGGCATGGGCGATGATCGGCTGCGTATCGGCGGCATCAAAATGGTGGCCGACGGCGCGATCGCCTCGAGGACAGCGTACCTTTCCGAGCCGTACGTTGGCAGTTGTTGCGACCATGGCATCCTCACCATGACCGAAGAGGAAATCGCTGAAAACGTGATGGAGATGCACGCCGCGGGGTTCCAGGTTTGCATCCACGCCAACGGCGATTCCACGATTGACTTGGCGCTCAAAGCCTACGAAGCTGCGCAGTCGGCGCATCCCCGGCCTGATCCACGCCACCGTCTGGAACATTGCACGCTGGTCAACCCAGACCTGCTGACGCGTATGAATACCCTGGGCGCCGTCGCGACCCCCTTCTGCACCTACGTGTATTACCATGGCGAGAAGATGCAGTTCTACGGTCAGGAACGCCTGCAATGGATGTTCGCTCAGCGTTCGTTCATGGACTACGGGGTGGTGTCAACCGGCGCCACCGATTACCCGCCCGGTCCATTCGAGCCGCTGATGGGTATCCAAAGCTGCGTCACCCGTACCGACAGCGAGGGACGGGAGTGGGGAACCAACCAGCGTATCCCGGTGGAGGATGCCCTCCGCATCTACACCATCAACGGAGCGTACGCGTCCTTCGAGGAATCCCTGAAGGGCAGCATTGAGGTGGGCAAACTCGCGGATCTGGTGGTTTTGGAGCAGGACCCCACCGCCTTCGATCCCTTCGGGATCAAGGACATCCCCGTGCAGCGAACCATCGTCGGCGGACACACCGTGTACGAAGCCTGAACGTAGGACAATCTCCCCATGCCATCGGCCGGCATGGGGAGTGTCGCCAGCAGCGCCGAGGCGTGCGGCGGCGATCCACGTATCGACGCTGCCGCAGTAGGAACAGCCCTGGCGGTGGCGGCAGCCAGTATCAATCCGTGGGCGCAGCGGCCATCGACCGTCAGTACTCGCCACCCATCTGATCCACCTGGTGATACCTTCCGTCGGTGCCGATCACGGTCAGGAAAACGGCATCGGAACCCTGATTGTCGCCGGGTCCGTATTTTAGCTCCATGCCGTCAATGTCCAGTGTGGAATGTTTGCGGGCTGCGGCCAGGAAACATTCGCGGGTGACGTCGGCCTCGCACCGCTCCAGGGCCGCGATTGCCAATCGTCCGGCCAGGTATCCCTCCAACGACACAAACCCGGGCTCCGCGTTGGGTTCATACGCGAACAGCGCCGACTGATACCGGTCAACCACCGGGATGCTGGTATCGTCGGGAAGGGGCACAACCTGGGTGACATACACCCCATTGCCATGCTCGCCCAATGCGTCAACGAGCGCGTTGCTGCCGGCGAATGACACCGCCATGAACACTGGATTCGCCTGTCCCCGCACCAACTGGATCGTTTTGGCGACCGGTGCGTGAGAGCCGATTATGATAACCGCTTCTGGATTGGCCTGTGTGATCTCAAGCGCCGCCGTTTTTGCTGCGGTCGTGCCATGGGGATAATGCCCGGAAGCTACGGGTTCCAGCCCGCGCCGTTCCAATGCCAGTCGCACACCTTCGATGCCGGTTTCACCGAAAGAATCGTCCTGGCACAGAACTGCGATGCGTGTGATCCCCAAATCTTCCGTGAGACGCGCAACCATTTCCTCTGTCTCCTGGTAATAGGAGGCGCGCAGATTGAGCACGTTGTTCAACTCGGGATTGCGCAGAAACTCGGCGCCGGTGAACGGGGCGATGAAGGGCACGCCGGCTGCGCTCGCCACCGGGGATGCTGCCTTGGCCGTGGGCGTTCCGACCGCGCCTATCAGGGCGAACACCTGGTCCTTTTCGATCAACCTCTGGGTGTTGGCGAACGCGAAATCTGTCTCGTAAATGTCGTTCAGCGCATGGAGTTTGAGTTCGCGGTCGTGGATGCCTCCCGCCTCATTGGCCTCGTGGAATGCCGCCTGTATGCCCACGCGCATCTCATTGCCCATTTGGCCCGCGGGGCCGGTGAACGCAGCGGACTGGCCGAACAGGATCTCCCTGTCCGAAATCCCGGGGACACCGGGGACCTCTTCTTCAATGGTCTCCGCCGGCGGCGGCATCGGAACGGCTTCTTCGTTAGCCGTTGAGGCGGGGCTCTGCGCGGAAGCGCAACCCACCCCCAGCATCACTCCGAGCATGGCCGTTGCCACCATCATGGAGAGGAGACGTATAACCAATATATTGGTCAATTTCATTATCATGCCCTCGCCAGCAATTTGAACGAAGGCTAGCATGATTCAACAAACCGTGTCTGTACATAGCCCACACGTTATGTGAATTATTTGTGAAAAGTTTGTGCGAAAACACGATCCAGGCCGTATGGGCTCACGTTTCCGGTCATTAGCGTGAATTTACCCATCTCAACGCGGTCGCCGATGGCTCCCCAATGCCGCGCTTCGTCACTCCCAAACCGCCAGAGGCTGTGCGCGATTTGGCATGACGCGCTGGTATCAGGGTTTGTCTTCCAGGCTGTTTATTTGGCGGTAATTCCCTTCGGCGCCGATCTCGGTCAGGAATACTGCTTCAGACCCCTGGTTGTCTCCGTGGCCGTAGTGAAGGGTCATGCCGTCGATGTCGATTTCTCCGGCGTTTCGCAGCGCGTCCAGGAAGCATTGGCGGCTGAGGTCCCGACCGCAGGCTTCAAGTCCGGCGACTGCCAGTCGTCCGGCCAAATAACCCTCCAATGAAACAAACCCGGGCGCCGCATTGGGATCGTAATTTGACAAGGCCGCATGGTATCTGCCCACCACCGGGATCGACGGGTCAAAAGGCAGCGGAACCACCTGCGTGACGTAAACGCTACCCTCCTCATTGTCCAAGTCCTTTGCCAGCGCTTCGCTGCCCACGAACGACACCGCCATGAATATCGGGTCGACATCGCGACGCAATAACTCGATGGCCCTGGCGACCGGAGCGGAGGATCCAATCATGATCACCGCTTCGGGGTCGGCCTCCGCAATTTTCAGCGTTGACGATTTCACGGCTATGGTGTTTCGTGGGTAATTCCATGCTCCCAGCGGTATTAGGCCGCGCCGGTCCAGTGCCAGTCGCACGCCTTCAAGGCCCGTTTCACCGAACGAATCGTCCTGGTAAAAAACGGCGATCCTCGTGATGCCCAAATCCTTGGTGAGGCGCTCTACCATTTCCTCCGTTTCCTGGTAGTACGAAGCCCGCACGTTGAGCACGTTGTCCAAGTCGGGATCGCGCAAAAATTCCGCTCCGGTGAATGGCGCAATAAAGGGCACCCCAGCGGCGTCCGCCGCCGGCGACGCGGCCTTAGCGGTGGGCGTGCCGACGGCGCCAATCAGTGCGAACACTTCGCTGTTTTCGATCAGCCGCAGTGTGTTGGACAACGCGAAATCGGATTCGTACGCGTCGTTCATTGATTCCAGTTTCAACTGGCGACCGTGCACGCCGCCATCCTGGTTGGCTTCATGAAATGCGGCTTCTATTCCCAACTTCATCCCGTCGCCCAATTCCTGGGCCGGACCGGTGAAGGCTGCGGACTGCCCGAACAGGATTTCATTGTCTGAAATTCCCGCCATCCCTCCGATTTCATCGGGCTGAGCGGATTTCGGCGCCGTCTCCGTTTGCCCTGCGTCTGCGGAAGGAGCGTTCACATCTTCCACCGGTTGGCACGCGAGGCCGATGAGCAGCGCTGCCAGCGTTGCTAGGGTGAGGCGGTACGCGAATATTATCGCTCGTTTCATCATTTATTCCTGGCAAACATCGCTCGCCCTGATCGGTAGCGAATCCGGGCGAGCCTGATGAGACTATGGTGTTTCACCGCGTGTTACGCCGGCGCATGACGTTGCGATTGCGACTTCATGATTGGCAGCCCAACGCTCACAGTTCGGGTGGTCTGCGCGTCCGCCACGGAGTCGCCTGCTCGTAGGCGTAGGCCGCCCGCAGTATCACCGCCTCGCCGAGATGGGGCCCGCCGATTTGCAGGGCTAGCGGCAATGCTCCCTCGCCATCGCCGGTGAATCCGCAGGGAATGCTCAACGCCGGGCATCCGCTCAGGCTGTAAAGCCCCCGGAAACTGCCCTCCCGCAACGCGGCCACGGCCATTTCTTTATTGGTCACCACCGCCGGTTCGTCCGCAAGAAGTCCGGCCGGCCCGGTGGACGTCGGTTGCAGCAGAAGATCGACGTTGCGGAACGTGTCGATGACCTGGCGCCGCACCATCGCGCGCAGTTTGAGAGCCTTGTAATAGACCTGACCGGGAATGAGGTTGCCCACGGCGAAGGCAACCCGCGTGTTGGGATGATAATCCTCCGCGCGCTCACGGAGCCATTCAGGGTTCAGGCTGACCCGCTCGGTGCTGGTTATGGTGCGCACGATGGGTCCGGTCAGCGGGGCCATCGGCAAACTGACCGGGACAATTTCCGCGCCCAGTTCCCGGAAGACTTCCACCGCAGCGGCCACCGCTTCACGGGTCTGTTCGTTCAGGTTCAGGCCATGTCCACCCATCAACTCTTGCACAACCCCGATGCGCAGACCGGCCACGCCACGGTCGAGGCTGTCCAGGTAGTCCGGCGCCGCTTCCGGCCGGCTGTAACGGTCTTTCGGGTCGTGGCCGGCGATGACGCCCAGCGTGAGAGCGCAATCGGCGACGGTTCGCGAGATTGGACCTATGGTGTCCGTTGACCAACTGGCGCCGTCAACGCCGGCCCGGCTGACGCGGCCCCAGGTTGGGCGAATACCCACCAGACCGCAGTTGGCGGCGGGGCCGCGAATGGACCCACCGGTGTCCTCTCCCAACGAGGTGGCGCAGAGGAATCCGGCGGTGGCGGAACCGCTGCCGGTGCTCGAAGTGCCGGGGTTTCGCGCCGTGTCCCAGGGATTTCGGGCGGGTCCGAACCAACTGCTGATGGGGTCGCCGAGCGCGAACTCGCTCATGTTGGTTTTTCCGATGATCACGGCCCCCGCGGCTTTGAGCCTGGCGACGACCGTGGCGTCGGTTCCTGGCACGTAGTCTGCGCGAATCTTGGAGGCATCGGTGGTCCGGATGCCTGCGGTGTGTATCTGGTCCTTGATGCCCACCGGCACCCCGTGCAGCGGGCCACGGAAATTACCGTCGGCAGCCTCGTCATCCAGTTTTTTGGCCTCCGCGCGGGCTTCTTCGGCGCACACGGTTATGTACGCGTTCAACCGGTCTCCCACCGCATCAATGCGTTCCAGGTAGGTGTCAACGGCCTCCGTTGCTGAAACGTCGCGGGAATGGATGGCAGCGGCCAGTTCAGTGGCGGATAAAAATGGAATATTGGCGACGGTCATTCTGCCACCTCCAGATCGGCGGTCTGCACCACCGCAACGTATTCTTCAAGGTTGAACCCGGACGGGTTGATGGCGTCCATTTCCTCCAGCATCGCGTTCAAACTGTGAGTGACCTGGCTCAGTTCAGGTTCCTCCAGCGGCAAGCCCACCGCCTTGGCCAACGCTCGGATTTCGTCGTTGTTCAGGTCTTCCATATTTCCCCTCTACTCCGTGGTTGGGCGGCGATTGGTGATCCCGCCTAAACTGTCTGTCCCGTGAAACGCCAGCCAGCCAGCAACGCCGCCGGCACGTGCATCGCCACTCCCGCCTCGTTGAGGTTCAGACGTGCCCGGCTGGAAAGCGCCTGGCAGCCTGCCAGCGCCTCCACGTAACTCTGCGTGAACCGCAGGTTTTTGATCGGCGTGGTTATCTCGCCATTCTCGATCAAAAACGTCCCATCCCGCGTCATGCCGGTCATCACGCAGCCCCGGTTGTGCGCCAGTCGAGTGTAATAAAAACGGGTGATGTACAGGCCGCGTTTCACCGATGCGATCAATTGCTCTGTGGTCTGGTCTCCCGGTCGCATGAAGAGATTGGTCGCCGTGGGTCCTCCGGTTGCGCCCCGTTGGTGTCCGGTGGATGCTCCGCTTGCCTTGGCTGCCGTGTAATGGTTGTGGACCGGCCCTCGAACCACGCCATTGCCCACGATTTCCACCCGCCGCCGAGGCACACCCTCGGCGTCGAAAGGCACCGGCCAGCCTGCCGGATCCAGCCCATCGTCCCAGATCGACACCGTCGGACTCATCGCTGGCTGCCCGCCCACGTCGGTCATCCAACTGCGGCCGTCCTGTACCATGTGGGCGCCCATGCCGTAGAAACTCAACGCTTCCAGCATGTCGTCCACGGCGTAGTGTTCCAAAACCACCGGGTATTCGTCCGGTTCCAGATCCTGTGGATTGCGACCGCGCACCGCCTTGTCGATGGCTTCGTCGGCCAGGGATTCCACGTCAACTTCGGTCATGCGCCATCCGCCGCCCTTGGACCAACCCGCCGAATCGTTGCTGCGGGCGGTGATGAGCAGGCCGCTAAACGAACCGACGTGGTAGGCGTCTGCGCCTCGCGTGCTGGCGACGGCCAATTCGGTTTCGCCGGTGCGACAGAATCCCGCAGCGTCCAGCGCTATTGCGCCGGCTTTTCGGCAGACCATTCCCACCGTGGCGGCCCGTTGGTCGGCGTCGCAGCCTGCGGTGGCGCGGTCGTAGGCGGCCACCGATTCCGCCGGCAATGGCTCCGGCAGTCCGGGGAAGTCAGGGTCTTCGGGCATCAACGGCGCGTATTCGGAGGCCTGCCTCACGGCGTCGGCCAAACCCTCGTCGGTGAGGTTATTGGTGACGGCACGGCCCTGTCGCCGGCCGATGGCGACCCGGACGTGCGCCACAGCGTCCCGGTGCGCGACGTTCTGATGGATGCGGTTGTTGGCGAAACGGGTCAGGGCCTGCTCGGTTGCCGTCAGGTATATGTCGGCATCGGCGCCGTTCGGGCAGTGGCGCAGGGCGTCGAGCAGCAACCGGCGTATTTGATCCTGGCCTAGCATGAACGGGCGATACCGAGTTACCGCATCACGCCAACCCGCACGTTGCGGAAGCGAGAGGCGCTTGCGCCGTGGCTGGTATGGGCGATCTGGCCGGGTTGACCCTTGCCGCAGCGGGGCGTACCCCAAAGTTGCCAATGCTGAGCGTCGCATACCGCGTCGCAATTCCGCCAGAACTCCGGCGTGATGCCGGTGTAGGTGCAGTTGCGAAGGAGGCGGCCCAACTTGCCGTTTTTGATCTCGCGTCCCACTTCCGTGCCGAACTGGAAGTTGTACCGGCGGTCGTCAATCGACCAGGATCGGTTGGTTTCCAGGTAGATCCCGTCGTCGGTATCCGCTATCAGGTCGTCCAGCGTCCACGTGCCCGGCAGCAGGCTCACGTTGGTCATGCGGATCAGCGGAATTCGATTCCACGACGACGCCCGCATACAACCGTTCGATGGCAAGCCCAAACGTGTCGCGGATTCCCGGGACATCAGATACCCCACGAACTCCCCGTTGCGGATGATGTCGGTGGACTGCGCCGGCAGTCCTTCGTCGTCCCAGCCGAAAGTGCCCAAACCGGTGTCGCTGGTGCTGTCTGCGGTGATGTTGACCTGCTCCGACCCGTACTGAAACCCGTTCAGAAGATCAGGGGTCAGGAATGAGGTGCCGGCAAACGCCGCCTCGTCGCCCAACGCCCGGTCCAGTTCCACGGCGTGGCCGCAGGATTCGTGGATTTGCAGCGCCAATTGGCTGCTGTCGATTATCAGATCGGTGGAAACGTCGGCAGGGCACGCATCAGCGGTCAGCAGTTCCGCCGCTTCCTCGGCGATCCGGCGCGCGTTGCCCGCCAGGTCCATGGCGACCACATACTCCCAACCCGCGCAGCCCTGCTGCCGTCCGTGGGATTGCGGGTACGAGCGGCGTTGCGTCTCGCCGTGTCCGACGGCGGTTGCCTGGACGCCACCGCCGGCTTCGTAGATGGTTTGCGTGACTAGCGCGCCTTCGGTGTTGGCAAAGGTGCGGTCTTCGCGGATGAATACCAGGTTCCCCATGCGCGCGCTGACCTCGGGGACGCTTGCCATCTCGGCGTCCGCGGCCAGCAGCAGGGCGAGTTTGTCCTCCAGCGCAATGGTGAAAGGGTCAACGCTGATGTTGGTGCTGTAGCTTCCCTGGCTGGATACCGGGGTGCCCAGTAACACCTCCACGCTGGCGCCGGCGCCGTTCTGGCTGGCGGAAGCCCGGGCAATCTGTACCGCTTGTCCGGCCGCCAGGTCAGCGCCCGCAATGGTCAGGTCCCGCGTGGACGCGAACCCCCAGGCGCCATCGTACAGCGCGCGAATCCCCAACCCGGCCGATTCATCGGCGGTCATGGTCTCCACCACGCCGTTGCGCACCACGATGCGCTGTTCGCGGTTGGACACCAGGCGGATATCCGCGTACGCCGCGCCCCGCGCGCGGGCGGTATCAAGGGCGGTCGCAATTAGTGAATCCATCGGTATAGGGCCCGTTCACGGCTTGGCCAGTTCCGACAAGGCAGAGCACAGTCGGCCAGTCAACAAATCAATGTTCTTAACAAAATTATCGGAATTGACCGCCCACCCTTCACCCACCTTACCGTTGTAGGCCGATATGAAATCGTCGCTGCTGAATTCGCCTACATACCCTTTCTGGAACGTCCGCAATTCTTCGGGAAGGCCATCAACGTAATCGACTGTAAACTCGAACCGGCCCCCGCCAGTTACATAAAACCGGGCTAGATATAGCGGACCCGGCCATTTGGAACTGTGCCCCCTCACCGTGATGGCAGTTCTCCTGTAACGCAACTCTCCACCGGCATTCGTGACGGCGTCAAGTAACGAAAGCATCGCCTTACGCACGTCCGGACGGAGTGCGTCGAGCAGTTCATCGCGGCTCAAATTCGGGCTTCTGACATTACCGCCGCTCGGGGTGTCAACTTGACCGATTGCACGCGACACCAGAGCATCGCCGAATTGGCCCGGGTACTGCTTGACTTCAACTGCCAGCACCTCAAGGTTGTCTCGCGTCTGCTCATTCAGGAACTTGACCACCCGCTCCAATTCGGCAGGTATTTCGTCGGCAACGAAGAGAAGACGCAATCTACTGGCGGCCAGATTCGTTGCAACTTGTTCCCAGAAAGCGTCAATATCCGCTTCGTCGTTAGCCTGCAACAGATTGCTAATTTCATCGTCAGAGCCGTCAGAGTGCTCTTCGAAAATCCGACGCATGTCGCGACCAGACCAGACACTCGCGGCAGTGGCGGCGTAATCTAGCATCTGGCCTACAATGGTGCGGCGGATTTCGCGATTGGAACCCCGTTTTACTTCAACCAGTGTCGGGTAGGAATGTTGGTCAACAAGAAGCAAGTCAACTGCCCACCCTTCAATCTCCATCTGGGGCTTGATGAGAATCCAACGCAGCGGGTCATCAGGCCGCATCTGATCACCGGCCAGTAACTCCGGGTGCTGGGCAACCAGTTCTTCGAGGATAGCCTCCGTTTCGAAGGGTTGCTCCGTGACAGGCTCCAGCGCCCCACTGGCGTTGCGTATGTAGATTTTCTCGGCCACGAGATCGCCCCTAAACGGGAAGAAACGGTTCGTCCGAGGCCGGCGGCAGTTGCTCAAAAGCGTTGATGTTGAACGCCAGCACCGAGTAGTAGCCCATCAGATTCGTCAATTCAATCAGGCCGCGCTCTCCGAACTCTCCAAGCGCCGCGTCGAAGGTGGTCTGTGATACCCGCCGCGTCCGGAAGAACTCCCGGCCGTAGTTGATCACGGCGGATTCCGCTGCCGACAGATCTGGCAGGTCTTTCTTGTCCCGAAGGTTGTCAACCAGCGCGTCGCTGAGGCCCTCTCGGCGTCCTGCCGCGGCGTGGGCGTGCCAGATGAACTGGCAGTCCATCTCCCGCGCCGTGGTCAGCATCGCCAACTCCTGGATGTTCCTGGGTAGCGAGGAACCGCCGTCGCGGAGATAATCTCGCAGCACCTCGCCGCGCTGGGCGATTTCCGGCACGTGAAGCTGGACGGCAACCGGCCCCATTTCGGGAACGACGCCGTTGCGCAAGGACACTATCGCATCGAAGGCGGCGGCCTGTTCCTGGGGAATGGAATCCCGGCTTGCGGTGGGGAATCTGGGCATGGCGTGTCCTCCTGGGTTGGCTGTGATCGTACCTGTTGATTATTGGCAGTTTGGAATTACTTCCTCGCCAAACATCTGGATCGCTTCCATGATGCGCTCGTGCGGCGGGCCGCCGGAATGCGCGTGGCGCAGTCGGAGCAGGAAGTAGTCGGCGCCCGTCGCCTCGCTCCAGCGTTGGAAATCGTCCACCACTTCCTGGGGGTCTCCCAGGATCACGCGGTCGGGGCCGAGATTGTCGATGTTGATCTGAGATTCTTCGTTGTATCGCCGGAACTCGTTCAGGCCGTTTCGCCAGTAGTACTTGTAGGCGTCGATGACCTCAGGCCCATAGACTCGTTCTGCTTCCGCTCGAGTCGGCGCAACCCACGCATCCCGCATGAGGCAGGTCACCTGCTCTCGTCCGGCGTTTTCGGCGGCCTGCTGGTACGCCCTGGTCAGTGCGATGGTGCTTTCCAGATCGGTGCTGGGGCCGGCCACAAAACCGTCCGCGATGCGTCCGGCGCGCCGCGCGCCCGGGATCCTGCTGGCTCCAATCCACAGTGGCGGCGAGGGGTCGGAGTACGGGTTCGGCCGGATGGTGATGTCTTCCAGATTGAAGTGTTCACCGGAGAAATCAAACCGCTCACCACTCCAACACTGGCGGATTATCTCGATCTCTTCCTCGAATCGGCTGACTCTCTGCCCAATGGGAATATCGAACGTCCGGAAGTCCACGGGTTGATAGCCCAAACCAACCCCCAGGATGAAACGGCCCCGTGACACGATGTCCAGCGTGATTACATCCTCCGCCATTTTGACCGGGTGGTGCAACGGCAGCAGGATAACCGATGTGCCCAGGTTCAGCGTCGTAGTCTGCGCTGCCACCGCCGCCGACACGATCAGCGGAGAGGGCAGAAAACCGTCCTTGTCCTGGTGATGCTCGCCGAAGAAGCAGGAATCGAAACCCACAGATTCCGCCATTTTCGCTTCGGCCACCACCTCGTCAATCCGCAGCGCCAGATTTTCACCGGCCGGTGGATCGGCTATGGAACTGTAAATGCCGAACTTCATGTATGAATCCTTGCTGGTTCCGGCGCAACCGTCTTACCGTTGCGCCTGGCCATTTTGGACGATCGCTTCGGTGAGTTTGTTCAGAGCGTCGAGAAAAGCCTGGCGTTCGGCGGCCGCATTCCTGCGTTCCTCGGCCGCCCGCTCCTCGGCCCAACGGCGTTCCTCGGCTGCGCGCTCTTCGGCCACACGCCGCCCCTCCGCTGCTTCCTCAAGCGCGGACTTCATGATATCCATCATCTGGTTGTTGCGGTGGCGTTCGCGCAGGAAAAGCATCAGGTCAGAACCTCCGATGATGGTGATCGCGATGCTGGCGTGGATGACGCAATGATGCAGCACCCCGGGTGATATGTAGTTGGCTGGCGCTCCAGGCTCACAGGCCATTTGGCTTATGTGTTCCGAAGCGCAGGGTGCCGCTGTGAAATACCACACCAGCCAGGTAACCGCTGCCGCCACTGTACCCGCCAACGCCGGCGCCCATAGCGCGACGATCACCGTCTTCCAGTCTGGGAGCATTATAACCGCACCGGCGGTTCAATCGTCACTTGAACTGGGTCAAAACACGCCTGGAAAACATCTCCATCTGGCGGAAATAGTCCTCCGGTTCACCGGCAAGAAAACCGAACACGAAATCCCTGACACCGGCATCGATGCGTTCGTGGATGGCCCCAACGCAATCTTCCGCATTGCCGGTGACGCACAGCGCGCGGGCGATGTCTTCGGCGCTGCGATCCGGCGTGACGTACCGCTGCCCAACATGGGCCACTGCGGTTTCCAACGCGCGGTCCGGATCGTCGTCAATGGCGGTCGGTTGGTTCAAGCCCCAGTGGAAGCCGTCGAGGTCCCGGCCGGAATGTTCCGCCATCTCCCGTACGCTTTCGTTGGTGCGCCGGATCCGGTTCAGTGTGAACAGGTAGGGATACCAACCGTCGCCGGCCACTGCGGCCCGGCGTATCGCGGCCTCGCTGCGTCCCGCCACCCAGATGGGCGGATAGGGTTGTTGCAGGGGTTTCGGCAGAAGGGTGACATCGTCGAATTTGAAGAACCTTCCGTTGTGAGAAACTCCTTCCCTGGTCCATAATTCCTTCATCACGCGCAGGATTTCGTCAGTGCGACGGCCTCGCGTATTTACTGGAATTTCAAGGGCGTCGAATTCAGCCTGGGTATCCCGTTGGCCGCTGATGCCGATGCCGAAGTCCAGCCGCCCGTCGGAAATCTGGTCCAGGATGGACACCATCTTCGCCAGCATGACCGGGTGATAGAGGGGCGCAATCACGATTCCGGTGAGCACACGGATGCGCGTGGTTGCTCCGGCGGCGGCCGCCATGGCCGGTATCCCCATCATAGTAGGCCGTGGCGGGTTGCCGTCCATGATGTGTTCTCCCACCGTCACGCGATCAAAGCCCAGATCCTCGGCCCGGCGCGCAAACTCCCCGATGTCCCAATAGCCATCCACGGTGAGATTGCATCCGAAAGTGATTGTCTCTTCAGGCATCCTCAAATCCCCCGCTTGACGCTACTGCGCCAGCATTTCGTCGGTAATCTCCGCCAGTTTATCCCCGTTCAATATGCCTTGCCACTTGCGATGTAGGCTGCCGTCGTCGTTGATGAAGAGTGTGGCCGGCAATGCCAACACTGCCAACTCTCTGACGACAGCCGCGTCATCCGTGAACCCGGCCGGGTACGTGACCGACAGTTCGTTGAGCAACTCGATGGCGTCTTCCTGGTTGCCAAGGCTGAAAAATTGTCCCAAATCCACACCGACCACCAGCGCCCGACCCGAGTATTCATCAGCGAAGTGCTGGAACTCGGGCATTTCCGCTCGGCAGGGCGGGCACAAACCCGCCCAGAAATTCAGCACAATCGGCTGCCCGCGCAACTCCGAAAGCGGAACGGTTTCGCCGCCTACGATCCCCTGGCCCTGGTAAAAGTTGATCGGGAAATCATAAACGGTCTCGACGGTGGTGCCGCTGCCGGCAGACTCTGCTGCGGTCCCGGAACCGTTCGGATCCTGAGCATCAGAGCCACAAGACACCGCGAATACGACGATAAGCAGGAGGAGAACTGATGCAATCGATCCAGCGCCAGTTATCAATGGAGATTTTTTGTTGAAATATCGTACTATGCTCATCATGATTAGCAGGTTAGCATAGGCATCGGCCTTTGTTAAGCAGACCTTCGTTTGGCCCCGGGTCATTCGTTCACCCAGAATAACGATGATGCCTGATCTATCACCTGTTTCCCGCCGCCGCCTGCGTCTGGCGCTGTCGGTGATCCTGGCAATCGGGGCGCTGGTCGTCGCCTGGCAACTGCTCGGAACCCTCCTGCCATTCCTGCTCAGCGGTGTGGTCGCCTACCTGTTGATGCCGCTGGTGAGACTTTCCGATCGCACCCCCTGGGGCCGGCGATGGCCGAACCCTGCTCGCGCCGCCGCCGCGGGTTTGGCCACGGCGGTCGTGATCCTTGCCGTGCTGGTCCTCGTGGCTTTGGGCATCTTCCGCCTCGTGGACGGTTCGATAACCCTCGCCGAACGCGCCCCCGGCATCCTCGCTGAGGGTAGGATGGTGTGGGAGGAATTGCAGAGCGTCTATCGTGGTCGCGTCCCGTCGAACATCCAGGAAATCGTTGATCCCAGGCTCATTGAACTGCGGTCGGCCCTGTTCAACGCTGGCATCGCCGCTCTGCAGCGAGTGTCTCGCGTGGCCCAGAGCGGCATCGCGCAGGTTGTCGGCCTGGCCGCCTCTCCAATCATCCTGTTTTATCTTCTGTACCAACCCTCGACCTTGGGCCGCGGGGCGAAACGACTTCTGCCCGGGCCGTTGCGCGAAGACCTGGCCGAAATTTCCCGTCTCGCCGGCGAGTCCATCGGCGCGTACATCAGGATGCAACTGCTGTTGGGTTTGGTGGTTGGCATCGTGGTCTGGTTGGCGCTGTGGCTGATGGGAGTGCCGTTGGCTCTTCCGCTGGGGTTGTTGGCCGGGCTTGCCGAACTGGTGCCAATTGTCGGGGCCACCGTGTTCATCGTCGTGGCCGGTTTGGTTGTCGCCCTGGTGGACTTCACCAAGTTGCCATTTCTCATCGCCGTGTATCTCATCGTGCAAATCTTGCAGAACACGTTGATCGTGCCAAGGCTGCAGGGCCAGGCGTTGGGATTGCACCCGTTGGCGGTCATACTGGCGTTGGCGATATTCGGGCTATTCCTGGGGTTCCTCGGCGCCTTGCTGGCCGCGCCCCTGACCGCCGCTGCCTATCGGGTCCTTACCTACACGCGCCGCGAATGGGCAATCGCCGGATTGGCGCAGTTGGAAAACGTGTCCCCAGGCGACCAACTGCCGCACGAACCCAAC
This sequence comes from Dehalococcoidia bacterium, assembly GCA_963668585.1. Classification (GTDB taxonomy): domain Bacteria; phylum Chloroflexota; class Dehalococcoidia; order Lucifugimonadales; family UBA3495; genus Bin87. The sequence goes on along the minus strand of OY764869.1, from coordinate 3,483,322 downwards.
GGCCCCGGAGACGCTCCTGGCGGTGCGTAGTCTATTCGTACGGCTTGGTGTACAATCGGGGCGAATATGGGTGTCGTACCTGCCGCTCCGAGGGGGAACTTCCGATGCGAATCCTGCTGATTGCCACCAACCGTCACAACCGCGTCATGAGCCGTATGCGCGCTCAGCCGATTCCAATCGGGTTGGCCTACGTTGCCGGCCATCTGGACCGCTCCCGCCATGAGGTCAAGTTGGTTGACCTCATGTTCGCCAGCGAAAACTACCTGGACGAGGTCGAGCAGACCGTGCGCGACTTCAATCCTGAACTGGTCGGCATCTCCATACGCAACCTCAGCAACCACAGCTACGTTGACCCCCAGTGGCAACTGCCCATCACCAGGAGCGTTATCGAACGGATTCGCTCCATTTCAGGTGCAACCATCGTGTGCGGTGGCCCGGCGTTCAGCATCATGCCCACCCAGGTCTTCGATTTCGTTCAACCCGATTTCGGCCTGGCCGGGGATGCCGGCGAGAGTTTCGCCGACCTCGCCAGTCGCATCGAGATCGGCGAACCTGACCATCGTGGCATGACAGGACTGCTGTATCGCGAAAACGGTGAGTTGGTGTACAACGGCATGCGGTGCTCCTCCGACTTCGGCAGCCGCCCGAGCCTAGACGACCTTGATATGCCCAGGTACGCCAAGGCCGGATTCGGCGTCAGCGTCCTCACCAAGTTGGGTGGCTTCTATTACCCCACGTCAGCTGACGACATCCGCACGCCGGAGGGCGCTTGGCGTGTTATACGACCCATCGATGAGGTGGTTGAGGAAGTATCTGAAGTCACCGAACGGTACGGGTTGAAGAAAATCTTCTTCGTGGATAACTGCTTCAATGTGCCCCTGGAACACGCCAAGGAACTGTGCAATGCACTGATGGAAGCCGAGGTCAAAGTGCGCTGGAACACCTGCCTGGCGCCCTATGCGTGCGACGCCGAGCTCATCGGAATGATGAAGCAGGCCGGTTGTGGACTGGTGATGATGGGCGGCACGCGCGGCGGCGACCCCCACGAGGGCGACAACGACACCTCGCGCTACGCATCCCTGAAAGAGACCACCAACCTGTGCGAAGCCGGCGACCTCCACTACACCATATCGCAACAGTTTGGCGAACCCGGCGAAACCCGCGAATCGGTGGAAAACAAGCTAGAGTTCCTCCGTGGTCTCACGCCGTCCCTCGCCAACCTCCGCGTCGGTGTGAGCGTGATGCCCGGCACCGATGTTGCCACCCGTTGCATCGAGGAAGGCATCATCTCCGATGAGTCGGAACTGATCGCGCCGACCTTCTACATGGCCGAGGAAGTCCGCCCCTGGCTCGTCGACTACCTCCGAGAACTGGTGGACGCCAACCCTCGCTGGAACCTGATGTAGCCATCACCACCGGGCTTCACCAGTCGCGAGCATCAATGTTCAGGAAAACATCATGACCATGACCCAGGATACTCAACCCGGAACGAACACGCTGGTACTTTCAGATCCTGAAACGGCCCGAATCGCCCACCTGCTCCGGCGTTCGGGGTTCGGCGCCACCCGCTCCGAAATCCAGCGGGCCGTCGAACGGGGTTACGAGGCAACCGTCGAGGAGTTGCTGCATCCGGAGTTGCAGCCCGATCTGGAAATCGAGGACCTCATCCGCCGGTACCACGTTGACCAGAACAGCCTGATGCTTCTGGAAAGCAGCCAGGGTTACTGGCTCTACCGGATCATCAACACCCGGCGGCCTCTGGAAGAGAAAATGGCCCTCTTCTGGCACGGCCTGTTTGCCACCGCTTACGGCAAGCTCAACCACGCCAAGGCGGTCGTCAACCAGACCCACACGTTCCGGCGCAACGGCCTCGGCAAGTTTGCGGATATCCTCCTGGAATTGTCCCGCGACCCGGCCATGATCTTCTGGCTGGACAACAAGGACAACCACAGGGACGCTCCCAACGAGAACTATGGGCGCGAGTTGCTGGAACTGTTCTCAATGGGCATCGGCAACTACACCGAGGACGACGTGAAGGCCGCGGCCCGTTCCTTCACCGGGTGGACCATCGAGAACACCGAGTACATGAGCATCCGCGCCAGCCGCGACTCCTTCTGGCCCTATGGCCGCATCGACTGGCAGTTCCGTTACCGCGACGACGACCACGATGACACCGAGAAAACTTTCCTGGGGCACACCGGCGACTTCGATGGCCAGGAAATCATTGACATAATCATCCAGCAGCCCGCCACCGCCCACTACATAGCCGGCAAACTCTACGGGTTCTTCGTTTCGGACCGCCCCGACGAGGAGGCAATCGGCACTCTCGCCGATGAGTTCACTCGCACCCAGGGCGACATCAGGGCCGTGATGCGTTCCATGTTCATGTCCGACTTTTTCTCGGACCGGTCGGCCCGACTGGCGCGGGTGAAGAGTCCTGCCGAATTGGTGGGTGGCACCGCCCGACTCGCCGGTAGCCACCGCTCACCTGAATGGACCATCGTTAACCTGGCCATGGACGTCAACTTCATGGGACAGGAAATTCTGAACCCTCCCACCGTGGAAGGGTGGCACACCGGCATGGAGTGGATCGACACCGGCAACCTTGTGGAGCGGATCAACGCCGCCGGCGCGGAAATGCGCGATACGTCGCGGCCCGGGGTTCGGTCCGTAATCGACCGGGTGAAATCGGCCGGAGACGTGCTTGACCCCGCACAACTGGCCCGGGCCTGTCTCGACGCGGTGGGAATGTTGGAGGTATCCGAAGCCACGTTGAACAGCCTCGTCGCCCTGGCAACGCCGTGGGGCGAGGTGCGATTCGACCGTTCCGATACCGTCTCCTGCGCCGAGCAGCGAGTCACCGAAATGCTGCAACTTATCGTTGCATCCCGGGAATACCAACTGGCATGACCACCGGAACATCAACCACCACAACCTTTTCGTACAGCCACACGGTGGGCTTCCTGGCCTACCGGGGGCGTGGATTCATCCATCCCATAGCGCTGACCCTCGGCGATGACGGCGTGATGTTCGTCCTGAATCGCGGCGGTCCCGAATCGATAGGTCGCCTCGAACACAAACGCGTCTGTGTTTGCACCGTCGATGAGGGTTACATCGGCGAGTGGGGAACGGGAGGCACCGAGGATGGACAATTCTGGTGGCCCAGCGACATTGCCCGGGCTGCCGATGGTCGCATCTTCGTGACGGACGAAGCGTTGCAGCGTGTCAACATCTTCGATTCTGACGGCGACTTCATCCGGCATTGGGGAGACCCCGGCGACGCACCGGGCCAACTGAATCGGCCCGCGGCCATCACCGTCGCGCCCGACGGATCATTGCTGATCAGCGATGGCCTGAATCATCGAGTTCAGCGGTTCACCACCGAAGGGGAATACTTGGACGGTTGGGGCGAATTCGGCGCTCAATCCGGTCAGTTCAACACGCCTTGGGGATTGACCTGCGACTCCGGTGGCAACGTCTTCGTCGCCGACTGGCGAAATGACCGCGTGCAGGCATTCACTCCCTCCGGTCGCTTCATCGGGCAATGGGGCGTTTCCGGCGATGGCAAGGGGCAACTCCATCGCCCCGCGTCGGTGGCCGTGGACCATGAGGGGTTCGTGTACGTGGCCGACTGGGGCAACGAGCGTGTGCAGATCTTCGATCCCGACGGCGAGGTCGCCGGCATCCTGGCCGGAGACGCCACCGTGTCCACCTGGGCTGCGGACTATCTGGCCGCAAACCCGGACGAATCGGCCGCAAGGGAGGTCGCGAACCTTGCGCCGTCAGTGAATCCTTGGCGGGACCACCACCGGGAGGCCTCGGCCCGCATTGAGTCCCGGTTCTGGGGACCCACCTCTGTGTCGGTGGACAACGAAAGCCGAATCTACGTCGTGGACTCCTGTCGCCACCGTGTGCAGATCTACCGTAAAAACTCGTAGGGGCGAATGATCATTCGCCCCCACTCTTTGTCGCCGGTCCCTGGCTGCTAGCCTGTTACTCGCTGCAGCAGAGGCTCCGTGCGATTCGGCGGCAGGTCGGTCTCGAAGGTGTTGATCACCATCGCCAGCATCGTGTAATTGCCCAGCACCAGGGTCAGTTCGATGGTTCCCTGCTGCCCGAATATCTCCAGCGCGCTCTGGTAACCTCCACGGCTCACCTGGTGGTTCTGCAGGATCTCACGCCCCAGGTTGATCACCGCCGATTCGTCGGCCGCAAGGGACGGCAGCGATGTGCCGTCGCGTATGGCGTCCACCACCGCCGCCGGCACTCCGGCATCGCGCGCCGACGCTGCGTGCGCGTTCCAGATGTGTTGGCAATCCATCTCACGGGCGGCCACGAGCATCGCCAGTTCGGCGGCCTTCATCGGTAGGCTGGCGTGGTTCCGCAGGTATTGATTGAGGCCGGTCGCGTGCTTGCTCGCCTCGGGAACGTGAGTCATCACCGAACCGGGGCCATACGGCGGGACGGCCGCGCCGTTCTGGGTGATTTCGTCGAAGGCGGCCTCCTGCCCGGCCGGGGTGGTTTCGCGGGATGCCAGTGGTAGTCGAGCCATGTTGATTCCTCCAGGTTGTGAGTCGGAAACAATCGAACCCTTGGGTGCGTTCGAATCGGGTGAGGGGTGGATCAATCACCGATACGGTTTTTTGCCGGTCTTTTCCTCAAAGAGTTTCCAGGTGTTTTCGTTGAACGGGTAGTATTTCCCGGGCGAACACTGTTCTATTTCTAACTGGGCCTTGATCACGCCTTCAACTTCTTCGCGCTGGTGCGCAATGTTGATCACTTCCTGCGCTGCGGTTGCCGGCACCACCACCACGCCGTCGTCGTCGCCCACGATGGCGTCGCCCGGACGAACCAGCACGCCGCCGCACTGGACGCAATCGTTCACCTGCCAGGGCCAGAACTCAGCGGGCCCCTGCTTGGCAGTCGCGTTCGCCGCGTACACCGGGAATCCGTACTCCTTCAACGTGTTGGTATCCCGAACCGCCCCGTCCGTCACCAACCCGCCCACGCCCCGCTGATACAGACGATAAAACTTGATGTCCCCGCCGATGCTGCTGAACGGCCACCGCATGGCGTCGATTACCAGCACTTCTCCCGGGCCACATAGTTCAAATGCCACGTACTCGGCGGAGTCGGACCCTTTGGGTTTGTCGGCGGCCAGGTCCGGCCGGTGCGGCACGAAACGCAACGTAACGGCGCGGCCGGCCATGTGCTGCCCGGGCTGCAATGGTTTCGCGCCCTCGATCATGCTCATCGGCCAGCCCATAACCCACAGACCGTCAATGAGCGTTTGGGTTGGGATGGATTTCAGAGTCGCCAGCGTCTCGTCGGATACGTGCGTCGCGATGTCGTCGGTAGTCATTGGTGTTTCTTTTCCATGCTATGCGATGCGGCCATTTTGGGAGGCTGCATTGTAGCAGAAAAGAGGGCGGCCCCTCTCTGGAGCCGCCCTCATGTCATCCGGTTCGGATGGGATGGTCTTGTTACGCTATTCGGAGGGCCAGCCGTCGGCCTTCTCGCCAGCGCTGAGCGCTGCCTGGATGCCTGCGGCGGCGTCGTCGGTGACCCAACCGCCCCAGATGTCGGCGTTACTGTTCAACCACCACAGCGCCGTGGCGTTCACGTCGGCGTCCGGGTTCTCACCCTGCCAGCGCACCACTGCCTTGTAGATGTTGATGTTGAAATCCCAGTTCCGAAGCATCTGAATTACGTCGGGCGCGCGACCGGGCAGGTCGGGGTTAACGGCGATCAGCACCGTGGCGTCTTCGTAGGCGCAGGCCTTGGTGGTGAACCAGCACTGGTCGCTGTAAGCAGGTTCTTCTAGGCGCACGATGTCCAGTTTCAGGGCGGGGTCGTTGGTGCCCCACTGGTAGCCCAGCCAGGGCTCGCCGCGCTCATATGCTCCGTAGAGGTCAGCGTTCAACGCGGCGCCGTCGCCGGGGTTGATGATCTCCACGTGGTCGTTGAGGCCGTAACCTTCAACCTGCGCGGCGTTCACGATCTCACAGGCCCAGCCAATGATGCATGAAACGAGACGGGCCTTGTCGCCGGTTTCGGCGGACGTGAACAGTTCCTTGTACTGGGGGTCCTTCAGGTCGTCCACGTGGTCCAGGTCAGGATACTGTTCCTGAAGGTACGCGGGGATCACGAAAGCGGACTGCCAGTCTTTGCCCAGGCTTTGGCCGACGGACAGCACGGCGCCCTCTTCACGGGCGGCGTTCCAGGCTTCGTCCTGGTTGGGCAGCCAGATTTCCATGGTGACGTGCGTGTCGCCATTCTGGAGTCCCTGGAAAAGGGGCAGGGTCGCGCCGAATTTCACGTCGGTAGGATAGCCGTAGCCTTTCTCGACGATGTACTGGGCGATGCGGTTCTGAAGCAGAGCGCTGGACCAGTTCAAGTCGCCAAAGATGATCGTTTCTTTGGGTCCTTCGGGAGCCATGACTTCGACTTCCTTGATGACCTCGACCTCTTTGATTACCTCTTTTTCGACCTCAACTTCCTTGACCACTTCCACCGGCTTTTCAACTTCCTTCACCACCTCAACTTCCTTGACCACTTCCACCGGCTTTTCGACTACTTTTTCGACCTCGACCTGCTCGGTCACCACTCGCGTGACCTCGACAGTCTGCGGCTCGGCCGATGTACACGCTGCAACGGCGAGAATGGCAACTAGCGCCATTGCCATCGCTACCGCGAACAATCTGTATTTGGTGAACAAAATCATTCCCTCCTGATCGACATTTTTTTCCGGGCGCCCCGGTGCGACAATCGAATAGGCCAAGATTATCACAGTGTTAATTATCGTTGTCAAATTGATGAATACGTCAATAATAACATTACATAATAAACACTTTTCGTACTAAACCCGTCTGCGTAGATTTCCAAATCCGGGCGGCCGGCCACCGGTCGGGCCACCCGAAAATGAACCTGGGATTCCTGGTTAGTGTCCTCCGCTCAGGGCTTCCTGGCGGGAGCGCGCCACTGCCTGGGTAAGCCGGTCGATCACGATGGCCATGAACACAATCGCCAGGCCGGCGATGACGCCGTTGCCAACTTCGTTCTTCTGGATCGCCCGCAGCACGTTGTCGCCCAAACCGCCCGCTGCCACCATGCTGGCGATGGTTACCATCGCTAGGGCCATCATCGTGGTTTGGTTGATTCCCGCCATGATTGTGGGCAAAGCCATCGGAACCTGTACCTTGGTCAATATCTGCAAAGGCGACGCGCCGAACGACCTCGCCGCCTCAACGGTCTCCGGCGAGACTTGGCGGATGCCCAGGTTGGTCAGGCGGATCACCGGCGGCACCGCGTAGATGATGGTTGCGAAGATGCCCGCCGGTTTGCCCAACCCGAAAAACAGAATTCCGGGAATCAGGTACACAAAGCTCGGCATCGTCTGCATACCGTCAAGGATCGGCCGCATGATGCGGTCGGCCGTCTGGTTTCGCGCTCCCAGCACCCCCAGAGGCAAACCGATCCCCACGGACAGCGCGACGGCCACCACCATCAACGCAATGGTGTCGATCGTCGGTTCCCAGAGGCCCATGAACCCGATGTACAGGAAGGCGAAGGCGGTAAAACCCATCAACGCCCAGCGACCCACCGCGAACGCCGCCAATACCAGCCCCAGCACCACCGCTGGCCACGGCAGCCATTTCAATCCGTCTTCGATATAGTTCAACGTGTACGTCACGCCGTCCTTGATGCCTTGGAACAGCCAACGCCCGTTGGTGGTCAACCACCTGGTGGCCGCGTCAATTGTGTCGCCGGTAACGTTTCGCAGTGATATCGGAAAACTGGCAGTCCCGTCGCTGGACTGAACGTGCGCCACAGTGGTGGGGAACTCCATCCCCGGGCCCCACATCAACAGGCTCACCAACAGCACTACCAGAACCGCGACGATGCCCGCCCCCCACCAATAAATCTGCGGCAGATTCCTCAGTGAAGTCAGGAGCGATTGGCCCCCTGACTGCTGTTGCTCCGGTTGGGAGATCTGGGCGTCGGCCCGCTCCCCGGTGATTGATGCCATATTCGCCTCCCGTCTGATGGGGGTCAATTCCTACCGCGCGACGCGCGTTCCCCGAGCGGCGGGGAAGAAACCGTGGACGGTCTCGCGTTATTCCCCTGACAGAGCGGCATTTTCCGCCGCGTTCGCTTCGTAATCCGTGTTTGGCTCAGAGGTCTCGGCAATGGCCTCTGCCAGCGCGCTGCGATGCACTTCGCCGACCAGCACGTTGTCGTCGTTGCAGCACGGTATCGGGAAATTGCTGGACATGGCCATGGGGATCAGTTCATCGAACGTGGTCCCTGGCGTCACAGCCTGATATTCGCGGTCAACGTACTCCCAGGCTTCGTCCAGCCGTTTGACCCCCGCCCGCAGCGCGCGTTCCGCGTCTGCTATGGAAAGCATCCCGATGTAATGTTCCCGCATGTCCACCACCCAGGCCGCGTCTCCATCGCTGTTGCCGATGGTGTGCAGTGCCGCCCGCGGTCCCTGGTGTCCCATCACCGTGGCCTTCGGGGTGACCATAACCCTGCTGGCGGTCAGCACGCTCTCGAGGCGCACGTCCTGCGTGAAATCGCCAACGTATGCGTCCTCGGGGCGAAGCACGATGTCTTCCGGAGAACCGATCTGCGCCACCTGCCCATCGTGCATTATCGCGATGCGGTCACCGAGTTTGAGGGCCTCGTTGAGGTCGTGCGTGATGAATACGATGGTTTTGTGCAGTTCGGTTTGAAGCCTCAACAATTCGTCCTGCATCTGCCGTCGGATCAATGGGTCCAGGCCGCTGAACGGTTCGTCCATCAACAGGATGTCGGTGTTGACGGCCAGCGCCCTGGCCAGCCCCACCCGTTGCTGCATTCCCCCTGAAAGCTGGCGTGGGTAGGCTTCTTCCCATCCCCCAAGGCCAACCAGTTCCAACACTTCCTTGGTCCGGGCGTACCGTTCCTGTTTGGCGACGCCCTGCACTTCCAATCCCCAGCTTGCGTTGTCCAGCACGTTCCGGTGCGGCTGGAGTCCATAGTGCTGAAACACCATGGCGATTTTTTCCCGACGGAACTCCATCAACTCTTTGTCCGACATCCCGGTGATATCGTTGCCGTCGATGACTATCTCCCCTGCGGTCGGTTCAATCAGGCGGATCAGGCATCTCACCATCGTGGACTTGCCGCTGCCCGACAACCCCATGATGACGAAGGTTTCACCCTGGTTTACGCTGAACGAAACATCCTGAAGCCCCACCACGTTCCCAAATTCAGTCTGGAAATATGACTTGTCCTTGTCGGCGTATTGCGGTTCCAGAACGCGGCCCGGGTTCCGCCCAAACACCTTCCAAACTGAACTCACATGAATGAATGGCGAATCGTCATCCGGTTGTGCGGACGCACCCATCGCGGCCGTTTCGTCGGTGGAAACCATGTTGCGTACCCCCGTAACCTCAGGCGGCAATGGCTCGTGAACGGTTGAAATGATCAACTTGTTAGATGGTCATCTTGAATTATCACCGTAGGCCCGGCACAAACGTTTGTCAACCCTGGCGATTTTTCGGCCGTACCAGGTTTGCCGTGGTCATATTCACGACGCACAATCTGATGAACGTCAGACTCGGTAAGCAGGGCCATTCGATCATCGACGATGGACGAGCGGACGGTGAGCAGAGAATCGTTCCGGCAACAGCCATTGGCTTTCGCCAGGATAATCGAGAGCCCCTGTGCGCACGTCAAGTGGAATGACACCATGGTTTCAAACCGCTATAATTGCACGCTGTAAAAACGTGGCACAACCCTTGTGTGAGGAAGCGTCGCTATGGAATTCGCATTCACCCCGGAACAGGATGCACTGCGCGCCGAAGTTCGCCAGTTCATCACAGACAACGTTACCCCGGAGATCGTCGCCGAATTGGAAGATACCGGCATCCGTCGCCGCGGCCCCAAGACCCGCGACCTCTACCAGCAGATTGCGGAGCGGGGTTGGATCGGAATTTCCTGGCCGAGAGAGTACGGCGGACAGGATGGTAGCCGTATCGACCAGTACATCGTTGAGGAAGAATTCGCGCGCGTCGGCATCACCGTCGGCGGCGCCGGTTCTGGCGCCCCGGCCATCCTGGCGGCCGGATCCGAAGAGCAGAAGCAGGAGTTCCTGCCCGGCATCATTCGAGGCGAAATTTCCTTCGCCCTGGGTTTCACCGAACCCCAGGCCGGAGCAGACCTCGCCGGTTTGCAGTGCCGCGCCGTGCGGGATGGCGACGAATACGTCATCAACGGCCAGAAGATGTACACCACGGCCGCCCACTATGCCACCCATATATATCTGATGGCCCGCACCGACCCCGATGCGCCGCGCCATCGCGGCATCAGCATCTTCCTGATTCCCATGGATACCCCGGGCATCACGGTGCGCCCCCTGTGGACCATCCAGAACAACCCTCCGGCCCCCTTGGGCACCACCTACGGCGATGCCCGCACCAACGAGACCTTCTTTGAGAACGTGCGGGTTCCCGCTTCCTGCTTGCTGGGAGAGGAGAACCAGGGCTGGTACGTGGGAGCCATGGGCCTCAACCTCGACCGGGTGGGCGCATCCCGTTACCTCATCTCCATCCAGCGCGACGAGGACATCGTCAACTGGGTCAAGGACAATGATATTGAGGGTTACGCCATGCGCGAAGACCCCACCGTGCGCGACCGCCTGGCCGATATGTGGATCGAAGGTCAGGTCTGCCGTTTGATGACCATGCGCAGCATGTCCATCGTGGAAAACGACGGTGCGTTCACCTATGAAGGCTCCGCCGAGAAGGTATTCGCGCCCGAGCACGGTGTCCGCACCACCGAAACCATCGCGCAGATGCTCGGCCCGTACGGCCAACTTCTGAACGGTTCCGAGGACGCCATCGAGGACGGTGTGTTCGCGCACAACCTGATGGGCGCGTTCCAGAGCGGAATCAACCACGGCAGCGTCCAGGTGATGCGGGACCAGGTCGCCCGTCGCGGGCTTGGAATGCCGCGAGTCTAATAAGGATTGGACGGCGGTGGGCCGCCAACCTCTACCAATTATTGAGGAACGATGAACGTATTACCCTCAGAAGAAGAATTGATGGTCAAAAACGCCGCCCGGGAGTTCCTGGATGCGGAGTGTCCCTCCAGCTTGCCACGCGCCATCGAGCAGGATGAGCGCGGTTACTCCGTGGAGTTGTGGGAGAAAATGGCGTCGCTGGGCTGGTTCGGCATTTCGCTGCCGGAAGAGTTCGGCGGCGGCGGGTTGCCGGTCACCTACCTGGGCCTGATCCTTGAAGAATGCGGCCGCGCCATCGCCCCTGTCCCGTTTCACAGCACGGCCACGGCGGCCCTGGCGGTCGTGGGCCACGGATCTGCAGAGCAGAAACAGGCCATCCTGCCCCGCGTGGCCCGTGGCGATTTGATAATGACCTGGGCGGTCCAGGAACAGGACCCTCGCCTCCGTGCCGACGCAATCCAGTGCCGTGGCGAAGTGGACGGCGACAGTCTGGTGATCAACGGCATCAAGCATTTCGTTGATAATTTCGCCGCCTCCGAACTGGTGGTGATGGCGGTCCGCACTGCGCCGCCGACAGATTCCAGCGCCGGCATCACGCTGGCCATAGTTCCCACCAACGCGGCCGGCATCAGCGAAACCCGCCTGACCACTCTGGCGAAGGACTCGCAGAGCAAGATATCTCTGGACGGTGTTCGCATCCCGCTGAGCAGCGTCATCGGCGAGGTCAGCCAGGGCTGGCCGGCCACGTCCGAAATGCTTGATACCGGTACTGCCCTGCTCTGCACTCAGATTATCGGCGCTGCCCGTAAGGACGCCGAAATGGCCATCGAGTACGCCAAGAACCGCGTCGCCTTCGGTCGGCCCCTCGCCGGTTTCCAGTCCATCCAGCACCTCTGCGCCGACATGACGGTGTGGGTGGATGGCGCGCAGCTACTCACCTACGAGGCGCTGTGGAAACTGGACGCGGGATTGCCATACGGCGTGGAGGTATCCCAGGCCAAGGCGTTCACCAACGACAAGTGCCAGGCCACGGTGCGTTCGTCGCAGCAGATCCACGGCGGCATCGGATTCATGATGGAGTTCGACCTGCACCTTTGGTATCGCCGCGTCACCGCGTGGACCATGCGCCTGGGCACCAGTTTTGAGCATCGGGCCAGGGTCGCCCGAGCGCTCCTGGACCAGCCCGGCGAGGTGCGCCTTGGTATGAACCTTCAGCCCGTCGCCTGAAGTTGGCCCGCCAATTCCCATTTCATAACAGGAGCCAGAGAATGCCCGTCGATCCCGTCTGCAAAACTGAGATCAATGAAAACAGCGCGCGCGCCACTACCGGCCAGACCATGCACGGCGCCAATGAAGTGGACCCCAACGAGGGCACTCGCAGTTTCTACAACGGCGAGTGGTACTACTTCTGCAGTCTGGAGTGCCGTACCAAGTTCCTGACGGCGCCCAACACTTACATCGAAAACTGAGTCTCATCGGTCGTCGCCCCAGTCGAACCGTCAGGAGGAAATTATGCAGCACGTCGGTCTGGTGATGGAATGTGATTATCGCGAAGGTCGCACCCAGGACGAAGCCTTCGCCGAAGCTTTCACCGTCGCGAAACTCGCTGATGAAGCCGGGATTGACGGGGTCTGGTTGGCAGAACGCCACTTCGCGGCTCCACGAACGCCCACCGACCCGGGCGGCGCCGGAATACCTTCGGTGTCGTCGGTGCCGCTCCTGATGGCCGGCGTGATCGCTGCCCGCACCGAACGCGTGCGCGTCGGAACCGGCGTGAGCGTACTGCCTTTGGCTCACCCGGTCCGTCTGGCCGAAGAGGCCGCCACAGTTGACAACATCTCCCAGGGTAGGCTCGACTTCGGCATCGGGCGGAGCAGTTTCCCGCGTTCCTATCAAGGCTACGACGTTCCCTACGATGAGAGCCGTGAGCGTTTCGCCGAAGCGCTGGAGATCATCCTGAAAGCGTGGAACAACTATCGTTTCGACCATCATGGTGATTACTACAATATGGATGACGTGGTGGTTACGCCTCGTCCCTACCAGCAACCGCATCCGCCAATCCGTATTGCGGCCAACTCCATAGACACCTTCGGAATCGTCGGGCAGTTGGGGTTCCCGCTGGTGACCGGTGTTCGCGGGCAGGGAATCGGGCAGGTCGCCAGGAACCTCCAGTTGTATCGGGCCGCGGCCAAAGAGAACGGGCACGATGTGGACGACGTGTACATCCGTATGCCCATCTACGTGTCAGAGACCATGGAGCAGGTGCGCGCAGATACCGAGGAAAGCACCATGCGCGCTTTCCGCCGCACCGCCGACACCTATATCCGCACGGTGGAAGCGGAGGGAGAGCACGCATCGGCCGAACGCCGCCAGCGTGCGGAGGAACTGCTGAACACGACCTACGACGACCTGCTGGTGGATCGGATAGCATACGGTTCCCCGTCGCAGGTCGCCGAGAGGCTCGCGTCAATCCGTGACGACCTGGGATTGACCGGCGTCATTATGGAACCTAACCTGGGTGGCACCGTGCCTCCGGAACGGGTCCAGAACTCCATTCGGCTCTATGCCGAAGAGGTTGCGCCCGCGTTGCGCAACTGACCACCCGCCCTTACAAAAGGTTCAAGGCCCCGCACACCGGCGGGGCCTTTTGATTCTGCGGGCGGTGCGATGGTGGGTCAGACGTCAATCTCTTCCAGGAAATCCAGCAGCGCAGCGTTCACCTCGTCCGGTTTCTCCTCGTGGAGGAAATGCCCGCCCCCAGCGATGAATTGCGTCCTCAGGTTGGAGGCTGCGCCCCGCCAGGACGCTTCCGGATCGATCCCTCCGGCGGCAGATGTTCGTTGCCGTCGTTCGCCCCAGAGGTACAGCACCGGAATGTCGAGCACTCGTTGCGCGTCTGCCCGCCAGTCCGGGGGGTCGTCATACGCGGCGGCCCGGTAGTATGAGAAGCCGCCACGCAGCGCGCCCGGCTGCGAGTAAGCCTTGGCGTACACGGCGACCTCTTCGTCCGACATCATCGCCTGGTTGACCGACCAGTTGCGGTAGAAGTACCGCAGGTAGGCTTCCTCGTTGCCTCGCACCAGGTGCTCCGGAAGATCGGGAATCTGGTGGAAGTACGAATGCCAGCGTTCCCTCACGCCAGCGGGGGTCTGCGTTCCCAGTTGCTCCAGTGGGTGCGTGCCGTCCAGCAGGGCGAGACGGTCCACTTCGGCTTCGTGGTCGAGACAATAGCGATACGAAACGCGCACTCCGATGTCATGTCCCACGATGGCGACCTTGTCATGCCCCAAATGCCTCACCAGTTCATAGATGTCCGTAGCCGCGGTCCGCGTACGGTAGTCGTGAAGCGGTTTCTCCGAAGCTCCAAAACCGCGCATATCTGGGACAATAACCTGGTACTTCTGCGACAGAACCGGGATTTGCTTCCTCCATGAAAACCACATCTCCGGCCATCCGTGCAGCAGCACCACGGGATATCCGTCGCCCTCGATAACATAATGGATATTGACGCCGTTGACCCGCGTCGTGCGGTGGGTGAAATCCCAGTCAACCATAGTGTCCCCCACTTGTTGGTGTTGGTGCGGCGTTGTGCCTGGGGCGACGCGTCAGCGCCGCCCGGTATTGCGATGCACCGGTATTGTGTTGCAATGGACAACGGTTACAGGTTCATGGCGTCCAGTCCAACCCGCGACAGGTCTTCATCCGCCTGGCCGCTTGGGTATCCGCCCACGCCGATGCCGCCCAGAATTACGCCGTCCTTCATGATCACCAGGCCGCCCTGGCCGTGGGTGAACCGAGGATCCCCCAGGTCGGCGATGTTGCGGCCCTGGGCGTGCAGACCGGCCGCGTGCTCGCCGGAATCCCGGCCCATTGCCGCCGATGTGTACGCCTTGCGCAACGCGTGGCGGCGGCTGAATATGCGCAGGTTGTCCATCGTGAGGTAGGCCAGCAGTTCGCCGCCGGCATCGACGATGGCCATCGCCACCGGCGCGTCGGGCGTTTCATTGGCCTTGGCGAGCATCGCGCTCATCGCGGCGGTTACCTGTTCGGTGGTCAGCGCAGGTTTGGTTGCCATGGGATAGCCTCCTGAAATTGTCGAATGAGTTTCAGGGGGATATTACCACGCAACCCGCTGGCGGGGTTTCCACTGCGACCGCACTTTCACTCATCCCAGCGTCCGCACATGCCCGCAGGCGTCTCGCCGCGTTGCCGCGCGCCCGGTGATCAGGATCCGTTGCGTCCGCCCAACGGCCCCGGTGGGCGTTGACGGGATTATATTGGGCGGCTCAACTGCGGTATAATCCCGTAATTCATGCCGGCGGATTGTGCCCGCACTGATTGGCGTCCGAACGGCGTAGCAGAGGAGTTGCTTGATGTCAGGTCAAATAGGGGACGTTGCCCCTGAATTCACCTTACCCTCGCCCCATCATGGCGATGTTTCGTTGAACACCTACCGGGGCACCCATACCGTGGTGCTTTCGTTCCATGTGCTCGATTTCACCGGTGGTTGAACGGACCAGGCTACTTCGTTCCGCCGTTTCAACGGGCGGTTCGAAGAGCTGAATGCCCAGGTGCTGGGTATCAGTTGCGACCACATCGCCGCGCATCGTGCCTGGACGACGTCCATGGGTGGCCTGCCATATCCCGAGCTTTCCGACTGGCACCCCAAGGGTCGGGTTACGACGGCCTACGACCTGTGGAACGAGGAACGGGGCGCCGGTACGCGTGCCGTGATCATCGTGGACCCGGACGGCGTTATCCGCTACCGCGAGACCTATGAACCGGGTTTGATCCCGGATCCTGAAACCATTCTGGCGGCAGTCGCCGACATCAACAAATAAAGGAAAGGGGCGAACCACCATTCGCCCCTCAAATCATTCAATCCGGGAAACCGGGCGACTGCTAGTGACCGATGCCCTCGATGCGGTATTGGACCGCGCCGCGCGGGGTGCTGATGGTCAGCTCTTCGCCGACGCTGCGGCCCATCAAAGCCTGTCCGATTGGGGACACGGTGGAGATTTTGCCCGCCGAAACGTTGGCCTCTCTGACATCCACCAATGTGAAACTGCGTTGTTGCTCGGTTGCCATATCGTGCAGGGTTACCCGTGAGCCGATGCTGACTTTCTCGGTGTCTGCGTTGGCGGCATCAACGATTTCGACACGGGCGAGGTCGTTCTCCAATTGACGGATGCGCCGCTCCACCAGTTGCTGCTGCTCTCGGGCCGCGTCCAACGGGGCGTTTTCGCGCACGTCTCCGTCGCTGCGCGCGATTCTGATGGTTTCACGGATCTGGGGAACCTCGGACCGCAACCTCTGCAATTCGGCCTGCAACTCCGTATGGCGCTCCTCGCTCAGTCGGGCGGTTGGGGTTCCGGCCCCGGTTGCCTGATCGGAATTCTGGAAGCGGCGGCGGTTCCGGCGGGGGGCGGTGGCATAGCGGGCGAGGCTGATCTGCGTCCAGCCTTTGCGGTTGGCAAAGGTCAGAAATTTTTTGACGGGGTCCAGGCGGGACGCGGGGTTCTCCACGTTCTCAGTGGTCCAGCGGGCATATTCGCCGACTTCGATGGCGTGCAGGGTTGATATCAGCTTGTCCCGGCCGATTCTGGCCTGGAAACGCAGCAGTTCCTGCTGTCCCTGCATGGTTTGCCGGGCATCTTTCAGGTGGGCAACGAAGATGTCTATGGCTTGAGAGATCGAGAGGTGCGGTTCGTTGGTCAACTTGTATCCCTCCAGTCCGGTCGCAGTCGCACGCCGCAATGTCCAAAATATCATAGCATTTGCCAGGTACGCGGGCAATTATGTTGATTTCTGACCCAGGGTAATTCGATTATCGACGATAGTCGAGGCAGTCCGCCCACCGACCGTGAGTATGCAGTCCGCCCACGGTGAGCCGGCAGTCCGCCCACGGTGAGCCTGTCGAACCACGAGCGGACGGTGATCGGAGAAACGTCAATAGCGCCGCAACTCTCTGTGCGCAGGCAATGTAAGCAGGCAATCGGGAAAGGCTGCACGATCACCCAGCACCATACGATGTAGGGGCAGGTTTCAAACCTGCCCCCGCGCTTATCGACGATAGCTGAGGCAGTCCGCCCATCCTAAACCTGTCGAAGCACGACCGACCCGCCGCCACCCCGAATCATGTCCATCCTGTAAAAAACCCGCCCTCCCAACCCATCCTGTAAATCCTGTATATCCCTGTAAAAACCCCCTCTTGACACCACTAATACGAACGTATATCCTAATACCATCTAGATCAAGCAGCTGCTCCAGCACAACCCCAAGAGAGGCAGATTTCCGGATCGACGGCCAACCCCGTCAGCAACAAATCGCAACCGGTCCAGGTGGCAATTCGCCGATATCCGACCAACGTACTCACCGGCGGTGCCGCACTGGCCCACCGGGATTGTTCGGGCCCGCGTGGTAGGGACTCAACAAATAGTCCTGCGACCACGGAACTGCCGTTCAAATAGTTGCGTACCGGCCGTGCGCTGACAACGATCCGGATTCCCGCCTCTCACACCAAAACAAAACAACCAACCGAAACAACACCAACCGCCAACCAACGAACCACCAACCGCAGGGACGAGAAACCCTCCACCCCTCCGGAAAGACGACGCCCGCCCGGCGCCGTCCCACCCTGGTGGTTCGCCAGCGGCCATGCACACGCATGGGCGACTCTCAAACCCGCCCGCGCAAACCCCATCCCGTCCCATACCCCATGCCGTCCAGCGATGCAGCAACCTGACACCTGCCCCTCATCGCTGATCGGGTCACCCGCATGCGCCGCGCCATTCGACTATTTCCGATGGGCCAGGCAGTCCGCTCATCCCGAGCCTGTCGAAGAACGAGCGGACGGTGAACCGGGAACCGTGTTAGTGACGCCCGCCCGTTGCCCTGCTGCCAATTCCCTGTGCTATTCTACTGCCGCGGAGCATACGCGAGGAGGCGGAGCAAAATGAAAGCAGTACAGATTACGGAGTACGGTGGGCCCGAGGTGCTTCGGTACGTTGACCTTCCCGACCCGGTGGCCGGGCCCGACCAGGCTGTGGTGGACATCCAGGCCGTGGGAGTGAACTTCACCGACATATACAGTCGCATGGGCGTGAACCCGCCGGGTCTGCCCTGGGTGGCCGGCGTCGAAGGGGCCGGTGTGGTGCGTCAAGTAGGGCCCGGGGTTGATAACGTTTCGGTGGGAGACACGGTGGCATATTGCAGCCATCCGGGCTCCTACGCAGAGCAGGCGGTCGTGCCGGCATGGCGTCTGGTTAAAATGCCCGAGGGCCTGTCGGCGCAGGACGGAGCAGCAGCCATGCTGCAGGGCATGACCGCTCACTACCTGTGCTATGACACCTACCGGGTCAAGGCAGGGGACCGGGTCCTGGTGCATTCAGGGGCCGGTGGTGTCGGATTGCTGCTTATTCAGATGTGCAAGGCGCTGGGCGCATATGTGTTTTCCACGGTTTCAACCGAGGCCAAGGCCGAGTTGGCTCGTGGCGCCGGAGCCGATCACGTCATCCTGTACACCCAGCAGGATTTCTCCGACGAGATCGCCACGGCCACCGATGGCGCCGGGTTGCAGGCGGTGTACGATGCGGTGGGCAAGGACACTTTCGACGGCAGCATCAGTTGCCTGGCGCCGAGGGGCTACATGGTGCTGTACGGTCAGGCCAGCGGCGCCGTTCCAGCCGTGGATCCCAGGGTGCTTGGCAACGGGTCGAAATTCCTCACTCGTCCCGGATTGGGGGACTACACCGCCAATCGCGAAGATCTGGCACAACGGGCCGGCGCGGTGCTGGGTTGGGTGAAATCGGGTGAACTCAATCTGAGGGTGGAGCACCATTTCCCCCTTTCGGATGCTTCCGAAGCCCACCGCCAACTTGCGGGTCGCGCCACCACCGGGAAGATCATCCTCACCCCGTAACCTTCCTATGTTGAGAGCGGACCCGGACCAAAACAATACCGGCGTCACGTCGCCGGCACGCGCGACGGCGCCCGCGCCCAGGGGAATCGTATTGAGCGATCTGGAGTGGGTCGAGGCCGTCGCGCAGCAATACCACCTGGACAATTTGGATCTGACCACCGGGTCGATCGTGTTGGAACGGATTGTCTCGGCGGGCGGACGGTGCTTCTGCTACCCGGATGGAACCTGGCTGATCGGACTGTCACTCCCCAGGTTCCAATGGTGCGGGCGGCAGGGGATGGAAGGGATACTTGCCCACGAGTTGCTTCACGCTTGGCTGTGGTCGAGGCACGGATACCTGGGGCACGGCCCCGTATTCGAGGGCCACGCTGCGGCGAGAGGAATACCCCGGTGGTGCTCCGATCCCGAGCAGGTCAGACGATGGGGTCCACAACAACTGGCGCTGTTCGACACGTAGCCACTGGCCGGGCTGATGAGTGAAATCGCAGGTGGGCCATGGCTGCGTTCGGCCGGTATTCCGCCGACCTACGCGCCGGGTCAGCGAATCCGCTATGAGCGAGTGCTGATCATGAACCATTACCGCCACCAGGTCACGAACTTCAAGGTTAATCGATCATTTCGCCGGATTTCCACAGTTCGTTTTGCACATTTTCCAAAAAATGCAGCAATTTCGCTATTTTCGGCGTCGATTACGGTTGTTTGTTTGACATTGGGAGCCAATCGGGTTAAACTGCGGCCCAGTAATAGCAGGTCTGCACGCACCTAAACCTGCCCTTAAACAAGGAGGCTAAATGAGTGCAGCCGCGCATTCAGCGCACCGGCCAAAGCCGGACCCTGACTCTACGCGACCCCGCGCGACGCGGGGAGAGTCAGTTGAGCAATCGGGTGGAACATCGTATCGGCAGTGGCGGATTCGGCCACTTCGAGGGCGGTGTAACCATCAACTGCCATGTGAGCCTTAGCTGCTTCATGCGCAAACGGGCGGCGGGAGTAGCGTCCCGCGAGACGCCCATCTAACCCCCAGGGATCTTAGCCGTAACGCCGGCAGCTTGTAGAGCATCGCTCCATGCCGCCCGTAGCAGGGTGACGTGTGTCTGTTTCCGGCTGAATCGGTAAGCCAGCCATTTCAGGCCGGCAGAGATCCAAAGAGCCAACATTCAGTTGGACGACGCACGAGAGGAGTAAACATGAGAGAGATTCTACGATCCAAGATCCACCGTTGCTGGATAACCGGAGCCAACTTGGGATACGTTGGCAGTATCCTCATCGACCGCGACCTGATGGATATGTCGGACATCGTTCCGTTCGAAAAGGTTCAGGTCGTGAACTGCAACAACGGGCAGCGGTTTGAAACCTACGCGCTCCCGGGTGAACGCGGTAGCGGTGTCATCTCAGTGCAGGGAGCGGCGGCCCGCCTCTGCCAGATCGGAGACTGCGCCATCATCATGGCCTTTGAGGTCACGGACAAGGAAGTCGATCAGCGCATGATCCTGGTGGACGAAAACAACAATTTCCTCGAATGGATTGAAGGCTCGATGTACGCCGAGCCCCAACCGGAACCCGTCGCGCTTTTCTAAAAGCGTCAACGAAGCAAACTGCGAAGCTGAGGACGCCCTCTATCGTTCCTTGCGGGACGCGGAGGGCAGCCTTCACTCGGGGTAGCGGCGACTGATCCAAACATAGCTTATGTTGATGTGATTCGGACGGACTTCTTGGCGTCATACCGGTGCGCGCGTCGCCGGTTATGTCCTGACCGGCGTCCGGATCGGCAATGACCGGGAAACTGTTTCGGGTGTGCCGGATCAGACAGCTATGCTCGCATGGTGGCGGACCTGAGTAACTATCCCGGCCATCCCGACTGCTGCGGCGCTCTTGCCAGCGCATAAACGAGACCTTCTTGGAAGACGGTCAGCGGGTACACCGACAGGAACTGGATTGGGCACAACATCGCTGCGCGAATTTGACGCGGCGACCCCAATCACACAAAAAGGAGCAACTATGGTAACGGAAGCCGGACACCGGTTTTCCGAGCAGGAAACCGAGGAATACTACGATGCCGAGGATGTGATCTACCGCTCGGTGTGGGACGCTGACGGCAGCGTGCATTGGGGAGTGTTCGATGAGGAGTCGGACCGCGACCGCACCATTCGGGAACAGTTCCTTGCCGCTGGCATCCGTCTCAACGAGTTGATGGTGGAATACGGCAAGATCGATGGACATTCCAGGGTCCTGGACATCGGCTGTGGAAACGGCAACGCCGCAGTATGGCTGACCCGCAACAGCGGCGCCCACGTGACGGGCATCGACCTGAGCGGGGTTCGGGTCGCCAATGCGGTGGAGTCCATGTCGAAAGTCCCGGAACTGGCTGGGAAGTTGGCGTTTGAGAAAGCCTCGGCAACTGATTTGCCATTCAATGATGGGACCTTCACGCACGTCTGGAGCCAGGCGACCATCTACCACGTGCCGGACAAGGTGAAGGTACTGCAAGAGGCTTACCGAGTGTTGCAGTCGGGCGGCGTTATGATCTTCGACGATCTCACCAAGCCGCGCACCAACATCAGTGAGTCTGGCCGGAAGTTCGTGTATGACCGCCTGCTCTTTGACACCGACTTCAGCTTCTATTCGTACATAGAAGCCCTGCGCGAAACGGGTTTCAAGGTACTGCAGGCCCGGGATATTTCGTCGCATCTGGCGCAGAGTTACACATACCTGTCCAGGCTGGCGTCCATTGCGGAAGGGCCCGAAGGTTACCAGGACCGGTTTGATTATCTGGCCGATGCTTACATGAAGACGGTTGAGGCGATCAACAACGACGAGTTGGGTTGGGCGCAATACCTCTGCGTCAAGCAGTGAGTTGGCCAGCCTAACCAGGAGACCGAACGGAGCTGAATTACGATGCCTGAAGCGGGAAATGTAGGATCGGAAGACCGAGTCCAATGGGTCTATTCTTCCACCACCAATGACGAATTGGCCGAACGGTATGACGAATGGGCCAAGGAATACGACGACGACCTGGAAAATACCTTCGTTTGGCTGGCGCCCCGGCGCGGCGCTGAAACGTTGGCGGAGCACGTCGCGAAAGATGCCCGAATCCTGGACGCCGGCGCCGGCACGGGTCTCGTGGGAATAGAGTTGCAGCGCTTGGGCTATGGGGACATTTGCGCGATGGATCTGTCCCAGGGGATGCTCGACGAGGCCAAGAGCAAGGGTTGCTACAACGATTTCCAGCAAATGGCTCTGGGCGACCACCTTGGTTTTGACTCTGACGCTTATGACGCTGTGATCAGCATCGGGGTGTTTACGCCGGGTCACGCTCCGCCCAATTCCTTCGTGGAACTGTGCCGTGTTACCAGACCCGGCGGGCATATCGTGTTCAGCATGCGCCCCGACACTCACGTTGAACTGGGATTCAAACAACAACAGGATTCCCTGGTGGACAGTGGCGCGTGGAACCTGGTCGCGGTTAGCGAACCCTTCCACCCTCTCCCCAAGGGTGAACCTGAAGTGATGCACCAGATTTGGGTGTATCAGGTGAACTGAACACTTCGACAAAAACACAATACAAAAGGGGATGGCCGATTCGGCCATCCCCTTTTTGCGTTCGAGACAATCAGACAGTCGGTTGGGGAGTTATTCGCGGGTTTCCATCGGAAGTCCCTGGTCGTGTACTTCCAGAACACATTCGGGGCACCGGTCCCTGGTGTCGTGGCCAGTGGCGGGCCAGATGTCATCTCCCTTGACGCCGCACAGGAAGAACGGCTCCACTTCCTCAATGCCCAGGCTCTCCAGGTAGTGGACGACGCCTTCCTTGCGGGGATTGTCGTACCACCATGGAGTCAGACTGCGGGCCAGAGCGTGGATGTTTTCCTTGAAATCGTCCGCATACTCTTCAGGGTCTTCGGGGATGTCCACCATCCAGCGGGAGCCTTCCTTGGTGGCCTGTAGCTTGCCGTCGCGCACGTTTTTTCTAATCACGTCTTGCGAAACGTTCAGGATCCGTGAGGCGTCCTGAATTGTGACCCTGGGCATAGCGCACCTCTAATTCGGGAATAGTCCAGTGTTTATCCTATTTCTACCACTAACGTGGCGGGGCGGCAAGTCGGCAGCGGCTTTGTACTTTGTCAGTTCAGCCCGTTACCAGCGCCGTGCGCGGGTCTTCCATGGTATCGGCCAGGGAACCACCCGGGGGAACCATGGGGAACACGTTGGCCTCCTGCTCGACTACGAACTCAATCAGGAATGGCCCTTCGTATTCCTGCGCCTGTCTCAAAGCGTCGGCAACGTCTTCCTGGTGTTCTACCCGAAGTGCCGGAATGTCGTAGGCGTTGGCCAGTTTGACATAGTCCGGCCCGGGCATCGGGACTTCCTTGATGTGGCCTTCAAAGAACATTTCCTGCCACTGCCGCACCATGCCGAGGTAACCGTTGTTGAACAGGGCTATTTTTATCGGCAGCTTTTCCTGCACCGCAGTGACCAGTTCCTGCAAGGTCATCTGGAATCCACCGTCGCCGGCGACGGACCACACTGTCGCGCCGGGTCGGCCCATCTGCGCGCCCAACGCCGCCGGGACCTCAAATCCCATGACGCCCAGGCCTCCCGATGTGACGAAAGAATTGGGCTGGTTGAGGAAAAGGTACTGCGCGGCCCACATTTGATGCTGGCCGACGCCGGTGACCACCACCGTATCATCGTCCTGCTGAATTGTCTCGTTCAACTGAGCCAGCACCTGTTGCGGCAGCAGGGTATCCGACGACGGTATTGCCAGGGACGGGTGCTCGTCCTGGAGGCGGGATATGGCCGCCATCCAATCCCGACGTTCAACCCAATCGACGAGAGGCAGGAGGGCCTGCAATATGGGCCGGGCGTCGCCGATCAGGGGGACTTCTGCGGGCACGATGCGGCCCACCTGGCTGGCTTCGATGTCAAGGTGAATGATCCTCGCGTGAGGCGCAAACCCGGACACCCGTCCGGTGACACGGTCATCAAATCGCATCCCCAGCCCGATTATCACGTCGGCCTGGTCAACCACCATGTTGCACCAATACATCCCGTGCATTCCCAGCATACCCAGACTCTGCGGATGATTTCGCGGGAAACCGCTCAACCCAAGTAGGGTGTTGATCACCGGTATGCCTGATGATTCTGCCAGCGCGCGTAGTTCCTCAAACGCACCGGAATGTACGATGCCGTGGCCGGCGATGATGACAGGCCGTTCCGCCTGATTCATCAACGCCGCGGCCTTGTGTACGTTTTCCATCACTTCGTCGGACAGCGGCGGACTCTGCGGCGTGGCGCTGTCGGGGTAATCGAACTCGGCTTCTTCCAACTGCACATCGCGGGGGACGTCGATGAGGACGGGTCCGGGACGACCCTCTTGTGCAACCCGGAAGGCGTCGCGGATGGTGCGAGCCAAATCATCTGCCGAGAGGACGAGATACGTACGCTTGGTGCACACGGAAGCGATGCTGCAGATGTCGCATTCCTGGAATGCTTCCGTACCCAGTGCGGCGCGGGCAACCTGGCCGGTGATGGCAACCATGGGCACGCTGTCGGCCTTGGCTCCCATGATGCCGGTGATGAGATTGGTGGCGCCGGGGCCGGATGTGGCAACGCACACGCCGGGTTTGCCGGTGACCCTGGCGTAACCGTCTGCGGCGTGGGCAGCCGATTGTTCGTGTCTAACCAGGACGTGGCGCAACTGTGGATATGACCAGAGCGCGTCGTAGAAGGGCAAGATCGCGCCGCCCGGGTGTCCGAACAGCACATCCACCCCTTCGCGTAGCAGGCTTTCGCAGATGATTTCAGAGCCTTTGAGTTTCACGGCTTTTCTCCCATGTTCGTTGTAGTTCCGCCTGCCAAGCCGTGCTGGCGGTACAACAGGCCAATAAAAAAAGCCCGTCCCCATAGGGACGGGCATAACCCGCGGTACCACCCTATTTGCCAAAGTCGCCGGATCAACGGCGACGAATGACCACTTTAGCAGGACACCATCATGTCCCGTCGCTTCTAACGGGCAACGAACCCGGCCTGAGCTTAGTGACCGCCAGTATCAGATGGCGGTTTTCAGCCGGCAACTCCGGAGTGATTTTGGGCGGGGTCGGCGCGCCTGCTCACACCAAACCAGGCTCGCTAATGCGCTTTAGTCCCGCTTACTCGTCTCCATCTCGGTATTTGAAAAACTGTATCATGGCTGCTGCGTAAGCGTCAATCATATGATCGTGACGGGATTGGCGATTTTGCTCCAACGGCGACTGCTCAGCGTTTGAGGGCAATCCGTCGCCGTCAACCACGACAATCGGTTACTCGATGGAACGAAACAACCCGTTACCATGGACTACTGATCACGCCCGATTTGGGGGCTACATACCGGGCTATATACAAAGAAAAACCCGGGCACATTTGGCGCATTTGAGAGATCGTCAAACGCTTTCCGATAACGCCACATTGTCCCGCGCCGGGTTTGGCGCCGTCCCGCCCACCCATGGTGCCGACAATTTCCGCTGCCATGGTTCGCCAGATCGCGCGACCGGGCCGGGTCGTGGGGATGATGGAGAGTGTCAGCCTTTCATTGTTGCTCACGATTGAGCCGTGATAGAATCCGCGCCGTGACTTTGCCGGCTGTTGATAATTTGGGATATTGGATCGCGTTGAGCCAAACGCCCGGTTTGGGCGCGGCTCGCTTCCGGATGCTGGAGTCGCATTTTGGTGGAGACTTGGGGCGTGCGTGGCACGCATCCCACCGAGAATTGCGCGCGTCCGGCATTGGTGGCGGTGTGGTCAAAGCCATAACCGATGGACGCGACTCGGTCAGCCCGGAAAGAGAATTGGAACGGTTGGCCCTGGCGGGTGTGTCTGCACTGACCTGGCATGACCAGCGTTATCCGCGTCGTTTGAAAGAAACACCGGATGCCCCGCCGGTGTTGTATTGCCGAGGGTCGCTGCGCGACGATGACGAAACTTCCGTGGCGGTGGTTGGCACCCGCCGGCCGTCCGATTATGGATCACGGGTCACCGCCGAATTGTGCCGCGAGTTGGCCGCCCGAGGTGTTGTTGTGGTCAGCGGGTTGGCATTGGGCATCGACGCCCGGGCACATCGGGCGACGCTGGACGCGGGAGGCAGGACGCTGGCTGTGCTGGGAAACGGTTTGGATATGGTTTACCCGAGAGACAACCGGCGATTGGCGGAACGCATTGTCGCCGAAGGCGGGGCGTTGGTCAGCGAATTCCCGCTGGGAACGCGACCCGAGGCATCCAACTTTCCACGGCGCAATCGCATCATCAGCGGAATGACGCTGGGTACATTGGTAACGGAGGCCAGCGAAACCAGCGGAACACGTTGGACGGTGTACCATGCGCTGGAGCAGAACCGCGAGATATTCTGCGTGCCCGGCAGCATCTATTCAGAAACCAGCAAGCTGACCAACCGATTAATTCAGGAGGGGGCCAAACTGGTATCCGACGTTAGTGATATATTAGTGGAGATCGGATTGGACACCGCCGAGCGTCAAATTCCGCTATCATTGGACGGTGCCGATGCGCGAGAGGCGAGTGCCGGGGATAATTCCAGTGTAAGCAGCGCCGACCGGATCCCCGATGCCGGAGTCGGTGGCGCTTCAGCCTCGACCTCGTCCGATCCGCCTTTGGATGATCCTGACGAATTGGAGATCTTTCGGCACATTACGAGCGAGCCTACGCACATTGATGATCTCGCCCGACTGGCCGACCGCCCTATCACACAGGTCAGCAGCCTGCTGACAATGCTTGAACTGAAAGGATTGGTAGTGCAGGTTGGTATGATGCATTACCAACGGTCCTCTTAGGATACGAAACAAACTGGAGAAACGATCAACCGATGCCGCCCAAAACCGGTACCACCAAAAAATCGGCAGGAAAAACCTCCGCCAGGTCCAGGGGAGCGGCCCGGTCCGGCAACAAGCCGAAGGCTGTTGCTTCAAGGGTTCGCTCGGGCGTCCCGTCAGCGGCGGGCAAACGGCTGGTGATCGTTGAATCACCGGCAAAAGCGCGCACGGTCGGGCAGATCCTGGGCAACCGATATGTCGTGGCCGCGTCGATGGGCCATGTGCGAGACCTGCCCAAGTCCACTCTGGGCGTGAACACCGATGAGGAATTCGCGCCAAAGTATCTGACCATGAAGGACAAACGCGATCTGGTCAAAGGCCTGAAGGAAGCCGGAGCCAAGGCGTCGGATATCTTCTTGGCCACGGACCCGGACCGGGAAGGCGAGGCCATTTCGTGGCATCTACAGGCGGCGGCCGGCTGGGACAAAAATCCCAAACCTCCCAAACGCGTGGTGTTCCACGAGATCACCAAACAGGCTGTCGAAGAGGCGTTCGAGCATCCGCGCGAAATCGACATGGAATTGGTGAACGCGCAGCAGGCACGCCGCATACTGGACCGGTTGGTGGGTTACGAGATCAGCCCATTACTGTGGTTGCGAGTCCAGTTGGGCCTGTCCGCCGGGCGAGTGCAGTCGGTCGCGCTGCGGATGATTGTGGAGCGGGAACGCGAAATCGGCGCATTTGTTCCGGTGGAGTGGTGGTCGCTGGAGGCGATGCTGAACAAGGAGGCGGATCCGTCGGATCGCCCCAATGTGTTCAAGGCCACCCTGCACTCACGGAAAGGCGCCCGGCGTCGATTGACCATCAGTGATGAGGCCGCCGCGCGAAGCCTTGAGGCTGAACTGAAGGAAGCTGCCTACTCGGTGGACAGCGTGGAGAAAAAACCCAGGCGACAGCGGCCGGCTCCGCCCTTCATCACCAGCACTTTGCAGCAGGATGCGGGGCGCAAACTGCGTTTCACGGCGCAACGCACGATGGCATTGGCTCAGCAATTGTATGAAGGTCTCAACATCGGCAACGAAGGGTCGGTGGGATTGATCACCTATATGCGTACCGATAGCGTCAATGTGGCCGAGGGCGCGGTGCGGGAGGCTAGGGAATATATTCGCGACCGGTATGGGAAAGAATACGCTCCCGACAAACCCAGAACCTACCGCACGCGGAGCAAGAATGCCCAGGAGGCGCACGAAGCGATTCGGCCCACGTCCATACGGCGCACGCCCCAGGTGATGTCTGCGTACCTCGACCGCGACCAATTGCGTCTGTACACGTTGATCTGGGAGCGGATGGTGGCGAGCCAGATGGCGGATGCGCTCCTGGAAGCGACCACTGTTGAGATCGACGCCCGCTGCGTTGCGCCGTCGGACAGTGTATTCCGGTTCCGGGCGACGGGTTCAGTCCTGAAATTCCCCGGATTCCGCGCAGTTTACCTGGAGGGACGCGACGACTCTGCGGAAGGCGAAGAAGGCGCGCTGCCCGAGTTGGCGTCCGGCGATGGGTTGGTCAACCAGGAGTTGCAGGCGAACCAACACTTCACCCAACCGCCACCAAGATTCACCGAGGCCACTCTAATCAAAGAGATGGAAGAAAAGGGCATCGGCCGCCCCAGCACCTACGCGCCCACCATTGCGACTCTGGTGGAACGCGAGTACGTCGAACGCGAGCAGCGGCGGCTATTGCCGACCGAGTTGGGGTGTACGGTGACCGATCTGCTCACCGAGCACTTCTCCGATGTGATGGACCCCAACTTCACGGCGCGTATGGAGGAAGACTTGGACAGCGTCGCCCAGGGTAAACAGGAATGGGTGCCGATGCTCCGCGAGTTCTACGGGCCTTTCCACGAGGCGGTGAGCGAGGCGGAGAAGGAGTTTTCTCCGAAGTGCGAGAAGTGCGGAGAACCGATGACGATGATGATGGGTCGCTTCGGCAGGTTCCTGGCCTGCACCGGGTATCCGACCTGCCAGAATACGCGGAACATGCGGAACAACGCGGAGCGGCCGGCGGACGAAGAAACCGACGAGGTGTGCGAGAAATGTGAGCGGCCCATGGTGATTAAGACGGGCCGATACGGCCGATTCATCGCTTGCACCGGGTATAACGCAGAGGAAAACCCCTGCGACAACCGGCGTAACATCGTCAAAAGCAGCGGTGTCCCGTGTCCCAAGTGCGGCGGCGACCTTGTGGAGCGCCGGTCCCGAAAATCGGGGCGGCCTTTCTGGGGATGCGCCAACTACCCCAAGTGCGATTTCCTGGTCAACACGCAACCTCTGCCGATGGCATGCCCTGACTGCGACGGTATGCTGACCACGGCGGCCAGAGGCAAGGCGTCCTGCTCGGTGTGCAAATGGAAGGGCGACCCGCCGGCATCGGAGGTCGAAACCACTCCAACCGCACCGGAACCGGAGTTGGCTACCGTTGGCGACTAGGGAATCGGCCCGCGCTGGTTCCACCGGTTCAGAACGGGACAGCGCGCCGGCTTCGGTAGACCTCCTTCACCGGTACGGGTTGTACCTTACCGGCCAGCGCTCCCTGTCTGACAACACACGCCGGATTTACTTCGACGACCTGCATACCTTCCTGGGGTATTGCCGCCGTAAAGGACTGAGCTTGTCTGACATGGACCGCCAGTTGCTGCGCGGTTACGTGGCATACCTGGCGACGGAGGGAAGGTCGGAAGGTGGCCGACAGACGGGATATGCGCGCGTGAGCATCGTGCGCAAGTTGACGGCGCTGCGCACCTTCTACAACTTCCTGGTGCAGGAGGGATGGTTCAAGTCCACGCCGGTACCGTCGGCCCGGTCCTTCCCCGTAAAGGTGGAAAAGCCGTTGCCCAGCTTTCTGGGCAAGAAGGAGGCAATCCGCCTACTCACGGCTCCGGATGATGATACTCCCATCGGGCTGAGGGACCGCGCTATCCTGGAGATCCTCTATGCGTGCGGTGTTCGGCTGGCCGAGATAGAAGGGATGAACGTGGGTGACATCTCCCGGGAGCGGCGCGAGATCCTGGTCCGGGGCAAGGGCAACAAGGAAAGGTGGACCCTGTACGGCGGCCCTGCAGAAACGGCGCTGGACGATTATTTGAGCGATGGCCGACCTCATCTGTCAGCCACCTTCACCTACGATGAACCCCTTTTCGTCAACCGCTATGGCGCCAGGCTTTCGCGCCGCAGCATCGAAAAAATCGTGAGCAACTATGCGGCGAGAGCAGGGTTGAAGGAAGGAATTCATCCCCACACGTTGCGACATAGCTTCGCCAGCCACATGCTGGAGGGCGATGCCGACCTACGGGTAATTCAGGATTTGATGGGGCACAGCAGCGTTTCCACAACGCAGGTTTATACCCACATCACGAAACAGGAAGCGCGGCGGGCGTACCTTACTTTTCACCCGATGGCGGCGGACCAGTCCGAAACGGGAGACGATGGGGGCGAGATAAATGACAACGATCCTGGTACTGCACGGTCCTAACCTCAACGCCCTGGGCCGGCGCGACCGACACCATTACGGGACGTTGACCCTTGACGAAATCAACCGCCGGATCCGAGAGCGAGCGGTGCCGTTGCAGGTGGAGGTCGAGTGCTTTCAGTCCAACCACGAGGGAGCGCTGATTGATCGCTTGCAGGAGATGGCGGACCGGATCGACGGCGTGGTGGTCAACGCGGGCGCTTTGACGCACTATGGGCTATCCCTGAAGGACGCCCTTACGGACGCTGGCGTCCCCGTGGTGGAAGTGCATTTGAGCAACATCCACGCGCGGGAATCGTGGCGTAGGCACTCGGTATTGGCAGACACGGCACGCGGTCAAATTGCCGGGTTGGGTTGGAGAGGCTATACTGCTGCCATAGAAGCATTGGCCGGCATCATTCACGAAGAAGGCCCCGGGCAAGCGGACTGAGAGGGGAAACTTGGTATGAGCATCAACTTTGGCGATCTGAATAAAGGGATGGTAATCGAACTGGAAAACCAACCCTGGCAGGTTCTGGATTACGAACGGCACAAGATGCAACAGCGGGCGCCTGTAACGCGCATCAAAATGCGCAACCTGATCAACGGCACGGTGATCGAGCGCACGTTCCAGCGCTACGATACGGCGTTCAGCCTCGCCGAGGTGGACAACCGGGAAACCCAATACCTGTACACGGACGGGTCGCACTACTACTTCATGGACCAGGAAACGTTCGACCAGCATGAACTGACCAGCGAACAACTGGGAGATACCCTGGGGTACCTCAAGGAAAGCATGATGGTCGAGGTGGTGTTCTACAAGGGTTCACCGATCAACGTGAACCTGCCGATACACGTCGAGCTATCGGTGGTGGACACGCCGCCTGCCTTCAAAGGCAACACCGCCCAGGGCGGCAACAAGCCCGCGACCCTCGAGACTGGTCTGCAAATCACCGTCCCGATGTTCATTACGCCCGGCACGGTGGTCAAGGTGGATACCCGCAACGGAACCTATTCGGAACGGGTTTCATAGAATTCCCGCAGTGGCGTACCGCACGGATTTTGAACCCGGCGAGGGACCCGAGTTCCGGAAAGGGGTCGCGGCGATTCGATTTCTCACGGAAGCGCACATGATGGTACTCCGATCGAATCCCGGGCAGGGTCTTCGGAGATTCAATCGGCCGCTTGGTTTGGTGCGACGCTAATGCTTTCACCGATAGTATATTCCGTTGGCCAGGTAGCCACCTACCTCAAGGACAAGCTGGAGTCGGATGGCCTGTTGTCCCGTCTGACGGTGCAAGGCGAGGTTGCCAACCTGCGGACCGTGGCCTCTGGCCATTCGTATTTCAGTCTGAGGGAAGATGGCAGCACGATTCGCTGTGTGATGTTCCGCGGACGTTCCGGACAGGAGTACTTGGAAGAAGGGCAGGAGGTTCTCGCGGGCGGGAACTTCACCTTCTACGCCCCATACGGCGAAGCCAATATGCAGGTGTCAGCGGTGCTGCCCGTAGGCGAAGGAGCATTGGCGCTCGAGTTGGCTCGCCTGCGGCAGCAACTGGCTGCGGAAGGATTGTTCGAGGAATCGCGTAAGCGATCGTTGCCGCAGTTTCCGAAGGTGATTGGTGTGGTCACATCTCCCAACGGAGCGGTTTGGCAGGATATTCAAAATGTCACGCGGCGGCGGTTTCCACTGGCGGAGTTGCGTTTATCCCCCACGGCCGTGCAGGGGGACGCAGCCGGCGGACAGATCGCAGAGGCGATACGACTGTTGAATCAGGAAGGAACGGCCGACGTGATCATCGTGGCGAGGGGTGGTGGGTCGTTGGAAGACCTGTGGTGTTTCAATGCCGAGGAGGTCGCGCGCGCCATTTTCGGGAGTGCGATCCCGGTGGTATCGGGAGTTGGCCACGAAACCGACCATACGATATCGGATGACGTGGCTGATCACAGGGCGCCCACACCATCCGCTGCGGCGGAACTGGTGACGCCGGATGGCGCTCAACTGCTGGCAAACGCCTTCGCTGCAAAACAGCAAATGAAGTCGTTGATGCTGGGCCACATTGACCGACGGCGGAACTTGGTGGAGATGCAATCTCAGAGATTGCGACGGCGCGGGCCGGACGTGAATCTCATGCGCCGGCAAGTTGACAGCCTGACTGATCGGGCTACGGCGTCGGTTATCAGGGTACGAGAGCGTCTGCAACGTGATCTGGTAGCCCAACAGGCCAAACTGGTGGCTCTGGATCCTGCGGCCACTCTGCGTCGGGGCTACGCGGTAATCAGTCGCGCCGGCCAAGGAAGCGTGCTGACGGCACCCGGGCAGGTGCAGGACGGGGAATCCCTGGATATCAGGCTGAGCGGCGGCGTCATGCCGGCGGTCGCCGGTAAATACGGCGCCCAGCCAATTCCGGCGCCGGCTGACCCGGCCAACAACGGCCCAGTTGAAAGCCGTGAAGAGAAGGACAAATCAACGACCCGGCCGGGTAGGCGGCGTGGGACGCCCAAGGATGCCCCTGCCATGCGCCCTCTATTGTGATCCGCAACAACGTGCCGTACCCCCATGACCGAACCGAGTGAGAACTGGCTGGCGGAACTGACCGAGCTTTCTTTTGAGGAAGCGTATCGCCGGCTTGAAGAAACGGTTGACCGGTTGGAACGAGGCGAACTGC
Organism: Dehalococcoidia bacterium; assembly: GCA_963668585.1. Lineage (GTDB taxonomy): Bacteria > Chloroflexota > Dehalococcoidia > Lucifugimonadales > UBA3495 > Bin87. The sequence goes on along the minus strand of OY764869.1, from coordinate 3,450,418 downwards.
CCTTGACCGAGGCGGAGTCGCTCTACCGGCAGGGCATGGACCTGGCGAACCGGTGCCAGCAACTGCTCACGGAAGCCGAGTTAAGAATCTCGCAGGTTGGGGAAAGCCGCGGGGCAGATTCCCCTCAGGCACCCAACACCGAAGAGGAAGATGGTGGTTGGGACTTGCCGCCCCCGTTGGAACCGGACGATCCCTCCCTGTTTGACGACGACACCCCGTTCTGAACCGAAGCGATGCTGCGAGTAGGCTGGTTTTCCACGGGTCGCGGTGAGGGTTCCCGCGGGTTGCTTCGTTTTGTCGCCGACGCCATCGCGGCCGGGAATCTGGACGCTCAGATTGATTTCGTTTTCAGCAATCGCGAGCCGGGTGAAGCGGATGGTTCGGACGAATTCTTTGACTTGGTAGGTTCCTACGGGTTGCCGTTGGTGACCAATTCGTCAGCGCGGTACCGGCGCGAAAATGGCGGGGGGCCAATGTCTCGCCATCGGGTTGGGTTCGACCGGAAGGTTATGGAGTCGCTGGCCTCATTCCAACCCGATGTGTGCGTGTTGGCGGGTTATATGCTGATCTGCAGCGGCGAGTTGTGCCGCAAGTATCCGTTGCTGAACTTGCACGGCGCGTTGCCGGACGGCCCGACGGGCACTTGGCAATCGGTGATTTGGGAACTGATCGAGTCGAAAGCCACCCGCACCGGTGCGATGATCCACATGGCGACCGAGGAAGTTGACCGTGGACCCGTCCTGTCGCATTGCGAGTTGCCAATAGTCGGCGGGCGGTTCGATGACGAATGGCGCAAACTGGACGGCCTGAACATCGAGCGGGTACGGTCGGAACAGGGTGAAGCCAACGGTCTTTTCCGCCTGATACGTTCTGAGGGGTATCGGCGGGAGCCACACCTGCTCCTGGAGACGATCAGAGCAGTTTCGCAAGGACGGATCAGGGTACGCCCGGGCGAGGCTCTGGACACCCACGGTCAACCGCTTGGCCGTTCCCACGCGGCGGGGCTTCCGTTGACACAGGAAATAGAGGCGGCGCTCGGCGCGGAGAAGGGCTGATCCACACCGGCGATTGCCCAGCGGGCTCCACCGGATTGCCGACAGGGTTACGCAGTTTTCTTCTGCGGCGGTTGGCTGGACTTGGCCATAGCCGATTTCAGCGTCAGATAACGGCCACCGCTCCGGCGGTACAATCGGGGCGACGATTCCCCGTTGATCGCATCGCCGTGAACCACGCACCGGCCGATGTCGTCCAGGGACGGCAGTTCATACATAACCTCGAGCAGGGCGTCCTCTACGATGTGCCGAAGCACCCGGGCGCCGGTCTGGTACGTGAGGGCGCGGTCGGCGGCCGCTGCCAAGGCGTCGTCCGTAAACTCCAGCTTGACATCATCGATGGCGAATAGCTGCTGGTATTGCTTGACGATCGCGTTTTTCGGCTCGATCAGAACGCGGATGAGGGTTTCGCGATCCAGCGGTTGCAGGGCGGAAACCACGGGCAGTCGGCCCACCAGTTCAGGGATGAAACCGAAGTGGAGCAGATCCTCAGGCGTCACCTGTTCCAGGGGAGTGCAGGTCACCTGGGTCTTGTCGGCGCGGTCCGCACTGTTCGCGAGGAAACCCATTGACGAACCCGTCGTCAGCCGCTGGGTGATTATTTCTTCGAGGCCGTCAAATGCGCCGCCGCAGATGAACAGGATGTTGCGGGTGTTTATCTGCAACATCTCCTGATGAGGGTGCTTGCGTCCTCCCTGGGGGGGCACGTTGGCGAGGCAGCCTTCGATGATTTTCAGCAGTTCCTGCTGTACGCCTTCGCCGGCCACGTCGCGAGTAATTGACCTGTTGACGCCTTCCTTGCGAGCGATTTTATCCAGTTCGTCGATATATATGATGCCATGCTCGGCCTTGGGAATGTCCCAATCGGCGGCCTGGATTAGCCTGAGGAGAATGTTCTCCACATCCTCACCAACGTATCCCGATTCGGTGAGAGATGTTGCGTCGCAAATCGCGAAAGGCACGTCCAGGGTACGGGCGAGAGTTTCCGCCAGCAGGGTTTTGCCGGACCCGGTGGGACCGATCAGAAGGATGTTGGACTTTTGGACTTCAACGTCCTGGGTGGTGGCTTCGCTGCGGATGCGCTTGAAATGATTGTAAACGGCGACCGCCAGCGTTTTTTTGGCCTGTGCCTGCCCGATCACATAGGAATCGAGGCTGGAATAAATTTCGCGGGGCACCAATGTCCGTGGAGGGTCGGCCGATTCGGCCAAGGTCTTCTCCGTCAGTTCCACCCGGTCGGAACTTCTTTGAGGACGCCGTTCCGCCGCATCCGGTTTTTGTTTGCTGCCTCGATCGGCTACGTAGGCCGCGAGTTCCCTGATGCAATCGAAACAGATGCCGCCGCGGTTTTGTCCCGGTGGCCGCATGAGCTGATTTTGCGGGAACAAGCTACCGCAAAATGAACATCGGTTGGAGTTTCGGGCAGGGTTGCCGGTGCGATTGCGGGTGGTCATATCGCGTCACCTGGATGGGAAGTCAAGGAGGGACAGGGAGCGATCACGCGGCTTCGGCGGTGGTTTCCTCAGTAGCGGCTCCAAGTATCTCGTCCACAAGGCCGTACTCGATGGCCTCGTCGGCGGTGAGGAAGAAGTCGCGGTCGGTGTCGTCGGCGATCTTTTCAATCGATTGGCCGGTGGCTTCCGAAAGGATCTTGGAGAGACGTTCCTTGAGCCGGACGATTTCCTTGGCCTGAATCTCGATATCCGCAGCCTGGCCTTGGAAACTTCCCACGTTGGGTTGGTGCATGTGGACGGTGGAATTGGCCAAGCAATAGCGTTTGCCTTTGGCGCCGTTGGCCAGGAGAACGGTCGCCATGCTGGCGGCAGTGCCAACGCAGATGGTCGAAACCTGTGAGTTGATCAGGCGCATCGTGTCCAGGATAGCCAAACCGGATGCGATGTATCCACCAGGGCTGTTGATATAGAGGCTGATGTCCCGGTCCCGGTCTTCCCGCTCCAGGTAGAGGAGCTGGGCGATGATGACGTTGGCCACCTGGTCGGTGATCGGGGTCCCCAAGTAGATGATCCGCTCCCGCAGGAGCAGGGAATAGATGTCAAAGGCTCGTTCGCCCCGGGGGCTGGTCTCAATGACCATTGGGACGATGTTGGTGGGCTGGAGCAGGGGTGAATCTTCAAAGGGCAGGGCCATTGGGGTCTCCTGGGAATCTACGCACAGATTCTGGTTGATGGGAAACTGAGATGCCTAAGCAACCGCGCGGTTGAAAACGTCAGGGAGTTCGTTGAGCACGTGATCAACGATTCCATACTCCACGGCCGTTTCTGCGTCCATCCAGTAGTCACGGTCGGAATCGCGGGAGATTTTGTCAAAAGGTTGATCGCAGTTTTCCGAAAGGATGGTATTCAGCCGCTCGCGGAGCCGGAGGATCTCCTGGGCAGTGATCTCTATGTCGGAAGCGGACCCTTGTATGCCGCCCATCACCTGGTGGATCAGGACAGTGGAGTTTCGAGTGCAGTATCGCTTGCCTTTGGTGCCACCCGACAGCAATACGGCTCCCATGCTGGCTGCTTTGCCCAGGCATATGGTGGCAACGTCAGGCTTGATCATCTGCATGGTGTCGTAGATCGCCATTCCATCGAGAACTGAACCGCCTGGTGAATTGATGTACAGGTAAATGTCGTCGTCAGGATTTTCCCAGCCCAAGTAGAGGAGTTGGGACACCACAGCATTGGAGACGTCGTCGTCCACCGGCGTGCCAAGGTAGATAATGCGGGCCTGGAGGAGCAAGGAGTACGGGTTGAACGCACGCTCGCCTTCGGTGGTAGGTCGAATGATCCCGGGGAGGACGTTGCTGGGTAGCGCCGGTCCGTTGGGATTCGGGAATTGCAGCATTTGATGAGGCTCCTGGGCGTAAGCGCGTGGGGTCACGCTGGGGTTTCGGTCTCGGACGTGGTGTCGTCGACAGAATCTGCGGATGGTGGGTCAGGTGTTTCGTCGTCGTCACCGCCCGAAGAAGTATCAGGTTCGCTTTCGTCTGCGGATTCTTCGAGTTTTCCCTGTGCGATGTCGGTGAGTCGCTCCAGGACCAACCGGCTGTGCAGGGATGAGCGGATGTTGTCGCGAGTGGATTGAGAATCCAGGAATTCACGGAGGTTGTCCAAGCTGGCCTGCTCGGCCTCCTCACCTGATGACATTTCGAACAACCGGTCCGTTTCCGACTGGATGTCATCGTCGGTAACCTCGATGTCTTCCACCTCGGCAAGTTTGCGTAGCACCAGGCCGCCGACGAGGCGGCGCTCGGCGTTTGGCCTCATTTCGTCGAGGAACTCGTCGGGAGTTTTACCCATGAAACGGAGGTACGTGGGAAGGTCGAGTCCCTGCTGCCGCAGCATACGCTCCCGGTCGGCTTGCATCGCTTCCAATTCCCGTTCGTAAAGGATGGGAGAGGCGTTGACCACGGCGGATTCGCAGAGGGCGTCCAGGCTTTTCTGTTCCAGGTCATTGCGGGCGGCGGCCTCTGCCTGATTGGTCAGAGACTCGCGTACGTTGGACCGCAGGGATTCCATATCCTCGAAGCCCTGCCCCACGGATTTGGCAAATTCGTCATCCAGTTCGGGAACACTCCTTTCCTTGACCGACAGCACGGAGACCTTGAACTGGACCTCTTTTCCGGCGTACTGTTCGCGCGGGTAATCTTCGGGGATTGTCACTGCGAACTCGCGCTCTTCCTCTTCAGCCAGTCCAACCACATTGGGTGCGAAGCCGGGGAAAGGCAGCACGTTTTCTTCATTGGGCACGTATTCGACGTCATTGTCGTCGACGACGACCTCGCCGTCGATATCGCCGTTGACGTCGAGATTAAGGCGGTCGCCATATTCGGCCGGCCGATCAACCGGTTCCCAAACCGCTTGTTCTTCCTGCAACCGGGTGACAACGTCGTCAACCTGTTCATCGGAGACTTCCACCGGGTCCGACTCGACGCGAAGCGACCTGTAATCGCCAAGATCAACCGATGGTTCCAATGGGACGGTGGCCGTAAACGAAACCGGTTCCAATTCCGTAACTTCGATGCTGGGTTCCGCGAACGCCGATATCTCTTCATCGGTCAGGACTTTGTCCAGGGTTTCCGGAACCATGAACTCCAGGGCTTCCTGCAACAGGGCAGTACGCCCAATCATGCTTTCGACGATATGTCGAGGAGCCTTGCCGCGCCGGAACCCTGGGATGTTGATGCGGGAAACCGTACGCCGGTAGGACCTGTCCAGGAAAGGGGACTCGTCCTCGGGCTCCAATTCCACTGTCAACGTCAACTCAATTGGTGATGCGTTGTCCCTCGTGACCTTCACCGCGGGCACACTCCTCTGTCGTCCGATTGATTTGCAAAAAGCGACGGGCAGGGCGGTCGCCGCCGGCCTACCCGGTATGCGTCGGAGTATAGCACAACGGATAGGGCGGTGAAAGGCAGTGTGCCCACGCGCCGTGCCACTCCGAGCATCATACGTGGCAGGTCTCCGGCCGACGCCACCGATGTTTTGGCGCGGTTTTGATGGTGGCAGTTGCCGACTGGGTTCCGCTGAGGGAGAGGAATGCAACCCATGGGACAGAATGCTGCCTCATCGCGCATCGCCACCCGTATGAACGGATAGCGAGAGTCGCCGTTTGTGATATTTTCAAAAAATCAGCAAATTTTGCATTGCTCACAATGGGCACGCCGGGCGACACGTTTGGTACATTTCGAGTCGTCCGAGGCCCGGTGTGTTGAGACCCGGACCTCGACCATCCGAGTGTTGTGATTAGGTCTGACTGAAATGGCGACTGTACTGGCTCCGACATGGGCGATGCCCAGTCCTGGATGGATTGGGAGAACGATGTCGCAGCAGAACGAGCATTTTATGGAACAGTCGTCCGAATCTGGCGTGCAGTTGACGCACAAACCGGTTCTGCTGGCGGAAACCATAGAATACCTGGCGGTGGCAACGAGCGGGGTGTACGTGGACGGGACGCTGGGAGAAGGCGGCCACGCTCAGGAGATACTGAAAGCGTCCGGACCCGATGGAATGGTGCTGGGCATAGACCGAGACCCCCGTTCGCTGGCGGTTGCTCGCCAAAGGCTCGCCGGATACGGAGATCGGGCGGCGTTGGCGCACGGCAGCTATGCCGATATGCAGACGATCACCGCGGACCTGGGCATTTCAACAGTCGACGGAATACTGCTGGACTTGGGATTCTCCTCGCGTCAGGTTGACCACGCCGGGTATGGGTTGTCTTTCCAGCGCGACGAACCGTTGGACATGCGGTACGACCTCGACGGTGAAACGGCGGCTGACATAGTCAACAGGTCCAACGAGGCCGACCTGGCGGACGTGATTTTCCAGTATGGCGAGGAGCGCAGGAGTCGCTCTATAGCGAGAGCCATCGTCCGCAACCGGCCAATTTCCACGACCGGCCAATTGGCGGAGGTTGTTGCGCAAGCGGTGGGCGGACGCCGTGGCGGCCGGCATCCGGCAACCCGGACATTCCAGGCGCTGCGAATCGCCGTGAACGAGGAGTTAGCTCAACTTGAGCAGGGATTGGCGGCCACGGCCGAATTGCTGAAATCACACGGCAGGCTCGTGGTTATCAGCTACCACAGTCTGGAAGACCGTTTGGTCAAATCATGGATGGATCTGCAGATGGCCACCTGCATTTGTCCGCCAGACTTTCCAATCTGCGTTTGTGAACAGCAGCCGAAATTCCGGTCAATTCGGCGTCGCGTGGTGCGTCCGTCGGGCTACGAATTGACAACCAACCCTCGCAGTCGGAGCGCCCGACTGCGAGTCGCAGAGCGCATTTAGGCGAATCGTCCATACGGGCCGTTTCACCAAGCACACGAAACTCGGCAAACGAAACTCAATAAAAGGATCGCGCGCATGGCAAGGGAACCCATCTACGCCGTCATAGATATCGGGACGAGCAAAATCGTGTCAGTCGTCGCCCGTTTGGGGACCGAAGGCGATCTGAAGCCTTTGGGCATGGGCGCGGTGCCATCGCTTGGCGTGCAACAGGGAGTCATCGACGATTTTGCGGAAGTCAGAGAGGGCGTTCAGGCGTGTCTCGATGAATGCCTGCGGTACATGGGTCGGAATCCGTTGGGTGGGGTTTACGCCGTGGTCAACGGAGAGCACCTCATAGGGGCCAATTCGTCGGAGGCCCTGCCGCACGGCGAAGAACCGTTGACGGTTACGGAGCAGCATCTGCGCTCGCTGATCAGTGGCGCCACCGGAATCATGCAGCAGCAGACTGACAGTAAGAGCGAGCAGACCCTGCACATCATTCCCATGCGGTACCGGGTGGACGGCGTGGAAGGCGTTCGGAACCCGACCGGATTAGATACCAATGAGTTGCGTCTGGAGGCTCACGTGGTGCGCGGTAAGTCGACCCCGCTGGGGAATACTATCCGAGCGCTCCAGTCTTGCAAGGTGCAGGTTGACGGCTTGGTGGCGCATCCGCTGGCTTCCGGCGAAGGCGTGTTGACGGCGCATGAGAAGGAGATGGGCGTGGCGGTGGTGGATATGGGCGCGGGAACGATCAAAATAGCGGTGTATCGCGACGGAACGCCGTTCTATTCGTCAGTTATCGCGATGGGCAGCAATCAGTTGACCCGAGATTTGGCCGTCTCACTGAGAGTCCCGTATCAGATGGCGGAGGAACTGAAAATAGCGCACGGTCATGTACTCCCGGATGATCTGACCGATTCCGATGAGGTGGTGCTGCCCGCCACCCAACTGCATCCCAAGCGAGCGATGCGGCGTCGGGAACTTTGCGAACCTCTGTACCTGCGATCCCTGCAGATGCTGAAGCTGATCCATGCAGAACTGTACAAGGCCGATTCCGCGTCCGAACTCCCTGGAGGGATCGTGTTGACGGGAGGAGCGGCGAGGATGTCCGGGTTCGCCGAAATGACCTCTCGCGGACTGAGGGCACACGTGCGCATCGGCGCTCCCCTCTGGTATGCAGGCCTGCCCGAGTCGTTGCGACAACCAGAATTCGCCGCGGCCCTCGGCACGTTGCAATGGGCGGTCAAGCATCGCCATATGCCGGAACGGAGGCGCGTCAAGGGTGACAGTGAAAAAAGCTGGACGCCGGCTTCGCTATTCCGCCGACCATTTTCGAAGGCCGGCGCCGGAGCCCCGAAACCTGAATGATGAACAAGATTTGTCGAGCATGGTCATACCGTCGCGATGCTTTGAGCACAATGCGGCAGGTGGCCCTGGACATCCAATCTGGATAACGAAGCTAACAGTGGTGCCCTTTGGCACACACATCAGGAGGAACCAAGATATGATTTTTCCCGATAACTCCGCATCGTGGGAACCGGCCGGCGGTTTCGAAGAGGGAGACGGCATGATCCCTGAGATCGGACGCGGCGTACCGCTGATCAAGGTGATGGGTGTCGGCGGTGGCGGATCGAACGCCGTAAGCCGCATGTACAAGGACAAACTGCCGGTTGTAGAGTACTACGCACTCAATACGGATGCGCAACACTTGGCGCGCTGTGATGTCCACTACCGAATAGCCCTGGGTCGCAATCTGACTCGCGGGTTGGGCGCCGGAGCCCAGCCGGAACTGGGTCGTCAGGCGGCCGAGGAATCGCGCTCCGAAATCGAGCAGGCCGTACGCGGCGCTGACATGGTGTTTGTGGCCGTGGGCATGGGCGGAGGAACCGGCACCGGGGCGGCGCCGATCGTCGCTCAGACCGCCAAGGAATCCGGGGCGCTCACCATAGCGGTCGTCAGCCGTCCCTTCGGCTTTGAAGCCCAGACCCGACGGCGCAACGCCGAGGAAGGGTTGGACAGGCTCCGCGATCAGGTGGACACCATGATCGTGATCCCCAACGACCGTCTGCTGGCGTTGAACGAGGAGCAAAGCGATTCCTATTCGTGGGAAGATGCTTTGAAGTTGGCGGATTCCGTGTTGCACCAGGGAATCAGCGCGATTGCTGAGGTGGTCACAGTTCCCGGAGAAATCAACGTTGACTTCGCCGATGTGAAGACCATATTGACGGGAGCCGGGCAGGCGTGGCTTTCCATAGGGCGTGGCCGCGGCCCGGAGCGGGCCAAGGACGCAGCCCGGCAATGCACGGAAAGTCCGTTGCTCGATATGTCGCTTGAAGGCGCCCGGCGGATCCTGTTCGTACTGACTGGCGGCAACAACCTGTCGCTGCAGGAGGTGCAGGAGGCGGCCGGGGTCGTGGAGGATCTGGCGGATCCAAACGCCAACATCATCTTCGGCACCAATAAAGACGCCCGGCTGGACGACGAAGTCAAGATGACGATGGTGGCGGCCGATTTCCCTGCGCCCACGTCCGAACCGGAAGACGACATCCATCGATTGTTGGAGGATATGGACATCCCGGCAAGGAGCGACTTCGAGTTGCCGACGTTCCTTCAACAACAGCAGAACCGTCGGAGATTCAACCGCTAAACTCCGAAAGGATCGACCTGCTGGCCCCGGGTCCGTTTTGGAGCCGGGGCTTTTTTGTTGTCTGGTCCGGCGTGGCGCCAGGCAATCCCAACAGCTGATCGTGCCGTGGGTATCCCGGCCAAATCAGCGGATCTGCGATAAATTGGTGGAAAGTGCCACCCTGCGTAAATTGACAACATTCGCGCGCGTTGGTCTATAATCCGGAATACAAGAAATTGTGGTCATGGTGACCGCAAGCACAATATATACCGTTTACAAAAATTGTTTGAGAAAACGACCAAAAGGCCACAGATTCTATGAAATGCCCCTATTGTGAACAAAACCACAGCAAGGTCACCGATTCAAGGGATGCCGAAAGCGGCATTCGGCGACGGCGAGAATGCCTATCGTGTGGACGCCGTTTCACCACACATGAGCAGGTGCGATTGCCCACGCTGCTAGTGGAAAAAAGGGACGGCCGGCGACAGGAATTTGACCGGGAAAAATTGCTGGCCGGGGTCAATATGGCCTGCACCAGACGACCCATACCCCGGCGGGATGTTGACCGACTCGTTGATGATGTGGAAACCGAGATTCAACGCCTGGGTAGCGGTTTGGTAAGGTCCACCGATCTGGGACTCATGGTGCTGGAACGATTGAGGCCGTTGGACGAAGTCGCATACATCAGGTATGCGTCGGTGTACTACGACTTCCAGAATGCCAATGACTTTGAAGAACGTGCCCGGACCATCCGGGAAGGGCACCCGGAACCTTTGATGAGTTTGTCCCTGATCACGTCACGGCGTACCCGTCAAAGGCGTGCTACCCGACGGAGTGGTCCGCAGACCGGTCCGAAAGCGTAGCGGATCCGCAGCATCAGCCACCGTTGCTGCATGGAGATTGTTCTCTGATGAGATCGCACTCTACTAATTTTGGAATTTCGAGCGGTCCGGCATCGCCACCAACGCCGGCCGATTCGAGCCATGCCATACCGGCAACCATGCTAACTGCTCGCCAATCATTACCTTTCGGGGAGGTGTTTAACACCATTATGAGCAGCAGCGTTCAATATTCCGCCTTTACGAGGCTTTTGACCCACAATAATCGTGTCCACGACATGGAAGAAATGTTGCGGAAGATGTGGGTCCCGTCGGACTGGGAAGGCAGCGATGCTGACATCGTCGACTCGTGGATTCCCAACCCTTTCGCCGAACTGCAGGACGATATGGATCGTGAGTCCAGGGCTTGCCTGGTGAGTTGCTGGGCAGCATTGCCCATTCAACGGGAAGGGGATGACCTCATCGCGTAAAACGACTTAATCCTGAGATCGTATTCGCGGAACGCCACTCCCGTCGATCTCGGGGATCCAAAACGACTGAAACTGACCACGGCGCGGGGATGGGCGCCATCATCCGTCCCGCGCCCTTGGGGCCGACGGCCCCGGAGTTTGAACTGATGCAAGCGATCGTTCAATACAGCGTTGAAATCAATTGCGCTCCATGCCCCGCAGGGTATGAGCGACAGATTGCGCAGCAACTCCAGGCGGCATTTCCAGTTACCAGTTGCCAGAACACCAAGAATGGCCTGGTGATGCGCTTGATTTCGGCTCACCCCTTTGCCGATGGCGCGCTGAAGGATTTTGCCGATCTGGTTGCCGACACGCTCAGCGGACTGGGCATCGCAATGACCACCGGGGTGGTGCGCATGGTGACCAGGCAGGGCTCCCGTGATTCGGGGGTTCTCCGCAAGGCGCAGGACTTGGCTGCGACGCTTACCGGGTTTGACTGGAGGCCGGTGCGTGAGGTACCGGTGTTTTACTTCTACAAAGGATTAAGGTTCGACCTGGAGTTGTCTTCCCGTCTGAAAGCATTGAATCAATTGGATCAGGCCCGCGCCTGACGCTTGACGGCATGGTTTTGTTGAGCAAAAACCAAGTGGATTCAAGCGAGCGAACCAACCGAATTGCCCCCGGCGGGCGCCAACAATTTGGACCCGCCGATGCACGAAAATATGGATCAACAGTTACGTCCAATTACGGATGAGCAGGGAGGAAATTGTGGAGGCCAGTGCAACGAGCACAATTAACAAGTCTGACCGCGAGTCTGCGGTATCGATCAGGCGGCGTATCCGGGATGCAATGGTGGCTGCCGGCATCGCCGAGTCCCATAACGAAAGGACCGGCGAGTTGACCGACAACGCCCAGGTGGTGTTGCGACGGCGGTATCTATCCAAAGACCGCGAAGGGAACATCCTTGAGGACCCGGACGGCATGTTTAGACGGGTTGCGCATAACCTCGCCCAGTCGGACCTGGAATACGGGGGAACGGAAGCCGAGATTGCGGCAACCGAAGAGGCGTTTTACCAGGTGATGCGGCGGTTGGAGTTTTTGCCCAACTCCCCAACACTGATGAATGCCGGGCGCGAGTTGCAACAGTTGTCCGCCTGCTTCGTGTTGCCCGTTGAGGACTCGCTGGACTCCATTTTTTCGAAGGTCAAGCAGACCGCGCTCATCCACAAGAGCGGCGGCGGCACCGGGTTCGCCTTTTCCAGGCTCCGGCCGGAGGGGGACGTAGTCGGCTCCACGGGCGGCGTGGCCTCCGGGCCGGTGAGCTTTATCAACGCGTTTGACGCTGCCACGGACGTTGTGAAGCAGGGCGGTACGCGACGTGGCGCCAACATGGGGATCCTGCACGTCACTCATCCTGACATCCTGTCTTTCATCACGTCCAAAGAAGACGGACTGCATCTGAGCAACTTCAATATCTCGGTGGCGGTGACCGAGGATTTCATGCGCCGGGTGGAGAACAACCAGACATACGACCTGGTCAACCCCCGAACCGGTCAAATCACGGGCCAACTCAACGCCGCAGAGGTGTTTGGGCGGATGACCGAATTGGCCTGGCGCACCGGGGATCCCGGCATCGTGTTTCTGGACAGGATCAACCGCGACAACCCCAACCCGCAACTGGGAGATATTGAATCGACCAATCCCTGCGGAGAGCAGCCGCTGCTGCCCTACGAATCATGCAACCTGGGTTCGCTGAACCTGGCCCGGATGGTCCGTTACGATGGGAACGATGTGGTGATCAACTGGCAGCGCATGGCCGAGGTCATCACCGCCGCCGTGCATATGCTGGATAGTGTCATCGACATGAATGACTACCCAATTCCGGAAATCGCCGAAATGAGCCGCAAGACGCGGCGCATTGGCCTGGGCGTGATGGGTTGGTCGGATCTGCTCATCCAGTTGGGCATTCGCTATGACAGCGGCGACGCGCTGGAAATGGCCGAGCGCGTTATGCAGTTCATCCAACAGGAAACCTATCGCGCATCGGAGGAACTGGCGCAGGTGCGCGGCACGTTCCCGGCTTGGGAAGGAAGCGTGTACAACGCGGAAGAGAATCCCCGGCGCATGCGGAATTCGGCGCCGGTGACCATCGCTCCCACGGGCACCATCAGCATCATTGCCGGAGCCTCCAGCGGTATTGAGCCACTGTTCGCGCTTTCCTATGTTCGCAACGTCATGGACAACACGCGGCTGGTGGAAGGTAACAACTATTTTGAAGCAGTCGCCCGGAACGAGGGGTTCTTCTCGGAAGAGTTGATGGAGCAACTTGCGGTCGCAGGTTCCCTGGAAGACCTTGCCGTGCCCGATTGGGTGAAGGAAGTATTCCGGATCTCCCACGATATTGACCCCAGGTGGCACGTGAAGATGCAGGCCGCGTTCCAGTCCTACACGGATAACGCGGTTTCCAAGACGATTAATTTCTCCCACGACGCCACGGTAGCGGACGTGGCTGAGGCGTATCAGTCCGCCTATACTCTGGGCTGCAAGGGCATCACCGTGTATCGGGATGGCAGCAAAGCTGACCAGGTTCTCAGCACCGGATCGACCGGTGAAGCGTCCGAATCAACCACGCAATCGTCGGTGGTGGAAATTGAGGTGCCCGGGCCCCGGGTGCCGCGGGACCGTCCCCGTCAGATTCAGGGCATCACCGAACGGGTTCGCACCGGCCACGGCAATATGTACGTGACCGTGAACGTTGACGAAGAAGGATTGCCGTTCGAGGTGTTCGGCACCATGGGCAAAGCCGGCGGATGCGACGCGGCGTTGCTGGAAGCGGTGTCGCGCCTGGTTTCCCTGGCGCTTCGCGCGGGGATCGACACTTCGGAGGTTACGCGTCAACTGAGTGGGATCACCTGCTGCCCGGCGTGGGATGATGGGACTTTGGTCCGTTCGGGCCCGGATGCCGTTGCCATCGTGCTGGATAACATAATGCAGAGGGCGGCCGGCGAGTCCAACGTCCCGACCGGGGTGCAATTGACGTTGTCGTCCGGGTTCCCCGGTTATGGTGGCGACGGTCCCGACGTGCGCGCATTCCTGCCGCCGGCGACGGCCATCGCGGCGACCGATGGAGCGGCGCACGAAGGGACAAACGGCAACGGACACTCGGCGCCCCGCAGCGCCGAGTTGACCTATGCCCAAAGATGCCCCGAATGCAATGGCGGCGTAGTCAACCAGGAAGGGTGTCTTACCTGCTATTCGTGCGGTTGGAACAAGTGCGAATGAGAGGCCGAAAAACCCGCTAAGGATCTCCGTACGCGTTGGGAACGAGGCGGGGCGGTCGTTCAACCGTCCCTTCCTCAATGATAGGCGATCCGTGTTCCGGTTGGTGCCGTGCTATAATCGCAACCCACGGAATCGCGACCCGTTTCTCACTCTGACGAGGCACACCATGCCAGACGCAAACAGCACCGCATATTCTAAACCTGCGATTGCCATCACCATGGGAGATCCCTGCGGAATCGGTCCCGAGGTGGTGGTCAAGGCGCTGGCCGATCCAAGGGTATATTCGGCCTGCCGTCCGGTTGTGATTGGCAACGTTTTCGCCATGGAGCAGGCGGCCGCCATGACCGGGTTGCCGGTAGGGATCAATCACACCGATGACCCCACGACGGCGGGCCAAAACCCGGAAATGGTGGACGTGGTCGATATCGGCAACCTGAACGCTGAAGATATCACCGTCGGCCAACTCAGCGTGCCGTGCGGCAAGGCCGCCATGGAGTGGGTGAGCAAGGCGGGACAGTTGGCGATGGCAGGCGTGATTGACGGTTTGGCCACGGCGCCCCTGAACAAGGAAGCCGCTGCGATGGCGGGCTACGAAGCCATCGGACACATGGAATTGTTACAGGAACTGTCAGGCGCCAAAACGGTGGCGACGATGCTGATGGCCAAAAACCTGCGGGTGGTCCATCTCACGACCCATCGTTCTCTCAGGCTGGCTTGCGACTACGTGAAACAGGAGCGAATCCTCGATTACCTGAGGCTGACGGACAGCAATTTCCGCCAGTGGGGATTCGCCAACCCTCGCATCGGGGTTGCCGCACTGAACCCTCACGGCAGCGACGGTGGATTGTTGGGTGACGAGGAAGCGGAGGAAATCGCGCCGGCGGTGCAGCAGGCGCAGTCCGAGGGCATCAATGCCATTGGGCCGGTGCCGGCGGATATCATCTTTCACCAGGCAATTGAAGACCGATACGATGTGACGCTTTGCATGTACCACGACCAGGGGCACATACCGGTCAAGGTGTACGGGTTCGAAGAAAGCATCACCGCAAACCTTGGCCTCCCGTTTGTCCGGACGTCGGTGGATCACGGCACGGCTTTCGACATCGCCGGCAAGAACGTGGCCGACCATACCTCCATGGTTGAGTCGATAAGGATGGCGGTGGCGTTTGCGCGAGGCGATGGACTGACCGACGGTTGGGGCGAGGGCTAGCACGATGAAAATCGGATTTGTCGGCGGAGGAACCATGGCGGAGGCCATCCTCGGAGGGATGCTGGACGGTGGGGTCGCGGCTGCCGGTGACGTGATGATCGGCGAGCCAGTGCCTGGCCGGCGCGACTACCTTACGGAGAGGTACGCGGTTTCCGTTACCGGGAATAACGTCGACGTGGTGCGCGGTTCCGAACTGGTGGTGTTATCGGTGAAACCACAGGATTTGTCGAAAGTCTATGCTGACGTTGGCGGCCAGTTTTTGTCCGGCAACCAATCTGCGTTGTCCATCGTGGCCGGAACGAGAATTAAAGCGCTGTCTGACGGGCTGAATACGGTCAATATAATACGCGTGATGCCGAATACGCCGGCGCAGGTTGGCGAGGGCATGACGATGTGGACCTGCGCATCTTCAGTCACCCAGGCGCACCGCGAGACAACCTCGGCTATCCTGTCCACCATAGGCGACGAAATCTATGTTGATGACGAGAAATACCTGGACATGGCGACGGCTTTGAGCGCCAGCGGGCCGGCGTACATTTTCATGATCCTGGAGGCGATGATCGACGCGGGGGTGTACGTGGGATTGCCCCGCGACGTGGCCCGCCGGTTGGCGCTGCAGACCATGAAAGGCAGCGCGCGATTGGTTGCGCAAACCGGGAAGCATCCCGCCGAGTTGAAGGATATGGTGACGTCGCCGGGCGGCACCACCGCCGAGGGGTTGCAGGCGCTGGAACGCGCCGGAGTGCCGGCGGCGCTGGTGGACGCCGTGAACGCGGCCTATCTGAAATCCATCAGGCTGGGGCAGGACTAGCAATAGGTCGGCCCTGTGGAGTAGTCATGCTACAACTCATCAGCCTCATCATCACGCTGTGTTACCTGTTGTTGCTGGCCCGCATTATCCTGGGGTTCGTCGTTCAGTACATGGCGACGCAGGGCAACACGGCTCCTGATGCGCTGGTAAGACTCTATGAAGTGGTGTTCAGTCTTACGGAACCGGTATTGGGCCCCATACGACGAGTGTTGCCTCAAACCGGAATGATCGACTTCAGTCCCCTGGTGGTGATGGTCGTTTTGGTCGTGATTCAATACGCAGTCAGGGCTCTGTTATAACGCGACGCCGCTGATCGGGAAACAGGTGGGCGCATTTGTCCGGCTCCATGCCCCAACCTCGCAGCAAACCCTGGACCGCCGGCGGGTTGCGCCCGGCGGATCTGGATCTGCTGAGGGCGGCTTACGCAGAAGGGTTGCCAGCCCGCTCCGAACGTCCGGCCCTGGTGGTGCTGTGCGGTTTGCCCGGCACCGGAAAGTCGCATTTCGCGCGTGAGTTGTCAACGCGCGCGCCGTTCATCTGGCTGAACAGCGACCGCACTCGCAAGCTGCTGGTGTCTCAGCCCAGCTACAGCCGGCGGGAGCATCGGCGGGTATTCTCGGCCATGCACACGCTGACACGCGGCTACCTGCGCGACGGCTATTCGGTGGTGTTCGATGCCACCAACCTGAACGAAGGGGTGCGCCAACCGCTGTACTCCGTGGCAGAGGATGTCGGAATTGACCCGTTGATCATAAGATTCACCGCCTCCAGTGATCTGGTGCGTCAGCGGATGGCAGACCGTTCCGCGGGTGTTTCCGACCCAGCCCAGAGCGACGCAGGGTGGGAGGTGTATTCGAGGATGGCGGTGGCCGACCTGCCTGTGCCGCGCCCGCACATGCTGGTGCGTGGGCCGGAGGACACGGAAGACGCGCTGGTGCAGGCTTTGAAGCAAGTGGAGTGAGGGATGGTTGTTTACCGGAAGGGGTGGGGGCATAATCTGGCCAGAATACAGTCATCAGAATCTGGTCACGGGGAGAGAGCAACATGCCAACCAAAGTGGAAGTCGTCGCCGGGGACATTGCCTCGTTTGAAACACCGGCGTTGGTAGTTAACCTGTTTGAAGGGGTCAGCCACCCGGCGGGCGGCACCGGAGCGGTTGACCGGGCGTTGGATGGCGCAATAACAGCCCTGATTGCCGACGGGGAGATCAAGGGCAAATTGGGTGAGGTGACGTTGATCCACGCATTGGGACGCATACCGGCGGCGCGCGTGGTGGTGGCGGGATTGGGCAAGTCCAATGATTTCGACGCCGGCAGCGTGCGGCGGGTGAGCGGCGACGTGGCGCGTTTCCTGAGGCGCAAAGGCGTGACCGGATTCGCAACGATAGCGCACGGCGCGGGCATTGGCGGACTGGACGCAGGTGAGTGCGCCCAAGCCATCGCGGAGGGTACGCTGCTCGGCCTGTACAAGTTCGATACCTACCGGAGCAATGGGAACGGCGACTCCGATGAAGCGGACAACGGCATCGCCAGCGTGTCGATCGTTGAGTGGGATGCTGCGAGAGTGGACGCACTGGCGGCAGGAGTGTCGGTGGGCACGGCGTTGGCAGAAGCCACGATGGTCGCAAGGGACCTGGTGAACCATCCGGCCAATGTTATGACGCCCACCAAAATGGCGGAGGCGGCCAGGGAAGTAGCCGAAGCAGTTGGGCTGGATCTCGACGTGATGGACCGGGAGGGCATGAGCGAGCACGGGATGGGCGCGTTCCTGGGAGTGGCGCAAGGGAGCGAGGAGCCGCCCAAGCTGATCGTCCTGACGTATCGCGGGGACCCTGACAATCCCGGCAACAACCTGGGCCTCGTGGGCAAGGGCATCACCTTTGACACCGGCGGCATTTCGCTGAAGCCGGCCGCGAACATGGAGGCCATGAAGGGCGATATGGCCGGCGGTGCGTCGGTTATCGCCGCGATGCGGGCCATCGGAACGCTCAAGCCTCGGATCAACGTCACCGGATTGATCGCCGCTACGGAGAATATGCCCGGCGGGCGGGCGCAACGGCCAGGCGACGTGGTAACGGCGATGAACGGCAAGACGATTGAGGTGATCAACACGGACGCTGAGGGTCGTCTGGTTCTGGCGGACGCCCTGTGTTATGCGCGAAGCCTGGGCATCACGCGTCTCGTGGACGTGGCAACGCTCACGGGCGCGATGGTCGTGACGTTGGGCAAAGCCTGCACCGGCATGATGGGCAACTCGTCGGACTTGGCCAAAGAAGTCAGCAAGGCAGGGGATGCAAGCGGGGAACGGTTCTGGGAACTGCCGATGCTGGAAGACTACCGCGAACTGATCCGTTCGGATGTGGCGGACATGAAGAACACTGGGGGGAGACAGGCGGGCTCCATCACCGCGGCAATGCTGCTCAGGGAGTTTGCCGAGGACGCAGATTGGATTCATCTGGACATTGCCGGCACGTCGACCGCGTCGAGCAGCAAGGGGCACCTGGTCAAGGGGGCGACCGGTGTGCCGACACGGACCCTGGCACAACTGGCCGTGAACCTAGCGAAAGAACGTTGACGCATCGCCCGGCGCCATCAGATAACCGGTTCAAACTGCAAGTCGCCAGCCAGGCGCGACTTCGCCACAGAGGGCAATGATCAGGGCGAATGGTTTTTCGCCCCTGATCATTGCGATTATCGTTGGTGACGCAGGAACTACGCGGCGGCGACAATTTCCAGGGCAGCGGCTGGCAGTTCCCGGAGGTCGGGCCCGTTGAGCCTGCGCCCCTGCACGCCCATGAGGCGCAACGGTCGGCCCAGTTTGGTAATACTTATGCGGTCAAGTACGTCCTGCCAGGGAGCGAGGTAGTCGCAAGTGCCGTCGCCGTTGGGGTCGTCGCCACCCTCCAGGCTTTCACCCGACGGGAGTTGTATGGCGACGATGGACGCGGGTTCGGCGGCAGGAGCGAGCATCATCACCGGCAGGTCCGATTCCGAAAGGCCCGTTTGTTGAAGGAGGCTATGCACTGTCGTGGAAATGCCGTGCATACCAAAAATCACCAAGTGGGCAAAACTGGCGTCGCGCTGCTCGAACTCGGTGCGGTAGCGTCGGAAAACCTCATGGGAACCTTTGGCCTGCGGCTTGGTCAGGAACAGGGCCATGGCCGGAAAATCGCCATCGATGATGGAAGCATCCCGCAAATCGTTTCGCCACCGCAGGAGTTTATCGTGGTCGTGTTCGTCGTAATGGTGGGACATTTTCAACTATCCTCCCTCGTGGGCTTCCTGCAGCCGTCGGATGTCGAGCTTTTTCATCGGAAGCATCACTTCCATCACCCGGTCAGCGTTTGGGCCATTGGTCAACATGTCGGGAAGTTCAGCCGGGATTATCTGCCAGGTCAGACCGAAACGGTCCTGGAGCCACCCACACTGGATTTCGGTACCGCCGTCGGTGAGTTTTTCCCACAGGTGGTCGATCTCAACCTGCGATTCGCAGGAAACCATGAAGGAAATGGCGTGGGTGAACTCAAAGGCCGGATGACCGTCGAAAGCGACGAAATGCACACCGTCCAGATCGAAAGTCACGACCGCGCTGCCTTCGGCCGGGCCCTCGGTGTACAAATGTCTGGAAACGATGCCGGAGTTTGGAAATATTGACACGTAGAAGTCAGCGGCTTCGCGGGCGGAGCCATCCAGCCACAGGAATGGAGTGATTTTCTGAATC
Organism: Dehalococcoidia bacterium; assembly: GCA_963668585.1. Taxonomy (GTDB): domain Bacteria; phylum Chloroflexota; class Dehalococcoidia; order Lucifugimonadales; family UBA3495; genus Bin87. The sequence goes on along the minus strand of OY764869.1, from coordinate 3,430,655 downwards.
GTTGCCAATGTGTATCACCGTAATCCGGTCCGGGGTCGATCAACCGGCGTCGAACTGGACGAGGATTCCGTCCGGGTCGTACACATAAAAGCTGCTGACCTTCCCTTCCGAATTGGTCCAAACGTCCATGGGAGCGGCCAGAGGGACACCCTGAGCCGACAGATTTTCGGCCAGAACCCTGGGGTCAGGGACCGAGAACGAAATGTGGCTGATGCCCACCTGGTCCAGTTTGATGGGAGCGCCGTCAGGGTCTTCGCCGGGATGCGAGGTCATGGTGAGGGTGGGCTTGGCACCGTTGGCGTATGCCAGGCGAACCTGGCGCCGGGTGCTGCGGTTGTGCGCATACACGTGGGGGAGACCACCGGTGGTGGTGTCCTGGATCACGTCGCTGACGATGGACATACCCAAGGTTTCGCAGTAGAACTTCAGCGATGTGTCCAAGTCTCTGACGCAGATGGCAATGTGGGAAACGCCGGATGCGTTCATGGGCATGATGAGACTCCTTAGGAGGTCGGGCGACCGCCGGCCATGCGGGGATTACACGTCGGTTCAACGCGCATCAGCCTCCGCCAGCGTCGAACTGCACCAGGATGCCGTCGGGATCGTAAACGAAGATGCTGGAAACCTCACCGTTTGCGTTGGTGAAACCGTCCATGGGCCCGGCCAATTCGACGCCGGCGGCGATGAGATCATCGGCGAGCGCTTTTACGTCGGGCACGCTGAACGAAATATGGCTGATGCCGACCTGATCGAGTTTGATCGGAGCGCCGTCGGCGTTGTCGCCGGGGTGGCTGGTCATGACGAGCGTCGGAACCGAACCGTCGCCGTACGACAATATCGCCTGACGTCGGGTCGAGCGGTCGTGGGCGTACACGTGAGGCAGGCCCCCGGTGGAAGTGTCCTGGACGCGGTCAACGGTCACGGTCATGCCGAGGATGTCGCGGTAGAACTTGAGGGATTCGTCCAGATCGCGGACGCATACCGCAATGTGGGATACTCCGGATGAATTCATCGCCATGGTGTCCCCTCCGTAGGAAGTTTGTGTGGTGAATACGAGATGTGAGCGCCATGCTACTGCCGGCCGCCGACGGTGTCAAAATCACCGGACCGCCGGGTGGACTCCGCCTCGCCCCACTTTTCAACGCGGCGCCAAATCAACGCCAGAGCGCCGAACCCAAGGAGCATTGCGCTCAGGTCGGTGGCAGGGAATGACCACCACACTCCCCAGACGCCGAGGGTACCCGACAACGCGAACACCCAGAGCAACAGAATGACCACCCGCTGCGCGATGGTCAGGACCACAGACGGCCATGCCTTGCCGAGAGCCTGGAACGCGATGGAGCTTACAAACTCGATGCCAATGATGGGCAGGGCCAACAGGACGACTTTAAGGGCATTGCCGGCTTCGGGCGGCAGCGCGTGCGCTTCGGCGAACAGGCCGATGATTCGTCCGGCCAGCGGGAGTAGGACCGCCATCATGACGGCGCCGCCGATGGTCGCCCCCACGCAACTTTGCCACATTGCTTCCCTGACCCGGCGATAGTTCTGCGCCCCGTAGTTGTAGGCTGCCAGCGGGAGATAGGCCAGCGCGACGCCGATGAACGGGGCCAGGGCGAACTCCAGCACCGAATTGATCGCGCCGAACAGCGCGATGTAACCGTCTCCGCCGGGATAGCGGCCGAGGATGTTGTTGATGACGACCACCACAATGGACCGCGCGATTTCTATGATGCAGATCGGCAGGCCCAACGACAGGATTTCGCGCATCAACCCGAGACTGGGTCGCAGGGCGTCCATGTTGATTGACAGGGCGCTACGGCCGGACAGGTAGAACCACGCGGTGTAGAGGACGGCCATGCCTTGCGCGAGTACGGTGGCTGCCGCCGCTCCGGGGACGCCCCAGCCGAATCCCAATATGAACAAGGCATCCAAGATGATGTTGGCTATCGCTCCGCCGGCGAGGACTATGGTTGCCGTTCCGGGTCGGCCTTCTGCCATGAAGAGGTTGTTGGCCATGATGGCGAGCATGGTCAGAATGCCACCGGGCAGGATGATGACCAGGTATTGCCGGGCGTATACGGCGGTATCCGGGGACGCCCCCATGAGGATCACCAGGTCGTTGAGTCTGGCCATGCCGGCGACGGTGACGACAACGTAGATGGGCACGAGGATGGCCAGCGAAGAACCGATGACCCGGGACGCCCGTTGCGTATCTCCGGCGCCCAGGGCGCGGGAGACCACGGACATGCCGCCCAAACCCGTGAGCAAGCCCAATGCTACGGCAGTCATTTGCACTGGAAATGCCGCTGACAGCCCACTGAGCGCGTTCACGCCGATGACGTTGCCGACGAATGCGCGGTCCACGATGCTGTACAGGGCCATGACGATGATGGCGAACATGGGCGGGAATGCCATCTGTAACAGCAGAAACCACATGGGGGATGAGCCCATGGTTTCGGAGCGCAGCGTCCGGGGATGTGATTCGGGCATGGATTGACGGCTTGTCGGAGAAGAATTGTCGGGAAGGATGCCGGGCTACATTATCCGCAAATCGCGGTCGGGGTTCGTGCATCCGGGGAGGCTGGGTGCCAGCATTTGTGCGGGTACGAGCACGCGAGGCGGATGGCCGCAGACGGGTACAGGTGGATCATAGACCGGCCAGATGCACTGCGCGGGACTCGGACGCACGCGATGTCGGATCATTTCTACCATCGCGACCGTTGGGATTGGTGCTCAGGGATTCCCGTCCGTAGCCGTCGCTAAAGCCACTGCTTCACACTGAGCCTGTGGCGGGGCGCGCGGACGTTGGGTGTGGGCACAATACCGCGGCAATCGTTGCCTCTGATCACGATCATCGAATTACATCGTGGGAGCGTGGCGGCGCGTTGACGGCTGGGCCGGTGTAGGGCACAATGTTCCGCGCGATGAAATTGCACGAATATCAAGCCAAAAACATTTTTGCCGAGTATGGTATTCCGGTTCCCAATGGGACGGTGGCGCATACAGCGGCGGAAGCGGCGCAAGCTATCGCATCGTTTGGCGGCCGGGGAGCGATCAAGGCGCAGGTGCATGCGGGAGGTCGCGGGCTGGCCGGTGGAGTGAAGGTGGTGGGGTCGGTGGAGGAAGGCGAGCAATACGCGGAAGGGCTGCTGGGTTCGCAGTTGGTGACGCACCAAACCGACGACAACGGCGTGCCAGTGGACAGCGTGCTGGTCGAAGAACTGGCCGACATCAGCAGCGAGATGTACGTGGCCCTGACTATGGACCGGAACCACCGTGCGCCCGTGTTGATCGCCAGCGCTGCCGGCGGCATGTCGATTGAAGAAACCGCGGCCACCAATCCTGATGCCATCGTGACCGAGGTTGTTGAGCCGGGGCTGGGGCTGATGCCTTACCAATGCCGCCGGGTTGCGGCGCGTTTGGGAATGTCGGGCACGACGGCGCGGCAGGGCGCCGACATAGTGGCCGCGTTATACCGAATCTTCACGGACAACGATTGCTCTTTGGTCGAAGTCAATCCGCTGATCATCACGGGGGACGGCTCGGTAGTAGCGCTGGACGCCAAGGTGGAAGTGGAAGACGACGCACTATTCCGGCACACCGATCTGCGCGAACTACGAGACCGGAGCCAGGAAGATCAACTGGAAGCGCGTGCTGCCGACGACGACATCGCATACGTCAGCCTGGACGGCAGCGTGGGATGCCTGGTGAACGGCGCCGGGTTGGCGATGGCCACGCTGGACGTGGCGAACGCGGCGGGCGCGGCGCCGGCCAACTTCCTGGACGTTGGCGGCGGAGCGACCGAAGAGAAGGTGGCGACCGCGGTGGGCATAATCCTGTCTGACCCGAAGGTGGACCAGGTGCTGGTCAACATTTTCGGAGGTATCCTGCGCTGCGATGTGGCGGCACGCGGTATCGTGATGGCCTACGAGGAACACCAGGCGACGCAGCCTTTGGTGGTCAGGATGCTGGGCACCAACCTTGAGGAAGGAAAAGAAATCCTCGCGCAATCCGAGCTTGACGTCACATTCACGGACACGCTGACGGAAGCAGCATCCGCCCTCGCGACCAGGGCAGGCGGGAGGGGCTGACAGGACCATGGGAATCCTACTGGACGAATCATCCCGGATCCTGGTGCAAGGCATCACCGGTCGAGAGGGTAGTTTCCACGCTCGGGCGTGCAAAGCGTATGGCACTCAGTTGGTGGCGGGCGTCACGCCAGGACGCGGCGGGCAGATGTTTGACGACGTGGTGCCAGTCTTTGATTCGGTTGGAGAAGCGTTGGACGCTACGGGGGCGAATGTATCGTTGATATTTGTTCCGCCACCGTTTGCTGCGGACGCAATCGCCGAGTCGGTGGATGCGGGCGTGCCGTTGATTGCGTGTATCACCGAGGGCATCCCGGTGCAGGACATGGTGGGCGTGTACCGTTACGTGAAGGCCAACGGCGTGCGGTTGATTGGACCGAACTGTCCCGGAATGATCAATCCGGGAGCCAAGTGCAAGGTTGGGATCATGCCCGGCAACATCCACATGCCCGGAAGGGTGGGAGTGGTCTCCCGCAGCGGGACGCTGACCTATGAGGCCGTGGGCCAACTCACTGACCTGAACATCGGGCAGTCGTCATGCGTGGGAATCGGAGGGGACCCGATCATCGGAAGCAGTTTTGTGGACATCCTGCAACTGTACAACGAAGATCCCGGCACAGATATGGTTGTGTTCATTGGTGAAATTGGCGGCACAATGGAACAGGAGGCGGCTGAGTATATCGGGTCTTCCGAGTTCAACAAGCCGTTGTGTTCCCTGATTGTGGGAGCGACGGCGCCGTCCGGCAAGCGCATGGGGCACGCCGGGGCGATCATCACGGGCGAAAGCGCGACGGCGGAATCCAAGACCCGGGCACTGGAAGCGGCGGGCGCGGCGATCATCCCGACGCCGGCGGATATTGGGTCCACCGCGCAGCGGGTATTGCGGGAAGCGGGATTGGCCCAATAGGCCGGCGCACCTGCCGCTGACCGTCCCCTGACGCCCGGGATTCGCCCGATTGCCCGACCCTCTCCGCACGGCGGCAGAGGGTCGTTAGGTTTTTCTCTCCATCCTGACCTGCCCTGAACTTGGGAAAGAGGGCCAGATTAACCGCCGCTGTTGGGTCTTTGGGGACGGTCCCCTGGGGGCCCACCATCCTGTGATGGACGTGATTCGGGGGAAGATTCTCCATCCTGGGACGGCGCCGACTCGGCGGGAGGTCCGCCATTCTGGGCCGGCCGTTCGTTCTGAGGGTTGACGGTGGTGGTCACCAGCCCGGGATTAGGAGGAATCTGGACTCCATCAGGAATGACAACGCTGAACATGACCGGGAAGCTGATCACCCCGCGCTCGGTGCGGGCATCCTGGCTGACGGATTCCACCGCAGCATCGAACGTTATACCCGGCACAGCGGCCAGGGCGACGGATGCCCCGGTTCCGACGGAGATACGCTCGATATAGTTGGTTTCGACCAGACCACGTATTGCGACATCGGTCGGGTCCACCAACTGGATGATGCGGGCGTCAACTCTGATCACGTCGTCGGGATCGACGGTGACCAACCGTACGAGACCGGAGAAGGGCGCGCGGATCACGGTGTCCTCGAGGTCTTCCTGAATGTCGGCGTAATCAACGAGAGCATCGGCAACATTGGCATGAGCCAAGGCAACAGCCGCGGCATCGGGACCGGCTGACAGGTCGTCGCGCGTCTCGCGGGCAGTGGTCACCGCCTGGTTCAGCGCAGCGAGGGCGACCGGGTCCGGCCCATCTTCCAGGCGCGCCAACCGCGATTGGGCGGAATCGCGGGCGATGCGCGCGCTTTCCACCGCCGTTTCCAGGCGGGCGAGTTCGATCTGGTCCACTCCAAGTTCAACCTCGGCGAGTTCCCGTTCGGCGGTGTTGAGACGTTCCTGGGCGACAAGGACGTTGGCATCCAGCCGGGTCAATTCGTCCTCGTCGGGGCCGGCCAGCGCATCGTCGAGACGCCGGTTGAGGATGCTGAGGGTGGCTTCCAGTTCTTCGATTCGGGTTTCGATTGCAGCCCGATCGATCGCCTTGGGGCCGGCTGCCAATTCGGTCAGTTCGAGGTTCCAGGAATCCACGGCGCTCTGAGCGGTGTCAACCGCAGCCATTAGCGCATTGAGCTGCACGACGTCAAATTTCTGGCCGCCCGGAAGTGAGTGGAACTCCTCGTTGACGATTTTCACATGAAACGCTTCCAGGGTGTCCTTGGCGTTTTCGAGACGCGTTTCAGCGAGGGCGAGATTCTGTCGGGCCGCCGAGAGGCGATCTGCGTGGTTTTTGTCGATATCGCGCAATGATTCTTGGGACTGGTCAATGGCGATCTCGGTTTGTGAGATGCTGCTCCGAAGCTTGCTGACGGATTCGTCGAACAGGGGCAGGTAGTCAGAGACTGCATCCTGAGCGGCGTCCAACGCGGTACGGGCCTGAGCGCGCGCTGCCAGCGCGTTGGCGAACTGCTGCCCGTGGGAATCGGCGAAGTCGGTGACGGATTCCTCGGCGCGATCCAACGCGGCGATAGCATCGGCGACACGCTGGCGAGCACTGCCCAACGCCACATCGTGTTCGAGTTGATAATCCTCCAAGGCGTCCTGGGCATTTTCGAGGGCGACTTCGGCTTTTGCCAGCGCGTTTTCGGCGCGGGCCCGGATCAACGGGTCTTCGGATTGCAGGCCAAGGACGCGATCCAATTCGTCCTGGGTCTGCTCGACCTTGAACTGGGCCAATGCCTCGGCGTGCTCAAGGTTGGTCACGGTGTCGGTGTCGAGGGTGGCGAGAACGTCGCCGGCGGAAACCAGGTCGCCGACGGATACGTTGACGGCGCCGACTTCGCCCGGTATCTGGAAGGAAAGGTCGGCGCTGGTGGCGAAGACCAGTTCGCTGCGGACGCGAAACTCGCTGGCAGTGAAATCTGTCGGGGCGGAAGGTGGCGCCTGCCCCCCCGGAGGACCGGGTTCATCGCCAGTATCTGCGGTGGCGCTGCAACCTACGGCCAGTATCGAAACAGCGACGGCCAACAGCACGAAAACCGGCCCGAAGCGACGACCCTTCGACAACAGCGCACGGCGATTTGGGCCGGCCCCGTGGACATCTGCGATTTGGTGACCGTTGGTGATCCGTAGGCCATCGGCGGCTGGCGATGTGGGCGACTGAGGCGCAGCAAGTTCCTGCTTGCGAGATAAAGGCGTGCGTGCAGGCAGGATTGTTTTGATATTCAACGTTGTTCCTCGCGAGAGACCGGTGGGTGAATCGGCGGTTGCATCGACTACGGCACGGGATCCACGCCGGGATTGGGTTGGCGGGCGATCAGTCGGCGGGCGCGCGACGCCAGATCGGGTATCGACTGATGCAGAAGCAGATAGGTAACGGGCACGGCCACCAGGGTGAGGAAGGTTGAGCTGATCAGGCCCCCGATTACTACGGTGGCGAGTTCTGAGCCGACCAGCCCGCTGGCGTTGCTGAATGCGAGTGGGAGCAACGCCAGGATGGTGGTGAACGCGGTCATCAAGATGGGGCGCAGGCGAGTGCGCCCGGAGAGCATTATGGCGTCTCTGACGGCCAAGCCCTGGTTTCGCATCTGATCGACGAAGATGATCAGGACGATGGCATTGGTGACCACGATGCCGATGAGGAAAAGGAAGCCCATCATGGAAGGCAAGCTGAGCGCGCGACCGGTGACGGTCAGCGCTACCAGCGCCCCCACGACGGCCAGGGGCATGCTGAGGACGACGATAAAGGGATCGCGCAGGGAACCCAGGGTGGCGACCATGACGAGATAAACCAGGGCCACGCCAATCAGCATCGCGATGTACACGTTCCGGAACTGATCCTGGATGTCGCTGGCGAAGCCGCCCTGCTGGATGTTGACGCCGGTGGGCAACGGCGATTCGGCGATCGTCCGGTTGATCCTGGCACTGACGGCCTGGGGGTCGCGGGCTTCGATATCGCCGGTGATGGTGATCGAACGGTCGCCGTCATAGTGGGTTACCACCGAAGGGCCCACCGTGGTTTTGACATCGCTTATAGAGCCCAAGGGAACCGCGCCGAAGGGGCCGGCGATGGGAAGGTTCTGGAGTTCCACAATTTCATCGACGCGCTCGTCCTGACCGCGAACCACCACGTCGTAGGTCTCGCCGGACAGGTTGACGTCGGCGGCGTCGTGTCCATACACCCAGGTGCGAATCTGGCCGGCGACCGCCAGGGAGTTCAGTCCGTAGCGGCCGGCCGCAGTGGCATCCACTTCGAAGGTGAGTTCTTCCTTGCTGTCGCTGACGTTGGTCTTGAGGTTCACGACGCCTTCGATGGGAGTCATGCGTTCAACCAGTGAGGCGGCAGCAGACTGAACTTGTGTGAAGTCGCTGCCCGTGACTGCGATCTCGATGCCGGCCTGCGGAGGACCGGCGGAATCGACGAAAACCTGGATGCCAACGTTTTCCTTGTCGGGCAGGGCCTGTCGCAGTTCGTCCGCGAATTCGGGCGGGACGTTGTCGGAAAGAACCAGGAAGAATCCGGCGACGTCGAAGCCGGATTCTGCGACGTTGGGTCCGAAATCCTCGCTGGTGGAACCCATGGTCGCCTGGTAGGAAGTGAGGTAGCCAGAATCGACATATTGGTCCAGTACCAATTCGACGTCGCGCACTTCCCTGAACATGGCGGAGGCGCCGGTGTTCTCCGGCATGGAGATGTCGATGCGCATCGACTCGGCCTCGCCCGACGAGAACAGTGTGATGGGAAGGATGGCGATGAGAGGCAGGCTGCCGGCGACCGCAATAATGCAGCCAAGGACGGTGAGGAGCGGGTGGTTGAGCGCCCAGCGTAGCACGGGCGTGTAGATTCGCTGGAGCCAGGTATCTTCGACGATGGTTTCTCCTTCGTCTGCCATGTCGCCGCGGCGCAGAAGGGTGGAGGCGAGCACCGGCACCGCGGTCAGGGCAATGAAGGTTGAAGCAAGCAGGGATACGCAGACGGTCTGAGCGAAGGGGAGGAAGAATTCGCCCACGATGCCGGGGATGAACGCCAGAGGCAGGAAAACGGCGACGGTGGTCAACGTGGAGGCCAGAATGGCGGGGCCCACCTCCCGGGTGCCGCGGATTGCGGCCGCGAGGCCGGGATTGTCTCCCAGCTGAGCAAAACGATACCCCGCGACGTTGGATTCGCCGGTGGGCATGAGTCGCGGGCCAGTCTGGACGTGGCGGTAAATGTTTTCCAGAACAACGATGCTGTCGTCCACGATTCGGCCGACCGCGATGGCCAGGCCGGCCAGGCTCATGAAGTTCAGCGTCCAGTCGAACACTGCCATGACCAGGATGGTGGACATCACGCTGAGCGGGATGGAGATGGCGATGATGACGGTCGGTCGCAGGGTGTTGAGGATGCCCCGGATCGCTGTGGGGCGCAGTTGGAGCAAGAAAAGGAAGATTGCCAGGACGGCTATAACGAACCCCAGCCCACCCTGACCAACGACGTTGACCAACTGTTCTTCCAACTCGGGACCGCCGTTGTAGAGAATGTCCACCTGAACGTCGGAAGGCAGGTTGAGATCATTGATGACCGCCAAGAGTTCCTGGGTCAACTCAATGGTGTTGCCCTCGGGAAGTCGCAGAACCTCAAGAGAGAGGCTGGGTTGCCCATTGGTCCGGGAAATGGTGTCGGATTCGGGCGTGTCGATTTCGACAGTGGCGACATCGGAGAGCAGCACCGGGGTGACAGTCCCGTCTGAGGCAGCGGCGTTGCCCGGGCCGGGAGCGTTCCTGGTGAACCCCACCGGCAGGTTACTAATGGAATCCAGATTGCCGAACCCCCGATAGGCTCTCAAGCCCACGGAACGGTCGTCGCGGTTCAACGTACCCGCGCTGAGGTCGATGGAATTGCCGGTTACAGCGTTGACCACATCCTGGATGGTCAGGTCGTGCTCGTCGGTGCGAGCCGGATCCACTATTACCGAAACGCGTTCGGGGACTCCCCCCCTTACGGTGACGTCATAGACGCCACTGACGGCTTCCAGGCGGGGGATTATCTCATCATCGGTGATGCGCCGCAGGGTGGGGATATCCTCCTTGCCACTGACGCTGATCATCATCACCGGGAAAATGTCGGAGGTCAGTCGGAGGACGTATGGCTCACCGGCGCTGTCGGGGAGTGCAAGGCCGCTGACACGGCTTCGGATTTCTTCCTCGGCGCCTTCAACATCCGTGCCGGGGATAAAGTTGGCGGTGACCAGGGACAGGTTGCCGGTGGAAACCGAGGTGGTTTTCTCCAAATCCGACATACCGACGATGAGGTCCTCGACTTTGGAGGTGACGTCGGCGGCTACGGTGGAAGGGTCGCCCTGCTGGTATGAGGTGACGACGTAGATTATGGAGAAGCTGATTTCCGGGAACAGCTCCTGGCGCAGTTGATTGTAGGAAAACAGGCCCGCCAGGAGGAGCAGAATCATCGCCATGACAGTGACCGACTTGCGGCGCAAGGCTAGTTCAGTCAGGAAGGTCAAAATCGCCCCCGCAAAGTGGGTTACAAGCGCAATGCGATGTGAATTTCAGCGGCGCCGGATCAACGGCTCGTCCGGAGTTCAATGATACCAGATCAGTTTCCGGGCCCGGTCTGGCACGTCGGGCGTTTGTCGCGTGTTTTGGCGATTTGCAATCGGCATTGCAGCGATACAACCCCGAGGCGCGGTCAAGGTTTGGTATGCATTCGACGCCGGGCATATGGCAAGAATAAACGTGATGTGTTGAGGTTTTGTGAAGAGCGCGACGTGTGGGCGACCCATTCACGGGACAGCTTGTCGCGTACGCCAGGACAAAGCCGTCATGGCCGCTGAAGCGCGGAACCCGGTTGAGGCGGGCGCGCGTGATGGGCGCTCCCGGTTTGTAATTGGTAGCGTGTGGTGTGTACACTTCGGCGGCACTATATTCGAGGAGAGCACGATGGATTTTGCCCTGTTTTCGCACATACCCTGGCCGGAACAATATACGCCGCGTGGCCTGTATTCGGATTTGACCGAACAGGCGGCGGTTGGGGAGGAACTGGGCTTCAAGGCCATCTGGCTGGCAGAACACCACTTCACGCGGTATGGCCTGGGAGCGTCTTCGTTGATCATAGCCAGCAACATCGCAGCCAGGACCGAGCGGATCCGGCTGGGAACGGCGGTGCTGATCCCGCCCCTGCATCATCCGGTGCGGCTGGCGGAGGATACGGCCACGCTGGACGTGCTGAGCGATGGGAGGCTGGAGGTAGGATTTGGACGGGGCGCAGCGTCGTCAGAGTATGTGAACCTGGGCATAGACCATCAGGAAAGCCAGGCAAGATACCGGGAAACCATCCAGATGGTGGAGGCTCTGTGGACCACCCCCGATTACACTCACGAGGGGCAATACCACAGCGTGAAGCATGTGAATCTGGTGCCGACGCCATTGCAAGACCCGCATCCCCCGGTGTACGTGGCGGCGACGCGAAGCCAAGAATCCCTGGATTTCGTGGCGTCAACCGGGCGGCGGCTGATCGTTGGGGTGGTGCTGAACACGGACGATGCGGTGGAACTGATGCAACGGTATTTGCAGATGTCCCAGGACTCAGGACACAACGTGCCCGCGTCGGACGTCCCGTTTTTCCGGTATTTCTATGTTGGGGAAACCGAGGAGCAGGCGCATCGCGACGCGCGGGATGCGTTGAACTGGACGCTGGATCTAAACACCTGGAGGCGGGAATTCACGGTAGGGAGCGAGGTGCACCAGCCGATGGCCGAGTATCTGCAGCGTCGGACGGAAATGCCGCCGAGCTACGAATTCCTGTCCGAAAACCGCGCGTTCATTGGTTCGCCGGACCAGTGCGCCGACAAGATACAGGCGCTGCACGATGCGGGCGTTCGTTACTTCGGCTGCAACTTCGCGTTCGGCGGGTTGGACCAGCGCAAGCAGTTAAAGTCCATGGAATTGTTTGCGAAGGAAGTGATGCCCAGGTTCGAGTGAGGAGACCGGATCAGCAGTCCCCGTTGCCGCCGCCGGAGGGTGTTGGTTCGGGCTGCGCGGCGACGGAAGGCTGATCCGAGGGACCCCGAGTGGAGATTGCCCGATAGACTGTAATCGCCACGCCGGTCGCCAATGCGCAACCCATTGCCAGGAAGGCCCAACGCAGTCCGGCGACGAAAGCGGTGGCAACGTCGGGATTGACGGCTTCCAGTTTCGGTTCCACGCCATACGTGGCCATGGTGGATACGACAATGGTGGTGGCGACGGCGACGCTGACGACGTTGGCCGAATTCCGGATGAGTTGGGTCAGGGCGGAAACCACGCCGTAACGGCTGCGGTCCACGACGCTGATGATGCTGCTGCTGTTGGGTGAGTTGAAAAACGCAGTGCCGGTACTCTGCATCATCATGGTGGCGATTACGAACCAGACCGAAGAACCTTCCCGGAGCGCGAAGGCCATCACGAAGGCTCCGGCGGCGGTCAGGGCCAGTCCGCCCACGGTGAGCGCCTGCCAACCGAAACGGTCGGACAGTCGTCCGCTCAGCGGACCGATGATGACCATACAAACCGCAGCGGGGATCATTACCAACCCCACCTGCTCGGGGGCGTATCCCAAGACGCGTTGCAGGAAGAACGGCATCAGGAACCGGACGGAGGAGGACCCGAAAAACGACAACCAAGCCGCGGCTGCGCCAATCCCGAATACCCGGTTGGTGAACAGGCGCAATTCCAACATGGGAGATTCCGCCCGCAGTTCCCACCAGATGAAAAACCCAAGGGATACCAGGACGCCGACTGTCCCGATGATGACGACGGCAGATTGCCAGTCCAGGCTGTTGCCGTTGCCCACGATCAGCAGCAGCACCAGCAGGATGATTCCGGATAACGCGGCGCCGGTCCAGTCAAACTTGGAGTCCTGCGTGCGACGGTTCTGACCCGCCCGGGGTCCACGTTCGAGCAGGAACCAGGAGAGGACGAGGACGAGGAATCCGGCGGGAACATTGACGAAGAAAACGGATTGCCAACCCAACCACGCGACGAGGAAACCTCCCATTGCGGGGCCGGCGATGGCTCCCAGCCCCACGACGCTCAGGTGCGTTCCGAGCGCTTTGCCGCGTTCGGCGTCGGGGAAGGCGGCGATCATCATGCCCATGCCGCAGCCCTGCACCATGCCGGCTCCGATGCCCTGGAGCACACGCATCGAGATCAACACACCCAGAGAGGGAGCGAAGGTTGCGCCCAGGGAACCCACGACGAAAATGGCCGTGCCGATCATGTACACGCGACGGCGCCCAATTACGTCGCCGAGGCGTCCCATGGGCAGCAGAAGAACGCTGATGACGAGGGCGTAGGCGACGACGACCCACTGGACGGTTTCCAGGTTGGCGTCGAAGTGGGACTCGACGCCGGGCAGAGCGATCAGCACGCTGCCGTGATCAACTACGGAGAAGAATGTGCCGGCGGCGATGGTCCAGAAGTTCCACCATTTGAAGGCGGGGCTGGATGTTATGCGCTGAATCAAAGTGTGACGCTTGTGAATGCCCGCCGCTCATACTATGAAAGCGACGGATTACCATGATACTCCTTTATTCGAGATTCGGGGGGTAAGGCAGGAAATCCATGGCGTCGGATGGTTATCTGCCATCTGCGACCCACACCGCTCGTCCCGAGACTGTCGAAGGATCAGTGGAACGCAATCGGGGCAGCGGTTTCCCTGTGACCTACCTACTGGTGGCGGTCGGCCTGCCGGAACACGTTGGGCCCGCGCCGCCGCGCCGGAAGGAACGCCCTAGCCACGGCGGACGGGGCGACGTCAGCCAGGATCAGGGCAGGCGCCTGACCCGGGACAGGGTTGCGAAGCAGATGAGGGCGAGGACCAGGCCCAGCACTCCGACAATTGCGATGGCCGTCGTGGGGGAGGTGGCGTCGGATAGGGCGCCAACGCCGAGGCTGGCGACAACGAGAAAACCGCGGTCGAAGCTCTGCAGGCTGGTGAGGCGTCCCCGAAGCCGGTCCGGGGCGAGCGTCTGGATGAGGGTTCCACGGGAGGTGCGGAAGACGGCCTGGCTGAAGGCCATGGCGGCGATGACGATGAACGCCAGGGCCATCAAATGCGAGAAGGCGAAAAGGAGGCAGGTTACCGAACTCACCAGGGCTGCGCCCAGCACGACCTTGCCCTTGCCGAAAATGAAACCGAAGGACGCCATGAACAGCGCGGCGAGGAATCCGCCTACCCCGGTAACCGCCAGCAGGTATCCCCCAACGTCGGCGTCGCGCATCAGCACGTCGGTGGTGAACACGGGCAGCAGGAACCAGGTGGGATGTAGGATGATGTTTGGGATGATCGACACGATCATCATCTGAAAGATGGCCCTTTCGCCGCTCCAGACGTATCGAATACCCTCCACCATATTGGCGATAGCGGAACCCCGGGTGCGCGCGTCGCCCTGGCGGTAGTAGGGCGTGCGCATGGGAAACAGCATCATGACGTTGGCGAGGTAGAGGCATGCCTCAATGGTGAAGTTCCAGAAGAAGCCCAGATTGAAGATCAGGATGCCGCCCAGAAACGGGCCGAAAATGCGTGTGCCGGTGATTGTGAGCACGTTGGCGGCGAGGGCGTTGCCCAGCATGTCTCGGGGCACGGTGGCGGCGACCAGCGCCTGGCGCATGGGCTGAGACACGGAGTGGCAGATCCCGGCCAGGATGACATACAGGTACGCATGCCATACGGTGACGCGATCTGAGAGCACCAGCAGGGCGAAGCTGAACGCCAGGCCGCACATGATGAGCTGAAAAGTGATGACCAGGCGGCGGCGGTCGAACCGGTCGCTGAGGACTCCGCCCCACGGGCCGGTGATCAGGCCGGGAAGCGTGTTGATGCCGCCAACGGTTACCACCAGAAGCCCGGCTACGGTGGAACCTTCGGACAGATCGCGCACCAGCCATCCGACGCTGAGCAGTTGCAGCCACTGGGCGCTGTTGGCGAAGAAGTTGCCGCACCAGAGCAGGCGGTAGTTGCGGTAGCCCAGCCAGGCATCCAGGGTGTGGAGGCGCGGCAGGCGCATTGAGCGAAAAATATTTGTGCCTCGTTATCGGATCACGCAATGAAAGCGTGTCAAGATTATATGGTATGACCCCACGGAACGCGCCATTCAAGAATGAGTTATGTGGGAGGCAACTTACCGCAAACCTCTCACTCGGCGCAGGGTGGCCAGACAGGCGAGGGACAGGCTGAGACCCAGCGCCCCGATGGCGAGTATGGCCATCGACGCGGACGTGAAGTCGGCAAGGATACCGACCACGATGCTGACGCCGATCAGGGAAGAACGTTCGTAGGCC
Source organism: Dehalococcoidia bacterium (assembly GCA_963668585.1). GTDB lineage: Bacteria > Chloroflexota > Dehalococcoidia > Lucifugimonadales > UBA3495 > Bin87. Next base: position 3,415,302 of record OY764869.1, on the reverse strand, counting down.
AGCAGGGCCATGGTTCGCGCGCGGTACTGATCGGGGACTATGGTGAGGACGAGGGTGCCGGCGGTGGTGCGGAAGTAGGCCTGGAAGAACGACATCACCGCCAGGACAACGAACGCCGCCCAGAGCCACGAACTCTGCGAGAACAGCATGGTGCTGAGGGATCCGAGGATGCAGGTCGCCACGAGGATGCGGCCCCGCCGGAACGGGAATCCCCAGGTTGCGATGCAGAGCGTGGAGATCAGTCCCCCAACGCCGGTGATAGCCAGAAGGTACCCGCCCATATCGGCGTGGGACTGGAGCACCTCCACCGTGAACAGCGGCAGCAGGAACCACAGGGGATGCAGAATCGTGTTCGGAATTACGGAGATCAGGGCTATCTCCAATACCTCGCGCTGCTCTCGCCATAGATGCCGCAGGCCGTCGCGAATATCTGCGATGGGAGTTATGCGCGTGCGGGGGCCGTCCGTTCCGCTAGACGTGTAGGGCGTCCGCATGGGAATCAGCATCAGCACCACGCCCAGGTACAATGCGGCCTCCATGGCGAAGTTCCAGAAATAGCCGATGCTGGCGATGAGGATTCCGCCGACGAAGGGGCCGAAGATGCGAGTGCCCGTGACCGTCAAGGTATTGATTGCGTATGCGTTGGTGAGGGCACTCCGAGGCACGGTGTTGGAGATCATCACCTGTTGGATCGGCTGTGTGATGGCCAGGCAGGATCCCGATACGAGGACGTAGGCGTAGGCGTGCCACGGACGAATGTAATCGGAATTGACCAGGAATGCGAAACCCAGCGCGAGGACTGCCGCCACCGACTGCACGACGATGGCGAGTTTACGTCGGTCAAGCCGGTCGCCCAGGACGCCGGTGAGCGGGTTGACCACCAGGCCGGGCAGGGTGTTGAGCGCGCTGGCCGAAAGGACGAGGAGACCACCCACCCCTGAACCAGCGGACAACTCCTTAACCAACCAACCGATGCTGAGCAACTGGAGCCATTGGCCGGTGAACGCGCAGAAATTTGCGAACCAGAGCAGGCGGAAATCGCGGTAGGCCAACCACGAATCCATGGTGTGGAGGCGCGGGAGTCGTATGCCGAAAATGAGAGTTCTCTCTAACCGGGGTGGCCTAGTGAATCGCGTCTCCCCTTATGCGAGGAGGTGGACTTATGAGCCGCATCATAGTGCGCCGGCGGTGCAAGGATGTCAATGGCGGGTGTGGTCCACCCAAGGCCATGCGATTACCCTGGCGAAAGGCGGTTGTTGTTGCCGGAACGATTCCGTGTTCACCATCCGCTCGTCCTTCGACATGCTCAGGATGAGCGGACTACCTGGGTTACGGGTTGTTGAATCGCCGGACGGCATGGGGTATGGGACGGGGTCTGCGTGGGCGGGTTTGAGAGCCGCCCACGCGTGTGCATGGCCGCTGGCGAACCACCAGGGTGGGACGCGCCTGGGGGGCGTCGTCTTTCCGGAGGGGTGGAGGGTTTCTCGTCCCTGCGGTTGGTGGTTCGTTGGTTGGCGGTTGGTGGTCGGTTGGCGGTTGGTTTTGGTTTGGTGTGAGAGGCGGGATTCCGGATCGTTGTCAGCGCACGGCCGGTACGCAACTATTTGAACGGCAGTTCCGTGGTCGCAGGACTATTTGGTTGAGTCCCTACCACGCGGGCCCGAACAATCCCGGTGGGCCAGTGGGGCACCGCCGGTGAGTACGTTGGTCGGATATCGGCGAATTGCCACCTGGACCGGTTGCGATTTGTTGCTGACGGGGTTGGCCGTCGATCCGGAATCTTGCCTCTCTGGGGTTGGGATGGAGCAGCTGCTTGATCTAGACGGTATTAGGATATACGTTCGTATTGGTGGTGTCAAGGGGGTGTTTTTACAGGGATGTACAGGATTTACAGGATGGGTTGGGAGGGCGGGTTTTTTTACAGGATAAACAGGATGAACGGGATGAACGGATGGGGGTTTTTTACAGGGATGGGCAGGATTTACAGGATGATGGGATTGCGGCGGGTCGGTCGTGCTTCGTCAGGTTCAGGATGGGGGGAGTGCCTCAATTATTGGCGATAAGCGCGGGGGGCAGGTTTCAAACCTGCCCCTACATCGTATGGTCCTGGGTGGTCGTGCAGCCTTTCCCGGTTGCCTGCGCACAGAGAGTTGCGGCGCTATTGACGTTTCTCCAATCACCGCCCGCTTGTGGTTCGACAGGCTCACCGTGGGCGGGCTACCTACTCACCATGAGCGGACTGCCTGCTCACCTGATCAACCGCCCCGCGCATCTTGGACGCGTCGAGACATCATCCTGTCGACATTCCGTTCGCGCTGAGCCTGCCGGTGGAGTGCTGACATCGCTGATGCGGGACGACTATCGAAGGGCTCTCAGGTCTGGGCAGGCAACACCGCGGGTTCGGTGTGGGGCAATCGGGCAAACGGCGGACCGTGCATGGAGGTTGCGCGGGACGAGGAGCGGCAGCGCTTGTGGTATGATTTTGAGAAATCCGACTTGGATTTGGCACCAAAATGATCAGGCATTTGCCTGCCGCTGAGGTTGTTCCGATGGCAATGGTTGGCGACAAGATTGAGACGGCGACGACTGGGTCGCGCAATTCCGACCGGGCATTGATGGCCCATCTGATGCGCAGGGCGGGTTTCGGCGCGACACCCCGGGAACTTGATGAGTATTGCGCCCGCGGCTACGACACGACGGTGGAGTGGTTGCTCCACCCTGAAACGCAACCGGGGCTGGATGAGGACATCATCGAGCGGTACTACATCGACTGGAAGGAAAGCCGCAACATCGAGGCCGCGCTCACCGAAACGGTGTACCGGATGAATAGCAACGCTGCCACCCGGCCGCTGCAGGAAAAGATCGCGCTTTTCTGGCATGGGGTTTTCGCCACCGGCCTGGCTAAAGTGCTGCACGAAAAAACGATGCTGAACCAGATCGATATGATCCGACAGCATGGTCTGGGCAGTTTCCGGAATCTGTTGGAGCAACTGGCCCGGTATCCGGCGATGATCTTCTGGCTGGACAATAACTTCAATCACCGTGATGCCATCAATGAGAACTGGGGCCGGGAACTGCTCGAGCTTTTCTCCATGGGCGTCGGGATGGACGGGCAGGAAAATTACAGCGAGGACGATGTTCAGGAGGCGGCGCGGGCGTTCACAGGATGGACGATTGACGACGACAACGTGGCGAGCATCCCCTTCGGTAAAACGCCGTGGCTGTTCCGTTACGACCCGGAGGATCACGACGATGGCGAAAAGACGTTCCTGGGTGAAACCGGCAACTTCAACGGGGACGACATAATCGAAATCGTTTGCAGGCAACCGTCCACGGCCCGGTTTGTCAGCCGACATATGTACAACTTTTTCGTCGCGGATGACGTGCAGGTTCCCGCGTGGCAGAGCACACCACCCGCGGACCCCGAAGCCATCGCCCTGCTTGAAGCCGAATATTTCCGTTCGGGGTATGACGTCCGTTCCATGCTCAGGATGCTGTTCACGTCTGATTTCTTCAAAGCTGACAACGCGCGGTTCGCGAGGGTGAAGAGCCCGGCGGAGGTGGTGGTGGGAACGCTGCACCTGGTGGGCGACCTGAAGTTCCCGAGAACCGGCGTCATGGATATGGCGTTGGAATGTCGCTACATGAACCAGGACCTCCTGAACCCGCCCTCGGTTGAGGGTTGGCACACGGGCAAGGAATGGATCGACAGTGGCAGCATGGTGGAGCGGATCAATTTCGTCGCGGACGAATTGGGGAATGTAGAGCATCCCGGCGTTCGCAGCCTCGTGGATATGTTGCTGGAGCGGGCGTCGGATATGGATGCGGGCAGCATCGTGGACGGCTGCCTCGAACTGCTGGGCTGCGTAACGCTGCGGGATGACAACCGGGCAGCGCTGGTTGCGAACGCGGCTGACCGACTGGAAAACGGGGCTGACCTGGAGTCGGTGATCCTCAATGCGCTGCGCATGATCGGTTCCACGCGGGAGTACCAGTTTGCCTGATGTCGGGTGAGTTTGGAGACGCAGTCCTACGACCGCCGCTGAGGATTTTCGGTGATGACCATCCGAATGGAACGTATACCATCCGCCGCGGCCCGTGCGATGAGCGACGAATCAATGTCGTTGGTCGAGTCGGCGGACCGACTGGCGACAGGGCATTTTGCGGGGAGGGCGGCCGGATACGACGCGACGGCCGAATTTCCGGAGGAGAACTACGTTGACCTGCGGGAAGCCGGGTTTCTTGGTCTGAGGGTTCCGTCCGAGCATGGTGGTCTTGATGTTGACCCCATCACCTACGCCATGTGCATCCTGGCGGTGGCCAGGGGCTGCGCATCCACGGCGCTGACCCTGACGATGCACACCAACGTGTTGGGATCGTTTGTTGGCGGATTGGGCACGGCGGAACAGAAAAGTTGGTACTTTGGCGAAGCCATCGACGATGGCAGGCTATTTGCGTCGATCACCAGCGAGCCCGGAGCGTCGGCGCGGGACCGCTTCGTGCTTTCGACAACATTCACCCAGGTTGCCGACGGCGGTTACCGGGTGGCGGGAACCAAGCATTTCTGCTCGCTGGCGGACGCTGCGGACTACTTTTTTGTATCGGGAATCGTTGCCAACAGCGGCGGCGGCCCCGATAACATAATGTCCGCCATGATCCGGAGTGATATGAGCGGAGTTGACGTGACGGGCCAATGGGACGCGGTGGGGATGCGGGCCACGAGCAGCCACACGGTGAGCTACAACACGGTGGCGCCGGCGCACGCAATTTTCGGGCCGCCAGGCCGGTTGCTCAGCGCCGACTGGGGCAGCTTTTCGCTGGGATATGCGGCGGTGTACCTTGGGATCGCCGAGGCGGCGTACAACTACATCAGCGACTACGCAGCCGAAAAGACCTGGACTCCCGACGGAGGGGCCATCATCAATCATCCGGGAACGCAAAGGGTCATCGGCGAGATGTCGGTGGCGATTCAATCCGGGCGGTTGCTGCTGGTGGACGCGGCGTTGACGGATCGCCATGCGGACCCGACGGGGGCCGTATTGGCGGTGAATCGCGCCAAGCAGTATTGCGCCGAGGTGGGGGTGTCGGTTACGGATGCTGCCATGAGGCTGGCCGGTGGCGGCGGACTCCTGAAATCGTCGCCGCTGGAACGGTTGCGGCGCGACGCGTTGTCCGGCCCGGTGATGCCCCCGGCCAATGATCGGTGCCTGGAAACCATCGGCAAACTGGAGTGCGGTCTGCCGGCGGTTACGATCGAGTTGACGTAGGCGGGGCCGGCGAGGTTACCGCACAAAGTTCGCGATTATCACGAGGATGTATGACCACGGTTGTTGAACACCCGCTGTCGGTTGCGGGAATGTACCAGTACCACGACGTGATCGGGCTGCTTTCCGGTGGCGGGCCGGGTTTCAGTGGGCCGGTTTCACTGGCGTTGGGGCCCGATGGGCTGCTCCACGTCGCCAGCAGGGCGAACCCGAACCAGCCGGAGGCGGTGCGCGTTACCCGGTGCACCTTTGACGGAGACTACGTGGGCGAGTTCTGCGGTTGGGGCGAAGCGCCCGGCCAGTTCATCTGGATTACCGAGATAGCATTCGGCCCCGACGGAAACGTTTACCTGTCGGATGAAAACACCCACCGGGTCAGCGTGTTCACGGCGGAAGGGCAGTTCCTGCGGTGCTGGGGTGAGTTTGGGTCGGAGCCGGGGCAGATGAATCGCCCATCGGGGATGGCATTCTCGCCGGATGGGTCGGTGCTGGTGGTGGACTCGCTGAATCACCGGGTGCAACGGTTCACGGCCGACGGCGAATTGCTGGCGAAGTGGGGAGAGGAAGGCACGGGACCGGGGCAGTTCCGGATGCCGTGGGGCGTCGCCACGGATGCGGCAGGGGACGTGTACATCACGGACTGGCGCAACGACCGCGTCCAGAAATTCGATGCGGCCGGCGGATTTATCACCGAGTTTGACGGACGGGACGGCGGCGACGGTTTCGCCCGTCCCAATGGGTTGACCGTGGACAACGACGGCCGGATCTACGTGTGCGACTGGCAGAACGACCGGGTGCAGGTGCTGGATGCGGACGGGCGGGTGATCGACACGCTGATTGGTCATTCCGGAACTTCCAAATGGGCGCGCAGATTCCTGAATGCCAACCCCGACATCGAGAAAAGCTGAACGCGGCAACCCAGAACATCGAACTGAAGCGTCGCTTCTACCGGCCGGCGGCGGTTGTGGTCAGCGACGACGGGCTGGTGTTTGTGGCGGACTGCTACCGGCATCGGGTTCAGGTTTACCGGCGGTTGGGTTAGCGCCTGACGGTAAAGCTGACGCCATGTTGATGCGGGCAGACATGATCACAGAACTCGAAGAAGAGGGTTAGCCATCAAAGGAGAGGATGATGACGAGCACGAATGGCAGCAAGGTAAGCGCGCAGCAGGTTGGAACCACGGTTTTGGTGGTGATGATGGAGGTTGATGAGGCGGACGACGAGGTGTTCAACAAGTGGTACAACGAGGAGCATCTGCCGGAGCGTATGTCCATCCCGGGATACATAAGCGCGCGGCGCTTCATGCTGGACCCGGAGGATGGGCAGGCGAACAACGTGATGCGCTACCTGTGCATCTGGGAGATGGAGGACGACAGTCCGCTGCAATCGCAGTTCTACAAGGACCAGAACGCCAAGCCCACACCGACCAAGGACGCGGCCAACGCAGTCGTCAAGAACCGGGCGCGCGGGCTGTATCGCCAGATATACCCGGCCGCCGGCGGGTACAGCGACCGGGTGGGCTACACGTATCCGGACGGCGTTAGGATCGGAGCCTGATACCCAAGCATCCGTTGGGAAGGATTGCGCAAGTTCCAGGGGCGAATGAAAATTCGCCCCTTCGCATTTTTAGATCCGGGTCAGGCGCAGCAGGGCGCCGATATCGGTTTCGTCTTCGAGACGCCAGAGACGCGCCAGGAGTTCTTCGGTCTGATCCGGGCTGAGCAGATCCTCGCAGAGGGCGCGGAACTTGGCTTCCACCTCGGCGTCGTCCATGGGGTTAAGATGGTGGCCCCGGAACTGGGCGACTTCGGCGCTGTAGGTTTGGCCGTCGTTCATTCGCAGGTCCAGGTTGCAGAGCATGGCCTCCGGGAACCGACGGTTGGCTTCGTCAGACGCTTCGATTAGGGTGTTGCCGATGAGCGTGGCGATGCCCGGGTCGTTGATGTGCTCGTCGGAGAAGTGGCTCTGGTTCAGGGTGTTGTGCTTCAGGGCGATGGCGGTGGCGTAGGGCATGCTGTGGTCGGCGGACTCGCGGGTGGTGGGATGGTACTTTTCGTCATCGCCAGCCATGATGTCGATGGCCTTCTGCAAGGTGCGGATGTGAACGCCGGCGACGTTAGCATCGTTGAAATTCGGCACCTGGTTTCGTGCGGTCAGCGCCGCTTCCACCACGGTCTGCGAATAGAGTCCCAGGGCGAATTGCTTGATGCTGCACTCGTGAACCTTGAATGGCTGGCCCTGGTCGCCTCCGAAGGGTTCCAATTGGTACGGTTCCCCGGTGACGGCGGAGAAGAAACCAAGCTCACCCTCGAACACCGGAGTGGGGCCGGTGAGTCCGCGTTCGGCCAGCAGGGCGGCGAATACGGCGTTGCGGCTGGCGTTGGCATAAGCGCAACCTTTCCAGTGGGACAATTCGCCGACGCGCGTCTGTCCCAGGGCCAGGTTGGGAGTGAGACCCAGGTTCAGCGCCTGCTCGGTCTGGGCGGCAGTCAGGCCCATGGCGCGCGCGGCGCCCAGGGAACTGGCGATGGCGCCGTTGGTCACGTGGTCGAATCCCAACGCGCGGATGTTGAACGCATCGCCAAACCGGCAGAATGCCTCGTACGCGACGGCGGTGGCGGCGATGAAACGACGGCCGCCGGCTCCGGCGAGTTCCGCGCCGGCCAGGGTGGCTGCGATGCTGTCGCTGGGGTGGCCGGATTCCAGCGTCGTATATCCGTCATTGAAATCCAGGTAACGGATCATGACTCCGTTGGCGAAGGTGGCCAGGTCTGGGCTGCTGGTCAACCCGTTGCCGATGATGGTCACCGGACGACGGTGTCCGGTAATTTCGCCGGCCAGGTCGCGAGCGATCTTGCTGGGCTCGGCGGTGTAACCGCCAATGGCGCAACCGATGGTGTCGATGATCATCCGCTTGAACAGGTGGACAGTATCGGCGGGAAGGTCGCGATAGTGAAGGTTGGCGGAGTAGTTGGAGGCGTACTCGGCAATGGTGGGCATGACAGACTCCGTTGCACTGGGATGTGCAGGATTATATGACAGACTGGGGAGGACTGATTATCCGTCCCCATCAGGTTGTCAGGTGTTCGCCGACCCCGGCGGGCATGGCCCATCGGGGAGTGCGACATCAAGGGCCTGTGGTTAGGTTTGGAGGATTTCCGTCAGGAGGGCGGAGACGGCCGGCGGCGATGTGGGGGTTTAGGGGTCAATTGGCGCTAAGTGCAGTAACCGCGTTTTCGCAGGGTCCGGCGGGCATGATTCACTGTCCAGCGGGTTTCGGGAGTGCGCGACTCGGCCAACCAACGGTCGGTTATCGAAAGAGCCCAATCGGGTTGGGACTTGCTGGCGTCGTTGAGCCAGTTGGCGACGGCAGTCTGAACGTAGCGAGAGTCATCGGATCGGACTGGTTCCAGGAGCGGCAAACCGGGGGACGGATCGGACTTCAGCGCCTGTATGTGTGCGGTCCAAACACCCATCGGCCTGGCGCTTTCCACGGCGCAGCGTCGGATGTTGGGGTCTGCATCGGAAACCCAGGGCGTCAAAAGGCTGATGCCGGTTTCCACGTCGGCAGCGATGAATTGCCGGTAGGAATCCCAAGCGCATTCCCGGACCATCGCGGACTGATCGGCGGCGAAACGGCGGGCGATTGCCAACCGCTCAGGAAGTGGAAGGTCAGAATTGGCAGTCACAGAGAATGCGGCCCAGGCGCGCACCATGTCGGAGGTATGGGTCGCCAGGGACTCGAAGACCGCATCCGGTTGGCGGTGGACGGCCAGCGCATCGTGCAGGGCTCGGCCGATACCTCTCATGCGCCTGGTCACGCCCTGGCCGGTCAGAGCCTTGGCGGCGGCGACCAGACCCGGCGTCTTATCCCCAAGCCCGACGTGTGGGGCGATGTTGCCCATCAGCGTGGGCATATCGATGGCCAGCCACTCGACCAAGGTTGCAGTTTCTTCCCTGCCCTCGTGGAGCGCCTCCAAGATTTCAGGCGGGATGTCCGCCATGCGGGAAGCGCCCTTGCGGCGAGGCACGGTCATGGGCGGTTTCTCATCGGCCCGGACGACTCACGTCACTTTGGCGAGTCGCCGTGAAAGTCGGAAACCTGGTTGAGGTAATTTTGCAGGAGGTCGTGGCCCACCAGGGTCATTATCGATTCGGGGTGAAACTGGATTCCCTCGACCGGCAGTTCCCGGTGGCGCACGCCCATGACGAGACCGTTGTCGGTCCACGCGGTGACCTCGAGGAAGTCGGGCACGGTCTCGGGATAGATGACCAGGCTGTGGTAGCGGATGGCCTCGAAGGGGTTGGGCAGTCCGGAGAAAACGCCCCTGCCGTCGTGGTGGATCATCGAGGTTTTGCCGTGGCGGATTTCGCCGGCGCGGTCCACGGTTGCGCCGTAAGCGTCGCCGATGCACTGGTGTCCGAGGCAAACTCCCAGGACAGGCAATTTGGGGCCGAAGTGCCGGATTACGTCGTTGGAGATGCCGGCCTCCCGCGGGGTGCAAGGGCCGGGGGACACGACGATTCCCTCGGGCTGCATGGCCTCAATGTCTTCGATGGTGGTCTTGTCGTTGCGGATGACCTCAACCTCTGCGCCCAACTCGCACAGGTACTGGTAGAGGTTGTAGGTGAAACTGTCGTAGTTGTCGATGAGCAGCAGCATCAGTAAAGCTCCACCAGTTCCAGCCAGTTGCCGTCGGGGTCCTGGCAGTAGGACGCCTTGCGGACGAGGTTGCCGGAATCGTCGTACATGGGGACCGGTGGAGTGGGGTAGATGAGCCCGCGGTTGCGGGTGTTTTCGTAGAACGCGTCGATGTCCTCGACGAAGAAGGCCAGGTGAGCGGCGCGAACGTCGTTCTTGTCGAAGTCGGCGACTCCGCCCTCGGGGTTGATGTACTGGATGAGTTCAAGTTGGTGGCCGTCGCCCATGTCGAAGAACGCGCCCTTGATGTGAGTGTCCGGGAATCCGAGCAAGGTGGTGGGGAAGTCGCCGGTACGCTCGGTACGCATGGTGAGGTTCAGGCCCAGCACATCGGAATAGAAGGCGACGGCAGCCTCCAGGTCTTTGACGATGAAACCGGTGTGGAAGAATGATTTGAGCATTTTGGCCTCCGGGTCTGCTTTGCTTCGATGTACAGGTTTGACAGGATATTCGGATGCGCTACGGTGCGCCCTCGGCAACGTCGATGGCGCGCATCATGGCGCCGGACTTGTGGCGGGTTTCCATGTACTCGTCCTCAGCGACGCTGTCGGCGACCACGCCGCCGCCGGCCTGGACGTACATGATGCCGTCCTTGAAAACGCCGGTGCGGAGAACGAGCGCGGTGTCCATGTTGCCGTTGTAACTGAAGTAGGCCACCGCGCCGCCGTAGGGGCCGCGACGTTCCTGTTCCACCTCGGCGATGATTTCCATGGCGCGAATCTTGGGGGCGCCGGAAACGGTGCCGGCCGGGAAGCAGGCACGGAGCGCATCGTAGGTTGTCATGTCGGGGCGCAGTTGGCCTTCCACATGGGACACCAGGTGCATGACGTGGGAGAATCGCTCCACGTCCATGTACTGGGTGACGTTGACGGTGCCGGGGACGCTGACGCGACCAATATCGTTGCGGCCCAGGTCAAGCAGCATGATGTGTTCGGCCTGTTGTTTTTCGCTGCCTTTGAGTTCCTCTTCCAGCGCGGCGTCCTCGGCCGGCGTCTGTCCGCGAGGGCGGGTGCCGGCGATGGGGTGGGTGGCTACGACGCCGTCGTGTACGGTGGCCACGGTTTCGATTGCGGCGCCGACAATCTGGAAGCCGTTGAGGTCCAGGTAGTACATGTAGGGTGATGGGTTGCTGCCTCGCAGGGCCCGATAAATCTGGAACGGGTGCGCGTCGGTGCGCCGGCTGAACCGTTGGGAGTTGACAACCTGGATCACGTCCCCGGCATAGATGTACTCAACGCACTTGTCCACGATGGCTTCGTATTCCGGGATTGTGAAATTGGATTGCGCTTCGCCGACCGACGGCATGGTGGGTTGGGCCAACAATTCGGGCGGGATTTCCAGCGGCCGGGAAAGCCGGTCCACCATCCGCTCGATTTTGGCGGTGGCCTCGTTGTAGGCCGTTTCGATGTCGCCACCATCGAGCCGAGCGTGGCTGACCACCTTGATGTCGTGGCGCAGGTGGTCGAAGACCAACAGCGTATCGGTGAACATGAACACCGACTCGGGCAGGCCCTGGGGGTCTGACTCCAACATGGGCACGCGCGGCTCGAAATAATGCACGGCGTCGTAGGCTACGTAGCCCACGCCCCCGCCGTGGAAGGGCGGCAGACCCTCCACCGGGATCAGTTTGAATGAGTCCATCTCCCGCTGCACCAGGGTCAACGGGTCAACCGGGCCGGATGGTTGATCGGCGCCGGTGCTGAACACGTCGTATGGTTCGGTTCCGATGAAACTGTACCGGCCGATACGCTCACCGCCGGCCACGGATTCCAGCAGGAAGGAGTAAGGCGGACGGGCGACCTTCAGGTAAGCCGACACCGGTGTCTCCAAGTCGGCGTTGATGGCGCTGTATATCGGGCAAAGGTTGCCCTGACCGGCCATTGAGCGGACCTGTTCCAATGAAGGGTAATAGGTAGGCACTATGTGATGTCCATTCTGGTTGAAGCAGGAAGCAAAAGAAAAAGCCCGTCCCCTGAGGGACGAGCCAAATGGTCGCAATGCCACCCTGCGTGCGGTGTTGGTCGGGCGGGTAACGCGGCCCACGCGGTCCGACCTACTTCGGACCGCACCAGGCGCGGCAGAGTCCTTTCGGCGGACGGCTCCGGGGTCCATTCGACGTCTGCGCCTGGCGCCGGTTCACAGCAACCCCGGCTCTCTGGGCCTCGCTGGACGCTTACTAATCCCCTTCACAGCGGTTGATTATTCGGATTTGTGCAAACAATTGTATGGTGGAGGGGTTGGGGCGTCAATGTAGCGATGGGTTGGTTTCGTCAATTTGAGACATGCTATTACGGTGGTTGCTTGAGCGGCCTGTTATCCGCGTTGGTAAGGGAGCTCAATTTTCCTTCCAAACCATCGCGAAATGCTGCATCCTCCGCTGGCCGCACGTACCAGTCCTGTAGGAACCGTTCCAAGATGCTGATGTTCCAAGCAGTTTCTTGCTTGGTTACTTCGACGATCTCCCCGTCTCCATTTAGGAAATGGTGAGCTTCCATATCACCAAGTTTGCGGATAGCGTCCAGACTGTCCAGCAAGGGTTTAGACAATCCGCTTTCAGTATCCGCCAACAATCTGTCGATCAAAGTGCCTAGTCCAACACGCTCTCCGCCCTTTCGATACTTTTCCAGTGAGGTTTCCAACGAACGGCGGGCTAGCACATTGGCATATGGGTACGTCTCGGGATCATCGAGGACCTTGAGGGCGATACGGTAATCTCTTGAAATAAGTTCTGGAACGCCAAGCAAGTCGATTTCTGACCGCGTAGACACACTGGACGGTGGGTAAATTTGCCGTGAGCGTGCGATGAGATCTGTAATCAAAAAACTTTTTGGACTGATGTGTGCTGGGGACCACGTGTGGAAACTGCGGACCAAGTAATTTAGATCTGCGTAGTCGGCTTTTATGATTGGTCCACGACAGTTTGGGCAACAAGATACATAAACCACGTGGAACGCTGACCGATTTTCATCCTGCAAACCGTTATGCACCGGCAAAACGCTCCAATATTTCGCGTCGTCGAAATAATTTGATCCGCAATTGCATTTGTTCATGGTCTCAGGTTTCCTTCGCCCAGCATTTCACCAATCCAATCACGCTGTTTGCCGCAATTCGACTCCTTGGTGATGTTAACACTACGGTGTCAGCAGAATCTTCCCAGTTGTTGCCCGTCCTTCCAGGCGGCGGTGGGCTTCGGCGGCTTCGGCGAGGGGGAGGTTGAGGGTGACGTTGAGCCTGACGTGGCCGGATTGCACCCAATCCAAGCACTCTTCGGCGCGCTGCAGCAGTTCGGGTCGCGTAGCGGTGAAGTCGCCGAGGGACGGGCGCGTCAGCAGGAGGGATCCGTTGCGCAGGGCCGCTGAATCCACCGTGCCAACGGGGCCGCCGGCCTGTCCGTACAGGGCCATGCAGCCCCGGCGTCCCAGGATGCGCAGGCCCTTCTCGAAGGTGGTTGCGCCGACTGCGTCGTAGATGATCTTCACACCTTCGCCGTTGGTCATCCTGCGGATTTCTTCCTCGAAGTCCTGGCGCGTGTAGAGGATGACGTCATCCGCGCCGGCGTTGCTGGCGAGGGCGGCCTTGTCGTCGGTGGAAACGGTGGTGTACACGTGCAGGCCCATGCGTTTCAGCATCTGGATGAGCAGCAGGCCCATCCCACCGGCGCCGGCGTGAACCAGGGCGCTCTGGCCGGCTTGCAACGGTACGATGTCGTTGACGAGGAAGTGAGCGGTCATGCACTGGAGCAGCGTGGCCGCGCCCATATCGAAATCCATGGTGTCGGGAATGGGCACCAGCAGCCAGGCGGGAACGGCCTGCTGTTCGGCATAGGAACCGGTGTGCATCGCGTAGGCCACGCGGTCACCGACCGACACCTCGGTAACGCCTTCGCCGATGGCGGTCACGACGCCCGAAGCCTCGCGGCCCGGTGTCCAGGGAAACGCTGCCGGCGGGTTGGTGCCCTTGCGGCTGGACACGTCGGTGTAATTGACGCCAATGTTGCGGATGGATACGACGGCCTGGCCCGGGGCCGGCGACGGTTCGGGCATATCTTCATATTTCAGGACTTCGGGGCCGCCGACTTCGTAGGCGCGGATGCCTTTCATGGTGTTGCCTCCGGTTGTGGTGCTGCTTCGATGGACGGGATGCGCAGGAATTGGATTGGCTTGGTCAGCCGCCGAGGACGGAAACCATGCCGGTTACGTTTTCGATTTCGGCGATGCCGCGAAAACTGGCGATGGCTTCGTCGATGTGATCGGCGGGGAGGATGTAGCGCGTGCAGTATAGGAATTTTGCTTCCAGTTCTTCGGGGTCCAACGGCATTGCGGGAGTACCGCGAGCGTGGTCAACCCGGTGTCGCAGGTCGCTGCCATCCCTGAGCGTGACGACCACTTCGGCCGGATGAGACGCCAGCGGGGTCTTTGAAAGCGTGGCCTCCACGGAGATACGTCCCATGACGGCGCGGACGCCCTCGTCGCGCACGGCGGCATCAGAGAAGAAGTTGATGAGGGGCTGGCCATGGCACAGGGTCGCCGCCGCGATGAAACCGATGGATGTGCGGGCCTGCCAGCCGTCCTCGGGCAGAACGTGTGGCAACTCCAGCAGCGTTTCGCTGGGGACTCCAACGTGTACCGACGCGATGTCGTCGGGAGTGAACCGGTGGAGCTGGACGAGACCCAGCACGGCGTCGATGATGCTGTGGCCGGCCGGATGGCAGGGATACAGGCGGATGGTGACGCCGGAGTCGGTCAGTTGCCAGGATCGGCCCAGGTCGGCCAGCGCATCGTGGGCTGGCACGTTGTTGGCCGGCGCGGCGGTGATTTCCTCGGCTGCGATGGTGGAGGCCATCACGCCGTGCATTGCCGAGTGGCCGCAGGCCAGGGCGGATGCTCCCGCCGACCGGTAGGTTGTTCCTGAGTTGGAAACCGCCGCCGCCAGCGCCACGGCGTTGGCTATCGAAGTTTCCTCGGGGTTGAGCAGCATGGCCGAGGCCGCCGCCGCTCCGATGGCGCCGGCCGCCGGCGCAACTTCGGGAACGGCGGACAGGCGGGCGATGACCTCGCATCCAACCGCGAAGGCAGTCAGCACCAGGTTGCCCGCGCTGCCGTGCATCTCTCCCAGCGCCATGACGCCGGGAAACACGGCGGCGGTGGGGTTGGTGGGAAGCGTGCCGGGCGTGCCGTGATCCGCCAGGTTGTCGTCGTAATCGAGCAGGCGTATCAGGGTCCCATTGACCAGGGCCGCATAGATGGGCGAAGTGCGCTGGCCCATGCCGATGATGGTGCTGCGTCCGTTGCCGCCCATGGAGCGCACCATGCGGGACAGGGCGATACTGTCGGGATGGGCAGCGCCGGCCAGGGCAGCAGCGGCCGCGTTGATCATCATGTCGCGGCAGAGGTAGGCGACTGGAGGAGGCAATGCGTCCGGGTTCCGGGCGGCGTGGGCGGCAAACCCGGCGATCTGCCGCGAGAAATCGGCTTGGGTAGTAGTCATGGCCCGGTAAGGATAGCGATGGGCGCGGGCCAGCGCAACGCGGGCGCCCGCTCATGCGTACCCGGTTTCATCGCCGGTCATCACAACAGTTCGTATCTACCGGCCGTCATTGGCTTTTACGCACCGTCAATCTCGCGAAAGCGGGAATCCGGTAATTGTAAGCGTCAAACACCTTGCCAAGTCTCCTCATCGATCGGTTCCTGGCAGGGCCATTCGATTATCCTGGCAAAAGGCGATTGCTGTTGCCGGCACGGTTCCCTGCTCACCGTCCGCTCTTCTTCGACAGGCTCATGATGAGCGGACTGCCTTATGATGAGCGGACTACCTTGTCTATGGTCAATGATCGAATGGCCCTGCGGTTGCAAGGCTCCCGCTTGCGCAGGAGCGACGGGTTTGAGGATTCAACCGAGTGAATTGCAACGGCAAACTTGGTACGCGTGAGGGGCGCACGGGTCGGCAGGTGTATAATTTCGCAACGCGGCACCGGGTGGGAGATGCGTCGGTCGGGAATGTTGGTGCGCCGGGCGCATCATCGGCCTGCGGCGTGAGATGAACCAGACCATACAACCGGGGATCATGCAAGCGACGCTCGTGCGGAAGAACGCGGGGATATCGACCGTGCGCCACACAGCAACCCAATTGTTGGTGACACCAAGGTGAGTAACCCGCGAGGACTGTCCCGCAATGTCCGCTGACGGAGCACAACCCCCATGGTCATACCGGGTGTGCTACGGCCTGCTCGCGGTCAACCTCACGGTCGCGGTTATTGCAGCGTTGCTGCTGGCCGCCATCAGAAGCACTGTGAAGGCTGTGCAGGTGGGCGTCCAGGCTGGGGTACTTGCGCCGAAGAAGCGGTTTTGCCAAACTGCCGGCGATCAGATTGTTCGCAAACGCAACGGATTAGAGGGTGATCATGGCGACCAACGGCAATATGAACTCGGTTGAGACGCGCACTTACGATGTGGCGATTGTGGGCGGCGGCATCATAGGACTTTCCACCGCCATGCAGTTGCTGGAACGGTCGCCCGATCTGTCCGTCGCTGTGATTGAGAAAGAGGAGCAGTTGGCGCAGCATCAGACGGGCCACAACAGCGGTGTTATCCATTCCGGCATTTACTACCGGCCCGGTTCGTGGAAATCGCGATTCTGCGTGGGCGGCAAGGATCGGTTGATAGCTTTCTGCGACGAAAACGAGATCGAGTACGACCCGTGCGGAAAGGTGATCGTCGCCACGCACGAAAGCGAGTTGGGCCGGCTGGACGATCTTTATGAGCGCGGTGTAGCCAACGGCGTGCCAGACCTTGAAATTGTGGGGCCGGAGCGACTGTCCGAGATTGAACCGCACACCAAAGGCGTCCGCGCGCTGTGGGCGCCGCATACCGGGATCGTTGATTACGTGCGGGTGGCCAACGCCTATGCCGGGAAATTCCAAACCGCCGGCGGGGACATTTTCACCGGGGCGGCGGTGAAACAGGCCCGGCAGACGGCGGACGGCGCCGCATTGGAAACTGAGCGGGGCGCCGTGCAGGCCAAACACGTCATCAATTGCGGCGGGCTGTACGCCGATAAACTGGCGCGGATGATGGGCGAAGAGACCGACGTGCGCATCATTCCGTTCCGCGGGGAATACTACAAGCTTGTGGAATCGAGCCACGACCTGGTCAAAGGGTTGATTTATCCGGTGCCCGACCCGCGTTTTCCGTTTCTTGGGGTGCATTACACCCGAAACATCCATGGGTACGTGGAGGCAGGGCCCAACGCGGTGCTGGCATGGGCACGGGAAGGCTACCGGAAGAGCGACATCAGCCTGGGAGAAACGGCCGGCGCGCTGGCGTTTCCAGGGTTCTGGAAGATGACGGCAAAGCACTGGCGCACCGGAATGAAGGAAATGCACCGCTCCTACAGCAAGTCGGTCTTCGTGGGCGACCTGCAAAAGCTGATACCCGAGATTCAGAGGTCGGACCTGGAGCCCGGGGGGAGCGGAGTCAGGGCGCAGGCGGTGTCAACATCGGGGGCCATCCTCGACGATTTCCACATCCTGCGCGGCCAGAAAGCGCTGCACGTGCTGAACGCGCCGTCTCCCGGAGCCACGTCGTCCCTGGCCATTGGGGAGTATCTTTCGAGCATGGCGGTGGAGGATTTCGGGCTGCCGCAAGGGTGAGACAGGGATGGTGTATAGTGTATCCGGGTGGGCTGGCGACATATGGACAGCGCGCCGTGGATAAACCGTGCAAGACGCTTCGATAGACTTGGGCACCTGGGAAATCACCGCCGACGGGATACGGGAGTATCTGGAGGCCGTGGGGGACGAGTTGGCGGTGTACGAAGATGCCGGGATGGCGCCACCCCTGATGCTCACGGCGCGGGTGGTTGGCAGACTGCTGGAACGACTGTCGCTGCCGGACGGCGCCATTCACAGCCTGCAGGACGTTGAAACCATCGAGGCTCCGCGCGCCGGCGTTAAGATCTCGGCGACAGCGCGGTTGGAACCGGTGCGGGAACGTGGCGGCCTGAAATTCCTGACGGTCAATTACAGAGCGGCCAACGCTGATTCGGGCTTCGAATTTCAGCAGGGACGGACCACAGTGCTGCTTCCGGCCGAAGCGAGCGAGTAGGTCGTCGAATCCGATGGCCGCCAACTTGGAAACCTGCCTGGGCGAATACCTTGTCCCCGGCGTCTCCCTGCCCGCCGTGCGGCGTACGATTACCAGGGATGGCATCAACGCCTATCGGGCGGCTTCGGGCGACGACAACCGGATACACCACGACGATGATTTCGCTGCGCGCACCCGGTTTGGCGGGGTGATCGCCCACGGGATGCTGACGCTGGCGTTGATATCGGAAATGATGACGCAGACCTACGGCGCCGACTGGCTCGGCACGGGGAATCTGCGGGTGAGGTTTCGCGGTGCGGCGTATCCCGACGAGACCCTCGAAGCCAGCGGTTCGATCAGCAAATGCGAGCCTGGGGACCATGGAACCGCGATAACGTGCAACGTTGAGGTCCGCAATGCGAACAGCGGGGATAGAATAATCACCGGCGCCGCCAGCCTGATGGTCGCAAATACGGTACAACAAGGGGTATCTCATCAATGACCAGCAATGGAAGCAAACCGCGGATCCGCATCGCACTGGACGCAATGGGCGGTGACTACGGACCGCCGGAAACCGTCGCCGGCGCGCTGGCGGCCCTGGAATCCCATCCTGAGTTGGACATTACCCTGGTGGGCGACCCCGACCCGGTGAATGCAGAGTTGGCCAAGTGCGGCGCGTCGGTAAACGGACAGACCATTCGGGTAGCGCCGTCGGAAGGCAAGGTCGAGGATAACGAGCATCCGATCTCGGCATTGCGCCGAAAGCCGCGTTCATCGATTGTCACGGCGACGAAATTGCTGGAATCCGGTGAAGCGGACATGGTGGTGTCGGTGGGTTCCACGGGGGCGACGATGGCCACAGCGACCATGACGCTGGGCTTGCTGGACGGTTTGGAACGCCCGTGCATTGGTGGGAATTTCCTGGGCCTGGCTCCCAAAACCACCGTGGTTGACCTGGGGAGCAACGTTGACTGCCGACCGTCGCTGCTGTTGAGTTTCGCCGCGCTGGGCGTGGTGTTCGCGCGACGCCGGTTGCAGATCGACAACCCCAGGGTGGCATTGCTGAGTGTCGGGGAGGAGTCGGCCAAGGGGAACCGGCAGGTGCAGGAGAGTCATTCGCTGTTTCAACAAAGCCACCTCAACTTCGTGGGCAACGTGGAGGGGATGGACTTTTTCACGGACAAAGCCGACGTGATCGTATGCGACGGTTTTATCGGGAACATACTGATCAAATTCGCGGAGGGATTGGGCTCGGCCCTGGCTCCGTATCTCCAGAGGCAATTGGCTGAGTTTTTGCCGGAGAATCAACTCAGGCAGATCGCCGGCGCGTTGTGGACCAACATGAACCTGCCGCGGACCATGGGCGGCCCGCTGTTTGGCGTGAACGGGTTGGTGATGATAGGCCACGGTTCCTCCACAGCCCAGGGCATTGCCGGCGCAATCAATACCGGACTGCTCTGCCACAGCATCGACCTGGTTGAAGGATTCCGACAGGAACTGTCCGAGGTGCGTCGCACCGGCGTGCTGGATGGGTGAAGGATGAAGGACGACGATGTACACGATAGACTTGAGCGGGCAGGTTGCCCTGGTGACGGGATCCTCCCGGGGAATCGGAGCGGCGATCGCCAAGGCGCTGGCTGGGGCCGGCGCATCGGTGGGGATCAATTACCGCAGCAACGCGTCCGCCGCCGACAGCGTGATTGATGAGATCAGGGCGGCCGGGGGTGAAGCGCTGAGGGTGCCGGGCGACGTGTCCGACGAAAACGCCGCCGAAGCAGTGGTGAAAACCACTGCAGACCGGTTGGGCAGGCTGGACATCCTGGTGAATAACGCCGGCATCAACCGGGACCGATTGATGATGCGCATGACCATGGACGATTGGGACGATGTGCTGACAGTGAACCTCCGCGGCACGTTCCTGCCGACCCGGTTTGCCATCCCCCTGATGGTGCGGCAGCGCTACGGCAGGGTGGTCAACGTGTCGTCGGTGGTGGGACTCACGGGAAACCCGGGCCAGGCGAATTATGCCGCGTCAAAAGCCGGGCAGATCGGCATGACCAAGGCCATCGCCAGGGAAGTCGCCAGCAGGAGCATAACCGTGAACGCAGTGGCGCCCGGGTTCATCGAACTCGGAGAAGCCGGCGGTATGACGGGCGGTCTGACGGATGAACAGCGCGGCCAGGTGCTCTCGCGGGTTCCGGCCGGAAGGTTTGGAGGAGCGGAAGAGGTGGCGGCGGCGGTGCTTTATCTGGCCAGCCCGGCCGCGAGTTACATAACAGGGCAAGTTATCACCATTGACGGCGGCCTCACCGCGTAAAGAGGATGGATGCCATGCGAACTACCACAAGATTTCGCCAACTGTTGAACGAACCGGGCATTATCACTGCCCCCGGAGCGTACGACTGCCTCACCGCCGCGATCATCGAGCGGACCGGATTCCCCGCCGTGTATATGACCGGGGCGGGAACGTCGGTGGCGCGCATCGGGTACCCAGACCTGGCGCTGGCCACGGCGACCGAGATGTTGGCCAACGCGGCGTCCATCGCCGGCGCTGTGGAGATTCCGGTTATTGCGGATGCCGACACCGGTTACGGCGGCACGATGAACGTGCGGCGAACCATACGGGAGTACGAGCGGACGGGTGTCGCCGCGGTCCACATTGAAGACCAGCAATTTCCGAAACGCTGCGGCCACCTTGAGGACAAACGGGTGGTGCCCATCGACGAGATGACCCAGAAAATCCGCGCCGCCGTTGACGCAAGGACTGACGATGACTTCACCATCATCGTGAGGACGGACGCGCTGGCGGTGACCGGGTGGGACGATACCATGCGTCGCTGCGATGCTTTCACCGCCGCCGGAGCGGATGCGCTGTTCGTGGAGGCCATACGGTCGGCGGAAGAGGCTTCTGAGGTGGTGGAACGGACGAGCGTTCCGCTGCTGTACAACTTCGTGGAGACCGGAAAGTCGCCCCTGTTGAACGTGTCCGAGTTGGAGAGCCTGGGTTTCAAGATGGTCATTTTCCCCGGCAGCGCGTTCATGTCGGTGGCGTACACGGTGGGTCGCGTCATGAGCGAGTTGAAAGCCACCGGCACCACCGAGCATCTGGTGAGTGAGATGACTCCCCTGACCGACGCATTCGAGTTGATGGGACTGACGGAGATGCTGGACCGGGACGCTGGCTACGCGGAAACTGCCAACGCTGCCGACTAATGGCCGGCGATGCATTTGACCGTCGCCTGAGGGAAGAAGTTCGGCTGTGGCAGGCCGACGGAATAATCACCCCGGAGCAGGCGGAGGCGATACGCGAGCGTTACGGCATCGACGACTCGCCCGCCGCCAGCAGCGCTATCGGCAACCGGGTGGTCAGCGTCATCGCCATTATGGGAGCGGTCCTGATCGGCCTGGGGATCATCGCATTCATCGCCGCCAACTGGTCCGAAATCCCCAAACTGGCGAAACTGGGGCTCATGGTCATCGGCACGCCGGCAATCTACGTCATCGGGTGGTTGGTGGGGTACCGGTTCGAATACCCGCGCATCGGCATTGCGATCATACTGCTCGGCGCCATCGCTTTCGGCGCGTCCATTCACCTGGTGGCGCAGACGTATCATGTGCCGGTGAATCACCCGAACCTGGTGCCGCTCTGGTTCCTGGGCGTGGCACCGCTGGCGTACATCACGCGTTCCCGCGCTGTATTGGGTTTGTCGATCATCCTGCTCCTGGCTGCGATGGGATTTCGGGCTCAGGAATGGGCGTCAGACATATTGGATGAGGCCTTCGCCCTGCTGATACCCGGGGCGCTGGTTCTGGGCGCTTTCCTGTTTGCCGCCGGACGGGCGCATGCGCGGTTTGAACAAACACGGCATTTCGCCATGCTGCTTGATATTTCAGGGGTGTTGGTTGCCGCCGCGTCAGTTTATCTGTCTGGTTTCCACGATCTGTGGGAAGAGGTCGGAGGCTGGGATCTGTCCTTTGGATCGTTGTCGCTGGAATTCTGGTTCATATTGGGCATGGTGGCAATTGCAGGGGCGGTCGCGATGGGCGTCGTCGCCTGGCGACGATCCGAGCAGGGGTTGGAACAATTCGTTTGGGAGGCAGGAGCGGTCGCCGCGATGGGATTGACGGCGGTCGTGATGTGGCTGGGGCTTGGGTTCGGCGGCGCGTGGCTGTGGTGGGTGTTCAACCTGGTGATGCTCGGCGGCGTGCTGGGGATGATTGCGGCGGGTTACCGCTGGAATCGTGCATTCCTGATCAATCTGGCGGTGGCGATTTTCGCGGTGACGCTGTTCACGCGTTACTTTGAATTCGGTTTCGGCTTATTGGGGCAGTCGGTGGCGTTCATTGTGGCGGGCGTGACCCTGTTGGCCGGCGGGTTTGCCCTGGAATACCTGCGCCGGCGATTAGTAGGGCGAATGCGTGAAGCGGGGTCTGGATCATGAGCCGGCGAATGACGATCCTGCTGTTCGCGGTGGTGGCGGCGCAGGTGATCGGGCTGGCGGTATTCGCCAGCGTGCGGCAGACGGCGGTAACGCAGGGCCGGGAAGTGACGTTGCAGACGATTCCGGTTGATCCGCGTTCATTGTTGCAGGGCGATTACGCCATACTGGACTATGAGATCGCAGAATTGCATGAATGGCTTGGGGACGCGCCGGTCGGCGCGGATGTGTATGTAATTTTGCGGGAATGCGGCGATGTTTGGTGTGGTTCCCAACAGACCAGGCGCCAACCGGAGTCTTCCGACGTGTACATTCGAGGGCAGATCAATGAGCAGGGACGGATCGATTTCGGCATCGGGACGTTCTTTGTGCCCGAGGGCACGGGGCACATAGTCGAGCGGGCGGGGGATGTGAAGGTGGTTGTATCATTGGGTGCAGCGGGGAACGCCGTCATCAAGGAGGTCCTTGTGGACGGAGAAACATTCAATCCCGACGATCGATAATCCGCGGTTGCGGTATTCCCGGAGGTGCGTGATATGGCGAACGCAGTTTTGGTGGTAGATATGGTTCGGGGGTTCCTGGAACCGGGCCACAATCTGTATTGTGGCGATGATGCCCGCGTCATCATTGAGCCGGTGCGGCAGTTGCTGGACCGAGAAGCGCGAGGCGGGTCGGAAATACTTTTCATATCGGACCATCACCTGCCGGACGACCTGGAGTTTCAGATGTTCCCGGTGCATTGCGTCATTGGTACCGAGGAGCCTGAGGTGATATCCGAACTGGCCGAATGGGTGAACGAATCGAACGTCGTTCCCAAGAACCGGTACAGCGGGTTTTTCAATACGGACCTCGAAGAACGATTGGCCGAGATAAGCCCGGAGAAAATCATCATCTGCGGAGTTTGCACCGATATCTGCGTGATGCACACCACGTCAGACGCCCGTAACCGCGATTACATCGTGGAGATTCCGGCAGACTGCGTCGCGTCCTTCGATGGCGACGCGCATCGCTGGGCGCTGGGACATATCGGCAAGATCCTTGGGGCGCAGGTGGTCTGACCCTGCGGCCTGCATCGACGGGCTGTGTTATCATCGCGCCATTCGTGCGCCATTCGGTTGGATGCCCGGCGCTCGCCGGGACACGGATGGCTCGCCGACCGTTTCGGAGGTCGCCCATGCTGTATCAGCGCTATCGCTACTCCCAATGGGATGGCACCCAGCAGATTTTCGACGTTGACGCCAGCGAGTTGATGGATGCGCTGTCGGATGACCTGCTGCAGCACGGCGATTTGTCCCGGGCACTGCGCGACCTGTTCCGCAACGGGATGCAGAACCGGGAAGGTTCCCAAATGCCCAACCTGCGGCAGTTGATGGAACAACTCAAGCAGGAACGACGCCAGCAGTTGCAGCAGAGCAACCTCGATTCGGTTGTGGACGACATCAAGGAACGGCTGGAGAACATCCTGCGAACGGAGCGGGAAGGCATTCAGCGCAGGCTGGATGAGGCGTCTGACCAAGCGGAACCGGAGGATATGGAGGGCAAGGAACAGCAGCGAATGTTGAATCGCATGCTGCAGGAACGAGCCCAGCGCAACCTGGACAAGCTGGATGAATTGCCGGATGGCATTGGGGGGCAAATTCAGGGTTTGATGGATTACGACTTCATGGACCCCGACGCTCAGCAGCAGTTCCAGGAATTGCTGGAGATGTTGAAAAGCCAGTCGGCGCAGAACATTTCCGACCAGATGCGCGACCAGATGCAGAACATGACGCCGGAGCAGATGGAGGCCATGCGCGAAATGATGCGCGACCTCAACCAGATGCTCCGCGACCGCATGGAAGGGCGGGACCCGGGCTTCGAGAACTTCATGCAGAAGTGGGGCCCCATGTTCGGCGACGACCCGCCGCAGAGCCTTGACGAGTTGATGGAGCGCATCCAGCAACAGATGGCTCAGATGCAGTCGCTCATGGACAGCCTGTCACCCGACGCCCGGCGCGAACTGGAAGACGCCATGCAGTCGGCGATGGACCCGCGCCTGATGGACGAAATGTCCGAATTCGCCAGCCTGATGCAATCCCTGATGCCGCCGGATGATCTGGCGCGGCAGTATCCCTTCCTGGGCGATGACAGCATGACGCTGGAGCAGGCTATGGAAGCGATGCAGCAGATGCAATCGCTGGACCAGTTGGAGCAGTCGCTGCAACAGGCCATGCGCACCGGCAACCTGGACGACGTTGATCCGGAACAGTTGGCGGAGTTGCTGGGGGAGGAGGCGCGGCGCGCCTGGGAGGAGATGGACCGGCTGCGGCAGATGTTGAAAGACGCCGGGTACATCACCGGGGACGACGACCTGTCGCTGACGGCCCGGGGAATCCGGCGCATCGGGCAGAAGGCCATGCGCGAGGTGTTCCAACAACTCAAGAAGGACCGCATCGGGAACCATGAACTGGACACTCGCGGCGCCGGCGGGGATCTGTTGGGGGACACCAAGACCTACGAGTTTGGCGACCCGCTGCAACTGGATCTGCAGGCGACGGTGAAAAATGCCATCGTGAGGGGCGGGCCGCAGGTCCCGGTCCAATTGCGACCGGACGATTTTGAGATCTATCGCAACGAACACATGACACGGTCGGCCACCATCGTGCTGCTGGACCAAAGCCGCTCCATGGGGTTGTTCAACAACTGGGCGGCTGCGAAGAAGGTAACCCTGGCGTTGTTCGCGTTGATCCGGCAGCAGTACCCCCGGGATACGCTGCATGTTGTGGGATTTTCGGACTATGCCCGCGAACTGGCCGAGGAAGACCTGGCCGGGCTGACCTGGAACAACTGGGTGTCGGGCACCAATCTGCACCATGCGCTGATGCTGTCTCGAAAGCTGCTTTCCAGGGAGAAGGGCGGCACGCGCCAGATAATGGTGATCACTGACGGCGAGCCGACGGCACACCTTGAAGGCGACCAGGCGTACTTTGCGTACCCGCCCAGCTACCGGACGGAACTGGAAACCCTGAAGGAAGTGCGGAGGTGCACGCAGGAAGGCATCGTGATCAATACCTTCATGCTGGAGAACAGCTACCAGTTGGTCAATTTTGTGGATCGCATGACAAAAATCAATCGGGGGCGGGCGTTTTACAGCAGCAGCGAGAACCTGGGTGAGTACATGCTGGTGGACTACATCAACAACCGCCGCAAGCGCGTGGCCTGATGAGTGAGATTACGTAATTCGCAAGGCATATTACGAATTCGGTCAAACGTCTATTCCCAAACACGGACTCCCGTGTTAGCATAGAGCAACGAACATATTACGCCGCTTTTAAGACAGTCCGGCGAGGCTGGCAAAGCAAGTGCGTGAACCGGAGCGGATCAGTGATGTACCCGCATCCGAAGAGCGAACGCAACCCTGCCGTCGGAATGTCAACCGGTTTGGCAGGGTTTTTCTTATCTCCACCGCAGGCAACATAGCAGTCGGCACCGACGTGAATGCAGTCGATGAATCCATGATGCCCGGCCGGCGCGTTATGGACGACGACGAAATTCGGCGGGCCGCGACCAGAATGTTCCATGAGATCCTGGAGAGGAATCATGGTGCGGACGGCCTGCTGCTGATAGGCATTCGCACCCGTGGTGTTCCGTTGGCCGAGCGGTTGGCCGCGCAGATCCAGCAGGCGGAAGGGATAACGGTACCCGTCGGCCACCTCGACATCAATCTGTACCGGGACGATTTATCCGAACGCCCGAGGATGCGCATTCGTCCTACCAATATGCCCGTTGACGTGGGCGGGCGGACGGTGGTGCTGGTGGATGACGTGCTGTACACCGGCCGGACGGTGCGGGCCGCCATGGACGCCATCAGCGATTTGGGAAGGCCCCTCCGCATACAAATGGCTACGCTGGTGGACCGTGGGCACCGCGAGTTGCCCATCCGCGCCGATTTCGTCGGCAAAAACATACCAACGCGACAGATGGAGTTGGTGCGCGTCCGCTTCCTGGAAACTGACGGCGTTGACGACGTGTCCATTCTTGAGCGGGGGGTAGCCTGATGGTTTCCACTGCGTCAAATGAAGCGGGGGCGTTGCCCGCCGATGCGCGACGGGATACGGGGTTACGCAGGCATGTTTTGGATCTGGACGACTTCACCATTGAGGAACTCACGGCGACTCTGGACAACGCGGCAGCGATGCGCGGTGTGCTGGAGCGGGATGTCAAGAAGGTTCCGGCGCTGCGCGGTCGAGTGGTCGTTACCCTATTTTACGAGGCCAGCACCCGGACGCGGATTTCCTTTGAAGAAGCCGGGAAGATACTAAGCGCTGACGTGATCAACATGACGGCCAGCGCCAGCAGCATCGAGAAAGGCGAGTCTCTGCTGAACACGGGATTGACCCTGCAGGCGATGGGTGTGGACGTCATCGTGGTCCGGCATCCCCATGCCGGCGCGCCACATTTCCTGGCGAGAAACCTGGCGAACGTAGCAGTGATCAATGCCGGTGACGGAGCGCACGCTCACCCGACGCAAGGCTTGCTGGACCTCTACACCGCGCGTCAATATCTGGGAGAACTTTCCGGGCGAAAGGTGGTGATTGTGGGGGATGTGCTCCACAGCCGGGTGGCGCGGTCCGCGGTTTGGGGATTCGCCAACATGGGGGCCAGCGTGGTTCTGTGCGGCCCTTCCACGCTGATGCCCGACCCGTTCACTTCAGCCGGATGGGGATCCGACCACGGCAGCAACGGATTGGCCAACCCGCTGGCCAACGTGACGGTGCAACCGGACCTGGACGCCGCCATTGAACAGGCAGATCTTGTGATGGCGCTGCGATTGCAGTCTGAACGACAGGAACGCGGTTTCTTCCCGAGCCTGCGCGAATACATCCGCCGGTGGCAGGTCAACGACGCCCGGATGGCTCGGGCGAACCCCGGAGCGCTGTTGATGCATCCCGGCCCCATGAACGAGGGCATCGAGGTGAGCAGCGGACTGGCGCACGGAGACCGCTCCCTGATCGAGGAGCAGGTTACCAATGGCGTCGCAATACGCATGGCGCTGCTGTACCAGTTGGCCGGCGCAGCGGCGGTCGAGAGCTGAACCATGTCGGATGCCACTCAAAACGGGCCAATCCTGATTTCCGGAGGGCGGGTGATCGATCCCGCCAACGGGCGCGACGGCATGTTTGACGTGCTCATAGAAGGCGGCCTTGTCAAAGGTATAGAACCGTCGATACCGGCTGACTCTCTCGGTTCCGGCGCGCGGGTGATCCCTGCCCGCGGGATGGTGGTGTGTCCAGGGTTCATTGACATACACACGCACCTGCGGGAACCCGGGTTTGAGTACAAAGAAACCATTGCCACCGGGGCGGAGGCTGCGGTTCGCGGCGGGTTCACCACCATCTGCGCCATGCCCAACACCGACCCTGCCATCGACAACGCAGCGATGGTGGACTACGTCGCCGGACGCGCCGCCACCGTTCCGGCACGAGTGCGCGTCATCGGTTGCGTCACCAAGGGCAGGGCGGGTCGTGAACTGGCCGACATGGAAGAGTTGATCTCGGCCGGCGTCGTGGCGTTCAGCGACGACGGGGACCCGGTGTACGATTCGGCGCTGATGCGTCTGGCGCTGACATACAGTCGTGACCTGAACGTGCCCATCAGCAACCACTGCCAGGACCATGCGTTGTGCCCCGGCGGCGTGATGGCAGAGGGATGGGTGAGCAGCCGTCTGGGTTTGGCCGGGATACCGTCGGTGGCGGAGGAGGCCATGGTGGCCCGGGACATCGCGCTGGCCGAACTGACGGGAGGCCGTCTGCATCTGGCGCATCTCAGTTCTGCGGGCAGCGTGGCGCTGGTCCGACAGGCCAGGGAGCGGGGAATCCCGGTTACAGCGGAAGTCTGCCCGCATCATCTGCTGTTGACCGACGAATGGGCGTTGGGTGTCAAGGGCAACCCCAATCTGACCGCCGGCGCCGCCGCTTACGATACGGCCACGAAGGTGTATCCACCCTTGCGTTCCGATGCGGATGTTGAGGCATGCCTGACCGGATTGGCCGACGGGACGATTGACTGCGTGGCCACCGACCACGCCCCGCACGACCGCGTCAGCAAAGAATGCACGTACCATGACGCCGCTTTTGGAATCAGCGTGCTGGAAACGGCGTTGGGAACGCTGATGGAAACGGTACACAGCGGCGCCGTGAACCTGCCCACGATGGTCGAGCGGTTGACCACGGGCCCGGCCCGGGTGCTGGGCGGCGTATTTTCGGATTACGCCGGATTGGCGCCGGGCGCGCCGGCGGACGTGGTGGTGTTCAGCCCCGACGCCGCATGGACGGTGGACGTGAACAACTTTGCATCCATGGGCCGGAACACACCGCTCCATGGCGTGGAATTGCGTGGTCGGGTGGCCGCTACGCTGGTAGGTGGATCCGTGGTATTCGAGGAATCGGCAATGCTGAGTTCGGGAGTTGAAGAGTGAGCAACGTGGTGCATCTGGTCCTGGAGGACGGTACGGTTTTCACTGGTGAGTCATTCGGGGCGTTGCGGGATGGCTGGGGAGAGGTGGTTTTCAACACCACGATGACCGGCTACCAGGAAGTATTGACCGATCCGTCGTACGCGGGGCAGATGGTGGCGTTGACCTACCCGTTAGTGGGCAACTACGGCATCAACCGCGCCGATTTCGAGTCCCGGCGCATCCAGGCGTCGGCGCTGATCGTCCGACAACATTGCGACCTGCCCAGCCACGGTTCTTGCGACATGACGCTGGACGCGTTCCTGAAAGAATACGACGTGCCCGGCATCAGTGGAATCGACACGCGGGCGTTGACACGCCGGCTGCGCACCCGCGGCGTGATGATGGGCCTGCTGACGGCGGGCGACCCTGAGGCGGCCCGGCGCCGGCTGGGGGAACTGCCGCGCTACGACAACCTGGACCTGGTCAGCACGGTCACCACGCCCCACGAGTATTCTTGGGATGGGTCGGAGAGCGCCGGGTATCCCGCGACGCCGCCGCCCGACGGGCGCCGTCGCATTCTCGTTACGGACGTTGGATTGAAGTACAACATCCTGCGGCTGTTGCAGAGCCGGGGTTGCGAGGTGATCGCGGTTCCGGCCACCACACGGGCCGATATCATGCTGGCCATGCAGCCTTCAGGACTGCTGCTGTCCCCGGGGCCCGGAGACCCTGAACTGCTTGGGAACATTGTTGACAACGTCCGGCAGTTGATCGGCCGCGTGCCGATCATGGGCATCTGCCTGGGACACCAACTGGCGGCGCGAGCGTTGGGAGCACGGACCTACAAGCTGAAATTCGGACACCGGGGCGGCAATCATCCGGTCAAGGACCTGGCGACGGGTCGGGTTCATATAACAGCGCAGAACCATGGTTATTCCGTGGATGGCGATAACTTGCCCGCCGGCTTGGAGATTTCCCAGATCAACCTCAACGATAATACGGTGGAAGGGTTGCGGCACCGCGAATTGCCACTGTTCACCATCCAGTACCACTCCGAAGCGTCGCCGGGCCCGCGTGATAACGAGTACCTGTTTGACCGCTTTTTGAGCATGGTCGATGATGCCCAACCTGCGCATCGATGAAGCCGCGAGCGAGCAGGACCGCACTGACGATGCTGGGAGTTGCCGCAATATGACCGGATTTACCGCATTTCTGCTTGAGCAAGGGCTTGAGACCGAGTTGCCCATCGGACTGAACGAGGCGTTGGGTATGTTGGAAGAAGTGGTCCCTACATTTTCCCACAATGAACATGGCTATGTGCTGGCGGCGGTTAGCCGTGGTCAACTGGGCTCCCGCTGGGAACTGGCCGTGAAGGTGACGGATCTGGCCACCAACCAACTGATCAGCGAGCTGCCCGTTGGGTCCGTACACGTTGCCAAATCAGAGGCGACCACGACGGAGTTCATCATTCCGCCGCGCACGCCGGACGGCGGCATCGATACGGAACACTTTGACGCTGAAGGCGAGTTTTTTGGGGCGTTCATATTTCAAGTGATTAACGCCCTTGCCGAACGCAATCTGATGGAACTGTCCGGGGCAATGCCCCGTTTTTCCTGATTGGACTCCAGGTCACACAGAGGAAATCGCATTGAGCAACCGACCCCAAAAGCCCCAGAAGGTCCTGGTCATCGGATCTGGCCCCATCGTGATCGGGCAGGCCGCCGAGTTTGATTACGCCGGCACCCAGGCCTGCAAGGCGTTGCGCGAGGAGGGTGTCAGCACCGTCCTGGTCAACTCCAATCCCGCCACTATCATGACCGACCGGGACATCGCGGACCGTGTGTACATCGAACCGCTGACGGTTTCGGTGCTGGAACGCATCATAGCCACCGAGAAACCCGACGGAATTCTCCCCACGCTGGGCGGACAGACTGGACTCAATCTTGCTGTGGATCTGGCCGATGCGGGGGTGTTGGAACGCCACCAGATTCGGCTGCTGGGCACGCCGTTAGAGACCATCCGTAAATCTGAGGACCGTGACTATTTCCGGCAGTTCCTCACGGACATCGGGGAACCGATGCCGCCCAACCACACGGTGTTCACCATGGAAGAGGCGCACGCATACCGGGCGGAGGTTGGTTTGCCGCTGGTGATCCGACCGGCGTACACGCTGGGCGGCACGGGTGGCGGGATCGCCAACACCGAGGAGGAATTCCTGGCCATTGTGGAGAGCGGTCTGTCGGCCAGTCCCATAAGCCAAGTGCTGCTGGAGCGGTCGCTGGTCGGTTGGAAAGAGGTTGAGTACGAGGTGATTCGGGACGGGGCCGACAACTGCATCACCGTGTGCAACATGGAGAACCTGGACCCCATGGGGGCGCACACCGGCGACAGCATCGTGGTCGCGCCCAGCCAGACGCTCACCGACAAAGAGTACCAGATGCTCCGCACCGCCAGCCTGAAGATCATCAGGGGCCTGGGCATCGAGGGCGGCTGCAACATCCAGTTGGCGTTGCGCCCCCATCCCGACGCCATGCGGAACCGGCCCGGTGATTGGGAAGCGGATTCGGACTATTACGTCATTGAGGTGAACCCACGGGTCAGCCGTTCCTCAGCGTTGGCCAGCAAGGCAACCGGCTATCCCATCGCCCGCGTGTCGGCGAAGATCGCGGTGGGCCGGCGATTGGATGAGATAGCGAACGAGGTCACCGGCACCACTGGGGCGGCCTTTGAGCCGGCGCTGGACTACTGCGTGGTCAAGATTCCCCGGTGGCCCTTCGACAAGTTCCCCAACGGCGACCGGCAGGTAACGACGCAGATGAAGGCCACCGGTGAGGTGATGGCCATCGACCGCAGTTTCGAGGCCGCGTTGCAGAAGGCAACCCGAGCATTGGAGCAGGTCAATTCATCGCTGTTGTGGGAAGCCGCGGAATGGCGGGATATCAGCGCAAGCCATGGACATCAGCGCATCCTGGAGTCGCTGCCTCTGGAGCCCAACGACCTGCGGCTGTGGGGGTTGACGGCAGCGCTGCGACGCGGCGTAACACGCGATGAACTGGTGGCGCACACCAGCATCGATCCGTGGTTCATCGCCGCCCTGGAACGCATCGTTGATCAGGAGCGCAGGTTGTTGGGCAATCCGTTGACGCCCGCAGCGCTGTGGGCCTCCAAACGACTGGGTTTTCCCGACGTTGAGATCGCCACGTTGTCGGGCTTGCTGCCGGAACAGGTGCGTCAGTTGCGTTTGCAGCACGGCATCAAGCCAGTTTTCAAGATGGTGGATACCTGCGCGGCGGAGTTCGAAGCGGCCACGCCTTACTACTACAGCGCCTACGACACCGAGAATGAAGCGCCGCCGTTGGAAGGCGCCAAGGCGGTGGTGATCGGCAGCGGCCCGATCAGGATCGGGCAGGGTATCGAGTTTGACTATTGCAGCGTCCATGCTGCCTGGGCGCTGTCGCAGGCCGGCGTCGCGAGCATCATGGTGAACTCCAACCCCGAGACGGTTTCCACCGACTTTGATACCAGCGACCGCCTGTATTTCGAACCATTGGACGAAGAAGCGGTCCGCGACATCATCGACAACGAGACCGTGGATGACGATCCCCCTCCAAGCCTGGTGCAGTTCGGCGGGCAAACGGCGATCAACCTGTCGCAGTCGCTGGCCGCAGTCGGATTGCCCATCCTGGGCTCCAGCGCGGAGGCCATCGATATCGCCAGCGACCGGCAGAAATTCGAGCGATTCCTGGTTGACCTGGGAATCCCGCAGCCTCCCGGCGCAACGGTGCATTCGGTGGACCAGGCGCTCCGAGTGGCGCAACGGATCGATTACCCGGTGGTGGTGCGTCCCAGTTACGTTCTGGGCGGGCGGGCGATGGAGATCGTGCGGAATGCAACCGAACTGATCCGATACCTGACCATCGCCACCGAAGTCACGCCGGAACGGGAAGTGCTGGTCGATCACTACATGGAGGGCCGGGAGTGCGAGGTTGACGCGATCTGCGACGGCGAACGGGTGCTGATCCCCGGGATCATGGAGCATGTGGAGCGGGCCGGCGTGCACAGCGGCGATTCCATGGCCATCTACCCCGGACTGAACCTCACAGAAGCCGAAGTGGACACATTGGTGGACTACACCACGCGCATTGGGCTGGCATTGGGCGTGCGCGGGCTGATGAACATCCAGTTTGTACTGCAGGGCGGCAACGCGTATCGCAGTCCGAGCGTCCGCGCGGCGGACGAAACCGAACCCACGACCGTGTATGTCCTGGAGGTCAATCCCAGGGGCAGCCGCACCATTCCATTCATCTCCAAGGTCACCGGAGTTCCGGTGGCCAATCTGGCGACCCGGGTGATGCTGGACGGCAAGCTGTCCGAAATGGGATACGAAGGCGGGCTGTGGCCCCGTCAGAAACTGGTGGGGATCAAGGCTCCGGTATTCTCGATGTCGAAACTGGTTGGCGTGGACTGGTACATGGGACCGGAGATGAAATCCACGGGGGAAGTGATGGGGATTGACCGGGATTTCACCGGAGCGCTGACCAAGGCCCTGCAGGCCGCCAGCATCAACCTCTCTCCCGGCATGGGCGTTTTATTGAGCATCTCTGACCAGGCGAAAGCGGATTCGTTGCCGCTGATCCGGGGACTGGCCGATGCCGGCTGCCGCCTTTACGCCACCGAAGGAACGGCATCGATGATTACCGCAATGAATATTCCGGTCATCACCATCACCAAGAGGATCGGAGAAGGGTCTCCGGACGTGCTGGACGTCATCAATGACGGGACGGTCGGGGCGGTGGTCAACACCCTGTCCGGCGATACTTCGGTGTTGCGGGACGGCTTTTTCATCCGGCGCGCCGCCGTGGAACGGCGCATACCTTGCTTCACATCACTGGACACGGCCCGCGCGGCGATGGAGAGCATGCTGAGCGGTTTCGACAACTACAACGTGCTGACCACCGACGAATATCTTGCCATGCCGGAATAGGCTGGCGGCGTCGAGGGTTGTATCCACGAGCAGGGGCAGGCTACAAATCTGCCTCTACCAGTCCATCTCCACGCCGATGCCCAGCCGCACGGACTGCTCCCAAACTACTTTGGCGGCCGCGACGTCCGCCAACCCGGTGCCCATGAGCTTGCAATAGACAACCTCGTCGGAGGCAAGCCGACCGGGGACGGTTCCGGCGACCACATGCCGGAGTTCGTGGAATTGGCTCCATTGGATCAGCCCCTGGTCAACGGCGGACGCGATGTCGCCGCATTCGAGCGGAGCCTGATCCAGCGAATCCACGAAGCGACGTCTGGCCATAGCCAGCGTGGCAGCGTCAACTTCCTGATTGCGAAGGCTCGTGGGACCGGCGCCGATGACGGTGGCGCCCTCCATGAGCCAGTCGCCCATCACCACGGGGGTTGCGGCGGGAGCGATGCCGATGACGATGTCGCATTCGGCCACTGCCTCGCGGTTGGTGTCGGCCGAGATTACCGGGATGCCCATTTCGCTTGTCATGCGATCGCAGAAGGCGTTGCGGTTGTCGGCCGTGCGACTGTACGCACGTATTTCGGATATGTCCCGCACTGAGCAGGCGGAGCGAATCTGGTCGGCAGCCTGGTTACCGGTTCCGATGATACCCAGAGTCGAGGAATTCTGGTTTGACAGGTGATTGATCGCGACCGCGGTGGTGGCCCCGGTGCGCAGTTGTCCCAGCCGATTGGCCTGGGTGTACAGCAGCAGTTCGCCGCTTTCGGCGTCGTACAGGCTTACCTGGAAGGAGTAGCCTTTCTCCGTGTGAGTGAAGGTTTTTACCCCCAGCACCCCATCGTAGATCAACGCGCCGCCCATCACGGCGAGATAGCCACCCGGGGATGCGACGCGGCATCGCGTCAGGTTTACGGCATCACCGTCGCCGTGGCGCGCGAACATCGCCTCAATGGCGGGAAGAACGTCCGCTGGCGAGACGCACTCGTTGACCTGCTGGTCGGTCAGAAACCGGGCCATGTCTGGGTCCGGCCGGCGCGCTAACGGGAGGAGAAGTAAAGACGGTTGGTGCGGACGTATTCGCGCATATCGGCAGGCACGGTAAATTCGTCGAATATCGCGGAAACGGGGCATACAGCTACACAATAGGCGCAGTCTATGCAATCGTCCGGGTTGATGTAGTACATCGGCGCATCATCATCGGTATGGATGCAATCCACGGGGCAAACTTCAACGCAGGAGGCGTCCTTCACTCCCTCGCAAGGCTGTGTAATCACGAATGCCATCAGATTACCTCGGCGTACGGGCGAATTGTCGCGGAATTCGAGCGTCGGATTACTCGCCGACGCGGCCCGTGGTTGGCCCGTTAGTGGTCGGTATTCTGCGGTTTCACCGGATATTTTGTCAAGGCATACGGGCGGCTTCCGGCTATTGACAACGGCGATACGTTTCACGTCAAGTCCCACTCTCAATCGACGCCGAAACATGGTGTGGTGCGCAGGAGGCGCGGCGGCTCTACGCAAGGATGCAGCCGTTAGCGTTTCCGCACCTCTCGACATTCCGATTGCGGATTTTGATGGCGGGTTACGATTGCGTCATCGAATCTGATAAACACGTCAACATTGCATTATCCGTTACATTGATATATTATATCGGCCCATGGCAACGATATGAGTGCAACCGGTTCTGAATGAGGGTGGAGCGCCAATGGAACTGCGAGAGATAATCAGTTTTTACCACGTAGCTCGACTGCGCAGCGTGTCCAAGGCGGCTCGCAAACTGGAACTGGGACAACCCACAGTCACCACGCACTTGCGCAAGCTGGAAGGCGAGTTCGGGATTACCCTGTTCGACCGCATCAAACGCCCCATTCAACTCACCTCGGAAGGGTCTCTGTTCTACGAACTGGTGACACCAATTGTCGAGTCGATCGACACATTGAAGACCCAAATGGATTACTCTGAAGGGAGAGGTTCATTCGTGGTGGGCGCGTATCCGGATATTGTGTCTTATCACCTGCCGCGCCCCATCCGGCAATTCCGGTCCCGTTATCCCGATGTGCGGATGCGGTTGGTGGCGCGCTCGTACGCCAACCTGATTCAGTTGGTCAAATCCGGCGAGGTTGACCTGGCGTTGTGTTCCGCGCCGCCAACTGACGATGCTTCATTAGAATTTTCGGAGTTGTTTGACTACAACGTAGTGTTGATCACAGAACCCGCGCACGACCTGTTGCAACAAAATCCGGTGACCATCGAAGACATGGCGAAGTTTCCGTTGATACTGAACAGTCCCGAGAGTTTGAGCCGGCGCAGGGTCGAGCAGAAACTTCGCGAGGGGAGCGTAAATTACGACGTTGTTCTGGAGATGGACAACACCGAGATGATCAAACGGTATGTGGCCATCGGCATGGGCATCGCCATCGTCAGCGATTTCACGCTGCATCCGGAAGACCACGACCGTTTGGCGGTGGTTCGGCTTGACCACATTTTCCCCTCGGCAAATATCGGGGTTTGCACGCTCAGGGGGAAATTCCACGGGCGGGGCGTCCGCAACTTCATCAACACGTTGACGGATAACCTCTCAGGTTTCCATGCGGACCTGTGGGACTGGGACGTGGATCACGGCGGCGAGCCAAGAACCCACGCGATTGCCAGCGCGACGCAGTAGAAAAGCGAAGAGGAAAAAATTGGGGGGCAGGTCAACAACCTGCCCCCTTTTCTGGGCCGTGTGACCCTATGGAATACGGCTGAGGAACTCGGAGGCGCCACGGGCTGCCCAGGCGTTCCAGGAAGTCATCAAGAACCGGGCGCCTTTCTCGACGTAGGATGCCACGTTGTCATCGTTCACCAGCGTTCCGGCGGTTCGGCCGGCGCTGATGATGCGGGCAATGGCGTCGTCGATGGCCGCCTGCACTTCCGGATGCCCCACGTTGCCGATGTGTCCCATGGTTTGGGACAGGTCCGTGGGTGCGACAAAAAACACGTCGATGCCGTCCACCTTGAGGATATCGTCGAGGTTGTCCAGAGCGGCGACTTCTTCAATCAGAACGACCACCATGGTCTGGTCATTGGCCCGGTGGACATAATCGGGGACGCCGAAGGACTGGCGACCTCCGAACATTCCACGGTAACCCAAGGGCGCAAATTTGGATGCGCCGGCGGCGGCTTCGGCTTCTTCCCGTGTGTTCACATGGGGAAGCACCACCCCCATTGAGCCGCGATCCAGCGTGCGGGTGATGAATCCCGCGTCGTTGGCGTTGCATCGGGTGATGGAGGCCATGCCCCAGAGGTCGCACGCGCGAGTCATGTCCCCGAGCGTTTCCCAGTCCACCGGGCCGTGTTCGCATTCCATCCAAACCGAATCGAAGCCGATGGGACCCAGGAAATCTATGATCTCGCTGGTCATCAACCCGGAGATGCAGGTTGCCGGTTCGCCGCGTTGCAGTTTTTCTTTGACCGGATTTGGTCGTATGGCAGGCACGATTTTCCTCCTGACAACATTGGTAGGCTTCAAAGTGTCGCCGCAGTATAACAGCAGCGGCGACCGTGGCTATTGTTTCGCTTCGTAACCCCGGGGCGTGACCATGCGGCCCTCATGCACATAGGTGTTGGAGTTGCCGATGACCACGGTGGTGAACATATCGATGCCAAGTTTATCGCCATCGAGGCCTTCGAGATCTGACAGGGAGACGGCCTGTTCCGGCCGGAAGGCGTGGCGCACGATGCCGACGGGTGTGCCGGGCATCCGGTGGTCCAGATAGATCTGCCGGGCTTCGTCGAGTTGGCTGACACGCCGGCGACTGCGGGGGTTGTACAGCACGGTGACGAAGTCTCCGGCGGCGGCGGCCTCAAGGCGTTTCCGGATCTGTTCCCACGGGGTCAGGAGGTTGCTCAGGCTGATGGCGCAGAAGTCCTGCATCAATGGGGAGCCCAGGAGCGCCGCCGCCGACTGCAAGGCTGAAACCCCGGGCACCGTCTCCACAGTCGGGCTAACACCGTCCCACCCCCGGTCGGTCAGAACACGAAACACTGGGCCGGCCATGCCGTAGATTCCCGCGTCTCCGGAAGAAACTACGGCGACGGTTTTGCCGGAGTATGCCAGGTCAACCGCCAGCGCGGCGCGTTCCAGTTCCTGGCCCAACTCCATGGCGTGCCGGACCTTGCCGGACGCCTCGCCGACGACCTGATCGAGGTAAAAATGGTATCCGACCAGTTCGTCGCTTTCGGAGATGGCGTCGGATGCGGCGGGAGTGAGATGTCCGGTGTCGCCCGGCCCCAGTCCCACCAGGTAGAGTTTCCCGTGGTTCATGTTGGCTCCGCTAATTGCTGTTGATGGGACGGTTGGCGATGCGAGTAACGGACACGGTGGCGCGGTCAGATTTTGTGCGTGGTATCAACAATCGGTTCGTGCCGGCCGCGAGCAATGCGGCGGGTTCGGATACTCCGAATACCCCGAGCAGGTCTTGCGCCGCCGATGGTGTGGGCAGATTCATGCCGTGGTGGTCCGTTGGAGCGGAATCCCGCTGGCTCGCTATCGCATTCAGTTCTGCGCCGGAGTATATCTCCAGCGGAACTTCCAGGGAGTCGGCCAGGCTGATGATGCCGGGTTCGTCCGCCTTGATGTCGATGGTGGCGATTTTGGCGAGGCTCTGTAACGATAGTCCCCGGTCTCGCAGGGTATCCGTGAGTAATCGCCGGATGTGCTCCATCGTCACCCCGCGCCGGCAACCTATGCCTGCGACCAGCGTGGGTGGCCGGTACGTTACTGTGGGACGGGCGGTATTAGACGACAGCAACCGGTCGGATACCAGGAGGGCAGCGTCGTAGTAAGGATCCGCGGTGTCGATCAGGGTGTCCACGATGACGATGTTGTCCGAGAGCGGAGCATCCTGCGGCCACGGGACGCGGGTATCCGTGTCCAGCCAGAGCGCCACCGGTCGGCCGTTGACCACGGCGGCGGCGGCGCGGGTAAGGTCGGTGGGCGTTGCTTCGATGCGCCAACCCGATTCGCGCCCGACCAGATCGACAGCGGTGACGCCCAGGGCATCCGACGCGGACGTAACGATGGGCTGAGCGCCGATTGCTGCGGCGACCCTGTGGGCCAGCGCATCGGCGCCGCCGACGTGCCCCGACAGAACGCTGATTGCGTAGCGGCCGGCATCATCGACGCACACCACGGCGGGATCCTGCTTCTTGGTGCCCAGCACCGGCGCCAGGAGGCGCACCGCTGCGCCGATGGGGAGGAAAACGACCAGTGCGTCGCAAGTCTCAAAGAGATCTTGCAGCACCGGGCGCAACGGCAGATCGTAGAGTCGGGCATCATTACCGGCAGATTCGCCGGCGCGCCGCTCCAGATGCAGTTGAGAGTCTGGGAGCGTTGATGCCAAGCGCCGGGCCAGTTCGGCGCCGGGTTTTGAAACGGCGACGATGGCCGTGTTGCCGGTCCCGTTTGACGACACGACCAATCCGGTTAGTTGTCGCCCGAGGTGGTGTGTGCCGCGCGTTCGGGCTGAACTTCGTAACCTCCGGCGGTGTACAGGTCGGAGCGTTCGGCGTCGGCGTGCTCGCCCTGACCGGCGCGGCGGTACAGGTGGGTGTATTCGTCGGAATACAGGTGCGACACCGCCACCTGCTGCTCGGAGTCCGGATTCAGCAGTTCGGGGTCCACCGCCTTGCCAACGATGATGAGCGCTTGCAGGGTGATTTTCGCTTCCCGTACCTTCTCAGCGATGTCCGCCAGGGTGCCGCGTATGATCTGCTCATCGGGCCATCCGACGCGATAGGCTACGGCCACCGGCGTATCGGCGGCGTAACCCGCCTCCTGCAGTTGGTTGGCGATGCGGAACATCCTGGTCACGCTGAGGAAAATTGCCAACGTGCTCCCGTGGCGGGCAAGGTCCACCAGCGCTTCGCCTTCCGGCATGGCGACACGCCCTTCAACGCGGGTCATGATCACGGTTTGGGAAACTTCCGGCACCGTGAGCTCGGCTTTCAAGACGGCGGCGGCAGCGAATATTGCACTGACTCCCGGGATGATTTCGTAATCTACGCCCTCCCGCTCCAGAATCCGCATCTGCTCGAGGGTCGCGCCGTAGAGCGATGGGTCGCCGCTCTGGATGCGGGCCACGGACTTGCCCTCCGCGACGGCCTGAAGGGTGACGGCCATGATTTCGGGCAGGGCCATTTCCTTGCTGCCGTACACGGCCGCGCCGGGCTTGGCGAACCCGGCGATCTCGGCGGGCACCAGCGAATCGGCATAGATGATGACGTCGGCATCGTCGATGATGCGCTTGGCCTTGAGCGTGAGCAGTTCCGGGTCGCCGGGGCCGGCCCCGATGATGTACACCTTGCCACTGTTCGCCATGTTGGGGTTCCTCCCGGTTGGGGACCCGGCTAACGCCGGATGATCAAGAGCGAGAAATAATCCAGGTCTTCCTCGGTGAGTTCCTGGATGTCGCGCACCACTCGCTCGCTCTCAGTGGTGGCGCGCCGGACGTAGATGGTGCGGCCGGCCAGTCCCAGGCGTTCCAGGTTGGCCAGCGCGTCCAGCAACGTGCGGTTGACTTTCATCAGCACGATGGTGTCGTACAGGGCGATGGCTTCGCGCAGGTCGTCGATGCCGTACACGGCGGGAAGAATCGCCAGTCGTTGCCCATGATGGACCAGCGGAGCGGCGGCCGAAGCCGCGGCGGCCATCACGGACGATACGCCGGGCACTACTTCCACCTGGAGGTGCGGATATTCATCCTGGATGGTTTCCAGCACGTACGCGAATGTGCTGTACAGCATGGGGTCGCCCTCGGTGATGAACGCGACGTCCTTGCCCGCTTCCAGGTAGGTAGCCAACTCCCGCGCGGCGCGCCGCCAGATTTCGCCGGCGGCATCTTCATCGTTGGTGGGAAACCTGGCCCGGACAACTTCCTGGCGGCCTTCGTCGATGATGCTCTTCACGATGGAGTACGCGTAACTCTCGGCGCTCACGCCGGCCTGCGGCACCCAGATCACCGGAACCGATTGCAAAACGCGCTGCGCTTTGACGGTCAGCAGTTCAGGGTCGCCGGGGCCCACTCCGACACCGTAGAGGTGTCCTGCAACAGGGGCAGTGGTCATTTTTGCCCCCACACTACGAATACCGGGTTCATGGCTTCCAATCGTAACGCTCCGTCGGGCAACTCGCGGCCTCGCGCCGCCGTTACCATGGTCAGTTGTGGGGACATCGCGGCCTGCTGCAACGCGCGATACGTCTCATTGGCCCGTTCCATGGCGGCAAAGTTGGCGACCAAGCGGCCGCCGACGGTGAGCCTGTTCGTCACCGCCGCAATGATTTCGGGCATTGCGGATCCGCCGCCTCCGATGAACACCGAATCCGGGTCCGGCAGATCATGCAGGACGGCCGGCGCGGAACCTATCACGATGGACACGCGGCCGCCTCCATATCGTGCGACGTTGTTTTCCAGCAGTCCGGCGCTGTCAGCGTCTTTGTCCACTGCGTGGACCGTGCCGCGATACGCGATTTGCGCCGCTTCGATCGCCACCGAACCTGTGCCCGCCCCAATATCCCACACCACGCTATCGGGCTTCAGACCGAGGGCGTACAGGCTGACCGCTCGCACCTCGGACTTAGTGATCTGCCCGCGCACCGGTTTGCGCTGTTCAAAGGCGTCGTCGGTCAAGCCGAGGCGCCGCTCCGGATTTGTGCCGTCTCTCGCGAGATCGCCTGGGGCCGCGTCGGAGGCTGGGTTAACCCGCAGCATTGGCCGCCACTGTCGTCGGGTCGCGCATGGGGATGCCTTCGGGTGATGTGCTGGCCATTCCCAAGAGGTTGCCTTCAAAGTCGAAGCACAGCGCATCCACGATGATGGCATCGCCGTCGTTGCCCAGGTATTTCCGGGCCTGCTCGCAGACCATTTGGCACATCATCGGGAACACTTCCATCACCCCGTGTTCCTGCGCCAACTCCTGGAAATGGCGGCCACTAGAAGCGTTTTTCATTTCTTCCTGCAATTCCGGCGCCGCCCCGCACTGTCCGGCGAGTCCTGCCAGGAACCCGGTGTCCACCTGATTGCCGGCGACATGGGTAACGAAATATCCCATCGCCATCTTGGAGAACTTGCCCACCATGCCCACGTGCGCAACCCGTTTGATGCCCTTGTTGACGCACCGCTTCATGGAAGGCCCGGAGAATATGCCGGCCTCGACGTAGGCCATGTCCGGGAGGTCGAGCAGTTGGCGGGTGTATTGTTCGCTGCGGGTGCCGGTGGACAACACCACGTGGTCCAGGCCATTGGTGGCGGCCACGTCGATAGCGAGATGAACGCTGGCGCGCCAAGCCGCAGTGCTGAAGGGCTGCACGATGCCGGTGCTGCCCAAGATGCTTATGCCGTTGAGGACGCCCAACCGGGCGTTGGTGGTTTCCTTGGCGATCTCCTCACCGTTGGGAACCGAGATGCGTGCGCGGATTCCCGTGTGTGTCGGCCATCCGCACTCCACAAGCCCTTCCGCGACTGCGTCTGCTATCATCCGGCGGGGCACGCGGGTAACCGCCGGTTCGCCGACCTCAATGCCGGTGCCGGGTCGCGTAACGGTGCCGACGCCCGGGCCCCCCGTGATCTGTAGACCCTGAATCCCGTCGGGAAGACGCCAGACTCCCACGATGATTTCGGCCCCGTGCGTCACGTCAGGGTCGTCGCCCCCATCCTTGATGACGGAGCAGCGAACGCCTTCCTCCGGCGCCATGGGCCAACTGCGGTGTACCTTCAGGGTTGCGTGGCCCCGACCACCCGGCAATGGCACCGAGACCTCTTCGGGTGCGTGCCCCGACAGCGTCAGGATCACCGCGGCTTTGGCGGCGGCGGCGGCGGTGGTACCGGTGGTATAGCCGGTACGCATTCCGCGCGGGTCCCGCTTGGTTGGGCGGGAGTAGTCGCTCTCCGGGCGGGCGTCGTCGGTGGTGTTGTGTTCGGGTTCGGTCAACATGGTTAAGGTTCGGTCAACATCGGTTGGTCCAGGTTTCGATTGTAACGTATCGTGGGGAACTCAGTTCGCGGCCTGCGCTGCCCGAACGCGGTCGCTGGCAACCTGCACGAGACGGTCGTCCACACCAAGCGGCGGCGCCACAGACATGGGAATGTTGGGGTAGGTTTCCTGCAGGCGGTTCATGGTTCCCATAACGTTGCGTTGCAAAATCAGTCCGGGGAAGAACAGGTAGGGTGCGCAGATGATGCTGCCCACGCCGCGACCGTCGATCAATTCTGCGGCGGCGGATTCCATCGTTGGGTCGCCGTAGTGAGACTGCGCCACCGACACGGCGTATCCTTGTCCCAGATCACGCTCCACCCAGCCGCCCAGTTCCTTCAGCCAGAGGCAGTCGTCGTAACGGGTCTGGGTGCCGGCCTTGACCAGCATGATGCCCACCGGACGGCCATCGCCATCGGGAGCGGGATGGGTTGGCAGCGCGGCAATGCGTTCGCGTACCAGGTCCGCGATGCGCGAATCCGCACCCAATCCCTGCGCGAGGCGCAACTCGACGCCAGGGGATTCGGCGGCGATGTCCGCGAGCACCTCGTCCATTTCAAGCGTGGCGTGCTTACCGTTGCCCAGAAGGTATGGAGCGATGACCACCCGATCCAGTCCGGCATCGGCCAGGATCGATACGGCCTCGGGGGGATGCGGCGGCAGGAACTCCAGGCACGAAACAATCACCTTTTCAGCATCTTCGCCCAGCGACTGCGCCAGGCGCTCACCCGCTTGCCGGAGCCCAACGGGGGTGTTGGGGCAGCCCAGGCACCAGGCCGGAAACCGCGCGCCATCGGCGGCCCACGCGCAGGAACACTCATCCCTGCTGGCGCCGCGCTGACTGCCGTGGCACAGCAAGACCACCCCCCATCCCCTGGCATCCCCGTTGCTATGGTCGTTGGCAGGCATCTTGGTCAGTCCTCCAGCAGGTCGAGCAGAGCGTTCACGGTGGCGGCAGCGGCCGAACTGCCTCCGCGTCGTCCCAGGATGGTGATGTGTGGCACGGTTCGCGCGGCCAGTTCCGCCTTGGATTCGGGGCACGCGACAAATCCCACCGGCATACCGATGACCATTGCCGGATTGACCTGGTTGGCGTCAATCAGGTCCAGCAGGGCCAGCAGCGCGGTGGGAGCGTTGCCGATGGCGACCACGGCTCCGTTCATCTGGGGAGCCAGTTCCCGGACTGCGGCGACGCTTCGTGTGGTTCCCTCGCGCAGCGCCCGTTCTGCAACCTGGGGGGCATCGATGAGGCAGTCGGTTGTCACGTTGCGCCGGCCGAGGGCAGCGCGGGATATCCCCACCTGGACCATCCGCACGTCAGTTATGACTGTGCGTGATTGTCGGAGGGAGTCCAACGCGGCTTCAACGGCGCCATCGCTAAAGCGTACGTCGGCGGCAATCGCTGGGTCGCCCTCAGCCCGGACGATACGATGCAGGACGTATCGCTCGGCATCGGATAGCCTGGCCCCCAGCGCCCCCGTTTCTAGGCTGTCGGCAACCATTACCAAGCTCTGCCGGTCAATTTCCTCCGGCAGCAGCGCATATTTGTCAACGAGTGTCATTCAGGAATCCACTAACGGTGCGGAACTACGTCGATCAAAGTGTGGTGAACCGGGTCCACGCCGAGGCCGAACCCTTGCATGGTGTCGCTGCCCAGCAGCGGCATACAGCTATCCTCTCCAAAAATGAAGAGCCGCGTCAGGTCCTCGCAGCTGTATCGCACGTTCACCTCGCCCAACTCCACGACGACCTCGGAACCGTCTGCCAACGTTGACAATCGCGGGTTCTGGGTGGGAGCCCAACCCATGTCGCGCAGCAATTCGGCCGGCAACTGGCTGTAAGCCGCTCCGGTGTCG
The DNA here is from genome assembly GCA_963668585.1 of Dehalococcoidia bacterium. Lineage (GTDB taxonomy): Bacteria > Chloroflexota > Dehalococcoidia > Lucifugimonadales > UBA3495 > Bin87. The sequence continues at coordinate 3,370,538 of OY764869.1, read as the reverse complement.
GCTTTCATGCGCAGATTACGGAGGTAGTTACCGTCCGCTGCCCAGACTCCCAATGTGGCATATACATCGCCCATTCTGCGCCAGCCCTCGCTATCCCACCACCACGTTGACCAGCCGGCCGGGCACGTACACCACGTTGCGGACTGCTTTGCCATCAACGTGCGCCTGGACGCGCTGGCTTTCCAGCGCCAACTGTTGGGCATCTTCGGCTCCGATCCCGGCGGCAACGGTTATGCGATCCCGCACCCGTCCGTTGACCTGAACCACCAGGGTGATTTCTTCGTCCGCCGCCAACTCTTCGTCCCAGGTCGGGAAAGGCTGCTGGTGGATGCTGTAGGGATGGCCTTTGATTTCCCACAACTCTTCGGAGACGTGGGGCGCGATGGGGGCCAGCATCAGCAGGAATTTTTCCGTGCTCACGTTCCACGTCGCGGAGTCCACCGACTGGGCGTTCCACACGTGGCTCAGGTGATTCACCAGTTCCATCAAGGACGCGATGACCGTGTTGAACTTGAACTTGTCCAGGTCGTCGTAGCACTTGCGGATCGTCTGGTGCAGGATTCGCTGCGTGTCGCGGACGGCGACCGGGTCCGTTGGATGCGCGTCCAACTCCCGGGCATCGTGCTCCATGAGGTTCCACACCCGGTTGAGCCAGCGCACGATGCCGTTGATGCCCTCGTCGCTCCAGGGGCCGCCCTGATCCCAGGGCCCGATGAACATCAGGAAACAACGGACGGCGTCGGCTCCGAACTGTCCCACGACGTCGTCGGGGTTGACGACGTTGCCGCGGCTCTTGCTCATCTTCTCATGGTCAGAGCCGAGGATGACCCCCTGGTTGTACAGGCGCAGGAATGGCTCATCGATGTCCAGCAACCCCATGTCGCGCAGGGACTTGATGAAGAATCGGCTGTACAAGAGGTGCATGACGGCGTGTTCGGCGCCGCCGGTGTACTGACGCACGGGCATCCATTCGCCGGTGGTTTCGGGTTCATACGGACCGTCGCTGAACTGCGGTGTGCAGTAGCGCAGCATGTACCACGACGAGTCCATGAAGGTGTCCATGGTGTCGGTCTCGCGCCGTCCCGGTCCGCCGCAATTGGGGCACACCGTATTGACAAAACTGTCGTTGATGGCCAGTGGCGATTCACCGGTCGGCCGGAATTCGGCGTCTTCGGGCAGCAGCACCGGCAGGTCGGATTCGGGCACGGGCAGGACGCCGCAATCGGCGCAGTACACCATGGGAATGGGGGTGCCCCAGTACCGCTGCCGGGAGATAAGCCAGTCGCGCAGGCGGTAGGTCACGGTGTTCCGACCCCAACCGCGTCGTTCGACCTCCCTGGCGATGGCGACGGAGCCTTCCTCGTTGGTCATGCCGTCGTAGGCGCCGGAATTGGTCATGAATCCCACACCGACGTAGGCTTCGGTCTGTGCGAGGCCATCCCATTCAATGGGCGCGATGACGGTGCGGATGGGCAACCGGTATTTGAGCGCGAAGGCGAAGTCGCGGGCGTCGTGGGCGGGAACGCCCATCACCGCGCCCGTGCCGTAGGTGGTGAGCACGTAGTCTGCCACGTATATCGGCACCTGCTCGTTGTTCAACCGGTTGCGGGCGTAGGCGCCGATGAATACGCCGGTCTTGTCACGGTCTGCGGACAGGCGGTCGATTTCGGAAGCGGCGCGCGCCTGGTCTATGTAGGCGTCAACTTCTGCGCGGCGACTCTCCGAGGTCAGTTGTGGAACCAGCGGGTGTTCCGGCGCGAGGACGATGAAGGTGACGCCAAATATGGTGTCAATCCTCGTGGTGAAGGTACGTATTTCACGCTCTTCAATGCCGTAGTCGGAGATGTCGAATCCTATGTCCACACCATCGCTGCGGCCAATCCAGTTGCGCTGCATCGTGAGGATCTTGTCTGGCCAGTCTTCCAGCGTATCGAAGTCGAGCAATTGGTCGGCGTAGTCGGTGATGCGGAAGAACCACTGCTCAAAGTCGCGGCGGGTGATCGGCGTGTCGCAACGCTCGCAGACACCGTTGAGTACCTGCTCGTTGGCCAAGACGGTTTGGCAGGAAGGGCACCAAACCACGGGAGCCTTGGCGCGGTAGGCCAAACCCTTTTCAAACAGCTTGATAAAGAACCACTGGTTCCATTGGTAGTATTCGGGCAGGCAGCACACCACCTCCCGATCCCAGTCGTAAATCGCGCCCAACGACCGCAGTTGGCGGCGCATGTTTTCCACGTTGGACATGGTCCATTCGTAGGGGTGAATGCCGCGCGAGATGGCTGCATTTTCGGCGGGCAAGCCGAAGGCGTCGAAACCGATGGGATGCAGCACGTTGTAACCCTGCATGCGCCGGAACCTGGCATGGGCGTCGGAAGGCGCCATCGCGTACCAATGGCCGATGTGGAGATCGCCAGAAGGATAGGGATACATGGTCATTTCGAACCACTTCGGACGAGGGTCGTTGTCGTCAACCCGATAAATCCGGTCCTTTTCCCACCTCTCCTGCCATTTACGGTCTATGGCAACCGCGTCATAACGGGGTTCGACTTGACGCTGGGCTATGATGGTCATCTGAAGGGATCCCTCATGCTGCGATGTTTGCTTCATCGCGCAATATAGCACACGCGCGGCGGCGGCTGTGCTCGCCAGACAGTATAACACCGGCGCGGTTACGCCGGCGGGGACATGACGGCCGGTCCGCCGGTGACGTCAACGTGTCGCTTCCGTGCCCGACCGATACCCAGGGCTTTTCGATTTTCCTGGCAAAACGCAGTTGCTGCTGCCGGAACGATTCCCTGCTTACCGTTCTCTCGTCCTTCGACCTGTTCAGGATGAGGGGACTACCTCAACTATTATCGATCAACGAAAGTTCCTGACCGATACACCTTCGCGATTGACATATTTCCTCTCCCGCCGATAATAGCGCTGACCCACATAACGAGACAGACGGTCCGCCAATTCCCAACCTGCCAACCGTCGCCTGACACACACGCAGTGAACGAACCCAACGACCGCGCAAACGAGCCGGCACCCCCGACATCGCACTGGCGCAGGGCGGCGCCGGTTCGCGTGTCGATACGCCGGAGATCGCCGCCCCGACGTTGGTCGTCTGCTCCAGCGATACTGCTCGGCGTCTTCCTGTTGCTCAACATCACGGGCGGGGTACTGCTCTCGCTGCCCTTTGCGGCCAACGGCGACGAAGGAGCGGGCGTAAAGGTCGCCTTTTTCACGGCCATCTCTGCGTCCACAGTGACCGGCCTGACTCAGGTGGATACCCAGACTTTCTGGTCTCCATTTGGTCAGGTGGTGCTGTTTTTCCTCATGCTGGTTGGCGGATTGGAGTTCATGACAGCGGCCACCGTGCTGGTGTTCTTCGGTCGCCGCACCACGGTTCTGGAAGAGGAGGTGTACCGGGACACTGTCGGATCTGGCCACACCTCCAACGTGGCGCGCGTCGCTCGCAACATCGTCATCGCCTTCATGCTGGGGTATTTGCTGGGCGCCGCAATCATCTATTACCAGATGCGGACGGTGGCGGATTTTTCGATGGCGGAAGCCGCCTGGCAGTCCCTTTTCCTGTCCGTCTCTGCTTTCAACAACGCCGGTCTTTCGATTCTGCCCAACGCCACCACCGGCAACAACCTGGATACCCTGGGAGCGTATCCATACCTGGCAGGGGCGATCACGCCGATGATAATACTGGGGGCGCTGGGTTGGCCCCTGATGGTGGACATGCGCCGCAACTGGAGTCCTTCGTTTTCCCGGCGCAGGCTCAGCGGACTGTTCCTGTTCAACTTTTCGCGGTTTACGCTGGACACAAAATTGGTCCTGCTATTGACGTTGACGTTGTACCTCTTCAGCGGCGGCGCCTTCATGTTTGCGGAGTGGGATGGTGTCCTCTCCGGACATTCATTGCTGGGTAAAATCGGATCGTCGGTTTTCCATGGAGCCAGCGGTCGCACCGCCGGTTTCGCGGCTTTGGACTGGAGCGAGGTCAAGGACTTTACGCTGCTGATGTATGGCGGCCTCATGTTTGTGGGCGGGTCAACGGCCTCGGTGGCGGGAGGCATCAAGGTCAACACCGTGGCGGTGCTGATGGCAGCCGCCCGCTCGGCGGCGTTGCGGCATCCGCGAACCGAGATATTCCGTCGGGAGATTGGGCCCACGCTGGTGTCGCGGGCCTTGATGGTGGCTATGCTGAGCATAGCGTACCTGGGCCTGGTGGTTCCGGTGTTGACCTATACTGACCCGCATATCAACTTCGAGAAACTGATGTTTGAAGCCGTGTCGGCCTTCGGAACCAACGGAATGTCCTCCGGAGCGTCCGCAGACCTGAGCCTCGCCGGGTCTATAATCTTCATGATCACCATGCTCGCCGGCCGCATTGGCCCGCTCACGCTGGTGATGCTGTTGGCGCCGAGAGAAGAAGCATCCTACCGTTATCCCGAAGAACCCGTTAGAATTGGTTGAGCATCATGTCGAATCAAGTTTGTGTTATCGGCCTGGGCCGGTTCGGCTCTAAACTGGCCACCACGCTTTTCCAGAGTGAGCATGAAGTGCTGGCGATCGACCAGAATGACCAGCGGGTGCAGGCCATGCTGGGCAGGGTGACCTATGCCGTTGAGGCGGATGCGACCAGCGAGGTGGCGTTGCGAGATCTTGGCGTGCCGGATATGGACGTGGCGGTTGTCGCATTGGGCAGCCAGGTGGAATCGAGCATAATCACCACGATGCTGTTGAAAACCATGGGCCTCCCGTTTGTCATTGCTCGCGCCACCGACACACGACATGCGGAGATCCTGCACCGCGTCGGCGCGGACAAGGTGATATTCCCGGAGGAGGAGGCTGCAGTCCGCGCGGCAACTTTGGACCTGACGCCCAACTCCATCGAATACATCGGCATCACCGATACCGACGGAATGCACAAGCTTCGGCCGCCGGAGCATATGCGCGGTCGCCGCCTCAGGGAGGTGGGACTGGATGGTGACAACAATCACAACCGGGTCAGGGCAATGGTATTGCAGCGCGGCCACGAATATATAATGAATCCGGATGCCGACGAGACGATAGGCGACGGCGACATTCTGATTGTCGTCGGCAGCCACGAGCAGATCGCCCGGACATTCGAAAGATGAGCGAACCAACGGTTTCGTCTGCGGTGAACATTGATGACTGACCGAATCGGTTACCTCGGCCCGGCCGGCACGTACACGGAGCAGGCCGCGCTGCTTTACGCGCCCGACGCGGAACTCCAGCCCTACCCAACCATCAGCGCGGTGGGCGCTGCGGTCGCTGCTGACGAACTTGATTCCGGCGTCGTGCCCATCGAAAACAGCCTGGAAGGTTCGGTGACGTTCACCCTGGATCTCCTGATTGCCCAGTCGGCGCTGTCAATCCGAAACGAGGTGGTGATTCCCATTGACCATTACCTGGTCGCGCCGCCCGGAGTTTCCGCCGAGTCGGTCGAGGTGATTTACTCCCATCCCCAGGCGTTGGCGCAGTGCCGGGCGTACCTGGGATCCCATTTCCCCAACGTGGTGCGCGAAGCCTCGTTGAGCACGGTGGCGGCGGTGATCGATATGCAGGCCAGCAGGGCGCCGGCGGCGGCGATATGCCCGCAACGGGCGACCGAGATTTACGACGTGCAGATTCTGGCGCAAAGCATCCAGGACAACTCCGCCAACCAGACTCGTTTTGTCGCGCTGGCGCACGACGACCATCCCCCAACGGGCCATGATCGGACTTCGATCTGCTTTGCTTTCGCGGTGGATCGGCCGGGCAACCTGTACCAGGCCATCGGCGAATTTGCCGAGCGCAACATCAACCTGGTGAAGATTGAAAGCAGGCCGACCAAACAGGAGCTGGGAAGGTACATTTTCCTGATTGACTGTGAAGGCCACCGCGAAGAGCCGCAGGTCTCTGACGCCCTCAATGGCCTTCGCGAATATGCCGAGGTGTTCAAGATCCTGGGCTCATATCCTTGCTGGGAACCCACCGTGGGTTGACACCCCGGTATGGGTTTGTTCCGTTCCGCCGCCGGGCTCATCACCGGCGCACCCGTTTTCCTTATCCGTTCCCACTTCCGTGTCAGCGGTGACAGCATGACGCCGGGGCTGCAACACGGGGATTGGGTTCATGTATTCCCACGGTCCTGGTGCGGCGGCGCATTTGCCCGGGGCGCGGTGGTGGTGGCGCGGCCGCCATTGTCGGAGGGAGACTTTGTCGTGAAACGTGTGGTTGGTCTACCCGGAGAGTTGGTGGGGATTAGGGCCGGAGGCGACGTGTCAATTGATGACGAAACCTTGCCGGAGCCATACCGCCACGGAGAAACGTCCCGGCGGGAGCGGCCGCTGGACTGGCTGTGCGGCGACGACGAATATTTCCTGATGGGAGACAACCGCGCCAACAGCGGAGACAGTCGGCGGTATGGTCCGGTTTCGTCCCGCGCCATTATCGGGAAGGTATGGGCGCGGTGGCCAGCGCGAGGCGTCGGGGCATCGCAGCAGGGCGGGGCGCGATGATGCTGGACCGGGTTACCGACAGGCTCACGGCATGGGTCAGCGGGATCTCGTGGTTGCTGCGGCTCAACCGTCGGTTGGAATACTCGGCCGCGAGGTGGCGTCCCGTGAGGGTTACTCTGGCGGTGCTGGCGGCGGTTACGCGAAACGATGCGCAACAATTGATCGCAGGCGTCGCCTATTACGGGATGGTTGCCCTGGTGCCGATTTCCGTCGCCATTTTTCAACTGCTGGGGATTGCGCTGGGCGAAGACAGAACCCGGGACTGGTATGCGTTGATTACGGGCGGGGTGTTGCCCCCCAACGTGGACCTGGCGGGCCTCGTGATAACGGGAGACACCAGGGCTGCCGGCATCACGGGGCTGTTCGCCCTGCTGGGACTGGGCTGGGGTTCCTACAAGCTGTTTGGAGCTGTGGGCGTGGTGGTCAACCGGATGTGGGGAATTGAACCGGCGCAGGTAGGCATCCTGGGAAAGATGCGGCAGTTTATGCTGATGACCGCGAATGCTGTGGTGCTGTTCGCGTCGAGCGTGCTGACCTACGTGATGTCCCAGGACGTTGCACCCCTGGCGGTTCGGGAGTTCAACCTCGCCGGATTCCCTCACTCGCTGCCGACCGAAATTGCTCCCGGCTGGTCCAACGTGCTGGCCGGACTCCTGGCTGGCGCTGCTTTCCTGATGGTGTATCGTTACATCCCGGAGCGTCCGGTGCGATGGCGGTGGGCCGCGATGGGAGCGTTGGTGGCCGGCGTGGCTTTGCAGTTGGTCAACATTTCGGTGGCGATTTTTATCTCCTATCTTGCGCCGTCTCACCTTTTGTACGGGCCGCTGGCCACGGTGCTGATCATTCTGGTCTGGCTGTTCGCGTCCGCGGTGACGCTGGCCTCGGGCGCGGCTTTTGCAGCCTACGGTCAGAATGTGTATGACGGAGACGGGCCGACTCCCGGCCCTGGCTGGTTCCTGAAATAGCGAGCCCTTCGCGGGTGGGCGCGGTCAATGAATAGGGGCAGCCTTGCGGCCGCCCCGGTCCCGAAGCCAGTCGTCGTGAGTGGTGGGTCACAACTTCCAGAAGGTGCCCACCTGGCAGACGATGTCCACCTTGTTGATGGACTCGGCGGGCCAGCCCACCATGTTGAGCCAATCCTCGAAGTGAGACTGCTCGACGGCTTCGCACTCAGAAATGAGCTTGCCGTTTTCGAGATCTCCGTACACCTTGACTATGGTGGTGCGCCGGTCGGGCCGCCACTTTCGGACAGCGTCCAACTTGTCCCGGAAGTCCGCTTCGGTGATGCCGGGTACATTGTGGACAGCGATGAATCTTGCCATTGTGTCAATCTCCGGTGGAGGCTACCGGTATTGAACCGCAGCCTCTCGCTCCTCTGGTGGTGTGCGGCTAATCGGCCGGCGGGACAAACGGGTAAGGGATGGGCGGGCCATCCTTGAGAGGCAGCACCACCGTTGCCGTGCCGGGCATGCTCTCAATGCCGTCCTGAGTCTTCATGCCGATTTCAACCTCGATCAACCCCATCTGGCTCTTTTCGTACTTGCTGGTGACGCGTCCCCACATGATGAGAATGTCGCCGGGAACCAGCATTGCCCGGTGCTCAAAACGGGCCTTCCACGGCCACCCGTTGGGCAAGGTCCAGTCTTTGAGGTACTGGGGGACCACGCTCTGCTTCCAGGAACCGTGTACCAGGATGCTGGGGTTGCGGTCGTGGTTCAGGCCAAAGTCCAGATCGTAATGGATCCGGTGGAAGTTTTCGATGGCCGCGCTCCACCGGAACAGGTGCGTCGGGGTGGGCTTGTAGATGTACTTGGGCAGTTCGTCGCCTTCGTTGACATCCTCGTAGTAGATTTGGGGCTTGTCGCGTAGCCCGTCAGCGTCGGGCCGTTCGTTCAGCCGCCAGATCTCCTCGGGTTCCATGTTGAGGAGGTCGTCGAGCAGGGTAGTCATAACGTCTCTCCGATGTTCCTGATCAGCACTCGATGATTGACCAAATGCGCATCAGCGGCGGATGGTGGAAGCGCGCGTGATGCAAAGGGTAACGTCATCCTGGTTCCAGTACCGCGTCTCCCGGGTGATGATGAGGAACGGCGTGCCATCCCGCCCCAGCCGTTCACGGATGTCAGAATAGCGGTTCTGGAAGAAGATCGTGTCCCCGATGCTGGGGTATGCGTACAGCTCCAGTTCGTTGCCGGCGTTGAGCACTCGCACCAGGTTGGTGGGCACCGGAGGCAGTTCGCCGGGCCGCTCCACGGAGCCGATGCCGTCCGATTCGGGGTTCTCCTCGAACGCGGCCGTGATGGGATCGTCCTGGTCGGGACGGATGCGGCTGGCCAGGTAACTGACCATTATGGGCGGCGTGATCAACTGTCCGTAGCGGGTGGATTTTGCGAAGTCGTCGTCCCAGTAGCGCGGGTCTGGATCCATCAGGGCTTGCGTGAACCGGCGCATGTACTCGCCGTCCACGACACCCCAGGATTCAACGATGTCACCGCTGACGCCGATCATGGCCTGTACTTCAGGCGTCAGCGCAGGTGGCGGGGCTTGTTGAGTCATAAATCGATGCTCCGAATGGTCGCGGATGCTGGATTGCCGAAAGCCTAGCGCAGCCCGTCAGGTTCGTCAATGCGAGCCGTAAGTCCGGTCCAGCGCCGCTTGCAACTCGTCTGCCGTGTAGCTGTATTCCTGCGTGCCGGGTTGTTGAATCACGAAGTGCGCGCACGCCGAACCCATTTGCGCCGCCCGCTCCAGTCCCACCTTCTGGATCAGCCCGAGGATCAGGCCACCGCGGAAAGCGTCTCCGGCTCCGGTGGGATCTACCACGTTGTCGGTGGGGACGCATGGTACCTGCACGCCGCCGTCGCCGGTGGAAATGCGGGTGCCCTGTTCGCCCAGCGTCGTGACCAGGGCGCCGGTCAACTCCAGCAATCCGGCTTCGTCGCGACCTGTGCGTTCTACGATCAACGCCATCTCATAGTCATTGGCGATGAGGAGGTCGCTGTTTCCGATGCACTTGGTCAGCCCCTCAGCATCCCAGGCTGGAAGGGACTGACCGGGGTCAAAGATGGTGTAGATGCCGGCTGCCTTTCCGTCCGCGGTGAAGTTTGACATATCGGTCAGGTTGCCCGGGCTAACGATGTTGATGGTGTCAGAGGGGTCAACCGCGCTGAAATCGAAACCCGTCGCATGCTTCATAGCACCCGGGTTGAATCCTGTGATCTGGTTGTCGGACAAGTCAGTCACGATGAAGGCGGAGGCGGTTGCCTCTTCCTCCACGATCTTGATGTCGTCCGTCGGGATACCGTTCCGGTCCAGGCGGGTGAAATAATCGCGGTAGTCGTTCCCGATGGCGGCGACGATACGCGGCGTCTGGCCCAGCATCGCCAGCGAGTACGCGATGTTGCCGGCCGTCCCGCCGAAATAGGCGTTGAAGCCGTCCACGGTGAAACTCAGGTTGATCTGGTGGAGCCGTTCGGGGACGATGTGATCGCCGAAACGCCCGGGGAACGTCATGATACGGTCGATGGCCAGGGATCCGGAGACTAGGATTTCCATGTGTTGATGTTCCTTTCGTTGTTGATTCTTGGGTTGCTCAGTGCTCTTGGGAAACGGGTTCAACAGCCCCACATGCCGGCGATGTGGCCGTCGAATCTGGCCTTGTCGCCGGCATGTATCCCGTGGGTGGCCGCCTGTCCGGCGTTGAGTTCGAGGATGAACCGCACCAGTCCTGACGAGGGGTAGAGTTCCAGTTGATCCCGCGGCGTGTCCAGCGGCGGATTCGGCACGTCCGCCGTAACGCCGGCGATAGTGCAATCGGCGCGTATCCACACCATGTCCAGCGGGAAGTGCATGTCGGGCATCCAGAAAGTCCTCGCGCCGTCGTCGTCATACACGAACAACATCCCCCGGTCGTCGTCCATGGACGGGCGATCCGACAGCCCCTGCGTTCGTTCTGCCGGTGTGACCGCGAGGTCAACGGCATAGGCCGTATCTCCGATGCGCACCAGTGGCTCATCAGGCAGGGGAGTGTGTGTTGGCGCGGGCGTCGGCGCGGGAGCTGCGGTCGCCGCCGGCGTAGGGGTCGGCACGACGGTGGGAGCGGTTGTGGGCGTAGGGACAACGGTCACCGGCGCGGTGGTGGGAGAAGGCGGAACGGTTGGCGTTGGCGGTGTGGGTGTTGACGTTGGAGCCACCATCGCCGTTGCTGCAGGCTCCGCCGTGGGCACGGCAGGATCTCCGCAGGCTATGGCCGCCAGCGCACAAGCCGTCAGCAAGATTGCCAACAGGCTCGCTGTCCTTGCGGTTTGCGCCACGTGGCTACGCACCGCGCCCAACCCGAGACTCCACGCGGGAACTAGCCTATCTGGGCCTTGATGTCGGTGATGCGCTGTTGGAGTGAGCGCAGCAGCAGCGCCGTTGGCGGCGGGGCAACGTGAGTGTAGCCGACACCCATATCCTGAAGCTCTTTGGCGGACAGAGGAAAAGCCGGATGATTCATCGGCATTGACAACTTGGCGCCGCCGGCCGCCTTGACCTCAGCGGCCAACTCCTCGAGCCTCGCCCGTATCACCGGACTCTGCGGGTCGCGGATGCCCATGTACTCGGAAAAATCGGTAGGGCCGATGGCGACGATGTCGATGCCTGGCAGTTGGGCGATTTGGGCGATCTCGCCAATACCCTTTTCATCCTCTGTCATGACGGACAGCACGATATTATCGTTGGACGTGCGGGTGTGCTCGTCCCAGCCCACCGTCCCGAAACGGGCGGCCCTGGTGCCGCCAGCGCCGCCGCGATGTCCCAACGGGGCGTATCGCACGGCTTCCACCGCCCGCTGCGCGCCTTCCACGCCGTCGATGTGGGGGATGATGATCCCCTGCGCGCCGGCGTCGAGGAGCCTCAAAATCAGGTTTTCATCGTTGCCAGGAATCCGGATCATGGAGGTGACGCCCACCAACTCCGCGGCCATGATCATCTGGCTGATGAGGCCCAAGTCAAAGGTGGTGTGTTCCATGTCGATGAAGGCGGCGTCAAACCCGGCCAGCCCGATGATCTCAACGACCTGCGGGTCGGCGAAGGTGACGTAGGTGCCCAGGGCGAGACGGTTCTCGCGCAGGGCGCGCTTGACTTTGTTTTCCTGCATGGGCGAGGCTCCTGAACCAAGTTGGCAACCATCATATCAGACGGCGCGTTCATCGTCGGTTCCGCCGGGCCACGACGCGCGGTTGCCAACCAGAGTCACAGGATTACGGTCAACTCTTCGAGATCCCTGACTTCCCAGCGGGGCGATATTGGGGTCGCGTTGGCGACGCCGCGCCGGTTCAGCCACACGCTGAGGATCCCGTAGTTGTTTGCGCCCTGCACGTCGCTCTCCAACGAATCGCCAACGTGGACGACGTTGCCCGGATCATCGCCGGATTGCGCAAGGGCGAACTCGAAAATGCGGGGATCCGGTTTCGGGTAACCACAATCGTGGGCGAAGACCACGAAATCAAAGAGGCCAGGCAAGCCGACGCTCTCGGGTTCGTTGTTTCCGTTGGATATGACCCCGATGCGGTAGCGTTGCTTGAGCGTTTCCAGGACCGTCCGGACTTCCCGGTAGGGTTTTGCGCCGGCCAACCGGGCCTCCATGTAGGTGCGGAACAGATTGTCAGCGATTGCCCGGTCGGGAGGGTCCACGTATTCCACGGTTCTGACCATTGCGGCGTGCCGAATCTCCTCCTGCCTGGTCGCCCCTTCTCCCAACTCCAGCGCGACGGCATCCCGTATGTCCATCATTTTCGGCACGGTGAGGTTGTCGGTGCGTTCGCCCGGCGCCAGGAGACGCAATCGCGCGAGGGTGATGTGGAGGGCATTTTCCATGGCGGCCTGGAAATCCCATAACGTGTCGTCCATGTCAAAGGTGATCGTGTTGATGGGCAACCGGCCGACGATGGCGTCCAAATTTGTCATCGTGATGATTCCTGATTGAAGGTGTGGGGATCAGCGGGGCGCTATCGGCGGCAACCGATGGTACCGGGCTGTTGGGCCACTCTATCCTACAACGCCGGCGGGTTGCCCGTCGGCAAAGGATAAAAGAAACCGTGAGGCTGCATCCGTCATTATTGACATCCCGCATACCGGTTGGTACGATTTTGTGCGTCCAAAACAGATTGCGGAGATGCTTCAACGTGCCCGAACAGAATGACTCTAACCAAAAGGGAACCTCGCGCCGGCGCTTTCTCGGCGTGTTGGGGATTGGTGTGGCTGGCGCGGCCATAGTTGCGAGTATGCTTCCCTTTGGGCGTCGGGGAAATACGGTGGAAGCCAGCAACGAATTTCCGGGCCCTGGCTCCATGTTTCATCCTGCGCAGGATCCCCGCACCGACCCGCGCCGGTAGGAAGTCCTCAGGACATCACGATTTCGCAGGCAGCCAACCGGCTGCCTTTTTGTTGACGCGAACCTAGCGCCGACCGAATTCCCGTTCCAACTGGTATTCGGTGAAGTGAATCACCGTTGGCCGGCCGTGGGGGCAATGATGCGGGTTTTCCGTGACTTCCAGTTGGCGCAAGAGGGCGTCCATCTCGTCCTGGCCGAGATTGTCACCCGCTCTGACCGAACCATGGCAGGCGATGGTGGCGGCCAGCGCCTCTTCGCGCTCCATCACGACCTGCTCAACCGCCACCGCGTCCAGCAGGTTGGTGAGGGCGGAGACCGGGTCCGGGTTGTTGCGGGCCGCCAGGGTCGCCGGCACCGCGCGTATCAGCAACGCCGACCCGCCAAAAGGTTCCAGGTGGAAGCCATAACCCGAGAGCAATTGGGAGTATTCTTCCAGGGTGGACGTTTGGGCAAGATTCAACTCCACCGAAACGGGCGCGAGCAAGGGTTGAGCCGGCGGGGTCCGCGCTTCGTCACGGTGGCGGATGCGATCGTACACGACACGTTCATGGGCGGCGTGCTGGTCCACCAGATACATGCCGTCGCTTCCCTCGGCTACGATGTAGGTCTGGCGAATTTGACCAATCACCCGCAGTCCGATCAGCACGTCGCGCAGCGTACCGCCGGTTGGCGCCAGCCCGGTGGCGGGCAGCGCGAGGCGATCGGAAATCGGCTCGGCCGGGCCGCCGCCAGCAACGGGACGCTGGAGAGCGTGGGTTGTGGGATAGCCTTCAGGGCCAGGTTGAGACGAGTCCGGGGTGTTGAATGGTCGCGATGCCTGTCGTACCGGAGCATGGGCGACGAGCGCATCGTGAACGGCGTGCTGAACCGTCGAGAAGATCCGGTTTTCGTTCCGAAACCTCACCTCACGCTTGGTGGGATGTGAGTTGACGTCAACCTCCTCGCTCGGCAGGTCCACGTTTATCACGGCAACCGGATAGCGACGGTCGGGCAGCGTACCCTGATAAGCCTGTTCGATTGCGTACACAATGGAGCGGTGATAGACCCAACGCCGGTTGACCAGCAGCGTGATGTAGGAACGGTTATGGCGGTTGAGATCGGGCGCACTAGTGAATCCGCTGACGGTTATCGGGCCCTCGGTTCCCGAAACGGGCAGCATTCGGGCCCCGACCTCGCCACCGTAGAGCGCCAGGATCACGTCCTGCAGGTCACCGCTGCCGGGGGTGTTGACCTGCTCCCTGCCGTCGGTGGTCAGGTTGAAACGGACGCCCGGGTACGCCAGAGCGTAGCGGGTCACCACTTCGTTGATGCGTGCGGATTCGGCGGCGGCGGATCGCAGGAATCTGCGGCGCGCGGGCAGGTTGCCGAATAGTTCCCGAACCTCAACGGTTGTACCAACCGGGCAGCCAATGGTTTGCTGGCCGACCGGATCGCCGTATCGAAACTCTATGCGCGCCCCGGCTTCGGAATCGGCCGTGCGTGTGGCGCAGACGACTCTGGACACGGCGGCTATGCTGGGCAGGGCTTCGCCGCGGAACCCAAGGGTTGAGACGGTTTCGAGATCGGCCGCCGCAGAAAGTTTGCTGGTGGCGTGGTGGCGAAAGGCCAGCGCCAGTTCGTCGGAATCGATTCCGGATCCGTCATCGGTTACGCGTATCTCGGAGACGCCGCCCTCGCGAATGGACACGCTGATGCGAGTTGAGGCGGCGTCCAGCGCGTTCTCGACGAGTTCCTTGATCACCGACGCAGGACGTTCGACAACCTCGCCGGCGGCGATCTGTGCGGCGACATGGGGCGGCAGTTGTTGAATTGGCACTATGGGTTGTCCCGTGCCTTCAGGCGATTCACCCCGTTGCCGGCCGTTCCCGCGGTTCGCCGCCGTTCGTGCAGGGACGTGCCCGAAGCATCAGAAGAGGGGGATTTTCGTGCCTTTGGCTCGATACTGGCGGTCTTCCGATTCACCGGTTTCCGAGAAATCGGAAATGATGCGGTAGATGCGATCCATCTCGTGGTCCACGCTGCGGGAGAAGAAGTAGGGCGGGACCCATACTCCGCCAAAAGCGGCGACGATCTCAGGGTAGTCGTCGATCACGAATTCCGGTTCGAAGGGTATTTTCAGCTCTTCCAGCCGTTCGTGGAAGTGATGGGTGGGCTTCTCGTACACTCCGCTCACAAATCGCTGAAGCTCATGTTTTTCGATGACTTCCCAACGCTCGCCCATACCGGACCAGATGTAGATCTCGTGTCCGTCGTCCAGCAGTTTTTGAAAGGTGTCGATGGTGCCGGGACGGAGGGTATCGTCCAGTCCCAAGATGGTGTAGTCAACGTCAAAAAAGATTTTCATGGTGGGCCGTCGCTCGTGCGGGGTTGGGGTTCGTTCCTCCGGTCAGCCGGATAACGCCTGGGTGATGGCTTTGATGTTGGCGCCGACCAGAAGCTGGCCGCCCAGCCTCACGATGGGACGGCGAACCAGTCTAGGCTCTTCCAGCATCAACGACAACTTGCGTTCGTCCGTGAGTTCCGCAGCGACCAGTCCCATCTTTTTCAGGGAAGGGCTCCGGCTGGCGAACATGGCGCTGACGCCGGGATCACCTGCTTCGGCGATCAACTCGTTGAGTTCCGCCTCAGTGAATGGTTCCTTGAAATAGTCGCGTTCTGTCACCGACAGGCCGTTTTGCACGAGCAACTCCCGCACTTTTCGGCAGCTGCTTCAACGGGGCCACCAATAGATCGTTGCCGTATCGCTCATCGTACCTTCTCCTGCGCTAACGGTGATCGCAATATCTTACCCGGATGCACGGAATAAACGGAATTTCAACCGATTTCGCCACTCGGGATTTCACGCGGCATGAGGTTGGGGCGTCCAAAATCAGATGCCGGCAAGGATATTTTATACCCTGCGGCGGGCTGGATGGCAGGACCGAAAGTAACATTTCTGTAAATCTTCCCAGCGATGCGCCAGGTCACTGGTGGCGAGCCCATTCCTGCAGTTCGTAGAGTTTGTTGATGGCTTCGAGTGGGGTGAGGTTGCCAATGTCCAGGCTCAACACCGCCTCGGTGACCCGGGAGTCGTCCTCGATAAACATTGGCAAAGCCAGTTGCGGCGAGGGCGGATTGCTGTTGCGATTTCCGCGCGTGGTTTGAGCGCCGCTCTCCAATTCGGTGAGCAGTTCCTGGGCACGGTTGACCACGGAAGTGGGCATGCCAGCCAGCATGGCAACGTGTACACCGTAGGAACGGTCTGCGCCGCCGGGTACTATACGGTGCAGGAACGCAATCCGGCCGTCTTCCTCGGACACCGCGACCCGGTAGTTGCGCACGCCGGGGAGGGTGGCCGCAAGCTCGGTGAGTTCGTGGTAGTGAGTCGCGAACAGGGTCTTGCAACTCACCCGCGGGTTGTTGTGGAGATACTCCACGACGGCGCGGGCAATGGACAATCCGTCGTATGTGCTGGTGCCCCGGCCGATTTCGTCCAGGATGACCAGTGAACGCCAACTGGCCTGGTTCAGGATGGCTGCCGTTTCCACCATTTCCACCATGAAAGTCGATTGACCCCGGGCCAGGTCGTCCTGCAAGCCGACGCGGGTGAAAATGCGGTCCACCAGACCGATGGTGGCGGACCCGGCGGGCACGAAACTGCCAACCTGCGCCATCAGCACAATGATCGCAACCTGGCGGATGTAGGTGGATTTGCCGGCCATGTTGGGCCCGGTGATGAGCATGATCTGCGCATCGGTGGCGTCCAGAGCGGTGTCGTTGGGAATGAAGGAGCCGGAATCCAGGACGCGCTCCACTACAGGGTGTCGGCCGTCGCAGATGCTGATGGCATCTCCATCGTTGAGTGTCGGCCGTATATAACCATGCCGGACCGCGACGTTGGCAAGGCCGGCGAACACGTCGGCGCGGGCTATGGCGGCGGCCAGTCGTGCGATGGATTCGGAGTGATCTGCGATTTGCCGGCAGACCTGGCGGTACAGCGTGCGCTCAAGTTCCTCCAACCTTTCCCGAGCCTCGAGCGCCTGGCTTTCGTATTCCTTCAGTTTGGGGGTGATGAAACGTTCGCCGTTGGCGAGGGTTTGGCGGCGCTGGTAATCGTCCGGAACTGCTTCGACATTGGATCGGCTGACCTCGATGTAATATCCAAACACCTGATTGAAGCCGACCTTGAGGTTTCGAATTCCCGTGCGCTCGCGTTCACTGACCTCGAGTTCTGCGATAAAGCCTCGCGCATCGCTGGACAGTTTGCGCGTACGGTCCAACTCGGGAGAAAAACCCTGCCGAATCACGCCACCGTCTCCGGGCTGCGGCGACGGTTCGGGAACGATGGCCGCGTCGATAAGGTTGACGACCTCGGGCAGGGGACGGAATCGGTCTGAGAGCCATGCGATGTGGGAGCCATCGTCGCAGGACACTACTGCGCCCAACCGCTCGGCGGCGGTAAGGCTCCGATGCAGGGCCAGCAGGTCTCGGGGCGCAACGGTTTGGGTCTGGATGCGCGTGAGGATTCGCTCAACATCGGATATGTCGGCCAGCGCGGCGGCGGCAGCATCGCGGCGGAAGGCGTCGTCGCCGAAAAACTGCACGGCATCAAGCCGGCGTTCCAGACGCTCCAGATCGAGCAGAGGTCGGCCCAACCAACGGCGCAGGAGGCGCGCGCCCATGGCAGTACGGGTTCCGTCCAGCGCGGACAACAACGACCAGGCGTCGCCGTCCCAACGGCCGGCCTCGAAAAGCTCGAGGTTCCGTCGGGTCTGGACGTCCAGCGTCATGTACGCTTCAGTGTGTTCCAAAGATGGCGGCGCCACTGGTGAGCGTTCGCCCTGCCAGGTGTAGCGCAGGTAGTCGATGACGCCGCCGGCTGCCTGGACCGCCAGGGGTAAATGCTGCACGCCGTTGGACTCCAGCCCGTAGCCTTCCAATGAGAGAACGCCGTAGTAGTCGAGGAGCGTCCGGCGCGCAACGTCGGGGTTGAAGGCCGACAGGTCCAGCGTGGTCACGGTTGCTTCGTTTCCCTGGGAAACGGCATACGGGGGCAGGGACTCGTCGGGAGGGACAAGTATCTCGGACGGTTCCAGACGCGCCAACTCCGCTGGCAATCTTTCAACCGGAAATTGCGCCAGGGCGAATTCGCCGGTGGTCACGTCCACGTAGGCCAGGCCGGCCTGATCGTTGTGCTGGCAAACGGCGGCGAGATAATTGTTGACACTCTGTTCGAGCAAGGCGGACTCAAGAACGGTGCCCGGAGTCACGACACGCACTACTCCGCGTTCTACGATGCCTTTGGAGGCGGCCGGGTCGCTGAGTTGCTCGCAAATAGCGACCTTATGGCCCTGGCGGATCAGGCGCGACAGGTTCGATTCCAGCGAGACTGCCGGCACGCCCGCCATGGGGATGCGGGTGTCTTTACCCATGGAACGGGCAGTCAGCGTGATCTCCAAGGCCTCCGACAGGGTGCGGGCGTCATCGTCGAAGCACTCGTAGAAATCGCCCATCCGAAACAACAGGATGGCGTCGGGGTAGGAGTGCTTGATGGTGAGGTACTGACGCCGGACGGGAGTCAGCCGCGCGTTGACAGTGGCCATGTGGTGATTTTACCCCAACCGCTCGGTGGTTGTCGGGCGGCGCGAAAAACAGCGGGAGCGGATGATGATCCGCCCCCGCCGATTTTGCTCCATGGTTACTGCCGTTATTCCTTCCAGAAGCGCTCTTCGGTCCAGCGCCAACCGGCGACGGTCACGATTTCGCGGCTGGATTCGATCATCCCAGGGTGGCCGCAAGCGTAGATCAGGGTATCGTCCCGGTTCAGCCCGAACTTGTCCAGATAGTCGGCGACGATGTTGTTGAGGCGACCGGCAACCCCGTCCCAAGCAGCGTTACGCTCTTCCGTGGGACGACTGATCGCTGGGACGAACGTGATGATTTCCGGATGGTCGGCGGCGAGCCGGGACAGTTCCGTATCGTACACAAACTCGTCCAGATAGGACGCGCCCTCCAGGATGTAGAAGTGGTCTCCGGTCCGACCGTGGTGGAGGTAATCCCGCGCCATGCTGACGAAGGGGGCGACGCCGGTGACGGTTCCGAGCATCAGGTGCTGAGTGGCCTGCGGGTCCAACAGGAAAATACCCTTTGGTCGCGGACGAATCGACATCGTGTCGCCGATTGCCATGTTCCACATGCGGGGGGTGAGTTCGCCATCCGGAACCAACTCGACGAAGATTTCCAGGCAAGGTTCATGGGGAGCCGAGGCTATGGAATAGGCGCGTTCGATGCCCTCCAGACCCAACGTGCAATACTGTCCTGGCTTGAAATTGAATTCAAAGCCCACAGGTTCCATCTTGATAACCATCAGGTCATCAGTATGGTCGACACGTTCCACCAAGCGTGCCCTAGGCAAATTGGTGGTGCGGTCGCGGGTAACGGCAGCAGGTCTGACGGTCGCCATTGTGTCTCCGTGTCTTTTGATTGGGATTGTCGAGTTTCTGGACGCCACTGGACGGCGCGTCCATGCGGGTGGGTCGAAAATATCCTTCCTCACGTTTCCGATGAGTTGGATATCGACTCCACACGGCACGGTTCAACCTGTAGGCCGGGCACACGGGCCATTGGGTTGATGTCTTCGGACACCTGCAGTTCGATTGCCAGTTGACCGAACAGGGTGGTTACGCCAACAACTCCCCTGGGCATAGCGGGGTCCGGGGTGGCGATGCCAGTGATGCGGCTTCCTCGCGTAGTGACGATTACGGGTTCTCCCTCGGGGATCGACCAGGCGTCAGCGTCAGCGGGGTTAATCTGCACTTGCTCGTCGCGTATGATTCGGTTGAGATCCCCGGATTCGATGACGGCATCGCGTTCGCGTTGGAGCAGGACGCGACCGGGCGCGAGCAGAGCCGGAAATTCTTCGACGGTGGGCCAGTCCACGCAACGGAATCGGGGGGCGCCGGGTTCGGCTTTCCCGTTGGGGAAACCGTCGGCGTAGAGAATGGCCGACGACGGGCTGTCCGGAGTCGGGCATGGCCACTGGATTCCGCGTTCCTCGCGTGTGGTGTACAGGATCTGGGTGGGTCGCGGGCTTTCGACACCGGTCTGCATCACCAGAGAGGATTCGCGGGCGAGGCGCTCGTAGCTGACGCCGCCATAGTTTTGGGTGATGGCAGCAATTTCGTCCATCAGGGCGGATGGGTCATCGTAGCTGATCCCCTCGATGCCGAGGCGTTCGGCCAGTTGCGCAAACACCCAACCCTCGGGTTTGGCGTCGTTGTTCCTGACGGATACTGCCGGTCGAATGCGTTGGATGCGCCGCTCCAGGTTGGTGAAGGTGCCGTCTTTTTCGGCGAATGTCACGCGTGGCAGCACGACGTCGGCTATCTGGGCTGTTGGGGTCAGGAATGAGTCCATCACGGCCAGGAAGTCCAGTTGTTCCAGAGCGGTCAGTCCGTCGTCCAGGAGGCCGTTGCTGAAGTTCGGGCTGTCCCCAATCACGATCATCGACTGGATGTTTCCGGACGCAGCGGCGGAGAGCATTCCCGCGATGCCCATGCCATCTCGGGCCGGGGGCAGGGTTACTCCCCAGAAAGACTCAACCCGGTCGCGGTTCGCGTCGTCGAACAGGGGGCCGCCTCCCGGCAGACGATTGGGGATGCACCCAATGTCGGTGGCGCCCTGGGTGTTCGCGCCCTGGCGCATTGGGAACAGGCCACCGGCGGGTTGTCCAACGTTTCCGGTGAGCAGGGCAAGGTCGCACAGGGCCACCACGCAGTCGCGGGTGATGGCTTCTGGGATGTTGTCCAGGCCGTACACCACGGCCGAATTGCCTGAGGTCGCAAAGATCCGGGCGGCTTCAACAATGTCCGCGTGGGATATGCCGGTGGAGGCGATGGCGTCGTCGTCGATCAACTCCAGTTCGTAGGCCAGGGTGTCGTAGTCGTCCACGTTTTCGGCGATCCAATCGGCGTCAATCAGGCCTTCGTTCAACACCGATTTGAGGATTGCTCCGATCAACACCAGTTCGGCGCCGGGGACGGGCCGAAGCCACAGTTTGGCATACCGGGTGAGTTCAGTTTCCCGGGTGTCGATGACGATGATGGGCGCTCCGTCGCGCGCGGCCTGTTTGATGGGCACGCCCACGACATTGTGGCTTTCGGTGAGGTTGGTGTTGAAGACCAAGATGCAATCGGAGTTTTTCAGGTCCCAAATCGAGTTGGTAGCTCCGGGATATCCGAGGACATCCTCAAGACCCCTGGTGAGGTCGGGCTGCACGTTTCCGGAGTGGTCCAGATTGTGAGTGGTCATCCCAATGTGAGCGAATTTCTGCGCCAGGTAGAACTCTTCATTGGTGCTGTCAGCGGCCATTATCAAGCCGAAGCCGTCGCCGGACTGGTGCGGACGCAATTTTTCCGCGATGAGGTCCAGCGCCTCGTCCCAGGTGGCAGGCTCCAGGACTCCATTGCGGCGAACCAACGGGCGCCGCAGCCTCTGGCCGCTGGTGAGGTGGCTGAGGCCGAACTTGCCCTTATAACAGGCTTGCCCGTGATTGGCGGGCGAGTTGAACTCAGGGATGGCCCGAATCACCCGGCCCTGTTCGTTGATCTCCAGGTTCATCTGACACCCGACCGGGCAATGGGTGCAGATTGTGCGTTTGACGGTGGCGGCCTTTTCCCACTTGTTTTCGCGTTCCGTTAGCGCGCCCACCGGGCAAACGTCGATGCAGGCGCCACAAAATTCGCAGCCCGATTCAAGGAGCGAGGTTCCGAATGACGTACCCACCAAGGCCTTTCCGGAACGCTCCGTGAAGCAGATGGCGCTGTCGCCGCGGACTTCCTCGCACGCGCGGACACAGCGGCCGCAGGTGATGCACAGGTTGTAGTCGCGGTCGTAGAAGGGGTCTGCGACTTCCAGGGGAATGTCCCGGTACATATAGGTCATGGGAGACTCGAGTTCCATGCCGAGGTACCGGACGGTGTCCTTGAATTCGCAGCGTTCGTTTTTCGGGCACGTTACGCAACGGTCGTTGACGGATACGTGGCGGAGGCACACGTCGGACGGGCCGCAGATTTCGACGCGGTGGCAGGTGAGGCATCCGTTGGGGTGCTCAGCGATGAGCATCTGCATGACCGACCGGCGAAGTTCGTTGACGTCGGGGGTCTCGCTCCAAATGGTCATGCCGTCGGCGGCGGGAAGCGTGCATGCGGCGGGGAAGCCTCGCCCACCTTCGACCGCCACCACGCACATCCGGCAGGCCGCGTAGGGTTTCATTCCGGAGTGATAGCACAGATAGGGGACGTACACTCCGGCATCAATGGCGGCTTCAAGCACCATTTTGCCCGGCTGGGTCCTGATTTCCACGCCGTCAATGGAGATTGTAATGTCGTCGGGCATGGGGGCTCCTAATCCGTGTTGGCGGCCATGCGGGGAGACACGGTCAAGATTTGATCAGCGGCGGGTGAGCCGCGGGGAGAAGACCTGTTCGGGGCAGTCGCCGGTGTGTCGCTTTTCGCGAATATGGGCTTCGAACTCGTCGCCAAAGTAGCGCAGGGCCGATGAGACCGGGTTGAAACCCAACTGGCCGTGTCCACAGAGCGAACCAGCCTGCATGTTTTCGCCGATGTTGCGCATCAAGTCCAGGTCTTCCTGGGTGCCTTCGAGGTTGCTGATGCGCTCCAGGATTTCCAGCAAATGGCTCATTCCCATTCGGCAGGGGAAACACTTGCCGCACGATTCGTACTGGCAGAAGGCGATGAGGTTGCGCGTAAGATCCACGGCGCAGGTATCCTCGTCGCATACGATGATGCCACCCGATCCGAGGATGGCGCCGGCCGCGCGAAATACGTCAAAGTCCAGCGCCAGGTCCAGGTTGGCATCGCTGGCCGACAGGACGCCTCCCAATGGCCCGCCGGTCTGAAGCAACTTCATGCGCTTGCCGTTGGGCACCCCGCCGGCCATGTCGAACAGCACCTGGCGCAGCGTAACTCCCAGCGGGACTTCGATCAGCCCGGTGTAGGTGATGTCGCCGGACAGGCAGAGGATCGCCGTGCCGCTGCTACCGTTGATTCCGCGGTCGCGGTCGGCGGGCGTTCCGATGCTGGCGAACCATTCACCGCCGCGGGCGACGATTTCCGGGACGTAGGCAAGCGTTTTGACGTTGTTGATATTGGAAGGCTTGCCGAAGACGCCCACCTGCGCCGGGAACGGCGGTCGATACCTGGGCATGGACCTCTTGCCTTCGATGGCTTCCATCAGGGCGGTTTCTTCGCCGGATACATACGAGTCCCCGGTGAGCGCGACTTCAACGTCGAATGAGAAATCACTGCCCAGGATGTTCTGACCCAAAAGCCCCAGTTCATATGCTTGCGCAATCGCCGCACGGGTGCGGTCGATGGGCTGATTATGTCCGTGGCGGATGAAAATGTAACCGCGGTTGGCTTTGCACGCATATCCTGCGATGGTGATCCCTTCAACCACGGTGGCCGGGTCGCTCTCCAGGATCCCGCGATCGTTGAAGGCGCCGGGATCTCCTTCCTCACAGTTGCAGAGGATGTACTTGTCTGGGTCGGGGTTGCCGGCAAGGAAACCCCACTTGACGCCGGCTGGGAATGCCGCTCCGCCCCTTCCGCGCAAACCGGAAGTGAGGACTTCCTGACGGGCTTCGTCCGGGGTCATGGCGGTGAGAGCCTTGTTCAATGCCGCGTATCCGCCATTGGCGATGTACTGGTAGAGGTCGGACGGGTCGATATTCCCCGCGTTGCGGAGCGCAATACGCTGCTCCATCGAGCGCATGGGATGGTCGTCGAGATGCGGTATGCCAGTAGGCGCGGATTCGCGAGCGCCGAGGTATCCGATGGCGTGTTCGGCAACAGGGCTTCCTGCGGAGACGTGTTCGCTCACGATGCGTCGCGCGATTTCAGGATTGACGTTCCGGTAGAAAACGCGGGGCCCTCCGGGAGTCTGGACGTCCAGCAGGGGTTCAGCAAAGCACAGGCCGAGGGTGCCCACCTGTGAGACATTGGCAGCGACCTGCTGTTCCGCCAGGGCATCGTTTACTGCAGCAACGACTTCGAAACCGCCGGCCGCCTCGCCGGCGAGGCCTGTACCGATGCGGATCCAGGGTCGGTCGCCGTTGGTCAAATCCTGCCAACGCCGCTGGGCATCGGCGAGTATCGAATCGAACCCGGGTGTAGTTTGAACGGTCACGGTAGTAACAATCAGTGCGCGGCTGGGGCAACCAGCGCGGCAGCGATCCTGTCCCGGGTTGAATCGGCGGTGGCCCGCCCCGCCAAGTGGTGGTCGATGGCAATCACCGGAGCATGAGCGCAGGCTCCGAGGCAGGTGTTGTACCGCAGGGTTGCCTTGCCGTCTGGGGTGTCGCCTTCATCCGTGAGGCCCAGCGCGTCCTGCGCGGCGGCGATTATGCGGTCCGCACCCAAGATATGGCACGATGGCCCCCAACACACCTCGATGCGGTGCTCGGTGGGCGGGTCGAACCGAAAGTTGGGGTAGAAGGTAGCGACGGCCCACACGTCGTTGACGGTGGCGTCCATTCGCAGCGCGACGGCTTCAACGGCCTCTTTCGGGATGTAGCCGATGGCGTCCTCAACGGCCAACAGCGAGGAGAGGACGGTAACGGTGGACTGGGCCTGATTGTTGACGGCGTCGCTGATGACGGTGCGAGTGGCGTCGTCCATGAGGTCGTTTCCGTTAGTTTGTGAAATTCATTACAAGTGCGAAATACCGCCGTCAGTCTAGCACAGGCGACGCGCCACGGGCAATGACGCCGGATACCCAATCCTATTAATCCGGGCTGGTCGATCTGCAAGGCTTCTCGCGGGCGAACCGCCGGCGCCCCGGTTGCGCGATGCGGTTGGAGTCCGGCAACGGATCACTTACTGGTACGTGTGAATGATTGTCCGGCGACTGAAAGTTAAAAGCAGGTTCCCATGAATGGACAACGCCGCCCGGGATAGGTGTGATCTCGAGCGGCGGTGGACGCCACGGTCAATATGGATGAATGGAGCGTTATTCCGGCGCGGCTTCCCGGTTTTCCAAGGCTTTGTCGATCACGCGCTGAAAAACCTCGTAAGGTTGAGCGCCGGTGAACAGCAGATTATCGAAAACAAAGGTCGGAATGCCCCGTATCCCATAGCCCAGGGCTTCCTGGTACTGGTCCACGACGCGTTGTGCGTAATGCCCGGAATCGACCAGTTCCTTCAATTCGGCGCCGTCGAGGCCCACGCTGGTTCCGATATCGGCGAGGACAGATGTGTCGCCCAAGTCGGCGCGTTGGTCCCAATAGGCCTCGTAGGCTGCGTGATGGTATTCGAGGAATTTCCCCTGTTCCTGCGCGTACTCGGTGGCCTGCAGCGAATTGATGCTGTTGGGCGTGTAGCGCGGCGGGCGCATTACGATGTTGGCCTCCCGCGCGTGAGTGCGCAGCGGGTCCGAGAGTTCGTCCTCGGTTTCGCCTGGGCGTGTTTCACGGACGCGACCTTCCTTGGGGGTATCCGGGCGCAACAGGTAGGCTCTGCCCTCGACCGTGATGTCATACTCTTCAGATAGCTTGTCGACGCGTTCCAGGCCGACATAACACCAGGGTCAAATGTAGTCGTACCAAACGATGACGTGCACGGGGTTGGGGTCGTTGGGATGGTTGTGCTCGGGCGGTGGAGTGGTCATGGGTCCTCCCGGTTCATGGTTGTGGCGGCGTGCCCGGATTTCAGCAGGTGGCCAGGCGATCAAGGAGCGGGTAAAGTCCTTCCAGACTGTCGATGTGGTCGCAGTCGGAAACGTCCGCGTGGAAGCCCCCGCGGTCAATGAGGACGGGATGCAGGCCGGCGTCGCGGGCGCCCTGAACGTCGGAACGGGGTTGGTCTCCCACGTGCATGGCCTGATTTGGTGGGACGGCCATGCGCTTCAGCCCGGCTTCGAAAATAGCGGTGGCGGGCTTTTCTCCAACTTCGCGGCCCGTGATGGAAAATTCCAGGTATTCGTGGATGCCCAGTTGCCGGGTGAGCTCCTCCATATCGCGCCGGAGGTTGGTCAGTACAGCCATCCGGTAACCGCGCGCTTTGAGTTCGGCCAGCACCGGGCGGGTCTCCTCGAACTCGACCAGTTCCTTGGGCACGGATATGGCCATATCCCAGATTTCCTTGGCCATGCGGAGCGAAACCGCCACCCCGGATTCTTCAAGAATGATCTGCTCATAGCGCGCGAAAAATGCGTCGCGACTGGCAGGGTCGCGTTCACCCAGGGGTTGGCGGTGGTTCTCCTCATTGAAGTAGAGGTCCGCTATCGCGTAACCGCGGGCGAGACGCTCCGGGGGAACGCGGATGCCAAGGTTTTGGCAGGCGGCGTGCTGGATCTGGGGCAGGGGTGGCCAGAAACGAACCAGAGTGTTGTAGAAATCGAAAAAAATCGCGTTGATCATCTGCTGAATGGCTGCATCACGGCGAAGGAGTAGCCCGGGGGCCTCAGACCGAACGCGGCCAATAATAGCACAACCGGGTTCCCTGGATTTAGAAATCAAACCGGTTCTGCCATGATCAGGCGGGACATGAAACAGGTGACCCCTGCCGGTGTCTCCAGCCGGCGTCGCGCCACCGTCGGCGCGGACGGCGGGCCCACGAATACGCCGATGCCACCCAAAGCCTGGGCGGATGCAAACGCGTCTTCGTCAGTGCTGTCGTCGCCCACATAGATTGGGAACGCAGCGGGAGCGAGTCGGGCCCGGATCAATTCCAGGGCTCTGCCTTTGTTCCAATCCACGGCCGGACGCAATTCGATGGCCGCTTTAGCGGTTGAGACTCGAATGAGTCCGTTATCCAGGTGGGGATGCGAGACACTGGCGACTATTGAGCGCAGTTGCTCTTGTTGTTCTGCCGGCACCTGACGGTAATGGACCGTTAATGTCAGGCTTTTGTTTTCCACCAGGGAACCGGTCACGTCGGCCAGTGCGGCCTCCAGGCGCCGGGACGTGTCGGAAAGCGTGGCGATGGCGTTGGCCGCGTCGGGATGCAGGTAGTCCAGCCCCGGTCCGGCAATTTCAAGACCGTGGTTGCCGCCGTAAACCAGGTTGGGCAGGCAGACCCGGCGTGATACATCATCAAGCGAGCGGCCGCTGATGATCCCAACCGTGTATCCGGGGCTTTGGGTCAGCGTCTTCAACAGCCTGGCGTTGCCCGGGCGGAGGGTGGCGATTTCAGGCCGCGCGACGATCTCCGAAAGAGTGCCGTCGAAATCCAGGAGGAGCAACACCTCCCGTTGCCCCTTGACCAGGTTTGCAAGCTCAGCGCACAGGCGGTTGGTCATGGGGCGGCGGAAACCGGCGTTGTGGGTAAAATGAGGCGCGCGACGCCGCAGCAAACAACGGCGTTGCGGACAGTCGATGGGTCCGGGGGATTATCGTCGGCGTGAAGCGCTAGGCGGTGGAGGCGATGGTGGACGTGAGTCGCGAATGGTCGGGGGTGCTGGCCTGCATGAGGTGCATCATGATACGACCGGCCCATTTGTAGATGTTGTTCTCCTGAACGGTGTTGCGCATTTGGCGCATGCGCATCCGGCGCTCGAGGTCGCTCATGTTCAATGCCTGGTGAATGGCATCAGCGAACTGTTCGGTGGCGTACGGATTGATGATCAGCGATCCGGTGAGTTCCTGTGCGGCTCCGGCAAAGGCGCTGAGAATCAGCACGCCGTCTTCATCGACGCGGGAGGCGACGTATTCCTTGGCGACGAGGTTCATCCCGTCATGCAGGCTGCTCTCGGCGCAGAAACTGGCGAGGCGCCGCAGGGCGGAGAACGTCGGCGAGGGCAACGAAGTGGGCCAGTAAAGGATCGGCTGCCAACCGTCGTACCCGAAGCGCTCGTTGATGCGGTTGACGATGGCCTCGATATCGATGGTCAACTGCATGTAGGAATCGATATTGGTGCGACTGGTGGCGCCGGCCTGGAGAAAGACCAGTTGCCCGCGGTACTGGGGCCACTTTTCCAGGAGACGTTCCACGGCCCGCAGGCGATGGGGAATGCCCTTCGTATAGTCCTGCCGGTCGATGCCCAATCCAAGGATGCGTCCCCGGTTCAACCCCAGTTCCCGGGAGAGGCGGTCCATTTCGGATTCGACCTCAGCGGTTCGGGCTTCGGCGTCGATGTTGTGGAAATCGATACTGATCGGGAAAGGTCGGATCAGCGTGGTCTCGTTACGGTAGTCCACCAGGCCGTAGTCGGGGTCCACCTGCGCGTCGAGATTAGCGTCCACACAGTTGATGAAATTTTGGCAATCGCCGGAGAGGTGAAAACCGAGCAGGTCGTTGCCGAGCATGCCATCGAGGATTTCGTCCTGCCACGGGCAGATTCGCAGGATGTCAGGGTTGGGCCACGGAATATGCCAGAACTGGCCTATGATGGCGTCCTCGTTGATTTCGCGGATATAGCGAGGCAGGAGGGCCAGGTGGTAGTCCTGGATAAGAACAATCGCCGGGTCGTCGTCAATCTCGTCCAGAACGACGTCGGCGAACCGACGGTTGACTGACTGGTAGAACCCGAAGTGCTCGGAATCGAAGAGTGGCTCCGTATAGGCGATGTGGCAAAGGGGCCACAGGCCCTCATTGGAAAACCCGTAGTAGTACCCGTTGTTTTCCTCCTCAGTGAGGTTGACGAGGCGCATGTTGTAGGCGGGAGAATCGGATGGCACCGGGATGCGTCCGTGTTCGTCCATGGCCGAACGATCCGCGTCGCTGCTGCTCTGGGCGATCCAAGTGCCGCCGCAAGCGCGCATCAACGGGTCGATGGCTGCGGTTAGGCCGCCTGGCGGCATTTTACCGCTGAGGTTTCCGGACTCGTCGAAATTGAAAACGTAAGGCTGCCGGTTAGAAACTACTATGAGTCGATAGTCGCTCAGTTCCCTCTTGACCAGCCTTTGTAAATCGTCACCGGTCCACATGGTGGTCGTCCATCCTTTCGTACGACGGTGAAACCGCCGGGGCTAGTTATAGCGTATTGGCATAATGATTATGCGTTGACGGAATTATGCCATATTGCGGGTTGGTGGTCAATGTCGGCTGGTCGGATATGCCGACGCCAGTGGTCCGGTGTGCGCGAGGCGGATTGCGCACGCGGACTGCTTGGAGTGTGCTGCCGCGCCCGCGCCGCGCCGCGCAAGGTTACAATCGTAGCCGGTGTTGATCCTGCCCGTCATTTTTGGCCAAAGCCTCACCGGACAGACGTTTCTCCGAGTCTGGTCAGTGTGGGGTTCGACAAATTCACCATGATCCGACTCCCTGTTACGCCGCCGGGACTCGTACGGCCCTTATTGCGTCGCAGGCTGCGGTTGACAATCAATCGGTGTGCGGCTAACATTTGTCGGCGTTGTAATGCATCCAGAGCCATACGAGAGCAAAGGAACAGTATGCCTACCGTGAATCAGTTGGTGCGCAAGGGGCGAAAGCCTGTCCGCAAGGGCACCAAAGCGCCCGCGCTCCATTGGGTACAGAATTCGCTGCGGAACCGGACCCGGTGGGGCCCAGGATGTCCACAGCGGCGGGGAGTCTGCATCCAGGTCAGGACGATGACGCCCAAGAAACCCAACTCGGCGTTGCGCAAGATCTGCCGGGTCAGGCTGACCAACGGCGTGGAAGTAACGGCATACATCGGTGGCGAGGGCCATAACCTGCAGGAACACTCGGTTGTCCTGATTCGTGGCGGCCGGGTCAAAGACCTGCCCGGCGTCCGCTACCATGTGGTGCGGAGCAACCTGGACACCGAAGGCGTCAGTGGACGCCGACAGGGCCGTAGCAAGTACGGTACCCGTAGAGGCTAAACCGCCACTGGCAAAATTCGGCCACTCTTCACCCCCCGCGCTGGGGGGTGGATTAATCTAACAACCCAAGGTAGAGAAAGACATGTCGCGAAGACGCCGTGCAGAGCCGCGTATCATCAAACCGGATCCGCGCTACAACAATCAGGAATTGGCCAAGTTCATCAACCGGGTGATGCTCAAGGGCAAGAAGTCCACCGCCCAGCGGGTCGTTTACGATGCGTTGGAACTGGTTCGTCAGGATACGAGCCAGGACCCCATGGTGGTTTTTTCGAGCGCCATGCGCAATGCGACGCCGTTGGTAGAGGTGCGCCCCCGTCGGGTTGGCGGAGCGACCTATCAGGTCCCGGTTGAACTGCGGACGAGCCGCAGCGAAGCGTTGGCGATGCGGTGGATAATTCGCGGAGCCCGGGGTCGTGGCGGAATGCGAATGGCCCGCGGTCTTGCCAACGAATTTATGGACGCGGCGCGCGGCGAAGGGTCGGCCGTGCGCAGAAAGGACGAATTGCACCGCATGGCTGAAGCCAACCGGGCCTTCGTTCATTACCGGCGCTGACCCCTTGCGTTTGGGGTAGCGCCGATCACGGTCCCACTCCGATCGCATTCACTGTGTAATTTGATTCGTCATCAAGGAAGGGTATGGTAGTCACAGATTCACCGTCGCACAAAATCCGAAATATCGGGTTCATCGCACACATTGACGCCGGCAAAACCACGGTCACGGAACGCGTGCTCTATCTCACGGGTCGTATCCGCAAGGTCGGCGGTGTGGACCAGGGTACGACTGCCATGGACTGGATGCCTCAGGAGAAAGAGCGGGGCATTACTATAACTGCGGCGGCGACCACCGCATACTGGCGCGATCACCAGGTAAACATCATCGATACACCCGGTCACGTCGATTTCACCGCCGAGGTGGAGCGGAGCCTGCGCGTGCTGGACGGCGGCATCGTGGTTCTTGACGCGGTGGCAGGTGTGCAGCCCCAATCCGAGACGGTCTGGCGGCAGGCGGACACGTACAACGTGCCCCGAATCTGCTTCGTCAACAAGATGGACCGGGTGGGAGCGTCCTACGAGCGGACCATCGAATCGGTGCGCCGACGCCTGAAGGGCAACCCGGTGGCGGTGCAGATCCCCATGGGCGCCGAGGATGAGTTCAGAGGAGTGGTCGACCTAATTGAAGGCCAGGCCATCATGTATTCGGACGGCAGGGATGATGTGGCGGAACCGCCGGAATTGATCCCGGTGCCGGAGGAATACGAAAAGGCGTTCAACGACTACCGTCAGGAAATGATCGAAAAGATCGTCGAGACCGATGAAGCCCTGTTGATCAAATACCTGGAAGGCGAGGACATTTGTGCGGAGGACCTCCGGTCCGCATTGCGAAACGCCACCATCAACCGGGAGTTGGTTCCGGTTTTGTGCGGCACCGCGATGCGCGGCAAGGGCATCGACCCGCTACTGGATGCCATCATTAATTATCTGCCATCTCCGTTGGATGTGCCGGCGGTTGAAGGAATCGTGCCGGGCACCGAAACCGTCGAATTTCGGGATCCGGTGGACAGCGAACCGCTCTCCGCCCTCGCATTCAAGGTTGTGGTGGACCCGTACGTGGGCAGGTTGGTTTTCCTGCGCATCTACTCCGGGACAGTGGAGGCGGGCGCCGCCGTGCGCAACGTCACCCGTGGCAACAGGGAACGGATGGGGCGATTGTTGCGGATGCACGCCAACCACCGGGAAGAGTTGGAACATATCACGGCGGGCAACATCTGCGCGGCTGTCGGGCTCAAAGATACCTTCACGGGCGACACGATTTGCACCGACCACAAACCGGTGATATTGGAACCGCCGCATTTTCCTGCCCCCGTGGTATCGGTTGCGATTGAGCCGGCAACACGAGCCGACCAGGACAAACTGGGCGAAGCGCTGCGGAAACTCTCCGAAGAGGACCCCACCTTCGTTGTCCGCTTCAACGATGAGACAGGGCAAACCATCATCTCCGGAATGGGTGAGCTGCATCTGGAGGTCTTGGTGGACCGGATGCGCCGAGAGTTTGACGTAGAAGCGCGGGTCGGGCAGCCGAGGGTGGCTTACCGGGAGACGATCACGAAACCCGTCCGTGTGGAAGGCCGCTTCGTCCGCCAAACCGGCGGCCATGGTCAGTTCGGCCACGTATGGCTGCAGATCGAGCCGCAGGAACGCGGTGAAGGCAATGCCTTCGTTGATGGGATCACCGGCGGCGTCATACCGCGCCAGTACATCCCGGCAGTTGAAGCCGGCGTCAAGCAAGGTTGGGACAACGGGCCGCTGGCCGGATATCCGCTGGTTGACCTCAAGGTCACCCTGGTGGATGGGAGTTACCACACGGTGGACTCGTCGGAGATGGCCTTCCGCTCAGCGGGCATGATGGCGTTGCGGGACGGTACCCGGAGAGCCGCGCCAGTGCTGCAGGAACCCATTTTCGAGATTGAAATCGTCACGCCGGGAGAATACCTCAGCGAGGTGCTGAGCGACCTGGGTGGAAGACGCGCGCAAATCCGGAGCATTGAGGGTCAGGACGACCTGCAGACGGTAAGCGCGATGATCCCGCTGGGCGAAACATTCGCGTACACCACGGCTTTGCGGTCGCTCACACGAGGCAGGGCTTCGTACACAATGGAATTCAGGCACTACGAACCCGTGCCGGAACATATGCTGAGGAGCATCGCGAACATCTGATGGCGCCCCGATTGACCGGGGACGTTGTACGAATTTGGAGAGTGAAAGAGCTGAATCATGGTTGCCAGGCAGCAGATGCGGATAATTCTGAAGGCGTTTGACCACAAGATGCTGGATCAATCGAGCGCGCAGATTGTGGAAACGGCCGAACTCACCGGGGCAAGGGTCGCCGGGCCAGTGCCGCTGCCGACGCAGATTCGGCGATTCTGCGTGATTCGCGGACCTCACGTTGACAAGGACTCAAGAGAGCATTTTGAAATCCGGACGCACAAGCGACTGCTGGACATTATGGAACCTACCAGCAAGACGATTGACGCGTTGACTCGACTTAATATGCCGGCGGGGGTTGATATTTCCATCAAGCTCTGATAGCGCTCAGCGCCAGCGCGCCGTCGATTCGATGCGCCGGAGAGAGCGGGCTTGAACAAATAACATTCCCGTCGTAAAATCGTTGTTCCATTGGCGGCAGGCGTGAGCCACTGCCGCCGTTTCATCTGACAAACATCGGCCGTCGGAGACTCGTCGGTCACCACGAACCAATTACAGGCAAAGAAAATGCTAAAAGCGTTTCTCGGCAAAAAAATCGGCATGACCCAGGTGTTCAATGACGCGGGGCAGGTCGTTCCAGTGACGGTGATTGAAGCCGGGCCATGCGCGGTCACGCAAATCCGCACGGTGGAAAACGACGGTTACGAGTCGGTCCAACTGGGCTTCGGCAGGGTTCGGAAACCCAATAAGCCGGAGGCCGGACACCTGCGGGGCAGCCAGATCGGCCGTCGGTTGCAGGAAGTGCAGTCCGACAGTATCGGCGAATACGAAGTAGGTCAGTTGGTTTCGGTGGATATTTTTGAACCCGGTGAGATCGTAGATATCAGCGGGCGCTCCAAGGGCAAGGGTTTCGCCGGTACGATGAAGCGACATGGGTTCGGCGGAGGCCCCCGCACTCACGGTCAATCCGACCGGCAGCGCGCGCCTGGTTCCATCGGCGGCGGAACGACGCCGGGCAAAGTCTTCAAAGGTCTGAAGATGTCGGGGCACATGGGGAACCGCAAAGTAACCAGCAAGGGCTTGGAAGTGGTACGGGTTGATGCCGAACGCAACTTGTTGATGGTAAAGGGTGGAATACCCGGCGCCCCCAACAGCGCGGTGACGATCCGCAAGACAGGCAAAATTAAGGCGCAAGCATGATGGAACTCCCTGTAGTAAACGGAAACGGCGATGCGATCGACACCATCAATATTGATGACGGCGTGTTCGATGTGCCGATGAACCCCACGCTGGTGCACCAGGCGATGGTTATCTACCAACTCAACCAGCGACAGGGGACTCATTCGACGCGCACGAGGGCAGAGGTTTCGGGCGGCGGTCGGAAACCCTGGATCCAAAAACACACCGGAAGGGCGCGCCAGGGAAGCATCAGGTCTCCTCAATGGCGGCACGGCGGAATTGTTTTTGGTCCCAAGCCCCGCGACTACAGGAAAACGTTGCCTCGGGCAATGCGTCGCAGAGCCTTGCAATGCGTGTTGTCGGAGAAAATCCGCAACGGCGGGCTGGTCTGCATTGATTCCCTGGGCGAACTGGACGGCCGCACCAAATCCATGAAGCGTTTGCTGAACAATCTCGGAATTGCCGGTTCTGTGCTTGTCATAACCGAAGACGCCCAGCAGGATGTGGTTCGAGCGGGGAGCAACCTCAAGCAGGTTTGGACTCTGCCGTCGGATTTGGTGAACGCCAACGACGTGCTGAAGAGGCAAACCGTGTTGGCGACGGTTGGCAGCATTCGCCGCATCGCCGAACTTTGCACGACGCCAGCATACCGGGCCAGGAAGGTGGCGGAGGCCGCGGCGGTTGAGGAGGCCCAGGAATGAACATCAGCGAAGTATTGATCCGGCCCACGATCACTGAGAAAAGCACCCTGCTCCAGGAAGAAGGCCAGTACACCTTCGAGATCGCTCCCAAGGCCAACAAGACCCTGGTGAAGCAGGCTGTGGAGCAAAACTTCGGCGTAAAGGTCACCAGCGTCAACATCACGCGAAACAAAGGGAAACGCAAGCGATACGGGCCGCGCTTCAAGAAGCAACCTGATCTCAAAAAGGCCGTGGTTACAGTCCAGCCCGGGGATCGTATTGACCTCATTGAGGGGCTGTAAAGCGAGATGCCGCGGATGTCGCAGGCGGGCAGCCAGCAGTTTGACGATGGTCGAAACGCATAGCACCTGATCCTGAACATCCTGATGGCACCCGCCGCGATGCGACGACTGAGAGAGTACGAAAAATGCCACTGAAAAATTTGAGACCAATTACCCCCGGTACCCGCAACGCGGTGCGGCCTTCGTTTGAAGAGATCACCACCAAGAAACCGGAAAAATCATTGCTGGAACCCCTGCAGAAACGGGGAGGCCGAAACAATAGGGGCCGCATCACCGCCTACCATCGGGGCGGCGGGTCGCGACGAATGTACCGGAAGATCGACTTCAAACGCCGCAAGGACGGGGTCCCTGCTACCGTGAAGACCATCGAGTACGATCCGAACCGGACGACGCGCATCGCCCTGTTGCACTATGCCGACGGCGAGAAATCCTACATCCTAGCGCCCGTGAACCTCAGGGTGGGCGACCGGGTAGAATCCGGCGCCACCGCCGAGATCAGTCCCGGGAACACGCTGCCCTTGCGCAACATCCCAACGGGTACGGTGGTGCACAATCTGGAATTGACGCCAGGGCGAGGTGGTCAACTAGTGAGAGGCGCTGGTACGGGAGCGCAGGTGTTGTCCAGGGAAGGCGATTACGTCCTCATACGGCTGCCATCGGGTGAAATGCGTCGGATACTTCTGAACTGCCGGGCCAGCGTGGGGCAGTTGTCCAATCCGGACCACAAGAACGAAAGCCTGGGCAAGGCCGGCGCCAAGAGGCATCTGGGGCGTCGTCCTCACGTACGCGGCGTGGCAAAGAACCCGGTGGATCACCCCCACGGTGGCGGCGAGGGTCGCTCGCCCATCGGGATGCCGGGTCCCAAGTCGCCTTGGGGCAAACCCACTCTGGGGCACAAGACGCGCAACAAGAAGAAGACTTCGAGCCGCTTCATCGTCCGCGGACGGCGGTGGCGGCGCTAGGGATTGCAATCACATCGCGCCTTCAATGAGGCGCGCCAGGTAGATACGAAGCTATGTCACGTTCAGTAAAGAAGGGGCCGTACGTTCACCCCAAACTGCTCAAAAAGGTCAGCCGGGTTAGAGAATCCGGTGAGGCCACCGTTATCCGCACGTGGTCGCGGGATTCCATGATCATGCCGGAAATGGTAGGGCTGAATTTTGGAGTACATGACGGCCGGCGACATGTACCGGTGTTCGTAACTGAAAACATGGTGGGCCACCGGTTCGGCGAATTCGCTCCGACCCGCACGTATCGCGGCCATGTTGCCCGTTCTGAACGGGCCAGCAGGGTGAGGTGATTCGATGCCACCGGTGCGAGCAATGGCCAAGCAGGTCGGGGCGTCTCCCAAACGACTCAAGCCCATCATGGACGCTGTGCGGGGCATGACCGTCAATGATGCTCTGGACCACCTGAGCTTGATGACTTCACCCTGGGCACGATCCGTGGCCAAAGTGGTGCAGTCTGCGGCGTCCAATGCAGAAAACAACCAGTTCATGAACCGGAACGAATTGCGTATCACGCGTATCTCCGCGGACCAGGCGCGTCCATTGAAGCGATTCCGCGCCAGGGCCCGGGGCAGGATAGGCCGAGTAACGCGGCGCTCCAGTCACATCATCATCGAAGTTGACGAGATACAGGAGGGCTAGCTTATGGGCCACAAAACCCACCCCCTGGGGTTCAGGTTGGGGATCATCAAAGACTGGAAAACCCATTGGTATGCCAACAATGGCGCCCAGTACCGCGGCGGTGTGCAACAAGACCTCGGTCTGCGTCGAGCGATTCATGCAGAGTATCAGGCTTTTTCCGACGCCGGCATTGCGCGCATCGAGATTGATCGCACAGCGCAGGAGACTATCATCAACATCCATTCGGCCCGTCCCGGCATACTCATCGGCCGCGATGGCGACCGAGTGAAGGGTCTGCGTTCCCGGCTCGAAACCATGACCAGCGGGCAATTGCGGTTGAATATCGTGGAGATCGAACAGCCTGAACTCGATCCATACCTGGTGGGGCGGAACATTGCCGACCAGTTGAGTCGCAGGGTCGCGTATCGCCGCGCGATGCGGCAGGCCGCGCTCCGCACCATGCAGGCCGGAGCCGAAGGCATCAAGATCATCACCAAGGGCAGAATATCCGGTGCCGAAATTGCCCGGACTGAGAAACTCATGATGGGCCAGGTTCCCTTGCATACCCTTCGCGCTGATATCGACTACGCCCTGGCGGAGGCGCACACCGCGATGGGTCGCATCGGAATTAAGGTCTGGGTGTACAAGGGCCAAATACTGCCGGCGCCAGCCGAAGAAGACGGGGAACTCGATAGCATCGAATTTCGCATCTCCAGCCAGGACGGCGAAGGCGAAATGCCCATCGATCTGGATGCCTAATCTTCACGCTTTGGAACTGCTACTCGTCGCGTTCGATACACCAACCAGCATAGACTGAGAACGCGACTACGGAGAATTGATCATGTTGCAACCCAAGAGGACCAAATTCCGAAAGATGGGAAGGGGGAAGCGCCGGGGCGCTGCCAGCACCGGGAATACGGTCGAGTTCGGTCAGATTGGGCTGAAGGCCATGAGTCCGGACTGGATAACCGCCCGGCAGATTGAATCTGCCCGCGTCGCTATCTCCAGGCACCTGCAACGTGGCGGGCGCACTTGGATCCGCATCTTCCCCGACAAGCCGGTGTCCAAGAAGCCTGCCGAGGTACGCATGGGCGGCGGCAAGGCGGCCAATGATCACTGGGTGGCGGTGGTGAAACCGGGCCGCATCATGTTCGAGGTTGGTGGAGTCCCCTTGGATCAGGCTGAACAAGCTTTGCTGAGGGCCGCGCACAAGTTGCCGATCCCGACCAAGGTTGTTTATCGGGACCGTGTCAATTCGCTACTTTCGGGCGCCGGAGGCTAGACCATCATGAAGATGTACGAAATCCGGGCGCTGACCGATGATCAGATTCGGGAAGAACTCGACAAATCCTACCAGGAGTTGATGAACCTGCGCTTTCGCGATGCGACCAACCAACTCACCGATACCAACCAGCCGCGCAGAACGCGGAAGGATATCGCGAGGATGTTGACGTGCCTACGTGAAAGGGAAGTATAGCGGTCAACGGTTCGCTCTAACGGAAGCAACGAAAGGATTATCAGACAATGGCCAAGGCAATGCGGAAGATTCGGGTGGGTTCTGTGGTCAGCACCCGAATGGACAAAACAGCGGTAGTGGAGACGGTGTGGAAACAGCGTCATCGCATCTATCGCAAGCAGATGCGGCGCGTTACGCGTTTCTATGTGCATGACCCGGATAGCCAGTGTCGTATCGGTGACACGGTGAGGATTCAGGAGACTCGGCCGATCTCTCGTACCAAGCATTGGCGACTCATGGAAATCATGGCTCGCCGCGAGGTTGCGGACGTTCGGCCCATAGAATTGGAAACCGACATCGTGATTGAACCCATCGCCGGCGAAGCTGATTATGTCAGCCATCCCGAGGGTGAAGACGAAGAGGAATAGGTAGATGATCCAGAGTTACACCAGACTCCACGTGGCCGACAACAGCGGCGCGCGGCGCATCCGGCTGATCAACATCCCGGGTTCCAGCCGCCGAAAGTACGCTTCTGTTGGCGACATCATCGTGTGTACAGTTCGCGAGGCGGTTCCCAACTCACCCGTACGCAAGGGTTCGGTGGTCAAGGCTGTGGTGGTTCGCCAGGCGGCGCCTCTGCTCCGTCCGGACGGCACCTACATCAAATTCGATGACAATGCTGCCGTGCTGATCAATGACAACCAGTTGCCGAGGGGTACGCGAATCTTCGGGCCGGTTGCCCGAGAACTGCGGGACAAGGGATTCATGCGAATCGTTTCGCTGGCGCCGGAGGTGGTGTGATGTCAAGAGGGAAGGTTCGCCGGGGCGATGACGTCCTGGTCATCGCCGGGAAAGACAAGGGTAAAACCGGCCGTGTTCTTCAGATGGTGCCTGAAAGGGACCGTGTGATAGTTGAAGGCGTGAACATCGTGACGAAACACTACAAGCCCCGGCCCGGCGTCAGACAGGGCGGCAGGGTCCAGCAGGAAGCGTCGATCCATATTTCCAACGTCAAATTGCTCCAGAGCAACTATACTGAACCCGGATCCCAATTCCGCAACCGGGACGAGTGATTATCATGGCTACTGATCAGCAGGAAAGACCCACCGAGCAAGGGGAAAACCAGGGGGGAGGCAGGCGGCAACGTCGCCGTGAGGAAGGGGCAGAAACCAACGGGGCGACCGAATTGCCGCCGCCGAGTTTCAAGATCCGGTACAAAGATGAGATCATTCCGGCCATGGTATCCGAGTTCGGGTATAGTAGCCCGATGCAGGTTCCCCGAATTAGCAAGATCAACCTCAACATCGGTTTGGGAGAAGCCCTGACCAACGGACGCGCCATGGAAAGCGCCATTCGCGACCTGACCACCATAACGGGGCAAAAGCCCATCGTCACGCGAGCCCGGCGTTCCATTGCCGGATTCAAAGTGCGTGAAGGTAACCCGATTGGAACTGCCGTCACGCTGCGCGGCGACCGGATGTATTATTTCTTGGAACGGTTGATCATCACGGCGTTGCCTCGCATCCGGGACTTCCGTGGCATCTCCAGTCGGGGCTTTGATGGACGCGGAAACTTCTCGCTCGGCCTCCGGGAACAGATCGTTTTCCCCGAAATTGATTACAACAGCATCGACCGGCTGCGAGGCTTGCAGGTCACGATGACGACCACCGCCGACAACGACGCCGAAGCAACCAGGTTGTTGGAACACTTCGGGATGCCGTTCATTCGACAATAGGGGTTAACACGTGACGAAGTTCATGCCCGTTTCGAACCTCGATTCGGTGCGACATTCCATGATTCAAGTAACTTTGGGAGTACGTAGTCTTGGCCAAGAAATCATCCATAGTCAAAAATGAACGGCGCAGGCGGACCGTCGCGAAGTACGCGGCAGAACGGGCGGCCCTGTTGGCGGAAGCCCGGGACTTGTCCAAACCCATGAGGGAACGGTTCGAAGCCAGGCAGAAGTTGGCGCAACTTCCCCACGACGCCAATCCCAATCGGATTCGAAATCGGGACGGCGCCACGGGAAGGCCGAGGGGATACATAAGGTATTTCGGTTTGTCCCGGATCTCGTTTAGAGAAATGGCGCTGGATGGTTTGTTGCCCGGTGTTCGAAAGGCGAGCCTGTGAGGCTTGTGCGTTTGAAATCGTCAATGCCGGATTTGATTGGCATTGCTGTTGTGATGGAAGGAAAAGGAAAACTGTTGGAGCGAAACCGCGATGCCCATTAATGACCCGGTTGCGGATATGTTGACTCGCATACGCAACGCTATCCATGCGCGCCACCAGAACGTGTTGGTGCCCCAGTCCAAAATAAAGGTTGCGATCGCCGATATCCTGAAGTCGCAGGGTTACATCCGCGATTGGGATATGGCCAGGAACCAGAAGTTCCCGACCATGAGGCTGCAACTCCTTTACCACGATGAGGATCGCAACGCGATCCGTGGTTTGAAGCGTGTCAGCAAACCCGGTCTCAGGGTCCACGTCGGGCGAGGAGAGATCCCGCGTGTTTATGGGGGCCTCGGTATTGCCATCGTGTCGACATCCCAGGGGATGATGACCGGCTACGAAGCCTGGCGCAAAGGCATCGGAGGAGAATTGGTCTGCTATGTCTGGTAATCAAACGCTTGTCAGCGCGGGAGTCGTCGAACGCGTGGCGCCCGCGGAACGGCCGCTTTCCCGGGTAGGCCGCCAACCAATCCCGATCCCCCAGGGCGTGACCGTGGAAGTAATTTATGGCGGTGTTGTGGTGTCCGGCCCGATAGGTACGGTTACCCAAAAATTCCACCCCGAGGTCAAGGTTGCAGTCGAAGACGGTGAGATAGTGGTCGAAAGGCTGACCGATCGGAAATTTCACCATTCGTTGCATGGTTTGACCCGCTCCTTGATTGCCAACGCTGTGGTCGGGGTTACCGAAGGTTACAACCGGACCCTGGAGTTGATGGGAGTCGGTTACCGCGTGCAACAAAACGGCGAAGGCATCACGCTAAGCGTCGGATACAGCCATACGGTGGACGTATTTCCGGAAGAAGGCCTGACCATGCAGGTAGAAGGCAACAACCGGGTGCATATCAGCGGGGTCGACAAGCAAAAGGTTGGTCAACTTGCCGCGAAAGTGCGCAGAGTCCGGCCACCGAATGCCTACAAAGAAAAGGGAATCAGGTACCAGGGCGAGGTCCTCCGTTTGAAACCCGGGAAGGCAGCAGCCCGCCGCGCCGTCTAGCGGATGCGAGATCAGTAAAGGAATTTGTGAGTTAACGGAAATGCCGCGAGATAAAGAAGCCCGCAAACTGCGCGTCGTGCGACACCGCCGCGTCAGGAACAAAGTCCACGGGACGGCAGAACGGCCCCGGCTCTGCGTGTTTCGGAGCCTCAAGGGGATCTATGCCCAGGTTATCGACGATGCCCGGGGACACACCCTGGCGCATGCGTCCAGCCAGGAATTGCCCGCCGGGGAAACCAACCCAAAAACGTCCGCGTCAGTTGCAGTTGGCAAACTGGTTGCCGAACGGGCCATAGCGGCCGGAGTAGGCGCCGTGGTGTTTGATCGCGGTGGTTATCGGTTCCATGGGCGCGTGAAGGCACTGGCTGACGCAGCCCGCGAAGGAGGGCTTAAATTCTGATGGTATCTCAGGCAAACCGCAGGGGTGAACGAAGTGACCGAGGTGGCGGAGGTGGAGGCGAACGTCGCGGTGGCCGTGGCGGACGTGGACGCGACCGTGACCAGAGACAACGCGATGACGACTCTGGCGGCTTCAACGAACGTGTAGTCCACACTCGCCGGATCGCCAAAGTCGTGAAAGGCGGTCGCCGACTTCGTTTCAACGCCCTGGTTGTGGTGGGCGACGGACAGGGTCGCGTTGGTGTGGGAATGGGCAAGGCGCTGGCGATCCCCGATGCGGTACGCAAGGGCACCGCTGTGGCGCGACGCAGTACCATCACCATCCCCATCAAAGGCAGCACGATCCCCCACGAAATCTCCGTCCGCAAGGGCGCGTCCATTGTGATCATCAAGCCGGCTCCGTTGGGCACTGGAATCATCGCGGCTGGCGCAATGCGCGCTATGCTGGAATTGGGCGGTGTTCAGGACGTGGTGGGCAAATCTTTGGGCTCTCGCAATCCAATCAACATCGTTCAGGCGACCATGGAGGCGTTGGGTCAGTTGCGGGATCCTGAGACTGAGCGCGCGAACCGGTTGGGGCTCAATAAGCCGGAACCCGAGGTTGCAGCCGTTACGGACGCAGCCGTAATTCCAGCCGCCGCGCCCGCGACTACGCCCACCGACGCGCCCGCTGACGGGCAGGCGGCTGATGCGCAATCGGAAATACCGCCGGCACCGGCGGCGGAAACTGCGGCACCCGGCACCGGAACCCAGGCGCCCGTGGAAACCGCAGTCGCTGTCTCCGATGTCCCGGGTTCTCCAGCGACGGACCAAACGCCCGCGCAAACCACGGACAGCGCCGCTGCGGAACCGGCGGGCTCAGAATAACCGGATAGCAATACGGGGCCGTTTGATCGCCGGACTGTCTCCGGTATCAAACGGACAACAGGAAAAAATTATGTCCCAGATTAAAATCACTTGGAAAAAAAGCTGTATCGGTCGGCCGTCCTACCAGCGCAGGATCGTGGAATCCCTGGGATTGAAGCGGCTCAACCATTCAGTGGTGCACCATGATAGCCCGACCATCATGGGGATGGTGAAGAAGGTTCAACACCTGGTTGTCGTTGAAGAAGTAGAATAACTGTGGCCCTGGGCCTGATGGCCCTCCGCCAGCATTGGAGCGCAGTCGTTACTATGATGGAGCACGAAGTATCGCCCCCCAAGGGAGCGCGCCGCAACCGGAAACGGGTCGGAAGAGGCGACGCGGCCGGCGGCGGGAGCTATGCCGGTCGGGGTTTGAAAGGTCAGAAATCCCGGTCTGGCAAAAGCGTCCGGCCCGGATTCGAGGGTGGTCAATTGCCCTTGATCAAGGGTCTGCCCATGAAGCGGGGGTTCAACAACCGGTACAAGACCTATTATGAATTGGTGAATCTCGGTACGCTGGATGAACGATTCGCTACTGGCACGACGGTTACGCCCGAACTGTTGCATGGGTTGGGTATTGTCCGCAGGACGAGCCTGCCGGTCAAAGTAGTGGGCGACGGCGACCTGAGTCACCCTCTGACGGTGGTGGCTCACAAATTCACCGCTTCCGCGAGAGCCAAGATCGAAGCCGCCGGCGGCTCTGTTGAAGAAATCTAGGCTCGTACTCCGTTACGTCAGGCTCGGGAAAGAAAAGGCATGATCCAATCTGAGGTTCAGGGCGGCGGCAGGTGGCCGAGGCTGGTACAGGCGGCAATCGACGCGTTCAGCGTTCCGGACCTGCGGGCCAAGATCCTCTTCACTTTGGGTATGTTGGCCCTCTATCGGTTGGTGGCCCACATTCCAATACCGGGCCTGGACGCCGGAGCCCTTGAAAACCTGTTCAGCAACAACCAGTTGCTGGGCTTCCTGGACCTGTTCTCCGGCGGGGCGCTGCGGCGGATGAGCATCGTGGCGCTGGGGGTTTTCCCCTACATCACGGCGTCCATCATTATGCAGTTGTTGACCCCGGTGATCCCTGCATTGCAAAACATGTCGCGCGAAGGTGAGGCAGGGCGGATCAAGATGAACCGCATGACCCACTGGGGGACGGTTCCGATTGCAATCGCTCAGGCGTTCGCACAATTGATATTGCTGCAACAGGCCAATGTTCTCACGAACGTGGGCTTTACCGGCGACGCATTCCTGCCCACGATCGCCGCGGTGTTGTCGATGACCGCAGGAACGATGTTCCTGGTGTGGCTCGGTGAACTGATCACCGAACGTGGAATCGGCAACGGCATATCGCTGATCATATTCGCTGGCATCGTGGTGGGCTTCCCTGGGCTGCTAGCCACCGGATTCCTCGACCGCGACAACATCATCGGAATCTTCTTCTTCGCCTTGATCGGACTGCTGATCATCGCGCTGATTGTGGTGTTCAACGAAGCCCATCGGCGGATCCCTGTACAATATGGGCGCAGCATCTTCCGGGGCGGGCAGAT
This sequence comes from Dehalococcoidia bacterium, assembly GCA_963668585.1. Taxonomy (GTDB): domain Bacteria; phylum Chloroflexota; class Dehalococcoidia; order Lucifugimonadales; family UBA3495; genus Bin87. Next base: position 3,326,826 of record OY764869.1, on the reverse strand, counting down.
GTATCGTCAATCGGGTTCGACCTATATACCGCTGCGTATTAACTCCGCAGGAATGATCCCGCTGATATTTGCATTTTCAATTGTCATCCTGCCCGGTACGGTGGCCCAGTATCTTAGCTCTGCTGGCGGACTCCTCGGCAATATAGCGGCCAGCATGCAAACCGCGCTCAGTCCCACTGGCCCGGTCTACTGGGTGTTGGCGTTCATCCTGGTGGTCGCATTCACATTCTTCTACACCCTGGTGGTGTTTCAACAGCAGAACATCGCCGAAAACCTGCAACGGAACGGAGGGTTTGTCCTTGGCATTCGTCCGGGGCGGCCAACCCAGGATTACCTGAACCGTGTCATCGTGCGGCTGACGCTGGGTGGCGCTCTGTTCCTGGGATTTATCGCCATTGTGCCGTACATCGCATCACTTATCACCAACGTTGAAGCCATTGCCTTGAGCAGCACCAGTCTGCTGATTATGGTCGGTGTTGGCTTGGATACGCTGCGTCAGTTGGAGGCGCAGTTGATGATGCGGAACTACGAGGGATTTTTGCGATGACCGAGATCAACGCCTCGGAAAATCTGCGGATCGTGCTGTTTGGGCCGCCGGGCGCGGGCAAAGGAACCCAGGCGCAACTGCTCAGGGAACGAATGGGCATTGAGCACGTGAGCTCTGGCGACCTGTTTCGTCACCATCTTGCGAACGGAACGGAGTTGGGAGAGCTGGCTCGTGGATACATGAACCGGGGGGAATTAGTCCCGGATGATGTTACGATAAACATGGTCCTGGAGCGGATCGGGTTGATGAGGGAAAGGGACGGGTTCATGCTGGACGGATTTCCCCGCAACACCAACCAGGCACGAGCGCTGGATTCCGCCCTGGAGCGACAGGGCAAGTGCTTACATCGGGTCATCCATATCAGTGTGCCGGATGACGAACTGATTCGCCGGCTCAGCAATCGATATATTTGTCGAGTCTGCCAGAAACCCTTCGCGCGCGACGCCGCGACCGGGGAACCGCCGATACGCTGCGATGACTGCGCAGACGGCGGAGAAATCTACCAGCGTGCCGACGATACTCCGGACGCTGTGGCTAACCGGCTGGCTGTGTACCACGCGGAGACTGCGCCGGTTCTCGAGTATTACAGGGATGCCGGTCTGCTTGCAGGTGTTGTGGGAAACAGCCCGGTCGAAACGGTCAATCGGTGCGTGATGAGCGCGCTGGGCTTGACGGCTAAGGTATAATCATAATGGTGGAACATCAGCCTAAAAGGAAAACAGCTTCCAATTCTCCTTCATCGTACTCCGGTGGGATCACGATCAAATCCCGCCGCGAGTTAGAAGCCATGGAAAGGGCTGGCGCGATCGTCGGAGCCACCCTCGGGTTGCTGAAGCGCTCGGTCGAACCGGGAATCACGACGGGTGACCTCAACCGGATCGCTGACCGAAACATCAGGAGCATGGGCGCTGTACCGACGTTCCTTGGATACCAAGGCTTCCCGGCCGCGATCTGCGCTTCGGTCAACGAAGAAATCGTCCATGGCATCCCGGGAAAGCGGGTATTGAAGCAGGGCGATATCATCAAAATGGATGTTGGAGCTACCATCGACGGATTTATCGGCGACGCCGCTGTTTCCGTTGCGGTTGGTGAGGTCAGCGAAGAAGCCCAACGCCTGATGGATGATACTCAAGCCAGCCTTTTCGAAGGGATTGCCGCCGCACAACCTGGCAATCGCATCGGAGACATTGGCGCAGCGGTCGAAGGTTTCGCAGTAACCCGGGGCTACGGTGTGGTCCGGCAGTTCGTGGGGCATGGTGTTGGTCGATTCCTGCATGAAGACCCGCAGGTGCCGAACTACGGCGAAGCCGGCAAAGGCGTCCTGCTGAGGCCGGGGATGTGCATCTGCATTGAACCTATGTTGAACCTGGGTACCGAGAACACTCAGATCCTTGGAGATGACTGGACCGTGGTTACGGCCGACGGCGCTCTCTCCGCCCATTTCGAGCACACATTGGCGATAACCCAGGACGGACCGAAAATCCTAACCGGTCACGATTGATCGAACTAGAACACGCTGCGGAAGTTCGTCGCCGAATCGCCGCAACGGAAGCAGGCAGATTTATGGCTAAAAAAGAAGCGATCGAAGTTGAAGCTCAGGTAACCGAAGCGCTCCCGAATGGGATGTTTCGCGTGGAGCTGCCCAATGATCACCAGGTATTGGCGCATATATCCGGGAAAATCCGGATGCACTTCATCCGTGTGCTGCCCGGTGACCGCGTATTGGTGGAGTTGTCTCCTTACGACCTGAGCCGTGGGCGCATCACCTACCGGTTCAAGTAACCGCCAGGGAGGTTCGCTATGAAAGTATCAGCTTCAGTAAAACCGCGTTGTGACCGGTGCCGGATTATCCGGCGCAAAGGCCGAGTGCGCATAATTTGCGTTAACAGCAAACACGCACAGCGTCAGGGTTAGTTGGCTTGTGTGTATCGGTCTTACGAGTGGTGTGGCAACCGCGCGTGGAAAGTCCTTCCGAAATAGAGGTGAACAGTTATGGTTCGAATAGCCGGAGTTGACGTACCGGACCGGAAGCGAGCGCATGTTGCGTTGCGCAGCATTTACGGAATCGGCCCGACCAAGGCCATCGAAATTGTCGGCAAAGCGAATCTGGACATGGACATGCCTCCCCGCATGAGCGAATTGTCCGAGGAGCAGTTGGACCGCATCCGCGTGATTGTGGACCAAGACTATATCACCGAGGGCGACCTGCGGCGTGAGAACAACGAGAACATCCGCCGCCTGATCGACATCGGCAGTTATCGTGGACTGCGTCACCGCAGGAACCTCCCGGTACACGGCCAGCGGACCCGCACCAATGCCCGTTCGCGCAAGGGCGCACGTCGCACCGTCGCCGGACGCGGTCGCCGCACCGGTGGAAAGAAATAGATAGACACCGTCGGATCCCGTCCGCAGCGGCGGAACCGACATCCAGCCCGAGAGGAATCCAAGTATGCCCCGACCACGAACTCGCCGACGGGAACGCCGTTCGATCCCGCAGGGACGCGCTTACATATACTCGACGTTCAACAACACACTGGTCAGTCTGACAGACCCGGATGGCAATGTAGTGGCATCGACCAGCGCAGGAACGGTCGGCTTCCGAGGCTCCCGCAAAGGAACCGCCTTCGCGGCCCAACGTGCCGCCGAACAGGCTGCGCGTCGCGGAGTCGACATGGGCATGCGGAACATTGACGTTTACATCAAAGGGCCAGGCTCGGGTCGAGAACCGGCGATACGCGCCCTGCAGGGCGCCGGGCTGTACGTTACGAGCATCAGGGACGTCACCCCGATCCCACACAACGGTGTTCGGCCGCCGAAACGCCGCAGAGTGTAACTCACTAGAGAATTGACGAGCGCCGCTGGCCTGGCTGGAACGCTCGATTGCCACCACCAACGGAAAGACTGAAATGGGCAGATATACCGGACCATCATGCCGCTTGTGCCGCCGCGCTGGCGAAAAGCTATTTCTCAAAGGAGATCGCTGTTTCTCGCCGCGGTGCGCTATCGAACGCCGCCATACTCCACCCGGGGGCGGTGGCAACCGCAGGCGTCGTGTATCAGACTATGGTGTACACCTTCGTGAGAAACAGAAGGCTCGCCAAATGTACGGGATCATGGAAAGCCAGTTCCGGAAGTACATGACCGATGCGTTCAATGCGCCGGGCATCTCCGGTAACAACCTCCTCCGCACTCTGGAACGCCGCTTGGACAACGTGATCTACCATTTCGGTTTCGCGGACTCTCGCAAACAGGCTCGCCAGATGGTGCAACATGGACATTTCGCAGTCAACGGCCGCAAAACCGACATCCCGTCTTTTTTGGTGAATCCTGGTCAAACCATTGCCTGGACGGAGACTTCCAAGCGTAGGGAGTTCTTCGCTGACCGGACGGACGGTCTGCCCCGGCGAACCCTCCCCACCTGGTTGACGTTGGATCTCACCAAGATGGAAGGCGAGGTGGTTTCATTGCCACCGGATAACGAACTTCCTGAGACCATCAACTCCCGCCTCATCGTCGAGTATTACTCAAGGTAGCAACTGAATGCTAAATCCCCAGATTCTCCCGCCGGTTCGGGAAACCGAACCCGAAATACCCACGCCGGCCATCAGGGTCATCGAGAGTTCCGATACCTACGCGTGCGTTGCTCTTGAACCGCTGGAGCGCGGATTCGCCACCACGGTGGGCAATCCGTTGCGGCGTCTTCTGCTCAGCTCGATTCAGGGCACGGCGGTGACATGGGTCAAGATTGAAGACGTCCCGCACGAATACACCGTTATCCCAGGCGTGAAAGAGGAGGTCATGGACCTCCTGTTGAGCGTGAAACGCATCCGGATCCACGCGCTGTCCAAGCGGCCAGGCAAGATGCGCCTCGACGTGAACGGCGAGGGTCGGGTGTGTGCCGGCGACATCTCCACCGCCAGCGACTTTCAGATCGTTAACCCCGAATTGCACTTGGCGACCCTGGACAGCCCGGACGTCGAACTCTCGATTGAGTTCAACGTAGAATCCGGAAAGGGCTACCAGCAGGTGGCGCAGGGCGATAGCATGGCAGGGTTGCCGGTTGGGGTGCTGCCGGTGGATGCCATCTACAATCCCGTCAGAAAGGTGGAGTACTCCGTTGAACGGATGATGGTTGGCCAGCAGACCGACTGGGAACGCCTTATCCTTCAGGTCTGGACCGATGGCGCCATCACGCCGTTGGCCGCGATTCAGGAGGCCTCCGACAACCTGGTTCAGCATTTCTTCATGTTCAACCAGTTGAGTCGGCCAGGCGACGTGCCGCTGGACCCGACGAACTTGTCGGTGGCGTCAGAGGTATATCTGATGCCCATCGAGCGTCTGGATCTGTCGTCCCGAACCCTGAACTGCCTGAAGCGGGCCAAACTGGATCGGGTGGGACAGGTCCTGGATTTGAGCGCGGACGACCTGCTGAATATCCGCAACTTTGGGCAAAAATCACTGGAAGAACTGCAGGGCAAGTTGGCCGAACTCGGCGTGTCTCCCTCCGGCACGGCGGGCGACGGCACGACGCAGGATTTTGCCGACGGCGACGGGGACTTGACCGGTGGTTCGCTGGTCTTCGACCCCGATGACGATGATCTAGACTACGACGACGGAGACTGAACATGGCTTCCCATCGCGTTGCCGGACGCAAACTCAGCCGGTACAAGGACCAGCGAAAAGCACTGCTGCGCGGTCTGACCTCTGATCTGATCCAGCACGAACGTATCACCACCACCCTGGCAAAAGCCAAGGAAACCCGGGTGATGGCCGAAAAGCTGATCACCCACGGGAAAAAGGGATCCTTGCATAACCGACGCGTGGCGTTGAGTCAGGTTCCCAACAAAAAGGCGGTGGCCAAGGTCTTCGATGAACTGGGCCCCCGCTACGCGGAACGCCCCGGCGGTTATACACGCATCATAAAATTGGGGCCGCGCCAGGGAGATGGGGCTTCGATGGCCGTCATTGAGTTGGTGTGATTGGGTTGGCCCATCACGAGAACCGCCTGGATTTCTACTGTCACCAACATCGAGTGTTAAAAAGAACCGCCGTAGCAAGTAACCAAGTATGACATTGTCCAACGCCGCAGATGGGCAAGTCCGGCGCATCGCGTTGGTGGTGTCCTATGAGGGAACGGACTACGCCGGTTTTCAATTTCAAACCAACGCTCCCACCATACAAGGGGAACTGGAGAAAGCGATTTTCAACCTCACCGGAACCAATCGTAGGATCCGAGGTGCAAGCCGTACCGATGCAGGCGCCCATGCCTGTGGGCAGGTGGTGGATTTCATCACTGACAGCGCGCTAGAATCCCATGTGTTCATTTCCGGTTTGAACTACCATCTTCCCGAGCCTATCCGTGTCAATGTTGCCTGCGAGATCCCTTTGGAGTTTCACGCACGGTACAGCGCCACTTTTCGGGAATATCGGTACAGCATCCTAAACCGAACAACGCCGTCGCCCCTGTTACGTCGCACACATCACTTGGAGACCACCCCACTAGATTTGACAAATATGCGAACAGCGTCATCGAGCCTGCTTGGCACGAGGGATTTCCGGCAAATAGCTACCGGTCATCCTGGGGACAAGAGCGCGGTGCGGAGTGTTTCCCGCTGGGAGGTGAACGATCACCCGGCCATGCCGGGGGTGATCATCGTGGATTGTGCTGCCAACGGGTTTCTCCGGTACCAAATCAGGAAAGCGAACGCTGTTCTGGTGGAAATAGGAAAAGGAAAACTGCCGGTCCACGCCATGGCCGAAGCCTTGGCGGGACGGACTCAACTCCAACGACAAATTCACACTCTCCCAGCCAAAGGTCTGTGTCTAAAATCGGTTCGCTATCCGCGATACGACCACCTGCTGGCAACAGAAGGCCAACATGAAACGTACTAGCACTTACTTCGCAAAAGCCGCCGACGTGCCCGACCAGTGGCGAGTTATTGATGCCACCGGTATCAGCCTGGGCCGTTTGGCCCGGCAAGTGGCGATCGCATTGCAAGGCAAAGATCAGCCAACCTATACTCCCCACGTCATTACGGGTTGCCACGTCGTTGTGATCAACGCCGACAAGGTGAGGATCACCGGCCGGAAATTGATGCAGAAAATGTACTACCGGCACAGCGGATATGTTGGCAACCTCAAGACATTCCTGATGCGTGACATGATGGAACAGAGACCGGAACGAGTGGTTTATCTGGCGGTCAAAGGCATGGTTCCTTCGAACAAACAGGGGCGCCAAATGATGCGTCGTCTGCGCATTTACGCAGGCGACCAACATCCTCACGAGGCTCAGGTGGGAGCCGCCGAGTAGGCGCGGACTTCCTCCACACTTTTTGGGATCTAAAGGCAGGTTAACGAATGGTGTTGCAAACTGAACCGCAACAATATTTCTATGGCACAGGTCGCCGCAAATCGGCGATTGCCAAGGTGCGTTTGTATCCGGATGACGGCACCGCGATCATCGTGAATGACAAGCTCATGGAGGAGTACTTCAACTGGCTCCCCTGGCAGTCAACGATCCGAGACGCCTTCGCGGTATCGGGAACCGTTGGACGGTTCCGGGTGCAGGCTCAGGTCAAGGGAGGCGGTGTGAACGCGCAGGCCGAGGCCATACGCCACGGAATTGCCCGCGCACTGGTCGTCTCAGATCCATCCCTCAAGGCCGGATTGCGTCGGGCTGGATACATCACGCGCGATGCGCGGGTGAAGGAAAGCAAGAAGTACGGTCTCAAGCGAGCCCGCCGCGCGCCGCAGTACACCAAGCGGTAAGTTCCTCAACCACGGGCCAATTTTTCGGGGCGACCTTGTTGGTCGCCCCTTTGCTTTTTACAGCACGTCGCCGATGGTCAGCCAATAGAACACTATATACACACCGGCCAGCACCATGAGCCACGCTCCCACTATGCCGACATAGGGCAGCGCCGCACGCATCCAACGAATCAATACGGTTCGCGCCACCGCCATGCCCAGCGTGAGAACCATGATGACACTGCCCATCCCGGCCGCGTACAGCACGAATTGGCTCAGGGTTTCCAGGAAACTCGACGAAAAGCCCGCCCCCACACCCAGCACCGCCAGGAAAAGCGGCAGCGTGCAACTCAGGGAGGCCAATCCGTAGCTGACCCCGAACAAACCGTATCCTGGAATGTTCAGCTGGTTCGGGTCGCCAACACGCGCCGCCGCGCGCTGGGCCAGGCTCGTGTAGATTTTGCCGCCGCCCGCCATGTAGGCGCCGGCTCCGACGAGGAGGATCCCAACTGTCAGACCGACAAATGGCAGCGCTTTGATCACCACCGCCTGGGAACCGAGACCCAGAACGAGACCCACGGCGCCAAACAGGACCACGAACCCTGCCGAGACGGACAGGCCAACCACAATCGCCCTGAACACCAGTCGCGACGGTTGCTGTCGTTCCTGGTCTCGGTTACCGCCGCTGACGTAAAGGCCCAAATAGGCAGGCAGCATGGCGAATCCGCATGGGTTGACGGCGGAGGCGGCGCCTACTGCGTAGGCGAACCCCAATTTGAGGCCCAGGCTGCCGAGGCCTTCTCCTGATGATCCGGATAGCAGTTCGACGAACCTGTTGACAGCGTCGATGCCCGTGGCGTTGCGGGCAAACAGCGCGCCGACTATCGCAATCCCATACGCGACCCCAGCGATGGCCACCGCAATCAGGATGGTACGGTGGGCGGAGATGCGCTCAATGATGCTGGGAGCAGTATCCGGGGAACTCGCGGGAATCGTCATTTGCTCACCTCCTGTAGGACCGGCATCGGATGGGTTTAGGGGCGTGAGATTCCAAGTACAGGCAGCATACGGCGGGCAGACTTCACCGGCGAAGGATTACCGTTCCGGCCACGCGATCAGACAACGAGCGATGTTCCGCATCGTCCATCAGCAGTAGAATGGCGTCGGCGAAGAAGCCAATCACGAAAGCGTGCGCCACCGCTTTGACGATTTCCCGCACGAACATGGTACCCCAACCGGCCTCTCCCCCGTCGCGCTTTTCAGCATATATCCCCAATAGTTGCTTTCCGGGAGTTTGTCCACGGGCGAGGACGATCAACCACCAGATGATGTACCCGATGACAAGCATGAGGAAAAACAACACCCCGTCAAGGATGTCGGCAGACAAACGACGCAATGGGCTGGCATGCTCCATGATCCCCTCATTGCTAGATACGTCTGTTTTCGCTCTCTGGTTTCAATGTCAGACGCCCAGGTGCGTCTGCATCGCGTCCAGTATTCGGGTGACATTGGCGGCGCTGTCTGCCTCGCAGTAGATTCGTAGCAGTGGTTCCGTGCCGGAGAATCGGGCGGCGACCCATCCGGCGTCGAGCAGCCAGCGGCGTCCGTCGATTTCGTCCATTCCGCGAACCGGCATCTCCGCAATCTCCGTCAACGGAGCGCTGGTCAGCCGTTCGATGATTGCGGCACGGGTGGCTGGGTCGAAGTTCACGTCTCGCCGTTGGTAGTGATGCTCTCCCACGGTTTCGAACAGGCGTCTGACCATGCCGGAAGCGGTCAGCCCGCCGGTTGCCATACATTCCAACAGGCACAGGCCGCTCAGGATGCCGTCGCGCTCGGGAATGTGTCCCCTGAACGCGTATCCACCGCTCTCTTCCCCGCCCAAAATCGCGTTGTCGTCCAGAAAGCGTGGCCCGATGTTTTTGAAACCGACGGGCATTTCGGCGATCGGCACGTCGTAGCGTTCAGCAAGCTTATTCAGCATTAACGAAGCGGTTACCCCTTTGACGAGCGGGCCGCGTTCTCCCCGGTCCAAGAGATAGAAAGCAAGCAGGGAGAACACCTCAAGGGTGCTTACGAAGCGTCCGGTCTCGTCCACCAGGCCAATGCGGTCTGCATCGCCGTCCAGCGCCAGGCCGGCGTCTGCCCCGTCCTCCGGAACACGCCGACACAGGCCATTGAGGTTGTGTGCGATGGGTTCGGGTTGCGCCATCCCGGGAAATGCCGGATTGGGTTCAGCGCGCAGTTCCGTGACGGTGGTGGCGCCCCCTCGCAGCAGGTCGGTGATGTAGCCGGCGCCGGCCCCGTGCATGGAGTCAACGAAGACCGTCAGGCCGGCGTTCCGAATGGCGTCCAGGTTGACGAGGCCAGCAATGGCCGTTCGATAATCGGGCGCCGGGTCAACGTCCATAATCAAACCGGCAGCGCGGCCTTCATCGATCGTCATGGACTTGGGCGCCCCGCCGGACTCGATGCACATTTCCAGCACATCTGTCACGGCCTGGCTGGCGCTGCCGCCCTGGGAGGTTTTGAATTTGAAGCCACTCCACGCAGCGGGATTATGGCTCGACGTGATGACCACGCCGCCGGCCGCGCCGCGCTGCACCACCTGGTGGCTGACCACAGGGGTCGGAGCGACCTGGCGGCAGAGATATACATTGATGCCGTTGCCGGCCACCACCGACGCGACCGTCTCAGCGAAATCCCGCGATGCGAACCGGGTGTCGTAGCCTACAACCAGCCCGCGCCCGGCCGAACCGTCGGCGCGCAGATAGTCGGCCAATCCTTGGGAACAGCGGGCCACGTTTGCGAAGGTGAAATCATCGGCGATGATCCCTCGCCATCCGTCGGTGCCGAACTTTATCGGGGCGGTCATGGAGCAATTCTAGCATACCGGCATGGCGTCACCGCCGGCGTTGGGCAATCACGGTTCCTGCCAGAATGTCGGGGATCGAACGCCTCTCGCGTTGGTCGCGCAGGATGAAAACCGCGTCGATTATGAGGCCAATCAGGGAGAGGTGCAGCGGAATCTTGATGATGGTGCGCACCAGCATCCTCAGCCTGCCGGCGGATCCTCCGCGATGTTGCCGGACCTCGGTGGCAGTCAGTCTGCGGCCCGGCTGACCGAATTTGATGATTATCAGCATCCAAAGGGCATAGGTGACGACCAAAGCCAGCGGCGCCTGAACCGTCAACAGACTCTGCAAGTCCACGTTCACGGATTTAGGCCCGCTGATACCCAGCCGACTGTCCAGTTCCTGAATCAGGTAGAGGACTGCCGCGCCGGCTGCGAAGAACAGCAACCGGTCTATGACCCACGAGACAAACCTGCGAATTGGGAGCACTTTATCCATGATCAGTCCAACGCCGGTTTCGGTTTGCCGGCCATGAGTGTCGCGGCAATTCTACCGGGACCGGGTCGGCGGCCGTCGTGCGTTGGATTGCGACATTTGGCGAATGATGCCGCGCCAGGTTCACATGGCACGGGAAACAGGCTACTCCCGACTGACATGATAAAAATGCGCCCTCCACCGCTGAGGGCGAAGGGCGCGCACGAGGGAGAGCGAAACTGTTGGTAGGGCTAGTCGCCGGCGGTTCCGGCCAACGTGCCGGCTGCCTTTTTGAGCAACTCGGCTTTGTCGGTACGCTCCCAGGGGAGATCGATGTCGGTGCGACCGAAGTGTCCGTAGGCAGCCGTATTGCGGTAGATGGGCCGGCGGAGTTCCAGGTCCTCGATGATTGCGCCGGGGCGCAGATCAAAGTGTTCATTCACCAACGCTTCGATGGTATCGTTGTCGATATTGTTGGTGTCGAAGGTCTCCACCGCTACGGAAATCGGGTCAGATACGCCGATGGCGTAGGACACGATCACCTCGACGCGGTCGGCCAAACCGGCGGCCACGATGTTCTTGGCCACGTAGCGGGCTGCGTACGCGCCCGAGCGGTCAACCTTGGTCGGGTCCTTGCCGGAGAACGCGCCACCGCCGTGGCGGGCGATACCGCCGTAGGTGTCCACCAGAATCTTGCGTCCGGTCAAGCCGGTGTCGCCCTGGGGGCCGCCGACCACAAACCAGCCGCTGGGATTGACGTAATACTTGGTGTCGGCGTCCAACAGATTGGCCGGCACGATGGGCTTGATGACGTGTTCGATGACGTCGGCGCGGATTTTTTCGGTGAATGCCGCCCGGTCTTCGGCGTCGTCGTGCTGTGAGCTTATGACCACGGCATCGACTCGGTGGGGCTTGCCGTAGCGGTATTCCACGGTGACCTGGGACTTTCCGTCGGGGCCCAGATAGGGCAGAGTCCCGTCCTTGCGGACTTTGGCCAACCGCTCCACCAACCGGTGCGACAGGTCAACGGTAATGGGCATCAGCCCGTCCGTTTCGTTGCACGCGAAACCGACCATCATGCCCTGGTCGCCCGCTCCGGTGGCGCGGCGGGCGTCGGCAGCGGTTGCGCCGTTGTTGCGGGCTTCAAGCGCGGTGCTGACGCCGGCGTTGATGTCGGGCGACTGCTGGCTGGCGTTACGGATAACGCCGCAGGAGTTGCCGTCGATGCCGTACTTGACGTCGGTGTAGCCGATCTCCAGCAGTGTCTTGCGGGTGATGGCGTCGAAGTCCAGTTCGGCCTTGGTGGTGATTTCGCCGGTGACCATGATGAGATTCTTACCGGCGACGGTCTCGCAGGCGACGCGGCTCATGGGGTCCACAGCGAAGGCCGCGTCCAGGACGGCGTCGGAGATCTGGTCGCACACCTTGTCAGGGTGCCCTTCAGTTACCGACTCGGAGGTGAGCAGGTACTTGGGCGAAGTCATGAATCGTATTGGCATTTGTAGGTTTCCTCCTGGATTTACATTGATCGATGGCAGTGTTGGGGCGAATGACCGTTCGCCCCATTGTTGTCTGTGCCGGGGATGGCTAGGTTCCCTCTTCCCAGCTTTCGTTGTAGGCAGTCTGCTCCGCGGTGAGGGAATCGATGCTGATACCCATGGTCTCGAGTTTGAGGCGTCCGACTTCAGCGTCGATTTCCCGTGGCACCACGTGGACGCCATTGGAGAGTTCCTGATGGCGCTTCACCAGGTACTCGGCGCTCAGGGCCTGGTTGGCGAAGCTCATGTCCATGACTGCGGACGGATGGCCCTCGGCGGCTGCCAGGTTGATCAGTCGACCCTCGCCGAGGAGATAGAGGCGTCGGCCGTCGGTGATCTGATATTCCTCAACGAATGGGCGAACCTCGCGATGGCTCACTGACATGGCTTCCAGCGCCGGAATGTCGATTTCGACGTTGAAGTGTCCGCTGTTGGAGATGATGGCGCCGTCGGGCATGACTTCCATGTGCTGCTTGCCGATGACGTGCCAACCGCCGGAGACCGTGATGAACACCTCGCCGACCTTGGCAGCTTCGATGCCGGGCATCACCTGGAAACCATCCATCACGGCTTCCAGCGCCCGGACCGGGTTGATCTCGGTGACGATGACATGGGCTCCCATGCCACGCGCCCGAGACGCAACACCACGGCCGCACCATCCGTAGCCACCGATGACGACGCGACGGCCGGCCCAAAGGATGTTGGTGGCCCTGGTGATACCGTCGAGGGTGCTTTGGCCCGTACCGTAACGGTTGTCGAAGAAATGCTTGGTTTCAGCTTCGTTGACCGCGATGATGGGGTACTTAAGCTGGCCGTCGGCGGCCATGGCGGTCAGGCGCACCACGCCCGTTGTGGTTTCTTCGGTGCCGGCGATCACGTTGGAGAGCAGGTCGCTCCGTTCCTTGTGCAGGATGCCCACCAGGTCGGCGCCGTCGTCCATGGTGACGTTGGGAGCGTGGTCCAGAACCGCGTTGATGTGCTGATAGTAGGTTTCGTTGTCCTCGCCCTTGATGGCGTAGGTGGGAATCCCGTACTCCTGCACCAGCGCGGCGGCGGTTTCGTCCTGGGTGCTCAGCGGATTGCTGGCGCAGACCACCAAGTCAGCCCCACCGGCCTTCAGGGCAATGGCGAGGTTGGCAGTTTCGGTGGTGACGTGGAGGCACGCGGCCATACGCATACCGGCCAACGGTTGCTCGGCGCGGAATCGCTCGGTGATCATGTTGACGACGGGCATTTCGCGGGCGGCCCAGCGGATGCGGTCAACGCCGGCGCCGGCCAGGGACAGGTCTTTCACGTCGCCTTGGGTTTTTTGAACAGTCAAATCGTTTTACCTCTCGTTTTGTAAGGTTGTCAGTGCGCCACTCGTGAGAACGCCAGAATTTCCAATAGTCTCTCGATGAAAGACCCCCGGTTGTCGGCGTCCGTAAGGATGGCGGACCTGAAGTAGTGTGGATACGTGGTGAGTTACGGATCTTGGCCGTAGGACGTCGGGTTGCCGGCGCCGATCCAAGCGGGGGTGCCGTCGTCCACGTTGTAGAGATTCTCGGAATCGAAGCCCATGGCTGCGGCGAGTTCGCAAGCGAGGCCGCTGCGTACTCCGGCGGCACAGATGAACAGCAGTTTCTTGTCCTCGGGCACTTCATCCATACGACCGGGCAGGTCGTCAACATTGATGTGAATCGCGCCCGAAGCATGACCGGTGACCCATTCGTCGTCCCTGCGCACGTCTATTACGACCGTGCCTTCAGGGTCCGCGTTCAGGATTTGAAGCGCTTCGGGAGAATCGACGCGGTAGTAGGGTTCCCCTGGATTCTGTCGTGGCATTGATTTACCTCCTGTCGAAGTCAAGCGTAAGTCCCAGTCTTTCCGGGCTCAGCGTTTCGGTTGTGGCAATGGTTCCATTGAATAAGGGATCACGAAGTTATGAGTTCGCAGTTGGTGGCGGATCCAGGTGCTTGCCAGCGATGGGCCGCAGCCGTCGGCGCACTTCGTCGGGTATCATGCTACGCTCGGTGATGATGGCGTTGGTCAACGCGGTCTGGCATTCGCAGGGATCCAGTTCAGCCAGCATGGGCATGATGTGGCGCAGGATGATTCTGCTGTTGGCCACGTTGGCGATCAGGTTTTCCACCACCATGTCCACCGTCACCGCGTCGTGGTCGGGATGCCAGCAGTCGTAGTCCGTCACCCAGGCCATGGTCCCGTAGCAGATTTCGGCTTCGCGGGCGAGTTTGGCCTCGGGCAGGGCCGTCATCCCGATGAGGTCGCCGCCCCAAGCGCGGTACATCTCCGATTCTGCTTTGGTCGAGAAAGCGGGGCCTTCCATCACCACCATGGTCGCGCCATTGTGGGTGGGGATGCCCTGGCCGGTGCCGCCCTGGGAGATCACCCTGCTGACATTGGGGCAGAAGGGTTCCGCAAAAGATATGTGGGCCACGGCGCCGCCCTCGAAGAACGTGCTGGGACGCAATGAACGGGTCCGGTCAATCAACTGGTCCGGCACGACGAGGTGCTGTGGCTCCAGCCTGGCCTGCAGGCTCCCCACGGCGCTGACCGATACGATGCGTTTGACGCCCAGGGTTTTGAGCGCGTAGATGTTGGCGCGGAAAGGCAGTTCGGTCGGGCTGACGCGATGTCCGCGTCCATGCCGTGGCAGGAAGGCCACGGGCACGTCCAACAGTTCCCCCACGGTGATGACATCGCTCGGCTTGCCGTAAGGCGTGTCGATGTCCACCACGGCGGTTTCGGCAAAACCCTGGATTTCGTAGAGTCCGCTGCCGCCGATGATGGCTATTTCCGCCTGGGGATGGTTGGGCATTACGCTAATTTCCTTTGCCTGATTTTCAGGGACGGTCGTGACCGAGAATCCCTGGCCGTGGCCGCTGAGTTACCTCAATGGCGGGATTTCTTCCCGAAGATAATGCGTGGAACGGAAAACGCTGTTGACCTCAAAATCCTGCTCGTTGGTCGCGAAGTGCGGGTTGATGTATTCCCAAACCACGCGGCCATCGGGCGTCACCTGGAAAATGCGCCCAGGTTGCCCCTCGGTGATCAGCGTGTTGCCATTGGGCAGGCGACGGGCGCCGGATATGTAGGCGCTGAAGAAATTGAACGGCGGGTTGTCCCGGTATTGCCAGACGATTTCGTTGGTTGACGTGTCGACTTCAATGATGCGCGAGTGCGGCAACGGGTTGTGCCGGCTGTGGGAACCGTTATCGTAGATGAGTACGTTGCCGTTTTCGAGGAGCGATGGATCGTGCTGCTGAGCGAGAACGTCGTCGCCCAGTTGCCAGGTGATGTCGCCGGTGGATCTGTCAATGATGCCCACGGTGGATATGTTGCGAAAACTGAACATAACGCGACCGTCCGACAGCGGTACAACAGTGTTTCCGTGGCTCCACTCGTCGCGCAGGTCGTTGAATGTGACGGCGTGCCGGCCAGGATCCAAATGTTCCGCAGCGTGCCATTCCCAGATGCGGTTGCCGGCGGTGTCAACTTCCACCAGAACATCGCACCACATGCCGGTGTACTCTTCGCGAGTGTCCGAGCCTGGCTGGCCGCCCCGAATTTCTGCGGCCGCTGCGTCATCCATCCGCTCCACAGTCATGTAGATGCATCCGCCTGATTCGGTGCGACGCGCGTCGTGGTGATGGTACGGATCTCGGTGTTCCCAGAGGATGTTGCCATCCCAGTCGGCTTCCAGTATCACGCCGCCCTTGAAGCGTTTGAATCCTTCGAAAAGGTCCCACCCGCCGTCATCGCGTACCTTGCCGCCGTAGAACAGGTTGCCGTTGGGCAGCAGGTATCCGTAGAGGCCGGGCGGGTAGGGCATCTGCCACTGGTGGGCCACCACTCCGTCGGCATTCAGCAGGTAAACCTCGCCGCTGCCGGACATTGGGGCGTACAACGTGTACCCGGGTGAGGCCAGCGCCGGATCGTTGGCGGTCAGGCCGGTCCGGGCCATGCGGCGGCGGGTCTGCTGTTGGATGTCGGGTGTCGTCATTTTGGTTCCAGGGTCAGGCCGCGTCCACTGCCTGGCGGAGAGATTCTGTGTATGGAGGGCGGCATACCGTGGTTTCGGTCACGATGCCGCTGATGTATCGGTTCGGCGTCACGTCGAATGCCGGGTTGTACGCCGGCGTGCCTTCGGGCGCGATGGGCGTTCCGCCGTACCCCGTCACTTCGTGGTCGGCCCGTTCCTCAATGGCAATGTTGTCCCCGTGAGCAATCGCGAGGTCAACGGTGCTGGTGGGCGCCGCGATGTAGAAGGGAATGTTGTTTTCGTGGGCCAGCACCGCGAGGGAATACGTGCCGATCTTGTTGGCGGTGTCCCCGTTGGCGGCGACGCGGTCCGCGCCGGTTATCACGCAGGAAACCTCCCCGCGCTGCATGAGAAGGCCCGCAGCCGAATCGGCAACCAGCGTCGAAGGGATCCCAAGTTGCTGGAACTCCCATGAGGTCAGACGCGCTCCCTGCAGCCAGGGGCGGGTTTCGGTGTTGAAAACGCGGAATCTTCCCCCGGCTTCCCAGCCGGCCCGGATCACTCCCAGGGCGGTGCCAAAGGCGGATGTTGCCAACGCTCCGGTGTTGCAGTGGGTCAGCACGCCCTGCCCATCCGCGGGCATCAGCGTCCTGCCGTTTTCTCCGATGCGACGGTTGATGTTCTCGTCCTCTTGCTGGATCAAGCGGGCTTCGGCCTCCAGTCTGGGCAGGACACTGCCCGGGTCCGGCTCCGCATCGGCGACACGGAGCATTCGACGGACGGCCCACCCCAAGTTGACGGCAGTGGGACGAGCGGCCGCAACGTGAGAACCGGCCTGTCGCAGGGCGCCGATGAAATGGTCGCGTTCGCGAGACTGCAATTCGGCGGCGGCGAGTACCATCGCATAGGCCGCGGCTACGCCGATGGCGGGGGCGCCGCGCACGCGCATCTCGGTGATGGCGGTGGCGGCCGTCCTGTAGTCCGTAATCGTTATCGTCGTTTGCTCGTGGGGCAGCAGCGTCTGGTCAAGCAATCGAAGGCTGCTGCCCGTCCAGGTGATCGGTCTGATTTCGCTCATAGCACCAGCTACCCGGTGTGGTAGTGGATACGCCAAAAGACTTGGACCCTATGCCGATGGGTCTGGTGATAACACAACGTACTGCTGAGGCAAAAATATAAGCTCACCCATGTCGGGAGAGCCCATCTTTGCAGTTCTCCCCTCATCTTTCGTCATGCCATCTCCGCCGCGTCCTTGTGGACGATGCGGGTGGGACGCCGGATTTAGCACCTGGTCCCACTGGGTTAGCGGGACTGGTTGCCAGGCTTCACAGGGCCGTTCCCTCCGCCTGTCTGGATAAGGGTTCCAGGAGCGTATCCAGTTGTTAATCGTTACTAATAGTAACTTGGATGCCTGATTTTGTCAAGGTGATTACGATTGTCGAGCAGTTGGCGAGGCCGCTATAGTGACCAATCGCTACAGTTCCAGAGCGTATAGGTACAGGGTCAGGCTGGTGTGCGGGAAGGCGTGCTCCTCGATCCGTTGGTAACCCCGGTTGTGCAGGAATGAGATGGCTCCGGGCATGTGGTTGTAGGTCCATGCGATGGTGCGCAGATAACCCCAGTCCCGGCAAAATGCTTCCGCGTGATCCAGGAGTTGCGACGCAATCCCGAGGCGCCGAACATCGCGATGCACGGCCAACCGACGGATCTCCGCTTCTTCATGGCTGCGCTGGTAGGCTCCAATGCAGCCCACGGTGTCGCCGTCGCGTTCGGCGACCCAGAAATTGCTGCCCGGATGCTGCAGGTAGCTGCGCTGAATATCTGCCAGGTCGCGAATCAGCGCGCCCTCGACATAGTCGGTGAAGTCTGCACGGTCTTCGTCGGAGTGCAGATAACTCTGCACAAAGTCGTCCTGCGCGTGGCTGAATACCTCGCGGAC
The DNA here is from genome assembly GCA_963668585.1 of Dehalococcoidia bacterium. Lineage (GTDB taxonomy): Bacteria > Chloroflexota > Dehalococcoidia > Lucifugimonadales > UBA3495 > Bin87. Next base: position 3,308,744 of record OY764869.1, on the reverse strand, counting down.
AGCGTCGTAATCTCTGGAACGGTATAGGTGAATATCGATCATCAGGTGTTGACCAGAAAGTTGATGATGTCGCCGTCGCGAACCGGGTAGGTTTTGCCCTCCGACCGCAGGAGGCCTTCCTTGCGACCCTGCACCATGCTCCCGCAAGAGCAGAAGTCGTCGTATGCGATCACTTCGGCCCGAATGAAACCACGGGTGAAGTCGGTGTGGATTACGCCGGCGGCGTCCAGCGCAGGGATGCCTCCGGGAACGCTCCACGCCCGAACCTCGTCCTCGCCAACCGTCAAAAACGACACCAGTCCCAGTGTATCGTAACTGGTATGTATGACCTGCGACGTGGCGGATTCACCCAGGTCAAGATCCGCGCGGAATTCGGCCGCTTCATCCGCGTCCATCAAGCCCAGTTCGGCCTCGATTCTGGCGCTGATGCTTACTTCACCGACACCCCGTACCAGATCGGGGTCCACGTCGAGGTCGGCGATACGAATATCGTCCGCGCCTTCGTCGTTGTTGAAAACAGCGATCACGTTTTTCTCCGTGAGCAGTTGATAATTAACCAGAAACGCACGCTCGGAATCAGTGAAAGACTGGAGCCGAACCGGCAGCCCGTTGGACAAACCGTCCCGAGCCTTTTCGACCGCCTCCTTATGGCGCAGAACTGTGGGTCGGTCTGCTGGCTTGGTCTTGTTCATCTGGTCGGCTATGCGGGTGGATGCCCGTTCCAAAACCTCCAGGTCGGCAAAGGACAACTCGGTGAGCATCGTTTCCAAATCGCGGGCCGGATCCACAGCCCCGGTGGGATGCGGCACTGCGTCGTTGGCAAAAGCTCGCACCACCAGGAGAAAGGACGTGGCGGATTGCAGGACGTTTCGATACCGTCCGCTGATGCCCTGGGATTTTGCCATGGATTCCGGGCCGGGCAGATCGGTGTATTTGATCTCCGCCGGCACAACTTTGCGCGGGCGGTACACTGAGGCCAAGCTTTCCAGGCGCGGGTCGGGAACCTTCACGACGCCCATGTGCATCTCGGTAGCAGATCCTGACGCGCCGCTGGCATCGGATTTTCCCAGTGTCAGAGCGTTGAAAAGCGTGGTTTTGCCAGATTGCGGCAGGCCAATGATTACTGTGTCCATATCTCCAAATGTTCCGCAGAACGAATTTCGGGTCTCTTTCGACCCAATGGTATGCCCCGGTGCCGGTGATCGGCTACGGGGCAATCGTCGTGTAATGGTCAGTGAAGCGATTGTTAATTTAGGTCGTTTCCCATGATCAGTTTGATGGTTTCGCGTGTCGGGGCGATTAGGATTGAACCGCCTTCACCTTCCCAGAATTGCTGGGGTGCATCTACTCGCCGCCGCCGCACGTCCCTGCCACCGTCCTGTTTGCTGCCGGTAGCCAAGGCAGATACGGCGACCGTGGCGTAGCATATGCCGTGATCCGTCTGCAGGAAAGAGCAGTATCTCCAAATGAACAGCCCAACAGCGGCCATGGACGCCAAGTAGCGGACAGCTTGTCAGGATCTAGCAACGCTTTTCAGCGGTTCCATTCTACTACAAAGGACATCTCGCTTCCTGACTAGCCGGTTGCCAGCACCACGGTACCGGTCGAAGACAAGGATCCGCCGGTGCCGTTGACGATGCTGGTGGCTGCCGGCTGGTTGTCCGAACCCTTACGATACACTTGGCGTTCGCCGCATTCTCCGCGCAACTGGCGCACGGCTTCCACCAGCAGAAAACTCCCATACATCCCGGGGTGGGAGTAGGACAGGCCGCCGCCGTTGGTATTCAGCGCGAATTCCCCGCCGGGAGCGGTGCGTTGGTCGGCTACGAAATCCGGACCTTCTCCCGGCCCGCAGAATCCCAGGCCTTCGATTGTCACCAACGTGGTGTACGTGAAAGAGTCGTAGATCATGGTGTGGTCGATGTCGGCGTGGGTGAGGCCCGCGCGGTCCAAGGATCGTGGCCCAGTTTGCCTCGACCACGTGGATGTGTGGTCATCCATGAAGCTGATCAGGTTGTGGTCGTGACCTTCGGCGGCGCCCAGCACCCAGACCGGATCTTTCCTGCAGTTGCGGGCTTTTTCGGCGGTGGTGACAATGATGGCCGCGCCCGAGTCAGTTACCAGACAGCAGTCGAACAGGTGGAAAGGCCATGCGACCCAGCGGGAGTTGTGATAGTCGTCAAAGGACATGGGCGTTTCGTGCATAAACGCCACCGGGTTCAGGTTGGCCCATTTGCGGGTGGAGACCGCGATTTCCGCCAGCGCCTGCCTGGTCCTTTCCTCGCCGTATTCGTGCATGTAACGGGTGCAGGCCATGGCGTAGTTGATGGGTTGCCCGATCATGCCGTAGGGCGTCTCGTACTGCGCCACCGGCAGGTTGCGGTCCGGCGGCACCGGAACGCGCGTGGACCGTCCGGCCTGCCCGTGCGTGATGAGGACAGTGTCGCAATACCCCGCCCTGATCGCGGCGGCGGCGTGAGCAACGTGTATCACAAAGGAAGAGCCGCCGACGGATGTGTTGTCCGTGAAGGAAGGCTGCAATCCGAAATACTCAGCCGTTGCCAACGTGCTGAAGCCGGCGGTCATCAGGCCGTCGACGTCGGACAGGGAAAGACCGGCATCGGCCAGCGCGTTGTGCGCTGCTTCCGCATGATGTTGCAGCGAGGATTTGTTGGGCACCGTGCCCATTACGTCGGACTCGGCGACCCCCACGATTGCGATGTCGCGTTCACGCTGTGCAGTGCTGGCCATAGGTTCACTCCCGGATGTGGATTATCGGCCAGAGGATGGTACAACATTAGCAGTCTGCCGACAATTGTTGCCGCCGGTCACGCTCCGGGCCGTGAACGAAATCCCGCACCTTGGGCCAACCCGCCGGGTCGGCGTGCTCCAGGCAATGGAAGCCATACCGGACCCTAGTGGGGATGCGTTCCCGATGTATCGGACTCTGCGTTGCACCGGTCTTATGCTAAAATGCCTACAATTTCCGGATGCGTTATCAATCTGCGGGATACAGATATGCCACATAATTTCTGGATGATTAATTGCAACGGGCAAAACTTCGACATCACGCAGAACCTGGGTTTTAAACAGCAGGGCCTGAAGGCTGAATATCGGCGCAAAGTCCAGAGGGTGGAACCCGGGGACCGCATCATCTACTACGTGAGTGGTCAGCGTGTATTCACCGCGACCGCAACTGTCACCAAGTCGTACGAAGAAGTCAAAAACACCCCCTGGGTCAAGGAAGGGAAGACGCCCTGGCCCTATCGCATTGGAATCAAACCGGACGTTGTCCTGCTAAGGGAACAGTACATTGATGCTGGATTGATTGCATACCGGCTGGAATACCTGCGGAAATGGCCTCCTGAAGATTGGCACAAGGCGTTCCAGGGCAATCTGCACCTTTTGTCCAAGGGTGATTTCTTTCTTCTGGAAACGGAGATGCTGAAACTCCGGGACGGACGGGACCAAGCCTTAATGCAAGTTGACCGGGAGTTGGCGGCGGAGTCCGAACGGACCAACGCTCAACGGGAACGGCGGCGACGCTCATCGGACCGAGATGCCAACGGGACCGCACGCTCGCGAAATTCGCGAACATCCGTGGCGCCGGAACGGAAACCTGAAGCAACCGAACCCGACTCGAACGGCTCTGCGCCCATATCCGAGCAGCCGTCCGGTGGTAAGGGTCGTTCGGGCAATCGCAACCGGCGGTCGGGGGAACGGGGGCGGAACCATCCTACGACTCCCAACACGCCGACATTGGATAACGGTTAGCCGGACGCGCACGCGTCCAGGGCCGTCTGAATCTCCCAGAGGGTCGCTGCATCCTTCTGGGTGTTGGCCGCCGCTCGCAGGGAGGTCGCAGCTTCGGGTCCCCCGATGCGCCCCAGCGCCCAGGCGGCATGCTGTTTAACCAACGGTGGACGGGACTCCAATGCCCGCTTGAGAGCGGGAACGGCTGACGCGCCGCCGATATTCCCCAGAGCTACGCAGGCGTTCCGTTGCATCCCGATCCATTTCGCTCTCATTATCGGGGTGCCGGCGAATCGCTGTCGAAACTCAGGCTCGCTCATGTCCAGCAATTCGATGAGGTCCAGCGCGGCGAGGTCTTGACGGCCGAAATTGGGGTCGCCCGTGGCCATCGCCTTGCGATTGACCGGACAAACCTCCTGGCAGATATCGCAACCGAAAACCCAGTTGCCCATGAGGGACCGGAGGTGGACGGGGATGGAGCCCTTGTGCTCAATGGTCAAGTAACTGATGCAACGTTGATTGTCCACGATGTACGGCGCAACGATGGCTCCGGTTGGACACACCGGGATGCAACGGTCGCACTGCCCGCAGGTTTTGGCCAGGGGCGCATCGGGCGCGATGGGGAGGGTGGTGACGACTTGACCAAGCAGCAGCCACGACCCAAAAGCGGGGTTCAGAATGTTGCCATTTTTCCCGAACCAGCCCAGTCCCGCGCGGGCTGCGGCTGCACGATCGAGCATCGGCCCATCATCCACGTACCAGCGTGCCGCCATCGCGTCATCGAGGGTTTGCAGCGCGGGATGATCAGCCAGGGATACGACCAGGCGCCGCATCCGACGCTTCAACAGCCGGTGGTAGTCCCTCCCCCTAGCGTAACGGGCGACCAGGCCCGAACCATCAGCGCGTGACGTCTCATCGCCGGGATAGTAGTTGAAGCCTAGGGATATTATGGATCGAGCGCCCGGCACCAACGCGCCCGGGTCCGTTCCGCGCTCCACCCGAGCGGCGGTGAACCAAGGCAAACCGTCCATATACCCGTCATCAATGCGACGTAGGGCGGCCTCCCGGTCGCGGCCGAATTCGGAAGCGTCGGTGATGCGAACCAGGTCAAAGCCGACCTCTTGCGCCACGTGGATGACCAGTTGACGCAAGGATTCCGGGTCCGGGAACTCATCACGCGGCGCAGTCACAGGTTCTCGCCTTGATAGCGTCCCTGGTACCCTGCCGCATCGCGACCGGACAGCGGGAAGAAAACAAGCTGCGCGATGCGGGCGTCGCGCTGGACCCAGAATCCATTCGGATGATGCACTGTGAGCAGCGCTTGCGAACGTCCCGAGTAACCCGCGTCCCAGACGGCGGTGTGGATTGCGACCCCCGAGCGGAGCAGGCTGGAACGGGGACGCGCCAGCGCCATCAGGTCCCGGGGCAAGTTGATGATTTCGTTGAAGGTGATCAGGTATGGACCGGGTGCGAGGCGCAGCCAGTCCCCGGCGCCGAATTGCAATGCAAACGTCTGTGGTAGCCTGCGATCGGCGTCCGCGGTGCCGATGCTGCCACCCTCGGGCTCCTCGAGATAAGCGGACACGGACCGCAGGGATACGTCGAAACCGTTGGCTTGCAGTTGAATCTGCGAATCGGAATGCCCTTCCAACAACGGAGGGTTGCCACCCAATAGCGCGGCGATGGCGCTGCGGTCGAGAACGCCGCCAAGGTTTGCGTTAATATCGTTCATGTCGTATGCCAATGACTAGCCCGCCGCGTCGGCACGCATCGGCGCTGCGGCGGGCTGAATTAGCGGTGAGTGTGTGTTAGTCGTGCATGAAGTCCTGGATATCGGCGGGCAACGGCTCATGCTTGGGAATTTCGGTGATGACCGCCTGGGTCGTCAACAGCATTCCCGCGACCGAACCCGCGTTGCGCAAGGCAGAGCGCGTGACCTTGGCCGGGTCGATAATGCCTCGCGCCACCAATCCGGTGTAATCGCCGCGCTCGGCGTCGAACCCGAAGTCGCCGTCGCCGTTGCGGACGTGTTCCACAATCACGTCGCCCTTGTAGCCAGCGTTCCGCGCAATGGTGGTGAGTGGTGCTTCCAGCGCTTCACGAACCAGTCGCATACCCACGGCCTCGTCTCCGGAAGCGCCTTCTATGATGCCGTCCAGGACGGACTGGGCCCGAAGCAGGGTTACCCCACCGCCGGGAATGACACCCTCTTCAACCGCGGCGCGGGTTGACGCCAGGGCGTCTTCGGTGCGGCTCTTGCGTTCGTTGAGTTCAGGTTCGGTGGCCGCGCCGACCTTGATTACAGCCACGCCGCCGGCGAGGTTGGCCAGCCGCTCCTGCAATTTTTCCCGGTCATAGTCGGAGGTTGTGTCTTCAATCTGGACACGCAGTTCGGCTACGCGCCCGGTAATGTCGTCCTCGTGTCCGCGGCCTTCCACGATGGTGGTTTCGTCCTTGGTGGCGAGGAGGCGCCGCGAGGAACCCAACTGGTCCACGGACACTTCGTCCAGCCTCATTCCGGTGTCGCTGGTGATGACGGTTCCGCCGGTCATGATCGCCAAGTCTTCCAGCAGTGCCTTGCGGCGCTCACCAAATCCCGGGGCTTTGACCGCGAGGCTGCTGACCGTCCCGCGCAGTTTGTTGACCACCAGCGTCGCCAGGGCCTCGCCCTCGACATCTTCGGCGATGATGACCAACGGGCGACGACCGCCTTGGGCGACCGCCTCCAGGGTAGGGACAACGTCGGCGGCGGCGGACAATTTCTGGTCTGTGAGCAGAAAGAGCGGCTCGTCCAGCGCGGTTTCCATGCGGTCGGTGTCGGTTATGAAATGCGGTGACAGGTAGCCTCGATCAAGACGCATTCCTTCGACAACGTCCAACTCGTCGGTGAGGCCGCGGCTTTCCTCCACGGTAATGATCCCCTCGCGTCCGACTTTATCCATAGCATCCGCGATCAGTTCGGCGATCGCCTCTTCGTGGGCGGAGAGGGCGGCGACTCGCGCAACCTGTTCGCGGCTTTCGACCGCCACCGCCTGGGCGCTGATCTGCTCGCTGACCGTGCTGACCGCCTTGTCGATGCCGGATTTCAAGGCCAGCGGATTGGCGCCAGCCGCTACGTTCATAAATCCGCCTTGGATGATCGAGCGGGCCAGGACTACGGAGGTGGTGGTGCCGTCGCCAACTACATCGTTGGTCTTGGCAGCCGCTTCCTTGACCACTTGAGCGCCCATGTTTTCGTAAGGGTCCGGCAGCTCCACTTCCTTAGCTATCGTGACCCCGTCGCTGCAAACAACGGGCAGGGTCCAGACGCGACCCAGGATCACGTTGCGTCCGCTGGGCCCCAGGGTCAGGGCAACGACCCGACCCAACTGGTCCACGCCGCTCATGAGGCTCTGGCGGGCTTCGTCGTCGAAAATTAGCTGCTTTTCAGGCATTGCTGGAATCCTCCGGAATTGGCATATGAGTGAGCGCGATTCGGCGAATGGTGGCGGTAAATCGCGAGCGGTACACGAACGAATCGCGCAGTTTTTCGCATCTCAATTGTCCGCAACAGTGGGGCAATTGTCAACCGGCGGATGACAATTGGGAGGACCTTTGGTATGATGTCCTATCGAAAGTTAGACGTTAGGAGTTATCCCCTTGCCGGCACAAAAGGCACATCGACAATCCGTGAAACGCTACGCGCGCAACATGAGCGTGCGTCGCTCCACCCGCACCGCCATTGGTCGCGCCCGCCGTGCGTTGGCTTCCGGCGCTCCCGAATCCGCAGAGGAAGTGCGCAAGGCGATGAGGCAGTTGGACGTGGCCGCCCGTAAAGGCGTCGTGCACAAGAACAACGCCTCCCGGAGAAAGGCTCGTTTGGCGGCCGCCCTCAACCGGGCAAATTCGGGGTAATACAACCGGTTCGGAACTCAAACCATTCCGTGAACAAAAGAAGTCGACGCTACGACGGCGTCGACTTCTTTTGTTCACTGTTCCCTGCGAATCGATCTGCCCCTGCTTGCGTCATTCGATTATTGCGACGTCCAGGCATCGGCCCTGGGCTCCGGTTTCTTGTGTGTGGCGGTACGCCCCATTCATGTTGGGCGCACCAAGGGTCCCCCGCTGATGATTGAAAGGAACGTACCCACGACGCAGGCACGTTGACATATTCTAGGTGCGTGGGTATTATGTTCGCAAAGAACAAACATTCCGCACGTAGGAACTAGAAAATCAACCGGAGGTGATTGCCCATGACATCGAAACGAGACTTGCGACCGCGTCAGCGGAGAATGCTGGAATATATCGAACTGTTCCTTGAAGAAAACGGCATGCCGCCAACCGTCCGAGACATTCAGAAGGGATGCGACATCAGCAGCACCTCGGTGGTGGACTACAATCTGAGGTTGCTCGAACGCTATGGCTATCTGAAACGCCGCTCCGAGATTGCTCGCGGGATTGAACTCCTGGATGAAACCGGACTTCCGGTGAATGCCGGATCTGCCAGGGTCCAGATTGTGGGCGCCATCGCGGCCGGTGAACCGATTCCGGCTTTTTCGTCGGAAGGTGCGGCGGCCGCCGCCGAATTTGACGTCGTTGAAGTGCGCCCCGACCTGAAGAAAAAACATGGCACACTGTTCGCCCTGTCGGTCAAAGGGACTTCCATGATCGATGCCTTGATCGATGATGGCGATGTGGTTGTGATCACGCCCACCAACTCGGCGCGAAACGGTGAGATGGTGGTTGCTTGGCTCATCGCGGAAGAGGAGGCCACGCTGAAGAAGTTCTACCGAGAAGGCGACCGCGTCCGCCTCCAGCCTGCGAACACCACCATGGATCCGATCTACGCTGCCGCCGACAACGTCGAAGTACGCGGTCGAGTGGTGGAAGTGTTGCGGCAGTTCTAACCCAGGTCAAGCGGAAGCTAAGGGCGCATCACCCAGCGGCGATGCGCCCTTAGCCTTGAGGTCAGGGTTTTAATTGCGGCTGTTGGATAGTGCGCCATATGTCGCCACTAGGAATGGTACACAATAGGTCAACGGAATTTTCCAAGCCAATGCACTCGATACTTGACCGGACAGGATTGCGTCGCCCTGATTCAACGCCGTGAGCGCGGTTCCCACAACCACGCTGGCGATTAGGGACCTCCGGAGCATCGGCCAGTGGCGCAAAGCGCATCCGGAACACTTGGTGATACCGCCGGAACCGCCTCGTGGCCGGAATGTGTAACTGGAAGCACGGAGATTACGGCCGCAATTCTGGCATGCCATTTCGGTCGCGCTCATACCGGCCGTCTGTCGCTCCAAAGCCAGGTGAAAACTCTACGCCTGCGGGGCATAGCGGGATGGCGGGCCATCCTGGAATACGCGAATCGGTTGCCAGCAACCGGTTTCGGATTGGAATTGCAGCAGTGCCAGGAACACGCCCCGGACTGTATAGGCGCGTTTAACCTCGTAGGGCGCAGGGCCGGGTTCCGCTCTGATTGCCTGGCCGTGTCGGATTGCCCGTTCATCCTTGTGTGGTACGATCATCGGTGCGTGGTCTTGCAGCACCCAATCAATCGGGTGCAGGTGGGTGGTCCAATCGCCATTGGCCGCCGCGTCGGCGAGGGTTTCTAGCGTGATACCGTCATTGGCTGTGAACTGGCCGCAGGATAGGCGGGCCAGTTTGGTGATATATCCACCGCAATCCAGTGATTGACCCAGGTCATGGGCAATGGAACGCAGGTACGTCCCTTTTCCGCAATCGATGGTTAGTTGAAGTTCGGGCAGTTCGATGCGGTCGATCCGGATTGCATATACCATAACCGTACGTGGATCCCGCTGGATTTCCTGGCCGGAACGGGCCAGGTCGTACAATCGTTGGCCATTGACTTTGAGCGCGCTGTACATCGGGGGCACCTGGTCGATGCGTCCGACGAATGGGACTAATGCGGCTGCAATGTCGCTGCGGGTCAGACCTTGGGGATCGCCGGTTTCGTCGATGTCGCCCTCAGCGTCGTAGGTCGTGCTGGTTGCCCCCAGGCGTACGGTCATGCGGTAGCGCTTTCTGCCTGAAACGACCCGCTCCATCAACCGTGTGGCCTGGCCGAAGCAGATCGGGAGCACACCTTCTGCGAGCGGGTCGATCGTGCCGGCGTGTCCGACCTTTTTCCTTTGGCCCGTGATGTGCTTCGCGCGGCGAAGCGCCTCCATGGAGGTCACCCCAACCGGCTTATACAGGTTCAGGAAGCCGTTGACCGGGGTCGCGCCGGATTTGCGGGATGACATTACCTACGTTTGCCCCGCTGGGGTGATTGATCCGCCAGCGCCCGATTCATCCACTTGCTCCAGGTCATCGATGATGCGCATCAAGCGGTCGGCTTCAAGCATGGCATCGTCCAGCATGAACCGCAAAAAGGGTATGTAGCGCAGCGCCACCCGATCACGCAGTTCACGGCGCAGGTACGAAGCCGACGACTGGATGCCTTCCAAAGCTTCCTGTCGAACGGTCTGATTGCCCATGACGCTGATGAAAACCCGTGCGGTCCTGAGGTCAGGAGCGGTCCTCACCTGCGTGATGGTGATGATCCCCCTGAGACGCGGGTCATTCAGGTGAGAGCCGACGAGGCTGGAGATTTCCTGCCTCAGCAACCCATTCACCCGTTCTATACGACGACGGTCGGCCATGTGCACCTCAACCGGAAGGAAGGATCGCGCCTTGGTTCCGTGTTCGCTCCGGAAGAACGGCCCGGCGGGCGCCGATCATGCGATAGGACGGGCCCGTCCTAGTTGACTCGCTCCATCCGGTAGCCAACGATGACGTCTCCTTCTTCGAATTCGTTGAAGGAGTTGAGCACGATACCACACTCGGTACCAACGGTAGCCTGGTTCACCTCGTCGCGGAAGTGTCGGAGGCTGTCGATATCGGTTTCAATAACCACGTCATCCTCTCGCATTACGCGCACCGAACCTTGACGCGTGATGCGTCCGTCCAGCACGCGGCAACCGGCGATTCGTACGCCTCTGCGTCCGAGGAAAATCTCCCGCACCTCTGCTCGCCCGACAATGACCTCCTGGAATTCGGGTTCCAGCAAACCGTGCAGTGCCTGTTCCACGTCTTCCAGAAGGCGATAAATGATCTGGTATTCGCGTATTTCCACCCCGAGGCGTTCCGCAGTGCGTTCGGCTCCAATTTCAAATCCGACGTTGAAAGCGAGGACAATTCCGCCTGAGGCCGCCGCCAGTTGCACGTCGGAATCGCTGACCGCCCCCGACCCGGAGTGAATGACGCGGGCCTTCACGTCGCCGTCCGACAATTTTTCTACTGATTGGACCACGGCTTCAACGCTGCCCTGAACGTCGGCCTTCAGAACCAAGACCAGTTCCTTGACGTCTCCGGCATCGATCTGCTTGACTACGCTGTCCAGTGTCAGGACGGTGTCCAGATTGTTGGTGCTGGCCCGCTGGCCATGGCGGGTCGCAGTCTGCCGCGCGGTGCGCTCGTTGCGTACCACCTGCAGAATGTCGCCAGCCTCGGGCGTAGCGTTCAGTCCCATGACCATACCGGGGGACCCGGGGGTGATGCATTCCATGGTGTCGCCGCGCTCATTGGTGATTGCGCGCACGCGACCCCACGCTCCGCCGGCCACGATATGGTCCCCGATGTTTAGGGTTCCGGTTTGCACCAGTACCGTGGCGGATGGTCCCCTGCGGCGGTCCAAAGTTGCTTCCACCACCACGCCGGCCGCGTCGCGGTGCGGGTTTGCCTTGAGCTCCAGGATTTCGGACAAGACGGACAGATTTTCCAGCAGGTCGCTGACTCCCTGGCCAGTTTGGGCGGAAACGGGAACTGCGATCACCTCGCCTCCCCACTCTTCTACAAGCAAGTTGCGTTCGGCGAGTTGCCGTTTGACCACCTCGGGTTCGGCCCCGGGGAGGTCCATCTTGTTGATCGCCACGACGATCGGGACTTCGGCAGCCCGGGCGTGGTTGATTGCCTCGTCTGTCTGTGGCATGATTCCGTCGTCGGCAGCCACCACCAAAACGGCGATGTCTGTGACCCTGGCGCCGCGCGAGCGGATCGCGGTAAAGGCGGCGTGTCCGGGAGTGTCGAGGAAAGTGATCGGGTGGCCGTCCCGGTCCACCTGGTAAGCGCCGATGTGCTGGGTGATGCCGCCGGCTTCCTTATCGACGACCGACGTTTCTCGAATGTAGTCCAACAGGCTGGTCTTGCCGTGATCAACGTGCCCCAGGATAGTTATCACCGGCGGCCGTTGTTCCAACGCTTCGTCATCATCATCGGTGGACCCGGCGTTGATAGCGCCGGTCTCTTCCGTCTGCTCCGCCAATCTGGTCCTGACGCCATAGGCGGCTGCGGCTACCGTCGCGACCTGATGGTCAATGGCCTGGTTCACCGCGACCATGATGCCGTGGCGCATGAGTTGCTTGATGACATCTACCGGAGACTGGTCCAGCAACTCGGCGAGTTCTTTCACAGTAAGGGTTTCGGGCAGCACCAGGGCGCGCGGAGTACTGCGGCGGGGTTCGCCGCGACGGGCCCGTCGCGGGCCAGCGTTGCGCTGTTGCGTTGTCATCGATAACACCTCCTAGTGCAGGGAAACCCGTTGAAGCCTTTCGGCAAGGGCGTTCTAAATGCCTGCGCCTGGCGAAACGGCGGCCGCCGTGCCAGTGCTGGCGTCAGGGCCGCCGGACGCGATAATCTCAATATAATAGCTTTGCAGTTGTTCCAAGTCTTCCTGCGAAACGCGTGCCCGCAGGCTACGTTCCAGGGCTCGTTTGGCGATGCCCTTTTCCCAGCAGCCCACGCGGTGGCACAGGTAAGCGCCTCGACCGTTGGCGCGACCCTTAGTATCCGGTCTAACCGAGCCGATCGGTGTACGAACGACCCGCAGGAAATCACCTTTTGGCCCCTTGAGGCCGCAGGCGATGCAGCTACGTTCCGGTATGTGACGCTTTTTGGGAATACCGGTTACCTGTGCAGTGATTCGAATGGCCGCATTCGCATTTTCTGCGGCGGGTTTCGCCGCGACGCGATTACCGGCGGCGAGGACCGGGGCCACGGGCCCCGGGGACGTTCCCGCCGCGGCGGTTGTTGTTGCCGCCCCGGCGCCGACGTCCGGTGCCGCCCCTGAAGTCGCCGACAATGTCCTCCGCGAACCGGATCTTCCCGGCGTCGGGCGCGAGATTGGGCAGGCCTGCCAGCAGGTCGCTCATTTCCTCGGCCGGCTCTTCGTCTTCGAACTCTTCTTCGTCTTCGAACTCTTCTTCGATGACATCATTAATGGTCAGTTCATCCAGCGCCTCGATGCCCAACCCCACTGGTTCGGGTTCAGGTTCGGCTTCTTCGGGAGCGGCGGCTGCGGCTTGTTCTTCCGCGAGGAGTTCAGCCAAGAGGGCTTCTTCGTCGTAATCCTCCTCTGCGACCGCTGCGGTTTCCTGCACCGCTTCCGCTACGTCTACTTCAGGGCTGGCGGCTTGAACCTCAGCAACGGCAGGAGTCTCCAACTCCTGGGCTGCGGCCGCTTCTTCCGGTGCGCCCACGACCAGCCCGGTTTCAGCGATGGCTGCTTCTGCGGCTTCGGCGACCGGGAGCACCTCTGCTTCCACGGCTTCCTCGGCCATATCCGCTTGCACGGCAGCGGCGGCAGCGGCAGCCTCTGCGAGGGCAGCAGTGGCTGCGGCCTGTTCGGCTGCCATCCGTGCTGCTTCGGCCGCGCGTGCGACGCGCAGGGTTTCCCACTGCTCCACGTTCTTGATGTCAAGGCGCCAACCCGTGAGCCGAGCGGCCAGCTTGGCGTTCTGTCCGTCCCTTCCAATTGCCAGCGACATCTGGCTCTCGGGAACCACGACATACGCCGTTTTTTCATCGAGTTCCAGTTCCACCGCGCCGACATCAGCGGGACTGAGCGCCCGCGAAATCAGGACCTGTGGATTGGAATCCCATTCGATTACATCGATTTTCTCACCCTGTAACTCGTTGACGATGCTCTGGATACGGTTGCCGCGCAGGCCAATGCACGACCCCACCGGATCAACGCCTTCCTGATGCGATGCGACTGCTATTTTGCTGCGGATGCCGGGGTCGCGGGCAATGGCGCGGATTTCCACCGTGCCATTGCTGATTTCGGGCACCTCCGCTTCCATCAACCGGCGCAGCAGGTCACGATGAGAGCGGCTGACAACAACCTCCGGTCCGCGAGTGGTTTGTTGAACCTCCACGAGCAGGACTTTCAGGTTCTGTCCTTTGCGGTACCTCTCATTGCCGACCTGGTTATCCGGGCGCATGATGCCGCGAGCGCGGTTCTGGTTCTGAGCCTGGTGTGGGTTCAGGTTGATGAATACCGTGGGGCCTTTTTCGATGCTCTCGACGCTTCCGCTGATGATCTCGCCCTGGTAACCGGAGTATTCCTCGAAAGTCTTTTCCCTTTCCGCTTCCCGCAAGCCCTGCATCAGCACCTGCCGCGCGGTCTGGGCGGATATGCGGCTGGTGTCGTAGGTTACTTCATCAGATTCGGGTATTTCGGTGTCGATTTCTGCGTTGGGAGAAATTTTCAATGCTTCCGCCAGGGTGATCTCTGTCTCAGGGTCTTCAACTTCTTCGACCACCGTGCGCAGCGGGAAGATGCTGATGTCGCCTGTATTCGGGTTCAGCTTGACCGACAGGTTTTTTGCACCGGCGACACTGTCGCGCCGGAATGCGGTGGCCAGCGCCACCTCAACCTTGTTCAGCACCAGTTCCTTCCGCAGCCCCCGTTCGGCGGATAACTGATTCAACGCCATCATGAAATCGCTTTTCATCGTCGTCCTCCGCGGGCAGGCCGTGGTTTTGGTCGTTTTTTAGCCCTGTCGGAGTTTACAAGAATAAGGCGGGTGTACGCCCCGCCTTAAAACTTCTTAAACCTCTCGTCGCAGAAGAATTGAGCCATTGCCCGATTATTCTGCAACAGGGCGTTTGTATGTCGGCATTATAGCATTGGTAGGCAGGCGGGGCAAGGTGGGTTCCATAACCTTAGCCATTACTGATCCACTACGGGACCCATGGAGTGGCCCGCGTGGCCCTACCACCAGATTTTGCCCTGAGCTTCCTGGGCCAAAGTTTCGTAGTCTTTGGTCCACAACTGGCTGCTCAGATACTTCCATCCCCCGTCCGCCAGCAGGCATACCACATTGCCGCTCTCCATGCGCTCCGCGTATTTCAACGCCCCGGCGATCACGGACCCTGATGAGATGCCGGCGAAAATCCCTTCTTTTTCCATCAGGTCTTTCGTCATGTAGAAGGAATCAAAACTGTTCACCAACAGCCGGTTGTCCAGCAGGTTGATATCCAAGATCGGAGGAATGAATCCGTCTTCCAAGCGACGCAGGCCGGAGATGAAATCGTCCGGCTCGGGCGCGACCGCGATGATCTTGATGTCATCCCGGTGTTCCTTGAGGCGGCGCGCGTTGCCCATCAACGTGCCCCCCGTACCCAGGCCGGCAACGAACACGTCAACGTCGGGGAGATCGTCCACGATCTCCTGCCCGGTGCCTTCGTAATGGGCTTCGGGGTTGCCATCGTTACCATACTGGTAGAGCATCAGGTAGTCGTGGGGGTTCTTCTCCACGATTTCCTGGGCGACCACCACGCTGCCGTTGGTGCCCAGCGTTCCGTCGGAATAAATGATCGTCGCGCCGTATGCTTCCAAAAGCTGTGTGCGTTCCACCGAAACGTTTTCCGGCATGACCACCGATACCTTGTAACCCTTGAGTCTGCCGATCATCGCCAGGGAAATGCCAGTATTGCCCGAGGTGGGTTCGAGGATCGTGCGGTTGGGTGAGACCTCACCGTCGGCCTCAGCCCGCTCAATCATCTTGAGGGCGATGCGGTCCTTGACGCTTCCGGTGGGGTTCTGTCCCTCAAGTTTGGCATACAGCCGGACGTGGGGATTTGGACTCAGGTTATCCAACTCCACCAACGGGGTGTTGCCGATGGTGGCCATCAGGCCTTTATATGTACCCTTGGTGAGCATCAGCGGCGTCTCAACAATGGCGGTCGCGATTGATCAGGGCATCGTGTCGGGCGGCCGACACGTCAGACGGCGCCGGCCGCGATGGCCATGGGTTCCGCTGCTTCGGCCACTCCGCAGAAAACCTCGTAGTCGATGAGTTCCGTAACCGTCGGGTTGTCGCCGCAGAGCGGGCAGTCGGGATTCCGTCGCAGCCGCACTTCCCTGAATTGCATGCTCAGGGCGTCGATCACGAGGAGGCGGGACGACAGGCTTTCGCCGATGCCCAGGATATGTTTGAGCGCCTCCGTAGCCTGTATTGAACCCACCAAACCCGTCAACGCGCCCAGGACGCCGGCCTCGGCGCAATTCGGAACCATGCCCGGAGGAGGCGGAGCTGGGAACAGGCAGCGGTAGCAACCCTGCCCAGGCAGGAACACGGTGGCCTGTCCGTCAAATATCAGGATGCTGCCATCGATCAACGGTTTGTTGAGCAGGTAGCAGGCGTCGTTGACCAAGTAGCGCGTCGCGAAGTTGTCGGCCCCGTTGATCACGATGTCGTACTGGCCGATGATGTCGAAGGCGTTCTCAGAGGTGAGCCACGCTTCGTGCAGGACGACGTCAACTTCCGGATTGTAGGACTTGATGTTGTCCAGCGCCGACTGCACCTTGGGCCGGCCTACGTCTGGGGTGTGGTGCAGGATCTGGCGCTGCAGGTTTGACAACTCAACCACGTCAAAGTCCACGATGCCCAGTTTCCCCACACCGGCCAGAGCCAGATACACTGCCGAGGGCGAACCCAATCCGCCCGCGCCGATAATCAGTGCGCTGGACTCCATCATTTTCCGTTGGCCTGCGCTGCCGACATCCTGCATGATGATGTGGCGGCTGTAGCGTTTGACCTGGTCTGGGGTCAACCGAAGGGGCTGGACCATTTTGGATTCCTCCTTTTCGCCGAATTGCAATGGCAGTGACGTTAAAGGCACAAACCCGCCCGGGATTTATGCAAAATAAAACCTGCACTCCCAAGCCGCCGGGTGGCGTATGCTAGGCGCAGGCGAGGTAGAAGTTTTACCGAGCCTGCCCCCTATGTGCTGGGACAGGCGCAGGTGAAACTTGGCATTTTCGTATCGGACATTTGCGGTGAGTTTATAGTCGCGTTGAGATTTTTGTCAACCAATGATCGCCACGATTGGATCCGCCCGCGACCATGTTCAGCACGTTCGCCACCGCGCGGGACCTCCTACGCAGATGCAGACACCGGATCCGGCAACGGCGCCCACCGCTCCCTTTCCACGTCCACCGCTTCGATCAGCGCGCTCTGTCGCTCCGCGAGATGGGCCAGAGTCGTCCCTTCCAGGACCTTCTGTATCGAATCTTCGACCGTTTGCCAGATCTCTTTTTGGGCGCACGAGTCGGCAAACATGCAGTCGGTGGGGAGCGTCAGGCAGTCCAGCGGGGACGAGTTGCCGTCGAGTTCCTGCATGATGTCATACAGGTTGATGCTCTGCGGAGGCCTCGCCAGCAGGTGGCCGCCCTGCGGCCCTCTGCGGCTGTGCACGAAGCCGCTCTTGCTGAGCGCGGACATCAGGCGTTCAAGGTACGATTCCGGAATGCCCTGCCGGGAAGCGATGGTGGCCGTCTGCACCGGTCTGTCGCCGTAGCGCATGGCCAGCTCGACCATCGCACGGACTCCGTAGTCAACTCGCATGGGGATGCGCAAAACGACACCTCCGTCGTGGCTCGATTATACCCATTTGGCGCGAGAATGCCAACCTGAGGTCTCAATAGCAAATTGTTATTGGTTTGTATCCAATCCTTCAGCGTTGTGCCGCGAGGTCGCAGACGCGATTCAGACGTTTGTTTGAGGATCGGTTCTGCGATCGTAAACCGTCATGTAGGTTCCCACGCCGGTGGCGATCAACTGTCCCTCAGGGCCAGTGATTTCCATGTCGCCGACGATGATGCGGCCGCCTCGACTTTTAATCTGCGTCCGGGCGGTCAGTTCTCCGTCCCTGGCTGGCGCTATGAAGTTAAGCTTCAACTCGATGGTCACGGCGTGTTCGCCGTTTTTCAGCACTGACCGGCAGGCCCGGAAGAACGCGTAATCGGCGAGAGCCACCAGGATGCCTCCCTGCACTGCGCCCGCGCGTTGGCGGTGTTTGTCCGCGACCGTCATGAACGCGGTGCCCACTCCATCGGACGACTGACCGGGGCGAATGTCCAGCAACGCCGCGAACGGCCCGTCCTGCTCAACCGACGGTGATTCTCCCTCCCGACTCATGCTTTCCATCTCCTTACATTTCGGCCGTTGCCGCGAAGCGTTTGGCCAACAATTATACGCCTCGCGGTCGGTGCATTGTTTTCCGCGGCCGGCTATACTGGATGTCCCATGTTTGATCTTGGTGCTGCTTTGGTTGAGGGACGCCGCCGGTATGGTTAGGGGTATGCTGACCACGCTGGGGGTGATGCTTATCTGCACCATCGTCCCGGTTGCCCAGGTGCTGCTGGCGCCTTTTGGCCCGTTTCTCGGGGCGTATTTCGGAATCCGGTCCGTTGACATTGGGGACCGCACTCCACTGATCGCCGCCGGGATCTTTGGTTGTCTGGTCGGCGCCGCCTCCGCCGTCATCCTGGTGGGAATCGCGCTGATTATAACGCTCGCATTTCCGACACCGGGGAGGTTGGTCGTACTGACCTGGATCGGAGTGGCCGTATTCTCCGCCTACGTGGCGGGCATGAGCACGCTGGGCGCGCTGTATCGCCTTATGAAGACCCAACCCGGGGTCGTGCCTCCCGTCCCTGAAGCCGGGTGATTCGTGGACCCGACCGCCCTTGCTGCGCTGTTGGAAAAGGTGCGCGATGGCAGCGTCGCGGTGGACGACGCCGTAGTCGCGTTGCGGGACCTTCCCTATCAGGACCTGGGTTACGCCCGGTTGGACCATCACCGTTCGCTGAGGACCGGGTGGCCTGAAGTTGTCCTGGGTGAGGGCAAAACCCCGGAGCAGGTCGCTGGAATTGTGCCGGCGTTGACCGGTCGAGGGAATCCAGTGCTGGTCACCCGCGCTTCGCCGGAGATGTACTACGCCGTGCTGGCCGCGGTGCCATCCGCCGAATATCGGGAGTCGGCGCGCTGCGTTGTCGTGCCGGACGAACAGCAGCAGGCGCTCAGGGATGTGGGACTGGTCATTGTGACCGCCGGCACCGCCGACCTGCCCGTTGCCGACGAGGCGGCGGTTGCCGCAGAGTTAATGGGATGCTGCTCCGAACGTCTGGCAGATGTCGGTGTGGCGGGACTGCATCGCCTGCTGGATCAGGTTGATCGTTTGCGGGCGGCGCGCGTCATCATAGTTGTCGCCGGCATGGAGGCTGCGTTGACCAGCGTTGTGTCTGGTCTGGTTGCCGCGCCGGTCATCGCGGTGCCCACGAGCGTCGGGTACGGGGCAAGCTTCGACGGACTGGCCGCCCTGCTCGGAATGCTCAACGCTTGCGCGCCGGGCGTCGGCGTCGTCAACATTGATAATGGGTTTGGAGCCGGTTACCTGGCTGCCCAGATTTGCCTCATGCCCACTCATGATCCTGAGGCCGGGAATCTGTCGGAGGGGGATTGAATCGGCGCGGTTGGCTTTTGTTGGGCTTCGCGGCATTTGTCGTGTTCGCCGGCTTGCTGGCATACGGTGACCTGCGGAACATGGGGCGGTTGCTGGCCGATTCGCCCTCCCCCTTCGGGGCTTTTGCGGCAGCCGTGGGTCTTTCGGTGGTGAACTACGCCCTGCGATACCTACGCTGGTCAATGTACCTCAGAGCCCTGGACGTCAACGTGCCTCACTCGGTGAGCATGCCGGTATTTCTGGCCGGGCTCGCGTTGTCAATCACGCCCGGCAAAGTGGGCGAACTGCTCAAAAGCGTGTGGCTGAGCCAGCGCTCCGGCGTTCCTGTCCCCGTATCGGCTCCAGCCGTGGTGATGGAGAGGTTCACCGACATCATATCCGTGGGCCTGTTGTGCCTCATCGGGGTTGTCCTGCTGCCGACGCCCATCGCCGCAATCGCCGGGATTGCCCTGGTGTTCGGCGCGATCGTGGGCATCCTGGCGGCCTCGCGTTACGGAACGATGGCATTCCGCCTGCCCGTCCTGAGACGTTGGGAGAAGGAATTGGCGCAGTCCCATGACGGTGTGCGCCGGCTGATGGGTCCCAGGATTCTCGCGTCAGCAGTGCTGCTGGGTGGGCTTGCCTGGGCTGCGGAAGGACTGGCGATGTGGGTCATCGTCATTGGTCTGGGCGAGTGGGTCTCTCCGCATCTTGCCCTCCCAATCTCGGCAGCGGCGGCGTTGGTAGGGGCGGTAACTGCTTTGCCCGGCGGACTGGTCGGCTTTGAGGGCAGCATGGTTGCGTTGCTCACCCAGGCCGGTTTGTCCGCTCCCGGCGCCTCGGTGGCGACGCTGCTGACCCGGCTTGCCACCCTGTGGTTCGCGGTGCTGATCGGACTGTTGGCGTGGTTCTGGCTTGGCCGGATTGGGCTGGGAAACCGTCCCGCTGACCCGTTGGACGAGACGGTCGTCGCGGAACGATGAATCGTCTGCTCGGATTGATTCGGACCATGCGGCCCAGCCAGTGGGTGAAAAACCTGCTGGTGTTCCTGCCGCTTTTGTTCGCAGTGGATCTGGTTTGGACCCCCAACGACCTGTCCACTCTGTGGGTTTATGCGCCGACGCTTGGGGCGCTATTCGCGGCGTTCTGCGCTTTATCTTCCGCGGTGTACATCATCAACGATCTGGCTGACCGGCAGGCCGACAGAGAACATCCAACCAAGCGGCAGAGGCCGGTGGCATCCGGGAAACTGCCGGAATGGATGGCGATCGCGTCGGTCTGTGTATTGGCGGTCGTCGGCATGGTTGCTTTGTACGTCATATCCGACGAGCCGTGGCGAATCCTGGCGCTGGTCGGCGCGATCTATCTGGTGGTGAACGTCAGTTATTCGTTGAAGCTCAAGCGGGTCGCTTTGGTCGATGTGATGCTGGTCGCCGGTGGGTATGTCCTGAGGGCCGTGGCTGGAGCGGTGGCGGTCGGAGCGACTCCGTCACCTTGGTTGTTTGCCGTAACCGCTGCCGGTGCGCTGTTCATCGTGATCGGTCGCCGATATGCCGAAGCTCGCCTCGCCGGGCCGGACCCCAATGCCCAGCGGGCCACCCTTGAATACTACGGCCCACCACTGGGCGGCCAGTTGCTGATCCTGTCGGCAACGGTCGCGCTGGTCAGCTACACCCTTTACGCCGTTGAAGCCGATAATCTGCCCGAAAACAACACCATGCTTCTCACCGTTCCTCTCGTCATTTTTGGTCTGTTCCGCTACCTCTACCTGTTGAACAACAGCCGCGACGCCGAGTCCCCCGAATTGCTGATGCTGCGGGATGCGCCCTTGCTGGTAGCCATAGCCGCGTGGATCGTCGTGGCAGGGGCCGTCCTGATCCTCAATTGAGCACGATGGTCGTCGCGGACCCTGGCAAAAAAATATGGGGACGGTCGAATGCCCGTCCCCAATGGGTTGGTGATCAGCCCATAACGGCCAATTCTCTGTCCGGTTCCGGTCTCGCGCCCTCGGCCTCCGTGAGCAACAGTCCATCGCCGGCTTCGTTGGCGTCTGCAACCACGTGGTCGCCCTCCCTGAACTCCCCGGACAGCACTCCCTGGGCAAGCCTGTTTTCAAGGTGTCGCTGGATGGCCCGACGCAACGGGCGCGCTCCGTAACTCACATTGAACCCTTCCTTCACCAGCCAGTCGCAGCCCGCCTCGGTCAGTTCGCAGGTGATACCACGCTCCGACAGGCGATCCTGCACCTGCGCCACCAGCAGACCCACGATCTCACCGATCTGGGCGCGATTCAAGGGGTGGAACACGATGGTCTCGTCGATGCGGTTGAGCAACTCAGGACGGAAGGTTCTGCGCAGGGCTTCCTCCACCGACCTCCGCAGTTCCGGCGCCACCGTGCCGGCATCAACTTCAGGGTTGCTGTTGGGGCCGAGGCCGAAGGGTCGCTGAGACAGGTCGCCGGTCCCAAGGTTGCTGGTCATGATCACCACGGTGTTGCGGAAGTCCACCGTACGTCCCTGGCCGTCGGTGAGCCGGCCATCCTCCAACACCTGCAACAGCAGGTTGAATACGTCCGGGTGCGCCTTTTCGATTTCGTCGAGTAGGATGACCCTGTGGGGGCGCCGCCGCACGGCCTCCGTCAACTGCCCGGCGTCGTCATAGCCAACGTAGCCGGGAGGCGCTCCGATGAGCCGGGACACGGTGTGCCGCTCGCCGTATTCCGACATGTCCAGCTGCACCATGCTGTCCTCGTCGTCAAAAAGAAACTCCGCCAGCGCGCGGGTCAGTTCGGTTTTGCCAACCCCCGTGGGGCCGAGGAAAATGAAGCTGCCGAAGGGCCGTTTGGGGTCGTTGAGCCCGGCGCGCGCCCGGCGGATGGTCTCCGATACCGCCCTGATGGCTTCGGACTGGCCGATCACACGTTTGTGGAGATGTTCTTCCATGTGCAGCAGGCGTTCGGCTTCTCCTTCCATCAACTGGCCGACCGGAATCCCAGTCCAGTTGGACACCAACTCAGCCACGTCCTTTTCGTTGACCACCAGGTCGGGGCCGGTGGCTTTCTCCATCCTTTCGTGTTCGGTGTTCAGTTCATCCTGAAGGCGCATGCGCTCGGTCCGGTGTTGCGCTGCCCGTTCGTAGTCCGACATCTGGTTGGCCCGTTCTTCCAGGTCAATCAGTTCCCGGCGCCGGTTCTCCATCTCCTGCACGTTGGCGGGCAGTGATCCGGCGTCGATGCGCACCTTGCTGGCCGCCTCGTCGATAAAATCGATGGCCTTGTCGGGCAGTTTGCGATCCGTGATGTACCGATCGCTGAGCCGCACCGCGGCCTCCAACGCTTCGTTGGTGATGGACACCTTGTGGTGGGCTTCGTACCGTGGTTTCAAAGCCTGCAGGATGGACAACGTCTGCTCCGCCGTGGGCTCTTCCACGTACACCGGATGGAACCTTCGGGCCAGGGCAGGATCGCGTTCAATGTGCTTGCGGTACTCGTCGAGGGTGGTGGATCCGATGGCCTGCAACTCGCCCCGGGCCAGCGCCGGTTTCAGCATGTTGCTGGCGTCCAGACCGCCCTCCCCGGCGCCCGCGCCCACCAGTGTGTGCAATTCGTCCAGAAACACGATGACTTCGCCTTCGGACGAGGTAACTTCGTCGATGACGGACTTCAACCGTTCCTCGAATTCACCGCGGAACTTGGCACCGGCCACCAACCTGCCCATGTCCAGCGCCATGACCCGCTTGTTGTGGAGCGAATCAGGCACGTCATCGCAGATGATCTTGCTGGCCAGTCCTTCGGCGATGGCCGTCTTGCCAACGCCGGCTTCCCCGATCAGCACCGGATTGTTCTTGGTGCGCCGGGTCAACGTCTGCATAACCTGCCGGATCTCCTGCTCCCTCCCAACCACCGGATCCAGCTTGCCGATGCGGGCCAATTCGGTGAGGTCAACGCTGTATTTCTCCAAAGAGCGGTAGCGTTGCTCGGCGTTGGGATCGTCAACCCGGTGCGACCCGCGAAGCTTCTGCATGGCCTGGTACACCATCTCCTGGTTGATTCCCAGGTCCCGGAACAGCCGGGCGGAATCCCCGGAATTCTCCCTTGCGGCGGCCAACAGCATGTGTTCTACGCTGATGAACTGATCCTTGAGGCGGTTGGCTTCCTCGTCGGAAACCTGCAGCATCCGTTGCAACCGGGGGGTGATGAAAATCTGCTGCGTATCCGCCACCACTTTGGGCGCTGCTTCCAGCGATTGATGCAGCCGGCTTTTTACCGTCTCCGGGTCAACGCCCAACTCCCTCAGGATGCGGGCGGGGAGCCCGTCTTCCAGGGCGACCAGAGCCAACAAGACATGTTCCACGTCCCACTGACTGTGGCGATAGTTGCGCACGAGTTCCTGCGAACTTTGCAGGGATTCCTGTGCCTGGCGGGTGAATTTTTCTGCGCTCAAAACCATATCTGGCGCCTCCTCATCTATTTGTTGGTGAGACGCGAAGATCGGTTGCCCTCAGTGGATCTCAATCGCGCCACTTCCTGGGTTAGCGTCTCAATCTGTGCTTCCAGTTCATTTATCCTGTCGATTAGTTTCAGTGCGATCTCCGCTCCTGCAAGGTTGGCTCCCATTTCGTCGGTGAATGTCTTGATCCGTCGTAGCCGTTCCACGTCCGCCACCGAATATAGGCGTTGACGTCCGCCGGACCTCGACGGCATTACCAATCCGACTCTCTCGTAGTATCTGAGGGTCTGCGCGTGCAGCCCCACCATGCGCGCGGCCACGCTGATCACGAAGCAGGGTTCGGTCGCGAAACTGTCATTCTGCATCATTCAAGCTACTCCTCCCCCGTTGCTTCGCTCGCTACCTCCGTGTCTCGCAGTTGTTCAAACAAATTCCGTTGTTCGTCGGTCAGGTCGATTGGCAGGGTCACGTTGACGGTGGCGAAAAGGTTCCCCCTCCGTTCGGGGTCGTTCAGCCGCGCCATGCCCTGACCGGCCAACCGGAACCTCCGGCCGTTTTGTGTTCCCGGCGGAAGGGTCAGTTCAATTTGACCGCGCAGGGTTTTCACCATGGCGGTTCCGCCCAATACGGCATCCAGCATGGGGATGTCCACCGTGGCGCGCAGGTCGTCTCCCCGGCGCGTGAAGGTTGGATGCGACATCACCGACACCACCAGGTTGAACTCTCCGCCCGATTCGTTGCCGGCTGCGAAGTGAACCCGTCCACCATCGCCGATGCCGGCCGGTATCTTGACTTCCAGGCGGCGGCCATCGGGGAGGTTCACCCGTCTGGTGGTGCCGGCGTCCGCCTCTTCCAAAGTGATGTCCACGGGCACTTCGGCCGGTCGCGGTCGCATGCGCTCTCCGATGCCGCCGAAGTCCGAGAAACCGCCCAGGCCTCCGAGAATATCCGAGAGGAATTCGCCTCCGGATGAGAACGAAACGCCGCCCCGACGTCCTCTGGGCTCTCCGCCCCTGAAAAACTGCGAAAAGTCCGGACTGCCCTGCTGCTCAAAGTGTTCAGCGTGCTGCCAGTTGTCGCCGTACCGGTCGTACTTGGCGCGCTTGTCTGCGTCCGACAGCACCTCATACGCAGCATTGATAGTTTTGAACCGTTCGGCCGACGCGTCGTCGCCCGGGTTCACGTCGGGATGGTATTGCCGCGCCAGTTTGCGATACGCTTGGCGTATTTCACGCTCGTCGGCAGTGCGCGGCACTCCAAGAATGTCGTAGTAATCGCTCATATCGTGGCTCGTTGCGTTGGATTGTCACTGATGACATCATACATCAGGATGGTATTATAGGCAATTATATGATGGCTATCGATATCAACAGTTGATAACATACTATCAACTTTGTAAAGTGATACCTGTCAGTCGGGAAACCGGCGCACGGCACTCCCGGCCAGCGGGCCAGTGATCATGGAGGTACCATATGACCACTTTGCAGCGATTGGACCTCTTCCGTGAAATGCGCAATTTCAGCGGCCTCATGAACCATCCCATGTGGACGGCTCACCGTTGGGGTGATCCCCTGGACGACGACGTGGAACACACCACCGAGTCGTGGAGCATCCCCATGGATGTGCGACGCAACGACGACGCCCTGACGGTGTGCGCGTCTCTGCCTGGATTCACTGCCGACGACGTGGACGTATCCATCAGCCCGGACCGGGTTTTGTCGGTCAAGGCATCGCGCCAGTCTGAGGTGGTTCAGGAAGGCGAGGAATACCTGATGCGGGAACGGCGGGCGGGGAGTTTCTCCCGGGCTATCCGATTGCCCAGCGACCTCAACCTCGACGACGCCACCGTCGCCCTGGAAAACGGTGTCCTCACCGTTTGCGTGCCGGTCGCTGAGGCTGCCCAGACCCGTCGTCTGCACATCGGCGGTTCTGCGGCCGACGCTTCATAGTCCACGCCATAGCGGTCCGTTGACTCCAGCCGGGGTAGGTCCCAGACCCGCCCTGTTTTTGTGGCCTCGGACCTCCTCAGCGTTCTGGTGCATCCTGGCGCTATGCTGACCGGGACGAGCCTATGGTAATTGGACTTGATAAAAGACACTCCGGAAATCGAACCGGCCGATTCCATCAAATTTTTGTATTGACGGAGGCCGATATTGTGCTATCATTTGCTGGCACAAATTGATGCAATAACGGTGTATCGCGTATGTCTGGACATGAATCGGCAGTGGCGCGCCTGCGCTCCGAAGGCTATCGGATGACGCCTCAGCGTCTGTCCGTCCTCGACATCGTCGCTGGCCGGACCGGCCACATCGGCGCCGACGAGGTCTGGACGCTTTCAAAAGAGCAGCACCCCTACGTGGACCTCGCCACAATCTACCGTACATTGCAACTCCTGAAGCGCCTCGGCGTGGTAACCGAAGTGACCATTGGCAACAAGCTCCATTTCGAACTGGCGGATCAGCACAACCGCCACAACCACATGGTGTGTTCTGCCTGCGACACGGTGCAAACCCTCAGTCCCGATTACCTGGCCGAATTCAGTCATCGCCTGGAGCAAGAATTTGGATTTACCCCGGATCTCGACAACCTCACCATCGGCGGCATGTGCTCCAACTGCCAGTCCGCAACCGCAGCATAACCGGCAACGCCTGTCCGCAGTTTTCCCTAGTTTGAAACCCCGCGCGATTGCAATTCTCATTGCCACGCTGTCCGTGGTAGCTTTCTCGCTGGCTTGCGCTGGCGAACCGCCGACGGAATCGGCGCAGACATCGCAATCCGAACCGGCGGTCACATCTTCCGACACCGCCACACCCACGTTGAACGTGGTCTCCACCGTGTCACCCATCACCAGCGTGGTGGAAAATATCGGTGGCACGCGTATCACCCTCCAGGGTGTCGTGCCCGAGGGTGTCAATTCGCATACCTTCGAACCGGCCCCGTCCGTCGCCGCGACCCTGTCCCAGGCCGACCTGATTTTCCTAAACGGGCTGTTCCTGGAGGAGCCAACCCTAGAAATGGCGGAGGCCAACCTCAAATCGGGCGCCGCCATCATCAGCCTGGGTGAGCAAACCGTCACCAGGGACCAGTGGCAGTTCGACTTTTCCTTCCCGGAGGAGGCGGGGCATCCCAACCCACACCTCTGGCCCGATCCCATACTGACTCTCGAGTACGCTGAAATCGTTCG
Source organism: Dehalococcoidia bacterium (assembly GCA_963668585.1). Lineage (GTDB taxonomy): Bacteria > Chloroflexota > Dehalococcoidia > Lucifugimonadales > UBA3495 > Bin87. The sequence goes on along the minus strand of OY764869.1, from coordinate 3,281,804 downwards.
GGATGAGTTGACCGCAGCGGACCCGGCAAACGGGGAGTATTACTCAGCCAATTACGACGCATTCGCTGGCCGGATTGCGACGTTGGATGCCGCGATCAAAACCGCTATCCCCACCGTCCCGGAGGGAAACCGCCAGTTGCTGACCTACCACGACTCCTGGGCCTATTTCGCCGAGCGCTACGGCCTCACCGTGATCGGCGCGGTGCAACCCTCGGATTTCTCGGAACCGTCTGCGCGCGAAGTCGCCGATCTAATTTCGCAAATAGAATCGCGGGGCATCCCAGCCGTTTTCGGATCTGAGGTCTTCCCAAGCGATGTCATGCGCACCATCGCCGCTGAGTCCGGCGCCGTGTATATCGATGAGTTGAGCGACGACGACCTGCCCGGCGGCCCGGGCGACCCTGACCATAGCTACCTTGGGTTGGCAGTGACCAATCTCCGCATCATGATACCGGCCCTTGGCGGTGATGCATCCGCGCTTGACGATGTTGATGTCTCGCAGGTGTTTGAAGGGACGTCCACCGCCGTTTATCCCCAGTAGCCGTTCAATGAATCCGTCAGCGGCGCGATTCCGGGAACGATAGCCAAAGCCAGGCCTGCATGCTCCACCCGCCCGAACTGGAACATCTACATCGCCCCGATCCCGATGCTCGCCCGGTGGTGGAATTGAAAAACGTATCCGCCGGATACAACCGGTCCCGCGTGCTGACTGACGTCAGCATTCGCGTCATCCCAGGAGACTTCGTGGGGCTCTTGGGACCCAGCGGCTCCGGGAAGACCACGCTGTTGCGCACCATACTGGGCGCCGCCGACGTGCAGTCTGGCGAGGTGCGGGTGGACGACAAACCGGTCCGTGGCCGCCGCAACCGCGCAGGCTATGTGCCGCAGTTGGAAACCATCGACTGGAACTTTCCCGTGACCGTGGAAGAAACGGTGATGATGGGACGCACAATGTCGAATGCGTGGTTTCCCTGGTTCCGCAAGCAGGAACGCGAAATGGCTCATGAGATGATGCAGCGGTTGGGCATTGCAGATCTGGCGAAACGGCACATCCGGCAACTGTCCGGCGGGCAGCAGCAGCGCGTATTCCTGGCTCGTGCCCTGGTCAGCAACCCGGAATTGCTGTTGCTGGACGAACCGACCTCAGGCGTGGACGTCAAAACCCGCGACGACGTCATGCACCTGCTCCACGATCTCAACCACGCGGGCGTTACCATAATCCTCACCACCCATGAGATAAACGCCGTTGCGGTACATCTGCCCCGGATCGTCTGCCTGAATGGTTCCATAGTGGCCGATGGTCCGCCGCACCGGGTTATCACGCCGCACATCCTGAGGGAAGTGTACGGAGCCGAAATGCCGGTGATCCAGTATCAGGGTATGACCATGGTGGCTGAAAGCGCGCATTTCTGGATAGACCGCAACGGAGAGGAACCCCTGGCCACCGTGCCTGATGACAGCCACCGTGAGGCTGTCCTTCCTCACGTGCACCTCACGCGGGACAACGTCCCAACGCATCATCACCACGGCGCCGATTCCGACGGAGACGGGTAATTGTTGCTGGAACCCTTCGAGTTTGGCTTCTTCGTGCGCGCAATAATCGCGGCGGTTCTGGTGGGTGGGCTGTGCGGCCTGATGGGCGTGTACATCGTTCTGCGGGGAATGTCATACATCGGACACGGCCTGTCCCATGCCATCTTCGGGGGCGCGGTGGTCAGCTGGATCATGTCCATCAACTTTTTTGTCGGAGCCACCACATGGGGATTCCTGTCCGCATTGCTGATTGCCTGGACCACTCGCAGGAACCCCATAGGGTCTGACGCTGCGATTGGCATCGTAACCACGGCGAGTTTCGCCCTCGGCATCGCCATCATCAGCCGGTATGGTAGCTTCACCCGCGATTTCGAAGCTTCGCTTTGGGGCAGTGTTCTGGGTGTTGATACGGAAGAATTGATTGCCATCGCTGTGGTTTCCTTCCTGGTGTTCGTCGTGTTCTTTTTCGCCTACAAGCTCTTTCTGTTCGCCACCTTCGACCCTGACGTGGCCCAGTTCTACGGTGTGCCGACCGCGTGGGTTGACACGCTGTTCTCGCTTCTCCTGGCCGGAACCATCGTCGTTTCCATGCAGGTTCTGGGAGTAACCATGATCGCGGCCGCCGTGGTTATTCCGCCAATCGTAGCCCGCCTCCTCACCAACAGTTTTCTGAAAATGACGATGCTATCCACCGGAATCGGCGTAATCTGTGCCGTATTGGGTATCTACATAAGCTACTTCGTTGATGTATCATCCGGGGCCAGTGTAGTCCTGCTCTCCGCGGCCCTGTTTGTGGCGGTACTGTGTTGGACAAAGATCCGCGGATTGCTTTCGTCCGGTCCAGGTACAACCCTCACACAACTGCCCCGTGAATCCAGCGGAACTTTCGAGTAAAATCACCGCGTAGTCGCGCAACCGGCAACCACGGCCACAGGAGGTCGCTATGGCGCACGCTCATCACCATCACGCCGCCCCTCCGGCAACGGAGGGCCGCACCGGATTCCGTCGAGGCGCCGCCTTCGTCATCGGCGGGCTGTCCAGCGGGCACGGCGTTTTTCACTCAATCGCCCAGAGTTTCATCGTGGTCCTTCCGGAGGTCCGCGATCTGCTGCTGGGAGGCAGCATAATTGCCGCCACCAGCCTCCAGACCACTCGTGAGATTGCCTCCGGCGTGGTGGCTCTGCCGGGCGGAGTGCTCACCGACGTACTGCGCCGCTACTGGGGCTGGGTAATGGCCGTGTGCATGGCCATGTTCGGTGTAGGCTGGCTCCTAATGGCCTCGGCGGGATGGCAGGTTCCGGGCGCCTCGTGGGTCTCGTCGCCTTCGGCCACCACACTGAATCCGGCGGGTTACGCGCTGCTTATCATAGGCATGGCGGTCGTAGCCATCGCCGCGTCGGTGTGGCACCTGCCCGCGATGGCAGCGTTATCGTCCCACTTCACCCACCGGCGCGGCTCCGTGCTGTCCCTGCACGGTGTGGGAGGCAACATCGGTGATGTGATCGGCCCGGTCCTGACCGGGGCGTTGCTGTCCGTGCTGGCGTGGCAGGCCATCATCACGATCTACGCAGCAGTGCCCATATTCCTGGCCTTCCTGGTCTTCTGGGCCTTCCGGGACATCGGGCAACGTGCGCAGGCGGCGGTGGAAGAACGCGCCGCCAGCACGATGCAGATGCAGATTGCCGAGACCAAACTACTGGTTCGCAATCCTCGGGTTTGGGGAATCACGGTGGTTGCCGGCCTCAGGGGAATGGCCTACATCGGGTTCATCACCGTCCTGCCCCTGTACTTGGTGGACGAGTTGAACCTGGGGAGCACGCTCACCGAGCATCGCAGCTTCGAGAACCTGTTCATACGCGGGTCCCTCGTCGGTCTGCTGGTGTTGGTGGGCATCTTCGCCAGCCCGGTGATGGGCTACCTCTCCGACCGATTGAACCGTAAGATCGTGCTCATTCCGGGAATGCTCTTCCTGGCGGTGGTCACGCTGCTGATGGCTCCCCTCGGTTCCGATCTGGCGATCATGACCATCCTGCTTGCCGCCCTGGGCCTGTTCCTGTACAGCGACCAGCCCATCCTGACGGCCGCAGCGATGGACATCGTGCGCGAAGGAACCGCAGCGACCACATTGGGGCTGCTTTCAACCTCGCGGTTCATCCTCAGCGCCGCGTCCCCGATCATCGCGGGATGGCTCTACGGCATCAACTACGACTATCTTTTCTACTACACCGCCGCGCTGTATCTGATCGCAGCCCTGCTGCTGGCCGTAATACGCCTGCCTCAGCCTGCGACCGAACCCGACCATCACGATGGTCACGGTGATCAGGGCCACGGCGGCCACGGAGATCACGGCGGGCACGGGCACGACGATCATGGGCACGGCGATGGCCACGGCGGCCACGACGATCATGGGCACGGGCACGGCGACCATGGACACCGCAACCACTAGACGCGGTCGAGACACAAACAAAAAATGTAGGGGCGAATGTTCATTCGCCCCTACGCAGTTTGGGTTGCGAAACGCGATTAGTCTTCGTTTTGCTGCGTCTGGCTGCCCTTCACAGTGATGGTGATGTGGGACATCGCGGTCTCGCGGGAGCCGTGCCAGTGGTCCTCACCGGCCGGGATGATGGCGACGTCTCCTTCGGTGACCGAGACTTCCTCGTCGCGCGTGGCGACGATGCCGGTTCCCTCGGTGACGATCAGGATCTGGTCGCCGCTATGGGTATGGAACTTGTTGCGCACGCCGGCGCCGAAGTGGACGATGCCAAAGTTGAAGTTGTTGCTGTCGTCGGGGTCCAGAATCGCCTGCCGACCCACGGGTCCGGTGAACAACGGCGCCGTCCCTTCAGTCTTTTCGACTTGCGACATCTTTACGATTTTCATGGGTTTGGTGTACCTCCAGAGAGTGTTGCGGTGGCCCGTTCGCCGCGTCAATCATACCCCCGCCCGGCTGCGCAGTCCAGTGAGTGCCGACGCCGACGAGTTCGTCCGGTTGTCCTGACAAAAAGGGACGACCTTTGCGAATCATCGTGTGTCCGTCGCTGGATATTGCGGAACTTACCCAAGCTTGCGCGGGCACCGGGTGAGCAGGCGTGGCGCGCAGTTGGGTCCTTTTGCACCTACCTTCGAATTGCCACCGGACGCAGTTCGCCGTTCGTTGACACTCCCACATGCTACCCGTACACTGCAACGCCAATCATCCCGTGCGTACCTTGCGGTACGCGCCGCGCACTTAGGAGGTATCCCGATGAGTTTTGACCTGTACGAAAAGGGAATGAAAGTCGAAGCCGTCGCCGACTTTGAAGTTCGGGAAGTCATGGCCTCCCCCGTAGGGTCCTCGGTGCGCAGCATAACGTCGGGGGATGTGGGCGAAGTTCGCGAAAAACGGACGGTTGGCCCGGCTACTTGGCTGATTGTGTATTTCGATAGCGTAAAACGCCAGATCAACATCGACCAAACCAATATCGATAACATCAAACCATCCGATTAATTGCGCGGCCACTGCGGATGTCCGGAATGCATCCGCGTGCCGCCTGCTCCGGCTCAACCGTACTTCACACGGAGAAAACCCAATGCCCGACAACCCCATCGCCCACGTCAACACCCTGGCATTCGATATGTTTGGCACCGTGTTGGACCTGGGCGGCAGTCTGATCGGACCCACCGATAAATTCCTCAAACAATGTGGATCCACCGTGACCGGCGAAGAACTCTGGGCCGATTGGCGGGGTCGCCAGCGCATCGAGCAGTACCAGGACAACCTGTTTATGCTGGGGCATAGCGGGTATCTCGAAACGTGCCGCCGTTCGTTGATCTATTGCCTGCGGATGCACGACGTCGAGTTCGACTACCCGAGGGTGGCGGAGTTCATGCGCGTTTACGATGACCTGCGCCCTTATGACGACGGAGTCGCCGGTCTGAAGCGACTTGCAGACAGCGGGCGCTATCGCCTGGTCGCCCTCTCCAACGGAGAGCAGGCGTACCTTGAGCATCTGGTACACAACAACATCGACGTGTCGTTTGATGACATAATCTCGGTCGAACACGCCGGTTCGTTCAAACCGCATCCCGCCGTTTACCGCACCGCCGCCCGCATGCTGGACAAATCACCTGGCGAAATCATGATGGTCGCAGCCCATTCCTTCGACATCACGGGCGCCCGCGCTTGCGGCTTTCGCGCCGGCTACGTCAACCGCTACGGGTTGCCCAACGAAGAGTCTTCATATCTTCCCGATTTTGAGGTAAGCGATTTCATCGAGTTGGCTGACAGGTTGCTTTCTGATATGGATTCCGCGTAGCTGCCATGTCCGCCGCTGCCATCGCTGGCCGGCTCAGCACCTTTTCCGCCCTCCGCCACCGGGATTTCCGGTGGTTCTTTCTGAACATCGGAGTTCAGTCCTTTGGCCAGGGAATCCAGTTTCTCGGAATCGGATGGCTGATTTTCGATCTTACCGGCGAAAAAACCTCCCTGGGCTTAGCGGTCAGCATCTTCGGTGTATCCAACCTGATCTTCACCTTCATAGGTGGCGTGATCGCGGACCGCGTCAACCGCAAGTTGTTCCTTATATTTTGCGTCCTGGGCAACGCCGCAATCACCCTGGCTCTGGCATTTCTGGCCCTGACCGGCCTGGCGCAGATCTGGCATGTGTACGCGGTGGTGTTCATACTGGGCGGTTTGATGGCGGTGCAGATGCCCGCGCGCTTCGCCCTGGCCGCGGACCTGGTGCCCCGCGAGGACATGATGAACGCCGTCGCGTTGCACACGTCCATCGGGCAGATCGGCAATATGATCGGCCCCCTGGTCGGTGGCTGGGCGATTGATCACATCGACACCTGGGCGGCCATCATGATCAACGGCGCCAGCTACCTGTTGGGCATTGCCTTTCTGTTGGTTATGCACAATCCCGCCACCGTTACCCGCCGAAACTCGTCGCCGGTGAGCGATCTTATCGGCGGGTTCTCCCACGCCATTCGCACGCCGATGGCTGCGGTTCTCATCCTCATGTCCGCGTCCTTCGGATTCTTCGGGATGGCGTACATGCAGGTGGTGGTCGGTTTCACCCAGGAGTTCCTGAAGCTGAACGGCACGCAGACCGGTATTTTCATGATGGCCCGCGGCGCCGGGGCCTTCGCGGGTTCAATCGTTGTGGCCAGTTGGGGTGACCGCAAGAACAAAGGCATGCTGATGTACCTGGAGGTGACCCTGTGCTGCGTCAGCCTGATGGTGATGGCCTGGACGCCGTGGTTCTGGGCGGGCTGCGTTTTGGTCGCCATGGTAGGCTCCACCAGCATCGGCGGTTTTTGGCCAGTATCCAGTTCAATCATGCAACTCACCACGGCGCCCGAGATGCGTGGTCGCATGATGGCCATGATGCAGTTGGCCCCGGTGTTTCACTTCCTCGGTGCGTGGCCTCTGACCGGGCTGGCCCAGCTTTACGGCTGGTCCATCGCCATCAGCAGTGGCGCCGCGGTGTTGCTGGTCATATCGGTGTCCGGTTGGCTCTATCGCCCCATGGTGCGTCGTATGGACCAAATCTAGCCGGGAGTGCTTGCCGGATTCTTGCCCACAGACGCCAACTGTCGTATATTACCGTGCAACAGGCGCCCATCTCATTTGCGAAAGGAGTAACAAAATGGTCAGACCCAAGCAAGTAGGTCACTTGGTGATCAACGTCTCTGACGTTGCTGCGTCCACCAAGTTCTACACCGAGATCCTCGGTTTCCAGATCGCGGTTCAGCGTCCCACCGCGACGTTCCTGACCTGCGGCGAGATTCATCACGACCTCGCGCTGTTCCAGGCATCCGACGATTCCCCTGCCACTCGCAAGGGCAACATCGGCCTAAACCATTTCGCGGTGCAGGTGGAGGACTTTGATTCCCTCCGCGACCTATACCACAGCTTGATCGAGAACGATATCAAGGTTGACCGTACCACCGACCACGGCATGACCGGCAGTGTCTATTTCGAGGATCCGGACGGCAACGGTATCGAGTTCTACTACGACAAGTTCGATACCCCCGAAGAGGGTCTCGCCGAAATGCGGCGTGAAGGCCGTGAGAACACCGTGCTGGCTATCGACTAGTTCCGGTCCAAACGGCAACTTGAAGGGGCGGGTTTCAAACCCGCCCCTCGTTTTGGTCGACGCCGATGCAGAGTCCTTCAGCCGGTTGGTTCAGGATCGTCTCCGGGCGCATCGAATTGTCCCAGGATGTCGGCCAGCGTGCCTTCAATCCCCGGCGACAACTCCACCGGTTCTTCGAAGGACAGGAAGTTATGGTCGTTCCGGACGCGTTCGATGTACCGGCGAGCCTCCTCGTTCCTTTGGGCAACCCGGTCCAACGACTCCTGCAGCCTGGTTGCCTCCTCTTCATATCGGGGTCTCAAGTCCGACAGGTCAATGTCCAGCGAATACAGCGCTCGCAGTCGCCGCATGATATCGAAGAAAGCGCGGTGATCGGTAGTGATTCCCAATTGGCCGCCACTGCTTCCGCTGAACGGAAACATCGGAGCCATCGCGCCTACCCGCACCATCTCAACATCCGGATGCTGGTAATGCGCCAAGCTCACCATGGCCATTCCCACAGTGGGTCCCTGCCGTTGCTGCGAACCGTAGCTAGAGAACAGCATCCCGTGCTGGCGCAGTTCGTCGGCCATGGACGCTTTGCTGTACACGCACGAAATTCGCCGTTCCAACTCTGGCGGCGCGGGGCCGTTGTAGCCTTCCACAGCCGCGACCTTGGGGTTGCCCAGCGAGGCGACTGCCTCGAAGAACGCGTCGCCATACAGGTCGATGCGATACCACGGTTCGATTCCCAGGAATATCACCAGACCGTCACCGGCGTACCAGAACCCATTGTCCCACTGCATCGGCCTGCTGGGCAGGCCTTCGTTGAACGCAGCGCGGGGGCGGTAGAGGTCGTGCGTGCCTGCCACCTGGAACGGGAAGCACATCCGTGAGACTTCGTCCGTCATGCGCCCGATCCGGCGCGCCGACAGTTTGTCGATCAGCCACCTGGGCATACCGCTGGATATGTTGCCACCGTCAGACCACTGACGACGCCAGCCGGCAATGATCACCCGGGTTTCGGGCATCTCGTCCAGCGTAATCAGTGGTTCTGCCATAGTCCTTCAACCCTCGGGTCGGCGCGGGCTAGATAAGCTGAGCCGGCGTGAAGATGCCGTCCATGTCATCCTCGGTAGCAGGAGTTTTCGCCGGCTGACCCAAGTTGGTGTCCACGAACCAGTACACCTGCTTCAGGTGGTGCGTGCTGTGGCTGAGGATGATGTTCAGGAGTTCCAGCACGGTTACCTCGCCGCCGTAGTGCGCCGGCACCACGCGGTCAAACCCCTCGGTGTCCCCGCTGTTCAGGAACGCCACGAGTCCATCGGCGACGCCGTTGGCGTAGTCGGCGATATCCTGCGGCTTCACCAGGTGCGCCAGACTTGCGCGACAGGCCTGCATATCCTCCGAACTCATGGAGCCGCGGGTGCGGCTAGTGTACGCAAGTTCGGGGAAGGATACGATGTGCACCAGGGTATCCCGTAACATCTCGGGACGCCACTGCACCGGCTGAGCCAGTTGTTCCTCCGACAGTTCCAGCGTGGCCCGCACGGCGGCGTCCAGGATCACGCGGTATTTGTCGGCCAGCCAGGCAGTGCGACCCGAAAGGTCAATCGGAGCGTCCTCGAGTCCCAGCGCCGGAATGAGCTTCTTGGGATAGTACCCAATGATGACTTCGGTCCCATCTATGATGGTAACCGGCGCGGACAGCACGCCGCGCGATTTGAGATCCTCACGGGCTGCGTCGTCGGTCAGCAGGTCGTGGTGTTCATACTGAACACCGTTGGACGCGAGGAATTCCTCCAGCGTCCGGCAGCTGAATCAACCAGGGTTGGTGTAGACGTGTACTTCTCTGACTGTGGTGGTCATGTTATTTGGCCCCCCGTGATTTTGTTGCTCTAGTCGCCGGCGCAGATCCAGTCGGCTTTCCGCTCGGCGATCATGATAGTGGTGCAGTTGGTGTTGGCGCGGATGCAGTCCGGCATGACCGATGCGTCGGCGACGTGCAGATTCTCCAACCCATACACGCGACAGTGCTGGTCAACAACCGCCATCGGATCATCTGGCGTGCCAATCTTACAGGTTCCGGAGATGTGCTGAGAAGTGCTGACAGTTCGCTTGAGCCAGTCGTTCAGCGCCTCGTCGCTTTCCAGGTCTGCCGGCAGCGGGTCGAGCAGTTGGTCGGCCACTTCCCGATAGTGATCGCTGTCCAGCAGGTTGACGCACAGGCGCACCGCCTCGCGCATCCGGGACAGGTCAAACTCCTCCTGGAAGTAATTGTAATTGAGGTCAACCTGCTCGTGCGGGTCGGTGCTCGCCAGCTTGAGATTGCCGGATCCGATCGCAAGCTCCAAGATACAGGTGAAGCGAATGCCTTCCGCTTCCAGCGGGTCGCCGGCGATGGGAGAGGAGAACGACGACTGCATGATCTGGATGTCGTTTCGCAGGTGGCTGCCCGTTGCGGTATAGCGCAAGGCAACCTGCGAGCGAGGCGCGGCCGGATCCAATGGGAAGTCGTCCTTGACCTTCACTGGCACTCGGATGTTGGGATGGTCCCGCAGGTTCTGCCCGACGCCCGGCAGTTCATGCACCACCGGAATCCCCATCTCGCGAAGATGGTCAGCTGGCCCCACGCCCGAGAGCATCAGCAGTTGCGGCGACCCAATGGACCCCGAACTCAGGATGATGTCATCGCCCTCAACGGTAAAGACGTCACCACCGCTTTCGACCTCGACGCCCACTGCCTTCTTGCCCTCGAAGATGATGCGGCGACAGGTCACATTGGCGCGAATCGTCAGGTTCAACCGGTGTCGCGCTTCTCGCAGATAGGTGATCGAGGTGCTCATGCGCACGCCGTTGGGGTTATTCATCGGGATGGGTCCGACGCCGCCCGAATCCGGATGGTTCATGTCGGGGTCGTCGGGATATCCCTCGGACCTGCAGGCATTCCAGAATGCAACCTGTGCCGGCAACCAGTCCTCCCGGCGGTGACGTCGCACCGGTATGGGCCCGGTATTGCCGTGAAAGTCGTCTGTGATGTCGGTGTCGGTTTCCAACTTGCGGAAATAAGGCAGGCACTCGGTGAATCCCCACTCGGTGTTTCCCAACGCAGCCCAGGCGTCGTAGTCCTCCGGCACGCCCCGCAGCAGCACCTGCCCGTTGATCGCCGACGATCCACCCACAACCCGGCCGCGCGGCACGGGCATGGGGTTGGCCTGGCCCGGGTTCTGCGCCCAGAATGTCCAGTTGTGCGGCGCGTTTACTGCCGACGCCGTCTGGTCGTAGCCATACTTCAAATCGTCAGGGTAAAGCTCGAAATCGGGGTAGTCCGGCCCGGCCTCAAGCACCAGCACCGAACGGTTCGGGTCTTCGGTGAGGCGGGCCGCCATCGTGCACCCAGCCGAACCGGCGCCGATGATGATCACGTCATACTTCATTGGCTGGATCTCCTGTTTGGTATCGCTTGGTGTGGCCTTTTGCGGATTATCCCCGCTATCGCCATTGCCGGCAAGGGGGCGATGATAGCGCAACTCTACCATAAGCAGAATTGATTTCCCAACCATTACTGTATGCGCTATACTCCGGACAATTCGCGCCTGTGGCTCGTGGCGTCTGGCAGGGCCGTCAACACTTCATTGTTCGCCGGATACGCCCGTCGCCAAACACCGTCGGAAGAGGAGAAATACCATGCAGTTCGGCCTGCTTTATGAATGCCAGCGTCCTTTTCAGGGAACTGAAATTGATTGGAACGCCCTCTACAAAGAAACATTGGAACAGTGTGAGTTGGCCGACCAGGTCGGGTTCGACAACCTCTGGTTCGTGGAACACCACTTCCTGACCGGCTTCTCCGGCTCTCCCGCCCAAGACGCCATCTTCGGCGCTCTCAGCCGCATCACCAAGCAGATTCGCATCGGCTACGGCGTCTGCATTCTTCCTTATCACCACCCCGTCCGCGTCGCCGAGCGCGTCGCCCTGCTGGACCAACTCACCGACGGCCGCATCGAGGTCGGAACCGGCCGCTCCAACGCCTACGAGCAGACCGGCCTGGGCATTGACCCACGGGATACCCGCAGCCTGTGGAACGAATCTATCAACATGCTGCCCAAGATCTGGACCTCCGACGAGTACGAGTACGAGGGCGAGCACTGGAGTGTTCCAAAGCGCCGCGTCCTGCCCAAGCCCTTCCAGCAGCCGCACCCCCGGATGTACCTGGCCTGCACTTCTGAAGACAGTTTCCGTCTGGCCGCTCAAAAGGGTATCGGCGTTCTGTCCTCCGCTTCCTATGCGGTGGAAGTCCTCAAGGAAAAAGTGCAGATCTACCGCGACGCGTTGAAGGACTGCGAGCCCGTCGGTGAGTTCATCACCGAGTTCTGGGGCAACAACGTCCACGGCTTCTGCGACGATGACGACGACTACGCCAAGGAACTTGCCGCCGAATCGATGAAGACTTTCTTCGGCCCCGACAAGCCCTACATCGCCGGCCGCATCGGAGCCTATGAAGAATTGCTGGAGGCCTGGGGCGGAGTTCCCGACCACCTTTCCGCCGACTTCAGCCGCTGGCTCCGCCAGTCCGACGAAGAACACCAGCAGTTGGCCCAGGATGTCGGCCTGTCCCTCGACGCTGGCCCCGGCGCTGCCCGCGCCGCCATCGCCCAGCTAGACGGCAAGACCCTGTCCGAACGCGGCGTCATCATCGCCGGTAACCCCGAGTCCTGCATCAAGACCTGCCAGATGTACGAAGATATCGGCGTTGACCAGGTTATGCTGATCATGCAGACCGAGACGATCCCCCATGAGAAGGTGATGAAGTCTATCGAAAAGTTCGGCAAGGAAGTCATCCCCGCGTTCCGCAACGGCAACGGCTCCAAGTAACCAGGGCACTCTTCCATCGTTGTGGGAGAGTGAGTTAAGCCGAGGGATATCACGTCCATAGGGGCGGGTCTTAAACCCGCCCCTATTCGTCGTATGCGAGGAAACGCATGGCCGCCCAATCCAACCCTCCAACCGTCAAATTCAACGTCCGCGTCAATCAGTACCGCTATTCCTACGACGACCTGCTGCGTATTTGGCTGGAAGCGGATCACCTCGGCTACTATTCAGGCTCCCTGTTCGACCTGCTGAACACCGACGCGCTGGAATGCTGGACCACCCTGACCGCGTTGCTGGCCCAAACCCAGCGGATCCGTGCCGTCCCTATGGCGCTGGCCAACCCGTACCGCCACCCGGCCGTGCTGGCCAAGATGGCGGCGACGCTTGACGTCATCAGCGGCGGCCGCGTCATACTGGGTATCGGCGCCGGCGGCAGCGGCAGCGACACCCGCGCCAGCGGCATCCGCTTCCCGTCCACCCGCGAACGCTCCGAGATGCTCGAGGAATCGGTGCATCTCATCCGGCGCTTGTGGAGCGAACCGTCGGTGTCGTACGAAGGTAGGCATTACAGCGTGGATGGGGCGTCCGTTCAGCCCAAACCCGTGCAGCGACCGTTGCCTCCCGTATTGGTGGGAGGCCACGGACCGCACCACGTCCTGCCAGCCATCGGGCGCACCGCTGACATTGCGAACGTCGGCAACAACAGCGCCGTGGAGGACCACCGCAAGTACCAGAGCATCGTCCACCACGCCGCAGAAGCCGCAGGCCGCGACCCTTCCAGCATCGAGTGGACTCACAACGCCGATAGCGTCATTGCTCCCACACAGCGCGAATACGACGCACTGGTGGCGCAACTGGCGGATCGAGCCGGAATGACCGCTGCGATGTACCATGACCAGCGCTTGCGCAACACATTGTCAGGAACACCCGAGCAGGTTGCGGACCGCATCAGCGGCTACGTGGAATCCGGGATACGCTATTTCTTTTTCGTGTTCCCCGACCCCACACCGTCGGAAACCCTGGCCCTGTTTGCCAACGAAGTCATGGCTCAATTCAACTGACGGCCGGCTGCTCGTCAAGTTGAGAGGGCGCCGATCTCGGTTGCCCAAGTTTCCAGAACAAGCCGGCCCCGATCAAACTCAGGATGGCCGCCGCCGCGAAAATCGGGGCGAACGCTCCTGTCAAATCGTTGATATACCCTACTATGGGGAGGAACGGGGAGGACTCAACCTGATCGATTACGATGGTTGACACGGTGATCGTCCCAAAGCTTCTTCTTCCAAAATAGATGCCAACAGCCGCGACAACAGGGGCAGTCGCAATTCCCGACGCGCATCCCACCAACAAACCCGACTCCAGCAGGATTGGGCCATATCCGGTAAGCAGCAACGTCGCCCCCACCGTTTGGGCGACCGCAGCGCCGCACAGTACTTGCCTGACTGGGAAGCGACAACACGCCAAACCGCCGAGCAGGACGCCAGCGATGGACGAGTACACTTCTTAGGCGTTGAGCCTGCCGATGGATTCGAATGAATCGCTGCTCTGTGAAATGACCGGCCCGATATAAACGGACACTATCGCGTACACAACGGCCCAGTAGGAACCGGCGCGACGAGCATCCAAAACTGGCGTGAACGGGCGGCTTCCCGCCACGTGTAGCCCGGGATGCTCCGCATCGGCGCGGGTGTCAGTCCTTCCGGATGTTCGCCCAAATCCTCCGGTCGGTTGCGTACTGCCCGAGCCAACGGCAGCGCCGCCACCAAGCCTAACGCTCCCGACAGCGCCGTAAGCAACCGCCAGTCCACCAACAGCAACAGCAACAGCGCAGCCATCAACACGCCAATGACCTTTCCGCCGATTGCCACGGCGAAAAACATCAGAGCCAACGCCAATGCCAACCGGTCGCGGAACCAGTTGTTCAACGCCGTGATCACCGGCATATGAGCGCCGATCATCCCCAGGGCGCCCATGCCGACGATTGCGCCGTGCAGGACTGCAGGGGCCGGCACGGTCGTTAACAGCGCGACCAGGCCCACCAGCGGCAATCCAATTTGTACCATCCTGTTGGGACCCCACCGGTCAACCGCCCATCCCGAGAACCACAGGGACGAAAAATAAAAACCCAAGCCGGCCCAAATGGCTACCACGGCCCAGGGTTGCCCGATCCCGTCGCCCTCGTAAACCCTGCAGCACCAGGCCGTTGCAAGCAATCCATCGCCGATTTCCCGGCCCAACAAGATGATGAGAGCGCCCACCGCGACCAACCGCCAGCCGGAGAACATCCGGCCGGTGGCATCGCTGCGCATGAATCCCGCCAGCCTCTCAACCACCCCCTGCCGGTGGTCAGACTCGGGCGGGTCCGTTAATCGTCCGCTCCGGCGCCACGTGTGACCAACCGGCGCACGTCAGACTGTCGGCGTTGCGACGGGGACAACTGTGGATTGCCCAGTAGCAGGAACATCACCGAACCCATGGCGCTGACTATTGCTATGGTGGCAAATGGCAGCGTGTAAGTGCCCGTAATGCTGTCCTTCATCCACGCAATGTATGGCACCACTACGATGAACATGATATTCATCGGTATCATCGAGATGCCGGTGATGCGGGCGAAACTGCTCCGTCCGAAATAGACCCCTCTGATCGATGTGGTCAACGGCGTGCGCCCACCGAACCCGATGCCCATCATAATCCCAAACAGGAAAAACATGGGCAAAGTATCCGCGAAAAGCAGCACCGTGACCGCGATCGATTGCAGGAACGAAAACGCGAAAATGGCAATGCGTATCGGTATGCGGTCGCCCACCATGCCGCCGATCACCATGAACGCCGTGGACACCGCCGTTTGCACGGAGATAACCAGGCCCACCTGCACCAGGTTGAAACCCCGTTCCACCATCACCAGGCCAAGGTAGGTCATCACGCTGATGATGATGATTGACGAACTGGCGTGTCCCATCGTGATGAACCAGAATGCCCGAGTCTTGATCGCCTCTTGCCAGCTATACTCCGGCGCAACGGCGCCTCCGTTTGCGCCACGAGTTGGACCCGCTTCCGCTATCGTCGCCGGGTCAATTCCGTCAGGATGCTGGCCATAGTCCTCTGGTCGGTTTCTCACCAACCAGGCCAACGGGAAACATGCGACGAGTCCCACTGCTCCCACGACCAGCGCGGTGTTCTGCCAACCCAGCCGGCCCGGTATTGCCGCTGCTGCCTGGGCGTCCCATCCCATCATCCATGCCATCAAGGGGACTATCACCACGCCGCCGAGGCCGAAACCCAGCATCGGTATGGACATAGCGGTGGACCGCCGTTGCCGAAACCAGTTGTTCAACGCGGTGTTGGCCGGCAACCATGATCCCAGGCCGGCGCCAAGGCTGACCACCACAAAGGAAAGGTAGAACATCCACAGGTTGGCGGTTCGACTGAACAGCAGAAATCCTACCGCGAATATGATCAGGCCAATGGCCACCATCTTGCGTGGGCCCAGTTTGTCCACACCCCATCCCGCTATCGGGCCCATCACCGTCCCTTCCACTCGCGTCAGAGTGAACGCCCATGAAAGTTGCGTGGTGGTCCACCCGAAATGTCCCTGCAGCACGGGCATCCACAGGGAGAGGGCCTGAAATAGCGGCACCGTCCCGATGACCATTATCACCGCGCCGATTACGGCCAACCACCACCCGTAGAACATTCCCTTCGCCAACCGTACCGGGTGGGCAAGTTCACGCACTTGCAACAACTGGGCACTCCCCGCTCAACTTACCGCGATCAAGCTAACGCACCGCAAATTGGGAATACATTGCGGGATATTATACTCCACCGGATGTTTTATCTGTGTTTCAGACTTTCACCGTTTATTCCGGACGGTTTTCACCCGGAACAATCCGTTGGTTCCGAAATTACGCATCGGAAGCACTACGCAAACCAGCGATGCTCCGCTGCGCCGATTGGCGCCGACCACATTGCTCACCTGCCGCCGGACACGCGTTTGGCCGATGCGATGCGTCCCGGGACATTTGCGCATTTTCCAACACCGTCGTCCCGGCATTTCCTGGCTGCCTGCGCATATGGGCGGCCACATGCGAAACGGCCCCCGGATCCGGCGGTTGCGGGTGAATCGAGCCGGCATCGGGTCATGGTCACCCCTTTCGTCAATAGTCGGAGAAGGACCGCATACGGGCCAAAAGCATCCCCCACCTCAATGTTGAGATGGGGGTGGACAGTCCAACAGCCTGACAATTGCGGCATGGGCTGCCGCTGAATTGGGCGGGAATGTTGGTTAATCGTACAGGTGACAGGCGGTCGGATGTCCGGGCCGGTACTCGCGCAACAGCGGAATGTCCGACGAGCAGCGTTCCATAACGAATGGGCAGCGCGGATGGAATGTGCATCCGCCGGGCGGGTTCAACGGCGACGGAACCTCTCCCGTCAACACGATCTCTTCCCGTTGCTGCCGCGGATGGGCCGGCAGCGACGCGGAGATCAGCGCCTTGGTATAGGGGTGCTGCGGGTCGGTGAACAGTTCAATCGGCGGCGCTTCCTCAACGATCTTGCCCAGGTACATCACGCCCACCGTGTGGCTCATGTAGCGCACGGTTGCCAGGTTGTGCGCAATCAGCAGGTAGCTGAGTTCGTATGTGGACTGCAACTCTTTGAGCAGGTTGAGGATCTGTGCGCGAATCGACACATCCAGCGCAGACACGGGTTCGTCAAGCACGATCAGTTTCGGCCGCGTGGACAATGCCCTGGCGATGGCGATACGCTGGCGCTGGCCACCGCTGAACTCATGGGGATACCGTTCGGCGTGGAACGGATGGAGTCCCACCACCTGCAACAGTTCCTGGACCTGCGACCTAACGGCCGTTCTGCTCAGCCGTTGGTGGGTGATCAATGGCTCCGCTATGATCTGGTCAACCCTCATGCGCGGGTTCAGGGAACTCCAGGGATCCTGGAATACTGCCTGCACCGATGCCTTGAAGTTGCGCCGTTCCGAGCCTGAGAATTGGTGCATTGGTTTGCTGTCAAAATAGATGCTGCCGTCGGTTGGCTGATCGGCCATGAGCAGCATGCGGCTGGTCGTGGTCTTGCCGCAGCCCGATTCTCCGACCAGGCTGTAGGTCTGTCCCGGCATGATGTTGATGGAGATGCCGTCCACGGCCTTGACCGTGCCAGTGCGCTTGCGGAGCACGTTTCCGCGATACACCGGGAAGTGTCGCCGAATACCTTCCAGGCGCACCAGCGCCTGTTCGCCGGACGTGGTTCCTGCCATGGATGTTTCAACTGCCGCCATGCTATTCTGACCTCCAGCAGCGGGAAGTGTGTCCGGGCGCCACGGTGAATTCGTCGGGGTATTCCTGGCACCGGTCCCATGCGTGAGGACAGCGAGGCGCGAAGGAACATCCCGCCGGCAGGGCATCCAGCGAAGGCGGTTGCCCTTCGATCGACGGCAGAGTATCCACGTCAGTATCAAGGTCCGGCACGGACTGCAGCAGCGCTTCCGTGTACGGGTGCGCTGGCCGGTCAAACATATCCTCTACGTCGGATTGTTCCACGATGCGGCCCGCATACATCACCGCCACCCGGTCGCACATGCGGGCGACGATGCCGAAGTCGTGGGTGATGAATATGATCGCCGCTCCGGTTTGGTCCTGGATGTCCTTCAGCAGCCGGAGATACTGGAGTTGGATGGTGGCGTCTAGCGACGTAGTCGGCTCGTCAGCAATGAGCAGGTTGGGCGCTCGTGCGATCGAAATTGCTCCGACCACGCGTTGGCGCATCCCTCCGCTCATTTGGTGCGGGAAATTGGCCAACCGGTCTTCTGGCGCGGGGATCCGCACGTTGGCCAAAAGTTGCGCCGCCCTTTGTCTCAAAGAACGCTTGGGTTCGTCATATTCCAGCCGCAGGGTTTCCACCAACTGGTCGCCCACCGTGAAGACCGGATTCAACGACGTCAAAGGGTCCTGCATCACCATGCAAATACCGGAGCCGCGGATTTCGCGCATTTCGCCGCGACTCTTTTCGAGCAGGTTTTCGCCCAGGTAGTTGATGGCCCCGCCTACGATGCGTCCCGGGTGCGGCACCATCCCCAGGATAGACCATGCCGTCATGCTCTTGCCCGAGCCCGACTCACCCACAATGCCCAGGGTCTCTCCCCGTTTCAATTCGAAATTGATCCCGTCCACCGCTTTAACCACCCCGGAACGGGTGAAGAAATGAGTTTGCAGGTCCCGCACCTGCAAGATCACGTCGTTTGTCATTTAGCACCTGTTGCGTGCCGTCACGGTCAGCCCTTGCGGTGAATCGACTCGCAACGCCAGCGGCCCGTCTCCTGGGTCGGGCTAGCGCGCCCGTCGAAGTTTGGGATCCAGATAGTCCCGGAGCCAGTCGCCAAAAAAGTTGAACGCCAGCACCACGACTGTGATCGCCACACCTGGGAACAGTGAGAGCCACCAGACATCTAGAATTACTTCCTGTCCTTCGGCCACCATTATACCCCATGCGGGCGCGCCCGGAGACAAGCCCAGGCCCAGAAAGCTCAGCGCCGCCTCCAGCAGGATAATCTGCCCCACCATCAGGCTGGTGATAACCATCAACGTGTTGGCGACGTTGGGGAATATGTGCCGCCACAGGATCACCGGCGATTTCACCCCTGTGATTCGAGCCAGGGTTACGAAATCATATCCCTTGACGGTCAGCACGTCCCCCCGAATCATCCGGGCGAACCGCGCCCATACCGTCAGAAGCACCGCCAGGATGATGGCGGTCGGCCCCGGATCCATGATCACCACCACAACCAACGCCAGAAGAATTGTCGGGAACCCCAACGCCGCGTCGGTTATGCGCATCAAAATTGCGTCGGACCAACCACCCCAATAGCCGGACACCAGGCCAACGACCGTGCCGATAATCGCTCCCAACGCCAACGCAGTTACGCTGATTTGAGCGGTGGTGCGTGCGCCGTAAATGAGGCGGCTCAACATATCCCTGCCGAGGACGTCCGTGCCCAGCGGGTGCTCCATTGATTCGAACGGAGCCAACTTGCTGTTGATTATGTTCAGGCTGGTAGGATCATGCGGCGCCAACCAGTGGGCGAACGCGGTGCATACCAGCAGCACAAGCAGGACAACAATCGGTATCCACGGCAGACGCTTCTCCGCCAGACGTTGACGCCGACTCAGTTGGGGTTGGGATGTTTCCAACACCAAATCGGTGGTTGCCATGCCGTTCGCTCCTGCAGCGGGTTAGTGCCGAATTCTGGGGTCGGCGTACACGTAAAGTATGTCAACGATCAGCGCAGTGAGTATGTAGAAGAATGCCGAGGCCATGACCGCTGCCTGCACCACTGGGAAGTTGCGCTGCAATACGCCGTCCAGCATCAGGCGTCCCAGGCCGGGCCACGCGAATACCTGCTCCACCACGATGGCGCCATTCAGCAGTCCGGCCAGGCTGATGCCGCTGAAGGTCAGGATGGGAATCAGGGCGTTGCGCAGAGCGTGTTTCCAAACCACCATCCCGTCTTTCAATCCCTTGATCCGGGCGAACCGTACATAGTCGCTATCCAGCACTTCAAGCATACTGGAACGGCCCAGACGCATGATTCCGGCCATGATAGACCATGCCAGCACAAAGGACGGCAGGATGAAGTTTTCAGGCCCCTCGCGCCCGTAGGTCGGCAACACCTTCAGGATAGCGCCGAACAGGAGGATGAGCATTATCGCCACCCAGAATTGAGGCGCGGCCATGCCCAATACGGCAAATAACTTGCCCCCCTTGTCGAAGATCGAGTCACGTCTCACCGCAGACAGGATTCCCAGCGGCACCCCGACCACTATGGCAAGGGCCATGCCGGCCAGCGCCAACTGCAAGGTTGCCGGAAGCCTTTCCAGTAGCAGGTCGCGCGTTGGCCGGCGGTCCCGTATGGAAAGGCCAAAGTCGCCTTGAACTGCTCCTTTCAGGAAGATAAGGTATTGGGTCGAAAGGGGCTTGTCCAAGCCAAGCTGCTTCTTCACACGCTCGTAATCGGCCTTGCTGGATGCTTCCGCCGGAAGCAGCACCAACGCCGGGTCGCCAGTCAGGCGGGTCGCCAGGAACACCAACAGGCTGATGACGAGCAGGGTGAAGATGCCCTGGATGACCCGTATTCCAATGAACTGCCACATGAATCGTCAGCTTAGCCCTACTTGAGTGTCATCGTCCAGATGGCGGTTTGATATGCCACCACTGGCCAGGGTTCCCAAGACGCGATTCGAGGTCCAACCCCCCACGGCAGGTTTACGTAGCCGGTTCCAAATTCATAGTGTTCTTCCCGCAGTATTTTGTAAGCCTTGTTGAACGCTTCCTGGCGCAGTGCCGGGTCAACTACGGATAGCGCTTCCTTCGCAACCGCGATGAGGTCGTCGCGACGACCCCCCAGGTGTCCCCCGCCTTCGGGGTCTGTGTAGATGGCGTTGGTGATGCTTCCGCCGTCCCATCGGGTTTCGTTGGCGCGGATGATCACCTTGCCGTCCAACTGGCGGTCAAACCAGCGTTCCCTGACGGTGGCCGCTTCGCCCACGATGACTTCCACATCGATGCCCAGGTTCTTTTCCCACATGTCCGCAATGAGCTGGGCCTGCTCGGGAAGGAAGGGTACGTCGCCGGCTTTCCAGGTGTGGACTTCCAGCGTTCCAAAACCGTCGCCGTCCGGGTATCCGGCTTCAACCATCAACTGTTGCGCCTTTTCGGGATCGTACGGGAACGGGTCGAGGTCCTCGCTGTAACCCAGAGCGTTGGGAGTGGCCCAAATCCACCCGCGGGACGCCGCTGCTTCGGGCCCATAAAGGGAGTTGATGATCAGGTCTTTGTCGATCGCGTAGTCCAGAGCCTGGCGGACCTCCTTCTTGTTGCATGGGAATTGAACTTCCCAGCAACCTGGCAGCAGGATCCACATGTAGGATGACTCCTGAGCCCAGATCATGCGGCCGCCGCCGTCTTCGACCTGGTCCTTGACGGCCAGGTTCGCTTCGATTACGTCGGCATCACCCGCGCGCAGAGCTGCGACGCGCGTCGCTACCTCCGGAACCAGGCGCATATCCAGCGTTTGGAACGACGGGCCGCGCTCGGGCAGGAAGTAGTCGTCGTACCGCTCCAGCAGGATCTGCTCGCTGATCACGTGTTTCTCCAACCGGAAGGGACCGGCTCCGATTGGTGCGTCGTTGTACTCGTCCTGGCCAATGCTCTCAAAGTAATCTTTGGGGAGCACCACGCCGGCTATCCCGAAGCTCAGGTCAGAGATGAAGAATGGGAAGAAGGCTTTCGGGGTCGTGTGGGTTACCCTGAGCGTGTTGGGCCCTGTGGCTTCTATGCTCGCGGTTTCCGCGGCCTCGGCCTGAATGCTGGGGCTGATCGACTCCGTCACAGCCTCCGGGCCAAAGGTAAACTCCATGGTGAACAGGGCATCATCGACGGTCAACGGCGTTCCGTTGTGGAACGTGATGCCATCGCGCAGGGTCAGGTCCCACGACAGACCATCTGAAGATACGCTCCAGTCGGTCAACACTCCCGGCAACATTTCAAGGTCCTTGTTGCCGTTGATCCAGAAAGCGTGCATCTGTCGGCCGTAGGTGGCCGTTTCACCCACGCCGTCGCGGGGCGTGAACAGTTCTGTGGCCCACACTGCGTTCATCAGCGTGACCATACCCCCCGTGTCTTCGGTCATTGCGGCGGGCGGGGCTTCGGTAGCCTGTGCCGGCGCGGCCGGTACCGCGGTGGCTTCAACCGCTGCGGCCGATTCCGAAGCGGCCGATTCCGAAGCGGTTGATCCGGCTTCCTCGGTCGGGCTGCCGCATGCCACTATGATCAATAGCAGCAGGGCGCCAATAGATACCAGCAACGACTTTGCGGCTACTTTTCGGTGCAGCATAAGGTAATCCTCCACGATAGCGGCAGATGCCGAGGTATTCGGGAACCAAACGGCTATTCCGTGAGCGGGACGGTAGCACATGATTTAAGGGCCGTCAACAATCGTTGTGGGAACGGCCATACCGGCCAGACCCGCGCAAAAAAGAAGCAGGTGCGACGGAATACGTCGCACCTGCTTGAATTATGAACCAAGTTGGCCGGTTAGCCAGCACGCCTCAAACGTGGGTCCAGGTAGTCGCGGAGCCAGTCTCCGAAGAAGTTGAATGCCATCACCACGATCGTGATGATTACACCGGGGAACAGCGCGATCCACCAGGCCTGCGTGAGCAACTTGCGCCCTTCGGCGATCATTATGCCCCAGGCCGGGTCTCCGACCTTCAGGCCGAGGCCCAGGAAGCTCAGCGACGCTTCTAGCAGAATGACCTGTCCGATGCTGACACTGGTCAGCACCATGAGGGTATTGATCACGTTTGGGAACAGGTGCCGCCAGACGATCATGCCCGGAGAAACGCCGTAAATCTGCGCCAGGACTACGAAATCGCGGTCTCTGACGGACAGCACCTCGCCGCGAATCATGCGGGCAAAACGTGCCCATTGCGTCGCGGCAATTGCGATCATCACGTTCCACACGCCGGTGCCCAGATAGGTGACGATCAGCAGGGCCACTAGAATAGAAGGGAACCCCAGGACGGCATCGGTGATACGCATCAGCGCGGAGTCAACCCACCGGCCCGAATATCCGGATACCAGGCCCACCACGGTGCCAGCCAGGATGGCGACAATCATAGACGGCGCTGTGACCTGCAACATGGTTCGGGAGCCATGGATCAGGCGGCTCAGCACGTCCTTGCCCAACTTGTCAGTGCCCAGGATATGGTCTGAAGTGGCAAAGGGCGGTTGGACTTTGTTCCGCACGTCGTTTTCGCGCGGGTCAAATGGTGAGATGAGGTCGGCGAAAATGGCGCAGAATACGATCACCAGTAGAATCGTGATTGGAATCCACGGCAGTCTGGCTTCCCGTATCCGTTGCAGCCATCCGGTTGGCGCACGGTTGTCAAAGGTCAATGCGGGATTTTCGGCAGCCAAAATCTTGCTCCTGCGTGGACTAGTTCAAGCGGACCCGTGGGTCGGCGTATCCATAGAGGATATCAACGACCAACGCGGTCAGTATGTAGGCGGCGCCGGACACCATGATTGCTCCCAGCACCTGGGGATAGTTGTTTGAAAGCACTCCGTCGAGCAACATCAAGCCCACACCGGGCCAGGCGAACACAACCTCGACCACCACTGATCCGTTGAGCAGGCCGGCCAAGCTGATGCCGCCGAATGTGATCACCGGAATCAAAGCGTTGCGGGCGGCGTGTTTCCAGATCACGACCCGGTCACCCATGCCCTTGACCTGGGCGAACTTCACGTAGTCGGTGTCCAGAACTTCCAGCATCGCCGATCGCGCAAGCCGCATAATGGCCGCGATAATCGCCAAGGCCAGGACCCCCGCCGGCAGTATCAGGTGCCGGAACATATTGGGAATTTCCGACCACTCAGGCAGCCAGCCCTGAGTGTCTCCCCTCCCGTACGCCGGCAGCCATCCCCAATAGCCTGCGAACAGTATGATGAGCATGATGGCGATCCAGAATTGGGGCACCGCCATGCCGAATATGGCAAAAGCCTTGCATACCCGGTCAAGCAGGGTGTCTCGCTTGACCGCCGATATGATTCCTAAAGGCACGCCTATTCCCACCGCCAGGATCATGCCTGCCAACGCCAGATGGACGGTGGCGGGGATGCGTTCTTTAAGAATTTCCTGGACCGGACGCCGTTCCGTGAAGGAGTTGCCAAAATCCAGAAAGATCGCTTTTTTCAGAAAGTTCCCGTATTGAACGATGAAGGGTTTATCAAGCCCAAGCCGCTTTTTCTGTTCCTCATAGACGGATTCGTCGTGTTCTGCGGAAATGGGCAGGAGGAACCGTGCCGGGTCGCCGGACAAGTGGACGCTGCCGAATACGACAAAACTCAGCGCTATTAGGGTGATGATTCCCTCAATCAATCTTCGTCCAATGTAGGCGGTCATGGTTCAGTCCGTTCCTGAAAATGTGGTGCTATGCCAAAGCATACAGTATCGATTGTTGAATAGCCTCGGTGAGCGACGGCGCACCGTTATCTCACCGAGGCTATAGTGCCTGTGGAAGGTTCGACTTGGTCTTACTTAAGCTTCACTGTCCAGATGGCGGTGACGTAAGGCACCAGGCTCCACGGCTCGTAGGATGCCACGTCGGAACCGAGGCCCCACGGGACGTTGGTGTTGAAGCCGTCGCCCCAGTATGCCTGGTCGTGCAGGTAGGCGTACATCTCGTTGTACGACTGCTGACGGGTATCCGGATTGAGGTCGGAGAGACCCTTCTCCACTATCGGAGTGGTGGTGCTGGCCCACGGCTCCAGGGTGGGGTCATCAATCGCGCGCCACGCTATGGCGGAGTTGAGGAACCCGCCCTGGGTGATGGAGGTGCCGTCGTAGCGCCCCTCGTTGGTGCGCACCAGGACGTTTCCGGGATACTCGCGGTTGTTCCACGCCTGGCGGGTGGCGGCGGCGTCGCCGACCACTACCTCAACGTCCCAACCGAGGCCCTGTTCCCAGAAGTCATGGTAAAGCTGGGCCAGTTCGGGCAGGCCGGGGAGGTCGCCCGCTTCCCAGGTATAGATGGTGAACGAAATCTGCTCGCCGTTGGCGTCGGTTCCGTCGCTGCCGTCGGCGCCACCAAATCCGATGGACATGAGCAGTTCCTGAGCCTTGGCCACGTCGTAGGCGCGCGGCTGCAGGTTCTCTCCCCAGCCCAGGGAATTGGGGGTCACATGGGACCAACTGTTGGCGTTGATCGCTTCGGGGTTGTACAGGCCGTTGACGATATCGTCCTTGTTGAGTGCGTGCTCAGCAGCCTGACGGGCTTCCTTGTGGTAGCACCACAGGGATTCGTTCCAGCAGTCCACGTATACGACCCAGTTGTAGGAGGATTCCCGCTGCCAGGCGATGGATGCGCCGTCGATGCCGGCGATCTGGTCCTGCAGTTCAATGTCGGCTTCGATCAGTTGAGCCTGGCCGTCGCGCAGGGCGGCGACGCGGGCCTGACCGTCGGGAACGACTTCGAGATCCAGGGTGTCGAAGGTGACACGACGGTCTTCGTCAAAGCCGTTTTCAGGGGTCCAGAAGAAGTCCTCGAACCGTTCGAACGAATACTTCTGCTTCAGGATGGAGTCGGTCACGCGCATGGCGCCGATACCAATGGGATCCTCTTCATAGCCTTCAAAGCCCACCTCACCGGCGCGGGCGCGCATGGCGGCCTCAGGGACGATCATGGGGTCTGCACCCTGAGCATTTTCAGACCAGTTGAACGCGAAGTCCAACCGGACGGTGTTGAAGGTTACGGAAACCTGGTCGTCGGCCGCTCCCTTGTCAACGCTTTCAACGAGCTTGGCAAAGGCCACGTCGCGGGGCTCATAGTAGGTGGATTCCAGGAGGAGATCCGACTCCGCGCCCATGCGGCTGTCCAGATTGAAGAACACGTCGTCGCGGGTGATGGTGGTTCCGTCGTGGGCTTTGATGAAGCCATCATTGACGGTGAAGGTCCATACCTTGCCGTCGTCGCTGACCGACCAGTCTTTGGCGACTGCGGGGGTCAATTCGCTGCCGCCCTTGCCGCCCACCAGGGCGACCTGGAAGATGCGCTGGAATTTGAGGTCTTCGCCTTCGGTGAGGAAGGGGTCGAACTTACCGTTGCCAAGGTTGGTGACCAGAACGGTCACATGGCCACCAGTCTCCTCGGCCATCATGGCGTCGGTGGATTCCGGCATGGCGGTGGGAGCCGCGGCGCCGGACCCGCTTGCCGGGGCTGAGGTCGGAGCCGCGGCCGCGGGCTCATCAGATGCGCCGCCGCAAGCTATGGCGGCGATGAGCACGGCAGCGAGGCCAAACGCCATTAGCGCTCGGGCATTCAAGAACCGATTCAAACTCATATATGGGTACTCCTCTTGTGTGTTGAGGCCAGCGTCGGCCCATTTGCGAAACGCGCCAGTCTCGTTAACGGATGGCGCATGATTAAACAGTTGTAATCGCCATTTTGTCAAGTTGGCTTTACGAAATCATCCGTGATGGCGACGTTTAAGGTAACAGCCGACACGCACCTGAAAACGGGTATTGTAGGAATCGAATTGCTCAGTTCATGCCGCCCGCTTCAGCGAGGATGTAATATAATGCCCGCTATGTTTACGCCGACCAGATTACTCTATGCAACGGGCGCCTTGATATGCGGGAGCGCGGCAGGCGGCTATGTCGCCTGGGCAATAGCGTCAAGGTTTGCCAGGATCGCAGAACTGAACGACCGGGCCATTGTTGAGCCGCACATACTCGTCGTGCTGTGTATCGCCGGCGGTATGTTGGCGTTTCCGCTGGGTGCGGCGGCCGGATTGGGCATCGTCGCCCTGTGCATTCGGGCAGTCGAAGCGTTGCGCCGCGCCGGTAACCCGGGGACGCAATCCGACGGTAACTCGTGGGTGACCCGACGCGCTGCCGGCGACGAATACAAAGGAGAATGATCGCGGAGATTGGCCGGAGATCGTTCCTTGCTACGCTAGATTCGGGGTTACGATAGATTCAGGAGTTGGATGATGCCTCAGTTCGTGCGCGTTTTCACCGGAGACGACGGGCAGTCGCGGTTGGAACACTATGACCCTCCCTTCGAGGATTTCCTGGATACGGAAGGCGCCTACGGGCGTGGGACACCTCTCGAGCCGACGACGGGAATGACCATCAGGATTTCACCGCCAGATTACTTTCTAGATTTCCATTGCGCTCCCAGGCGGCAGTACACGGTTACGCTGGCGGGACAGGCTGAAATCGGATTGGGTGATGGCAGCACCTACCGGGTAGGCCCGGGGGACGTGCTGCTGGCCGAAGACCTGACCGGACAGGGCCATACGACCCGGGTGGTCGGTGGACAGGAAAGGGTGTACCTGGTTATCCCGCTGGAAGATTAGAGGGCATAGGGAACGAATTTCATCACCTTGGGCCCGTCGCCGCACAGCGACCAGACCACATTCGCTCCGGCTCCCAGCAGCCGGAGCGTTATCTTTTATGGCTGGTGGGTGTTGGGCGCGGCGGCCGTGCTGGGGTTCATGGCGTTTGGCGTGGTGATTCCCGGGTATCTGGCGTTTTCGGTTCCAATCAAGGCAGAGTTGGGGTTGAGTTCCGGTCAGTCTGCGTTCGTGGTGGGGGCCGCCTGGGGCATCGGGGACATATCATCGCTGGTAGCCGGGTGGCTGGCTGACCGGCACGGTGCGCGACGCCTGGTGCTGATTGGCGGACTGCTGTGCGGCGCCGGGTTCATTGCCATGGGGTTCGCCGATTCGTTCTGGTCCGTGGTGCTGTCATATTCTGTGGTGGCATCGTTGGGACGAGGACTGGGGATTTTCCCCACGCTCATGACGGTGGTGAATCAGTGGTTTGACTATCGCAAAGCGCTGGCGCTGGCGATAGTGAACACTGCCGTCACCGCCGGCGCCGCTGCTGTGCTGCCTGCGTTGAGTTACGCCGGTGGAGAGATCGGTTGGCGCTCCGCTGCGTTCATAGCCGGGGGAATGGTATGCGCCCTGACGCTGCCCGCCGCCGTGATCATTCGCAGCCGTCCGGAGGATGTTGGTCTGAAACCCTACGCCATTACCGACGCCGCGTCGCGACGGCAAGAGGGCGAGCAGAACCGCACGCGTCGCGAGGAACCGGTTAGGCGGGAGTATTCGCTGGGACAGGCCATCGGCACCCTGTCGTTCTGCGCCCTGGCGGTGGGGGCGATACTGCGGACGGTTCCTTCCGACGTGCTGGTGATCAACCAGATCCCGATCCTGATATGGAAGGGTGTTGCAGAAGATCGCACCGCCTCCTACCTTTCGATCACCTACTTCGCCACCATCCCGGCGCGTTTCGGGATGGGATTGGCCGCCATGTGGGTGTCGCCGCGCTGGATGCTGAGCCTGGCGATGGCTGCGGTGACGTTGTGCACCATCGCCGCGCTGTTGCTGAAGGGAGACGCCGTTGCCTGGTTCCTGATCATGTCGTCGGCCACCGGTCAGGGGGTGAGTTCATTGGCCTGGATTACGGTCGGCGAATATTTCGGTCGGCGCAGTTTCGGAACACTGGTGGGGATGATGACGGTGTTTTACGGAGTCAGCGGGTTGATCGCGCCGGCGTTGGCAGGGTCGGTATTTGACCGCACGGGAAGCTTCTTGCCGGTGCTGGTGGCGGTGATGGCCATGCAGGCGATATCAGCGGGATCGTTTTCGCTGGTGCGGCGGCCATCGGTGAACCCATCGAGCAGTCAGGCATAGCGGTGCGGATCCACGATGTCTGAGCAGCCCACCAACATCACGCGGGAGGAATCATCCGGCGTTTACTATGGCTGGTGGGTTCTGGCCGCCGCCGGCGGGCTGGGATTCCTTGGGTTCGGCGCATTGATACCGGGATTCCTGGTCTTTTCGACGCCAATACGCGGTGAGTTGGGAATCAATTCGGCTCAGTTCGCCTTCGTGGTGGGGGCGGCATGGGCTGTGGGCAACGTGGCGTCGCTGGGCGCCGGATGGCTGGCGGACCGCTACGGCGGCCGGATGTTGGTGCTGGCGGGAGGATTATTGTGCTGCATTGGGTTCGCAGCGGTGGCGGGAGTGGAATCGTACTGGCAGCTAGTGTTGCTGTATTCCGGTGTGTCGGCTTTGGGCCGGGGAATCGGCGTGGCGCCGAACCTGATGACGGTGGTGAACCAGTGGTTCGTTCGACGCAAGGCGCTCACCATGACTCTGCTGAACACCGCTTTTGCCGGCGGCGCGGCGATCATGGTTCCGTTGCTGGCGTATTGCGAGGGGCAGTTCGGATGGCGCGTCGTGATCCTTTGTACGGGCGGATTCGTCGCTGTGTTGACCGCGCTGGCGGCGGTGGTGATTCGCAGCCGACCGGAGGACATCGGGCTGCTGCCGGACGGGGAAAAGCCGGCCGGAGAGGCTGCGACGAGGCGGCGGGGAACCCGGATCGAACCGATCTATTCGGAATCGGATTTCACGTTGCGACGGGCCGTGGCGACTCCGGCGTTCTGGCTGATGACGGTTGCTGTGACGCTCCGGATCGCGGCGGCGGACGCATTGGTGATCAACCAGATTCCGATGTTGGGCTGGAAGGGCATACCGGAGGAGCAGGCCGCCTTCTATCTGTCCGCGACTTTCCTGGCGATCATCCCGCTGCGGTTCGGGATGGGGTTGGCTGCGATGGTAATCCCGTCGCGTTGGCTGCTGTTCGGCGGCATGACGACCGGAGCGGCGGGGGCCGTGGCGTTCCTGGTCTGGTCCGGGTATCCCGCGGCGGCGATGTTCGTATTGTCCGTTGCCGCCACCGAGGGCATCGCGACGCTGGGCTGGCTGGCTGTCGGCGAATACTTCGGACGGCGCAGTTTCGGGTCGCTGGTGGGGATCATGACGGTCAGTTTCGGGATTGGATCCCTGGTCGCGCCGGTGGCCGCCGGTTGGATATTTGACCGCACCGGGGAGTACGGAATCGCGCTGACAACGGCGGCGGTGATGCAACTGGCGTCGGGCGTCTGCTACCTATTGGCGCGGAGGCCGGGGTAGGCATTTGCGTCGATGGACAGGATGGACAGGATTGGCAGGATTTCAGGATGCGGGCTGTCAACGCGGAGGCGCAAAGACACAAATGGAGTAGTTTCGGTCTCAGGGTTTCCGAGACGCGGAAACGACATTGCGGGCAACCGTATGTTGGACAGCAAGGCTGGACGGGCGGCGCCAATGCGGTAGGGGCGAATGATCATTCGCCCCTACGTGGTGTTTACAGTGGGATGCCACGGGGTCAGTCGAGAGTGAAACCCTCGTAGCCGTTGGCGACGACTTCGGCACGCTTGGCCCGCATCGCCGGGGCAGTGTCCGGCGCGGTGAGCAGCACGCGGGCCTTGCCGGGGATGTTGGCTCCGACGAACCAGGAATCGGCCTGGGTGCGCAGGATGGCCTCGCCGTCTTCCTTCATGTGCCGCACCCATTCGGCCTCGGCATCCGGGGTTGTCATGATGCGCCGGTGT
Source organism: Dehalococcoidia bacterium (assembly GCA_963668585.1). Classification (GTDB taxonomy): domain Bacteria; phylum Chloroflexota; class Dehalococcoidia; order Lucifugimonadales; family UBA3495; genus Bin87. Next base: position 3,251,320 of record OY764869.1, on the reverse strand, counting down.
CCGCTGTCGCGCACATGGGCGATGGCGTCGGTGACCCACTCCACCAGCGGCTCGGCGGAGCGTGGGAAGTTGCCCACGGAGGCGGCGTTGACGGTGAACAGGTTGGGGAAGTTGTGGCTGGACATTCCCATGTAGGTGCGGGGGCCGTCGGCAAACTTTTCCCTGAGGACCTCACCGCCGATTCCCTGGATGTGAATCAGGTTGAGGGGGCCGGTGACGGCGTCGTATCCGGTGGCGAAGATGAGGACGTCGAAGTCGAAGTCCTCGCCGCCGGTGAGTTGCAGGCCGCGCGGGGTTATGCGCGCGATGGGGTCCTGGCGCACATCGACGAGGCGGACGTTGTCCTGGTTGAAGACCTCGTAGTAACCGGACTCGCAGGGGAGGCGCTTGGAGCCGAACATATGGTTTTTGGGCACCAGCATCTCGGCGACCTCGGGATCGTGGACGCGCTGGCGGATCTTGTTGCGTACGAATTCGGCGTAGTCCTCATTGGCCTCGCCGGGCATCATCACGTCGTAGAAGTTGGAGAGCCACTTCTTGAAACCAGGCTCGGACCACAGGCGTTCGTACTGTTCCAGTTTTTGCTCTTCGGGGACGGCGAGGGCGGAACGGGTGTCGAACATGTGCATGAAGGAGCCAGGGGTAGCCATGCACTGCTCGAAGATCTCGGGGTAGTGGGACTTGATGTAGGCCTGGGTCTCGTCGTCAATCAGGGCATTCCGGAGGGGCACGCAGTAGTTGGCGGTGCGCTGGAAGACGGTGAGGTGGGCGACGTCCTTTGCGATTTCAGGGATGATCTGGACGGCGGTGGCGCCGGTACCGATGATGCCGACCTTTTTGCCGACCATATCGATGCCTTCCTTGGGCCAACGGTTGGTGTGCGTCGCGACGCCTTCGTAGCTTTCCAGTCCCTCGAAATCGGGGACGTAGCGGGCGGAGAGGATGCCGATGGCGGTGATGACGTACTGGGACCGGACCTGGTAGCCCTCATCGGTGGTGGCGACCCAGCGGTTGGCGTCGTCGTCGTACACCAATGAGGCGACGCGTGAGTTGAAGCGGATGAACGGGCGCAGGTCGAACTTGTCGGCCACGTAGTTGAGGTAGCGCTCGTTCTCGGGCTGCGCGGAGTAGTGCTCCTTCCACTCCCATTCCTGGAGGAGTTCTTCCGAGAATGAGTAGCCGTAGGTGTAGCTCTCCGAGTCGAAGCGTGCGCCGGGATAGCGATTCCAGTACCAGGTGCCGCCAACGCCGTCACCTTCCTCCAGAGAGATCGCGGAGAAGCCGAGGTTCCGGAGACGGTAGAGCGAATACAACCCCGTCACGCCGGCTCCGATGACAATCACCTCGAACTCGTCGATACCATCGCCGGATTGCACAGCGCCGGCGGGTGTTTCCTGCGCGGAAGTAACCATACAAAACTCCTTTGCCCTCTCGGTGTTCGGACGACCATGGAACAGTGGCCCGATTATACACGGAATGGGAAGGCCGTCATGGTTGGGGCATTTTTGGCAGTACGGATTGGGCCGACTCGCGATGGAAACGCATCGAATATCGGCTCTGCAATCTCGGCCGGGGTCGGAAAGGAAGCAGGTTTCCGCCAGGGACGGTCGGGTTGGCACTGGTGACGCGATGGTTGCGGCCACGCGGCGACATCCGACGGGATAGGGCGGCCACGCCGTGCCACGCTGCGCCGGCGGCGGACGGTCGGGTTGGCGCGTCAACAATTCAGGCGGAGGTGGTCAGGGAGTTTGACACGGAAGGTTTTTTCGAGGGCTCGCTGCCACAATGGGGACAGGATGATGTGGCTGGAACTTCGCGGTTGGTTCCACAGTGCGGCATGGCAAGGACAGCGGCGCGGGGTCAAGCCGCGGGCGTAGGATCCGTGGGGGTCGGGCATGGCGGCGATTGGCTCATTTTGCAGGTTGAAGCGACGCTGGATTTCCTGGAAGTTGGGCAACCGGATGATGTCGCCGGTGTGGGAAAATTCGGGAGGCGGGGGCAGGTCGGGATTGCGTTGCCACAGTTTGTGGTGAAGCACCGGTTTGGGCTGGCCCTCGATGAAGGCGGTGACGGCGGCGATTAGCGAGGCCACGCGGCGGCGCATGCGGCGCAGGACAATGGCCGGGTTGAAGCGCGGGCGTGATGCGCTGGCCGAGTCGCGGCGGCGGGTGCGGGATGCCAGGTGCCGCCGTAGGGTGTGAACCTGCCGGAAGGTCTTGATGTGGCTGCGACTGAGGGATTCATCAGCAACGGCGACGTGGAGGGCGGTTTCCAACTGTTGGCGGGATTTGTGCGGCCAACCGTAGTGGATGGAGAGGACCGTTGTGATGTGACAAGCGGCCCGACGCAGGGCGCCGGCGGCCTGATCCGGGTCCTGATCAGCCATGGCGAAGTCGGCCAGTTGGAGAAACACGCCGGCCTGCGCCTGGTGGTAGGAGAGGGTTCCCATGATATTTGAGGTCTCCTTGCTGTTTCGATGCTACTCCCGGGCGGTGTTGATTGTGATTGTTGGGGTGTGGGCCAGTGTTTTGAGGTTCAGGCCGTCGGCGCTACGGTCAAAGAGCGTGGGTTGCGATATTGAGTCCTAGGGTTCCACGTGCTGACCGCCGTGGGGCTTCCGTGTCCGGCACGCCGTAGATGTATCCACGACTACCGCCGGAATGACGAAATACCCACAACGACCCTCGCGGAGCGGTGGTGACACCCGCCGTACTGGTCCTGGCCATGCCGGGGAATAGACCGGCCTCAGGCGCAAGCCAGCGATGCAAAAATCCGACTTTGGTTGACCGTTTTTTCCTGAACCTCAGTGGGCACCGGATGGGTTTGCTGCGTCGGGCGTATTGCCATGGCCTGGGCTGTTCGCCTGACGTGGAGTACAGTATACAGTATATGGAACAGGTGTGCGGGTCAGCAACGGGTGGTTGTCATTGTGGAAGGAGTTTTTTGCATCGATGTACAGGATTTACGGGATGGTGCGTGTGGAATCGAGAGGGCGATTGGTGGGTGGCGTCCACGCGCCGGTGGGTCGTGAAGCGGTTGAGACGGGGACTCGACGGGCTGAAGACGAGATGGCGGGTGTTATACTCGGCGGCGATTTGCAACATCGGGAATGGGGGAGACATGGCGACGAAAAGGAAGGGCGACGGGCTGTTGCTGGTGTACAGCGATGTGGCGCCTGAAAACGATGAGGAATACAACCGTTGGTACAACGAGGAACACATCCCTGAGCGGCTGTCGATTCCGGGGGTTCTGGACGCGGCGCGCTATCAGGCGGTGCAGGGCGGGCCGAAATACCTGGCGGCGTATGAATTGGAATCCTACGAAGCGTGGCATTCCGAGGGGTGGCAGAAGTGGCTGCGCGAGCCGACGGAATGGTCGCGGCGGATGTCGCCCAGCGTGATCGGGACGGAGTACATCCGGAACCTGTACACGCGGGTTCATCCGCAAGAGTTGTCCGAAGAGACGGCGCAGGCGGGTATGTCGCCGCTGATCCTGGTGGGTCGGATGTCAATACCGGACCACCTGGAGGAGGCATGGAACCATGCCTACAACAACGAACGACTGCCGATGGCGCTGGACATACCGGGGTACATCCGTGCCCGACGGTTCCAGGCGATGATGGGTGAGCCGAAGTACGCGACGGTTCACGAGATGGAATCGATGGCGGTGGCGGAGAGTGAGGCGTGGAAGAACTGGAGCACCATCGTCACGCCGGTGTGGACGCACGAGGTGCGGCCGCACATGGTGCATGGGGAAGGCTCGCCCGGGGTTTATCAGCGGATTTTCCCTGAGTAGGGTTTTAAATCGATTCGCCCGCGGGCGGCACCATAGAGAACGGGCAGGGGCGGGTTTCAAACCCGCCCCTACGCAGTGCCTTTCGATTGGGCAATTGCTGTTGGCGGAACGATTCCCTGCTCACCCCGTCCGCTCTCCCTTCGACAGGCTCAGGATGAGCGGACTGCCTCATGTATGGTCGGCAATCGAAAGGCCTGGCCCCCACGGACGTTTGGCGGTTCGGCGGGATTGAGTCAGGTGTAGAGAGAGGTGTTGATGTTTGCGCCCATGAGGACCTGGCCTCCGTATTCGTAGTTGGCGGGCAGGCCGGAGATGTGCTGGCCGCTGACGTGCAGGTCCCGGAAGAATCGCTCGAGGCCGGCCGAACGGTGGATGGCGTTGGTGCCGGCGACGTTGAACAGGTTGTCGACGATGTCCACGGAACGGCGGATGGCATGGGTGATGGCCAGGCGGGCGCGGATAGCGCGTTCGGCGAGGTCGGGGAGTCCGTTGACCTGGGCGTCCCAGAGGGAGCCGATTGCGTCGAGGAGGAAGGTGCGGGCAGCGTCGTGCATGGCCTCACTTTCCCCGTAGGCGATCTGGACGTAGGCGCGGTCGCGGAGGAGGGTTGGAGAGTTGGTGGTGCCGGAACCGGTGGCGAGGTCATGGAAGGCGTTCAGCGCGCCGCGGGCCATACCGAGGGCATTGCCGGCCGAAAGCGTCCAACTGATGAGGATGGCATTCTGGGGCTGATTGTAGAGGGGATGGTCGTAGTGTGACGCATCGCCCCGTGTATAGGTGTGGCGAGCGGGCACGAAGACATTGCTGAACTCGCAGTCGTTGCTGGCAGTGCCGCGCATGCCCAGGGTGGTCCAGGTATTCAGTACCTCACCTGATGCCACGGGCACGACGGCGATGCGCGTCGCCGGAAGGCCGCCTTCTCCCAGGACGGGGTTGCCATCCGCATCGAGGAGGCGGCAGTTGAGGAACAGGGCGGTGGAGTGGTCGATGCCGCTGAGGTAGTTCCAGCGTCCGTTGATGAGGTAGCCGCCGTCGGTGATGGTGGCAGTGCCTTCGGGCCGTGCGGAACCTGACCCGAGCATATCGGGAGGGTCGCCAAAAAGCTCTTTGGCGGCATGGGGCGTCAGGCGGGCGATGGCGGCGGTGATGGCGCTGCCGTTGAAAACGCACCAGCCGGCGGAACCGTCGGCCTGGGATATGGTCTCCACCACTCTGAACGCCGTTAGTGGGTCGAGTTGGGGGCCGCCAAGTTCCCGGGGCGCGTAGAGGCAGAACAGGCCGTGTTTGGCCATGCGCGCGGCGAGTTCGGGGGGCAGTTGGCATTCGGAGTCGATCCGGTCGAGGTTGGACAGGATTTCGGGGACCAGGTTTTTTGCGACGTGGACCAGATCTTCGGGCATGAGGGCGCTCCGGGGGTGGTGTGTGGTCAGCCATTATAGACGGGGACGGTGGGGTCCGGGACCGACGGGAGGGTCAGCGGAGGGTTTTCGATCAACGGCTACACCTCGGATGATCCGCTGATACGGGGCCGGTTCAACCGCAGGCGTACGGCGGATCGACGCCGGCGTCCGGGTGAACGGGCTGCGGCCCAACGTGGGAGTACGTGCAGGGCCGGGGCCCGGGTGGCGGGAATCTTGACCTGGCGTTCCGGCGACGGAATGGCCGTATCAATCTCCGGTTAGTGACGGATTAAGGTTGAGCGTTGTTGGACTCTATGGTAGGATGACGCTGACGATTTGTTGTTTCAAGTCGAGGAGGTTTTTTTGATGGCAGATCAGAACCATGATGTTGCATTGATGGCCCACCTGATGCGGCGGGCCGGCTTTGGCGCTCAGTACGCGGAACTGGAAGAGCGAGCGGCCAAAGGATACGAAGAGACCGTAGAAGAACTGCTGAACCCCGAGGTCAATTCCAACGGGATGGACCTGGACGTGGCGGAGCGGTGCTTCATCGAGTGGAGCCACCAGACCAGAGGCGTGCCGGAATATTTTGCGTTCCGGATGATCAACTCGAAGTGCCAACTCGAGGAAAAGATGGTCCTGTTCTGGCACGGGATCCTGTGTACCGCCGACAGCAAGGTGCAGAGCTACCCGACGTCGTACGACGAGATCGAGATGTTCCGGCAGTACGGCATGGGCAGCTTCCGGGATTTGCTCCTGGAGATTTCCCGCGACCCGGCCATGCTTTTCTTTCTCGACAACTGCCTGAGTCACAAGGGCGCGATCAACGAGAACTACGGTCGGGAACTGCTGGAGCTGTTCTCGATGGGCGTGGGCATGGACGGCCAGTTCAACTATTCCGAGGATGACGTCAAGGAATGCGCGCGGGCGTTCACGGGTTGGACCATCGCGAACAATCTGCCGGGCCAGCCCTACGGCCGGTTCCGGGCGAAGTTTGTGTTCAACCCGGATGACCACGACGAGGGCGCCAAGACGTTCCTGGGCGAGACCGGCAACTTCAACGGTGAAGACATCGTTGACATAATTGCCAAGCAGCCGGCCGCGGCGCGTTTCATTTCCCGCCACCTGTACAGCTACTTCATTTCTGATGAAGCGCAGGTGCCGTCGTGGATGGAGACCCCGCCCAAGGACATGGAAACGATCCAGATGCTGGAGGACGAGTACTTCCGCTCCGGCTACAACATCAAGTCCATGCTGCGGGTGCTTTTCCAGTCCGACGCCTTCAAGAACTCCAGGTTCCAGCGCGTGAAGAGTCCCGTTGAAACCGTGATGGGAACCCTGCGCCTGGTGGGGGACTGGACCGAGCCCAAGCCTGGGTTTGAGTTCATCTTCGACGAGATGAAGCACATGGGCCAGGAACTGTTCAACCCGCCTTCGGTGGAAGGGTGGCACACGGGCCAGGAGTGGATTGATGGCGGCACGCTGGTGCATCGCATCAACTTCACGGCCGAATTCGTCGGCGACGTGCGGCAACCCGGCGTACGAGAAATCGTTGAACGCCTGTCGGACGCAGGTCCGGTCATCACGCCCGACGAGATGGTTGACGAAACCTGCCGACTGCTGGGCCACTACGAATTGGCCGACGAGACGCGGCGGATGCTGGCTGCCAGCCTGGAAAAGGGCGGCACCATCCACACCGATACCGATGAGTTCGGAACCCGGGTCAGCGAGTTGCTGCAGATGATCGTGGCGACCAAAGAGTACATTTACGCCTAGCCGGTTAGACGACCTGCAGGCGCAACAGAGCGAGATAAACATAACAAGGCGCAGGATTCCCGGTTTCGCGGGAATGACGGCCAAAAACTCGGAGGAATGAATCGTGACCGCTACGAAGAAAGACCCGGTGCTGGTGGTACTGCAGATGTCCGGCGCGTTCGACGCGCTGAACACCATCATCCCCTACAGCGACCCGTTGTATAAAGACTACCGGCCGCACCTGAAGGTGGAGCCGGAGGAAGTCCTGGCGATCAACGACAAGGTTGGGTTCCACCCGGCCATGGCGCCCATCAAGGACCTCTATGACGAGGGCAAGGTCGCCGTCATTCAGGGCATCGGATATCCGAACCCCATCCGCTCGCACTTCCGGTCAATGGACATCTGGCACACCGCCGAGCCCACCAAGATGGCGACCGAAGGCTGGCTGGGCCGCGCCATCCAGGATCTTGACCCGAACAAGGAAAACGTGCTGACGGCCGTGAACTTTGGTCGCGGATTGCCGCGTGCGCTGGCCGCTCCGGGCGTGTCTGTCGCCTCGGTGGGCAACCTGGAGACCTACGGCGTGCTGACCGGCATTGACGGCGAGGACCAGCGGGCCGAGGCTTTGGACATCTTCTCGCGGATGTATTCCCCCATGGTGGGCAGCGGGCCGATCAACGATTACCTGTCCCAGACCGGTCTGGATGCGCTCAAGGGCGCGGACATCCTGCGGACCGCTCCGGAGATCTACTCCTCCAGCATCGAGTACGGCGGCGACATGTTCTCGCAGTGGGTGAAGAACGTGGCGCAGGTACACACGGCGGGCTTCGGCACGCGGGTGCTGTACACCGGCCTGAATCCGGGCGCGTTCGACACGCACGCCAACCAGCCGACTTCGTTCGCGAAGTTGTGGGGCGAAGTTTCCAGCGCCGTCAACGATTTCTACCAGGACCTGAAAGAACACCACGCCAACGAGGAAGTGGTGATGGTGCTGTTCACGGAGTTCGGCCGCCGCGTGCAGGAGAACGGCTCCGGAACCGACCACGGTTCGGGAAGCGTTGCGTTCGTGTTGGGCGACGCCGTGAAGGGCGGCCTGTATGGCGACTACCCGTCGCTGGAGCCGGACAAGCTGGACGAGGGCGACCTGCGGTGGAACAGCGACTTCCGCAGCACCTATGCCACCATCCTGGACAAGTGGATGGGACTGGACGACAAGGCCATCCTGAAGGGCGAGTTCGAGCAGTTCGACTTCATCAAGTAGGCGACCGACATTCCTGCCCGTCGTCCCGGCAGAAGCGGATACCAGGTAGGGGCAGGTTTCAAACCTGCCCCTACGTCGGAAAACCGTATTCGGCCCAGGACTGACGATCCGAAATGTCAAAGGTGAGGACAAATGGTTACGCAGACTGAAATTGCGCCCGTGACCTTCCAGTACAGCCATGTCATCGGGCGGCAGGAAGTTCGCAGCGGCAACGGGTTCTTCAACCCGGTCGCCATCACGCGCGACCCGGACAACCTGCTGTACGTGTTGAGCCGGGGGACGGAGACACCGGCATTTTTCCCGTGCAAGCGGGTTACGGTGTTCAATATCGACGAAGAGGTTCTGGACGAATTCGGACAGAAGATCCCGCCGGAAGACGCCGACGAGACGACGCCCAACGGCGCGTTCATGTGGCCGACCTCGGTGGCTCTGGACAGCGAGGGGATGGCCTACGTGTCCGACGAATGGCTGAACCGTGTGTCGATCTACGACCGGGAACACGGCAACTGGATCGGCATGTGGGGAGTGACCGGCGACGCTCCGGGCGAGATCAACCGGCCCGCAGCCCTGGCGTTCGACAAGAACGACAACCTGTACATGGTGGAGAGCCGGAACCATCGGGTTTCGGTATTCACCAAGGATGGCCAGTTCAAGTTCTGTTGGGGACAGAAGGGCGATGGGGACGGCGAATTCAACCTGCCTTGGGGCATCGAGATCGATCAGAACGGCGACGTGTACGTGGCTGACTGGCGGAACGACCGCATCCAGAAGTTCGCGCCCGACGGAACTTTCCTGATGAAGTTCGGGACGTCCGGCGACGGTGAGGGCGAGTTCAACCGTCCGACCGGCGTGGCGGTGGACAAGGACGGTCACATTTTCGTGACCGACTACAAGAACGACCGCGTCCAGGTATTCCGCGCCAACGGAAGCTATATCACCACCATGCGCGGGCAGGCCGGCCTCTCCAAGTGGGGCGCCGAGCGTGTGTACCTCGACCCGACCATCGTTCAGGCTCGGAACCGTGCCCTGAACCTGTCGGAACGCGAAGGCGCTTTCCAGGGTCCCATTGCGGTTGAAGTGGACGACGACGGCCACGTTTTCGTGCTGGAGTGCGCCCGCCATCGGGTGCAGGTCTTCACCAAGCAGACAGCCATGTTTGCCGGCGAACTCTAATCCGCTGGAACTCGAAACGCTGCAAAGGCCGTGGCTGGTGTCGCGGCCTTTTTTTATAACAATTATATGCCTAGGTACACGAAAACGCTTGACTCGGCCAACTGATAATCGGGGAACATGGATAGAAAGTCATACCCAAAACCAGAGACTGCCATACCAATTCACCGTCTGGAGACGCCCCTTATCGGCTCCATACAACATTTGTGGGTCGCTGCGCCCGGAGGTCCGTGGGTAGATTTAACGCCGTCCCTGCTTTCGGCGAGATTTGACGGCGTGGGTTGGTGGACCCCGTTCCTACCGAGTGTGCCCTATAAACGAGGTTCAGAAATGAGCCTACCGCAAATACGCCACACTTTAGATTCTCGTTACGATGACGAATGGAAAACTCTGAACGATATGCGAGTCAAGTATGATTGGCCGGCAAACCTGACGGCTGCGGTTGGGATTGCCTTTTGCTCACAGGTGGCTGTCGAATTGATCATGTTCCGGCGGTCGTTCGGCATCCAAAACAAGCCGGGCATCCTGAAATGGTTACGAAGGGAACTGCGGGGTCTTCCTGGTGGCTTTGACTTGAAGGTCGCTGACGAATATTTGGACAACGCAGAACGTCAAGTACGGACTCGGAGAGAACCGCTGTATCGCCGTGACGGGGAAACAATCAACTTTGTGGTTGAAAATGTGTTCGCACAAGAATCGCGCCTATGGGAAGGCTGACGATCCTACTCTCCGTCGATGTCCACAAGTATGTAATCCCCTTTTTGGTGGCCTCCGGGTATCACAGATTTGGCGATGGCAACTGCCGGCTGCGTTCAACAGGTTTCCGTCCGGCGGTGGGTGGGAGCAGCGGGTGAATCCCAGTCAGGGTGTTTTTCGTATCATCCTCGTGGCCAGTGATCCGGTATTCCATAAATCGAGGCGTCCGATGGGCGGTGCGCCGCTGCAGATCGCTTTTCCGGCAGCCTGGTGGTTGGCGCTAGCGGGCGTTGTCATCCTGATCGGCTGGCTGATTGCGCAGACGCCGGTTTCGGCGCAGGATGGGACGCCGCGAACAACGGAGCAGACGGACGACGTTTGCATCGTGGCGTTGAGCGCGGAGAGCGAGACCGTCAAAGTTGGAGAACCGGTGCGCTTTTGGGTTTGGGGTGGGGGTGTGGAGCCGGACACCTGGAGTCTTGAGATCGACGGCGCCGGGTCTGTAAGTCTGTGGGGCGCTAAGGAAATAGACTCGGGCGCGAAGTTGGTTGAGTGGGTCGTCGTGGGCGAAACCGAAGGTCAGGTCACCCTGGTGGTCAGCATGGTCTGTCAGAAGCCCGGCGATGGGAACGACACATTGACCCTGACGGTGCTGCCAGCGGAACCCGACGCTGAATCCGATGGTGCATCACAGCCGGCCGTGGACTTTTGCACGTCGCACTTGAGCGTGAGCGGTCGGCAGGTGTCGGTGGGCGATCATTTCCAGGTATGGTTTGTGGGAGTCGGCACCGAGCCGGGTAGTTGGACACTCAACATGGAAGGAGACGGGACGGCCCGGGTGGTGGGAACACAGGCGCTCGACCCCGAATATGTAGAGTGGACGCTGGAGGCGGTGGATCCCGGCGCCGTCAATCTGAAGGGGGAAATGACCTGCCAACAACCTGGAGGAGGCATCAGCACCGCCGAGGTACTGATAACTACTCCGGGAAATTACACTGAGGGGATTCCTACCGCCAGACCGGAGCAAGGGTCAGAAGTAGTTGATTCGGGTCAGGGAAACAACCGGTTGGGCACTATCGTAGTAATCGAAACCGGATTGATGGCGGTTTTGCTGGCGGTGTTGGTGACGCTGGCTTACCTGCTGAGACGCCGAGATTAGTGGAGCAGAGCCGCACCGTACTCGTTGGTTGGGTTCCAGTAGGGGGTGTGGATGATGGCCGCCTTGGGAATCGGCGCTGCCCTGGCTCAAGAACTCGATGATCAGGGCCCGCCCCGGCATTTCCACCTGTCGCCACGCGCAGAGACGACGATGGCGCGCAACGTGGCGAGGCTAGGCGCTGCCGAGGAATACCTGGGTGAGAATATCGGTGTCGCGGATGGATTGGGGCGTTCCGTTGTGGACGACGGCGCCCTTGTCGAGGACATACGCGCGGTCAACGATGTCCAGGACTCCCTTGATGTTGTGCTCCACGACCATGATGGTGGTGTTGAGTCGCTCGCTGATCTCGGCGACCTTCTGGAACACTTCTTTGACGATTATGGGGGCCAGGCCGAGGGTGGGTTCATCGAGCAGCAGCATTTCGGGCGCGGCCATCAGGCCTCTACCGAGGGCGAGCATCTGCTGTTGGCCGCCGGACATCTGGCTGGCATAATCGCGGCGTTTTTCGTAGAGGACCGGGAACAGTTCCATCACGGAATCGAGGCGGCGGGTTTTCTCAGCGCGGTCGCCCAGGTAGATGCAACCCATCTCCAGGTTTTCGGTGATGGACAAATGGGTGAAGACGCGGCGGCCCTGGGGAACGAAGGCGATGCCTTCCTTGACGATTTCGTGGGTTTCGGCGGCGAGGCGCTGTTGACGCCAGTACACCGTGCCGGACACCACGGGAGCCAGACCCATGACGGCCTTGAGGACGGTGGATTTGCCAGCGCCGTTGGGTCCCATCACGGCGACGACCTCGCCGGGTTGGACTTGCATGGAGACGTCGGTCAGCGCCTGCACTGCTCCGTAGGCCACCGAGATGTCGGTGAGTTCGAGGAGCGGTGGGTTGGTGTTGGTTTCCATGGGTGTGATCTCGGCGTGGTTCGACGGGCTCCCCATGAGCGGGGAAGGTAGGGGAACTGTGAGCGTGGGATGTGGCGGATTGCCGTGGACGGTGGTGGAATGAGTCAGGCGCCCAGGTAGGCTTCGATTACTTCTTCGCTGTTCAGGACGGTATCGACCTCACCGGCGGCGAGCAGGGAACCGCTGTCCAGCACGATGATGCGGTCGGAGAGTTCGCGGACGATGTCCATGTTGTGGGATATAAACACGATGGTGTGGCCGTCGGCGCGCATCTGTTTCATGATGTCCTTGACTACCTCCAGCATCTGTGGGAACAGGCCGGCGAAAGGCTCGTCGAAGAGGTAGGTGTTGACGTCCATGGCCATGGCGCGTCCGATTTCGAGAAGTTTGCGCTGGCCGTAGGACAGGTTCATGGCGAGGGCGTCGCGCTTGTCCCACATGCCGACGTTTTCCAGGATGCGCTGGGCCTTCTGGCGATTTGCGGATTTGGCGCGCTCGAACAGTGAGGGGAAAAGACGGCGTTCGGTGAGGACGACCATGATGTTGTCCCACACGGTGATCTGGTCGAATAACCGGACTTCCTGGAAGGTGCGGGTCAGGCCGTGCCCGGGAGTTTCGTGGGCTTTGACGACGCGGAGACCCTCGCCGTCGATGATGACCATGCCGCCGTCCAGTGGGAGGACGCCACTCAGGAGGTTGACCAGGGTGGATTTACCGGACCCGTTGGGTCCCACGATGCTGGTGGTGCCCTGTCGCGGGATGGACAGGCTCAGTTCGTCAACGGCGTGGACGGCGCCGAAATGCTTTGAGATGGACTGGGTTTCGAGGGCGTATTCGGTCCGGTCAGGCTGGTTCGTGGTCACAAGCGATACCTCCCTACCAATCCCTGGGGACGGAACAACATGAGCAGAACGAGGAGAACGCCGAGGACGACCTGGCGGGCCTGCCCGATGTACTCAGTGGGCAGGAACGGGATAAAGCGCATGCCCTCTTCGAGGAGGACGAAGGACATTGCGCCGAGGAGGGAACCCCAGATGGTGGCGAGGCCGCCGAGAATAACGATGGATACCAGCAGCACCGATTCGAGCAGGATAAAGGAATTGGGATCAATGAAGGTAGTCCAACTGCTGAAGAGTCCGCCGGCGATACCGGCCATCATCGCTGAGATCACCCACACCGCAAGCTTGTAGTGGGTGGCGCGGTAGCCGAACACCTCGATGGCCTGCTCGTCCTCGCGGATTGCGGTGAGAACGCGCCCGAAGGATGAGGTGACGATGAACCAGGAAATCAGTACGATGATGGCGAGGAATACGAGGCACAGAAGCAGGAACTCCAACTCGCCGTCGAATACCCAACCGCCGATCTGAGGGCGGGCGATCTCGTGGATTCCGAACGCGCCACGCGTGACCGGCCGCAGGTTGAGGAACACGTTGAAAGAGATGATGGCAAATCCGAAGGACACCAGCACGAAAATGTCGTCGCGGAAACGGTTGAACACCACACCTACGAGGATCGCAGCCAGTCCGGCCAGCAAGGCGCATATCGGCAGCGCGGCGAAGAATGGCCAGCCGAAAATGGGAATCGCCTCGGTGCGCAACTGCTCGTAGGCCGGGTTGGAAGTCAGGACGGCCATGGTGTACGCGCCGATGCCGAAGAAACCGATGTGTCCGACGGACAGCAGACCGGTGAATCCGACGACGAGGTTGAGGCTGACGGACAGGATGGCCCAGATGGCGAAAACGGTGCCGACAATCACCGCGAAGCCGACACCCTGCCACAGCAGGAAGGCGATGGCCCAGCCGATGATGAAGAGGTTGGCCCACAGTTCCAGGTTGCTGCGAGCATAGCGGGCTACCTGACGGGGGTTGCGGGCCAGCGCGGCCATCTCACGCAGGCGTTGTGCATCGATGGGCATGGCATCACCGCCTGGGCAGGAGGCCCTGAGGCCAGAAGGACAGGAACAGGATCAACAGGATGAATGCGATGGCGTCTTTCCACTCGCCGGCCAGGTCCCAGATTCCGAACTGCTCCACGACGCCCAGGGCGAAACCGCCGACGATGGCTCCATAGAGGTTGCCGATGCCGCCCACGACGGAGGCGATCCATCCCTTCAGGAGCAGCAGCAGTCCCATGCGCGGCTGGACGGCGGTGTCGTGGCCAGTGAGGATGCCGGCCATGGCGGCGTACATTGCGCCGATGAAAAAGACGGCGGCGATGATCACGGTGGTGTTGATGCCCACGACCTTGGAGACCTCTTCGTCGTCGCCGATGGCGCGGACGGCGCGGCCGAAAGAGGTCTGCTTGAGCAGCAACCACAATACGGCGAAACCGGCCAGCGCGACGCCGACGGCGAATACGTTGAATCCCTTGATGCGGGCTCCGAGCACCTCCAAGGGCGCGCCGCCGAAAGCGTTGGGCAGTGGCCGGGGCGCGCTGTCAAAGACGATGACGATGAATGCGGCAACCGCCAGCAGGATGCCGAGGGACGCCACCAACATGATCAGCGGCGAACGGGCGCGCTGCCGCATGTACGCGTACAGTCCACGGTACAGCGCGAGGCCGACGCATCCGGCGAGCAGGCAGGATACGGCCCAACTCAGATAGAGGCCGGCGCCGGGGGATCCGGCGACCAGGTAGCCGCACCAGGCTCCGAGAGCGGCGGCGGGCAGTCCCGTGATGGCGGTGAAAATCACCGGACTGATGGTGGGGAACACCGTCTGAACGGCGCGGTACAACAGGAAGACGGCGGCAACGGCTACAACCGCTCCCACCGCGGGGCTGAGGGTCAGGTGAAGGATGGCGGGGTGGGACAGAACGATGCCGGCGTAGGCTCCCGCCAAGCCGGCCACCACACCCACAACCCCGACAATGGCATTCGGGTGGCCGCGGCCACGGAAGCGCGAATGGAGGACGGTGTGGAGGGTCCAGGCGACGACGCCGGCGACGATGATGGCGAAAACCACGTTGACATAAACGCTGTTGATATCGGCGCGGCTGCCGAGCGCGGTGGAGGTGCGCAGGTAGAATACGCCGTAGGCTCCGAGGGCGGCGGCGGCACCGTAGTAGAGGTCGAAGAACCAGACGGTGCTGTACACCAGGGTGAAACCCATGGCGAGCAGGGCATACACCGCGCCGACGGCAAGGCCGTTGAAAGCGAACTGCAGGGCTTGCGGCGGGGATTGCCCGATTTTCCACGCGATGTAGGCGACCACGAGAGCGGCCACGGCGTAGGCCAACACCCGCGTACCGGGGATGTTGATCAATCTCGGCAGGCCGCGGGCGCTTTCACGTTGACTGGACACGGATATGTCCTCACATGAGTTATGGGTGATTCACGTTGTTGGAATAATATCACGGAGGGGCCGGCCGACCTGGAACGGCCGGCCCCGTGCGTTGGGCGGATTTGCGCAAGGCGCTAGGGAGTGGGGGCCTGGCCCAGCACGGTGTAGCCGAGGTTGTCGTCGTTGCGTTGTGCCAGGGGCAGGATCTGGACGACGACGTTGCTGAGTCCGGCAAGGTCACCGTTGGCGTCGAAACCGTAGTTTTCGCCGATTGCGCCGTCGCGGGTGAGATTGTTCAGGCAATCACGGAAACCGTTGGCATCCTGGTCGTCGCCGGTTTGCGCCAGACACTCGGCTGCGATGTACACGTCATCGTAGGCGGAGGCCTGGAACCAGGGGATGGTGGCGACACGACCCCAACGGGCCCGGAAGTTGTCCAGGAAATCCATGCCGGTCTGGGTGGTGAGTTCCGGATTGGGGATGATGGCCTTCATGCCGGTGGCCGCGTCCCCGGCGATGCCGAGGGCCTCGGGACCGGTGGCGACGGTTTCAGCGTATATGGGACCGTCGTAACCGAGTTCGCGAAGTTGCTTCATGACGGTGCCGGCGGAGAATTCCTGCTGCGGAGCCAGGTAGATGGCGTCGGGATTGTCGGCGATGAGCTTGGTCAGCTGGCTGCGGAAATCGGTGATCTCCCCGCTGTAACTTTCGCCGGCGACGACGCTGCCACCGAGTCCCTCGAAGTGGGCGACCGTGGTGCGGCGCGCGCCCTCGGCGTAGTCGGTGGATTCCGTGATGGTCGCCAGGGTGCGATGGCCGTCAACGTAGATGGTGTTGCCGGTGTCGATTCCCAACTGGTTGTCGTTGATGGCGGTGCGGAAGATGTAATCTCCGGCGGTGGCGATGTCCGGGCTGGTGGCGGATGCGGAGAGCATGATGACGCCCTCGGCTTCGGCCAGAGGCGCAGCGCCGAGCATGGCCCCGCTGCAGGTGGTGCCGAGGATGATTCTCACGCCGTCCACGTCGGTGAGCTTGTTGTAAGCGGTGATGGCGTCCTGAGCGGCGCACTTGGAGTCTTCTGGGATGAGTTCCAGCATACGGCCATTGATGCCGCCGGCGGCGTTGATTTCCTCCACGGCCAGCAGCTTGGACTGGATGAGGGGGTTGCCGTAGGTTTCGGCGGGGCCGGTCAGGGCGTCCATTGCGCCGATGCGGAAGGGTTCGTCGATCCGCTCCCCACATACTGCGGGGTGGGAGAGAGCGAAATCAGGGTCGCTGCAACTGTACGCCGCTCCGAGAATCCGATAGCCGTTATTGGTGTCGGAACGCTCGGAGACAGGTAGGACTTCGACGACTGCGTTGGCCAGTCCGACCACCTCTCCGTCGGAGTCGAAGCTGTAGTCTTCGCCGATTGCGCCGCTCCAGGTGATGTTGTACAGGCAATCGCGGAAACCGTCGGCATCCTGGTCATCGTTGGTGATGCGCAGGCATTCGGCGGTGATATAGACGTCGTCGTAACCGGAGGCCAGATACCAGGGGAGGGTCACGTAGTTGTAACGGTCACGGAAGTTGTTGAGAACCTCCTGGCTCCTGGGGTTGGCCGGGTCGAGTTCGGCGGTGATGGCCTTGAGGCCGGTGGCGGCGTCGCCGGCCACTTCAAGGGCGGTGGCGCCGACGGGCACGATTTCGGAATAGAGGGGTCCGTCGTATCCCAGTTCCCTGACCTGCTTGACGACGGTGCCGCCGGAAAATTCGGACTGGGCGGCGATGTGGATTGCATCGGGGTTTGCGCCGATGATCTTGGTCAACTGGCTGCGGAAGTCGGTCACGTCGGATGCGTAGCGTTCCTCGGCGACGATGTCTCCGCCGAGTCCGACGAAATGCTCGGCGGTGACGCGACGGACGCCTTCGGCGTAGTCGGTGGTCTCGGTGATGGTCGCGAGTTTACGCGCGCCGTCGGCCCAGATCACGTTGGCGGTATCCACGCCGACCTGGAGGTCGTTCATGGCGGTGCGGAAGATGTAGTCCCCGGCATTGGCGATGTCAGGGTTGGTGGCCAAACCGGAGAACAGCACGACGCCGTCGGCTTCGGCCAGAGGCGCGGCACCGAGCATCGCGCCGCTGCATGAGGTGCCGAGAATGATCTTCACGCGGTCAACTTCGGTGAGCTTGTTGTAGGCTGTGATCGCGTCCTGAGCGGAGCACTTGGAGTCTTCGACGATGAGTTCGAGCATGCGACCGTTGATGCCGCCGGCGGCGTTGATTTCGTCCATCGCCATCCGCTTGGCCTGGTCGGATACGGTGCCGTAGGTTTCGCCGGGGCCGGTGAGCGATTCCATCACGCCGATGCGGAAAGGTTCGGTTGAGGTCATCACCGGCGATGATTCGGTGGGCGCGGGAGGCGGCGCGGTGGACTCGCTGGCACCCCCGGTCCGAGCCGGGTCTCCGGAACTGGGTTGAGTGGCCGCGGGGGCCGGTGCGCTATCCGTCGTGGGCGCCGCGCCGTCGCCGCAAGCAACCAGAACGGCAACCAGCGAGAGGATCAGGGCGATGGGGAAGATACGTTTGGCAATTAGCTCACTCATGATTTACTCCTGCAATTTCAGTATCCCAAACAGTGCAACAGGTATCTTAATTTTCGATTTTAGCACAGATTCAGAAACAGTCATCCTGATACCCGGGCATATATGCACAATAGAGGCCGGAAATGTGCGTCAGTCGCGCGTGTATGGGATGGCGCTCGTATGCTCAACGCACCGCCGACACCAACGTCGTGACACTGGGCGGCCGGGAAGGGATTGAGCTACGGTGTGCCTGTTCAGGCTTCGAACGCTCGGCCGGGAGACGCTCGGTGACTTGCCAAGGCCAGTGGGCCGTTTGCTACAAACAGAGGCGCACGGTCGTGCCGTTTTGCAGGAGATAAACGGCCAGAACAGGGGGATCGGCCCACGAACGGACGCGCCCGGTTGGGTGGCAGGAGGTCCGCCGGCGGGCAAGACGTGGCAGTGGACAGGTGTAACAGGAGTGGCTCCCCTGGTAGGATTCGAACCTACGACCTAGCGGTTAACAGCCGCCCGCTCTACCGCTGAGCTACAGGGGAACGGTACAATTGCCTTGAGAAGCATCTTTGTGCTGGCAACGGTCTTCGATTTTAGCACTGACCGGGCTGGCTAGCAACTGCGGCCAATTCCGCGCCGCCCATGCTAAAATCGCTTGACACTGGCGTTTTGGGTGGCAAAGGCGCGCATGATGGACACGATGGCAGGGCAGCGGGTTGGCGAAGTGATGGTCTCGCACACCGAGCGGATCGAAGCGCAGTGCTATGAATTGCTCTCCGCTCCGCCGTTGGGATCACTCCTGCGCGTGGGGTCGCCGCCGGTGTATGCGGTGGTGCGAGAGGTCTGGAACGAACCCCTGGATCCCACGCGGCCGTTGGCGCCGAGGGGGTTGTCACTGGAGACCGAAGAAGAGATTTACGTCACCAATCCCCAGCTTGGCGCGATGCTGACCACCAGGTTCGCCGCGACCATCGTGGGGTATCGGGACGGCACGCTGATGAGACCGGGCTTGCCGGAGACTCCGCCGAATCTGCATGCGTTCGTGTTCGTTTGCGACGGCGACGAGACCTCCGAATTTTCGCGTGAGTTGGGCTGGCTCAGGATATTGCTGGCGGACCGTTCCCCGGCCGCCGATTCGGCCCTGGCCCGTTTTTTGCGGCAGTCGTGCGCGGGGGCGGTCGATCGTCGAGAGTTTCTCACACGGGCAGGCCGGACGCTGGCGGCGGAACTGGCAGGCGAACCGCTGAGGTTGCAATCGGTGCTGCGGGAGATGGTGAGATGATGGCGGACGACGGGATCGCCGCGGCACGCAACGGTCACTCCCCGCACGCCATGCGACGCCTGGGAGTCGTGGTAGGGGGTTCACTGTCGCGCGGTCTGGACGTGCGGTTGGATGGAACATCCCATGCGTCTTTGGAGGACGTAGCGGTGGGATCGTTTGTGACGATACAGGGGAAGCGTCAGCGGTACTTCGCGGTGGTTACGGACCTGGAGTTGCGCGCCGTTGACGACAGCATCCGCCACTTTCCGCCCGACGGCGTGTCCGGAGATGGCGGTGATGGCTTCGTCGCCGAGGTGATGGGCGGCACGTTGGCGTACGGTCAGTTGTCGGTGATGCCCAGCATGACCGCGCCGCTGGACACGGGCACGGACGGCAGGGCCGCCGCGTTGACGGAACAGGCCAAAACCATACCGGAGCATTTCGCGCCGGTGTACGCGGCGTCGCAGACGGACATTGACGCGGTGTTCAGCGCCCGTGGCAGCGACGCCTTCGCGCTGGGATCGCCGCAGGGCATGGAGGGGGCGTCGATACGTTTGGATCTGGGGACGCTGGCAACCCGGTCGGTGGGAGTTTTCGGAGCGTCCGGTACGGGCAAAACGTTCCTGGCGCGGATGCTGTTGGCGGGGTTGGTGAAGGAAGGGCAGGCGGTGTCGCTGGTGTTCGACATGGAGAGCGAGTACGGATGGCAGGGGCAGGACAACGACCGACACCGACAGGTCAAGGGACTGAAGCAACTGTTCCCGAGCCGGGTGGTCACCTTCACGCTGGATGAAGAAAGCAGCCGCCGTCGAGGGGTAACCCCGGACGGTGTGGTGCGCATCGGCTACGATGAAATCGAGCCGGCCGACATTGAAGTCCTGCGGGATCTGCTGAATCTGTCGGAGGTTGCCGCCGCCACCGCGTGGAATCTCGAACGGCATTACGGCGGCGGCGCGTGGCTGCAGGCATTCCTCGCACTGACCGGGGCCGAGGTGGGCGATCTGGCCAACGAGATGGGCGTCAACCTGGCGGCGCTGCAGACCCTGCATCGGAGGCTTTCGGCGTGGGGCCGGTTCGGCTTCCTGGCTGACACCGGCGCGGGCAGCGGGTCCGCAGGGGGCATCATCGAACACCTGCAACGCGGCAATCACGTGGTGCTGGAGTTTGGGAAGTATGGGCGCAACAACGCGGCCTACGTCCTGGTGAGCAACCTGCTGACACGCAGGATCCACGACAGGTGGGTACGGGACAAGGAATCTGCCGATGGGGGTCAGGGCGACGAACCGCGTCCGCTGGTGATTTTCATCGAGGAAGCCCACAAATTCCTGACGCCGGAGATCGCTTCGCAGACGATATTCGGGGCCATTGCCCGTGAGCTTCGGAAATATAATGTGACGCTGATGATCGTTGACCAGCGGCCCAGCGGCATCGACTCTGAGGTGATGAGTCAGCTTGGAACCCGATTGTCCTGTGCCCTCAACGATGATCGCGACATGAACGCGGTGCTGATGGGCGCACGGGATGCCGGTCAACTGCGCGGCGTACTGGCCCGTTTGGACAGCAAGCAGCAGGCGTTGGTGTTCGGCCACGCCGTGCCCATGCCGGTGGTGGTGCGTCCCCGGGACTATGACGAGTCGTTCTACGCGGAAATGGCGATTCAACACCCGGTGGGATCGCCGGCGACGGTTGGGGCGGTGGGCGAGACCGACGCCGAGCGGATGCAACGGGAGATTGACGAGTTGTTTCCGCCGGAGTGAGTTTCCCATCGAAGGACAGGATGCAGGGGATATAGGGATATGAGGGTGGTTGATACTTGCGCGGAGATGATGGCGCTGTGCCGTGAGGTGGAGCGGCCGTTGGGTCTGGTACCGACGATGGGGGCGCTGCACGATGGGCACCTGTCGCTGACCCGACAGGCGCGGGCGGACAACGTAACGATGGCGGCGTCGGTATTCGTGAATCCGACGCAGTTTGGGGAGAACGAGGATTTCGCCACGTATCCCCGAACGATGGAGCGGGACCTGGAGTTGCTCGAAGCGCAGGGCGCTGATCTAGTATTCGCGCCACCGCCTGCCGAAGTTTATCCGGAAGGCTTCGACACCTGGGTCGAACCCGGCGCAGTGACCGATGGAATGGAGGGCGCGGCGCGTCCGGGCCATTTCAGGGGCGTGGCGACGGTGGTGGCGAAGTTGTTCACCATCACGCGGCCCGACCGGGCGTATTTCGGGCAGAAGGATGGGCAACAGGTGGCGGTGATACGGAAGATGAACCTCGACCTGAACCTGGGGGTTGACGTGGTGACGATGCCCACCATCCGTGAACCGGACGGCCTGGCGATGAGCAGCCGCAACGCGTACCTGACGGATGAGGAGCGGGCCGTGGCCCCGGTGGTGTACCGCGCACTGTGCGCCGCCGATTCGTTATGGCGGGCCGGGGAGCGCGACGCGGAAAGGCTCAGGGCTGTGGCGTTGCGCCTGCTAAATCAGGAGCCGCTGGTGTCCGCCGTGGACTACGTGAGCGTGGTGGATGCGGAGACGATGGCTCCGGTGAGTGTGGCAGAGGCGGGCCGGCCGGTGATGATGGCGACGGCGGTGAGGTTGGGGTCGGTGCGGTTGATAGATAACGTGGTGGTGGGTTAGGGCAAGTTCGCACTTTCCGTGATTTGCGTGAGCATATTCCGTTATTCACGCGAAAGCGGGGAGCCAGAAAGTACAAAATGACGCCAACGGTACTGTTGCCGAGACTTTTCTGGGTTCCTGATTTCGCAGGAACGACGTATGGTTTTCAAAGTGTGAACGGGCCCCATCGACCGTTGTCCGCCGGCGTTGCCGCCGGCGTTGCCGCAGGGCGGTGAAGGCGCTTGCCGACCGTTGGGCGGATGAATGATCCGAGCCCGGCTTGCCGGGGGCTTGGCGGTGGTAGTATTCTGCGAAGTGGAATCCGCGGATGGCGGACGTTACGGCCTTCAGGAGCGAATAAACTGCGATGACTACTACCTCCGACGTCAGGACTCATTTGAATTTCATCAACGGGGAATGGACGCCCTCCGACTCGGGGCGCACCTATTCCGTCTATAACCCCGCGCACAAGCAACAGGTTCTGGGGCATTTCCAACTGTCGAATCCCGAGGACACACTGCGGGCCGTCGCCTCCGCTGCCGACGCTGCCGCCGGTTGGGCCGACACCCCCGCTCCCGTGCGCGCCCAGGTGCTGTTCAGGGCGCTGGAGATCATGGAGCGTCGGGGCGAAGAGATCGCCCGCACCATCACCCAGGAGGAGGGCAAACCGTTGCCCGACGCCCGCGGCGAGGTCAAACGGGCCATGAACATCATGGAGTACGCCGCCGGAGAGGGCCGGCGGATGTTCGGCTACACCACGCCGTCGGAGTTGCCGAACACCGTGGCGTACACGGTGCGTCGTCCGTTGGGTGTGGTGGGAATCATCACGCCGTGGAACTTCCCCATTGCCATCCCCGCGTGGAAGATGGCGCCGGCGCTGATCTGCGGCAACGCCATCGTGTTCAAGCCGGCGTCCAGCACGCCGCTGTGCGCGGTGAAGCTTGTGGAAGTGTTTGAGGAGGCCGGCGTGCCCCCCGGAGTCCTCAACTTCATCACCGGGCCGGGCGGCAGCGTGGGCAACGCGCTGGTGGAATCGCCGGACGTGGCGGGCATATCCTTTACGGGCAGCACCGAAATCGGCACCGAGCTTTATACGCGCGGCGCTTCTCTGCTCAAGAAGGTGCAGGCCGAGATGGGCGGCAAGAACGCCGTCATCCTGCTGGCTGACGCCGACCTGGACAAGGCGCTGGGCGGCATCGTGCAGGGAGCGTTCGGCTCCACGGGCCAGCGCTGCACCGCGACGAGCCGAGTGATAGTCGAGGACGGCGTGTACGACGAGTTCATGGCCGAACTAATCGAACGCACCTCGAAGCTGACCATCGGCGACGGCATCGAGGACGGCATCGACGTCAGTCCGTTGGCCAGCGAGTCGCAGCAGCGTACCGTGTCGGAGTATATCGCGGCGGGCAAAGATGAGGGAGCGACCCTGGTGTACGGCGGGGGCACGCCGACGGGCGGGATTTACGACGATGGCTGGTACGTTGAACCCACCATCTTCACGGACGTTGACCCGGATATGCGCATCGCGCGCGAGGAGATTTTCGGGCCGGTGCTAACTGTGTTCCGGGCCAGAGACCTGGAGCACGCGGTGGAAATCTCCAACAGCGTGAAGTTTGGATTGTCGTCGTCGGTGTACACGCGAGACATTCCACGGGCGTTCCGTTATATCAATACCGTGGATGCTGGCATGGTCCACGTGAACGCGCCGACGCTGGGCGGCGAAGTGCATCTGCCCTTCGGGGGTTTGAAAGCCTCCGGTGTGGGTCAACGCGAGCAGGGTGTGGAAGCGGTGGACTTTTTCAGTGAGGTTATCACCGTCTATATCGATTACGCGGACGCGGCCAGAGAACAGGCCCGGTTCATTTAGCCGGGTGAGATTTGCGGAACTGCCCAAGCATCACCTGCTTTGGAATCCGGTTTCTGGCGGCGGCCGGGTTGATCCTGGTCGCCGCCGGTTGTGTCCCCGGCGGCGCTGACGGCGATGCCGGGCGGGATGCCGGAACGTCAGCCAACCCCGCGCCATATATTGCGCCCGATCTCAACGCGCTCTATCGCGCATCGCGAGCGTCCGTTTTCTACATAGATCCGACGGACGGGCAGCATGGTACGGGTTGGCTGCTGGAGCCGGGCCTGATTGTGACGACGGCGCACGTTGTGGCCGGCCACAAGCAGGTCATTGTGCGTCAGTCAACGGTCCCGACGTTCACGGCAACGTTGGCGGGGTTCAACGAACGGCTGGACGTAGCGTTTCTCAGTTTCAACGAGGACGAGGTTGTGCTGGAACCGCACGCGAGGCCGCTGGAACTGGGAGATGCGGGCAGCGGCGATATCGCCAAACCGTTGCTGGCCCTGGGGTATTCGGGCAGCGGAGTCAAGCGCGAGGGAACGGTGGGGTCGCCCAAAGCCAACGCCGGTATCCTGTCGCAGATTACCAATTTCGGCCCCGACAGTTACGGGCGCAACCTTGAGATGGACGCGGCAATTGACCCGGGAGACAGCGGCGGGCCGGTATTGAATACCGACGGCGAGGTGATCGGGATGATTCGGGCGGCGGCCCGTCGATCGGATCAGGGCGAGACGCTGTTGGGTACCTTTTACGCCGTACACGCTGATGAAATCCGGGCGGCGCTGACCGGGATCGGAAATCTCAACGCTCCGGTTTCCGCCCAATGATGCCGGCGCCAAGCTGCGCCAGTAAGGTTCTGCCGACCTCGCCGGGCGGGAATGTTGTGCTTCCTTGGGCCATCCGGCGTTGCAATTGATGCTTCGCTGATGACCTACAAAGGTTGGCGGCCGGCGAAACCGGTGTTGGTGGGGTGCCACCAGTCGATGGCGGGTTCGCCTCGTTGCCAGCAGAGATGGACGATTTCTCCCTCGCGGTTGGATGGGAAGTCAACCAGACCCCGGCCGATGTCGCGCACCAGGATGCCCTGGTCGGTGATTTCTTTGACGGCGTCCTGCAACCTGCGTGTCAGGCGGGTGACTTCGGCCTCGGTTTCGGCGATTTCTTCCTCGCTGCTGGAATGTCCGTTGCTGCGTCGCCGGCGCAGCAACGACAGCAGGGCTTCCTGGCGATCCACGAGTTCGGCTCTCAGGGGTTGCATGGAGGCAAATCGCTCCTCCAGCCACGGCACCAGATCGTTGGCCTGTTCATATGTGAACAACCGCTCCATCATAACGCCCTGTATAATACAGCAATGAATGCCCCCGAAGACGCCGAAGTGGCGAACGCCCCGGACGGTGACGAGCAGCACCTTTTCCAACCCGGCGAACTGGCGCTGTTCCTGGATCGCAAGGGGCGCGCCTATCTGCAGACCCTCACCCAAGACCGGGATTTTCACTGCCATCTGGGGTTCATTCCCCATGGGGAAGTGATCGGACACCCGGTGGGGGGTTGGTACACCACGAGTCGCGGCCACGTGCTGCTGGGCATCCGGCCCACGCTGGGCGATTACGTGCGCCTGATGCCGCGCGGGCCGCAGGTGATATACGCCAAGGACCTGGGGAACATCGTGTCGATGGCCGACATTTTCCCGGGCGCGACGGTGGTGGAAGCAGGCCTGGGATCGGGCGCGTTGACCACCGGATTGCTGCGGGCGGTGGGTCCCACCGGACGCCTGGTGTCTTACGAAATCAACCCTGAGGTGGTGGCCAAGGCGCGGTCAAACGTCGAATCAGTGATCACCGATACCTCCCAATGGCAGGTCAGGATCGGCGACATTGCCGAAGGCCTCGGCGATGACATCGTGGACCGGGTGGTGTTGGATTTGCCGGAACCGTGGCGGGCGCTGGACGCTGCCGCCGAGGCATTGCACACCGGCGGAATCCTGCTATGTTTCCTGCCCACCGTGCTGCAGGTGCATGAACTGGTGATGGCGATGCAGGACGACGGAAGGTTCGCGCGAATCGAGACGGCCGAAACCATGCTGCGGGGTTGGAATGTCACGCGGCGCAGCGTACGGCCGGCGCACCGGATGGTTGCGCACAGCGGATTCATCACCACGGCGGTTCGTTGTGTGCCGCCGAGTCGGCAGGGCTACGCGCTCAACCCGTGAACCGGGAACACCGCGTCCCTGATTGCGGCGACACTTTCGACAGCCAGCGCGCGGGCGTCGGCGCGGATGTGGTCTGGGATCTCCGGAATTTCGGTGTCGCGCAGCGCTGTGCGGCCCAAACGCTCAATGGCCGCAGTGGGTATGCGGTCGGGCCAGTCTACGCCGCACATGACGCCGTAGGCCAGCGCCCAGCAGCGGGCCACCGCGCCGATGTCGTATCCGCCGCCGCCGGTGGCGAGCCAGGGGATGCCGAGGGCGCCGAGGCGCGTGACGGCGGCGACAAAGCCGCGACTGGTGACCTGCAGGTGCGTCAGTGGGTCGGTGTGGTATGAGTCAATGCCCAGTTGGGTCAACAGAACGTCGGGCGAGAAGGCGTTGATGAGGGGTGGCACGATCGCCTCGAATGCTTCGAGGTAGATATCGTCGTCGGTGTACGGGTAGAGCGGCAGGTTTACTGCGTAACCAACGCCATCACCTGAGCCAATCTCTCCGGCAAATCCGGTGCCGGGGAACAGGTACTGACCGGACTCGTGAACGGAGATGGTCAGCACGCGGGGGTCGCCGTAGAAAGCGTCCTGTACGCCGTCGCCGTGGTGGGCGTCAATATCCACATAAGCCACGCGCAGACCCCGGTTGAGCAGGTAGTGGATGGCGACCACCGGGTCGTTGAATACACAGAATCCGCTGGCGTTCCGCGCCGCCGCGTGATGCAGCCCACCGCTGATGTTGAACGCTGCCTGAGCCTCGCCGTCCGCCACCATCTGCGCGGCGGTGAGGGTCGCTCCGGTGCTGAGCATGGCGGCTTCGTACATGCCCGGATAGGTGGGGTTGTCGCCGCCCTGGGCGAATCCGAACCGTTGAGGCTGGTAGCCGGTCAGCCCCAGACTGAAGGTGCGCACTGCGGCCATGTAATCGCGGGAATGGAACATGCCCACGCTGGACTCGTTTGCCAATGCAGGCGATACGAGCATCGATTGGTCGCTATCGAATGCGCCGTAGGCGTCCAGCAATTCGTAGGTGTTGCGCAGCCTGATGGGCCGCATGGGGTGGTCGGAACGCAGCACGTGTTGGCTCATGGCATCGTCGTAGATGAACGCGGCGCGGGGCATGATGATTTCCTCGTGGTCGGTTGGATTGACTCGGAGGAAGCCTAACACGTTTCGCCCCGGGCATCGAAGCCGCTTACGGCTGGATTCGGGCAGCCATCCTTCGACAGGCTCAGGATGAGCGGGGCGGTTGGAGCGGGGTCAGAGGGGTGGGGAAACTGGAATCGGAATGAGCGCGGTCACAGAGGTTGTTTGGCCGGCACTCCGACGCGGCGGGGGTAGCGGCCGGGAGTGCGGCGGATTTTTTCGACCGAGATGATCCAGCGGTCGGGAGGCAGCGGCGGCGACAGGGAGTTGACGGAGTGCAGGCCTGCGATTTTCCCGCCGAGTTCCGCCAGGGCGTTGGTCGCCGATTGGGCTTCGGCGGGCCCGTCGCTGCCCTTCCAGGCCAGCAGGTGTCCGTGGCCCTTGCACAGAGGCAGGGCATACTCGATCAACGCTGGCAGGGATGCGACGCCGCGCGCGAGCGCCACATCGAAATGGCCCCGGTAACCTTCGGCGCGGCCGAGATCCTCGGCGCGGACGGTCAGCGCTTCCACGCCATCCAATTCGAGATGCTCGACCACTTCCTGCAGGAAAGCAGTTTTCTTTCCGGTGGACTCGGCCAGCGTCAGTTTGATGCCGGGGAAGGCGATTTTGAGGGGAACGCCGGGGAACCCGGCGCCGGCTCCGATGTCAATGACGCGGCAATTCTCCGGCCACTCAGGCAGCGCAAGAACGGCGGTGAGGGAATCCAGATAGTGGCGGATCTGGACCTGCTCGGGGTCGGTGATTGCCGTCAGGTTGGCGCGACGGTTGCCCTCCTGCAGCAATTCGGTGTATCGGGCGAATTGCGCCAACTGGTCGCCGGTCAGGTCCAATGCCAACCTGGGGGCGTATTTCGCCAGCGCGTCCATGCCCAAGCCGGCGGGTGATTGAGGGGACTCCAGGGTCATCGCGGCAGGAAGCGGGCGAATACGTCCCGCCCGGGGTAGTGGGCACGTTCGCCCAACTCCTCCTCGATGCGCAGCAGGCGGTTGTACTTGGCGAGGCGCTCGGAGCGGGTGATGGAGCCAATCTTGATCTGGCCGGCGCCGGTGGCAACGGCAAGGTCGGCGATGGTGGTGTCTTCGGTCTCTCCGGAACGTGCGGATATCACCGGGAGGTAGCCCTTCTGCCGGGCCAGTTTGACGGTTTCCAATGTTTCGGTGAGGGTTCCGATCTGGTTGAGTTTGATCAGAACGGCGTTGGCGATTCCGGCGTCTGCGCCCTGCGCCAACCGCTGCGGGTTGGTGGTGAACAGGTCGTCGCCGATGAGTTGAGTCGTCGCGCCCATCCTGCCGGTGAGGTATTCCCAACCCTCCCAGTCGTCTTCGGCAAGCCCGTCTTCAATCGAGATTATGGGATACGTAGCACTCCAGTGCACCAACAGGTCGGCCAACTCAACGGATGTGAACGACCGCCCCTCGGCGCGGAGGATATAGTTCCCGTCTTCTGTGGCGAACTCTGTGGCGGCAACGTCCATGCCGAAGGCTATGTCGCCATCGCGAGCGCAACGGTATCCGGCGAGACGAGCAGCATCGTACAGCAACCCCAGGGCATCCTCGTGGCACGGAAGCGGAGGGCCGAAACCGCCCTCATCCGCCACACCGTAGGGATATGGGCCGCTCTGCGACAGAACCCTTCCCACGGCACGGTACACATCCACCACCATGCGCAGTGCGTCGGAGTAGGTTTCCGCGCCGATGGGGATGGCCAGGAAATCCTGCATATCCAGGCCGCCGGCGGAGTGCTGGCCACCGCTGATGATGTTGACCATCGGCACCGGCAGGGTGGCGGCGTCCGGGCCGCCGATATAACGGTACAAGGGTTGATCGAAGGCGGCGGCAGTAGCATGGGCGGCGGCCAGCGAAACGCCCAGGATTGCGTTGGCTCCCAGGCGGGACTTGTTGGAGGTCCCGTCCAGTTCCCGCAGGAATTCGTCCAGGGCCGGTTGGTCCGCAGCGTCGGCGGACCCGCACACGGCAGGAGCGATGATCGTGTTGACCGCGCCCACCGCACGGAGGACGCCTTTGCCTTCGTAACGGGCGGGGTCGCCATCCCGCAGTTCGATGGCCTCGTGACGCCCGGTGGACGCGCCGGACGGGACGATGGCCCGACCCGTCGCACCGCCGCTCAGCGTCACATCCACCTCCACGGTGGGGTTGCCGCGAGAGTCCAAGACCTCGCGGGCGCGAACGGCGGTGATGGTGGTCAAGCCGGGCATGGGCGGCTAGCCGTGGCCTTCGGAGACGATGTCGTTGAAGGTCACGCGCAGCATGGGCGCGTCGGTCTGGTTCTTCCACTGGTGATGCTCGTTCGGCGGGACCAGGACGGCGTCGCCGGCGGTTACGGTGTACTCCGTGCCGGATATGACGATGGTACCGGTGCCCTCGAGGATGAAGACGGTGTGATCCCAGGTGTGGTTGTGGCCGCCGGTTTCGGGGTGGCTCACGGCGCCGGGCTGCATGTAGCCGTTGTAGAGCATCAGGTAGTTGGGGCAGCCGTCGCGTCCGCCGAGCATGGTGTGGCCGGTCTCGTCGTTGAGGTCGGCGTGGTTGCGGATGACCGGAGGGGTGCCGGCGCCGGGCTCGGATCCGCCGGGGCGGGCGTTGCCGCTGGAGGCGGCGAGGGGGTTGATCTCGATGCGGCGGATGTCGGTGTCGCCGTCGTTGCGGGTTACGTGGTCCACCATGGGCGGGATGAACATGGCGTCGCCGGCCTTAACGGGGTATTCCTTGCCGTCGGCGACCAGGGTCCCGCTGCCCTCGATGATGTACACCTCGTGCTCCCACTCGTGGATGTGGTGCGAACTGGTTCCGCCCGGTTCGATGACCGAATAGGCCAGCGTCACCAGGTTGGGGTTGTCGTCCGCGCTGATGAGGCGGGCGACCGCGCCGGCGGGGAAATCCTTGACGTTGTGGATGATGGGTTCCATGGCTGTTGCTCCTTGATGGGGCGGGGACGGTGTAAGAACGACGGGAGATGCTCGGTGGTCAGAGTTCGTGCGTGTGGCTGTCGTTGCCGCCGCCGCGGTTGGTGGCATCCGGCGGCAGCGTGATGATGGCGCGGCGGTGGGTGCCAACGCCGATGGTGCGGTCGCCGTCAACGGCCTCCACCTTGAAGTAGAGCCAGCGGCCGTCCACGCGCTCAAGTTCGGCGGTGGCGACGACTGTTGCGCCGATGTCAGCGCCGGCGACGTGGCGTATGTTGACCTCAAAGCCGACGGTGGATTGATCGGGCGGCAGATGGTCAAGCACGGCGTTTTGAGATGCCTGCTCCATGGCGCGGATCATCGACGGGGTGCTGATCTTCAGGACGTGGGGTGCGACGTTGTGCTCACACACCAGGACCTCGCGCCGGCCGATGAGTCCGGGAGCCAGGGAAGGCGCTGTGGATTCCGATTGTTGGGTCATATTTGGCGTTGGTTCCTTGGGTTGGTATGGGTGCGCAGTACGCGCCGTCATCATACCAGCGAGGACGGAGGGGTGCCAGTTGAGGAACGGAGTCACGAGGGGTATTCGATTATCCTGGTACAAGGCGATTGCTGTTGCCGGAACGGTTCGCTGCCTACCGTCCGCTCGTCCTTCGACAGGCTCAGGATGAGCAGACTACGTCATCGTCTGCGCGGACGTTGAACGGCGTGAGGGGGACCTACGGCAGGCTCCGGCCAAAGGCGGACGTTTCGCAGGATGAGCGGACTACGTCATCTATGGTCAATAATTGAATGGCCCGGCACGGTTACGCAGGCTGCATCGCTGACCTGCATCGCTGAATGCGTTAATGCAATGCTTATCCACCGCGGATAATCCGGTCGTGGAAGGGCGATTTTGCCGTGGCTTGAGGTGCGAATATTGATCGCGATTCGTTCGTATTGTTTTTGACACTGCGGGCGGTTAGGGGTAGCATAATCGGGCGGCATTCTCGCATTATCCAATCGGCGCCGACCCAGGCTTCGTTGCAACCCATCAGCGTCTCCCGGTCGGGGTCATCTGTATCGGATGGCTGCTGTCCGTATCGTGGTTGATACGAGCGCGGGTCCAACATGTAATCATACTGCCCATCGGGAGAAAAGACTTGACTAGCCCGACCACCAACTCCACCGACCGACCCGATGGCAAGTCGCCGCTGAGCGGTCCGGAAATAGTCCCAGAGTTTGAAGCGGCCCTGACCCGGCTGTGCGGCATCGCGCGGGAAGGTCAACGCACCGACAGTCCGCTGTACAACCCGTCCGAGGAATGGATCGTCGGGAATATGCCGATTTTCCAGGACCTGTCCGCTGAGAGGCAGGCCGAATTATTGGCCCAGGCCCAGGAGTTGGAAGCCGAAGCGGTGGAGGCCAACGCGGCCGGCCGCGCTTCCACCAAGGTGTGGCCGGAAACCGTGTTTCGCCTTGACAACGGTGGGTTGGCGTTCTTCAGTCAACTCGGAGTGGTGCGCCGACCTGACCTGACCCAGTATTTTATTGAAGGTTTCACGCGCAACCGGGATGCTCTCGCCTTCTCAGAAGATAACCAAAGACTCTTCACGCAGGTATTTCATCAGGTCTGCGACCATATGGAGGCCTCCTTCGCCGCCGGTGAAAGCATAGTGCAGACTGACCGGCAGATCTGCGACGCTCCCGGCCGGTCGTTTCACGCGCGGCAGTTGCTGTTCGGCACCCGATACATGCAGGCTCCATACATGTGGCGGCGGCTGACTTTCGAACTGCCCGAAGCGCAATGGCAGGACGCGCCCGACATACTGGAAGTCTCGGTGCCGCATTGGATGGACGACCTTGGGCTGGACGAGGGCCTGAAGGCAGAGTTGCGTGATGCGGGTATCACCCAGTTGGTATTCAAAGCCCCGACGCGCGGCCTGTCGCTGCACTTCGGATTCGACTACGTGGGCGAGCACAAGATGGGGCCGTTGTCCATCGCCATGCACCAGGTGAAGCAGAAAAACGGTCTGGCGGTGCAGGCGGCGTTGAGCATGGCCCGGGCTCGGACCATGGATGGCGACATCACCAACACTGCGCTGGTCACGGTGGGACCGTCCCTGCACGGCAAGAGCACCCTCACCATCATGGTGGAACTCGCCAACAGCGAACTGGCCGGCATCCTGAATCTGCCGCACGACCCCGAAGAAGGGGTCTATCCGATGAACGATGATATTGTGCTGCTCCAACCACTGGATCAACCAGTGGCCAGCCGTCTGCATGGCAGCAGCGCCGTCATATCTCACGCCATCGATGGCACCGAGAACAACTTCTACGCGGTGCCCTTTGGACTGACCAGGGAAGACGACCCGATCACCTATGATGTGCTTCGTGGCGCGCCCGGCGTAACCACGGCGGACGAAACGTTGGAAAATGTTCCGGTGAAGGTGGAAAGCCAGGAGCCCAACTACCAGGAAAATCCGGTCCGGAATATGCGGATGATTCTGTCCCGGCGCGGTTTGCTGCAACGCAAGGGTGCGCAGGGCCTGATCGGAAAGATCACCGGCGGGGAGTTGTCAGACTCCGTGCATGTGCCCATGGACAGCACCGACCGGGTCTTCTGGCAGGAGGTGATGCGGCAGAACACTGTGATCCCGCCGCTGCGGAGGTTGAGCCTGGAGCAATACATCCGCGTGCTGATGTACGGTGAGGCCGTGCAGATGGGAGCAGCCATCGGAGCGATCGGTCGTCCGTACGTCGAGTACTTCTCGGACCCGTTCATCATCGGCCTTGAGGATGAAAACGCCAATCTGCTGTACCACGTACTGCAACAACTGTCGTGGGGCGGGATGCCGCAGCAGTATTATGCGTTCAACACGGGTGGCGTTGGCGCGGATACCAACGAAGAAGCGGCCGGTTCCCGCTACGTCAAGATACCGCGCGAGTTGACGATGCTGCTCCAGGAGGCCCTGCTGCGGAATGCGGTAAAGTTTGAGTACGACGGAGTGCTGCGATCAGAGGTTGCGGTGGCCGTGCTGGACGCCGACGGCAATGAGGTTCTCGACCTTCGGGAAAAGTGGCTGCCGGTCAGTATCTACGGGATGGATGATTACGCCGGCCGGGTGGCTGAACTGATGCACCGGCGTTACTACGGCCGGGACCAACAGGACAAGGCCGGTATCCTCCGGTACACCAAGGTGGTCAACACCATCCTTGATATCTCAGACGTGCCATCGCCTGCGAACGAGCGGGAACTGTCGTGGCTGATGTCGTTCTACTGGTCGCTGGATCAGGCATATGAAACCCTGGCTGACACAGCGTCGCACCGTTCCGAAGGGATGCGGCCGGTGGCGTACCAACTACGAGAAATCGAGCGCAAGTATCGCGAAGGTGTCCAGTCTGGGCTTGACATTGGCGACGCCAACCGCCAGCGTCTGGGCGAACTCGGATTGCGGGCTGACTGACCGACGATTCGGACACGGATCGAGCGTATCGTTGCGCCGGTATGTTGACCGGAAACCATGGTTGATTCAGCGGAGGCCGGACCGGATTTCAAATTGGAAGAGCAGTCCTCCCCGGCTCAGTTCAGCTGTCTCTGGCAGTTGACCCCGTCGGTTCTTCGTCGAGACAACGGTGGGAAATATCCGGGGACGAGCAAATCAAACCAACAACCCTAACATAACGGGACAGGCGAAAATGGCAGACAGCAGTGTTCAGATAATCGGCGCCGTACCGGCGCAATACGCCGAAGTGGTAACCGAAGATGCCCTCGAGTTCGTTGCCGAGTTGCACCGCAACTTCGAGACGGGCCGTCGGCGGCTGATGACCGCGCGCCAGCGCAGGCAGGCCGAGATCGACGCGGGGGCTACCCCCGATTTCCTGACCGAAACCCGCGCGGTGAGGCAGGGCGACTGGCGGGTGCAGCCCGCGCCGGCAGATTTGACCAATCGCCGTGTCGAGATTACCGGCCCCTCGTCCAGCCGGCGCATGGTGATCAACGCGCTGAACTGCGGCGCGCAGGTCTATATGACCGACTTCGAAGACGCCCACTCGCCGGCGTGGCTGCCGACCCTGGACGGTCAGCTCAACGTGCGCGACGCCTACCGTCGCACCATCAGCGACCAGGCCGCAGACGGGCGTCAATATAGCCTGAACGACGAAACGGCCACCCTGTGCGTGAGGCCGCGCGGCCTGCACCTCATGGAGCGTCATGTCCTGGTTGATGGCGAACCCGTGGCCGGCAGTTTCTTCGACTTCGGACTGACCATCTATCACAACCGCGTGGCGCAGCAGAGCCACGGCACCGGCTCTTACTACTACCTCCCAAAGCTCCAGTCGTACCTGGAGGCGCGATTGTGGAACGATGTTTTCAATTACGCCGAGGATCGTCTGGACATACCGCGCGGCAGCATCAGCCCCACCGTGTTAATCGAGCACATCCTCGCGGCCTTTGAGATGGAGGAGATCCTGTATGAGTTCAGGGAACGGCCGGCCGGCCTGAACCTGGGAAGATGGGATTACATCTTCAGCGTGATCAAGGTGTTCAACAACCGGGCGGATATGGTATTCCCGGACCGCGCACAGGTTACGATGGCCACCCACTTCCTGACGTCTGCGGCGCACCTGCTGGTGAATACCTGCCACCGGCGGGGAGCGCATGCGCTGGGCGGGATGTCCGCGTTCATCCCGCGCCGGGACGACGAGGCCGCCAACGAAGCCGCCTTCGCGCAGGTAAGGTCCGACAAGCAGCGAGAGGCTGACCAGGGTTTTGACGGGGCGTGGGTCGCGCACCCCGGCCTGGTGCCGCCGGTGTTGGATGTTTTCCAATCGTCGTTTTCAACCCCCAACCAACTGTCGGTGATTCCCGAGGTTCGCATCGCGCCCGACGATCTCCTGGCCGTTCCTGAAGGTGAGATCACCGAGGCCGGGCTGCGCAACAACATCAGCGTAGCTCTGCAGTACATCGATGCCTGGACCAGGGGGAATGGAGCCGTTGCCATCTACGGCTTGATGGAAGACGCTGCCACCGCCGAGATTTCGCGGTCTCAACTCTGGCAATGGCTGAAGCACGGCGCGTCGCTGGACGACGGCCGGCCGATCACCGGCGAGCTATACCGGCAGGTACGGGCTGAGGAAGTCGGAGCGCTGGTGAACCAGCGAGGGCCGGAAAACGCGGGGTCGTTGGACAAAGCCGTGGAATTGCTGGACGAAATCGTGCTGTCCGATGACTTTATCGAGTTTCTCACGCTGCCCGGCTACCGGTATCTGGACTAGTCCTCAGGATAACGGACATGGCCACCACTTCCGTTCCCGCCCATGTGGACGCTCCCTCAGATGACGCTGACGGCCTGACCGGTCCGGTGTCGGTAAACATCAAGCCGATTCTAGAATCCATCACCGGCAAGTTAACCGATGACGAGATTGACCAGTGGTTTGTGGCGCTGGAACAGGCGAACGAAGAACGCGGTTTTCGCCTGGAGATGACCTCGGACGGGGAGTTGACAATCAGTCCTATGGTGAATCGTGGCGGTGGTATGGCCGAAGGTCAATTTTTCGTCCGGCTGTTTGTCTGGGCGGAGGAGAACGGAGGAGAAGCATACGCCGCCAACGCCAACGTCCGACTGCCCGACGGGTCCAGAATACGGCCCGACGCCCTGTGGTTGTCGCCAGAGCAGGTCGAGGAACTGCCGCCCGTCTCGGAGGACAGACCCATCACCGTCTGTCCGGCGTTCATAGCCGAGATAATGTCAGGGACGGACACAGCGCCGCCGTTGCTGTGCAAGATGGAACGGTACATCGCCAACGGAGCGCAACTTGGCTGGCTGATAGATCCCTATCGGCGGCAGGTTCGTGTGTACCGTCCGGGTGCGGATGTCCAGATTTTGGACGATCCTGCGACCGTAAGCGGGGAACCGGTGATGCCGGGGTTCGTTTTCGAGGTGCGGCAGCGGATATTCTCCCTGCATGACGCCGGCACCCAGCTATAAAACCCGCAACGCGACGGTTACGCCACCATGAAGATCCATCTGGTTGATGGCACTTACGAACTGTTCCGGGCACACTATTCGCCGCGACCCGGCCGTACGAGTCCAGATGGCACGGACATCAAGGCGACCCATGGCCTGGCGCAATCGCTGATCGCGCTGCTCAATCAGCCGGACGTGACCCATGTCGGCGTCGCGTTCGACAGCGTAATCCGGTCCTTCCGCAACGAGATGTTCGACGGCTACAAAACCGGGGATGGCGTGGAACCGGATTTGTTGGCCCAATTCCCACTGGCGGAACAAATCACTGGCGCGTTGGGGCTGACCGTGTGGCCTATGGTTGAATTTGAAGCGGACGATGCCATCGCGACCGCGGCCGCCCGGTTCGCTGAGTCAAGCGTGGTTGATCAGGTTTTGATGTGCTCGCCCGACAAGGACCTGGCCCAGATGGTGCGGGGCGACCGCGTCGTTTTGCTGGACCGGCGCAAGGGCGACGTGATGGATGACGACGGGGTGGTGGAAAAGTTCGGCGTGCCGCCGGCAGCGATTCCCGATTACCTCGGTTTGGTGGGCGATTCCGCCGACGGCATACCCGGCATCCCAAGATGGGGGGCGCGTTCCACGGCCGCCGTACTCACCCGGTACGGTTCCATGGATAAGATACCGGCGGATGCGGGTGAATGGGATATCAGCATACGGGGAGCGAAAGCGTTGGCGGCCGGCCTTGCGGAACGGAAAGACGACGCATTGTTGTACCGCCGCCTGGCGACCCTGCGGTTGGACGTGCCGCTGCCTGAATCCGACCCCGACGCGTTGCGATGGGATGGATGCCGGCAACCCGATTTTGAGGATCTGTGCAGATCCCTGGGATTGGAATCCCTTCTGGATCGGGTGCCGGCTCCGGACTCGCGCTAGCCGCAGTCCACGACCGTGGCGATACGCTGCAACTCGGCGTTTGCCTCGTCAGCGGTGGGGGCCCAGGCGGCCCTGGCCTGAACCAAAAGCTGCCGGGAGGCGTCGGCGTTGCCATTGACGGCCTCGGCTTCCAGGCGGCCCATCCAATAGGTGTCGCGGACCGACGACCGGCGAGACAAACGCTCGTCGAGCATCTCTTTGGCGTCGTCGTAACGGCCAGCGCGGATGTAGGTTTCCAGCAGGGTGTCCTCAAACACCTCTCGCTGGGCATGGCTGCCGCCAATGCGGGCCAGCATGGGGTACGTGGGGCCCATCAGGTCGGCCGCTTCACCGTAGTCGCCCGCGACGAACGCGGCGGCGCCCAGAGCGATGGGCAGTGTCATCTCCCTGGAAAGGTCGTCGCCCCTGGTACCCTGAGCGGTGAGGCGGTCCACCATCCTTTGAGTCGCTTCCGCATCGCCGGCGCCGGCGAATGCCAGGGCGGCGTGGCAGTCGCGGAAGGCTGCGCCGGGGGCATCCGCGGCCGGCTGGGCCAAATCGCGCACTTCGTCCCAGGGTTTGCCGGGAGCCTCGCCGGAGTAGATCTGCAGCCGCCACATCAGCGAGGCCGCGTCCTGCAGGTTGGACAGGTTCCGCGCCTGAACGCCGGGACGGATGTGGGTCTCGTAGAGATCCAGCGCTTCTCCATACCGACCCTGCGCCAGTTCGAACAGCGCCAGATGCCAGGACAGGTGCGTGTTGTAGGAGGCGCGGCGGTCGAAACCGTCCAGCCAGGCGGCCAGCCAAGAACCGCCGTTGGCGGCGTCGCCCTGCTCGAAGTAGGAATGCGTGACAGAGTGTGAAGCAACCGCATTCTGCGGGTTTCCGTCGAGCGAGCGCAGAGCCAGGTCCATCGCCTTTTCCGGCTGATTGGTCTCGTGGTGGGCAAAGGCATACTGGCCGAGGAATGCCCAATCGTCGCCATTGGCGGGCGCCAACTTGCTCATCATGGCCATCAGGTGGTTGGGGAAATCAGGAACGCCCGCGCCGAAGCAACCCAGCATATACAGGCGTTGGGCGACGCGCATCGCCAGGGTGTCGGTGGGGAACTCGGCCAAATGCTCATGGACCAATTTGATGGCGTCGCCGCCCTTGCCGTGAGTGAAGTGGTGCATGATCTGCGCCGACTGCTGCTCTTCACGGGACAGGCCGGCGGACAATTCTATGGCCCGGTCGGCGGCAGCGCGCGCGGCTGGAACGTTCATCTGTAGGTGCAGGACGTATGCCAGCACCACGTTCGCCATGGCAAACCCGTCGTCGGCGTCTATTGCCGAGCGGAGTTTCTCCTCCGGCCCGTAGTTCTGCGATAACACCAGATCCAAGCCTTCCTGGTATAGGTCGGCTGCTGCAGGGGAAGCGGTGGTGATGGTGAGTCCGTTGCGGTTCTTCAGCATCGCGCACATGTGTAATCCTCGCTGTATATGAGATTAGGTGGGGCAAGGTTACCACACGGCCCGATAAGAGTCATCGTATTCGATGATAAATGCGAGATATATGGAGCCACCGGCCTGCCGCGCAGTTTGACACTGCAATAGGCTAGTGATAACTTTCACATAGCCCAATCGCGCTTTATGCCGGGAGTACACCTCTAATGCCCGTGAATATTTGCGTGCTGGCAAAGCAGGTCGTTGACCCTGAAATGCCGGCCGCCGCTTTCCGCATTGATCCAGACGCCCGCCAGGTCGTCACGCCGCCCAACATTCCGCCGGTCGTCAACGGATTCGACGAAAACGCCGTGGAAGCGGCCCTGCAGATCAAGGATGCCCAGGGAGCGAACATAACCGTCATATCTTCGGGGACATCGTTCGCGCTGGATGTGATGAAAAAGCCGTTGTCCATGGGAGCCGACGAGTTGGTGCTGCTCCAGGATGACGCATTCGCAAATTCCGTTGATTCTTTCTTTACGGTCCAGTTGCTCACCGCCGCCATCAAAAAACTGGGCGGTTTTGATCTCATCATCTGCGGGCGGCAGGCTTCCGACTGGGACAATGCCCAGGTGCCCCTGGGGGTCGCGGAAACCCTGGGGATGGCGTGCGTCACCCTCGGCAAAAAAGTGGACGTGCAGGACACCAAGGTCATCGTCGAGCGTCTGGCTCCCGACGGGTTTGAGGTTGTTGAAGCCGACCTGCCGGCGCTGGTCACCGTGAGCAACGAGTTGGGCCAGCCCAGGTATCCCACCCTGCGCGGGATCATGGCGGCCACCCGCAAACGTCCCACCGTGTGGACGACCGGAGACCTCGACCTGGACGACGAGCAGTTGGAACCCCGCCTCACGCTGCACGATCTATTCGTGCCAGAACGCGAGCAGGACTGCGAACTGATCGAAGGCGACGATGACGCGGACGCCGCGCGCAAACTTGCCCTGAAACTGCGTGAGGATCGTCTTATCTGACCTCGCGGCACGCGCGAGCCTCAGATACACGAGCCACCAGAAACCACCTACGGAGACTGCAAAAAGATGGCCGACGCTACCGGAATCCTCGTATTCGGCGACGCACCCGAGGGCGCCCTCGCCGCCACCGCTCAGGAATTGCTCGCCGCTGGCCGATCGTTGGCCGATACCCTGGGCCAGGAACTGTCGATCGGACTGATCGGAGCCGATCCGGCCGATGCGCCACAGCAGGCGATTGCCCACGGCGCCGACAAAGCCTACGCGGTAACCAACCCGTCGCTGGGCGATTACCATGCGGACCTCTACCTGTCGGCGATGCAGACTCTGGCCGCTGAACTAAACCCCAGCATCATCCTGATCGCGCGGAACAACGAGGGTCGCGAACTGGCCCCGCGCCTGGCATTCCGTCTGGGTGTCGGGTTGGCGCAGGACTGCCTGGAAGTTTCCGCCGATGCCAGCACAGGCCGGTTGCTGGCCAACCGCCCGGTTTACGGCGGCAGCGCGGTGGCGGTGGTGAGTTGCAACCACACGCCGCAGATCGCCGCGGTTCGGCCCAAAACCTACGAACCGCTGGACGCCGACGCGGGCCGCAGCGGGCAAGTCATTGCCTTTCCGGTGGAGATCGATCCCTCGGTGGCGAAGACCCGCGTCATCGACGTGGTGCGGGAAGAGGCCGAGGGCATCAAGTTGGAGGACGCTCGGATTGTCGTGTCCGGCGGACGCGGACTGGGCGGGCCGGAACCGTTCGCGCAACTGGAAGAATTGGCGAACCTGCTCGGCGGCGCGGTGGGAGCATCCCGCGCTGCGGTGGACTCCGGGTGGGTGCCGGCCAACTACCAGGTCGGCCTGACCGGCAAGACCATCACGCCCGACCTGTACATCACGGTTGCGATCTCCGGCGCCAGCCAGCACATGGCCGGCTGCAGCGGTTCCAAGGCGATCGTTGCCATCAACAGGGATGCCGACGCGAATATTTTCAAGGACGCGCGCTACGGCGTGGTCGGCGATTGGGAGAAGGTGATACCGGCGCTGACCGAAACGGTGCGAGAGTTGACACAGTCGTAAACCGGAGGATAGCGATGGCCGCTTACGTTATTGCCACCATTGAAGTCACAGACCCGGAGAAGTTCGAGGTTTATCGCGGGCAGGTGCCGGCCACCATCGAGAAGTACGGGGGCAAATACCTGGCACGGGGCGGCGACGTTAAAGTTGTGGAAGGCGACCAACCCGAGCGTCGCACCGTTGTCCTGGAGTTTGACAGCCTGGAGAAAGCCAACGGCTGGTACTATTCCGACGATTACGCCGGGCCCAAGGAACTTCGGATTCAGTCCACAATTTCCAATGTGATGATCGTGGACGGCGTATAACCTGCGCACCGTCCGCCCGTCCTTCGACAGGCTCAGGATGAGCGGATTACGTCCGAGTGTAAATCAGGGGCGGGTGTCAATCACCCGCCCCTGAAAATTACCGGTTGGGAGCGACTGGTCAGCCGTCGAAGTTGACGCCGACGCCGACGATTTCCACCTGCATGGAGCGGATGTCGGGAGCGCCGGCATCGAAGGTCACGCCGACCACAACGTTGATTCCGCGGTCAACCTCGGGTGTTCCGGGAATCTCGAAGTTGGCGTCCAGATTGTCGCCCTTGATCGCCATGCCGAGATGCTCTGCGATGATCTTCTCGCCGTCGTACACCAGAACCTCGGCCACGTTGGCATGAGAGCGGGCTCGGAATGAAACCGATACCGATTCGGCCTTGGTGCGGCTGCCGTTCTGCACGGTCGGAGTGGGAATGGCGAAATGCACCCAGGTATTCTGCCCTTCGTTGCCCTCAATGCGCACGAAGGGGCCGCAATGACGAACGGATGCTATGCGATTCAGGTACTCGCCGGTCATCGCCGAACCGTGTACCCATGATGTGAATTTTTGTCCTGCCATGGTGGAACCTCCTGCCGACGGCACGGTGGAATCGATTGGTCGTTAGTGTTTGGTTCGTTTGGACTGCATCAAGCATACTGGTCTGTTCCATGCCCTGCAACATTGGGAGGATTCTCCAGCCGGCTCGGCTCAGAGCAGGGCGCCCTGTTGGCGTTCCAGTTCCAGCAATCGTGCTTTGACATCCACGCCGCCGCCGCCGTAACCATGCAAGCCGCCGTTGCTGCCGACGACCCGATGGCAAGGAATTACCAGCGGCAGGGGATTCCGGGCCATCGCCTGTCCGGCGGCCCGCGACGCTTTGGGATTGCCGGCGGCGTTGGCCAGCCATTGGTAGGACCTGGTTTCACCGGCCGGAATCGAGCGGCACGCCTGCCAGGCTGCTGCAAAGAAGGGAGCGGCATCCGTAATCTCAACTTCAACCCGCTGCAACGCCGACATATCCCCTGCGAAATAATCGTCGAACGCCGCCAGCGCATCGGCGAATGCTTCGGTGTTCTCTTCGGCTTGCTGAGCAGACTCTCCGAGTCCTGCCAGCGCATCCGCCGGTTCAGGCTGCAGACTGACCCGACGCAGGCCGCCGGCGGATCCCATCAACGCCAACCAGCCCACGGGAGTTTCGTGGAGGCAGCGGTATAGCGACGGCTTTTGGTTCGACATTGCGGAAGCCTCGAAAGTTTGGGGTTGCGGGGTTCTGCCCGACTCGCAGTCATCCCGTCTCAGGGGTGGGACACTCGCCGGCCGCAACCGACGCTCGGCAGGTTTCGATGACGGCAGCGGTCAGCTTTCACGACGGCGCAGAGCATACCACGCCAGCGGCAACCGCACGGCATTCCAGGCATCGGAGATATCGTCGGAATCTGATTCCTCCGGCGACTGGCGACCCGCATAGGTTGTGAAGGCGTAGGCATCGACGATGCGCATCACCTCGCCGCGCTGCTCCGGCACGGCGTTGGCGACGGATGCCGCATACTGGTGCGGCGTCTGGTGCCGGTTTGGCGTCAAAGATGCCAGTCGCCCAAGCCGGCGCAGGCGACGGTACGCTGATGCGGCGTCGCCCGGAGTGGAGAGCAGCCACCGCCAGAGCGCCCACCCCGCGATTCCCAGCGCCACCAGGACGGAGCCAACGCCAATGGCCCACGGCAGCGCGGTGCGCGCGGCATTCAGCCAGACGGCGCCGCCCTGGCCGGGGATGTTAATTTCGCCGTCGAAGGAAGTGTCCGCCTCTTCGCAATCCTCTTCAATTTCGCAGGGCAGTTCTCCGGACGAGTTGGCGGAGGCGATCAATTCGGCGATCGCTTCCTGCTCCTCCGGGGGCAGCGCCAGCGGAATCTCCTTACCCGGGGTGGGTTCGAAAGGAATCCACCCATAACCCGGGAAATACACTTCGGCCCAGCCATGGCTGTGGCGGTCTGAAACGAGGTAGAGGTTTCCCCCGTCAACCAATGTGCCGGTGGTGTAAC
This sequence comes from Dehalococcoidia bacterium, assembly GCA_963668585.1. Taxonomy (GTDB): domain Bacteria; phylum Chloroflexota; class Dehalococcoidia; order Lucifugimonadales; family UBA3495; genus Bin87. The sequence goes on along the minus strand of OY764869.1, from coordinate 3,208,642 downwards.
CGGTGGTCATGCGCGCCGGAATCCCGATGCTTCGCATCAGCACGGTCATTGCAGACCCGAAATACTCGCTGTAGCCTTCCCTGCTCTCGAAAAGGAAATGGTCAACGCCGTCCGAGCCGAAGGGTGGCGGTTCGATGGCCAGGTTGTATTCCAGATTGCTCTTGAGCCAAGTTTCGACCGCTATTGCCTTGTCGTAAGGAGTCTCGGCATCGGCGGTGATGTCCCTGGCCAACTGTTCCACCCGGGCCGGCATATCCTGCGGCAACTGGGTGTATCGCACCCAGGCCCAAGTCGGATATTCCTGGCTGATCAGTCGGAGGTCCTCCGGTTCGGCTGACGATACCGATGCGGTCAGTTGGTACGGGTCGCCGGAACCAGCGTTGCCACCAGAGGCGCGGACGGCCAGGACGTCCGGTTCGGAGGGCACGATTTCGCCGATCACCGCCTTGGCCACGCTGCCGTTGTCGTTCCTTTCCACGGTCTCCAACGCGAAATCATTGGGGAGCGCCGACAGTATGGATTCGTCCGGGGCAAACGGATCGTTGGCCACGGCCGCCCTCACGCCGTCAACGGCTTGCCGCAGAGGCTTTGGGAGATCATCGGTGGCGCTGCCGAGATGAGGGTCAATGACATAACGGGGAGAGTCGAAAGTTTCAACCCGCACGTCGCGATTCGCACCAATGGTCTGCCCGCCGGCAAAAAGGCTGCGGCTGTCGTATTTGGGGATCACCTCAAAGGTGACGTTGAATCGCTCCTGCTCCGGGTTGGGAGCGCTGTATTCAGGCTGCCAGCCCGGTTCTTTGAGTACGGTACCCTCCGAAAGCCAACCCTCGTGAGTGTAGGTTGGGTAAGACCGGGCTTTCCAATAGAGAGGCACGGCGGAGTTGACCTGCAGCACCGGGGTGTCGGTTGGGTTGATGGTGCCCTGGAAAGCCATGGTGTCGCCCCAAATGCGGTAGGGCAACGGGCGGCGGGCGGGCAGGCCCGCGAACAGTCGGTTGAAGTCCTCTTCCCAATGGACCAGGGGCGAGCGGGTGAAGTTGTAAACCGAGTTGGCCGGGCCCCACTGGCCGCCCACCGGGATCAGGAACGCAATCAACAGCGCGACAAATGCCACCGCCGTGGTGTCGCTGGCGGTCAGGATGCCGAGATGGCCGTCGTACACCCGGCCCTGCTCATCCCAACGTTGCCTGGAGCGCACGGACTGCACCCAGCCCACCAACAGCAGGCCGGTGAAAAGATAGATTCCCAGGTAAACGCTGGCGTTTTCGGGCAGGAACGTCAGGTTGGAGAGCAAGCCCAACGAACCCAGAGCAAAGACTCCCCAGAAGTTCCGATACCGGAAAAACACCCAGCCGGCGAAAAACCCCGACAACCAGGACGATATCATCAACCCCACGGCAAAGGGGAGAGGGTCAACGCTGATGCCTTCGTTGCGTGCCGCCAACATCCAGGCGCCCAGTCGGCTGAAAAACTCGAAGGTGGTGGCGATGCGCAATTCCTCGGGCGGGGCGGCCGTCATCTGCCAGATGATCACGCCGGCACCGATCAGCAGGCCGATGGGAATCAGTGCGCCGGCCCAGAACCGCACCCGGGCCAGGACCAACGCCGTCAGCACGGCCAGCAGGATCACCAGCACCAACGGAGGGGTCGGCGCCCAATCCGCCACCTCTACGGACCACACCACGATCACCATGTTGAGGGCCAGCAGACCCGCCGCGATCCAGCCGTCAGGAGGCCGGAGGGCAGACAGAGCCAACAGCATCCGCTGTGCCAGCGAAACCGTACCTTCGCCGGCGGAGCGGTCTTCGTCAGCCGGGCGAATCAGGGTGGTGGTGCGAGGCGCTGCGGTTGCCATTATGCCGATGACACTTTGGCCGGCGCGGCGCGGTCAGGGATGTCCGCTGCTTCGCCGGTCTGTTCGGTTCTGGGGGTCAGGGGATGGGACAAAGCGGCGTTGATGTCGCCGTCGCGCCGGACCAGATAGAGCGGCACGTCGTTTTGCGCGAGATAGTCCGCGGTGATTTGCGCGGTGGCGCCTGGTGCGGCGCCCGGTTCGGTGGCGCCAAATTCGCCGGGGTCCACATAGCAGACCGCCACGTTGACGCCCTGTCGACGCATGCCCACCAGCACCGATACCCATTCCGGCCGGCGCGATGACGTGATCACCATCAGCGTGTTGAAACCGGTTAGGTGAGGCCGCAGTTCGTTCAGGAAACGCTCGAGAGGCAGAGATCCGTCGGCGTGTATGCCCGCCAATGCTTCCATCAGAATGCCCAACTGGGCGGGGCGGCGGTCGGGCCTGAATATCCACGATTCAGCCCCGTTGGCGGCAAATCCGGCCGGAATCGCAGTTTCGTCCCAGTGTCGCACCAGTGATGCCGCAACCGTCACCGCGAGTTCTTCGGTGTTGTCGGGAGCGATGCCAACGTGGGAACGCCGGTCCATGTCCAATACGGCCCATGCCTGCGCCGACACGCCGATGTCGAACTCCTTGACCATCAGTCGATTCATGCGGGCGGTGTATGGCCAATGTATGCGGCGCAGACCGTCGCCGTGAGCATAGTCGCGGATGCTCGACGATTCCGGCGTCACCGCCAGGGTTCTACGGGAGAAGACGCTGTCGCTGGGCAGGTTGGCGAACCGGCGGTCAAGATTCGGCAATGGGACGGTTCTCGGCAGGACGGTGTAGGTCTGGTGGTTCAGAAAAGTGCGGCTGAGTTGGAACAGGCCGAACGGGTCGCGAGCGGTCACGCGCATACGGCCAGTGCGATACACTCCGCGCCGGGAGAGGTAGGTTGAGACCCTGAACGACCGCAGTTGCCGCTTGACCAGGGACACAGTGCGCCCGCCCGGGTTCGGCAGGTCGGTGTCTTCCGATACTTCCAGCCAGGATTTGGGCATCCTGGTACGGTTGACCAGTTGTATCTGCCCTTCCAGGTATTCTCCGATGCTTCCGCGCGTCCCGAGGCGGATCAGGCGCACATCGAGTCCGCGGAGGTTGAGCCACGCCCATCCGTAACCGATGCACACCAACGCCACCAGCGTGAACAACAGGCGGTAGAAGAATGAGAAGCCGGTGCCCAGGGCATAAAACATCACGGCCAGGACCAGCAGGCCGAAAAATATCCTGCGCCGGTGTTGACGGATGGTCGTCCTGAGCATGGAGATCATCATGCTGCCCTGGCAAACAAGGTATCCCAGACGTGGGGGTTGAGGCTATCCGGATCCTGGGACCGGCACGGTGTTGAGCAATTCGGACACCAGCCGTTCAGGGCGTACCCCACGCATACGGGCGGCGGGAGTGAGTACCACGCGATGGGACAGCACCGCCACGGCCAGTTCCTTGATGTCGTCCGGCAGGACGTAGTCCCGGCCACGGAGCAGCGCCAGGGCCCGACCGGTGCGGAACAACCCCAGGGAAGCCCTCGGAGACGCGCCCAGCGCCGCGTCCGGGTGGGAGCGCGTGGCCTCGGAAAGGGTGACGAGGTACTCACGAACCAGGTTGTCCACATACACTTCCTGGGCTGTTTGCTGTAGTTCGATCACTTCCCGTGGAGACGCCACCGCCGCGATTTCGTCGATGGGGTGCGAATATTCCTGCTGTGCGATGATGGTCATCTCTTCATCGAACTGCGGATATCCCACGCTGATCCGCATCAGGAAACGGTCGAGTTGGGCTTCGGGCAAGGGGAAGGTGCCTTCGTATTCGATGGAGTTCTGCGTCGCGATGACCAGGAAGGGAGCCGGGAGTTGGTGGGTCACGCCGTCAACTGTCACCTGCCGTTCTTCCATGGCTTCCAGCAGGGCAGACTGTGTTTTGGGCGTGGCGCGGTTGATTTCGTCGGCCAACACCAACTGGGCAGCGATGGGACCGGATCGGAAGCTGAAATCGCCCGTGGCCTGGTTGTACACGGCAACGCCGGTCACGTCGCTGGGGAGCAGGTCGGGAGTGAACTGGATCCGCGAGAACGTGCCGCCGATTGACATCGCGAGGGAGCGGGCCAGCATCGTTTTGCCAACGCCAGGGACATCTTCAACCAGTATGTGCCCGTCGGCGATGAGAGCGGCCAGCGCCTGTTCGATCACGTCATCCTTGCCAACGATCACGGTGGCGACGTTTTCGGCGATGCGGCGCGCGGCGGCGGCCGCTTCAACGACGGCCGGGGAAATGCCGTCGGTTGGACTCGCTACGGTGTACTGCACTGGCGTATTCCTCGGAGGAGATTATGTAGTTAACGGCCAGTCTAGCACATGAGCCGCAACGGGAAGCGCACAGTTTTCGGGAAATGGCCGAACCCGCCGAAGTCCCCGCTAGCGGTTCCGCAGCCCCGGAAGCCCCAGTCTGCGCTCGGTGCCGTTGGCGATGCGCCGGATGTTGTCCCGGTGCTGCCAGATGATAAGGGCGCCGCCCACAAATGCGTAGGCCGTGTACAACTCGTGGTGTTCCGACACCAACGTCAACGCCAGGCTCAACAGGGCGACGGTAAGGGTGCCCACGATACTGCCCAGCGACAGGATCCGGCTGGAAAGGGTTACGGCCAGGAAAAGCCCGCCACCGGCGAGCGCTACCCAGGGGGCCATCACGGACAGACCGCCGAATCCCGGCATGATGCCCCGGCCACCGCGAAATCTCAAAAACACCGGCCAGTTGTGTCCGCACAACGCGATCAGCCCTGCGATGACTTCGGCCTCCACCATCCCGGTGGCGTAGCGCGCCATAAGCACGATCAAAATGCCCTTGCCGGCGTCAAGAACGAAAACCAGGGCGGCGGCCTTTCCTCCGGCCGTGCGCAGGATGTTCGACATCCCGGTGCGACCGCTCCCGAAATCCCTGATGTCCTCGCCCATCGCCAGGTTGACGAACATGTAACCCCATGACAATGAGCCGGCCAGATAGGCCAAGGCGCAGACCGCAGCGTAATTGGCTGCCAGGGGAAGATCCGGCCCGATGATCAGGAGCGCCACGCCGGCCGCGATAATCCAAGGCGTCGCCACGAGCATCACCCGTGTCGCTCGGCTGGTCCGACTGAACACGGTCACCTCGGGTTGTTGTTTCGAGTCGCCGGCCGGCTTCTGACTCCCGAACGTGGGGTGCGGTCGTCGCGGTCCGGCCGGAAAATGAGCCGGAGGTGGGTGCGATCGAAGCCGAACCGTTCCCTGATGCGATTCTCCAGGAAGCGGTGGTAGGAAAAGTGGACCAACTTGGGATCGTTGACGCTGAAGGCGAACGTCGGGGGGTTCACGCCGACCTGCCTGACCCGGCGAATGCGCAGACGGTTCCGGATATTGCCCCGCTGCGACGGCGGCGTGTGCGTCGAGACGGCGTCCGCCAGCGCATACTGCAATTCGCGGTATGGCACCCGTTTCTGTCGCTCTTGCCACAGGGAGAGCGCGGTGTCCAGCAGTTCTTCGATCCCCTCTCCGGTCAATGCTGAGGTGAAGCACACCGGCACGTAGGACATGAAGTGCAGTCTCTCCCGAACCCGATGCAGGCTCCGTTCCATGCGGAACCGGTTGCGGTTCACGAGGTCCCACTTGTTGACCACCACGATGAGGCCACGGCTGGTGTCCCAAGCCAGGCCGGCGATGTGGGCATCCTGGGAGGTTGCGAGTTCGGTGGCATCGGTGATCAGCAACGTGATGTCGCTGCGGCGCACGGCGTTGACGGCGCGCAGAACGCTGTACCTCTCGATGCCCCGCTCCACCTGGCCGGGCCGACGGATGCCGGCGGTATCCACCAGGGTAATCGTATGGTCGCCGTAGGTTACCTCGGTATCCAGAGCGTCGCGGGTGGTGCCGGCCACCGGGCTGACGATGCTGCGCTCCTCGCCAATAATCGTGTTGGTGAGCAGCGACTTGCCGACGTTGGTGCGCCCCACGATGGCAAGACGCATATCGATGGGCGCGACCAGCGTTGGTTCCGATTCTTCTTCGTCCTCGACTGCGTCAGGGTCCTCGTCGAGGTCCCCGAAGTCGCCGGCCATGTCCGGATGGTCGTAGTCCCAGAGGTCAGCCAATTCCTGAACCGGAAGCAACTGCGCGATACGATCCAGCAAATCGTAGATGCCGTAGTTGTGGTAGGCGGAAATGAAGGAAGTGTCGGTGTGTCCCAGCGCGTAAAACTCTGAAGCGCCCAGTTCGCGCCGGTCATTGTCCACCTTGTTGACCGCCAGGATGACCGGTTTGTCGGTGCGTCGCAGCCGTTGGGATACCGCCTCGTCAGTGGCGGTGAGACCCTGGATGGCGTCGGTGATGAATACGATCAGGTCAGCGGCGCCCATGGCCATGTCGGCCTGTTCCTGTACTCGTTGCGGAATGTTGCCTTCCGGGTCGTCTTCCAGGCCGCCGGTGTCCACCAGCAGGAAGGGTCGCCCTTTCCAGGATGCCCGAGATATCAGCCGGTCGCGGGTTGTGCCCGCAACCTCGGACACGATGGCGTGACGCCGCGACAGGATCCGGTTGAACAGGGAGGATTTGCCCACGTTGGGCCGGCCGATGATCGCAACCATCGGGGTGGAGTCTCCCACCGGTTTGCGCTGAGGGGTGGGGTGGGCGGGTTGCTCGTCCGGGTCGGAGTCCGGCGCGTCGTCAACACTCTCCACGTTCTCTTCGTCAGGGAACGTTATTGCAGGTGCGGCCTGTTCTTCCGGGTCGGAGTCCGAGGCGTCTGGAACACTCGCCGCATTATCAAGGTGAGGCAGGGGTGAAACCGGTGTGGTCTGTTCCTCCGGGTCGGAGGCCGGCATATCATCAATAGTGGTCATATCATCAACAGGGGAAAGCGGCGAGGCGGGTTTGGCATCAGGCCGCCGGCGCCCGTACCTTATTTCGCCGACTGCCCGCCACAAGTATAACTCATTGAATGGGAGCTTCGTCGAATGGGAGCTTCGTCGAATGGCAGCCTCGTCGAATGGTAGCTTCGTCTGCCTTGTGGTATCGTTCTGTAACCACCCGAATCAGGGTTTCAGAGAGCAGTGACGCGATGTACGTGATCGGCACCGCAGGCCACGTTGACCACGGTAAATCCACCCTGGTCAAGGCATTGACCGATATCGACCCCGACCGCCTTCCCGAAGAAAAAGAGCGGGAGATGACCGTGGACCTGGGGTTCGCGTGGATGACGCTGCCCAGCGGGCGCGAGGTCAGCATAGTGGATGTCCCGGGCCACGAACGGTTCATCAAGAACATGCTGGCCGGAGTGGGCGCGATCGACCTGGCGCTCCTCATCGTGGCCGCCGATGAAAGCGTGATGCCCCAGACCCGCGAGCATCTGGCGATACTTGACATCCTCCGCATCCGCCGGGGGCTGGTGGTGATCACGAAGACCGACCTTGTGGACAGTGAACTGGTCGAGTTGGTCAAAGCCGAGGTTGAGGACGTGCTGCAGGGCACCGCTTTCGACGGCTGCGGCATGGTCGCTGTCTCGGCCTACACCGGCGAGGGAATCGACGACCTGAAAGGCGAGATAGACGAGATTCTGAACGACACGGAATCCCGTCGGGATCTGGGGCGTCCGCGGCTGCCGGTGGACCGCTGTTTCACGGTCAGCGGGTTCGGCACGGTGGTTACGGGCACCCTAATCGACGGGTCGGTGGCCGTGGGTCAGCAAATAGAACTGGCCCCTTCCGGACGGCGCGCCCGCATCCGGGGTTTGCAGAGCCATAAGTCCCGTCTGGACGACGCTTCGCCCGGCGTGCGTTTGGCGCTGAACCTGTCGGGCATCTCGCGGGACGATGTCCTGCGCGGCGAGGTGCTGACCAACCCCGGCTGGCTCAGGCCAACCCGCCGCTTCGACGCCAACCTGCGGATGGTGAGGGGCGCTCCTCACGCGTTGAAGCACAACGAGGGCATTACGTTTCACCTGTTCACCAGCGAAACCACCGGCCGGGTCCGATTGCTGGACGCCGACCGTCTGCAACCGGGCAGTGAGGGTTGGGTCCAGGTCCTGCTGGATGAGCCAATTCCCATGGTCAAGGGCGATTTCTTCGTGCTGAGATCGTCCGAAGACACCCTCGGCGGCGGGCAGATTGCAGACCCCAACCCCGGCCGCCGTCACAGGCGCTTCGCTCCGGAAGTGCTGGAACGCCTCACGATGCTGGATGCAGGGGAAAGCGAGGATGTGATCTTCACCATCGCGGACCAGATGGGCCCCTGCGACCTGCGCACGCTGTCCGAAAGGTCGAACCTGGCGGACACGGAAGTGCTGGAACGTCTCGCGTCGCTGATCGACTCCGGCGAAATTGTGCAGTTGGGCGAGATGGGCGCTCAGGCGGATGCGGTGGTCTATTCCCAACGAGGCTGGGACATCCTGCGCAATCAGGCCCAGGTCGCTTTGCAGGCGTACCACAACCAGTATCCCCTGCGCCGGGGCGCGCCGCCGCAGGAACTGCGGAGCCGCCTGCGGGTATCGCAGCCTGTATATCTGCGGGCGGCGTCCCGACTGGCGGAGGAAGGCGTCGTGGTTGAGGACGACGGACTGATGCGCACCCCCGATCACGAAGTCGAACTCAGCGAGAGCCAGCACGCCAACGCGTCGAGTTATCTGCAGGAATTGGCTGCAGAGCCATGGTCGCCGCCCACCGACCGACCGGTGGACCCGGAACTGCTGGCGTACCTGCAAGACAAAAAAGAGGTCGTCAAGGTCAACGAGACCGTCGTGTTCACCACCGCCGCTTACGACGACATGGTGTCCCGCATCGTTGCCCATCTTGAACAGAACGGCAGCGTCACCGTGGCCGATGCCCGGTCCATATTCGGAACCAGTCGAAAGTATGTCCTGCCGTTGTTGGAATACCTGGACCAGCAGCGCGTAACCCGACGCGTCGGCGACGAGCGTGTGCTGCGGTAATCGCTGCGGCGCCGGCGTTTCAAACCGATAATGGCGTTGGACTTCGGTCAAACCACTCGCCAACTGTTGGCCGCCATGGATGGGGTCGCCAGTTCACGGCGCAGCCGGCGGCAGCGGTTCGCAGATACGCTGGATCGCGCGTTGGCGGTGTCCCCGGATGCAGCGACGCAACGCATCGCGTCATCGGGAAGGCGACCTTTCCTCGCGGCACGCACCGGACCGGAAGGATTGCTGGGCAACCTGCCGTGCGGCGATGTTACCGGGGATTGGGCCGCCCTGTCGGTGGACGGTTCCCACATCGATGTGGACCGGCATCTGCCCATCAGATGCCATCTCATCAACCTGGGCGGTTGCGTTATCCGTTATGGAGCGAACTACGGCTGTGAGTTGTTCAGTGAACCGGCGCTGGCAGTTGAAGATTCCGACCTGTATCTGCGTCCGGATGTTGAAGGATCTCTGGACGAAACGCTGGTATCCGGGCGTTTGCTGGGAGCATTACGGACGGTTCGCGAGGTTGAACGGTTGGCCGACGCGGTGGACAGCCTCGCCTCCGACGTTCCGGTCCTGGCTGTGGTGGATGGCACCCTCGCTTTCTGGGACATTCAGCGGGGAGAGTATCCCGCCTACGTGGTGGACCACCTGATCAACGGGCGATTGCTGCCGGCGTTGGCGCGTTTGCGCGACGCGTCCAGCGATGGCCGCCCGGTTGCCGTTGCCGCATATACATCGAGACCGCAGACTGCCGAGGTGGCCGGCGCGGTGCGGCTGGCCCTTTGCGGCTCCAGCGACGCTGAATGCACGCGCCGGTGCAGCGTTCGACGTTCGGATCTGACCCAGTGCGACAACGCGTCGGGATTCGACGACCGGGAGATTTTCGAGGCGCTGCTCGGGCCCGGTGAAAGATCTCCGCTGTATCAGTCGGGCCGTCTGGCCGCGCGATTCGCGGTTGGCCTCACCGTCGGCGAACGCTGGAGCCACTTCTACTACCTGCACAGCGGCGCCGAGATTGCGAGGGTGGAAGTGCCCGATTGGGTGGCAGGCAGCCCCGAACTGCTGGCGATGAGTCATTCCATGCTCTCGAAACAGTGCGAATTGGGCCTGGGTTACCCCGTGGTAATTTCAGAAGCCCACGAACAGGCCGTGGTATCGGGGCGCGACCGCGAGGAGTTCCGCAAACTGGCGATAACGCTCATGGAACAGAGGGGGTTGCCCACTCCCGAATCGGCAAAAACGGTATCCAAGCGCCTGCCATGGCTGTGAGGGCGGCGTTTCACATCAACTACAAACTGGAGGTCTGACAATGGGTGAACTGAACGATCTGGCCCAATCCGTGGCGACTTTGCTGAAAGAGCGCGGGGACACCCTGGCGGTGTCCGAATCGTCGTGCGGCGGGTTGATATCCGCGGCGCTGGTATCCATACCGGGCGCGTCGGACTACTACGTCGGCGGCTCAGTGGTTTACACGCGGACGGCCCAGAAGGGTCTGCTGCAGGTTCCCGACTCCGCGATGGAAGGCCATCGCGCCAGCACCGAATACTACGCTCTGCTCAATGCCCGCACTTCGAGGGATTCCATGGGCACCACCTGGGGACTCGCCGAAACCGGGGCCAGCGGACCCACCGGCAACAGGTATGGCGACAATTACGGCCACGCCTGTTTCGGCGTGGTCGGCCCGGTGGAACGTTCCCAGACCCTGGAAACCGGCAGCCCGGACCGGGAAGCCAATATGTGGGTGTTCGCGCGCACCGCGCTGGCGCTCCTGGAGGAAGCCATCAGATCGGCCTGATCTCCGCGCCGTTTCGGGCGCCCCGAACCGGGCCGGTTATGGGCGCCCGTTTAGAATGCGCTCCAGATCCTGGGCGCTGGTAATCTGTGCTGCGGTGCGCAGAAAGTCCGCCAGCGAGGCACTGCGGCGGCGCAGTTCCTGCACCTGCTCGCCGATGATGCTCACTCCGGCGGCCCCGGTGGTGGCGTAAGCGCCGTAGAAGGCGAAGTATGCCTGGTTCAATTTGCGGATGGGGTAGCCCTCCGCTACGAAACGCCGCCGCCTGACTTCCATGTACGCCTCGGCTCCGGTCACGTCGCCCGAGGACAGCAGCCTGTCGACTTCGGTCCTGGTCGCGCGCATCTCTGCCTGGAAATCGAAGGACTGGGTCGCGTCGCCGGCCGTGGATTGTCCATTGGCCGCAACGCTCGAAATACCTGCCGCCGCCGCAGGTGTGCCGCCTTCCAGGCGTTGGCGCGCCAATCGTCCCACTTCCGCGCCGGCAATGGATGCGACCGTCTCGTTCAGGGTGGTCAAATCGCCCCCTTCAAAGTACCTGCGTCCCAACGGCCGGAACCATAGCCAATGATGCACCCATTCGTGGGCAATCGTATCGAGGGCGTGGTCCATCCCTGCATCATCGAGGGCGATTGAGGGATACAAGGCGATGCCGCCGGTGTTCACCACCAGGGCCGACAGACCGGAGTCGGACTCCACCGTTGTTTCGATGCGCTCTCGGTGGCTGGCGCTGAGGCCCGGTTGCAGCAGTCCGCCTTCCAGCCGGGCGATCCGGTGTCGTGGCGACAATATCAGCACGGTCGGAGATCCGGTCAACACGGTGTCCACCGGCGGAAACACCCCGGCCCGGGTGCCGAAACCCAGTTCGCGCAACGCCGCCGCCGTCGCCGACTCCAGGGTCTCCTCGACTTCGGTGCGGATCGTTTCCCGTTCATTCAGCAGGTCGCGTTGCTCTTTTCTCAGCGCCTCGACCTCCGGGGCTGGCGTAGTCCCGGGCTGCGGACTGGCCTCGGTTGCGATCATAAGGCGGTCAATCTCGCGCAGGCGGCTGCCAATCGCAAAAAAACGCTGGGCGTTTCGGTTCCGATGCTCACTGTCGTCAGCGCTGGCCAGGGATCCGGCGACTCCGAATACGCGTCGCGCCCACTTGTCTGGCAGATTGCTCAGTTCCCAGGAGACCAGGCTGAATTGATGAGGAGCCGTTGCAATGGCGATGGAATCCTGGCGAAAGTCCCGGCTCACGACCAGCACCAGCGCCAGTATGCACCAGACATAAATCCGTGACCGCAATTCAGATTCCGGTCAGGCGCGCCGGGACGTGTGACCACCGGGATGCCCATGCCGGAGCACCTTTGGGCAACCGTCGGCGTTCGCTGCGTGAGAGGGGGAATATGCTAGAATCCACCAATTAATAATAGCAAGATATAAGCCCGGTGGGAGGATTATTGGAGTATGACTACTGTTACCACCCAGGCCAGCGACGACGACTTCGACAAACTGGAACAGGGTGTCGACTTGATCGAGAGGCTGGAGACCATCAAGGCGCGTCAGGACAAGGAATCAGCCACTCAGGAAACCATCAACTATGTGGACCGGTTGCGAGCGGCCGTCGCCGCCATGGCTGGCGACACACCTCCGCACCAGATTGCGTCTCTCTATGGAAACGGGGTGGCCCAACTGGTGGATGGCATCCGGGATTCTGAAATCATCGACCCCTGGACCGAATATCTGCTGCCGTCGCTGCTTTCTTGACACCTGAACGACCCCGTAACATAATCCCTTGTGCTTAATTTGTGAGTACAAAATAATGTCCGTCAGCACGTATAACGACCGGGAGGCCTCAATTGTCCACCAACTCGTTCACTCTCACCGACGAAATGCGCGAACAGTCCATCGGTGTTGAAAGTGAGCCGGCTTCCATGGTCATCGAGCAAGGCCACATCCTGAGGTTTGCGGAAGCCATCGGCGACGATAACCCCGCTTACACCGTGGGCACGCCCGAAACCGGCGGCATCGTCGCTCCGCCCACCTTCCTCAGAGCCATGCGCGGGATTCGGCCTGAACTCCCATTCGAAATTCCGTACAGCCGTCTTCTTGATGGCGGCAGCGATTGGGAATACTTTGATCATGTGCGCCCCGGCGATACCATCACAGCGGTGGGACGCGTCGAGGACATTCGCGAACGCGCCGGCAGCATCGGCCAGATGCTGATATCGACCATCAAAATCACGTACCGCAACCAGGAGGGGATCGTCGTCGCCACCCAGACCAGCACGTCGATTCGTTACTGATCACGCCACGGTTCGAGGATGACCATGGAATCACAGATCTTTTTTGAGGACGTCAGTGAGGGCATGGAGTTGCCTGTTGAAGTGCGCAACCCCACCCCGCGACAACTCGTCCAGTATGCCGGGGCATCGGGCGATTTTTACGAAATTCACTACGACAGGAATTTCGCGCAAAGCACCGGCCTCAAGGACATCATCATCCACGGAGCGCTGAAGAACGCCATGCTGGGCGCTTACATTACGGGATGGGCGGGCCCGCAGGGCAGCCTGTGCCGGCTCACCGTGCAATATCGCGGCATGGATTATCCGGACGAACCGATTACCGCGAAAGGGCACGTGACCCGGGTGTACCAGGAAGGTCAACGTAACCTGGTCGATTGCACCGTCTGGCTGGAAAATCCGGAGGGTCAGCAGACCACGCCCGGCACGGCCACGGTCGCGCTGCCCAGTCGCTCCAACTAACCAAAACCAACCGTCAAGTCAAAGGACACTGCAACAATGCCCAATAATCTGGAAGGAAAGGTTGCCATCGTTACCGGCGCCGGTCGCGGCATCGGCCGCGGCGTGGCCAAACTGATGGCTGAAGAAGGCGCGAGCGTCGTGGTTTGCGACCTCGGGGGCAACGTGGATGGGACCGGCGAGGACATCTCCGTGGCCCAACAGGTGGTCAACGAGATAACCGGCGCCGGCGGCAAGGCCGTGGCCTGCACCGAGTCGGTCGTGTCGATGGAAGGCGGCGAAAATATCGTGCAAACCGCCATCGATAACTTCGGGCGCCTGGATATCGTCGTGACCTGCGCCGGCATTTTGCGCGACCGCATGGTGTTCAACATGACTGAACAGGAGTGGGACGACGTGATCGCGGTCCACCTGAAGGGCACCTTCACCGTCGTGAAACACGCCTGCATCCTGTTCCGCCAGCAGCGCTCGGGCCGGATCGTCACCTTCACCAGTGAGTCGGGCCTGGTCGGCAACAGCGGACAGGCCAACTACGGCGCGGCCAAGAGCGGCATTGCCGGGATGACCAAGGTGCTGGCCAAGGATATGGGTCGGTACGGGGTTACCGCCAATTCCATCGCTCCGCGCGCCACCACGCGGATGATTGGGTCCATTCCGGACTCCGCCGCCGAGATTCGCGCTCGTGGCGGAGTCGCGTCGCTGTCCGGTTCCGATGCTGACGAAGGAAACATTCGCGATCTGGATCCGGAAGGCATCGCACCCTTTGTGTGCTACCTGTCCTCCGATTACGCCTCCAACATCAACGGTCAAACTTTCCTGGTGTACGGAGACACGATCTCCCTGATGTCCCAGCCCAGGCCGGAACGCGCGATTTGGAACGAAACCGGGCACTGGGAAATGGACGAAATCTCGGAGCGTGCCCGCAACTACCTGACGGCTGACATACCCAATCCGGCTCCGGCTCAATCCCGGTAAAACCACACAACCCGACTGCATTACAAACGCCGGGTAAACGCGACGTTGGTCGTTCTGAACGGCAAACCTCCTCTGAACGGCAAACCTCCAAGGAAAACATAATGCCCCTACTAGAAGACAAGGTAGCAATCGTCACCGGCGCGGGCCGTGGCATCGGCCGCGGCGTCGCCAAATTGATGGCGCAGGAAGGCGCCAGCGTCGTGGTCTGCGACCTCGGTGTGAATGTTGACGGAACCGGGGCGGACATATCCGTCGCGCAGCAGGTGGTCAACGAGATCAAAGAGGATGGCGGAAACGCCGTGGCCTGCACCGAATCAGTCGCCACCATGGATGGCGGAGAGAAAATCGTCCAGACCGCGATGGACAACTTCGGCAAACTCGACATAGTCGTTACGGTTGCCGGCATATTGCGCGACCGAATGGTTTTCAATATGAGTGAGCAGGAGTGGGACGATGTCATTGCGGTACATCTGAAGGGCACCTTCACCGTGGTCAAACACGCCAGCATTCTGTTCCGGCAGCAAAGGTCGGGCCGGATCATCACCTTCAGCAGCACCTCCGGACTCTACGGAAACAGCGGACAGGCCAACTACGGCGCCGCCAAGGATGGTATCGCCGGATTCACCAGGGTGTGCGCCCGCGATCTGGGACGCTACGGTGTGACTGCCAACGCGATTTCTCCTTCGGCCAGCACCCGAATGACCACCAGCGTCCCTGACGAGGCTCGCGCGCTGAGGTCGGCCCGAGGCATCGCCGCCGGAGGCGGGCTTCGTGGCGACGCCGAAGATGTCGCGCCCATGGTCACGTGGTTGGCTTCGGACGAGGCGGCGCACGTCAACGGGCACGTGTTCCACGTAACGGGCGGCCTCGTGACGCTGCTAAACGAACCAGAGGCAGTCAAGACCATTCGCAAACAAGGCCGGTGGACGGTTGACGAACTCGCCGGCGTTTTCCCTGCAACCATTGGAATCGAGCTGTACAACCCGGCTCCCGCGCCGCCCCCAACCGCCTGACAGCACGAGATCGGATAATAATGAAGAAGATTTCTTTCACCACCGCCGCAATCGCGATTGCGGCGGTCATACTGTACTTCGGCAATGCCCACAATTCCGCTTTCGCTCATTCGCCCGACATCGGTCCGGTGTTAGCTACGGAAATGATCGATGAGGAGGAAGGGGAAATCTACAACCAGCCGCGCGGAGTGTACGCTCCAGTGGCTGCGGGCGGGATACCATCTGCCCATTCACTGCACCCCGGGGCGGACGTCCGACTGCTCGAGACGCAGGCCAACCTCCGGGCGCTGACCGCCCGAGCCAGCCTGTTATCCGAGGACGCGCCTGACCCTGGGGTCGCCGGAGTGAGCGCCAAAGTTACCCCAGGCATCCTGGAACTGCCCTGGGTAGCCGACGGTCTTACGGACCACGAGAGGTTCGCGTACAACCTGCTGGCGGAGTTGGACGAATTCAGCCCGGAAGCGGCCGCTCGCATCGTGGCCATGCCCTTCCTGCAGTCCTTCGGCACGGCGGATACGGAGGCCATCTACGTCCTGACCGCTTTTGCCGAAGAGGACATCGATACGCTTTTCGCGGTCCTTGACAATCCCAACCTTGCTGATAATGGCGGCATCGAAGACGATGAGGCGAAAATCGTCGCGGTGCTGATCGGCCCCTGGATCTTGAATCCCGAACTGATTGACGTGCTCCTGGACCCGGATCAGATCCGGTTGGAGGAGCGGATAATTCAGACCTCGTATTCCGACTCTATTCTGTTCACCATCGTGCGAACGCAATCGGGCGGCGCCAGCACCATGGGGTTGTTCGAGCACGCGGTTGAGTATGCCGAAATCATGATGGGCAAGGGTTTGAGGACCGATTATGTGGCCGTGCTGGTGATGGATGGTTTTCCCCCTGGCATCGGCGGGTTCCACACGTACGCGAACATCACCATCCCGACCGAAATGGACGTTGATGACCGTACCATGAGCCGTTTGGCCGCAGTGGGCCCCGCGGTGATCGCTCACGAAGTGGCGCATTATTACTGGTTCAACGATATCGATCTCTGGGTGGACGAAGGCGCGGCCGATTTCATGGCCTTGATCATTGAACACTACCGTGTTGGAGGGTATGGAGACCCCGACGGGATTCCGTGCCCATACTACGAAAACATCTTCCATCTTGAATTGGCGCAACCGGAGGCCGGCTCCTACGGGCAAATCTGCGACTATTGGCTGGGGGAAAGAATCTACCTGGACCTTTTCAATACTCTGCGCTACGAGCAGTTCTATGACGGGTTCCGAGCGTTTCATTCGCTGATTCAGGCCGATTACGGGGTGACTGTCGAGGAAACCGAATCCGGCGCACCCGCCATTGATCGGATGTTGGCGGCATTCCATGCCACTGCGCGCAACCCTGTTGAGACAGCATTGATCGACGCCGTCCTGGCCCGCCGTTATGGAACGGTGCTTTTCACCGACCGGAGTCCGGTCAACCCCGTCATCCCGGCGGTGAATGGGCAGGTGCTCCGCACTGATTTGATCAGGGTCACCAGGGGACAAATCGTCGAGTCGCACAACGGATTCTTCAGCATCCCCGCGTCTCGGATCTCGGGTCGTTATCTCATGGCCCTGACCATAGCGCACGCCGCGCCGCTGGCGGCCGATGTTGAACTGGATTTTGCGGTCGTAGAGTATTACGAGGATGGCTTCGTTCTTGACCGCACCGTGGAGACTGTCGGTTTCTCGGCCGGGCGGCCGGGGACGATTGCGGTGCTCGCAGGTATCGGGTTTATACCAGACTTTCGTTGGCCCACCGGTCTGTACTGGGCATATGCCTACCATGGCGGCCAGAAGGTTGGCGAGATCTTCTTTGAAGTCGCGCCCTGACCGATCGGCGCAGCCGCGTGAGCCGCAAATCACCGGAACTCTTTCGAAAAGGATGATTGATCATGTTCAACAGTTTTAGCGCATCATACGCCGGCCATGTGGTGGACGATAATCTGGGCCTCGACGGGACGCCCGCCAACGATCGCTGGTATTCCAACGACGAACTCGCCGGGGTTTTCGATTGGGCTTTGGACATCTCCAAGCACCTGGAAGCGCACGGCTATGACGAGTTCTGGATGGCCGAGCATCATTTCCAGCCGGAAGGCTACGAGTGCATCCCGAACCTGATCATGCTGGGGCTCTACCTCTCATGCAATACCCAGCGGTTGAAGTACGGTTGCGGTTTCAACATCACGCCGATGTGGCATCCGCTGCGGCTGGCCGAAGACTTTGCCATGGCCGATATCCTGTCGGGCGGCCGCATCATCTTCGGTGTCGGGAGAGGCTACCACTCGCGCGAGGTGGAGACCTTTGGGTCGCCGATGTTTGACGGCGACGCCAACCGGGAGATGTTCGAGGAACAGGTCGAGGTGATGGTCAAAGCCTTCAGCCAGGAGTCGTTCTCCCATCAGGGCAAGCACTATCAGATTCCGGCGAATGTACCGTACCGGGGCTATACGCTGGAAAAACTGAGCCTGGTGCCGCGCCCGAAACAGGACCCGGTGGACATCTGGCAACCGCTGGTGTCGGGCAATCCCAAGGGCGTGGATTTCATGGCCCGGGTTGGAATCAAGGCGATGGTGGCCAACACGCCGGAACCGATGCTCGCCGAACGTTTGAACATGTACCGGGACGCGGCCGCAAGCTACGGGCGCGAACTGCAGTTGGGCGAGGACATCGCCCTTGGATACCGTTTCTTCCTGGGCAAGAATCGGGAGGCCGCGATTGAAGAGGCGCGCCCCTACTTCGAGGAAGCCATGAAGTTCGCCGCGCCGTTGGGGTTGATGGCGCTTCAGCCGGAACAGATTGAAGCCGTTGCCAATCCCGGCCTACGCCGTGGCGTACAACTGCCCACAATCGAGGGCGCGGTCGAAAGTGGAGCCTGGCTGTGCGGTTCCCCTGACGATGTGATCAATCAACTGAAGGAAACCGAGGCCAAGTATCCGGGCGTGGAACGCATCAACCTTGGTTCAGTGATGGGAATGCCTCGTGAGGTGTTCAAGGATCAACTGGCCCGGTTCGCGCAGGACGTAATGCCAGCGTTCAACGACAGTTAGCGCTGTGTACCGGCTTGCCGGATAACAATTGGGGCGGGATATGTTCCCGCCCTTTTTTGTTGTCATGCCGACTTTTCGGCTTGTTGGGCCCGCAGGTTGGATGCCTATCGGTTCCCCGGGAACGTGGGATGGGTGAACCAGTGGTAGCTGAACGCGCCCTGGGCCCCTCGCACGAACAGGAGAAACATCAATACATAGACCACCACCCATAGGGCGCGAACGTCCAATGCCAGCGGTTCCAATCGTGTCAGTGCGATTACCCTGGTAATCAGGAAGACCGTCGGCAACAGCAGGGCCGCCAGTCGCCACCGCATATTCAAGCCCAACCCCAGCAGGCCAATCGTGAATCCCTCAATCCCGTGATAGATGATGATCCTGGCGGGAAACGGCGGATCGGATCCGGCGGTGGACGCGTCAGGCGGGATGACGGAGGCGACGATCCATACCAGCAGCAGCCCGGTGTTCCACACCCACCATGCCAACGCTGCCAGCCAACCCCAGCGCATCCACCGACGCGCCTGGGCAGGATTGGATGCAGCCAACTTTCCCAGCCGCCCATCAGGGCGAGGGTAGTCGGCTGCATCGTTTACCGGATCAGGGGATTGATCCGGCGATTCAGGACCCATTACCGGAGATTGTCCCGGCGATGCTAGGCGTCCTCTTCCAGCAAGGGCAGCGTGGTCCAGGTCACCGCGTCAGGTTCACGGGAAAGTCCCTGTTCGGCCACCATCTTGCGAAGGTCGAGCAGAGTAGCGTTCACTTCTCCGGTAACCCTCTGCCATTCCGGTTCCGGTGGGAACCAGTAAGGTGAGTTGATGCGGACCACCTGGTTTTGTTCAGCATTGAAGTAGATGCCGAAACGCGCTGCTTGCTGTTGCATCATAGAATTTCCCTTTTCAGAATCAGACGTTCAAGACCAAGTCTGCGGCTGCCCAACACGCCGATGATGCCGGCGCAGAGGAACCACAGGATGGTGACTTCGCCGCCGTGGGCAACGAAAGCGTTGCCGGTCACCAGGTTTCCGGCGACGTCAGCGGGCAGTTGAGAGGTGATTGCTTCGGGCCAAGGTCCGGGCGGGTTTGGGTACAGATGCGGCCAGGGCCATACCGGGCTCAGAGCGCCGTGCACTCCGAAGTAGGCCACCACCATTGTGACCACCAACGCTCCCGCTCCGAGGCGGGTCAGGACACCGGTGGCGATCAGGAGGGCCGCGATGATTTCGACCCAACCGGCGACGTCAACCAGCGCGCCCAAACCGTTCGGGTTGGCGCCCGCCGGAAAACCCCACAAGAGAAATGCCTTTTGCGCTCCGTGCAGCGCAACCAAAAGTGCGAAGATCAGTCGGAACGCCAGATAAAACCAGTCGGTTCCGGGCGCCAGAAATCGTCCGAATACGGACGTTTCCGGACCACCTCCCTGGGGGACGGTGTTTGTGGCCATGATTATCCTCCCGGGTAGCCAGAGTTATAGTTTTAGGATGAGAATCCCACGAGGCTACGATGACATCATAAGTATTTGATATGTCATATTGCTAGTGTATTACGGGATTAATCGCTATGGTTTCCTCACGGCTGGGTCCGGTAGATATAATTTGTGCCTCGCAACCCACCAACTCCTCAATCCGGCGGACATAGGCCAGAGCGTTCTTTGGCAACTGTTGGGTCTGGGTTGCGCTGGCGGTGGGATCCTGCCATCCGGCCCACTTCTCATAGATAGGTTCACATTCTTGCAGCAGGGAAGTATTTGCCGGGAAGCGCTCCAATGTTTGATCGCCGGAGCGGTAGCCGACGCAGATTTTGACTTCTTCCATTCCGTCCAGGATGTCCAACCGGGTCAGCACCATGCCGGTGAAACCGTTAATTTGCCGACTGTATCGTGCGGCCACAGCATCAAACCAACCCACCCGGCGCGCGCGCCCGGTGGTGGTGCCGTACTCGTGAGCCTTTTCGCGCAGGTCTTCGCCGGCCTGCCCGAGCATCTCCGTGGGCATTGGGCCGCCGCCCACCCTAGTGGAATAGGCTTTAAAAACCCCCACGACCCCCTGGATGGATTGGGGATTGATGCCCAAACCGGTGATAGCGCCGCCGATTGACGGTGACGATGAGGTTACGTAAGGGTATGAACCGTGATCCAGGTCCAACAGCGTACCCTGAGCCCCTTCCAACAGCACCCGCTTGCCCTGGTCCAAAAGGTCCTGCACCATTTGCTCGGTGGCGCAGACGGATGGTCGCAGTTGCTCGCCCCAAGCAATGCAGCGTTCCAGCACCTCATCGGCGTCCACGGGTTCGCCATTGAACACGCCGGTGATGACGCGGTTTTTCATGGCAACCGCGTTGTGTATCTTTTCAGGCAGGTTTGCGGTATCCAGAAGGTCGCCGACGCGGATGCCGTCCCGGGAGGCTTTGTCAACGTAGGCGGGGCCGATTCCCTGGCCGGTGGTGCCGATGGCTCCCTGGCCGCGGGCCTGTTCCTGCAACGCGTCGAGCAGGATATGGTACGGCATGATCACATGGGCGCGGTCGCTGATGAAGAGACGGCTGGTGTCAATTCCCTGTGCCTGGAGTCCGGCGATTTCGCCCAGCAGCACATCGGGATTCACCACGACGCCGTTGCCAATTATCCCGGTGACCCCGGGCCAACAGATGCCGGACGGCACCAGGTGCAACTGAAATTCCCCGCGCTCATTGACCACAGTATGGCCGGCGTTGTTGCCGCCGGCGTAGCGGACTACACAATCGGACTCACCGGCAAGGTAATCGATTACCTTGCCCTTGCCCTCGTCACCCCATTGCCCTCCGATTACGGCGTAAGCCGGCATTGCACTCTGCTCCCCAATTCTATGAACTAACCGAAAAATCGCCCCCGCAGACGCTAGACTGCGGCGGCAGGTCGCATGCGAACATTTAACGCTGTCACGGTTGCGCGACGATTATATCAGAATCCATTATTCGGGGATACAACCCAAAGCGACGCCCTCGCGTGAAGGGAAATCGTCGCGAGACAGCGGATTACGTTTCGGTCGGGGCACCGCAGTATTGCGATGTGACGCGGCCCACTGATATAATCGGCGGCGGTCGAAATCTGTGCACAATTTGCTTGGGATCTTACAGATGAGCGATGACCCATTGGCAACGTCCCCTAACGAGTTCCGTTCCCGTCGCCGCCGGCTGATGGAATCCATGACTGGCGGAGCGATCGTCATCGCGGCGGGGCACGATTCGCCACGCAACAACGACGTTGATCACCAATACCGCCAGCAGTCCTCCTTCTGGTATCTGACCGGATTCGAGGAACCCGACGCCGTGGCGGTTCTGCGCCCCGGGTCGCGCACTCCCTATACGTTGTTCGTGCGGCCTTACGACCCGACGTTCGAAATCTGGGTTGGCCGGCGGGCCGGCGTCCGCGGCGCCGTGGGTTCGCTGGGCGCCAACGCTGCCTATCCACTGGAACAACTGGAGACACAGTTGCCCAGACTTTTGGCAGATTCCGAGACCATATATTACGCCCTGGGCAGCGACGATCATGTGGATGGCATCATTTCCAACCTGATCAAGCAGCGCCGGCGCATGGCCCAACGGGGCGCAAAGAGTGTGCGGCGGATCGAGGATCCGACCGCTCAGATCGAGTCCATGCGGCAGTTCAAATCCGACGATGAGATCGCGCTGCTGCAGCGCGCCATAGACATAACTGCAGAGGGCTTTGACGCCGCCATGCGGACCGCCGCGCCCGGTGTCACGGAGTACGAAGTTCAGGCCGCCCTGGAGCGTCCCTTCCGCCATTTGGGTTCACCGCGCAACGGGTACCCATCCATCGTGGCAGGCGGAGCCAACGCGTGCGTTTTGCACTACATCCGTAACGAGGAAGCGCTGGGACCTGAGGATCTGCTCCTGATCGACGCGGGCGCCGAATACGGATACTACACCGCAGATGTCACCCGCACGTGGCCCGTGTCCGGCGAGTTCACACCGGCGCAGCGGGCGACATACGAGATCGTTCTGGACGCCCAGGAGAAAGCCATCGCCTCCGTGAAGCCCGGCGTCGGGTTCGACGACGTTCACCGTGTTGCCACCCGTACCCTGATTCAGGGGCTTGTGGATCTGGGCATCATGAGCGGCGATGTAGAGCAGATTCTGAACGACGCCGGTTACCGCGATTACTACATGCACGCCACGTCCCACTGGCTGGGATTGGACGTGCATGACTGTGGAGCGTACCGCGACGACAGGGGCCAAATTCGTTTGCGCCCCGGCATGGTTCTGACCGTAGAGCCGGGCCTTTACTTCGGCCCACAGGCGAAGGGCGCTCCCGAAGCCTACCGGGGAATCGGGATCCGTATCGAGGACGACGTGCTGGTAACCGAAGACGGTTGCCGCGTCCTGTCGGGCGGCATTCCCAAACTCCCCGATGAACTGGAAGCCATAGTCAGGGATTCCCGCTGACACCATGCTGCTCACGGCGCTGCGCGAAGCACAAACCGGCGCCGGGCCCGCGCGTCGCTGGCCGAAGGTCGTGGCCAATTGTCTCCCTCCGGTACCCACGGCGGCGGGCGCGGCCACTGGAATCGCCGCACCTGCCGTATATGGCGCCACCGGGCGCTCGGCGACACGTTTTACGGGGATGCTATGCCCCGTAATTTTTTTGTTCCCGCGCAGGCCGGGCGTCGGAATCGAAAAGACGCTGTCATGGCAATTGCTGGTTAATTTTGTGGAGGCCATTGTCGCCCGGGTCTCGGTCTGCTTCTCCCCCGACCCAAGTGGAGTTTCCACCCTCCGCTCGCGTTTGCCTTCGCTCCAACTTTGACGGATTTGTCGGCCGCCCAATCAACGCCCGAATTCAAATGCCCGCTCTGCCCCCGAATGACGCCAATCGAACGATGCCGGCCCTTCCCGCCCGGTCAAGCGCGGCTGCCCGAACAGGCGCTGACAACTGGAACCATTAGCGCAAAGACTGCGACCAGATCAACGATTCGAGGAGGATCGATGAGTTCCCCCAATTTGGACACTATCAAAAGCTGGCCGGTGAGGCTGCTGATAGCGGTGACGGCAGCGGCCTGTGCATTCGTTCTCGTGTCGGCGGCTTGCAGTCCCTCGGCCGATGCGCCTGCCAATACCGGCGGCTCCACAACGTCTGGCGACGGTTCGGCCACCTCCGCCGGTTCCACCGCGGGGCAGACCGGCAAGGCGGTCGATTCCAGCATGTACGCATCGCTGTCGGGTGACATACCGATTGACGGATCTTCGACCGTTTTTCCGATCACCGAGGCCGTGGCCGAAGAGTTCGGCGACCTGGCCGGAGGCAGCGTCCGAGCGGTGGTTGGGATCTCCGGGACCGGCGGCGGATTCAAAAAATTCTGCACCGACGAAACCGTGATCTCGAATGCGTCGCGGCCGATCACGCAAAAGGAAATTGACCTGTGCGCAGCGGCGGGCATCGAGTACATCGAGATACCGGTCGCGATCGACGGGTTGTCCGTCCTGGTGAACCCGAGCAACGATTTCGTGGAATGCCTGACGGTGGACCAACTCAACATGATCTGGAAGCCGGAGTCCGAGGGCGTCGTGATGACGTGGGACCAGGTTGACCCCGAGTTCCCCAACGAAGAGATCAAGCTATACGCGCCGGGTGTTGACTCTGGTACGTTCGATTATTTCACCGAGGCGATCAACGGCGACGGCGGCGTGTCGCGGGGCGATTTCGTGGCGTCCGAAGATGACAACGTGCTGGTGCAGGGCATCTCCGGGGACAAATACAGCCTGGGCTACTTCGGATATGCCTATTACGTGGAGAACCAGGACAAATTGAAGGCCGTGCCTGTTGACGGCGGCAACGGTTGCATCACGCCGACGAGCGACGCGATCAACGACGGATCCTATGCCCCGCTCAGCCGGCCGCTGTTCATCTATGTGCGGGCGGATGCGGCGCGGGAACAGCACATCGCAGAATTCGTGCGGTACTACCTGGGCGACAACGGCCAGCAGTTGGCCACGTCCGTTGGGTATGTCCCGTTCCCGCAGGAAGTGTATGACCTCGCCCTGGCGAAGTTCAATGCCGGATCCACCGGCACGGTTTTCGGCGGCGAAAACGCCTTCAAGGGAGCGGTTACCGAAGGGCTGATGAAGTGATTTAGCAGGGTAGCATTCGGTCAAAAACAGGGGCGGGTTTCAAACCCGCCCCTACGTCATGGCCCGGTCAGGATATGGGGTTCGTCAGTCCCGTTCCAGGAACTCGCGCACCTGATCCATCAACGGCTCACGGTCATAGATGCTGAGCAGCAACGCGGCGTTTCGCATCCAGTCTCCCTGGAAATAGCGTTCGTACAGCACCTGCCTGCCGCCAAAAGAACTGCACGCCGTGTCCCAGGCAAGCCGGAACAGCCTCACGCGCTCTCGCGCCGTGGCGGTGTCGGTGTCCAGGTAAGTGTCCAGCACCTCGCCCATCGGCCCACCGAAATCCTCCTCAGATGGCAACGCCATCAGGCTGCTGGACCCCAGCAACTGGATTATTTCGGCCATGCGCGGGTACATCTTGATGAACAGGTTGCGCGCCACGTTGAGCGGCACCCGGTCGGGCAGCATGACGCCCCAATCGTCGATGGCCGCGTTCACCTCAGACTGCGTCAGCAACGCCTTGGTGATCTCGAGGTTCTCCACCAACTCCGCCACTAGTCCCTGCACCTGGGGTATGTCACCGTTGCCGAGGGTCTCCACCATGAGGCTGGCGATGCCGGCAACGAACTCACATTTGGCGACGTTTTTGGTGACCACCTGGTGGCCGGTATGCACGTACTGTCCGGTGGCGTTGGACATGTTGTTGCACTTGTGCCGGTCGCCGTACATGAACACGCGCTCCCAGGGAACGAGCACGTCGTCGAAATATACGATGGCGTCCATCTCCTCGAACCGGGAGCCGAGTGGGTGATCGAAATGCGATTTGTTCAGGTCGAAACTTTCGCGACAGATGAACTTCAGGCCGTCGATTCCGCACGGCACTGCGAAGGCGAACGCGTACTTGTGGGCATCCTCATCCCGGGCCAGCAGGTGAGAGCGGGTTGGGTACACCATGATCTCGTCGGACAATGGGCCGAGTGTAGCGAGCACGCGTGGTCCCCGGATCACCAGGCCCGCGTCTGTTTCCTTCACCACGTGCAGCGCCACGTCGGTGCTGTAGTTCATGGACGTGGCCGACGGCGCGCGGTTCCGTTGCAGGTTCACCAGCGTATGGGTCATGCAGATGTCATTTTCGCGGGCAAATTCGTAGTAGTTGATGACGTTCTGCTTGAACTCCGGCCGGTTGTCCCCGAAGAAATCTCCGGCGGCCGCCATGGCCATGATGGTCACGTTGAGGAAATCCGGAGTCCGGCCCATCATTCCGTAGCTGGCGTGGGCCCAGTTGGACATCATCATTCGGCGCCTGGCCAGGTCTTCTGCGGACTTGGGGATGATGAACGACAGGCCAACCTGGTCGCCCGTGGATGGCGACGTATAGGTCATCGGCGGACCGGAGGGTCCATCGCCCTGCATGTCATACAGCGCCGCGATGGAACTGGCCCCGTTGGACAGTCCGGGGAAATCGGTGACGTCTTCGATCCGCCGGCCGTCCAGCCAGATTTCGCGTGGCTGATCCCTGAGGCCGGCCAGATATTCGGCCCCGGTTCTGACACCCATGATGCGACTCCTTTGAGTTATCCCGGATCAGGTTTGATATGGACTGGAGCTGAGTATGGGTGGGCTGTCAGGCGCCCAGGTAGCGCTTCAGCCAGTTCATGGCGTGAACATTGAAATCGGCGCAGGGACTGTGCGGCAGGTCCGGGTACACCAGCAGCGACTTGTGCGACCTGATGCGTTCGAAAACAGGCATGATGGTGTCGGGCGGGCAGGTGGTGTCGGCCATGCCGACATCGACCAGGATCGGGCACTCGATGGCGTCGGCCAGCGTGAGGCCGTCGAAATACGCCAGCGTATCCAACATCTGCTGCCGCTGTTCGGGGTGCTTCCGGACGTAGTTGCTCAGTTCGTCGTAGGGCCGGGTTTCGATGTCGATGGCCACCGGGTAGTTGCACATGAACGGTTGTTCAGCGACGGCTGCGGCCAGCCTGTGATCCAGCGCCGCCGTTGTCAGCGTGAAACCGCCACCCTGGCTACGGCTCCACATACCGATGCGGTCGGTGTCCACCTCGTCGCGTTCCGCCAGGAAGTCCATGCCTCTGACGCAGTCCATGTACGCCGCGCGGTAGTAGTACGTGTCCCGGTCGGTCACGTTGTAGGTGAGCTTGTTGGTCCCTTCGGGCAGGTCCCATTCCGGGATGCTTTCGCCCTGGGCCCTGGGGAACAGGGTCAGCACGGCGATTCCGTGCATCACCACATGGTAGGGAATGTCCTTGCCCCCTCCGTAGCCGGGCACCGCGAGCATCGCCGGGAATTTGCCCGAGGCTGAGGCGTGCTTGGGGGCAGTGTAAAACGCGCGCAGGCGCTGGCCTCCGTAACTGCTCAGCGAGACGGTCCACGTATCGTACTCTCGGCCGCTGCGCTCAGGACATTCTTCGAGTGTCGCGTCAACCGGCGTTTCATCCAGAATCGAACGAGTCGCCGCCCAGAAATCGCTGACTGCCTGGTCCATTTCCAACCTCCCATAGCTTCATCTACGTTCCGATATTATCACGACCGATCGGTTCTTCTCCGTGCGCGGTTTCCATGAAGTCGTAACCATACTCGTCAACGAGGAACGGAACGTGCTCGTTGACCAGACGAATCACCTGCTCGCTCAGGTGTGCCGGGTTCTTCTGGAAATCGGCAATGGAATCAACGTACTCGGCCAGTTGCGGGGCGAACGCATCATACCCGTCCAGGCTAAGCGCGTCGTAAATCAGTCCCATGTGGCCGATCTTGTCCTGTTCCAGTTCTTCGTAGCGGATTTCAATCAGCCTGCCATCCGGTATCGACTTCCGCTGTTCCAGATAGGCTTCCGCCATTCGCCTGTAGATTCTGATCTGACGCTGCAACAGTTCCTCGAAGTCGATGCTCTGCAGCGCGTGCCAGCCGTTCATCAGCCTGAGCAGGTGCATGTACGAACGCACGGTATCGTAGGGATTGCGCTGGATGTACACGAACCTGGCGTCCGGGAAAAGGTCCAGCAACTCGGCAATCCGGCTGGTGTTGGACGGGGATTTCAAAACCAACGGTTTGCCTTCCATGTGCAGGGATGCCGCTTTGAGCAGTTTGGTGTATTCAAGGCGCCATCGCTCGCGGATACGCTGGTCAACGCCGTCGCCCATGAACAGGTACTCAAGAGTCTCGTTTGCGGTGCGCGGGAAATTGAGCGACACGTAGGGGCTGAGACCGCTGGCGCACATCAGCGCGATTTCTTCCTCCTGCGGCATGGCGAAATCTACGGGTATGTTGTCGATGCCCCGGTTCTCCGGCAGCGCGGATTCAAGCTTCCTGCGCAGCCGCCGCTGGCCGGCCAGAAACAGGTCGGGCAGGGCGGCCTGGTATGTGTTCACGAAACCCCACTGTGGGTCGCAGGCAAACAGGTTGTGCAGCAACGTGGTGCCGGAACGCCAGAAGCCAAGGAGGAATATCGGTTCGGGGTGGATTTCGGTTTTGCTGATGCGCCGACCGTACGCCGCGCTCTGCCAGAATCGGAACGGAGCGAATGCTACGTCGGTAGCCAGGATTCCCAGGTATCTGGAAATGAACCGGCGGTCCACGCCGTACCGCAGCCCAAGGCGTAGGGCCAGCGACAGGCGGCCCGTGGACAAAAAGCTGTTGAACCCCGTGCTGAACCCGGAAGCCGCGCTCGCCCTCGTTGCCGGATTGTATCCGCTGCGCCCTGACGCCCGGCCCTCGCGCGCTTCCTGTCGATCGTTGGTCAGTCTGGAACTCGCCATAGCATGGGCTCCCGGCGATTCAGATATCTCCCCGTTCCTCCCGCCATCAACGGCCTCATTATACCGCAGGGCCGAAGCGCCGTTGCAGGGGTTCGGCGTTAAATGCAGCGCCGGCATTTTGGATCGGGTGGGCCTGGAGTCGGACGGCGGCCAACGGCGCCGGTTCTTCCCTGCGACCGCCCGATGGAGCGGGTTCCGGTCGCAATCGCTGGCGTTCCAAACCGGCTAACCCGAACAATCCGGTAGCGCGAAAACAGGCGCAGCCGTGTTACGGGGGTGTAAAATCCACGATGCGCCGGCTGCATTGACCGCCGATCAGAGAGGTTTCGTTGGCAATACCCGCCGGCCGTCCGGTTTCACCCATGATGGAGGTTCTGCGGAACCCTCGTTTCAGGGCTATCTGGTATGTAGTGAACGTCGTCGAGGTAACTCGCTGGATGGAACTGCTGGTCACCAGCGTCCTCGTTTATTCCCTGACCGATCGAGCGCTGATGCTGGGACTGGTCCTGGCATTCGAAAACATCCCGCGTCCCTTCTTCTCCCCATTCACCGGAATAATCGCCGACCGGTTTGACCGTAAGAAGATCTGGGTGAGTTCGCTGGCCATCAAATGGGGAGCCGGCATCGCGATTTTTGTATTGCTGCTGTTCGGATACATCGCAGCCTGGCATGTGTTCTGTGCGATGTTTCTGCAGGGGGTGAGTCGCGCTCTGGAGGACCCTGCCCGCCGTACCGCCGTGTACGACATCGTCGGCGAACGTCGAGTGGTCAACGCCCTGTCCATCGATTCAATGAGCATGACCATGGGGCGTATGCTCGGGCCCTTTGCCGGTGGATTCCTGATTGAGCATGTCAACTACTATTGGCCCCATTACGCGGGGTACGTCTGGGCGTACGCGGCGGTGGTCGTCTTCCATTCCATCGCGATGCTGCTGGCGATCCGCGTCCGGATCCCGAAGGTCGAACGAGAATGGCGCGCGGAGCCGATCTGGAACAGTCTGGGCGACGTGGTTCGCGAAGCGTTCAATCACCGGCAACTGATCGGGATGCTGTTCATCACCATAATGATCAATGGCATGGCGTTTCCGGCGCGGCAGTTCGTGCCCGCGATCGGACGCGATTACCTGAAGGTCGGCGAAACATTGGTGGGGATTCTGGCGGCGTCGGAAGCGCTGGGCCAACTCGTCATGGCGGGCATACTGGCCACGATCGGGACCATCCGATACCACGGCCGTTATTTCGCGGCCGGCGCTTTCGTGGTGATGGTGACGTCGACGGTTTTCGCCTGGATCCCGTGGTATCCCGCCACGTTCGCCCTGTTGGTGGTCAGTGGAATCGGCCTGTCCTGCTTCGGCACAATGCAGAGCACCATCACCATGCGGTCGTCGCCGCCGGAGATGCGCGGACGCATGGTGGGCCTGATGAGCCTGTGCATCGGACTCGGCACCCCGCCGGGCGTTCTGATCATGGGCCTGCTGGGCGACGTCATCGGCATCCGGTGGTCGATAACCCTCAACGCGCTGGTTTGCATCGGGATTTCATTGCCGGCGCTGTTTTTGACGCCACTGATTACGCGACCGTCGCCCCGCGCGCCAAATGCTCCAACTGTGGCGCGGGCACGGGCTTCGTGATTGGTGGCGACATTGTTACCATCGGCTGTGCGCTGTGCTAAAATCGCGTGGTCCCCTCACCGTGCCATCCGGTAGCGAAAGAGAAATGCCGCCCAAAACTGCCGCCAAGACCCGCCGTCCGCGCCGCTCCAAAAAACCCGGCGTGACCGTATCGGATGCAATCCGTCTGCTTACCGATGAGCATGGTCCGTTCGAGAACGAACCGCGTCTCGACCCGGCGCACGAACTGACCTTCACCATACTGTCTCAGCACACGTCGGACCGCAATTCCGAGCGGGCTTTCCGCACTCTGATGGAACGCTTCAGCACCCTCGAAGCCGTGGCTGCCGCCGATGTGGACGCCATCGAAGAGGCCATCTCCGGCGGCGGGTTGGCGAAGATCAAAGCGCCGCGCATCAAGACCGTCCTCAACCGTATTCTGGAACTCAACGAGGATTCGCTGGATCTCACGTTCCTGGCCGAAATGCCGATGGACGAAGCGCGCGCCTGGCTGCGCCAACTCCCCGGGATAGGTCCGAAATCGGCCGGCATCATCCTGAGTTTTTCGCTGGGTATGCCCGCCATGGCCGTGGACACCCACATCTATCGCGTCAGTCAACGTCTGGGCATCATCGGGCCCAAGGTCAATGCGGACAAAGCCCATGAGGTTCTGGAAGCGGCCATGCCCCCCGAAGACGTTTACCCATTCCATGCCGCCTTCATCACACATGGGCGCAAGGTGTGCAAGGCGCAACGGCCTTTGTGCGGCGAGTGCGTGGTGAGCTACGGTTGCCCTTCCCGCGATGAAAAGGCGGTGCGGGCCGCGGCCGACGCCGCATCGGAAAATATCTCGGCAGACACTGACCGCCCCGACGGACAGGCTCCCGGACGCAGGCGACGAAGCGGTAAATCCGCTTCGCCAACCCCCGTCCCGCACACCCAGGTCGTCAAGGAGCTACAACCGTGAAAGTCGGAATCATCAACGTCACCGGATACGCCGGGTGCGAACTGGTTCGCATCCTGCGCCACCACCCAGAGGTCGAAATCGCTTCGGTAACCGGACGCAGCGCCGCCGGACAGCCGTTGGGCGAGGTATTCCCCCATCTGGACAACATGGAACTGGACATCACCGCCGATCTGTGCGATGAACTCGACCTTGTCTTTTCGGCTCTGCCGCACAAGGCCAGCGCCGAAGCGTGCATTCCCCTGCTGGAGCAAGGCGTCAAGGTCGTGGACATTTCGGCGGACTTTCGCCTCAAGCAGGCCGACGTGTACTCGGAATGGTACGGCGTCGAGCATCCCGACCCGACCTACCTGGAAGAGGCGGTGTACGGCCTCACCGAATTGAACCGGGGCGCTGTTGCCGACGCTCGCCTGGTCGCCAACCCGGGCTGCTATCCCAGCAGCGCAATCCTGGCCCTGGCCCCGGCCATCCAGCACGGACTCATCGGCGGCGAGATCATCGTGGACAGTAAATCCGGAGTGTCCGGCGCCGGGCGTACCCTGAGCATGACCACTCACTTCTCCGAAGTCAACGAAAACGTCATGGCCTATTCGGTCAACGGACACCGGCATCTGCCCGAGATCAGCCAGGAGCTGAACACCTACAGCGGCGCGCCGGTGAACCTCACGTTCCTGACCCACCTCATACCCATGACCCGTGGCATCCTGAGTTCCTGCTACGCGCCGCTTGACCCCGAAATAGCCCAGGACCCTGGCGCCTCAGAGCGCGTGCGTCAGGTTTACCAGGACTTCTATGCCGACGACGCTTTCGTACACGTAACCAACACCCCGCCGCAGACCAAGCAGACGCTGGGCAACAATTATTGCCTGGTGCACCCGGTGGTTGACACCCGCACCAACCGTCTCATCGTGATCAGTTGCCTTGACAATCTGGTGAAGGGCGCCGCCGGTCAGGCCGTGCAGAACATGAACCTCATGTGCGGCTTCCCCGAGGAAATGTCCCTGGAAGCATTGGCCGTATATCCGTAAACGCGGGCGGCATGGTAAAATGCTATGGTGTCATACGATGACGCCCATGCCCCGGTCGTCTAGCCTGGTCAAGGACGCCACCCTTTCAAGGTGGAGATCATGGGATCGAAGCCCATCCGGGGTACCAGCAATTAATGGGCCCTCCGCAAACGCGGAGGGCTCGTTTTTTGTGCATCCGGCGGAAAGCATGCTGCCAGCGCCGGGCCGTCAGCCGGCGAAGAAATCGAAGATGTTGCCCAAGGTTGACGTGCTGCCCCTGTAGATTTCCGTGTAGCCGCATCGTTTGCACGACACGGTTGAAAATTTCTTGTTCTGCACGTCGAACAACTTGGCAAAATTTCCGCCGGTGGCGCGGAACTCGTCGGTTTCGTATTCGGTATTCTGACACTTGGCGCAGACAAATGTTGTCTTGATGATAGCCATTCAGTTTCCTCCCCTTCGCCGGTTCGATTAAATGACGGCTAAAGGTCGGCGGCGGGATTTTCAAGAAGCACAACAACCGCCGACGCCGGCATTCGTTCAACTCGAATCCCATCCGCATGGGCGCTATGTTATGCTGGCAACGCCGGCACGGAACCGGCCCGGCACACCCTAAATCGTCAGGAGCGAATGGAAATGGCAGGAACCAAAACCGCACTAGCCGTTGATGTCAACGCAGAGCATATCGGCCTCATCAACATCTCCAAGGAGAAGTACAACATCGCCGACGATGGCAAGGTCGTCCGCATCATCATGGACTACCTGATCACCAATCCCGGCATCCACGATACCGTCTTCAAGGACGTGCGCTGCCTGCGCTGCGAATAACCGCAACGACGCAATTCAAAACCCCTCTCCAGTCCGGAGAGGGGTTTTTCTTGGCGGGGTCCTCACCGATTGGACAGTCACTCGCTGGTGTGCTTGACCGCTTCCAACGCCAGGTAATAGCCATAGACCCCGAACCCGTACACGCAGCCCTTGCTGACCGGCAGCACCGCCGACACGGTGCCCCTGGCGGTGGGATTGCTCGCGTGGACTTCGATCACAGGCATCGGCACCTGTTGGATTGCGCCGCGCAGCGGGCCGTTGCCCGTGGTGTATCCGGCCGGGTTGATCAGGCAGGCGTCGTACCCTTCCTCCCAGGCGTCGTACAACGCGTTCACCACCTCGCCCTCAACGTTCGAGTGAACGATTTTCACGTCCACGCCGAGGCTTTCGCCGTACCCGCGGATCTGTTCGTTGATCTGATCCAGCGTGTTGGGTCCGAAAACCTCCAGCTGCACCTTGCCGCGCATATTCATGCCGGCGCCTTGAATTACCAGGACTTTGGTCATCGTCATTCTCCTTGATTTTGATGGGCCGACCCGTTTGGGCTTGCGTTCTGTCGGTTGTCATCCAGGATGTTGGTGAGCACCCTGCGCATGCCCTGGGGTTCTTCTCCAGAATCCTCATCGCCGTCGCCCTCGGGTTTCGGCGGGTCGCTGGCCGGTGTCGGCGTCTCCGTTACGTAGCCGGCCAGCAGCACGTCCAATTGGAGCATGAACAGCTTGTTCCATGCCACGGATGTGGGCAAAACCTGGCTTTGGTCGGCCATGTCTTCTGCCAGCACCCCCGCGATCGCCGTCTGGGCGAAGGACATGGTGCCGATCATGAACCTGGCCGGCACCGACCCCAGGTACCCGCGTTCCAACGATGGGTTGCTGTGCACCACGCTCATGGCCAGCAGGAAAACCGGGAACTGCTCGTCCAGTTGGAAATCGATGCTGTTCCTGAGCCAGCGGGCCAGGCTGTGCTTGCGTCGGTCCAGGCGAGTCTGGTCAATCTCCCCCTCCGGGGTTAGAAAGAACCGGGCCGTCGCCGGGAATTGCAAAAAGTGGTCGTACACCGCAGAAGTCAGTTCGTCGGCGCGGGCCAACAGCAGCGGCCCGCTGGCCCGCACCAGGGACAGGTCGTCGTCCGTGAAACCCACGAAATCGGCCATCTGCTGCATTCGGGCCGGCCAGTCAAAAATCGTCAAGAGACTTCCTCTCAAAAGCAGGTTGGGGTTGGGTCGCAACCTGACTATAACGCCCCGATGTTGGGGCCGCAAGCCGACCATCCAACCCGCCCCGGGCCCAAAGGATCACCGCCTATGTCGGCGCCCCGGGAAATCCGGATCCTGTCGAAGGATCATGCTGAATCGCGTGACCGAAGCGCTGCCGCCGTTACGGGCCGCCGCTGCGTTCCGCCCGGAGGAACTGTTCAAGTTCCTTCACAAGGTCGGCGGGATCGGGCATTTCCCTGGTTTCGCTGGCGGTGTCGTACCGCTCTTCCAGCGTCAGGATATATTTGCCAAGCTGCTCGTCCTCGGAGATCACTTTTTCGACTTCCCGATCAAAGGCGTCGGCCATGTTGTACAACTTGCCCAGATCTATGGGCAGCGCCAGCATATCGGAAAGGTAACGCGCCAGTCCCAGGCTCACTCGGAAATTGGGCGTGGCGTGGAGGTAGTGGGAAACATGCCCCCACAGGGATGTGTAGCTGATCCCACGCGCGGTCAGTGATTCGGAAATCGGCAATGTGATTCCGGAAGGGCCCTGGTAATTCGACGACCTGATGTTGCTCCGGTCAAAACTGGACTGTACGGCGTTGTTGGTGGATGTTCCGGTGAACCGTATGGATCGCGTGTGGGGCACGGCGTCCAGCAAGGCTCCGATATGCACCACCGACTTCACACCGCACCGTCGTGCGACGTCCGCCACCAGCGACGAGAACGTGCGCCAACGCAGGTGCGGCTCGGTGCCCAGGTACAAAAGGGCCGGCGGCGCGCTCTCGTTGCCACGCCACAGGTAGAATTCATTGGACGGCCATTGCAAGTGGCGCTTGCCGTCCTTGCTGCGGGTGGAGCGAGGCCGCTCCTGAGCGAAATTGAAAAATTCCTCGGGGTCAATCTCTGCGAATTTCTCGGCTTCGAAGGTTGTCAGCAGGTAGTTCAGCGTGGCAGTCGCCGCGTCGCCAGCGTCAGGCCAACCCCGGAACGCCACCACCATTCGTTCAATCGGTTGTTCAGGAAATTCGCTCACTATCAAGTAGTCTTCGAAGTTTGACAATTTTGTCACCCGTTCCATCTTATTCTGAAAATTTGACTGGACATAATGGACGGCATTCTATCATTGTGATTCCGGCCGGGCAACGCCGCGAAGCAGGGAATCGGGGGTTTCCGATGGGTTGTCTACGGATCAACCGGCCCTTTCCGATGGAGCGCTTCGAAAGATCATTCTGCACCTGTTGCGCGGGCAAAACGTCATTCGGGGTTGGTGGATGTACGCATTGCCCGCGACACCGGGCGCATCTATAATTTGCGCAAAGTCTCTTTCCCTGTAACTGCATATGCGGTCGCAGGGATGCCTTCCGGGAGGTGGGATGATGGCTACGACGAGAGTGAACGGCGCCGAGATTTATTACGAAGAGTCCGGGAGTGGGCCCCCAATAATCCTTTCGCCGGGCGGCCTGCAGGGTGTCGCCAGCAGCTATGGCCCGGTGATCGATGCGTTGTCCGAGGAGCACAGGGTGGTGGTGTACGACCGGCGGTTTGGCGGCAAGTCCCGCAGCCCGCTGGTGGTGCAAACCTGGGAGATGGTGTGCGACGACGTGTTTGGCCTGATGGACAGTTTGGGCATCGAGCAAGCCTACCTCGGCGGTGGCTCCTTCGGGGCGGCGATCTCCCTGGGTTGCGCCGTCCGACGGCCGGAGCGGGTTCGCGCCATTTTCCCTTCCAACATCGCGGGCGGAGTCATCTGCGATGCGTACCTTGCCGCCAAGCTTTTTAAGAGCATGGACATGGCGGAAAATGACAGCATTGCATCGGTGGTGGATGCGTTTGACCCCGACGACCGTTTTTCCCCCTTCAGCCCGGAATTGGCCCAGACCGATCCCGGTTACCGCAAAGATCTGGAGGCCGTCAACACGGAAGACTTTGTCCAGGTGATGCGGGACACCATCTATGCCCTTTTTGACGGCCCTTATCTGACTCTGGGCATGAGCGAAAAGGCGCTGAAGAGCGTGGCCGTCCCCGCGATGGTCATGCCGGGCAACAACGACGTTCACCCGAGGCGCCTGGCCGAAGCGGTGCATCGGCTGGTTCCCAACTGCCGGTGGGCGGAAGTGCGGCCTCACAGCGAGGAGCCGGAGAAATACACGACGCGCGTGCTGGAGTTCCTGGCCGACGTTGAGGCCGACGCGCACGGGTAGCGGGGCGCGCCCGGCGGGCCGGGTCATATGCGCCTGGGCGGGTTGACCGTTTCAAGACGCCCAGGGCAACTGGTCGGCGGGCCGATGGATTCAGGTGGCGGCCCGCGCGACCAACACGCCCAGCCACGCTGCGGCCAACCCCACCACCAGGTTCGCGGCCAACGAGATCCCGGCCCGGGCGTACTCGCCGCCGGCAAACAACCTCACGCCATCGTAGGCGAGGGTGGAAAAGGTGGTGAACCCACCCAGCACGCCCACGGTTGCCATCGCCCTCAATTCGGCGGGCAGGCCGCTGCGGTCTATGAACACCGTGGCAAGGAAACCGAGAGCAAACGAGCCGACCACGTTGACCGCGAATATCCCCACCACCGTGTCCGCGCCCAGATAGTGGGCTGCCAGGCGGTTCACCGCATATCGAAGCACCGAACCCGCCGCGCCTCCTGCGGCGACCAGCAACCAGACCACGCTACGCCCAGACGCCCCGCCGTTCCAGCGTGCGCTCGTCCAGTTCGACACCCCAACCCGGTTTATCTGAAAGTGTCAGCTTGCCGCCGGAAATCTCCGGCCTGGCGGTGAAAAGTTCCTCCCAGATCGGGTCGCGGTCAGCCGAGGGGAACGTCTCGCAGATCTCCCCAACCTCAAGGCCGGCCACGATGTGCCCATGCACCTGGGGGTCATGATGCGGGGCCAGTCGGACGTTTTCGGCGGAGCACAGTCCGGCGATGCGGAGGCATTCGGTGATTCCGCAATTGCGCGTGCTGTCGAATTGCATGACCCGCACGCCGCCCCTGCGGATTAGGTCCCTAGCGTCCCACCGGGTGACGGCGTTCTCTCCGGACGCTATTGGGATCGTCGTGGCCGCGGCCACCTTGCCCAGACCCTCCACGCGGTCATACCAATGCACCGGTTCCTCCAGCCAGCGGATGTTCAACGGTTCCAGCATCCGCGCTCCCCGAATGGCCGTGTCCACATCCCAACCCTCGTTCACGTCAACCATCAGGTCGATGCCATCGCCCACCGCGCTCCGCACGGCGCTGACCCGCTGGTAGTCTTCCGCCAGGCTCACGTGCCCGATCTTCAACTTGATAGCTTCGTAGCCCATATCGACATAGGTCTCACATTCCCGAGCGAGGTCCGAAACAGACTTGCCATCCTGGTAGTAACCGCCGGTGACGTAGCACGGCGCCGTATTGCTGTGCCCGCCCAGCAATTTATACACCGGCATGTTGGCCGCCTTGCCCTTGATGTCCCACAACGCGATGTCCACCGCCGCCAGGGCGGTCAGGATTTGTGGGCGGCCGTATTCCGGTGGCTGCCCAGCCAATGCGGTGGCACAGGCCGAACATCTCGTCCCACAGTCGTTCGTTGTCAACCGGGTCGCGTCCCAGCAGCATCGGCTTGAGGACGTCAACCACCGCCCTGGATGCGCCGTCCGCGTGCAGACTCCCGTCGGGGTCCTGGCGGTAGATGCCGGCAAAGCCCTGTCCGGCCCCATGAGCCTCGCCGATGCCATAGAACCCGGCATCGGTATGCACCCGCACCAGCAACTCGCTCACTCGCCCAATTGGGCGCAGCGCAGTCCAGTATTCCCGTTCCGGAGCGGGCCAAACCAGCGCGATCGCTTCAACGTCGGTGATTTTCATGTCGTACCTTCAATCGTCTATCCGTCGAACCGCCCCAGTTTGAACAGGCCAACGTCATGCTGTGTGGAGCCGTGTTCCGCGAGGTCGGCCATGATCTCCCCAACCACGCTGCAGAACTTGAAACCATGCCCCGAGAAACCGGCCGCCACGGATACCTGCGGGTTGTCTGGCAGCGTGTCGATTATGAAGTGTTCATCCGGGGTGTTGGTGAACATACAGGTTTTCAACGCCAGCGTCGGCCCCGCCGCCTCCGGAAAGTAGCGTTCCGTGAACTGACGCAGCGCCGCTTCGTCGCGCGCGTTCGGTTCCCGGTCCATGCTGTCGGGGTCCACCTGTTCCTGGAAGTGGTTGAACATTCCGAGCTTGAACCCCGGTATCCCGTAGGACGGGAAGCCGTAGAATCTCCCTTCCTCGACTTCCATTCCAAAAACCGGGAACGTCTCCGGTTTGAAAAGTTCGGGACGGTATGGAGCGAACCAACCCAGTACCTGGCGCTCGGGAACGGCGTGGCGGGCGATCTCAGGGGCGACCTTGCCGGCCCACGCGCCGGCCGTTACCACCAGCCTCCGGGCCGAGTAGGTATCCTTGTCGGTGGTTACCACGACTCCACCGCCAGCGGTGGGTTCCCATGCCAGCGCCGCTTCGCGACCGTGCACCTCGGCGCCCAAATCCATCGCCGCCGATGCGTGCGCGACGATGCAGCGTTCTGAAAGGACGAACCCGCCCTGCGGTTCGAACAGCATCTCGGCGTCCTCGGGCAGTTGATAACCGGGCCATTCCCGGTTGACGTCGGGTCCGCTCAGCATTCGGTACGGCAGGTTGTGTTCTTTCACCGTCGCCAGCGAACCCTCCAGCAGTTTGTTGGCTCCCACTCCACCCCGCACGCAACCGGTGCTGACCAGCAATCGCTCTCCAGCCAGGTTTTCCAGTTGATGCCACAACTCGTAGGCGCGGTACAGCAGCGGGACGTACGACGGGTCCTCGTGATACGCCAGTCGTATCATCCGGCTGACGCCGTGCGACGACCCCATTTCGTTGGGGATATCGTACTGCTCCAACCCCAGAACCTTCCATCCGCGCCGTGCCAGGTGGTACACGGCGGCGCTGCCCATGCCGCCCACTCCTATGACTATGGCATCAAACTCTCTCATGGAATTGCCTCGTATCCCTGGCGGGAACGACGAACAGGATTGCCGGCAAATGCCGGTTCGTCCTGTCCGTCCGTGTAAATTAGACGCTCGGGAGCGCCGCGCCCGGCGTCGTCATTCTCAGGCTGTACACTGACGTGCGCGCCGTGAACAGCATCGTCCGGAAGTCCGGCCCGCCGAACGCGCAGTTGGCGGGTATCTCCGGCACCCTGATGATGCCAAGATGATCGCCGTTCGGCGCAAACACCCACACGCCGCCGGATCCGGTGCAATACACGCGGCCCTCGGCGTCCACCTTCATGCCGTCGGGCACGCCGTCCTCCGCCGATGCCATGCTGCCAAACACCCGGCTGTTGCTCAGCGAGCCATCGTCGGAGACGTCGTAAGCCTGGATGAACTGGTTCTGCTTGATCTCGCCGTCCCAATACTGGTCGGGACGCTCGCCCAACCTACGGGTGTTGGACACATAGAGCACCGACTCGTCCGGTGAGAACGCGATGCCGTTGGGGAAGTCGATGTCGTGGGCCAACAGATCCACCGTGCCGTCGGCGGCGATGCGGTGGAGGGTGCCCGGCCATTCAATCTCCTGTTGGTCCTCGGGAACGCGCCCGCTGGGATTGGTGAAATAGATGCTCCCGTCGCTGCGGCACACGATGTCGTTGGGTCGGTGAAAGCGCTTGCCATCCCACCGTTCCGCCATCACCGTGATGGTGCCGTCGGATTCCATCCGAGTGATGCGCCGGTTGTCGCCCTCGCACATCAGCAGGCGTCCCAGCAGGTCAAAGGTCATCCCGTTGGTACCGCCGCTCGGCTCCCTGATGATGTCCGGAGTGCCGCCGGCCGGCGACATACGGTGGATCACCGGCGGTTCCCGGCGCAGGTCAACAAACAGCCAGTAGCCGTCGGGATGCCACAACGGCCCCTCCGTGAACGCGAAATCGGTCGCCAGTTGCTGCGCTTCCTGCCCAGACTCAACAATCCCTGCCAGATATTCGGTCATATCAACCCCCGTCAAATCGTGTCCATTGTGTTCAGCGACGCCAAAGCGGGCCGGGTTACTCCAGGTGCGCCAGGTATTGCTCCGCGAAGTCCATCCCGACCAGGTCGCTGAATGCTGTCATGAGCTGGTGAGTCACCGGGCCCGGCACCATTCCGTCGGCCACCGGCGCACCGTTCACCCCCGACACCGGGCAGATGCACAGGCTCGTAGAGGTCAAAAACGCCTCGTCGGCAGTGTACGCGTCATACAGATCCAGGTCGCACTCAATAGTTGGAATGCCCAGGCCGGTGGCCAGTTCCAGCGTCTGGTTACGCGTGACGCCTTCCAATACGTACTGAGACTTCGGAGTCATGGCAACGCCGTCCTTCACCAGGAAAACGTTGCTGCCGCGCCCCTCCGTGAGGTTGCCGAACTCGTCCAGCAGGATTGCCCAGGCGTCGGGGTCGTCCCCGTGTGCTTCCAGTTCGCCCATGATGAGGTTGAGGTAGTTGTGGGTCTTGGCCCGTGGACTCAGAAAGCGGGGTGGCACGCGCGGCACCGACGGCGTGTTGATGCGTGCGCCGTCCTTGTACAGCGGGGCGCGGCTGGCGAAGGGTATGGCGTGGCTCTCGATGATGATCGTAGGTTTCAACCCGCCCGAGCGTTCCGGCGCCTCCACGCCCCGGCTGATGCGCTGCATCACCCACATATCCTGTCCCGGCGGCAGCAGTGGATAATTGTGCGCGACGACGGCCTCCGTGGCTTCGGTCATTTCCGCCTTGCTCATCTCCACGTCGATCCGCAGGTACCGCAGCGAGTTGTAGAGGCGGTCAATGTGCCGGTCCAGCCGGAACGTCCTGCCGCCGAAGGTGCGCGTCGCGTCGAATACCGCGTCTCCATACAGGAACCCGCGATCATAAATCGAAAGACCCACCTGGCTCGCGGGTGTCATCTCCCCGTTGAAATAAACAATCTTTTCCTCGGGCATTGGGTTGCTCCTCGTTAAAAGTCTGCACTGAGAGTGTGCGTGCAGGTGTCTGGTTGGCCTCACGATTTACGCTGTATCTCGAAACCGGCCTGTTCCTCCATCGGCAGCACGATTGCTGCCCCGTCCATATCTCCCAAACCCTGCTCGACCGCTTCGTAGAATAGCCGATAGGCCAAATCTCCGCCCGGTATGGGTGTTTCCAAATCGCGGGCCATTTCCTGAATCAAGCCCAGGTCCTTCAGGAACACGCGCAGTTGTGTGCGGACGCCCTCAAAGTCCCGGTCCAGCATTGCCGGCGCGTTGCGGCCTAGGATGAAACTCTGCCCCCAACCGGAGTTGACAAGCTCAAATACCAGCGCCGGGTCCGCCCCTGACTTGGCCGCCAGCAGCATGGCTTCCGCCGCCGCGACCTTGTGGACACCCACCAAGAGTTGGTTCACCAGTTTCGCCGCCGTCCCCGACCCGGTCGGCCCGACGTGATGCACCACCGCCCCCATGACATCGAAGGCCGGCTGCGCCCGCCGGTATGCTTCCGCCGGGCCCCCGACCATGATGGTCAGCGTTCCGTCGGTAGCCCGTTCCGTGCCGCCGCTGATCGGAGCATCCAGAAACATCGCGCCGCGTGCCTCGGCGGCGGCGGCGCAGGCCTTGGACGTTGAGGCTCCAACGGTGCTGTGGTCAACGATGATCTGTCCCGGCCGCGCGTTGAGCAACGCACCGTCCGCTTCCAGCAGCACCGCCTCGCACGTTGCAACGTCGGGGAGGCACGCCAGCACGATGTCGCAGTTCTCCATCACCTGGGCAGTGGAGGTTGCGGCGGTCGCTCCGGCGTCCGCGATCTGGCGTACCTTTTCCTGGCTGCGGTTGTGCACCGTCAGGTCATACCCCGCCCGCAGCAGGTTGTACGACATGGGCAGCCCCATGCGCCCCAACCCGATGAAACCAATCTTCTCGCTCAAATCTTCAACTCCTTATGCGGGTTCACCTGCTCCATGCGGACAATCCCACCTAGGGGGCGCAAGTGTCATGAGGTGGCAACCTTTTTTCATGCCAAATGGGGCGGACGCGAGGCGCGGGAGAACCGGTCATCAAATCAACCCTTCTGCCATCGCCGCTGCTTCCACCAACTCCCAGCCGTCCTCGATGCCCGGCAGCAGGCGGTCGCACGCTTCGGCTTTCAGCACGGCACGACCGGTCTCGTCGCTGTCGTCCACCGACACCAACGCCGCTGTCACTTGCGCCGCCTCGACAGGGTCAACCTCCGGCCTTGCCGTGAAGCAGCAATGGCTGTATCCGGGGCTGCTCCAGAAAACTTTCAGCCCGCTGACGTCGATTCCATGCCGGTCTGCCAGAGTGTCCAGCGTCCGAGCGCTGACGGCTCCGGCGTCATAGGACTGGTTCAACACCTGCAGCGCGACGTCCACCTGGTCGTTGGAGTGCTGAGTTTCGCGTTGGTCGTAAAAATCAGCGGCGGCCAGTGATCGGGTTGGGTGAATGCCCAATTCCTTGAGAAAATGGACCGGAAGCAGACCTGCCTCCACCGAATCCCGAGCCGCAAACGCGAAACGTTTCCCAGGCAGATCCTCCACCGTATCGATGTCGGAGCCTGCCCTGGCGATGAACTTGGTGGTGAATCCAACGTCCACGTCACGCAGGGCCAGCACGGGTGCGCCGTCCTCCATCGCGCGTCGCATCTTGACGTGCGACAGGGGGCCGTTCCACGCCAGGTTGATTTCGCCGCGCACGAAGGCGTCCACCATCTCGTCGTACCCCGAATAAAGCACCCAGTCAAACTCGATTCCCTTCCTTTGGAATACCGTTTCAAGCGCCTTGCACAGGTCCAGATGGGCCACTGAACCGGTCGCTCCCATACGTATCATCTCGTAGCCTCCAACACCGTTTCGTGTCGTCCCACTCGATTCAATGGATTGCTCCAACCCCACGTTTGCGCCAGTCTATCAGCCCGCCCCGACACTGCCAACCGACGCCGAAGTCTTACCCGCCGCGCGAACCAATCCCGTGTTTCGGAGAACACTGTGACTCTCCCAAGTTGCCCCCATTGGCTGGGTGCGCTAACCTGTCCGGCGTTGATTGAACGTCCGGCAGGAGGAAATTGCAATGGCGACGGTAACGGAGCGGAGGATCAGGGGACGCGAACGGCAGGACATTGCCGACGAACTCAGTCGCCGAGTGGACGGCGAGGTGCGTTTTGACCCCTATTCGCGCCTTCTGTACAGCACCGACGCCAGCATCTACCAGATGGAACCGGTGGGCGTCGTTATTCCGCGCACCGCTGCGGATGTTCAGGCTGTGGTCGAGTTTGGCGCGAGGGAAGGAATCCCGGTGCTGCCACGCTCCGGAGGCACCAGCCTCGCCGGTCAGACCGTCAACCACGCCATCGTGCTGGATTTCAGCAAATACCTGAACAACGTCCTGGAAGTGAACGCGGAGGAGCAATGGGCGCGGGTCCAGCCGGGCATCATTCTCGAACAACTCACCCGCCAGGTATCCTCACACGGCCTGCAGTACGCTCCCGATCCCACCACTGCCAACCGCGCCTGCGTCGGTGGCGGCATCGGCAACAACACCTGCGGCGCCCATTCCGTCATCTACGGCAAGACTCTGGACCACATCAGGGAACTGGACGTGATTCTCTCCGACGGGTCCACCGCGCACCTGGGGGAACTCACCGCCGCCGAGTTGGAATCCCGTCTCAGCGTTGGCGGTTTGGAGGGCGACATCTACCGTGGCGTACTGCGCATCGCCCGCGAGCAGAAGGACGAGATTGACCGCACCTACGCCAAGATCCAGCGCCGCGTCAGCGGCTACAACCTCGACGAGTTCATACTTGACGACCGCCACGCTGGCCCCGTAAATCTCGCCCGCATGGTCGTCGGGTCAGAAGGAACCCTCTGCGTCGTTACCGAAGCCAAGGTCAATCTGGTGCAACGGCCCACGATGACCTCGCTTTCGATCCTGCACTTCCGATCCATCTTCGACGCCAGTGAAGCCACCACCCGAGTGCTGACTCACGACCCGTCATCCATCGAACTCATCGACAAAATGGTGCTGGACCGAGGCCGGGAAGCGTTGGGCGCGTCGCGGGGCCTGTCGTTCATCGAAGGCGACCCGGGCGCCATGCTGGTTGTCGAATTCTACGGTGAGTCCGAGGACGAACTGGAATCACGGATGAACGCCCTCAAAGCCGATATCGGCCTGGCCTACGCTTGCGTCAACATCCTGGACCGCGCCGGCCAGGCGGCGGTATGGAACGTCCGCAAGGGCGGCCTTGGTCTGTTGATGAGCACGCGCGGCGACGCCAAGCCCATCCCATTCGTAGAAGACCCCGCGGTGGATCCTTCGGTGATGGGAGAATTTGTCCGCCGCTTCGATGAAATCGTAACCGAACACGGCACCACCGCCGGCTACTACGGCCATGCGTCGGTGGGTTGCCTCCACATCCGTCCGCTGATCAGCCTCAAGGATCAGGACGGCATCAACAAGATGGTCTCCATCGGCGACGCGGTGTCC
This sequence comes from Dehalococcoidia bacterium, assembly GCA_963668585.1. Lineage (GTDB taxonomy): Bacteria > Chloroflexota > Dehalococcoidia > Lucifugimonadales > UBA3495 > Bin87. The sequence goes on along the minus strand of OY764869.1, from coordinate 3,164,202 downwards.
GATCTCATCAAGGAGTTCGGCGGTTCGATGAGCGGCGAACACGGCGACGGTATCGTGCGCGGCGTCTGGACCCGCAAAATGTTCGGCGACCAGATCTATAACGCGTTCCGCGAACTCAAACAGACCTGGGACCCGCAGGGCATCATGAACCCGGGCAAGATCATCGATACCCCGCCCATGACCGAGAACCTCCGCTACGGGTCGTTCTACCAGGCTTCCGACCTGCCGACAACGCTGGACTTCTCGGCGGACTTTGGTTATGCCGGCGCCGTCGAAATGTGCAACGGGATGGGCGCGTGCCGGAAACTGGACGGCACCATGTGCCCGTCCTTCATGGCGACGCGAGATGAGGAACACTCCACCCGGGGCCGGGCCAACCTGCTGCGAGCCGCCCTCTCCGGCCGGATGCCGGAGGGCGCGGAGGGTTCCATCACCGACCAACGCCTGCATCAGGCGCTTGACCTGTGCCTGGAGTGCAAAGCCTGCAAGGCGGAATGCGAGTCGGGTGTGGACATGGCCAAGTTAAAGTACGAATTCCTCGATCACTATCACGAAAAGCACGGCGTGCCGTTGCGCTCGCGGCTCTTCGCCAACATCAGCGCGTTGAACAGGTTGGGCAGCCGATACGCGCCCATCAGCAACTGGTTGGCTGGAACCTCCCTCGGCAAGACTCTCGCATCGACGTTCCTGGGAATCGCGCCCCAGCGCCAACAGCCGGCGTTCGCCGGTCAGTCCTTCCCCGACTGGTTCGCTGATCGCGGACACGCCGCACACGACGCGAAATACGGAACGGTCGCGCTGTACAACGACACCTTCATGAACTACAACTATCCGGAGATCGGCATCGCCGCGGTGGAGGTTCTGGAAGCCGCCGGGTATCGGGTGGAGTTGGTCAATGGGGGCTGCTGTGGCCGACCGATGATCTCCAAGGGACTGCTCAACCAGGCCCGGGAACAGGCCCGGGCCAACATCGCCGGCCTCTACGCCTACGCGGGACAGGGCATCCCCATAGTCGGATGTGAACCCAGTTGCCTGCTCACCCTGCGCGACGAATACCCCGAATTCATCAACGACGACGAGGCCGCCGCAGTAGCTGAAAACTCATTCCTGATCGACGAGTTCCTGGCCAAAGCCAAATCGGCCGGGCGTCTAGATTTGGAATTTTCCGATGTGTCCGCCAATATTCTGTTCCACGGACATTGCCATCAGAAAGCCATCGTTGGCGCATCCGACGCTGTATCGGTGCTCAACATGCCGCCCGGATATCAGGCCGAACTGATCAATGCCGGGTGTTGCGGCATGGCGGGTTCGTTCGGATTCGAAAAGGAACATTACGACATATCCATGCAGATTGGAGGGCAGTCGTTGTTCCCAGCCATCAACGCCAAACCCGATTGGGAGGTCGCGGTGATGGGAGTGTCATGTCGCCAACAGGTGGAACACGGCGTCAACCGGCGCGCGCGGCATCTGATCGAGGTATTGCGCGACGCGGTGGTGGTCCCGGCGAACTAGCGCACCAGCGGCGGCGCCCTGGGACACAGCACCGCACGGGGCTGCGTGTCGCCGCGCCGCCATTGATGCTGCGCGCAGCGCGACGCCGAGGTGCGGTAATCGACCGCCACTGGTCCTCCGCTCGGCGCTGGTATGGCCCCCGCTGGCGGAGGATGTCGCTCCACGCCGAACTGGCCATCGAACAACGGTTTGTTGAACGGAACCACCACAAAACCGGAGTGGTTGCCAATTATCGAATCGGGATACCTCGCTTCAGAATATACCCGTGGCTTTACGGTTCCGTCCGAAAGCCGGTGGCTGGCTTCGTGCGCACCGAAACCAACGGTGATGTCCCGATGGTTAAATATGGTGGCCAGCGCCTCCTGGGACCGGTCGTTCTCAGCGTTGCCGTCATATTGGGCATCCACCGACACCAGCAGCCTATGGTCTCCCAGTTCATAACGCAGAGTCTTCCAAGTGAACTCGACGAACCTGGATTCCCCTGGTTCTAACTTCACTCTTTTTGTGTACATAACATCTTCGTGGGTGAGGTTGTGCAACCGCACCGTGCCGCTGCCGTCGTAACTGCCGAAATTCTGCACAAACGCCGCGACTTCAACCCAATCCCCTTTGACGATTGGGAATCCGTCGTGAGGCGGGTACAGCGCGATCACCGCGAAATCGACCGTAGGCGGCAGCAATTGTATGGTGAATATCCGGGTCACATCCAGAAGCCGCACTCGAAACGAATGGGCGGCGGGCGCATACCTGCCGGTACGCCACGTGAAAGTCGCGGAACCTTCAGCGCCTGCGCCAATTCGAGGCCGGCGAGATTCGGGTTCTTTCTCAGCAGAAGGGAAATGCAACGTCACCGGAGCAACTCCCGACGCTCCTCCGACGTTTCGTATCCGTATCGTAATGGTGACCGGTTCACCTTTCACCGGGGCCTCGGGACTGAACGAAATGTCCGCGATTGAAAATCTGGGTTGGGCAGGTATGTTTGGCGGGGACAAGCTTCCACGAATTCGCGCTGTCGGATTTTCGTCGCCGAATCCCAGGGTAATCTCCCGGTTATCCACAATCGTAACGTGAAGCGTGTCGGATAGATCGTTGGCGTCATCCAAATCGTTTGGAGACTCCACATGCACCTGCAGTCGGTACTCCCGTAATTCATACCGGAGCGTCTTCCACGTGAACTCAACGGGCCGGGATTCTTGCGGTTCGAGGGAAAGTCCGTCGGTGTACATAACCGCGCCACTATCTTGATCGCGCAACGCAACGGTGGCCTGCCCCGCGTGTGGCCCAACGTTGCGAATTTCGGCTTTGATCACAACCCAATCGCCCTGGACGATGGGCATCGCCCGATTCTGCAACTGGATGCCAAACACGCCGAAATCGACGGCAGGGGCTTCCAGCACGACAGTGAAATACCTGTCAGATCCGGGAACGGATACCCGGAACGAATGGATACCAGGCTCGTAGCGGCTTGTCCGCCAGGTGAATGTGGCCTCCGCAACGCCGCCGGGCTCGGCCCGGGGTTTCCGCGTTTCGGGCTTTTTGTCTGCGGAAGGGAAATGCAGGGTTATGGGTATGTTGGCGGCTACGGCGCCTTCGTTTCGGACCGAAACTGTGATGGCGACGGGCTCTCCGACCACAGCCGGGTCCGGCGATGCGAGAATACTCTGGATGGAAGCCTCAATGACCGGTTCGATAACGTTCAATGCGATTTGGGCAGATGTGTCTCCCAATGTCGTGTTGTCGTCAACCATTAGATCTACGCGCAAAGTATGTACGCCGATATCGTATCTCAATGTTTTCCATATGAATGTTGCAACGCGTGTCTGGCCGGGATCAAGACTCGTGGTTTTGGTTTCGGGACGTTTCGTTTCGGAGGGAAACGTCAACTGCACACCAATAGAAGTGGCACGATTGCCGTTGTTCCGGACCGCCACTGAGATTTCCACCCACTCGCCACGAGTGGCCGTGTGGCTGGGGTTGCTGGACACCGATACGATTTCCGCATCGACACGCGGTGGCGGTGTGGGCGTAGGTGTGGGGGTTGCAGTTGCGGTGGGAGTGGGCGTGGGGGTAGGCGTTGAGGTTGGCGTGGGAGTCGGGGTGGGCGGGTATATCGGTTTCGCCACAATCGCAGGCTGCGCCACCAGCCCGACTATCCTTCCCACGTTCACCTGCCGCGTACCCCTCAGCAGAAACACGGCGTCCTCGTTAACCAGCAGGACCTCGAAACTTTCGGCGGCAAAATCAGTCGACTCGTCCAGTGACACCAGGGCCAAGATTAACCCATGCACACCGGCGTCGGCTCCCGTTGTGTCCCAATTCAAGACCGCGGACGCCTCGGCGCCCGGCATTACGTCGGACAAGGTGACATCTGCCAACACTTCATACTCGTTGCCGAAGCTACCAACCAGTTGAACCCTCGCGGACGCCGAGGACACTCCATTATTGGTAACCCTGGCGGCTATTTCCAGCGGATCGCCAATGGTCGCAGGCGCTGGTTTGGTCGGTTCAAACTCCAACTCCCAAGGATTTGTTGCAGGTGTCGGAGTCGGTGTGGCTGTCGGGGTAGGTGTATGAGAAGCGATGGGAGTTGCCGTGGGTGTGGGAGTAGCGGTGGGCGTCGCCGTCGCCGTTGGGGTGGCGGTGGGTGTGGGAGTGGCCGACGGAGTTGGAGTCGCGGTCGCCGTCGCCGTAGGAGTGGGAGTGGCCGACGGAGTTGGGGTAGGAGTCGCGGTGGGAGTGGGAGTTGCTGTGGGCGTGGGTGTGGGCGACGGGGTCGGCGTAGGCGTCGCCGTAGGAGTGGGAGTGGCGGTGGGAGCGGGAGTAGCGGACGGAGTTGGGGTGGGCGTCGCAGTAGGCGTAGGAGTGGGCGACGGGGTCGGCGTAGGCGTAGGCGTCGCCGTAGGAGTGGGAGTGGCTGTGGGCGTGGGAGTAGCGGACGGAGTTGGGGTGGGCGTAGGTGTCGCGGCAACCGGGTTGACCACATTGATCCATTGTGTGGATGTGGCGGTGTTGTTGGACGAGTCCTGGTCGGCAAATTCCTCTGGCCCATCGATGGTGATGCTCCCGATCACGTACTCTTGCTCGACGTTGGGATGTTTCCCGAGATCCCACCCGATGTTGCCGTACAGCACCCCTTCGGCGGCGATTGTGCAACCGGTGAGGCACGCGGATGCATCCACGCCGTCCGTGTTGTGGATTGCAGCATTGCTGACCGACCCCCGCATCTCTACCTTCAGGGTCAGGTCGCTGCAGCTCGAGTTGGTAACCTGGAAATAGATGCCGAGGTTGTCTTCGGACGTGTAGTCGGGCGGGTCTTTGAACGAGAAATCTATCCTGTCAAACAGCCCTTGCATCTCAATGCTCACGTCGTCCGTGCAAGTTGATTGAGCCTCGGCCGACGCCCAGTGTTGCTCCGGCTTCACGTTGCTCCCGTCGCCAAAATTCGGCAGGATCAGACCGGGTGCAAATCCGCAGACGATCGCGACCGCGCTGGCGGCCGCAACAATGGTCCATTTCAGGGTGGTTGCCACGACTGAGGTCTGCGGCGATCGGGGGTCCGAGCTACGGCTTGTCGTACACCAGCATGGTTACGCCGGTCGCCGCATTGGAACCGCTGATCCTCACGGTCATTCTGTGAAGGCTGGTTTCCTCGGCGTCGCGTTTGAGGGTGAACCCGGAAGAGTCCAAAGGTTTTTCATTTGAAGTGGACACAACGGTTTCTCCGTCAATCGCCAGCGTGGCGATATCGCTACCACCCTGTTCCGTTTGCTCAGTCATCGCTACGGCTGCGGACGACTGAATGGACGCAATCGTTCGCGGAATCACGAAGCTGATCCGGTCAGACTCTCCTCCGTCGGACGCACCACTGAAAAGCACGAAAGCGTCACAACTCGGGTTCTGCCAGTCATAGTAGCCCACGTCAGAATGTGATACTTCTTCTGCATCGACATCGTTTGCTTTCAGCACTTCGCTAATCGCGAGCACCAGCAGGTTGCGCTCGAGGACCTCGCTTGGGTCGTAATTTTGATTGGCGCTGTCGTCACGCCGTTTGTGTTTCCAAACGGCGGCCGCGGGCCGGTCTTTGGGGAGGTAAGCCACGATCCAACCCTGGTCATCGAAATAAACCACGACGGTCTCGAAAGGCGCTCCTGGAATCTGCGCGGCGAATAGCGGGAGTTCGACGATACCGAAGTTAAGCCCCCAATCGATCACAGTGCCTGCTCCTCGAATGCCTGATTCTTCGGGCGCCGAGCGCAGGCCGTCGAGGATTGCGACGATGTCGAGCCTGGGCGATTGACCGTCTGAGTCCGCTACTTCCACCCTGTGGTGCGCTGAGAACCCGGCGTCCTCTTCCCTAAACGCTGTGTCAGCGTCGCCTTCGGAAGATGGAAATTCAGGCATTGTCAGTGAGCCGAAAACTGCGGCAGCCGGATTTTTGTGACTGCTCTCGACCCATGAAGCAGCAGATGCCCAAATGGCAAGTATCAAACATGCCACTACCAATGCAGCGATAATGATGGATAATTTTTGAATAAGTTTTGGAGAAGTCATAACGGCGGCAATTTTATAAAATTCACACCATATGTCAAGTGTTTAGCATATGCCGAGATTGCATTCTCGCCTGTTGCTGAGAATAATGCGGTGGTTCGGTCTCCGGGGCGCCGATGTGGCGATCTGCTCAACCAGTCCCACTTTGAGGATCGTTGTGATCCCATAGCGGCGTTTGCGGTGGGGAGCGGGGAAAAGGCAGGTCGAGTGTCGTCACCGGGCCGAGGCGCAATCGACGCAAGAACAAAGACCGGCGTCACCCGGCAGGGGAAACACATCAACCCAGTGGGCGACGGTGGCTTCGCGATCAGCGGGCGGGCGCTTCAACCGCCGCCAGAAATGCTATTTGATTGATGCCCCAGGCTCCCGCGCCATGCTTGGCGAGTGGCGCCGGCGCCACGGGATCGGGGATACGAAGTCAGTTCGCGCTGGGTGGAGGGACCGGCCCGTGTCCCCTGCCGTTGCCGTTGCCGCCATAGTCATCGTAGCCAGTATCGCTGAACACCCTGATCTCGGTGCCCTGGAATACGTGGTACAAATGCGAATCCCGCTCCGTGCCGACCGTATTGAGCATATCGGCGTCGATGTCGGAGATGATCTCCTCGATCTGCTCTGCGGTGATGTCCTGCTCAACTGCGATGGCGATGTGCGCGACTCCTGGCACAAAATGGGTGTCGATGCGGCCCACTGTCCTGTCCCCGTCAAGAATCAGGTAGGCCTCGGAATCGCCGGTGCGGACTTCGCGCTCGTAATCGAAAGGCATTGTCGCGACACTCACTCCCTGGTCTGGCCGGTTCCGCGTGCCAGCCACTTGTAAGACGTCAATTCACGCAACCCCAGTGGGCCCCTGGCGTGGAATTTCTGGGTGCTGATGCCAACCTCGGCTCCCAGTCCGAACTGCGAGCCGTCGGTGAATCGCGTGCTGGCATTGTGGTACACGGCCGCCGCGTCCACCTCGTTGAGGAAACGCGTGGCAGCGCTGGCGTCGTCCGTGATTATGGCCTCGGAATGACCGGAACCATAGGTTTCAATGTGTTCCAGCGCATCGTCCAGGCTGTCCACGACCCGCACCGATGCAATCAGCGCCAGGAACTCCTGCCCGAAGTCCTCCGGCTGAGCGGGCACGACGTTCAAACCGTCGCCCGGCCCCAGGATGCTCAAAGCGCGGTGGTCGCAGCGCATCTCAACGCCGGCCTGGTTCAGTTGAGTCGCAATCTCGGGGAGGCAGCGCGCCGCCGCTTCCGAGTGCACCAGCACAGTGTCCAGCGCGTTGCACACCGTTGGCCGCTGGACCTTGGCGTTGTACACGATCTGGGTCGCCATGTAGGTATCGGCGTCCCGATCGACATAGGTGTGGCAAACTCCCACGCCGCCCGTGATCACCGGCATCGTTGCGTTTTTGCCCACGAAGTCGATCAAACCAGCACCGCCCCTTGGTACCAGCAGGTTGATGTGTTGCTTCATGCCCAGCATGACGTCCACGAGGTCGCGGTCGGTGTCCTCAACGAATTGGACCGCGTCGGTGGGCAGTCCTGCTTCGCCAATGGCGCGGTGAACCAACGAAACCAGCGCCATATTGGACCGGAGGGTTTCCTTGCCACCGCGCAGTAGGCACGCGTTGCCCGATTTCAACGCGAGCGCGACGATGTCGGTGGTCACGTTGGGGCGGCTTTCGTAGATGCTGGCGATCACGCCCAGCGGTGTCCGCCGCTTTTCCAGTTCCAACCCGTTGTCCAGTACGGTTGACTCGATCAGTTCCCCCACCGGATCGGGCAGCGCCGCAACGCCGCGAACATCCGCGGCCATGCCGCTGAGCCGATTGGGTGTCAGCAGCAGGCGGTCCAGAAAGGCGTCATCGATTCCAGCCGCTTTGGCGTCCTGGTAATCGGCCGCATTGGCTGCCAGCGCGGGCTCCTGCTCGCTTTCCAGTGCGTTGGCGATGTTCTCCAAGGCGTGGCGGCGCGCTTCGGCCGGCAACCGCGCCATCTTCGTTGACGCAGCCTGGGCCGCCGCACCCTGTTGATGCAGTCGCTCAGCAGCAGTAATCATGACGCCCCTCCTCTACAGAAGAACCAGGTTGTTTCTATGCACGACTTCCTGGCCATATTGGTAGCCAAGGGTGTCGACTATGCGGTCGGAACGCATCCCCCGGATCCGCTCGATGTCAACGGCGGGATAGTTGGCGATTCCGCACGCGATGTGTTGCCCGTCAGCATCCGAAACGTAGATGATGTCGCCACGTTCGAAGCGGCCCACCACGCGATTGACCCCCGCAGGGAGCAGGCTGACGCCGTTCCTCCGGAGGGCGGAAACTGCGCCGTCATCCACCACCACCTGGCCCCAGTCGCTGTCTCCGACGCAACTGAGCATCCAGCGTTTTCGGGCTTCCAACTTGCTGTTGGCTGGCCTGAAAAACGTGCCCACCGGCTCCCCTTTCACGGCTTTGACAACAACGTCGGGATCCCGCCCTCGACAGATGCTCATCGCGATGCCGGAGGTGGTGACCAGCCTGGCGGCGTCCAGTTTCGTGGGCATACCGCCTCTCGCCCAGGAGTTTCTGTGTTCCCCGGCCATGGCGATGACCCGGTCATCGACGAAATCAACGGTATCAATTCGTGTGGCGGTTGGGTCGGTTTTGGGGTCCGATGTGTACAGGCCGTCCACGTCAGATAATATCACCAGCAGATCGGCGTCGATCAGCGTCGCAATCAGCGATGAGAGACGGTCGTTGTCGCCGAACACCTCTCCGATCTCATCGGCGGCCACCACGTCGTTCTCGTTGACGATGGGAATGACACCCAGATCCAGCAATGACAGCAGGGTGTTGCGGATGTTCAGGTATGACTGGCGTTGCGCCATGTCCTTGATGGTCAGCAGAACCTGCGAAACCAACGCGCCGTGCTGCTCGAACAGTCCCGCGTATTGCGCCATCAACTTCCCCTGCCCCAATGCGGCCAGCACCTGACGCGTGGGAATGTCCGGAATGGCTGGCAGGGCAACCCGCTCTGCCAACGCCTGCCGACCGGCGGCAATTGCTCCGGAAGTCACCAGCACCACCTGTATGCCTTCCTGAGTTGCCAGACGCGAAATCTGATCGACCAGGCTCACCATCACGTCGGGATCCGGGCCACCCTGTGTGCTGCCGCCGGCCAGCACGTTGGTCCCGGCTTTGATGACCACTCGTTGGTACGCCAGTTTGCCGCCGGCAGGCTCAGCCGGCGACAGGTTTACCGGGTTATTCCGCAATGCCGACATGACACCAACCGAGTCCGCACAATATGTGTGAATTATATCACGCACTTCCGGGCATCCTTCCCTTTGCCATCGTGCCTGTAAGGTGGCGCGGGCGGGCCGCTTGCCTCGCCCAATCGCGAAATCATGACACCCGCACAGAATCAACCCAAGCAGACCAATGGATCGTGACGAAAGATGGATCATGCACGCGACCGGCCGCCATTTCGTGTTGAATCCATACCACGGCCGGGCGTACAATCGTTGCACGGGGCTGGCCGACGGTCAGTCCCGCATCGGCGTGTGCCATCGAAATGATTCCTGCCGGCGCCCGCCTCATGGAAGGACTATGCCATTAACCGGACTGCTCTCGCTGCTAGGCGCTCAACCGTGGCTGCAGCGCCACCTGGGAAATCTGACCGCACACAATGCCCGGTCAACCCTGACCCTCACGCCGGACCACCAACCCCTGTACCTGGCGGCGTTGCGACACCTCCAGCAACGTCCCATGGTGGTCATCGCTCCGCGCCTGGAAGATGCCCGTCGCCTCCACGACCAGTTGCTGGCGTACCTCGGCGATGATGCGCCCGTATTTCTCCTGCCCGAGCCAGAGGTGCTGCCCTTCGAGCGTTTGGCAGTCGATGCCCGCACGGGCAATCAGCGTCTGGCCGCCCTGGCGGCGCTCGCCGAAGCCGGCCAGCGTCCCGGCAACGCCCCTCCTCCGCTGGTGGTTGCCTCCGTATCGTCCGCCCTCCGCCTGACCATCCCGCCCGACATTTCGCTGGGGAACCACGCCGCGATACCGTCCGCCGACCGTCTGGCCCCCGGTCAACGCATCCCTCCTGTGGACACTCTGCTCTCAGCGTGGGTCCAACTGGGATACCGTCGCGAGCCGCAGGTTGAGTCCCCGGGCAGTTTCAGTCTGCGCGGCGGCATCCTGGACGTGTTCCCGCCCAACGCCGACCTCCCGTACCGCATCGAACTTTGGGACGACGAAATCGAAACCATACGTCGCTTCGACCCGGAGACGCAACGCTCCATCGCCGATGCTGATACCGTGCATGTCATCGCTGCCGCCGAACAGTTGACGGATCTCTCCGACGCCCACACGTTCGATGAACGGCGCTCGCGCATCGACCTGGCGCCATGCACGGGCAGCGTCGTTGCCCGTTTTCAGGAAGAACTGGGGTCCTTGCTGATCAGCCCCAACTCGGAGACGCTGTCGTTTTACAACGGACTGCTCAACTCCCACACTCTGGCCGACTATATCCCCGGAGATGCCGTTCTGATCCTTGACCGTCCGGCCCGGCTGTCCGGCGAGGCTGAGGAGCAGGAAGCCCGGTATTCACAGCAGCGCGCGAACCGTCAGGCCCGCGGTGAACTGCCCCACGGCTTTCCCTCTCCATCAGCAGACTGGGACACATTCCACGCCCAATTGGAAGCTGCCGGCCTGGTTACCGTTGACCTGCTCCGATGGGGCACCAACGAAGAATCCAACCTGATTGAATCGCTGCCCGACGCGCTATCCGGCCTGCCAGCCTTCACCGACGATGCCGCTTCGCGACTGGCGGACGGCGGCGCCGTCGTGGCGGTCAGCCAGCACGCCGCGCGATTGAGCGAGGTCCTGGATGAATCGGGCATTTCCGCCGCTGTGGTGGATGATCTGCCCGCCAGGCCGCGTTCCGGCCGTGTTTACCTGCTTCACGGCGCTTTGCGCAAGGGTTGGCAGGCTGAGGGCGGCAACACCAGCCCGGACGTCGCGGTGTACAGCGACGCCGAATTGTTCGGCACCGTCAAGCAGCGTAGCTATCGTCCGCCGTCGGTTCGGCGTGATCTGGGCGATGCCATCTCTCTCACCGACCTGACCCCAGGAAGCTACGTCGTCCACATCGACCACGGCGTCGCCAAGTTTGTGGGCACCACTCAGCTTGAATCCGCCGGTGACGACCGGGAATACCTAGTGTTGGAATACGCCGGCGAAGACCGTCTCTACGTGCCCACCGAACAACTCGACCGCCTCGGCGCATACGTCGCCGCCACCGACCAGTCTCCGACCCTCACCCGCCTTGGCGGCAGCGAATGGCAGCGCATCAAGGATCGCGCCAAGGGGGCGGCCAGGGAAATTGCGGCGGAGTTGCTGCGTTTGTACGCCACCCGCGAAACTGTCAGCGGCCACCGCTTCGGTCCCGACGTCTCCTGGCAACGCGACCTGGAAGACTCATTCCCCTTTGTGGAAACCCCGGACCAGGTCCGCGCCATCGATGAGGTCAAATCCGACATGGAGGTGTCAAAACCCATGGATCGCCTCATCTGCGGTGATGTGGGTTACGGCAAAACCGAAGTGGCGCTCCGAGCGGCCTTCAAGGTCGTCAACGAAGGTATGCAGGTGGCGGTACTGGTGCCCACCACGGTGCTGGCGCAGCAACACTACGCCACCTTCGCCGAGAGGCTCGCCCCCTATCCAGTGAAGGTTGAAGTGCTCAGCCGATTCCGCACACATAAGGAGCAGGCTGAGGTAGTAGAGGCGGCGCTCACCGGGGCGGTGGACATCGTGATTGGCACCCACCGAATCCTGCAGAAAGATGTGGGGTTCGACAACCTTGGCCTTGTGATAGTGGATGAGGAACATCGCTTCGGGGTGGCGCACAAGGAGCGGCTCAAGCAGATGCGCGCCGAAGTTGACGTGCTCACACTGACCGCCACCCCAATCCCGCGCACGCTGCACATGGCGCTGGCCGGCGTCCGCGACATGAGCGTTATCCATACGCCGCCGGAAGCCCGTCTGCCGGTCAAAACCTTCGTCTCGGAAGACAGCGGCGACCTGGTCCGGGAAGCCATCCTGCGGGAACTTGAGCGTGATGGTCAGGTTTTTTTCCTGCACAACCGGGTCCGCACCATTCATCGGGTCGCCGAAGAATTGCAGAAGCTTGTGCCGGAGGCCCGGTTCATCGTTGGACATGGCCAGATGCCGGAATCGGATCTGGAAGATGTGATGGTCAACTTCGCCAACCGCGAGGCCGACGTGCTGGTATGCACCACCATCATCGAATCAGGGCTGGATATGCCCAACGTCAACACCATCATCATTGACCGCGCTGACCGTTTCGGCCTGGCCCAGCTTTACCAATTGCGTGGCCGTGTCGGCCGCGGGGACCACCGCGCCTACGCATACCTGCTGCTGCCTGACAACCACGAGATTACGGAGGCTGCCGGCCAACGCATCCACGCCATCCTTGAAGCCAACGAGCTTGGCTCCGGTTTCCGAATCGCCATGCGCGACCTGGAAATCCGCGGCGCCGGCAACCTCCTTGGAGCCGATCAGAGCGGCCAGATTCACGCCGTCGGCCTGAATCTGTACTCAGAGTTGCTGAGCCAGGCAGTGGAGGAACTGCACACCGACGGGTCCGATGATGCCGCTGCCGGCCAGCCTCCGCCTCCCCGCATTGACCTGCCGGTGGCGGCGGTCATACCCACCGACTACATCGCGCACCTTCCCGCGCGGCTGGCCTTCTATCAGCGCCTCTCCAACATTACCGACCGCGATCACATCCCGGCCGTCCGCGCCGATTTGCAGGATCGTTTTGGTCCGGTGCCGCCGCTCGTCGAGAACCTCCTGTCGATCACCGATCTACGTTGCCTGGGAACCGCCGCCGGCGCAGAGTCCATTTCAGGCGCCAGCGATGGGATCGTCACGGTGGTTTTCCGGCAGCTCGTCGGGGACGCCAGAATCGTCCTGCAGAACAAAATGGGTCCCGGCGTCAGGGTGGGCCGTAGGGACATGGAAATCCGCACCGCCGGGGACGGCGATCATGGCATCGGTCGTGTCGCCCGAGCCCTCAGGCGCGTGGTTGCCTTCGTCAACGAGATGCAGGCGGCGTTGGACTCTGCGGCGGAACCGCCCGACGATGCTCCGCCTGAACCTGCCGACCCGCAGCCCGCTGAACAGCCCTCGGCCGACAGCGCCAATCGCAGCCGCCGACGCCGTCGGCGTCCCGCGAAGCAGCCTGTGGGTGGATGATGGCGTTCGGCAAATTGCCAATGCCGGTGTTGGGCGCACGGGACGATGGTTTGCAATTGCCGGTGTTGGGCGCGCGGGGCGATGGTTTGCCAACGTGAGCAGGGGCGGGTTTCAAACCCGCCCCTACGGCCGGAGCGACGACTTGGTACCGGGCTACTGGGTCTGGGGATCCTCCATTAGGGTTGTGGCCAGGGCGCCACGCCGCCGCCGCCGCGATACCAGCGCCACCGCAGCCACCAGCACGGCCAGCCCAGCGACTACCACCACGATGACGACCACCAACAGCAAAGCACCTCCAGCGCTTCCTTCGTCCGAGTACACCGAAATTGTCAGCCGTGAGTTGGGGGCCGCGTCCGATGGGGCCTGTCCAATCGAACGGAACTCCCAGTGTTGCGCTTCGCCCAGCGTGGCGCCGAATTCCATCAATGCACGAAGGTCGGACGCTCGCACCACAAGCTCCGTGTTGACGTTTTGTTGCTCGCCGTTGTCCCATCGGGTTTCGTTCCAGCTCTCCACGTACCCGCCCAGAGATTCTGCTCTCGCCCGGATCTCGCCGGCCACCTGGATGGGTTGCGCCGCCGACAGAGCGAGCGTGGCGGCAGAATCCACGTTGGAGCGGATCATCAGAACGAGCCGCGCGTCGGGCACGTCGCCGGCCTGCGCCGGCCCCACCGAGTCCAACCGCCGATCCGACGGTTCTCCAAGAGTGGCCGCGTAGTCCATCAACCCGGCCAGGTCTGTTGACCTGACGAACACCGTCATCTCAACGACTTGCCCGCGCCCTTCCTGGTAGTCGCGCTTCTCTCCGATATAACCGTTCAGCGCAGTCACCTGGTTTGCCACGACATTGGCAGTCTCCCCGGGGTCTCCCACCGAAAGCGACAGCGAACCGCGTGGCGGGTCGGCGGCGAATCGTTGCGGCAGGTGCAGGCTCACCCTGATCAGCGACGCGGCCACCCTGTTGTTCAGGCTTCGTTGCGTCGCCGCCACGTGCTCAATATCGGCGCGCACCTCTGATATTCGGCGCTCAATGTCAATCACGTCCTCCACGGTCGCCGCGTTTTCCAACAACACAATCAACCGTTCCTCCTGAACTCTCCACGCCATCATCCGCGCTTCGTTGTCGATGAGACGGTCCGTGACGTCAGTGGACGACACGCCTTCATCGGTGACTCTCCCCAATGCCCGCAGAGTCTCCATGGCGTTGTTGAACCGTTCCGCCGGCACCCGCACGTTGATGTTGGCAACTCGGTATCCTCCCTCCCCAACGATGTCCGCCGATTCGATCCAACCGCCGCGTTGCACGGCCACCGTCTCCACCTGCCGCACAATGGCGTCAATTTCGTTCACCTCGAGGCTGACCCACGCTTCGACAATCAACTGCCGTCCGCTTTGAGGCTGCAACGAATCTTGGCCATCAGACGCTTGCTGGTCAGCGACGCTGCGGTCGAAGGCGTCGCCGGAAGCCGCCATTGGGGCTGCGGTGGCCGCGGGTTGTGCCGGCGCACTTTCCACTTGATTCTGGACCTGTTCTCGCGCGGTCGAACGGGTCTCGACGCGTTCAGAGGTCGACTGACTTTGACTCGCTGGCCGACCGGCCGGGCCTTCTGCCGCCGCAGGCGCAGACTCCTGGACTGTTTGCGGGCGTGCCGAGTCTGACGCCGTCATGCTGGCAGGAGATTCTGCTGCACCGCCGCAACTCAGCGCCATCGCCATCAATCCGGTGATCAGTGCAATTCCTGGCACCGCCGGTCGCAATCTCGCAATTCTCATTATGGTTTCTCCCAATTCAAACTATTGCCTATACGAATGATATGCCCTGATGGATTTGTCGATGGACCAACAGCATATCCGCCCACGCACGTCGACGACCACTGCCAAGCCGCAACGTTCCGCACGTTTTTGCGGAGCGTGACCAGGATGAGGTGGCGGGTTAAATTAACACGTACGCTGCATGATGGGCACGGGCAATCAATCCGGTTAGTCCTGAGTTCTTGCAACGAACCCGGGCCGCTTCGACGGCGTTGCGCTGCGCTGGGCGCCTTCCCGCGTCCCGCGAGGATTTCCGGTGATCGACGGGCGTTATGCTATAATCGAACTCCAGTCGGGGTGTAGCGCAGTGGCTAGCGCGCCACGTTCGGGACGTGGAGGTCGGTGGTTCGAATCCACTCACCCCGACCATTGCTATGCCCGCACAGGAGGGATAGCATGACGCGCCGAAGTTTCTGGGCGTGGGGCAATGAGGATCGTGAGCCAACGGCGGAAGACTACGCCGCCATGGCGCAGCGCATCCACGAGCGTTACGGCGCAACACGGACTCCGCCCACGCCGCCAGCGGTGTCGGACCTGAACTTGCGTCCGCCCCGCATCCTGCCACATCCCCTGGTGGCGGAATTCTGCACCACTGACGAGCACGACCGTGCTGCCCATAATTATGGGCGAAGCTTCCGGGATCGCGTTCGGGCGTTCAATCGTCAGTTCCCGAATCCCCCTGACGTAATCGCATACCCTCGCACTGAAACCGAGTTGACCACCGTCCTCGATTGGTGTTCCAACTCCAACATCGTGGCGATACCCTACGGCGGTGGAAGCACCGTAGTGGCCGGAATCGAACCGCCGGAAGCCGATGCCGTGGTCACGATAGACCTCACCAAGTTGGATCAGGTGTTGGAAATCGACAACACCTCCCGCGCGGCCCGCATTCAGGCCGGCGTCCTTGGCCCCGCTTTGGAGGCTCAACTCCGCCCCCACGGTTACACGCTTCGACACTTTCCGCAGAGCTTTGAGTTTTCCACCCTCGGCGGTTGGATCGCCACCCGCAGCGGTGGGCACTACGCCACCAACCACACCCACATCGACGACTTCGTGGAGTCCGTGCGGATGGTGACGCCGTCCGGGATCTGGGAATCCCGACGTCTGCCCGGCAGCGGGGCCGGCCCGTCGCCTGACCGCATCGTGATCGGCAGCGAGGGAATTCTGGGTATCATCACCGAAGCCTGGATGCGGATACAGGCCCGGCCGCGGTTCCGCGCGTCCGCCGGTGTGGTGTTCGACGGGATGGCCGCCGCTTCCGATGGCGCGCGCCTCATCGCCCAAGCCAAACAGTGGCCCGCCAACCTCCGGATGCTCGACCCCTCTGAGGCGGAGGACTTCGCTGGCCTGGATGGCAAACAGGCATTGCTGATCATCGGCTTCGAGTCCGCCGACCTGCCACAGGGAGAGAATATCCGCCAGGCCGTTGGTATCGCCCGCGACGCCGGCGGCTACATTGCGGAGGAATCAATCGTCATTGCAGACGCTGCCGAGAGCGCGGGAACATCAGCGGGGCGCCAGGGAGCGGTAGGCAGTTGGCGCAATTCGTTCATCAACGCTCCCTACGAACGCAATGCCACCATTGGCTTCGGAATCGTCGCGGAAACCCTGGAAACCTCGATCACATGGGAACGCTGGCCGGCCATGGACCAGATGGTGCGCTCCGCCCTGGAAGACGCTCTGAAGCGCACCTGTGGCGGCGGCCGCGTATCATGCCGGTTCACCCACGTGTATCCCGACGGCCCCGCCCCGTATTACACCTTTGAAGGCCTCGGCCAGGTGGGAGGAGAGTTGGAAGCCCACGCCGAAATCAAGCAGGCGGCATCCGATGCGGTGATGGCTGCCGGTGGCACGATAACCCACCATCACGCGGTTGGGCGTTCTCACCGTCCCTGGTACGATGGCCAGCGTCCTGACCCGTTCGCCGAAGGCCTGCGCGCCGTCAAGAAGACCCTGGACCCCAATGGCATCCTGAATCCTGGCGTGCTGATAGACCCGTAGCGCCCACTGGGCAATTCCATTTGGAGGGACACCGAGATGCGTGGCGTAGTGTTTACCGGAGAACGCGAGGTGGAAATTCGCACCCTGCCGGATCCTCACCCGGGACACGGCGAAGTTGTGATCCAGATGAAAGCGTCAGGTCTGTGCGGCAGCGACCTGCGCCACTATCGGGCCGCCAAGGCAGATCGGGGCGATCCGGCGAACCTCAAGGTCGCCGGCCATGAACCCTGTGGGGTCATTGCGGAAGTTGGGCCCGGCGTGACGGAGGTCGCTGTTGGTGACCGCGTGATGATGCACCACTACACCGGTTGCCGCGCCTGTACCATGTGTCGCATTGGCTATACGCAGATGTGTCTCAACGGATCGGTGGTGTACGGGACCGGCGCCAACGGCGGGCACGAAGACTTCCTGATCTGCCCGGCGTACACCTGCGTCAAGATGCCGGACGGGTTGGACTTCGATGAAGGCGCTGCCTGCGCCTGTGGCACCGGCACGGCATTCCACGCGTTGAAGCGGTTGAACCTGGCCGGCGACGATACCCTGGCGGTATTTGGGCAGGGACCGGTCGGCGCCAGCGGAACCATGTTCGCCAAGGCCATGGGCGCCCGGGTGATCGCGGTTGACGTGGACTCCGAACGGCTGGACCTGGCGCGACGTTTGGGCGCAGACGTCTGCATAGACGCCAGCAATCAGAACCCCGTGGAGGCCATTCGTGAACTGACCCACGGTGAAGGAACGCCGGCCGCCCTGGACTGCACCGGCCGCCCCGAAGCCCGCGTCAACGCGGTGGATTCGGCCATGCTATGGGGGCGGGTATGCTTCGTCGGAGAGGGCAATACCACGACTTTCGACGTGAGTCCTCAGATAATCCACAAGCAACTCACCATCGTGGGTTCCTGGACCTTCAGCCTGAACGGACTGGCAGAGGTGGCGCGGTTCGTGGTGGACCGGCAGGTTCCATTGAAGGAGCTATTCACGCATCGGTTCACGCTCGACGAAGCCGACGCTGCCTACAAACTATTTGAAGCCGGCGGCACCGGGAAGGTCTGCTTCACCTGGGACTGATTGGGTGCGCGACGGGTCCGGTTCATTGCAAGTACGCGTTTGAGCGATGGGCAACGCGGCTTCATCCCTTGCCGGGAACGGTCGGGATGAGGCCGCTTTATCGCTCGTCGCTGCTGAATCGCTGGGACGGTTCGATGCCGCTCAAGCGGTGAGCTTGGGCAGCACCTTCTTGTTGAACAGCCGCAACGATGCCGTCTGCATTTCATCCGACATCAGGTTGCCGTAGTTGACCTCGTAGATGAGTTGGTCGAGGCCGAGGTTTTCTTCCAGTTCGGTCAGGCGTTCCCTTACTGCTTCCGGCGTGCCGTACACGACCTTGTCGCGCAGCCAGTCGTCGTAGTCCATGCCCAGGATGATGCGACTCTGCTCGCCCCAGTCTCCGGTGGTTCCGATGCGGCCGGCGTAGGAACCGACGCGTTCGCCGAGACGAGTGATCGAGTTCATCGCCGAGTCCATGGGGTTGCGGTACGCCGCCTCAGCGTCCTCGTTCACGTAGATTGGCACGCGCAGGCCGACTTTGCCATCGCCGGGATGGCCGGCCGCTTTCCACGCGGCGCGGTATTCGGACATCGGCCCTTTGAGTTGATCCAGCGTGAACACTCGTGAGGGGTTGACGATGAGCGGATAGCCCATCGCGCCGATGATTGGGAAACTCTCGGCGGATGTGACCCCGACGGTGATGGGCGGATGAGGCTGCTGGTACGGCCTGGGCGTAACCGTCAAATCTTCGCAGGTATAATGCTCACCGTGGAACGAAAAAGATTCCTCGGTCCAGGCTGTTTTCACGATTTCCAGGAACTCATCAAACCGGCTGCGGCTCTCCTCGAAGGTGACGTTGAACCCTTCGTGGACGTTTGGGAATGTACCTCGACCCACGCCCAACTCGACCCGTCCATCGCTGATGTGGTCCAGGGTAGCCATCTCTTCCGCGACGCGGATTGGATGGCCCAGCGGCAGGCAATAGACAGCGGTGCCGATGCGCATCGTACTGGTTTTGGCGGCTATGGCAGTGGCGATCATCACCGGGGACGCCAAAACCCTTTCCATGTTGAAGTGGTATTCAGCCAGCCAGACCGATGCCACTCCCAGATCCTCAGCCTCCCGCACCAATTGGAAAGACTGGGTGAAAGCGTCGTGGTGGTCGCCATCGATCGGGCGGGGAAATTCAAGGAACAATCCGAATTCCATAGCTGTCCTCCTCTGCCAAACGGGAGTGAGCCGGCGGGCGTCAGTGATCTGGATGCGTTAAACCTGAGAGCCTTGAATCCGGCGCTCCTGTCCCTGCCACTCACGGTCCCGGAGTATGTACTTCTGGATTTTGCCGGTGGCGGTCTTGGGCAAATCGCCAAATTCCACGCTCTTTGGGGCTTTGAAGTGCGCGATGCGGTCGCGGGTGAAATTGATAATGTCATCAGCGTTGACTGACCCGCCGTCCCGCGGCACCACGAACGCCTTGGGCACCTCGCCCCACCGGTCATCCGGGACGCCGACCACGCAGACTTCCAGCACTGCCGGATGCTCCATGATGACCTTCTCGACTTCCTGGCTGGAAATGTTCTCGCCGCCCGAGATGATGATGTCCTTGGAGCGGTCCTGTAGTTCGATGTACCCGTCGGGGTGCCAGACGGCCAGGTCTCCGGAGTGGAACCAGCCGCCGCGGAAGGCTTCGGCGGTGGCGTCAGGGTCGTTGTAATACCCCTTCATCACTGCATCGCCCTGCATGACGACCTCTCCCATGGTCTCGGTGTCGCGCGGGACGTCGGCCATGTCTTCGTCAACCACGCGCAGCCCGGTCCCATACACCATGAAGGGAACTCCCTGTCGGGCCTTCACCCGGGCGAGGTCGTCAGGCGGCAGAGAGTCCCATTCCGGTTGCGCGGCGGCCACCGTGCAGGGGCCGTAGGTTTCGGTGAGACCGTAAACGTGGATGATCTCCGCCCCCATACCCTCGATGGTGCGGATCACCTGGGGAGCCGGCGGCGCGCCGGCGGTCATGATGGTCAGTCCGGACAGGTCGGCGGAGGCCGCTTCCGGTGCGGCGTACAGGCCGGTCAGGACGGTGGGCGCCGCGCAGAGGTGGGAAACGGATTCCTCGCGTATCAGGCGATACACCTCAGCCGGGTCCACGCGGCGCAGGCAAACGTGAGCGCCGCCAACCGCCGTTACGGCCCAGGGGAAGCACCAGCCATTGGCGTGGAACATGGGCAATGTCCACAGATATTTGCTGCGCCAGTTCATGCCCATTTCCATCGCCTCGCCGAGGGCGTTCAGGTAGGCGCCTCTGGGAGTGTATTCGACGCCCTTGGGCATGCCGGTGGTGCCGGAGGTGTAGTTGATAGTGAGCGTGTCGGTTTCGGTGGCCGTGCCGGGCAATTGGGAGATGGGTTCAGCGGAGGCAAGCCACTGCTCGTATTCGGGGCCGGGGATGTCGGTCGCCAGCGGAACGGTATCACGCACCTGGACGTATGTCTCCACGCCGGGACAATCGGGGCGCAACTGCCTTACCGTGTCGGACAACTCGGAATCGAACACCAGCGCCTTCGCGCCGGAATGGTTCAGGATGTAGGCGATTTCCCGAGGAGACAAGCGAATGTTGAGCGCAACCAGAACGGCGCCGATGCCCATGGGGGCAAAATTGGCTTCCAGCATGGACGGCAGATTAGGCAACAGGTAAGCCACCCTGTCTCCGGGACGGATTCCGATACCCTGGAGGGCAGCGGCGTGTCGGAGGACGCGATCGTAGAACTGGGCGTACGTGGTGACGCCTCCGTTGTAGATACACGCCGCTTTGTCGGGATAGACGGCCGCGCTGCGCTCCAAGAAAAGGAGCGGCGAGAGGTTGGCGGATGTGGCGCTGGTTGTCATGCTGCGGTCTCCGAATTGATGCAGGATTTCAGCGAGTTATTTTGTCATTCTGTACCGTGCGGCGTGAAATGTCCAGAACAATGAACGCCCCGCGCCTACCAAGTTTTGGAAATCGCCGGGATCAGGATTATCGGGATTTGGGGATTGGCACGACTTCAATTGTCTGCATGGGGAACGCCTGTCTGCATGGGGAACGCCTGTCTGCTTGGGGAACGCCCCCGGGCCTGAGGGCCCGTGAATCCTGTTCCCCACGAACCCACGCACCAAACTCGAACGCGTGAGCAGCGGCACACGGGCGTGGTATCATGCGGGAAACGCAACCGAGGGTAGCGATATGCAAGCGCGCACAGCCATAGTTTCTGATATTGGGCGAGTAACCTACCTTGACCCCACAGGATTTGTGCAACAGGTGGAACGACAATTGACGGCGCGTTTGGATACCGTGGCGGGCAAAGTGGCGGGGTTGTTGGACAACGGCAACGACACGTCCAGCTATTTCTTCGCCAGCCTGGCCGAGACTCTGGAACGAGAATATGGCGTGGAAAGGGTGGTGCTGCGAACCAAGTTCACGTCCACGCGCCCTGCTGAATCCAGCGTGATCGCTGCGATGGATGCCGAAGCGGACTTTTTGATCGCAGGCGTTGCGCTTTGAGGGTCCTGCACCTCGGGCAGTATGCTCGACGCAGTGAACTTTGAGGACCACGGGAAACCGGCGGCGGTGGTGGCTACGACCAACTTTGTGCGGTTGGCCGATTCGATAGCCCGGGCCAATCACCTTGAGGGGCTTCCCCTGGTCACAATTCCGCATCCGCTGGGAGATCAGGTTGCGGCGGCCGCGCGAGCGAGAGTGGTCGCCGAGCAGGTGGTGGCTGCGATAACCGCCGGTCAACGCTGAACTCTCCTATCCCTTCCAATATGCCGGACCAGGAAAGCACTGCCCGACTGACCGGGCTGGACACCGTTCAGGGCGCCCTGGACACCATCGAAACCTATTTCGAGAATGGCTGGACGGACGGGTTGCCCATTGTTCCGCCCACCGAAGACGCCGTCGCTGAATTTGTCGCCGCTTCCGGTCGTGACGGCGGGGAAGTGTTGGGCCTCATGCCGCCGCGGATGGGGGTTGTTACCGTCGAGGCGATTGCCACCAACGCCGTCATGGCAGGTTGCCGGCCCGAGTATATGCCGATTGTGGTGGCGGCTGTAGAGGCGGCGCTGGATGAACGGCTGGATATGCGGGGATTGCAAGCGACCAGTGATCCGGCGGCACCGCTCATCATAGTCAGCGGGCCCATCGTAGAGCAGGTTGGGCTGAACCACGGCGTTGGCCTTTTCGGACACGGCAGCCGGGCCAACGCCACCATCGGGCGCGCCCTGCGGCTGATGATGATCAACCTGGGCGACGGGAGACCGGACACCGGTGACAAGGCGACCCTGGGCTCCCCGTCGAAATACTCCTACTGCATTGGGGCCGACGTGGATACTCCGTGGGCTCCGATACACACCGATTTCGGGCATGAGTCAGGGGAGAGTTGCGTTACCGTATTCGCGGCCGATGCGCCGCGCGGCAACAATCCGGCCGGTTCGGGGAGCATGGAGTTCGCACTGTGGATCCTGGCCGACTCACTGCGCAACCTGAACCACAACATGATCCACGGGGGCCACATGCTGGCAGTCGTCAGCCCTCTGATCGCCCACGGATTGCATGACGAAGGCTGGACCAAACGCGACGTGCAGTTATACCTGTACGAGAAGGCGAGAATCCCAATCCAACGGGTGCGCCGTTACAAGGAACTGCGTTACGGACGGAACGTTGAGGCCGGCGAGCCGTACTTCTGGCCCAAGTGGCTGGACGCTGAGGATCCCACCGAGCCTGAGCCGATGCTGCCGGTGGTTCGGGACCCTGACAATGTGATGATTATCGTGGCGGGAGACCCGGCGCGGTCCCGGTCGGCGTATTGCCCGCCCCGGCCATACAACCGCCCGGTGACCAAGGCGATACGGATGCCGGAGCAATAACCAACACGCAGAAGCATCCACACGCAGAAGCATCCATGGGAAGTGCAAATGACTGATCAGCAACGTGATTTTGTAGGTTACGGAGCCAATCCGCCAGTGGTTGAGTGGCCGGGTGGCGCCCGAATCGCGGTGTCGGTGGTGGTGAACTATGAGGAAGGGAGCGAGACATCGCTGCTGGACGGGGACGCGGCGCACGAGTCGAACAACGAAGTGCCTTCTCCCATACCGCCAGGTCAGAGGGACCTGTTCAACGAATCATTCTTTGAATATGGAAGCCGTGTAGGCGTGTGGCGCATCCTCAACCTGCTGGACAGGTACAACGTTAAGAGCACTTTTTTCTGCTGCGCGGTGGCGATGGAGCGCAACCGGGAGGTGGCGCGGGCCGTGGTGGAACGCGGACACGAGGTCTGCGGACACGGCTATCGCTGGGAGGAATACCACAGCAAGACGCGCGCCGAAGAAGCCGAAGCGATCCGCAAGACGGTGGAATCGCTGACCGAAACGACGGGGGTGCGGCCGGTGGGGTGGTTCACCCGCTATGGGCCCAGTGTCAACACCAGGGATTTGGTGGTGGCCAACGGCGGGTTCATCTACGACAGCGGGGTTTTCAATGATGACCTGCCGTATTACACGGAGGTGGGCGGAAAACCGTGGCCCGTGCTGCCGTACAGTTTCGAGACCAACGATGCCCGGTTCTGGCGGGGCGGACTCAATAGCGTCGGCGATTTCTACGAATATCTCAAGGATACGTTCGACGTGCTTTACGATGAGGGGCGGACGCACCCGAAAATGATGTCGGTGGGTCTGCATTGCCGCATCGCGGGGCGGCCGGCGAGGTCCAGGGCCCTGGACCGGTTCCTGCGGTACGCCAAGAGCCATCCCGGGGTTTGGTTCGCGCGGCGCGATGAGATAGCCCGGTGGTGGCTCGAAAAGTATCCACCGGGGACGCTGGCGTAGGAGGGTGCAACAGGGGCGGGTCTCAGACCCGCCCCTGCGTTCGCGAACCGAGGTCAGGCAGGTCTTACCACTCGTTCAGCCGAAGGACGGAGAACACGGCGCCCTCGGCGTCCTGGAGGACGGAGAAGCGGGCGAAGTCGGCAATTTCCCTGGGTTCGACGATAACGTTGCCTCCGAGTTCCTTGGCCCTGGCCACGGCGCTATCAACGTCATCGACGCCGAAGTAAATCCCCCAATTGGGCGGGACAGGGCCCCAGTCTTCACCGATCTTGAGGATGCCAGCGGCTGGGTTGCCCGCGACTTTGACCAGAGTGTACTCGAATGGAGTATCGGGATCAGGGACGGTTTCCACTCCCAGTGTGGCGGAGTAAAAAGCCTTGGCGGAATCGACGTCGGTAGTGGCAAGCTCGAACCAGGTCAACGCGCCGGGCTCGCCGAGCACCCCTGCGCCGGCGTGCTTGAGGGGATACCACAGTCGAAGGAAAGCGCCCTCCCTGTCCTGGATGATGGCCATCCGGCCCACGTCCAAAACGTCGCACGGGTCGAAGATCACGGTTCCGCCGGCCGCCTTGGCGCGTTCGACGGCGGCTTCCAGGTCGTCCACCGTGACGTACACGCTCCAATGAGGGGGCAGATTTTCCTGTCCCGGGCCGGCTTCTGCGGAAGCGCAGACCGCCTTGCCATTTTGGGTGTACATGGTGTAGGTCATGCCGGGACCGGCAGGATGATCCTGGAATTCCCATCCGAAAAGGCTGGTGTAGAAGTCTTTCGCGGCCTGTCCGTTGTGGGCAAGCAGGTCTGCCCACGATGGAGAGCCCGGTGGATACTCGCTAATGTCAGGCATATAAAACCTCCGAGATAATTTGTCGCTAACAGCATAACAACGCGTGCGGCCAGTGTCCGCGTGCCGGTGTCATCAATTCAGGAAATTGCGCAACGACGCCGCGGGGTCCAACCGGCCAGCAACGAAAAGGGGCGAATGATCATTCGCCCCAGGATCGCTTGGCTGAAGATTTTGGTTCGGGTCAGTTGTCGGCGGGGACCGAGACTTCGACCTTGGTATCCTTGAAGGCTGGCATCACCTCTTCGGCGAACCACTGCAGTTGCTCCAGGATCATGGCCTGGGGAGTGCCCACGGGCTGGCCGACCTGAACGCGCCGGAGGCCGGGGTAGCGCTCTTCAACGCTCTTGAGTTGTTCGATGATCCGTTCCGGCGGTCCGGCGAGCACGCTGCCGTTTTCGATGGCATCCTCAATGGTGGGGAGCCCGGCGTTGGGCGCGATCTCCGGGTTGCTGATATCCCGAATCTGCTGTTCGGTGAGGCCGCGGGTCAGGCGCAAGGGCCCGAACATCTTGAGGTTTTCTTCGTAGTATCGGCCGGCGGTGCGGGCAGCCTCCTCTACGGTGGGAGCGATCTGGAAGTGGAAGCCTACGGCGAGATCCTCGCCCAGTTCAGCATTGGGTTTGCCGTGGCGCACCAGGGCATCACGATAGGCGTGCATGATGCCGTCCATGGCGCCGCCCTCGGAGGAACCACCGCCGATGACGCCTTTTATACCCATTTGCGCCATGAATTCCAGAGCGCGCCCGGTGCCGCCCTGGATGGGCTGCCAGGTCTCCACGGGAAGAGTCTTGGGACGAGGAACCAGCGTAATCTCTTCAAGTTCGTAGCCCCGGTATGGAACCTGCGGCGGGAAGTTGAAGTGCTTGCCCTGGTGGGAGAAGGAACGCTCATTGAACGCCTTGAAGATGACCTCGACCTGTTCCTCAAAGAGTTCGCGGTTGGCGGGCTGATCCATGAGCGGGGAGCCGAAGGACTCGACCTCGCGGGTGTGGTAGCCGCGACCGACGCCGAAGGTGACGCGGCCCTTGGTGAGCCAGTCGGCCATGGCGAAGTCCTCGGCGAGGCGCAGGGGGTGCCACATGGGGGCGATGTTGAAGCCGCAGCCGAACCGCAAACGCTCGGTGACGTGGGCCAGGTGGACGATGAACATCAGGAGGTTCGGGATGCACTCGTAACCTTCAGGCTGGAAGTGGTGCTCGGCCATCCAGAAGGTGTCGTAGCCATTCTTGTCGAGGGTCTGGGCGATGGCTACGCCCTTGTCGAATGCCGAGGCCAGGTATTCATCTGAGAAGGTGCGGTCGTTGACTGCGGTGCCACCATAGCCGACGTTGTCCATGTCAACGTGGCCCGCGTACAGACTGTCAAAAGTGGTGATCATGGGTATGCCTCCGGGCGTTGGACGGCGCGGTTGCGCCAATCATCTGGTGCAAGATCGCTGCGAATCGTGCGGTCATTTTAGGATAAGCAGGGCTTCCATACAACCTTGCCGACGGGTTCGAGCTTTCAACAGGTAGAGAATGTGGTCGGGATGAATCATGGCGACGTTCCCTGGGAATTGCCGCCGCAGTCAAGTCAGTTGGCGAAATGGCCCATGGGCGGTGACCGAAACGTCTCGTGGAAATCGTGGTGGTTTTGACCGCGTTGCGCGGCCAATGCTAGAATCGTGATGTTACAAATTGCATTGAGTAATAAATGCGCTGGCGGCGGATGGGTGAAACCGAGCCACCATCGGTTGATGCAGGCGGCGGATCGAAGCGCAAGGAGGTGTCTGATGTCTGGTCACTCCAAATGGTCAACAATCAAGCGTGCGAAGGGAGCGGCGGACGCCAAACGGGGCGCGCTGTTCACCAAGTTGGCGAGGAACATTTCGCTGGCGGCCAAAGAAGGCGGCGGGGGCGACCCGGACATGAACTTCCGGCTGAGGATCGCCATCGACCAGGCGAAGGCCAACAACATGCCGCTGGACAGCATTACCCGAGCCGTACGACGGGCCACCGGCGAAGGCGGGGAAGGCATGGAGGATCTGGCAGAGGTGACGTACGAGGGGTACGGGCCCAGCGGCGGCGCGATCCTGGTGCAGGCTCTGACCACCAACCGGAACCGGACCGCGTCGGAAGTCCGGGCGGCGTTTAACAAGGGCGGCGGAAACCTGGGTGAGGCCGGATGCGTCGCGTGGAATTTCGACAGCCGTGGTGTCATCACGCTGGAGATTGATGATGAAGGTGTCGCCGAGGAGTTGAGCCTGACCGCGATCGATGCCGAGGCGGACGACGTGAAATTCGAGGACGGGATCCTGGAAGTGTACACGGCGCCGGAGAATCTGTTGACGGTGAAATCGGCGTTGGAAAGCGAGGGAGCTACACCGGCGTCGGCGGACGTTGCCATGGTCCCCAAGACGGTGATCCCCCTGGAAGACCGGGCAGCGGAACAGACCCTCAGGCTGCTGGACACCCTGGAAGAGTTGGCGGACGTGCAGAAGGCCTATACGAACGCGGACTTCCCGGCCGAGGTGCTGGAGCGGTACGGTTCCGCCTGATGCGGGTGCTGGCCATTGACCCTGGAACCCTAAGGATGGGGTACGCGGTGGTTGACGCCGATCCCACGCCGGAAGCGGACGACTACGGCGTGGTCGTGCTGCCGGCGTCAATGCCTATTGAAAACCGTTTGTACCAACTGCATACCCATATCCTGAATATGATCCATATTTTCCACCCGGATGCAGTGGCGGTGGAGGATCCCTTCGTGGGCAGGGGCGAGAGAGCTTTTGTTAAATCCGCGTTGGCGATCGGGCAGGCGCAGGCGGTGGTGCTGATCGGGGCCGCCAGCCAGGGCGTGCCGGTGCATCGGTATGCTCCGGCGCGCGTGAAACGGGCAGTCACCGACTATGGCGCAGCGACCAAAGAACAGGTGCAGCGCATGACCGTGTCAACCCTGGGGCTCAGCGATATGCCGGAATCTGACGCGGCCGACGCGCTGGCAGTGGCCCTTTGCCATCTTCAGCAGGCGCAGGGCGACGGACTCCGGTCACGAGAGATCGCGCCCGGCGAGGTGTTTTAGCCGGTGTTGGTGGGCGTGCATGGCGCGCTGGAGGCAGTCGGCGCGGACTGGGTGAACGTCCTGGTGGGCGGGATTGTCCTGCAGGTGAACGTGCCGGCTTCGGCCGTGGCGCAGTTGGGGAGTGTGGGAGACCCGATCCGGCTGCACACGGTTTTGCGGATCCAGAACGAGCAGCCTGTGCTGTACGGGTTCCCCGACGCCGGGTCGGTCGAACTATTCGGCGCGTTGAATGGAGTGAACGGCGTGGGGCCACGCTCGGCGATGTCGATCCTGTCGGAACTGGGCGAAGACGGGTTCCGTCAGGCGGTGGCATCCGAGGACGTGGTGGCGTTGGCGCGGGCGCAGGGCGTTGGGCGACGAATCGCGCAGCGTGTTGTGCTGGAGTTGCGCGGCAAACTTCCCGAGGCAGACGGCGCGGTTCCGGCAGGCGCGATCACAAGCGGCACGGATGCGGAGGCGGTGGAGGCTCTGACGGCGCTGGGGATGCCGCTTGCGGATGCGCGGCAGGCGGTGGCGGCGCTGGAGTTGCCGGCGGATGCATCGGTGGAAGACAAAATCCGGCAGGCGTTGGTGTCTGCTGGCGGGGGGTAAGTGGCTGGCCAGATGCGCAACCGTGGCGACAGCGGCGGTCGGGTGTGCGAACGCGGATCTTCTGCCCTGACGTCTTGAAGCCTTTGGCATTTGGGATTGGCGTATAATCTGGTGAAACGACGGGGAGTCGACGAGTATGCCTGATTTTCAGCTAGTAGCCGATTTTGGCATGATGGGTGACCAGGAACCGGCAGTGGCCCGCCTGTCGGCCGGTGTGCGCGAAGGGCTGGAGAACCAGACGCTGCTGGGCGTTACCGGAAGCGGCAAGACCTTCACGATGGCGAACATCGTGCAGGAAGTCCAAAAGCCGACCATCGTGATAGCGCATAACAAAACTCTGGCCGCGCAACTGGCGACGGAGTTCAAGGAGTTTTTCCCGCACAACGCGGTTGAATACTTCGTGTCGTACTACGATTACTACCAGCCCGAGGCATACATACCGCGGTCGGATACATACATTGAGAAAGACAGCAGCGTCAACGAAGAACTGGACAAGTTGCGGCTGGCATCCACAACCTCGCTGCTGACCCGGCGGGACACGCTCATCGTGGCTTCGGTGTCGTGCATCTATGGTCTTGGCGACCCTTCGGACTATTTCGAGATGGTGGCGCGCATCGAAGTTGGGGAAGAATACAACCGGCGGGCGTTGCTCCGACAGTTGATCGACATGCAATACGAACGCAACGACACCGACCTCGCTCGAGGCCGCTTCACGGTGCGGGGCGACACATTGGAAATTGTGCCGGCCTACGAGGAATTCGCCGTGCGCGTGCAATTTTTCGGCGACGAAGTGGAACGCATCCTGACGCTGGACACGCTGACGGGTGAAGTTTTGAACGAACGTCAGGAGTTTTCGGTGTATCCCGCCAAGCACTTCGTGACCAGCCGGGAAAAGCTGGATGCTGCGCTGATCGACATCGAAGCGGAGATGAACGAGAGGGTTGACGAAATGCGACGGCAGGGCAAACTGCTGGAAGCGCAACGGCTGGAACAACGCACACGTTACGACATGGAGATGATGGACCAGACCGGGTTCTGCGCCGGCGTGGAGAACTACGCGCGGCATCTGTCGCGGCGTCCGGCGGGAAGCCCTCCGTGGACGTTGCTGGACTATTTCCCCGACGACTACCTGATGTTCGTTGACGAGTCGCACATGACGCTGCCGCAGGTGCGCGGCATGTACAACGGCGACATATCGCGCAAGACGACGCTGGTGGAATACGGATTCCGATTGCCCTCAGCCCTGGACAACCGGCCCCTCCAATTCAATGAGTTTGAGGATCATATCAACCAGGTGGTGTACGTTTCGGCGACGCCGGGTCCGTTGGAGTTGGAGCGCACCAGCACCATCGTGGAGCAGGTGATCCGGCCCACCGGGTTGCTGGATCCCACCATTCAAGTGAAGCCGACCTCCGGTCAAATTGACGACCTGCTGCATGAGATCCGCCAGAGGATTGACCGCAAGGAAAGAGTGCTGGTGACGACGCTGACCAAGCGCATGGCCGAGGAATTGGCCGACTACCTGTCGGAAGCTGGCATCCGGAACCACTACCTGCACTCGGACATCGAGACGCTGAACCGGGTGGAGATACTGCGCGACCTGCGGCTGGGCGTGTACGACGTGGTGGTTGGCATCAACCTTTTGAGGGAGGGATTGGACCTGCCAGAGGTGAGCCTCGTGGCGATCCTGGACGCCGACAAGGAAGGCTACCTGCGCTCCACCACCTCGTTGATCCAGACGGTTGGCCGCGCGGCGCGGCACGCGTCGGGGCACGTGATAATGTACGCCGACCGTGTCACCGATTCGATGCAGAGATCGATTGATGAAACGTACCGGCGGCGCGGCATACAGGACGCGCACAACAAGCAACACGGCATCGAACCGCAGTCAATTCACAAGGCGGTGCGGGACATCACCGAGGGACTGCGCGGCGTCGCGGAGACGAAGGCGTCGTACCAGGTGGCGCGGGAGGAAATGACGCGCGACGATATGTACCGCGTGGTGAAAGATCTCGAATTTCAGATGAAGGAAGCCGCGCGCGGGTTGGAGTTTGAAAAGGCCGCTCACCTTCGGGACGAGATGCTCGAACTCAAGAAGATCATCATTACCGAGGAGAAGATGCTTGCGGTGAGGTAGGTCGCCGTTCCGTTCGGCAGGCGGCAGCGTTGGGCAATGTATGCTTCAAAGCCGCCGGAATACCTGCTGCGCGCCCGGGATGCCCGAAGGCCGGGATTCACCAGTTCTGGGCCAGGTTGGTGACCAGGTTGTATATGAACCAGCCGTCGCCGGTGCGGAAGGATTGCGGCTTGGCGGTTTGGGCGTCGCGCATCACTCCGATGCCATCGCTGAATGGCTCGAACGACACAATGCGGTCATAGCGGATGCGGAAGCGCTTGCGCTCCCCGTGGAAATAGATGTGCTTGCTGGTGACGCCCAGCACCCCGGTGTCCTCGTGGACGGTTTCCTCCCATTCAACGGCGCGGCTGCGAAAGGCGCTGGGGCGATAGTAGAGTCCCTTGGCGACCCGAATGCTCAGGCCATGAGAGGTTCCACGGCGTTCACGCCGGGTTTTGACCTCATAGTAGTCCACGTCGTCGATGACCCACACCAGTTGCTCTGACTTCATCAGGTTGAACGGGACCGCGGGAATGTCGCCCAGGCGGTTGGGGATGACCCCCTCAGCGGCCTCCCGGATGACGGCCGACTGGATCATGTTGCGATATGCGCCGTTGGAGTTCACGTCGGCCTGTTCGAGGTTGAAACGGTCCAGATATTGAATCAGGGTGTGTTCCTCGTCCACGGATAAGACGCCGTCTTCCAGAGACGTTTCCACCGCGGCTTCCCATCCCTGTACCAGCAGCGACCGGGCATGGGTGGCCGAGAGACCTGAATCGTCGAGGGCGCTTTGTAGGGATTCAAGGTGCATACCGCCGCCGGAGGGTGATATGGCGGCAAGCCGCGCGTGGGTCATGAGGCGGGCGCGGGCCGCGCGGTCCAGTTGTTCGATGGTCTCGTCGCCGCCGGTATCGGCTGTGTTGATAGCGAGCTGTTCACGAAATTCGCGGAGTCGCGCCTCTTCGCCCTGGGTCAAGATGCCGTCAGCCAGTCCCTCGTGGACCGCCTGACGCCAACCCTCAGCGATGACAGCGCGGATGCCGTCTTCGTCAACAAACGACTGGTTGGCCACCTGGGACAGATTCGTCAGCAGCGAACTCTCGTTGAACTCAGGCTGGCCGGCGGCTTCAGCCACCATGGCAACCATCCGGTCGCGGCCGGCCTTGTAGGCGTCGTCACAGTCCTTGTGGCTGCGACGCAGGAAACCGGCCTTCTGGCCGCAGTGTCTGCAATTGCCCACAGGTTGTCCTCGTGGCTTCAGCCGCCCAAGTTTGAAATCACGTAGTCGTGCAGTTCCTGGAGGACGGCGGCATTTTCTTCCAGCGTGAACTCGTCCACCTGATATTCGTGGGCGCCGCTGACTCCGGTAACCGCGCCTGAGTCGACGAGGTAACGGATGCAGGCGGTGTCGGCGTCGATGTCGGGGAGCAGGTTGCGTCCGACCGCGACGGACAGCGCAGCGACCAGGCCATACCCGCCCCAGTTTGAGGTGCTGGACGCGATGAGCTGGTTGCAGGTGGTGATTGCAGGGTAGTCGGGGAGCAGGTCTGCGGACTCGACGATATCGAGGAGGTTGCCCATGCCGATTTCGTTGCCGCCGTCGCCGATTCCGATGGAGGGGATGCCAAGCTCGAACAGCCTGTCGATGCGGGCGGTATGATCCGATATGTCCACGCCGCGCATATTGCGGTATATGCCGTGGGCGTCGGGAGCGCAGCGCTCGATGGAGATAACCAGCGCGGGTTGATGCTCGGCGATGGCGTTCCTCGCCGACTGGTAGTTTCCGGCGGCGTCGTCGCTGATGGGGAACTCAATGACGGGCGAAGAGTCGCCGCGCTGGGCGAGCCAGCCGGCCATCATGCCCGATACCGGCGCGTCGGCCGCGTAGGCCACGGGGTGTCCGAGGGCTCGGATGGCATCGCCGATGGCGAAAGCGCCGGGAGGGCCGTCGGTTTCGGGGGCATCACTCATGATGATGTAGAAACCGGTGGCGATGATGACGGGCCCGGGGTTCTCCAGGAGATACTGCGCGGCCTGGGTGCAGAAATCGTCAGGGAGGTGAGGGCGCAAGGCATTGATGCCCCTACGGTCGTGATTGAGGACGATGTCTTCGATGGTTGGCATCGGGAAGCCTCACTGTGGCGTTTGTATGCGATGTGCGGTTGGGGGAAACGTCAACGCAGGCAGTGTCGGAATCGCGGTGGTTGCAGGTCCCATCCAGCGGAGTCGGCGAAAGTTCAGCCCGGTTCAAACCCGGCCAGGAGTAGCGCATCGAGGCCGTGCCGCCGGGTCGATTTTTCGGGCGGCGCAGGAACCGATGCGCAAGAGCCGTCAGATCACTGCGTAATCGGAATCGCGGCGGTCGGTTATGAACATTTTGCCGGGAGCGTGGGTGATCATCAGTGGGGGTTTGCAATTCAAAGCGACAGCCTGGGGCGTCACGCCGCAAGCCCAGAAGACGGGAGTTTCGCCGGCGCGGATTTCCACCGCCTCCCCAAACTCGGGATCGTAGATGTCACGGATGCCGATGGCCGATGGATCGCCGATATGCACGGGTGCGCCGTGGGTGTCGGGAAAGCGGGAGGTGACCTGGACGGCGCGGACGATCTGCTCCTGAGGAATTGGCCGCATGCTCACGACCATTGGCCCTGAGAACATTCCCGCCGGACGCGTCGGGATATTTGTGATGAACATCGGCACGTTGCTGCCCGCCTCCTGGTGGCGCAGCGGTATGCCTGAGTCGGACATGGCCGACTCGAAGGAAAAACTGCAACCGAGGAGGAACGACACCAAGTCCTCGCGCCAAAAATCCGCGACGGACTGGAATTCGCCGATCATTTCGCCGCGCTCGTAGATGCGGTATGCGGGTATGTCGGTGCGGATGTCGGCGCCGGGGGCCGTGAAGGACGGCTCAACCGACCCGGCTTCGACGACTTCCAGCAACGGGCACGGTTGGGGATTGCGCTGGCAGAACAGCAGGAAGTCAAAGGCCAGATCGCGGGGCAGGACGGCCAGGTTGGCCTGCACGTGGCCGTTGGCGAGGCCGGACGTTACGCCGTCATACTCGCCGGCGCGAATTATGCGGCGGATCTGCGCCGGTTGTGCGGGCAATAGCGTCGCAGTACTCATATGGAACTCCGTGGCGTGAGGGGGTTCGTGCGTCAGCAAATGGGATACCAGCAGCGGTGGGTTATGCTAGAATTGCGCCGGCATTGGGTCATAATAGACAGCGGACGCGCCAGCGTCAATTTTGGCGAGGCAAGGCCAGCGCAATCACCGTACAAATCAGCCTGGACATTTGCCGGATCCAGCGGCCAGTTGCGCTCTGCCAGGCGTAAAGGTTGACTTCGCTTCCGATTCGCGGACTGCGACGTTGCTGGGGCGTTTGTGACATTTTCCGGGAAACAGTAAAATGTGCCCGCAGACCAGGCACACGCATCGAATTGCGGGCAAGACGGACACCGGTTCCGTCGCGTTGACGGGATGTTAATTTGTACAACGTGTTCCTTCTGACTCGTCCCGGTGAGGGAATGGTGTCGCTGGTAAAACAAATCAGCGCCTCGGGCCTCACGTGTCGGGCCGGCAGCGATCTGGTCGAATTGGATGACGTCGCGCATACCACGCGACTGGACGCGGTACTGCTGGATCTGTCGGCGGTGGGCATAGGCGCCCAGTCGGTGATCGAGCAGGTCAGCCAGTTGAGCCTCCCGACCGTGCTCGTGATGGACACGGTTTCACTTGGTCAGTACGACCCGACGATAAATCCGGACGATTTCATCGTAACTCCGATTGACGCTGCGGAGTTGTTGGCTCGGGTGGGCCAGATTGTGTTCCGCCGCAACGGGCGTGGCACGGATCAGGTGGTGCGGGTGGGCGAGTTGACCATCGACCTGCAAAGCTACGAAGTCACGATGGCGGGCCGGAGGATTTCGCTGACATACAAAGAGTTCCAACTGTTGACGCTGCTGGCGTCCAACCCGGGCCGTGTGTACACCCGTGAAGCGCTCCTGAATCAGGTTTGGGGTTACGATTATCTGGGCGGCACCCGCACGGTGGACGTACACATACGCCGATTGCGTTCCAAAGTCGAGGACCCGGACCACCTGTTCGTGGAAACCATCTGGAACGTGGGATACAGGTTCCGGGACATCGAGGGAGAGGACTAGCGACCCATTGATTGATTGATGGTCAGTCGCTGACGTGGGCCTGAACTCGGTCGAGGAAACGGTCGCGCTCGGCCGCAATGCCGGCGTGCTTTGGGTCGGACAATTCGGGGTCGGTTTCCATGATGGCGGCCGCTTCCTGGCGGGCGAGAGCCAGCAGGTCCTGATCGAAAATGTTGGCGATGCGCAGCACCGTCTGATCACCGCTCTGGGACGTGCCGAAGATGTCGCCTTCATGGCGCATCTGGAGATCGACCTCGGCAAGTTTGAAGCCATCGCGGGTTGACTCCAGGGCGTTGAGTCGCTCGTGGGCGCGTTCGGATTCGGACTCGGACATCAACAGGCAATAGCTTTTGTGCTCGCCGCGTCCAACCCTGCCCCTGAACTGATGTAGCTGAGACAGTCCAAACCGGTCTGCGCCGTCGATCAGCATGACGCTGGCGTTGGGTACGTCGATGCCAACCTCAACAACGGCGGTCGCGACCAGTATGTCGAGTTCGGCGTCTCGGAAGCGGCGCATTACCCGGTCTTTTTCCCTGGATGACAACCGGCCGTGCAGGAGGCCCACGCGCAAATCGGGGAAAATGTCTTCGGACAGGCGCTTGTGCTCATCGACGGCGGCGCGAACGTCCAGTTTGTCCGACTCTTCCACCAGCGGGCAGATCACGAACGCCTGGCGCCCGGCATCAACCTGTTGGCGCAGGAAGCCGTACGCGGCGTGTCGTTTGTCGTCGGGCACAATGCGGGTGAGAATCTCCTGCCGCCCCGGCGGAAGTTCGTCGATGGTTGAAATGTCCAGATCGCCGTACAGCGTCAACTGCAGGGTGCGAGGGATGGGCGTTGCCGACATCATCAGAGCGTGGGGTTGCTCGGAGCCGTCGCCTCTCAGCGCGGATCGCTGCTCGACACCGAAGCGGTGCTGTTCGTCCGCGATGGCGAGCGCCAGATTGGGCAGGTCCACGCCTTCCTGTATCAGGGCGTGGGTCCCGATGAGGAGATCCAGGTGCCCCTCGGATGCCATGCGCAGCAACTCACGGCGAGGGCGGGCGCGAGTGCTGCCTGTGAGCAGGCCGAAAGTGAACGGGCGCCGCAGATTCGGAAGATATGCGGACAGCACGTTGTCCTGCTGCAGGGGTTGATCGAATCCCTCCAACAGCGTGGCGACGGTGCGGAAGTGTTGCTCCGCCAGCACCTCGGTTGGAGCCATGAATGCGGACTGACGGTGGTCGGAAGCCACCGCCAATATCGCGGCCAGCGCGACGAGGGTTTTCCCGCTGCCCACTTCTCCCTGCAGGAGCCGGCTCATGGGTGGGGAGCCACGGGACAGGTCGCCGAGAATCTCGCTGACGCAGCGCAGTTGGGCGCCGGTGGGAGTGAACGGCACGGAACTCAGAAAACCGTCGACGGTGGGGCCGTGGTACTTGATCGGCACGCCCTCAGCGTTGCGTTCCCGGTGACGGCGACGTCCCAGGATGGCAAGCTGGAACGCCAGGATTTCATCGAAGGCCAGGCGGCGGCGGCCTCGGTCGGCGGACGCCAGATCGGGCGGGTAATGCACGTCGCGGAGGGCGTCCTGCAATTTGGCCAGGCCAGTGCGTTGCAGCACGTTATCCGGCAATGGCTCATCGATTTTGAGCAAGCTTTTGGCGATGGCCTGCCAAGTGAGGCTGCGCAGGTTTCGAGCGGTCATTCCCTGGGTCAAGCGGTAGATGGGGGTGATGCGTCCGGCGTTGACGGGCGGCTGCCGTTGGGTCACCACGTCGTAGTCGGGCGATGAGATAGACAGGCGACCCCGATGAATTTCAACCTTGCCGTTAACAACCATGTCGCTGCCTGGGCGCAGGGACCGGGCGAGGTAACCCTGCCCAAACCATTGCAGCTCGACCTGGCCCGTGTCGTCGGCAAGGACGCCTTCGGCCAGTTGCAACCGGCGTTGCCCAACCTGGGCCGAACGGATGTCGACGAGCTTGCCTTCCACGGTGAACGTGGCGCCGGGATACAGGTCGGCGATGTTGGCAACATCTGCCCGGTCGTCGTAACGCCTGGGGAGCATATACAGCAGGTCGCGCACGGAGCGCACGTCCAACTGCTCCAGGCGTTGGACGGTCTTGGCGTCCATGCGCCGCAGCGTCGCCACCGGTTGGTCCGGGTCCGAGCCGCTGGCAGCGGGCGCAGGCGGGACGTAAGGGCGACGCCGGGTGCGGACGTCCGGCGCCGAACCGGGTTGATCGAAAAGCGGGGGCGCGGCTTCCGGAGGATCCACATCCGGGGCTGCCTGCGTGGGAGGAGGGGCGAGAGGCGGGGAGGGTTCTGCGACTACGGTCGTAGCGCCATCCAGGGCATCGCGCCACCCGTTGACCCATGCGCGCCTTTGCTCGTGGTCCAGGTCCCGGTATGGCTGTTCCATGAGCCGGCCGATGCGGTTGTCGTTATGCAGGAATTCGCGGAGGTCGGAGTCCCAGCGATCAAGGAATCGGCGGATGCCTCCGCTGACAGCGTTGTCGGCGAAGCCCTTGTATTCTTCGAGGGCCAGTATTTTGCGGAATGCGTCCCGCCAGACGGGTTCGTTTTCGCGGGGTTCAGCGTCCATGGGTCGGAGCCGGATTCAGCGCCGGACGATGCCGGCAGCGACTTGCGAGAATCAGGGGAGTGTGGCCACCGCGACTGCTCCGGGGCCGACGTGGGTACCGATGGCTGACCCGATCTGTACGGTGTAGGTGTGCTCCGGGGCAGCCAGATCTGATAAACGGTTTCGCATCTCTTCGGCCGGAGCGGCGTCGGTAGTGTAGGCGACGGCGAGTTTGGAAACGGGGCCCTGCTCGCGCACCAATTCTTCCAATCGTTGCAGTCCGCGGCGCACATTGCGGGGCCGGTCAACCGGGAGCACCTCGCCGTCCGCCACTTTGAGGATGGGTTTGACCTTGAGGATAGAGCCCATGAATGCCTGGGCCTTTCCAATACGGCCTCCCTTCTGTAGGTATTCCAGCGTGTCCACCATTGTGAAACCGAAGCCGGTGGCGGCCCTTGTGCTGGCGGCCGCGGTGACTGATTCCACTGTCGCATCCGGGCTGGCCGCGTCTTCGGAGGCTGCGATGACCTGCAGCATGTGTCCGACGGACGCGGTGCTCGAGTCAACCACGGTCACCGCGCCATCATCGAACTGGGCAGCGGCTTGAACGGCGGAGTTGTAGGTCCCGCTCAGTTGTCGCGCCACGGTGATGCAGATGATCTGATCGCCATTGGATACCAATGGTTCGAAACGCTCGGCAAAGTCTCCCGGAGTTGGCTGGGAAGTGCTGGGGAGTTGGGGAGATGACGTGAGCCGCGCGTAAAACTGGGTGGGGATGATGTCGATGCCCTGGCGCAATGACTCTTCGCCGAACATCACGTAGGCCGGAACAACGGTGATGCCCAGGCGGTCAACCACGTCTCTGGCGATGTCGCAGGTGCTGTCGGTAACAATTTTGACGGCCATATTGATCGCTCCTTTACAAGAATTATGATGCAGGAATTATGGCAGGCAGGCCGCTACTCCACGGAGACCAGGTAGGGATAATGAGGTTGCCCCCCGGCAAATACCTCGACCTCGGCGCCGCCGTAGGTGGATTCCAGCGTCTCCTGCAATTGCTCGGCCGGGCCTGCGTCGGATCCCTCTCCTCGATATACCGTGATGATGCTGTCTTCGTTCACGGCGGAGTGGACGATTCCCTGCAGCACGGCGGTTTCGGCGGTTTCAGCGAGGGCTACCAGCCGGCCGTCGAGGATCGCCATGAACTGATTCTCCAATACCTGCTGGCCGTCAACTATTGAATCGCGGACGGCCTGGGTGATTTCCAGGGTCTCGATGGAACCACTGGCCAGGTCCATGCTGGTGAGATTGTCCGCCACGGATACTTCGGGGTTGAAGCCCAGCATCGCGGCCGTGCCCTGGGGCATGGACCGGGTGTTAACCACGTGGAGAATAACCCCTTCCGTTGGGGCTTCGGCGGCCTGGGCTGCGGTGAGCACCACGTTGGGGTTGTTGGGGAGAACGATCACGTCGGTGGACCCGGCGGAGAGAGCAGCGTCAATTATTTCGTTGGCGCTGGGGTTCAGCGTCTGGCCGCCGGGTATGATGGCGGAGCATCCGGCATCCTGGAACAGGGCGGCGATGCCTGGTCCGGACGCCACCGCGACGACGGATACGCCGGGTCTGATTTCGGTGGGACGGGAACGCTGGCGATGGCCGCTGGCCCAATCGCGGTTCTGGAGGCTCATGTTGTCGATTTTTACTTCATCGATTTCACCATGCGCAACGCCGAAGGTGAGAGCCGCCCCTGGGTCCTCAGTATGCACATGGACGCGGACGGCTGTGCCGCCGCCGATGATTACGGTGGAATCGGCGATGGCGTCAAGGCCGGCGCGCAGGGAATCGACCTGAAGAGCCTCGCCGTGGATGACGAACTGGGTGCAGTACCCGAATTCTGAGTCCTCGTGGGCGTCCAGGAAATCGGTGTCGATGGAAACGGACGCGGTTTGAGCCGGGTCGATGAGGCCGCCCACGCTGCGCAGACTGAGATCGGTCGCCGGGCCGGTGTCTCCCTCCAGGTGCCTGAGCGCGCCGCCAATGATGGCAACAACGCCGAGGCCGCCGGAATCGACGACGCCGGCTTCCTTGAGCACGGGGAGTTGTTCGGGGGTGAGCGCGAGGGCTGCGATTGCTCCGTCGTAGGCGATTTTCCATAGCGCGACCACATCCCGTTCGCCGGCGTCGTTGGCCCGGGTCGCCGCATCGGACGCGCCTCGGATTACCGACAGCATGGTTCCCTCCCGGGGCTGACTCACCGCGCTGTAGGCAGAATCGGTGGCAGAGCGGAAGGCGGCGACAGCGTCGGATGTTTCGATGGTGTCCGAACCGGCCACGCCATCGGCGAGTCCGCGCAGCAGTTGGGAGAGGATGACACCGCTGTTGCCGCGCGCGCCCCAGAAAGCGCCCGTCGCGATGGAATCGGCAACATCCCCAGCGGAATGCTTGTCGGCATCCTTATTCATCTGATCGATGCCGGCCCGCAGCGTGAGGAGCATATTGGTGCCGGTGTCGCCGTCGGGCACGGGGAAGACGTTGAGGGCGTTGGCGGCGTCGCGGTAGAGTTCCATGTATGAGGCCGCGCCCAGCATTGCCTGGCGGAGGTCGGAACCGTGTAGCACGGTGGTGGTTGTAGTCATGTGACTGGCCAATTCTTCAGGATGGGCAAAGTATAGCACGGGGTGTTTTCGAGTCTCTTTGGCGCGATGGAGACTTATGGCGAATTTACACACGGATGCGGGTTTGAGTCACACGAGCATTCACGATTCTGCTTCGAGCATTGCCAGGATGACGGTGACACTCGGGATACTGGCTGACCCACAACGCAGGGCAAGAGCGAGGCGACTATCCCGGCAAAAGGCGACAACTCCCGCCGGGAGGTTTGCGCAATAGTTGTCGGCCGGTAAAGCAACCGGCCGGACAATGATCTGTCGACCGGCTCAGGACGATCTTTTGGCCGGCTCCCGGCGAACGAAGCAAGACGGAAAGACCATAACCGCTCGATGTTCCGTCTAGCGTTTTCGGTTATGATATGGCCGTTATGGCGACCACTGAATGGACGGAAGGAGACGCGACGGCAGGGTCGGGCGACGCGCTCGATCGACCGGTTTCGCCGGCATCTCAAGGGGATGACGGAGATCAGGACACGCGGCTGAGGCCAGCCAGGCTGGGTGATTTCGTCGGTCAACCGCAGGTCAAGGAAAACCTGAGCATCGCCATGGAGGCGGCGAAGATGCGCGGGGAACCGCTGGACCACGTGGTGATATACGGGCCGCCGGGATTGGGCAAGACCACGTTGGCCAACATAATAGCCAACGAGATGGGCGCGTCCATCAAGATTACCGCCGGGCCCGCGATCGAACGAGCCAGCGACGTTGCGTCAATACTCACCGGTTTGCAACCCAACGATGTGCTGTTCATCGACGAGATACACCGACTCAACCGGGCGGTGGAGGAGGTGATGTATTCGGCCATGGAGGACTTCTTCCTGTCGTGGGTGGTGGGCAAGGGGTTGTCGGCGCGCAGCATCAACCTGCGGATCAACCCGTTCACCCTGGTGGGGGCGACCACTCGCTACTCGTTGGTGAGCGCACCGCTGCGGGACCGGTTCGGGTCGGTTTTCCGGCTGGACTACTATTCGGACGAGGACATGACCACGGTGGTCCAGAGGTCGGCGCGGATTTTGGGCATAGAGGCTGAGGACGAAGGCATTGGAGAGGTGGCGGTGCGGTCGCGGGGGACTCCACGGATCGGCAACCGGTTGCTGCGGCGGGCGCGAGACTACGCGATGGTGAGAGCGGACAACAAGATCACCGGGCCGGTGGCGCGGGAATCGCTGGATCGCCTGGGCGTGGACGCGCGGGGGTTGGACGACACGGACCACCGCCTTTTGACCAGCATCATCCACAAATTCAACGGCGGGCCGGTCGGCCTGGACACGCTGGCGGCGTCGATGAGCGAGGACGCCAGCACGGTGATGGAAGTGCTGGAACCGTTCCTGTTGCAGCAGGGATTCCTGGAGCGCACACCCAGGGGTCGGATGGCGACGCGCCTGGCGTATGAATACATGGGCTGGCCCTGGGGCGGCGGCAACGATGATGTACGGCAGGCGCAACTGTTTGGCGGCTAGCGAAATCGTTCCGGTAAGGGAACCGGCATCGCCGGGATGGCATCAAGTATCGACGTCCGACTGCGGCGGGTGCGCAGCACGTGGGCTATCGCCATTTGACATAATGTAACGACCGGTAAAGGTTGACCGTGTGGGAATTACCCCTGGATTGACATAACGTGCCATTTTTGATTGAAGGGATCAACCGTCGCCTTGAATCTTGCGCAGGGCATGCATACAATGTTTTGAGTTTGTTCTGCCGAAGCGGGTAACCAAGACGTGACCTCCCCAATTGCCACCCACATCCACAGCACGAGATCGCCTTCCCCTGACGGCATGGCGGTAGGCGGTGGCATATCCGACGACGCTGCGCTGAATCTGGTGAGTATCGATGGCGCCGGGTTGTCCGAAATGTGCGCGGCGGCAGCGGAGTTGAGGGACCGAGGACGTGGTAAGGCCGTCACCTTTTCGCCAAAGGTCTTCATACCTCTGACGCGCCTATGCCGCGATTTTTGCGGTTACTGCACGTTCAGACAGTCGCCTGCGGAAGCAGACGAACTGTTCATGTCGGCGGACGCTGTGCTGGCGGTGGCGCGGGCCGGCGAGAGGCTGGGATGCACGGAGGCTCTGTTCACGCTGGGTGAACGGGCCGAACAACGATACGCGGAAGCGGGAGACTGGCTGGCGGCGCGGGGCCATCGCACGACACTGAGTTACCTTGCCGAGATGTGCCGCCGTGTATTTGACGAGACCGACCTGCTCCCCCACGGGAACCCAGGAACAATGAGCCGCCGGGAGTTGGAAGCGTTGCAGTCCACCAACCCATCGGTGGGCATCATGCTGGAGAGTTCCAGTCCGAGACTGTACGAAGCCGGGGGCCCGCATGAATTTGCGCCGAGCAAACGGCCGCGGGTTCGGTTGCGCACGATGGAGATGGCCGGCGAATTGGGGATACCGTTCACGACGGGGATCCTGATCGGAATCGGCGAAACCCGCACGGAACGCGTGGAGTCGCTGCTGGCGATTCGGGACTTGCACCGCCGGTTCGGCCACATCCAGGAAGTGATCGTCCAGAACTTCCGGGCCAAAGCGGACACACCCATGGCGGATGTGCCGGATGCCGACGGCGACGAGTTGATGTGGACCACCGCAGTGGCACGGTTGATTCTGGGCGAGAACGTCAACATCCAGGTGCCGCCGAATTTGAGCGAAGACTACGAACGGTATCTCGATGCCGGGATCAACGACTGGGGCGGCGTATCTCCGCTGACCATCGATTACGTGAATCCGGAAGCGCCGTGGCCGCAGTTGGCCGAATTGAAACGACGCACGGAGGCGGCGGGTTTTGAACTGAAGCCCCGGCTTCCGGTATATCCAGAATATTTTGCCAATGGGTCGGACTGGCCGTTGCCGCCGATGCTGAAAGAGAAACTGCTCCGCCTGACTGACCAGGACGGATACGTGCAAGGGGGGATCCAACGCTATGCCCGCAAAGATTGACAAAGACACCCCGACGAACCTGACGCAACTCGTGGCGGCGCTGCGGCCTGACGTTGCCGACGTGCTGAACCGGGCATTGGCCGGGGACGACATCAGCGTCGAGGATGCCGACCTGCTGTTTGCGACGGCAGGGCCTGAGTTCACGGCAACGACCATGGTGGCGGACGAATTGCGTCGGCGAGTGGTTGGCGATCTGGTGACCTACGTGGTCAACAGGAACGTGAATTTCACCAACGTG
The DNA here is from genome assembly GCA_963668585.1 of Dehalococcoidia bacterium. GTDB lineage: Bacteria > Chloroflexota > Dehalococcoidia > Lucifugimonadales > UBA3495 > Bin87. The sequence goes on along the minus strand of OY764869.1, from coordinate 3,120,994 downwards.
TGCATCAAGCGATGCGGGTTCTGCGCGTTCAGCCGCGATTTCCGGCAAGAGGAAGGGTATTTCCTGCCGGTCAGCGAGATCATACGACGGGCAAAAGAAGCGCAGGATTACGGAGCCACGGAAGTGTGCATCCAGGCGGGTTTGCCCCCCCAGATGGAAGGCGACCTGTACATCCGGCTGTGCGAAGCCATCAAGGAAGAGTTGCCGGATATGCACGTACACGGCTTTTCGCCGGAAGAGGTGCTGTACGGATCGATCCGTTCCCGCTGCAGCATCCGTGAGTATCTGCAGGGGTTGAAGGATGCAGGGGTGGGAAGTTTGCCGGGAACCTCCGCCGAGGTGCTGGATCAGGAACTGAGGGACATAATCTCGCCCGGCCGCATCACGGTTGACCAATGGATCGAAGTGATCACCACGGCGCACGATCTGGGGATACCGACGACATCGACGGTAATGTTTGGACACCGGGAAACCAACGAGCAGATCGTGCGACACATCGCCCTGCTGCGGGACATACAGCAGAGCACTGGCGGATTCACGGAGTTCGTGCCGCTGAGTTTCGTGGCGTCGGAAGCGCCGATGTATTTCAAGCAGACGGTGGAAGGCGTTCGCTCCGGGCCCACGGGAATGGACGTCATCAAGGTGCATGCCATCGCCAGGATCATGCTGAACAACTGGATCCCCAACATTCAGGCGTCCTGGGTGAAGGAAGGGAGTCGGATGTCTCAGTTGCTCCTGAACGCCGGGGTGAACGATTTGGGCGGGACGTTGATCAACGAAAGCATCTCAACATCGGCGGGCGCCATGCACGGTCAGTTGATGCGTCCGGGAGAGTTCCGGGGGATGATTCGCGAGGCGGGCCGGACGCCGGCCGAGCGCTACACGACCTACGGTTTGCGCCGGATTTACGGTGAAGCCGACGAGGCGCTGGATCCGTTGGACCTGGTGGGCGACAACGTCGAGGAGATCTTCGGCTCCTACAACCAACTGGTGCAGATGGAAAACTACCGGTTCGAGCATCCGCGCCAGCAACGCGAAAGGGCCGCAGCGGAACCCTCGAGTTAGTCCATGAGCGAGCTATCGGCCGGAAAGGTGCTGGCGCTGGCCGGCGGCGTCGGCGGGGCCAAACTGGCTCTGGGTCTGGCGAAGGTTCTGCCGGCCGATCGGTTGACCATCGTCGTGAACACCGGTGACGACGAGGAGTTTCACGGGCTGCACGTATCGCCTGACCTCGATACGATGACCTACACGCTGTCGGGTTGGTATAACCCCGAGATGGGTTGGGGTATATCCGGAGATACCTTTGAGACGCTGGGAATGCTGCGGCGCCTGGGTTCGGACACCTGGTTCAACCTCGGCGACCGCGATCTGGCAATGCACATTCGGCGCACGGAATTGTTGCGGCGCGGCATGACATTGTCCGAGGTGACCGCCGAGTTGACTGGGCGGCTGGGCATCGAGCACCGGATAATCCCCATGAGTGATCAGCCGGTGAGGACGACGTTGGTAACGGACGCCGGCACGCTGTCGATGCAGGAATACTTCGTGAAAAATCGGGCGGGCCCAAGAGTCAAGTCTATTGAATACCGGGGATCGGAAAAGGCGTCTCCTTCACCCGGTTTTGAGGCGGCGTTGCGTACGGCAAGCGCCATCGTGTATTGTCCGTCGAATCCGCACCTCAGTGTCGCGCCGATCCTGGCGATTCCGGGAGTCAGGCAAATGCTCGCTGAGCACACGGGTTGCCGGATTGCGGTCAGTCCGATTGTGGGCGGCGATGCGGTGCGCGGACCAGCGGGCAAGATCATGGGTGAACTGGGCGCCGAGGTTTCAGCGGCCGGCGTGGCGCGGGAGTACCGGGGTCTGTGCGACGTGATGGTGCTGGACAGTCAGGACCGCGGTTTGGTGGAGGATGTGGAGAAGGTTGGGATGAGCGCCGCGGTGACGGGAACAATCATGCAGACGGATGACGACAAAGTCGCCCTGGCGCGAACGGTTTTGCAGATGGTCCAATCGGCGGAGCGAGCAGAATGATCACGGAATCGACAACCAACGAGAATCCCTCGGTGCTGCCGGTGGTGCCAATGAAGCCGCTGTCCCAGTGCAAGACGCGCCTGGAGCGCATCATGGGGCCGCAAGACCGAGCGGATTTGACCATCGGGATGCTGCGAAGGGTGCTTTTGGCGGTTCGCGGCGCGGGTGTGGATCCGTTTTGGGTCATCGGGGGCGACGACCGGATTCGCAATATGTCCAGGACGCTGGGCGCCACGTGGGTGGAGGATCAGGGCCGCAACTTGAACGACACTCTGACCAAAGCCTTTGAAAGCGCCAGGATGCGCGAAGTTTCGGCTTTATATCTGCCTGGAGACTTGCCGTTCATCAAACCGGCGGATATCCACCAGTTGATCCGCAGCGCGCAGCATCAACACAACGTTACGCTGTCGCCAGCGCGGCGCGACGGTGGCACCAACGCGATATTGGTGCCCCATGACTTGATACCCTACTTCCGGCCGGAACTGGGCAGCAACAGCTTTCGGAAACATGTCGGCACCGCCGCTCGCATGGGGGTTTCGGTGGCGTTCTATTACAGCGGCGGCATGGGTTTCGACCTGGACGACGGGTCGGACCTGGAGGAATACGAACACATGGAGCCGGGTTTGCTGGAGCGGTTGATGGGCCGCAAGCCGGGAGACATCAACCGCGCCCCACTGCAATTGTGAGGATTTGATTTGATGGGCCAGAAGGTACAAATAGGATGTCTGCTGCCGACACGCGGCCTGCTGCTGGAAGACAAAAAGCCCACGGATGCCGAGTCGGTGTTGCGGCTGGCGACGTGGGCTGAGGAAGCAGGCATAGACTCGGTGTGGGTGGGCGACAGTCTCACGGCCAAACCGCGACTGGAAGCAATGACGACGCTGGCGGCGATTGCGGCGCGGACTTCCCGGGTCAGGCTGGGAACGGCAGTGATGCTGATGTCGCTGAGGCACCCCGTCCTGCTGGCGCAGATGTTGGGCACGGTGGATCTGATTTCCGGCGGGCGGCTGCAGTTGGGAGTGGGCGTCGGCGGAGCATTCAACGGCATGCAGCAGGCGGAGTGGCGTAACGCCCAGGTGAACCAACGGACGCGTGCGCCCCGGTTGGAAGAAATGCTGCAGGTCATCAAGGGTTTGGGCAGCGGTCAACCCTTCAGCTTCGAGGGTCGCCACTTCGAGTTGGAAGATGTGGTGATGGAACCGACGCCGGTGCAGCCCTCAGGCGTCCCGGTGTACCTTGGAGTCCACTGGCATGGCCGGGGTGACGGGCAAGGCGCGCAGAGAGAGCGGCAGGCCCGCAGGGCGGCGCGGTTGTCCGACGGCATAATCTCGATCTCCGCAACGCCGGACGAGTTCGTGGAAATGAACGAAACCGTTCGCGGCTACACTGCGGAATACGACCGAAACCCAGACGAATTATCCTCGGTCATGTACCTGACCGTTAACCTGGACGAAGATACCGTACGCGGCGAAGCGGAAGCGGAAGATTGGCTGCTGGGTTACTATGGCGCGAACATCTGGGGCGACCGTTGGGGTCCGTTCGGAGGGGCGGAAAGGGTGCGCGAACGCATGCATGAATATGCGGAGGCGGGCGCGGATCAGATCATCGTACGGTTTGCAACCTACCGCCAGGAAGAGCAGATGCAGACGTTCCTGGAGCAGATTGCGCCCGATTTCAGCCGGTGATCGTTTGCGTTCTCGCGGATGGTCGGGATGCATCGAGCGGATCTCAGCCCGGCCAGGGATGTGGCCCTACGGTGGGTCAACATGGAAGAACAATAACACGACAGGAAGAGGCGTCCCGTGTACCCGATAGATTTGACCGGCCGCAATGCGGTCATATTTGGAGTTGCGAACGACCGCAGCATAGCATGGGCCATTGCCAAGACCCTGGCCGACAGCGGCGCCCGCATCGCGTTGACCTATCAAAACGACCGGTTGAAGGATCGGGTGGCGCGTTTGGCGGATACGCTGGAGGACGCGGTGATTCTGCCGTGCGATGCGGCGGAGGACGGACAGATCGAAAGCGTTTTCGACGATCTGCGGAAGCAGATGGGAACGCTGTCGGTGCTGGTTCACAGCATCGCGTTCGCCAACCGAGATGACCTGTCCGGCCGATTGGCGGACACGGGGCGCGACGGTTTTCGGCTGGCGCTTGAGATCAGCGCCTTCACATTGCTGCCCATGGTTCGCCACGCCGCGCCTTTGATGACGGATGGCGGCAGCGTGATAGCAATGACATTTGACGCGTCCAGCAGGGTGTATCCGGGGTACAACGTGATGGGAACCGCCAAGGCCGCGCTGGAACACGAGGTACGGCAGTTGGCCCACGAGTACGGCGCCGATGGCATCAGGGTGAACGCGATATCGGCGGGTCCAATTGATACCCTTGCGGCCCGGGGAATCAGCGGGTTTCTGGACATGAAGCGGGCCCACGCTGAGCGAGCGCCATTGCAGCGCAACATCACGGCCGACGAGGTCGCAAAAACGGCGTTGTTTCTCGGCAGCGATCTGTCAACCGGGGTGACCGGCACGGTGCTGCCGGTGGACGCCGGATACCACATAATGGCCGTCTAGTCGGATACGCGCGAGTGCGACCATTCAGAGCGTGTCTGTCGGGAGATTCGTGACCCTCGGCCCAACCATCTCACACCAAGAGAGAAGGGAACCGGTTCCGCGTCAGCATTATCGCGAAGCGATGGCTTGAATGGCGGTGTGTCGTCTCGGGCCGCCGGGATGGAAATTGGCCTTCTCCGTGGCGCGAAGGGTGATCCTCTCAGCGGGCTACCGGAGACGTGCGCGAAGGGATAGGGGGCGCGAACCGAATTGCGAAGAGCGACGCTATGTTGCTCAGATGGCTTCCAGTTGCGCCTGATCAGCGGCCGCTTTGTCGCGCAACCCCAAGTGGTCGTAGGCTTTGGCGCGGTTGGCCCATGCTTCCCGGTACCGGGGATCCAGGGCGATAGCCTTGGTGAATTGGTCAACGGCCTCCCTGACCCTTCCCTGATTGAACAGGGTCAAGCCGGCTTCGGTCATGCCAGAGGCGGTCAGAGGCTTGCTGATCTTCATGGGAGCCGCGGAGAAGGCCGGTCCCGGATCAACAGTCGCCGTGGCGGCCGCAGCGGCGCCCACGCCCGATTCCTCAACCTGCTCCGAGGACAACACTGGGTCAGCGGTCACGGGAGAGCCGGAAGGTTCGGCAACCGACTGAGCGCTCAACGCATCCTCAGCGGACGACGCCATCACCGGATCGGGTTGCTGTCCGGCCGTGTCGACGGCCTCATCAGTGGCGTAGGGGCGGCTGATTTCCCAGCCGCAATTGGTGCAGAAATTCGGGCCCGGTTCGTGTGTGTGTTGACAACGGGGACAGTGAATCGTGCTGTCCAGATCGTTTTCCACGCCTTCGGGTTGCCGGGAGGGGATGAAAACGAGGGCCACCATTGGCGCCATGCACAAGATGGTTACCGCTTCCGGCAGTGCGTCTATCATTGCAACCGCGATAGCCGGCAACGCCGCCGCGCCAGCCCATACCAGGATGTTGCGGCGCTTCTTGGATGCGAGGCGGGCAGTCCACAAAACAACGAACAGAACCGAAAGTATTTGTAAAATTACGTCCATACCTACCCGGGATCCGTTGGAGTCAAGAATATTATACCCGTATTACCTCAAAGGGGGCAAACTAAAATCCGAGTCGCACTGGCGATGGAAAGACCGTAACCGTTAGGTTCGGAGATGGACGCCGCCTCGATGGACGCCGCCTCCAGGAATGAGACTCGCACGGTTTGGACCATGGTTGATTTCCAGGAGCAGTCCCATATCTGTTGGGGAGAGAGCGTGATGGCCGCTTTCCCGATGCCGACTGCACGTCCACGCGCTATGCATTGTCCCTCGGCTGGCGCAGGATGGCGGGATTGGAGGCCGGCCGGCGGTAATCGAATGCTCTTTGGTAGGAATGCGCGACCCGTTCGCAGTCGTTTATCTCAGCGCTGTGATCCCGGTCGGGAATGAAAGGGATGGTATTGAGGGGTACCGGACGACAGGCTGATGCTGACCGGAGGGCTAATTGGATAGGCGATGGGAGCAGTCGAAAACGATGTGAAATGGCGACCGTTTCTTGACACTCAAAACCGATGTTGATAGCCTGTATTCTGCGTAAATCGCGCCGTTTTGTGGCCCGCTAGCTCAACTGGCAGAGCAGCTGACTCTTAATCAGCAGGTTCTCGGTTCGACCCCGAGGCGGGTCACCATCTCCCGAACCGGTCCCGCCGCCGGTATGTTGGAATCGGCTCCAGCCCACGGGGAAGTGTCGGAATTGGCAGACGAGCATGACTTAGGATCATGTGCCCTTGGGCGTGTGAGTTCGAGTCTCACCTTCCCCACCATTTGATTGAAATCGGTGAACCGCAACGTGGGCGCGTTCCCGTCGGTTTGGGCTAATTTCCAAATGATCCGCCGATCGGGCCCATTGCTGCCCGCGCCGGCGGGGTCTGAGGACTGAACCGGAGTTTCCTGATATGGGCGCTTTTTCAAATCCATGGCGGCGCATTGGCACTCGCCTGTACGCGGCCCTCGGCGTTGCCGTAATCCTGACGCTGGTGTCCAGCGCGGTTGGAATCTATTATTTCGAGCGCAGCGGCGATCTGAATCACAGGGTGCAGTCGGAGTCGGTGCCGGTATTGGAGGCGTCGTGGGCGGCGGCCCGCGAAGCAGACGGATTGCGCCATTTGGGGACCAGCCTGCTGGTCGATTCGGGCGATGGGACAGAGGTTGCCAGTTCGGCCCCGCTGGGTGGTTCGCTTGACGATTCGCTGGCTCGGATGCAGACAGCGTTGGTCCGGGTCAATGGCGTGCCAGCGTTGCAGGTTCACTCGACGGCCATTCACGATGGCGCGTTTGATGTGGCTGACGCGATCAGCAATCTGGGCATGAACCGTGATGAGATCAATCAAGCCAACGAAGTCGCCAACGGCCTGCGGGCGCAGTTGCACGCGTTGAGTATTTCCAACGCAGCGTCGCTGGATGCGGTGGAGGTGCTGCACAATGTCCAGCGTGCCCCGGATGATGCGGCGCTGGAGAGTCTGTGGGACGACCTGGCGACCCTGACCAGGGGCGGCGACGTTGATCCTGCGGTGTTGGCGCTGGCGGAAGGCGATGGAGTATTTACGGTCAGGGGCCAGCAACTGGCGTTGCAGAACCGGGCGGATCAGTTGGCGGTGGCGTTCCACGAATCCGATGCCATCCTGCACGAAGAGATCGCCCAACTCCTCGACGCGGCGCGCGCAGAATCATCGTCAGTGCTTGACGCCGCGTTGCGGAGCTTTGACCAGGGCCGCATCCTGTTGGCCGTGATCAGCGTGGTCAGCGTGGTGGGCGCTACCATGGTGGCCTGGCTGTGGGTGGGCAATGGTCTGGTCCGGCGATTATCCCGCCTGTCGGATCGGATGCGCGGCATGGCCGCCGGGGATTTGGAGACTCCGGTGCCGGAGGTTGGCCGCGACGAGATCGGTGAACTGGCGGATGCGCTGGAGGTTTTCCGTCAGCAGGCGCTGGAAGTCCAGCGGCTGAACCTTGTTGAGCAACTGTACGGGGAACTGCGGGAGGCCAACAACGAACTGCAACGCATGCAGGACCGCCTGGTGGCGCAGGAGAAGTTGGCCGCGCTGGGCGAACTGGTATCCGGCGTGGCCCACGAAATCAGCAACCCGCTGAACTTCGTCAAGAACTTCTCCGAGGGTTCCCAGGAGCTTTATGGCGAACTATCCGATATGCTGCGGAATTACCGGGACGACATGAGCGCGGAGGACGCGGCGATGCTGGACGACATCACCGAGGAACTGACCACCAGCCTGGAACGGGTGCAGTCCAACGGCGGGCGCGCTCTGGCGATCGTGGAGCGGATGCGTGGCCTGGGCGTGGTTGGCGGGGATCCGGTTCCCACCGACCTGAACCCGCTGGTACGGCGGGCGGTCCAGGTTGGCTGCGACGCGTTCCGTGCGGAATGGCAGGACTTCGAGGTGGAGGCAGCGTTCCAACTGGATGACTCATTGGGGCCGGTGCCGGTGGTAGGCCAGGACTTCAGCGAGGCGTTGGTGAACATGGTGTCCAACGCCTGCTACGCCATGCGTGCGAAACGCGAAACCTCCGGCGACGACTACGAACCGCAGTTGATCGTTACCAGCGAACGGGTCAATAACATGATCGAAGTTCGGGTCAGGGATAACGGCACCGGCATCGACGACGATACTCTGGGTCACATTTTCAATCCGTTCTTCACCACACGCGAGGGCGCTCTGGGAGCGGGACTGGGACTTTCGATTTCCGCCGACGTTGCTCGGCGCGCCGGTGGAGACCTGACGGTGCAAACCGAATATGGAGAATATACGGAGTTCACGCTGAGCGTCCCCGCTCAAGGCGCGACGGCGCTGGTTTAGGGTTCGCCGAGTCTCCCGGCAATGTAATATATGAGCGGCCAACGCTGGCGGCGGGAGGGTCAAATGCAGGGCCGGCGGCTGAGGTTCAAATTGACAGTGTCAGAGCGGCGATGCTATCGTACCATTGGCAATTTAGCAGTTACAGCAACGTAGCGGCGCATCTCCCTACCAAGCGGGAGAGACGATGCGATCACAGGGAGAATTCAGATGGATTTGACGATTTCCGTGCTCAAGGCGGACGTTGGTTCAATCGGCGGCCACACCAAGCCGTCGGATCGAATGATGGAAACGGTTCACGCGGCTGTTGATCGTGCGATCCGCGATGGATTGCTGATTGACGCTTACGTTGGTCATACGGGCGATGACATCTGCATCACCAGCACCCACACCAGGGGAGATAACGACGAGGCGGTGCATCAATTCGCCTGGAATGCCTTCCTTGAAGCGACGGAGATTGCACGGCAGTACGGCCTTTACGGGGCCGGACAGGACCTCCTGGTTGATGCCCCTTCGGGAAACATCCGGGGCGCTGGACCGGCGGTCGCCGAGATCACGTTCGATCACGATCCGATCAAGACGAATCCGTTGCGCCCCGCTGAATCCTTCTTTGTGCTGGCCGCCGACAAGTGCGGGCCGGGCGCGTACAATCTGCCCACGTTCCTGGGATTCGCCGACCCGATGTATTGCGCGGGGCTGATGCTGCCGCGTTTGGGCGACGGCTTCACCTTCAACATCATCGACATGGACAACACCGACGGCGACAGCATCATATCGCTGAACGCGCCCGAGGATTATTACAAGATCACCGTGCTGCTGCGGGACAACGAACGGTTTGCCATCGAGAGCATCACATCGCGGTATTGTGGCCAGACCGCCGCCGCGATCTCCGCGACTCGCCTGCACAACATCGCGGGCAGCTACACGGGGAAAGACGACCCGGTGGCCGTGGTCAGGAACCAGGGCATCTTCCCGGCGCCCGAAGAACTGATTTCTCCGTACACCAAGGCGCACTACATTGGCGGTGACGCCCGCGGTTCGCACGTCATGCCGCTCATGCCGGTGCCAATCAATACGGCGGTGACCGGTATGTACTGCCTTCCGCTGGTTTCGTGCGTAGGATTCAGCATCAATGGAGAAGGCAAGTTCGCGGAATCCCATACCGACTTTTTCGACAACCCGGCCTGGGATTACACTCGACAGTTGGCTCAGGAGAAGGGTATCGCGATGCGCTCGCAGGGCTGGTCCGGAGCGGCCATGCTGCCCTACGGCGAGTTGGAGTATTCCGGTTTCCGGCAGAGCATCGGAGACCTGGTGGACCGGTTCGCCATTCGGGCCAACGGGCACCAACCGGCAGAGGCCATGGTCACCGGCGACAACGACTAGGCTCGGCTGGCAACATACGTCCACAAAAGCGGGGGCGACTTTCGAGTCGCCCCCATTGATTTTTGTGTTTGTCAGGAAATTTGGGTCAGGGTTTGAACTTCGCCCCGACCCGTCACAGGTGGGTACAGCGACATCAGCCTGAGAAAATGCCGTTGCGCTCGAAAATGCTGGCGAGTTCCGCGATGCCTTCGGAGACCGTTTCCGCAGTGGGGTGGCCGAAGCACAGGCGGGCCATGTTGGCGCCGTTACCCTCGGGGGAGAACATGCTCCCGTTGTAGTAGCCGACACCTTCCCGGAATGACTGTTCCTGGAAACCCGCCAAGTCGGTGCCTTCGGGCATGGTCATCCAGACATACAGCCCGCCTTCCGGCCGGGACCAGGTGGCGCGGTTGCCGAAGTGCTCGCCGAGGGCGGCCAGCATGGCGTCGCGTTTGACGCGGAGGGCCTGGTTCTCCTCGTCGATGTGGTCGTACATGTGGTTGCGCAGGTATTCCTCGATGGCGAGGGCGGCGAACTGGTTGGCTCCGCCCGATTTGAAGCTCAGGGCGCGTTGTCGGACGATTTCGGGCGCGACCATGTAGCCCATGCGGACGCCGGGAGCGATGATTTTTGACATCGAACCGACGTACAGCACCTGGCCGCTGTCATCCATGCTGGCCATCGACGTAACGTCTTCGCCCTCAAAGCGCAGGTCAACGTAGCAATCGTCTTCCAGCACGGGCACGCCGTGGCTCTGGCAGATTTCCAGGGTGCGCTGGCGTCGTTCCAGCGTCATGGTCCAGCCCAGGGGGTTCTGGAAGGTGGGGATGGTGTACAGGAACTTGACGCGCTTGCCGGCGGCCGTCTGCGCGCGGATGGTCTCGTCGAGCGACTCAGGAATCAGGCCGTTCTCGTCGCACTTGACGCCCACAACCTCCGCGCCCCAGAGACGCATCTGGCGCATGGTGCCGAGATATACGTACTCTTCCGTGAGCAGCACATCACCGGGATTCGTGAGGGCCTGGATGAGCATATTGATGGCTTCGCCGGACCCGGAAGTCAGGATGATGTCTTCGGCGGACACGTCCATTTCCCGGTCGCGGCGGAGTTTGTCGGCGATCAACTCGCGAAGGGGCGGGTACCCGGCGGCGACGGGGTAGTAGGCCAGATCGCGACCCTCCCGTTCGAGAGCGACGCGCAGGGACTCGACCAATCCTTCCAGCGGGAGGGTATCAGGGTCGGGATAAGCCACTGCGAAATCATACTTGGCGTTGCGATTCGCTCCCCTGGTGGTGATCGGGGCGTTGTCCGCGAACAGACTGTCGTAATTGAACTGGGTCATGGTGTGTCTCCTCTATTCCGTCACGCGGATAGACAGGTCGCGCAGTTGGTTGGCATCGACGGGCGCGGGCGCGCCGAAGAGCAGGTCGGACCCGCTCTGAGTCTTGGGGAAGGCGATGACCTCCCGGAGGGAATCGGCGCCCGCGAGAATGGCGACGAGGCGGTCGATGCCCGGGGCAATCCCTCCATGGGGCGGAGCGCCGTAATCGAAGGCTTCGAGGATGTGTCCGAACCGTTCCTGGACCTGCTCAGGCTGATACCCCAGGATGGCGAAGATCTTTTCCTGCATTTCGCGCTGGTGTATGCGGATGCTGCCGCTGGCCAATTCGGACCCGTTGCACACGAGGTCGTACGCGCGCGAAGGTATGGCCGACAGATCGTCGCCGTCCAGCATCCACTCGCACCCGGAAGCCGGGGCGGTGAATGGGTGGTGAGTCGAATCCCACCTCTGGGCGTCTTCATCCCAGTCAAACATGGGAAAGTCGGTTACGAAGGCAAATGCCAAGGCGTTGGGGTCGGCGAGGCAAAGACGATCAGCCAGGTAGGATCGCATCGCCGCAAGCCATTGGTTGGCGAGTTTGGGAGGCCCGGCCATCAGTAGGATCAGGTCTCCTCGGCTGGCTCCGGCGCGTTGCGCCAATCGGATCACCCACTCGGTGGGCATCCGCAATCCTGGCGACAGGAGGGCGTCGGACTCTTCCAACGACTCCAGCGGGCCTTCGCCAGTCAGGCGCACGTGGCTCATGCCGCCGGCTCCGAACTCCTTTGCGGTTTCTTCCATTCGCCGCATATCGGAACCTGACAGGGTGCCCTGGCCAGGCACCGCCATGGCCTTGATGATGCCGCCGCGTTCCAGTATGCCGTGGAAGACTCGGAACTCGGTTTCGGCGGCCAGATCGCTCACGTCGGCCATCTCCAAACCGTAGCGGAGGTCGGGCTTGTCGCTGCCGTAACGAGCCATGGCGTCGTCGTAGGTGAGGTATGGGAAGGGAGAGTTGACCTTGAACTGAGGAGTCAAATCGCGGACCAGTCCGGCGTAAAGACCCTCTATAAGCGTGAGTACGTCAGGCTCGCTGACGAAGCTCATCTCCAGGTCAAGCTGGGTGAATTCGGGCTGCCGATCGGCGCGGAGGTCTTCGTCTCGGAAGCAGCGGGCGATTTGGAAATAGCGTTCCACGCCGCTGACCATGAGCAGTTGCTTCAACTGTTGCGGCGACTGGGGCAGCGCGTAGAAATTGCCCGGCTGCATCCTGCTGGGCACCAGGAAATCGCGAGCGCCTTCGGGAGTGCTCTTGATAAGGATGGGGGTTTCGATTTCGAGAAAACCGTGCTCGTCAAGATAATCGCGGATATATTTGACAGCGCGGTGGCGAAGGCGCAGGTTTTCCTGCATCGCGGGGCGTCGCAAGTCCAGGTAACGATAGCGCAGGCGCAGACTTTCGTCGGCGTCAACATCGTCGGTAATGTAGAAGGGCGGAGTTTGCGACTGGTTCAGCACGGTAATGCCGCTGACGATCACCTCGATCTCGCCGGTGGGGAGCGCCGGGTTTTCGGAACCATCCGGGCGCTTCTGCACGGAACCGGCGACCTGGATACACCACTCAGAGCGCAGACGTTCGGCGGTGGCATAATCGTCGGCCGACAGGTTTTCCGGATTGAGGACGATCTGAACGAAACCGGAGCGGTCGCGGAGATCAATAAAAATGATCCCGCCGTGGTCCCGACGTCGGCTCACCCAGCCGGCCAGGGTCGTGGCGGAACCTTCGTGGGCGGCGCGCAATTCGCCGCAATCTTGGGTCTTCAGAGTATCAGCTCCTAAGGTCAGGGGCAGGGCTTCAACTGGGCCCCCGTTACCCCAATAGGTCCAGGACGTTTTGGAATGGGCTGGCTTCGGCAAACCCGCCGTTGGCGACCGCTTCGGCCAGGGCCGCGGGATCGGATACCGGCGGGTAGCATACCGTATCGAGGCAGACGTGAGCCTGCGATGGACCCGCGCCATTTTCGGTGGCCGCCAGCTTGATCAGGAGGTTGGGCGAGTTCAGGGTCATCGCAGCGGCGAGCATGTCGGCGGCGTCCGGGTTTCCCGGCGTTCCTTCCACCGTAACCTCCACCACGGGGTTCAGGTAGCGGTCCACGGCGATGGCGTAATCGGCGGCGAGTTCACCGTAATCCCGGTGCGCTTCGACATAGGCGCTGAGGGTGTGGTGCGCCGTATGGAGGTAGCGTTCTTCGAACGTGATGTGGCTGAGTCGCATCATGGCCAGTGATGCGGCGGCGTTTTCCGCCAACGGTTTCTCGCGGACGCGGAGGTATCCGGGACGTTCTGGGGTGTCTTCAATATCAAAGAAGCCGCCGCGTTGGCCATCCAGGAATCGGTCTGCAAGCACGCTGGCCGCGTGTTCGGCGGCAAGGCGGTAGCGGTCGCTGGCCTCGGGCGCGGCGTCGTGGCCGTCCAGTGCGGCGACCAAGAACGCGGACCAATCCACCAGGAGGTCGCCATCCGTGGAAGTTGTTTCGGGGTCGGCCAGGCCGACGTGGGGGAGGCGTCCGGAATCGGCAGCGTCAATCAATGCGTCAAGGATGGCGGTGGCGACGTCGGTCAGTTCCGGGCGTCCCAGTTTCCAGGCTGCGGAAAAGAGCATCGAGGCGGCCTGTCCGCTCAGGGACGAGTAGCAGGCCGGATCAACGGGAGGCGCGGGTTGCGCGGACCTGACTGTAGCGGGTTCTGCGAAGTAATCGGAATGAGCGCCCTGGCTGCCACGAACGCCGTGTGTTTCCGGACAATACAGGGTGTTGAGGATGTAATCGACGGTTCTGCCGGCTACCTGGAGGTAATCCGGACGTTGAAGAACGACGCTGGCATCCATGAGGATGTTGGCGATGGCGATGTTGTCCTCCGCCATCTTTTCAAACTGCGGTTGGGTCCAGTCGGCAACGGTGGCGAAGCGGAAGAAACCGCCGTCGATTTCGTCGTGGAGGGACCCTCTCACGATTGCGTCCAGGGTCTTTTCGAGCATCACGCGGAAGAAGGGCTCCCCAGTGGTGCGGAAACGGTGCAAAAGCAACCGCAGCATTGGGACGGAAGGGAATTTGGGCTCGACGCCAAACCCGCCATTGATGGGGTCGTACGAACCCGCGACTCGGCGGGTGATCTGATCGATCAGAGTTTCGTTGGGTTCGTGGCCGGCCGAAACACGGGCGGCGTGTTCGCGTCGTTGACGCTGAATGTCGTTGCCCTGTTCGTACAGTTCCGGTTTGCGCTCGGCATAGGCGCGGCGAACCTCGTCGAGCATTGCCAGGAATTGGTCCGGTGGCAGGTACGTGGCTCCCGCAATGTAGCCGCCGTGGGGCGTTAGGAACGATGTCGTGGGCCAGCCACCGACGTTGTATCGAGCGTTAACTTCCGGGCGGTGGTCGGTATCCACGCGCACCGGGGTGAAGTGCTCATTCAGGAAACGGGCCACGTCCGGGTCGGAGTAGGTGGCGTGATCCATTTCATGGCACCAGTAGCACCAGACCGCGTTGATGGAAAGCAGGATCGGCCTGTCCAGATTTTGAGCGGCAGCGAATGCCTGTTGTCCCCACGGCTGCCACGCGACGGCGTGGGAAATCGCTGCGGCTGCGGGTTCGCCGGGAGTTGTGCTCAACGGGGGTTTCCTTTGCGATGGACCGTTGGGTCAATCGAGTGAAGAATCGCGAGTGTAAACGTTAGCACAGCAACACGGCATTATCAATTTGCGGGGCCGCGTCCATCACCTGGTTCGCGGATTGAACGCGTCGTTCACCGCATCGCCGAGGATGTTGAAACAGAAGAACAGGACGGTCACTGTTCCAATTGGGAACAGTATCAAATGCGGATGGTTGACCAATACCTGGGGGTGTCCGTTTTCAAACAGCATACGTCCCAGGCTTGGGACCGGAGGGAAAACTCCCACGCCGATCCAACTGAGCACCAACTCCGCTCCAGCGACTCCGGCCAGTCCGGCGGAAACTGAAACTATCAATGGACTGAGAATGTTACGCAGCATATGCACGCGAAGAATGTGAGCGGTGGAGGCCCCCATGGCCAGCGCTGCTTCCGCGTACTGGCTCTCCCTGGTTTGCAGCACCTGGCCGCGTACCAACCTGGCCATGCCGAACCAGCCGAAAATAGCCAGTCCAAGGGAAATGATGGTGAAGTCCAGCACGCCAAGGCGAATAATCCAGTCGAGACCGGTGGCGTCCTCGAAATTTTGAACCGCGACCAGCAGGCGGGGCCGGAAAGCGGATACGAAGATAAGGAGCAGCAGAATCTCCGGGAACGATGACGTGACCTCGCCGGTGCGCATGATGACTGCATCAACCCACCGACCCAGATATCCGCTCAACAAGCCCAGGACTACGCCCAGGATCAGCGTGCCGCCCAGCAGCGAAGTTATCGTGATGATCACCGTGGTTCGGACGCCGAAGATGACCCTGGTGAGCATGTCGCGCCCCTGGCGGTCGGTGCCGAAAGGATGGGCCAACGATGGTCCCTGCCGTGTACTCTGAAGGTCAATTTGGCGGTAATCGTACGGCGTAACCAGAGGAGAAGCCAGCGATCCAATGTACATCGCGACGATGATCGACAGGCAGGCCATGGCGAGTTTTTTGTGGGCCAGTCGGCGAAAGGCCAGGCTCCAATAGCTGTGGCCCCGGGCGGGACGGTCGCTCAACTCCAGGACCTGACCCGGTGGCAGTTCGTTCTGCGACCAGTCCAATCGGTCCGGGCCGGCGTCGGACTGGTGGGCGTGCCCGTGTTCGCGAGTGGGCAGACCCGAGCGGTCAGGAAGCATGACCGGCCCCCAAGCGAATCCTTGGATCGAGGAACGGGTAAATCAGATCGACGACCAGGTTCGCCAACACGAACAAAGTGGTGGAGATGACGGCGAAGGTCAGCAACACCGGGTAATCCCTCGCATTCAACGCTTCAAGGGAAAGCCGGCCCACGCCGGGTATCCCGAAGTAGATTTCAACGATGAAAGTGCCGCCGGCCAGACCGGCCAGGATAAACCCGAAGCTGGTGGTTACGGGAATCAGAGCGTTGCGCAGGATATGCCGATACCTCACCGCGCGCTCCGGCAGTCCCTTGGACCTGGCGGTACGGACGTAATCCTGGGCCATCACGTCCAGGACGCTGGCACGCACCAACCGCACCACGATGGCGATACCGGGCACGCCCATCACCACTGCCGGCATCACGATTTTGGGAGAGAAGAACCCGCCCCATCCGCTGGTAGGCAGGATGTCCAGATACAATGCGAATA
The DNA here is from genome assembly GCA_963668585.1 of Dehalococcoidia bacterium. Classification (GTDB taxonomy): domain Bacteria; phylum Chloroflexota; class Dehalococcoidia; order Lucifugimonadales; family UBA3495; genus Bin87. The sequence continues at coordinate 3,104,545 of OY764869.1, read as the reverse complement.
TCAGCAATAACACCGGCGCCGTGATAAAGACCGGCAACGATTGAAAGGCCAACGCGATGGCGACAATCACATTGTCCCAGCCGGTTCCCTGTCGCAGGGCCGCCAGCAACCCCACAGGGATGCCAATGCCGAGGGTGATAATGATGGCCGCCAGGTTGAGTTGCACGGAAACCCAGATGCGTGAACCGATGACCTCTCGGACTGACTTGTTCCGATATTTGAAGCTCTCCCCGAAGTCCAATCGGGTTACAACGCCTTCAACATAACGGATGTACTGGACGGCGATGGGGTCATCCAGACCCAATTGCGCCCGGATACGTTCCCGCACCTCGTCATTCTGGTGTTGACCGAGCCAGATCTGCACCGGGTCTCCGGGCCCGAATCGCAGCATCACGAACGTAATAAAGGTGACGATAATCACGAGGATCGGCAACCACAACAGCCGCCTGATCACGTAAATGCCCATGGCATCGGCCCTTCAGTGTTGGTTCCAGTGAGCCGTGGGCGACCGGCCGGCCGCCCACGGGTTCCTGATTACTGGTTGAAATAGATGTAGCGGTATTTGGGGATGCTCATCTGGAGCAGGAAGTAGTCGGAGACTTCCGGTTTGATGAGGGCGTAACCTTCTCCGCTGAACCAGGTCCACACCCAGGGAGCGTCATCGAGAATCATCTGCTCGACCTGGTTGTAGATCTCAAAACGTCGCTCACGGTCGCGTTCGGTCCGGGCTTCTTCCAACAGTCGGTCAACTTCCGGATTGGCATAGTTGGTGTGGTTGTTGCTGCTCTCGCTGTGGAACAGGAGGTCCAGGAAGTTCTCCGGGTCGGGGTAGTCGGCGATCCAACCCAGCGAGAACATCTGGTATTTCCGCTCGTTGACGTCAGCCAGGAAAGTGGCCCATTCGGTTTGCTGTATGTCCACTTCGATACCCAACGAGCGCCACTGCTCCAGCATCACCTCCAGGTACTGTGGCACCGCGGCGCCGAAACTTCCCGAGATGGTGAGGGTGATGCGAGGGAAGGAGCCGCTGGCCAGGGCGTCGCCGTACGTGGACTCCTGCAGCAATTCCATGGCCAGGTCGGGGTTGTACTCGTAGCTGCGCAGAGTTTGGGTGTATGAAGGGAACCCGGGAGGTATCACGCCGCGAGCGGGAGAGACTCGGCCATCCAATACGTTGTCGGCGATCCCCTGGAGATCCACGGCGTAGTTCAGAGCCTGACGCACCTTCGGATCATCGAACGGCGGTTCGGCGGCGTTGAGGCCGACGTAGAAAACGTCGAAGTCCTGGGGCGAGCGCTGCAACTGTGGGTTGAGCGGATCGGCAGGGTCGAGGAGTCGCGGCAAGTCATCAAGCCCGACACCGGTGAGGTGTATCTCGTCGTTTTCATACATGATCATCGCCGAACCACCGCTCAGGATCATCTGCACCGTGTCGATGTGAGGCGGCCCAAGGTGGTACAGATCATTGCGTTCGAGGATGATCAGTTCGCCAATGTCGTATGTGTCGAGCTTGAAAGGTCCGGTGCCGTTGGGTTGATCGAGCCATGAACCGTCATCGGTGACCTGATTCTGGTCCAGTACGTACGCAGTTGGATAGGAGAGTTTGGCGAGGAAGTAGGATTTTGGCGCATCGATGCGGAATTCGACTGTCCGATCATCAATCACCTGCACGCCGCTGACGTTCGACGCTGTGCCATCCAGTCTTTCCTGGACCCCCACGATGTCACCGAGATAATTCTGGGCGGTGGTTGAGAGGGTATCCGGATTGGAGGCGCGTTCGATCGACCACTTGACGTCGTGCGCAGTTACGGGATTGCCGTCGTGGAATTTCGCGTTTTCCCTGAGTACGAATGTGTAAACCAGGCCGTCGTCGCTGATTGAACAGGACTCAGCGAGGTCCAGCACGGGTTGGTAGTCAAGACTCAACGTGACCAGTCCGCCAAAAACCTCGTTGATGATAACGCTGGACGTGGCGTCGCCGGCCAGATGTGGGTCAAGCGTCGGTGGGTCGGCGAACAGCCTGACGAGCGTGCCACCCTGAGGCGGACGATCGTCAAAGGTCAGGTCGGCCGACGACGCGCAGGTTTCACCTGCCACCGCCGGCGCGATCGAAGCCACCGTTGGCGCAGGGGCCGCCGTGGGCACAACTGCGCCCGCAGATCCCGCAGATTCCGGCGTGGCCGTTGATTCGGCGGAGCGGGCCGGAAGCGTGGGAGTGGGTTCGGAGGCGGACTGCTCGGCGGCAGGGGCTTCGCTTCCGCCACAAGCGATCAGGACGGCTGCCAAAATCAGCAGCGCTGGAACTATCAGTATGCGCAATGAACGGTCAAACATAATCTCCTCCCGAGCATCATGGTGTTATGCGAGGGTACGGGAACTGCCCGGAATCGGATTGATTTTATACACCGTGGCGGATTGTTTCAATCTACCCCATGTGGTGTCTTGGTGTTATGCGGCTCCGCGAAGACGGGCGGGTTGGTGAAGTGATGCCATTCTGGTCGCAGCCAATGGCGGCCCAGATGTCCCAATTCGGCGGGATACGTACGGGGATCGGCGACGGGTCAGTGCAGCGACAGAGGGGCGAGGCCACGCAGCCAGGAGCCGGAATGTGCGCGTGTTGTCTAGACTGGGAGCGTATGCTAACCTGTATCCTGCGGTGGACGGGGAATGCCACCGGCTGAAGTCGCGGCGAGCATAGCCAAGTGGTCGAAGGCGCCTGTCTGTGGCACAGGAGATCACGGGTTCGAATCCCGTTGCTCGCCCCACCTACCGATTGTCTGACGCGCCAGACCATGCGCCTGTAGCTCAATGGATAGAGCACTGGGCTTCGGACCCAGGGGTTGCGGGTTCGAGTCCTGCCAGGCGCGCCACTGAAAACCAGCCGACGGCCTGAGTCATTGGGCCGTCGGCTCTTTTGTTTTGGCGCTGGAACCGTTACTGAACCGGCCGCGCGCCCATGGTGATGTCGAGACTGGTTTCGAAACCGTCGCGCAGCACGGTGAAAGACGATTTGTCCCCGGGACGGGTGTGTTCCACCACATAGGCGAGGAGGTCGTCCATGCTGCGTATTTCGGCGCCGTCGATGTTGGTGATGATGTCTCCCCCAATGGGGAATTCCGCGCCGTTGATCACGGTCAGACGATTCGAAGCCCTCAGACCCCCGCGCTCGGCGGCGCTATCGGAGCCGACCGCCAATACCAATGCCCCCCGGGTATCAGACGGCAGTTGCATCGCCTCAGCGATGTCGGGGGTCATGGACGTACCCCGGATGCCGATGTAAGGATATTCGTACTTCCCTTCAGCGATGAGAGCCGGCACAACCAGTTTGGCGAGGTTGACTGGGATCGCCAAGCCCACGCCGGAGAAAGCGCCGGTCTGGCTGATGATTTGAGCATTGATTCCGATCAACTCGCCGTTGCGGTTCAGGAGCGGGCCGCCCGAGTTGCCCGGATTGGTGGCGGCGTCGTGCTGGATGACGCGAGGAATTGAGAAATTGCTCTGGGCCGGGTTGATGGTCCGCCCCAACGCGCTGACGATGCCCGAAGTCATGGAGAAGCCTCGTGAAAACGGGTCTCCGATTGCAATCGCCATCTGTCCCGGTTGCAAGGTATCGCTGTCCCCGAGTTTGATGGCTGGCGGCCGCATCGAATCGTCGGTGAGTTTGAGCACGGCAAGGTCGGAATCGGAATCCATACCCACGATCTGGGCCTCGGCCTGCGTGCCGTCGCTGAATACGATGACGATGCGTTCCGCCGATTCAACGACGTGTCGATTTGTGACCACATGTCCCTCATCGTCCCAGATGAAACCGGACCCGCTGGCCCGCGAGAACAGATCGTCGGGCATGCCGGGAGGAACGTTCATCCCCACGGTGATCGGCTGGGTGACCCGCAATCCAACAACGGAAGGAACCGTTTGTTGGTACAGGTCGCTCATGATCGCGTCGTGAGCGGCGGCAACCTGGGACATGTCGGGGGCCGAATCGGTCTGCTGACGGTTCACCGGGTCGGCGGCGGGCGCTTTGGTAGCAGTTTCCTCCTCCGCAGACTCGGATGGCTCGATGGCCTGAGGCTCCGGCTCCTGGGTTGTGACAGCAACCGTGTTGATCGGCGGGGGCGGAGTCAGGTCCACACTGGGGGGTGATTGACCTGGCGGACTCCCCTGACCGCAAGCCAGCGCGAGAATCAACGCAATGGCGGCTGCGAAGGCGGCAAGGCGACGCGCGGTTTTTGGACCCGGGCGCAGGCCCACCTGATTTTTGGATTCCTTCAATTGATCTCGCTCCAATTTTGAAATTGGCTTCCGTTGGTCTGGGCTTTTTGAGGGATACGACAATCCCGGATGACTGGATTGCTGGGCAACACCCACGCGCTGCGCGCCAGCGTTGTTGGATTGCTCCGGCAAGGGTTGGCGACCTTCGTCCAAATGGTCAATAGCTCGTTATCCGTTGATGTTTCGACGTGCTCAGCATGAGCGGGTTCGTGGGTGGGTTAGCGGAAGCGAATCAGCGCTACCGATGCTATACTACCGCCGGATGGCGCCCACTGCCAAATTGCGGGAGGTTGCGACGCCGCCGAAGATGTGAAACTCAACCAGCAAGGAGGAAAGCGATGCTTTACGAACTCCGTATTTACGACGCAGTCGCCGGACGGCTGCCCGATATCAGCGGTCGCTTCGCCAACCACACGTGCGCCTTGTTCCGGAAGCACGGAGTCAAATACCTGGGCTTCTGGACGGACGAGATCGGGCGCAGCAACCGTCTGACGTACATCAACGTCTTTGACAGCATGGCTGACCGGGAATCCCGGTGGGCGAAATTTGGCGGCGACCCCGATTGGCTGGAAGTGCGCAAACAGGCCGAAGCCAATGGTCCGTTGGTCGATGCCGTGACGAACCGTTTCCTGCGGCTCACTCCGTATTCGCCGGAGCCGAAGGTTTCCACCGCCGTCCAGGAGTTGCGGATATACGAAGCCATGCCGGGCAGGCTGGCCGACGTGCACAACCGTTTCGCCAACCACACGATCGGGCTGTTTGAAAAGCACGGCATCGAGAACATCGGCTACTGGTCCGAAGATGTGGGCGTGAACAACGTGCTGGTTTATATGCTCGGCTATCCCAGCCTGGGAGACCGGGAAAAGAGTTGGCGCTCGTTCCAGTCGGATCCTGAATGGAACAAGGCCCGCGCCGCCAGCGAGGTTGATGGCCCAATCGTTCGCGTGTCCCGGCACAGCATCATGCGGCCGACCGATTACGCGTTCACCAGCGATTAGGTCCGACCGGAGATTATTGCGGAGAGGGCGCCGGTAGTGGGCGCCCTCTTTGGTTGAGTAGTGGCTGCTTTCTGATCGCGGTGTCGTCGGACCCTTGCCATCGCTCCGGCGTGACTCCGTGATGTGTCGGATCGATCACTCGCGAATCCGCCAACCGGGTTGCCGATGGCGGTCGCGCTGTTGACGTTCTCCATGACTCCCGGTGGTAAAATACGCGCGCACCGAGGTCACCGTGGCCGAATGGAGGGTTGGGCAGCATGTCAACGAACAAACGGGAATGGCAAGACGCTACGCTGGCGCGAGTCACAAACAGATTTGGCGAACGGCGTGAAGCGTTTGAAACGGATTCCGGGTTGAATCTCGAAACGGTTTATACGCCGGAGGACGATGGCGCCGGCGACTACCAGGAAACAATCGGATATCCTGGCGAATTTCCCTACACCAGGGGAGTCCAACCCAATATGTACCGGGGTCGTATCTGGACGATGCGCCAGTACGCTGGATATGCCACCGCCGCCGCCACAAACGAACGCTACCGCTACCTGCTGGAAAACGGCCAAACGGGCCTATCGGTGGCTTTCGACCTGCCCACCCAAATCGGCTACGACAGCGATCACCCGCTGGCCGAAGGCGAAGTCGGAAAGGTTGGGGTGCCGATCTGCTCGTTGGCTGATATGGAAACGCTGTTTGATGGTATCCCGCTGGATAAAGTCAGCACGTCGATGACCATCAACGCAACGGCGGCAGCCCTGCTCTGCCTGTACATCGCTGCGGGCAAGAAACAGGGAGTTGAGCCGGCCCAGTTGAGCGGCACGCTGCAGAACGACATCCTGAAAGAGTACATAGCCAGAGGGACATACGCGTACCCTCCCAGGCCATCGATGCGGCTGGTGGTGGATGTGTTCAAATACTGCGCCGAAAACGTGCCGCGGTGGAACACCATCAGCATCAGCGGATACCACATGCGTGAGGCGGGATCGACGGCGACCCAGGAATTGGCGTTCACCTTCGCCAATGCGATCGCATACGTGGAAGCGGCGGTGGCGGCGGGACTGCCGGTTGACGATTTCGCACCGCGCCTGTCATTTTTCTTCGTGGCCCAGAACAACCTGTTTGAGGAAGTGGCCAAGTTCCGGGCAGCCCGTCGCCTTTGGGCCACGATAATGCGCGACCGGTTCGGAGCCAGGGATCCGCGATCGATGATGCTGCGTTTCCACACGCAAACGGCTGGGGTCACGCTGACCGCTCAGCAACCCGACAACAATGTGATCCGCAGCACCGTGCAGGCGTTGGCGGCAGTGTTGGGCGGGACACAATCCCTGCACGTCAACTCGCGCGACGAAGCGTTGAGCCTGCCCACCGAAGAATCGGCGCAACTGTCCCTGCGCACGCAGCAGATCCTTGCCCACGAGAGCGGCACCGCCGATGTCGTGGACCCGCTCGGCGGATCGTGGTACGTAGAGAACCTGACCGACCGCCTGGAAGAAGGGGCGTTGGAATATATTTGCCGGATTGACCAGATGGGCGGCGCCGTTGCCGCCATCGAAGACGGCTTCCAGGTGCGCGAGATCGGCGACGCCGCGTTTGTCCATCAACGCTCCGTGGACGAAAACGAGCGCATCGTGGTGGGCGTCAACCAGTACGTCACGGATGCCCCGCCGATTTCCGACCTGTTGAGGGTTGACGCTGCCGCCGCTGCCGAGCAGGTGGATCGTTTGAAGGCCCTGCGGAGGGAGCGGGACAACATGGCGGTTCAGATCAGCCTGGCGCGTCTCGCCGACGCAGCCCGTTCCACCGAGGCCAACACCATACCGGCCATGATGGAGTGTGTCGAAAAGTACGCCACGCTGGGTGAGATCTGCGATGTTTTGCGGCAGGTGTTCGGCGAATACGAACCGTCGGCCGGCCTGTAACTGCAACGGTAGATGATGCGTTTGCCAATCCGCCTGTGGGGGGTGGTCATCCTGCTATCGGTGGCGGTTGGCGGGATGATGGCGTGCGGCGGTTCACCCGAATTGGCTACGCCGGGATCTACGAGAACTGTCGCTCCGCCTCCGACGGTTCCAGCTTCGTGGGATGGGACGGGACCGCTGCTGATAGGCACGTCGGCAGATTTTCCGCCGACCAATTTCATCAACGAGAGGGGTGAAATTGACGGGTTCGAACGGGACCTTGGGGATGAGCTCTGCCGGCGCATGGAGGTGGAATGCGCCTGGGTGCAGAACGATTGGGTTACCATAATCCCCAATCTGGCCGGTGGAGACTACGATGCCATCATGGCCGGCATGGCGGTGACCAAAGAGCGCGACGCACAGATTGACTTCACCCAGGCGTACCTTCCCAACACGCCGTCGGCATTCGTGGCATTGGCCGGCGCTGGCGAGGACGCCATACACGGGACCGTGGCCGTTCAGGTCAACACCATCCAGCAGGATTACCTGGAGGAAGCCGGCATAGCAAGGACTATATTCCTGCCGGGGGAAGACCCCGTCGAGGCCGTGATGAGGGGGGAAGCGGACGCAGTATTTGCGGACAGGTTGTTCCTGGAGAGTTTTGTGGAGGCCAGCGGCGGCGCCCTGACATTTGTGGGCCCGGAAGTGACGTTTGATTTTCAACAGGCCAGCATCGGCGTGCGCGAAAACGACGATGTGTTGAAAAGGAGACTGAACGCAGCCATCGGCGCCGTGAAAGACGACGGCACGCTGAACGACCTTATCAAAACGTGGTTTGGCGAGGATGCCGCGACCTTTTGATGTCGTGCGGTGCCGCAAAGTTGGCCTGTGATAAACTGCTTGGCGACCACGGATATACAGTGCTACAACCCGGAGGAATTCCCGTGCCAGACTTGACCTTGACCGAAGAAGAAAAGATGTTGCAGAACCTCGTGCGCGACTTTGCAGAGCGTGAAGTCATGCCGAGAGCGGCGGAACTGGACGAAAAGGCTGAGTTTTCCCATGAGAACTGGCGCGGCATGGCGCAGTTGGGACTCACCGGCATAGGCGTTGACCCGGCCTACGGCGGCAGCGGGGGAGGTTTCCGGCAATCGTCCATCGCGATTGAGGAGATGGCAAGGGCCGACGTTGCAGCCAGCGTGACACTGGCGGCGCACCTGGGTCTGGGACTGGAGACGATCGCACGGTTCGGCAGCGAGGAGCAAAAGCAGCAGTACGTTCCATCGCTGGCTTCGGGCAAGGGCATCGCGGCGTGGGCGCTCACCGAGCCGGGCAGCGGTTCCGACGCTGCGGCGATGCAGACCACGGCGACGCGACGCAACGGAAGCTGGGTTTTGAACGGCTCCAAGCAGTTCATCACCAACGCGGAGGTTGCGGAGACCCTGGTGATCTTTGCCAACCAGGACCGCTCCATTGGATACCGGGGCGTGTGCGCGTTCATCGTTCCGGCCGGTACCGCTGGGATGCAGATCAACTCCCAGCACAACAAGATGGGCATTCGCGCGTCCAGCACCTGCGAAATCGTGTTCGAGGACGCTGAAATACCGGCGGAGAACCTCATCGGCGAAGAGGGGATGGGTTTCCGGTACGCGATGGACATACTTGACTCCAGCCGGATTTCAATCGCCGCCCAATGCGTGGGAATCGGGCAGGCGGCGTTGGAAGAGGCCGTGCGCTACGCCCAATTGCGCGAGACTTTCGGCCGGCCGTTGGCGCAGCATCAGGCCATCCAGTTCAAACTGGCCGACATCGCCACGGGAGTACACTCGGCGCGCATCGCCACGATGCACGCCGCGACCCTGCGAGACGAAGGCCTGCCCTTCATCAACGAGGCGTCGATGGCAAAACTGTTGGCGTCGGAGACGTGCAACAAGGCGGCCTATGAGGCGATGCAAATACACGGCGGCATCGGGATTTTCAAGGAGTCGAAGATCGAGCGAATCTTCCGCGACGCCAGGGTCACGACCATTTACGAAGGCACCTCGGAAGTACAGCGCATGATCATCGCTCGCCAAGTGCTGGCCCAATATCCGGTCTGACAATCCGAACTCCTGGCGGGGAGGCCACACCCATGACCGAAGTCTGTGCCGTTAACTACGTTGACCACGTTGGCATCGCAGTGAGCGATATCCAGTCTGCCCTGGATTTCTTCAAGGCGAACTTCGAGACCCCGGACGCTGATGTGGTGGAGATGGACGATCAGGGAGTCAGGGCGTGCCTTATTGAAGTGGGCCAGACTCGCCTGGAACTGCTTGAGCCCCTGACTCCGGAAAGCGCGGTGGGCCGTTTCATCGAACGGCGCGGCGAAGGCCTGCATCACCTGGCGCTCAACGTTGACGACATCGCCGGCAAGCTGAAAATACTGTCCGCCAACGGACTGTCGCTGATAGACCGTGAACCCCGGCACGGGTTGTCGGGGACCATAGGCTTCGTGCATCCGCGTTCGGTGTTCGGCGTGCTGACAGAATTGGTGGAGAACTAGTCGCCCAACCTGAGCGTTAAAGGGCCACCATGCCGGCGCACGTGGTTTATGGCGATACCTTCCTGGTGGCGGCCGCCCTGAACGGCATCCGTCGGGACGCCGGCGCATCGGATTTGATGGATTCCAACCGGCACCGGGTTGTCGCCGGCCAGACCCAGGTCGCCGAAGTCGTTGCAATGTGCAACTCCCTGCCGTTCCTGGACACGGTGCGCCTCGTGGAAATAGAGGGTGCGCTGGCCACGCAGGAGAACTCGAGGGGCGGGCGTGGCGGCGGAAGCAGGGGTCGCTCGACCCGCCGGCAATCATCACCTCGGGATGGCTGGCTGCAATTGGCGGACGCGATTCCGGAAATGCCGGACAGTACCGTGCTGATCCTGGTGGACGGCGATGTGGCCGACAACAACGCGATGCTGCGAGCGTTGTCCGACTCCTGCCAGATTCACAAGCAGGCGGCCCCGAATGGTCCTGCGCTGAACCAATGGGTGAAACAGGTCGCCGCCGAGAAGGGCGCTTCGATCAGTCCGCCGGCGATCAATGCCATCACCGAAATGATCGGCAACGACCTGTGGACCCTGGACCGCGAGCTTGAGAAATTGTCTCTCTACGCAGCGGAACGGGAGATTACCGATGGAGATGTGAGGGCCCTGGTCCCCTATGCACAGGAGGCCAACATATTCACGGCGGTGGACGCAGTAATGGATGGAAAGCCGGGCGAGGCGCTGCGCCTGCTGGCGCAACTAATGCAGGATGGACGGGAACCCCTGTATGTGATCGCGATGATCGAACGGCAACTGCGGTTGATCGCCCTGGCGCGAGATCTGACTGACCGAGGAGTCGCGCAGCCCGAACTGGGCCGGCGCATGGGAACAAACTCCGATTTTGTGGTGCGCAAGACGCTTGGCCAGGCGCGTCGCGTTTCGCAGCGTGAAATCGCGATGAAATACCAACGATTGCTGGAGTGCGACCTTGCGATCAAGCAGGGCCGTTTGGATCCCGCCGTTTCTCTGGAGTTGCTGGTGGCGGATCTGGCCGGAGCGTGATACAGGGTTTCCGTGATTGCCGCCTCAGGGTCAAGGGTGGGCTACGGGGTTGTAGCAGGCGGCCCAATGCCCGGATGCCTGTTCGTACAGTCCAGGGGTGGGTTCGGCGCGACATTTGGACAACGCCTTCGGACACCGTGGCAGGAAAGGACATTCCGGCGACAGGTTGATCAGATCCGGGGGTGTTCCTCGCAATGCCTGCAGCCGACGTCCGGCCGCGTCCAGGCGCGGCAGAGTTTGCAGCAAGGACCATGTGTAGGGATGCCTGGGCTGCTGGAATATGGGCAGCAACTCGGCGTACTCCACGAGATGCCCGGCGTACATGACGCCCACACGCCGCGCCATGTTGGCCACCACTCCCATATCGTGGGTGATCAGCAATATGGCGGATTTCGAGTCGCGGCTCAGTTCTTTGAGACGTTCCAATATCTCGGCCTGGAGGGTGACGTCCACGCTGGATGTGACTTCGTCGGCGATCAACAGGCGTGGCCGCATCACGAGGGCCATTGCCAGCATCACGCGCTGGCATTGCCCGCCGCTGAGCGTGAACGGGTATGCGGACATAATGCGGCGCGGGTCCGGCACGCCCAGTTCGCGGAGCATTTCCTGGCACACGGACCCGGCGGCGCGCCGGTTCAAATTGGAATGGGTGATGATCACTTCCGTAAGTTGGGCGCCGATGGTCTGGACGGGGTTCAACGCGGATTGGGCGTCCTGGAAGACCATCGATATGGCTTTGCCGCGCAATTCGCGCAGCTGATCCTCAGACGCCGTCAGCAGATCGACGCCGTCGAACAGGATTTTGCCGCCTTTGATCGCGCCGTTATCGGGCAAAAGCCCCATCAGGGTGAGGGCCAGGGCGCTCTTGCCGGCTCCGCTCTCACCGACGATGCAGAGGATTTCCTCTTCGTCCTGGTTGAAAGATACGCCATTGATCGCGTGGACCGCGCCGTTGGGCACGCGAAACTCGACGCACAGATCCTGAACTTCCAGCAACGGAGCCATATCAAGAAACGGTAGTGGGCGCCTCGACCTCAGCGGTGGAAAAACTCACGGGGGTCGTTCTACCCGCCCTGATCTCAGCGATAAGGTCGTCAAGGGATTCAATACGTCGTTCAAATCGTGTGGCCGCCGTGCCGATCTGGTGAAGCCGGTGGGCATCGCTCCCGCCCACGCCGGGCAGTGAGAGGTTTGCTCTCAGGTCTTCCGCGAAACGGTTTTCCGAAACCTCGCCACGGCCGTTGTGCGACTCGATGGCGTCAAACAATCGCAGTTGAGGGTCGGCGACAGCTTTCGCCATCATGTCGGCGCGCACCGCGGGATCGGCGCCGGGTTCTTTCAGGAAACGGCGGCGGTAGGGATGAGCGGCGATGAGCACGGCGCCAAGGCTGTCAGCCTCGGCCCGCAGAAATGTGGGTTTGTGCATACCGAAACGGTAACGGGTCAAACCGAACACAACCACATGGCCGGCGTCGGTGTTGATCTCGGCGCCGGGCAGGACCAGGATTCCGTGTCGGCGAGACAGTTCGGCGGCCTCGGCGACCGGCCAGAAGTCATCATGCTCGGTAATGCAGATGCCGTCGAGTCCGGCGACCCTGGCGGCGTCAACCAATTCGTCAACGGAAATGAAACTGTCGTCGGATTTGGGGTAGGTATGATTGTGGAGATCGATCAGCACTGCCGCTCCGAAGGAGGAAACCGCATAGCATCATACCATCGATGCAGCAGGGATGCAGACGGGGGCATTCAGCCGGCATGGTTGGGATAACCGGGTACGCGGCGCCCTGAGGCGCACGCCTGGCCGAGTTGTTGCTGCGGGGGTCGAGATTCCGGCTGTGGACCAACGGTATGAACGAGATGTCCCGACGCCGGTCGTTTGATTTTCCGATCAACAACCCGGTCGTCCTGACTTTGTGAAGGACGACCGGGCTGTATGGTTCAGGTGCGCCCCGTGACACGGTCAGGACGAGCGGGAGGGTAAATGGGCAGTTGGCCGTGGTTCAGCCGATGACAAGCCCTTCGGCGCGGAGGTCGTCCATGATTTCATCGGCGATGGATTTACGTATCTTGAACCGGCGCTCCAACATGGCCGACGTGACGCGAGGGTTCCGCAGCGCAATGTCCCGAGCCTGGTCCAGAAAGTTCCCATCGAAACTGTTTTCGCCACCGGCTTCTCCGTCTGTGCCGGGAAATTCGGCCTCTTCATCATCCTCGTGGAGATTGATTTGAGGCAGGGGCGGGCCCTGCTGGTTGCGCCAGAACTCGATCAACTGATCCATCTCTTCGTCGTACACGAGTGTTCCCTGGCCCCGGCGGGCTTTGGGGAAATCGTTGTTGAGCAGCAGCAAGTCTCCCTTGCCCATCAGGGCTTCCGCTCCGCCCGAGTCAAGGATCACGCGGGAGTCCACCTGCGAAGCGACCGCGAAGGCGACCCGCGCCGGAACATTGGCCTTGAGCAGTCCGGTAACCACTTTCACGGATGGACGCTGGGTCGCCAGCACCATGTGGATGCCGGCGGCGCGGCCCAGTTGCGCCAACCGCACCAGTTGTTGCTCAACTTCCAAGCCTCCGGTCATCATGAGGTCGGCCAGTTCGTCCACGATCAGGACCAGGAATGACAGGGGTTCTTCGGACTTGGCGTTGTACCCGGCGATATTGCGAACGCCCAGATCTTCCATCTGCTTGTAACGCCTGGTCATCTCGTTGATGAGACCACGCAGGGCGGGCTGCACCTCGTCGGGCTCGACGATCACAGGCATCACCAGGTGAGGGATGCCGTTGAAGGGGGTCAGTTCCACCCGTTTCGGGTCAACCATGATCATCCGCAGTTGGTCGGGAGGGCGGGTCATCAACAACGAGGCCACCAGCGAATTGATGCACACGCTCTTTCCGGATCCGGTTGCGCCCGCAATCAGGATGTGGGGCATCGCCGCCAGATCCAGGACGAGAGACTGGCCGCCAGCATCCTCGCCGAGGGCGAAGGCCAGGCCGCCCTTCTGTACTATTTTGCCAAAATCCGGGCTCTCAACTATGGAGCGCATCAACACCTTGCCGGGCGACGGGTTGGGAACTTCGAGACCAACCAGCCCTTCTCCGGGCTCCGGTGTTTCTATGATGCGGATGTAAGGACTCTTGAGGGCCAGGGCCAAATCCTTCTGCCGTTTCGCGATGTCTCCGACGCGTACGCGACTCGGCCGTTGCTTCGCCGCCTCACCGTCTTTGGCGGCTTTCTGGGGCATATAGCCAGGGACAAGACCGAAGCGGATCACCCGAGGCCCGGCCTTGACGTCTTCTACGTCAACGTACACTCCGTGCTCGGATAGAGCCTCCCTGATTTCGTCGGACATACCAGCGATCGCTTCGTGGTTCATCTCATGCGCTTCGATGGGCGCCAGGAGGTCGAGTGGCGGGAGTTGCCATCCGCTGCTCGAGAACACGTCGGGCATGGTCACGGGTGGAGACTGGGATTCCGGCATTTCGGGTTCAACTTCCCTGGGTTTTCGCGCCTTTGCCGGTTTGGCTGGCGCGCCGTCCCGGTCCGGGTCGCCACGCTTCAGGGTTGGGATCGCGCGAATTGCCGTCGCGGAGGATGAAAACAGCCAGACTGCGGCGATCGCCACGGCCGTCCCAGCCAAGGCCATGGCTGCCCAGACGCCGATTGCGCCGTAACGCAGCGCTGCCCAATACAGTCGCACGCTGCCGGGGACCACCAGCAAGGCCAATATCGCCAAAGCCGCGACCAATTCAACCGCCGCGAGGCCAACGCTGCCGCCGGTCAACAGGTAGCCCCATTTTCCGGTCATGCCGTAGGTGTAAAGGGCCCCGGTGTCGCCCCGCACGAAAGCGGCTCCGCCGATGGCGGCAATGACGATAACCAGCGCGGCCAACCACCACCGCCAACCTCGCACCAGTCCGGCCGGCCAGTGCAGCAGCGCCACCAGGGTCCCCACCGCGAACAGGGCCACCAGCAGCCAACCGTATGCCAGCGAGTGTTCCAGCCAATTCCGTGCGTCCGGCATCAGCCAAACCAGGATGGCCGCTGCCGCTCCTGCCAATAACAGCAAACCGGCCTCGATAGCCAGCCTGAGCCACCCGAGACCCGGACCACCGGTTGCGGCAAATGTGGACATGAGCATCCTCCTTTCCGGCAGAGCCTGCAATCAGATATCAAAACCGCCGCTGTGTGGCGGCGGTGGATACTGGGCAGCGCTCAAATGCAAGTTGGACGGCTATCGTCACGTATCTAGAATCACTGGGATAATCATAGGCCGTTTGTTGAGATTGGCGCGTAGGAAATCCCGAGCGATTTTTCGGATTTTTGCCTGGGCTGACTCCTGGTTGTTCGGCATAACCAAACCGGAAACTTCCAACTCGACCGTTTCGGCCAGTCTGCGGAAAGCGTCGTCCGAGTCCCTTTGTTCCAGGAACCCGCTGGCTGCAACCTGAACTGGTCCGACTATTTCACCGTCAACGGTCATACCCGCGCATACCACCACCACGCCGTCCCGCGCCAGAGAGCGCCGCTCCCGAAGGACCTCGCTGTCAGTGTCGATCACTGTGGGCCCGTCCAGGTAGATCGGGCCGGCGGGTATAGAATCAACCACCCTGGCGCCGGCGCCATCGATCTCCAGGATATCGCCATCCTCCAACACGAAAATGCCTTCCGGCGCAGCGTCCAACTCCCACGCCAGTTGTGCGTGGGCGCGCAGGTGGCGGTATTCGCCGTGAACCGGCACGAAATACCGGGGCCGGGTCAGGTTGAGCATCAGCTTCAGTTCTTCCTGGCTGGCATGGCCATGGACGTGAACGGGGGCAATCCGGTCGTAGAGTACGTGGGCGCCCTGACGCAGCAGGTTGTCGATGGTCTGGCTGACGGCGCGCTCGTTGCCCGGGATTGGCGTGGCTGAAATGATGACGGTATCACCTTCGATCAATTCGACGTCCCGGTTTTCTCCGTTGGCGATTCGAACCAGCGCAGATGTTGGTTCGCCCTGGCTCCCGGTGGTCATCAGTACCACCCGATCGAGCGGGAAGTCGCCGGCGTCGCGGACCGGGATGATGGTGTCGGGCCTGGCGTCGAGATAACCCATTTCCGTTGCCATCTGCACGTTGGCGACCATGCTGCGACCGACGAACGCGACTTTGCGGTCATGCTTCTCCGCCGCGGTGATCACCTGTTGGATGCGGCTGATCAACGATGCGAAAGTCGCGATGATGACCCGACCGTTGGCGTCTGCCATGGCGCGGTCCAAGGCGGAGTCCATAATGCGTTCGGACGGTGTGTATCCGGGAAGCTCGGCGTATGTCGAATCGGATAGCAGCAACAACACCCCGTCGGAGCCGCGGGAGGCGAGAGCGGGAAGATCAATGGTGTGCCCATCCACCGGGGTGTGGTCGATCTTGAAATCCCCGGTGTGAATCACCGCGCCCAGAGGAGTTTCGATGCAAATCCCCATGGCGTCGGGGATGCTGTGGCAAACGCGGAACCAGGTGGCCCGAAAATTCTGCCCGAAATCGACGGGCTGCTCGGGCTCAATTGGGTACACCTCCATGTCGCGGGTGCGGCGGCGTTCGCGCAGCTTTACCTGGATCAAACCGTGCGCCAACCGGGGAGCGTACACCGGCACGTTCAGGTCCGGCAGAACGAAGGGGAGCGCTCCGATGTGGTCTTCGTGGCCGTGGGTGATGAGGATGCCGCGCACCCGATGGGCCTGCTCGGAAAGGTATGAGACGTCGGGGATGATGAGATCGACGCCGGGCATGTCCTCAGTCGGGAATTGGATGCCACAATCGACAACGACAATGTCCTCGCCGCATTCGAGGACCATCATATTTTTGCCGATTTCACCCAACCCTCCCAGCGGCAGCAAACGCAAAGTTGGACTATGGGACGGTGGTTCCTGGTTCGTGATTGTCACGCGCGCTCCGTCAGAACAGCCGTTGCTGCCCGGGCAATGGTTCTTCGGTATTGGGTGAATCGGTATTGGGTGAATCGGAACCGGATGGTGTTTCCGTTTCCGCCGGCGCCCGGTTTTGGGATTCAGGCGGAGTGTCCCACAACGAAAGCGTCTGGGGTTCGGGCGCCGGTTGGGCCGTGTAGTCAGCCGCCGGTTCCCTGATGTCCCTCGTCGATGCGGGTTCAGCCTGTATGCGTAGAACGTCCAACAATCCCGGGACCTTGGCGAAGTCCTCTTCGATGGCGGTCCGCATCTCCTGTCGGCGCAGTCCTGCCGCCGGATGCATTATCGGGAAGATGTGCCTACCACCCACTGAGGTCAGTCGCCCGCGCGATCTGCTGATGCTCTGGCCGGGCAGGAACCGGGACATGGAAAAACGGCCCAGGGTAACGATGAGCAGCGGGTTGATCAATTCGATTTGCCGATCCAGATACTTGCTGCATTCCGCAATCTCGGTTGGCACAGGGTCACGATTATTGGGGGGCCGGCACTTGACCATATTGGCGATGTAAACTTGATCGCGAGTCATGCCGATTGATTGCAGCAGATCTTCCAGGAACCTGCCGGCCGGACCCACGAACGGGCGTCCCTGTTGGTCCTCGTGGTATCCCGGCCCTTCACCGATAAACAGGATATCGGCGTCTGCGGGACCCTCGCCTGGTACGGCGTTGGTCCGCCCTTGGTGGAGGGGGCAATCTGTGCAATTTTTGACGCATTGAACCAGGTCATCCAGGGTTTCCATGGCCATCCTGTCCGTGGCCGGTAGGTCCCACGGGTCGGACGCGGTTGGACGACCGCGGCGTGCCGCTATTCGTCCTGAACACCTTTACCCTTCAGGTACTCCACTGCGTCAGCGACCGTGTGAATCTCTCCGGCGTCCTCGTCGGGAATCTCGATGGTATTACCGTCTGAACTGAACTCTTCCTCAAAAGCCATGATCAATTCAACAAGATCAAGGGAATCTGCTCCCAGGTCGTCCTGAAACGATGATTCTTCCGTCACATCCCCGGAATCGACGCCAAGTTTGTCGACTACGATGTCGGTGATGCGCTCAAGCACGGTACTCAAAGGTTCATCTCCACGAATTGGCGGCATCGCAACGCCGCTGAAATGGTGTAGTTGGTTGTAGCTAGTCAACGCGGGATGGGTCGGCCTCACCAACTTCAAACAAGTTGTTGAGCACGGAACCCAGCACGCCGTTGACGAACCGGGCGCTGCTTTCGCTGCCGAAAAGCGATGCGAGTTCGGTCGCTTCGTTGACTATGACTCTCCTGGGGACATTCTCTCTGCTGGTGAGTTCATAGATTGCCACACGCAATATATTGCGGTCAACGATAGCGAGAAATTTCACCGGGAGGGCCGGAGCATACTGACCGATGATTTCGTCCAAACGGTCAACGTCGGACAGTATGTCACTCACCATCGACTCGGCGTTGCGGCGGACCGATCCCGCGACCGCGGTTTCGGTGCAAAGCCAGTCCATGAGGTTGATATCGCAGGGTCCCCGGGCGTCGTTTACGTAGAGGCAATGGAGAGCCAGGGTGCGGGCCTGGCGTCCCACAGGGCCACCAGACACACCCAGGGAACCTCGTCGATTTGCCATCACGCAAGTCGCTCGCCGCCCGCGATGGGGCATGGCGAAGCTACTGTCCTATTCCGTGTCAGATGCTACCTTGCGTATGGAATCGGGATCGGACAATGTCAGGGCGTCCACTCCGGGATCGATGCGTCGCACCAGGCTGGAAAGGATCCGCGCCGGTCCGAATTCGAAGAACCGGTTCACGCCGGAATCCAGCATATACCGCACCGAGTGCTTCCAGAGCACGCAATGGCACAGGCCGGTCAACAGTTCCTGCCGAGCCTGCTCGGCGTTCACAATGGCGGCCCCGGTGGAGTTGGCAATAACAGGATATTGGGGATCACGAAGCGGGACGTTGTCAATGGCATCGGTCAGGCCTTCCTGGGCCAGGGCCATCAAACGTGAATGGAACGCTCCGCTGACGGCCAGGGGAACTACTTTCTTGGCTCCGCGCGCAGAGGCGAGGTCCATGGCCCTGGCCAGAGCCATCTTGTCGCCGCTGACCACTATCTGGTCATCGGAGTTGATGTTGGCCATCTCGACTCCGGAGTCCCTGGCCACCTGGGCCACGACCATTTCGTCGAGTCCAATGATGGCTGCCATGGAACCGGGTTGAGCTTCTGAAGCTTCGTGCATCAGGCGACCGCGTTCCCGAACCAGGCGTATGCCGTCGCTGAAGTCCATGACTCCTCCCACGACCATGGACGTGTACTCGCCCAGGCTGTGGCCGGCAACGGCGGCTGGCGAAGGTGCAGCCGAACCGAGAAATTCCTGCCAAGCGCGCCAAATCGCGATGCTGACAGTCATGATGGCGGGCTGGGCAAACGCGGTATCCTGGAGCGTTTCCGAAGGGCCTTCGAACATGACCTTGGATAGATTGGCTGCCAGACTGTCGTCCGCTTCTTCGAACACCGCGCGAGCCGCGGCGGATGCTTCGTAGAGCGTTTTACCCATCCCCACTTTCTGTGCGCCCTGACCTGGGAAGATGAAGGAGTAGATGGGAGCTCGTTCAATGTCAGTCATACGACCGCCCTCCAATACCTTAGACGGCAACGGAGCGCCCGCGATAGTAGCCGCAGCCGGGACAAGCGGCGTGAGGACGCTTGGCTTGTCGGCATCGGGGGCATCGCGCCGGACTCATAGCCCGCAGGCGGTAGGCCGGAGACGATAGCCGTCGGCCCTTGCGGGCTCGTGTCAGTTTCTTGTTTGGTAGTGCACCCATTTCAGTTCCATTTTGTGCGGGGACGCTTTTTTGCCCAGGGGGATTGGCGTCACCTTCGTTTTCAGTTTGGTTGGTCGACGATCAGCGAGCGCAACGCGGCCCATCTTGGATCGACGTTAACAGCATAACATTCGCATTCGGTTTGATTGCGGTCCACCCCGCATCGGTCGCATATTCCAACGCACTCCGGTTTGCAAAGAGGTTTCAACGGAAGTATTGCCAGCGCGGCCTGACGAGTCGCTTCTCCCAGGTCAAGAATGTGGTCTGCGCCGATGTAAAGGCCTTCCCAATCTTCCGGGGAGGCGACCCTTCGACCGGTTCGAACGTCAACTTCGGGAAAATACTCGTCGTCGATTTCCAAGAACAGGGTCTGGCTGAAATCGGCGAGGCAGCGGCTGCAATCCTGCGACACCCAAGCCGCCAATTGCGCTTGCGCCCAGATTCCCTGATGGGTTCGAACCAAGCGTACGGCGCCAGTTGCATTGTCCACTGGCTGGCCCGATTCGCTGATATCTCCTTTATCGATAGTGAAAAGCCGCTCGGAGCCGATGGGCTCCTTTAACAATTGCGATACGTTGTAATTCATCTCGTCACCGCCCGAGGCGTGCGGACGAAAGCGCTGGTGATGATTATAGGTGTGGGTAAATTCTACTGCAAGCAGGCGCTTTGTCAATTTTTTGAAAATTTTTCAGCCGATTTTTTTTAGCTCACCGTTGCGTTGGTCTTTATGTATTCTACGATGTCATTGGTTGAGGTTCCGGGACCGAAAACTGCGGAGACACCCAACTGGGCCAGGGGTTCCCGGTCTGCTTCCGGGACTATGCCACCCAACACCACGATCACGTCATCCATTCCCTGTTCATTCAACAGCCGCATGATCTCGGGGAGCAATTCCATGTGAGCCCCGGAGAGGATGCTCAGCCCCAGAACGGCCACGTCTTCCTGAGCCGCAGCCTGCACGACCATCTGGGGAGTCTGTCGGATTCCGGTGTAGATAACCTCCATCCCTGCATCCCGCAACGCCCGTGCGATTACCTTTGCTCCGCGGTCGTGCCCATCCAAACCAGGCTTGGCCACCAGTACCCGAATTGGATTGTTGACCTCAGTGACCATGTCCGTGCATTCACCCCGTGATTACTACCCGAGCCGGGAGAGCCGGCCCCATTTTATGTCGCGCAATTGTCGCAGATGCAAGCCCGGGACGCAATAGAGCGCATGACTTCGGCCGTGCCCGGCTCGCCTCCCGCCGATATGGCGTTCAATCCGCGAACCCTCCGTTCGCGCCAATCCACGAAGCCAGGAATCACCACCGCAGCCATCCGTTTGTCTCGGGAATCCAGGCGATCGTGTCCCTCCAGATAAGGGCGACCTTCCCGACCGCAACGACCTCCGGAAGCCTCCGATGGGCCGCACCAGGGACGTTGGCGTGCCTCGATATGACGAGACGAACTACGCCAAAATGTGGGTTGATTTCTCGTCGGCTCAGCCGTCGACAGGTTCGGAGCTGCCCCTGGACGATTGCAGGATAAACGGTCGCGCCGGCTGGCGGACAGACCTCGAATGCCTCGGTCTCGCACGGACTCCCCGTTGACAGTTTCGGCGTACTTTTCCTATGCTAATTGTGGCGCGTCCCAGTAGCTCAGTGGACAGAGCGGCTGCCTTCTAAGCAGCTGGTCGCGGGTTCGAATCCTGCCTGGGACGCCATTAAAACGCTATTTCGAGTAGTAATCGCCGTTCAGTTGGGTGGGTTACTACATTTATGACTATTTTGCGGCTAGCAAACCCACGCGGCCTGTTCAGAACGAACAGCCTTTGACTCTCAGGTATCGCCTGTTCAACACGGGCGGTTTCCAAAAAACACGGCGATAATGGCAGCGGTTAGCGTTGCTCCGGCGGTCAGTCCGGCGACAAACACGGGAAACCAGTTTTCCTGCAACCACCTAAACCGCATCGTTTCCCGGCGGTAGTAATCCATGCCCGCTAACGTAATGCGGCCGTCATTGGTTATTAGGCTCGCGTTGGCTAAGACTTCTCCGGCAACCAGTTCTATTTCCGGCATCCCACCTGTGGGTCGCCACATTTAGTGGGATCGGCTACCCTTTCCCGGAGCATCGCTAGCATCGTATCTCTAACTTCTTTGTCCGTTCGTTCCGCTTTCCGGTTTGCCATGTATCGCCTCTCAATGTAGTTATTCGGTGAGCAACACGGCCAGTGCCGCCTTGTCAACGTCCATGCCGCCGCCACCATAGATTGAAACGCACGGGCGCGGCCCATCAAATCGCTGGCCCGCAATTCATCCCATCCGAGCGTTACATCGTCGTCAAGCTTGCTCCTTAGCTCAGTTTCAACGATCCGGCCCATCGGCAGGATTGTGCCAAACAACGCCAGCCGCCAAGCCTCGCGCGTACCCGCCGCGTTCGATCCGCCGAATAATCCGCTACGCAGTCCGCAAGCCGCGTAGATTTCCCGTGTCGCCAGTTCCGCCAAGCTTACCAGTCCGGCCTGCGGGTTAGCTCCAAAACGTTTTTGCGGCCAGTCGCCTTGCGGTGCGTTTCCGCCCCGTTGCCAGTCGTCAGCCGTTGATTCGACGGTAAGCATTTTGCCGCCCGCGCCCCGTATGTCCGGATTCAATTCTGCAATCGTTTCGTCGTCGCCGTCTTTGGGCAAGGGCAAACACGATGCGCGCGGCCCGACCGATCCGTCAGCGAGTGCGCTAACGGTTTCCGCCGATAGTTCGCCATCCAATGCCGCTACTCCGATAGGGCCAATCCCGCGCCACGACGTTTCAGGATCGCGGGCATACTTTGTCCCGGACCACAACTCCCGCATAGCGGATTGCAGCCCGGGACACGAACCCTTCGGGGATAGATCCGGGTTAGGGAATCCAGGGTCTCCAGACTGCCTCGTTGGCGTCAACCCATTCCTGCGCCGCCTGGCGTACCGTCAGGTCGTTGGCGGTCAGGTTGAGGACTATTTCGTTCTGCTGCTCGTTGGACATCTGGAACCGGGAGAGAAACTCGTACGCCTCGGGGAACTCGGCCTTGAGGCCCGGCCAGGCAAGCTTGGCGACCACGTCGGTGGGGAATCCGCAATTGTAGTCGCTGCCATCGGGATAGCAATCGGGAGTCCACTCCGGCATCTCCACCTGCACCAGGCTGTACTTGGCGTGTGCCCAGTGGGGTTCCCACAGGTACGTCAGGACGGGATCACCTCTCTCAAAAGCCGCTTCCACTTCGGCCAACGCTGCGCCCTCGGATCCGGCGAACAGCACCTGGTAGTCGGCGCCGAAGGCCTCCAGGCGTTCCTCGGGTCTGGTGTCCCAGGCCGCCGTGAACTCCAGGAGTCTGCCCTTGTCGCCGGTGTCGCTGGTTGCGAAGACGGACCTGTACTGGTTCAGGTCGCCCACCGTCTTGAGATCGGGCGCGACTGGGTCGATGCCCCGTTCAGCGTCGCCTTCGACAACATAAGAGGGGACGTACCACCCGGTTTCACCTTTGATGCCCACGGGCCCCATGCGCTCTACCTGGGCGCCCTCGCCGTCCACGTATTCTTCTATGAGCGCCGCGCTGTATGACGGCCAATTGCAGCAGGCCCAATGGAAATCGCCCTTTTCCAGGCCAATGAACAGCGGCGCCGAGTCGGCGGGTGCAAACTTGGTCGCGACGGTGTGGTCCATCTCCTGTTCCAGCAGGATTTGCGCGACCGCGGTGGTAACAAGCTGGCCGTTCCAGTCCTGGTCAACGAGATACAGGGTGCCCCTGGCATCCGATTCTGCGGCGCCTTCCTCGGCGGCCTGGGTGCAGGCAAATGCCAGGGGAACCACCAGGACCAGCGCCATTATCATAGAGAGTACGATCCATCTATTGTGCTTCATTTCTTTCACTTCCTTCCTTGTTCCTCGGGCGAGGAGTGTCTCCGGCGAACCTGGCAGTCAGGCATTTGCGCTATCCGTGCATGGACGTTCTCCTGTACAGCCCTGAAGCTTACACGGGGTTTCGTTTACCTCATGGCTGCGAATGGAATTTGGGACCGATGTTTGCCCTGGGTCATGCGATCCAGGGCCATCGCCATGAACACAATGGTCATGCCCGCGATCAAACCATGACCCATTCTGAGCCAGATGGAGTTGATGAAAACTTCCTGGCCCAACCCGCCTCCACCAACCATTCCGGCGATGATCACCATGGCCAAAACCATGACGATGGTCTGGTTGACACCCATCATGATGGTGGGTATGGCCAGGGGTATTTTGACCTGGAGCATGATCTGAAGGCCGGTCGAGCCGTGGGCCTGCGCGGTCTCGACAACCTGCGGCGGAACTTCCTTGATGCCGAGACTGGTCATGCGGATCACCGGCGGGAGCGCATAAACCGACGTTGCGATGATGCCGACCAGGGGGCCGATCCCCCAAAGCATGATGACCGGGATCAGGTACACAAAGATCGGCATGGTTTGCATGGTGTCCAGGATGGGCCGCAGGACCAATTCCAGGGTCCTGCTCTGGGAGGCAAGCGCTCCGACCCCGATGCCCACCGCCACGGTGAACACTCCGGCGGTGAGTACCTGGCTCAGCGTGTCCATGGTAACGTCCCACACTCCCCCGACGCCGGCGAAGGTCAGTCCGGTGACCGCGAGGAGGGCGACGCGCCAGCCGGCGGTGAGGTACGCCAGCCCGGCCGCAATAGCCATGAACGCCGGCCAGGGGAGCCAGAGCAGCAGCGTGTGAATGGGAGAGTAACCCAGTTCCCGGAAAAGGATGTCCCGTATCCAGCTGGTGATGAAGTGGAGGTTGACGGCCATCCAGGTCACAATGTCGTTGACGGGGTCCGCTATCGAGAAGGTCAACCCTTCCGGGAAATCGCGGAAGGGTGATGCCAACGCGCCCAGAACCAGCAGCGCGATGGTCAGTCCAATGAAGGCGATGGAGGCGGCATGGCGGGCCGCCATATTTCGCAGACGCCCGCCCGCCGTCGCCCGTGAATCCGGATTGACGGCAAGGTTGGCTCCGGTGGTGTTGGGGCCGGATTGCGCCAGCGCGTAGCTGAAACGGTCCAGGATGATTGCCAGTAGGACGATGGCGATCCCGCTTTCCAATCCTTCGCCCGCATTGACCTCTCTCAACGATAGCCATACGTCGGTGCCCAGGCCCTGCACGCCCACCAGCGCGGTGATGATTATCATGGAGACCGCCAGCATGATGGTCTGGTTGATGCCCATGATGATGGAGTTTTTCGCCAATGGCAACTGCACCTGCACAAGCGTCTGAACCGTCGTAGATCCGTGGGAATGAGCGGTCTCAATGACTGGCCGGGGCACCTGCCGGATCCCCAGGTTGGTGAGCCTGATGACGGGCGGGATGCTGTAAACCACCGTGAGGAATATCCCCTGGGTTCCACTCACTCCGAACAGGACCAGCGCGGGAATCAGGTACACGAATGCCGGCAGGACCTGCATGGTATCGAGGATGGGACGCGCCACTCGTTCGAATCGGTCGCTGAACGCCGCCAAAATGCCGATGGGTATGCCCACCCCGACGGCGATGACCACAGACACGCCAACGACGCTCATGGTGATCATGGCGGAGTCCCAGAACCCGATCAGGCCAATGAACAGGATCGCAGAGCCGCAGGCCAACGCCAGCCACTTGCCGCCGAGTTTGAATCCCAGGAACGCAGTCGCCGCCAGTATCACAGACCAGGGGAGCCACAGCAGGAACCTGTCGATCAGGTCCAGTGCGGTATCTATGACGGCGGAAATCGGATTGAAGAACCACGCGAAGGTGTCGCCCACCCACTCGAATGCGGCGTCGATGGGGCGGTGGATCGGCAGTTCCCAACCCCTCGGCCAGTTTCCGAAATCCGTGCCGGCATTGGCAGTCGCCAACGAATAGGCAACGATGTACGCGCCGGCGGCCGCTCCAATCCAAAGCAGGCCCCTGAACCGGCGATCCCTCAGAAACCCGACCTGGAGGGCTTCGGGCCGTATCATATGGCCACGCCTTCGTCGCTGACCAGGGCCGCCATCGCCGATTTCGAACTGATGGTGCCGATACACCGCCCATCGTCCAGCACGGCGATGGGGCCCTCGTTTTCAATGGTCAAATTGATGAGACTTTCAAGCCGGGTTTCCGGTTCCGCAACGGGGCACGAAGCCCGGACAATTGAGGCAACGCTGGAGTGCGCTATCCCACCAACCGGTATATCCTCCGCAAGCGCGATCCCGATGAAGTGGTCGTCACCATCGACCACCACCGCGCTGACGCAATCCTGCGCGTCCATCCTTTCTTGCAGGCTGGACAGCCTCTCATCTCCGGTGGCATAAACCCTGGGTGAGGTCATCACCGAACGCGCGGTCAGGACCTTGGACCGGGGCACGTCTCGGGTAAAGTCGCGCACGTATTCGTTGATTGGATTGGATACCAACTCCTCCGGAGTACCAGTTTGGACGAATTCGCCGTCCTTCATGATGGCGACCCGGTCACCGACCTTGAGCGCTTCGAGAAAATCATGGGTGATGAAAACCATCGTTTTCCGCACCAACCTCTGGAGCCCGATCAACTGGTCCTGCATCTCGCGGCGGATGAGGGGATCAAGAGCGCTGAATGGCTCGTCAAACAGGAGAATCTCCGGGTCCACCGCCAGGGCGCGGGCCAGGCCCACACGTTGCTGCATTCCCCCGCTGAGTTCATGGGGATACCGCTCCTCCCACCCGGCCAGGCCAACCAGATCAATCACTTCAGCGGCCCGCTTCTGTTGGGAGGTTTTGTCGATCCCCTGGATTTGGAGCCCGTAAACCACGTTCTCCAGGACGCGTTTGTGAGGGAAGTTCCCGAAGTGCTGGAAGACCATGCCCATCTTGTGGCGGCGTATTTCCCGCAACTGATGCTTGTTCATTGCCAGCATGTCTTCGCCGTCGATGCGAACCTCACCCCGCGTGGGTTCTATGAGCCGACCGAGACACCGGACCAGCGTTGACTTGCCGCTGCCGGAGAGACCCATAATCACGAAGGTCTCTCCGGGTTGAACACCGAACGTCACATCCCTGACCGCCAGCACGCACCCGGTCTGGGCCAGCACTTCCTCCCGGGACAGGCCAGGATCCACCGAGTCAACCAGTTCCGAAGCCCCTTTGCCGTACACCTTCCACAGATTTCGGCACGATAGCCGGGCGCCCTCATCGTCTCCGGCCAGGCCCATCGCTCCGGCGTCAATGCCGACGTTGTGCTGGTTTGATCTGCCCAAGATACTTGCACCAATCGCTGAATCGTGAAAATTCGGATGGGGACCGAAATTTGCAGGAGGGCAAGGTTACAGCGCCAGGGGGCCCGTGCAGTTCCAGTTAGCGTTGGGGTTGGGTTGAGTGCTCCCGATCTGAATAGCCGCAGGCACGGCATCACCCAGTCGCTCTGAACTCCAGTGCATCTGACGTGTTGTCTATTTCTTCCAAATTCTTTGTGGCCTGCAGGAACCGTTTATCGAGCCGTTCTCGGGCGCCGTATTCGACAAACGGTGAAATGTTGGTCACAATTTGTTCACTTTGTCGATTTTCGCGGATTATATCACCATTAACGTTGCCCGATATTGTGAGATCGAGTGGGCTGGCTTACGATGTCCATGACGCTTGGCGTTGGTCCCGATGGACTGGGCCAGTATGGTCTCCTTGCTGCTGGCGTCTTAATTGCTGACCAATGCAGGTCTCAAATGGGTTGGCGATGCGGGCGGGTTCTTAAGAAGCGAGGCACGACCAACATCGGACGCTTCGCGATTAGACAATTCACAGTGGTTCAGGAGGCCATCCAACAATGAGCCAGGACTATTCTGAGACTTTTTACCGGCAACACGCCCAGCGTTACGCCGAGGTGAGCCACAATTTCATCCAGTCCGTGTACACGGAATCATCTCACCCCGGCCTGAATGGCGACACTGACCTGCTGAGTCGCCTGCCGGAACTGATTCCTCCGGGATGTCGTGGGCTGGATGCAGGCTGTGGCGCCGGCGCCCGCGATGTCTTCCACCTCTGGGAGCAGGGTTACGATATCCTTGGTTTGGACGCCGTGGAGGAGAACATTCAGGAGGCACGCCGGCTTCATCCGGAGATTGCCCAGCGAGTCTCCGTAGCGGACCTGCGCGTTCCTCTTGAACATCCGGATGCCTCCTTCGATTTCATCCTGTGCAACGCGGTGATTCAGCACATTGATCCGGATATCGCCCTGGGCGTTACGCTGCCGGAGTTCGCCAGGCTCCTGAAACCGGGCGGCATCTTGCAGCTAATGTTCAAGACCGGAAAGGGGATCGCCACCGTTTATGACCGGGACTACGCCGCCGATCGCACTTTTCAACTCTATTCCCCCGATGAGGTGTTGGATGTACTGGCTGACCGGGGTTTCACAGTGGTTCCGGCAGAAAGAGAGAAATTGGGAGACGTAATGTACTTCACTGACCCCAAGCCCATGCGCCACTGCGTCCTATTCGCCCGCAAAACCGGATGAGACATAACACGGCGTTGCCATCGCGCCAGGCAGGGCAGGGTCGTTGAAATGGCAAACCTCCCGGTACCCCGGGATATTCGGGACATTACGACGGCATGGCTGACAGCGTCGTTGGAGCTCGGCGGCATCTCGGACGGCGCCACCGTCGCCGGATGTTCGGCCCAGACCATCGCCGAGGGTGCGGGCTTCATGAACCGGGTGTTTCGCCTGTCCCTTGACTGGGATGAGGGTGATGCGAATCTCCCCAACGCCATCATCGTCAAGTTACCGTCTTCGGATCCCCGGTTGAGACGGGTATCTGACCGGTTGGGACAGAATCGGCGCGAGATCATGTTTTACCAGGATTTGGCTGCTGACCACCACGTTCCCGTGCCCCGTTGTTACTATGCCGACTCCGAGCCGACCACCGGCGATACGGTTCTGTTGTTGGAGGACCTGAGTGGCGCCCGTCAGGGCGACAGCGTCGCCGGATGCAGCTTTGACGACGCCCGGCAGGCCATCGTCCGGTTGGCCGGATTCCAGGCAAGATGGTGGGATAACCCGGCCCTTGAAGGGTTGGAATGGATGCCGTCGAGGGAGGCGGAGGCGGGCCTGTACCAGGAAATCTACCCCGGGGCGTGGCGCTCGTTGCAGGAGAAGGCCGGCGCCGGAATGCCTCAGGATTTGCGGCGATTGGGGAATCGACTGATGCCGGAAGTGCCGGAGATAAAATCCCGGCTGGCCGCCGCGCCGCGGACGATAGTTCACGGCGATTACCGCCTCGACAACTGCTTCTTCTCCCGCGACGCCGAACTGCGTTCGCTGGTGGCGCTGGATTGGGAGTTTTGCGTCCGGGGCCGTGGAATCTACGATGTGGCGACCTTCATCACCGAGGCGTTTCCCCCGTCGCAACGCAGGGAGGTCGAGCCGGCGCTGGTCGGGTCGTATCACTCCGTCGTCGTTGACAACGGCGTGGCCGATTACTCGATTGAGGAATGCTGGCGCGATTACCGGCTGGCGATGTTGGAGATTTTTGTGTTCTGGATAGTCACCGGCGGTTACTGCAATTACGAAGGAGATCGGGGCACATCGTACCTCTTGAACACTCTGGCCCGGCTCGATGCGGCCATATCCGATCTTGAGTCGGTAGAATTGCTCACCCGCTGAACGAGACTAAAACCGAAATCGCCATGCGCGAGGTTAAAGCTGGGTCAGTGGGTTGGGTGATAGAGAATGACTCTTCGGGTTCTACCCAACCGAAGTTGTGCAAAGAACTGCGGCTGGTGGGCCGGCGATTGGGCGAGGTTGGCCAATAGTTCGTTTGTGGGGAAACACTCTCAGGTCTGCAGGACACTGTTGAGCAGTATCGCGCAACGAAAAACGTGGCGCCCATTTCCGGGCGCCCGACGCACCAAATGCCGGGTTGAATCTTCCGACCATACGGTTTCCGGCCTCTTGCCCAACCCGGAGCGACGAGTTTACGGATTCATCCGCGTGCATCGCCATGACCAAGCGCGTACGCGTGATGCTGCGTACGCGATTGACCGTCAAACTTCGACCTGTTATGTGTCTATGCGATGTGCTCGCAGAGTAGCGCAATTGCTGGATGGATCGATTACGGTTTACAGGCTTACGATGAATGGGATGGTGTCTGAATGAATGTCATCTGGATAGTCGCCGACTCATTTCGCAGGGATCACCTGGGGGCGTACGGCAACAGCGCCATCCGGACGCCTTCCCTTGACACGCTGGCGGCGAGCGCGGTCCGATTCGACAACCACTACTCGGCCGGATTCCCGACCATGCCCACTCGCGCCGACCACCAGACCGGGCGCTGGACCATGTCGTTCATGGGCTGGGAGCCACTCCCGGCGGGTGTCACCACCCTTGCCGAGATACTGGCAGAACACGGGATGCACACCGCCGCGTCTGTCGACACCCCCTACTACCTGAGGGGTGGGATGAACTATGACCGTGGCTTCCAGTCGTTCTTCATGAACATGGGACAGGACACATTGTGGTCCCTGGTCCCCGAACCTGGTTACCACAACGAAGCCCTGGACGTGAGGGCCGCCTGGCACAGCGAGGCGGACCGGAATGCGGCCAAAACTTTCATGACCGCCATGCGGTGGCTGGAACAGCACTACAAGGAGGACTTCTTCCTGTACGTCGATACCTGGGACCCACATGAACCCTGGGACGCGCCGCCCTACTACACCGAACTCTACTGGCCCGGATACGACGGTGAACTGGTGCTTCCGCTCTATGGCAATTGGCACGACGTTCCGGGATATCGGGAGGAACAACTCAGGAAGGGACACGCCACCTACTGCGGCGAGATAACCATGGTCGACACCTGGGTCGGTTTCTTGCTGAGAGCGGTGGAGAACATGGGACTGGCCGACCGGACCGTTGTCATCTTCACCACTGACCACGGCTTCTACTTCGGGGAACATGGCGGTCTGTTCGGCAAGATGAGCTCAGACAAGTACCCAGACGGGACACTCAGACCCTACGATGAACCCGGCTCACAATGGAGCTACTCGCCCCTCTACGAGGAGATCGTCCACCTGCCACTGTTGCTGAGGGCTCCGGGTGTGCCGGCGGGCAACTACACAGGCATTACCTCGGCGGTGGACCTGATGCCCACGGTCCTGGACCTACTGGGATTGGACATCCCCGGCTTCGTGCAGGGCCGTTCCCTGGCCCCGGCGCTGGGCGATTCCGATACTCAGGGCCGGGACTTCGTGGTGAGCAGCCTGCCCTTCGCCAACCCCGGAGATCCAGTGCACTCCGTGGACAACTTGCTTCGGGTCCTGACTGAACCGCCAGTGACCACCGTTACGTCAGGGGGCTGGAGCCTGCTCTACAGTCCGCTTCCCGAGGTCTCGAAACTCTACAACCTGACTGCTGACCCCAGGCAATCGGCTAATGTCATAGAGGTCTATAAGGACGTGGCATCCGAACTCCACGGGATGCTGGTCCACTTCATGCGGGAAACCGGGGTTCCCGATCGTCTCCTCAACCCGCGACTGGAACTCAGGATTTGAGATCGCAGACCCCGCCCTCCGGTTCGCGGGACTCGAAATCGTGTACAACCGGTGCCCCGACGAGGAAAAACATGCCCAAACGATACGACCACGTGATTGTCGGAGCCGGTTCTGCGGGCGCGGTCCTGGCGTCCCTGCTTTCCGAAGATCCGCAACGCTCGGTGCTGCTGCTCGAGGCAGGGCCAGACTACGACGGCGCCGGCCAAACGCCCGACGAAGTCCGCTACGCATTCGGCGCACACAGCACGATTTGGGACGGAGGACACATCTGGCGCTTCCGGGCCAGGGCCACCGACGATGCCGAAATAGACGTTCCCCGGGGCAGGGTCACCGGCGGATCCAGTTCGGTAAACGACGCCCAGTTCCTGAGGCCCATGCCCGAGGATTTTGACCTATGGGCAGAATGGGGAAACACCCAATGGGGTTTTGAGAGAGTCCTGCCCTACCTGATCAAACTGGAAAACGACCAGGATTTTCAGAACGAGTTCCACGGCAATGACGGCCCGATATCCTGCCGGCGTTATCCCGAGAGTGAATGGGGCGCGCAGCAACGCGCTTTTTATGAGGCCTGCCTGGACGCCGGCTTCCCTGACTGCCCGGACCACAACGGCTCCGAATCCACCGGCGTTGGACCCCTGGCCTTCAACATTGATGGTCGCACCAGGGTGAGCACCGCCATAGGATACCTGGGACCCGCCAGGTGCCGGCAGAACCTGACCATCGTCCCGAATACGCTGGCGCACCAGGTGATCTTTGAGGGGAGCCGGGCCGTGGGAGTCCGCGGGATCACCCCGGACGGCGATGCTGACTTTCACGGAGAAGAAATCATCCTTTGCGCTGGCGCGGTGGGAACCCCGCAGATACTCCTGCTCTCCGGGGTGGGCCCGGCGGACCAACTACGCGCGCTGGACATACCCGTCGTCGAAGGACTCGGCGGGGTGGGCCGCAACCTCAGGGACCATCCGGATATGCCGATGTTCTGGCGCACCCGCCGGGGCTTCCCGCTGGACACAAACCAGGTGAACACCGGCACGGTGACCTTGAGATTCACTTCGCCAGGCTCGCCCTACACCAATGACATGGTGATCTACATGGGCAACTATTCGTCAGCCACGCCCATGCGCGGCGTTGACCATGTTGAGCCCGAAGGCATCGGCGTGAGCCAGTGCCTGTACATGGCGCTGAGCCACGGCGAACTGACCCTCCTATCCCGAGATCCCAGGCAGCAGCCCCACATTGACCTCAACCTGCTCGCTCACCCCTTCGACCTGGAACGCATGAGGGCGAGCATCAGGATGTGCTCCGGCCTGTTCAAGCACAGCGCCTTCGGAGGCATCGTGGAGGAGCGCGGCGGCCCCTCGGACGAGATCATGGGAAACGACGATGCGCTGAACCGGTGGATGAAAACGCAGGTCATCACCGCCCACCACGTCTCCAGCACCTGCCGGATGGGCCCGGCGGATGACCAGACGGCCGTGGTGGACCAGTACGGGAGGGTCTATGGCGCAGAGGGGCTGCGCGTAATCGACGCCTCAATCATGCCGGAGGCGGTGCGAGCCAACCCGAATCTGAGCGTCATTGCGATGGCCGAGATGGCGGCGGACTTCATAAAGGATGGCTAGCCCCTGCCACGCCTCAGTGTTCGCAGGATGGTTTGGCACGCCAACGACGGCGCCGTTGGATGCCGGAGGAGGGGGGTAGCGTCACCGTTCGGATGCGACCAACGGTGAAGGGGCCAAAAACCCAACCCCACTGAACCGCTAAAGGGTTGCTCAAAGACCGGGGATTATGGTTCTTCGGAAGGCGTCCACCGTCGCGACCGGCATGTCGTAACCGCCTTCCTGGGTGTGGGTAGGAAAGATGAAGACGTGGTTGATTCCCGATTCGTCCCTGGCTCGTTTCAGCCTTTCCAGACATTCCTCAGGTGTACCGAACAAACCGAAGGCGTCGCAGATCTTGGCGGCCTGCTCGTCGCCTATGTTCTCCGGGATAAAATCGTCCGGCAGGTCGATTCCGGCCTCTCTCAACCAGACCAAGTTGGAATCGCTGGGGTATTTCAGGTAGGGCTGGTCCGGCCGGAACCATTGTTGGGGAAAGCGTCGGGCGGCCGGGCCGTCATCCGACACCGTCGTCGGCGTGATGAAAATTGTCTGAAAACCGTTGAGGGTGCGCCCCGACCGCGCGGCTCCGATTTCCAACCGGCGGAAGGCCGCGTCCACCGCCTTGGGATGGAGTCCCACCAGCAAAAGCGCGCCGTCGGCGACTTCCCCTGCCAACTCCACCATTCGTGGGCCGGCGGCGGTCATGAACACCGGAGTCGGCGGGTCGCTCACGTTGCGCAGCCGGGTTTCCACTCCGTTGAATTCCACTGTCTCGCCCCGCAGCAGGCGGCGGATAGTCGTGACTGCGTCGCGCATGGCCGCCAGTGTCGCCCGGGGCCGCCCGATGTTGCCGACTGCGAGGTAGCCGGGCGCCACGGTCAGGCGAACCCTCTCCGGTGCGATCTCCTCCAGGGAGTGGGCCAGCGAGGCAAGCACCATCGGGTGCCGGGTGACCGGGTTCGACGTCGCAGGGTACAGGCTCAAGCGCGAAGTCCGCTCGGCGGCAAGGGCCAGCGTGATGAAAACGTCCCGCCCGCTGTGCTGGTGGTCGTGGACGCCAACCCCGTCGAATCCCGCCGCCTCACATCCCGCGATGAAATCGGCGGTCGCCTGGATACCCAGGCCGACCGGTACCCTGATGTCCACGTTCATCGAGCGCTCCTAATTCTCATCCCAGAGGTGAATGAATCGGCTGGCCACCACCTGATCATAAGGCACGTCCAACGTGAGCAGGCCGGCGTTTCGGGAGAACTCGTTGAGATTGGCCACGGCATCCGGCGAAATAGTCGGGGTGTAATACACGGCGTCGCGTCGAACCAAATCCTCGATCAACTCCGCCTCATCGGATGGGAACAGCCTCTGTCCAACGCCGGCCGCCAGCGACGAATCTGCCCGAAGGGTGCGTTGTGCATTCATGATCGCGCGCACCGCCGCCTCGGCTACGTCTGGGGATTCTTCTATCAGCTGGCTGGTGGTCACCAGCGCCGCGAAGGTGTAGTCCCTGGCGGCAGGTGGGCCCACACCTCCACGCGGGTCAAGAGTCACGCGGCCTATTCCGCTGCGCACCGCGACTTCCGCGCCCATTGCGTTGGCCCAGAACCCATCGATTATCCCTGCCTCCAGGGCCCTGGCGGCGTGGACTCCGAAGGACACCCCCGCGTCGCCGCTGCCGGGTACGGGAGCCAACGCCACGCCGTCCGCTTCCGGATGCACCCCGGCTTCGGCCAGCATCCGGCGCAGGATGGCATCGGGACCAGGCGCGGCTCCGATGCGTAAACCCTGCAACGCAGCCACATCTCCGCGCTCGACTGCCAGATCGGAACGCAACACCAAGACCCAGAAGGTATGCTGCGCCAGGGCCGCCAGCAACCTGGCGCCGTCCCACCCGGGAAAGGCCGACAGAGTGGCGTGGGCCGGGCCGGCCACGAAGTCAATGCTGCGGTCGCGCAACGCCCCCATTGCCCGGCCCACGGGAAAGATCATGTCCAACTCCACATCCAGACCCTGGGCTTCAAAGAACCCCAAATCCACGGCGGCAACCGCCGGAAAGTACGAGTTGGAAACCAGATCGGGTACCGCTATGCGCATTGGAATTGTCTCCTGCCGTTGGGTCGGGGTTTGAGGCTCGGGCCTGCGCCGAGTTTACCACCGGTCTCACACCCGGTATCCTCTGGCCGGGACCAGCGCAGCCGCAGGTTCGCGAATCGTTGCGGCGGTGGCCCCGGTTCAGGCGGTCAGGAGGGATACCACATGACTACGTCCTATCGTCCCACAGGATTGATCCGTTACCACGCCGCCGGCGCGCACCGGGGGTACACGCTCTTCTCCCCCAACGGCGGGGACGATGCGTACCTGATCGACATGGCAGGAAATTTCGTTCACCGATGGCATTACCCCGGCGGCATCGCTTACGGCTACCTCCTGGACAACGGCAACCTGCTGTTCCGAGATCAGGGGGCCAACCCTCCCGGTGCCGACCACATCCGCGAGTTGGATTGGGATGGCCGACTCGTGTGGGAGTACCAAAACCCGAGCCTGCGCCGCCACGCCCGCCTTCCCAATGGCAACAATCTGATCCTGTTGCAGCGCGACCGGATATCCGCCGAACTGACGGCAGGCGTCAGGGGCGGCTTCACCACCGCGAATGATCCGGAGCAAATGCTCGGCGACCAGGTCGTGGAAGTGACTCCCGATGGGAGAGAGGTGGACCTGTGGCAGTCGGCCGACCACCTGGACACGGGAACGGACGTGATCTGCCCCCTGGAAAGGCGTGATGCCTGGGGCAGCGCGAACGACCTGACGGCATCTCCTGATGGTAGTACCTTTCTGATCAGCTTTCGCATCCTGGACACCGTGGCGATGGTGGACCGGTCCACCGGAGAAATCACATGGAAGTGGGGCCAGGGCATCATATCCCATCAGCATCACCCCACCTATTTGGACAACGGCAACGTGCTCCTGCTGGACAACGGTTCTCACCGTCGCGGTCTCAGCTACTCTCGGATTATCGAGGTTGACCCGTCCACCAGCGAGATCGTATGGCAATACCAAGGCCTGCCGATGGTGTCTTTTTTCACCCACTTCACGGGCGGCGCCCAGCGTCTCCCCAACGGCAACACCCTCATTACCGAAGGTCAGCAGGGGCGGTTGTTCGAGGTGACGCCGGCCGGCGAGATAGTTTGGGAATACGTCAGTCCCTTCTTCGTGCCTTCCCAGTGGGGAATGGCCAACGCGGTGTTCCGCGCTCATCGCTATGGCCCCGACCATCCCGCCTTGCAGGGAAAAACGCTGGACCCGCAACAATTTGGCAACTTCAACCGATTGTATGGCGGCGGGTGACGCAACTGTGGGGGATCATTGATCGGATCGCCGGCCACATTTGCCATTGCCAAGGGCGCAACCGCGTGGCACTCTCATCACCATAGCAGCGTTCCCTGCCCCGATGGTCGTAAAGCTTCGTTCGCGACCTCATTCGCAGATGCGTATCCGTCCGGGCGGAGATTGAATCCCCAAGTTCCCAATCGACAATTTCACGGAGGACTTTGACATGTACAACAAGCCCATGATCAGCCTGGAACAGGCCCAGAACGCCATCACGGCCATGATCGCCGATTTCAACCGGGACACCGACCGGCGCAAGGTGGATATGGCGGTGGTGGACGATGCCGGCAACCTGCTGGCCTACGCCCGCATGGATCGCTGCCTGCGGCCCACATTCGCCATTCGCAAGGCCTACACCTCCGCGGTCCGCTCCATGGACACGGCTGCCTTCGCCGAGCAACTCAGCTCCACGGGAAGGTCACTGGAATCCTTCGGGGATCCTCAACTGATAGCGATACCGGGCGGCGTAGCCGTTTTGCACGACGGTGTTGTGGTCGGGGCCATTGGCGTGGGCGGGTTGCCCAGCGGGTTCGATGACGAGGCCATCGCAAAAGCCGGCGTCGCGGCGTTGGGTATCTAACCGCAACTGGTGCATTCCCAGGCGCGGAACAGAACCTGGGGATAAATCGACCTTCCGGTGTCCGTTCAGCGGGGGGATGTTGAGAACGGGTTATTCCTGTTTCGTTTTCCTCTCTCGGTTGGCCGATGAGGTAACGCCAGCAAATTTCTGGTGGTTGCTGTCGTTTCTCCGCGCTCAGGTCTGGCCTGTGCGGTACCGTCGATCCTCGAAGCGCGTGGTAGTCTGCGGCCGTCGGTGGGAAGGTGCGCGACCATCGAGTGGAGGTGTCGCGCAGGCAAACCCCCTCCAAATTGACAGCCTTTCATGCGTACACCTACAATCGCCGCAACCTGCACAACCTCGCTGCGGATCCGGCTACACAGGAGGACAAAATGGCTGAACTGCTCGGACTCGGTTGTTCACACGGTCCCATCATCCTCACGCCCCCCGAAGTGTGGTCCAGGGGCAGAGAGAGGATATTTGCCCGGGTGCCCGGCTACGAACCGCCCGCCCAATTATTGAAGGAACTAGGCGAGGATAACGGACTGAGCCAGGACATCAGCGACCAGCAGAAAGTCGTCGAGTCGTTCAAGGTTCTACGGGACCGTCTGCACGAATGGGAACCCGATGTTCTCATGGTCATCGGCGACGATCAGGCGGAGAATTTCCTGCAGGACAACCTGCCTCCTTTCTGCCTGTACACGGGCGCCGAGGTCGATGGATATCCATTCCAGCGGCCCGCAGCCCGCACCAACCTGTGGGACGCAACCCCGGAGACCAAGTTCACCTTCCAGTGTCCCAAAGAGTTCTCCAGGGACATGCGCAATTTCCTGATCAGGGATGGGTTTGACATGGCTTCGTCCAGCGCACTCAAGGGTTGGGATTGGGGCCTCGCCCACGCCATCATCAACCCGCTGGTGTTTCTGGATCCCGATGGGAAGTTCCCGCTGCTCCCCCTGTTCGTCAATTGCTACGGCGAGGAGGCGGGGCCGGATTATCCGCCGCGACCCACTCCCAAACGGTGTTACGAACTTGGGCGCGGGATCCGAAAGTTCCTCGACACCAGGGATGAGCGGGTTGCCGTGGTGGCGTCGTCAAGCTGGTCGCACAGCTTTCTCACTCACAGGTTCCAGTGCCGCGCCATAGACATCGAGACCGACCGGCGCAATCTCGAACTGGTGCGCAACGGAGCGGGAAGCAAGTTGGCGGAACTGAGTCCCGAGGAAATTCAGGAATCGGGAGATCACGAAATCCTGAACTGGATCATCGCTTTGGGCATAATCGGCGACGTGCCCGCAGAGATCGTTGATGTGCGTGAGTCCCACACTCAATTGGCGTACCGGGTCGCGGCCATCTGGAACTGATCGATCACATCGGGAATCAGCATAGCCCCCGGTTTGCCGCATCCGTTCACCTGGGCGGATGGGGTGTGGATCGGGAACTGAACCGGAGGAGAAGGTAGCGAATCATGGTAACGGTACTGGAGCCACGAACCCAGACCGGGCAGGGCACCGGCCACCGGAGTTGCGACGGGTGTCCCAGGTGTGAACGTCCCGATGGCCCGATGTGCAACATTCCCCATCCCAAATTCGCGAACCGGCACCCGGTGTGCAAGGTCTGCGGCCACTGCGTGCTGCGCGGTCAGCATCAGGACGACGCCTCGGATCTGAACGACCACCCGGGTTTCAGTTCCGACGGACCCGGGTCGGCAGGCAAACCCAGCCTCAACTGAACCCGACGCGGCCTCGGTACCATAACGGCGCAATCCGAGGCCGCCATTCCGGTCAATTCTGGCGGTCGGCGGCAACGCGCCGGTTCCTGGCGAGTTTCAGGTATGTCCCCGCAGCGTCCATCTCCAACGTTTCGTCGCCGCGCCCGTGGTGTTCGCAAAACCGGACCGAGGACGTTGGGCTCTACCACGTATGTTGCGTCCGCCGACCAACCCCGGGAGCGTCCACGAACGCCGAACCCGTTGCGGTTGGCTTTGACACGCCCGACGCCATACCTATAATTGCCGGCGAACCGGACACAGTTCCCCGGGGTACGCAAAGGAGATGGACCTATGCCTTCATGGAAAATCGCATATTACAGCGGAGTCGGCGGACGCCCCCAGATCATGCTGGATCAGGCTCCGGGAGAGTTCGAGATCACGCTCGTGGACCCCACGCTGTCCGAGGCCGAGAAGATCGAACTGTGCCGCGATGCCGATGCACTTATCACCAGTGACGTGTCGGTCAACGTGCTGCAGAATTGTCCCAACGTCAAATTGATTCAAACCCTCAGCGCGGGTTATGACCGGATGGACCTAGAGGCTATCCTGGAGATGGGCATCCCGGTGGCCAACAACGGCGGGGCCAACGCAATCTCTGTGTCCGAGCAGACCCTCGGTCTGATGATCGGCATCGGTCGGAACCTGA
Source organism: Dehalococcoidia bacterium (assembly GCA_963668585.1). Lineage (GTDB taxonomy): Bacteria > Chloroflexota > Dehalococcoidia > Lucifugimonadales > UBA3495 > Bin87. The sequence continues at coordinate 3,065,568 of OY764869.1, read as the reverse complement.
TGGCCCAGTGGGACACCACCACCAAGGAGCGCAACTGGCGAGGCAATCTCTACCAGACCGACCTCACCGAGATCACCGACAAGACCGTGGGCATCGTGGGCCTGGGCCGCATTGGCCGGCAGGTCGCGAAGCGGCTCACCGGTTTCGATACGCGGACCATCTTTTATGACGTGGTGGACATTCCCGAGGATGTGCAGCGCGAGGTGAAGGCCGAGCCGGTAGGGTTCGACGAGTTGCTGCAGACCTCCGACTTCGTGAGCATGCACGTGCCTTTGACGCGGCGCACCAGGGGCATGATGTCCGATCGCGAGTTTGACCTGATGAAACCGACGGCGTTCTTCATCAACCTGTGCCGCGGCCCGGTGGTGGATGAGGCCGCGTTGTACCGGGCGCTGACGGAAGGGAAAATTGCCGGCGCCGGCCTTGACGTCCTGGAGGTGGAACCGACTCCGGCGGACAATCCATTGTTCGACCTGGACAACGTGATCATAACGCCGCACATGGCGGGCCAGAGCCAGGAAACCGCGCTGCGGGCGGCGATATTCGCTTGCGAAAACATCATGCGCGTGCTCACCGGCGGCGAAGCCGAGTCCCTGGTGACGCCGGAGTAGCGTCGCCCCCTGGTCCCCGCGTCTTTCGAGAAGGACGCCAGGCATCACCGTTTGTAATGCCCCCTCTCCCTCGATGGGAGAGGGTTGGGGCGAGGGTGAAAAACTCAACAATCACGCAACTTTGAGCGAGGAGGCCCCCATGATCTGGTGCCGCTATGAACTGGATGGCAAGACCAGCTTTGGAATCATCGAGGATGGCCGGGTTACCGAAGTGTGGGGCAATCCCCTTGAGGACTACGCCGTCACCAACCATTCGCACGCTCTTGGCGAAGTGAAACTGCTGGCGCCCATCAAGCCACCCATGCTGTACGCGGCCGGCCCCAACTACCGAGGTCATGTGGAGGGCATGGCGGCGCGGCGCGGGTCGCCGCCTTCCTATCCCGACCGGCCGTCGCCCAACTACCGATCCGTCCACGCGATCATCGGCACCGAGGAGAACATCGTAGTCCCCGCCGACTGCTCGGGCGCGGTGCAGCCGGAGGGTCAACTTGCGGTGGTCATCGGCAAAACGGCCCGCAAGGTTCCGGTCAGCGAGGCACTGGACCACGTTTTCGGCTACACCATCGGCAACGACATCAGCCAGCGCCCCTGGCAGCAGGCCGACCGCACCATGTTCCGGGGCAAGAACTGCGATACCTGGAAGCCCATGGGCCCGTGGATCGTCACTGACCAAGACCCCAAGGGTTTCCGAATCGTCGTGCGCCTCAACGGTGATGTGTGGGAGGACTTCTCCTCCGGCGACCAGATCTGGGACACCGCGACCTGGATTCACGAACTCAGCAACCACGCGACCCTCTACCCCGGCGACGTCCTGTGGATGGGCACGGAAGGCGCCGACGGCGACATGGTCCCCGGCGACACCATCGAAGTGGAAATCAGCGGGATTGGGACGCTGCGGAACTACGTGGTCGCGGAGGGGTAGGGGTATCGACGCGCCACGGGGCGATAATGGCAAACTTCCGTCCAGGATCTGCCCGGTAGAAATCGAACTGTGGCCGTAATCCATTTTGCGATCGTGGTCGATTTGCCAGGGAACTGAACTCTCTCAAAAACGTCCCGCCGACACCAGCACGCAGCAAGGAACGCGAGTAAGGAGTGTCGCGTTCTGTCCAATCACCTCCGGGGGAAGCATAAATCCGCTGGTCAAGCGCGATATTCAGCGGACTGGCTGGATTGACCTCGGCGCCGGCGGCCACGGTACTCGCATTTTGGAAGCGTTTCTGTGACGCCTCCGCTCGGTTTGCCTGAGCTACCGGGGCGGATGCGCGCTGGGCTAGGATGCCTCATGGCCGCCCCCGGAAGCGCAAAACCGGCTAGAGAGTTTCCAGGACTCGCGCTATACGTTCCACTCCTTCCACAACCCGGTCGGCCGGAGATCGCATCAGGGCGATACGGAAGTGTCCCTCCCCGCTTTCGCCAAAGCCGATGCCAGGGGTTACGACCACTCCTTCCCGGTCCACCAGCAACTCGGCCATCGCAGTGGATGAGATATCTGCCGAGTAGCGAGGGAACAGGAATGTGGCCCCTTCGGGCATCGGACAGTGCACCCCGGGAACCTGGGACAGTCGTGCGGCGGAGCGCACGCGGAGTTCATCGCACTCATCCCGCCACCTGGGCAGGTGATCCTGGGGGCCCTGGAGGGCGGCCACCCCGGCCATCTGCACAAAGGGGGACACAAAACTGGCGGTTTGTTCCTGAATCTTCAACAGCGGCTCCAACAGGTTGGACTGCGCCACGACGCAGCCCAACCGCCAGCCGGCCATCGAATAGGCCTTGGTGAAGGTGTAGCTGGTCAGGGTTCGTTCCGCCATGCCCTCCAATGTCGCGATGGTAACGTGCCGGTTGGAATCGTAGAGGAAATACTCGTAGGTCTCATCACACAGGACCAGCAGGTCCTGCTCCTGGGCCACACGCGCTACGGCCGACAACTCGTCCTCAGTGTAAACCCGACCCGTGGGATTGTTGGGGTTGTTGATGACTATCATCTTGGTGCGCGGGGTGACGTACTCCTTCAACTGCTCGAAGCTGATGTGGTACTCCTCCTCCTCGCTGAGCGGCACGGCAACCGGCACACCCTCAGCCATCTCCACCTGCTGGCTGAAGCTCACCCACGTGGGCTCAAGCACCAGCACTTCATCGCCCGCCTCGATGTAGGCATTTATGGCCTCGTACAGCCCCATCTTGCTGCCAGGGGTAACCAGGATATCCCCGTCGGGATCAATGGTGCGGCTATTGTGAGCGGCCAGCTTTGTGGACATGGCCTCGCGAAGCTCGGGCAGACCACGGGACGAACTGATGTTGGTAAGCCCTGCGTTCAGCGCCTGAATGCCGGCGTCAATAATGTGCTGTGGGGTCACGTGGTGCGGACTCGACTGACCCAAATCAATCACGTCGTGCCCCTGCCGCGCCAATTGTCTGGCTTTTTCGCCGGCGGCCAGGGTGGCCGGGGGTTGTACTCGTTGGATCCGCGTCGCGGGAGCTCTGGTCATGGTTCACCTCGTTTCTGTCCTGGCGGTGTAGTTTAGCAACCCCGTCGCCAAAGAACCACACGCCCAACCATCGGGGAATGGTTCCCACGCCAGATACTCGCCGGCATCGGAATGGCAACGTCGGGCACTGCAATTTGACCTTGGCGCGGTTAATTGTGGCGGGGAATGAATGGCGGCGCGGCCGCGCCGCCGCGTTTCAGCCCTTGAGGGTTATCTTGCAGCTCTCTTTCCCAACGGCAAGGCCATTCGATTGTTGGAGATAGCTTAGGTAGGCCGCTCATCCTGAGCCTGTCGAAGGGCGAGCGGACGGAGAGCAGGGAGACGTTTTCGGCAACAGCAAATGCCTTTCGCCAGAATAGTCGAGAGTCCCTGCTCCCAATGGCGGTAGAGGGTTGGGGCGCCGGGACATTCCCTCACAATCTCGTTTGTCGCCTGGAATCCGCGGCCGTCTTTTCTTGACACCCTCACAGACCCGCAGATAGCGGTTGGACCGACGTTGGCAAGGTTTTTCACGAAGCTTTCACAAAAACTATCTTTACACGGATCGTATCAAGTGCCTATACTAAACCATATCAACAGTTTGGTAGTTTGCTCGGCGATAAATGAGCCTCCGAATTGTTGGTGATACTAAAACAGGATCGAATGGAGGTCCAAGATGAACGCAGTGATAAGAAACCTGATTGGAAGGCGGAGAGCCATCCTTTTGCTGGCGATGACGTTGGCGATGGCCGGAGTGATGTGGTTCAGCATGCTGAACGCCGTTGGTACCGCATCGGCAGACGGCGGTCCCAACAGCGGAACCCACGCGGGCGAGGCAGCCCAGCAGTACGACCAGCAACCGCCCGTCAACGCCTGCTTCCTGGCCATCCCCTGCTGGTAAAACGCCAGTCGCGTCAGTGGGAATGACCGGCGAATCGGGCGCATAGTTCCCGGTTCGCCGGGGAACAGCAATAACAAAAAGCCGCAAACAATGGCATACATTACGGGATCGAATGGAGGTCCAAGATGAACGCAGTGATAAGAAACCTGGTTGGAAGGCGGAGAGCCATGCTTTTGCTGGCGATGATGTTGGCGATGGCCGGAGTGATGTGGTTCAGCATGCTGAACGGCGTCGGTACCGCCTCCGCTGATGAGGGACTCAACAACGGGACTCAGATCGGCCAGACGGGCGAGCAGTACGATCAGCAACCGCCCATCAACGCCTGCCTGCTTCCCGGGATCCCCTGCTGATCGGCCAGTATAAGGTGATGGGATTTCAATGAGCAAAGCATTGTCGCCATCACATGCATTGTCCGAATCGATTCCCCGCCGGAGCCATTTTCCGGCGGGGAATTGCTTTGGTGGAAATGCAACCGCCCGAGGGTTGAATCCGTCAACGGTTCACGTAACCCTTCTTGACGCGCCACCGCGCGACCACCGGTGGCCGGCGTCGCCAACACCTTCGGCCTAACTCGCCCGGGATGGGGTTATGGAATCTCGTGGCGAATCCTCGACCCCAACCACGGACCGGATTCGACACCGCTCGTCCCGCTGCGCCGTTCAAACCGGAATTATGAAGATCAGCAGACCGTCGGATACCCGACAGGAACCGGGGGTTGTCCGGCTCTTTGCACTGCTGCATGTGGAGGTTCGCCACCCTCGCAGTTTGAAGCCTGGAGATTCTCGCCTGTCCCCCAGACAACACTACGATACGTAAACTGATGTCTTCTTCCACAAATTTTTCACGACTCCCACATGAAACTTACATATAAAAGCCACCTCTTTTTGAGGTCCCCACGCTATATTAATACGTACCAATACTTTGCTGGATCCCACGTCAATAAGCGATACCACAAACTTTGGTCATACATTTCAGGACTCAATGGAGGTCCCAAATGAATCTACGAATAAACGGTCGTGTTGGAAGGCGGAGAACCATGCTCTCCCTGGCAATGGTGCTGGCCACTGCCGGACTGATCTGGTTCGGCATAGTTGGTGGCGTTGGCACGGCGTCGGCGTACGGTGGACCGGACGCGGCGTCCCAGGGGAGCAACGTCGTACAGGAATACACCCAGGAGCAGAACGTCGCGAACTGCTTCTTCGGCATACCGTGCTAGGGTTAGGACTCAGGAAGCTGAACTCCGCACTGTGGGGGCTCTTCGGAACTCCCACCGCTGAGGAATATCCCCTCATAAATCGCATTTGATTCGCCAGTGGGATCGAAATCGGCAACGTAGTGCAGACGCAACACGCGTTGAAACAATTTCCCCGCCGGAATTTGATTCCGGCGGGGATTTTTTGGTCGAGTCTCAACCGCGCGGGGGTAAGATTCGTCAGCGCGTAGTGTAGCCGTTTTTGATGTCCCACCGCGCCGCATATTCGTCTCTGTCATCAGGCTCCCCGTACCCGCCGCCGCCTGACGAGAAGCAGACGATGTGGTCGCCCGGATTTACAACGACGCCAACTTCCTTCGATCCCAACACACGCTCTGACCCGTTGTTGACTATCTTGTAGTGGTGGGGCAGGCCGTCCATTGCGCCGAACAGGCCGAAGGGTGGCACCACGATGCCGTCGCCGGCGGTATTGAGCAGCGCCGGACCCTCACCCTCGTACACCAGGTCGCATACCGCGCCCAGGCCGCCTCGCCACGCGCCGACGCCGCCCGAGTCGGGCCGCAGTTCGTGGCGCTCGATGAAGAACGGGAACCGTTCCTCCGTCACCTCTATGCTGGGCGAGCGGATGCCTCCGGCCACGTTGATCTCGCCGACGTTGGACCACCCGTCACAGCCGTCCGAAGCGCCGCCGCCGCCCCGGGCCAGGAAGAAGTGCCAGATGAACTGCCGTCCCGTCCTGGGGTCGCGGCCGGTGATGGCATAGCGCAGCCGTCGCGAGAACCCCGCTGAAACCGCGTCAGGGATCGCGGGGGCCAGCGCTTTGAAAACCGCCTCCACAACCTCTTCGGCGCAGTGGTTGGTGCTCATACACACCGGCGCGGGCGGGTTGGCGTTCACCACCAAACCCCGCGGCGCGATGATCTGCACGGGACGCATTGAACCCTCGTTGCGCGCCACGTCCATGGGCGCGAGGTACATGATGGCGGCGTGGGCCAGCGAGCGCGTGTTTGCGTAGGCGCTGTTGATGAAGCCTTCGACCTGTGGGCTGGAATCGCTCAGGTCGATGGTCATTGAATCCCCGGCGATGGTGACCTTCGCCCGAATTGGCACCAGTTTGCTGTCGAACCCGTCGTCGTCCACGAACGACTCGCCGTGATAAACACCGTCCGGCCACTCCGAGATGAATTGGCGCACCTGCCGCTCGGTGGCGGCCAGGATTTCGGACACCACCGCCATCAACCGATCAGGGCCGTAGTCGTCGAGCAGCGATTCGATGCGCTGGGCCGCCAGCATCACCGAGCCAATCTGCGCGTTGAGGTCGCCCAGGAAATTCTCCGATTGACGGACGTTGGCCGACATCATCTGCAGCAGGTCGTAGCGTGGGACGCCCCGGTCGTAGAGTTTCAGCGGGGGTATGCGCAGACCCTCCTGGAATATCTCGTTGGCGCCTGGATTGTACCCGCCGTGGGTGCCGCCGCCCACGTCGCTGTGGTGGGCGCGGTTCACGCCATAAAACAGCAGCCGGCCATGGTGGAATACGGGCCGGATGATTGTGATGTCAGGCAGATGGCTGCCACCGAAGTAGGGGTCGTTCAGGATGAACAGGTCTCCGTCGTGGATATCCTCCCCGAAGTAGTCGCGCACGGCGGCGCCGGCAACGGGCAACGCGCTGATGTGCACCGGGATGCCCTCCCCCTGGGCGACCAATTGGCAGTCGCCGTCCAGGATAGCGGTGGAAAAGTCCCGGCTGGAGTTGAGGATCTGGGACATGGCGGTGCGCAGCATGGCCTCAGTCATTTCCTGGGCGATGGACTCCAACCGGTGTTCCACCACCGCCAGGGTGATGGGGTCGTCATTCACGTGGGTGTCGCGACCATTCTCGGCGGCGGCAGGCTTCGTATCCCGCGCGCCAGATGCCGTCTCCTGGCTCACGCGAAGTTCGATGCCGCCCATGGGGTCAACCGTGGCATGGTCGCCCGGCCACACCAGGATGGTGGTGAACTCCGATTCAACGATGGCTGGCCCGGCGATTTCCGCGCCGGCCGGCAACCCGTCGGCCGCATACGTTGGCGCGTCCTGCCATTCGCCCAGGTACACGCGTCGCGAACCGACTGGACTCGCCGACGCATCGGCCTCGACGCGGTCAAGTTGGGCTATCCTGGGAAGCTTGCCAACCGCGGCCACACGCAATGTCACCAGTCGGACTTCCTGATCCTGCTGGTTGTATGAGTAGAGTTCCTCATATCGTTGATGGAAATTGGACGTCAATCTGGACAGAAATTCCGAGTTCTCCAGATTGCGGTCCGGCAGGGGTACGGTGACCTCGTAGATCTGGTCCAGGTACCGCATATCTGCCGAGTATTGAATCTGCACAGCCTCAGACGGCAGTCCCTGCGCCTGGAGTTTTTCCCGTCCCTGGCCGGCCAGTTCATCCAGAATCGACCTGAGTTCACCAAGATCCATACGGTCCAGGCTGACCGGGTACGAGCGGAAGAAGTCGTACTTGACGTCGGTGTTCAGCATCCCGTAGGCGGATAGCACCGGCGCCGATGCCGGTATGTGCACCTTTTCCACCTGCAACTGTCGGGCGACCTCCGCCGCGTGGAGGCCGGACGCTCCGCCAAACCCCATGATGGTGAAATCGCGCGGGTCCACGCCCCGCTGCACCGACATCAGGCGAATCCCCTCGGCGATGGAGGTGCAGACCACCTTGAAAATGCCGAATGCCGCATCGACGTTGGACAGGTTGAGCGGCGCTCCCACCTGATCGGCAACGGACCTGTCAGCGGCCGCCACGTCGAGGTTGGCCCGTCCGCCCAGGAAGTTGGCCGCGTCCAGATACCCCAGCACCAGGCTGGCATCGGTGACGGTGGGGTTCTCACCACCCCTGCCGTAACAGGCCGGGCCCGGTTCCGCACCGGCGCTCTCCGGACCAACGTGCAGGATTCCGCCGTCGTCCGCCCTGGCGATGCTGCCCCCGCCGGCGCCCAGCGTGTGGATGTCGATCATCGGGGCCGCAATCTTCCACCCAGCCTCGAATTTCTCGTTGGTGATGTGTGGGACGCCGTTCTCGATCAGCGAAATGTCGGTGCTGGTGCCCCCCATGTCGAAGGCGATGAGCCTGGGTTCATCCAGCAACTGGCCGATGTATGCCGCCGCGCTGACGCCGCCCGCAGGGCCGGACAGGATCGCTCGCACCGCCATGCGGCTGGAGTCGTCTATGGGAGCGACCCCGCCGTTGGACTGCATGATCAGCAGGTCTTTAAGCCGTGGGTACGCTTCGAAACGCTGGTTCAGGTTTGACAGGTAACGGCTGAACACCGGGCCAACGTACGAGTTGATCACCGTGGTGCTCAGGCGGTCGAACTCCTTGATCTGCGGGATGACCTCATGGGAGAGGGACGTGTAAACATCAGGGAATCGGTGGCGTATGTTTTCCCACGCCTGCTGCTCGTGGGATGGGTTCAGGTAGGAGAACAGGAAACAGACTGCCAACGATTCTGCGCCTTCCTGGATCAGGTACTCCAGGTTTTCCACCAGCGCGGCTTCGTCCATCGGCCGTTCCACCATCCCGTTGGCGCGGATTCGCTCGGGGACGCCGACGCGCAGGTATCGGGCCGCCAACGGTTCCACCGGCGTCATCCGGAGATTGTAACGGTCTTCTTTCAGACCCTCGCGCATCTCCAGCAGGTCGCGGAAGCCATCGGTGGTGACGAGGCCCACCCTGGCGCCCTTGCGTTCCACCAGGGTATTGGTGGCGACGGTGGACCCATGAATCACCAGGTCCGTATCGCCCAGGAACTGGTCCAGCGACAATTCGTACGCGGCGGCGGCCTCCTGCAATCCGGTCATCACGCCGATCGACGGGTCGTCGGGCGTGGATGCAGTCTTGAAGAAACGCGGTTGTCCACCCTCGCCGGCCACCACGAAATCGGTAAAGGTGCCGCCGACGTCTATCCCTATCTTGTACAACTGGAGCCTCCCGAACTTTGTTGGTCAGCATCTTACCCCATCACAGGAGCGCATGGGCGGCAACCGGCAAAGGCGCTCTGCGCCGGTCTGCTATACGCAATGCAGGCATCTGACCGCAGAGGCTCGCGCCGAACGGATGCCACCAGCGAATTTAGAAGACCACTGATCGATGGCGACTGACGGTCGGAAGGCAACCCGGTCGCCAGGAGTCTCGGCTGTTATCCGCGCCGCTCCAGCACCATTGGCATACCGCCTTTGGGGCGCAGCGAGGCCAGCGGACGCAACTGCACCTTGTGGTTTGGGGCGGGACGCATCGCCCATCGCTGGCCCAGTGTCGCCAGCACCAGCATGGCTTCCATCCACGCAAAACCCTCGCCGATGCAGAGACGCGGGCCGCCTCCGAAGGGATAGTAGGCGAACCGGGGCAGGTTTTCCCGGAACTCTGGCGTCCAGCGGTCCGGCAGGAATTCCAGTGGGTCGTCAAACCAACGCGGATCGCGATGCACGATCAGCGGCGGCGCAAGCAGGCCAGCGCCGGCCGGAATGTCCCAACCACCCAGTTTGATTGGCTCATAGGTCATGCGACCAACGGACCAGATTGGAGGGTACAACCGCATCGATTCGGTGAGGATTCGTTCGGTAAACGGCAGGTTGGAGATGTCATCCGGCGTCGGGGGACGCCCGCCAAGCACGTCGTCCAACTCGCGTTGGAATTGTTGCTGAACATCAGGATGGGTTGCGAGCAGATACCAGGTCCAAGTTAGGGCTACGGCGGAGGTCTCATGTCCGGCGGCGAACAGGGTGATGACCTCGTCGCGCAACTGCAGGTCGGTCATTACCGCATCCTGGGGATTGTCCGCCTCGTCGTCCCTCACGTTCAGCAACAGTGATAAGAGGTCGTTGCCATCCAGCCCCGATTGCCGACGTTGCTCCATGAGGCCGTACACGGTTTCGTCCAGATAGGCCAGCCCCCGCTTGAATCGCCGGGTCAGGGGGGTGGGCAGGTTATGCGCCAGGCGCCGCAAGCGCTCCGGTTGGTTGCCGCGGGCAGTGATATAGTCGTTGCTCGCTTCAAAGGCCGTGCCGATGCGCTGTACAGTGTCAGGAAGTTCCAGTCCGAACAGGGTTTTCACCACGATATGCAGCGTGAGTTCGCTCATCTCCGTTGCCAGGTCAACCCTTTCCCCGTCCTGCCATCCGGCCTCGCGCCTGAGGGCAAAGTCCGTCATCACCTCCGCGTAACCGGCGACGCGGCTGCGATGGAACTGGGGTTGCATCAGGCGGCGCTGACGCAAATGCAGCGGGCCGTCTGCGGTTACCAGCCCGTTGCCCATGAGGTACCGGTAGCTTGCCGCCAGGAAGCCTCGGCCCACGCTTTGGTGGTTGGTGACGAAAAGTTCCCGGATCAGGTCGGGGTGTGTGACCACGTACAACAGGAATGGCTTGGTGGACACGGTGGCGAGGTCGCCGTACTTGGAGGCCTCCTGCAGCAATCCGAGCAAGTTGAAGATGTACCGGAAGGACTGCCCCACGATCGGCAGTTCCGGTGGCCCGGGAGGCAGCGCGCTGCGGTCCACGGACGGATTCGGAATGTAGGCTACGGCGCGATTTTCCATGTCGGTTCTCTCTGTTTGAGTTATGGGTAGGACCATTTCCTCAATTTTACCATCGCGAGTTCCGTCAACCGTCAGCCGCCCTCGCACCCGACTGTAATCCCATCGACGTCATCGCAGGGTGGCGGTAACAGGGTTTGCGCCACCGTCCCACACACACCCTGTCCAGGGATTGGAGTCCTGTCTCCGCAAAACTCGGTAATCCGGTTGGTGGTCTGTGCCTCCTACGGCAGGTACCTGTCCTCCATCGCGCGGATGCGGTCGGCGCCCAGGATGCCCCCGTTGGTGGCGACGCCCCATTTGCTCTGGGCAGCCGTCGCCAGGAAATCGTCGATGGCGTGGGTCCCGCGTTCCTGAAACTCGTTGAGGAAGTCCCATGACGCTTGCAGCCCGGCCATGGTGGTCAGGCCCGGATACCACGCGGCGGCGGCGCCGGCTTCCTGCAACTCCTCCAGCGTGGGATGGGTCTGGCTTCCGTGGGTAAACAGCGGCAACACCGGGCCGGGAATCCGGCGAATTGCCTCCTTGTTGTCCTCCCAGGACGATACGGCGGGGCAGACCACGTCCACATTGGTCTGACTCTTGTAAGCCAGGCAGCGCTCCATCACATCTTCGAAGGTCGCGCCGGGTACCCCGGCGAAATCGCACCTGGCGACAATCACAAAGTCCGGGTCCAACTCCATCTTGGCGTCCATGGCGGCCCTGAGTTTGCCCACCATCTCTTCGATGGAAACGCACCGGCGACGCGGCCCGGACTTGGGCGGGTACACCTGGTCCTCAAGGTGAGTTCCGGCGATGCCGGCGCGGATGTATTCCTGCACCGTCTCATACACCTGAATGGCGTCCCCGTAGCCGGTATCCATGTCAACGAAGGCGGGGATGTCGATGGTGTTCACGATGCGTCGGGCGTTGTCCACCATGTCGCGCATGCTGGTGCCGCCTTCGGTCAAACCCATGAGTTGGGCCGAGGTGTTGCCACCGGACATATAGAACGCCTCGAACCCCGATACCTCGGCCATCTTTGCGCCCATGGCGTTCATTCCGCCGGCCAGGACGAAAATTTCCGGCCGCTCGAACAGCTCCTTGAGCCTGGTGGTCATACGTTGTTTCTCTGGCATCACACTCCCCCTTCCGATGTTTTCGTGGGCTTAGGGCATTTCGCGGATTCCCTTTTGCGGATAAACTCGATGCGCAGGATTTTTGGGTTTGGGGCGTCCTCCGTTTCCGTGTTGTGTCCTCCTGGGGTTATCGGAAATCGGCGGCGGCCGGGAATGCGGCCAACAGCGGCGAAACCGTGTCGATGGTGGCCGAGCCTATGCTTTCTATGTCCGGGCATCCGCACATACCCATGGTGGCGTCCAGTTCGTCGCGCAGCATTTCCAGAACCGCAGCCAGGCCCGCCTGTCCGTCCACCGCCAGACCCCAGAACAGCGGCCGCCCGATCAATACGGAGCGCGCGCCCAGGGCCACCGCCTTGAATATGTCGGTGCCCCTGCGGATGCCGCCGTCCAGGTAAACCTCAGCATTGCCGTCGACGGCTCTGACCACCTCGGGCAGCACCTCAATGGTGGCGGGCGTCGTGTCAAGATAGCGGCCGCCGTGGTTGGACACGATGACCGCTTTGGCGCCGTTTTCAGCGGAAAGCCGGCCGTCTTCCCCGGCCATGATCCCCTTGACCACCACGGGCAGGTTGATGCTGGAGGCGAACCACTCCAGATCGTCCCAGGTGGACGCCACGTCCCGGATGTCGCTGGGCCCGGCCGGAGCGTCGGCGGCAAACTTCCAACTGTGAGTTCCCAGGTCAAGCTGGGCATAGTTGGGAGATTCCGGGCCCACATAATCGTTTCGGATGTTGCGCTCGCGCTTGGGCTTGATCTTGGCGTCCAGTGTCATGCAGATGGCGGAATATCCGGCCTCCTCGGCGCGGGCGGCCATCTCCAGCGTAAGACCCCGGTCCTTGAAGAAGTACTGCTGGAACCAGATGGGCCCGGCAGCCGATGCCGCCACGTCCTCCAGCGTCCGGGCGGCGTGGGAACTCAGCACCATGAGCGTTCCCGCGTCGCCCGCCGCCCTGACGGACGCTATTTCCGCATCGGGATGCGCCGCTCCGTGATTGCCCGCCGGATCCAGCATGACCGGCAGGGAAATTTCCTGCCCCAGCACGGTGGTAGCCAGACTGCGCTGGTCCACGTCAACCATCATGCGTGGGCGCAGCATGATCGAGTCGTACACCGCACGGGTGCGCCGCACGGTGATTTCGTCGGTCGCGCCGCCGGCGATGAAATCGTAGTGCCCTTTTTCGATGCGTTCTTTGGCTATCTCTTCGTATTCGAAAATGTTGACCGGTTCTGCAGCCATGCTGTTAACCTCTCTCGGAATTTCGTCTAAATCTAATTGGCGGCCGGGGCTTGCAGCATCGGCCACAGGGTGGCGGCGGCCCCGCCCATCATCCAGTCCAGATCATCGGCGGACAGCCACGGCAGCGCCGTCTTGCCCAGCGCGACCTGTCCTGCAAAACCGCCGGCGCGCGACGACGGGAAGTTGGAACCCCACATCATGCGTCGCGGCGTGAAGGCCTCTATGACCCGTCGGAACATATCCTTGCCGTCCGCGTCCAGGTCGGCGTAGGGGCCCAGGCTGGTGCTGGAATAGCGCAGGTGGGCATTGGGCAGAGTGGCCAGTTCCTCCAGCGCGGCGGTCATGCCGGGCTTGTCGGCGGAACCGCTCCAGCCGGCGAAATGGTCGGGGGCAAAGCGGACGTTGGGGTGTCGAGCGCCGATGTTGCGCATGCGGTTGACCCGGTCCGCGGTGCCGCCGCCTCCGATGGAAATCGGGACGCCCAGGGACGCGGCGCGTTCCCACAGAGCATCGCAACGAGGATCGTCCGGTTCGGCCAGGCTCTGCAGGCGCACGCCCCACATGCCGCGCTCGTTCACCCAGTAGGACAGCGAATCAGCGCCGTCGGGCGCAGCCGGGTCCAGGATGCCCACTGCAACGGTGCGCGGAGCATATTGCAATGCGCTGTCGCACTGGTAGGCGTTGTCGAGGCCATAGGTGCCGTTGGGCTGCACCAGCGTCGCGCATTCGACACCGGCCGCGTCCATCTCCGCGATCAGGTCCTCCACGTTGTTGCTGACCTCGAGTGACCACCCCGAAGCGTCGGGATGGAGTGGGTGCGCGGCCTTGTCGCTGCTGACCACGTGGGTATGAGTGTCGATGATCATGGGCGTAACTCCTGGGCGGGTGGGTTTATCGGGCAAGCGTCATTCTACGACATCCGCAAAGTGGTGGCACTCCGGCTTCCCACAATCTCCGGGGCCGTTATAATCCCCGGAGCGCCAAATCGACCATCGATTGAATTTTCGCGTCGCTTAGTAAAGGAGCGTGTAATGCCTCAGGTAGAAGACAAGTTGAAAGAGATGGGCCTCGAACTGCCGCCGCCGCGCCAGCCGGGAGCCGGCAACATCATCCCCTTCGTGCGAACGGGAAACCTGGTGTTCCTTTCCGGCACGGGCCCCGGATTGCCCGGTGGCGGGTTGCTGCACACGGGCAAGTTGGGCACCGATGTGACCGTTGAGCAGGGCTACGACTGCGCCCGGCAAACCATGCTGAACCTGCTCACCAACCTGAAGGGGGCGATCGGAGACCTCGACAAGGTTACCCACATCGTCAAGTTGCTGTGCATGGTCAACTCGGCGCCCGACTTTGCCGATCCGCCCCGGGTGGCCAACGGCGCATCCGACCTGCTGATCGAACTGTTTGGAGAACGGGGACGCCACGCCAGATCCGCCGTGGGCATGGCCACGCTTCCGGGCGGAATGCCCATCGAGATCGAGATGATCGTCGAGGTGGCTGACTAAAATTGCGCCGGGGCGCAATGTACGTCAAGGTGTAGGGGCAGGTTTCAAACCTGCCCCTACGTCCATCCGCCCGACGACCGTTGTGCTCGACGGCCGCCTTGAACGACGATTCGTTCTGCGCGCCAATCCCTTGGCTGCGCGATTCTGGTCAGCCGGTGCGGTCGGCGAACTCCGACTTGGCGGTTTCCACCAGCGTGGCATCGTTCAGCAGGTCGGCGGCGGACAGGCTCAGGGCCTTGGCCACCTGCAACGCGCTGGACAGCGCGAAATCGGTAACGGCCGTTTCGCACATATCCCTGGTGTGCGACGCCACCGGAGTCTCGCTGACGGCGTAGCGCAATTCGTAGGCGGGCATCACCTGGCTCACGTTGCCGAAGTCGGTGGAAGCGCCGCTGCCCGGCCGTCCGGGAATGGGATCATCCAGCCTGACTCCCAACGCCTGCAGGTTGGCTCCCACCGTCTGGGCGAGGGCCAGGTTGGGCAGGACGTTCTCGTAAAACGGATAGAACTCCTCTACCTCAAGGCGCGCGCCGGTCATCGCCGCCGCGCCTTCTGCAACCTGCAGCACCTTGCCGACCACTTCGTCGCTCAGGTATCGGCCGTCCCGAGACCGCAGCATGAAGTTGGCGGCGGCGAATTCAGGCACGACGTTTGGCGCCATGCCGCCGTCGGTGATGACGCCATGAATCCGGACGTCATCCCGCAGGTGCTGGCGCAGGGCGTCGATGCCGGTGAACAGGTGTATCACCGCGTTGAGCGCGTTGATGCCGGCCTCGGGCGCGGCGGCGGCATGGGCAGCGCGCCCGTGGAACATATAGCGGTAACCGACCATCGCCAGACTCCAACTCTCGCCCTTGGGAGATGCCGCGGGCACGATGGTGCGATTGGAGAAAGGGTGGGACGACAGAGTGGCGTCCACACCGTCAAACACTCCGGCTTCCAGCAGGCGGATCTTTCCGCCGCCGCCCTCCTCGGCCGGCGTGCCTATGATCTCGATGCGGCCCGGCAGGTGCTGGGCGTTGGCGTGCAGCCCAAGGGCAGCGCCCATGGCCGCCATGGCGATGAGGTTGTGGCCGCAACCGTGTCCGATCTCGGGCAGGGCGTCGTACTCCGCGAGGACGGCGATGGTGGGGCCCGAGCCGGCGCCGCCGGGGATGGTGGCCCGGAAGGCCGTTTCCACGCCGCCGATGCCACGCTCCACCGGGAGACTATGCTTCTCCAGGAACCCGGCCAGGGCGGCGGATGAGTAATGCTCCTCGTAGTTCAGTTCGGGGTGGGAGTGGACATCTTTCGACAGGTCGAACAGTTCATTTTTTGAGGCTTCGATGACCGTGTTTGAATTGTTGGCCAGGTCATCTTTCGGTCGGGCGCTTTGCTGCGTCATGATGCGCGATCTCCTTTGCAGGGGAGGTTGAATGTGACCGCATTGTATCCGCCAGCGGCGGTTGTTGTAATCGTCTGGAAGGTGATTGACTCGGGTACGTTCACACTTTGAAAGTCATACGTCGTTACCGCAAAATCAGGAACCCAGACAAGTCTCGGCAACAGTACGTTGGCACCATTTTATATTTTCCGGATTCCCACTGTCGCGGGAATGACGGAAAGCGTGAACACGCCCCAAACGAGTGTGATGCCGTTCGTTACCGTCCTGTTCGTTCGCTGGTTGGGTAATTCTGTGTCGTTCAGTCTGTCAGGCCAAAAGCCAGCCAGCCCCAACGACTCCCGCACGGTTGGTGGTATCCTTAGATGGCGTGAGAGGTGATTACGTTTGGAAGACTACTACAACAACGACATTCGCAACCTGGCCATCATAGCCCACGTTGATCACGGTAAAACCACCCTGGTTGACGCGCTACTGAAGCAGGGCCAGGTTTTTCGCGCCCATCAAGAGGTGGGCGAACTGATCATGGACACCAACCCGCTGGAACGGGAACGCGGCATCACCATCCTGGCCAAGAACGCGTCCGTTTCGTATCAGGGCGTGAAGATCAACATTATCGATACCCCCGGCCACGCCGATTTCAGCGGCGAGGTGGAACGGGTGATGAACATGGCGGACGGTTGTCTGCTGCTGGTTGACGCGGTTGACGGGCCCATGCCTCAAACCACCTACGTACTGCGCCAGGCTCTCCAACAGAATGTGACGCCCATGGTGGTGATCAACAAAATTGACCGACCTGAGGCGCGGATAGCCGAGGTCGAAGGGATGGTCCAGGATCTGTTCCTGGAGTTGGCTACCGATGCGGACCAACTGGACTTTCCGGTGCTGTACGCGTCGGCAAAACAGGGCTGCGCTTCCGATGATCCCTCCGGCCCGGGCGCCGATATGCAGCCGCTCTTCGACTCCATACTGGAATCGGTGCCGCCTCCCCACGGCGACCCGGACGCGCCGGTGCAGATGCTGGTGGCCGCGCTGGATTACGACAACTACCTGGGCCAGGTCGCCATTGGGCGAATCACCAACGGCACGTTGAGGTTGCGGGACCAGGTCGCGCTGATGAATCGCCAGGGGCAACCCACCATTCACAGCCTGGAGCGCATCTTCGCATTCCACGGCATGGAACGGGTGGAAGTCCAGGTGGCCCGCGCCGGGGATATCGTCGCGGTAACCGGACCCGAGGGAGTGGCAATCGGCGACACCATCGCCAGCGTAGAGGACCCCGAGGCTCTGCCGACCATAGATATTCAGGAGCCCACGGTCCGCATGACCTTTGGCGTCAGCACTTCGCCCTTCGTGGGACGGGAGGGAGGACGCTGCACGTCGCGAAACCTTTACGACCGCCTGATGCGGGAACTGCGCACCAACGTGAGCCTGCGGGTCGAGACGACCCCCAGCCCTGATGTGTTTGTGGTGGCGGGACGCGGCGAGTTGCACCTGTCGATCCTGGTGGAAACCATGCGCCGTGAGGGGTATGAGTTCCAGGTATCCCGACCCGTACCGGTCACCAGGACCGTTGGCGGCAAGGTGCATGAACCCTATGAGATCCTGCACATCAGCACCCGCGAAGACTACGTGGGCGCGCTCACGGAATACCTGGCCGGGCACCTGGCGCAACTTCGCGACATGCGCTACGGGGAAGACGGCTACGTCCACATGGAATACCGGATACCTACGCGCGGCCTGATCGGGTTCAATTCCTTTTTCCTGCGCACCACCCGGGGCGACGGCGTCCACTCCAGCAGTTTCGACTCATATGCGTTGATGGAAGGCGAAATCAAGACGCAGCGCGGTGGCGCGCTGGTGGCTTCGGAAGGCGGTCCTGCCGTCACCTACGGGTTGCTCAACGCTCAGCGCCGCGGCGACACGTTCATTGACCCGGGCGTGCTGGTGTACGAGGGGATGGTGGTGGGCTGCCGCCGCCAGGAAGGCGACATCGAGATGAACGTTTGCAAGGAAAAGAAATTGACCAACATGCGGTCATCAACGGCCGATGTCGCGGAACGGTTGAACGCCACCGTCAGGATGAGCCTGGAGGAATCCCTGGAGTTCATCGCCGACGACGAGTTGGTGGAGGTTACCCCGCAAAATCTGCGGCTGCGCAAGACCGAACTCTCTGCCCACGACCGGAAGCGCAACCGTCGCAACGGGGCCAGAAGCAGGGATTAGCACGCCATTTGGGCGGTTGGGAACATCCTGCGCAGGACAGCGCCGGATGCTGGCCGGCGAGGGACATGGCGAAGCCTCGGTGATCGCGGGATCGGTATCTTTGGATGCGACCGTGCCGGCCGGCCACAGATCGGTTGCCGGGCGCGTGTAGTTTGTGTTTGTGAGCGGTGGTTGAGCCATGCTGCCGCCGATCTGCAATCTGCCGCCGGGCTGGCTTTTTCAGCGGTGGTTAACCGTATAGCCGGGATAGGGAGCCGACAGGTCCCACTCACGATTCATCAGTGGGGCCGGCGCATGTCTTCGATATGCCTTCAAGCAATATGAATTATTGACGAAATCAGCCATTAGGGATAGGATGCCACCAACATTGACGATACCATGCGGAGGCTCGGGGCGTGTTTGGTCAATCCACCGGTTCCGGTTGATTCCCAAGCAGCAATCGCAACCGGGGTGACATCGTTGCCGAGTAGCCGTCGGTCAGCCACGTCAAAGATGCGTGCAAGGAGGACAACGAATGGCTAACAAAGAAGAAATTGCCCTGATGGCCCACCTGATGCGCCGCGCCGGATTCGGGGCGACGTATGAGGAACTGGAGGCGCGCGCCGACAAGGGCTACGAAGCTACCGTCGAGGAACTGCTGAATCCGGAGACCCAACCCGCCATTCAGGACGACATCCTCATGCGCTACCAGCCGCAGTGGGTGTCCAAGGCCGGCCTAGAGGGCCAGCAGGAAGAATGGACCTACCGGATGATCAACACCAAGCGGCCCCTGGAAGAGAAGATGGCGCTGTTCTGGCACCACATCTTCTGCACCGGCCACGCCAAGTGCGAATACCCCAAGCAGCAGAATATCGAACTGGACATGTTCCGCACCCTCGGGTTCGGCAACTTCGAGCATCTGCTCATGGGCCTGTCCGCGGACCCGGCCATGGTGTTCTACCTGGACAACTGCATGAGCCACAAGGAAGCCATCAACGAGAACTGGGGCCGCGAGCTTCTGGAACTCTTCTCCCTGGGCGTAGGGATGGATGGCAACGCCAACTACTCCGAGGATGACGTCAAGGAAGCTGCCCGGGCCTTCACCGGCTGGACGGTCACCAACTCCATCCCGCGGTATCCCTACGGCAAGTACGAGGCAGCATTCATCTACGACCCGTCGGACCACGACTACGGGGAAAAGACCTTCCTGGGCCAGACCGGCAACTGGAACGGTGAGGACATCGTCAACATCGTCGCTCGCCAGCCCGCCGCCGCCAGGTTCGTCGCCCGGCACATGTACAACTTCTTCGTCGCTGATGAACCGCAGGTTCCCGCCTGGCAGAATACGCCGCCGCGCGATCCCGAAGCCATCAAGACGCTTGAGGACGAGTACTTCCGCTCCAACTATGACATCCGCTCCATGCTCCGGGTGCTGTTCAACTCCGACTTCTTCAAGAATGCCCAGTTCGAGAAGGTGAAGAGCCCGACCGAAACCGTCGTCGGCACCATGCGCCTCGTGGGCGACTTTGATATGCCCCGGCCCGGACTGAACGCCATGACTCTGACCATCCGCTACATGGGTCAGGACCTGCTGAACCCGCCCACGGTGGAAGGTTGGCACACCGGCCGCGAGTGGATCGACAGCGGCACGCTGGTTGAGCGCATCAACTTCACCGCTGACGCAGTGGGCAACACCTCCCATCGCGGCGTGCAGGCCATCATCAACCGCCTCGGCTCTCAGGGCGACACCATCTCGTCCGAGCAGCTTGTGGACGGCTGCCTGCAGTTGCTTGGCCACTATCAGTTGGCCGACGTGACGCGCAACGAATTGGTTGCCCTGGCTGACAGCGAAGGCACCCTGAACACCGGTACCGATGAGTTCGGTCAGCGCGTCGGCCAGATGTTGCAGTCCATCGTGGCGACCACCGAGTACCTGTTCGAGTAACAAAAGGGGGAATAACATGACATCCACCAAGAAAGACCCGGTGCTGGTGGTCCTCCAGTTGTCGGGGGGTAACGACGCCCTGAATACCATTGTCCCGTACGGCGATCCCCTTTACCTGGACAACCGGCCCAACGTCCGGATTCCCATCGACCAAGTCCTGCCCATCAACGACCGGATTGGTTTCAACCCGGCCATGGCGCCCATGAAGCGCCTGTACGATGATGGCAAGGTGGCAATCATCCAGGGAGTGGGATATCCCAGCCCCAGCCGCTCTCACTTCCGTTCCATGGACATCTGGCACACCTGTGAGCCGGACAAGGTTGGAGACGAGGGGTGGCTCGGCCGCGCCGTCCGCGACCTGGACCCGGAGAAAACAAACGTGCTCACCGGCGTCAACTTCGGACGCGGCCTTCCGCGCTCCCTGGTAGCCCCCGGCGTTCCCGTTGCGTCCGTCGGCAACCTTGAGACCTACGGTGTCCTCACCGGCATCGAGATCGAGGAGCAGCGATCCAAGGCCCTCGACGTATTCTCCCGGGTCTATTCGCCCATGCTGGGCCAGGGCCCGGTGCTGGACTACTTCGCCCAGACCGGCCTCGACGCCCTGGAAGGCGCTGACATCCTCAGCACCGCTCCTGAAATGTATTCCTCCTCGGTGGAATACGGTTCCGACACCGTCGCCCAGTACATGCGCAACATCGCGCAGACGCACCTGGCCGGTTTCGGCACGCGGGTGCTCTACACCACGGCGCCCTACAACAGTTTTGACACCCACGCCGGGGAGTTGGCCAACCACACCCGCCTGTGGACTGAGACCTCCCACGCCGTAGCCGACTTCTACGACGACCTCAAGGAGCACAACGCCGGCGACGACGTCGTGCTGCTGGTCTTCACCGAATTCGGGCGCCGCGTCCACGACAACGGCTCCGGCACCGACCACGGTTCCGGTGGAGTCGCCTTCGTGGTCGGCGAACCGGTCAAGGGCGGCCTCTATGGCGAGTACCCGTCCCTCGAAGAAAACAAACTGCTAGAGGGCGATCTGCACTTCAACAACGATTTCCGCGGCATCTATTCCACTCTGCTTGAGAAGTGGATGGGACTGGACGCCCAGCCCATCGTCAACGGCTCCTTCGAGCAGATGGACTTCATTTAGCCCGGCGCAGGGAGGTGATCATGGTTACAGCTACCAGAATATCCCACGTACAACTCCAGTACAGCCACACCATCGGGCGTGGCGAGCAGTTCGGCCCGGGCTTTACCTATCCCATTCACGTGGCCCGGGGCGAGGACGACCTGATGTACGTCCTCTGCCGATCCTCGGAATACCGGCCGGAGGGCACCCGCATCGCGGTCTGCACCGTTGACGAGGAATACGTCAATGCCTTCGCCCGTGGCGTCCCCCAACAGGGTCCCCACGAGTACAACTTCGAGGACGGCTCCCTGGTCTGGCCGGTGAACGTGGCCATTGCCAGCAACGGCAACGTGTACGTTTCCGACGAATGGCTCCACCGTATTTCGATGTTCACCCGCGATGGTGAATTCATCGGGAAATGGGACGAGAACATCGGCAGCGGCGACGGCCAACTGGATCGCCCGGCCGGCCTGGCCATCGACGCGGACGACAACGTCTGGGTCGTGGACGGCGCCAACCACCGCGTCCAGAAGTTCACGCCCGACGGCAAGTTCCTGATGAAATTCGGGAGCCATGGCAGCGGCGACGGCGAACTGGACTCACCCTGGGGCATCGACATCGACAACCAGGGCAACATCTACATCGCCGACTGGCGCAACGACCGCATCCAGAAGTTCACTTCGGATGGCCGGTTCCTGATGAATTTCGGTTCATCCGGCTCCGGAGACGGCGAATTCAACCGACCCGCCGACGTTGCGGTGGACCAGGATGGCATCATCTACGTTGCCGACTGGCTCAACGACCGTCTGCAGTTCTTCGATCCGGACGGCAACTTCTGCGGCGAAAAGACCGGCGAAGCCACCGTGTCCAAGTGGGGCAAGGACAAGCTCGACGCCAACCCCGAGATGTGGGACGAGCGAGACCGGGCCCCCGGCCTCGAACGGGAGCGCGACTTCTGGGCCCCCACGGGCGTCGCTGTGGACGAGCACAACCGTGTGTTCGTCTGCGAGGGCCCCCGCAACCGCATCCAGGTGTTCCAGAAGCAGGGCCTCACCTTCATGGGACCGCGTTTGTAGTTCCTGAAAATACCTGGGACAAAAGGGGCCCCCGCTCCATGCCCGCTCCGGTCGGAATACCGGCCTGGAGGGTATGGACGGGGGCCCCTCAACATGGTATGACGGGAACACAGACCCTTCTCATTCGTGGAGGGTGGTCGGATTGAAGGTGAGAAATCCAGCGTCAAACACCCTGACAGGGAGCGAATCTTTGCCATGCCCATCACCGTAGGCCATATACCCAACCTGGAATGCGAGGCGTTCTACTTCGACATGGAACGCCGCGGAATCACCCTGATGGACATGGAACCCCACGAGGTCGCAGGTTCCCTGGAACGCGGCGAAATCGACGCCGGCCCGATACCGTTGCTGGATGTGCCCCGGCTCATGCCCGACGCGTCTCCCATCGAGCGGTTCTGTGTGGCATCGGTCACGCGCGCGGTTTCCTGCGTGCTGCTCTCCAACAAGGACATCGGCGAACTGGACGGCGGCGCAATTGCGGTCAACAACCCCGACTCGACCTCACTGCAACTGCTCCAGATACTGTTGTCCCAGAAGCACGGCCTCGACGGTATAACCTTCGTCGAGCGCGACGCAGACCATGACGCGATGTTTCTCACCTGGAACCAGGGATTGCGCGGGCGCAGGGCGGTGCGCGGGTTCCCCCATCGCTACGACCTCGGCGAGGAGTGGCAGGAGTGGACCGGCCTGCCATTCGTGTTCAACCGCTGGATGGCCCGCAGCGACATGGAACGGCCGGACTTCGTCGCATTGCAGGACGCCCTGTTCGTCGGCCAGGAGGACTGGATGAACAACCTGTACAAGTCAACCGGGCCACGCAATGATCTCCTGATGCTGCCCAGAGAGGTGCTGGAGTACGTTCAGGGCCTCAGGTTCTTCATGGGCGTGCCCGAAGAACGCGCCATCGAGTCGTTCCAGGACAAATTGGCGCTGCTGGGCGACCGGCCAACGCAGGCCACCTGACGCCGGCGCTTTTGCGAACCACTCGACCGCCGGGTTGCCGCCGCGCTCCTCGCGCCAACGGAAGTTGCCCCTGACATCACCGCCGCAGTCTGTCTGGGAACGCAGGTTTTCCACCGGCGCAAACTGCCGCCTGTCCGCTCATGGCGAGCCTGTCGAACCATGGGTCCGTCCTACCACGGAGCCGGGACGACCATGACATCGGGAAATTGCCCATTTGAGAATGCTACCCGCCTGCGCGCACCCAGCGCAGAAGGGCGGATGGAAACCGTAAACAACACCGCCGGAGGTTGATCATGGTACTCGCAGGACAAGCTTTGGAGACCGGAACAATCCAGTACACAAGCCGCGACGGGACGGCGATCAACGCCTTTTACAGCCGGCCGGCCGAACCGGGAACCTACCCCGGCGTGATCGTTACCATGGAAGGCATGGGGCTCATGGACCACCATAAGGACATCGCCGTCCGCTTCGCAGGGCAGGGCTATCTTGCCATCGCCCCCGATCTCTACACCCGTGAGGGCACTCCGGAACCGGAAAACGTCCTGGCGACACTGTTTGCCTCTCCCGACTCTCGCGCCATGGACGACCTGGAAGGCGCCGCTCAGTTTCTGAAATCCCAGGGCCATTCCAACGGAAAGGTGGGGATCATCGGTTTCTGCTCGGGCGGTCGTTACACTTTGATGATGGCTTGTCTCAGCAGCAACATCGATGCCGCGGTGGACTCCGCAGGCGGACACGTCGTTCACGAACCCACCGATTTGCGGCCGGTTCAACCGATGGACATGATCTCCGATCTTTCCTGCCCCCTCCTGGCATTATTCGGTGTGGAGGACGAAAATCCCACCGCCGAGCAGGCGGAGCAGATGAAAGCCCTCCTCGAACAACATGGGAAAACCTTCGAATGGGTCATGTACAACAATGCCGGCCATGCCTTTTTCGCCGATTACAGGCCCAGCTATCGGGCCGCTCCCGCCCAGGATATGTGGCATCGGGTTCTGGTCTTCTACGACCGATATTTGAAAAACTGATCGGATGCGTTGATGTGGACGCTGTCCCCCGCGTTCCCGGATCCCATGGCATCTTGGAGAGCCATCCGGCGCTGGTGTGCACAGGTTGAGAAAACTCCCCTGCTGGCGATAAGCATAGATTATTAGGTGAAGTCGGGAGACACTCGAAATCTGCGTGACGTTATGTGTCATAATGTCACTGTGTCCAGCATTGTTGGGTCACCGCGGATTGAACCTTCTTAGCTGCAGGTATCTGCGTCAGATGTATGCTGTTAAGATGGATGCTCCACTCGACCGAATGGATGCTCCACCCGACCATCCGGAGATATCTTGATGCAAATAGAATGCAGCCGCGAAAACGGCATACTGGTTATTCGCCCCGATGGGCGGGTGGACAGTATCGAAGCGGTGGAATTGCAGCAACATTTGGGTTCAGTCGTCGGGCCCGATGACCTGGCTGTCGTTATTGATATGGAATCCCTTAGCTACATAAGCAGTGGTGGCCTCCGC
Organism: Dehalococcoidia bacterium; assembly: GCA_963668585.1. Classification (GTDB taxonomy): domain Bacteria; phylum Chloroflexota; class Dehalococcoidia; order Lucifugimonadales; family UBA3495; genus Bin87. The sequence goes on along the minus strand of OY764869.1, from coordinate 3,040,714 downwards.
GCAATATTGGAGTTTGCCCGGTCAATGCGGCGCAAAGGCGGACGATTCGCTGTCTGCTGCCTCTCTGATTCTGTCCAGGATGTATTCAAGATCAGTGGCTTCGACCGTGTGGTTCCCATCAGCGATTCCCACGAAAGTGCTATAAACGCCGTTACCCGCTGAAACGACCGTCAGGGCACATACGTCCCCCAGTCCATCGACCGGCTTGTACCAGTCGGTCGTATTTGTTTGTTTCGCCGGCCGGTTGTGCTGGCCAACGCCCCTGAGTGCGCGTCGCAATGCCGACTTGTCGCAGCGTCACGCCTGAACTTCGATAACCGGCCCCCGCTCCCTTGATGCGAGGAAGTCAGGACGAGGGGGGAGAATCCGTTGTCCGGCGTACTCTTACAGCAGTCGCTGCGTTGTTCCGTCCAACGGGGCAACCAACTGGGGCCCGTCATTGCCCGCCCGGTTCACAGCCCTGGATACTTCCCGTGCGGTCATCTCCGACCATTCGCGTGGCATCAGCAGGGCATTCAAGGTGTCCGTGTCCGCTTTTGGGTCCAGCCACTCGTCGCATTCCTCGTCCGACAGCAGCACCGGCATCCGGTTGTGAATGGGCGACATAAGGGTGTTGGGGTCGCAGGTTATGACTGACGCGGCTTCGTTGGGACGGTCGTTGTAGATGCCGGCCAGAGCGAACGGCCTTTCGTCAGATCGGTGGACCCACATCGGTGTCTTGCCGCCTTCGGAACTGGCGCGCCATTCATAGAAGCCATTGGCTGGCACCAGGCATCTCCGCTCGGCGAAAGCCCTTCGGAATGCCGGACGTTGCGCCAGTGTTTCGCTGCGGGCATTGAACAGTGGCCGCGACGACGAACCGCCACCCGACCTGCTGTTGAACGTGAACCCCCAGCGCATGATGCTGGCCGACCGTTGCCCCGCGTCCGCCCTTACTACCAGGAGCGGAGCCGTCGGCGCCATATTCCATGATGGCCGATAGTCATCGTTGGTCTGTCCCAGGGCGAATCGGAACTGGGATGCCAGGTCGCCCAACTCGGCGAACAGGCTGATTCTTCCGCACATGATGCTTCCCCTGTGGATGCGGTCCGAGGTTTCCGGGGTTTCAGCAATGGTAGCACAGTCGTCGCGGGACTCCATGATCAGGACTGCCACAGCCGTTGGCCTGGCGCTGCATCTGAGTTTGCATGACCTGCCGCGGGCGTTCGGTTTTTGGCCGGCAATGAGTTGATGACATTGCGCCGTGGTCTGTGAACCTATGTTCGTATAACATCTACGACATGACAAACCGCACCGACACCCGGCTGACCGGCTGCATCCTGGTCACTCATCTTCCGGTGAAAGCGGAGTTGCTCCGACAGCCTCAACTGGCCGGTGTCCCCATGATCGTCACCACTTCCGTCCGGGGCCGACAGGTGGTGATGGACGCTTCCAGAGAGGCTGCGGGAGTTCAGGCGGGACAAACCCTTGCGGAAGCGCTCTCCCGCTGCGCCGGCGCCGTTACCCTGCCCGCAGACCCCTTTCACCTGTCCGAGATCAACGACCGCCTCCTGACCGTATTGTGCAGCACGGCGCCTGGGGTGCAGCCGGCCGACCTGGGAATCTTCCACCTGGACCTCACCGGCATGGCGGAAATGCACGGCGGTCTGGGCGAACTGGCCTCAGCGATACTGTCAGTCTGCGACCCTGGGCTGTATCCCCGTTTGGGTGTGGGAGTCGGCAAGTTCCCGGCCCGCTGCGCGGCGGCGCGCGCGGAGCGTGGCGGTTGGCTTCAGGTTCCCGAGAACGTGTCCGGCTGGTTGGCTCCTCTGCCCACATCGTGGCTGCCCCTGGCATCCGATGCGGTGGCCCGGCTTGTCGGTTTCGGCTTCTCCACGTTGGGAGACGTGGCGTCGCTGCCACCGGCGTCGCTGTCCGAGTTCCTGGGCCCGGACGGACTTAGGGCCTGGAATCTAGCCAACGGAATCGACCCTGACCCGATCATTCCGTCGGTTCTGCCGGAAGTCCTGTCCGAGTATTTGGAATTCCCCTTCCCAATAGATACCACCTCCGGCGTGGAGGCCGGCCTGACGGCCCTGGTGGAACGACTCTGGCGCTCTGCGTCCCTGCGCGGCCGGAGGGTCGGCCACGCGGCGATGGAAGGCGCCCTGCTCTCCGGCGAAGTGTGGCGATTTGACCGCGTTCTGCGTCAGCCGGCGGCGTCCGCCGAGGCTCTGATCAGGGCGCTGCTGGCTGCATTGGGTTCCCAGGATGCGCATGAGGCTGGCCGGTGGCCCGACGGGCCGCTGCTGGACCTCACGCTCACCCTGTCCGACTTCTCGGCGGAAACCGGCCGTCAGTCCACCCTCTGGACGCGACCGCCGCGCCGAACGCCCCCGGATGTAGCCGGTGTGGAGCGTTTGGTTCAACTGGCTCCCGGGTCTGCCCTGCCTGAGCGACGCTGGGCCTTCGCATCATCATTGGCCCCTCTCGCTGTCCCATCGCCGGTGAAGGTGAGCTGCAGCGGCGATACGCCCCGACGCGTCGGTTCGCACCCCGCTGCCGCGCGTGCCGTCGCCCGGGTGATCGACCTGTGGGAGGTGGATACCGAGTGGTGGACTGATGAGCCCGTGCGCCGGCGCTACTGGCGTCTCGCCCTTGCTGACGGCGGCCTGGTCACCGTGTACTGCGACCTGACCACGGGCAACTGGTTTCGACAGGGTTATTGAGTGAGCGTGCCGCCCGAATACATCGAACTTCGCGCTCATTCCTGGTATTCCTTCGGCGCGGGAGCGTCGTCCACCGCCGAGATGGTGACCGCCGCCCTTGCCTGCGAATACCCGGCCCTGGGCCTGACCGACGTCTCCAATTTGTGCGGCGCGCTGGAGTTCAGCGAACAGTGCCTTGCCGCGGGCCTTCGCCCCATCATCGGCGCGGACCTCATAGTGCGCGAATCAGAAGGCATGGGCGTCGTAACCTTCATCACCGAGAGCGGCGAGGGCTACGCCAACCTGTCCCGCCTGATTTCCCTGGCCCACATGACCGGAGGTCGCACCGACCCCGTGCTGGATGGACGGTTCCTGGAATCCCACTCCGTTGGACTGATCGCCCTGTTGGGCGCGCCCGGAAGTCTCCTCTCCGGCCTGATTCAGAACGGCGAACGGAGCCGGGCCCAACCCCTGGTCGAGCGCTACACCCACTGGTTGGGACGCGCCGGAGTTTTCCTGGAACTGCAGCAGCACCTGGCCTACGGCGATACCACGCGCAACAAGCGACTCCGCGAACTGGCCGGGCGGTGTAGCGTCGGCACGGTGGCAACCAACGACGTGTGGTATCACCGGCCCGATCGGTCCTGTCTGCACGACGCGCTGACGGCGGTGCGTCTGAACGCCTCGCTATCCGAGGTGCGTGAACGGCTGAAGGTCAACGGGCAGTATCATCTGAAGCCGCCCGCGGCCATGGCTCGCCTTTTCCGGTCCCATCCGGAGGCCGTGCGAAATACCCGTGCCATTGCCGAACGCTGCTCTGATTTCAATCTTCCGGCCTACCTGCAGGGACGCTACGCCTACCCCGATTGCCCGGTTCCTCCGGGGTACAACGCACAGTCCTGGCTGGAGCGACTCTGCGAGGAATCAGCCACCCGTCGCTACGGGCGCATCGATCAAAAGGTGCGGGAACGGTTGAATGAGGAATTTGATCTGATTCGCCGCCACGATCTGGCCGGCTTCTTCCTCGTATATCACCGCATCGTGGAACTGGCCCGCGAGTGCATGCTTGAACTCGGCTGGGGACACCTGGAGACACCCCTGGAATGGCTGCCGCCCGGCCGTGGCCGAGGCTCATCGGTGTCCATGCTGGTGGGCTATCTCATCGGGTTGTCCCACGTTGATCCGGTGGAATATGGCCTCTCGCTGGACCGTTTCCTGTCCGCCGAAGCCACCACATTGCCCGACATCGACCTGGATTTCCCCCGTGACATCCGCGAACGGCTCATCCTGCGCATCATCGAGGAGTGGGGGTGGGATCACGCTGCCCTGGCCGGAATGTTCTCCACCTACAAGGCCCGTGGCATCGTGAGAGACTTGGGCAAGGCGTTGGGTCTGCCGCCCGATGAGGTCGGCGCGCTGGCCAAGGGTCTGGAAACCGATTCCGTCTCCGAACTGTCAAACTCGCCGGCCCTGCTCGCCCGCGCCGACCGGCCCGGCTGGCGGGATCTGCTCGCCCTGTCGGAGCAGTTGGGCGGCTTTCCCAGGGGTCTTGCCCAGCACCCCGGCGGGATGCTGATCAGTTCCACTCCTCTCACCGATCTGATGCCGGTGCAACCCTCGGCCATAGATGGACGTTACGTGGCCCACTGGGACAAGGACAGCGTTGACGATGCCGGAGTCCTGAAAATCGATCTGCTGGCCCTGGGCGCGTTGTCGCAGATGCAGGAAGCCGTCCGCCTGGTTCGCGACCGCAGCGGCATTGAGCCCGACCTCAGCCGCATCGACTACCGCGACGAAGGCGTGTTTGATGATCTCGGTCGGGGCGACACCGTCGGCGTGTTCCAGGTCGAGTCTGCCGCGCAGATGCAGACCATCGTACGCATGCGTCCCCAGGATATCTACGACCTCGCGCTGGAGGTGGCTGCCGTCCGCCCCGGCGTGGGCGCAAATGACGGCGTTGCCGAGTTTCTGCGCCGCCGCGAGGGAATGACCTGGCGCTACGATCACCCGCTGGAGCGAAACGCGCTGGAACGCTCCATGGGGGTCATCATGTTCCAGGATCAGGTGGTTCACCTGGGCATGGACGTAGGTGGCTTCACTGCTGCCGAGGCTGACCGGATGCGTCGCGCCTTCGGTCGCCGCAACGGTGAAGCCCTCGTGGCATCCTACCGCCGGGAGTTTCTCGCCGGCGCAGCCCAACGCGGCGTCCCCGAATCCGTCGCCGAAACCATCTTCGGCAAGTTCAATCCTCACTATATGTTCCCTGAGGGCCACGCCCTGGCCTTCGCCTTCACCGCCTACCAGATGGCCTGGCTGCGTCGCTATCATCCCCTTGAGTTTTTTGTGGCCCTGTTCAACCAGCAACCCATGGGCTTCTGGGATCTGGATACCCTCAAGCAGGACGCCCGCCGCCTGCGCCTGCGCGTTGCCCATCCCGACGTCAACCGATCTGATCTACTCTGCACCGCCGAGGGGACTGATACCCTGCGCCTGGGGCTGACCTTCGTAAAGGGCATCAACGCCCGGCTGGGTTCCGCGATGCTGCTGGCCCGTGAGACCGGGTTGTTCACCGGATTGTCCGATGTGCTGGCCCGGTCGGGTCTGTCCCGCGAGGCGCTGGAGAATCTCACCCGCGCCGGAGCAATGGACGGCCTCAGCGATTTCACCGACCGCAGCAGCGCCCTGTGGCAGGTGGGGGCAGGGTATGTGTCCGGTGTGCGTCGTGGACAGTTGGCATTGCCAATGTCGGTGGCCGCCGCGCCGCGAACCCTGACCGCGCGCGATCGCGCCGACCGGATGCTGGACGAGTACGCCATGATGGGCCTCTGCCCCGACGGCCACGTCATGGAACTGGTGAGGCGCGAGTTGACCGACGTGTTCACCAGCGATGACCTGCTCGGATCCCGCGATGGCGACACAGTACGGGTGGCCGGACGGATCGTGCGGAGGCAGCGCCCCCTGGCAGCGGCGGTGTTTCTGACCCTGGAGGACGAGTTCGGACTGATCCCTCTCGCCGTGTGGCCAGCGGAGTGGGAGCGCCTCAAGGGCGTGCTGCGCAACACTCTGGTTGTGGTGGAGGGAACGGTTTCCCGGCGCGACGACACGCTGAACGTGGTGGCCAAAAAAGCCTGGCCCCTGTCAGTGAATCTGGACAACATCCGCCGCCGTCCCGACTGGCGCTGACCGTCGTTCCCAACTCGCCGTAGGGGCGGGGGATGCCTCGCCCCTACCTGCAAACCGTTGCGCATCTGCCCCTGTTCCCGCTCACGGTGAGCGTATCGAACCATCATCCTGAGCCTGCCGAAGGATAAACCCTTCAACCACCCGCGAAGGATCGTCGTGCTATACTCCCAACCGCCGCAGCCGGCGGCCAGGTTGTTCAGGTGGACGTGGTATTTGATCGGGGCATTTTTCTCCCCCAGTTGGATCTCTGGCTCGATTCCCTGCGCAAGCGCGACACGTCCGTCGTATCTCACGCCCATTCTGACCACATCGCCCGCCACCGTCAGCCGGTACTGACCCGGGGAACCCGAATCCTGCTTGGCGATTACCTCAGCCGTTCCGAGCCGGTTGAGCTTGAATACGGCGAGCCTCTGGAAACGCCGGCATACACCGTGAGCCTGCACCCTGCCGGCCATTGCCTCGGCTCCGCCCAAACGCTGGTGACCGACCGATCCAGCGGAGAGCGCCTCCTTTACACCGGGGACCTGCGGATCCAACCGTCGCCAATCAACGAACCTCCGGAGACCATCCAGTGCGACACGCTGGTCATTGAGTGTACTTACGGCCATCCCGACTACGTCTTTCCCTCCCAGGACGACTCCATTGCCACTGCCGTGCGCGTGATCAGCCAGTGGTTGGAACAGGGCGCGCTCCCAGTGGTGCTCGGCTGGCGACTGGGCAAGGCGCAGGAGGCGCTTCACCATCTCCTCGCCGCAGGTTTCCCGGTGGCGTGCGAGGAAAGCGTGCACGACATCGCCAGCCGCTACGAGACGGCCGGAGTGCGTTTCCCCGGAACCTATCGGCTCTTCGACGGCGATTTTCGAGACGGCGAGGTGTGCATATTCCCGCCGGGCCGCAAGTCACGCGAGCAGATTGGCCAATGGCTGCCTGCCCGCCGTGCGGTGCGCTACCTGGAATTGACTGGCTGGGCTGCCGGCAAGGGTACCAGACCCTGGGGTCGCGGCCGGCCGGGAGACTCCAGCCTGCCTTACAGCGACCACGCCGATTTCAACGATCTGATCGCATATGTTGAGGCGGTGAAACCACGGCAGGTGTACACGGTTTTCGGGTTTCCCGATCTGGCGGCGCATTTGCGCAAGTCAGGATATTCCGCCATCCACCTTGGCAAGAACGCCACCGCCCAGGACCAGGCATTCCAGATGCCACTGCTGTAATCTGACAGCGTCAAAGAGCGGGGCAGGCGTCAAACCTCCCCTCACGCGGTTCTCCGCTCGTCCTGAGCCTGTCGAACCATCACTTTGGACGTTGCCCGCCAAGCCGTGCATTCAAAACGTAGGGGCGACGCACGCGTCGCCCCCGGCAAGCCTTCGGCCAGCGTTGGGATTAGTCCGGAGTGGTGCCCACCGCGGGCAATGCCGCTTCCTCGTCGGCCGCCAGCATCCGGTTCATGGCGCTCAGGTAGGCCTGGGCGCTGGCCACGATGATGTCGGTGTTGGCGCCCCGTCCGGTGAAGATGCGACCACTGTTCTCAATGCGCATCGTTACCGAACCCACCGAGTCGCGGCCTTCCGTAACCGCCTGCACTTGGAAGTCCTCGATGCGAGCGGTGGTGCCAACCACACGGTCAATGGCGCGGCAAACCGCGTCCACCGGACCGTTGCCCGTGGAGGCATCGGTGCGCGTCTCGCCGTCGGGGCCGATCAGGCGAACGGTGGCGGTTGGAATGTCCTTGTCGCCGCTGGTGAAGTGGACCGTCTCCAGTGCGTAGGTCACCGGCTCAGACGTTGAGCGGTTCTCTTCGTCCATCAGGATTTCCAGGTCGCGGTCCGTGATCTCCGGCTTTTTGTCGGCCAGTTCGAGGAACCGCTGGTACACGCCGGTGACCTCTTCGCGGTCCAGCGAGAAGCCCAGCGTCTCCAAACGGGCTTGCAGTCCGGCGCGACCGCTGAGCTTGCCGAGCACCAGTTGAACGTCGGGCGGGAGGCCCACGCGCTCGGGTTTCATGACCTCGTAGGTGGAGCGGTCCTTCAGCACGCCGTCCTGGTGAATGCCGGAAGCGTGGCGGAAGGCGTTTTCGCCGACGATCGCCTTGTTGGCCTGGACGCTCATGCCGGTGATGCGGCTCACCAGGCGACTGCTGGGGTAGATCTGGGTGGTGTCAACGTTCAGGTCGACGCCGAAGAAGTCCTTGCGGGTATCCAGCGCCATGATGATCTCTTCCAGCGAAGCGTTGCCGGCGCGCTCGCCGATACCGTTGATGCAGCCCTCAACCTGGCGGGCGCCGACTTCGATGGCGGCCAGGCTGTTGGAAACCGCGAGGCCCAGGTCGTTATGGCAGTGGACGGACAGTGTCACGTTCTCAATGCCGCGGACGTTCTGCTGGATGTCGTTCAGCATGGTCTGGAAGTCCGACGGGATGGCGTAGCCCACGGTGTCGGCGATGTTGATGGTCGTCGCGCCCACCTTGATAACCTCTTCCAACATTCGGTAGAGGTAATCTCGGTTGGTGCGAGTGGCGTCCATGGGCGAGAACTCGACGTCGTCGCAGTAGCCCTTGGCGCGGGAGACCATGTCGACGGCCATATTCATGACGTCTTCGCGGTCCTTTCTGAGCTGGTGCATCTGGTGGATCTCGGAGGAGGACAGGAACACATGGATGCGGGGCTCCTTGGCGCCCTTGATTGCGTTCCACGCGGCGTCCACGTCGCCGGCGACGGCGCGGGACAGCGAGCATATGATGGGCCCTTCCACCTCGTTGGCGATGCGGGAGACCGCCTCGAAGTCGCCGGGCGAACTGGCGGCGAACCCTGCCTCAATGATGTCCACCTTCATACGGGCGAGCTGGCGGGCGATCTGCATCTTTTCTTCGACGGTCATGCCGATGCCGGCAGACTGTTCGCCGTCGCGCAGCGTGGTATCGAGAAACTTTACTTGTGAAGCCATGATGTTTCCTTTCCCTCCGAAAGGGTCAGCGCTCGTGATGAGAGCGGGTTAGTTGCTCACGCTTTGATGGGAAAGGTTCGGCAGGCACACGCAGTCCACCGCAGCCAGCCCCGCCAAGACCAGACTGCGATGGTGAACTGCTCTGCACAGTACCTCCATGCTCATGCGTTTCCTCCATATAGTTCGCTGCGACTGTGGGTAGGGGCGAAAAATTATTTGCCCCTACGGGTCAGGGCCGCGGTGTCAAATCACTCGATTTCGCGCGGGTTCATCCAGGGCATCATTTCGCGCAGGCCGCGTCCCACCTCGTGGATCCGGCTCGTGCGGGCTTCCTGGCGCAGGCGCAGGAAGTTGTGCCGTCCCTCGTCGCATTCCGCCATCCATTCCTGTGCGAACGACCCGCTCTGGATGTCGTCCAGCACGCGGTGCATATTCTCGCGAACGTGGTCATCGACCACCCGTGTGCCACGCGTCAGGTCGCCGTATTCGGCGGTGTCGCTGACCGAGAAGCGCATGTAGTTGAATCCGCCCTGCTGGATCAGGTCAACGATCATCTTGAGTTCGTGCAGGCATTCGAAGTAAGCGATTTCAGGCGGATAGCCGCGCTCAACCAGGGTTTCAAAGGCCAGGTTGATCAGGGCGGTAACGCCGCCGCACAGCACGGACTGTTCGCCGAACAGGTCGCTCTCGGTCTCGTCCTTGAACGTGGTCTCCAGCACACCGGCCCGGGCGCAGCCGATTCCGGCGGCGTAGGCCAGCCCGATATTCTTGGCGTTCCCGGTGGCGTCCTGGTGGACGGCCAGCAGGCACGGCACGCCGATTCCCTGCTCCACGAAATGCTCACGCATCCGGTGGCCCGGAGCCTTGGGCGCGATCATCATCACGTCCACCGTCGGCGGCGGAACCACGAACTGGTAGTGGATGGTGAATCCGTGTGCGAACATCAGGGCTTTGCCTGGCCCGAGGTTCGGCTCGATCTCATCGCGATACACGTCCTTCTGGACGTGGTCGGGGATCGCCACCATCAGCACATCGGAGGCTTTGGCGACTTCTGCGACGCTGCCGACCTCTAGCCCGGCATCCCGCGCCACCTGCCGACTGGCGCTGCCCTCGTACAGGCCCACCATTACCTTTACGCCACTGTCGTGCAGGTTCAACGCGTGGGCGTGCCCCTGGCTCCCGTAACCGACCATCCCGACCGTTTTGTTGGCCAGGAGCGACAAGTCGGCGTCTTTCTCAGTGTAGATATTTACTGCCATTCTGGTTCATCCTCTGTTGGTCCGGTCCCGCTTGCATCGAGCCGGGTATTTTGGTTAGACCCCTTCGTAGTGTCCCGGCACGGATCCCGCCAACGTGGCCACCGCACCGTTCCTCCCCACAATCATGGCGTCCGCCCCCACGTCGTCGCTGACCCGACCTCCCGTCTTGCCCCGCACCATGGCGACCCGTCCGGTCCGCATCAATTCCAGGATTCCGAAGGGACGGAGCAGGTCGTACAGGGCGTCGATCTTGTCCTCCTCCCCGGTGATTTCCACCACCAGCGAACGGGCGCCCACGTCCACAACCTTGGCCCGGAACAGGTTTGCCATCTCCAGTATTTCGCTGCGGTTCGTCGGGGTGGCCCGCACCTTGATCAGAGCCAACTCACGGGCGACCGCGTCCTCGTTGGAGATGTTGGATACCTTGACCACGTCGATCAGTTTGTCCAGGTGGCGCGTAGCCTGCTCGACAGTGTACTGGTCGCCGGTTACCACGAAGGTCAGGCGGGACAGTCCTTCCTGTTCGCTCACGCCTACTGCCAGACTGGCTATGTTGAAGCCCCGCCGCCGGAAAAGGCTGGCAATCCGCGCCAACACGCCCGGCCGGTCCTGAACCAGCGCGACGATGGTGTGCTGCTGAGCGTTATGCGGTTTCAATTCCCACCCCCTCGGGTTCTTCCAGCATCTCATGCACTGATTCACCTGCCGGAATCATCGGATACACGAACTCGTCCTCTTTCACCACGAAATCGACCACCACCGGACCCGGCGTTTCCATCGCTTCCTGGATGGCCCCCGCGACTTCCTCCTGCCTGGTAACCCTGATTCCGCGCATCCCGTACGCTTCCGCCAATTTCACGAAGTCGGGGTTCCCCTGGTAGATGGTGGCGAAGAAGTCCTTGTCGTAGAAGAAGTCCTGCCACTGGCGGACCATGCCCAGCGAACCGTTGTTCAGGATGGCGTACTTGACCTCGATGTTGTTTTCCACGGCGGTTGCCAAATCGCACAGGGTCATCTGGAATCCCCCGTCTCCGGCGATTGACCACACGGTCTTGTCGGGGCGGCCCACCTTGGCGCCCAACGCGGCGGGAACTTCAAAACCCATCGCGCCGCTTCCGCCGGACGTGATCAGCGAGTTGGGTTCTTTGTAACCATAGTGCTGCGCCGCCCACATCTGGTGCTGGCCCACGCCCGTTACGATGATGGAATCACCACCGGTCACGTCCGAAAGTTCCTTCAATACCTGTTGCGGCAGCAGCACGTCCGATTTGCGAATGAATAGCGACGGATGCTCGGCCCGCAGCACGTCGGTTTCCCTCATCCAGTCCAGGTGGACATTGGAGTTGACCCGGCCGATGAGCGCGCGCACGCTGGCCTTCAGATCTCCCAGCACCGGCGCGTCGGCCACCACGTTCTTGTTGAACTCGGTGGGATCAACGTCAAAGTGGATGATCTTGGCGTTCGGGGCGAAATCAGAGAGCCGGCCGGTCACGCGGTCATCGAACCGCGCCCCCAGCGCAATCACGAGATCAGACCGGTCGATGGCCAGGCTGGCGTACGCCATGCCGTGCATCCCCGGCATTCCCATGTGCAGCACGTGATCCGTGGGCAGCGACCCGATTCCCAGCAGTGTCGTCACCACCGGTATCTGCGCCTTTTCCGCCAACTCGCGCAGTTCGTCCCACGCCCTCGAAATCAGCACGCCGTGTCCGGCCAGGATAATCGGCCGCTGAGATTCGTTGATCAGGCGGGCGGCCTCGGCCACCTGCGCAGGGTCCGGTTCACCCGGCGGGCTGTAGCCGGGCAGATCGACACTCGCTGGCCATTCAAACTCGATCTTTTCGCCGGCAAGCACGTCTTTCGGCACGTCGATCAGCACTGGCCCCGGACGGCCGGTGCGCGCGATGTGGAACGCTTCCTTGATGGCCGGAGCAATATCCCGCACATCCATCACCAGGTAGTTGTGCTTGGTTACCGGAAGCGTGATACCCGTGATGTCGGTTTCCTGGAAAGCGTCGCGGCCGATGGCCGGGCGCGGTACCTGTCCGGTGATGCATACGATCGGCACTGAGTCCATTTGCGCCGACGCCAATCCGGTGACCAGGTTCGTTGCTCCGGGTCCCGATGTGGCGGAACATACGCCTACCTTTCCCGTGGCCCTGGCGTATCCGTCCGCTGCCATGGCAGCAGCCTGCTCGTGGCGTACCAGGATGTGGCGGAGTTTCGGGTAGAAGGACAGCGCTCCGTAGAACGGTAGTACAGCGCCGCCGGGCAATCCGAAAATCGTGTCCACGCCTTCACGCAGCAGGCTTTCGCAAATTATTTCCGCGCCGGTCATCTCCATGTTTGGCTACTCCTGCGGTTAACCGAGATCCAATGTTGGCGGGGCAATAAAAAACCCCGACCCCGAAGGGACGGGTTATAATTCCCGCGGTACCACCCTTCTTTCCCGTCGCGCCCTTCCTGGGAGTTCGTTCGACGGAACTCTTTGTACACTGCCTATATCGGGGCCGACCCGCCTGCCCTACTCACGTAACGTCGGTGTCGCCGATCCACGCTTCAGGCAGGTCGCTCCGGGGCGAGTTCAACGATTCCGGCCCACTGACTTTCACCAACCGTCAGCTCTCTAAACGGCCCACCACCGCCTACTACTCCCCATCCCTGCGACTAACTTAAGAGATGCTATCACCAGCGTCCGAGCGTGTCAACGAAATTGCTCGCCGCATCAGGGCAGGGCCGTTCGATTATTGACAATAGACGAGGTAGTCCGCTCATTCTGAGCCTGTTGACCAATCATCACCGGGCCAGCTTAGCAGTTGGCGAATGGCAGTCCCGGCAACGTCCACACCAAATCAAAAATGCGATCTCCGAGGTCGGAATACTTGAAAAACCGGGCCAGCCATGCGCAAATTCGCTCGGGACTATTGGGCGGAGCCATCCTCAGCGTCCAGAGCCTCCATGAACCCGTTCCAGCCGGAGTCAGGCTCAGAGTTTCCCCAGCCGTCCAGGTGAACGAGTTGCTCGATAGGCAACCGATTACGCCACCCTGCGGTCTGCAATCCCGGCTCGGCCGGAAATTCCATCGGATACCCCAGACAAAGGTAGGCCACCGGAATGATGTGCGGGGGAATACCCAGGATGGCGCGCAGTTGGGGTAACTTCAGGATGCTGACCCACCCGACGCCGATCCCCTCGCTGCGTGCGGCCAGCCACAGGTTCTGCACCGCGCAACAGGTGGAATACACGTCGGTTTCCGGCATGGAATTGCGTCCCAGCACCACGTCGGCGCGAGTGGGGTCGCATGTGACGCAGAGGTTCACCGGCGCCTCCAGGATGCCCTGCAACTTTAGCGAGAGGTAAGCGGAGCGGCGCGGTTCGTCGAAAAAGCAAGCGGCGGCGGCGCGTTCGCGGTCAAACAAATCCTTCACCTGACGTCGCCGCTCCATGTCTCGCACCAGAACGAAGTCCCAGGGCTGCATGAACCCGACCGATGGCCCGTGATGCGCGGCATGGATAATGCGGGCCAGCGTCCGGTCAGATATGGGATCCGAACGGAAATTGCGGATGTCCCGGCGCTGGTGAATTGCCCTATAAACCGCCTGTCGTTCAATGTCGGGAAAAGCGTGGGATCCCTCGTCCATGGACGGTTCACGTGGTTCGTGTCGTTGCTGGTTCATCCTCACCCCGCTGCGATGAAAATCGTGATGTACCCATCTGGCCACTGACGACTGGTTGGGAACTGTGCGTGCCGCTATATTACCGACGTATTCCGGGTTATGCTAGAATGATCCGGTTATTTCGGCTGCGGTGAGTTTGAGGAGGCGTAACCTTGCCCGAGCGAATCTTCATCGGTGTCGCATGGCCCTACGCCAACGGCCCCCTCCATATGGGACACATCGCCGGCTGCTATCTGGCCGCCGATATTTTTGCGCGTTACCACCGTATGAAGGGCAACCAAGTCCTCATGGTGTCCGGTTCGGACGCCCACGGCACCCCAATCACCATACGAGCCGACCAGGAAGGCACCGATCCTGAGACTGTCCTGCAACGGTATCACGCCCAATTTCTCGACACCTGGCAGCGACTGGGCATCTCCTTCGACCTTTTCACATCTACCCATACCGAAAACCACCAACGGGTGGTTCAGGACATCTTCCTGCGCCTGAAGGAGCAGGACTATATCTACTCTGACACCATGCTGCTCGCGCATTGCGTTGGCTGCGTCAGGTTCCTGCCCGACCGTTACGTCGAAGGTACGTGCCCCCATTGCAGCAACGATCGGGCGCGCGGCGACCAGTGCGACAACTGCGGGCATACCCTGGACCCGATCGACCTGGTTGAGCCGCGTTGCAGTATCTGTGGCGAGACTCCCGACTTTCGCAACTCGGAGCATTTCTTCCTGCGCCTCTCCGCTTTCCAGCAGCCCCTGCTGGACTGGATCGCCGAAAAGGAACACTGGCGCCCCAACGTCGCCAATTCCACACGGGGTTTCCTGCAGGGCGGGCTCAAGGATCGCGCCATCACCCGCGACCTGACCTGGGGAGTGCCGTTGCCCCTGGATGGCTACGAAGGCAAACGAATCTACGTGTGGTTCGAGGCAGTCATCGGCTATCTATCCGCAGCGGTGGAATGGGCGGCGAACAGCGGAAATGAAAACGCCTGGGAAGATTTCTGGAAAGCCCCCGACACCAGGGCCTACTATTTCATCGGAAAGGACAACATTCCATTCCACAGCATCATCTGGCCGGCAATGCTGATGGGCTACGGCGGATTGAACCTCCCCTACGATGTGCCTGCCAACGAGTTCCTGAGCCTGGAAAGCCGCAAGTTTTCCACGAGCCAGAACTGGGCGCTCTGGGTGCCGGACTATTTGGACCGATACGATCCGGACCCGTTGCGCTATCTTCTCTCCATCAACATGCCGGAGACGGGGGATACCGATTTCACCTGGAACGAATTTGTCCGTCGCAATAACGATGAACTGGTCGCCACCTACGGCAACCTGGTCAACCGTGTCCTGCGGTTCACCTACCGCAATTTTGACAGACAGGTTCCCGTGGATGCCGCGCCACCCGAGGATGCCGAAATCGCGCTCCTTGCATCCGCGCGGCAGGCGATGGCTGACGTGGACGATAGTTTGTCCCACACGCGGTTCCGCGCCGGCATCAGCCGCGCCTTCGCCCTGGCGCAGGAATCCAACCGGTACCTGGACTCGCGCGCGCCGTGGCAGGCCATCAAGACCGACCGCGCCGACGCCGCACGTTCCCTGGGAACCGCCATCCAGGTGCTGAATTGCCTGAAAGTGATGCTGGCGCCCTACCTGCCCTTCACCAGCCAGAAACTCCACGAATTCCTTGGGTTCGATGGCGATGTCACCGCGGAACCGTGGGACTTCGATGCCTTGTCCGGCAACATCCGGGCGGGCCATCCCCTGCGAAACCCTTCCGCCCTTTACACCAAGCTGGATGCGGCGGTGGCCGAGCAGGAAGCCGAGCAACTCGGCGTGCCGGCCTGAACGCTCCTGCTCAGAACGACTGGCCGTGCAGACTGGGCTGGACCTGAAAACCGTATCCATCTATGCGCCGGTGGTGGATCAACTGGCGCAGGTGGAAGAGCAACTGTACGAACTGTGCCAGACCGACATCGCGGACCTGGACCCGCTGCTTGACTACGCGCTGCGCTCCGGCGGCAAGCGCGTACGACCCGCCCTGACGCTTCTGGCCGCAGAGTTCCACCATCACGAGCAACGGCGTTCCCAGATCATGGCGTCCGCTGTGGAACTCCTTCACCTGGCCACCCTGATCCATGACGACACGGTGGACAATGCCGGCCTGCGCCGAGGCAAACCGACGATCAACAAACTGTACGGCAACCACGTCGCCGTGCTGTTGGGCGATTACCTGTTCGCCACGTCCGCAACTTTCGTTTGCGACACCGGAGTCATCCGGGTCATTCGCCGGTTCTCCGAGACCATCATGGAACTTGCCAGCGGCCAACTGATCGAGTTCTTTACAACCTTCGACCCGACCAAGGCTCGCAGCCTGTACAACGAGCGCATCTACCGCAAGACCGCGTCCCTCTTCTGCACGTCAGCGGAGTCCGGGGCCATCCTGGGCAACGCCCCTGAAAACGAGGTGCAGGCGCTTCGACGCTACGGGTACAACATCGGCATGGCCTTCCAGATCGTTGACGATCTTCTCGACATCCACGGCGACGTTGCCGAAGTCGGCAAGCCCGTCGGCAACGATCTCATGCAGGGCGTCCTGACGCTGCCCACCATCATGCTCATGGAACGCTATCCTGATGAGCATCCTATCGAGGATCTGTTCGCGGCCATCAGGTCGGGCGATGGTGACGTTGACGGCCTGCTGGACCAATCGCTGGCTATGATCAACGACTCCGACATCATCCCCGACTGTTTCAGCGCCATACGCGCCTATTGCGCCGACGCCGCCACGGCCCTGGACGAATTGCCAGACTGTTCCCCGCGCAATTCACTCCTGCAGATGGTGGACTACATCAGGGAGCGTTCCCGCTAAGTCGCCACCGGACACGCCGCGCCACGCCACGCGTCCGCCAACCACGGTCAGGGTGGCCCGTACCCGGGGCAGATCAGTCGACGATACCGATAACGGATCGGGTTCCACCACTGCCAGGTCGGCTACGTGCCCCGGTTTGACGCGGTTCCCCCCGGTGTGCATCCGCAGAACGTCGGCCACTGATGCAACCCCCACTCCACCCAGTTCGTAGCCCTCTGCAGATGTTCGCGTGATCGCCGCCGCCATCGTCGCCCACGGGTTCGGCTCCACCACCGGGGCGTCCGATGCCAACTCCACCGGTATTCCGAGGTTGGCCAACGCGCCCGCCGGGTAAAGGTGAGGCAGCAGGTCCTCCGGCAATGTCTGCCGGTACCGTTGACCCTCGTAGTGTAGAAACCCCGTGTTGGTGACCACCTTTGCGCCGGACTCCCGGACCAGTTCGGCAACGTCCGGCGGACACTCGGCGCAGTGTTCGATCCGGTCCTGTCCAATCGGCGCGCGGTTTTCCTGCAACCCCAGGGCGGCGGCGACTATGGCGTCCCGTTCCACCGCGTGAATGGCGACCGGAAATCCCCTATCATGGGCCGCCGAGATCCTGGCAGATAATTCCTGCGGATCCGGGTGCAGCTTCCCAGACGATGCTGTGAGCATGATCTTGGCGTGCCCCACTCGCAACCTGCCGCCGTTGGCAACGTACCCGTGATGCAGGCCGGCCCGACGTATTTCGTGCAGCCGCTCAGAACCTGCCATCATTGTGACGCGCATCGGGAGCGTGCCATCTCTCATGGCGCCGGCGAATGCCCGCCACTGTTGGGGGCCGTTGTCCGCGCCGGCGTCCGTAACTGCGGTGATCCCATAGCGCGACAACGTCCGTCCAAACTGCTGCAACGTGCTGGGAGAACTTGCGGCGTCAGCACCGCGTGAAGACCCCGCCCGCGTCCGCAGCCATGAGGCCATTTCCAGAAGCAGTCCGGTCGGCTCGCCCAAATCGTTCCGTTCTATGACGCCGCCCGCAGGCGCCGGAGTGTCCCTGCCGATGCCCACCGCGCGCAATCCGGCGCTGTTGAGAACGTCAGCGTGCCCGGACCGGTGCGTCACCCGCACCGGGCGAGTCTCTGAGACGATGTCCAGGTCATGCCGGGTCAGGTGCCGGCCCAACCCCAGGGGCGAATCGTCATAACCGAAACCTCGTACCCAACCGTCGCCGCCTTGTGCCGCAACCCGCAACGCCGCAATAACCCGGTCCAGCGTGGGAGTCGCCGACGGCCGGCAATCCACTCGGCCCATGGCGGCCGCCGCCGCAAAAACGTGGCAATGCGCATCCACAATCCCCGGGATCACGGTGCGTTCTTCGCAGTCGATGACCTTGGTGTCCGCTCCCGGATTCAGCGCCATTCCAGGTTCCGGCCCAACCGCGGCGATCACGCCGTCCGACACGACCACCGTGAGGGGGATGCCGTGCGATCCTGGAACGATCGCGTTGCGCAATATCAGCGTGGCAGTTGGCAGCATGTATTCTTGAAACCCGTGTCCGGCGAGTTTGGCCGGATGTTGCCGATGCTATAATCGGCCACGCTCACTGTATCAGATCAACCGATTGCAACCATCAGGAGGGGAACCATGCCGGAACTGGAAATCATCATGGGTGGCTATTCGATCAACACCGACCAGACTCGGTTGGGCCTGTGTACCGTCACCCTGATACGGGGCGAGGTGTTGTCCATCGTGGACGTCGCCCATTTCGGTCGCCGCAACATGCTGGTGGACCAGTTGGAAGCCAACGGCATATCCACCGACGACATCGGCCGTGTGATTCTCACACACGCCCATTGGGACCATTCCCAGAACACCGACCTGTTCCCCAACGCCGAAATAGTGATACACGCGGATGAACTGGAATACAGCCGCAATCCCCGCCCCGGCGACCTGGCAACCGCCCGATATTTCGCCAACACCCTGCTGGATCAGAACGTCCGCACTGTCAGTGGTGAAACCGAACTGGAGCCCGGCGTGCGTTTGATCGAGACTCCCGGTCACACCCGCGGCCACGTCAGTGTTGTCGTCGACACCGCCGGCGGCACGGTGTGCGTCGGCGGCGATGCAATGTCCGACGCCGGAGCCATCGGTCGCGGCGCGCCGGCCATCGTCTTCTGGAGCGAGGCCGACGCCCGCGCCAGCATCCAGAAGATTGTCGCCGCCGCCAACACCATCTACCCGGGACACGACCGGCCCTTCCG
Organism: Dehalococcoidia bacterium; assembly: GCA_963668585.1. Taxonomy (GTDB): domain Bacteria; phylum Chloroflexota; class Dehalococcoidia; order Lucifugimonadales; family UBA3495; genus Bin87. Next base: position 3,021,866 of record OY764869.1, on the reverse strand, counting down.
GATCGAGGCTGACGGCGGCATCACCTATCTCTCCGATTCTCCGACTCTCGAGGTGAGCGGGGTGCTCCATTACGCCAGCGGCGCGTTCACCGTCAACATCGGCCGCGCCGAACATCCTGGAACCACCGTCATGCCCAGCGCAATCGACTACCAGGGTGGCGGGCACCATCATCCCGGCCACTGCTGATGCCATGCGGGCGGTGATTTTCGATTGGGACCTGACCCTTTGGGACAGTTGGGGTATCCACCTGCGGCTCATGGAACAGGCCGCCTCGGACCTGGGCGCGCCGGTGCCTTCCGCTGAGGCGGTGGCCGCCGAATTTCACCGTCCATTCAGGCAGCACCTGCTCTGGTTTTTCGCCAGCCGTCCGGATGCCGAGGACGAACTGGATACCATCCTCCCAATCTATCTGTCCCACTACGACGGCCTGGTCAAGCTTCGGAACTACCTTTTCCCCGGGGCGGCCAGTCTCCTGCGCGCCTTGAAAAGGCGAGGCCTGCTGGTGGGGATCCACTCCGATAAAATCATTGAATTTGGTCAAACTGAGTTGAGTCAATCGGGCCTGGCGCCATTCGTTGACTACGCCGACTTCAAGACCGACGCCCGTCCCTACAAACCCGCGCCCGATGGCCTGCGTACGGTGCTCGAGCATCTGAACGTCGCGCCCGGCGACGCGATGTACGTGGGCGACGGTCCCCAGGACGTCGTCTGCGCCCGGGATGCCGGAACCGCCTCGGGCGCCGCCCTGTGGGCCAGCATCGACCGCGAGGCCACGCTGGCGCAGGGTCCGGGCTATCGCCTGTTTCGGCCGCACCAGGTCATGGCGGCAGTGGCGGAAACCGACGCCTCCGGCGGCACAGACCCATGGGTGCGTCATCTGCCGTGGCCTTGGCGTCCCGACGCCGACAACCCACAGGACGACCAGGACGCCATCGTCTCAGCGACCGTCGAGACCTACCACGAACCGGACCCGCTGCCGTCGCAATTCTGGCCCATGGCCGCGCAATGGCAAGGTCGCACCGGCGAACTTGCCCAACTGCCCGCAGATGCCAACCCCGTCGCGCCGCTATCGCTCCGAAACCCGGAACCGTCCAAATAGTGTGGGTAGCGAGATGCCGCCGCTGGCCAGGACTACTTCCCCAAGCCGCCGGTGGCAGTCATTCCAAAGAGTCTGAGAACGGTGCGCCAGTTGCGCGTAGTGCTGATGGTTTCCAGTCGGGAATCAAAATAGGCGTTGGTGAATTTCGTGCGCGCGAATCCTTGGGGACAATGCAGATACACCTCTCGGGTTCCTGCCGAGAACTCGTCGGGCGGCGACCGGTCGGGGTCCAGCGTATTCAGGCGGGTACCGTCCGGGGTCCCTCCCAGGAAAACGACGTGCAGTTTGTCGGCGGTGGCTCCGGAATCCACGAAAGGGTTGGCTTGCACAATGTCGCGGAGTTCCGAGGCCGATCGGGTGATTACGGGGACTCGATAGCCGAATTTGCTCAGGATAGATTCACTGATGACATTCGCCATATCGTCGGTTGACTCCGAATTGCGGCGAAACACAACGTTCCCACTCTGGATATAGGTGCGCACTCCCTCGCAACCCGCTTCCGCGAAAATCGCTGCGAGTTCCTTCATGGGCAGCCGGTTTCTGCCCCCGACATTGATTCCGCGAAGCAGTGCGATGCTTTCCTGTGTTATGAGGCGTTCACCATCAACGGTCATGTCTCCACCATTGCAAAACTTGTGCACACTGCCAGCCGCGCTAACCCATGCCTATGACCGATCACGCCGTCACGCGAACCGGGTTTATCCACCGTTGTGACTGGACCAAGTTAGGCTCGAATCCGGATATTGGAGACCGTTGCAATCCGAGGGGCGGCGTTGCCCTCAATGGCAGTCGTCAGTCGGAGGGGTCTCGATCTTGCGCCGCTGCTGCGTGCTGGTCATCCGCGTGGTATGACGACCGCACCAGCGGTCCGGCCGCCACGTGCTTGAATCCCATCGCCTCTCCCGCCACGCGCAGTTCGTCGAACTCGGCCGGCGTGTAAAATCGGTCAATGCGGATGTGCTTGATCGACGGGCGCAGATACTGGCCTATGGTCAGCAGGTCGCAGTCCACCGAGCGCAGGTCTGCCATCGTCTGCCGCACCTCGTCCATGGTCTCGCCCATGCCCACGATGATGCCCGACTTGGTGGGCATGGACGGGTCAATCTCCTTGACCTGCCGAATCAACTCCAACGACTGCCGGTAATCCCCCTTGGGCCGCACTCGATGAAACACCCGCTCAACCGATTCAATGTTGTGATTCAGCACCTCTGGACCCGCCGCCACCACTTTTTCCAGGGCCTTCCGATTGCCGTCAAAATCGGGTATCAGTACCTCAACCCGGCACCCGGGAACCGCAGCGCGCACCTGCTTGATACAGGCGGAGAAGATGCCGGCGCCGCCGTCGGGCAGGTCGTCCCGGTTCACCGATGTGATGACGCAGTATTTCAAACCCATGCGCTTGACGGTCGCCGCCAGCCGGAAAGGTTCGCCCAGATCCAGCGTGCCGGGACGTCCCGTGGTAACCGCGCAATAGGCGCACGCGCGGGTGCAGATGTCCCCCAGGATCATGAATGTCGCCGCAGAACGTTCCCAGCACTCCCCGATGTTGGGGCAGTGCGCTTCCTCGCACACCGTGTGCAATTGGCTGTCGCGCATCAGTTGCTTCAGTTCAATGTAGCGCGGGCCGCCGGGCATCTGTACCTTCAACCAGTCAGGCAGGCGCGGCCGCAGGGGAGCGTCGCCCGGGATTTGGTCGCCGTCGCCGCTTCCAGGCAGTTGAGTAGAAAGGTTGGCCGGTATGGTCATGTTCGGTCTCCGGTCACAGCATTTGTACCAATCTGGGATTCACCCGGCACTTTTCGGCCGCGATGATTGCGTCTATCTCCCGGACGGCGTCGTCCAGGCGTCCGTTGCGGTTCACCACGCGGTAGTCAAACTCGTCCATCCGGCCGAGTTCCACGGCCGCCTCCCGCAGACGTCGGTCCATTTCGGCGTCGTCCTCGGTGCCACGTTCGGCGAACCGTCCCCTGAGTTCCTCCATGCTGGCGGGCATCACGAAGATCGACAACGCTTCCGGAGCGACCTGGCGGATCGTCGCGGCTCCCTGCACGTCTATTTCCAGAATAACATCCTTGCCGGCAATCAGCGGATCGCGCACCTGCTGACGCGGCACCCCGTACCACCGGCCATATACCTCGGCGGATTCAAGCAACTCATCCCGTTCGCGCATCCTCAGAAAAGTTTCTTCGTCAAGGAATATGCGGTCCCTGCCGTCCGCCTCGCCGACGCGCATTGGGCGCGTTGTCGCCGTAACCGCGAAGTGCCAGGGCCGATCCAACACTTTGAGCGCCGATAGCAGCGTGCCCTTGCCCGATGCGGAGGGTCCCGAAATCACTATCAAAAGGGGCGGCGCCGGGCTGGCCTGAGGTAGTTCCGCCGCGCCCGTCATGCTTCGCCGGTCAGACTTTCCAGGTGCTGCCAGAATGTGGGGTAGGACACCGACGCGTCCTCGGCGCCGTGGATTACGGTTTCGCCCGACGCGGCCAGCCCCGCCACCGCCATGGACATCGCCAGCCGATGGTCCCGGTGGCTCTCGACCTCTGCCCCTGACAGGCGGCCAACGCCCCGAATCACCATGCCGTCGTCCCGTGGTTCCAGGCTCCCACCCAGTCGGGTCAGTTCCGAGACGGTGGTCGCGATTCGGTCCGACTCCTTCACGCGCAACTCCGCAGCGTCGCGGATGATGGTTTCGCCTTCCGCAAAACAGGCCGCGACCGCCAGCACCGGAAGTTCATCAATCATGATTGGGATGATCTCACCGCCCAGGTCAATTCCCTTTAGGTTGGCCGACGACGCCACCACGTCCGCCACCGGTTCCCCGCCTTCAACGCGCTCGTTCTCCAACCGCAGAGAGTCGCCGGCTCCCATCATTTGCAGCGCGTCGATGATGCCGGCGCGGCTGGGATTCAGACCCACTCCGGTGATGGTGACCCTGGCGTTGGGGTGTATCAGGCCGGCCACCATCCAGAACGCCGCCGATGAAATGTCGCCCGGCACCGCCACATCCACCGCCTTCAGCGCTGCGGGATGCAGCGTGAGGGACAGTCCCTCAGTCTCCATCCGTGCCCCCATGGCCGCCATCATCCGTTCGGTGTGGTCTCGCGACAGCGCCGGTTGATGCAGCACCGTCGGTCCGGCCGCCGCCAGGCCGGCCAGCATCAGGCACGATTTCACCTGCGCGCTCGCCACCGGCATATCGTATTCGATGGAGCGCAGGTTCCCGCCCCGTATGGCCAGCGGCGCGAGGGTATCGCTGCTCCGGCCCATGATCGAAGCGCCCATCTGCTGCAATGGTTGCACGATGCGACCCATCGGGCGGGTACGCAGCGAACCGTCGCCGGTCAACACTGACAGGAAATCCTGGCTGGCCAACAGCCCCGACAAAAGCCGCATCGAGGTGCCGCTGTTCCCTGCGTCCAGCATGTCGGCGGGTTCGTTGAGGTTCGGGCCCAGGCCGGAAACTTGGACGCTGCCAGGCTCTCCCAACGGGTCGATTTTCACGCCCATGGCCTGCAGGCACGCTGCGGTGGACTGAACGTCTGCCCCGTCCGACAGGCCCGTAACCGTGGCTTGGCCGTTGGCGATGGCGTTCAGGATCAGAGAGCGGTGAGAAACCGACTTGTCTCCCGGTACGGCCAGGGCGCCGGCGAGTTTTTCTGGGCTGCGGACAGTCTGCTCCAAGGGTGGCCTCCCGTACAACTGATGTCGGTGCTATGGGCGGTTGGGCGGCCTGCGGTCGTTGTTGCGGTCGTCGTCCCGTTGGCCCATCATTCTGCGCAGCGTCCTTTCGCCCCAACCCCCCATGAACATCTGACCCATGGATTGGCTGAACGTGGGGTACTCAGGCGCCTGTTGCGCCTCATGTGCTTTTGGGTTGACCTCGCCGGCAAGCCACTTGGCGCGCGCGATGCGGGCGTCTTCGAACAGCGTTTCCACCGCGCCGGTATCCGGCGGGACTCCGTCAGTGTCCAATAGCTTGCGATATTCGTAGAGTTCCCGGATGAACGCGTCAATCCAGGCCACTATCGGCTCGGCATTGCTCACACATATGTCGCGGTGCATCACGGCGTCGCCTGATGCCAGCCGGGTGATGTCCCTGAAACCCGATGACGCCAGTTGCCCGATGTCAGACCAGTTGGCCGATTTGCTGGTGCAGCCAACCAGGGCCGTCGAAAGCACGAAGGGCAGATGGCTGACCGCCGCCACAAAACTGTCGTGTTCGTCCACGCTGATGAAGTAGGGGACCGCGCCCACGGCTTCGGCAAGCGTCGTGATCTCTCCCACCGCGCGTTGGCTGGCCTTGGGACTCGGTATCACGCAGTATGGTTTCCCTGTAAACAGGGTGCCGTCCGCGTTTTCCGGCCCCGGCGTTTCGCGGCCCGCCATTGGATGGCCGCCAATGAAATCCACCGTGTCCGGCAGCAGTTCATCCGCCCATTGCAGCACCTGGGTCTTGGTGCTCCCAACGTCGGTTACGACGCAACCTTCCGGAAGGTAGGGCGCCATGCCTTCCATCAGTTCACGCATCGCCAGCACCGGGGTAGCCAGCACGATGATGTCGGCGTCCTCTATGGCGTTGCCCAGCCTCCCCTCCATCCGGTCGAATGCCTGCTTGCGTTGCGCTCCGGATCTGGATGCGTGTTCGGCATCCGTGCCAACCACGGTCAGGTCGCGCAGGGACGATGCGCGCAACGCGAGGCCCAGTGAGGTTCCGATCAATCCGGTGCCGATAACGGTAACTTGTGCCACGAGTTGGTCCGCCCTTGTAGGATTCGATAAGTGTACAACATCCGCAACGGCTGGTAAAACCGATCACGCCCTCTGTCAAGGGCATGCGGTTCCCTTGGCAAAGGGAGGTGACCGTAGCCAGGCGTTCTCTCATGTCCCGCCCACAAGCCTTTCAATATTCAAACTCAAACCCTGCGACGGCCAAAGGCGCCCCAGGGCCACGCCTGAAGCCAGGCATCGCCAATTGGAAAATCCCGTTCATCCCGTTTATCCTATTCATCCATGTGACAATATCGCACCCAATGGAAACGACTCGGGACGGGTCGGTGAGAGTGCCGACCCGTCGCTATCATCGGCTCTGCGGTGGCGCTGCCAGGTTAACCCGGCCCGACCAATCCCCACGCCGGCCGTTTGTTGTAAAATTGCCCGGCAAACGAAATTCATAATGTCCAAATCGTGGATCACCACCATCGGAGGAGCCCATGTCCCAGCTGATGACCGGCAAGCAGGCGCTTTTGGAGATGCTCAAAGCGGAAGGAGTCGAGTACATCTTCGGCAACCCCGGCACCAGCGAGGGCCCCATCATAGATTTGCTGGGTGATTATCCGGAACTCCGTTACATCCTGACGCTCCAGGAAAGCGTGGCGGTGGGGATGGGTGAAGCCTATGCTCGGTCAACCGGGCAGGCGTCCTTTGTCAGTCTTCACGTGGACAGCGGTCTGGCCAATGGCATCGCGCTGATGCTGGACGCCCTCAACACCGGAACTCCAATGGTGGTTACGTCCGCCAACTACGACATCCGCAAAGTCAATGAGACCATCACCGACCTGGCCGATCTGGTCCGACCCGTCACCAAGTGGTCAGTGGAACTGACTCACCCTGATCAGATTCCCAGCGTCATTCGCCGCGCGTTCAACGAAGCCAACAGCCATCCCAAGGGGCCGGTGTACGTCGGATTCACGTCCAACGCCCTGGAGGGGATGGCGGAAATGAACATCGTGCCGTCGCGACCCGTTTACGACGCCCCGCGACCCAGCGCCGATGGCATCGCTCAGGTTGCCACGATGCTGATGGATGCCAGCCGACCCATGTTGCTGGTTGGCGACCGCCTCTCCGACGACGATGCCCTGGAACAGGCCGTCGAGTTGGCCGAACTCATGGGACTTCCGGTGTACCAGGCCCGGGGCGCCGAGGTGTCATTCCCAACGACCCACGACCAGTTCCTTGGCAGCCTGTCGTTGCGGGTGACCCAGCAGCGCGCCGTGCTGCGGCAAGTTGACCTCGTCCTGGCGGTGGGGTCCGATCCCTTCGAGGAGCTTTTCTATTGGGGCGATGTTATCCTGCCCGACGACGCCAAACTGGTCCACATCGATCCCGACCGCAGCCGCATCGGGCGTTCCGAACCCACCGATGTTGGCATTGTCGGACATTGCGGCTTGGCGCTCTCCGACCTGATCACGGCCCTGAAAGACCGCCTGTCGCCCGGCGATATGTCGGAAATAGAAGGGCGCAAACGCACCGTGATCGAGGAAAAGCAAAACACCCGGGCTGCGTTTGAGGAGTCGGTCGCCGAAAAATGGGAGCACAAACCCATGACCCCGGCCCGCATGATGTCCGAACTGGCCGATGCGATACCTGCCAACGCCATCGTGGTGGACGACTCCATCAGCAACCGGGGCGTCATGCGCCATTACTTCCAGGCAAACCGGCGCGGCGACCTGCGCGGCTACCGGGGACAATCCATCGGCGGCGGCATGGGCACGACAATGGGAACCCAATGCGCCAATCCCGACCGCCCGGTGTTCGGTATCATCGGCGACGGTAGCGCCATGATGACCATTCAGGGTTTGTGGACCGCCGCCAATGACGACATCCCCTGCGTTTTCGTCATCTGCAACAACGGTATGTACCGGGTGCTCAAGGTCAACTTCAACGTGTACCAGCAGGATGTCCTGGAGTTGCCTGAAACATCCGGCGGCCGCCTCCTGTATTCCGACTTCGGTACGCCATTCGACATGGCGGCCATCGCCAACAGCATGGGCGTCCACGGCGAGCGCATCACAGATCCTTCAGAGATCAAACCGGCGGTGGAACGGGCATTGGCATCTGGCAAGCCTGCATTGCTGGACATGGTGATCGATGGGGCCCTGTAACGCGCCGGTTTGCCATCGCGCATACCTGGCCAGGGCATCTATCCAGTCATCGCGCAACCTGTGCAGACGTTCACTGTAAACCATCCGACGACTACCGCCCATCAATGCCGACACGCACCGTCAGAGGAGAACCGCCATGCGAACCAACACCACCAAGGCCAAATTGAACGACGGAGGCGTGGTTTTCGGCGCCATCATCACACGCTACTCTCCGGATATGGTGGAGATATTCGGCGCTCTTGGCTACGACTTCGTCATGATCGACTGCGAGCATGGCCCGGCTGACCTTGATCAGGTGGAGCACATGGTGCGCGCCGCCGAATCCTTCGGCATCACTCCCATCGCGCGCATCCCTGACCACTCGGAATCCACTATCCTGCGCTATCTCGACCGTGGTCTCCAGGGAATAATCGTGCCGCACGTCAACACCGGTGAGGAAGCCGCCGCCATCGCCCGCGCCGCTCGATACTATCCTGACGGCTACCGCGGCATGGGGGGCGGACGCGCCCAGGATTATGGCATCGGCGTATCCCGGGACGAAGCCACATCATGGGTCAACTCCCAGGTGCTGGTGATACCTATGGTCGAAGACGTCGAAGCGGTGGGCAATCTCGACGACATTCTCCAGGTGTCTGGCGCCGATGTGCTCCATGTTGCCGCGTCCGACTTGGGGCAGAGCATGGGCAACCCGGGCGTGGCTGAGGTTCGCCGCGTCATGAGCGAGGTGATACCCCGCGTGCGCGCGGGCGGCAAACACGTCGGCGTGGGCGGCAACAATCCGGCTGACACCGCCGGTGTCGCGGATTTTGTCAAACAGGGCGCCAATTTCGTAACGGTTTCCGGTTGGGGCCTGCTCCGGATCGCAGGCGAGAACTTCCTGAAGGATGTCAAAGCCGCCCTGTAGGAGAATCGGCGTTGACGCCGCTTACGCACCAACACCCCTGAACAAACTTAAGGGGGCGGGTTTCAAACCCGCCCCCTAAAATGCGCACTGCCTACCGCGCCGTGCTGGCTGGTTACCCCGCGCGTTCCCCCTCGATACGACGTTTCACCAGCGGAAGCAGGTCGTTGGCGGCCCGCTCGCATTCCTCGACGTGCGGGAAGCCGCTGAGTATGAACTCGTCGATTCCCAAACGCCAGTAGTCCAGCAGTTGGTCCGCAACCTGGTCAGCCGTCCCCACCAGCGCGCTGCCGCAGTTCACGCGCACCTCAGACAGCCCGTTCCATAAATGCCGGCCCAGTCGGTGGTCTTCAGCGACCCGGGCCTGCGCCTGCTGGCCGACCATCGGCGTGCCGACAATGGCGGACTGACGTTGCGCTTTCACCTCCGGCGATGCGTCCGCGATGAGGCTGCGCGCGGCGTCCCACGCGTCATTCTCTGTGTCCCGTATCACCAGGTGAGTGCGCAGCCCCAGCGTCAGGGGCCGGCCGGTGGCATCGAACTGCTCTCGCAGATCGTTGACTCGTTGTGTTGTGTCATCCAACGGTTCAATCCAGCCCAGGTGAACGTCAGCCTGTCGCGCTGAGAGGCCGAGGGCACGCGGGGATGCGCCGCCAAGGTAAAATCGGGGGCCGCCGTCGCCCGGCGCCGGCGCGCAGTAAGCATCCTCCAGGCGGTAGAAATCCCCCCGGTAGCTCACCGGTTGCGGCTGTTGCCAGAGCGCGCGACAGGCTTCGATGAATTCCTCGGCGCGTTCGTAACGGGTGGCATGGTCACTCACCTCGCCCACCCGCTCAAAGTCGTTCTGGATGCCTCCGGGAACGATGTTGATATCAAGCCGACCGCCTGAGATCTCGTGAAACGCTGCCGCCATTTGCGCAAAAAGCCCCAATGCGATGAACCCGGGGCGGACGGCCACCAGGAAACGGATGCGCGACGTCACGGCAGCCAACGCGGTGGCGGTGGTCCAGGTCTCCGCCAGGGGCGCATCCTCTGAGAACAGCCCGTTGGCGAAGCGCGTCGGGATCAGCATCGAGTAGAAACCGCAATCCTCTGCAGTTTGCGCGACCTGTTTCAGGTAGTCGAAGGTCGGAGGCCGCTGCGCTCTCAGGGTGCCGGCTCGGTCGCCGTCGCCGTCGATGGGAATGAACCAGTCGAAGCGCGGTTCGGGGCGATGCTTGTGTCCGTTATTTCCTGTCATGTATCACCAGCCGGGTCAATATTGCATGGGACGTAGCTAGCAGTATCTTACAAACTGTGGGGGCAGGCAACGTGGTGTCCACGGCATATGCCGCGCCCCGATTGCCTTGCGCCAACAAAGTGAACGCAAAGGCGTGGAGACGCAAAGATTGAAAACAGACACCTCCGCTCCGCTGTGCTATTTCGTGATCAATGGTCTCACAACCCATTGACGGCGCGACGAATCCCACCTCTAACCACCCGTTCCCCGAAGTCGATCACCAATCCTGGCTTCAGACCGGTCGCTCTCAAGTACGTAAGTGTCTGCGCAGCGAACAGATCGTTGAAGCGGGATGCTGCTTTGCACTCGACAATCACCTTATCGTCAACTTCATCTTCACCAGCATTAACGAAGAAGCGCAAAGACTAACGGGTATTGCTCCGCGTCTTTGCGCCTCTGCGTCTTTGCGTTGATGTCCTCGGGGTTACGGGTCGTCGTCCTCACTTGTCGGTTCTGCCGGAACCGGCATCGGAGGGTTGGGATTCAACTCCATCTCTCGCGCATACCACACGAACATAACGATGCCGGCGGCGATGATGCTCATCATATCGCCGGGCACCCACAGCATCAGACCGCCCAGCCGTTGGTCGGAAATATGGGAGAAACCCTCCCACGGGCGAGGCAATTCCTGGTAGGCGGTATAGATCAGTCTTTCCTGAAAGGCGATTGCCGCGCCCAGCAGCGTGTTGGGCAGCACAATCAACCCCAGGTACAGCACTCGCAGCCCGTAGTGGAGTCTCGAACGGTGCGGCTTGGGATCAATCACAATCCACCAGAACAGGAACCCGCTGATCAGCATGGTCCCGTGCATCAGTTCGTGGACCCAGTCGTTGTGTACCGCCAGGTCGTGGGGCCCCGGTATCTGCCAGAAAAACAGCAGTCCAAGGAACCCAAAAATGGTAAATACGGGGTTGGTTATCTTCCCGTAGATCCATCGCGCGGCCACGGTCCGCACCACCCGTCTTACCACGCCCTGCCGCAGCCAGCCCGGCATACCCCGAAGCATCGGAGTCAACGGCGCCCCCAGCAGAATCAGCAACGGCCCGATCATCCGCACCAGCAGGTGTTGCAATTGATGGATGGCAAAGTAATGTTCGGCCAACGGTTCGATTGGCGATTGCAGCGCGGCGAACAGGGTCAAAATCCCTGCGACGAAACTGGCCTTCTGCCAGTTGCTGATTGGGTGCGTCGGATTGGGCCAGTTGTTAAGGCCGTTGAAGTAAAAATACAACGCCGCCATCAGGAAGAGGCTGGGCACCGGGTTGGTGATGAATCCCCAGGCTGTCGCCGGCGTCTGCCCCGGCGGGATCCCCTGGTGGGCTGATGCGATGCCGGCCCCGACGGTTAGCGCCGCCAGCGCTCCGCCGGCCATGCCCAACACAACCCTTCTGCGCATCATGCCGCCGTCGTGCCGGATCGCTCGGCCCGCTCCCGCTGGTTCTTTCGGACCCTCCACACCAGGTAGCATGCTCCACCCAGCAAGACCACCGATACACCCAGAAACACGAACCCCGCCTCAAAGTTGCTGGACGGCTCAGGGATTTCAAACACAAAGCCATCCGCACCGTAAGAGCCGCCGTCGGGCGGTTCCAAAAGTATCGTGGTTTCCCACGTGCCTGGCTCGAACTGCAAAGTGGCCGTGTACAGACCCGCCACGTTGGGACTGAGGGCGATATTCTCGCCCGTTTCCTCGCTGCCGCTCCAGGCCGTGTAGATCGTAACCGTCAACCCGTCCACCGGTTGTCCTGTCTCGGTGTCGGTGACCTTTATGAAGAACTGTACCGACTGCAGGGACGGCAGGGAATTGGCGTTTACGCTCACCGTGTACGGTCCGGCGGCCGTTTCCGTCCGGCGGGTCTCGGGAATCTCAATATCCTGCGCCTCAGCCGATTGCGAGGCGAAAATGCCCGCGCCCAGCAGGGTCACCACCATCACCGCCAACAATTTCGCGACACTAACGAACATCGCAACCTGACCGGACAGAATGTAGGGGCGGATTCAATCCGCCCCTACATTGTACGCCATCACCGGCGTAGGCGAATCTCGTCAGCCGCGCTAGGGCTGGAAAGTCCGGCGCCAGATTCCGGGAGACCCGGGCGCATGGGTCATCACGTCGCGCATCCGGCCGTTGTCGGGATGGGCTTCCCGCTGTTCGAGCCAGGGGGCGGTGGACGACACTTCGGGATTCTCAAATTCGTAAACTGTGGCGTACGCAGGTTCGCCGCGCACCGTCTTCCAGCGGCGGCCACGGATGCAGCCGGGCACCTTCTCGTAGTTGGGCACGTACACCCCGGAGTACCAGTTGTTCCACTCTTCGTCGCTCTCGGCGGGCACGTCCATCCTCCCGATCTGGAGGGCTGGCGCCATATCAGCGTTCGCCAGCGTGTCGGACAGGCCGGTCGGGTGGATCATGGTGTACACGTTGTTGATCAGGGTGGTCGCAACGGCCCTGGGACCGACTTTCTGTCCCCATGGCGTCGGCGGGCGGTTCTTGAACGCGTCGGTATTGATCACGTCCGCGGATTCGAGTTCATACATCGCCAGATGTTTGGGTCCGCTGCTGGTCGCCTCGTAGCGGGCCGCATTCAGCACGCCCGGCACCGACAGCAATTCCTGAAGGTGCTCGGTGTTGTACCACTGATTGAACTCTTCCTCGGACTCGGCGGGAACTTCACACCAGACCATCATCAGACCTGTGCCGCGCTTCTTGGGCATGGTGGGCCTCCTTTGGCAAGATTTCAAACCGAAAATTGTGGCCGCCAGTGTAACATAAAGGCCCCGCCATCTCCGCCCGGATTTGACAGGTTTTACCCGCCTCCTGGTATGGGAACTGTTCCGGCGGCGCACCGGTTCGCACCGAAGAATTGCACAAGACGTGGAGTCGGCGTGCTGCAATATCCTGACAAGAATCGGTTCCGCCGCTGTCTTGCCGTGCCGGTTGGCGGTGCGGTGCGTCGCTTGACGCAAGGACCCGCCCAGGCCGCCGGCTCGTAGGTGGGCGTGGAGATGGGATTGAGGACCTCATGCCCATGCTGTCAACAATCGCTTGTCGCCATCGTCGCAGTTGTTGGCCCACCGTGGAACGGCATGACCTCGGGTTCACTTTCCCTGGATGGGCCCACTATGCAAAGCCACCAGACCTGTCAAAGGCCACGGCGCGTGTCGATTCTGCCAGGACATCGAAAAATGAAGCCGGGCGCCGACGATTCGTCGGCGCCCGGCTGATTCTCGGTTCCGGATCGGACCCACCAAGTGGGAGATCCGGATGCCGGTGGATAGCCCGGCGGGCCACGCTGCTGATTTCGATAGCGGCTCTGATTGCGGGAAACGAATCAGGCTGCGGCAGCCTCGCCCTCCGGGCCCACGCGATCACCTTGCCATCTATGGTTCAACGTTATCAACGAAACCATTTCCCACCTCCTGTTCTGACGGGCCGTCTGCCCCTCGGTTCGTAACGGGTGGGGTGTCCCTGCCACCCCAGCGCACTTGATATATATTATCCTGTCTGTTGATAGTTGTCAACCCAAGCAGGAGACCGAATCAGGGCCATCCGATTATTGGCCATAGATGCGGTAGTCCGCTCATCCTGAGCCTGTCGAAGGACGAGTGGATGGTGAGCAGAGAACCGTTCCGGCAACAGCAATTGCCTGTTGAGAGGATAATCGAACGGCCCTGGGGGCCAAATTGCGCCCGACTGCTATCCGGGTGTTTGCTGGCGGCGCGATATACAATGACGCACGGCCCGGAATGTATTGCGGAACGTATTTGGGATTATGCAACGACCAAATGGAGGGACACATGCCAGCCGAAAAGGGCATCATCAACACCGTATTGGGAAACGGGTCGGAAGGCTGGGCCGGCGACGGCGGGCCAGCAATAGCGGCTGCATGCCAGACCCCCTACGCCTGTGAATTTGACCCCCAGGGGAACATGGTCGTGTGCATGGGCCGTCATCACAGGATCAGGCGCATGGATGCACGCACCGGCAGGATCACTTTGATCGCAGGCACCGGAGATCCGGGGTATGCCGGTGACGGCGGCCCGGCTGCGGATGCGCTGATCAACCAACCATACGGGTTGGCAATTGACACCAACGGCGACATTTACTTCTCGCAGAGGTTTGACCCTGCCGTCAGGAAAATCGATGGTGCCACCGGGATAATCTCCACCGTCGCCGGCAACGGACAATTCGGGTACAGCGGGGACGACGGGCCCGGCCACCAGGCCATGCTCCGGGAACCCAACGATGTGTTTCTGGACCGGCGCGGCGGACTGCTGATCGCCGACATACAGGACCAACGTATCCGCCGTGTGGATCTGGCCACTGGTATCATCACCACCTTTGCCGGCACCGGGCATATGTCCCGAGATGGCGACGGTCAACAGTCCACGGAAGCCAGCCTGATGGGCCCCCGGGCCGTGTGCATGGACAGTCAAGGGAATGTTTACGTCTGCGAGCGGGAGGGAAATGGAGTCCGAAAAATCTCCCCGGATGGAGCGCTGAGCACCATTGCCGGGGCCGAAGCAGTGTTCGGGTATTCCGGGGACGGCGGGCCGGCCCTGGCTGCCACCTGGGGATCGCCCAAGGCGATGCGCTGCGACCTGAACGACAACGTGATTGTGGTTGACTCGGACAATTGCGCGGTGCGCCGAATCGACGCACAGACCGGCATCGTTACCACCATAGCCGGAGGCCGGGAGGGTGGCGGCGGCGACGGCGGCCCTGCGACTGAAGCCGGATTATTTCATCCCCACGGCTGCGGTATCGATGCGGACGGAGACCTGTTCATCGCTGACACACACAATCACCGGGTGCGCGTGGTGGGCCTGTGATGCCCACCGGCGTTGATATGAATGAAGGTTGGCCCTGAAACACGCTCGATGGGATGTCTCGTTGCTCCAACATCCGTGGACTCACCGAGCATCGGTGCCCACCATCGGTTTCATCACGGCGACCCGAAGCCATGGCATGGCCTGCGCAATGCAGTTGCCGACCACCATCCATGATGATATTTTGGGACGCACCGGATAATCGTGCACATAAGCAAGGCACGTTGTGCGGGCATCAGGGCTGGGGCTTCAGCGACAACCTGCGTTACACTCGCACTGTACAGGTGGCGGCGAGTCTTCCCGCCCAGCGCAAAACCGGCTGCATCCAGCCTCGGACAACCCGATGGCCTCCGGGGCCCGCAACGATGGGGACGATTGAAAACGGCCCGTATCAATTTGCTCAACCAAACGACATCGATTGCAAAAATTGAACATTTCGCCCGCCCACCTTGTGACTATACGCGTCTTGATTACCAGATTCCGATAATTTCGCGAGGTAAACGATATGACTCGTCCCACCCATTGGATTGTGAGTTTCGGCCTCATCATTCTGCTCACGTTGCTGCTGGGGTATACCCGGGAAGTGGTCACAGAAGTGGTGGTTACAGCCACCCCCGGGCCAGCGGCTGAACAGTCCGCTCCTGCCGCTGCGGCGAGCCAGCCCACTCCGGCTGCCGAGGCCATCAACCCGACGACCGTCACACAGGATACGCCGACACCGGTCGCCCCCCCTCCTGAAAGTGGCGACGAAGAAGAAAAGGTGTACCGCCTTGGTATTTCGGCGGATTTGACCACCAACAATTATTGGGCATACCTCGGGCCCGACGGGACGATTTGGAATCAATACGTGCTGAGCGGCGGCAATGCCGTCCTGTACACCTACTCGGCGCAGCGGTTCGATTGGGTCCCTTCCCTGGCTGCGGATTTTCCGTCGCCACTGCAGGAGGAAACCGTTGAGGGTCAATCCTTCTGGACCACCGAGGTGCCCCTCAAGCGTGGCGTCAAATGGAGCGACGGCAACGACGTCACCGCAGAGGATTTCGTCTTCACGGCGCACACCGTAATCGAGTTCCAATTGGCCGGTAACTGGTCTTCGTTGGTGGACCCGAATTACTTTGATCACGCGGAGGCGATTGATCCCTATCGCCTGAAGATTTTCTTCAAGCAAAAGCCCGGTTTGGCGCGCTGGCAGTTCGGGCTGGCTTTTATGCCCATCTTCCCCAGCGCCTATTGGGAACCGATCGTGGCCGAGGCCAGACAAGCCGGAGAAGCCATTGACCAACAGAAGGCTTTGTATGCGCACGTTCCCGAAAACGAACCTACTGCCGGCGGTTTTGCCTTCCACCGATGGGAACGGGGCGCTTTTGCTGAAAAGGCCCGCAATCCGGAATATCACTTCGCTGGTAGCGAGGTTGCGCAGTACGCCAACGGCGCCTACACGGAGTCCAAGGAGGGGACGTACGAATTTTCCGCATACGGAGAGGCCGGCGGCGAAAAATCCCTGGAATACACGGTGGGCCCGTTCGCAGACAGCACCATATATTCCATCTACGGGAGCCAGGACTCCACCGTGCTGGCCCTGAAGAAAGGAGACATTGATTTCATGCTCAATCCCCTG
The DNA here is from genome assembly GCA_963668585.1 of Dehalococcoidia bacterium. Classification (GTDB taxonomy): domain Bacteria; phylum Chloroflexota; class Dehalococcoidia; order Lucifugimonadales; family UBA3495; genus Bin87. The sequence goes on along the minus strand of OY764869.1, from coordinate 3,005,257 downwards.
GGGCTGTCCCGGGGTTTGCAGGAGCAGCTTCAGGGTCAGGGTGGGTTGACCGTCATCGAAAACCCGTCGGATGGCGTCCGGTATCTTGGCTTCAACTTCCGCAAAGAACCCATGGACAACAAGGCTTTCCGGCAGGCCGTCGCGACCCTCATTGACAAGGAATTCCTGACCCAAACCGTGCTGCAAGGCGTGGCGATTCCCATGTACACCATGGTGCCCGAAGGCAACGTGGCGTGGCACAACGCCGATGTTCCTCTCATCGGAAAAGGCCTGACCCGCAGCGAGCGCGTAGCCCAGGCGGTGGAACTACTCAAGGGTGCAGGATTCACTTGGGAAACTGAACCCCGGATCAGCGAGGACGGCAGGTTCGTGGAGCAGCAGGGCGAGGGTTTGAGGATGCCCAACGGCGAACCTATTCCCGACATGACACTGATGGCTCCGAGCCCTGGCTACGATCCCCTGCGTTCCACCTTTGCCATCTGGATTGAGCGTTGGCTGAGTGAGGTGGGCATCCCCCTGCGGGCCGACCTCACCGGTTTCAACCTCATCGTCGAGAAGGTGTTCAACCAGCAGGATTTCGATATGTGGATGTTGGGTTGGGGGTTGAGTCTCTATCCCGACTACCTGGAGGCGTTTTTCCACAGCCGCCATTCCGGTCTGGAAGGACATAACGCCGGTGGCTACCACAACCATGACTTCGACCATCTGGCCGACCAACTGCTCGCCGAGACCGATGTGGAAGCGGCACGCGAGCAGGTCCTGGAGATGCAGGCTTTCCTCGCCGACGACCTGCCCTACGTGGTGTTGTTCGACACGCCACTGGTTGAGGCTTACCGGAGCGACCGCATCGAATACCCCTACACCCAATCCCTGGGCGGACTCCAGATCGCTGCCGGCTTGACTTCCCTGGTCCAGTTCAAGTAGCTGCACGATGTCTGTGGCAGCCCGTGGCGTCGCAATTGCGCCGATGGGGTCGTGGCAGCGCGTCGGGCAATCGGATTGTCCCAACGGGTGGCGGCGGTTGCCGTCAAACCCATTCTTCACCTGCCATCCGTTCGCCCTTCGGGGGGCCCGGGATGCGCGGTCCAACCGGTCGCGCCGCATGACTTGCCGCTGCCGCTTCAGCATCCCACCGCGTCTCCGGTTCTACGGCGCCAGCGGTCAGCGACTGGTTGGATTCAGGAGCCGATTCCAATGACGGGATACCTGCTCCGACGCGCTGGACAAATGGTCCTCACCCTCTTCCTGATCATCACCCTGACGTTCTTTTTGGTGCAGGCGCAGCCAGGGGATTACGCGACCTTCTACGCCCTCAACCCCGACCTTCCCGCCGAGGTGAGAAGCCAGATCAAGGAATCTTTCGGCCTGGACAAACCGCTGTGGCAGCAGTACCTGATCCACATGAAAAACACGTTCACCGGGAACTTCGGGGTATCCTTTGGCCATTTCCCCCGGCCGGTGATTGAAGTCCTGGCAGAACGGATCCCCAGAACCGCGGTGCTGTTCCTCACTGCCACAGCGTCGTCCTTCTATATTGGCTTTTTCCTCGGCAAGGCCATCGCCTGGAGACGCGGCGGTTTCCTGGAGTACGCAGCCACCATCTCTGGTGCCACCCTATTCACCGCCTTCACCCCCGCCTTCGCGCTGGTCATGATCTGGATCTTCGCATTCAAACTTGGCTGGTTTCCAGTGGGCAAGTTCCTGGACCCGTTGGTCTGGCGTGGCGCCGACGTAACGGCCAACCACGTTTTCAGCTACATGCTGCTGACTGCTGCTGCGTTCATTGCTTTCGCATTCCTTGGGATGCTTGTGTTCCGGCGCATGGCGCGCGTTGGACCGGTTTCCATGGCGACCCTGCTGGTGATGGCGGCAGCGTTAGCCGTGCCCGTCGCCTGGGCATTTTCCGGTATCGGACATCTGGCGTTGGACATCCTGCGTCACATGGTTCTGCCCATCGTGACCCTGACGCTGATATCATTTGCCGGCACCATGCTGCTGACGCGGAACAGCATGCTGGAAACCATGCGCGAGGACTACGTCATGGCAGCCCGAGCCAAGGGGTTGCCGGAAAACCTGGTCAGGGACCGGCATGCTGCCCGCAACGCCCTGCTGCCGGTGGTCACCAGCCTGGTGTACAGCCTGATCTTCGCGATAGATGGCAGCGTGATTATTGAAAGCGTGTTCTCCTGGCCCGGCACCGGGCTGACTCTCCTCGAAGCGGTACGCTCGGAAGACCTGCCCTTGGTGATGGGGTCCATGGTTTTCATCGGGCTTTTTTCGCTTCTCGCCCATGTGATCGTGGACGTCCTCTACGTGTACCTCGACCCCAGGATACGTTACCGGTGATCGGGCCTCAGCCAAACCATCCCACGGACGCTGGCGGATCGTCAGCGCACTCCGGCCCGCCCGATATCGACTTGGGACGCGGCAGGTTCCAGATTATTGTGGCCAGGGCACGGCTGGCGCTCCGAACCGTGCGGGATGGCTGGAGCATCTTCCTGGAGAGCCGCATCGGGTTGCTGTCCCTGGCCACCATCCTGGTGTTCGCGCTCATGGCGGTTGCGCATCCCATACTGATGGCAACCGTGTGGGACGCCGACGTGTACGACCCGGTCACCGGTTACTCATTCGGTGAGGCCTACCATCCGGCCGCTCCCAGTTGGAGGCATCTGCTGGGCACCGACCCGCTGGGGCGGGATGTGCTCAGCCAGTTGTTGTCCAGCACCCGTTCCGAGTTCGTCCTGGGGATTACTGCCGCCCTGGTAACCGTTGGCATCGCCACCACGGTGGGCGCAGTGGCCGCCTATTACGGCGGGTTGGTGGACGCGCTGTTCATGCGCCTGGCAGACCTGATCATCGCTCTGCCGGGCATTTCCCTGCTCATCGTGCTGAGCGCGCTTTTCCGGCTGAACCTGTTCTACCTGGCGCTCATCATCGGGATTTTGGGCGGCTTCGGTGGCACGGCGATCATCCTCAAATCCCAGGCATTGAGCATACGGGTCAAACCCTATATTGAGGCGGCCCGGACCGCCGGCGGCGGTCACTTCCACATCATTTGGGTACACCTCATCCCCAACCTGCTGCCGTTGTCGCTGCTCTACATGATGTTCACCGTCACCGGAGCCATCTTCGCCGAGGCGGTGCTGTCCTTCCTGGGCCTGCTGGACCTGAGAATGAGTTGGGGCATAATGATCCATACCGCCAACACCGGAGGATACCTGTTGGGCGGCGCCAAGTATTGGTGGCTGGTCATTCCCGCCGGGGCGTCCATCACTCTGCTGTGCAGCGCATTCTACCTGGTCGGACGCGCCCTGGACGAAGTGGTGAATCCCAGGTTGCGACGTCAGCACGACTGATGCCCTTGGAACTGATCAATGACGGTTGCGAACGCCGATACGATCCTGCAGGTTGACAACCTCTCCCTGCGCTACCTGACCCGATTGGGAGACGTGCAGGCGGTGCAGGGGGTCAGTTTTGAATTGCTGAGAGGCCAGTCTCTGGGGCTGGTTGGCGAATCCGGATGCGGCAAGACTTCCGTGGCAAACTGCCTGATGCGCCTGTTGCCCGATAACGCCAGGTTGATCGACGGACAGGTTCTGCTTGATGGGCAAGATCTTTTGCTGCTGTCGGATGAGGAGATGCGACGCTGCCGCTGGCGGCGCATCGCCATGGTATTCCAGGCGGCAATGAATACACTCGACCCGGTGTACAAGGTCGGCGACCAGATCCTGGAAGCCATCGAAACCCATGGCATGGAGGCCACTTCCGGCGACGCCACGACGCGGGTGGCGCGCCTGTTCCGCATGGTGGGGCTGGACCCGCAGTTGATGGAACGGTATCCCCACGAGTTCAGCGGCGGAATGCGACAGCGGGCGATCATCGCCATGGCTCTCTCCTGCGATCCCGACGTGATCATCGCCGACGAACCCACAACCGCGTTGGACGTGATAGTGCAGGACCGTATCCTGCGGGAACTGAAGGGTGTGCAGCAGGAATTGCGGATGGGCATGATCTACATCAGTCACGATATTGGCGTGGTGGCCGAGGTCACCGACCGCGTCGGGGTCATGTACGCCGGCCACATGGTGGAAATGGGTGATACTGCTGCCGTATTCGGGGCGCCCATCCATCCCTATACGGCGGCGCTGATGGGTTCGTTCCCCAGCGTCAGCGGCGAAAAGTCGCCTCTGGTGACCCTCCCGGGTGAACCTCCCAACCTCGTCAATCCCCCTCCGGGTTGCCCCTTCCATCCCAGGTGCCCCCACGCCACCGAGGAATGCCAACTGCAATATCCGCCCCAGGTCAACCGGGGGAGCCAATGGGCGGCCTGCTGGCATCCGCTGGACTCACCGTTGACCCTAGTGGGCGATGATGATGCGCTCCGATAGACCCAACATGGCAACAGCAAGCTCAATTGGCAACGACGCCGAAACCCTGGTAACCGTCGAAGGTCTGACCAAGCGGTTCCCGGTGTCCCGGAACCTTTTCAGAAAACCTTCCAGCTTCATCCACGCCGTGGACCACGTATCTTTTGAATTGGGTCGCGGCGAAAGCGTAGGCCTGGTCGGAGAATCGGGTTGCGGCAAGACCACCGTGGGCAAGTTGCTGGTCAAGTTGCTGGAACCTACGGAAGGACGCATCCGTTTCCGTTTCCCGGATAATGCGATGGATGGCGGACTCGAAGAAACCGTGGACGCATCCGCGATCAAAGGCAGGCAGGTGCGGGCGTTTCGTCGGCAGGCCCAGATGATTTTCCAGGATCCCTACGAGTCGATGAACCCTCGTCGCACCATCTACGACACCGTCGCCGAACCCCTCTCGGTACAGGGCATCGGCCACGCGCTGGATCGGGTGGACCGCGTCACGGAGATACTGACGCGGGTGGGACTCTCGCCCGCCCAGCACTTTCTGTTCCGGCACCCGCACGAACTTTCCGGCGGCCAACGGCAACGGGTCGCCATCGCCCGTGCCCTGGTCATTGGCCCGTCCTTCGTCGTGGCTGACGAACCCACCTCCATGCTGGACGTTTCCAGCCGAACCGGAATAATGTCCCTGATGCAGGACCTTTCCCAAAGCTTGGGCATCGCCTACCTGTACATCACCCACGACCTGGCCGTGGCACGCTACATGTGCAGCCGGATAGCGGTGATGTATCTGGGCAAGATCGTTGAATTGGCCGACACCGAGGAACTGTTGCGCAACCCGTTGCATCCCTATACCAAGGCCCTTCTTTCTGCGGTGCCGGTGCCGGACCCAACGCATCGTCGCGAGCGCCCCGATATTCGGGGCGACCTGTCCCTGCCGATAGACCCCCCTGCACGGTGTCGTTTCTACGACCGGTGCCCCATGGCGACGGACCGCTGCCTGAACAACCCGCACCCACCCGCAGTGGACAAAACTCCGGGACACATGGTGGCCTGCTACGAGGTGTGAGGCTGCACCCTCAAACAACTGTGGCGCGACCGGGTTGCAGCGCCATCAAGGGATGGGGATTCCAGTCAACGCGGCGACAGGCATTTCGTTCCGATATATCCGGACCCCACGCCGCAGTTCGCCCCCTTCTCCATGGAAGAATCTGCATCGGAATGGAAATGGCCGGCGCCGCCCATGCTATATAATCCCGGTGTAATCGAACTATCCGACCACAGGCCGGGCATCGGAAGTCGCGTCCGTCCCCGAAGTGGAAGCCGCATGACCCTGGGCCGGGCGCGCGCACGGTGACAAGCGTGCTTTCCGCCTTCGTCGCACTTCAACACACCTGAAGGGAAAACCGCTGATGGATGAGGTTATCGTATTTGCAGTCCTCATCGCTTCCCTCGTGCTGTTCATTGCGGGAAAGTGGCGGTACGACATCGTCGCCATCGGGGCCCTGCTGGTACTTGCGATCGCGGGCATTGTGCCGCCGGCGGAAGCCTACAAGGGGTTTGGCCATCCGGCGGTGGTAACCGTAGCCGCGGTGTTGATCTTGAGCCGCGCGCTCTACAACTCCGGCGTGGTGGACGTGATAGCGGACTGGTATTCACGGATACCGGAACGCCTCACCGTTCGGATAGCGGCCATCACCGGTATGACGGCATTTCTGTCGGCGTTTATGAACAACGTCGGAGCCGTCAGTCTGCTGTTGCCGGTGGTGATCAGAGCGTCAAACAGAAGCGGTCAGCCGCCTTCCCGCTTTCTCATGCCCCTGGCCTTCGCGTCGCTTTTGGGAGGCATGACCACCCTTATTGGCACGCCCCCGAACATCATCATCTCCAACTTCCGAGAGGACCAGGTCGGCGTCCCATTTCAAATGTTTGACTTCACCCTGGTCGGAGTTGCCATAACGCTGGCGGGCGCGCTCTTCATCGCTCTGGTGGGCTGGCGTTTGTTACCCTCCCGCCGTCCTCCACTTACCCTCGGAGACACGTTGGACATCGAGAGCTACATGATGGAAGTGCGCGTGCCCGAGGAATCGAGGTTCGTGGGCAAGCACATCAGGGATGTTGAAGAGTTGGCCGACGAGGATGTCGCAATCGCGGGACTGCTGCATCGCGGAGTGGTGTACGGCGCGCCTTCCAGCTATCAGATCATCGACGCCAACGACGTGCTGATTATCGAGGCGGACCCAGAGGATCTCCGGACCTTCGTGGACAACACCGGCTTTGAACTGCAGGGTTCCCGGGACATCCAACCCGATATCGACCAGACACTCGACGCTGAAGACGTCTCAATAGTGGAGGCTATCGTCGGCCCAAGCAGCCCCGCTGAAGGCAAAAGCGCCAGGGACCTGCACCTGCACTCGGAGTTCGGGGTGAACCTTTTGGGAGTGTCGAGGAGAGGACAAAGGTTCATCAGACGCCTGGGACACATCAACTTCAGGGTCGGTGATGTTCTGCTGGTCCAGGGGCCGGAGGAGGTGGTGCAGACTGCCCTCCCTCGCCTTGGCCTGCTTCCCCTGGCAGAGCGTGAGATCCGCATTGGCTCGCGCCGACGCCTCGTTTTTCCCATCGCGGTGTTCGCCGCTGCGTTGTTGCTGACTTCATTCGGCGTATTGTCGATACAGGTGTCTTTCGTGGCGGCAGTGGTGGTTCTGCTGGTCACGAAGTTCGTGTCCCTGCCAGAGGCCTACCAGGCCATCGACTGGCCGGTGATCATATTGTTGGGCGCCATGATACCCGTCGGTGAGGCGCTGGAAACAACCGGCGGCGCGGCGCGCATAGCCGCCACTTTCGCGGGTCTGGGCGGAGCCCTGCCGGCCTGGGTGATGCTGGGGATCGTGCTGATCACCACGATGCTGTTGTCCGCAGTCATCAACAACGCAGCGGCCGTGATCTTGATGGCGCCGGTAGGCATCAACGTGGCCGCTGCTCTGGGAGCGTCAATAGATCCGTTCCTGATGGCGGTCGCAATCGGAGGGTCCTCCGCCTTCCTCTCGCCCATTGCTCACCAGTCCAATACGATTGTCATGGGGCCCGGTGGTTACCGGTTTGCGGACTATCTGAGGATGGGCTTTCCGCTGGAAGCTTTGATAGTTGTGGTGGCCGTCCCCGCCATCATGTGGGTTTGGCCTCTGGGGATTTAGCGGTCAATGCCGTGTCGGCATGGCGCACGCTCCCCGTCCAGGATGCTCAGGCTGACAGAGCGGCGCCGGCGGTTTGGCAACGCGGAGAGAGGGTCCCCATGTAAACCAGCCTTACCCGGTGCGGCGGTCAGCCACCGTCCACCTCGATCACGCAATCGCAGATCACCGCAGTGTTGCCCGGCAGCGAGGCCATCCCGGGAGCAGACCGTGAATGCCGGCCTCGGTCGCCATACAGGGCCACGAACAGGTCGGAGGCGCCGTCCACCACCGCAGCCTGCCCTGTGAACGACGGGTCGCTGTTGACCATGCCAACCACTTTCAGGATGCGCGTGACCCGATCCAGGTCCCCCAGTTCGTGCTTCATCCGGGCCAGCAGGTTCAAAGCAGCACAACGCGCCGCTTCGTAACCCTGCTCAACTGTGAGATCCGACCCCAGCTTTCCAGCGATGCCCTCGCCGGTTGCCATGCGGGAACCGACACCGGCCAGCCACATCACGTTTCCGCTGCGGGTGATGGGCAGGTAATTCCCCACCGGGTCGGGTGGTGGGGGCAGTTCGTAGCCCATCTCTGTGAGCCTGTTCTCAACATCGGCCATCTTGGTATCCCTCCGGTATAACTTGCCGTACGCTTACAATAACCAACGGGCCGCCGGACGAAACAAGGCTGCGTGCGATCAGCCGGCATGGCGGCCGACGAGATTGCTCCGAGTCAGCAGGGACAATCGATGCCCTGCCGGAATTTTACAATCTCTCGCCCGCCCGGACCCGGGCCAACCTTACGCCGCCGAGGTATCTGCATTCGGCCGGCGCAAGGGGATCACCGCGATTATCCCGGCCGTAATCAGGGTGAGAATGCCAGCGTAGTAGAAAACCGCCCCAAAGCTGTTCATGTACTCGATGATGGCGGATGCCAGGAACGGCGACCCTATCCCGATGACCCCGTTGATTCCAAACAGCAATCCAATGGCGGTGGCCTCCGCCCCTTCGCCGACGTAGTCCAGAACCGACGCCTGAATGATCTGGTGGAGGGCGAAGCTGAAAAGGCCCAACCCGGCCATCACTGGAATCAGCAGGAACGTTGAACCAACGGGCACAACCACCAGCGAAAGCAGGGCGGCGGCGACGAAACCGGGAACCAATACCGCCTTCCTGCCCCACTTGTCTGACAGCCAACCCAGCAACGGAGCGGACACTATCCCCATGCCGGTCAGCAGCGCGTAGTACACACCCGCCTGCAGCGTGCTCATTTCCAGCGTTTCACGGAGGTAGAACGGCGTCCAGTTGAACAGCGCGCTCAACCCGATCCCACGCAGCAGCGCCGCGAAGATCAGCGCCATGACCACCGGGTTTTTCAGCAGGGTGACCGCGTTGCCAAATTGATCCGCAAGGTTGCGACCGGGCGCGCCGGCATTTTCGCGTCCCAACCCGCGCAACGACCACCAGACCAACGCCGCCATGAAAATCGCCATGCCGGCGTAAATGAAAAATACGTGCCGCCACATCAGGAACCCGGAGGCCAGCATAGCCCCGGCCACCACCGGCCCGCTCACATTGCCCAGGTTTGAGCCAAACCCGTGCATGGAAATCGCGAATCCCCTCCGGTCTGGGAACCGCTGGGATATAGCGGCCGCGGACGGCAGATGCCATAACGATCCGGGGACCGACACGAACAAAATGATCAGGGCGACCACCACGAAATTCGGTGAGCCGCCCATGGCTGCATACGTGATGGCGTGCCCCAGCATGCACGCTGTCAGAATCAGGCCCCAATACTCTTTGAGGTAATCGGTCAGCGGCCCGCCGCCGAGGCTGATGGCGCTGGAACCGGTCTGCCGGACCGCGAACAGCGTGGCGGTCCGGAAGGTGCTCAGACCCATGGCCGCCGCGATCTCCGTGATCAACAGGGGCAGTCCCTGGTCAAACATATGGGACAGGCCGTGTCCCACAGAAAGGCTGCCCAGCACGAACACCCGATTGTTTTTCAGCCCGGGGAGTTGCGGGGCCGCCGGAGTCGCTGCTTGCAAGGTTGCCCTCCTGTTGATCCGTGCGGTGATTGTAGCGACGGCGGGTAGTGCGGGCAAGTGCTGTCATTTCGGGTTCAGGGCCGTGCGCACGGCAGGCAGTGCCCTCATTGCAAAACAGGTAGCCTGCTCATTGCAAAGTAGATATCCAGACCATTGCAGAGCAGATCGCCTTCTCATTGCAAAATGGGTAGCCGGCTCATGGCGCAGCAGGTAGTCCGCTCATGGTGAGCCTGTCGGACCACGACCCGACGGTGATTGGCGGAGCGTCAACAGCGCCCCACGTCCCTGTGTGCTCACAAACCAAGCATCCTGATTTCGGGTTGCCTGGGCGAACCGTTGGCGCCTGCGATGGCGTATAGTATTCAACGATGGCCGCGGTTCGCGGAATCAAAAAGCCCGATGGAGGCGCCACCGATGGCTAACGCACGTTCGGCAATCCGGATCAGCATTCACGCGCTGGTATTCGTGCTGGCGGTGGCGGTTTTCTACTTCGGGCTGGGAGTCGGCCTGATTGTCAGCCCGTTGCTGGGCACACTCCTGTGGATCGCCGCTTTTACGATCGGCGGGCTGAACCTCTTCCTGATTTTTCGCAGACGGTCACGGCGCTGAGTCGTGCGTCTTGACGGTCCAACCTCCGCCCAGAGGGTTGTTTGACACGTTATCGGAGATTCGGTAATTTCGGTGCGACCATCCTCGAAATTCTGCATTCCCCCGATCGTGCGCCGGCGCCGATAACAGACCCCGTCGCACGCCTGTTGCTGGCGCGACGACCTGCCAAAGCAATCGAATAACCGAACCACATCGACGGATATTCTCTACAAGGAGCCCAACCACGATGACCACAAGAGGATTCTTTGGCCGCCGCCGTGAAACTCCGCCGCGTCCCATACCACCGGGCCAGTACCTGGAGCGCGGATTTCCGGTGCTCACCGCCGGCCCGACGCAGCGCGTCCCCTTGGATCAGTGGTCCTTCGCGTTGGCCGGCGTCAACGGGGAGCCGCTGGGGGAATGGAGTTGGGAGGAATTTCGGAGCCTTCCGGAGACCGAAATCTTCACCGACATCCATTGCGTCACCAAGTGGAGCAAACTGGACACCACCTGGAAAGGCGTCACCATCGATGATCTTCTGGTAGCGGCCGGCGTCACCGACCCGGCCCCGTACATCATGGCCTTTTCCTACGGCGGATATACCACCAACCTGCCAACCTGGGACGTGGTCCAAGGCCGCGGTATGGTCGCGTACGAGTTCGATGGCCAGCCCATTGCGCCCGAGCACGGCGGCCCGGCGCGTCTGGTGGTGCCGCACCTGTACTTCTGGAAATCCGCAAAGTGGCTGCGTGGCATCCGTTTCATGCCGCAGGACCAGCCCGGCTTCTGGGAACAATACGGTTACCACATGTACGGCGACCCCTGGAAAGAACAACGCTACTGGGGCGACTGAATGACCGAGCACCAAATCCACTCCGGGGCGGGCGCACATCCCGCCCCGCAGAGTCCGATTCGCTCGAACCCGCCGGGTCCGTCGCCATGGCAGTTGGCGACGGTGGAACGCGTCACCGTCGAAACGTATCGCGCCCGCACCTTCACGCTCCATCTGGCAAATCCCAGTTCATTCATAGCCGGCCAGCATTACGATGTGCGCCTCACCGCGCCCGACGGATACCAGGCCCAGCGCTCGTACTCAATCGCATCGGCCCCGGCCGCCGGTTCAAATCGCATCGACCTCACCGTTGAATTGATCGAAGACGGAGAGGTATCCCCCTACTTTCACGAGGTCGTGCAGCCGGGGGATGCGCTGGAAGTTCGTGGGCCGATTGGCGGCCCGTTCACCTGGACGGCTCGGATGGGTGGGCCGCTGTTCCTGGTCGGCGGCGGGTCCGGAATCGTTCCCCTGCGTTCTATTTTGGCGCAACGACAGGCGGTAGCCCCATCCGTGCCGGCCCTTTTGCTCTATTCGGCCCGCAGCCAACAGGACATAATCTACCGTGATTGGTTGGATGGTCTCGCCGATGGCGACGCCGGTGCCGCGGTCCGTTATTCCTTCACTCGACAGCAACCGGCGGGTTGGCCCGGTTATGCCCGCCGGGTCGATGCGTCCATGCTGAAGGAGTGCATCGCAGAATTCGGGCGGTTGAGCGAGGGGGACATTGCCCGTGACCCTGCGCTCCCCTTGTGCTACGTATGCGGTCCCACGGGTTTCGTCGAAAGCGCGGCCGACGCCTTTCTGTCCCTGGGAATCCCTGAATCTCTGATACGCACCGAACGATTCGGACCCACTTCCTGATTCACTCAGAAGCCGGTGGCCAGACTGGCCAGCCATTGCGCAGTCGGCAGCACCGTTGCCCACAGTATGCCCGGTCTCAGCACGTAGTCGGACGCGATCAGCGCCACCAGCAGGATCGGCGCAAACCGTTGGAATCGCTGGTGGGTTTCCGCCGCGCCTGTCGGCAGCAGCGCCGCCAGGACGCGGTACCCCGCGAGCGGCGACAACGGCAGAATCTGGAACACCGCATACAGCAGGTTGTAGATGATCAACAGCCCGACCACGTCCGAGATGCCGGACCGCAGGCCACCGGTCATCACCAGGGTCAAACTGTCCGGAGATGGTATAGCCCAAGTCAACCAGCCGGCTTTGACGGGAGCGGCCAGCAGGAACGCCACGCTCAGGTTCCCCAGCGGCCCGGCCGCCGCAATGGCGACGGAAGGCCAGCGACCCTGTCGTCCCGGTTCACCGGGGAGTGGTCGCCCCCAGCCCATGGAAGTCACGGTAGCCAGCGCCAGGCCCACCGGGTCCAGGTGCCGCAACGGGTTGCCCGACAACCTTCCCTGCGCCCTGGGCGCCGGATCCCCGAACGCCGTTGCGGCCAGCGCCTGGAACCACCCGCTCACCCACAGCGCCACCGCCGATGAAATGGCGCACAACACCATGAGCCTTACGAAGGCGGCAATGTCGTCGGGCAGCAGGTTTGCGGATGAAATCAGCATGGCGGCGGTCTATTCTACGCCATCGCGACCGGAAACAAGGGCGGGAATGAAACCCGCCCTCGATCAATTTCGCCCCCGTTGGTTGGCGGACTATTGGACGACAACCGCCAGGTCTGGGTGCAACGCGGTTTCCTGCTTGTCGATGCCCACATACTGCAAACGGCGCACGTACTGACGCACGTATTCCGCGCGCAACCGGTCCACCGCCACCATCCCTTCCTGCATCCCGCGGATGGACCCGCCGGCGATGATGGCCATGGCTTCCCACAGCACCCGGTCTTTCAACTCACCCGCCATGTCCTTTTCAATGGATCCCAGTATCCGCCGCAGCGAGGTTCCAAAGTCCGCTCCCTTGACTGCGATTGTGAGCTTCAACATCCCCATTCCATAGGCCATGTGTCGAGCCTTGTCCTGCAGGCACAGCCCGAATATTCTCCGGTCCACCGCGTTGGAGGCGAAATGTGCTCCGAACCGGTACAGCAGCATCGTCAGGGTGGCGCGCGCGATGTACAGCGACACCGCCACCTCCGGCCAGCCGGCCCGCGTTTCCACCATCCGGCGATTCATCATGCCGGGCGATTCCAGACCCAACCCGCCGCCGTTGCACAGCGCGCGGTGTCGCATAACCTCGAAATGGCGCGCCGAATCGAACTCCTGGGTCGCCAGGAACATCTTGGGTTCGATGTAGGCGTAGTTCATCCGGTGCAGCCACAGTCCGATGGTGTCGATCTCCGCAGTGGCGTGCTGTCCCAGCTCGGTGCAGAGTTGACACCACGCGAGTTCAAACCCCTCGGGCGCATCGGGCAGCGCATCCCAGTCGATGTCCTGCATCGCATTCCATCGTCGTTGGATGGCTTCCTCGTACAGCGTGGCCGCGTTGTCGGACCAGAGTTCGTCCTTGCGGTTCACTGAATAGTTGTCCAGCCTCGGGATACCTGGGGTGGCGAAAGAGCCCCGCGGCATCCGCGTCATTTCCCGGCTCTCATCCGGGATTTCGCCGTAAACTCCGACTGCAATTGACTCAATGGTCAACCCGTGGGGAGTCAGGGGAGCGCGCACGCCCCACTCGCGGGTGTCCTTCATCCAGGGGAACTGTTCGGTGGGCGACTGGGGAGGTTCCGGGGTCGGTTCCCCCACCGGATCAGGTTCATCCGGAGCGGTATCGTTTTCGGCCACGTTCTGCTGCACCGTCTCAGCCGCCGAGGAACGGTAGCGCCCCGTGGGATCGCTTTCGTCCAACGGGCCGGCGTCGGTGGGATCTTGACCGTCGTTTTGCGTCGTCATAGCGCGTCACCCAATGTACGAAGGCCCGCCACCAAACGAGGACGGGCCAACGGTAGTGCCGATTCGGAAAGTATGCCCCGTTAAGCCGCAGCCTTGTAGGCCTCCAGGAGCGCCGGGTTCACACGGCCGTTTTCGATCCGGTCGTCGAAACCGCAGGACTTCAGCCGCTGGAAGTATTCCTTCACCTGCCGCTGGCGGATGGCAGCCAGGATCTTCTTGCCTTCGTCCGCTTTGTCAGCGCCGCCGCCGAGCAGAATCGCCAGTGAATCCGCAGTCAGATTGGCGCTGCGGGCCGCCGGGTTCTCCCCGCCGTTGCCCGTTGCCTGCCGGTCTTCGGCTTCGTCCAGGTAAGCATGAATTTCTTCGCGCCGTTCCGGCGTGCATTCGTTCATGTAGCGGGCGTGCAGTACGCCGAACGCGACGTGCCTGGCTTCGTCCTGGGCGGCGCGGCGATAGATTGCCTTTTCCGCTTCGTTGTACGCCATCAACTCGCCCAGGCGGAACAACGTCAGCACGTTGCCCTCGCCCACGATGTGCAGGCGGCTGGACATTTCGGTGAACTCGCGGGCGTTGTCCGTGCTGCCGCCGGTGACGTCGCTGACCGAATCAATCATCCGCATCAGACCGCCGCCGTTGGAGAGCGCGCGCTTGCGGAACACTTCCATGTGCCGCGACTCGTCCATCACCTGGGTGAGGAGGAACATCCGAACTTCGTGATAGTCGGGCGACATCTGCGAAATGAACCGTCCGGGCACGTCCGCAGCCACGAACTCCACCTGTGCAAAGAAGGTCGCCAACTGGCATTGCGCGGCCTCAATATCGTCAGGCAGGGGACGCATGGTTTCCCACGGAATATCGGTGGCCGAAGACCACTGTCGGGAAACGGCTTCCTGGTAAAGCTTGGTGAGGTTGTATCCCCAAACTTCCTTCTGGTCGCGGAAGGTGTAGGCGGAGTACTGTGGGATCCCATGACGCGGCAGTGCGCCGCGCGTGCGCTGCGTCTGGTTGGGAGATTCGTCCAGCAAATCAGGGGTGTTTTCCGCCAGGGTCGGGTCGTTGGACAACTCGTCAGCGGCTCCCGGGATCTGCTGCTTCAACTGCTGAAGCCACGACAGATCGAACCCGTTCTGGACCGCCTCTTCCATTTCGGCGGTGGCGCGGTCCTGCAATATCGTCATTGGTCGTTCCTCCCTCGCCCGAATCGGTACAATACAACCTGCAATTTACCTGATTACCTCGTACTCAGTCAACCGCAACATGGTTCCAAAGCAGGGCCATTCGATCGAGAACGAAGTTTCCTTTATTGACGATAGACGCGGTAGACCGCTCATACTGAGCCTGTCGAAGGACGAGCGGAAGGTACCCAGAGAATCGTTCTGGCAACAGCAAGATCATGCCGCCAGGGTAATCGAAAGGCCGTGGGTTCCAATGCTCACGATCATGCACTCAAATCCTGCAACCCAAAGGACATATCAATGAAGTACGGAGTCATACTGCCCAACGTCGGGCCACTGGCGACTATCGAAAACCTGGCGAGTATCTCCCGTCAGGTTGAGGCGCTGGACTTTCACGGGATATTCCTCAGCGATCACATCGCCATGCCCACGGCGTTGCGCTCCGCCTATCCGTACCGCACTGATGGACGGTTCCCGCTCGCCGCCGAAGATCTTATTCTGGAACCGATCACCACGCTTTCGTATCTCGCGGCAGTCACCGACCGTGTGCATCTGGGTTTCAGCGTGCTGGTGCTTCCCTATCGCCATCCGGTGCTCAACGCAAAAATGCTGGCCACGCTGGATGTCATATCCGGTGGCAGGTTGATCGTGGGCGCCGGCGTGGGTTGGATGGCCGAAGAATTTGCGGCCCTGGACGCCGAGTTCGATGCCCGTGGCTCCGTAACCGACGAGCACATATCAACGCTGCGAGCCCTGTGGAATCATCCCAGCCAGGGGTTTTCCGGTTCGCACTACGCCATATCGGGCGTCAACATTTCACCCACGCCGGCCCAGCGCCCCAATCCGCCGATCTGGACGGGCGGCATCAGTCCGCCGGCGTTGAGGCGCGCCGCACACCTGGGGGACGGTTGGCACGGCGTACGCCAGTCTCCCGCCGACGTGGTCGGCGTCGTCAACCGCATCGCTGAACTTCGTTCACGGTCAGGTCTAGTGATGGATGGTTACGAAATATCCCTGAGAGCCGGAATGGACATCACTGAAACACCCTTCGACGGCGCTGGCAGAACTCCGCTGCGAGGATCCGCAGACCAAATTCGAAACGATCTGGCCGATTATGCCGCCGCCGGCCTGACCTACCTGGTGGCCGAGCCTCGCGCCAGCGCCCCCGAACAGTTCATGGCCCAACTGGAACGGTTCGCCGAACTGGCCAGACCGTGACTATTGCGCGGTCCAACCCCCGTCCACCACGACTTCGCTCCCAGTAACAAACGACGATTCGTCGGATGCCAGGTACAGGACCGCGCTGGCGACTTCCTCAGGTTCTCCGTATCGTCCCATGGGAATGCGCGCCATCATCGTGGCCAACCGTTCGGGATCGTTTCTGCCGGCACGCGTCATATCCGTGACGATCGGCCCGGGATGCACCGAGTTGACCCGAATCCCGTCCGGTGCGTACTGCAACGCCGCCGCTTTGGTCAGGATGCGGACGCCGCCCTTGGAAGTTTGGTACGCAGCGCCGTTGTACGGCACGCCGACAATCCCCAACTGGGACGAAATGTTGATGATGGAACCGCCGCCGCCGTCCAGCATCGCCGGTATCGCCGCCCGCGTTCCCAGGAACACCCCTTTCAGGTTGACATCGATGGTGCGGTCCCATAGATCAACCGGTTCCTCATGGATGCGGAACGGGCTGCTGCCGATGCCAGCGTTGTTCACGAGGGTGTCCAGTTTTCCAAATCGGGAAATCGCCGCCGCCACCGCTTGCTGCCAATCGTTTTCGGACGTGACGTCCAGGTGAACGAAGGCGCAGCGGCCGCCGTGTTCCCTGATTCTTGCCGCAGCGCCTTCCCCTTCTTCATCCAGAACGTCACCAATCACCACGGCTGCGCCCTCTTCGGAAAACAGCCGGGCCTCGCATTCACCCATCCCGCGGGCGCCCCCACTGATCAACGCAACCTTGCCATCCATTCGACCCATATCGCTACCTCCGCCAACTTGCCGTGTGCCACAATCTCCTGAAGATCAATCGGCCCTGGCCGGCATCCTCCAGCGCGTAAACATCAGGATTCGTCAGATTTTCCCACCCCTCAAAGCCGAAGCCGGCATCCAACGAATGCATGACCAGGGCCATCAGGTTGCCATGAGTAACCACCATTGGCAACCGGTGATCGCTGTCGAGGATTTGCCGGAGTGCGCCCCAGGCCCGATGCAACACCTGTCGCGCTGACTCCCCGCCGGGGCCGGCGAGGTCAGGGTCATCGAAGGAATCCCGGACAATTTCCCGCCAGTTTGCGATGGGATCGTCGGCAAGATGGCGCTCATTGAGCCGCGCATCGAATTGCGGCACCAGCCCCAGCCTCCTGGCCAGAGGTTCGGCGGTCTGGCGCGCCCGGCGATATTCGCTGCTAAATACCGCGTCAATAGGTGTGTTGGACAGAAAATCCGCGAGGGAATCCGCCTGTCGGAACCCTTCTGAGGTCAGGGTGTCGCCAGGACTTTGACCGGCCGCGCAGCAATGCCTGACCAGTATCAACCTGCACAACGAATCGTACCCTGGAATCAGCGGGGACCGTCCACCGTCACCGTCACGATGTCAACGCCATGATACTTTTGGTGTTGGATATTGTCGGCGTAGTGTCTCAGCAATCGGAAAGAAACTTCATTCTCGTCGGGAATGGACGGGTGCTCGCCTAGGCACGCCAGGTAGTCCTCCATGTTTTCGCCTTCCATCGCGGTTACGAATTCCAGTTCGGCCGCATTCCCTTCTTTTCGTGCCTGCACCACCAGACGGCGGGAGGTTCCTGCGGTCAGTACGTCCTCCTCCTGCCTCAGGATGGCAACGGTTTCTTCCCCGGCGGCGGTCAATCGGTCGGTGGCCTCGGCGTTCCAGTGGGCGCCCGACGCGAACCGGCGCAGGAACTCGTCCACTCGCGCCGGTGCGTCGTCGTCCAGGGCCACCTGCACCCGGCGACGGCGGAAGCGCGACATCTCGACAAACAACATCAACCCCACGGCAACGATCGCGCCGGAAGTCATCCCGTTGCCAAGGAGCACGCCCAGGAACCCTTCGCCAATTTGATTGGAGAATATCGCCTGATTCTGGAAACCCACTCCTATCCAGAACGCCAGGCCAACAATGGCGGCCTTGCGGTGATCCAGCCCGTCCCGAATGATGATGTTCATGCCCTGAACGAACAACAAAGCGATCAGCAGCACGGCGTAACCCGCCACCACCGGCGCCGGTATCGCTATCAGCAGAGCCGCGGCTTTGGGAAAGAACGCCAGTGCTATGAAGATCACCCCGACCGCCACGCCAACCCGGCGCGCCGCGATTCCGGTCACTTCTGCCAGCGATATGCTGCTGGAGTAGGTCGTGTTGGGCAAAGTGCCTGCGATGCCGGAAAGCAGGTTGCCCACGCCATCGGCGTTGAGGGCGCCCTGAACCACCCGGAAATCGGTGGCCCGCGGTTGCCGGCGTGAAACCCGTTGTATCGCCACGCCGTCGCCGATGGTTTCAATCGCTCCCACCAGTGTGACCACGATGAACGCGGGCAGCAGAGCCCAAAACTCGAAACCCGGGGTCAGATCAACGCCCGGCCATGCGCCAAACGCGATGCCGACCCAGGGGGCCTCGGTCACGTATCCGAAGTCGTACATCCCAAACGGCATGGACGCGATGCAACCCACCACGATGCCAATCAGGGGCGACCAGATGCGCAGCTTGGGCGGGGCACGCAACACCAACACGGCCACGGTGATCACGGTGATGGCGGTCACGATGGGCGAGGCTCCCGGCGCCACGTTTTCCGGCACCTGGGTCAGCATGTCGAACAGGATGGGCATCACGGTCGCGGCGATCAACATGATGACCGTACCGGTTACCACTGGCGTGAAGATGCGTCGCAGCCAGGACAGGCGCGCCGCCAGCGCAAACTGGAACAGAGATGACACCACGATGAGGCTCGCCATCAGCGCCGGCCCACCCTCAATCAATGCGGCCGCGCACACGGCGATGAAGGCCCCGGACGTGCCCATCATCAAAAGATGCCCGGCTCCAATTCGCCACACGCGAACCGCCTGGAGGATCGTGGTGATCCCGCTGATCAGCATCGCCGCGAACACAGCCCAGGCCAGGCTGGGCTCGGGCTGCCCCGCGATGCGGAAAACGATCAGGACCCCCAACACCACGCCGCCGATAATCGACAGCGCGGCCTGAGCGCCGGCGGCCGCCGTCACCGGCAGCGAGGGATTTTCCTCGGGTTCATAACGGACATTGTCGTTGATTTGGGAGGCAGCCAATTCAATCCCTCAAGATATAAACGCCGTTCAAATATAGCTTCGAATAAAAGATCATTATAGCCGGCCGGAGCTGAGCGGATCGCAATCGTTCCGGTGTGAAGCCTCACCGGCAAGGTGCCATGTGCCCACCGCCAAGCTCATTCGCGCCGCCAGGTTTGGGCGATTCCAACACAGATTCCGGAACTTGCCATCCCCGGTTGCCGGCGTGGCCGGGGCACAACGTTCATTCCATACCCGCAATGCTGCGCCCGACCGGCGAACCATGCCCACTTCCCGGTACGAAGGCCAGACCCTTGTAAGGCGCCTGCTTGCAGGCAATCCAGACCCCGAGTTTCAGTTGTGAACTGGTGGGCCCGACAGGGTTCGAACCTGTGACCTGCCGATTATGAGTCGGACGCTCTACCACTGAGCTACGGGCCCGAGAATGTATTCAGGTTAGTCTCGGACGCCAGAATCGTCAATAACGGTCAGATGCCCAGTCGTTGCCTGTATTCGGGATCCCATTCGGCCAGTTGCCCGCGTTCGACCAACTCCTGCGGGTCCAATGTTGGCGAAGGTTCACCCGTGGTGGGGAAATCGGTGATTATCGTGTCATCCGCCCAACCGGCGACCTGATCCGACGGCTTGCCCAGCAACCCTTCCAACAGAGGGACGTTGTCCCCGCCGAAGGTTGGCGCGGCGCCGCGGATTGCAAGGTCCGTTTTGGACATTTTGTAGGGCCGACCCATCAGGATCCTGGTGCCCATTCCGCTTTCCTCGGGGTATTCCACACGCTCAAGGAAATTGCGGCTGCGGTATTGAGCATCGAAATGCACGTCCTTTCCGCTCAACACGGGACCCGAGGCGATCCCATGCGATTGCAGCAGGTGCATCAACTCGTACTTGTCGTGGTGCCGCGTCCACTCGCCGATCTCCGCGTCGATTTCATCATGGAAGCGCTGCCGGCCTTCGAGAGTTTGGTAGCGGCGGTCCCGTGCCAGATCATCGCGGTCCATCTGGCGGCACAACGCGAGCCATTGGTCGTCGTCGGCGACCGACAGCGCGATCCACTGATCATCGCCGGCGGCCGGGTATGCTCCCTGGGGCGCCCGGTACGGGTGTCTGTTGCCGATGCGCTCGCCCTGCCGCCCGTTGGTGATGGCGTCCATCAGGTATTCCGACAGGAACATCACTCCGGCCTGGTACATCCCGATATCGACCCATTGACCTTTGCCGGTGCGGTTGCGATAACGCAGGGCGGAGCCAATGGCGAACATAGCGCTCCAGGTCGAAAGAAAATCGACGAAGGAACGCCCCGCTTTGGATGGTTCGTCGCCCGGGTAGCCGGTTACCCAACAGTGGCCGTGAGTCCCTTCCTGCGTGGTTGCCTGCGCCGGGTACGAAGAATAAGGGCCGCCTCCGTGGCCATAACCCGTGTTGGACACCATGATGATGTCGGGGCGCAGTTTCCTGAGGTTGGGATAGTCGAGACCCCACCGCCGCATCACCCTGGGCGTGAAATTCTCCATCACCACGTCGCTCACCATCACCAACTCCCGGAAAATTTCCCGTCCTTCTTCGCGGGACATATCCAATACCAGGGAGCGCTTGCCGCGGTTGAGCAACTGGTAGGTTGACGGCCGGTTCCACCAATCCTCGCCCGGTTCGTTGTCCGGAAAGGTTCCGTACAGGCCACCGCCGCGCGTGATATCCGGCCTGCCCGGTCCTTCGATCTTGATCACCTCAGCGCCCAGATCAGCCAGTTGACCGCCGGTATAGGGTAGAGCGAACACGTACGTCGAGTCGAGGACGCGAATGCCGTTCAATGGTAGCGCCGTCATGAATCAGCCACTCCGTGTCAGATGACTTCAGTCTGCCGCATCACCGACAGTTCTTCGGAACTGTATCCCAAACCTTCGCCGAATACCTCACGGTTGTGCTGTCCCAACAGCGGAGCGGGCATCCGCAGTTGATAACCGGCGGGCGACATGCGGAAAAGCTCAGCGGGTATCTTGACCGCGCCGATCACCGGATGCTCGGTTTCCCGATAGAACTCGCGCGATTCCAGTTGCGGGCACTCAGCCAACTCCGTGGGTGTTTGAACCAGGCCAAAGAGCATTCGTTTTTCCGCGGCTTTCGGGAACAACTCCCACTTTTCGCGGTTCCGGATGGCCTCCAGCACCACCTGGTCCATCTCCGGCCCGTTGCGGACGCGCTGGGCGCGGTCGGCAAAGCGCGGTTCCAGCAACTCAGGTGCCTGGAAGAAATCGGCGATGTCATCCCAGGTAGCGCCGCCGCCAGCCTGGACGATTATCCATCCGTCCTTGCACGGCATGGGGTTCTCCCACATCGTTCCATCGGCCCGCCGAACCTGCACGCCGCCGATGAATGGGTAGATGGTCTGGGTCGCCATCATTGTGGACGCCACGCACTCGGTGGTGGAAACGTCAACGTGCTGTCCGGCGCCGTGCCGGTCCTGGGCAAACAGCGCCATTGCCGTAGCGCCCGCGCCGAACAGACCCCCCTGGTATTGGGCCTGGAAGCCACCGTGCTTCAGGGGCGGGCGGCCCTGCACGCCGCTGATTCCCATCACCATGCCCATGGCGTATGACACGATCTCCTCGCCGGTGTAGCGGCTGTAGGGACCGGTCTGGCCGAAGGGAGTAATCGATGTCATCACCAGGCCGGGGTTGACGTTGGCCAGGCGTTCGTATCCGATGCCGAGATCGTCCAGATGCCCGGGCTTGAAACTCTCCACCACCAGATCCACATGACCGACCAGATCAAGAAACAACCGGCGGCCGGCGGCGGATTCAAGGTTGAGGGTCACTCCCTTCTTGTTGAGGTTCAGGATGAGAAAGAAGAGGCTTTTTTCCGGATGCGGTTCGTCGTGGTAAAACGGGCCGAACCGGCGCATCGCTGACCCGCGGGTCGGTTCAACCTTGAGGACGTCCGCCCCGTAATCGGCCAACAACCTGGTGCAGAACGAGCCGGCGATGTCCTCACTGAGGTCCAACACCTTGATGCCGGTCAATGGTCCGCCGATGTCCATACGCTGCCTGCTTCTCCGAAGGTACTTCGGGGCCGGTGAGCCGGCCCGCACGGGTGCAGGGATTGTATCCCAAGCGGCCTACCGGGGCAATTTGCTCACCGGCACCGATTTTCAGGCGTATAATCGTCGCAAATTCACCCGTTGATCCATTCAGGGGAATGGACAGGAGCAATCCCAAATGCTGATAGACCCGAAAAAGTTCGACCGGTTGAACATGATACTCACGGGGGTGGTGGTTCCGCGACCCATCGCGTTCGTCTCCACCATCTCAACCGAAGGCGTCGTCAACCTGGCCCCTTACAGTTTCTTCAACGCCATGGCGTACAACCCGCCCACGCTGGTATTTTCTTCCTCGCGAAAAGCCCCCGGGTGGCAGGACAAGCGGAAGGATACATTGACCAACATCGAGGAGACCGGGGAGTACGTGGTCAACGTGGTGGTTGATGACATCGCCGCCGCCATGAACGCCACCGCCGCCGAGTATCCCACCGGCGTGTCGGAATTTGACGTTGCGGGGTTGACGGAAGCGCCGAGCGAAATCGTCAAGGCGCCCCGGGTGCTGGAATCGCCGGTCAACATGGAATGCCGACTGGTCCAGGTGGTGGACATCGGGGAGCAGCCGCACGCTCACGGCATCATCATCGGCGAGATTGTACGGATGCACATCCGCGACGACATTCTGTACGAAGGGCCCAACGGGTTGCGCATTGACCATGCGGCGCTGCGGCCCACCGGCCGCCTGGCCGGCAACATGTACTGCCATACCGATGACGTGTATGAACTGGTCAGGCCGGCCTACGTGCCGGAAGAAGATTCCGGCAGCCGGGCAGCCGACTAGCAGGCAGGAAGGTGGAAACCATGACGACAGCCGAAACGATCATCAAACTCTATGGCGCTGAGTGGTGCCCGGACTGCCACCGTTCCCGTAACTACCTGGACAGCCAATCGGTGGCCTTTGAGTACGTCAACGTTGACGGCGACGAGGCGGCCCAGGCCTACGTGAAGCAGGTGAACGACAACCGCCTCATCATACCTACCATCGTATTCCCCGACGGTTCCGTGCTGGTTGAACCGTCCAACGCCGAATTGGCTCGCAAGCTGCGAACCTGATGCCGTGGCATCCCGCGCGTCCCTACTCGGGGAATTGCAGAAGCTGAAGGATGTTCCCGTCCGGGTCTTTGAGGGTGGCGACCATGCCACCCCAATGCTCCATTTCCGGCGCGCGAATGAACTCAACGCCCTCGGCGCACAGCCGCGCATATTCGTCGCGAATATCCACGACGCCAAGGTGCGGCATCATCCGGTAGGGGTCGCGAGACGCGCCCGACACTCCACCGTGGCGACCCACGTTGAAACGCAATTCTCCCAACTGGAAGGCCGCGAAACCCTCGTCCTCGTGGAACGAGTGTAACGGAAAGCGCATGGTGTCCCGGTAGAATCGGACCATGCGCTCCAGGTCATCTGTCCAGAGGGTGATGCCGACTACGCCGGTAATCATTCGGCGGTGGCTGCCTCAAACTTTCCGGAGGCGGAGCAGGCCGGACACCAGCCGTGGAAGTCCACACGCTGCCACATGACCTGGAATCGTGTCTCGTCGGCCACCTGCTCGCGGAGTCTGACGATTATTTCGCTGCTGTCGTCGGCGTCAGAGATGTTTCCGCACCCCACGCATACCAGGTTGACGTGAGGCAGCACGTTGCTCTCGTATCGTGACTGCTTGGCAAAGGGCAGTTCCTGGATCAATCCGCTCTTGGACAGAACGCCCAACGTGGAATACACCGTCGCCAGGGTCATCGACGGAAAGTGCTGCTGCACGCGTTCGTGAATCTGCTGGACCGTCGGATGGTCGGTGGAGTTCAGAACCGCTTCCGCGATAGCCAACCGTTGCGGCGTCACGCGTACGCCGCCCTGACGGAGCTGCTGGACCACCGCATTTTGCATCATTTTGACCCTCCGACACCGCCCTGTATCCGCGATCAGCGAACGTTGGGGCATCTCGGAGTATAGCATCGTCGGTTCGGGGGTCGCAAACGCCGCGCAGTGTTGCCCAGGGCCACTCGACCATCGACGAAAGACCAGGTAGTCCGTCCATCCCAAGCCTGTCGAAGCACGAACGGACGGTGAGCAGGGAACCGTCCCGGTAACCCCGTCATCCTGTAAATCCCTGTAAAATAATCCCTTGACACCACCAATACGAACGTATATCCTAATACCGTCTAGATCAAGCAGCTGCTCCATCCCAACCCCAGAGAGGCAAGATTTCCGGATCGACGGCCAACCCCGTCAGCAACAAATCGCAACCGGTCCAGGTGGCAATTCGCCGATATCCGACCAACGTACTCGCCGGCGGTGCCCCACTGGCCCACCGGGATTGTTCGGGCCCGCGTGGTAGGGACTCAACCAAATAGTCCTGCGACCACGGAACTGCCGTTCAAATAGTTGCGTACTGGCCGTGCGCTGACAACGATCCGGAATCCCGCCTCTCACACCAAACCAAAACCCTCCGAAACAACACCAACCGCCAACCAACGAACCACCAACCGCAGGGGAGACAAACCCTCTGCACCTCCGGAAAGACGACGCCCGCCAGACGCCGTCCCACCCTGGTGGTTCGCCAGCGGCCATGCACACGCATGGGCGGCTTTCAAACTCGCCCGCGCATCCCCCATCCGTCCGGCGATGTGGCAGCCTGACACCTGTCCCGTATCAGCATCATCAAATCGCCCTGCAGTGTTCCCTGGATCGTTGTGTGATGCTGGCGAAGGGCGATGACTGGCGCCGGGAGTTCACGCGCCCAATTGGCCACTCGTTTCTGGCATCAACAAAAGCGGGGCGAGTCGAAACCCGCCCCGATATGCCCGATGCAGTTGGCTGGTGTCTATACTTCGCGGAACTCGGGTTCCGGTTCTCCGACGTGGAAGTTGTTGGCCCAAAGGTCGTCTATGATCGACTGGTCCCCCTCGGATATCGGGGGAGTCTCGACTGCTTCAGAGTATTCTTTCAACTCTTCCAGGGTTGTGAAGTTGGGCAGCACGCTGGTGATGGTGGGCTGGTGCAGCACGAACTGGATCGCCGCCTGACTCATGGTGCGACCCGTTTCTTCACCGGCCAGGAATTTAACCTGATCTACTTTCACCAGCGCCTCGCTCAGCCACTGGTGGCGGCGATATGATCGGTGATCGTTCTCATCAAATTCCGGAGGCGCGTCGTACCGCCCGGTCAATGCCTCCGAGGCATGGGGGACCCGGGACAGCAAACCAACCTGCTCTTTTTCAGCGATGGGAAAGAAATCTTTCGCCGGGTCCTGTTCCAGGATGCTGTAGATGATCTGGCAACTGCTGACGTGGCGCTCTTCCATGCTGGCCTGGCCTTCTTCGAACCAACCAATATCGGGACCCAGAGCGGAACCGTAGTAGCGGATTTTGCCCTCGTGCTTGAGGTCTTCAAGAGTCTCGAACACCTCATCGTCCTCAATCGCGCCGATCCGCGGGTTATGCAGTTGGTACAGGTCTATGTAGTCGGTGTTGAGACGGCGCAAGGATTGTTCGCACGCAAAACGAATGAAATCGGGTTCGAACTTCTGCGGGCGCTCCTGGTGTCCGACCCGGGGAGTTGTCTGGTCATATATGTCATAGCCGAACTTGGTGGCGATGATCATTTCGTGACGACGGTTCCCCATGAACTTGGCGAGGACTTCTTCGCCGTAGCCGTCGCCATAAGTGTCCGCGGTGTCATAGAAGTTGATGCCAAGCTCAAAAGCCTCTTCAAGAAGCTGACGCCTGGTTTCTTCGGGGATCTGGCCCCACCAGTTGGTGGCGACCGTCCAGACTCCGAATCCGACTTCGGAAATGAGGAGATCGGTGCGGGGAAGTTGACGGTAATTCATGCTCGTGTGTCCTCAGAGTTTCAGGAGACTCGCTCGGAAAGGGATGGTTGTTGACGATCAGGATCGAAATTATCAGGGCTGGTACGATCAGACAGCCCGCAGATTGCGCCGGGATTGTCGCTCGACTGTTGACCGTAGCGGCAAACCGCGATGGGTCCGGCCGCCTGCCAATGCGGGCGAATGGGCACCGTGCCACAAAACCAGTCCCAAGGCGACGCCGCCCGGATGCTGCGACGATTTTAGCCACGGAGGGACGGTCACCGTCAATAGGCCGGCGCCGGGGAATTTTTCCAGCCTATTCGGTTAAATCGCTCCAATAAAAGGTTACCCGCTCGTTTTGCCAGGGCAACTGGTCGAGGCTCAGCAGAAGCGCAACCCGGTCAGGCCAGGGGAGATCTTCGTCGCTCGCCCATTCCAGGGCGCATGAATCCAGTTCGTCCCGGTCGAAACAGAAAGCATCGTGCCCACACCAGCGGCATGACACCCCCGACACGCCGTTGCAATTTGGGTCGATGACGAGGTCGAACAGGAAATCGAAAAGCAGCGGTCGTGAGTCCGCCAACGCAGCCGCGATGTTGAGGGAGCCGGCCAAGGGATGGAGAAAGCCCAGGTTCAGGCGGGAATGAGACCCAGGCTGTCGCGGACAGCATCCACCATTTGAACGAAGCGGGTGTCGTCAATCACCGGTTCGGCCTGGCCCAGCCTCACCGTCGGGATGATGTCCACCCATGATTTGCAGCCGCCATATTCAGGAATGAACGGCACCGTGGTCGGAGTTTCCATCCGGTACACCCGAAGCAGCATGATGGTCAGCGGAACCATGGGCTTCCAGTGCAGTCGGGACTCTGCGTATGAGTCAGTCCAGATGTGATGAGGCGCCAGGCTGGCTACCCGGTCCAACTGATCGATTTCTACCAACTCGTGAACCCGCGCCCAATGGCTGAACGTGACCGCGTCATCGTCCGCCGGGTTGTCAGCCAGCAGGTCCCGCAGCGTGGGTTGGTGTGACACTTTCAGGAGGTCTTCGCGTTGGTGCAGGTAGGTCGGGTACAGCAGAAATTCTGGGTGAATGACCCTGAAGTCCTTGCTTTCTTCGTGAATCCCGCCTTTGCGAATCATCAGAATCTGGTCTCCGTCGGCGAGGGCTTTGAGGGTCACGGCCCATTCCTTGAGGGCAAGTTGGCAGGTTGTTGGTGTGGTCATTGCGTCAACCTCCGGTGGTTCAAACATGGACTGCCGGGTCCGGACGGGCTTTTACGTCGGTGGAATAGTTGCGGGTTACTCGCGATCAATCTACTTTTGGCGGTTACAGAATTCGCTGTAGTCCGGCACCTCTTCTCCCAGAACGTATAACCAATAGTATGTGCCGGTGTCTCCCATGAATTTGAACTGTTTTCGAACGTCCTTGAGGACAGCGTAAAAGTCGCCATGCGACCGCAGGTAGTTGCGGATGTCGCCATGCTCCTCGTCCAGTTCAATTAGACGCTGCGCATTGTGGACCGTCGCCACGATCTTCCGCCGATTGCGGATGATTCGAGTGTCGGACGCCAGCGTATCGATGGCCGATTCGTCCATTGCCGCGACTGCTGCAACGTCGAAACCTCCGAATCCGGACCGGAAGCCGGGCCATTTGGCGTTGACCACTTTCCATGACATTCCGCTCTGGAAAACCGCCTTCGTCATTACCTCCAGGTAGTCGTTGAGACTGTGGGGCACAACCTGTTCCGGCGCTTCTGGATGCGGGCGTTCCTGTTGAGTGGCCATTGCGCGGACCTCCTGGCGGCTTCGGGTGGCGCTCAGTCGGCGGTGTTGACCGGCGCGGGGACGGTCGGTGTGTCCAACTTCAAGAGGTTGCTCAGGTTGGCGGTGGTGACGGCCGCGACTTCCTCCACCGAAATGCCCTTGACGGTGGCGAGGCACTGGGCGACCTCGGCCAGATGCCGTGGCTCGGTCCAGTTATGCCGGTACTTTTTGAAGGGTTGCGGGTAAGCGTCGGTTTCCAGGACGATGTGTTCCAGGGGGATGGCCCGGGCCACTTCGCGTAGCTCCGGGAGGCGGGTGAGCGGGCGCGCCAACGAGATGAAGAACCCGCATTCGATGGCGGCGCGGGCCGTTTCGGCATCGCCCTGGAAATAGTGCATGGCGCCGCCGACCTGTCCCGCATTCTCCTCCCGCAAAACCTTGAATACTTCCGGGTGAGACTCCCGGGAGTGGAAGATGATGGGCAGGTCAAGACTTTTGGCCAGATGGATATGCTGACGGAAAACTTGGTCCTGCGTTTCGTGGTCCGGGGATTCAGGCAGGTAATCCAGCCCCACTTCGGAGATGCACACGACCCGGGGGTTGTTTCGAGCCAGGGACTCCAGACGGGCGTACGCGTCGTCATCAACCGGTCGTTCGGCGTGCATCGGATGGATGCCCACGCCCGCGTAGAACATGGGATGCTCGTCGGCGAGCGCGATGCAGCGTTCTGTTGATTCCAGGGTGGTGCCGGCCAAAACGACGTAACCCACACCGGCCTCGTGGGACCGTTGCAGGATGCCGGGCAATTCAGCAGGGTCGAACTGCTCGTACTGGTCGAGATGGGTGTGAGCGTCGCAGAAGATTTGCGTTTCTGGCATCCGGGCGTCTCCGTCGATTGGGCCGCGGCGGGGCGATACTGCCCGCCAAGTATAGCATCAACGGATGATGGATGAGACGCTGCGCCGGCGCGCCGGACCCGTAAATCTCAGGCGGTTCACCGCGCCAGCGATTGCGTCCGTCTGGACGTCAGATGGCGCTGGTGGCGAGTTCAGCGTCTGGTTCCGGATCGTACCCGGCGGCTTCCTGCATGACTCCGGAAAGCAACCCGTAGGTATTGGCCCACGCGTCGGCCACCTCGGGGGTGAAATGTTCGCCCAAACCTTGTTCCAACGTCCACATGAGCGCCGATCCCACGGTGTCGAAGTGGGAAGGCTGGACGCCATATACCCGGTGGCGGACGCCCAGGCGCTCCACAACGGGAACCAGGGATTCGAGGTCATCGAGCCCTGCAACTGCCGCCGACACCATCTTCATCAACCTGCGGCCCTGCTCCTCAAAATCTGAATCGAATAGATGTTGCAACTCATCATCCAGTTCGAAAAGACGCTGGTAGAACAGTTCGGCGGCGGTATCGGCAATCGGGGCAATTTTGGCGAAGGATTCCTGGACCAACTCTATCTGAGCAGCGTTCATTTGATATCTCCTTTGATTGTATGTTTATGGCTATCTTGCTGTATTATCAATCGCTGATTATGAATAGAGTGTATCACGAATTGGTGGCCTGCCATTCCCGTTGACAGGACAGGGATGCTGGTCTACGATGATTGTTGACCCAAATGGTCGGGAATTATCCCGCATCACCGTCGGCAAGCTGCAAACCACCGCCGGCGAGGAGGATGAACGTCCAATGACGACCCCAGCACAGCGCGTAATTTCAAGGGAAACCACCTCTGAAGAGCTGAATTCCGACTACAAGTGGGGATTCACCATCGACATTGAGGAGGAAGCGTTCCCCAAAGGCCTGAGCGAGGACGTGGTACGCCTGATTTCGGCTAAGAAAAATGAGCCGGAATGGATGCTGGACTGGCGATTGAAGGCGTTCCGTTTCTGGTCTCGGCAGACCTACAGTGAACCCACTTGGGCGAACGTGGAATTTCCGCCCATCGATTACCAGGACATGCATTACTACGCCGCTCCGAAGTCCGCGGACGATGGACCGAAAAGCCTGGACGAGGTTGATCCGGAAGTCCTCGAAGCGTTCAGCAAGCTGGGCATCCCGTTGGAGGAGCAGGCCAGGTTGGCTGGAGTGGCCGTTGATGCGGTGCTGGACAGCGTGTCGGTGGCGACCACCTACCAGGAGCAACTGGAAAAAGCGGGCGTTATTTTCTGCTCCATAAGTGAAGCCATCCAGAAACACCCGGACCTGGTCCAGAAATACCTGGGATCTGTGGTGCCCTACGCCGACAATTTCTACGCCACGTTGAACTCGGCCGTGTTCTCTGACGGGTCATTTGCCTACATCCCGCCCGGGGTTCGTTGCCCGATTGAACTGATGACGTATTTTCGCATCAATCAGGCCGACAGCGGGCAATTCGAGCGTACGCTGATCGTCGCAGACAAGGGAGCCTACGTCAGTTACCTGGAAGGCTGCACCGCGCCGATGCGCAAGACCAGCCAGTTGCACGCAGCGGTGGTGGAACTGGTGGCTCTGGAAGGCGCTGAGATCAAGTACAGCACGCTGCAAAACTGGTACCCCGGCGACAAAGACGGACAGGGCGGCGTGTACAACTTCGTCACCAAACGGGGCAAGTGCGCCGGAGCGGATTCCAAAATCTCGTGGACCCAGGTTGAAACTGGTTCCGCGATTACATGGAAATACCCCAGCGTGATCCTCCAGGGCGACAACTCCGTTGGCGAGTTCTATTCCGTCGCGCTGGTGAACAACTGGCAGCAGGCGGACACCGGCACGAAGATGATCCATGTGGGCAAGAACACCCGCAGCACGATCGTCGCCAAGGGCATCTCAGCCGGGCAGGGTCAGCAGACCTACCGAGGGCTGGTGAAGATCAATCCCTCGGCCAACGGAGCGAAGAACTTCACCCAGTGCGACTCGCTGTTGGTGGGCGACCAGTGCGGCGCGCACACGGTCCCCTACATCGAAGTCAAGAACCCATCCGCCCAATTGGAGCATGAAGCTACGACATCCAAGGTGTCTGACGACCAACTGTTTTACCTGCAACAGCGGGGAATCGGGGTGGAAGACGCGCACTTCATGATCATCAACGGATTCTGCCGGGGCATCTTTCAGGAATTGCCCTTCGAGTTTGCGATGGAAGCTTCGCAACTCCTGAAAGTGAGCCTGGAAGGAACCGTCGGCTAAACTGCCCTGGTCAACCACTCTCCCAATCTGAGGATGCAAAACACCACGATGACCGCCGATCACGAAAACGATTCACCCATCCTTGAGGTCCGAGACCTCCAGGTATCCATCGATGACCAGGAAATCCTCCGGGGCGTCAACCTGACGGTGCGCCCGGGCGAGGTACACGCAATCATGGGGCCCAACGGCTCCGGCAAGAGCACTTTGGCCAACACGCTGGCTGGCCGGTCCGAGTACACCGTTACCGCCGGGCACGCCACCTACAAAGGTATGGACCTGTTGGGTATGGAGCCGGAAGACCGCGCCCGCGAGGGCGTTTTTCTGGCATTCCAGTATCCGATCGAACTTCCCGGCGTCAGGGCCTGGCAGTTTCTCAAAGCTGCGGTGGACGCCAAACGAGTCCATCTGGGCGAGGAAGAAATGGGTGCCCGGGAATTTGACCGATTGCTGCGCGAAAAGGTCGCTGAAGTTGAGATTGACCCCGACCTGGTGCGTCGCTCCGTCAATGAAGGGTTCTCGGGCGGCGAAAAGAAGCGCAACGAAGTGTTGCAGATGGCCCTGCTGGAACCGACCCTCTCGCTTCTGGATGAAACCGATTCCGGACTTGACATCGATGCCCTGCGAATCGTCGCCGACGGCGTGAACCGTCTCCGCAGGCCGGACAACGCGGCGGTGGTGGTGACTCACTATCAGCGGATCCTGAACTACATCACTCCCGATCAGGTGCATGTTCTGGTGGATGGCAGGATCGTGCGCAGCGGCGGCCCCGAATTGGCCGAACAACTGGAAGCCCAGGGCTACGATTGGGTGCGGGAAGAAGCCGGGGCTCTCGGATAAATACTCGCGGCCACCGCGCGCCAACCCGAATCGGCTCGTCAACAATATTCCGCTGCACTTGTGCGGTCCAGACCCTGCCAGCATTGGGCAGCAGCCCATGATCGCGTGGGGATTCACAACCGACAATACTGAGCAAACTGAATGACCACTACTGTTTCCGATACCGTAGCGGATTCCTATCCGCACTACGCCTCTGCCTTTGCGGCCTTGTCCGCGGATGGCCCCGGCCCGCTGAGCGCGTTGCGACAGCGAGGCTGGAACGCGTTTCAGGACCTCGGGCTGCCAACAGCGCGACGCGGCAACGAGCCGTGGAAGTACACCAACGTGGCCCCCATAGCCCGAGAATCGTTCGGATTTGTTGAATTTGGCTCTGCTGCCACGGGCGTATCCATCGCCGATTTGCGAGCGGTCGCGCCGTGGAACGAGCAGTGGACCACCCTGGCCATGGTGGACGGGGTATTCGTCCCTGAATTGTCGGGAAGCACGCGCATGCCGGGATCCGGAAACAACGGGCGCATGATAATCGGCAGCATCAACCAGGCCGCACAGGTGTCGCCGGATCTTTGCGACAACCTGCTGGCAAGCCTGGCGAGTCCCGAGGACGAGGGCTTTACCGCGGTCAACACTGCATTCCTGCGCGACGGCGTCGCGATATCCGTGCCGGCTGGCGAGGATGGCGGGGTCGTAAACATCGTGCATCTGACCACAGGTCGGCAGCAGCCCAGGGTCACGTACCCCAGGACGTTGATCAACGCGGAAGCGAACGCGCGGGTCACGGTGATCGAGACCTTCATCGGCCCGGACGAAACGCGCTACCTGACCAACGCGGTGATGGAAGCACAGGTGGGTGAAGGCGCCAGCATCGAGCACTACCGGTTGCTTCTGGAGGGTGGGGAGGCGTATCACGTGGGGACCAGCAGGGTCGTGCAAGCCAAAGACTCGCGGTTCTCCTCGGTGTCCGTCGCCAATGGAGCGGCATTGGGCCGCAATGATTTCGGCGTCTTGTTGGACGGCGCCGGCGCCGAGTGCGTGCTGAACGGGTTGTACCTGACCAAGGAAAACCAACACATCGACAATTATATAAACATCGACCATGCTGAACCCCATGGCACCAGCCGCATGTTTTACAAGGGCATCCTGGACGGGAAGTCGCGGGCAGTGTTCGGCGGCAACGTGTTGGTGCGCAAGGATGCTCAGAAAACCGATGCGCAACAAACCGACAAGAACCTTCTGCTGTCTCCCGACGCTGAGGTGGACAGCAAGCCCAGTTTGCTGATCTACGCCGACGACGTGAAATGCGGCCACGGCGCAACGGCGGGGCACATCGATGCGGACACTGTGTTCTATATGCGGAGCCGGGGTTTGGACCTGCCCACTGCCAGCCGCATCTTGATTCAGGCCTTCGCGCGCGAAATCATCGATACCGTGGCGTTGGAGCCGTTGAGGGAGTTCATCGACCTGCGTTTCGAGGACGCAATTCCCGACGCTGACATTTCGCTCCCGCTTGGAGGCCTCCCGTGACGTTCGCATCTGATTCATCGGCCGCAGGGAGCGGCGAGATGATGTCCGGCCTGGCTGCCATCGATCCGTACCGGTTTCGCAAGGACTTTCCGATCCTTGACCAAGAGGTGAACGGCAAACCGCTGGTGTACCTGGACAACGCCGCCACCACTCAAAAACCCCGCGCCGTCATCGATGCGATCAGCAATTATTACCTTCTGAACAACGCCAACGTACACCGCGGGGTTCACACGCTCAGCCAACGCGCCACCGACGATTACGAAGCCGCGCGCGAGTCTGTAAAGCGTTTCATCAACGCGCCGGACGTGGATGAGGTCATATATGTCCGCGGCACTACTGAAGGGTTGAACCTGGTTGCCAGCAGCTACGGCCGCAAGTATTTCAAAGCCGGGGATGAGGTCGTCATCACTGGCATGGAACACCATTCCAACATCGTGCCATGGCAGATTTTGGGCAAGGAAATCGGTATTCGGCTGCGGGTGGTGCCGTTCAGCGATTCCGGGGAACTGCTGTTGGACGAGTACGAAAACATGCTCAACGACCGGACTCGTATGGTGTCAGTGGTTCATCAATCGAACGCCCTTGGAACGGTGAATCCGATACCCGCAATGGCAGAACTGGCCCACCGCAAGGGGATTCCCGTGATGGTGGATGCCGCGCAGTCGGTGCCCCATATGCCGGTGGACGTGCAGGCGCTGGGCGCGGACTTTCTCACCTTTTCCGGCCACAAACTGTACGGGCCGACCGGCATCGGCGCGCTATGGGGCCGGTCTGACCTGCTTAACGATATGCCCCCGTACCAATCGGGCGGAGAGATGATCCGGTCCGTGACTTTCGAGGAGACCATCTACAACACCCTCCCTCACAAATTTGAGGCTGGTACGCCGGACATCGCCGGCGCCATCGGGCTGGGAGCGGCTATTGAGTACCTCGAGGCGATCGGAATGGACCGCATTGCGTCCTACGAACGGGCCCTGCTCAGGTATGGGACGGATATGCTCTCGGAAATAGAGGGCGTGCGGCTCATCGGGACCGCTGAGGACAAGGGTGGCGTACTGTCTTTCT
This sequence comes from Dehalococcoidia bacterium, assembly GCA_963668585.1. Taxonomy (GTDB): domain Bacteria; phylum Chloroflexota; class Dehalococcoidia; order Lucifugimonadales; family UBA3495; genus Bin87. The sequence continues at coordinate 2,970,687 of OY764869.1, read as the reverse complement.
ACATGGAGGCAGCCCACCCCCACGACATCGGCACCATCCTCGACGCCGAAGGCATCGCGGTGCGGACGGGCCACCACTGCGCCCAGCCCGTCATGGCACGCTACGGGATACCGGCGACAGTGCGCGCCTCGCTGGCGTTCTACAACACTACGGAAGATATTGACGCCCTGGTCAAGGCGATTGACCGCGTAATTGAGGTTTTCGGCTGATGGTTTCGGATTTGAGCGACCTTTACCAGGAGATATTGCTGGAACACAACCGGCGGCCACGGAACTTTCGGACGCTGGAAGATGCGACCCATCATGCTGACGGGTTCAACCCATTGTGCGGCGACGAAATTTCGCTGCAGTTGAAAGTGGGCTTCGACAAGGTGGACGACGTGGCGTTTCAGGGCCACGGATGCGCCATCAGCAGGGCCTCAGCGTCTCTGTTGACCCAGGCGGTGAAAGGCGCAACGTCGGACGAAGCAATGGCCAAGTTCGAAGAGTTCCACCGGATGTTGACCGAACCCGACGCTGAACTGGACGTCGATCTGCTGGGCGACCTGGAGATGCTCGCGGGGGTGATTGCGTACCCCACCCGCATCAAGTGCGCCATCCTGGCGTGGCATACGCTGAAGGCGGCAATGGACGGCGAGGCCGTGGCCACCACCGAATAGGTCCCATTCCCGAACGGCGCCGCTTCAGCCGGACCGGCAGCACAATATGCCCCAACTTCCGGACAACTCGGATGCGCTGTACGGTGATGTCATCATGGAGCATTACCGAAGTCCGCGCCACCGGAACCGTTTGGCGCGACCGGACGCCGAAACGGAGGAGTTCAACCCCTTCTGCGGAGACCGGGCGAATCTGCAGCTTCAATTGGGGGGATCGGGCTCCGATACCCCGGTCATAGCGGAAGTTAGCGCGGTTGCGGAAGGATGCAGCATCATTCAGGCGTCGGCATCGCTGCTCGCCGAGGGAGTGCGTCGCCGCACCGTAGAAGAAGCCGGCGACCTTTCGCAATTGTTCCGGGACTTGATGCAGGGCAAACCGCTGCCACCGGTCGCGTTGGAGGAATTGGGCGAGTTGGGGGCGCTGGAAGTGGTTCGCCAGTACCCGGTGCGCATCAAGTGCGCGTTGCTGCCCTGGGTAGCCCTGGAAGAAGGACTGCGACGGCTGGAACTGCGTTGAGAGGTGGTGCGTCAGTTGGCTGGCGGCTGGCTGGCCGGCATCTTAGACAGGATTTCCAACACCCGATAACCGTATTTCGAGGTTTCCGTCGGAGGGATCGCCACCTCCGGCATCAGGTCATACCTTACGGCCCGCAACCGGTACTCGTACCCATGCGCCCGTGGGAAATCTTCGATCCGGCCGTAGAAGGGTTCGCCGTCAACAACGATGCAGGCGGCCGTTATGGGAGCGTTCTCGTAGCATTCAACCCGCCACGGGCCGACCTCCAGCTCAACCTCAACCCCCTGGGCTGGATCCTTCGAAACTTCTTCAATCAAACGGTGAGTACCGTCGTCGAAGCTCTCAAAGCGGATTACATAATCGTAGCCCGGTTCGTAGTGAAAACCGGTGATGGATCCGCGAAACGGTTTGCCGTCCACCAACAGGCAGGTTTCGTCGGAGCGGGGACAGTTGACCCTCGTGGGAGCAATGGTAGATTCCATGGCGCTGCCCGAAACCGGGGTTTTCACTATCACCTCCAACAGGCGATAACCGTAACGCCCCGCGTCCTGAGGGGGTTCTTTCTGGCCAGGAAACGCGTCATAGCGTTCGATGCGGAGGCGGTAGGTGTGGCCGGGCTCGTGCGTGAAATCGTCGATTTCATCGTAAAAATACCTTCCGTCCACGATCAGGCACATTCGACGGAAGGGCCCGTAGCATTCCGCCCGAGCCGGGCCGACGGTGATGACCCGGGCGATGGCCGGCTCCCCCGGCGGCAATCTGTCCTTTTCCGCCGGTCTTTCCTCCTGCGGAGGCTTTCCATCCGGCGGCGGCGGGCCCTCCGGAGGGGAGAAACATGCCAGGGCCGCAAGGATTCCGGCGACAACGATTGCCAGCGGCAAGACTTTCAGCACGGCTGGCAAATGCGTCTGAAGGGCATTTACCTACCCTGGAGACCCCGCAGGTACGCGATGTGCCCCACGTGCTGATACATTTCACCGATGATCTGCCGGAACATGGCTCCAAGGGACATTTCGGGGCGACGTTCTCGCGGCACGGTCTCCATGTCGCCGGGGGTGAGGGTACCCAGGTAAGCCAGAGTGTTCTTCCTGACCGCAGCCCGGTATTGGAGGAACTGTGCCAGGTCCAATCGAGGGAAATTGTTGACCTGTTCGGCGGTGTGCCCGAAGCCGTTGTCACGCGTGGGCAGGCCGAATTTCTCGTGCCAACCCTCTGATTCCCAAAGTTCGGTCTGGAACTGGGCAAAGAATTGGATCCACATATCCTCGACCCGCACCATGTGCCAGAGGATCCACCCGATGGAGTTCGCGTCCGAGGTCGGTTGCCATGCCACCTCGTCGGGGGTGAGACCCTCCACGGCTTCCTGCAGGAAACCGTTTTCTTTGTCCAGGGCATCGGTGATGAATTCGTTGAGGGTCACGGTTCAGGGCCTCCGGTCGTTGGCTTGAAGCGGGGTGCAGGTTTCAGGCAGGAGACGCTCCCACAGTCGCAATGGGAGACGCGGCGGGCCGGGCGCCCATCTCCCGGTCCAGGAGCAGCAGGGCGTCGCTGCGGCCTTTCACCATATCGAGGGCCGCGATCACGTCGCGGGCGGTTTTCTCCTCCTCGACCTGTTCGGTGATAAACCATTGCAACATGATCTGGGAAGCATAGTCCCCGGTGTCCACCGCCACGCCGTACAGGTCATTGATCAGCCCCGACACGTGCTGCTCGTGGGCAAGCGTCTGCCGCATTACGTCCTCCACCGAGTCGAACTCAATGGGCGGCTGTTCAATCGGCAGCAGGGCCACCCGGGTGTCGCGATCCTGAAGGTAATCAACGAACTTCATAGCGTGCGTGTATTCTTCCTGGCTCTGGATGCGCATCCAGTGCGCGAATCCGGGCATATCGATGGACTCGCAGTACGTGGACATGGAAAGGTAGAGATAGGAAGAATAGATTTCGGCGTTGATGTGCCGATTGATGGCATCCTGAAGGGCGGTCTCGATTGGCATTTGAAATCTCCGGAAACTGATCGGGTATCGTCTGGCTATGGCGCCATGACCAACCGACGACGAGTCGTCAGTCGGTGCGAGCTAGTCGTGCAGGAACCCCAGCACACTGTCAAAAAATGCGTCGGGGCGTTCGACCTGCGGAATGTGGCCGCATTGCGGGATCACGCTGAGGGTCGCGTTCGGCAGCAGATCGCGGAAGGCCTCGCCGTATTCCGGCGGTATCACCTGGTCGGAATCACCCCACACTATCAGGGTGGGCATCGTGATGCGGTGTACGCGCTTGGTGAGGCCGCGCTCCGGAATGGGCCAGGTGAATTTGGCAACGGACTGCAGCGTCTGAATGCGGTCCATGGTGTGCTCCAGGCGCGCTTCGGGTTCGGTGGGCTGGGCCACGTAAGCATGCGCAAGTTCGCCTTCAGGGTCGTGCCACATCATCTCGCGGCGCTCATCCGGCGTCAGGATGAAGAAATCGGCGACAGGCTTATCCTCGAGCCACAATCCGAGAGAATTCACCAGCACGAGGCGGGAGACGCGATCAGGGCGGTGTGCGGCCAGCTCGGCCGCGCAAAATCCTCCGTAGGAATGGCCGATGAGGTGGCAACGCTGAATACCCAACGCGTCCAGGAATTCTTCGAAGAATTGCACCAGGTCCCAAAGGTCGTCGATGTTGTTCAGTCCGGTGGATTGGGCCACCCCAGGATGGGCCGGAGCATACACATGGTAGTCCTGCGCCAGGCGGTCAAGGTAGTCCGGCCAACCGACGTAGCCGCCGGCGCCGTGCAGGTAAACGAGCGGATCGCCCGTGCCGCCCTCGGCAACCTGTACATTGAACATGCCGTTGCGGACGGACACCATCCGCTCAGTGTGGGAAACCATCTGGGAATCACCTCAATCGAAAGCAGGAATAGCGCCGGCAAAACCGGTTTCAGATCGTTTCCGGCGCTCAGTGGCGTCAAGGATACCATAAGGGGCTGACGGTCCGGTTGCCCCTTCGCCAGAGCGCCACGGAGTGAATCAGCGCGTTCAGCGGGACGATCGCCATCGATCTTCCGGACGGGGTTTCCAGTTGTCAAAGCGGGTGGCGCGACGAGTTCCGGGGGACCCCGGAGTGGGAGATTTGCTTCCGGGTCGTATGCTGCAGAGTGGTAGTAAGCGCGGGAAGTCTCAGGACGGCGCAACCACCGGGCGGCCGGGGTTCCAGTCTGGGAACGGCGATAATCCAACGGCCATGGAGCAGGTGGCGGGTTGAATTGCGGGGCCATGTCTGGCAAGATAGTCCCATTATGATGATCGGTGCATTTGAAATCCAAGAACCTCTGCCGGAGTTGCGAGAACCGCACGTTTTCGCGATGATCCGGCCATGGGTGGACGTTGGCAGCGTGGGGACATTGACCCTGAATCGGCTGGAGCGTTACCTGGGATCCAAGGAATTGGGACGCCTGAAACGGCCGGGGGAGTTTTTCGATTTCACGCGATATCGCCCCAGTATGCGGCTCGTTGACAATGAGAGACGGGTCCGCATCCCAAACAGCATCATCAGGTACGCAACCACTGAGAACGGCCCGGACTACCTGTTCCTGCACCTCAGAGAACCTCACGCGAACAGCGAGGTGTACACCGACTCGATCCTGGAGATCGTGGAACGGTTCGGGGTCCAGCGCTATTGTCGCCTCGGCGCGATGTATGACACCGTCCCGCACACCCGCCCGCTGCTGGTTACGGGTTCGCTGGGGACAGTGGAGCAGATCCGCCCGGTCCCGAACCTGAAACTGCGCCGCAGCACTTACCAGGGTCCCACCACTATCATGAACCTCGTATCCGATGGAATTGATCGGATGGGAGTCGAATCCATTAACTTCATGGTGCATCTGCCCCAGTACGTTCAATTGGATGAGGATTTCAACGGCACCGCGCGCATGATCGAAGCGTTGTCATCGGTGTATCCGGAAATCCCCGAGGACCTGGCGCCGGTGCGCCGTGGACAGCGTCAGTACCGCGAATTGAATTCGGCCGTGGAGCGGAACTCCGACCTTCAGGGCCTGATCAAGCAGATGGAGGACTACTACGACTCCAATGAGGCAGAAACCGGGAGCGCCGACGAAAGTGAAGGTGAAACCGGAGACGCCGTGGCCCTGTCGCCGGAAATTGAACAATTCCTCAGCGAACTCGGCGAGGAATTTGGGGACTCAGACAGATAGTCCGCCGGCAATTGCAAACCAAAGGGGCAGGTATTCAACCTGCCCCTACTGATATAACCGCCACAGACGATCCTGCCTGTTTTTATGGTGGCGACGGATGGATTCGAACCAACGACCTAGCGCTTATGAAGCGCCCGCTCTGCCTCTGAGCTACGTCGCCCACCGGCACGACCCCGACCAATCGTCGATATTGTCGTGCGGACGACTATGGTAAGGCTGGCATCGGCGCATTGTCAATTGCGGACCGTGCCTCGGTTGGCGGGAAAAGCGGGCCTATGGAATTGATCGATCAGATTCTGGAAGAATCCATCGCAAAGCTGGAAGCGTCGCTGGCGGAACTGTGCGGGCGGCTTGACCCGTTTCCCGCCTTTCTCGGGATGGCAACGATCCAGGCGGTTGAATTGGAACCGCCATTGGCTCCGAAAACCGACCGGGGTTGTGTCGTGGTCACGCCGGACGCGACGATCGCCGAACTGGATGTGACAGCGATACCGGGCGTCCTGGGGGTATTGGAAGTCGATCAGGTCGAGGAATTCAAACCGCTGGACGATTTGTCCGCCGAGGAATACCTCATCTACTTGGTAGCGGCGGTTCGGACGTTGTCCGACGAAGCCCGCCGCCGGGGAATCTAGGGACCGGTAAGGTCCACGTCGCCCGACTGGCCGCCGGTCTTCCTAAGCAGCCGGATACCGTCGATCTGCACGGCGCGGTCCACAGCCTTGCACATATCATAGATGGTCAGGGCGGCCACGCTCACTGCGGTCAGCGCCTCCATCTCAACCCCGGTTTTGCCGGAGGTGGTGGCGGTGGCAGTGATGCTCACCCGGCTGGCCGTTTCGTCCAGGGCCAGTTCCACATCCACTTTGTTCAGCGGCAGCGGGTGGCACAGGGGAATCAACTCAGAAGTCCGCTTGGCGCCCATGATCCCGGCGAGTTGAGCAATGGTGAGCACGTCGCCTTTTTTCATGAGGCCGTCGCGGATCAGCGCCAGCGTATCGGGCTGCATGAGAACATGGCCGGTGGCCTGCGCCATCCGATCGGTCACGGGTTTCCAGCCCACGTCAACCATGCGGGCGCTGCCGTCCTCGGCAAGGTGGGTGAGTCGGTCGGATGGCTTGGCGGCGTTATCGGTGGTCATGTCGTTTGCGTCACCCTCCGATCTGGTACATTTCGACCTTGGGCTGATTTTCGTCAGATTCGTTGCCGGTGAATTCGGTGCGGATTTCGGAATAACGGTCGCGCCGAATATTCCACACCCCGCCGATGATGTCGGAAATCTCAGAGTCAGTGGCGCCCGCTCGCAGTGGACCGCGCAAATCCGTTCCGCCGGTGGCGAACAGACAGGTGTAGAGCCGGCCGTCCGTGGACAGGCGGGCGCGGGTGCAATCGGCGCAGAAAGGCTGGGTTACGGACGCGATCACGCCGATTTCACCGGAACCGTCTCGATATCGCCAGCGCTGGGCAACCTCGCCGACGTAGTTGGGGTCGGCAGGTTCCAGAGGTAGCTCGGCATCAATGCTGGCAACGATCTCGGCGGCAGAGACGACCTCGTCCAGTTTCCAGCCGTTGCGGTTGCCCACGTCCATGTATTCGATGAAACGGACGATGTGGCCGGTCCCTTGGAAATGCCGGGCGAGGTCAACGATGGTGTGATCGTTCACGCCTTTCTGCACCACGGCATTTATTTTCACCGGCGTAAGGCCGGCGGCGGCTGCGCGCTGAATGCCGTCCAGGACCCGGCGGGTGCCGAACCCGCGACCGTTCATCTGCTTGAACACCTCATCGTCCAGGGAGTCCAGGCTCACGGTGATGCGATGGAGTCCGGCGTCGCTCAACGTTTGGGCCTGCTGCGCCAGCAAGTAACCGTTGGTGGTGAGGGTGATGTCATCGGCCCCGGGAATGGAGGAGAGCTGAGAAATCAGATTCGCAAGTTCGACGCGGAGCAGGGGTTCGCCGCCCGTGATGCGAAGCTTGTTGACTCCCATCCCGATGAACAGTTGCGACAGGCGGGCGATTTCCTCGAAGGTCAGAATCTCGTCCTTGGGCAGGAACTGGTATGCCTCGCCGAAGATTTCGGCCGGCATGCAGTACGGGCACCGGAAGTTGCAACGGTCGGTGACCGAAATGCGGAGATCGCGAAGTGGTCTGCCAAAGAGATCGCTTATCATAACGCGTCCAGGATACGGCGGGCTTTGCGGGCTGCGTCGGCGCGGTGGCTCACCCGGTTTTTTGCTTCCAGCGGCAATTGCGCCATGGTTCCGCCAAAAGAGGGGAGGTGGAAGACGGGATCGTAGCCAAAACCATGATCGCCCGCAGGTTCGTATTGTATCACCCCGGCGATGGAACCGACGACCGTGGCGACCCGGGGCTGATCTCGGCCGGTCGGCGCAGATGGACTGCTCTCCGGAACGGCCAAGGCGGTGACGCAGCGGAAACGTGCGATTCGACGTTCCCAAGGTATGTCGGCCAGGTTCTCCAAAAGCAGGGCGACGCGGTCGGCGTCCGATTGGCACGCGTCGCCGCCGTAGCGGGCGGAGTACACCCCCGGTTCGCCGCCCAGGGCGTGAACCTCCAGCCCGGAGTCATCGGAGATGGTGAGATGGCCGGAGAGTTCGGCGTAGGTCGTCGCTTTGAGAATCGCGTTGGCCAGGAAATTATCGCCGGTTTCCTCCACTTCGTCGGCAACCCCGGCGTCGTCCAGCGAAATGAGCAGGCCGGGGTAATCGGAGAGGAGTTGCCGGTATTCACGCATTTTGCCCGGGTTGCGGGTGGCTACCAACAGCGTGGGTGAGGCCATGCTAGATGATTCCCTCGGTCGCCAGTTCCGTCAGTTGGTCGGGGCCCAGTCCAAGCCAGTCGCCGTACACGGAGGAATTGTGCTCCCCAACCATTGGCCCCATGTGCCGAAGCTCTCCGGGAGTTCCGCTGAACTTGGGAACCAACCCGAGCATTTTGGTTTCCCCGAGTTCGGGGTCTTCGATTTCCACGATATCGTCGCGCTGCTGAAAGTGAGGGTCGGCCATGATGTCGGCGCTGTTGTACACGGGGCCAACCACCCCACCCGCGGGGATGAGTTCGTCCATGATCTCCCCGGTGGTGCGGTCTCCAAGCCAGGACTGCAGAATGCCATTGAGGGCGTCCTTGTTTTCCAGGCGCGCCGCGTTGTTGGCGAAACGAGGGTCGTCAAGGAGCGCGTCGAATCCCATGGCGCGGGCCAGACCCTCCCAGGTGTTCTGAGAAGTGGCGGACAGCCCCAGCCATCGGTCGTCGTTGGTGCGAAATAGGCTGCGCGGAGCCGCGTCGGGAAAATCGTTGCCGATGCGTTCGCGGATTTCACCCAAACGGTCGTAGATGGTCAGGTGCGGGATGCACAGGCGGAACAGAGGCTCAAACAAGCTGAGGTCAACCACCTGTCCCGCTCCCGGTTGCCCGCTTTGGCGGTCAGTATCGCGGCGGTAGATGGCCATCATGCCTGCCATGGCTCCGAACACGCCAGCGATCTCGTCGGCCAGGGGCACCGGCGGGAGGTTTGGCGGAGTCTCGGGGAATCCGGTCATCCCGATGTATCCGCTCATGCACTCGGCGATGGTGCCGAAACCGGGACGGTCTTTGTAGGGGCCGGTCTGCCCGAACCCGGAGAAACGCAGGATCACCAGGCCCGGATTGACTTCGGGCGCGTGCAGTTCGGATGGCCCCAGGTTCCAGCGTTCCAGGGTCCCGGGGCGGAATCCTTCGATCAATACGTCGGCCTGGGCCGCCAGTTGTTTCAGGATGTCCTGACCCCGGGGTTCAGCCATGTTCAGGGTGATGGACTGTTTGTTGCGCGAATGGACCTTCCACCACAGGGAAACGCCGTTGTAGAACGGCCCCCAGTTACGTAGCGGGTCGCCCGATCCTGGGCGCTCCACCTTGATAACCTCCGCGCCAAAATCCGCCATCAGGGACGAGGCGGTGCCACCGGCCACGATGATCGAAAGATCAAGGACGCGGAGGCCGGCCAGGGGACCTGATCGGGCAGACGGGGTGTTTCCAGTGGGGCCGTTGGTCATTTTGCTTCCTTCAGTCGGCGGTATGCCGCGGGTTTCATGCGGACGGCGCGGCACGACGGGCAACGCCATTTCTCCTGTTTGTGGGGTCTGTGGGCGTCCAGTCGCATTTTGGCGCGGCAACGGGGGCAGTGCATCGGTGGATGTTAGGGCCCAACCAATTGCGAGTCAAACCAGGGTTCGATGGCGGCCAGCACGTCATCGGGGTGTTCCATGGGGAGGAAATGGCTGCCCTTGCCCATTGGCCGCACTTCGGATCCCGGCGCCAATTCCTGAAACTGCCGGACACCGGCGTCGCCCACCCGTTGGCAGCCCGGGTAGTCCGCCAGAAGGAGGAGCCAGCGTCCAGACAGGTTTTTCAGGTATTTTTGCACTGCCAATTCGTCGCGCATTCCATAGAAGGTCGCTTCGGTTTCCGGGTGGCACTTCAACTCCGCGCGTCCGTCGTGGAGCAACCGCGTGCCACCTTTGATGAACTGTCGGTAAGGCTCGTCGCGCCAATCCTTGAACGCGGCGCGGGAGCGGTAAGCGTCAAACATTGCTTCACGTGATTCCCAGATTGGCCGCTTCATGCGAGTGCGTTCGGCGCGGCGGTTCAGGTCCTGGGTCGGGGCCGTGGCAACGTCGTTGCTGACTCGGGTTTCCACCAGCGCCACCGGGCCAAACCGGTCGGGCATCCCGCTGGCGGCGATGATGGTGGCCAGACCTCCGGAAGAGTGGCCGATCACGCAGGGCCGCCGCAGACCCATGGCGCCCACGATGGCGGCCACATCCTCTCCGGCATACTCGAACCGGTAGCCCTTGTCCGATGGATCGGTGTCGCCGTGGCCGCGCTGATCGAAGGCCAGGACACGGTACTTCTGCGACAGGCGGCGGGCGATGGGTTTCCACGGCCAGGCGCAAAGACCAGTGGCGTGGAACATCAGCATGGGCTGCGCGCCCTCGTCACCCCATTCCAGGTAGTGATGGCGAATCCCGTTGGCGTGAATGAAGTGGCTGTTCCAGTCCTGTGAACGATTGTTGGAGGGCATTTTTACCTTGCTCGTGTGCGATATGTTCCGACGCGCGTTATGGTATAATGCCGCCGCTCATTTAGCCAGACGATTTGCGGCCGATGAGCGGTTTGACCGCTGCCGCTAACCCTACATCTGGCCGAGGGCGCAGCCGCATTATGCTTGAAGACTATTTCGGTCAATACGGCCTGATCGCCATCTTCCTGGCGCTGTCCATCATCGTTCCTTGCAGTATGCTGGGAGCGTCCTTCGCCCTTTCCCGACTTGGCATTAGGCCGGCGCGTCCCGATCCTGTGAAACACGACACATACGAGTGTGGCGTGCAAACCATAGGTGGCACCTGGAATCGGTTCCAATTCCGTTACTACATGTTTGCCATCCTGTTCGTTGTTTTCGACGTGGAGGTGGTGTTCCTGTACCCTTGGGCGACCAAGTTCCTGACTCTGGAACTGTTCGCCCTGATTGAGATGGCGGTGTTCGTCGGAATCCTGTTGCTGGCGTGGGCATACGCGTGGCGCAAACGGGACCTGGAATGGCAGGGATAGGCAAGATGGTGGAATCTACACATTTTGAACTACCGTCGGTCGGCGGGCCGCTGCACGCGCGGACCTGGGATATTGACCGATCCGAAGGGCAAACCGTCAATGATCTCATTGCAGCATCGCAGTCCCCCATCGAGGTTCCATCCATAGAGGTGCCCGACGACCTGAAGCGCAACCTGATGGTCACGTCGGTGGACGCCCTGGTCAACTGGAGCCGCAAATCCGCGCTGTGGCCCGTTTCGTTTGGCCTGGCGTGCTGCGCGTTTGAGATGATGGCGACCGCGATGGGGAGGTTCGACATCTCCCGGTTCGGCATGGAAGTGTTCCGGGCATCGCCCAGGCAGGCTGACCTCATGATCGTGGCCGGAACCGTAACATGGAAAATGGCACCGCCAATCAAACGCATCTATGAGCAGATGGCGGAACCGCGGTGGGTCATCTCCATGGGAGTTTGCGCCACCAGCGGCGGGCCGTATTATGGATCGTACAGCGTGGTGCCCGGCGTGGATCACATCATACCCGTGGATGTGTACGTCCCCGGGTGTCCGCCGCGGCCCGACGCGTTGTTGTACGGCATCATGGAACTCCACGAAAAGATCAAGAAGTATCGCAACGTGGGCGACCGGAGTTTCAAGCCGTGACCATCGTGGCGATACCCGGAGAAACCCTGGCGGGACGCTTGCGGGAAGCGATCCCGGATGCGGTGGTTGATTGGGACGAATCGGCGGTATGGGTGCGGCCGGAAACCATGGGCGATGTAGCGGGATTCGTCCGCGACGATGCCGATCTCGATTTCGCGTTTCTGAACTCCGTCAGCGCGGTCGATTACGTTGAGCATTTTGAGTTGGTGTACCACCTCACTTCATTGTCCAAAGAACATACCGGCGTTATCCGGAGCCGGGTCTATGGTCGTGAGGAACCTACGGCCGCCTCGGTGGTGAACGTGTGGAAGGGAGCCGATTTCCAGGAACGGGAAATCTGGGATCTGATGGGCATCAGGTTCACCGGCCATCCGAACATGAAACGCATCATGCTCTGGGAAGGATTCGACGGCCATCCGCTCCGCAAGGACTTCCTGTAGTCGCCCGGCGAACTGGACCATGACGATTCGAACCGAACCGATGACGGTCAACGTGGGGCCGCAGCATCCGAGCACGCACGGAGTGTTCCGGGTACGCATCACGTTCGACGGCGAGGACATCGTGGAAGTGGAGCCGGTGCTGGGATACCTGCACCGTGGGTCCGAAAAACTGGCCGAAGAACGCAACTATGTCCAGGTGGTGACGCTGACCGACCGCCTCGACTACACGTCGTCGATGATCAACAACCAGGCGTACTGCCTGGCGGTGGAGCAACTGCTCGGCATCGAACCGCCGCCCAGGGGCAAGTACCTCAGGACGCTGGCGGCGGAGTTGCAGCGTGTCGCCAGTCATCTGATCGCCGTGGGATTCTTCGTGCAGGAACTGGGCGCCTTCGGGACGCCGCTGATGTACACGTTCCGTAGCCGGGAACGGATCCTTGACCTTTTCGAGATGCTGTGCGGCGCCCGAATCACCGTCAGTTACATGAGGCCGGGCGGCGTCTTTTCGGACGCGCCGGCAGATTTCTGGCCGGCGCTGGACCAGTTCCTCGATGATTTCGAAGGCGAACTGGAAGAATTGGAAAACCTGCTGCTGAACAATGAAATCCTGATGGTGCGAACGCGCGGCGTGAGCCCGCTTCCCGCCGATGTTGCCATTAATTGCTCGGTCAGCGGCCCGGTGCTGCGAGCCAGCGGCGTCAATTGGGATTGGCGCAAAATGGCGCCATACGACGCCTACGATCAGGTGGAGTTCGACGTCCCCGTGGGCAGCGCTGGCGACAACTACGACCGCTTCTGGGTTCGCATGCAGGAGGTACGGCAGAGTTTGCGCATAGTCAGGCAGTGCATCGCGCAGATCGAACCGGGTCCGGTGCGCCTGGAACTGCCGTTGGTTTTGCGCGCGGAGGCCGGAGCCGAAGCTTACGGCAGGGTGGAAGCTTCAAAGGGAGAGCTAGGGTTTTATCTGGTGAGCGACGGCGGAGTATCGCCGTACCGGTGTAAAATCCGTTCTCCTTCTCTCATCAATCTGACCATCACAGAACACCTCCTGCTTGGTTGGAAGCTTGCGGATATGATCGTCTCGCTGGGCAGTGTTGACATCAACATGGGCGAGGTTGACAGGTAATGCGCTGCATCCTCACCCCCGACAATATGCTCAGCCCGGACGGGATGCTGGGCGGCAACCCGCTTTTCTACTGGATCTATGGGTTGGCCGCGCACGTTCTGCCTTGCTGGCTGTCCTACGTGGTCGCCGGCGTGGTCATCATGCTGATCCTGATCAACGCGGTGTTGCTGGGCGCGGCGATCGTTAGCTGGGGCGAGAGGCGGTTGCTGGGCAGGTTCCAGAACCGCGTGGGCCCTAACCGTTGGGGGCCATTCGGAGCCCTCCAACCAATTGCAGATCTTGTCAAGCTGATCACCAAAGAGGACATAATACCCTACGGCGCCGACCGTTTGGCTTTCACAGCAGTCCCCGTGATCATGGTTGCGTCGTTGCTGCTGGCGACCTCAGTGATACCCTTCGCCAAGGATGTGGCGCTGGTTGACCTCAACGTGGGCGTGCTGTTCATCCTGGCGGTCAGTTCACTGACGTCCATCGCGATTTTCACGGCCGGATGGGCGTCTAACAACCGCTATGCGCTGTTCGGAGCGGGCCGCGCCGTGGCCGTGTTGATCAGCTATGAAGTGCCGGTGGTGCTGTCCCTATTGGGCGTGGTTGTGGTGGCCGGCTCCATGTCGCTGGGCGATATCGTGGTGGCGCAGGCCGTGCCGTTCTTCCTGGTGCAGCCCCTGGCCTTCTTCGTGTTTCTGGCGGGAATGTCCGCCGAACTGAACCGGACCCCGTTTGACGTGGCCGAGGCGGAATCGGAGATCATCGCCGGTTACCACACCGAGTACAGCGGCATCAAGTTTGCGTTGATCCAGGCGGCCGAGTTCGGCGGCGCATTGTTTGTCTCGGGGTTGATCGCCACCCTGTTCCTCGCAGGATGGGCCGGCCCGGTGGCCGACTGGCTGGGTTGGCTGTGGTTCCTGATCAAGACCTTCATCGGGATTTTCCTTTTCGTGTGGATCCGTTCCACTTTTCCCAGGCTGCGGCTGGACCAGATAATGGCGGTGTGCTGGAAGTTCCTCATGCCGTTGAGCATCATCAACCTGGCAGCCGTGGTGCTGGAAGTGTTCTTCCTGCGGGACGCCAACGGGGTCTTGACCACTTCGGACCTGTGGATAATGGCGGCGATAAACATCGTGGTGGCGGCGGCGTCAATCGCGTTCTTCGGGCGGATCATCCGGGAAAAGGTACAGGCGAGTTCACAGACGGTGGCCGCTACCGCCCCGGTAGTGCGCGGCGTTTCGACGATTGAAGTGGGCTGACCCAGGGGAGGAGACGCGATGTACGGGCTTGAAATGGCTAAAGGTCTGCTGGTGACGCTGACCAATCTGGCGCGTAAACCGTTCACGACGTCGTATCCGGAGGAGCGGTTGAAGCAGCACCCGCGGTTCCGGGGCGAGGAATTCACCTGGTACGAAGAACGATGCACGGGCTGCGCCTCCTGTGCAAAGTATTGCCCGCTGGGCATCATCAAGATCGTCACGTCGCCCAGCGAAACCGCTCCGCTCCAGGGGGACAAATACCTCCTGGAGACCTTCGACATCGAGTTGCAGCGCTGCATGTTCTGCGGGCTGTGCGTGGAGGCCTGCCCATACGACGCGCTCTTCATGGGCAGCGGGTTTGAAGAGGGTCAATACAAGCGCACCGACCTGGTGATCACGATCGACCGTTTGCGGCAGGCCGACAAGCATCCCAGCACGTGGTTCCGGCCCCAGCTTGAGGGTATGGAATACCGGCCAGGCGTCAGCCGGCCGTTGGGTTGGCGGGAAGTTGGCCGCGAGAGTTGGCGTTGGCACCGGCACGAGAAGGCCGGCATGCGCCTGTCCGAGGGCAACACCGACGGTCAGGACGCCGGGGGCGACGCCTAAATGTGGTTTGAGCAGGTAGTCTTCTGGGCCCTGGCGGTGACGGCGATTGCCGGCGCGGTGGGCGTGGTAATGGTGCGCGACCTGTTCCGGGCGGCGCTGTTGCTGGCTACCGTATTCGTGGCAGTCGGCGGTTTCTACGTGCTGATGAACGCCGAGTTCCTGGCCGTCGTCCAGATACTGATCTATGTCGGCGCCATCGCGGTGTTGTTCATCTTCGGGGTGATGCTCACGCGGGACGTCCAACAAGGCAACGCGCCAAACCGGTTGCAGATACCGGCGGCGGTGGTGTCCGTGCTTCTGCTGACGGCAATGGTTTTCACAGCGGTCACCACCGATTGGACGACGTTGGCCGGAGCGGGTCTAGAGACCAAATCCCAGATCGCGCAGACGCAGGCCGTGGGAATACCGGACGCGTCGCGCCTGGTGGATTCGGGGCTGTCGGCTCAGGAAGTGGATAGCGTGGCCGGCGGTGGACTGGCGGATTTGCTCATCGGTCAATTCGTGCTGCCCTTTGAGGCGGTTTCGCTGCTGCTGCTGGCGGCTGCCATTGGCGGACTGGCCTTGGCGCGCGGGCGGGGGAGGTAGGTTTCATGTCCCTCGAATCGATGCTGGTGGTGGCCGCCGTGCTGTTCTGCATCGGACTCTACGGAGCACTGGCGCGAAGGAATTTCATCGCCGTGCTCATGTCCATAGAGTTGATGTTCAACGGCGTGAATCTGACGCTGGTGGCGATGGGACGCTGGTTGGCTCCCTACGCGGTGCAGGAAACACTGTCCGCCGTGTTGACCGGCCAGGTGTTCGCCGTGTTTATCATCACGGTCGCGGCTGCGGAAATCGCGCTGGGTCTTGGGATCGTTTTCGCGATGTTCCGCACCAATGAAAGCGTGGACCTCACCGACGCGGCGGCGATGCGCCACTGACCAGGTACCCAAAGGCAAGAGCAAAGACGAAACGATCATGTGGGTAGAATTCAAACGCGCCCCCAACCTGATGGCCGCCGAGGTTTGGAAGGAAGTCCTTGAAGCCGAGGGACTCCCTAGCCGCATCCTGCCGGAAGGAGATATCCGCGACTGGAGCGAACGCGTGCCGTTTCGCATCTACGTGCCCAAGGGACGAGAGCACGTAGCCGAAGAAATCGTCCGGAAACTGTGAGGACAGGCCGGCAATGCTGAACGAAGCACTGGTTTGGGCGATATTCCTGCTGCCCGTCGCGTCATTCCTGGTGATTGGCGCGGTGATACGGCCGTTGGGCCCGAGCGTGGCCAAGTTGGCCGGCTACCTGACCATCGCCGCGTTGGGCGTTGGCTTCGTGCTGTCGCTGTGGCTGCTGCAGTCGTCGGCGCACGCTGTGGTGTACGAGTTTGCGCCGCACCTGTGGCTGGATCTGGCGCCCGGCGCGGCGGTGCAGATGGGTTTGCTCATCGATCCGCTGACCAACGTGATGCTGGTGGTGGTGACGGGCGTAAGCCTGATGGTGCAGATTTACTCGTTGGGCTACATGGACGGCGACGAGAGTTTCGCCAGGTACTACGCCTATATGTCGCTGTTCAGCGCGTCCATGATCGGTTTAGTGTTGGCTTCGAACATCGTCCAGATGTACGTGTTCTGGGAATTGGTGGGACTGTCGTCATACCTGCTGATTGGGTTCTGGCACAACCGGCCTTCTGCGGCGGCGGCGGCAAAGAAAGCATTCATCATCACGCGCATTGGCGACGTGGGTTTCCTGCTGGCGATAATCTACCTGTTCTTCCATGCGGACGATTTCGCGGTACACGGGTTGAATGCACTGCACATCCCCGACATCTGGGCCGCGGCCGCGCCCATAGCGGCAGGAGGCGCGGGCATCGTGGCCGGCGGAGCGTTGCTGTGGCTATGTCTGGGCCTGTTCGCAGGGGCGGCCGGCAAGAGCGGCCAGTTCCCCTTGCATACCTGGCTCCCCGATGCCATGGAGGGCCCGACCCCGGTGAGCGCGTTGATCCACGCCGCGACGATGGTGGCGGCAGGGGTTTTCCTCGTGGGCCGGTTTTTCCCCGTGTTCTCCGAGTCGGAAGGCGCGATGATGGTGGTGGCTCTGATCGGGGCGTTCACCGCCGTGTTCGCGGCGACCATGGGCCTCGCGGCCAACGACATCAAGCGGGTGATGGCCTATTCCACGGTGAGCCAGTTGGGCTACATGATGGCCGCGCTGGGCATCGGGGCATACAATGCCGCGCTGTTCCACCTCTTCACCCATGCGTTCTTCAAGGCGCTGCTGTTCCTGGGAGCGGGAAGCGTCAACCATGCAGCCGGCACCTTCAACATGATGTACATGGGCGGGTTGCGCAAGGCGATGCCGTTCACCTACTGGTTGACGGTCATCGGAGCGCTGAGCCTGGTGGGCATATTCCCGCTGGCAGGGTTCTGGAGCAAGGATGAGATCCTGCTGGAAGCCTGGTTGGGCACGGGTGCGGTGGAGACGTCGGTCAGCCTGCTGGTGTTCATTCTGCTGCTTGTTGGCGTGCTGATGACCGCGTTTTACTCCTTCCGCATGGTGCATCTAACATTCCACGGTGAGTTTCGCGGCGGCGGCGAGCAGGAGTTGCACGATTGCGAGGAAGTGGGGCAACCCGCTCCCACGGGCGTCAGCCACCATGTGCATCTGGGAGAATCTCCCTGGGTCATGGTATTGCCCATGGGTTTCCTGGGCATCAGCGCAGTCATCGCGGGATGGATCGCCAATCCCATCGGGGTCAAGAGCGTGTTCGGGTTGATACCGTCGCACTGGCTCACGGAGTACTTCGCCTCCGGTCTGCATAACGGACACCATGCGCCGCCGTTCAGTATCGAGATGGCGATAATTTCCAACGTTGTGGCGTTGGTGGGCATTGGTCTGGCTGTGCTGACCTATGCCTGGCCAAGGCCGTTCACCAATGCGGACCCGCTGACCAAAGGCGGCCCGGTTCACACCGTGTTGGCGCAACGGTATTACCTTGACCATCTCTACGAGGGATTGATTGTCGGGCGTCTCTTCTATCGCCTGGTTGCCGCCATCACAGACTGGGTGGACCGCAACATCGTGGACGGGATAGTGGGATTGGTCGGCTGGATTTCGCGGAACATCGGCAGCCTGATCGCGCTGGCCCAGAACGGTCAGGTCCAGACTTATCCGCTGGTCGCGGCCGCGGGCGGCGTTGTCATCATTGTGCTCTATCTGATCCTTGGGTAATCGACGATGCTGAGTGGATTCAATGGACTGCTGACTGCCACCGTCTTTCTGCCGGCGGTAGCCGCGCTGGTGTTGGCCACGGGCGTGGCGCGAACCGACCGGGCGGTCCGGTGGATCGCTGGCGCGGTGGCGCTGGCTGACCTGGCGCTGTCGGTCGTAGTGTTCGTGATGTTCCGGCCCGGGGGAGACCGGTTCCAACTCATCGACCGCATCGATTGGATAGACACCGGGACGGTGCAGGCAAGCTATCTGTTGGGAGTGGACGGCATCAGCGCTCCCCTGGTGATGCTCACCGGACTGCTGGGCCTGTGCGCAGTGTTCGTGTCCTTCCACATCAACACCCGCGTCAAAGAATATTTCGTCTGGCTGTTCGTGCTCCAAACGGCGGTCATGGGAGTCTTCACCTCGCTGGACTTCCTCCTGTTCTTCCTCTTCTGGGAAGTGGAACTGGTGCCCATGTACCTGCTCATCTCCACATGGGGAACCGGGCGGCGTGAATACTCGGCGATGAAGTTCCTGATGTTCACGATACTCGGGTCGGCATTCATGCTGGTGGCCATCGTCGCCGTATTCGTGAGTTCCGGCGTGGGCAGTTTTGACATGACGCGTTTGCTGGAACCGGCCGGCGCTCTGGATGCTTCGAGGGCCGCGTTGCCCATGGGGGTACTGTTCTGGCTGTTCTTCGTAGCATTCGCCGTGAAGCTACCGACCTGGCCGGTACACACCTGGTTGCCCGACGCGCACACCGATGCGCCCACCGCCGGCAGCGTAATGCTGGCCGGCGTGATGCTGAAAATGGGCGGTTACGGCCTGCTGAGAGTCAACGCCGGAATGTTCCCCGAGCAGTTGCACACCTACGCGCTGCCCATTGTGATTCTGGGCGTAGTCAGCGTGCTCTACGGGGCAGTGGTCACGCTGCGTCAAACGGACCTGAAGCGGTTGATCGCCTACTCAAGCGTCAGCCACATGGGTCTGGTGCTGCTTGGAATCGGTTCGGTCGCGGCGGCCAGCGGAGCGCTGACGGACGCTGGCCTCACCGGTGCGGCGATGCAGTTATTCACTCATGGAACCATTACGGGACTGCTGTTTGTGGCGGTGGGCATCCTTTACGAAAAAACGCACACCCGTTACATACCTGACCTGGGTGGGTTGGCCAACCGTATGCCATTGGTGGCCGGTGCGTTCCTGGTGGCCGGCGCAGCATCACTGGGATTGCCGGCGATGAGCGGGTTCGTTTCCGAGTTGCTGGTGTTCTTCGGCGGATTCCGGGCTTTCCCTGTGCTGACGATTCTCGCTGTACTGGGCATCATCCTGGCCGCCGCATACATCCTGTGGATGATCCAACGCACCATGTTCGGCCCGCGACCCGCGCGCTGGGACAACCTGACCGACGCATCGCCGGTCGAGATGGTTCCCCTGGCGCTGCTGGTCATCAGCATATTTGTGGTGGGCATCTACCCGGCATGGCTTACCGACGTCTTCCGCGACGGGCTGGAGCCAATTATCCACGGTTACAACGTCGGCGTGGCGGGCGCCACCAACTGAACAAGAGTCGCAGCAGGATATGACCGCTTACGATCTGTACCTGGTTTCACCGCACCTTGCGCTGGCCGCCCTGGCGATGCTGGTCATCGTTGTGGATCTGGTCACCCGGCGTACCGGCCTGCTGGTGGGATTGTCGTTCATTGGACTGGCGGTTCCGGCGGCCCTGAGCGCGTGGCAGGTGGCCGACCTCGCCGCGTCGGGAGAGAGCGGATTGACAGCCGAAGGGTCGGTCATCCTCTACACCCTGTCCATCGACAAATTCTCCCTGTTCTTCAATTTCCTGATCCTGGCAGCGGTTGGCCTGGTGGTGCTGGTGTCAACCGACTACGTGCGTCGGATGGAACGCCTGCAGGGCGAGTTTTTCGGTCTCCTGCTGCTATCTGCCACGGGCATGATGCTGTTGGCCGGCGCCAGCGAACTGATCACCATGTATATCGCGTTGGAGTTGATCACCTTGCCGCTGGCGGCGCTGGCGGCGTTCCTCCCCAACGGGCGCTCCAGCGAAGCCGGCATGAAATTCCTCATCATCGGCGCATTGAGCAGCGCATTGATGCTCTACGGCATGGCGCTGATATACGGCTTCACCGGCAGCACCCGGCTCGAAGAGATCGCCGTGGCGCTCAGCGCCAGCGCGTCTGCCGGCGCATTCCCCTTCGGGAGTCTGGCGGTTCTGCTGGCGGTGGTGTTGCTGCTGGTCGGCTTCGGGTTCAAGATGTCGGCGGCGCCGTTCCAGATGTGGGTGCCTGATGTGTATGAGGGAGCGCCGACTCCGATGGTGGCGTTCCTTTCGGTGGCGAGCAAGGCCGCCGCTTTTGCGCTCGTCCTGCGCGTTTTTTACATCGGTTTTGAAGCGTTGGAGGGAGACTGGTGGGTGCTGCTGGCCGGATTGGCGGCTTTGTCCATGACCGTCGGCAACCTGGTCGCCATCGCGCAACGCAATATCAAAAGGATGTTCGGATACAGCACGGTGGCCCACGCCGGTTACATACTGGTAGGTGTGGCCGCGGTGGCATCCGCCGGGGGCACCGCAAGTTTCGGGCCCAGTAGCGTCCTTTTCTACCTCGCCGCCTACACCGCGGCGAACCTCACCGCCTTCTTCGCCATCGTTTGCATCGGCAACCGAATCAACAGCGACGAGATATACGACTATGCCGGTATGCTACGGAGGGCGCCGTTCCTGGCGATTGCGCTGGCGCTGGCGCTCATCGCGTTGGTCGGGGTGCCACCCACCGGGATATTCATCGCGAAAATCTATGTGTTCGCGGCGGCCATAAACACGGGCGAGTCCCTCATGACGTGGCTGGTCATCATCGGCGTGGTCAACAGCGTGGTATCGGCCTACTACTACCTGAGGGTCATCAAGGTGATGTTCCTGCAGACGCCATTGGACACTGAGCGTGTAGGAGCATCGTGGCCGGTCAACGTGGCGTTGGGCGTGTCGACGCTGGCCCTGTTGTGGCTGGGCGTGGCTCCGGGGACTCTGTTGGGAGCGGCGGAGCGCGCGGTTTCCGTGCTCGGGGGTGGGTGATCGACAATGCCAACCGTCGGAATTGCGTACAACGACCTGATACCGGAGACCCTTGACCTGGCACACGCCATAGTGGGCGAACTCAACCTGGGTTCCAACAGTTGGATCCTCAGGGCGGAGGATGCTGACGACCTCGCCACGCGGGCCAAAGATACCGACCTCGTGATCACGATTGGTGGTGACGGCACCATCCTCAGAGTGAACCGCGCCGTCGCGCCAACCGGGGTTCCCCTGCTGGGCATCAACATGGGCCGGTTGGGTTTCATGACGGAATTGACGGTGCCGGGCGTCATGGACCAGCTGCCCCGCTACCTTGACGGTGAAGCCCGCGTATCCGAGCACAGCATGCTGATGGCGGTGGTGCACAAGCGGGCGACGGGCGAAACCGAAACCCCAACCACGCAGGGGCCGTACCACGCCCTCAACGATATCGTGCTTTCCCGTAGCCGGGTGTCGAGGGTGATCACGGTACGCGCCGTCATCGATAGCGCCGACGTGTCCACCTTCCGGGCGGACGGGGTGATACTTGCCACCGCCACCGGCAGCACCGGTTACAGCTTCGCAGCCGGCGGGCCGATCATCGATCCGCTGTCCGACGACGTTGTCCTGACCCCGCTGGCGTCCCACGTTGGATTGACGACGCCATTGGTGCTCAGGCCCACCAGCAGCGTTGATTTCCACCTGGAGGGCTCGCAGGAAGCCACCATCAGCGTGGACGGTTTCGAGAATCATCCCATCGACCCGGGTGATTGGGTCCGCATTACCCGCAGCCCTTACCGCGCGCGGTTCCTGCGGGCAAATGAGCCGAATTATTTCTGGGCGACCCTCACGCGTAGGCTGGGTTTCAGCTTCCAGGGGCGGTGAAATCACTTTGACGGCTGCAGAAAATACCGAACCCACCATCGCCACGCGATCGGTGTTCAGCGGGCGCATTATCGATGTGCGCGTGGACACCATTCTCCTGCCCAACGGCCGGGAAACCACCCGTGAGATAGTCGATCACGATCCCTCCATCTGCGTGGTCCCCGTGGACGATGACGGCAACGTGCTGTTGGTGCGCCAGTACCGGAAACCGACCGAGAGTTTTCTGCTCGAAGTGCCGGCCGGAGGCATAGAGCCGGGAGAAGAACCGGAGGCCTCCGCACGGCGCGAATTGCAGGAAGAGATCGGGCACACCGCGCAAACCCTGTCGCCGTTGACGGCCTTCTGGCTTGCCCCCGGCTGGTGCTCCGAGTATATGTACGCGTTCCTGGCCACTGACTTGACCCCCTCGGTTCTGGATTCGGACGAGGACGAATTCATAGACGTCGTGCGAACTCCGCTTGCCGATATTCCCGGACAGATCGCCGACGGCACGATACAGGACGCCAAGAGCGTCGCGTCCCTGCTGCTGGCCATGCTTGTCCTGGAATCCCGCTGATGGCTCCGCGCGTTCTCCCCACCACCGCCGGATCAGGCGAGCCGACCATCAGGACGACGCCGGCGTATCAGGGAGATATTATTGGCGTGCGGATCGACACGGTCGGCCTGCCCAACGGCCTGGAAGCCACGCGTGAGATCGTGGAACACCCGTCGTCCGTGTGCATCGTCCCACTTGACGGTGAGGGCAACCTGCTGATGGTACGACAGTACCGCAAGGCCGCAAAAGAATTTCTGATAGAAGTGCCCGCCGGGAAAATGGAAGGGTCGGAAGACCCCGAATCTACCACGTCCCGCGAATTGCGCGAGGAAATCGGCCATGCCGCCGGCAGACTGCGGAAACTGGGAGCGTTCTACTCGGCTCCAGGATGGTGTACCCAAATGATCCATGCCTACCTGGCGACCGAGTTGACACCCTCGCGACTGGACGCCGATTATGACGAATTCATCGAGGTGGTCCGGTTGCCATTTGAGGAAGTGATGGACCTGGTCACTGCCGGAACCATACGCGACGCCAAGAGCGTGGCAGCCCTGTTGCTAGCAATGCGCGTCTTGGGGGATAATTAGCCGTCAAAAACAGGCGCGCCGCTGAATCGATCTTGCGCCACAGGTAACCGGGACCATTTACCCGGTTGGAGGAAATCACAAATGCCAGAGGATTTGCAACACGACGTTCTGGTTGTCGGCGCTGGACTGGCCGGTATGCGCGCCGCCATCGCTGCCCGCGCCGGCGGCGCAAACACGGCGATCATCAGCAAGGTGCATCCGGTGCGCAGCCACTCCAACGCTGCCCAGGGCGGGATCAACGCCGCCCTGTTGGATCGAGGCGACGACTGGGAAGACCACGCATACGACACCATCAAAGGCAGCGACTTCCTGGGCGATCAGGACGCGATCGAAGTGATGTGCCGGCAGGCCGGCGCCTCCCTGATTGACATGGAGCACATGGGCGTGACGTTCAACCGGGACGACGAAGGCCGGTTGGGTACCCGCGCGTTCGGTGGTCAGAGGCGCGCCCGCACATTCTTCGTGGGCGACTTCACCGGACAGGCCCTGCTGCATGTGATGTTCGAGCAGTTGATAAAATCCGGCGTCCAACGATACGAAGAATGGTTCGTGACCGCGCTGATCATGGAAGAAGGCAGAGCGGCCGGCGTCGCGGCGCTCGATATACGCACCGGCGACCTGCACGTGATCCGCGCCAAGACGGTCATATTCTGCACCGGCGGCTGCGGCCGACTCTTTGAACCGAGCACCAACGCGCTGATCGTAACCGGCGATGGCATGGGTCTGATTTACAATGCCGGTGGGCAACTCATGGACATGGAGATGGTCCAGTACCACCCGACGACCCTGGCGGGCAGCGGCGTATTGATCTCGGAAGCCGCGCGCGGTGAAGGCGCGTATTTGCGGGATAAAGACGGCAACCGGTTCATGGAAAAATACGCGCCCAACATGATGGAACTGGCCTCCCGTGACGTGGTATCTCGCGCTGAGCAAACCGAGATCAACGGGGGCAACGGCGTGGACGGGTGCGTGTACCTCGACTGCACCCACCTGGGGGAAGCGCTCATTTTGGAGAAGTTGAGCCAGATCCGCGAAATCGGAATCGACCTGGCGGGCGCCGACATGATCCGCGAGCCCATTCCGATCCGCCCGGGGATGCATTACATCATGGGTGGCATCAAGACCGACATTGAAGGACGCACCAACCTGGAAGGCGTGTACGCGGCCGGAGAATGCGCCAACGTGAGCGTGCATGGCGGCAATCGCCTGGGAGCCAACTCGCTGCTGGACACCATCGTATTCGGCGAACGCGCTGGCAACCACGCCGCCGAGTTGGTCAGAAACGTGGGCTTCGCCGATTTCGACGTGAACATGGCCCTGGCCCGTGAAACCCGCCGAATCCAGGAGATGCTGGACCGGCCGGAGAATGGCGACCGGTGGGCTTCGATTCGCAAGGACATGGGCGACTCCATGAACCGCAATGTTGCCGTATTCCGTAACGAAGAGGGCATCCAGGAAACTCTGGGGGATCTGCACGACCTGCGCCGCCGTTACGAAAACGTGCCGGTGCACAACAAGGGCAAGACCTTCAACACCGATCTCGTATTCGCCCTCGAGCTGGGCTACATGCTTGACTGCGCGGATACCATTGCGGTGGGTGCGCTGGAACGGAAGGAAAGCCGCGGGGCCCAGTTCCGCGTGGACTATCCGCAACGGAACGACGAAGAATGGCTGCACCATATCGTGCTGACCAGGGGCGAGGGTGGCCCCGAGATTTCGGAATTGCCCGTCACCATCACCAATTGGACACCGGAAGAAAGGAAGTACTAGGACATGGACGTCACGATCAGGGTAAAACGACAGGATCCGGAGGCGGAGGACGAACGTCGTCTGCCGTACTGGGAGGAATTTCCCGTCACCATCGCGGACAACGCCACGGTCCTGGACGCGTTGATTCAGATCCGAGAGGATAACGACGGTACGCTGTCGCTGCGGTGCTCATGTCGCAGCGCCATCTGCGGTTCGTGCGCCATGAGGATCAACGGACACGCGGGGCTGGCCTGCAAAACCATCGTCAACTCGGTGGTGCAGGACGGCGTGATCACGGTCGAACCGGCGGGTGTAATGCCGGTGATGAAAGACCTGGTGGTCAATTTCGATATGTTCTGGGAAAAAATCGAAGCCGTGGACCCGTATCTGAAACACATGGGACGCGAACCTGAAGGCGAGTACATCGTTTCCAACGATGCCATGCTCCACCTGTCTGGAGTCACCGCGTGCATCATGTGCGGCGCGTGTGTCTCCGACTGCACCGTGCTGGAAGTGGACCCGACCTTCCTGGGGCCGGCCGCGCTGGCCAAGGCGTACCGGTTTACCGCCGACCCCCGGGACGGCGACGCTGAAGGCGTGTCGATGGAGCGGCTTTGGGCGTTGAGCGAACCCACGGGCATCTGGGACTGCACACGATGCAACGAATGCGTGCAAGCCTGCCCCAAGGGAGTTGCGCCGATGGACCGCATCATGGCGATACGGGAACAGGCCATCCAAGCGGGTTACGACAACAACAACGGCGCTCGGCACACCGACGCCTTCACCGAGTCGGTGGGACACAGTGGACGGCTTGATGAATTGCGCCTTCCCATCAAATCCGTGGGCATGATGAACCTGCCCGCGTTGATGGACTATATGCCGGTGGCGTTCCGTGCCATGCGGCGTGGCAAGATGCCGCCTATCATGCACAAGAACGTGGACAACGTGGAGGCGGTTCGGAGAATATTCAACAGAACCCAACCGGAGCCGGCCGCGCCACAGGTGAGCAATAACTCACCCTTTGGCTAGGGGCCGCGCCCACGCAATCACATAGGAATTCGTCGGCGCTGGCGGGGCGAGATCATTCATAACGCTTCGTGTCTGGGCCGGACCTCAGGAGGAACCAGTGAAATACGCCTTTTTCCCGGGCTGCGTATCGCAGGGAGGCGCACCCGAACTCTACCCGGCGGCGCGCCTGGTGTGCAGCCGCATGGGTATCGAACTGGAAGAAATACCCGGTTGGACCTGTACGGGCGCCGGCGTGATTCAAGAGAAGAACCAACTTTTCGGGGACACGTTGAATGCCCGCAATTTCGCCAAGGCGGAGCAGATGGGTCTGCCCATCCTGACTATCTGCAGCACCTGCCAGGGTGTGATGTCTCAGGCGAACCACCGTATGCGCAACCCGGAATACCTGGCGGAGATCAACTCGCACCTGGCCGAAGAAGGCCTTGAGTACAGCGGCAACAGCGAACCCAAGCACCTGCTCTGGATCCTGATCGAAGACTACGGTCTGGACCGTCTCGGCGCGTTGGTCACGCGGCCGTTGAACGAGTTGAAAATTGCGCCTTTTTACGGCTGCTACATCGTGAGGCCGACGGAAGCCCTGGACATCGCAGACCATCCGGAGCGTCAGCAGTCGTTGGAGATGCTGATCGAACTGCTGGGCGCGACGTTGGTGGACTTCGAGGGCAAGACCCGTTGCTGCGGGTTCCCGATTCTGACCATCAACCAGCGCAATTCCATGGCCATGGTGGGCAAGCATACCTCTGAAGTGAAGGACCTGGGCGCAGATGCAATGGTGACGCCGTGTCCGTTGTGCCACCTGAACCTCGATGGTTTTCAGCCGAAGGCCGCGTCGCAGGCCCGGCGATCCATCGACCTGCCGATCCTTCACATGCCGCAGTTGATCGGGTTGGCGATGGGAATATCACCGGGCGAGTTGGGCTTGAAGCGGCACATCGTCAGCACCGGCCCATTGGAAGTGAAGTTGCGCCGGCGTTAGGTCGCGCAACGGGATCGCAAAGTGAAGGGGCGGGTTTTCGGACCCGCCCCCTTGCTGTCTCCGATTGTTCCCTGACGGGCTCCGGGGCTCAGTTTCGAAGGGTCGGCGCCACGTCACGGATGACCGCGATGGTCTGATCGACGTCGGCGTCGGTGTGCGCGACGGATGTGTAGAATTTCTGCGGCCAGGATTTGATGATGCCGCGTTCCAACAACCCCGCGTTCAACTTGGCAAGGGTCGCCGAGTCCGCGGTGAGACCATCCCGGAAGTTGTGGATGGGGCGCTCCGAGAAGTAGATATCGAAGATGGCGTCCTCGCCAACGCTCTGCACTGTGAAACCTTCCTCCGTGCAAGCGTCCACCAGGGCGCGCCGGATTCTGCCGCCCACCTCGTGGAGTCGGTCGTACACCCCGTCTTTGCGGAGTTCCGCCAGCGTGGCCAAGCCGGCGGCGCAGGCAATGGGGTTGCCGTTGAGCGTTCCGATTTGGTCAACGTAACTATCTGACGAGACTGAAGCCCGATCATAGACTGACATAACGTCGTCGTTGCCGAGCACAGCGGCCAACGGATAGCCGCCGCCCATGATCTTCCCGACGGAACACAGATCCGGCGTCACGCCGTAGAACTCCTGGGCGCCGCCGTAGGCGAGACGGAAACTGGTGACCACCTCGTCGAAGATGAGCAGAACGCCCGCGTCAGCGGTTATCTTCCGCAGACCCGCCAGAAACCCGGGATTCGGGGCCAACGTGCGCTGGAGCGGTTCTACAATCACTGCCGCCAACTCGTCCTTGTGCGCATCGATAATGGCTGCCGTAGTCTCCAAATCGTTGAATTGCGAGATCAACATCAGGTCGCTGAGCGCCTGCGGGATGCCGGCGCTGTTGGCCTCAGCCTGCGGAAACTCCACGCTGGCAGAGGCAAACACCGACATCATGGCGTAGTCGCTGGTGCCATGGAACCCGCCCTCGAACTTGAGGATTTTCTCCTTGCCGGTGTGGGCGCGAGCGGCGCGCATGGCCTGAAAACAGGCGTCCGTCCCGCTGGTGGTGAACCGCACTTTGTCCGCGCAAGGGATCGCGCGTACCAACTCTTCGGCCAGCATCACCGCCTGATCGTTGTTGGCGAAGAATGTGGAACCGCGCCCCACTGCGTCCAGCACCGCTTCGGTGACCGCCGGGTGAGCGTGCCCCAGGATCATGGGACCCGAACCCATCAGCCAGTCCACATATTCGTTGCCGGACACGTCCCAGACGCGACCGCCCTTGCCTTCGCGGACGAGGAAATTCAATTCCTGAGGGTAATTGGTGTTGCCGGTGGAATTTCCCGGCAGGTATTGAGCGGCCTTCGCCAGCAATTCACGTTCCAGTTCAGTCCGCTCGGCCATGCGGGCCACCTCCAATATTGGACATTTTTAATATTATACACAGGAGGGAGCGGATTCCGCGCACATCCGATGCAAGGGCAAACGTGTTTCACCGCCTACTGTCCGTAATGCGCCCAAACCGTGGCGACAGCCTCACCCGGATGCGGCAGCGGGGTCGCAGCGCTGCCATGGGTAGGGTCCAACAAAAACAGGGGCGGAATCGAATCCCGCCCCTGCAGTGTTCGTTGGTATCAGGGGTCCGTTATGCTTCGGCTTTTGCGGTGGCCATGACGTCCACCAGTTCCTGCACCGAGGCGGCTGAACTCTTCAACGCGGTCATTTCCTCATCGGTGAGGTTGATTTCGATGATCTGCTCAACGCCGCCGGCTCCGATCTTCACCGGCACACCTACGCACAGGCCATTGATCCCGTACTCGCCTTCGAGGTATGCGCAGCCGGGCAGAATCCGCTTCTTGTCCAGCAGTATGGCCTCGACCATTTCGGTGATGGCGGCGGACGGGGCGTAGAAGGCAGAACCCTGCTTGAGCAGCGCGACGATTTCACCGCCGCCGTCGCGGGTGCGCTGTACGATGGAATCTATCCGATCCTGGGACAGCAACTCGCTCAGCGGTATGCAACCGACCGTGGTGTAGCGTACCAACGGGACCATGTCGTCGCCGTGGCCGCCGAGTACCATCGCCTGCACGTCGTCCACGGACACGTTGAGTTCCTGGGCTATGAAGGTCCGGTAGCGCGCGGTATCCAGGACGCCGGCCATGCCGAAGACGCGGTTGCGCGGGAAACCGGCCGACTGGAACACGTTCTGCACCATGGCGTCCAGTGGATTGGTCACAGCCAAGATGATGCAATCGGGAGAGTGCTTGACGATTTCCTCGGTGACTGCGGAGGTAATCCGCATATTGGTGAGGAGGAGGTCATCGCGGCTCATGCCGGGGCGACGGGCGATGCCGGCCGTGATGACGACAACGTCGGAACCAGCGGTCTCCTCATAGCCGTTGGCGCCGGTAATCATGCCGTCGGATCCGATGATCGGACCCGATTCCAGCATGTCCAGGCCTTTGCCCTGTGGCAGGTCTTCAACCACGTCCACCAGGACGACGTCGGCGTAGCCGAGTTGGTGGATCCGCTGGGCGGTGGTGGCGCCGACGTTTCCGGCGCCGACTACGGTAACTTTGCTTCGCATCTAGTGAGAGTTCCTCCGTTTGGTCAGTTCGATGCTAGATCGCATCCAGAATGGCGTTCAAGGTGGCGCTGGGGCGCATGACCTGGGCGGCCATGTCGTTATCAGGCCGGTAGTAGCCGCCGATGTTCACGGGTTGTCCCTGGCACTCGACCAACTCCTGGACGATCTTCTCTTCGTTTGCTTCCATCTGGCGCGCCACCTCGGCGAAGCGGGCCTTCAGGTCGGAATCCTGACCCTGCTTGGCCAGAGCCTGCGCCCAGTAAAGCGCGAGGTAGAAATGGCTGCCGCGAGTGTCCAGTTCGTTGACGCGACGCGACGGGTTTCGCTGGTATTCCAGGTGTTCCCCGATGGCCTGGTCCAGCGTTTCCGCCAAAAGCCTGGCCTGGGCGTTGTCGAGCGTTTCTGCGCAATGTTCAAAGGACGCGACCAGGGCGCAGAATTCGCCAAGCGAATCCCAGCGCAGGTGTCCTTCCTCCACGAACTGCTGCACGTGCCTGGGGGCCGACCCGCCGGCGCCGGTCTCGAACATTCCGCCGCCGTTCAGCAACGGGACCACCGAGAGCATTTTGGCGCTGGTGCCCAGTTCCAGGATCGGGAACAGGTCGGTCAGATAGTCGCGGAGCACGTTGCCGGTGACCGCGATGGTGTCCTGGCCGGCCCGGCTGCGGGCGATGGTGGCCCTCATGGCTTCCAAGGGGGGCAGGGTGCTTATGTCCAACCCGGCGGTATCGTAGTCGGGCAGGTATTTTTCGACCTTCTTGATAAGTTCGGCGTCGTGGGCGCGGTTGGCGTCGAGCCAGAAGATTGCCGCCTGTCCGGTGAGCCTGGAACGGGTAACGCCCAGTTTGACCCAGTCCTGAATCGGGACGTCTTTGGTCTGGCACATACGGAAGATGTCGCCTTCCTCAACGGACTGTTCCATCAAAGCGGTTCCGGATGCGTCAACCACCCGGATGGTCCCACTCCCCGGAGCCTGGAAGGTCTTGTCGTGTGAGCCGTACTCCTCGGCTGCCTGGGCCATCAGGCCAACGTTGGCAACGCTGCCCACCGTGGCCGGGTCCAACGCGCCGTTCTGCTGGCAGTCTTCGACGACGGCCTGGTAGATGGTGGCGTAGGAGCGGTCGGGAATCAGGGCGACGGTGTCGTGCAACTCATTGTCGGGGCCCCAGGTGCGGCCGCCATCGCGGATAACCACGGGCATGGACGCGTCGATGATGGTGTCGCTGGGCACGTGCAGGTTGGTGATGCCCCGGTAGGAGTTCACCATCATCAAATCGGGGCGGTTGTCGTAGCACGCCTGGATATCGGCCTCGATTTCGGCTCGCTTTGCTTCCGGCAGTCCCTGGATTTTGGTCAGGAGTTCGGCGACGCCGTTGTCCGGGTCGACAGCCACCTGGGCCAGTGCGTCCGCGTGCTTGTCGAATACGTCCTGGAAGAACACCGTCACGCAATGGCCGAAAATGATGGGGTCGGACACGCGCATCATGGTGGTCTTGACGTGCAGGCCGAGCAGAACGTCGTCCGCCTTGGCCTGTTCGATCTGGTCGGCATAGAACTGGCGCAGAGCGTTGACGTTCATGACCGCGCAGTCGATGATCTCGCCGGCCTGCAGGGGTATGCCCGACTTGAGGGAAGTGACGCTGCCGTCGCCAGCCACGAATTCAATGGTGGCCGACCCCGCTTCCGTGGTGGTCACCGCGACCTCGGTGCTGAAGAAATCGCCGTTGGTCATGTGGCCCACGCGGGTCTTGGAGACATCGGGCCAATCCTGCATCATGCGATGAGGATTGCGCTTGCCATGTTCCTTGACGGCGGTGGACGAACGGCGGTCGGAATTGCCTTCCCGAATCACGGGGTTGACCGCGCTGCCCAGCACCCTGGAATAGCGCGACTGTATCTCGCGCTCCTGATCGTTGGCGGGTTGGTCGGGGTAGTCGGGGATGTCGTATCCCTGACCTTGCAGTTCCACAATCGCGCCCTTGAGTTGGGGAATCGAGGCGCTGATATTGGGAAGCTTGATCAGGTTGGCCGTCGGCTCCAGGCACAATTCGCCGCACATTCGCAGGTAGTCGGGTATCTTCTGTTCATCCGTCAGATTGTCAGGGAAATTGGCGATGATGCGACCGGACAACGAGATGTCCCAGGTCTCCAACTCTATCCCCGAACCCTTGGTAAAAGACTGGAGAATAGGCAACAACGAGTGCGTGGCAAGGTACGGCGCCTCGTCGGTTTCAGTGTAAATAATCTTGGCGGATTCTGGCATGATCTCCCCCTCAGCAAGTTGGTTCCACGGGCCGCTACGGGTTGCCAAGGATTGTTTGACGACAGGCCCGGATATAGGGACTGAATGCTACGCATCCAGCAGACAATTAACCCGATAAATCATACACCCGAATCCCGGTCAATGGTACCCCAACCCGTGGCTCAACCAGGGTCTTTCGATTGTCCTGATGAGGGGCAGGTGTCAGGCTGCTGCATTGCGGGATGGCATGAGGTCTGCGCCGGCAGGTTTGAGAGCCGCCCATGCGTGTGCATGGCCGCTGGCGAACCACCAGGGTGGGACGGCGCCGGGCGGGCGTCGTCTCTCCGGAGGGGCAGAGGGTTTTCTCCCCTGCGGTTGGTGGTTCGTTGGTTGGCGGTTGGTTGGTTTTGGGTTGGTGTGAGAGGCGGGATTCCGGATCGTTGTCAGCGCACGGCCGGTACGCAACTATTTGAACGGCAGTTCCGTGGTCGCAGGACTATTTGGTTGAGTCCCTACCACGCGGGCCCGAACAATCCCGGTGGCCCAGTGCGGCACCGCCGGTGAGTACGTTGGTCGGATATCGGCGAATTGCCACCTGGACCGGTTGCGATTTGTTGCTGACGGGGTTGGCCGTCGATCCGGAAATCTGCCTCTCTGGGGTTGGGATGGAGCAGCTGCTTGATCTAGACGGTATTAGGATATACGTTCGTATTGGTGGTGTCAAGGGATTATTTTACAGGGATAGACAGGATATACAGGATGACAGGATGATGGGATTGCGACTGGGAGTTCCTGCGGCGGGTGTTTGCCCTTCGACAGGCTCATGATGGGCGTATGTCGGGCTTGGGATGGGCGGATTGCCTCGACTATCGTCGATAAGAGAGTGGCCCTGGCGTCTCGACCAGAACCAGCGATTGTTGATGCAATGTGCAATCACTGCCACCCACTCGCCCATCTACACGCCCAGGACATTCGGGTCACGCAATGGCCGGGCGATTGCCGCAGGAACCGGCGGCCTCAACAAGATTGGGTCGCGCTGAGCAGCCTACCGGGAGCAGTCTTGTCAATCCACTGGAGCGGGTGTACAAAGATGGACAATACGAACCGCGCACCGCCATCGGAGTTGTTCCATGTTCTTCAATTCTCGCCGTTCCACCGTCCATGCAACCAAGGGTATGGTCGCCACCAGCCAGCCTCTGGCCGCAATGGCCGGGCTGCGCATCCTGATGGCCGGCGGCAACGCGGTTGATGCCGCAGTCGCCACTGCCGCCACGCTGAACGTGGTAGAGCCAATGTCCACCGGCGTTGGGGGAGACCTGTTTGCGCTGATTTGGAAGGCGTCGGAAAAGCAAATGTTGGCGTTGAACGGCAGCGGTCGGGCGCCCATGGCCGCCAGCATCGAAGAACTCAAAAAGCAGGGACGCAACAGGATGCCGGGTTTTGGGCCATTGTCGGTTTCCGTCCCCGGCACTGTTCACGGTTGGGAAGTTCTGCTGCAGTCGGAGGGAACAATCAGCCTGGCCGACGCTCTGGAACCGGCCATTGACTACGCCGAAAACGGTTTTCCCGTCAGCGACATCATCGCGTACCAGTGGCAACAGCAGGAGGAGAAACTGGCGGCCTTTCCCTCGGGTCAGGAACTGTTGACCAATGGCAGGGGCCCACGCGAAGGCGAGATGATGCGGATACCGACGCTGGCCAACACTCTGCGCACGGTCGCCGAGGTTGGCAGCGAAGGGTTCTACAACGGGCCGATAGCGCGGGCTATGGCGAACTTCGTGCAGGAGCAGGGTGGATGGCTCAGCGAAGACGACCTGGCGAGCCATCACTCCGACTGGGACGAACCGATCAAGACGGACTATCGCGGCGTCACCTGCTGGGAATGTCCGCCCAACGGCCAGGGCATCGTCGCGTTGGAAGCGCTCAACATAACGGAGGGTTTCGACATTGCCAGCATGGGCGAGCAGAGCCCGGACCGTTACCATCATCTGATAGAGGCCACCCGGTTGGGATTCGCGGACGCCTTCGAATATCTGGCGGACCCGCGTTGCGCCGAAGTCCCGGTGACGATGTGGACGTCCCGGGAGTACGCCGACAGGCGACGTCGTCTTATCGACCCCCAAACGGCCATGCAGACCGCCCCTTACGGCAAGATGGTCGCTGGGAGCGACACGGTGTATATCAGCGTGATTGATGGGGATGGCAATGCGTGCTCGTTGATCAACAGCGTGTTCGCCAACTTCGGTTCGGGTCTGGTGGCCCCGGGCACCGGGGTCGTATTGCACAACCGGGCATCCCTGTTTGAACTGGACCCGGAGCATCCCAATGCCCTCGCCGGGGGCAAGCGGCCTTTCCATACGATCATCCCGGCGATGGCGACCAGGGACAACGATCTTTGGCTGAGCTATGGCGTGATGGGCGGATTCATGCAGCCGCAGGGGCACCTGCAGGTCATATCCAATATGGTTGACTTCGGCATGGATTCGCAGAGTGCGCTGGATGCCCTGCGTTTCCAGGTGGTGGGCGATTCGGTGTGGCTGGAGGGCGACGTTAGCAGTGAGGTCGTCGCGGAACTGCACCGCCGGGGGCACCGCGTGAACGTGATGCACGGCCCCGGGCGCGGCGGCGCGGGCGGCATGGGCGGCGGACAGATAGTCAGCCGCGACCCCGATTCCGGCGTTTTGAGCGGAGGCAGCGAGCCGCGCAAGGACGGCGCGGCGGTGGGCTGGTAATTACCGGGTCAGCCAGCGGCGAAAGCGCTGCCATGTTCCCTGGGGCGCCTCATCAATGGGCCGGCCGCGCCAATAGGAAGGCGGCCGCGAGCCCATGCGCTCCAGGACCATCCAGACGATTGCCACCACCATGATCGCGATACCGGCGAATGAAATCCATTTCAGCACCGGGAGCAACAACCCGATGACCGCCACGGCGAGCCCGATCAACGCCAGCTTGCCGGGGGATATCATGCGGACGTTGAATTTTGGCTTAGGAGCGAATGGGGACGGCTGATCGTCCAACGGCGGTGGGGAATCGACAGGGGCCGGTTCACCCGCGCTCTCCGGACGTTCGGATTCCAGCTCGCTGAGCAGCTGTTCGATTTCCTGTTCGTAACGTTCCTTCATTGTCGTACATCCGAAACAAGTTGGGCGTGGGCGAAGCGGTACGTGAGGGATTATAACGCCGGCATCCGTGTAACGTAACCATGTTGGGCAATCGGCGCGGCTTTTTGGTCGCGCCGGCACGATGAGCATGGGTATTTTGATTTATTGGACGGAAAAACGGCGTCTCTCCCGAAATGTTTCCCGACCAACCGGCAGTCTCCCATCGGCACGCTCAGGTCAATCCTTCGGCGTCTTCTGAATGATCCTTGTGATCCTTCGACACGGTCCAGATGCTTGGGGCAATCATGGAATGAGGCTGGCATAATTCTTGACGCGATAGTGCAATGGCAGTAGTATTGAATGCCGCCGGAGTATCAGAATGCCAAAACGAACTTATCAGCCCAAAAAACGACGCCGCGCACGCGTGCACGGCTTCCGTTCTCGTTCCCGAACTTCAGACGGTCGAGCAGTTTTGCGCCGGCGCCGGTTCAAAGGCCGGCACCGGTTGTCCGTGTAGCAGACCTGTCGCTCCGCCCAGGCGCAGCCGGACGTTGAACGTCGATGCTAAGACAACACCGGCTTGCCGGGGACGCTCGCATTTCAACCATTCACCGTCAGGGACGCAGCGCGGCCAATAACCTGTTGGTGTTTCGCTGGCATCCAAACGGTCTGGACCATTCCAGGTTCTGTTTCGTTGCCGGAAAGCGGGTGGGGAATGCCGTGTTGAGGAATCGTGTCAAGCGGCGGTTGCGCGAAGTTGTGCGTCAGACCGACTTCCATGCCGGTTGGGACACCATAATCATGGCGCGTCGTGGCGCCGGCGAAGCGGACTTCGCACAACTGCAACACGCCGTGCACAACCTGATGCGCCGCTCCAAGCTGGGAAAGTCGGAGCCTCTGGCATGAAAGCCGTGGCCATCCGAACTATCCGGTTGTATCAGCAGGTGGTGTCGCCCTACCTGCCGGCGATGTGCCGATTCCAACCCACCTGCTCCCAATATGCAGCGGAAGCCGTCGAACAATACGGTGTTGCCCGGGGCTGCTGGATGGGATTAAAACGCATCCTGCGCTGCCGTCCCATGGGCGGGACCGGCTACGACCCGGTCACCTGAATGACCGAGAACAAACGGGCACATTGACCGAGATGCCACTAACCTTCCCGCCCTTCCGCAAACCCCGGCGCAACCTGTCGTTGCCAATGGTATTGTTGGCCGTGACTGCGTTCATTTGCCTCGCCGCCATTGGCTGCCGGCCCAATTTGGGCGCGTCCACCAACGGCTGGGGCGCGGTTTCGGGAGCCGATGGTGTTGTGTACGCCACCACTCTGAACGGGCAGGTTTATGCGCTCAACGACCTGGGGCCTGAGGGAGTCAGCACCCGTTGGGTCTCCTCCGTTGGCGGAGAGGACGGTTTCCTCGGGACTTACAACAACCCGGCAGTCGGCAGGTATCTGTACGTATCCGGGATTGACGGCTACCTGTATGCCATCGAAACTCCCGCAGGGGGAGGAGCGGCGGCAACCGCCTGGCGACGGCCTCAGATCGAATCGGAAGATGTGGTGCCGCTGGTCGGAAGCCCGGCGCTGGACGAGGCCGGTGGCATCGTGGCGGTGGGTTCCGAAGACGGCGGGCTCTATGCCTACAACGCGTTCACGGGCGAAGGGCTGCATTGGTCTCCATTCCGTACCGAAGGCGAGGTCTGGTCCACGCCTGTGCTTCGCAATGGCGTTGCGTATTTCGGCTCGCAGGACGGAAACGTGTATGCGGTAAGCCTGGATACCGGGGCCCTGATTTGGCAGTTTGAAACCGGCGCTGCGGTCGTCGCCCGGCCACTGATCCACAAAAATATGCTCATAATCGGATCCTTTGACCGCCAGCTCTATGCCTTGGGATTGAACGATGGACAACTCCGTTGGCAGTTCCAGGCGGGCAACTGGTGGTGGGCGACGCCAGTGTCGTCCGGCAGCACGATCTATGCGCCGGCAATGGACGGCAAGGTATATGCGCTGGATGACAACGGAATCCTGCGCTGGGAATACGACCTGGGCGCCCCAATCGTTTCCAGTCCGATCCTGCTGGAAAGAGGCATGGTCGTGGCGACAATGGAAGGAAGGTTGTCGGTGCTGCGCGCGACCCAAACCGCCCACGGCGCGGGCCAGGAGATAGCGTCGCTGTCTGTTGGCGAGGGTGAAATCAAGGCTCCACTGTCCAGCCCGCCGGATCGCATCGTTTCGGGACTCCCGGAACCT
This sequence comes from Dehalococcoidia bacterium, assembly GCA_963668585.1. Taxonomy (GTDB): domain Bacteria; phylum Chloroflexota; class Dehalococcoidia; order Lucifugimonadales; family UBA3495; genus Bin87. The sequence continues at coordinate 2,933,486 of OY764869.1, read as the reverse complement.
GCCGACTCGGTGTATGTTGGTTCGGACGATGGCACCGTGCGCAGGGTCCAGGTGCGGTCCGGCATCAATATACTGTGGTGTTACGACACCAACGACAACACGAGATGCAACTAGGGGAATTGCTGCTGCGCAGGCAGTGAACAGGTCGTAACCAGTGGAATTTCTGTCCATATTCGTTCTGATTTGGAACGAAGTTATCATCCGGCCTATGCTCAACACCCTTTTGGTGTTGTACGTGCTGTGCTTCTCGCAGATGGGCGTTGCGATCATCGCCTTCACAGTGCTGGTCAGGGTGGTGACGATTCCGCTGACGGTCCGACAGTTGCGGCAGATGCGATCCATGACTGGGTTGCAGCCCAAGGTCCGGGAGATCCAGGAACGCTACGAAGGCGACCGCCAACGCATCTCGCAGGAGACCATGCGGCTGTACCGGGAAAGCGGGGTCAACCCGATTGGCTGCCTGGGGCCGCTGATTGTCCAGATGCCGATCCTGATCGGATTGTTCCGGGTGTTGATCCAGACCCTTTTCAACAACCCGGAAGACCTGGTGAATCTGTCGGACAAACTGTATCCGTGGATAACGTTCGTCCCGATCCATGCGGCTGTGCCGGTCAACAGCAATTTCCTCTGGCTGGATCTGAGCCGGCCAGACCCGTCGCCCATTGTGATGCCGGTATTGGTAGCCGTCACCACCTGGGTGCAGCAGAAAATGACTCAGATGCCGTCCCCCGACCCGCGTCAGCAGTCCAGTCAAACGATGATGCTGTGGATGATGCCAATATTCCTGGGGGCATTCTCTTTGGGTTGGCCCAGCGGTCTTCCGCTGTACTGGGTGGTATCCAACCTCATTGGCATCGGTATCCAATACTTTATAACCGGTTGGGGCCCGCTGTTCCCGTTGTTCCCACGACGTAACCAGGAACCTGGCGAAACTGCGCCGGCAGCCGTTGCTCCCGACCCACAGGAGAGTAGAAGCGATGGATCAGATAGTGCAAACCGGGAGAACCGTCGAAGAGGCCGAAGAGCAGGCGCTCGCAGCGCTCGGCGTCGACCGCAGCGAGGTAGAGGTCGAAATACTAAATAGGGGCCGCCAGGGATTCCTGGGCATCGGCGGCGAACTGGCAGAGGTCAGGGTGACGCGCCTGGGAGGCGGAGGTGAAGACGACCCCGAGGACGCAGCCGACAGCGACGACGCAGTCGATGAACAGGCCGACGCCGAGTACGAAGAGCCGGAACGGGACGACGCCGAGTACGAAGAGCCGGAACGGGATGACGACGAGTACGAAGAGCCGGAACGGGATGACGACGAGTACGAAGAACGGGAACGGGCCCCAATCCCTCCGATCTCAGCCGACACCCCTGCCGGCGCCGCGGTGCAAGCCGTGGAGCGGATCCTGGAATCGGTGGGCGCAGAGGTGGAGGTCACCCTTCGGTCGGACCACGACGAATTCACCGGCGGGCCGGTGATCGACATCAACGGTCCCGATTCCGGGTTGCTCATTGGCCGCCGGGGGAACACCCTGCAGTCGTTGCAGTTCATCGTACAGAGTATCGTCCGGCAGCAATTCGAACAGGACGGCATCCGGGTTGCCCTGGATGTGGAGCAGTACCGGCAGCGACGGGAAGATTCGTTGCGGGAAATGGCCGACCGGGTCGCCAACCGCGTTTTGGAAACGGGGCGCAGCATTACGCTGGAGCCCATGCCACCTTCCGACCGCCGGGTGATTCACGTTTTCCTGGACTCCAAGGACGGCATACGCACCGAAAGCGTCGGATTTGGGGAAGGCCGAAAAGTGCAGATCATCCTGGACCGCGACTGACGAACGACTCCGCCGTGCAGCCACGGGTTGCCAACGGTACGCGCGCGTGCGTCACACATACCCAGAGGTTGTCAAAACACCGACTCACAGCGTCACCGCTGTCCAATGATTGAAAGGCCCAGGCTGTCCAAATTCCGGCGTTGACCCGAAAGGGTATGCCCAATAGAATGCAGACATGAGCGTGCATTGGTCCGGCCACCCGGACGGCGACCACTTCGACCACCCGCGCGACGAGTGCGGGATCGTAGGCATATACAGTCCGGGGAGCCACAGCGCGACGCTGGCGGCGATCGGGCTCTTCGCTTTGCAGCACCGCGGCCAGGAATCCGCTGGAGTCGCGACATCCGACCAGGGTTCGATCCGGGTCCATACCGGGATGGGCCTGGTGTCGGAGGCGTTCCAAGACGGCGATCTCGACCGGACCACCGGCGAAATGGCAATCGGCCATACGCGCTATTCGACCACCGGCGCCAGCGACGCCTGCAATGCGCAACCCCTGGTGGTTCATGGCAGCAACGGCCCACTGGCCATAGCCCACAATGGCAACATCATCAACTCGGTGCAGTTGCGGGAAGATGCGCAAAACTCGTGGGGGTGCCGGTTTGACACCACCACGGACACCGAGGTGATCGCGCACCTTTTGGCCAATGCCCACGGGTCCACCTGGCCCGAGCGGGTATTTTCAGGGATGCGGAAGATGCAGGGGGCCTACTCCCTGGCAATGCTGACGCCCGACGCTCTGATTGCGGCGCGCGACCCGTTGGGGATACGGCCGCTTTGCCTTGGCCGGCTGCCCGGAGAGAACGGCCAAGGTTGGGTTTTCGCGTCCGAAACCTGTGCCCTCGACCATATGCAGGCGGAATTTGTGCGCGAACTGGAACCCGGCGAGGTGGTAATCATAACGGAACAGGGGATCCACTCCGAGGTGTATCAGGGAGGCGAACGCCGGCCCCGGGCGCTGTGCGTGTTCGAGTGGATCTATTTCGCTCGGCCCGACAGCATGATGGACGACCGGCTTATGCACACCGTTCGCGAGGAGATGGGAGCCAAGTTGGCACGTGAACATCCCGTTGAAGCCGACCTGGTGATCGGCATTCCGGACTCGTCAACGTCAGCGGCAGTTGGCTTCGCCAAGGAATCCGGGATTCCCTTCGCCAACGGCCTGGTGCGAAATCGTTACGTGGGGCGCACTTTCATCGAACCGGAGCAACAACGCCGGGACCGGGGCGTACGTCAGAAATTCAACCCGATGCCGTCGGTGCTGCGGGGCAAGCGTCTGGTGGTCGTTGACGACAGCATTGTGCGTGGCACCACGACTCCGCACGTGGTGGAATTGCTGCGGAAGGCTGGCGCAACCGAAATCCATCTCAGGGTTTGCGCTCCGCCCATCAAGCATCCCTGCTACCTGGGCGTTGACATGGCCACCCGGAACGAATTGATCGCCGCCAACAAGTCCATTGATGAGATACGCGTTTTGACCGGCGCGGACACCCTCGGGTACCTGAGCGTCAACGGCTTGATGAACGTGGCCCGCGGCAAGCAGGGTGGATTCTGCGACGCGTGCTTCACAGGGAACTATCCGGTTCCGGTGCAGCTTGATTTCTCCAAGCAGTCGCTGGAGACCGCGGTTTCGTGACGTGCTGCAGGTGATGTTGCGTTGAGCGTCGCGCAAACAGGCGCCTACGAGGATGCCGGAGTATCACTCGATGCCATGGACGGTCTGAAAGACCGCATCAAGGCGTTCTCAGCCCTGACTCACGGCGCTGAGGTTCTGGAAGGTGGCGGCGGATTTGCCGGGCTGTTCGCGCTGGGAAACTACACCGACCCCGTCCTCGTCGCCAGCACTGACGGTGTGGGTACCAAGCTCAAGATTGCGGCGCAACTGGGGCATTTTGAAGGTGTCGGGCAGGACCTGGTCACCCTCAACGTGAACGATATTCTGACCAAGGGCGCCAGACCGTTGTTCTTCCTCGACTACGTATCCTTCAGCGCGTTTGACGAACACCGGTTGGAAATGCTGATGCGTGGCATGGTGTGGGGTTGTCGAGAGGCGGGTTGCGCACTGATCGGCGGAGAAACCGCGCAGTTGCCCGGCGTGTACGGCGACTCCGATTTCGACCTGGCCGGTTTTGTCGTTGGCATCGCTGAACGGGCGGAATTGTTGGAAAAATCGGGCGTCGTTCCGGGGGACCGGTTGATCGGCATTCCCTCCAGCGGGGTGCATACCAACGGGTTCTCGTTGGTGCGCCGGGTATTCAACACCGACGACGATCCGGAGGCGCTGTTCAGGCCACTCCCTGGCCTGGAGCGAAACCTTGGGGATGAACTGATGGTGCGCCATCGGGCTTACCACCCTCTGCTGGCCCCGTATCTGCGCAGCATCAAAGCGTTGAGCCACATCACCGGCGGCGGACTGCCCGGCAAGATGCCGGCTTCGCTTCCGGACAATGTCGCCGCGGAGTTCCGGTTGGGTTCCTGGCCGGGTTTGCCGATCTTTGATGCGATCAAGACCGTAGGCAACATCAGCGACGCCGAGATGTTCAGGGTTTTCAATATGGGTCTCGGCATGGTGGCGGTATGCGACGATGCCGGCGCCGACTCGATGCTGTCGGGAATCAACGACGCCGTTGAAGTCGGCCGAATCGTGGAACGAACGAACGAGGCAAGGACCATCTTCCGTTAGCACCAGCGCGACGCGAGGCAGGTGAAGATATGGGACTCAAAAATCCGTTCCGGCGTAACAGGGCGAAGGCTGAAGCCGAGTCATTGCACATTGGGACGCAACACTGGTGGACGTGGGGGCCGATCGGCCTGATCCTGTACGGAAGCCACCACAACAGTTCCAGCATGGACCCTGGCCACATGAACCATCCGGGCGATGCCGGTCATTTCGACAGCCACATCGATCCGGGCGGCTTCGGCGGTTTCGATGGAGGCGGCGGCGGAGTCTGACGCGGACACCTCGCCAGCGGTGTCGATACAGCAGGGTTGCGGTCACCGTTCCTCCTTTCGCCCTCCGCTTCAGGGTTCAAATTGGAAAATGGGGACCCGTCTCTTAAAACTGGCATTTCCAGAGCGGCACATCGCTCTGATGGATTGAACACGACGATTTTTGGGAGAAGGACAGGGGTTTGAAAGCTTTACTCAGCGTATTCGACAAAACGGGAATTGAACAGTTGGGCGAACGGTTGTCCGGCGCCGGATGTGAATTGATCAGCACCGGCGGGACGTACCAAAGCCTCGCCAACGCCGGCGTGCCCGTTCGGCAGGTTTCGGACGTCACCGGATCGCCCGAGATCCTGGAGGGACGCGTCAAGACGCTGCATCCGGTGATCCATGGCGGATTGCTGGCGCGCCGGGAATCCGCCGACCACATGGCTGAACTGGCCCAGAACGGAATCGACCCCATCGACCTGGTGGTTGTGAACCTTTACCCGTTCGTCGAAACCATCAGCAAGGCCGGCGTTACGCTGGATGATGCCCTGGAAAATATCGACATCGGCGGTCCCACCATGCTGCGGGCGGCCGCTAAAAACTTCCCCTCTGTGGCCGTCGTCGTGGATCCGGACGACTACGAATGGGTCGCGGACGCGCTGGCCGGAGAGGGTCTGAATTCGGAGCAGCGGCGCGGCCTGGCGGCCAAGGCTTTCCAGCACGTTGCAACCTACGATGCTGCTGTGGCTCAATACCTGGCGGCAGGCGCAACAACTGACGACGAGATGCCCGAGCAGGTCACCATCGGCCTGACCAGGGTGTCGGCGCTGCGTTACGGCGAAAATCCACACCAGAGTGGCGCGTTGTACGTGCCGGCCGGCGGGGGTTCCGGCGGATTGGCCCGCGCCCAACAATTGCACGGACGTGAACTGTCCTTCAACAACCTGATGGATGCGGACGCCGCCTGGCGCGTAGTCAGCGATTTCGATGATCCGGCGGTCTGCGTGATAAAACACGCCAACCCGTGCGGCCTGGCTTCTCGCGAGGATTTGGCGCAGGCCTACCAATTGGCCTACGAGGGCGACCCGGTGTCCGCGTTCGGGGGCATCGTGGGTTTCAACCGGATGGTTACGCCGGAAGCCGCCGAAGCAATGGGGCCGGTTTTCTACGAGGTGGTGGTCGCGCCGGGATACGACGGTGAAGCGCTGGAGATCCTGCAGCGCAAACGGAACCTGAGGATCCTGTCGGTGGCGCCGGCGGTTGCTGCCCCGGGAGCCGAGGACTACGACGTTCGCCCCCTCAGCGGCGGCATGCTGGTGCAGACCCCGGACGCTATTGCCGAGGATCCCCACCAATGGACGACCGCGACCAAACGGGCTCCCACCGATGCCGAACTCGCTGACCTGGCCTTCGCCTGGAAGGCGGTCAAACACATCAAGTCGAATGCCATCGCGTTCGTCAAGGACCGAACGCTGGTAGGCATGGGCGCGGGCCAGCCCAACCGTGTGGTCAGCGTGCACCTTTCCGAACGGGCCGCCGGAGAGAAGGCGGCGGGTTGTGTCCTGGCGTCCGATGCGTTTTTCCCGTTCCCGGACAACATCGAACTGGCAGCCGCAGCGGGAATTAACGCCATCGTGCAGCCCGGTGGTTCCATACGGGACGAAGAAGTGATCGCTGCCGCCAATGACGCCGGCATCGCCATGGTATTCACGAGCGTGAGACACTTCCGCCACTGATCCGGCCCTTGGACGCCTATCTGGACATCGAAACCACCGGGTTCATGGGTGGCAACTCCTACCCGACGGTGGTCGGAATCGCCGTCGATTTTCCCGGCGACTGGTTCGTGGAGCAACTGGTCGGCGACGAAATCACGCCGGGCGCCATCTCCCATGCCCTCGAAGGCGTCACCACCATCTATACGTTCAATGGCGGCGGCTTCGACCTGCCGTTTTTGGCGTGGCGACCCGGCATTGACCTGCGCCGGCGATTCGATCATTGCGACCTGATGCACGCCTGCCGGCGCGTCGGCCTGCGTGGAGGGTTGAAGGTGATTGAGCAAAAGCTGGGCATCGGGCGCGGCGACCTCCCAGAGATGGGCGGTTCCGATGCCGTACTGCTGTGGCGCAAATTCCTGGAAGACCGGAATCAGGTTGCGCTGGACCTGTTGCTTGAGTATAACCGTGCGGACGTGGAGAATCTCCACACGCTGCGAAATATCCTGAATAAACAGTACGACTGGAGGATCTAACCCTTGGAATTAGGATTGAAAGGCAAGAACGTCATAGTGACGGGTGGCGGTAACAACATCGGCCGTGCCATCACGTTGGCCTTCGCCACAGAAGGATGCAACCTCGCCATCGCCGAGTTGAATCACGAAGCGGGCGGCAAAGTCGCCGGAGAGGTTGAAGCGCTGGGAACCGGAGCGACCGCAACGGTGATAGACGCCGACGTGACCGACCGGGTGAAGACCGATGCCATGATCGCGGAAGCGGTTGCCAGATTGGGCAGCGTGGACGTATTGATCAACAATGTGGGATGGACCGTGGATCGCCTGTTCATCGAGAAATCGCGGGATGAGCACGTCAAAGAGGTGGATGTGAACCTCTGGGGCGCGATCAACTGCATCCATTCCGTTTTGCCGCACATGGTCGAACGGCAATCCGGAGCCATTGTCAGCATCAGCAGCGACGCCGGTCGCATGGGCGAGTACCGTGAGGCCGTATATTCGGCCTGCAAGGCTGGCGTGGTCGCGCTGAGCAAGTCGTTAGCGCGGGAAACGGGACGCTACGGTCTGCGGTTCAACATGGTGTGCCCGGGACTGGTGGTCCCGCCTCAGACAGAGGTGGCAAGTTCCGACAGCATGTGGGCGCAGGGGATGGAGGAACTGTTCACAGATGAGGTGCTGGAAAGGGTGAAACGCGCCTACCCGCTGCGACGCATGGGTACAGCGCAGGAGGTGGCCAACGCGGTGGTGTTCCTGGCGTCCGATGCGGCGAGTTTCATCACCGGCCAGACGCTGAGCGTTTCCGGCGGCTACACGATGATGTAGCTCTGGTAGGCACTTTGAAACGCTGAAAAATATAGGGGCGGGTTTGGAACCCGCCCCTACGATTGGTGGCGTTAACCGAATGGTTTACTGCTGGTTGGTGCCTACCAGGGCCCAGGCCTTCTCTTCCATGGCCGGAACGACGGCCTGGACGAGGTCGTTGTCGACGTTGGCGGCGACGGTGGGGTAGCCGGCGCGGTCGATCATGCTGGCCAGGTTGCCAGTCTTGAACTGGTCCAGGGTCCAGGCCAGGGTGTGCCCGCTGGTCGTGGTGTCCCAGTAGATACGGACGTCCTGGTTGCGGGGGCCGTAGTGGTAGTGCGGCGCAATCTCGAAGCAGTCGAAGGCCAGCAGCTCGAATTCCTGCCCCAGGTGATCGGTCAGCACGTGGATGGCCACGCCGCGGTCGTTGGCCGCGCCGATGTTGGTGCGGAACTCAACGCCGAAGCGGATGTTGCCGGCTTCGTAGATGTGGTCGCCGCGGAAGTGGGTTACGGTCCGGCGCTCGTCGCGGGACTTGGACAGCGCGCACTCTTCGACCTCATCCATCTTGTTCTCGTCGATGGGGTTGGACTCGATGGAAGACGCAAGGTCCTCGTAGCCGGCTCGGCGCACCATGGACGGCAGGTTATGCCGAATGTTCTTCAGGGTCCATCCGAGGGGAGTTCCCACGGTGGTCTTGTCCATATGCAGCCGGATGTTCATGTTCTCCGGGCCATAGTGGTAGTGGGGATCCTGGTCGAAGCAGTCGAACCGAAGGATTTCGGTTTCGTTGCCATCAATGTCGCCATAGACCTGTACCATCAGGCCCTGGTCGGGCATGATTTCTTTCCGGTAGGACAACGCTACGTCCACCAGCCCCACATTGATAATGGTGTCTCCCTTTTCCATGAGCTCGCCTCCTCTTGGAAGTAGAATCCGTTCTCGCCCACGGATGTCCGTGGCCGTTGCATTTGCTGGGATTATAGCACTGCCGTGGATAATCGCAAGAACGCTTTTTATGATTTCAACCAATGCGCGGGCCGCGCGGGCCGGTTAGTTATAATTTGTGCGGACAAGGAACCATGGCACAGCAGAAAAACCGGACCCGAATAACCGCCGACTTCGCCGGAGCGGCAACGCCCCTCGGCAGCGTGATCAGATTCCACGGCTCGGCCGGGAATGAGGTGCGCGGGAAGGTGGCCGCCGTCCGCGCGCGCAGCGTCACCGTATCGGGAGAAGATGGACGCGAGTGGTCTGTGCCATATCCCGCCATCGTGAGCATCGAGAGCGCTCCACGATCCCATTGCACGCTGGCCGAGGTGGAGGATCTTGCTCAGCGCCTGCTTGGGCGATACCTGAAAAGCGCCGGCAATAAACGGGGTTGGACATTTGGTTTCGACCTCGCTCCATCCCGGGCGGGCGTCTGCCGTTACGCGGAATCGCGCATCGACCTCTCGGTCAGCTATTGCCTGGCGGCCACGAAGGCGGAAATAGAGGACACCATTCTGCACGAGATCGCCCACGCCATCGTGGGGCCGCAACATAACCACGACGCGGTATGGAAATCGAAAGCCCAGGAGATCGGCTGCGCCGGCGAACGGTGCCACCGCGTTCAGCATTCAGTCCCGCGTTGGGTTGGGGAATGCGGATGCGGCCAGCGATGGTACCGCCAAACTCTGCAGAAGCGGATGGTGGGTACCCGCATGTGCGCCGAGTGCAAGGGCACCATTAGTTGGCGTAGAAACACCACTGGCGGTTTTGACACATAGATCCGTCCTACGCGTGGCGCCCGACGGCGTTTCAGGGTCTCATTCCTCGGCGATGCTATAATGCCGCCGCCGGGTTGGAACGTATTTTCAGCGCCAATCATGCCCGGAATCAGGAGAATCCCAGATGAAAATAGGTGTGAGCGTTCCCCGATTACCCGACGCCGAGGGCATCCGCGAGTTCTGCCAACGCGCGGAGAGATTGGGGTTCGAGTCGGTTATGGCCGGCGACCACATCGTGCTGCCGGTTGCCGGCACGAATCAATACCCGTACACGCCCACCGGCGCGTTTCAGCGGCCTTCGGATGAACCGTTCCTGGAGACCATGACCATGCTGGGCTTCATGGCTGCATGCACCAGCGAGATCCGTTTGGGCAGCACCGTGCTGATATTGCCGTATCGCAATCCGGTGGTGCAGGCCAAGATGTTTGCCTCGCTGGACGTGCTTTCAGGCGGCCGCATGATCTGCGGAGTGGGCGTTGGCTGGCTGGAAAAAGAGTTCGACATCCTGGGGGTCCCCTACGCCGATCGCGGCCCCATGACGGACGAATTTCTCGCCATATTCAACGCCCTGTGGACCGAGGAAACGCCCGAGTACCAGGGCAAGTACTACCAGATTGACGGCATATACTTCGAGCCGAAGCCGGTGCAGCAACCGCGCATACCGATCTGGGTCGGTGGGCACACCCGGCGCGCGCTGCGCCGCACCGCGAAATACGGCGACTGCTGGCACACCACCCGCCAGACCCCCGATTTCGTCGCGCAGAATCTGCCGTACCTGCGGGAACAGACGGAGGCGGCCGGGCGCGACCCCGCCGACATCACCATATCGTTGAAGCGCAGCCTGCATTTCACGGATATGGGCGGCGCCGAGGAAGGCGTCGGCGTGCGCTCAGGCGGCGCTTTGATCAATAATACCCAGGCCGTGGTTGACGATGTCCACTATTGCAATGAATTGGGCATTGACCAACTGACTTTCGACTTCCGCGTGGACGGGATTGGCCCGTGCATCGAGGTCATGGAACATCTGGCGGAACACGTGCTGCCGGTGGCCGAAAGGCTGGGGTAACGCAGCGGTTGTAAAACAATCAGGGGCGGGTTGAAATCCCGCCCCGTCGCGTTTCCGGATGCGCCGCGAGGATCTACAGGCCGCTTTCCCGGAACCAGCCGGCCCGTTCGACCAGATGCTCGGCAGTCATGCGCATCTGCTCTATTTGTTCCTCGCTCACCGCGCGTTTTATGGAACCCGGCACGCCGGCCACGAAACTCCGATCCGGCACATCGACATTCGATAACACCACGGCGTTGGAAGCGATGAGACATTCCTTACCGATGGTGGATTCAGTGAGGAAGGTGCAGTTGTTGCCCAGCAGGCTGCCCTGCCCAATGCGGTCACCATGGACGACTACGCAGTGGCCGATGGAGACATAGTCTTCAATAACCAGTCCGTCCCCGTGAACTACGGAGCCTTCCTGTATGTTGACGTGGTTTCCGATGGTGATGACATCGCCGTCGCCCCGGATGGTCACCCCGGGCCACACGCTACTATGCTCGCCGATAATGACATTGCCCACCACGTACGCGGCTTCGCTGACCCAGGCGGTAGGGGCGATTTTCGGTTCGACCCCGCGTAAACTCCGTATCAAATTCTGTCCCTCACAACATAATGCGCCGCCGGCTCGGGAAGCCGGGGCGCAGTTTTCTGCCCGGGAATTATAGCGCAATTATGACCGGGGCCAAAACGGCGGTTTTCAGCCGACACGGTGTTTCGATTATCCTGACAACAGGCGGTTGCTGTTGCCGGAACGGTTCCCTGCTCACCTTCCGCTCGCCCTTCGACAGGCTCAGGATGAGCGGACTGCCCCAACTATCGCCAATGATCGAACCGCCCTGGTTTCAGCCGCCCCACTCCTTGATCGCCTGCCGCGCCGCCCGTTCCCGCTCCCGGTCAATGATGGTGCGGCGTTTGTCGTATTGGCGTTTGCCGCGGGCGACGCCCAGTTCCACCTTGGCATGGTGGTTCTTCAGGTACAGCCGCAGGGCCGTCAGGGTCAGACCCTTCTCTGATGTTTGCGCCCCCAGGTCGCCGATCTGGCTGCGATGCACCAGCAACTTGCGCGGGCGCTTTGGTTCGTGGTTCATGTAGCTGCCGGCGTCATAGGCTGCGATGTGCGCGCCGTGCAACCAGAGTTCCCCATTTTGGACGCGCGCGTAGGCGTCCCGCAGGTCCACCTTGCCCGCACGGATGGACTTGATCTCGGTGCCGGTCAAGACCAGCCCGGCCTCGACCTTTTCCAGGATCTCATAGTCGTGCAGGGCTTTCCGGTTGACCGCAACCTGACGGTTGTCTCCGGAACCGGCGTCCTTGCCTTTCTTCTTGCTGTTGCGATTCTTTCTTGGCATTGGGACTCACTAAACCTGACGATGGGCGCGACGAAACGACCGTCACACGCAGGGCGCTATTAACAGGATACGGTGTTTCGCGCCGGATTGGTAGGTGCGGGAACCTCCTCACACGTACCAAGTTTGGTGGCAGGAGAACGTCAGAATCGGGATTGGCCGGATTTATGGATTACCAGGATTGATAGTTCTTTGTCCCAAACGGTCTCAATCCGGCCAATCCGTGAATTCTTGAAATCCTGATTCTGACCAACTACCCCAACCCAATGCGCTTGGGGCGGAAACCCGGCGTGTCGGGGTTCCATCCCCAGCAGCGCGAATTACCTGCGGCCAATCTCCGACAACAAAACCTCGTGCGCCCGCCGCAGCGCCACGTCCTCGTCGACCGTCAACGGCAGTGTCTGCGTTCCCGTGGGAGCCACAATATCCGGCGTCACGCCGTGCCCTTCAATTTGGGTTCCGTCCGGGAGGTACCAGCGCCGGATGGAAAAATATATGGCGGACCCGTCGGACAATTCTCGGGTGATGTTGACGCTGCCCTTGCCGAATGTGGTCGCGCCCACCACCGGGCCGCGTTGATTGGCTTTGATCGCTCCGGCCAGGATTTCGCTGGCGCTGGCCGAATATTCGTTGACCAGTGCAACCAGCGGAATGGACGTTGCGGGCCCTCCGGAACCGGCGTTGTGGTCGGTCCGGTTGCCGTTCGCATCTATTTCATAGAGAATCGGTCCGTCGTCAATGAACAGCCCGCTGATGTCGATTACGGCCGACAGCAGCCCGCCGGGATTGTTGCGGACGTCGAGAATCAGGCCGCGGCCGTCTGCATCTCTGAATTCGTCCAATGCGGCGCGAACTTCCTTCTCCGTGGTGTCGGAGAAACTGTATATCCAGAGGTGCCCCACGCCATCATCCAACATTCGGAATTCGGTGCTCTCGATGGGGATGCGCCCGCGCGTAACTGTGATGCTGACGTTTTCGACACTGCCGGCGTGCCGCACCAGAAGTGTGACGTCTGTGCCGCGCGGCCCTCGAATCAGGTTCACCGCTTCGATCAGGCTGAGGTGGGAAATGTCCTCGCCGTTCACCGCCAGGACCACGTCGCCAGGGCGGATTCCCGCGGCTTCGGCGGGCGCTCCTGGAATCGGCGCGATGATGGTCAGACCGGCGTCGGTCAGCGTCACCTGCGCTCCAATTCCTTCGAAGTAACCGCGATAGCCTTCCTGTTCCCGGTTGTGCTGTTCTGCCGTCAGGTAGGAGGCGTGCGGATCATCCAGCGCGGCGAGCAGGCCGCGGATGGCCCCGTCGGTCAATTCATCCGGCGCCAGGTTCTCGTGGTCAACGTGTTCTCCCAGGAGAATCCCGTAGGCCTCCCCCAGTTTGCTAAACTCGGGAGGTAGGTCTCCGCCCCTCTGACTACCGCCGGACGCACCGGCGTTGTCTCCCCCACACGCCAGGACGGCCAGCAGAACGGCGAGAGAGCACAACAGCGTCGCCAACCGCGCGGCTTCCAAACGGTCCATCATCGATTTTATTGTAGCATGGCGATGCGTTGACACGTTTTCTGGTACGCTGATAGCATCCTTCGCAGCCCTGATCGCAACTGGGAGTTGATAATTTGGCTGGAATCGCCGCCTACGGCGCTTATGTGCCGCGTTACCGCCTGGGAGCGGACACCGCCGGATGGAACTCGCGTCAGGAGCGGGCCGTAGCCAACTTCGACGAAGACAGCGTGACCATGGCGGTCGCCGCCGGCATCGACTGCCTGACCAGCCGCGACCGCCACGAGATCGATGGCGTAGTTTTCGCCAGCACCACGTCGCCATACGCTGAAAAGCAATGCGCGGCAATAATCGCAGCCGCCCTCGATCTGCGAGAGGACATCTTTGCCACCGACATCGGCAACGTGTTGCGGGCCGGAACCAACGCCCTGAAATCCGCCATGGACGCCGTGGCCGCCGGCAGCGCGCGTCAGGTTCTGGTGGTCGTCGCCGACAGCCGTCAGGGTCCGCCGAGGGGCGAAACCGAAAGAGCATCGGGCGATGGCGCCGCCGCTTTCGTCATATCGAACGAAGGGGTGATCGCCGAATCCATTGGCAGCCACTCCGTAACCGATAATATGCTGGACACGTGGCGGTCGCCCGGCGATCCGTTTGTCAGGACGTGGGAAGACCGGTTCGCGACCGAGGAAGGCATCGAGCGGATCGTGCCTCGCGCGTTGGAAGGATATTTTCAGCAAGCCGGCATGGCTGCGTCCGACGTGGCCAAAGTTGCGCTTTATGCTCCGGACGCGCGCCGGTATGCCAGGTTGACCCGACAACTTGGCTTTTCAGACGAGCAGATGCTGGGGGCAATATTCGGGTCAATCGGCAATACGGGCGCGGCGTTTGTGCCGATGCAACTGGTCGCCGCCCTGGAGACGGCCTCACCGGGCGAAACGGTCATAGCCATATCCTACGGGGACGGCAGCGACGTCCTCGGTTTCAATACCACGGATGCGATAGGTTCTGCCCCACGCCCGGCCATGGGACTGTCCGGATGGACTGACACGAAGCAGGTTTTGGGCAACTATGAAACGTACGCCCGTTGGCGGGAAGTGTGGACTCTGGATGATTCCTCGCGCCGGCCGGCAGCGGCTTCACCGTCGGTGTCGGCGTTGTGGCGCGAAGGAGACAAAAATGTGCGGCTGTACGGCGCGAGGTGCCGGGCGTGCGGCTACGTACAGTATCCCGCGCAGAGGGTATGCGTGGAATGCCGCAAGGTTGACGACAGCGAACCGGTGCGCCTGAGCGACAAACCCGCAGAACTGTTCACCTATTCCATGGACTACATCGCCGGCGCGGTGGATACTCCGTTGGTCGTGGCCGTGGTCGATTTTGAGGGCGGCGGCCGCGTGTTGTGCATGATGACCGACCGCGAATTGGAAGAGGTGCGGGTGGGTATGCCCGTGGAGATGAGCTTTCGCAAGCTGCGGGTGGTCAACGGAATTCATAACTATTACTGGAAAGCCGTACCGCAACGCGCAGCGGCCAGGGTCGCGGCGTCAGCCTGACGCAAGGAGCAGAGCAATGAGTGGAATACGAGACCGGGTTGCCGTCGTCGGAATGGGATGCACAAAGTTTGGCGAGCGTTGGGATGCGTCGGCCTCTGACCTGATGGTGGAAGCAGCCTATGAGGCCTACGAAGACGCCGGGCTGGACGCCGACGATATCCAGGCGGCCTGGCTGGGAACCGTCAACAGTTTTCGCACCGGGCAACCCCTGGCCGAGGCTTTGAAGCTGGACTACATCCCGATCACTCGCGTGGAAAATGCCTGCGCCACGGCTACGGATGCCTTCCGTAATGCGTGCTACGCGGTCGCTGCCGGCGTGTACGACATCGTGCTGGCGATGGGAGTGGAAAAACTCAAAGACAGCGGGTTCTCCGGGCTTGCCATTGGCGCCGGGCCGGGCGCGGACGTCGAACCGCCGACACCTCCGCCCTCGCAATTCGCCATGGCCGCGACGCGCTACTTCCATCACTACGACATCGATTATGACGACGGGAAGCGCACGTTGGCGCAGATCGCTTCCAAGAACCACCACAACGGCACGCTGAACTCAAAGGCTCATTTCCAGCGCGAAGTCAGCGAGGACCAGGTGATCAACGCTCCGATGATAGCCTGGCCATTGGGCTTGTACGACTGTTGTGGCGTCAGCGACGGCGCGGCGGCGGCGATCATCACGACACCCGAGATCGCCCGCACGCTGCGGGACGATTATGTGCTGGTCAAGGGTCTGGGCCTCGCCGTCGGCGCGTTCGGCGTGCTGCGCAATGACTGGGACTTCACCCACTTCCCGGAAACCGTCAGGGCCAGCCAGGCCGCCTACGAAGAAGCGGGCATCTCCAACCCTCGCGCCGAGATCGACATGGCGATGGTGCACGACTGTTTCACCATCACCGAGTTGATCATCATGGAGGACCTGGGGTTCAGCCCCCGGGGACAGGCCAGTGCCGACGTTGCCAACGGCGCGTTTTCGCTAGAAGGTGATCTGCCAGTGAACACCGACGGAGGCCTCAAGTGCTTCGGGCATCCCATTGGAGCCAGCGGTATCCGCATGATCTATGAGGTGTACAAGCAAATGCAGGGCAAGGCCGGAGGTCGCCAGTTGCAGAAGGCCGATCTGGGGATCACCCACAACCTGGGAGGCCGCCCCGGTTCCTTCACCTGTTCCGTCGCCGTATTCGGCCGGCCCGATTAGGGGCATCTCAGCCGATTTTCGGGGCGCCCGGTTTCGGATTAAACAACGGGTCGGAGCCATCGTCGATGGTTCCGACCCTTTTTTGGATACCGCCGTCCCTGTCTCTGCCGCCGGATGGCATCGACCCAAGTTTAGTCCCAGGGTTTCACGGATCCAGCATCTGGCATGCAGGTCCGATTCGGTGACCGGCCGAGGGCGGAAAACCGCCCTGATGCTGGATAATATCGTCGTCATCTGTGGAGTGTGCGCCAATGTTTGGGCCATTGAAAACCGTCGGGATCTACGTGGCCAATCAGGCCGAATCGGTTGACTTTTATGTGCGAGTGCTCGGATTTGAGGTGCGACGCCGGATGAGCATGGGGGCCGATACCGAGTGGATAGAGGTAGCGCCGCCGCAGGCTGAAACGAGCCTGGTCATCTACCCAAGAGAGTTCATGCCGGATTGGGCGGAGCGAAAATCCTCCGTCGTCTTCTATTGCCCTGATGTCAAAGACACCGTCGCATCCCTGGAGGGACTGGGCGTGAAAATCGCGATGCCGCCCGGCGATTTGCCGTGGGGGACTTTCGCGGCCATTGAGGACCCGGACGGCAATTGGTTGGGATTAACTGACCAGCACATTTCCTACGCAGCTGAATGAACGGACTGCGCGTCCCGTCGCTGTCCTCAGGGTGTTTGCGTCCACCCAAAGGTAGCGGCCGCGCCGGGCCAACGCTGCGGCCCAGCGAACCGTTTGGCGACAGGGCCGTTCCTGCCGACAATTTTTAGAATTCCAACAAATGCGTCAACGCGCTACACGTCGCGGGGCATGGGTCGGTTGATATAAATGGCGTCAATTATGACGCCCACCGAAACAGACAACCCGGAACTGCTGAAGATTTCCGGACGCGGCGCATTGGTCAACATCCAGGTTGACGACAGCGTACCCCTGCAGGCAGCGTGCCGAACCCTGCGGGAATTCCTGGCGCGCAACCGGCGCCTCTACTCTGACGGGGAGGTCATTGTTGATATCGGGCGTCGGCTTCTGCTCCCTGACGAACCTGACCGGATCCGCAAGGTCATCGAGTCGGAATCGGGCCTCCGAATCAAGGAGTTTCGGTGCGATACGTCGGTTCTGGAACGCGAGCGCGACCGAATCGAGAGCCTGATTACCATGCAATCCACTACGGCCGGGCGGGCCAACGGCAACGGGCACGGGCCTGGCCACGCCGTCCATCCAACCGATCAGACCGACGACAACGCGAACATCATCAATGACGACGAACCGCAGGGAGATGATCGTGCAACCCTGGAACCCGCCCCACGCGCTGAACGCGGCGCCGTGCCCGCTGAGGTGGTGCGTGGGACCTGCCGGGCCGGGGAGGCGCTGCGGTTCCAGGGCAATGTCGTGGTGGTGGGCAACGTCAATCCCGGAGCGCAGATCATCGCGCAAGGCGATATTCTCATATTTGGGACCCTGCGGGGCATGGCTCATGCCGGAGCCGGCGGCGATTCCACGGCCGTCATCCTTGCCATGGCGGTTGCCAACCCTCAGCTTCGCATCGCCGACTACATCTGGGATGAAGGAACGCGGCGACCCAGTCCCGTTCGTCGCAGAGGCGAAGCGCCCGGGTCTCCAACCATCGCGCGGGTGCTGAACCGGACCGTCCATGTTTCTCCCTACCTGAAAAACCATGCCATCGACCACGGAGGAAACCCCAATGAGCGGTAAGACCATCGTCATGACTTCCGGAAAAGGAGGCGTGGGCAAGACTACCGCCACGGCCAACGTGGGGACCGGCCTGGCATTGCGGTCCAACCGGGTGGTGGTAATTGATACCGATATCGGCCTACGCAACCTCGACGTGGTCATGGGCCTGGAGAACCGCATCGTCTACGACCTGGTGGACGTGATCGAAGGCCGTTGTCGCATCGAGCAGGCGCTGATTCGCGACAAACATGCCGGCGAACTGTACCTCATCGCCGCGGCCCAGACCAGGGACAAAGACTGCATCGACTCGCAGCAACTGGTTGATCTGTGCCGGAGACTGGAAGCGGAGTTCGACTACATCATCGTGGACTGCCCGGCGGGCATCGAACAGGGTTTTCGCAACGCCATCTCCGCAGCCCAGGAGGCTTTGGTGGTAACCACTCCGGAAGTGTCGGCGATCCGTGATGCAGACCGGGTGATCGGCCTGCTGCACGCCAGCGACATCCGAAACGCGAGGCTGATAATAAACCGCATCAGGCCCGAAATGGTGCGCCAGGGCGACATGATGGATGCGTCCGACGTGCTGGAAATGTTGGCGGTGGACCCCATCGGCCTGATTCCAGCCGACGACCGGGTGATCACATCCACCAACAACGGCACGCCGGTGGTGTACGACAGCCAATCTCCGTCAGGCCGGGAATTCGTTCGAATTGCAGCGCGGATCGATGGCGAACACATCCCCATGATAGACCCGGTTGAAGAGCAGCCCACTTCGATCATGGACAAAGTGCGCACATTGATGGGAATCAACCGGAAAGCGTCGGCACATGTTTAGGTTGTTGAGAAGACAGCGCCGGCTGCACGCTAGCAGCCCGCGCCAGGTCGCCAGGGAAAGGCTGCATTCCGCCATCCACCGGGATCGGATGGAGGTGTCGGCCCCGCAACTGTCAGCGCTCCGCGACAGCATGCAGTCGGCCATCAGGGAACACCTGGCAGTCACCGGGGTGTTCACCGAATTCTGGTTGCAGCGGGACGGCGAGGAAGTATTCCTGGTATCCCGCGCGCGGTTGGAGGACCGAGGCTGACATCATCCTGGCCGCGAACGCAGGGCAGGGACTTTCGGTTACCCTGACTAAAGGCAATTGATGTTGCCAGGACGGTTCCCCGCTCGCCGCCCGCTGGTCCTTCGACAGGCTCAGGATGAGCGGACTACGTCATCGATCGACAATTATCGAAAGGTCCTGGACCGCGGGCTGGCATTATTTGACCCCCACATCGAGTGGGTTATAATGCGCCATTACCCCGTGCGATTCGCAAGGTCCTGCGGCGACTCTGCCGTAGCGATGCAGCAGGAGTTCAAAGATGGCCACGGCTCCAGCCCCGCAACGCGGCTATTTTCGTCAGAAAGCCTACCGGTTCCTGGCGGCTCTTGTCTTTCGGGACTTTCGTTTTCTGGCGCTGGCCGCGCTATGCAGCGGGAGCGGAGCCTGGGCGCTAATCGTTGCGCGCGGAGCCTGGGTATACAGTATCCCGGAGTTGCAGGGCACGTGGGGCTTGTGGGTCGGCCTGATCACCTTCGCCGCCATGTCCCCTCGATTCTTCGCCACCCCGTTCATCGGCTATCTGGCGGACAAGGTAACCCGCAAGCGGCTCTTGCAATGGGTGTACGCGTTGCAGTTGATCCAGGCGTCCATCATGGCCATCCTGGTGATGCTGGGCGTGAGCAATCCCTGGTACGTGGTGGTGCTGGCTGTCATCAACGGCACGTTGCGGGCGACCCAGCAGACTGCGGCGCAATCCATCGCGCCCAACCTCGTGGACCGCGAACGGCTGCCCAACGCCGTTGCCCTCAATGAGGCGATGCAACAGGGCTCCCGCGCCGTCGGCCCGCTAATTCTGCTCATAGTTGCCGCTGCGGTGGGCGCCGGTTCCCTGTTCGAGACTGGGGGCGCGTCTTTCAGCATCCAGAACATAGTGCTGACCATCGGGACATCGGCCATAGTTTTCTGGGCTTGCGCCGCATTCTACCTGGTTGCGCTGGTGTCGGCCCTCAACATTCGCACGGTTTCCAGCGGGTACATTGACCGTAGGCGCGGTTTTTGGTCCAACACTGCGGCCGGATTCACCTATTCCTACACCACCCCACTGGTCTTCGGCATCATCCTGATGGCGCTGGCGCACTGTGTCCTGGTGATGTCGTTCGAGTCCATGCTGCCGCCGCTGGCGTTGGAGAAACTCTCGCCCGACGGCGTTACGTTTGACGCGAACGACGTTTATGCTCTCATGACCGCGCTGGGAGTCGGGGCCCTGTTTTCCTCGATTTTCGTGGGCGGCATTGTCAGTCACCTCACGCGAGGTCGAGTATTCCTTCTGCTCGGGTTCACCAGCAGTCTGACCCCCATCGGACTGGGACTGTCTTCACAGACCGGTCTATCCATGATTGCTGCGGTATTGATGGGCCTGGGCACATCGGGATTCATGACCATCACCCATACCATCATCCAATCCGTGGTGCCGGACGAAATCAGGGGTCGGGTGGCCTCCGTCTACTCGATGCACGTGGGTGGCAGCATGGCCTTCGCCAACCTGTTGTACGGTTCGCTCGCCGACTTCTGGGAAGCCGGTTTGATCATGGCGATATCCGGCGCCGCATTCACCCTGGTCGTCGTTGGAACCCTCGTCGCCAGCGGGTTCTGGCGTGGAATCTACTTCCGCGGAGAGGCGCGGCCGGTGGCTGCTGCCAGCCCCGCCGGCGCCGATTAGCCACCGCAGCAACCCACTATGATGCCGGCACTTCCCGGCACACCATCGGAGTTCAACCTTGTCCACCGACGAAACAATCCGCTATCTGGAAACCACGCCCGAGTCGCGGGCGCTATGGGAAGAAGCCTGCCGCCATCTCCCCGATGGGGACAGCCGGCATTCGATCTTCTGGAGGCCGTACCCGATTTTCACCGAGTCTGCTCGTGGGGCCGTCGTCACCGATGCCGACGGCGTGGAGCGGTTGGATTTCATCAACACGATGACCACCATGATCCTGGGCCACGGGCCGGCGCCGGTGCTGGAAGCCGCGCGCGAACAGATGGACAACGGCCTGGCATACAACTCGCCCAACCGCCACCAGGTTGAACTGGCGAGCCTGTTGTGCGAGCGCGTGCCGTCCTTCGAGCAGATCAGGTTCACCAATTCCGGAACCGAAGCGACCCTGAATGCCATCCGCGCCGCCCGCGCGTTCACCGGCCGAAGCAAAATCGCCAAGGTCGAAGGCGGTTATCACGGCACTCACGACGCTGTCATGGTCAGCCTGCGCATCGATCCGGCCACCGGGGGAGACTACGAAAATCCCAGATCCGTGGCGTCCAGCGCTGGCTTGGCGGAAGGGACGCTGGAGCAGGCCGTGATCATCCCGTACAACGACGTTGAGGTTGCGCGGGACATCCTGGAACGCAACCGGTCAGATCTGGCGGCGGTCATCGTAGAACCGGTGATGGGATCGGTGGGCATGCTGCCAGCCGACACCGACTACCTCCAGATGCTGCGCGACTTTGCCGATTCCAGCGGAGCGTTGTTGATATTCGACGAGGTCATCAGCTTCCGCGTGCTTCCCGGCGGGGCGCAGCAGCATTACGGCATCACGCCCGACATGACTGCCTTGGGCAAAATCATCGGCGGCGGTTTTCCCGTGGGCGCGTTCGGCGGCCGTTCCGACATCATGCGGCTCTACAGCCCATTGAGCGGCCCGGTGATCAACCACGGCGGCACGTTCAATGCCAATCCGGTCACGATGGCGGCCGGCGTCGCCACGCTGACGGAATTGACTCCCACCGTGTACCGACGCCTGGCCGAACTGACCGAAATGCTGCGGCAGGGAGTGCGCCAGGTGTGCTCCGAACTGGAACAACCGGTGCTGGTGACCGGTATCGGGTCGCTCTTTGGGATCCACTTTACGGACCAACCGATCCGCAACTACCGGGACATCGCCAAATGCGACAAGGCCCTCGGGGAGCGGGTATTCATGGGGATGCTCAACGAAGGGTTCCTATTGGCCCCCAACCTGGTGGGCGCTATGTCCACGGCTCTCGGAGAAGTGGAGGTCGATGCCTTCGTGCGGGGGTTCAGGCGCGTCCTGCAACGGCAGATCTGACGGCCCATCGCAATCGACAACGAACAGGGGCGGGTTTGAGACCCGCCCCTGCGCATTTGTCGCCTGATGGTGGTTCAGTCCACCGGAGGGCGCTTTTCCCACTTCTCCGGAACCGGATAGACTGGCGTGGCGATCTTGCGGATGTTCTCGGTGGCAAACCAGTCCGCGCACTCCTCCCGCCATTTGATGAAGTGGGGAGCGTTGCGGTGCGCTTCCACCGCCGCTTCATCGTCGTACACCTCGAACAGGTGAATCTTGTTCTCGTCCTCGTTGTCCTGCAGCACGTCGAACCGCAGGCATCCGGGCTCGTCATTGTTGGAACCGCGGGCGTCTCCCAGCATCGACTCCATGAACTGCTGCTTGAAGCCGGGCTTGATGTTGATCTCTACAATCAGGGCAATCATCCTCATCTCCTTGATCGGACTGTAATCTCGGCGGATTATAGCAGTGGCCGCCGCAAAGTTGTAGAATGCCGCACATAACCGGCCATTGGGAAGGGAGGCAAACATGGCAGATATTCCCATCGTGTACACGCTGACGGTGTGCCCCGCCTGCGACTCGCTCAGGTCGGCCTGGCGTCGCGAGGGCGTGGAATATGAGGAACGCCGCGTTGACCAGAGCCAGGACACGCTGGACGAAGCGTTGGACTTTGGCGACACCGTGCCCATCATCGTTTGGCCGGACGGCAAGGTGGAAATGGGATTCCGGGGACAACGGGGTTGAGAAATCGGCTGACGGGCCGGTGGCCCGCCTCAGGCGCGTACCTCAGAAAACAGGGGATTCCAAGGCAAGTGGATCAAGGAGTTGCGTTATGGCTCAGCAGACCAGTGTAGTTACCCCAGAACGCTTCGCGCAGGGCATGACCTACGACGAGTACATGGCCAGCGTGAAGGTTAACAAGGCACGCATGGAAGAATATTACGACAACGTCAAACTGGCGTCGGAGCAGGCGGAAGCCCTGCGCGAGGTCGCCAGCGCCGATGGCGGTCCGGCCCGGATGATGATCATCGGCGAGGACTGGTGTGGCGACGTGGTGCGAGAACTGCCCGTCCTCGCGCGGGTTGCCGAAGCCGCCGGCCTGGATTTGCGCATCTTCCCACGGGACGAGAACCACGACATCATGAACGAGTACCTGAAAGAAGGGAAGTACATGTCCATACCGGTGGCGGTGTTCTACGACGAGGGGCACGAATATATATGTCATTGGATCGAGCGTTCCCAGGTCGCCAACCGGGAACAGGGCGAGATCGAATCGGCCATCCGCGCCGAGTCACCGGACATTACCGACCAGGACTTTGGTCGCCAGCGCCGCGCCCGCACGGCCGCCCGCGCCAACGACTGGCAGAACGCCACGGTCAATGAACTCCTGGGAATGCTCCAGGAACACGCTCATTAACCCAGGGCACGAGCCTATCGGACAAGAAAGAGGGGCGGATTGATACCCGCCCCTTTTGATTGCCGCGATGCGTTTTATTCGTCCACCCTTTCCAGCGTGAAACGAAAGTCCTCTATAACGGGGTTTGCCAGCAACTGGTCGCACATCCCGCTCACCGCCTGTTCAGCAGCGTCCGCGTCGTCCTGATCGATGCGCACCTCCAGGTACTTGCCGACCCGGACGTCGGCCACCGTCTCGTAGCCGAGGCTGTGCAGACCTCCCATGACGGTCAGACCCTGTGGGTCGTTCACGGCGGGTTTGAGCGTAACGTAAATGCGGGCCAGGTACACTTTCAAGGTCCTCGGAAGTGGGTCGCTTTTGGTTATCCGCCCGATGAATCGGTCATGCGTACACCGGTGGTACACGGCAGGCCGTTGGGGAACTCTGGCCCCGTATTGCCGGGGAAGTCCCGGAAGAAGTGAGCGATGCGTTCGGCGTCAACGCCTATCATGCGGTCCAGAACGCCCCAGGTGGTCAGCGCCACCATCCCTTGCGGTATCTGTTCGTACCGTCGAACGATAGCGTATTCGGCGGCCAGCGGGATGGCATCCACAGCGGCGCGGAGAGCGGTGATCTCCGATTCGTCGTCCAGGTTGTAACTGACGATGATGTTGCCGTGTTCCAGGTTATGCACGAGCAATTCGTCGGGCAGCGGGTAGTTGTAGAAACCGCAGTCGCTCCACGCATCCCAATGCCGTCCCGACGTTGGAGGCACGGTGTTGTATCCACCCGCTTCCACGTCTCCGATGTTCATATGAACCGGAAAATGGTCCCGGCTTGGCATGACCTGCGCCAGCACCGGGCCATCCGTCTCCGGGACTTCCAGCACGCTGGGAGTTTCGGGCGTGGGCGACGGTGGCGGCACCGAGGGAAACGGCGGCGGAGGCAGGTTTCCCAACGGAATCGTGACTGAAGGGATCGGGGAAAGTGTCGGCGTTGGTTGGCGCACCGATGCCGTCGGCGACGCGATGCCGGTGGGCGTTCGCGTCGGTTCAGGCGTCGCCGTGGCGATCGGAACCGACGTGGCAGTGGGAGTCGAAACCGGCGGGTCCCCAGGAGACTGGCAAGCCGTCCACAATACGCCCAAACCCACGAATACCACAGCCGCCAGGATCCGAGCCAGCTTCATGGTGATCGTTCGATCAGGCTGGGTTCATCACGCCACCGGTGGTGCAGGGTGCGCCGCCGTTGGGGAACTCAGGGCTCAGGGTGCCGGAATAGGCGTCAAAGAACCGTTCCATCCGGTCTTTGTCAACGCCTTGCATGGGACCGTCAATGACTCCCCAGGTTGTCAGTGCCACCGTGCCTTCGGGAATCTGGTCGTAGAATCGCGCCACCCCCCAGAGGTTGGTTTTGCCAATGGAATCGAAGGCGTCTTCCAGTTCCTGGACCGCGGCCGGGTCCGTCAGGTTGTAGCTGACAATGATGTTGCCGTGTTCCATGTTGTGTACGATCCGCTCGTCGGGCAGCGGTTGCTCGGGCGGATAGAATCCGCAGGCGACCCAACTGTTCCAATGTCGCCCGGACGTTGGAGGCGTCGTCAGATAACCCTCGTCCCCGGTCACGGATTCGATGGTGAAATTGTCGGCAAAGTGCTGGCGATCCTCGGAAGTTTCGACCTCCGTGCCGATTCCCTCCACGTAACCGTCGGCCTCACCCTGTCCGCCGCCGAAGTTCACCGGCAGCACCACCGGGGCCAACAGGGCCACGATGAACAACACCGCGATGACCGCGAAGGATATGAGCAACCAACGGCTGCGGAAACCGCCGGACGTGGCAACGGGTGGCGTGCGCCGGCTGGAGCGTCGCTCAGCCCTCCGGCGGCGGTGTCGAGACGGCGGCAATGGATGCTCCGGTAAGGTGGGTGAGGGTGGTTACAGCGTGGTCCCGGTGAGGCGCTGGTACGCCTGCCGGTACAACTGCGCGGTTTGCTGGATCACGTCTTCGGGCAACTCCGGAGCAGGAGGTTCCTGGTCCCAGCCCTGGGCGGTCAGCCAGTCGCGCACGAACTGCTTGTCGTAACTGGGCTGCGATTTTCCCGGCGCGTAGCCCTCAGCATCCCAGAACCGGCTGGAGTCCGGCGTGAGCAACTCGTCAATCAGGATAAGTTCCCCGTCCAGAATGCCGAATTCCATCTTGGTGTCGGCCAGGACGATGCCCCTTTCCTTCGCATAATCATGGGCGTAAAGGTAAACGGCCTTGCTGGTGTCGGCCAGTTTTTGGGCCATCTCACTGCCAACCATGGCCACGACTTCTTCGTCGGTCATGTTTTCGTCGTGGCCTTCCTCCGCCTTGGTGGTGGGCGTGAACAGCGGTTCGGGAAACAGGTCGCCTTCGACCAGACCCGCAGGCATCTCCTTGCCCGACACCGTGCCCTGCCGCCGGTACTCGCCCCATGCCGAACCGGTGATGTACCCCCGAACAATGCACTCAATGTCGATGCGTTCGGCTTTCTTCACCACCATGGCTTGCCTGGCCACGTTGTCCTCAACGTACGCCGGATCCTTGAGCACCGGGTTGTTGGCGAAAGCGGCGCCCTCCGGCGATTCGGCCAACGCCACCAGGTGGTTGGGCACGATGTGTTCGGTGAGACCGAACCAGAACGCCGACATCCCATTCAGCGCGGCGCCCTTGTCCGGTATGCCGTTGGGCAGCACGACGTCGAATGCTGATATCCGGTCGGTGGCGACCATCAGCAGCAGGTCATCGGTGAGTTGGTAGGTATCCCGCACCTTGCCGCGGTGCATTCGGTTGGGCATCCTTGTTTCAATGATCATAATTTTGTTCCGGAAGCGGAGTCAGGTTCGGTTTCGTTCATGCCAAAACGGGCGCAGGAAGCAACCCGATTCGTTGGAAATTGTCATCGACGTAGCGGGTGTAGTAGCCGTAGTCAAAGAGCGCGTCCATCTCAGATGCAGACAGGTGCCGGGTCGCCTCGGCGTCCTTCTTGAGGAGTTGCCGGAAGTCCTGGGCGTCGTCCCAAGCGCGCATGGCGTTGCGCTGGACAATGTCGTACGCCGCCTCGCGGGCCAGTCCCTTGTCTTCGATCAGCGCCAGCAGCACGCGCTGGCTGAATATCAACCCCCGGCTGCTTTCCAGGTTCTGCCACATCCGGTCGGAGTCCACGCGTAACCCGCTCATGACGTGCGTGAATATACTCAGGATGTAGTCCAGCATCAGGCAGGTATCGGGCAGGATGATGCGCTCCGATGATGAGTGGCTGATGTCGCGTTCGCCCCACAGCGCCACGTTTTCCAGCGCCGGCACCGCGTTGCCCCGGATGGTTCGGGCCAAGCCGCAGATTCGCTCGGTGAGTTCCGGGTTGCGTTTGTGCGGCATCGAGGATGAACCGGTTTGGCCCGCGCCGAACGGTTCCTCAACCTCGTGGATTTCCGTGCGCTGCATCCCGCGTATCTCGGTGGCGAACTTCTCCAGCGACGCGGCGACCAGCGCGCACGTCGTGATGAAGTGCGCATGGCGGTCCCGCTGCACCACCTGGTTGGACACCGGGGCGACCTCGATCCCCAGGTGGGCGCAAACGCGTTCTTCGATGTGAGGCGGAATGGTCGCGTGCGTCCCCACCGCTCCGGATATCTTGCCGACGCGGATGGACTCTCGCGCCGCCTGCATCCGCTCCCGTTGTCGTCTCAGTTCGTCCCACCACAACGCCAGTTTCAGGCCGAAGGTCATGGGTTCGGCGTGAACTCCATGGGTCCGGCCCATCATCAGCGTGTCCTTGTGCTCGACGGCCTGCTTTTCGACGGCCTCGATGGCGGCGTCAATCTCTTTCAGCAGCAGGTCAGCGGCGGCGACCAACTGCAACGCCTGGCCGGTGTCCAGCATGTCCGACGACGTCATGCCCAGGTGCAGCCAGCGACCCTCAGGGCCCAACGTTTCCGTGATGGAGCGCAGGAACGCGGTGACGTCATGCCGGGTGGTCTCGAATATTTCCATCATCCGCTGGTGGTTATAGGTCGCAGTCCTCAGCGACGCCATATCCTCCGCCGGGATGACGCCGGCCTCCGTCCACGCTTCGCAGACGGCCAACTCCACATCCAGCCACATCCGGTATTTGTTTTCATCCGACCAGACCTGTTTCATTGCGGGCCTGGAGTAGCGGTCAATCACGGCGCAGTCGCCTCCGGTGAGTTCGCATATCAATCAGATATTTTATCATAGCGTGCCCGCCATTCAGGTGATCAGGCGGAAATATTGTCGGACGACGTCCAGCATTGGCCCAAAGTCGGTGAACGGAGTGAACGGAATGTCCGCGTCCCGGCACATCTCGGCCATCTGGCGGTGCGCGAATACGGTATCGGCCACCTCGCCGGCCTCAAAGTCCGACCGGCCGTCTCCCGCAAAGAAGACGTGGTAGCCCTGCTGCTGGAACCGGCGTACCATCAGCGCCTTGCTGTTGCCCAGTTCCGGCGCGTCCGGGTATGGGAAATCATAGCCGTATTCCTGGATGCGCCCCTGATCGTCGAATTCCGCTCGCACCGCGTGGACCGGCATATCAGGGCGGGCCGAATCGTCCAGCAAAGCCTGGACGTAGAAATCCAGTCCCTGGCTCACGATGCACATGGGAATGGCGTTGTCGGCGCAGAACTGCGCCAGTTCCCCGAAGCGCCCCCGGAAATTCGCCTGCTCCCGCACGTAGGCCTGCATCGCCGCTTTGTCGGCCCGCATCTGCCGGAAGGTGATTTCCTGGTAATCCTTGAGGGACAACTCGCCCTGCCGGAACCGGCCCCTGACGTCGGTCCATGAGGGATGGCCGAACTTGGTCAGCAGCAACTCGGCGACGTTCTGCTCCGCAGCGGTGTCGTCGAAATCGGTCAGCACCGCGGGCGGGCGCCGGTCCGTTTGCGTCCGGTTAGCGTTCACGGAGCGATTGGCGATACCGCTCAACGGTTTCGCGAATGTCGTCGTGCTTGATGCTGAGGATTTGGGCAGCGTAATAGGCGGCGTTCCTGGCGCCCCAGCCCCCCACCGCCATTGCGGCGACGGGGATGCCCGGCGGCATCTGGGCGGTGGACAGCAACGCGTCCCAGCCGTTCAGCTCGCTTGAGGTCAGCGGAATCCCGATGACCGGCAGCGTGGTCTGGGCGGCCATCGCGCCTCCCAGGGCGGCGGATCCGCCGGCGGCGGCAATCAGCACTTCAATGCCCCGCTCGCGTGCGGTGCTGGCGTATTCATGCACTCGTTCGGGCGTCCGGTGAGCGGACATAACCCGGACTTCGTAGTCAATGCCCAGCGATTCCAGCGTGTTGATGGTCGGTTGGACGGCTTCCTCATCCGAGGCGCTGCCCATCACTACTCCTACCAGTGGCAATGTCATTCTCCTTGCTGCGTTCCGGGATGCCGGACGCCGTTGGGTCGGCTATCCGGTCCCGGTGGGTTACTCATCAATCTCGGCGATGTCGCGGAAGGCGTCCAGCAGCGCTTTTTCGATCCCTCCCGATTCGTCGTCAATGTCGATTTCCTCGTCTTCCACCATCACATATCCGGCATCTTCTCCGTCAATCCCGATCCTAACTTCCAACTCGACCGGATCGCCGTCGTGCCAGTACAGGGTGTAGAGGATTTCATCGGAAAGTTCGTCGAAGTCCGAATCGTCGTCGCCTTCAAAGTCGTACTGCCACGATCGGTCAACGATCAGGCGCGCGCCGCCGTCCAGCAGCACGTCGTTCATCTGGCCCAGCAGTGCTTCAACACCCAGGCCACCGGCGAATTTTTCGAGAAGGGTGCGCCGTTCGGCCATTTCCGCCATCTTCCGGCCATAGCCCTCATTGTCCACGCGCCGCCGCAGGCGCTGCAGGTCATCCAGCCATGGCATCGGTAGTTCCTCCAGTTTGAGTGGCCCGGGAATTAATCCGAGGCTCTTCGAGTGCGCCCGTTAAGGTAACAGAATTCATCGACGGCCCGAAAGTCCGGAAGGCGGAGCCAGGCTCGCAGCGCCGCCATCGTGTCCAGCAGGTCAATGTAGCAGAGGCCCGGATGCCCGTTCTTCAGACCCGCGGGGAGCATCCCGAACCTGCGCAACGCCCGTTCCGTGTGGGGACTCCATGGTGCGAACAATGTCGGTTCGCGCAGGGTCAGCAGGTAGGAAGGCCATTCCCGGCCCGCTCCCGCCAGACCGAATCCGCCAGTTTCAACCGAGCATTCTTCGAATCGGTTTTCAAGCTTGATGGTGTCGTACAACAGGAAGTCCACCGCGTCCCTGATGTCCTCTATGGGATTCGTTCGGAACTTCGCGATGTGGCGTCCGCCGGCGCCGCGATAGAGTGCATCGGCCTGTGATTGCGACAGCGATGCTACGGCATCCTGCCCCAGCCGACCGCTGTCTTTTTCAAGGTATTTCCAACGGCGGCGGCGGAACGTGTCCAGCGCTCCCTGCTCCACTGCCAGTTGGAATGTGTGGGACAACTCGGCCCAGTCGGGGCGCGCTGTCCGGGAACCGCTGGTGGTAACCACAATCCCTCGCTAACGCACCGCTGCGGATTCCGCGACCACTTCCGCCGCGATGTCCCGCCGGTAATAGGCTCCCTCGAAGGAGATGCGCGCCGCCCGTCGATACGCCAGGTCGCGCGCCGCTGGGACGGTATCGCCCATACCAACGCAGGCCAGGACGCGGCCACCGGAGGTCAGCACGTTTTCGCCGTCGTCCGAAACCCTGGCGCCGGCGTGGAAGACCAGCGTCCCTGGCACGTCATCCTCGTCGCACAACCCGTCGATGGGGAACCCCGTGCGGTATTCCCCCGGATAGCCGCCCGAGACCATGACCACCGCCACCGACGGCCGGCTCGACCAGCGCACCGGGGCCACATCGTCCAGCGTGCCGTTGGCGCATGCCGTCATCAACTCCACCGGGTCGCTCAGCAGTTGCGGCATGATCGCCTGGGTTTCCGGGTCCCCGAAACGGCAGTTGAACTCCAGCACCCGGGGACCGTTTTCGGTCAACATGAGGCCGCAGTACAGCGCCCCGCGGTATCGGGCGCCCCGACGGTCAAGCTCTCGGATGACCGGGATCATGTAATCGGTGCGGATGCTTTCCGCCAGGTTTTCGTTCCAGAAATGCGGCGGGCCGTAACTGCCCATGCCGCCGGTGTTGGGCCCGGCGCCGCCTTCGCCAATCCGCTTGTAATCGGTCGCGGCCACCACCGATGAGAGTTGCTCCCCATCGGTGAACCCGAACACGCTCACTTCCGGTCCGTGCAGCCAGTCTTCAATGACAATCTGATCGCCGGCATCGCCAAATATGCGATCCTCCATGCAGGCCATGACGGCAATCGTCGCCTCCTCGCGGTTGGCGCACAACGCAACGCCTTTACCTGCGGCGAGGCCGTCAGCCTTGACCACCACGGGTTGCCCATGGCTGCGGACGTATTCCAAAGCGCCGGTAACGGATTGAAAGACCCGATAGGCAGGCCCGGGCACCCCGGCCGCATCCATAACGTCGCGCGCGAAACTCTTGCTGGCTTCCAACTGCGCGGCTGCCCTGGAGGGGCCAAAGGCCGGGATGCCGGCATCGTTCAGCCGATCCACCAGTCCCATTGCCAGCGGAACCTCCGGGCCGACCACCACAAGGTCGATGGGTTCCGTCTTCGCGAAGTCCACAATGCCGTCCAAATCGGTGTCCGCGATGGGAAGGTTGGCGCCCAGGGACGCGGTGCCGGCGTTGCCGGGCGCCGCAAACAACCGGGACACCGCCGTCGATTGCGCGAGACGCCACGCCAGCGCGTGTTCACGGCCCCCTGAGCCCACCACCAGCACGCGCATCGTGGGCTACTCCCACTCGATGGTGCCGGGGGGCTTGCTGGTGATGTCGTACACGACGCGGTTCACGCCTTCCACTTCGTTCACGATCCGGGTGCTGATGTTCGCTAGAACATCATAGGGCAGCCGCACCCAGTCGGCGGTCATGGCGTCCTCGGAGTTCACGGCCCGTATCGCGCACGCGTAGCCGTACGTGCGGTAATCGCCCATGACGCCCACCGTTCGGTTGTCGGTAAGCACCGCAAAACTCTGCCAGATGTCCCGGTAGAGCCCGGCATCGCTGATTTCGTCCAGCACGATGCGGTCGCAGTTGCGCAGCATCGCCACACGTTCCGGGGTCACCTCGCCGATAATACGGATCGCGAGCCCGGGCCCGGGGAACGGCTGCCGGTAGATGATGTCCTCCGGCAGTCCCAGTTCAAGCCCCACCGCCCGCACTTCGTCCTTGAACAGATACCGGAGCGGCTCAACCAGCCCCAGTTCCATGTGTTCAGGGAGTCCGCCAACGTTGTGGTGCGTCTTGATGCGGGCCGACGCGCGATTATCCGGGGTCTCGCTCTCGATCACGTCCGGATACAACGTGCCCTGCGCGAGCCATTTGACGTTTTCAATCTCAGCCGCGGCATCCTCGAAGACCCGAACGAACTCGCCGCCGATGGTCTTGCGCTTGGTTTCAGCGTCGGTCACTCCGGCCAACTCCGACAGGAACCGGGATTCCGCGTCGATGGAGCGGAGATCCAGGCCGAGCCCGCGTTGGAAGGTTTCCTGAACCTGTTCCACCTCGCCATGGCGCAGCAGACCGTTGTTGACGAAAATGCAGGTCAGTTGCGGCCCAATCGCGCGGTGCAGCAGGGCTGCCGCCACCGATGAGTCCACGCCGCCGCTCAAACCGCAGATCACTCGGTCCTGCCCAACCTGCTCCCGCACCCGGTCCACCGTGTCGGAAACAAAGTTCACCGGCGTCCACGATTCAGGGCACCCGCAGATCGAGTGGACGAAATTGCGCAGGATCGTCATGCCGTCCGGAGTGTGGTGGACTTCCGGGTGAAATTGCAACCCAAACCGCCGTTTCCCGTCGGTCACCGCCGCGCATTGCGTGTTTGCCGTCTGCGCCAGCGTGGTCATCCCGTCGGGCAACCGCTCGACAGTGTCGCCGTGGCTCATCCACACCGGTACTCCGTTGCCCACCCCGGCGAGCAAACCGGCGGCGCCATGCTCGTTGAGCAGGTTGGCGTGCCCATATTCGCGTACATCCCCCGGCGCGACACGGCCGCCCAGTTGATGCACCAACGCCTGCATCCCGTAGCATATCCCGAGCACGGGCAGGTCGGAGTCCAGGACCCATTGGGGTATGGCCGGAGCGCCATCATCGTACACGCTGGCTGGCCCACCGGACAGGATGATGCCGCGCGCGTTGAGATGCGAAACGGATAGCTCGGAAGCAGACGCCGGGATTATCTCGGAATAGACCTGCAACTCCCGGATACGCCGGGCGATCAGGTGCGTGTACTGCGAACCGAAGTCGATTACGACGATTGCGTCGGGTTGGCTGTTGCTGGTCATAACGATAAGCCAAGGCCGGGAAATTTTCGCGAATATATTAGCACACCGCACATCAAAACCGCCGCCCGCGCCACCGGCAACAAAGTCGATAGTCCGCCGTCAGCGACTGAGCAGAGA
This sequence comes from Dehalococcoidia bacterium, assembly GCA_963668585.1. GTDB lineage: Bacteria > Chloroflexota > Dehalococcoidia > Lucifugimonadales > UBA3495 > Bin87. The sequence continues at coordinate 2,900,580 of OY764869.1, read as the reverse complement.
GTCCGTTCTTGATGCGCCTGTTGAACCAAGAGCGGACGGTGGTGGAAGCAAGGAAGATAGCGCCGCAGCGATCTGTATACACACAATCGCAATACCCTGGGTTCGAATGCTGCAATCCCGGTTCCGAAGCCTGAGTATCGCCTGCCCGCCTCCGGCGCGATGGCGCGGTGGTAAAATGCCGGCGCAATGATCAGCCGGTTCGAAATTGAGGAAGCGCAGCACTGCATCGCCAATGGCGGCGTGGTCGCCATCCCCACCGACACGCTCTACGGTTTGGCCGCCGACGCCACCAATCCCGAGGCATTGGAAAGGGTGTACGAGATAAAGGGGAGACCCGCCGATATGCCCCTGCCGGTGCTGGTGTCCGGTTGGGAACAGGCGCAAATGGTTTCGTGCGTTCGCGGACGGCCACTTGAAATCGCCCGCGCGCTGGCCGAATCCTACTGGCCCGGCCCGCTGACTTTGGTGCTTCCCGCGGATCCCAGTCTGCCGGCGCGCCTCACCGGTGGACTGGACACCATCGGCGTGCGGATGCCCGACCACGAGGTTCCGCTTGCGCTCGCCCGCGCCCTCGGTAGGCCGATCACCGGCACCAGCGCCAACCCCAGCGGTCAGCCCGACATCGTAGATCCCGATGAACTCCGCCGCTGTTTGGGCGAGTTGGTTGATGGTATGATTATCGCCGGCGTGCGACCCCAGGGAACTGCCAGCACCATCGTATCGGTTTCCGAACAGGGCGTGAGGCTGCTCCGGGCCGGCGCGCTGCCGTTCGAGGACGTGATCCGGATTTCGGGTTCGGACTGACGCTTCGCTGATGTGAGGGCGACAATCACCACAGCCACCACATACGACTCCTACCGTTCCGCCGTCGATTCCGACCTTCGCGCGGCCTTCGCCGATCGGGAAGGTATGCTGTACGATCTGCTCCGCTACCACCTCGGGTGGGTGGATGAACGTGGCAACGGACACGATTCGGCCCTGACTCCGCTGCACTATTGCGGCGTCCTGGCGTTGTCCTCGGCCGAGGGCGTGTCGGGAGATTACCAACGGGCGGTGGCGGCCGCGTCGGCCGTTGAACTCGTGTACAACTTTGTGCTGGTACACAACGACGTGCAGGCCGGGCGCATCGACCAGAACAGCGATCGTCCCAGCATCTGGTGGGTCTGGGGCCCGTCCCAGGCCATCAACGCCGGCGATGGTTTGCACGCCCTGGCCCGGTCCGTGCTGATGCGCCTGGGAGATGCCGGCGTGTCTTCCGATACGGTGCTGGAAGCTTTGCGCTCCCTGGATCAGGCCTGCCTCACCCTGTGCGAGGGCCAGTACATGGACCTGACCTATCAGGACCAGTTGATGGTTTCCGAGTCCGACTACTTCGACATGGTCCGCCGCAAATCCGGCGCGCTGGCCGGATGCTCCGCCCAGGTTGGAGCGTTGGCCGCCGGCGCGGAATACGACGCTGCGGACTCGTTGCGGCAGTGGGGCGAGAAACTCGGAATGGCCCTGCAAATCCGCACCGACATCGCCGACCTCTGGGGCAGCCACGGCGACGGTTTTACTCCCAGCAACGTGTTGAACAAGAAGAAGAGCCTGCCCCTGATACACGCGCTTCAGCAAGGGGACGTTGCCGCCAAGCGGGAGTTGGGCGGCATCTACATGAAACGTGTCCTGGAGGCGCAGGACGCGGCTCGAATTGTCGCCATCCTGGAAGAGACCGGATCCCGCGACTATTCCGAAACCCACGCGGCCAAACTGGCCGGTGAAGCTCAGGAGTTTCTGGATTCCGGCACAGGCCATTGGGAGAAATCCGAAGCGTTGCAGGCTGCGGCCCAATGGATGCTGGCCGGGTAAGCGGGTTGGACGCCTGAGGCGCGGTGATGAGCAAGCGAACCCTATCCCAACTGGACGTGGACGGAAAGACCGTGTTGGTTCGCGTCGATTTCAACGTCCCCATAGAACAGGGCGTGGAAGCCATCGCGAACTACGACCAGCGTCTGCGCGCCACCCTCCCGACAATCGAATATCTGCTGGAGCGGGACTGCAAAATCCTGCTGTGTTCGCACCTCGGGAGGCCTAGTGGCCAGGTTGACGAAGCCCTGCGCCTGGCGCCGGTTGGTGATCGGCTGGCCGTGTTGCTGGGCCGCCCAGTGGTCGCGCTGGCTGATTGTATCGGCGACGAGGTCGCGGCCGCTGTTTCACGCATGGATGCGGGGCAGATTCTCCTCCTGGAAAACCTGCGCTTCCACGGTGGCGAGGAAAGGAACGACGACGCCTTCGCCGGGGAATTGGCGGCTTTGGCCGAATGTTTTGTGATGGATGCCTTCGCGGTGGCCCACCGCGCCCACGCCTCCACGGTCGGGGTGCCCAGGCTGCTGTCCTCCGCCATGGGTTTGTTGACCCAGCGCGAGGTGGATTCGCTGGGTCTGGCCTTAGCTGAGCCGGCGCGTCCACTGGCCGCGCTGATGGGAGGCGCAAAGGTCAGCGACAAGATTCTCGTGCTGGAGAACCTTTTGCCTCGTCTTGATCACCTGTTTATCGGCGGCGGCATGGCGGTAACCTTCCTGGCGGCCATCGGCAAACCGGTCGGCGCGTCGCCGGTGGAGGAGGACAGGCTGGAGTTCGCCCGCGATGTGGTTCGGCGCGCCTCTGACGTGGGCGTCAAGGTCCACCTGCCTCAGGATCTGGTCGTTGCCAACGCATTCGACCCGGAACCCGGCGCGGTATCCACCGCCGCCGTGGATGATGTCCCCGATGGTTGGTATATCATGGATGTCGGCGAATCAACTGCGGCTCAATACTCCGCGGCGTTGGCATCTTGCCGCACCATCCTATGGAATGGGCCGATGGGCGTATTCGAAATGGAGCGGTTCAGCATGGGCACCCGCAAGATCGCGAACAGCATCGCCGCCCTCCCCAACGCCACCACCGTGGTCGGCGGAGGTTCAACCGCTGAGGCCGTGGAATCTCTCGGCCTGATGGAAAAAATGACCCATGTATCCACCGGGGGCGGAGCGTCCCTTGAGTTCCTGGAAGGCCGCGAACTACCCGGCCTCGCCGCCCTGCCCGATGCGTGACGGCGGAATTGTATCTTCGGAGCAATCATGATCGACCTTGAACAGATCCACGACAGCATCGCCAGCACCTCATCCAAGATTGTCCTGCTGGTGGCGGACGGTTTGGGTGGGTTGCCTCACCCGGATACCCGCAAGTCAGAACTGGAAACGGCCAACATTCCAAACCTGGATGCGCTGGCCCAACGCAGCGCCTGCGGCCTGACCACCCCGGTGGAAGTGGGCGTCGCGCCCGGCAGCGGACCCGGCCATCTCGCTCTCTTCGGCTACAACCCGTTGAAATACCTCATTGGCAGAGGGGCCCTGGAAGCTTTGGGCATCGGCGTCGAACTGCTGCCCGGAGACGTGGCCGCCCGCGGCAACTTCTGCACCATCGATGACGATGGCCTCCTCACCGACCGGCGCGCCGGCCGCATCGCCACCTCGCAGAGCGCGCCACTCTGCGAACGCCTGGATTCCATCGAGATCCCAGGGGTGCAGTTGGACGTGTTCCCCGTGCAGGACTACCGGTTCGTCCTGAGGCTGCGCGGCGAAGGATTGTCCGAAATGATCGAGGAAACCGACCCTCAACGCGAGGGCATGGCGCCTCGTCCACCTCGCGCCATCACCCCCGAGGGTGAGCGAACCGCCCAGATTGTGCGGCAATTCACCACCGAGGCGGGCCGCATCCTCTCGGAAGAACAGCCCGCGAACATGGTGCTGCTGCGGGGGTGGGCCCAACTGCCGAATCTCCCCGACTTCGGCAAGGTCTATCAACTCAACCCTGCCGCCATCGCGGCGTATCCCATGTATCGCGGTCTGGCTTCGGTCGCCAACATGAAGATCATTCCCACCGGCATGACCTTTGGCGACGAGGTGGACACCCTCCACGCCAACTGGCAGGATCACGACTTCTTCTTCATCCACTACAAACCCGCCGATGCCGCCGGCGAAGACGGCGATTTCGACGGCAAGGTGCAATGCCTGGAACAGTTGGACGTGCACATCCCCAGAATCCTCGATCTGGAACCCGACGTGCTGATGGTGGCCGGCGATCACGCGACGCCCGCGATCATGGCCGCCCACAGTTGGCACCCGGTGCCCTTCATGCTGCACTCGCCACTGACCCTTGGCGAAGGTGTCAACGGTTTCAACGAGCGGGACTGTGCGCAGGGTTCACTGGGCCGGATTCCAGCGGAAACGATCATGCTGCTGGCTCTCTCCCACTCCGGCAAACTGTCAAAGTACGGCCCATAACCGACGCCTCCCCAACCAGGAATCTCATATGCCCGCCATGCAGAACATCGTAGCCGGAAACTGGAAGATGAACACTGACATCGCTTCCGGCATCGCCCTGGCGGCGAACATCGCCGCCGGCGCTGCGGACCTCCGGGGTGTGAGAGTCATCCTCGGGCCGCCCTTCGTGTCCCTTGTGACGGTGCGCGACACCGTTGCCGGCTCAGGCATCGCGGTAGCCGCGCAGAATATGCACGCCGACGACAGCGGCGCATTCACCGGCGAGATCGCGCCGACCATGCTCACCGGCATCTGCGACTACGTCATGATCGGACATTCGGAGAGGCGCCAGTATTTCGGTGAAACCGACGAATCGGTCGGCCGCAAAACCGCCGCCGCGCTGCAGCACGGCATACGGCCCATCGTCTGCGTGGGCGAGACCCTCGACGAACGCGAATCGGGACAGGCCGCTGAGGTCATACGTCGGCAGGTGGTTGCCGCGCTGGCCGACCTCGACCCCCACGAGGTCGCCGGCCGTTTGGCCATCGCCTACGAACCCGTTTGGGCCATCGGCACCGGGCGCGCAGCCACGCCGGAAATCGCGGATCAGGTCATGGCTGGCGCAATCCGCTCCACCATTGCGGCTGCTTTGGGCTCGGACGCGGCGGCCGCAACGCCGCTGCTGTACGGTGGCAGCGTCAACCCGGGCAACTCCGCTGACTTCGCGGCGGCGCCCAGCATCAACGGCGCGTTGGTGGGCGGAGCCAGCCTGGATGCGGCCTCGTTCCTGGCGGTCGCCGCCGCTTTTGCGGACACCGAACAGTAGCCCAACGCAGGCCGGTGAATGTCGGCGCCCGAGACCGTCGTCGCAGTTGTCGGACCCACCGCGGTCGGCAAGACGGCGCTGTCCATCGCATTGGCCCAGCGATTTGACGGCGAAATCGTCAATGCCGACAGCCGTCAGGTCTATACGGGCATGGACATCGGCACCGCCAAGCCCACGCCCGCCGAACTAGCCGCCGCCAGGCACCATCTGATCGATTTTCGCACTCCGGACAATCCAATCTCCCTGGGCGAATATCTGCCATTGGCGCGAAGGGCGGTCACCGACATCTCGGGTCGCGGCAAAATTCCCATCATCTGCGGAGGCACCGGCCAGTACGTTTGGGCGTTGCTGGAAGGTTGGCAGGTTCCGCAGGTTCCGCCCGACCTCGCGTTTCGGGAGGAACTGGCACGACGCGCCGACCGCGAAGGTACCGAGGCGTTGTGGCAGGAACTGGGCCGACTGGACCCTGAACGGGCCCGGTCAATCGACCCTCACAACACACGCCGCATAATGCGGGCCCTGGAAATCCTGCACGCCACCGGCGAATCCACGGCGGCAACACTGAAAAGCGCGGAGCCTCCGTATCAGGGGTTGATAATTGGCCTGACCGCCGAACGCGCCTGCCTGTACGCGCGAATCGACGCGCGCTTCGACGCAATGATGGACGACGGACTGCTGGACGAAGCGCGCCGGTTGTCGCAGGAGGGATACCTGTTGGGACATGGCCCATTATCCGGTGTCGGCTATTCGGAACTCGGCCAATACCTCGACGGGGCAATTCCATTGGAAGAAGCAGTGGCGTCCGCCAAGTTTCACACCCACCGCCTGGCTCGGCGACAGTACACCTGGTTCAAACCCTCGGATGCTCGCATCAACTGGTTGGATGCCACGCGGCAATTGCCCTTGGACGAAGCGGTCCTGCGGGTCTGCGCGTTCCTTTCGTCCCGAGGGCGGTGTGATACAATTCGGCACTAGCGGCTGAGGGCAGACTCGTCGCAGGAGTTCAACAATGGAATTCACCAAGATGCACGGCGCCGGCAACGACTACGTGTACATCGACGCCAGATCCATGCCGGAACGCGATTGGAACGGCCTGTCCCGGGCCATCAGCGACCGCCATTTCGGCGTGGGAGGCGACGGCCTGATCCTGGTGATGAACTCCGATGTCGCCGACCTGAGGATGCGGATGTTCAACTCCGACGGTTCCGAGGGCGCCATGTGCGGCAACGGCATCCGCTGCTTCGCCAAATACGCCATCGAGCGGGGAATCGTTTCTTCGACCGTTGACCAGGTCACCGTCGATACCATGGCCGGCGTCCGCACCATCGTCCCCCACTACGACGGCACTATCGTCAACTCCGCCCGCGTGAGCATGGGTGCGCCCCGCTTCGCGCCGGCCGAGATACCGGTGGACCTGGATCCCGCCATCCACGATCAGGCCGGCCCCATCATTAACTACGCCGTGCATCCCGGGGATTTCCGCCTGTTCCTGACCTTCGTATCCATGGGAAACCCCCATGCCGTGACCTTCATAGATCAACCCGTGGAGGAGTTTCCCCTGCACAATATCGGCCCGTTGGTGGAAAGACATCCGATCTTCCCCGATCGGGTCAACTTTGAAATCGTCAACATCCGGGACGATGGCAACCTTGACGCCCGAGTCTGGGAACGCGGATCCGGCGAAACCATGGCGTGCGGCACCGGCGCCTGCGCCATCGGCGTGGCGTCCCGCCTGCTTGGCAACACCGGCGAACGAGTGGCCGTTCACCTCCCCGGCGGCACGCTCAATATCGAATGGGACGGCGCCGGCGAGGTTTACCTTGAAGGCCCTGCAGCAGAAGTATTCAGCGGAGTGTGGACAGAATGAGCAACTATGCAACCGGCCCAACCACCTACGACCAAATTCGCTGGTCAGCCAACGCGTTTCGCAGTCTTGCCGACGACACCGTCTCCATCGCATCCCGCTCCGCTGAGTGCCGCGAGAGCCTGCTGAACGGCGATGCGGACGCCGACTGGGCAGCCCTCATTCGCTACGTGAATCAGTGGGGCTGCCGCATACCTCAGGGCAAAGCGGCGGACATCGCAGCGGCGGTACGGACGGCGTCGCCCTATCTGACGCCCCTGTCGGCGTCCGCCCTGGAGTTCAACGACCTGCGGTGTTCGACGCTGGACGTAATCGAACGATCGTATGATGCGCTCCTGGAAGCCGATGGCGTCGGACCCACCGGGGCATCCGCCATCCTGACCGCGTTGAACCCGCAACTTTTCGTCTCCTGGGGCGAGGGCATCAGGAATGCCTACTTCCCCGACGACCAGCCCAACGGCGCGACTTACTCCCAGTTCCTCACCATCATGCGCATGGCGGCCCTTGCCATCGCTGCCGACGCCCGGACCACACACGGGGTAGAAGATCCTGCTGGGAGCCTTTCGGCCGATCTCGGCATCGATCCCGCGTTCAGCCTTGCCAAGTTCGTCGACGAATTCAACTGGGTGACCCTCGAACGCGAAATGGATTACCAGAAAGAGGCTGCCGCGGTGTGATAATCCGTTACGGACCCTCATCACCACAGACTTTGGAAAGCATCAACACAACAGGAGAGCCATGCCTAGCCTATCCCAACGCCTCGGGAAACTTGCCCCCTATCCGTTTGTAGAAATTTCCCGCATCATCGCGGAAAAGCGCGCCGCGGGCGCAGACGTGGTGACCTTCGGCATCGGCGACCCCGACATACCGACGCCGCAGCCCATTATCGACCGCCTGCTCACCGCGTCCCAGGATCCTCCCAATCACCGTTATCCCGAGACTGACGGATTGCCCGAAATGCGTCGCGCCATCGCCCACTGGTACAAGCAGCGCTTTGACGTTGACCTTGACCCGGACACCGAGGTGCTACCCCTGATTGGCGCAAAGGAGGGCATCGGGCACGCCGCGTTCTGCTTCCTTGACCCTGGAGATATCGCCCTGGTTCCCGACCCTGCCTATCCGGTGTATGCCGTGGGCACCATGTTCGCGGGCGCGGAAAGCCACGTCATGCCACTGTACCAGCGCAATGGCTGGCTCCCTGAACTCGACGCGATCCCCGGAGATGTGGCGCGCCAGGCGAAGGTGATGTGGCTGAACTACCCGAATAACCCCACCAGCGCGGTTGCCTCCCAGGAGGATCTGGAATCCGCCCTGCGCTACTGCCGGGAGCACGACATTGCCATGCTGCACGACGCCGCCTACTCCGAGGTCGGGTACGACGGCTATCGCGCCGGCAGCATGATGCAGATCGATGGAGCCAAAGAGGTCGGGTTGGAGTTTCACTCACTGTCCAAGACCTACAACATGACCGGTTGGCGCTTGGGCATGGCCGTCGGAAACGCCGACATGATCAAGGCGTTGTTCCAGATCAAGGCCAACCTTGACTCAGGCGTCCCGCAGGCCATTCAGGAAATGTCCATGGAGGCCCTCACCGGCCCGCAGGACTGCATCGACGACAACATCGGCATCTACCAATGGAGGCGTGACCGCGTGTTGCAGGCGCTGACGCGGATGGGCCTGAACGTCGAAACGCCCCGCGCCAGCCTGTACATCTGGGCGCCGGTGCCCGAAGGCTTCACTTCCGCCGACTTCGCCGCCCGACTGCTTGAGGACATCGATATCGTGGTGACGCCTGGTTCGTCCTACGGGCAGTATGGCGAGGGTTACATCAGGCTGTCCCTCACCACGCCCGACGAGCGCGTGGAAACGGGTTGCCAGCGGTTGGAAAGCTGGACCATTCCCACCCCCAGGTCCTAGATCGGGGCCTTCAGGAGAGCGTCCGACGCCTATGCCGAAATCCCGAGGACCCAAACCAACCGGCCCGCAAACCGAACGGGCTGTCCTGGTGGCCGTAGAGGCGAAAAAGCGCGGCGAGCAACTTTGGGGTCTGGACGACACCCTGGTGGAACTCGATTACCTCACCCGTTCTGCGGGGGCCGAGGTGGTAGCGACGGTCTCTCAGCGCGCCGACCGTATCACCCCCACTTATCTGGGCAAGGGCAAGCTTCAGGAACTCCAGGATATCCTGGCCGAAGAACGTCCGGACGTGGTGATCTGCGACGATGAACTGACGCCCACCCAACAACGGAACCTGGAAAACGCCCTTCAGATCAAGGTCATCGATCGCACGGCGCTTATCCTGGACGTGTTCGGTCGCCACGCCCGCACCCGGGAAGGCCAGATGCAGGTGGAATTGGCTCAGCACCAATACCTGCTGCCCCGTTTGATCGGCCAGTGGTCGCACCTGGAACGCCTTGGCGGCGGAATCGGCACACGCGGTCCCGGTGAAACCCAATTGGAAACCGACCGGCGCATAATCCGTCGCCGCATCCAGAAAATCGAAGCCGAGTTGGATACCGTCCGCCAGCGACGCGGCCAGTACCTGGAACGGCGCCGCAGATCCGCCACCCCGATGGCAACCCTGGTCGGGTACACCAACGCGGGCAAGAGCACGCTGTTCAACGCGCTGTGCAACGCTGGCGTTCCGGCCGAGGATCAACTGTTCAACACCCTCGATCCGGTCACCCGCCGATTGCGGCTGACGGACGGGAGTGAATTGCTGCTCAGCGACACGGTGGGATTCATCCAGAAACTCTCTCCCACGGTGGTGGCCGCGTTCCGCGCGACCCTCGCAGAACTCAGCGAAGCCGACCTCCTGCTGCACGTAATCGACATAACGCACCCCAAGGCGCCGGAGCAGGTCGAGGTGGTGGAGCAGACGTTGACCGACCTGGACCTAGGCGGCAAACCGCGCCTGCTGGTGATCAACAAGATGGATCTGTTGACCGACAACCCTGCGGACGTCGAATCATTCGATCAGATGGATCTGGAGGCCATTGCCGGGGCCGACTCTCCCGCCGTAACCGGGCGGGTATTCGTCTCGGCGGCGATGGGCTGGAACCTCCCGGCATTGCTGGAGGCAATCCACGACCAGGTGGGCGAATCGGTCCCTTCGGCTCAGGCAACGGTGGCATGACAAACTTTGCACGGCGGAACATCCGCATCATCCATACCTCGGACACTCATCTTGGCGACGACTGGGATCCAACGGGGGCCGAAAGCGCGTTGTCCGCGGTGGTTGACAGCGTTCACGCCCTGAACGCCGACGCGCTGCTCATCGCCGGCGACGTCTTCGACAACGCCCGTATCTCGGACGGAGTCCTGGAGTTTTTCATCAGCGAGATGGGTCGGGCCAGGGTGCCGGCGGTGATTCTGCCCGGCAACCACGACCTGTACGATTCCGTGTCGCTCTACCTGCGGTCCCCGTTCCTGGACGCCCCGCCCAATTTGCACATCATACGAGGCACCCACGGCGAGACCCTCACGTTCCCGGAACTGACTCTGGATATCTGGGGGCGCGCCATGGACAGTCATACGCCGTCGTTCCGTCCGCTGGCCGGAGTGCGCAGAACGCGCCAGGACCATTGGTTGGTCGCCATCGCGCATGGACACTTCCACTTCCCCGATGACACCGAGGAACGCTCGTCGCCAATCAGGCCCATCGAAATCGCGGAGTCAGCCTGCGACTACATCGCCCTGGGCCATTGGGAACGGTTCGAGGAAGTCTCGCAGAATGGCATAACCGCCTTTTATTCGGGCTCGCCGATGGGCGCCGCGACCTCCAGGGGTGAAGTGGCGGTCAACGTCGTGGACTTCGACCCGGCGGCCGCCACTGCCAATGTCACGCAGACCCAACGGGCGATGTCTCCGGCCGAGTCCATTTCGTTGCCGATGGCCGCCGACAATTGATCAGGAGCAAAACCCATGAAAACCCTGAGCCGTGAAAAGCGAATCTACGTCCTCCAGCCCGAAAATGAACCGGCGGTAACCATCGACGACGGCGAGGACCTGATGGTGGAAACCTGGGACGCCTTCGAGGGCATTCGGGAGCCCGGCGTGCTGCAGGAAAAATCGCTGAAGGGCCCCGCCACCGGACCCATCTACGTCAATGGAGCCGAACCGGGGGACGCCCTGCGCGTCGAATTCGTCAAGATCACTCCCAAGGAAAACCCCGCCCACATGGTGATGCCCGGCCGAGGTTTCCTGGAAGCCGAGTTCACCGAAGGCTATCCCACGGTGATGAGCATCGATGGCGGTGAACTGGTGCTGCCCAGTGGCGTTCGCCTGCCACTGAACCCGTCGTTGGGTCTCGTTGCCACGACGCCAACCTACCCCCAGGAAACCGCCAGCGACAGCGGGCCCTACGGCGGCGACATTGACATGAAGGAACTGGTGGAGGGCAGCGTTCTGTACCTCCCAGTGTTCGTTCCCGGCGCGCTGCTCGCCATGGGCGACTGCCATGCGGTGGTGGGCGACGGAGCGGTGGCCGGCACCGGCGCCGAGTGTTCCGCCGATACCCACATCCGCGTCACCGTGGAGAAGGGGATGAATATTTCGGGCCCGAGAGCGGTCACTCCCGACCACTATGTGGTTCTCTCGCACGGCGAGGATCTGGGCCCGGCCATGAAACAGGCCGTCCGCGATATGGTGGATTTCCTGGTCACAGAGAAAGGGATGGAACCCTATGACGCCTACACCCTGTGCAGTTTGGCTGGCGACGTCAGGGTGTCGCGAACCTTCCGCCCCATCAGCCCGGTCAAGATGATGCTGTCGCGTCACGCGTTGGATCAGTTGTAACAGACCTTCTCCGGGTGGGTGGCTCCCGATCGGTTCGCACTGGGAGGTGGTCTTTTGGTAACCGTCGAACGGGAGTATGACTTCTCCGATTCAACCTATGGCTCCGGCGATGGGGATTACATGCCGGACGGATCGGACGAGGGTGATGAGGGTAGGTCCGGTTGCGTCGGAGAGACTGTCCGGGCCATCGTTATCTGCGGTGCCGCCATCCTGTTGGCAATCGTCCTCCCGGGTGCCGGGGACTTCTGGGGAATGGTCATCGGCGCGGAAAGCGAAGGCGTCAACTGGGTACGGGAAAGCCACGAAGCGCGGCTTCTGGTCTTTGCCGCGATGCTGTTGCTGCTCTCGCCGGCGGGATGGTGGGGCGCCCTGATATCGTTCCTGCTGGGCACCATGCTGACCGTCATCGGCTGGTGGATAGTGCCGGACGACGTATGGGGCCTGCCCTTTCCCGACTGGTACATCAACAACAGCGTCGGGATGTATTGGCTGCTGTGGATCGCCAGTTTGGCCCGGGCATTGTTTCGCTACTGACGCGCGCCCACGGACATGGTGATTGCGGAGGTGGCGTTGTCTAAGCGACTGAAAATCCGCCGTCCACCGCAATCACCGCCCCGGTCACGTAATCCGATGCATGGCTTGCCAGAAACACCGCCGCTCCCTGCAATTCGCTCGCCTCACCCCACCGGCCCGCCGGGATGCGACGGTTGATCAGGTCGTAGCGTTCCGGTTGCGTTTCCGGTATGGCCTGGGTCAACTCGGTCATAAACCAGCCGGGCAGGATGGCGTTGGACTGGATGTTTTCGCCGGCCCACGCCACCGCAAAACTCTTGGACAACTGGACGATTCCACCCTTGCTGGACGAGTAAGGCACCCCGCTCCCGCCGCCGAAGATCTGGAGGATCTGGGCCCAGCCATGAAACAGGCAATCCGCGATATGGTGGATTTCCTGGTCACAGAGAAAGGGATGGAACCCTATGACGCCTACACCCTGTGCAGTTTGGCCGGCGACGTTAAGGTGTCGCGAACGTTCCGCCCCATCAGCCCGGTCAAGATGATGCTGTCGCGTCACGCGTTGGATCAGTTGTAGTCCACCGAACCGGATGACAATTGACGTCGCAACCGAACCAACTCTTGGGGCGTCACATATTGCTCTATTTTGCGTGGACCACGATAGTTGGTGTGTGGCAATAATACGACGGCCCTATCCTGTCCGTTGATGGGGACGTCGAACTGAACGCTTCGCGTCGTGTCAACATCCCAAAGCGCCGAGGCCGCCGATTGCGCGGGTTTCCCGAGCACTACTATTATGACGGCCGCGGACTCTTCCAGAATCCAGGGCATCCATTTTCGTGAACACAGGCTGAGAGCGCCAATAACTCCATACTCACTGTTGGATTTGCAATGCACCATCTCGGTTATTGCGTAATCGGTGCCGGGGATGGATTTTCGGCCCATTAGAGTTGAAGCGTGATTCTTGACCGCGCTCCAAAACCGAACCCAATGATCTGCAACAATGGGCGTGCCTGTTGTTCCATAGACTTTAGGGTATTGTGCGCCACCGTTCGGACGTTGATGGGTATAAGGCGCATCATCGTCGAATCGCCTTGTGAAATAGTCGGAAATGCCGGGATCAGTCCAAGCGTTGTCGGGAAAATACTCTGACTCGTGAATGCCAGGATTCGACGATACGAACAGGATTGGAGCGGAATCGATGTGTCCGGTCCAAGGCTCCGCAACCTGACGGGTCTCGCCAGTTTGGGTCGAAACGATTGCGGCGCAGGGGTGCGACGCATTCGCCAGGGCGATGGGGATCTCAGGACATCGAGCTATCGACGGCAGTAAGTTTTCGCTTTTCATGAGATTGGTGGCCTCCTTCTGAAATTAGGGGCGCCATTCTATTCCCGATTTGCGCGAAGTAAATACATCCAATCCGCCAATAGTGAATTTCCCAGAAAAATTGATGCCCTCAGTTGCTTGGGTAGGTTTTTCGCTGCTATGACACAGAAAATCCGCCGTCCACCGCAATTACCGCTCCGGTCACGTAATCCGATGCATGGCTCGCCAGGAACACCGCCGCTCCCTGCAATTCGCTCGCTTCACCCCACCGGCCCGCCGGGATGCGACGGTTGATCAGGTCATAACGTTCCGGTTGCGTTTCCGGTATGGCCTGGGTCAACTCAGTCATGAACCAGCCGGGCAGGATGGCGTTGGACTGGATGTTTTCGCCGGCCCACGCCACCGCAAAACTCTTGGACAACTGGACGATTCCACCCTTGCTGGACGAGTAGGGCACCCCGCTCCCGCCGCCGCCAAAGATGCTGTACATGCTGCCGATACTGATTATCTTCCCGCCGCCCTGGGTCTTGAAATGCGGATAAACAGCCTTGCACGACAGAAAGGCCGCTCGTAGGTTCACGTCCAGCACGTTGTCCCACTCAGCGGCGGTGATGTCTTCAGGAGCCTTCCGCACCGTAGCGCCGGCATTGTTGACCAGGATGTCAACGTGGCCAAAATGAGCAACCGCCCGGGACACCATGTCGTCGATGTCCGATTCACTGGTCACGTCCGTTGGGATTGCGACGGCCTGGCGGCCAACGGCTTCGATCTCGGCCACGGCGGCGGCGTTCTTTTCGTTGTTGCGCGCTGCGATGGCAATGTCGGCGCCGGCGTTTGCCAACCCCAACGCCATGCCCAGACCCAAACCGCCGTTGCCGCCGGTGATCAGGGCCACTCGTCCGGTGAGGTCAAACAATCCGCCGTTGCTTGTTGTCATATTACTGGTCCTTTGGAAATTTTGACGGACAATGTATCACAACGCAGTGAGGGCGGGTTTCAAACCCGCCCTCATCAGGATGTCCGCGTGTCTGGCGGACGCCTATAGATTCACCAGCGGCCGCACCGCCACGAAGGCCGGCGCGAACACTAGCGAAACGATCGCCATCAGCTTGAGGAGGATGTTGAGGCTCGGGCCGGAGGTGTCTTTGAACGGGTCACCGACCACGTCGCCCTCCACCGCAGCTTTGTGGGCATCCGAACCCTTGCCGCCGAAATTGCCCAGTTCAACGTACTTCTTGGCGTTGTCCCAGGTGCCGCCTGCCGACGCCATCATGATGGCCAGCATGAACCCGGCGGACACTGCGCCGATCAGCAGACCTCCCAACGCGGCTTCGCCCAGGATGAACCCGGTGGCGATGGGCGCGATCACTGCCATCACGCCCGGCAGGATCATTTCGCGCAGAGCGCTCCTGGTGCTGATGTCAACGCAGCGGGCCGAATCGGGTTGGGCGGTACCTTCCATCAGGCCAGGGATTTCACGGAACTGCCGCCGAACCTCGTCAACGATTCCCTGCGCGGCGCGTCCCACGGCCTGCATGGTCAACGCCGAGAAGATGAACGGCAGCATCGCGCCGATAACCAGGCCAACCAGGATCTGAGGTTGCAACAGGTTGATCCCCGTTCCACCGGCGGACAGCCGACCGTCCGGTCCCAGGGTGATCAGGTTTGCGCTCACCGAGTAGGCCGCCAGCAGCGCGAGCGAGGTCAGCGCGGCCGAACCGATGGCAAAACCCTTGCCGGTCGCGGCGGTGGTATTCCCCAAAGCGTCCAGCGCGTCGGTGCGTTCGCGCACCTGCGGGTCCAGGTTCGCCTGCTCGGCGATGCCACCCGCGTTGTCGGCCACCGGGCCGTACGCGTCCGTCGCGAGGGTGATGCCGAGGGTGGACAGGAGCCCGACGCCGGCCAACGCCACGCCGTAGAATCCCGCGAACCAGTAGGCCAGCAGAATTGCAATGGAGATGCAGATCACGGGAATCAGGGTGCTCAGCATCCCGCTGGCTATTCCCTGGATGATCACCGTTGCGGCTCCGGTTTCCGAAGCGGCGGAAACCCGCTGGGTCGGTTTGTAGCTGTAGGAGGTGTAGTACTCAGTTGCGAGACCGATGATCGTACCCGCCACCAGGCCGGCCACCACGCAGCCGAACCACCACCAACTGACGTCGGGCAGCACCGCTGTCAGGACGGCGGCGAAGACTATGAGCAAACCGCCGGCCGCGAAGATTCCGTACCGGAGGGCCCAAAGCAGACGCTCAAAGTCCGCCTGCTCGCCGCTGCGCACCACGAACGTGCCCAGGATGGCCGCCACGATGCCGGCTCCGGCCAGGAGCATCGGGAAGACCGCCTGCGAATCCGTGAAGTCGAATCCGCCCGCTCCCGTCGCCAACGTGACAGCCGCAGCTGACAGAGCCACCGCCGATATGATGCTGCCGACGTAGGACTCGAACAGGTCGGCGCCCATGCCGGCCACGTCGCCCACGTTGTCGCCCACGTTGTCGGCGATCACGCCAGGGTTCCGCGGGTCGTCCTCGGGTATCCCCGCTTCAACCTTGCCCACCAGGTCGGAGCCAACGTCGGCGGCTTTGGTGAAGATGCCGCCGCCAACACGGGCGAACAACGCAATGGAACTGGCTCCGAATCCGAAGCCCGCCACCGCGCTGATATTCTGGAAGATGAGGTAAAGGATGGTCACGCCAAGGAGACCGATACCCACCACGGTGACGCCCATCACCGTGCCGCTGGAAAACGCCACCCGCAGCGCCGGATTCAACCCGCGCATCGCGGCGGCGGCGGTGCGCACATTGGCCCGGACGGCCACGTTCATGCCGATGAATCCGGCCAGTCCCGAGCATATTGTGCCCACCAGGTACGAGATCGCCGTCGCCGGCACTCCCAGTTCATGGGTGAACACGGTGTAGTCGAGCACCGCCAGCACGATGGCGACCACGATCACGAACGGCAGCAGGGACATATACTCACGGCGCAGGAATGCCGACGCCCCCGTGCGGATCGCGTCGCCAATCTCCGTCATCCGCGCGTTGCCCTGGTCGGCCCCGATTACCCGCCAGGCCATGAACGCGGCAAACGCCAGCGCAATGACCCCGGCAACCAGGGCTACGATGATTGATTCCATACTTTCCTCTCCGATTTCTGTTGAAAAATCCGGCAAACGTTGCGAAAATAGCACAACATCTTTTTGGTGTCAAATGAAGATTCCCGCCACCTGAGTGGCCAATCACGGCGATTTAAGGTCAATGATCCGCGCCTGAATGTCGCCTTCTCGTACGTCCATCACGGCAATCGTCCCCAGGTCGCCAAACCGGTGACGCCGGCCCGGGTATGTGGGGCTGCCGGGATTCACAAACAGCACGCCGTCGTGCCACTCGATCAGTTCTTCGTGGGTGTCGCCGAAAATCACCACATCCACGGGCTGACCGAACTTGCGGGTCAACAACCCCGCCAGATCTTCCGTTGGGTACACCAATCCGGTCCCGTCTGAATTGGTGAGAATCGGCGGCGCCGGCCATTGAATATCATGCACCATGCCGATTCTGAAATCTGCGAGTTCCACCACCCTGGTGGTATCCGCCAACCGGTCGCCAGGCTCCCTGGGATCCTCGTATCCACGCACCGCCAGCACCGGAGCAACCTGCTCCAGACAGTCCAGCACGCCGATGCACTCCAGGTCCCCGCAGTGGAGCAGCAGGTCGCATCCGGCCAGCCCATCCAGAACCGCACGCGGCAGGTCCCACCCGCTGCCGGCGGAATGAGTATCTGAGATCACGCCGATCTTCACGATGTTTGGTTAGCCCCGACTCGGCGCAAGCGCATCCAGCGTGCCGAGCATGGTTTCCCGGTCGGCGCCGTGGGGAAACGCCACCATTGGCATGTCAACGCCGTTGGCGCGGAAGCGGTCGATCTTCTGCCGGCATTCGGCCGGAGTCCCGATTGCCGTAATGCTGCCCACCATCTCGTCCGTGATGGCAGAAGCGGCCGCGCCGCGGTCTCCCTCTGCCCATGCCCTCCTGACGGCATCGCCTTCGTCCTCGTAGCCGTAGCGACAGAACAGATCATAGTAGTACTGCCCCATGCCGCCGATGTAAAACGCCATGTGCGCCCGAGCCTGGCGGGTGGCGTTGGCGATGGTCTCCTCGTCATCCGACGCGCAACTCAGGATCTGTGGGGCGGTTACGACTTCGCAGGCAGAACGTCCCGCCGCCGTCGCTGCCGTCAGCAGCGGTTCCTTCACGTCAGGCAGTCGCTCGCTGTGAGTCCAGATGGGCAGCCAGCCGTCGGCCATTTCCCCGGTCAGTTGCAGGTTACGCAGACCCAGCGATGCAATGTAGATGGGTATCCGCTCCTGCACCGGCAAAACGCCCATGCGGAAGCGTTGCAACTGGTAAAACCGACCGTCGTAGTTGACGCGCCCTCCCGCCAACGCCATGCGGATTATCTCGATGTATTCCCGCGTCCGCGAAACTGGGTAATCGAATTTCACGCCGTGCCAGTCTTCTATGACGATGCGTCCGCTCGTGCCCAGCCCCAGCATCGCGCGGCCGTCGCTGATGCAGTCCAGCGAAGCGATGCTCTGGGCGATCAGGCCGGGAGTCCTGCTGTACACGGTGACAATGCCCGTGCCGAGCCTGATGTTCCGGGTGTTGCACGCGAGCATGGTCAGCACCGTGAACGCGTCGCGACCCCAGGATTCGCCCGTCCAGAACGAGTGGTACCCGAGGCTGTCGGCGGCCTGCGCCACGGCGATCAGGTCGCTGTCGTCGTTGTTGTCGCGGCTGCTGAATGTCAGGGCAATCTGCTGCATGTTCAATCTGTTTCCTGGTTGCGGCGGCTTATTAGTTGCGGTTTTGCCAGATGTAGTAGGGGTCAAGGGATTCATCGGTCATGGTTTCCCCCAGCGCATCGTCAGTGGCCGGAAACGATTGGGATTCGCTCCGTATCAGTTCCGACAACTTCTGCGTCCATTCTTCCAACGCGCCCACGCCGATGCGTCCGGACAGCATTTCGGCGAAACCGGCCACCACCTGATCCTGGGGGATGGCCAGCGTCGGGCCGGAAATCACAAACACCACGACTTCCGGGAGATTCGCCTCATCGTGGAAATTCACGCCCAATCGATCCAGGATGAAGTTCATCGCCACCCCCCGCAACACGTCGTCCACCTGGCCGGGCAGATGCATCAGATGCAGAAATGGACGGTCGCCGCCCTCTCTCAGCAGGGTGGTGAACTCACTCTCCACGGCGCGGTAATACTCGTCGTTGAATACCGCGTCCGTTGACATAAGCGACACGGTGGCCTCCGTTTCCCGCGTATCCACGACCATGAACTCGCGCAGATGCGGAAAAATTGCCAGCGTGATGTCCGGGTGGCGTCCGTTCGGCAACGGACCACCGCTGAATTCTTCGAACAAGGGTGGCCTCCTTGTCGCGGCAGTAATCGGGCAGCGGGACGCTAGCGACCGATGAGTTGGCGAACCGCGCCGCCTACCGCAGACAGGTCGTCAACGGCGATGTCGGCCTGGGAATCGGGGTCGTCGGGGTCCTCCGGCTCATAGAACCCGCGTATCCAGATTGACTTCATGCCAACCCGGTTGGCTCCCACCACGTCGTTGGACACATGATCCCCGATGTGGATGGTGGACGACAGGTCGGTATTCATGGATTCAACCGTCATCCGGAATATCTCGTCGGACGGTTTGGCCAGCAACACCTCATCAGAGAAAGTCAGCGTGTCGAAATAACCGAGCAGATTGTGTCGCAGCAAAAATTCGCGGAAGGTGTAACCCGGCGTCATACCGGTGTTGGAGATCAGGCCAATCCTCAGTCCCAACCCCTTCACCGTTGCCAGGGTCTCTTCGGTGGCTTCGTGAAACCTCGGTGGGTAGTCGAAGAAAGACTCCGCGTAGCTCCGTTCGATCTCTGCGATGGCGGATTCCGGCAAGCGATCGGTCAATCCTTCGTCGATCAGGTTGATGAAAATCTCCACCTGGCCACGGAAACTCACGTCCTTGTTGTCGCTACGCACCGCGCGACAGGCGCGGTAACATCCCCGGTATGCTTCCCTGATATGGTCGGGGTCGTGATCGAAACCGTGTTCCAGCAGCGTTCCGCGCGCGCCGTCCAGGCGAGCCTGGGCGCGCTGCTGACCCAGTTCCCGATTGTCAAGGATCAGGGTTTGCCACAAATCGAAGGTTACGGCGTTGATCGCGGACACGTTGCAATATCCATCCGTGGGTTCTGGCTCAATGCCTTGGGGTTCTTACAGTGGGGGTCGGCGGGTGTGCCAGTCGCTGGCCTGTTGGTAAGCGTAAGCCGCGCGCAGCACTGTCATCTCGTCGAAATTGCGACCCGCAAGGTGCAGGCCAACGGGCAATCCATCGTCCGCGAATCCGCACGGAACGGAAATTGCCGGAGAGCCGGTGATGTTGTAAACGCGGGTGTACTTGGTCAACTGCGGCACCGCCGGCAGGGACTCGCCGCCCACGTCGATGCGACGCTCCAGGATCACCGGTGCGGTCACGGGTTCCACCGGGCCGGCCAGCAGATCCACGCTGCCCAACAGTTCCTCGACCTGCGCGCAGAAGACCTGCCGCGCCTGTTGCGCTCTCAAATATTCGGCGGCGGTGATGAACAACCCTTCCTCGAGCCGGTCCCGAACCTGCGGATAGAGTTTGTCTCCGTCGGAGAGCAATAGGTCGCGGTGCGCAGCAGTAGCTTCCGAGCTGAGAATCGCGTTGCTGATGGGTTGGGCGTAATCGTAAAGCGGGAGGGACACATCGACGATTTCCGCGCCCAGTTCGCCCAATTGAGCGATCGCGCGCTGCACCAGTTCTCCAACCGCCGGATCCAACTCGGTTTCGAAATATTCCCTGACCATGCCGATGCGCAAACCGCGAACGTCCGCCGTCAATGCCGCAGTGTAATCGGGAACGGCCACATTGGCGGAGGCGGGATCGCGAGGGTCCGGCCCGGCGATTGCGTTCATGGCCAGCGCGGCGTCCTCCACCGTTCGAACCATGGGACCGGGATGATCGAGGCACCACGACAGCGGCGTGAGGCCGGCGCGGCTGACTCGACCGTAAGTCGGTTTCAAGCCCACGATGCCGCACAGGGCCGCCGGTATCCTGACGCTTCCGCCCGTGTCGCTGCCCATGGTGATGTGGCATTGGCCGGCCGCCGCCGCCGAACCGCTGCCTCCACTGGAACCGCCGGTGATGCGTTCCGGATTCCACGGATTGTGCATATGGCCGTAGTCCCCGTTTTCGCCGGTGGGTCCAAACGCCAACGGGTGCATATTGAGTTTGCCCATCAGGATGGCTCCGGCCTGGCTGAACCGGGCAGCCACGGTGCAATCCTCCGCAGGCACGAAGTTGTCGTAAATGCGGGTGCCCGACGTGGTGCGGACACCGGCCGTGTTGAAGAGATCCTTCAATCCCACCGGTATTCCGTGCAGAGGCCCGCGGTAATTGCCCCGGCCTATTTCCTGCTCGGCGCGGGTCGCCGCTGCTCGCGCCTGTTCGGGCAACAGGGTGATGAACGAGTTCAGGGTCGGCTCCGTCGCTTCGATCCGCGACAGGCAGGCTTCAACCACATCTACCGGCGACACCTGCCGGTCCCGAATCAGTCCCGACAATTCCCAGGCCGACATGTAGTGGAGTTCGGTTTCTGGCATAGGGACCTCGCGGAACAATTCCAGGGAAACCCGAAGGTTTTGGTTACGGGCGGTTCGGGACAAAAACGGACGGCGATTCCGCCCCCGATACGTCGATCTCATACACGCGCGCCAACCCCTGACGCATCAACGCGACGCGGGCGCGCAGATCAGCCATGCGATCAGCGTCGGAAGTGTCGATGCCGCAGGTGGCCGCGACGCGCAGGAATGCCTGTTCGCCAATTGCGGAGTCGGTTTCAGGGGACATGGGATCCTGCTGCGCCATTTGTTTCCTGAATATCCGGGCGCGCATGCCATTATGGCGCAAGGCAACCCGGTTGGCAATCAATCGCGCCTCATCGCCACGGCCTTTCGATTTTCGGTGGCACGGTACACAGTCCGCTCAAGGCGAGCTTGTCGAACCACGAGCGGAAGGTGACTGGAGAACCGTCAACACCGCCGCCCTCAGTGTTCAGCCAATAGAGAGATCGCGCCTGATCCCCGGTACACGCGGAAAATCCGTTGCCGAACATTGACCGGACGATAAACCCATGCCCGGTTCCGCCGTAGGCTATACTGTCGTCATACGTGCTTCCGACCGAAATTGCCGACAATGATTGTCCAGTGTGCGCGATGCGACTCGCCGATTGCTGGGGACGACCGGTATTGCCCGCAATGCGGCGCTGAGCGCCAGCCCAATTGCGCTACCGACGTGCCCACCGCGCCGGTATCTCCAGACACACCACCGTCGGCCGTCGGTGGGGGTTATTTAGCCCCCCTGAGAGAGGGCCCGGCATCATGGGGGATCGGCCCCGTGGCGCTGGGAGTGATGGCGCTGGTCCCCTCGGCCATCCTGGTCTCCATGATCGCCCTGGTTCTGCCGCTGCCGATTACGACGGTGATCGCGGCCGGGTTGCTGGCCATGGTGCAGGTCGTGTTGGTATGGGTCCTGACGACGCGCACGTGGCCGCTGACGCCGTGGTTTTTCGGACTGGTTCGTCCCCGTACCCGATGGTGGCGCACGCTGATCTCCGGGGGCGTCACGTTGGGTGCAAGCCTGGGGTTCGCCCAGCTATACGTGCTGTCGATCAACTCCCTGGGCCTGGAATTTCTGCTCCCACCCGATCTGTCCGAAGAACTCCTGCTGCCCGGCGTCTTCGCCGCCCTCAGCGTGATTGCGCTCGCCGTCGTCACGCCCATTGCGGAGGAAGTTTTCTTTCGCGGTTTCGTGCTGCGAGGCCTGGTCAACCGCACGGGCATTGTGATGGGGGTGATTCTGTCCGCCGCCGTATTCGCCGGATTGCACTTTCAACCGGGAATCATCATTCCGGTGTTTGTCACCGGTTTGTTGCTCGGCCGCCTGTATTGGCAGACCGGGTCAATATGGCCCGGCATTGGCGTTCATGCCGCGCAAAATCTTATCGCCACCATCGGACTGCTGCTCGGACTCTAATCCTTTTGGCGAACCGGCTGCAATCCGTCTGCTGGACACCCGGCGGAACGTGGGCTAGATTAGTTTCACCTCAACCGGGCGGATGAATACGCATGGCAACAGCATCAACGAGCAAAACCGACAGGATCGCGGCAAAATTCGCGGCCGTCAAGGACGAGGGACGTCCTGGTCTGGTGGTTTTTGTGACGGTCGGTCATCCGTACCATGACGCCGCCCTTGAAATCGTGCCCCAACTGGTCGCGGCGGGCGCCGACGCCGTGGAATTGGGCATCCCTTTCAGCGACCCCATGGGCGAGGGTCCGGTCATCCAGGAGTCCAGTTTCGCCGCATTGCAGAACGGCGTTACGCCCCAATATTGCCTGGACACCGCCGCCAGTCTTCGCCCGCTGATCGGCGACACTCCGCTCATTCTCATGGGTTATTACAATTCCATCCTGTCCTACGGACTCGCTCGTTTCGCAGCGGCCTGCTCGGAATCGACGGTTGACGGCCTCATTGTCGTTGACCTTCCCACCGGCGAAACCGGCCCGTTGGTCGAAGCGTTGGCGCAATATGGCGTTCATCTGGTGCCGTTGCTCGCGCCCACCAGCACGGAGGAGAGCATCGCCCAGTCGGTGAAATCCGGCGGCGGGTTCGTTTACTGCGTCAGCGTAACCGGGGTGACCGGCGCCCGCACCGAGGTTTCGGATCGCGGCCTGGACCTGGTGACCAGGGTGCGAAAGCACACCGACCTGCCTCTCGCCGTGGGTTTCGGCATCTCCAGGCGAGAGCACGTGCTGGACGTGGGCGCGCGTGCCGACGCGGCGGTGGTGGGCAGCGCACTGGTGCGAGCCCTCGGCGACGGCGCGCCGGAAGGTGCAGCGCAGCGCGGGGCCGCCGTCGTCGCCGAACTGTCCGGGCGAGGCTGAACGACCCCGGTCGCCCGCTGGGACTCAGGCTGCCAAAATTGCGCGACGACTCCCGTTGACAATGGCCTTCGGCAAGCGTAGGATTTTCGTCAAATGATTACGGTTTGCCGAAAGCCTATTGGGTATTACCGCCCGTTTTATTTTTACGCTTACCGCAGCGCGGCCAGCGTGAATCCGGTGTGTGAAGCCCGATAACCTTCGTGAAAACCAACAAGAGAGGACTTCAGCCGGATGCAGGCTGGAGTCTTTTTTGTTTATGGGAGCGACCGACTAGCTCAGGGCTTCCCGCCCAGGAGGAGACACAATGGCAACTTCGCCAGCCAAGGACGTCAACGTGGTTAGCAACAATGCATTGATCCGCCCATCCGAACTTGAAGAAAGGATTCCATTATCGTCGGCAGCGGAATCCGTCGTGCTGGAGGGGCGGCGTCAATTGGAAGACGTCCTGAACCGCCGCGATGATCGGTTCGCCGTCATCGTCGGCCCCTGCTCGATCCACGACCACGCCGCCGCGCTGGACTACGCCGAGAGGCTCAAGCCGCTGGCAGAGCGCCTCAGCGACCGGATCCTCGTCGTGATGCGCGTTTACTTCGAAAAGCCCCGTACCACCGTGGGCTGGAAGGGATTGATCTACGACCCCAACCTCAATGACACCTACGCCATCGAGGACGGATTGCATCGCGCCCGTCGCCTGCTCATGGAAATTTCCGAGGCAGGCCTGTACTCCGCCACCGAATTTCTTGATCCCATCGTCCCTCAGTACGTGTCCGACCTGGTGACCTGGGCCGCCATCGGCGCCCGAACCACCGAGAGCCAGACGCACCGCCAGATGGCGTCCGGTCTCTCCATGCCCGTCGGCTTCAAGAACGGCACCGACGGCGACCCGCAAACCGCCGTCGACGCATTGGTCGCGGCCCGCACGCCCCAGGCGTTCCTCGGCATCGACCATGACGGACAGGCGTCCATCGTAGAAACGCGCGGCAACCGAAACTGCCACCTGGTCATGCGCGGCGGACGGAGCGGCACCAACTTCGACGCGCGCTCCATTGCGGTCGCCCAGGATGCCCTGCGCAAGGCCGACGCCCCTCTGAACGTCGTCGTCGATTGCAGCCACGGCAATTCCAACAAGGACCACACCCGACAGCACATCGCGTTCGAGGACGTTTTGGGTCAGCGCCTGTCCGGCAACGAGAGCCTGGTCGGGGTCATGCTGGAAAGCAACATCAACGCGGGAGCCCAGAAACTCGGCGCAGACCCTGGGTCCCTGGATTACGGAGTGTCCATCACCGACTCGTGCATCGGTTGGGAGGAAACCGTGGATCTGCTGGATTGGGCCTATGACAAACTGGGGAGCGTAGCGGCCGTTGCGGCTGACTAACCGAGCCAATTTGAACTCGGAAAACGATCCGGGAACACCAACGCGCGCTGGGGCGGGTTCAACACCCGCCCCTATGCTTGAATGGTCGCCGTGCTATAATCGTGGGAACCACAACGCAATCGTGTTTCAAGTAGGAAACTGGACGCCGATCCGCGTTTAAAACTGAGGAGACCGCCCATGTTCCCACAGGTTAACCTCACCACTGAAGTTTCAAGGGACGACGTTGGACGGATTCGCGACTGGCTGCGCGACCCTGAGGTCAGTTCCCTCTGGTACGGTACCGATGACTCCGACGGACACGCCCTTCATATCGGGTACGCTCCGGAGAACATCGAGCAATCCAACGACGACGAATGGAATCAGATCTTTGCCCAGGACGAACGCCGCATCTATTCCATCTATGCAACCGAGGAAGCCCATATCGGAGAAGGGCAGTTGCTGGTCGAGTGGCCCCTGGAGGAAGCGCAACTGTTCATCCTCATCGGCCGCAAAGACCTCTGGCACCACCACTACGGCACCGCCGCGTTGGTCGCGATGCTGGACGAGGCATTCCACAACCTGGAGTTGCACCGAATTTGGGTGGACGTGCCGGAATACAACGAGCACGCTCTGCAGATGTTCCGACACCTGGGCTTCGTCCTCGAAGGCCACCTTCGCCGCACCCACCGCAAGGATGGCAACTGGTACGACTCGTTCGCCATGGGTCTGCTGACCGATGAATACAGCCGGCGCCGCGATCGCGTATTGGCTCAATACGGCGCGTAGCCTGGCCGCAGCGGGGATGGAGGTCCAATCATGCCGGTCATCACAATCAACGGCGTCATAGGCAGCGGAACCCTGGAGATCGGGCACCTGGTGGCCCAGAATTTGGGCATCAACTACGTTGACCGTTACATTTTCTCAGAAGCGGCGCGCCTGGTCGGTTCGCCGATCAGCCAACTGATCGAAAAAGAGCAGCGCGTGGTGCCGTTCCGCGAAAAAGTCGCCCGTTTCATGCAGGGCGTCCTGGAACGGTCGGCGGTGGCCGGCGCCGGAGCGGAGCCATATTTTGGCCGAGGCATCGAGATGCTGCCGGCCGAGGCATACACCGAACTGGTGTCAGACGCTGCGGCCACGTCTCCCGTGCATGACCGGGCGTTCATCGACGCGACCACCTCCGTCATCAAGGAACTCGCCGGCGGGGGCGATGTGGTGATCATAGGGCGCGGCAGCAACATGATACTGGCCGACGCGCCCGGCGTGATTCACGTCGGTCTGGTGGCTCCCCTGGACGTCAGGATCGACACCATGGTCAAACGGGAGATGTTCTCGGACGATGAAGCCCGCGCTTACGCCGAGGAACTGGAAACCGCCCGGGTGGCTTTCTATCGCAAATTCTTCCGGGTCAACGCCAACGACCCCGCCAATTTCCACCTGATGCTCAACATCGGGCGCATCTCGCAGGGCACCGCCGCCGAGATCATTGGACACGCGGCCGAAGACATAACGGCGGCCACCGGCTAGACGTGCTTCCCATATCCGACGCGGGGCGTTTGCGGGGGACGTTCCCGTACGTCAACGTAGTCCTGCTCTCGCTGAACACCCTCGTATTCCTCTACGAGATCAGCCAGGGCGGGTTCGGGTTCCTGTTCGGCGGGACCAGCCTCGGCATCTACACCTTCTTCCTGACCTACGGATTCATACCCGCCGAACTCTTGTCGGGCAACGCCTACGAGGTGCTGGACCTCGGCCGGGGATCCGTCAGCATCGCCTCGCCGATACCCACGTGGGCAACGATCCTGTCGTCCATGTTCATCCACGGCGGCCTGATGCACTTCATCGGCAACATGCTGTTCCTGTGGGTGTTCGGCGACAATATCGAGGACACTTTCGGGCACCTTAAGTACCTCGTCTTCTACCTGCTGGCCGGCGTGCTGGCTACCTTGTCCCACTACGCCATCGACCCGGCCTCCCAGACGCCGTTGGTCGGCGCCAGCGGCGCGATCTCCGGAGTGATGGGCGCTTACCTGATCCTGCATCCGGGCAACCGGATTCGAACGCTGATCATATATTTCCTGATCACCGTGGTCGAACTGCCCGCGGTGGTGCTGCTGCTGATCTGGATCGGGCTGCAAACGATTCAGGGCCTGTTGTCCATTGGGGTCAGCGACCAGGTCAGCACTGCCTTCTTCGCACACATCGGCGGATTCGTCGTTGGAGCCGCGGTCGGTTTCGTCGTCAGGCTGTTCCGCCGTCCGCCCGGCGTGACGGGTCGCGGCGGAGGCAACGGACGTCAGCAGCGACCCGCGCAGTATTGGCGTGGCCGTCGCATCGATTGACGCGACGGGTTGCCAGTTACGCCTCGGGGTACGGAATCAGCCCAAGCATGTCCCGAGCCTGTTGCGGGGTCGCCGGTTCGCGGCCATGCAGGCGGGCCATGGTAACGGCCCACTCGATGTATTCGGCGTTGGACTTGGGCTGCGGGTTGTTGGGCAGGTATGGGCTGTCCTCGAAACCGACCCTGATGTGATAGCCCGTTGCGATGGCGATGGCGCAGAGCGGAAAGGTCTGCCCCATGCTGCTGTGCGCCAGCCAGGTCGAATTGGGGTACCGCTCGCGGATGGTTTCGGCTACCAGCGTGTAGTTCCGTGGAGAACCCACCATCGACTGCCGGCCGTCGCCCCAGTGCGCGCCCGGCTCAACAAGGAAATACCGGGAGTCCTTGATGTATCCCTCTTCCATCAGCGTGAACGCGTTGTTGACATCGCCCATGTCGTGAACCGCCGGCTCAGGGAAAGTCCCGCGTTGGTAACACGCGTCCAATGTCGCGGTGATGTCCTCGAAGGAATTGGGGGAGACCACCGTGCGCCGCCGTCCCGTCTCTTGGTCGGCGACCCAACGCACTCCCATGCCCAGGTTCAGCGACACCATCTCGACCGGTTGCGGCGTTTCCAGCAGGTAGCGGGTCACCGCTTCCACCGGCACATGGGCCTGCCGGGCCGTCGTATGATTCAACGCGAGGTCGCACTGGGCGCGGATCATGGCGTCGGTCTGCGCATACCACGCCGGGTCGTAACTGATGCCGCCGTCGGCCGTCCGCGCGTGGAAATGCACGATGGATGCGCCGGCCTCATAGCATCGCACGGCTTCCTGCGCCACCTCTTCCGGCGTCCACGGCACGTTGGGGTTGTGCTCACGTCCGCGACTGCCATTCAAGCAACCTTTGATGATGATCGTGTCCATGCTTCGTGCCTCGTTTTGGTTGTTCATTGAGGGTTAACGCTGGGCCAGCGCCGGCGTCTGCCGTTGGCTCGCGCGCTATGCTATCATAGGCCCGCCGGCCGTGCGTGTGCATGGCAACCGGCGTTTAAATTGCCCTTTCAGTTTCAACGGAGGAATTGCCAATGCTGGACTACAAGCCCAACATGGTCCTGACGAGCGACAAACAGTACAAGGTCGTGGGCACCCGCCCGGTCCGACACGACGGCGCCGACAAGGTCACGGGTCTCGCCCGCTACAGCGCCGATCTGAATCTGCCGGGAATGCTGTACGGCAAGGTCCTGCGCAGCCCCCACGCCCACGCGCGCATCAGGTCCATCGATACCAGCAAGGCCGAGGCCATGCCCGGCGTCCGCTCCGTGGTGACCGGCGCCGATATCGTCGAGCCCACCGGCCGCGCTTCGGACCTCGCCGAAGGCGCGATGATCAACTTCAAGTTCCTCAGCAACAACATCATGGCCCAGGACAAAGCCCTCTACAAGGGCCACGCCATCGCCGCGGTGGCTGCGGTCAATGCCCACGTGGCCGAACAGGCCCTGGAGGCAATCGAGGTTGACTACGAGGTACTGCCTCCCGTCATGCGCGCCGGCGAGGCCATGGCCGACAACGCCACCCTGGTCCACGAACGCCTGGCCGCTTTCAACACGGCATCCACCCGCGCCGGCGGCGTCCTGGACGAAGACGATGCTTCCACCGGCACCAACATCGCCAACCATTTCGAATTTCGAATGGGCGATATGGACGCCGGTTACGCCCAGGCGGACGTGGTCGTCGAGCGCAGCGTTTCCACGTCAGCAGTCCACCAGGGATACATCGAACCCCACGCCGGAACCGCCATGTGGCACGACGACGGCAGCCTGACCATCTGGTCCAGCAGCCAGGGACACTTCACCGTTCGCGACCACACCGCGCGCCTGGTTGGCATACCCGTATCCAAGGTCAAGGCGATTCCCATGGAAATCGGCGGAGGCTTTGGCGCGAAACTCGCGGTGTACATGGAACCGGTCGCCGCGTTGCTGGCGCGAAAAGCCCACGCGCCGGTCAAAGTCGCCATGAACCGCACCGAGGTCTTCGAGGCCACCGGCCCCACTTCCGGAACCGAGATTTCGTGCAAGATCGGCGCGACCAACGAAGGCAAGATCACCGCCGCCGAGGTCCACCTGACCTTCGAAGCCGGCGCCTTCCCCGGCTCCCCGGTTGCCGGCGCGGCGAACTGCGTGCTGGCCGCCTACGACATCGCCAACACCTACATCGAAGGCTACGACATCGTGGTCAACCGGCCCAAGACTGCCGCCTACCGCGCTCCGGGTTCGCCCGCTGCCGCTTATTGCGTGGAAGTCGCGCTGGACGAACTGGCAGAAAAGCTGGGCATCGACGCTCTCGACCTGCGACTCATGAACAGCGCTCGCGAGGGTACCCGACGTCCCACCGGGCCGTTGACCCCCAAGGTCGGCTACGTTGAGACGCTGGAAGCCACCAAGGCCCACCCTCACTACTCGGCTCCCAAGGATGGCAAGGCGCGCGGACGCGGCGTCGCTTCAGGGTTCTGGGGCAACAACACCGGCCCATCCGCAGCGGTGGCGCTGGTCAACCCCGACGGCACCGTCACCCTGACGGAAGGATCGCCGGACATCGGCGGAACACGCGCTTCGGTGGCTCAGCAACTGGCTGAGGTGTTGGGAATCGCGGTCGAGGACGTCAATCCGCAGATCGGTGATACCGACAGCATCGGCTTTACGTCCAACACCGGTGGCAGCAGCGTGACCTTCAAGACCGGATACGCCGCATACACGGCCGCCCAGGATATCAAGCAGCAGATGATCGCCCGCGCTGCGCGCATCTGGGAAGTGGAACCCGAGGACGTGCAGTTTGAAGACGGCGTGCTGACCCACCGCGCCGACGACCAGTTGCGGATGACGTTCCAGCAATTGGCCGCCCGGCAGGTCCCCACCGGCGGACCCATCGTCGGACGTGGCGGTGTCAACCCGGGTGGAGCGGGCCCGTGCATCGGCGTTCACATCGTTGACGTTGAAGTTGACGAGGAAACCGGCAAGGTCGAAGTCGTCCGCTACACCGCCGTGCAGGACGCCGGCAAGGCCATCCATCCGTCTTATGTCGAAGGCCAAATCCAGGGAGGCGCGGTTCAGGGCATCGGCTGGGCCCTCAACGAGGAGTATTACACCAACGACCAGGGGCACATGGTCAACTCCAGTTTCCTGGACTACCGGATGCCCACCAGCCTGGACCTGCCAATGATCGACACCTGCATCGTCGAGGTTGACAATCCCAACCATCCATTCGGCGTTCGCGGGGTCGGCGAGGTGCCGATTGTGCCTCCCATGGCAGCCATCGCCAATGCCATCTACGACGCCATCGGCGTGCGCCTGACGGTGTTGCCCATGAATCCGGGCAACGTCCTGGAAGCCCTATGGGAGAAGAACGGCAGTTAGCCGATGGATGTGGGCGGGTTTCATTGCCCGCCCACGCCGCCCAATCCTGTTCGCGGTGGTAAAAATGCCCGACGTCTGGATACCAGCCCAAATGCAGCGCATCACCGGCGCTCCCGACCGAGTGCAGGTCGAAGGCGCCACCGTGCGCCAGGTGATCAACAACCTGGAGCGAATGCACCCCGGCATGAAAGAACTCCTCTACGACGAGGAGTTGGACGACATAACTCCGGGTCTGGCGGTCATCGTTGACGGCGACGTCAGCCAACTGGGGTTGATGGAACGCGTCCAGGACGACACGGAAATGCACTTCCTCCCCGCCATCGGCGGCGGTTGACGGACACCCGGGATCAGAAAACATTCGGGGGGCGACTGTAGGGTCGCCCCCGTTTGGTTGTCATCACTCCGGAAACAGCGTCAATGTCGCCACGGTGCGAGCGTAATCGGTTCCTGTGAACGACCCGAAAGCGACTACACCCAACCCTTCCCGGATCACCTGGAACCTGTCGGGTTCGAGTTGGAAGTCTTCCGCGTCCAGTTGGTTGACGATTGCGCTCACGTCGATGTAGCCGACAAACTGCCGGTTGGCGTCCAGGTAATCGGTCGCCCGTTGATACTCCGGGTCCGACCACAGGCTGGTCGCTTCGCCCCGCTGTTGGTTCACTATCATGGACAGGGCTTGCGGAGTGGTTCCTATGGTCAGGTATTGATCGTGCAGCACGTAGCCGGGCATGTAACCGATCTCACCGCCGAGCATCACACCGAACTGGGATGCGTCAAACACCGTGGCGTCGGTTTCCGCTCCCACGTCAACCGATTCGGGCACCAGCCCGGCGAAATCGGTCAGCAATCCCCCAACCGCCGCCATCGTCTCCTCCAGAGGTTCCTGCGCATCCTCCTGATACGACAGCAACACCGCGGCATCAACGGCGTTCGCCGTGGGGTTGTCCGATACTGCCTCGATATCAAACTCCCGAACCGCGACGATCATCTCGCCTGACAGGTGCCGGAAGAAATCCGCCTCCAGATCCACGCCGGTGAATTGCATCGCGAGTACCAGGCCGAGGTCCAGCGCGTCTGCAGCGGTGGCGTCGCGGGACAACGCCTGCCCGCTTCCGGGCATCATACTCTCCGCCGTGGCGTTGATTTGGTCAATTATGCTCGGGTCGGGCACCACCTCCAGAAGTTGGTATTCCGCCAGGGCCTTCCTCCAGTTGTCGATGTTCGGGTCGAATCCGGCCGCCATGAATCCCAGGGTGTCTTCGGGAAGCAGCCTGGCCGGGTCGTCCATCTCATCCGGAGGAGGACCAGGGTCGCTGACTGTGGGTGACATTATCTCCGCCACCAAACCTCGGTCCACCCAGCTAACCGACACGGCCACCCAGTCCGGGGACTGTTCGGCGAAGGTGGCGGGCCCAATCACCCCGGGCACGATTGGACCGAAAACATGGGTCAAATCATCGAACGTATCCAGCGCTTTCCGGTAATTCACGTACACGGAATGGAACCGTCGCTCCGGCAAAGCCGCGCCCGCACCCACGAAATTGGCGGTTTCGGCCAACGAAACGTCGTCCGCTCCGCTCATTCGGTCCAGCACTGAAACGAGGAGCGCCTCGTCGTTCGTGTACACCAACCAGTCGCCGGTCAACGCATAGAACTGGTTGGATTCGCCGTCCGCCCACGTCTTGGCGCCGCGGTGCGAACTGGAATCAAAGTCGGCGCCGGATTCCTCCACCCTGTATTGCCGCCACTTGTCCAGGAATCGTTCCGCCGCATCCTCATCGCGCACTTCGACGGTTACCGCCAAGATTGGCGGTCCCGTCGTGGGGTTAAAATCGATCAAACCCGCTGAGATTTCGGGGCCGATCCAGGGCAGTATATCGGTGTCAAAATCGGTGCCGGTGGCCAGTAAAAACGTGGTCTTCCATTCTTGGATCAGATCGTCGAAACCGGGATATGCGTTGAGTCGCCCCCAGATATCCTGCATGTCGACGATCTGGTCTTCTCCCGGAACCAGGGTCAGCCAGGAGTAAACCAGCGTGTCCGGCGGGTAATAGCGCGCCGAGTATTCCGGCGGCTTCGTGGACACCAAAAGCGACAGTATCGGCGCCGGAATCGGTATCAATCGAAAGTACATTGCAAGCGCAGCGGCCACGACTGCAATGATGATGACGGCGATAATCGCCATGAAAACCTTCATGCCCGACATTGCGGACACCTCCTTTGACCATGCGGTCTATACATCCAGTTTATCATCGGGGACTCCACCCCCTTGGCTCGTTCAACCCTCGGGCGGAGAGGCGCCACCCAGGCGAACGCTTCCATCGATGTTCCGGGACTTGCCGTCCGTCCAAACTGAGATACGCCCGGGATGAGCTTTCGACGCGTTCCCGGTGATCCTTCGACGGATTTGGGATCACCTGGACGCCCGAGAAGTTCGTCAACATTGACAACCCGATGCCACCGGGCTACAGTACCGAACGTGCTTTGCACTCTTAAATCGTGAAATCCAAACACCGGGCGCTACAAACCAATTCGGCTTAATTGGGAAGGCGGTGCGAATCCGCCGCGGTTGCGCCACTGTAAGCGGGGAGCCTCCGACGAACCACCACTGTCGTCCACACTCTGGCGATGGGAAGGCGTCGTGCAGGCCTGGAACCGCAAGCCAGGAGACCTGCCCGTTGTTTGCTTGGAATCCAACTCTGCGCTCAACAGGGTCGATCCGATGCGACGCCGACCATCGATGGCAAATCGAACCGGCCTGCGCCATCCCCCCGCATCCCGACGACCCTGGCCAAATGATTACGCCAGGGTTTTCGACTTTATCGTGGTTTGTAAA
Organism: Dehalococcoidia bacterium; assembly: GCA_963668585.1. Classification (GTDB taxonomy): domain Bacteria; phylum Chloroflexota; class Dehalococcoidia; order Lucifugimonadales; family UBA3495; genus Bin87. Next base: position 2,867,025 of record OY764869.1, on the reverse strand, counting down.
TATTCGATGACGATCTCCAAAACAGACATCAAGATGACGGTAGTTGCCGTCGGGCCAGGCGACCCCCAGTTCCTGACCGTCAAGGGCCGCGAGGCCCTGGCCGGGGCGGACGTTGTGGTGGGTTTCAAAACCGTACTCGATGTGGTGTCAGGCTACATCGGCGGCGAGATGCGCCCAATGGCCTACCGCGATCAGGAGGCCGTTCTTGATTACGCCCAGGAGCAGGCTCAGCAGGGCAAGTCCTGCGTCGTCTGTGTTTGGGGTGATCTCAACGTGTCCGCCAAGGAATTGCTGAATAGGGTTCGCCGCCGCGCCGATTCGGTGGAACTGGTGCCAGGGGTCAGCAGCGTCCAGATTGCGTGCGCGCGCGCCGGCATATCGTTGGAGGAGTCGCTTTTCATCACGCTCCACCAGCGCTGGGATCGTGGATCCGAGCTGGGCGAATTGGTTGAGACGTTGCAGCAGGGGCGGCGCAACGTGATCCTCCTCCCCAGGCCGTTCGATTTCATGCCTCCGGCGATCGCCGCCAATGCCGTCGCTGACGGCGCCGACCCTGAACATCCGGTGACCGTATTCCAGAGGCTCACCCTCCCTGACGAACAGCGTTGGGACGGCAACCTGGCCGAGTGCGCCAGGTTGCCCGACGAGTTCAGCGACCTTTCCATCATGGTATTCCCACGCCCCGCCGGTGAGCATGACTGAACGATGACAACCGAAGCGCAAACCATCTCAGGCGGAATCGTTCTGGTAACCACCGCCGACACCGACCTCCTCACCGCCGAACGCGCATTGGCGGGTATGCCGTGGGGAGATGGCGTCAGCGTTTACGCCTGCAACCCGGTGGCGCTGGAAGGCGACGGCGACGCCGCGAAATCCGAGCGCGAAGGCCTCCTGCAGGCTGTCAGCGGCGCATCGGCGGTCGTGCTGCGCCTGCTGGGCGGCAAGCGAGCCCTGGGCGACACCTTCGATCCGCTGGTGGAAATCTGCCGCGCCAACGGAATCCCGTTGATCGCCTGCCCCGGACATCAGGAATGGGACGAGGATCTGGTCACCGCCTGCACCGCGCCCGTAGTCGAGGTCGAAACGGTGTTTTCGTACCTGATGCGCGGCGGCGTCCTCAACTTCCGGAACCTGTTCCTGTTCCTGTCCGACACCTACCTGGGCAGCGACTTCGGGCACGAAGCCCCGGCGCCCATGCCATGGCAGGGCGTGTACCATCCGCAGGTCGCCGAAGGCACCGGGGTGTCGGAATTCGCCTCGGATCGGTTCGTACCTTCTCGCCCCTCGGTGGGCGTCCTGTTCTACCGCGCCCACTGGATGAGCGGGAACCTGGGGTTCATCGACGAACTGATCAACTGCCTCGAATCGCAGGACGTGAACGTCCTACCGGTCTTTTCCTACAGTTTGAAACACCAACCGGAGGAGGAAGAAGACGGCGGAGGCCACACCCTCACTGACTACATGGTCGGCCCCGATGGCGTCCCTCGCGTGGACTGCATCGTCAACACCATGGGCCTGGCGATGAGCGACCTGGACCATCAGCAGGGTGGAACCGGAGCAACGGTAGCCACCGGTTGGTCGCAGGAACTCCTCGATCAACTGGATGTTCCCATCATTCAGGGCATCGTCAGCACCGGCAGTCGCTCCGAGTGGGAGGATAGCTCACTGGGCCTCGGACCCATCGACACCGCGATGAACGTCGCGTTCCCGGAATTCGACGGACGTATCATCACCGTGCCGGTTTCCTTCAAGGAAGAGACCGGCGCCTCGGCGGCCGGGATGTCAGCGGGTCGGATGCAGCGCTACGTCGCCCAACCCGACCGCATGGACTATGTCGCACGGTTGGCCGCCCGCCACGCCACGCTCCGCCGCAAGGCCAACGCTGACAAGCGGATCGCCATCATCCTCAGCAACTACCCCACCAAGGATGCCCGCATCGGCAACGCCGTGGGCCTCGACACCCCGGCGTCCGCCATCAACCTGCTCCGTGCCCTCAAATCCGCCGGATACCACGTCGAGGACATCCCCGACGACGGCGACGAACTGGTGCAACGGATCATCGCCCGTTGCAGCAACGACACCGATACGTTGACTGAAGAGCAGTTGCGCCTGGCCGCCGGCCACGTCGAACGCCGCCAATACTCCGAATGGTATGCCGGATTCCCAGCCAAGGTTCGCGCCGAATTGTCCGAAGCCTGGGGCGATGCCCCCGGGCAGGTGTATCGCACCGGAGACCGCCTCGCCATCGCCGGCGTCCCCATGGGCAACGTTTTCGTCGGGCTGCAGCCACCCCGCGGCTTCGGGGAGAACCCAATATCCGTCTATCACAACCCCGACCTGACGCCAACCCATCATTACATCGCCTACTACCGTTGGATCCGGGACGTGTTCCGGGCCGACGCTATGATCCACATCGGCAAGCACGGCACGCTGGAGTGGCTGCCCGGTAAGGGAGTCGGACTCTCGCAAGCCTGTTATCCCGAAGTCGCTTTGGACGATATTCCTCTCTTCTATCCGTTCATCGTGAACAATCCGGGCGAGGGTACCCAGGCGAAGCGCCGCACCCACGCCACCATAATTGACCACCTGATCCCTCCCATGACCACCGCTGACTCCTATGGCGACATCGCCAAACTCGAGCAGTTGATGGACGAACACTACCAGTGCCAGACACTCGATCCGGCGAAACTTCCCACCCTGGAAGCGCAGATCTGGGAAATGGTGCTGCAGGCAGAATTGCACCGCGATCTCGGCGTGGATGACCAGCCCGACGACTTCGGCGAATTCATGCTGGAAATCGACGGCTACCTCTGCGAAATCAAGGACGCCCAGATCAAGGACGGCCTGCACACCCTTGGCATGCCGCCGACCGCAGACCAAATGGTTGGCCTGCTGTGCGCTCTGACCCGGTTGGATAACGGAGCGGTGCCCAGCCTGCGCCGCGCCATCGCCGAGGCGTTGGGACTGGATTACTACGGGTTGTTGGATAACCCGGCGGCCGCGGTCAACGGCAACACACCGTCCGTGCTCAATGGATCCGACGGCGATGCGCCCGTCCGCAACGCGGGCGACGTAATCGAGGCGCTGGAGTCCATGTGCCGCATCGCCTATCAACGGCTATGCGACGACGCCTTCGCGCCTCACCTCATCCGCCCCGTGGTCACCGATGTGTTGGGTAGGGCCGACCCACGCGTTGAAAGCGTCCTGTCCTACGTCGGCCAGTACATATACCCGTCGCTCCTGCGCACCACCGACGAGATCGACAACCTCTTGCGCGGACTCGAAGGCCGTTTCGTCCCGCCCGGGCCCTCCGGCGCCCCCACCCGGGGCATGGTCAACGTCCTGCCCACCGGCCGCAATTTCTACTCGGTGGACCCGCGCGCCCTGCCCTCTCCCGCGGCGTGGGATGTCGGCAAAGCATTGGGCGACGCCCTCCTGCAAAAGTATCTCGACGAGGAAGGCGGATACCCGGAGATGGTCGGTGTTGTGGTGTGGGGCACCTCCGCCATGCGCACACACGGCGACGACATCGCCCAAATTCTCTATCTCCTGGGCGTCAAGCCGGTTTGGCAGGCAGAGAGTCGCCGGGTAAGCAGCCTGGAGTTGATACCGCTGGAGGAACTGGGCCGCCCGAGGATCGACGTCACGGTGCGCATCAGCGGCTTTTTCCGCGACGCCTTCCCCAATCTCATCTACCTCATCGATCAGGCAGTGGCATTGGCCGCCGACCAGGATGAATCGCCCGACGACAATTTCGTGGTGAAGCACGTCCGGGAGGACGCCGAACAACGCGCCGCCGCTTCCGATGAGGACGCCACCGCCAGTTCCGGGAACCCGTCACTTTTCCGGATATTCGGCAGCAAACCGGGGGCCTACGGCGCCGGCATCCTGGGGGTGCTGGATGAGCGAAACTGGGAATCGGTGCACGACCTCGCCGAGGTGTACACCGCCTGGGGTGGCTACGCCTATTCGCGGCAGGACTTCGGCGTGACCGCCCGCAACGAGTTCCGCACCCGGTTTGGGCAAATCGTCATCGCCGCCAAGAACCAGGACAACCGCGAGCACGACGTTTTCGACAGCGACGACTACATGCAGTATCACGGCGGCATGATCGCGACCGTCCGCTCGTTGACCGGACGCAATCCGCGCCAGTTCTTCGGCGACAGCAGCGACCCGACCCGGGCCCGCGTCAGGGATCTCCAGGATGAGGCCCGCCGCGTATTCCGCAGCCGCGTGGTCAACCCCAAATGGATGCAGTCGATGCAGCGGCACGGGTACAAGGGCGCCTTCGAGTTGGCCGCCACCGTTGACTACATGTTTGGCTACGACGCCACGGCCCAGGTCATCGAAGACTGGATGTACGAGGACGTCACCGAAGAATACGTCCTGAACCCGGAGATGCAGCAGTTCTTCCGGCAAAGCAACCCCTGGGCTCTGCGTGGCATCGTGGAACGCCTGTTGGAAGCCATCCAGCGCGGGTTGTGGGAAGACCCGCCGCCCGAAATGTTGGAACAATTGCGGCAAATGTATCTGGACCTGGAAACTGACATCGAGGCCCGGCAGGAAGCAGGAAACAGCCGGAACGAAACGATCTGAGGATGAGCGGGAGAGTACGGCGATGGAAAACACTCTGGACTTGCTCAAGGAACTGGCCAGCAATCCCACCATGATGTGGGTGGTTGGCGGCGGTTCTGTGGTCAGCGAGAATCACGCCCACGGCATCAAGGAGCCCGAGGTTCACAACGGATGGGCCACCATCGAGGCTGATAACTGGCATTTCCATCTGCAACTTGAGCAGATTGACGGCATTCAGTTTGTTGAGGCCACCAGCCACGGCGATCTGAAATCTTATTACGTCCGATTCTCCAGGAATTGGGATGAAACGCTGGTACGTTGCTATTTTCCCAACCCCCACCTGGACGACGATGAAAAGCGCACCGAATTTCAGCCGGACAAACTGCGCGCATTCCAGGATGCGCGCGACCGGTGGGTCGGCAAGGAGGACGACCTGGTATTTGTCGAACGCTAGCCAACCTTCCCTGATATTGTCGGACTGCCGGTATTGTGCATCCGGCGGTAAGGTACTAAAATGCCAACCACTGATGCGACGCTGAATCGTCCATCGAGACAAGAGGAGTGAAAACATGGGTATCGTCAACCGCTTCCTTTCCACGACCAACACCGCCGCCTGGGCCCCCTGGCTCGTCCTGGGCGCCATGGCCCTGTACCTGGTGGGTTACGTCGATGGTGGAGTCCACGCCGCCGCCGCGGGTTCCCCGGCCGTGCTCAACACCGTGCACGAGTTCTTCCACCACGCCCGCCACGTCGCCTTCATGTGCCACTAGGCTTTCCATCGGCCCGACGTTTCGTTGCGTCGGGCCGATTGCTGTTGAGTCGAGGTAAACTTCGGCTCGGCACTGGCGAGTTTCGCCGCGCGGACGCTCTGTCGAGTGTCGGGAGGAGTGCGCTGTGAACCTGCCTGGCTGGTTTAGCCGTTTTCAACGAGGCTGCCGTTCGCGGAGCCGACGAACCCGTTCAGCCAGAAGTTCACCGGAGTTCAATTATGACGCGCATCCTTCCCACCGCCCTGATCATGGGCGCAATCATCGGCCTCCTGGTCGCTGGCTACATGAACATTTTCAATGTTCCCGTGATGGAATGGGCCATTGATCTCGAAGGGAAGGCGGCAATCGCGGCCGGAGAATCCGACGACGATCCGTTGCCCCTGTCGTTCGCAACCTCCCTGGGCGCGCAGCGCATTGGTATGACCGTAGGCCTCGCGGTGGTGGGTATCCTCTACGGCGCACTCTTCACCGGATTGTTCCACCTGATGCGGAATGCGACCCCCGGATGGAGTCCGTGGGCGTGGGCAGCCGTGGCTGGCCTGCTCGGCTTCTGGGGCGTGTCGATGTACACGCAGATAAAATTTCCCCTGAACCCGCCCGGCATCGGCGACGAAGGCTCATTGCTCGCGCGGCAGGGCTTCCAATTCCTGTTCATCGCCTTGTCCACCGTCTCTGTCGTTCTGGTCGCATTTGGGGTGGGGATCGTGAACCGGTCATCGACAGGTTCGGGAAGATGGATGCGCTACGCCGGAATCGGCGCCGCTTACGCGGTGGTCGCCCTCGTGTTGGCATTCGCAATCCCCGGCGTTCGGGACGCCGCCCCGGATTGGCTGCCGCCCGAACTTACCATCATGTTCCGCACCTTCACCGCCGGCGGGCATTTCCTGCTCTGGATGGGCCTGGCCTTCGCCACAGTCGGATACCGAATCTACCGGGAGCGCGACATCCATGCCTACCCGCAATCGCCCGTAGCCGCACGCTGACCATTTGCTGATGACACAACCCAACGCCACACGAGAACCACGATTCCCGTTCACGGCAATCGTTGGCCAGACCCCAATGAAACGCGCGTTGCTGCTGAACGCCATCAACCCGCGCATCGGCGGGGTGCTGGTTCGCGGCAAGAAAGGCACGGCGAAGAGCACCGCGGTCCGTTCGTTGGCCGCGCTGCTGCCCCAAGTCCCGGTGGTGCCGGGCTGCGCTTATAGCTGCCAACCCGGCAATCCCCAGGATGTATGCCAGTGGTGCCAGCAGGCCGGCCGATCCTCCGGCCCGTCCGCGCGACAGGTCAGGATCGTTGACCTGCCGGTGGGCGCAACCGAGGACCGCCTGGTGGGTTCCCTAGACATCGAACAGGCAATCAAGTCCGGAGAAAAGAACTTCGAACCGGGTCTGATTGCGTCCGCCCACCGGGGAATTCTGTACATTGACGAGGTCAACCTGCTGAACGACCACCTGGTCGATGTCCTGCTCGACGCCGCCGCCATGGGCCGCAACTACGTGGAGCGGGAGGGGATATCCGTCAGCCACGACGCGGAATTCATGCTGGTCGGCACCATGAACCCCGAAGAAGGCGATCTGCGCCCCCAACTGCTTGACCGCTTCGGGCTCGCCGTGGAGGTCGACGGAGTGTTCGAACCCGTGGAACGCCGCGAGGTTGTGCGCCGCCGCATGGCCTTCGAATCCGCTCCCTTCGAATTCATGGACACGTGGTCAGAAGCGGAACAGGCGGAACGGGACCGACTGTTGAGCAGCCAGCGCCTGCTCCCGGATGTGATAGTTCCCGACGACATTCTGGAACTCATCACCGATATCTGCGCAGAGTACCAGGTGGACGGCCTGCGCGGCGACATCGTGATGTACAAGACCGCCAGCACCATTGCCGCCTACGAGGGTCGGACGGTGGTTGATGTCGACGACGTGCGAGAAGCCGCCCTGATGGCGCTGCTGCATCGCCAGCGCCGGCAGCCTTTCCAGCAACCCCATCTGGTCACCGAGCAATTGGACAATATGCTGGAGGACTTCCAGAATCAGCAGCGCGACCGGGAACCGTCGGACGGACAGGATTCCTCCGGCGACGACCGAAACGACGCCGATAGCGATAGAGAACCCGAACCTCCTGAAGAAGAAAATGAACCCGAGGACGCCGCCGATGCCGCCCCCGGCGACGAATGGTTCGAGGTAGGCGACCCCTACGCCGTCCAGAATCTGCAGGTGCAGCCTCCCGACCGCCGGGCACGGCGTTCATCCGGCCGCCGCGCCACCACCGTCAGCGGCACATCGGCCGGCCGCTACGTCGGAGCCAAGGTGCCCGATGGACCCGCCAAAGACCTGGCGCTCGACGCGACCCTCCGCGCGGCGGCCCCTCTGCAACAGTCGCGCCGCGAATCCGCCGCTCCTGACGCCTCCGCCCTCCTGATTGAACCGTGGGATATCCGCGAAAAAGTGCGTGAGACCCACACCGGTTCGCTGATCCTTTTCGTCGTTGACGCCAGCGGTTCCATGGGCGCCCAGCGGCGCATGGTGGCCGTCAAGGGCGCGGTGATGTCGCTGCTGCTGGACGCATACCAGCGACGGGACCGCGTCGGCCTGATCGCTTTTCGCGGCACTGGCGCCGACCTGCTCCTGCCGCCCACGGGCAGCGTCGAAATGGCCCAGTGGTGCCTGCAAGAAATGCCCACCGGCGGGAGGACTCCGCTGGCGCGCGCGCTGTACCTGGCCATGGAAACCCTGGAGACGGAACGCCTGAAAGACCGGGACGTGCTTCCGCTCCTGGTACTGCTGTCCGACGGGCGCGCCAACGTCACGCTGGCGGGCGAACAATCGGCCCAATTCCTGACGTCCGCGGACGAGGTGCAAAACCTGGCCCGCATGATAGCCGAAGCCAAAATACCCGGCGTAGTCGTCGACACCGAACAGGACTTTATCAAGCTCGAACTCGCCCGCGGCATCGCTGACGCCATGGCCGCCCGCTATATCCAGCTTGACGATTTGGCCGCCGAAAGCCTCGCTGACGCCGTCCGCCGCCAACTCCCCGGAGAGGCGGAACCTGCCCCTGTGGTAACATAATTCAATCCCAATTCGCCCTCGAGGAACACGATGCCGCGCACTCTGCCCTACGCCGATATGGATAAAATCCTTTCCCTGTCCAAGCGACGGGGTTTCGTCTTTCAGTCCAGCGAGGTGTACGGCGGCCTGGGGTCCACCTGGGACTATGGCCCGCTGGGGGTTGAACTCAAACGCAACGTCAAGGAAGCGTGGTGGCGATCCGTCGTTTCGGAACGGGACGACGTGGTCGGCCTCGACGCCGCCATCCTGATGCACCCCCGCGTCTGGGAAGCCAGCGGCCACGTCGAGAATTTCAGCGATCCTCTCGTCGAATGCCGGGAGTGCCACCGTCGTTTCCGAGAGGACCAACTGGAAACCGGCCAATGCCCGGAGTGCGGCGGCGACTTCACCGAACCGCGCCGGTTCAACCTCATGTTCCGCACCTTCATGGGACCCGTCGAAGACTCCAGCAACGAGGTCTTCCTGCGACCCGAAACTGCCCAGGGCATCTTCGTCAACTTTCAGAATGTGCAGACGGCGACCCGCAAAAAACTGCCCTTCGGCATCGCCCAGATCGGCAAGGCGTTTCGCAACGAAATCACGCCGGGCAACTTCACCTTCCGCACTCGCGAGTTCGAGCAGATGGAGATCGAATTCTTCGTCAAGCCGGGCACCGATGACGAATGGCTGCAGCAGTGGGTGAAAGACCGTTTTGAGTGGTACGTCAACCACGGCATACGCGCCGAGAATCTGCGCCTGCGGGAGCACGCCGGCGACGAACTGGCCCACTATGCCAAAGCCACCTACGACATCGAGTATCGTTTCCCCTGGGGCTGGGGCGAGTTGGAAGGCATCGCGGACCGCGCCGACTTCGATCTGGGTCGCCACAAGGAATTCAGCGGCGAGGACCTGTCCTATTTCGACGACGAAATCCACGAACGGTACCTGCCCTACGTCATCGAACCCTCCGGCGGCGTTGACCGGGCCACCCTCGCGTTCTGGCTGGACAGCTACGACGAGGAACCCGACGGCAACGACACCAGGACCGTCCTGCACTTCCACCGCGCTCTGGCCCCGGTGACCGTTGCGGTCCTGCCCCTGAGCCGGAACGCCCGGTTGGCTCCGACCGCCCGGGCCGTTTACGACCTGGTTCGCCGGCGCTTCAACAGCCAGTTCGACGACGCCCAGAGCATCGGCCGCCGCTACCGACGCCAGGACGAAATCGGTACCCCGTACTGCGTAACGGTTGACTTCGACACTCTGGACGACCAGGCGGTGACCATCCGCGACCGGGACACCATGGCCCAGGAGCGCATCCCCGTCAGCCGCCTGCTGGACGTTCTGCAAGACCGCTACGACCACGGCTGGTAGGGCACGTGCCGCCCGAGTTTCGGCAGGCTCCAAAGCCCCGACCTTTGACGCCGTCGCGCTTCCGTCGATTCCACAGACCCGGCGAGCCTGACTGACTGCGCCCATGCCTCCCTCCACCGTCGCCCAAATGATCCGAACCGGCCTCTACACGGCCATCATCGGGCGATCCGTCCGGTACCACCAATCCACCGGTTCCACCATGGACGATGCGGCGGACTGGGCCAATCAGGGCGCTGACGAAGGCGCCGTCGTTGTCGCGGAAACGCAAACCGCCAGCCGGGGACGCCTGGGCCGCCGTTGGGTGTCCGATGCGGGCAACCTCTATTTCTCCGTGCTGTTCCGCCCTGACGCCGACGCGCTGGCGCTGCTGAACCCCATGTCGGGCGTCGCCGTGGCCAGGTCCATCCGTCAGGTGTGCGGACTGCAACCCACCATCAAGTGGCCCAACGACATTATGTTTGACCGGAGAAAGGTCGCCGGCATTCTGGCGGAGAGCGCTTCGTCCGGTTCAAAGATCGAATACGCCATCGTGGGCATCGGAATCAACGTCGCATTGGACGTTTCGGCCGACACGGAAATCGCTGCCACCGCCACCAGTCTGAACCAACTGGCGGAGTCCGACATCGACCGCTCCGAGTTGCTCCGCCGCATCCTGCAGAACATGGATGCCCTGTACCTGGACATAAAGCGGCGACGCTCGCCCATTCCGGAATGGCGGCGGTGGTTGGACACCATCGGTCAGCGTGTCGTGGTCAGCCACCATGGTGAGAGCAACACCGGTATCGCGGAGGATATCGACGACACCGGCAACCTCCTGCTCCGCACGGATGACGGCCGATTGTTGACCCTGACCGCCGGAGACATTACCCTTCGGCCAGCGCAAGGAGAACCCGTGCCCAATGCTTGAAAACCTTTATCTGGACGGCAAAGTGGTTGTCATCACCGGCGGTGGAACCGGCCTCGGGCTTGAAATGGTCCGCGCCCTCACCCGTTCCGGCGCCAACCTTGCGATTGCCGGCCGCCGTCCCGGACCCATCGAGGCCGCCCGCGACGAGGTCATCGCGGCGGGTCAGGATGCCATCGCCGTGCCCACCGACGTGTCCCAGTCCGCCGATGCCGATGCACTGATCGAAGCTGCACTCGACCATTTCGGCCGCATCGACGTGCTCATCAACAACGCCGCGATGGTGGCCGACAACGTCCTCAAACCCATCTGGGAAATCACCGACGACGATTGGGAATCCGCCATGTCGGTCAACCTGAACGGCGCTTTCTATTGCGCCCGCGCCGCCGCCAAGCCCATGGCGGACGCTGGAAAGGGCAAGATCGTCAACGTTGCCTCCGGGTTCGGGTTGCGCGGCGGTCGGGACATCTACATGTACTGCACCTCCAAGGGCGGCGTCATCCAACTCACCCGGGTCCTCTCGTTCAGCCTCGCCCGTTACGGCATCACGGCCAACAGCATAGTCCCAGGGTTCATCCCCACCATCGACCCCAGCGCCGAGATCAATCGCACGCTGCCCCAGTCCGGAGACTTCCTCCCCACCGGCAAACTTGGCAAACCGGAAGACCTGGGACCCATCGCGGTGTTCCTCTCATCCGATGCCTCCGATTACATGTCCGGCGAAATGTTCATCCTGGACGGGGCCGGACTCGCATCCGGCATCGCTCCCACCGGCCACGCGCCGGTCGCCGCCCTGGAACCATAAACCGCGCTGACGAAAGGATCTAACTCCCGTGGCAACCGTTACACCTTCCTACCTCCCCGCCGAATACAGCCTGGGGGGACACACGGCCATCGTCGCATCTGCGGGCGGCGACGAAACGGCGCACCTGGCTGCGGCTCTCGCGGAAGCGGGCGCAGACGTATTCGCGGTGGCTCGCCACGCCCACGCCGTCGATGCCATCCGCAACGCAGTTTCGGCGGTGTCCGGCGCGGAAGTGCATGGACACGTCGGTCGGTGGGACACGCCCACCTCCGCCGCCGATGTGATCGCCGCGTGCGATGCGCATCATCGCCGGGTGGACATCCTGGTCAACGACACCCGCAGTTTCTTCGCCAAGCCCGCCGCCGAGGTCACCCTCGACGAATGGGACGAACTGCACGCGCGGAATGTTCGGGCAACCTTCATGTTGAGCCAGGCAGTGGGCCAGCGAATGTTGACGCAAAAGTATGGCCGCATCGCCAACATGATTTCCAACCTCGCCGAACGCGCCGTCATCAACTGCGCCGCCTACAGCGCGACCCAGGCTGCCGTCCTTTCACTCACCCGATCCCTGGCGGTTGAATGGGGACGCAGCGAAATTCGCGTTAATGCCATCGGGTCTGGCTGGTCAACCGCTGAGGACATTCCCTTGGAAACCCAGCGCGAGGAACTGCTGGTGCGCTACACGCCGATGCGTCGCAAGGGCCATCCCCGCGATCTGGCCGCTATGCTGGTGTATCTGTGTTCACCGCACTGCGACTACCCCAGCGGACAACCGGTGTACATCGACGGCGGCTCCAACGCTCACCCCTGACCCTGCGGCCGCCAATTCCACCCAAACCCCAACATCCCGTCCACACGGGTTGTGCCGGACGCGCCAGGCCCGAGAGCGTGCGATCCGCGCGAGGCCAGCGCCAGAGTGGCCGCCCCGGATCTTTCGATTGTCAGTGCCAGGGTAGGCAGTCCCCTCATGGTGATCTTCACTCAGTCCGCTCGCGGTGAGCCTCGGCGGTCCGTTCATCCTGTCTTGACGATTAACCCGGTAGCCCGCTCATCCTGAGCCTGTCGAAGGACGAGCGGACGGTGACCAGGGAATCGATCCTGGCAGCAGCGACAACCTTTTGCCAGAATAATCGAATGGCCCTCAGCGACCGCCGCCCTGCGCCGCCACGGCTGCGCAATGGTGTTACAATAATCCCCGATGATTGCCCCGGCCGCTCCAGTCATTCCCAATCCCGTGCGCCGTTTGCCCGGCATGCGGGACGCTTCAGATGCCGATTACCGACATCGCCGGTCGGTTGAATTCCGTTTGTCGGACGCCATCGGCCGTTATGGGTACCAACGCCTCGACGTTCCGATCCTTGAAGCCACCGAATTGTTCTTGCGCAAATCCGGCGGAGATCTCGCGTCGCAGATGTACTCGTTCAGCGATCCGGGCTCAAACTCGGTGAGCCTGCGCCCTGAATTCACCTCGGCGATCATGCGTCATTACCTGGAAACCGCAGTTGGCGCCCCCTCCGCACAGACGGTTCGGTGGCAATACGCTGGCCCGGTGTTCAGGTATGATCTGGGCAATCCGCCACCGGGGGACAACAGCGGCCAGTTCACCCAGGTGGGCGCCGAACTGATCGGATCCACCAGCATCCTGGCCGACGCCGAGTTATTGTCGCTCGCCGCCGACATACCGTCCGAGTTGGGAATCACCGAGTACCGCATCCGCCTGGCCGATCTGGACGTGCTGGACAGCGTGCTCGATACCGTCGGTTTGTCCGAACGGGCGCGGGCGTTCATCGTCGCCAACATGAACCGCATCAGCGGCGGGGACAATCTCGCTGCTGCCCTGCGGCGCGCCGATGAACTTCATATTGTGGCCGGCAATGGGCTCCAAAGCGACGAAGTGAATTTGGCGGACGCGGTGTCCGGCCTTCCCGATTCCCTGGCTCGCTCCGTCCTCTCCGGTTTCATGCAGTGGAACACCTCGCCGGAAACCCCGCTGGGGCGACGCTCCCCTGACGAGATCGTTGATCGGCTGCTCCGTAAACTCCGCGGCGGCGACGCTTCCGATACCATCGAGCGCGGTCTGGCGCTGGCCGGTCAACTGGCCCGGGTCAATGGCAGCCCGGAGTCGGCCCTGCAGCAGGTTCGTGACGTCGTTTCCTCCGCCGGCGCCGACGTGTCCGCCTGCAATCGCCTGGCGGACCTGATCGGCCTCATCGGCACAACGCCGCCGGTGGCCGGACGCCTTGAGCTGGATTTCTCCCTGGCGCGCGGCATCGCCTACTACAACGGCATCATCTTCGACGTGGTCAACGGTCCCGGCGCAACAATTCTCGGCGGCGGCGGCCGGTATGACGCCCTCGCGCGCGCGCTGGGCGGCCCGGACATTGTCCCCGCCCTTGGTTTCGCGTACACCCTCGAATCCCTGCTCTCCGCCCTGCCGCCCGCCGACGCCGGGGACACACGCCCCGACGTCGTTCTGGTCCGACAGGAATCCCCGGACGCCGGCGCGGCCGCCTTGCGTGCCGCCGCTGAAATCCGCAAGCAGGGCGGCATCGCCGTTTTGGACGTCGGCGACGGCGGATCCGATGCACAATACTCGCGCACAATTGTCGTGTAACCGGGTGGCCTCTTGAGACTGGTAATTCCAAGCGACGGCGAATTGGGCGAACCCACCATGCGGTTCCTGGCATCCTGTGGGGTTAAGGTCAACCGCCCTAATTCCCGGCGTTACACCGGTTCGATCCCTGCGATTCCCGGTGTCGATGTTCTGTTCCAGCGCACCGCCGACATCACAACCAAGGTGGAGGAAGGCAGCGCCGACATGGGCATCACCGGCTTCGACCGCCTCATGGAGTACCGGCACGATGATGACTCCGTGGTCGCCGTGATGGAAGATCTGGAATTTGGGCGCTGCGAATACGTGCTGGCGGTCCCCGAATCCTGGCTGGACGTCACCTCCATCGACGACCTCGCGGATCTGGCGCTGGAATTCCACACGCGCGGCCGTCAACTGCGAATTGCCACCAAGTACCCGCGACTGTTGCGCCGCTACCTGTTTGACCGCGGCATCAACTACTTCACCCTGGTCGCGGCCAGCGGCACCCTGGAGGCCGCTCCCATCGCCGGTTACGCCGACCTCATCGCTGACCTGTCGGCCACCGGCACCACCTTGCGCGAAAACCGCCTCAAGACGCTCGAGGGCGGTACAATCCTGACTTCACAGGCCTGTTTGATCGCCAATCCGGCCGCGCTGTTGCATGACCCCGACGCAATGATGATGGCTCAGTCCCTCACCGAGATGCTGGAAGCCCACCTCCGCGCGGAACCCTACTACCGCATCACCGCCAACGTCCAGGGGCGCTCGCCCGAGGACGTCAGCGCCATGATCCTGGCGCGCCCCGAAATCGCCGGCATCCAGGGCCCAACGGTTGCTCGCGTGTTCAGCGTGGAGGAGGAAGACTGGTACGCCGTCTCCCTGCTGATACGCAAAAACAGGCTGCTGGACGTGGTGACCCACCTGCGCGAATGCGGAGGCGTTGACATCGCCGCCGCTCAGCTTTCCTACCTTTTCAAGGGCCAATCTCAGGCGTTCGATGACTTCCTGTCGCGCATTGCCACCAACAACGGGGGCCCATCGGATCATGCCTAACCTGCCCATGCACATCTACCTGTGCGAGCAGGTCGCAGCCGAGTTGGACTGGGGCTACGCCCACGACCACGCCGGCGCTGCTTACCTTGGCTCCACCACGCCCGACATCAGGGCCATGACCAAGTGGGAACGCGCCCGCACCCATTTTTCCGATCTGTCGGTCGCGGAGGTCGGTACCGGCGTCCAGAGGATGTTCGAACTCAATCCCAGGCTCGCCGGCGCCGACAACGGCCTGAACCCGGAAACTCGCGCCTTCCTGCTCGGTTACGTTTGCCACCTGGTCGCCGACGAGGTCTGGATCACCACCATGTTCCGCCCGCATTTCGACCCAGCCAACCTGGTGACTGATACCGAGGTCGAAGCGCACATCTGGGACCGCGCCCTGCAACTCGACATGGATCGCGTGGTGCTCACCGGCAACAGCGGGCTGTCTCCCCACAACGATGCCATCGCGGCGGTTGATGCGATGCCCGCGCTGGAATTCCTACAGGACGAACTGATCGACGAATGGCGGGGTTGGGTCGCCCGCCTCCTGGGTTGGGATTTCACCTGGGACCGGCTGAAACGCGCCCTCAACCGCATGTACCGGGACAACGACGATGTGCAGTTGGTCGTGGACGGCTTCCTCGATCAAATGCCGGCCAGCCTGGAGCGTGTGTACGAGCGCATCCCCCGCGAATTGATTGAAGACTATCGCCAACGCGTGATCGAAGAAACCATAACCCAGGCACGGGAGTACCTCAGTGCAACTTAAACAGGTCCGCGGTCTCGCCGCCGCCGAGTCGGCCCTCACCCGCATCGATCCCCTCGACCTATCCTCGCTGCCCGGTGGCGCGTTGCGGCGCACTCGGGACCTGTTCGGCCCGGACGCAACACCCGAGTCTTCAATCCTCCAGATGCTGCGCGAGGTCCGCGCCGAAGGCGATGCCGCCGTCCGCCGCTACGCCAAACTCCTTGACGGAGCGGAGTTGGACGATCTCCAGATTCCCGCCGAGGAAATCGAGGACGCGTGGCGCTCCACTCCCGACGATCTCAAAGACGCGCTCCAACTGGCCGCGACCCGCATCACCGAATTTCACGAGGCCACGCTGCCCCGCGATTGGGTGGACCTGAGCGGCGGACTCGGCGAGTTGGTCCGACCGTTGGATCGGGTCGGCCTCTACGCCCCCGGAGGCACCGCCGCCTACCCGTCAACCGTGCTGATGACCGCCATCCCGGCCCGCGTCGCCGGCGTCAACGAGGTGGTCCTGACGACGCCGCGCCTGGGCAACGAACCGCTCAACTCCACCGTCCTGGCCGCCGCCCACATCGCCGGCGTGGACGCCGTGTACCAGATCGGCGGAGTGCCCGCCATCGGCGCGTTTGCCTACGGGACGGAGAGCATCCGCAAGGTGGACAAGATCTGTGGACCCGGCAACGTCTTCGTGGCCTACGCCAAGCGCATGGTTCAGGGCCAGGTTGACATCGACGGAGTCTTCGGCCCCACCGAAACCATCGTGCTGGCCGACGCCTCCGCCAACCCCGTCTTCTGCGCCGCCGACCTCATCGCCCAGGCCGAACACGATCCCATGGCCTCCGCCATCCTGGTAACCGACTCAGAGACCCTGGTCAAAGCCATCGAGGCCGAACTCGATAGCCAGATCGCCGGCAACCCCCGCGCCGACACCATCCGTCATTCCCTGGCGAGCCAGGGCTGCATCGTGTTGGTGGATCAATTCGAAGAAGCCATCGCAGTCGCCAACCAGATCGCCCCCGAACATCTCTGCATGATGGTCGCCGACCCCTGGGCCTGGGCAGGACAGATCCGCAACGCGGGCGGCCTGTTCCTCGGCGAATTTTCCCCGGAGGTGATGGGCGATTACATCGCCGGCCCTTCTCACGTCATGCCCACCGGCGGCACGGCGCGTTTCAGTTCGGCCCTCAGCGTCCACCACTTCGTCCGCACCATGCCCGTTGTTGGTCTCAGCCCCCGACACTTCGCCGACCTGGGCGCCGCCGCCGTGCGTATCGCCGAGGCCGAAGGACTGCCCGGACACGCCGGCGCAGTTCAGGCTCGATTGGACCACCTGGCCGCGTCCGGCGCCCGCTGATCGCATCCTGGCAACCGGACCCCACGCAAGGAAATACGCAACGATGCCCGAAATTGAAGAACTTCTACTCCCACACATCAGTCGCCTCAAGACCTATCAGGGCGTGTCGCCTAGCGAAACCCTGGCCGAAGAAGCCGGGATTCCTCTGGACCAGGTGATTCGCCTCAACGGCAATGAGAATCCGTATGGCCCATCGCCCCAGGTGGCCGAAGCCCTCGGCAGTTTCGCCGACTACAACCACTACCCGGACCCGGCGCAACGTCGGCTGCGGGCCGCCCTGTCGGACTACCTCGGCGTACATGAGGATCACATAGTCGCCGGAAACGGCAGCGATGAGATCATAGACCTGTTGATGCGCATGTTCCTGGCCCCGGGCGATGAGATCATCATCCCGGTGCCCACCTTCGGGATGTATTCCTTCTCCGCCGATGTCGCCGGCGCGCACGCCATTTCCGTCCCTCGCGATGACAACTTCGACATAGATCTCGAAGCCATCAAGGGCGCCATCAACCCGCGCACCAAGGCCATCTTTTTCCCGAGCCCCAACAATCCCACCGGTAACCTGGTTACCGAAGCGCAGGCCCGCGCGTTGCTGGACACCGGCCTCCTGGTCGTCGCCGACGAAGCCTACTACGATTTTTGCGGCGAAACCCTGCTGCCGCTCCTGCCGGAATACCGCAACCTGGTGGTGCTGCGCACCTTCAGCAAGTGGGCCGGCCTCGCCGGACTGCGTATCGGCGCGGGCGCCATGGACACCGAACTGGCCGCCACCATGATGGGCATGAAGCCCCCTTACAACGTCAACCTCGCGGCCGAAATTGCCCTGTTGGCTTCGCTGGCCGACACCGGCAACCTGCTCAAACGCGTTGACGCCATCGTCAATGAACGCGCCCGCATGATGCGCCTTCTGCAGGAGATACCGGGCATCACCGCCTGGCCGTCCCACGCCAACTTCATACTGTGCAAAATGCCCGACGGCAGGGGACACGAAATCTACGAAGCAATGTGCCGCCGGGGCGTATTCCTCCGCTACTTCGACAACGACCTGCTGCGCGATTACATCCGCTCCAGCGTCGGCAAACCGGAAGAAACCGACGCGGTGATCGCCGGATTCCGCGCCGCTCTGGGGGTCGATTAACCGTGACCTCCTTGCCAGCCCGGTCAACTCGTTCCGCAACGCTGGAACGCCAAACCGGCGAGACCGCCATCTCGGTTTCCGTCAACCTGGATGGCCAGGGCGACTACACCGTCGATACCGGCAACGGTTTCCTGGATCACATGGTGAGCCAGATCGCTCGCCACGGCCTCTTCGACATCACCCTCAAAGCGCAGGGCGACACGCACGTCGGTTGGCATCACCTGGTGGAAGACACCGCGATCATGCTGGGACGCGCCTTCGGTCAGGCGCTGGGCGAACCCCGCGGCATCCGTCGCATGGGTCATGCCATCGTCCCGCTGGACGAAACCCTGGTGATGGTCGCCGTGGACTGGAGTGGTCGCCCGTACACCTCGGTCGATACCACGTTGAACGACACGATGGTCGAATCATTGTCCGGCGATCTGGTGGCGCACTTCCTTGAGTCCTTCGCCATTGAGGCGCGCATCAACCTTCACGCCAAAGTCCTCGCCGGCGTGAGTCCCCACCACAAAGCCGAAGCGCTGTGCAAAGCCCTGGCCCGCGCCCTGCGCGATGCCGTGGAACCGGACCCAAGGGCCCCCGGCCAGGTGCCAAGCACCAAGGGGACGCTTGACGGCTGAACGGTCGCTCAATCCCGCCGCAACGGCGGATTCCTGCTAAATTGGAGCCAATGGGCCCGTCAGCAAGGCGGGCCTTTTTGAGCGCACACTTGCCCCGTCATTTTCTGTACAATAGGGCCATCAGAATCTTACCCAGGAGTGCAGGATGCCGTTAGTACAAAAAAACATCAACCGCGTCAACCGCGTGATCGAAAATATCCTGGATCAACCCATCGTGATCCGCGTCATGTCCCCCATGCAGCCGATCGCCAACACCATCACCACACGCTATCTGGACTATGCGATGCCCCGGGAAATCCCGCCGGACATTTCCCGCCCGGTGTCCTACTCGGTCATCGACTCCTCCGGCCAGGTGGCCTGGGACGGCGACACCGCAAGGTTGGCCTTGCAACCGGAGCATCGCCGCAAGAACCTCACGGTCAGCCCGGCGCCGCGCCGCCCGGTTTCCTATTCCGTCATCGATGTGGACGGCAACGTTTCCTGGGAGGGAGACACCGACCTGCTGCCCCTCCACCTGCAGCGTCGCTCCGGCGGCGCCTGATAAAAAACCCCTCCCTGTCACCAGGGAAGGGTTTGTGATTCGCATTGTCCCCGTGGGTTAACTGCCGCGAATCGGCCGACCTCGGCGCGCCAGGAATTCCGGGAACGCTTCTTCCGCCAGAGTGCCCCTGAGCACGTTGGTGGTGAAATCCCGCTCGTTGGCCCATTGATCTTCCAGCGAGCCACCCATGTGCTGCAGCAGCAACTGTTTGATCCCTATCACGGATGGAATATCATTCGTGGCAATCTGCGTGGCGACTTCCATGGTCTTTTGGCGCAGCCGGTAGCTGGGCACCAGGTGATTCAACAGCCCGATGCGATACGCTTCTTCCGCCTCGACGATGCGTGCGGTGAACAACAATTCCTTCGCCTGGGGCCAACCCACCTGATTCACCAGTGTCCACGTCGAATTAATCCGGCCATAAGCCGCCGCCAGGAATCGGAAACGCGCCGCGTCTGACCCGATCCTGATATCCAGGGACGACGACAGCACCGCGCCCCCGCCGTAAGCCAGCCCATTGATCATGCCGATCACCGGCTTGTCCGACGAGCTGACTTCGTAGCTGCCCCGCTGCCGTTGCGCGGATCGCAGGTCCATGTCTTCCCGAGTCAGCGTGCCCGCGTTCAACCCCGCCTGATCTTCCCGCTGCTCGTGAATATCCCCGCCCGCAGTGAATGCCGGGACACGCGGGTGCGTCTCGGCCCCGGTGACCACGATGCACCCGATCTCCGGGTCCTCGTTGGCCTGGCGTACCGCGTCATGCAACTCTTCCGTGAGTTGCCGGTTCATGGCGTTCAGCACTTCGGGCCGGTTCATCGTCAGAAAAGCAACGTGCCCAACCTTCTCCTGGCGCCGGTCCCCACTACCCTCAAACCGGGACACTCGTTCCTTGTCCGACACAATGTACTGGTAATCCATCTACTTTCTCGCTCCTCTGGCTCTCCGAATTGCTCGCATTGTATGGCCACTCTGCTGCCATCGTCAAACGACGCAACCAAAACCGCCATCGTACCGGCCCGGCGACTTGCGATCCTGAGAGCCAGAGTGGGCAGTCCACTCATGCCGAGCCTTGCGAAGTACATTCATGCCGAGCCTCACGCAGTCCGTTCATGGTGAGCTTGTCGAACCACGAACGGCCCGTCCCACCCGCAATCCCATCATCCTGTAAATCCTGCCCATCCCTGTAAAATAATCCCTTGACACCACCGATACGAACGTATATCCTAATACCGTCTAGATCAAGCAGCTGCTCCATCCCAATCCCCAGAGAGGCAAGATTCCGGATCGACGGCCAACCCCGTCAGCAACAAATCGCAACCGGTCCAGGTGGCAATTCGCCGATATCCGACCAACGTACTCACCGGCGGTGCCGCACTGGCCCACCGGGATTGTTCGGGCCCGCGTGGTAGGGACTCAACCAAATAGTCCTGCGACCACGGAACTGCCGTTCAAATAGTTGCGTACTGGCCGTGCGCTGACAACGATCCGGAATCCCGCCTCTCACACCAAACCAAAACCCACCGAAACAACAACCAACCGCCAACCAACGAACCACCAACCACAGGGACGAAAAACCCACCGCCCCTCCGGAAAGACGACGCCCGCCCGGCGCCGTCCGACCCTGGTGGTTCGCCAACGGCCATGCACACGCATGGGCGGCTCTCAAACCCGCCCACGCATACTCCATCCGTCAGCGATGCAGCTCCCCGACACCTGCCCCACATCAGGATAATCGAATGGCCCTGACGATCGCCCCGGCCGATTGACATATCGCCCACGCGGGCCGATGATGAAATCAGGTGGTGCCTGATGCGTGCAGCCAAACCCAACGCGGCAATCCTCGCCTTTTTCCTGGCTCTCATCGGGTTGGGGATTGCGGTTGCCCTGATCGAACAGGCGCCCGTGGAAGCCCAATCCCGGACCGTTTTCCTCCTGCGGGTTGAAGACACCATCAACCCCGTCAAGTCCCGCCTCATCGCCCGCGCGGTGGCCACTGCCACGGAAGCCGATGCCGAACTGCTGGTGATCGAGCTTGACACTCCCGGCGGGCTGTACGGCAGCACGCGCGAGATCGTGGAAACGCTGCTGGCGGCGGAAGTGCCGGTGGTCGTCTTCGTCGCCCCTCGCGGCGCCCAGGCCGGTTCCGCCGGTACCTTCATCACTGCGGCCGCCCATTTCGCCGCCATGGCGCCCGGCTCCAACATCGGCGCGGCGACCCCGGTGTCCGGCAGCGGCGAAGACATCGGCGAGACGCTGGCCAACAAGGTGACCAACGACGCCGCGGCGTTGATCCGCTCGGTCGCCGAGGAACGCAACCGCAACGCCGACGCCCTGGAGAAAACCGTCCGCGAAGCATCGTCCTACAGCGCCAGCGAAGCGCTGGAAGCCAACATCATCGACCTCCTGGCCGATGATGTCAGCGACCTGCTGGAGCAACTGGACTCCATGAGCGTAGTAACCGTACTTGGAGAGCGCAACCTGGATCTCTCAGACTACCAACTGGAACCGTTGAAGATGCAGTGGCGCGAACGATTCGTCGATTTCATCGCCAACCCCAACATCGCCTTTCTGCTCATCAGCCTGGGAACCCTGGGGTTGGTGTTCGAACTCATGACGCCCGGCGCCATCGGCCCGGGAATCGCCGGCGTCATCTGTCTGGGCCTGGGGTTCTTGGCGCTGGGCAATTTGCCCTTCAACTGGGCGGGCATCGCGTTCATCGCCCTCGCTGGCATCCTCGCAATACTCGAAATTTTCGTGTCCGGTTTCGGGGCGTTGGGCATCGGCGCCGTGGTCAGCCTTATCATTGGCGGCGTGCTGCTGTTTGGCAGTTTCGGCGGCGGCAGCGTTCCGGCTAGCTTCCCCGAAGTTTCCGTCAGCCCCTGGGTTCTGGTCGCGGTGGGCGGCGTGCTGGCGCTCTGCGCCGGCTACCTGGTTTTTGAGGCCGTCGCTTCCCGCGTGGGCGGACGCCGGCTCGCCACCGCCCACGGAAACGTCTCGCACACCGACGGGCGCAGTGAACCGGGGGATCTCCTGGGACGAACCGGAGTCGTCACCGCAGCGTTGCGTCCCAGGGGCATTGTTTCGTTGGGCGACGAGACCTGGTCGGCGGTCAGCAGCGACGGCGCGATGATCCCGGCGGCACGCAATGTCCGCGTGGTCAGCGTCTCCGGGCTGCTTCTCACCGTCGAACCCGTCGGCCTGTCCTCGACCATTGAGGGGCAGGAGTGATGTTAGAATGACAGTTGACCCGCATCGTTCTCAGATCCTCAACAAGGAGGTTCTATCATGGCTAGTGGACTGATCGTTGTCCAACAGTATCAGCGGATGGTCGTCCAGCGTTTCGGAACCTACACAGGCAGCCGACGACCCGGGCTTCATTTCTTGATCCCGTTTCTCTACCACGGCACCAAGGTTGACTTGCGTGAGCGGGTGACCCGCGTGCCGACGCAAAAGTACATTACCGCCGACAACGTGGTCGTTGACATGGACTTTGTCATCTACTACCGCGTCATGGAGGACATGGTGGACCGGGCCGTGCTTGAAGTGCAGAACTTTGAAGCCGCCGTAATCAACCTGGCCTTCGCCACTCTCCGCTCAGTGATCGGAGCGATGGACCTGGCTACCACCCTGTCCGAACGCGAACGCATCCGCGACGATGTGCAGGTTCGCATGGACGAGGTAACCGAGCGGTGGGGCGTCAAGGTATCCCAGGTGGAAATCAACGAGGTGGACCCGCCTCCCGGTGTCAAGGCAGCGATGGAGCGCCAGAAGTCCGCCGACGCCATCCGTACCGCTGAAATCACCGAGTCGGAAGGACAGCGCCAGGCGGCCATCAACCTCGCTGAGGGTGAACGCCAGTCCGCAATCCTCCGCGCCCAGGGTCAACGGGAGTCGGAAATCCTGGCGGCGGAAGGCGACCAGCAAGCCGCCGTTCTGCGCGCCGAAGGCTTCAGCAGCGCCCTGGAGCGAATTTACAGCGTCGCCAGCACTGTGGACGCGCGCACCATGAGCCTGCAGTACTTCGACACCCTCAAATCCTTGGGCAGCAGCCCATCCACCAAGTTCATCTTCCCCATGGAGTTCACCTCCATGCTCACCCCCTTCCTTGGGATGGGCAGCATGGACCAGAACAATGGCGGCGGCAACAACAACCGCGCCAGCAACGGGTCCAACGAGGATGGTGAAACCAGAAACTGACGATGTCGGTTTCAGATGGCAACAAAACGGGGGCGACCGATATGGTCGCCCCCTCCGTTGCCCCGGCGTCACAAACCGCCGTCGAGCACGCGCCCGATGCCCACGTCATCGTCGAGCAGACGCATGGCCTCGGCGTAGGGTTCCGCGCATTTCCCTTCGATGTCTTCCAGCAACTTGCTCAGTCCCGGCTCGGAGGTCAGTCGCCGGGTCACGCGCCGGTGCAGTTCTTCCTGGACGGTTTCCAAAAACTCTGTCCGCCGTCGCTCCGCTCGCCGCGTCTCCAACCCCCCGGTGTCCGTCAGGTAGCCCCGGTGCTCGCCGATGCCATCCCAAAGTTGGGCGATTCCCACGTTGGCGTATGCCTGCGTCAACAGAACCTGTGGATTCCAACCGTCGCTCAGGTCGGCCAATTGCAAGGTGTTGGTGATCGCCGTCGCCAGTTGGTTCGCCCCGTCCCGGTCCGCCTTGTTGATCACATACAGGTCGGCGATTTCCATAACGCCGGCCTTCAGGGTCTGGATCGAATCCCCCGATTCAGGTGTCATGGCAACTACCACCGAATCGGCCACCCCCATGATTCCCAACTCCGTTTGGCCGACCCCCACCGTTTCCACCAGAACGACATCCTTGCCCGAGGCGTCCAGCGCGCGCACCATGCTCTTGACGATGCGCGGCAACCCTCCCGATTGCCCC
Source organism: Dehalococcoidia bacterium (assembly GCA_963668585.1). Classification (GTDB taxonomy): domain Bacteria; phylum Chloroflexota; class Dehalococcoidia; order Lucifugimonadales; family UBA3495; genus Bin87. The sequence continues at coordinate 2,842,627 of OY764869.1, read as the reverse complement.
CGGGTGGCGACGCTGCGGATGAAGACGCCGTCGTCCAGGTAGTGCCGTTGCATCCGGATCCGATCGCCCAGCAGCGCCCCGCCGGTGAACGGGCTGGTCGGATCAACCGCAAGGATGCCGACGGTCAACCCCAGTCCGCGAACGTGCTCCGCAAGACGATCGACCAGCGTACTTTTGCCCACCCCCGGCGGTCCTGTGATGCCCACCGTATATGCACTGCCGGTGTGTGGGTCCAGCCGTTCCATGACGGGACCGGCATCCGGATTGCCGCGTTCCAGCAGCGTCAACGCCCGGGAAAGCGCGCGTAATTCACCGCCCAAAACGCGGTCTGATAAATCGTTCATCTAAAATTCTGCGTCGGAAATCGTAACCACATAACGAATCGCGACGGCCAATGTAGCATCGGGCCAATCCACGGTCAACTGGAACCCCGCGCCGATGCGCGCCCGTTGTTGAAAACCGCCAGAATCAACATCATCAGAATCGGACGTGACCAGGATCAGAACCCTTCGTGATGAAGTACCCCCAATCCCGTAACTCCATAAATCGCGCTAATCCTGATCCTGACGATTGACCGTCCCCACGTCAGCCGACAAGGGGATCCTCAAATCGGATTACCCCCGCAAATCGCTGAGAAAACGCCCGGCGCTCTGCCGGATGAAGTCCTGCACGTTGACCGACATCAGGTGAACGCCTCGTTCCGCAAACTGCCGGAATCGCCCCACGTTGTCCACCGTCATGCCCGCTCCGGCCACGCCGATGATTTTGCCCTCTGCCAGCGTTCCTTCAATCACCTGCGAGATGGCGGCGTCCACGTCGGCTTGCGGAGGCATGCCCATCGCCTGGGTGAGGTCGCTGCTGCCCACCAAAATCGCGTCCACACCGTCCACGTTGGCGATATCGCGGACGTTCGCCACCGCCTCCGGAGTCTCCACCATGCAGATCACCAGGGTTTCCCGGTTGGCGGCCTCGTAGTATTCCATCGGCGGCAGGCCGCTGCCCAGGCGGTTGGTGCGTCCGCCCGTGGCGCTGCTCCGGGCGCCCATGGGATGGTAATGTGAGGCCTGCGCGACGGCTTCCGCCTCTGCGCGGTTGTTGACGTGAGGCACGATGAGACCCTGCGCTCCCCGATCCAGGAACCGCAATAGCGTGGACGGATCGGCGTTGGGCACACGCACCACGGGCGTGATGTCATGCAGTTCTGCGGCGCGGATCATGTTCTCCGATTCGGAATCGTTGGAAGACCCATGCTCACAGTCAATCCAGACCCAGTCGAAACCGAGGACTCCATAGAGTTCGACCAGTATCGGCGCGTAGAAGTTGACGCTGCCGCCGATGGCGATTTCGCCGGCCAGCAACTTGGTTTTGGCGCGGTTGGTGCGGACCATTTTCCGTGCTCCTGAGGTGTGCGGGTGAAGGTTTGAATCCGAAGGTAGTCGCCGCGCTTCTGGTCTCAGTGGCGCGACACGCCGGGCGGCGAAATGTAGAGAAAGTCGGGTGGCCTGTAAGCCGGGTTCTGTATCCGCCGGTCGGCGGACGGTGACCATCTATCTAGCCCCGCACTCGGCCGTGGCCGGTGCGCTCCCTGGTCGGGGAGCAACGTCTCCGCTGGGGTCAAGCAGCCAACCCGGGAACGGGCCGGACGCCCATGGTTCCCCTATTTGGCCTTGCTCCAGGTGGGGTTTGGCCGCCGGTGCGTCGCCGCACGCGGCCGGGCGCTCTTACCGCCCGATTTCACCCTTGCCAACGCTCGCCGAAGCGACCGCAGGCGGTATGTTTCTGTGCCACTTTCCGTCCCCTCTGCGCGGGTGCGCGTCGGAGCCTGGGAGTTACCCAGCACCCTGTCCGGTGGAGCCCGGACTTTCCTCCCCGAGACGCTGACGTCCCGCGGCGGTCACCCAGCCAACCCGACATTCTCATTTTGAGTCTAGCACAGTCCGAGAACCCAAGACCCGACGGGCGCCATCGCAACCGAGCCTTTCGATTGTCGAGACAGAAGGCAATTGCTGTTGACAGAACGGTTCCCTGCTAACCGCGCGTTCGCCCATCGACAGGCTCAGGATGAGCGGACTACACAATCTACGGTCAATAATTGTATGGCCCTAACCACCCCACCCGAGCCCTTCAATAAATCAGTAAACGAGCACGCAGTCCGCTCGTAGTGCACGTCAAGCAGTCCGATCACGGTGCGCTTCAGGTTAGTCCGCCCACGGGTGCGGTTCACGTTGTCCGCTCATGGTTAGCCTGTAGAACCACAAGCGGACGGTGATCGGAGAAACGCCAATAACGATGCTACTCGGCCTCGGGATGAGTCGTGATGAATCTTGCCGCGCGTTCGGGATCCACCTGGGGCGCCCGGACCTCCACCCCCGCCTGTTCCTCCTGCAAGCGCACCGTGCTGCTGCTGTCGGCGTGGCCCCATCCCCGGTTCATGGCCTGGAGCGAAATCTGCTGGGCCAGCGTGGACATCGGCATCGGCACGTCGTACTCGCGGGCAAGTTCGGTGGCCAGCGAAATGTCCTTGTGGGCCAGGTTCAACGCGAAACTCGCCGGCTCGAATTCGCCCTGAAACATCGTGCGCACCAGCCCTTCATGCAGGAAGGACATGCGACCCAACGCGCCCCGGCGCACGCATTCCCAGAGCGGTTCCGGGTCCACGCCCGCCTTGACCCCCAGCGTCAGCCCTTCCGCGATGGCCTGGCGCACGCTGTGACCGATCATGTTGTGGACCAACTTGGCCACGCTGCCGGCGCCAATCTCACCGGCGTAGAACACCTTGTCGCCAAAGGCATCGAGAATTGGTTTCACCCGGTCAAAAATCTCCCGGTCTCCGCCCACCATCACCGCCAGATTGCCCGATGCTGCCCCCGTCTTGCCGCCGCTTACCGGGGCGTCGAGCACGTGGCAGCCTTTGGCGCGAAACTTCGGTTCGATCTCCCGTATCAGGGTCGGCCGGCTTGACGAAAGATCGATATAAACGCTGCCGGGTTTGATGCCCTCCAGCACTCCCTCCAGCCCGGTGGATACCGCTTCCACCTCGTAGGGCCCAGGCAGTGAGGTGAAAGTCACGTCGCACGCTGCGGCGACCTCAGCCGGAGTGTTGGCCAACCGGGCACCGCCTTCCAGCAGCGGCAGCGCGGCTTCTTCGCGAAGGTCGTAAACGACCATGGGATAACCGGCGCGTTGGATGTTGGCGGACATTCCGCCGCCCATGTTGCCCAGGCCAATGAATCCTACGGTTTCCATAATGCTCTCCACTCCGTTTGACCCGCCGCTGGCAGGTGGATGGCGGCAGTATAGCGCACGCTGGAGAGCGGACATCGGGATGTTATAATTTACCGAGATGCCCCGTGGTGTAGCGGTAGCACGTCAGCCTTTGGAGCTGTAAGCCCTGGTTCGAACCCAGGCGGGGCAGCCACTGGCGGCTGAATTCACCCCCTCTTCGTTGACGGGCGGCGGTCTTTTAATTCACGCCCGGCGTTCCAGGAACATCGGCATCCCGCCCTTGGGACGCAGCGATATCAGCGGCAGCATCCTGGGGTCGTGGCGCGGGTCGTGGCGCATCTTCCACCTTTGACCCAGGGTCGCCATGATCAGCTTGGCTTCCATCATCGCGAAACCGTCGCCGATGCACCGGCGCGGCCCGCCGCCAAAAGGATAGTAGGCGAACTGGGGCAGGCTTTCGCGGAACTCCGCGGTCCAGCGGTCCGGCCGAAACTCCAACGGGTCTTCAAACCACCGCGGGTCGCGCTGCGCGATCAATTGCGGCGCGAGGAGAAATGCGCCGGCGGGGATGTGATAACCGCCAAGATCAAAAGGCTGAAACGCCATTCGACCCCAGAACCAGATGGGCGGATACAGTCTCAGCGCCTCGGTCAGAACCCGGTCCATAAAGGTCAGATTCGGCAGGTCGTCCAGAGTGGCCGGCCGGTCGCCGATCACATCGTCCAGTTCGGCGTGGAACCTTGATTGCATTTCCGGATTCGTCGCCAGCAGGTACCAGGTCCAGATCAAAGTCACGGCAGTGGTCTCGTGGCCTGCCGCGAACATGGTCACCGTTTCGTCGCGGACCTGCTCATCCGACAGGCGCGCGTCCGACCCTCCCTCTTCGTCCTCGAATCGCGCGTTCATGAGCAGCGACAGCAGGTCATCCCCCTGGTTCGCCGACTCTCGGCGCTGCGCGATCAGTCCGTAGATTATCTTGTCTAAGTCGGCGCGGGCGCGTTTGAAACGCACGCTGTAGGGCACTGGCAGGCGATGCAGCAGTTTCCGCATCCGCGGCGGTTGGTTCGCTCGCGTCGTGATGTAGTTGTTGCTGAGGGCAAACGCCGCTCCGATCCTTCGCACTTCATCGGCCAGGTCCGTCCCGAACAGCGTCTTGACGACGATGCGCAGGGTCAGCAGGGACAACTCTCGGCCCAGATCCACACGCTGCCCATCAATCCAGTCCGCCTGATGCGCCTGCGCATACGATTGCATGGTCTCCGCAAATGGATCAATGCGGTTGCGGTGGAGGCTGGGTTGAATCAGCCGACGTTGCCGGAGGTGGTCCGACCCCATGGCGGTGATCAGGCCATTCCCCGTGAGCAACTTCATCACCTCGGTATTGGGACCCCGGTCAAGCCGTTGGTGATAGGTGACCACGACGTCGCGAATCAGGTCCGGGTGGTTCACCAAGTACACCAGAGCCGGCTTGACGGACAGAGTCACCAGGTCGCCATACCCGGCGGCTTCCTGCATGAACCCGATGGGGTCGCGCATATACCTGAGGGTTTGCCCAACGAAAGGCAGTTCGCGCGGCCCGGGCGGCAGGCGACTCCGGTCAGGCGCCGGAGGCCGGGGGTAAATGACGGATTGCGACGCCACGACCTGTCCTGTGTCTAGCCTGGCGCTAAAACCGAATATTATGCCTTGGGACGCCCGCGACTCAGTCGTCCAAAGGCACCGTCGCGGTCAGCCGGGGGCCGTCGCCCACCGCCCGCGTGGTGTGTCCGTGACCAGTCAGGTCTTCGGCCAGCATCGCCTGCCCGGGTCCGAACCTGTGGACACTGCCGTCCCCGAGGCCGATTTCGACCTCCCCTTCCAGGGTGATCACGAACTGGCGGCGCGGGGCGCAGTGCCAGTCGCTGAAGTATCCCGACTCCACCCGCCGGAACACGATCCCGGTGGTGGACTGCAAGGAAGCCAGCGCCGGATGACTTTCAAGTTCGAGTTCCTCGATATGAGATTGTCCGTCGTCTCCCGTGTACAGCCTGGCGATTGGCATGACGCACCTCCTGGATCGGGGCATTGGGTTCAATTGGATTCTAACAGAACCGACTTGTGCGTGCCGAAACCGCCGTCGGCACGCCCCATCCGCGTGATAGCGCCACTCGCGGATCCGGTTGCGCCGCCGCCTCGGCCGCCCCGGTGGTTCAGAACGGCCCGCAATTGCCACCAATAAGGGGACAATTTGCCAGTATGCCCAGTCTCGCTATTGATGATTGTTGAGCAATGCCGCCGCCGTCGGCTATAATCCAATAGGAATCCCAGAGCAACACAGAGTTTATGCCAGTAGATTATTACGAAACCCTGGGCGTGGAACGAAGCGCGAACGACGAGCAAATCCGTCGCGCTTTCCGGCGCAAAGCCATGGAATTCCACCCCGACCGGAACAAAACGCCGGGCGCCGAGGACAAATTCAAGGAAATCAACGAGGCGTATCAGGTCTTGAGCGACCAGGACAAGCGGTCGCGCTATGACCGCTTTGGACACGCTGGCGTCAACGGTGGCGGAGATCGACCCTTCGACGGGTTCGATCCGTTCAGCGGATTCGGCGATATCTTCGACACGTTCTTCGGCGGGGGCGCCCGAACGGCCAGCCAGCCTCGCGCCGGCGAAGACATCGCGCATCGCCTCAATTTGACCTTTGAAGAAGCGGTCTTCGGGTGCGAGCGGGATATCGATCTTCAGCGCGTGGAACCTTGCCACCTTTGCTCAGGCGCGGGCAACGAACCCGGCACCCCCATCAGCACCTGTCGAACCTGCAGCGGATCAGGACAGGTCCGGAGAGCCCAGCGCAGCGTGTTCGGACAATTCGCCGTGACCTCGCCCTGCCCAGCCTGCAACGCCTCCGGCAAATACATCGAAACCCATTGCCACCACTGCCGCGGCCGCGGATATGAGCGACGCCAACGCACGCGCACCGTCACCATTCCGGCGGGCGTCAACGACGGGATGCAGGTGCGCGTAACCGGCGAGGGCGACACGGGCGCCAACGGCGGCCCCCCGGGAAACCTCTACGTCCAGGTGCGCGTGCAAGAGCATCCGGTGTTCGTGAGAGACGAGGAAGACCTGGTGTTTCGCATGGGAATCAACATCGCGGAGGCAGCCCTGGGCTCCACAAAGTCGGTGCCCACCCTGGACGGCGAAGATGTGGACATGGATATCCCGGCCGGCACCCAGTCCGGGAGTTTTTTCCGCGTCCGTGGATACGGCGTGCCGCGCCTGCGCAGGGATGGCCGGGCAACCAACCGGAGGGGCGACATCAGGGTCGTGGTGGATGTCAACGTGCCGGGCAAGCTGAACAAGTACCAACGCGGCCTCATGGAAAACCTGGCCTACTCGTTTGACAACAACGGCAGGGCCCCTCCGGCGAGTACCAAACCCAAATCGGGTGGCTCCAGGCGCAAACCAAAAACCGAAGAAGCCGAACCGGTCGTCGAAGACCAGATCACCGACAACGAGGAAACCTCAGCCGATGATCGTCAGAAGGGACTGTTCGACCGGATCAAGGACACTTTCACGTCCACAGATGGGTGATAACCTGTCCTGGAAAAGTCCGTGCGCCCGCCAAACGGGCCCGGCCGCATCAACAACGGAAACTCAGAGGGTTGCATGTCCTGGCACGAGCTGAGTATCAGCGTCCCGTTTGAGTACGTCGAGCCGGTTTCCTACCTGTTTGAACGCTACGGTTACGGTCTGAGCGTGGAAACCATACCCGGGGAACACGCAGTCCTGCGTTCCTATCTCCCCAGTTTGTCGCGTCAACGCCTCGCTCACATCGAGGTCGGCATCAAACTGGCGTCCAGCGTCGCCGACCTTGGTGAGTTGGAAATCAAACCATTGGGTGTGGAGGAAGATTGGCGAGATTCGTGGAAAAAGCACTTCACCCTGCTTCGCGTCGGCGAGAAACTCGTAATCAAACCATCATGGATCGAGTACGAATCCAAAGATGACGACGTGGTGATTGACCTCGACCCCGGCCTGGCGTTCGGCACTGGGTATCACCCCACCACCTATTCGTGCCTGGAAGCCCTGGAGGAGTTGGTCCGCCCGGGGCACACGGTGCTGGACGTAGGCACGGGTTCCGGCATCCTCACCATCGCCGCTGCCAAACTGGGCGCGGCGCACATCACGGCGGTGGACATAGACGGCCATGCCGTGCGGGCCGCCCAGAAAAACTTCCGCCGCACGGGCATATCGGATCAAGTCAATGCCGCATCGGGGTCGATACCCGGCGCCGCAACCCGGGGACGTACGTACGACCTCGCAGTTGCCAACATCAGCGCGCGTGGGATCAGGCTGGTGGCGCCGGCCATTCCGGACCTTCTCGCCCCCGGCGGTGTCTTCATCGCGTCCGGCATAATCATCGATCAACACGATGAGGCCGCTTCCGCCATCGCCGACGCCGGATTGTCCGTGTCGGAAATGCGGCAGCGCGAAGATTGGCTCACCATCCTTTGCAGTCGTTAACCACGGATATTTGCGGTATGGAAATTGTCACCCTCGACAGGTTCGAACTGGTCGGCGCCCTTGGCAGCGGCGCAGACTACGATGTGCGCTCTGCGGTTGACCGGGAAACCGACCGCCAGGTTGTGCTGAAGCGGCCTTCGCCGCAGGCGGTGCGCCGGCAGATGCACGGGCCCATCGAAGATCGGACCACCCTGACGCTGGAGGCATACGAACGGGCCGGCCAGAACTGCGACGTGGTGCCCGCCGTCATCGGCATAACCGATGCTGAGATACACGATTCCTACTTCGGCGAAGACCTGGGGCAGCCCTACCGCGTGCGCGTGGAGGAACGGGCCCACGGTATCCCCCTGGTGGGCGACCCCCGCAGTCGGATCCTGCGCGTGCCCATCGGGTTGGGCCAGAACCTTTTCGGGCTGCACCCGTTGATATACCCCGCCGCCGTCGGAGAATGGCCGGTGCAGACGCAACTGCTGGCGGCGCAGGAATCGTTTGAGGCGGCCGGCTACGCCCTGCTGGATTTGGGGCCCCACAACGTGTTCTATTCTCCCGGGTCTGGGCGGGTTTCGTTGATCGACGCCAGCGCGCTGGTCGGACACGGCGTGGACCGCGCCCAAAGGAATCGGGGACCCCAGGATGTGCATGACTTCTACCTGGAAATCCTCAAGTTCTACGTCGCGCCTGAACTGCCGCCCGACGATGCCTCGGGTTACCACGATCCTTACAACCAGCGTCCGGTCATTTCACTGGAGCAGGAATGCGATGATCTCGACCGGGCTTTCACCGCGGCGAACGATGACCTCAGGGAAGCCATGACCTCATGCGTCCGCAAAGTCAGGAATCGCGAGTACGGAAAGGTCGCCGAATTCGGACAGGACTTGCAGGAATGCCTGGGCCTGATTACTATTCGCAATGATGGTATGGCCGACCGGGAAGCGGCGGTGGATGCTTGGCGAGCGGCGTTAAATCGGCTCAGCGAAGCCCATTGGGCACGTTATCTCTTTGACGCGGATGCCGAATTGGCCCGGTTCTCTGCATAACCATCAACATCTCTAAAACAGCGAGGGTTGAAGTACGATGCTGACCAGTTCGTTGGCTATTCTTCACGATAATTCGTCGCACGGCGAGGACAACTATTTGACCCGGGACTTGGGCGACGGCAACTTTATGGACGTGGTCCTCGATGGCGTGACCGGACATGGCGGCGACGAAGCCAGCGGCTCGGTCGCCGACGCCTTGAACCAGGCCTCCATCTCGGGGCCCGAGGACATTGTCGCCGTTCTTCACGAGCAGAACGCCGAATTTCACCAGGTCGGCGGCGGCCGGTTCCTGTTGACAACCGCTTCAGCGGCCCTCTATCTCAACGGTCGACTGCACATAGTGTCCGTGGGCGACAGCCCCATCTATGTCATTCGACCCGACGGGTTCGAGCAGTTCAGCGGCCGCATGGGTGGCCTGATCCGGTTGGGCGTGTCCAAGGCGGTCGGCGGAGAAGCCGATTTATCGGTTTTCCAGGCTGAGGTGGATTTGTCCGATGCCGACCGATTGGTGTGCTGCACCGATGGTGTCAGCGACAACCTGCTCGGCGAAGAGTTGATGCAAATCGTCAGGGCGGCGTCCGACGCTGAACAAGCCTCTGAACGGGTGAAAGCCCTGGTTGATCAACATATCGAGCAGGGTCGGGACATACGTTTCCGCGGTGGACGGTTCCGCCACGACGACGAAACGGCCATCATCAGGTTCTTCTCGCCCTGACTTCCAGCCGTTCCCCCGCACCTGCGATAACCAGGTCCTTTCGATTGTGGGTCGCACAGTACGTGGTCCGCTCCAGGTGAGCTTGTTGCACTACGAGCGGGCGGTGATGGGTGACACGTCAATAGCGCCGCGCCTATCCATGTGCAAGTGATCGAAAGACACCTCGCGATCACGTAGATCAAAGCGGTGCCCACCGTGGGTATGTTAGACTGGTTCGCACATTATTGCGGGTAATACAATAGGTCTGGCTGCGGCATTGGACGGTTTTCGTGTCGGGGCGAGCCTCAAGGAGTTCTCAATTGGGCAAGATAAAGGTTGCCATCATCGGCGTAGGCAACTGCGCCTCGTCGTTGGTTCAGGGAATCCACAAATACGTCGAGGTGCCCGACGACCAACCCATCCCCGGCGTGATGCACAATCGCGTCGGCGAGTACCGGATCGAGGACATCGAGGTGGTGGCCGCCTTCGACGTTGATCGCAACAAGGTGGGCAAGGACCTCTCGCAAGCCATCTTCACCGAACCAAACAACACCATCAAGTTTGCTGAAGTTCCCCACTTGGGCGTCCCCGTGGAACGGGGCATGACCCACGATGGCATCGGACGCTACCTCACCGACCTGGTGGTGAAATCCCCGCACAGTACCGCCGACATCTCCGGGATCCTCAAAGAAAGGGAAGTGGACGTGGTCATCAACTACCTGCCTGTGGGCAGCGAGATGGCGACCAAGTGGTACGTCGAACAGATCCTTGAAGCTCGTTGCGCAATGATCAACTGCATCCCCGTCTTCATCGCCCGTGAGGACTACTGGCGTGGACGCTTCGAGGAACGTGGCGTGCCAATCATCGGCGACGACATCAAATCCCAGGTCGGCGCCACCATCGTCCATCGCGTCCTGACCCGGCTGATGGAAAATCGGGGCGCTGAGATCGACAACACGTACCAGTTGAACTTCGGCGGCAACACCGATTTCCTGAATATGCTCGAACGTGACCGCCTGGTGTCCAAAAAGATCTCCAAAACCGGTTCCGTCACCAGCCAGATGGACGAGGAACCCGAAGAAGGCGCGGTCCACATCGGCCCCAGCGACCATGTGCCCTGGCTCCAGGACCGCAAGTGGTGCTACATCCACATCGACGGCACGGTCTTCGGCGGCGCCCCCGTCAAAATGGAAGTCAAGCTGGAAGTGTGGGACAGCCCCAACTCCGCCGGCGTGGTGGTGGACGCCATCCGCTGCGCCAAACTGGCTCTGGACAACGGGCAGAGCGGCGCCGTGTTCGCCCCGTCGGCCTACTTCATGAAGAGCCCGCCCATCCAGTTCACCGACGCGGAAGCCCACGATATGGTGGAGGCTTTCATAGCCGATCCTGCGGTCAACTCGGTGCAGGTCACCGCGCAGAATTAGGGAGTCTCGCGTGCGCGAGGCGGGGCATGGCCATGAAAATCGCCATGGTTTCGCCCTATGACTTCGCCTGGCCGGGCGGCGTCAACGCGCACGTAGCCCAACTATCGGCGGAGTTGAGGGAACGGGGACATACCGTCAGCGTGGTCGCGCCCCACTCACCTTCACAACCTTTGGCAGTAGGCGTTGAGGACGGACAGTTCATTCCGATGGGCCGACCCGTTCCTGTATCGGCGGCCGGTTCCAAAGCGCGGGTTTGCCTGTCGTTCTGGCTGTATCCGAGGATCCGCGCGCTGATGGACCGTGAACGCTTCGACGTGGTGCATCTCCACGAACCGCTGGCTCCCATCTTGCCGTTGATGGTGCTGCAACACTCAAAAACCGTAAACGTGGGCACCTTCCACGCCTATTCTGAACGTGAGCAGGTCTATCGCGTTGCCCTCCGGGCCGTCGGCCGGTGGCAGCAGCGGTTGCACGGCAGGATCGCGGTGTCTCCGGCGGCCAGGTCTTACGTTTCGCCGCACTTCCCACAGTACAACTACCGGGTGATCCCCAACGGCGTGGACTACCGGCGTTTCGCAGATGCCGAACCCCTGCTGGAATTGCGAGACGGCAAGATCAACCTGCTTTTCGTCGGCCGCAAAGACGGACGCAAAGGCTTGCCCTATCTGCTGGACGCGTTCGCCCTGCTTTCCCGCGTTCGCAACGATTTGCGCCTCATCATCGTGGGGCCCGGGGAGCCTGACCGGCGATGCGCCGCGTTGCTCGATTCATTCATCGCCCGCGACCCAAACTCCGTCCTGATGGCTGGCCGGGTATCCGACGAAATGCTCCCACGTTACTACGCCAGCGCCGACGTCTTTTGCAGTCCGGCCACCGGTGGGGAGAGTTTCGGCATCGTGTTGTTGGAGGCAATGGCCACTGGCCTGCCCGTCGTCGCATCCGACATCGACGGCTATCGCGATGTGATTACCAACCAGGAAAACGGTTTGCTGACGTCGCCGAGAGAACCCCGTTCCATCGCGGATGCTGTCCTGCGCGTCATCGACGACGCGCAATTGTCCGGCCGGCTGAGCGCTGCCGGACGCCGGACGGCGCGACGCTATCGTTGGGATCGCGTGGCATCCGAGGTCGAAGACTATTACCACGAGTGCATCCAGGAGGCCAATCACAGTGGCATTACCCGGTAGAGAACAACTGCGCGCTGCCGTCCTGCGTTACGTGGAGTTGCCCGGAGCGCGCACGTTCAACGCCATCGGCCTCACGCCCAACAGCATCACGCTGATCGGTTTTTCGGTTTGCGCCGCCGCCGCCGTCCTGGTGGGTTTCGGTTGGCCCCTGATCGCCGGGATCGTCTTCCTGCTGGGTGGTATTCTCGATCTGTTCGATGGCGCGCTGGCGAGATTGACCGGCCGGGATTCGCCCTTCGGCGCATTGCTCGATTCGGTTTTCGACCGTCTCGGCGAGGCTTCCCTGTTCGTGGGGTTGGGCGTGTACTACCTGCTCGGCGACCTTGCCCCTCAACAGTTGATGCTGAGCATGCTGTCTGTGCTGCTGGGGCTGGTGTTTTCGCAGGGGGTGTCCTATCTCCGGGCGCGTGGCGAGGGTCTCGGCGCGTTCACACGTTCCGGTATTATGACCCGCACGGAGCGCGTGATCATCCTGGGAGCCGGCCTCATCGCGGAGGGTCTGGCGCCGGTCCCGGTGATGGTTTGGGTGTTGTGGGTAATCGCCGCGGTCTCCTGTTTCACCCTCTTCCAGCGGATGTTCACGATTCGGGGAATCCTCGACCAAGATTGACGTGGCCGGTCGGGACGCGTGATAAGATGGCGGGCAGGTAAATTCAGGAGGTTGCCGATATGGCGTCGCATTCCATGGGACTGTCGCTGCACGATGCAGCGAGACAGGTTGGGGTTCCTTTCACAGCCGAGAACGAACCCGAAGACCGGTACGTAAAGGTCAACGGCCTGAATATCCACTACCTGGAATGGGGCAAGCCCGATTTGCCTACCATCGTCATGTTGCACGGCATACAGCAGCAGGCGCACAGTTGGGATTTCATCAGCCTCCCGCTGTCCGCCGACTATCGCATTCTTGCCGTGGACCAGCGTGGACACGGCGACAGCGATTGGTCTCCCAACGGCGACTATTCCACCGATGCCTACGTGGGGGATGTTGAAGCGCTGGTATCCGCCCTGGGCCTCAAAGATTTCCATCTCATCGGGCACTCCATGGGCGGCAGGAACAGCCTGGCCTGGGCCTCGGGCCGGCCCGGGGTTCTCAAGTCCTTGACCATCGTGGACACCGGCCCCGAAACCCAGCGGCGCGGATCAGACCGCATCCAGCGATTCCGCGAATTGCCGGACGAACTCGACACCCTTGACGAGTTCGCCGCGCGCGTCATGGAATACACCGGGCGCAGCCGGGAACAAACGCTGGGAGCCTTGAAGTACAGCATCCGGCAGAGGGAAGACGGCAAATGGACCTGGAAATACGACAAGGTCATCCGCGTGAGAGGTTTCCGCCCTCCCGCCTGGACACCTGAACAGTTGTGGGCAGGTTGGCGCAAGATTGACTGCCCGGCGCTGGTCGTGCGGGGAGACCGCAGCGACATATTCGCCGACGAAACGCTGCAGAAGATGGCGGCCGAGCACCACGATTGCACTGCGGTTACCGTGTCCGACGCTGGACATCTGGTGCAGGGCGACAATCCGCCGGAGTTTTTGGCGGCGGTCAAAAACCTCCTGGGCCGGTTCGATTAGCCGGCGAGTCGCACGGGCGTAACAGCATAAGGGGCGGAGATCTCCGCCCCTTTTTCACATACTAATTGGCCCCCTCATCGGGTCGGATCTGGATGATTCCAACTCAGAATCCCAGTATCCGTGGCAGCCACTCGCCCAACCCGTAACCCAATGCCGCGGACACGGCGCCAACCCCCAGGATTTCCAGTCCCTGCAGCAGAGGCGACTTCTGCACCAACCGGCCTTTTGCCAGCCCCAGGCCGAACAGGCCGGTCAACGACAGACCGATTGACCAGCCAATTGCCGGCCAACCCACGTCCAGGAAGAGGAAGGGCAGGATTGGTATGATCGCCGACGATCCAAACGACACGCACATCACCGCTGCATCTTTCAGCGCGTTGCCGCCCAACTCCGGGCTGATGCCCAGTTTCTTTTCCAGCAGCGTGTTCAACCAGAGCGTCTCGTTGTCGGCAATCTGGTTCGCCAGCCTGACCGCTTCGTCGTAGGTGTTTCCTTCCCGCTGGAACAGGATGACCAACTCCGCCAGTTGTTCTTCCGGCTTTTCCGCCAGGTCCTGAATCTGTCGCGCTATCGCTGCTTCCCTCACATCCTCTTCTGCCCGCGTCCCAAGGTACGCGCCGGCCGCCATGCTGATCATCCCGGCGACGGCCGCAGCCAGTCCCGCCACCAACACGGTGCCCGTGGTTCCCACGGCGATGGCCACGGAAGTGGTCAGGGCAAGGGTGCTGATGATCCCGTCCTGTGCCCCGAAAACGACTTCCCGCAGGCGGCCCAGGTTCGCCACCTGGAACGGCTCCCGGTCCAGCGCCAGCGCCGCGTCGAGATAGGTTTCCAGCTCCAGGGGCAATACGGGCTCCTCGCCCCCGGAAGGAATCGGCCCGCCGTCGCTGTGCCCGTACGATCCCACGCCATCCACTACGGCGATGGACCCGTCGGCGACCCGGGTGTGCAGACGCGAAAGAGCGTCCGAAAACGCGATCTGGTGCTCCTTTTCCTGCTCCATCGCATCGGCGAATGCTGCTACGGCTTCCCTACGCCCATCCGAGATCGCATCGTTGATCATGCGCGGGTAGGTTCGGGTGTACTCTCGCGTCTCACCGTCAATCACCTTGCTGAGGTTGGCGGCGGTGCTGTCCACCGCTCCCGCAACCTCAAGGTAGCTGAGTCCATGGAGAGTTTCCGCCTTGGCAACCTCTTCAAATACCTCGGCGACTTCCGGATATCCCTCTTCGCGGGCTTTTTGGGCGTAGGCGGTATATGTGAGGTGAGCGATGGCCTCGGCGACAATGGCCTGCCACAGGTTGCGGTCGGTGGCGGACATTTCGGCCATTCTGGTTCCTGAATCGGTCATGATCCTCTCCGTTGGATTCTGCCTGATCTGGAGAAGGGATGGACGCTTGAAGCAAGGCCGACCGTTCCGGTGGCCCCGCCTGAACGCAAAAATGAAGATTGATCAGAGTCGCGGCGATGCGTGGTGAGCAATCACCAGCCAACCGTCGCCGCCCCGTACAAATATATTGGTGGCCAAGACCCCAAATCCCTGGGCCTGGCCTTCCACAACGCTGGTGATACTCTCAACGCAGGTTACAAACCCGCAATTGCCTTCGACGGCGACGTTCACATAATGAATATTGAAGTGCATCAGCGCGGCGCCATTGAAGATGCCCTGCCAGGATCGCCGTATGTCCGGCCAGCCCACAATGGGTTGCCAACCGGGGTGGACGCACAGCGCGCGGTCCGACTGCTCCCACACGGCATCCATTTCGGCCAGGTCCAGCGAGCCGAAAGCATCGTAGAAACGCTGATTCGCGTCCCGGAGCGATAGTATGTTGGCGTTCTCCGAAAGCATGGATTATGCGAGGAGCCGTCGGGCGAAATCGTCAATCTGCCTGAGGGCGTCATCACGCGGCGCGCTTTCAGCGAATACCATTGCCCTCGTGGCCCCTGCATCCTCATACGCCTTGAGAATCTCAGGATCCGCTGGCTGCCCGAACACCGACACCTCGATGGTGTGCGGGTCGCGCCCCGCTTCCTGAGCCAGGCGTACTATCTCTTCCCGAGTCGTGTTCAACTGCTCCGGGGTGATTCGATTGGGCATCCAGCCGTCGCCCCAACTGACCACCCGACGCGCCACGTTGGGCGCGGTGCCGCCGATGAGCACCGGCGGATGCGGATTCTGCACCGGTTTGGGCGACGAGTAAATCGGCGGGAAGTCGATGTACTTGCCGTGGAACTCCGCCGTCTCCTTGGTCCACAACTCTTTCATTGCCTGGATCGACTCACGGGTGTATCCGATCCGCTGAGAGAATTCAACGCCGAACAGTTCGGTTTCTTCCCGCAACCAACCGGTCCCTATGCCAAACAGGAAACGGCCGCCGCTGAAATAGTCCAGCGTTGCAATCTCCTTGGCCAGCAGGATCGGGTTGCGCTCCGGAACCAGGCAGATGCCGGTGCCCAGCTTCAGCGTCGAGGTCACCGCGGAGGCGCGACCCAGCGCGACGAACGGGTCCACGCATTCGTAGTACATCTGCGGAATCACGCCATCGGGAGAACCGGGCCAGGGGGTTTTGGGCCCGGCCGGAATCGCGGGATGCTCCGGCACCCAGAGGGACTCGAACCCATGCCCTTCGCAGGCCTGCGCCAGCTCCGCGATGTCGATGGAGGACGGGGTTACGAACATTGCGATTCCGATGTTCATGCGTCATTCCTTGCTGTTGGTCTATCGCCAATCGGATTGGCTGGTGTCATTATAACGTAGGGGCGAATGATCATTCGCCCCTACCATGGTGGTCGGTCGGTTGGCCTTATGCCTGCGGTGAGAAACTCGCCGGCACCAGCACTTTCGTCTCCTGACTGACCAGGAATTCGCGGGTCGGCGGCGGCCAATGCGGCGTCGCGGACGCTTCCGCCCTGATCTTGTCGCGGTCGGCCATGTCCTGATAGGGCCAGATGTGGACCCACTTGTTCAACCCGCCGATGTCGCTGTACATACCGGCGGCCAGCGGCGAGAACTTTTCGCGGTGCTCGATGGCGGCGCCCCAGATGTCCAGCACCTTGGGCATGGCGCCGTTCTGGTACTCGTAGATCCGCATCTCATACACGTTGCCGAGTTTCTGCCCGCCACCCATGGGACGCATGAACGGCGCCGGATGGAATATCTCGGACTCCATGTGCAGGATGGTTCCCTGGCTGTCCGGCGGCCAGTTCGGGTCCTTGGACGAAGCAGCGCGAACCTCGGCCCGCTCGTCGAGGCTCTCATAGGGCCAGATGTGGATCACCTGGTTCAACGGGCCAAGTTCCGTGTGGAAAAAGCCGGCCAGCTTCGAATACTTTTCCCGATGCGGCAGAGCCTTTTCAAAAGCCGCCTCGAAAATGGGCACACCGCCGGGCTTGAGGTCATAAGTCCGGACTTCGTAAATCATTGCCGTACCTCCTGGCTGTTCGGATACAAAACCGCCGATCCGCCGGCGAGGGCAGACCGGTGCGATGCCGGCAGTCTAGCAGATGCCCATTTGAGCGGCAACCGGGGTGCCCTCTCGGCCATCAGGGCGCCAACCACGTGAGCGGATGCGCCGGTACGTTGCGCAACCCCCAGAACAGCAGGATCACCACGAGCAATCCCCACGCCGCCAGCGGCGGGACGCGAAGTTCGAACCGCGCCAGGGGCGCAACATTCCGGGACAGCACAACGACAGTCAACACGGCCAGGATGGGCAATGACAGCGTCGTAAACAGGTTGTACCCCATCGCGCCCCGCAGGTCTCCTTCCATCAGCGTTGCAAGCGCCCTCAGCGTGCCGCACCCGGGGCAGTAGCATCCGGTGACGAACAGAAAGGGGCACGCCGGGTAGTTGCCGGGAATCCTCGGGTCCACCAGACGCAGCAACGCCAGGCCGCCGACGGCGACTCCGGATACCATCGCCAGCGTCGCCCACGGCGACCCAACCCAGCGGGTGCGCTCCACCATCCCGCGCATATAGATCCCCGACCGCGACACAAAGATGCCGCTTACGCAAGCGCCAGGAAGGGCAGAACCGCCACGCCCAGCAACGCAACGAAGATCACCAGATAGATGATCCAAATCGCAAGGCTCAATCCAACGGAAACCCAGATGCAGATGCGGGCCGTCCGCGCCGCCGACTCCGCTCCAGCGTGATCCCCGGCGCCCTGCCGCGACATTCCGATGGCGGAGAAAACAATCGCCACGATTCCCAGCGGCATACAACAAAAAATGGTCGCCAATATGGCTAGTATCAAGTTGAGGGTATGGTTGGAACCGGACATGGCGCGGACCTCTTGGAGCCTTGGCTAACTTCCGAATTGTACCACCACAGGGATGTTATACTCGGCGCGTTCCGTTGTGTGCAGGGGAGCGAGAATCGATTGCATGGAGGTTTCGCATTATGGGCGCCACTGAGAAGGTAGCGAAATGGATCGTCGATACCACTTATGAAGACATACCGCCTGACGCAATTCGGGTAGCCAACGAATCGTGTTTCGACCTGCTCGGCGTCATCCTGGCCGGCTCTACCCAGAAGATCGGCGAGATAATCCGCGGGTACGCCGGCGATCTAGGCGGCGTCGAAGAAGCCACCATACTGGCAACCGGTGAGCGCACTTCCGTCCTCAATGCCGCCCTTGCCAACGGCACCATGGGCCACGCGCTGGACTATGACGATTTCGGCGGTTTCGGACATCCCACGGTGGCGATTTTTCCGGCCTTGCTGGCCCTGGGGGAAAGCATCGGAGCCACCGGGCGCGACCTCATGGAAGCTTACATCGTGGGTTGCGAGGTCGGTCTGGCGGTGGACTATGCCACCCACTACCACGGCCAGCAGATGCACCGCGGCTTCCACAGCACCGCCATCCTGGGCCGGTTGGCAGCAGCGGCGGCGTGCGCCAAACTGTTGAAACTGGACCAGGAGCAGACCACCATGGCCCTGGGCATGGCTGGCTCCATGGCCGGGGGCGTCATACACAACTTCGGCACCATGACCAAACCGCTGCATGCCGGCATGACCTGCCGCGACGGCGTGATGGCTGCCCAACTGGCTCAGCGCGGTTTCACCGCAGGAGACCAGATCCTCGAACACCCCGTCGGTTTCACCGCCACGGTCATCGGCGACGAGCACACCGACCTCGATGCGGCTGCTGACCAACTGGGCAAACCCTTCCGCGTGCAGGACGCTCTCATCATCAAAAAGTACCCGTCCTGCGGCAGCAACCACGCTATGCTGGACAGTGTGTTCGGACTGATGCGAGAGCACGAGTTCGGCTGCGATGACGTCGAAAATGCCGAGATAGTGCAGTCCTACGCCTCTACGGTCATGCTCTACGAGGAGCCCGAAACCGACCTGAAAGGAAAGTTCAGCGCCAAGTACAACATGGCTGCGGCCCTGGTGGACGGCGAGATCGCCATCGACACCTTCACAGACGAAAAGATCGTGGACCCCAACGTCGTGAATATGATGGAACGGGTCAACATTCGCGTTCAGTCAAAATTTGAAGCGGGCGGCAGCACCGTGTCCAAGGGCGTGCCCGTCCGAATCACGCTCAAGGACGGCCGCGTCGTGGAGCACGAAACGCCACGCGGGGAGATTCTGGGCAGTCAGGCCGCGCCCTGGGGGGTGGACAACATCACCGGCAAGTTCCGTGACAACGTGGCGCTGGTGCTACCCGACAACAGGGTGGACGATGCCGTCCGGCAGTGGAACGACGTCACGCAGGTCGAAGACGTGGGCAGCGCCATCCGCTCCACCCTGGTGCGCTGAACCCGGTCAATCCGTATTGGGTACCACTTGAGGGGAGGTCAATTGGCCTCCCCTCTTTCGCGTGGGTCTGCAACTCCACCGGATCAGTGCGCGTGGGTAGTCCGCCCGCGGTCAGCCCTACCCATGAAGAACTGGACCGAGTGACCAGGGTACTTGGATTATCGACGAAAAATACGGAAGTCCGTTCACACTGAGTTGATGGCAGACAAGATAGTCCGCTCATCCTGAGCCTGTCGAAGGACGAGCGGACAGTGAACAGGGAACCGTTTCGGCATCAGCAACCACCGTTCGCCAGGATAATCGAAAGACACGGGCCGATCAGCCAGCCCGGTTGCGCCGACGCTGGGCGGCGTTGTAGCATTGTCATTGCGCCACCGCGTAATCAACTGTCGAAACATCAGGCAACCAGAGGGCGGGTACCCATGGCAGATATCAAAAATCGGCTGGATGAAGACATCCGCAACAGTATGCGTGCCCGGGATCGGGAGCGACTCGAAACTCTTCGGTTTTTGAAGAGCCAGATCCAGTTGGTCGAAAAGAACACGCTGAAGGAACTGGATGACTCTGGCGTTACCGACGTCGTGGTCAAACAGGCCAAGGACCGGCGTGAGAGCATCGAGATGTTCGGCCAGGGTGGTCGCACCGATCTGGTGGAGAAGGAAGAAGCCGCCCTGGCGATATTGACCGAGTACATGCCGGAGCAGATGGATTCCGAAGCCATATCGTCGCTGGCCAGAAGCGTCATTGCAGAAGTCGGGGCGACGGGCCCGGGCGACCGCGGCAAGGTGATGGGTCGGATCATGCCGCAGGTGCGCGGCAAGGCGGATGGCAGCCTGGTCAACTCCGTAGTGTCGGATCTGTTGGAATCATTGGTCTGATCCGTCCCATGCGATTCGGCATCCTGGTTTTCCCGGGCACCTGGAGCGACACCGATTGCCACCACGCCGTCAGCGGCGTGCTGCAACAGGAAGCCGAATACGTCTGGCACAAGAACGACGATCTCTCGCCCTACGACGCCATCATAGTCCCAGGGGGTTTTTCCTACGGCGACTACCTGCGTGCAGGGGCCATCGCGCGCTTTTCGCCGGTGATGGCGGCCGTGAAAACCTTCGCTGACGCCGGCGGACCCGTGATCGGCATATGCAACGGTTTCCAGATATTGTGCGAGGCAGGCCTGCTGCCGGGCGCGCTCCGGCGCAACGGCCACCTCGAATACCGTTGTCAATGGACTTCCCTGCGGACCGAACGCGCCGACACGCCGTTCACCAACCTCTGCGAAACCGGCCAATTGCTGGCGGTGCCCGTCTCACATGGCGAGGGAAATTACTACGCCGATGCGCGCACAGTGGCGGACCTGGAAGAAAATGGTCGCATCGTGTTCCGGTATTGCGACTCCGACGGCGCGGCCACGGATCGGGCCAACCCCAACGGTTCGGTAGCCAACATCGCCGGCATCGTCAACGAAGCCGGCAACGTCCTGGGGCTGATGCCGCACCCGGAACGCAGTTGCGAGATGCTGTTGGGGTCCGACGACGGCAACCTGATCTTCGGGTCCATGATCGCGGCGGTCGAGGGGCACGCAAGCTAAACATGCTGCTGTCCCTCGCTTTGGCGTGCGTCGCGGTGCTGGGGTTTGGCAGTTCGGCTGTGCTCGCCCGGTTGGGCATGACCGCCCAGGGCGGGTTGCGCCCCATGCCCGGCGCGTTGATCTCGTTGGTCGCCTCCACACTGCTGGCGGGCACCCTCGCGCTGGTCTTCGAATTTCGAGCCGTAATCGCGCTCCCCGCAATCGCGATGGCCTGGCTGTTCGCCAACGGAATCCTCACCTATCTTGGAGGCCGGTCTCAACAATACATCGCGATCAATATGATCGGCGCGTCCCGGGTCACCCCCATCGTGGGCAGCGCCGCTCTTTTCTCGGCCCTTTACGCAATAACCCTCACCCGCATGGGGGTTACCGGATTCAACGAACATTTGAACCCTCTGCTTGGTTTGGGAACCCTGGTCGTGGTGACCGGTCTCGCCCTCACCGGGGGCAATTTCCTCCGCCAGAGTTGGGGAAGCGACTGGAAATCGGTGGCCGGATACGGTCTCGCGATATTGGCCGCCGCCTGTTACGGCGCATCCACGCTCAGCGGGCGCGTGTTGAGCCTCCAATTCGGGTCCCCGCTGATCATGGCCGCCGGCAGCATGTTTTTCGCCACCGTGCTGCTCTCCCCCTTGTTCGGCAAAGAGGCCGCGCAGAAGTCAGTCCAGTCCTGGCAGGCGTCCATCTACGTGTTCCTGGCCGGATTCGCGGCCGCCTGCGCGGTGATATCCCTCTACTTCGCGGTCACCCGCGAGGGGTCCAACATCCTGGTCATCGCCCCGATCGTGTCCTGCAACCCGCTGGTGACCCTGTTCCTGGCGCGGGTGCTACTTCGCCGCACCGAAAGTGTGACCAAAGAGTTGGTCATCGGGACCCTGATGGCCGTGTGCGGGGTCGCCCTGGTGGTCGTGGGCGGAGTCCTGTGATCCTTGCGGGCTGGCCCGGTCCGGACCGTCGGCGGCGCGGCCGCGCCGGTCACACATGGGATTTTCAATATAATGCCTTCTCAGTGGCTCAAATGACAACGTGAGTGAGTAACGATGCCGGTAACCCAGGAAATCCTAGACGAGATTGCGCTTTCTTTTGCCGAGTACCAGATGATCGTGGACAGGTTGGACCGCGAACCCAATTCCGTGGAACTGGGGATGTTCGGTGCGCTGTGGAGCGAGCATTGCGGGTACAAGCATTCGCGCCCGTTGCTGGAAATGCTGCCCTCTACCTCGTCCCGCACGTTGTCGCAGGCCGGCGCGGAGAACGCCGGCGCCATCGACATCGGCAACGGAATGGCGGTGGTGTTCAAGGTTGAATCGCACAACCATCCATCGGCCGTGGAACCCTTGCAGGGGGCGGCCACCGGCGTCGGCGGCATTGTCCGCGACATCCTCGCCATGGGAGCGCGCCCCATTGCCCTGCTCAATTCGCTGCGTTTTGGGCCTCCCGACGACCCCGCTAATCGTCGGCTCTTGCGGGGCGTGGTGGATGGTATCGGATGGTACGGAAACTGCATCGGAGTTCCCGATGTGGCCGGAGAAATCTATTTCGACGACTCCTATTCGCACAATCCCCTGGTCAATGCCATGTGCGTGGGTATCGCCCCGGTCGATAGCCTCGCAAGCGCCGCCGCGGACACGCCCGGTCATGTGCTGCTGCTCGTCGGCGCGGGAACCGGCCGCGACGGAATACACGGCGCGTCGGGCTTGGCTTCCCGCACGTTCGAGGAAGAACAGGAACTCCGGCCCACCGTACAGGTAGGCAACCCATTCCTCGAAAAGGTGCTGATCGAAGCGTGCCTCGAAGCCCTCGCAACCGGCAAGGTGCAGGCCCTGCAGGATCTGGGAGCCGCCGGCCTCACCAGCGCCGCCGTGGAGTCTGTGGCGAGAGGGCAGCGTGGTTTCTCGCTCGACATAAACCGGGTCCACCGCCGGGAGTCGGGCATGTCCGGTTATGAGGTCATGCTGTCGGAATCCCAGGAAAGGATGCTCCTGGTAACATCGCCGGCATACGTCGATGATGTCAGCGCGGTGTTCGAGAAATGGGACGTGCCGTGCCGACCGGTGGGCGTTGTCACCGAGGAACAGACGGCTCGCGTCATGGACGGTTCCGAAACGATAGCCGCCGCGCCGGTCACACATTTGGGGGACGCCCCAAGGTATCGACTGAACGGGCAACCGGCGCCGGAGGATTCAGAGCGTCAGCATCTGTCGCTATCAGACGTTCCCTTGCCCGAATCCGTCGGGTTGAGCGGAGCCAGCGCAGTCCTAACTCGGCTGTTGGCCTCGCCCAACATCGCCAGCCGTCGGCACGTGTATCGGCAGTACGACCACCAGGTTCAGACCAACACGGTGGTGGGACCGGGCGCCGGCGATGCCGCCGTTTTGCGCATCAAGGAAACCGGTCAGGCCATCGCGGTTGCAATCGACGGTAATGGCAGGCATTGCTTCCTGGATCCCTATTCGGGCGCACAGCGCATCGTGGCGGAGGTCACGCGGAATCTGTCCTGTGTGGGAGCGGAGCCACTGGCGCTCACCGACTGCCTGAACTTTGGAAACCCGGAACGCCCCGAGATCTATTACCAACTTGAACAGTGCATCTCCGGAGTCGCCGACGCTTGCCGCCGATTGGGAGTGCCGGTGGTCAGCGGAAATGTGAGCCTCTATAACGAAAGCCAGGGCACAGCGATATTCCCGACTCCCATCGTCGGAGGCCTCGGACTCCTTGAAGATGCAAGGAACCACTGCGGCGCCGGATTCCCGTCGGACGGCTTGACGGTGGTGTTGGTGGGCGCAGATCGCCTGTCCGCCGACGATTCCGACTTGGCGGGCAGCGAGTACCTGTCCACGGTACACGGCATGACCCGCGGGAAACCTGGCATCAATCTGGACCTGGAATACGCCGTGCAAGCCCTGTGCCGGCAACTCATCGCGGATGGCCTGGCGCTTTCCGCCCACGACTGCTCAGACGGAGGGTTCGCCGTCGCGCTGGCGGAATCCTGCATCCTGGGCAATCCACGAGTGGGTGGTAGCGAACCCACAGGCTTCCAGACCCTGGATGCGTTTGCGGCCACCATACCCCAACGTTGGGACGCCGCCCTGTTTGGCGAAGCCGCGTCCCGCATCCTGATTTCCGTCTCACCGGAAATCGCGCCGGCTGTGTTGGCGGCGGCTGAATCCGCCGGTGTTCCAGCGACCGTGATTGGCGAAACAGGCGGAGGCAGGTTACGCATCGGCGCCCTGTTGGACGTGCCGATGGACGAACTGGCCCGCGCCTGGTACGGCGGACTGGACGGCGTTTGGAGTTGACCCAGGGCGTTGCGCCCTCAGCGGTCGTGGCTAGGAAAAAAGAACCGCCGCTTCAGCGTCTTCTGCTGATTCCGCGTGGTCCGCTTCGGCTGAATCATGCGAGGCCAACGCGGGCGTGGCCAACGCGTCGTTGATTCCGGCGGTGTCCTGCTCCGCCTGTTCGAGCGGCAGGCCCAACCTTGCGGCCAGTGCGACCCCGATCAACGGATGCGAGCGATTGAGGCCGAACACCCGGCGCCTTCGCATCCGGTTGGTTTCCGCGTCGCGTACGCTCACGTTGCGGTATTTGAACACCTCGTTGGACGCGAGGCTCCGAATGAGCTTGATGATGTAGGCGCGGGAGATTTCCTCTCCCCAATGAGCCATTACGGTGGGATCCTCGGCCTCTACACCGGCTGACAGCGCCTGGCTGATCTCGTTGCACAGGGCGTTGAACATCACGTAATCAGGGCCGTCACGCTCTTCCAGCGTATGACCCATTACGATCAGATCCGCCACCTGTGCCACGTCTGCCGATTCGTCCTCGAAGTCTGGAAGGTCCAGGCCCTTCACCGCTTCGGTCAACTGGCCATCGTACCGCTCGGGAGCAGGACGCTGTACGACCTGTGGTTCCGGCGCCCGGGTGACGGGTGCGGCCGGCGCCCGCTCTTCTTCAACCGGTTCATCTTCAACGTCATCGGTCTCATATTCAGCGGCCGGGGCGTCGGCATAGTCCTGATCTTCATCCTGATCGGCTGTGGACGGTTCGCGCTGCTCGTCCCGGTTATACCGATCCGCCTGGTCGTCATGATCATCCTGATCCCTGATTTCCGGTACGGGATCCGGTTCGTCTGCCATCAGGATCCAGTCCACCAGGTCCACGCTGCGGATTTTGATGTTCCCCTCTTCGGCGACGCGCAGCATCAACTTCTTGAAGCCGGAGAATCCCAGCTTGCGTTCATCAAACCCGGCGATGCGCCTCACCAGTCGCTGCTTTAATGATGTGAGAAGGAGCGTGTGCCCGGCCGCTCGTTCGGTCCGTATCACGTCTTCGATGGCGCGGATCACTTCCGGTAACTGGTGCCGGCCCGGGTTGGTCAGCGGCGCCGGCGTCGGCTGGCGATTGCGGGAGAATTGGCCCCGCTGCACCACGGGTTCGACGTCTATGGGATCCACGTCGGCGTCGTAAAATATGAGGCCGTCAACGTGGTCGGCCATGCGCCTGGAGGTTGCCCAGGACACGCCCACCACCAGCACGCGCTTCCCCACTGCACGTAGGGAATTGATGACGTGGATGAAATCGGAATCGCCCGACACCAGCACGAAGGTCTTGATGTTGGGAAAGTTGTGCGCTGTGTCGATGCAGTCCGCCGTCATCTTCACATCGACGCTGTTCTTGACTGCGATGGTGCGGCCCGACTGGTAGGATCCGCTGAGGGGCAGACGGGTCGGCACGTAAACCGGTTCAATGCCCGCAGCGTAAAGGGAGGGAGGGTCCTGGATGAATTGGCTGGCTCCCTTCAACTCAGGAGCGCGGGTCACCCAATCCGCGTATGCTTTTCCGACCACCACCCGGCCATGGTTGGAGACTTCTTCCTTGAGCGCCGACACGTTCGGTGTCCTGCCGCGCACCGCCAGACTTATTTTGAAGTTCTCCCAATCGATGAATAATGCTACGTCTTCACTGAATGCCGGGTTGCCATTGATTTGTTGAATAGCGATGATGGAACCTCACCTTGCTCATCCTTGGAGCGTATGTAGCATAAAGTGTATTCTGACGGACTAACAGCGTCAAGTTTGAACGAATGGCACCCATTGATGTCGGTATTCGCCGGCTCATGTCAATTTCCTGGATATGAAATTCTCGTTGATGGCCCCAAAACCTTGTGTTATCGTGCGCCGGATACATTCCTGCGGGTTATAAGTGAAAAGCATTGTCAATCTGGGCTCTCGCCTGAATCCGAAAAATTGGTGGGTCAGCGCATTCTGGGTGGCGCTCGCGGCCGGTTTTGCGCTTGCGGGGTTGGCGATGATTTCGGTCAACGGCAACGCGGAAGCAAATGGCGCTTCCACCACGATCATGGACCGCGTTCAGGGTCCGTACCGGATGGTTGTTGGCATCATCCCCGCGCGTCCCGTCATTCCCCAGACCCACCTGGCCATTCAGGTCTTCGATGTCCAGAACGAGCA
This sequence comes from Dehalococcoidia bacterium, assembly GCA_963668585.1. Lineage (GTDB taxonomy): Bacteria > Chloroflexota > Dehalococcoidia > Lucifugimonadales > UBA3495 > Bin87. The sequence goes on along the minus strand of OY764869.1, from coordinate 2,816,153 downwards.
ACTGCTGCGAGACACTGACATCAGGATGCGCGTGTCCGCATCCGGACCTGCGGGCACGCAGAGTTTCGGCCCCCATCGCGTCCTGAATGAACAATCACTGCGGTACTTCGAAGTGGACGTCCCGTTCAGCGCGGTCGGCTCTTGGAACGTCGTCCTTTCGGTGTCATCACAGCGCGGCGAAACGGACTTCGTAATACCGTTGGAGGTAGGCGAACCCGGCGCCAACGTCCAATGGATCTGGGTGACCGCAGTGTTGGTGGCTATCGTCGCCGTGGGAATCTGGACGTGGCTCACTCTCCAACGGCGGCGAGGCTGAGGCGCATGGGGTGGATGAGGCGCCGCGCAATGTGGGCGGGATTGGCTGCCGCATTCCTGCTCGCGATGGCCACCGCTGCCATGGCGATGCCGGCCTATGCCCACGGCTTCGGTGAACGGTACGACCTGCCGTTGCCATTGTCGCTGTTCGTCATTGCGGGCGCAATCGCGGTCGTCCTGTCGTTCGGTGTGGTGGCGGTGTTCCTGAAAGGTGAGGCTGCGCACCGCGAGTATCCACGCTACAACCTCTTGCGAGCGCCGGCGGTGGGATGGCTGTTGCAGTCTCCATGGGTCGCAGGGACGTTGCAGTCCCTGTCGGTGCTGTTGACCGCCTACGTGATTATGGGAGGGTTGATCGGTACCGAGCGCGCCGCGCTCAACCCGGCCCCGGCGGCAGTGTACGTCGCATTTTGGGTCGGCCTCAGCTTCTTCACGGCCTTGTTCGGCAACCTCTGGGCTCTGGTGAACCCGTGGAAGGTTGCCTGGGGTTGGGCCGAGGCGGTCACCGGCGCGCTTGCGCCCGGACAACGGTTGAGCAAAAATCGACCCTATCCGGCCCGCTGGGGACCCTGGCCCGCGGTGCTGGTCTTCGTGGGATTCGCCATCCTGGAAACCGTGGTTGCCAGCGCGGCGGGGCCGCGTGTGCTGGGGCTGATACTCATCGGATATACCGCGTACAACTTCGTGGGGATGTACCTGTTCGGCCGAGACACCTGGCTGCGAAACGCCGAAGGATTCACGGTAGTGTACGGGTTCATGTCGCGGTTCTCTCTGACGGAAGTGCGCGCTCCCGTCTCCGGATGCTCCCAATGCTCCAGCGGAGGCCGTTGTTCGGCGGGCGTAGCCGACTGTGTGGACTGTTATGAATGTTACGCCGCAGCCCCACCGGATCAACGCGAGTTCAACGTGCGACCATTCTGCGTGGGGCTCAACCGGTTGGGCGTCGTTACCGCCACCGTCGTTTGCCACGTCATTCTGCTACTCTCAACCGTCTCATTCGACGGACTTTCCGCAACGCCCGAGTGGGTGGTCTTCAGCACACAATTTTTGCTGCAATTCCCCAGGTACGGGGGATACTGGGCAAACCTGATTGGCGTGCTCGGTTTGCCCGTGGTGTTCGGCATCTTTTACGTTGCAACCTGCCGCGTCATGGCGATATTGCCCGCATCGAACGCGGGCCGCAATCCCAACGGCTCTCAAATGGCCACCATGTTTGTATTCTCGCTCCTGCCCATCGCATTGGCATACCATTACGCGCATTTCCTGGGCTTCCTGTTGATCAATGGCCAGAGGTTCATTGTCCTTGCGTCGGACCCTCTCGGGTGGGGTTGGGACCTGTTCGGCACGGCTCACGCCATCATCAATATCGGAGTGCTGTCGCCGGTTTTCATCTGGTATTTCTCCATCTCCGCAATTGTCATCGGGCATATTGCCGGCGTCTATCTGGCCCACGTGCAGGCGGTGCGTCTGTACCCCGACCGCCGATCGGCATTGCTGAGTCAGGTGCCCATGCTCGTCCTGATGGTGTGCTACACTTGCGTGAGTTTGTGGATCATTTCACGACCCATCGCAGAATGAATTGAGGACAAAGACGGAGGTTTCGCCGTGCCCGAACGCGCCCCAAGGCTGGAAGGAAAGGTCGCCATTGTCACCGGCGCCGGCAGCAGCGGTCCCGGCGTAGGCAATGGACGCGCTACGGCAACGTTGTTCGCGCGCGAAGGCGCGAAGGTTCTCCTGGCCGACCTCACCGAAGAACGTGCGCACGAAACCCAGGAAATGATCGAAGCCGAGGGTGGTGTCGCGTCCACGTTCCGGGCGGACGTCACCGTCGCCGACGACTGCGAGCGCATGGTGGCGGCGTGCATCGAACGCTACGGCCGACTGGACATCCTGGACAACAACGTCGGCATATCGCACCGTGGCACCGTGGTTGAGATTGCTGAAGACGCATGGGATCGCGTCATGGCCATCAACGTCAAGAGCATTGTGCTGGCCAGCAAATTCGCGATCCCGCGGATGATTGAAACCGGCGGCGGTTCCATCATCAACATCTCCTCCATCGCCGGACTCCGGGCGCACAGTAGCACCCCGTACACTGCGTCCAAAGCCGCCGTGATCGGCCTCACCATTTCGATGGCCGCCGATCATGGACCCGAAGGCATCCGCACCAATTGCATCGCCCCCGGCCTGGTGTACACCCCGATGGTCGCGCCGCGCATGGACGACGATCTCCGCCAGATTCGGAGCGGAGCGGCCCCTCTGCGCACCGAGGGAACGGCCTGGGACATTGGCAACGCCGCCCTGTTCCTGGCCAGCGAAGAAGCGCGCTGGATCAACGGCGTCGTTCTGCCCGTCGATGCGGGGCTGGTGGTAACTTCACCCGTCACTTACCAGACCCTGGGGCAACAGGTTCGGCTGTAAAATAATCGTGGGGGAGCGTTTCATGCTCCCCCACCTGGTTCATTCTTCGATCGAAACCAGAGTCAGGTCGAAGGTCAGGTCTTTGCCCGCAAGCGGGTGATTCGCATCCAGTGTCACGGCTTCATCATCGACCGCCATGATCGTGAAGCTCACCACCTGGCCGCTGCTCTGCTGTCCCTGCACCGAACTCCCGACTTCCAGGGGCATATCCGGCGGAAACTCCCCACGGGGCACCCGCATCACGCCGTCGGACCGGTGTTCTCCATAAGCATCGGCGCTGGGGATGCGCACGGTTTTGGTGTCTCCTGCGGACATTCCGAGAACACCACTTTCAAAGCCCGGTATCACCTGGCCGCTGCCGAGAGTGAACGACAATGGCGTGCCTCCCTCTGACGAATCGAAAATCTCTCCGTCGTCGAGGCGCCCCGTGTAATGCACGCGAACCTTGTTGCCTATCTGTGCCGTGGTCAAATTACTTCCTTTGCCGGGTTGGATGCGCCACTATAGCATAGCCCGCAGGACCCCCTGATTTATGGTATGGTACCGCTACCGTCAGGCCCGATTTGATTCCCCGGCGACGCGATTGTTTGGCAGGAGGAGCCATGAAGTACGGATTGTTTATGATGCCATCCCACCCGCCGGAGAGGAATATCTACGACGCGCACCAATGGGATTTGCAATACCTGACGTTGTGCGACGAACTGGGCTTTGATGAAGCCTGGATCGGTGAGCATTTCACGTCCCCCTGGGAGCCTATACCCGCGCCGGATCTCCTCATTGCCCAGGCCTTGATGAACACCAAGCGCATCAAGCTGGGGTCTGGGGCCCACCTACTGCCGTACCATCACCCCGCCGAGTTGGCGCACCGCGTCGCATACCTCGATCATATCTCCCAGGGCCGCTTCCTCTTTGGAGTGGGCGCCAGCGGGCTGCCCAGCGACTGGGCGCTGTTCGACGTGGACGGCAACAACGGCGAACATCGGGACATGACCCGCGAATCGCTGGACATAATCCTGAAAATCTGGGAAAACGACGGCCCGTTCGAGTACAAGGGCAAGTATTGGAACGTCAACATTCCGGAGCCAATGTACGGCACCCTAGAATTTTTCCTGCGCCCTTACCAGAAACCGCATCCGCCCATCGGCGTGGCCTCGGTCAGCTACAAATCCCCAACCTTGATGATCGCCGGCGAACGCGGTTTCATCCCGATGAGCCTGGCCCTCAACTCCGATTACTGTCGCAGCCATTGGGAAGCCATCGAAGAGGGCGCTGAGCGCACGGGCCGCACACCGTCGCGGTCTGAATGGCGCTTGGTCAGGGATGTTTTCGTCGCTGATACCGATGAAGAAGCCCGCGACTTGGCCCTGAACGGTATGCTCGGACGCGTGTGGCATGACTACCTGCTGCCGCTGTTCCGTGAATTCGACCTGATGAAAGTTTTCAAACACGACGACGAAGTGCCCGACGACGCCGTCAACATCGAGTACATGGCCGATCACCTGTGGCTGATCGGTTCCCCGGATACGGTTGCCGAAAAAATCCGGCGACTCTACGGAGATGTCGGCGGGTTCGGCGCCATGTTGATGCTCGTGTACGATCAATCTGAAAATCAGGCAGCGTGGGAACATTCCACCCGGTTGCTGGCCAATAAAGTGATGCCGCAAGTCGCGGACTTGACCGGGGCCAGCGCCGCCTGAGTTGTGAAGTTTGTGACCGCGCCCCATGCAACCTACGGGCTATGGCGGAAATTTTCAGGTTTTTTCTAAAAATAGCCATAGGTTGCAAACCCTTATCGTGTACCGCGTTTGGGGGTTCATGTAAGATAGCCGCAGTTGAAAAGTATTTTGGTGGTGATATATACGGTGCTGTGACCACCCGGCAAATACAGAAAGCAGAGGCGACATGGCGACACAGCGAATCAGAAAAACTAAGTTAATGCGTAGTGTAGAAGAGACGCACGGTCAACCATTGGAAAGTCTGGTGCCACATTTGGTCAACGAAATGGGTATGAGCCGCGCGGCCTCCCAATTGGGCGTCAGCCCGGCAACCCTCGGCTATTGGATGCTGAAAATGGGTATCCAATATCGCCGTGTCGCCCTCGCGGACGGCGAAACCATCGAGGTGCGACGCCCAGGATAGCTACCGGCGCCAGCCTCTTTGTCGGCCGGTCATAGCGTAGTCTGCCACGCTCCGCCTTCCGACACTTCGACCGCTTCGTCCATCCCGGGCCACGCCGGCATGGTAACGCAGATAAAACACAGGCCCACATCATCCGCAGCCCGGAACTGAAACGCCCAACCCACCGGGATGGTCAAGGCGTCGCCCGCTGAAACGGTGACGGGCGCAACCGCACCAGCAGACTTGTCGGGTGGACATCTCCACACTTCGCCGGCCCCTTCTTTCACGTACCATGCCTCTTCGACCGTTCTATGACGGACCGGTCGGGACACTTCCCCGGCTCCAATCTGCACCTCCACCATGCTGCACCGGGTGGCCCCCTCGCGATCCGTCAGCAGCAACCGTACTTCGGAGCCATCCGGCGCAATGATAACGCCGTCGGAACGACGTCCCAACGGCGGAATATCATCCCTGTGCGCGGGATCAACCATCATTCGCCGCGAGGTTTCCGGCCTTTGCGCGCCAGGAAATCGGAGAAACCTTCCTCCACCGACAGGCCCTTGAAGCGGTCGGTCCGGCCAGTAATTTCATTCTGGTACTGTTCCCCAATCGAGAGACCGGAGTGTTCCAGAAGCAACTGCTTGATATTCGCCAAACCTTCAACCCGGTTGCGCGCGATGCCGGCGGCAATGTCCAGCGTGCGTTCCATCAGTTCTTCCGACGGCACCAGGTGATTGATCAACCCCATGTGATAAGCTTCGTCGGCGAACACTTCCCGACCACTGAGCAAAAGCTCCTTGGCCCGGTGGATCCCCACCAGGTGCGGCAGGCTCCAGGTGGCATTCATCTGTCCGTAATTGACCGCCAGGAACCGGAAACTGGTTTTCTCGCACCCCACCAGGAAATCAAGGCTGGTGGCCAACACCGTTCCACCGCCATAGCACAATCCGTTCACCGCGCCGATGACCGGCTTGCTGCTCGTATGCAGATGCCAAGTGTACTCAGCGCGTTCGGCTTGCCCGGCTTCCCGATCTTCCGGTGACAATTCCCGATTCTCGTGGATGTCCGCTCCAGCGGAAAATGCACGTTCGCCGGCGCCGGTGATGATAACTGCGCCCACGCTGTCGTCCGCTTCGTAAGCAGTGATAGCCTGATCCAGTTCACGCACCAGTTCCAGGTTCAGGGCGTTCAATACTTCGGGCCGGTTCAGTGTGATGACGCCGATGTGAGTCTCTACCTCACTCCGGCCCATCATGGCCGGCCGAGAAACGGTTTCAGTATTGATGCATGTGTAGGTGGTTGCGACCATGGTTACGTCCTTGTAATCCGTCGGATCTTCATGCGGATGTTGTGGTGCCCAATTATAGCCAGTTTATCCGGCGTCAGGTAGATGCGGGAATCAGAGACTCCGGCATCAACCTCCCAGCGGGCTGATTCCGCGTACCAGCCGGATGATGTCGTTCGCCGAAATCGCGATTACCAAGGCGATCATCGCTATGAAGCCAATCAGATGCACCAGCCCCTCTTTGTCGGAAGGCACCCGTTTACCTCCGCGAACCCACTCAATTGCTACGAACAGCAACCGGCCGCCATCCAGCATCGGGATGGGCAGAATGTTCAACACCGCCAGGTTGATGCTCAGCAGAATGGCAACCACCATCCATCCCTGGTAGCCGCCCTGCCGGGTGACCTCGCCGGTGATTTGGGCAATGCCAATCGGGCCGCTCAACTCCGGCCCCCGTCCGCCACCGAACCAACCGCGCACCTCTCTGCCGATCAGAGTCAGCATCTCCCAAGTGTCGGTAACGCCGATCCGCACCGCCGTCCAGGGCGGTTCCGACCGGCGTTCGGCCTGTTGATCGACAATCGCAAAACTGATTCCCACCGCGCCCTGTCCCGGCGGAGGGTCCGCGCGCGGGATGATATTCGCCACCTGACGTTGACCGTTCCGTTCGATTACCCACGTCATCTCCGATCCGGCGGCCAGGCGGACTTCCTGGGGCAAGGTCTGGGGCGACTGGAGCGGTTGTTCACCCACCGCCAGCACCCGGTCGCCTGGCATCAGACCGGCCACGGCGGCCGGCGAGTCGGGCGCAACTGCGGTTATCTGCGCCGCGCCGCCCGTGAGTTCAGTGTGCGGAATCATGGCCATGATGGCGAATGCCACTATGGGGAACAGGGCGTTCATCGCCGATCCGGCGGCCAGCACGATCGCCCGTTGTCCCACTCCGCGACGCGCCAAGCTCAGTGGCGCTGCCGGATTGTTTTCTCCGGACAGGCGAACGAACCCGCCCAGCGGGAGCCAATTGAAGGAGTAGATCATGTCCGCCAGCACCACCCGGTCGGAATGCACTTCCTTGACGCGGCCCTCGTGCCGCAGAAACTCGTCCGTTTCAACCTCTTCCAACCTGCGACGCTCGCGGTGGTCCGGACCCTCATCCTCACGGTTCCTGCCAAAACCGGCGAAGCGCCCCAGCGTTCCGGCCAACCCTTCTCCATTCGAGGGTTCCCGGATTTCTATGTACCGCGCCACCAACCGGCCGTCGTCAGTCTCGCCGGAAAGTATGCGGACCACCTGACCGGGTTGGATGGCCGTCACGGAGCCGTTCAGGCACACGGTGGTCGCCGCCAGCAGGGTTTCGGTGCGCCCGGTATAGACCCCGAAAGCTCGCGGAGGGTAACCAACCCCGAACTCAAGCACCTTGACGCCGAACGCCTTGGCCGACCAGAAATGTCCCAACTCATGCACCACCACGAGCAACAACAACATCGGGATAAACGACACCAGCGCAATCAGGAGAGTTTCCATAGTTGAGGATTGCTATTCCTTGGCCATACCGGCAATTTCGGCCGCTCTGGCGCTGGCCCAGTGGTCAGCCGCGATGATTGAAGACAGGTCAGGGTCGAGGTCCGTGGCGTGTTCCGACAGCACCTGTTCAACCAGGCGGTATATTCCAGTGTAACCGATCTTCCCTTGCAGAAAGGCAGTCACCGCCACTTCGTCGGCCGCGCTCAACACGGCCGGTGCGGTGCCGCCCAGTCGCCCGGCGGACACTGCAAGATCGAAACAGGGGAACCGTTCCGGCTCCAGCGGTTCAAAGTCCAGCGACCATGCCGAGCCAATATCCAGGCGCGGTATCTCGGGGTTGGCCAATCGTTGAGGGTAGAACAGGGCATATTGGATGGGCAGGCGCATACTTGGGGGGCCCATTTGGGCTTTCACCGACCCGTCGTCAAATTCGACCATTGAGTGTATCGTGCTCTGCGGATGCACCACCACCGCGATGTCTTCCCAGGGCACCGTGAAAAGCCAGTGAGACTCAATCACCTCAAACGCCTTGTTCATGAGGGTGGCGGAATCGATGGTGATTTTGTCCCCCATGCGCCACGTCGGATGCCGTAAAGCCTGTTCGGGAGTGACCGCCTCCAGTTCCGCCAGCGGCGTGCGACGGAATGGTCCCCCGCTGGCAGTTATCATCAACCGTCGGATGTGGTTGTCTTCGCCCTGAATGCACTGCCAAATCGCGCTCGGCTCGCTGTCCACCGGCAAAATGACGCCGTCGAACTTGGCTTCTGCGGCCTTGAGGATCTCGCCGGCCATCACGATGGGTTCCTTGTTGGACAGCGCAACCTGTTTCCCTGCCCTCAACGCTCCCAGCGTTGGCGCCAGCCCAACGGCGCCCATCAGCGCCACCATAACCTGGTCAACGTTTGGAAGCGCTACCATCTCTTCCATGGGCATCATGGACACGTCGGACGGCATGGACACCGGCGGCGCGTTGCACCAGATGTATCGGGGATTAAATTCCGCTACCTGCTCCATCAGCAGGTCGGCGTTGTTGCCGGCGGCCAGCGCCACCACCTCAAATGCGCCGGGGAACGCCCTCACAATGTCCAGAGTTTGCCGGCCAATTGAGCCTGTTGAACCCAGTATTACGATGCGTCGCATGAGAATTATGCCCCGGTTAACTGCCGACCGCGAGGAATACCGCCACGATATAGACCAGAACGAAACAAGGGAGCAGGCTGTCCAGGCGATCCAACATCCCGCCGTGTCCGGGGAAGATCGCGCCGGAGTCTTTGACGCCGGCCCAGCGCTTGACCTGTGATTCCAACAAGTCACCCGCGGGCGACACAATACCTAAAATAACACCAACGACCGCTCCTTGCCAAACCTCCAGACCCACCGGCGTAATCGTTCCCACAATCGCGGCGGTGATGGTCGCACCCGCCAAACCACCGGCCGCGCCCTCCCACGTCTTGCCGGGGCTGATCCCAGGAGCCATGCGATGCCGACCGACCAGTCTGCCCACGAAGAACGCGCCTGTGTCCGCAGCGTAAACCGACAGAATTGCCAGCAGCAGCCACCAAACGCCAATCTGCGAGTCAAGGACCCCCACACTGCCGGCGTTTGGGAATCCCACTCCCGTTAATTTCGATGGGTTCTCGATTCCTCGTATTGCGACGGCACACGCCAATGCGCCCCCAACGTACACCGGAGGCGCGACTAGGCACACCGCTGCCGCCGCCGGTTTCAAGCCGCGCCAGGCCGCCACCATCCACAGCGCTGATACCAGGCAACCTGTTGCCATGATGGCGACCGCAGTTCTGCCAAAATCCTGCGGATTGGCAGCCAGCGCGGCCGCAAGTACGAGGGCCAACGCCCAGACGCCGCCGAGCCATATGGGCAGGCCCGTGGCGGGACCGATTCCCTCCGTTGCAACGTACCGTTGATACATCCGGTACGCTTCCCACACGCCAGTCACGGCAGCGGCCCCCGCAAGCGCGGTTATCCACGGAGGTCCGAACCAGATGGCCGCCAGTACGACAGGAACGCCCACCAGGGCGGTCAAGACCCGGTGCAGCAGCAAGGTTTATGCCTCGCCGGAATGATCCTGAGAATCAAGGGCGCCGAATCGCCGCCGGCGTTGCTGGTACTCTTTCAACGCCAGATCCAACTCTTCCTCTCCCAGGTCGGGCCAGAGGACCGGAGTGTGATAATACTCGCTGTAGGCCGCCTGCCACAGCAGAAAATTGCTCAGCCGTTGCTCCCCCCCGGTCCGGATGATCAGGTCAGGGTCGGGGCACCCGTTGGTGTACAGGTAACGTTCAAACAGCGCTTCATCCACGTCTTCGGGGTCAAACCCGTCCGCCATGATGCGACGGATCGCCTGCATGATCTCATCGCGACCACCGTAGTTGAAGGCGATGTTGAGAACCGCTCGATCATTTCCCGCCGTAGCCTGCTCGGCATGAGCAATGGCCCGCTGCAGGCCGGCATCAAGCGGTTTCGGGTCTCCGATATGCACCAGACGGACCCCGGCCTTGTGCAATTCACGGGTCTGCGGTTCGATTTCCTCCGCCAGGATTGCCATCAAACCGTCCACTTCTTCGGTGGGCCGCCGCCAGTTCTCGGTGGAAAACGCGTACAGCGTCACCACTGCGACACCTCGTTCTGACAGAGCGGCGACAACCGTCTGGATGTTCGCGACGCCACGGCGGTGGCCGTCCTGGCGCGGCAACCGACGTTGGGCCGCCCACCGTCCGTTGCCATCCATAATGATGGCGATATGTATGGGAACCGAGGCGGCCTCGTCAGTTGGGCCGGCGTATTGGAGTGTTGGGTCTGTTGATGGCAAGGGACGTGTCTAAACCGAGGAAGATAGCCGGATAGGTCACACTTCCATGATCTCCGCCTCTTTGCCGGCAGCGACATCGTCGATGGACTTTATGTGCGTATCCGTGGTTTTCTGCAGCGTGTCCTGGCTGCGGCGGCATTCATCCTGCGATATGGACTTGTCCCTTTCCATCTTCCGCAGAGAGTCCACCCCATCGCGACGAACATTGCGCACCGCCACCTTACTGTCCTCGGCCTTGCGTTTCAGCAGTCGCACCATTTCCTGCCGCCGTTCTCGCGTCAATGGAGGGATGGGCACGGTGATCACGTTGCCGTCGTTGGACGGGTTGAACCCCAAATCGGACTGCGTGAGACTGCGCTCAATGTCGCGGAGAGCCTGTTTGTCCCAGGGTTGCACCATGATAGCGCGAGCGTCAGGAGCAGAAATTGAGGCAATCTGCTTGAGCGGGGTGGGGGAGCCATAGTAGTCAACCGCCAGGTCTTCGATCAGCGCGGGAGTCGCCCGACCCGTCCGCAGTGTGCTGATGTCCCTGCGCATGGCCTCGATGGACTGGCCCATTTTGCGCTCGGCCTCGTTCAGCACATCTTCAATTGTGCGTTCGGTTTGGGTGTCGTTGTTGTCGTTACCCCTTCGATCAGGCATTTTGCTCTCCTCCTGGACCGTTCTGCTTCCCATCGTCAATGGTGGTGCCGACGGAGTCGCCTCGCAGGATGCGGCTCATTGCGCCCTTCTCAAATATATCAAAAACTATGATGGGCATCTGATTGTCCATGCACAGGGTCATGGCGGTCGAATCCATGACTTCCAGACGCCGGTTCACCGCGTCAAGATATTCCAGGTTGCCGAACCGAACGGCTTCCGGATTGGTCCGCGGGTCGGAATCATACACCCCGTCCACGCCGTTTTTAGCCATCAGCAGCACGTCAGCGCCGATTTCCAAGGCTCGCAGAGCCGATGCGGTATCGGTGGACATATAGGGGTTTCCCGCTCCGGCGCAGAACAGCACCACTCGACCTTTCTCCAGATGCCGGGTGGCACGGCGCCGGATGTATGGTTCGGCGACCGCCTGTATCGGCAGTGCGGATTGTGTTCGGGTGGTCACGCCGCGCCGTTCCAGGGCATCCTGCAGCGCCAAGCCATTTATGATGGTGGCGACCATTCCGGCGTAGTCGGCAGCCGAACGATCCATGCCCTGACGTTCCGCCGTCGCGCCTCGCCAGATGTTTCCCCCGCCCACCACTGCGGCGATTTCGACGCCACGTGATTGCGCGTCTATTATCTGTTCTGCGATGTATCCCACCGCGTCCGGATCTATCGGTTCCTTGCTCGAACCTTGCAGGGACTCCCCGCTCACCTTGAGCAGAACCCGCCCGTAGATTGACCTTGTCTTAGAACTTCCGGCAACCATTTCTGTAACCGGGTTCTGGTGTGAGACCTGACGCTGGGGCGGGATTCGCAGCTATCATGCCCGAGTGGGCAGGTTATTCGCCCAACGCCAGGCGGCTGAAGTGGACGATCCTTACGTTTTCGCCCGTCTGCGCTGCCGTTTCGCGGACCAGGTCAGCCAGTGTCCGCGAACCGTCTTTGATGAAGGGCTGCTGCAACAGGCAAACCTGTGCCGCCGGCCGGTCGTCATCCTCGGGTAGGTCGTCCTCGCTGAGATATATGGGCGACATGGCCGCGACCTGCATGGCAATGTCGTGCGCCAGCGCGCGGAATTCCTCGGTGCGCGCTACGAAGTCCGTCTCGCACCCCAACTGCACCAGCGCGCCCACGCGCCCGCCGGTGTGGATATAAGATTCGATCAATCCTTGCGAAGTCTCGCGGTCTGCGCGCTTCGCGGCTTGCTCGAAACCTTTCTGCCGCAGCGCTTCCATGGCGCTGTCGATATCACCGGCGCTGTCTTCCAACGCCTTCTTGCAATCGCTGATGCCGGCGCCGGTCTGTTCGCGCAGGGATTTTATTAGTTCAACGGTAACCGCAGGCAAGATCAGGGCCTCCTGGCTGCTATTTTGCGTTTTCAGGGTGAGTGAGTGTAACCGACCGTCGGAGTGTGCCGGTCCGGTTATTCCAACGGACGGGCCGACATCATCTGTCCGAGTTCTTCCAACGTCACCGTCTGGGCGAACCGGGCGGTCTCCTCGGGGCTGGCTTCCTCATCGGAGGTGGGTTCCGCGTCAGCGGTCATCATGGCTTCACGCTGCGCCTGGCCTTCTTCGATGGCAGTCGCCATGCGCCCGGTGATCAGGCGGATCGAGCGAACGGCGTCGTCATTACCGGGAACCGCATGGGTCACCTGGCCAGGATCACAGTCAGTGTCCACGATGGCGAAGATGGGAATGTTCAACCGCCGCGCTTCCGCGATGCAGATGTCTTCCTTTCCGATGTCGATCACGAACAGCGCCGCCGGAAGTCGGTCCATGTTGCGCAGGCCCGTGAAATACTTTTCCAGTTTGTCCAGGGTGTGAGTCAGGCGGACGGTTTCTTTCTTGGGAAGCCGCGCGAGGTAACCCGTTTCACGCTGCTCCTGCAACCGCTTCATGTGGTCGATCCGCGCCTTGATGGTCTGGAAATTGGTCAACGTCCCGCCCAGCCATCGCTGGTTCACGTACCACTGCCCGGTGCGTTCCGCTTCTGACGCGATCACATCCTGCGCCTGTTTTTTCGTTCCTACGAACAGGACTTTGCCCCCAGAAGCTGACAGCTCCACCATCGCTTTGTACGCATCGCTGATCAAACCCATCGTTTGCTGCAGATCGATGATGTGGATGCCATTCCGCTGCGTGAAAATGTAGCGGCGCATCCGGGGATTCCACCGCCGGGTCTGGTGTCCGAAATGGACGCCGGCCTCAAGCAGCGATTTCATCGTGATCGGCTCCGCCGCGGATGCGGCAGCCTGCGTCTCGATTGCCGGTCGGTCTGGGGCCTGTACCATAAGCTGTCCTGCCTCGCTTTTGTGTGGTCGTTTAGGTCTGCCAGAGTATAGCACAGCCGAATATCACCGGCAAACGGGGCTCAACGGTCCCAGGGCCCTTCGACTGGCAGTGTCAGAATACGTAGCCCCCGCGTGGCAGAACAGGCAGCAGTAACCTCTTGCCCGCATAGGTAGCCCGCTCATGGTCAGCTTGTCGAACCACGGTCGGGCGGTGATCCACGGTCGGGCGGTGATCCACGGTCGGGCGGTGATCCATGGTCGGGCGGTGATCCATGGTCGGGCGGCTACCGAAGCAAAGTCGAAAGGACGCAGCATCCTAATTCCAGACAATCGTATGGTCTTGAAGCGGTCCCGCCGAAGTATCCCTGGCAGGGCGCCCGCAGCAAGATCTCCCGGGGTGTCTCAGGCAAAAACTTGGCAGCCTCCCGGATTATGCGCTTCCCGGCATATAATATCTCAACCTTGCCTACGCCAACCGGAGGCCACAGCCAATGTCATTGGTACTGACCAACGCCAGTCTGATCGACTCCATCAACCCCGGTGTTTCCGCCGCCGCCGCCGTGGTGATTGAGGACGACCGTATCGTCGAGGTCGGCTCAGCCGTTCCTGTTTCGCCTGGCGGCGATACCCGTGTAATTGATCTCGGCGGCGCTTTCCTCCTGCCGGGCTTGTGGGACGTGCACATCCATCCGGAGTATCCGGTGCCCCCGGGGACAACGCCGGCGCAGGAAACCGCCAACTTTGGCCGTCAGTTGTCGCTGGCGTTGACCGAAGCCGGCGTCACCGGCGTCCGCTGTGGCGGAGCGGCGCACTTCATGGACGTGGCATGGAAGCGGGTATTCGACGCCGGCGATGTTCCCGGCCCCCGCGTCTTCGCTTGCGGCCATTTCCTCACCACCACCGGAGGACACTTCCTCACTTCCGGCCAGGCGCGGGAGTGTGACGGCCCTTACGGATTCGTCCAGGCCATTCGCGAACAGATCAAAAACGGCGTTGACCACATCAAGTTGAACCTCACCGGCGGCATCATGGGGCCGAACTGGGACCGCCACTGGCATTCATTCCTGCTCGAAGACGAGTTAGCCGCCGCCTTCGCGATCTGCCGCCAGCGCGAGTTCCCCGTGATGGCCCATGCCGCCAACCCCGACGCTGTGAAATCCGCGCTGCGCCTCGGAGCGCATACCGTCGAGCACGGTTACATCATGGACGAGGAGTGCATCGCCACTCTGTCCGAATCACCCACCTGGTACGTGCCGACCCTCGCCATTTCCCACCTCACCGTCGGACAGGCGCAGAACAAATACGAAGAGGACTGGTTGGCCCAGCGCAACATTGCCATGGAACTCCAGTGCCGTGCCGATGCTGCCGCCGAGGAACACGCCCACTGGTTCCGCCGCGCCCTCGACTCCGGCGCGAAGATGGCCCTGGGGTCGGACATTCGCCCCCTCAAGGACGCCGCCCTCCTGGAAATGGGCCTGTGGGTGCGCGACGGCGCCACCACCTGGCAGACCCTGCAGGCCGCCACACGCAACGCTGCGGCGCTATGCGGCGTTGGCGATCAACTCGGCACTGTCGAGGCCGGCAAACTAGCTGACCTGATCGTCGTCGCCGAAAACCCGCTGGATGACATCAACAACCTGCGCCGGTTGCAATTGGTGATCAAAAACGGCCGGATCGTCTCCGACAAACGCGCGCCGTAATCGCATAGCGGCGACCCTCTCGAGCCGCCGCTGCAAGCCTCCAGGCTACAGAATCGCCACCGGATTCACCGGCGACCCCGTCCCGCCCACCACGCGGAGCGGGTTGATTGTCAGCATGAACTCCCACCGGCCGGCGGCCGCGCACGCCTCCGCCAGCGGTTGCAGCAGGGCGTTGTCCAGCAGACCGATCCCGTACGCGAAGATGCTGCCGTGCACCGACCAAGGCAGGTCGTATCCGTTCGGCGTGTGGTCCATCATGTCCCACACCAGGACGCAGCAGTCGCTCTGGCGGATGAACTTGAGCGTGGATGCGTGCAGCCCCGGCCGCAGCGCCGGGTCGCTGCCCCAGATCGGATTGCCGTCAGCGTTCCACTTCTCGCGTCCGCCGTACACCACCAGCGCATCGCCGGGCTCAATCTGCACGCCCTGCGCGTCACAGATTTCCTGCAACTCCCAACCGTGGATCGGCGTTTCCTGCGTCACATAGTCGGTGCCCCGGTAGCGCGGCACGTCCAACAGGACACCACGGGTGATGATTCCTTCCTTCCAGTGTTCCACCGATCCATACTTGGCGCCGTCGAACTGGATCATTTCGTTGGGATCCTTTCCGTTCCACATCCCGTTGTGGTCCCAGACGTGGCACAGCGCGTCCAGGTGAGTGGTGGCGGTGCCGTGATACGAAATGCCGTAGTAGTCGGTGGACATCCCGCCGCCCGGTTCGCGCGGACCCTTCCGCATGTAGTGGATCGCCGGCGTCGGGTTGTTGGGAGCCGGCGTCACTGGAAACTCGCGGCTCAGCGACACCGCCTGCCCACTCTTCACCAGCCCGGCCGCCCGCAGACGCTTGGCGTCGTCCACCATGTTAACTGCGCCTTTCTGGTCGTCCGGTCCCCAGCGGCCCCAGTTCACGTCATCCTTCAGGTATCCCAGCACCTCTTCCCGGCTGGGCACTTGGTTGGTGGTCATTTTCATTCCCTCCGTGGCGCCGCGTTGATACCGGCGCCGGTTGCGCTGGCGGCAAGATTGCCACCAAGCGCAGGGAATGGCAAGGGCAAATGGCGATTGCCCTTGCGCCGGCGAGGGCTCAGTCTCCCTGCAACTTGCGCAGTTCCCGCTCTTCCATGCGGCCTACCATCGCCTTCCACCTGGGTGGCAACAGCACGTAGGCGCCGTGGGAAAGTAGGCCGGCTCCCCAGCCCAGCATGGGCCAATAGAACCACAGATGCTCTGGCGTGGACAGTAGGTTGACCGTCACCAAGAACACATTGACAGCGATGTACAGGACCAGGTGGACCAGGAAGGAGAGTTTGGCCCCAACGCGATCTCGCGCCTGTCGCCGCAGATCGGATTCCGGACTTCGACCCGAAACGCTCATGTCCTTTTCGTCAGCCCTCGTCGTGCCACCGCTGGCCGTAGTAGTTCGCTTCCCAGAACAGGTACTCGTAACGTAGCGTGGTTCTGAAGATGCGCTCCAGGTTGGCAACCTTGGCGGCGGAGGCGCTATCGGCAGCGTGGTTGAGGCGGGCGGCGAACCAATCCACCAGATCGCCCAGCACTGCCGGGCTGTGGATGTTAATCCAGCCCTGGTACACGGCGTTGTTGGGTTCCGCCCCCGAGTTGATCAGCCGCGATGCCCAGTCCAGGTATGTCCCTTCGGTAACGTAGAAAAGCGCTATCAGGTCGTCGAAGTCGCCCTCGTACGCCGTGCGCACCATGAAATCTCCAAACGCCTGGGTAACTGGGTAGGCCTCGGTGGCCTGGTACTGTTCGGCAGTCACTCCCAAATCGTGAAACCCGTTGAGGAACAGGTCGTTCTCAGCGGAAAGGAAATTCGTCAGGAACCCATTGAGGATTTTGCCCGCCTCATAATCGGGGGCCGCCTTAGCAATGGCGATCGACGTCAGCTTCACCAGGTCCTCGCAGAACACATAGTCCTGCCGGAAGTAGTTGCGAAACTTCGTGATGTCGAGGCTGCCGTCACCCATCTCAGTTACAAACGGATGCGTGACCATGTCTTCCCATTGCTGGTGATATTTGGCCCGCAGATCATCAACCAACGGCATATGGCTTCTCCAATAAATGAATCGCTCTCCCCTGACGGGAGGGCGTCGCGGTGAGGGCGCTTACACCGATTCGGCGAGGCACCCGAAAAACCGGTCCATCATTCCCTTGGCCACGGAACCCATCATCCGTTGGCCCACCCTCGCCACCGGTCCGCCCACCTGGCTGTCGGTATCGACGTGGACGTTCGTACCGCCATCGTCGGCCGGAGCCAGCGTCACCGTGGAGGTGCCATTGGCGAAGCCCAGGTTGCCCGAACCCTCCAACGTCATCCGGTACGAATTCGGCGGGTCCATGTCGGACAACGCCACCGTCGCCGTGAACTGGCCGCTCACCGGGCCGACCCGCACCGTCGCCACCGCGCGGTAGCGGTCGGGGCCGTCCGGTTCAATGCTGCGGCAACCGGGTATGCAGCCGGCCAGCACGTCCGGGTTCATCAGAGCATCCCAGACGGCTTGCGGCGGTTTGTTGAATTTGTAATCGCCGGAAAGTTCCATGGCAAAGGATTATAGCAGTTGATCAGCGTCCGTCTGCCAAAAGCAGGGCGTTCAGCAGCACCTGCGCCCCGTTGGCGCAGTCCTGTGGCGTGGTGTATTCGGCCGGAGCGTGGCTGATACCGCCCACGCTGGGCACGAATATCATGGCCGACGGCGTGATCGACGCAATGGCCTGGGCATCGTGGCCCGCTCCGCTGGGCAGGTTGATGTGTGTGAGCCCGGCCCCTCCCGCCGCGTCGGCGACCAGTTGCTGCATATTCCCGGATATGGGAACCGATGGCGTGTTGCGCTGGGCCGTAACTGAAATCGCCACCTGCTCGGCGTGAGCCATTTCCTCGGCGGTGCGCCGCAACTCGACCTCGGCGGCGGCCAGCGATTCCATCCGTTCGTCCCGGAACTCAATGCCCATCAGCACGCGGCCCGGTATCACGTTGCCCGCGTTGGGGTGGACGTCCATGCTACCCACGGTGCCCACCCGGCAAATCTCCATCTCTCCGGCGATGCTCCGCACCTTGAGCGCGATTTGCGCCGCCGCAGACATCGCGTCTTTCCGCAGCGCCATCGGCGTGGTTCCCGCGTGATTCGCCTCTCCGACAATATCGATCTGATACACCGACCGTCCGGTGATGCCCGTCACTATGCCGATGGGATACCCGCCCCGGTGCATGGTAGGGCCCTGCTCGATGTGCAATTCCAGGTAGCACGCCAGTTCGTCGGGCCGCCGGCGGGCCTCCGCAATGCGCGAGATATTGCCGCCGATGTCGGGCAAACTGAGGGCCAGGGTCGTGCCGTCATCGGCAACCGCGGCGAAGTCTTCGGCCTCCCACAGCCCCGCGACCGCGCGACTGCCCAGCAGCCAGCGGTGAAAACTGGTTCCCTCTTCGTTTGTGAACACCATCACTTCCACCGGATGCCTGGGCGTTTGTCCCGCATCCGTCAACGCCTGCACCACTTCGATGGCCGCGATGACTCCCAACGCGCCGTCATACTGTCCGCCCGCCGGCACCGTGTCGGTATGCGACCCCATCGCGATGGCTGGCAACGCCGGCCCGCTGCCTTCCGTCCGCCCGATGATATTCCCGGCGGCGTCAATCCGCACCGACATTCCGGCGCGTCGCATCAGGTCCATCACGTAATCGCGTCCCGCCACGTCGAAGGCCGAGAACGCAACGCGCTGCATCCCGTCATGGGTGTTGCCAATCTGGCCCAGCGCATTCAGGTTGTCATTGAGCCGCGCCGAATTGATGGCTACGGGACCCGTCGGAGTGAATGAAGCAGTCATATCATCGATTCCCTGATTGGTTGGACACCTGCGCCGAGACCGGCAGACCCGCCGGCCACTTGCACCGCCCTCGTGATTTGTTCCGGAAATTGCTCCTGCGGACATCCCGCCGTTCTTATGCTTTGTGAGTTCCTTCCTGTTGGCAACAACGCCTCGCCATTCACGCGCACCCGGTATCACCGCCGGTCATCGCAGCGACTAGCATTTACCGTTCGTCTCGTCATTCTCGCGAAAGCGAGAATCCAGTAACCGTACGCGTTAAACACCGCTCCGAGTCTCCTCATCATTGGCCATTGCTTTCCCGGCAGCGACTGGTTTGCGCATGCAACCGAACGAAACGCAATGACAAGCTGGATCCGCGCGAGGGCGTCGCCATTATAGCCTAACCCATGCCGGTCACAAGCAACCCGTGGCGATGCCGCCAGACTTCCGAATTGTTATCAGCAGCGCAGGCAGTCCGCCCAAGCGAGCGCAGGCAGCCCCTCATGGCACAGCACGTAGTCCGCTCATGGTGAGCCTGTCGAACCACGAGCGGGCGGTGATCATAGAACCGTAAATGGCGTCGTAACTCTCAGTGCGCAACCCATCCACACGCTCAGCAACGATCCTTCGGCCGGCTCCGTTTGAGCGATATGGGGAGTCCAAAGGCATTAATCAGCAGGTCCTTGAATTGCATCATCCATTGCCGCTGTCCAGGTCGCGTATCCTGATTATCCAAAGCGACACGGTGCAGAATACCGTCATGTACGCCAGCAACGCCGGCAGGAAAACCGCCGAGTGCAACTCGTCTTTACCTGACAACCCGTCGGAAACGCCCCTAAGCGTCCAGCGGAGATACCCATCCAGATCGACCTCCCACCACAGGGCCGCTAGCGCTCTGAGCAGCGGAATCCCCGCGGATTCAGCGATCACGATGGCGATGCCGACGCCCACGCCGAATGCCGTAGATCTCCCCGCCATGCAGAGCAGGACCCCCAGCGTCAGGTATGCCGCCGCCGCCGGCAGGGTGCTCCAGAAATTGATCGCAGTTGCTCCCCATCCGTCCGGGAAACCGGGCAGGGCCGTGCCCAACTCAGTGGCGGAACTGCCGCCGGCGACCAGACCGACCAGGGATGAAGCGCACCACGCGGTGGCCCACACTACAACCAGCACGCACCCGCCCAACAGCATCTTGGGCAGTACGATTTGTTCGCGTCCGCGCCCCCGCGCCGACAGGGTTCGCCAGGTTCCCCAACCGAACTCAGCCCCAAATACGAAGCCCGCCAGGACAACGCTGAAAAACGGCCCCAACCGCGCCAGGGTTTCGAATACCACATTGGGGAAGGCGTGCGCTGGCAGGTTAAACCGGGTCGGCAGGAAGCTCTGCGATGCGATCGCTCCGACCAGTGACAACGCGACGGCCAGTCCGAAAATCGCGATGACCGCCCAGAAACCCACGCGACGTTGCAGTCGGAACCATTCCCAGCGTATCGCCGCCAGGTAGCCGCTGACAGACACGCTCAACATCCGGTCTCCTGGCCTGCGGTAACATCCAGAAATACTGCTTCCAGTGTGCCTCCAACTGCACGCATCTCCGCTATGTACACCCCGGCCTCCGCCAGAACCCGACTCACTTCCCATTCCCTACCCTCGCCCACTGTTACCTCCAGCCCAACCTCATCGTCGTCCCGCACGTCCCAGCCGGCCTTGCGCAGCAAGTCTGCGGCCTGCGAGTCGTCGGTGGTACGCACGAATACCGCGCGGCGTCCGCCCATCTCGGCTACGGGTCCCGAATACAGCAACTTTCCCTTGTCCAGGATACCCACCTGATCGCACACTTGCTCCACCTCGTTCAGCAGATGGCTTGCAAGGATCACGGTGCGCGAACCGCCGCGGTCAGGTGTCTCAGAGCGACCCAGCGAGCGGATCAACTCACGCACTTCGATGATCCCTGCCGGATCCAGCCCATTGGTGGGTTCGTCGAGAATAATCAGGGAAGGGTCGCCGAGCAGCGTCGCCGCGATCCCCAACCTCTGTTTCATGCCCGTGGAACAGTTGCGAAACTTTCTCCCCGCCGCGTCACCATCCAGGCCAACCATGCTGAGCATCCCTGCGATCTCCTCACTCCCGCCGCTGCACCCATAGATTCCCTGGAGCGCTTTGAGATTGTCACGGCACGAGAGGTACGGCCAGAAGATCGGCCGCTCGATCAATGCGCCCATGCGAGCGCGGGCGTCCTGCAACCCCGCAACTCCCGATTGCCCCATGAGGTTGAGATCCCCCGACGATGGGCCGATGAATCCGGCCAGCATGGAAAGCAACGTCGTCTTGCCCGACCCGTTCGGCCCAAGCACCCCAAAGACTCCCCCGGCCGGAATGCTGAGATCTATGCCGTCGACGGCCCTCACGCGCCCAAAGGTTTTGGTCAGGCCCTTCACTTCGACGGCTACGGCGCCCGAGGCGGCGCGCGAATCGTCGGTCACGCGAACACGTCGAAGCCGTAACCGGCGTTGTTGAGCGCGCCCTCGGCAAATCTGGACAGTCGCAAGGGAGAAATGTCCACGGTGGTGGCATGTCCGTTGCCGATCAACTCCGCCATCAACATCCCCACCATCGGCGAAAGTTTAAACCCGTGGCCGCTGAACCCGCTGCACAGGTACAAACCGTCAACGCCCTCGATGCGATCCATGATGGCGTGAGAATCAGGCGTATTGGTATAGAGTCCGGCATATCCACCTGCCAACTCGGCATCCGCCATGGGCGGAATGCGCCGCGTCACGCGTTGCCAAACGTCCTCAATGAACGCCGGGCTGGCTCGCTGGGCAAACACCTCAGGATCTTTCACCTCGTCCGAATGATTGCCGTTCCCCACCAGCGTCAGTTCCTGACCCTCCGGTCGGAAGTAGATCCGGTTGCTGATGTCGGCCCCGCCGGGATGGCGCGGCAACAAGTCCAACGGCCTGCGGAAATGCAGAACCTCGTGTCTCGTCGCAATCAGGGGCGCTGCTATCCCGTGCGCCCGCAGGAAATTGCCGGACCACGGCCCGGTCGCCACCACCACGATTCCCGTCTCAATACGAGAGCCATCGGTGGTGGTAACCGCCGTCACCCGGCTGCCGTCCTCGCTGGTCTCGATGCCGGCCGCCGGACTTTGCAGTCGGATCGACACGCCCTCCCCTCGCGCCCGGGTCGCGTATGCGTAAGCCGTACCGGATGCGTCGGCATGCCCAGAGTACGGTTCGTAAGCGATGGCGGCGGCGTCCTCCACGGCAAACCCCGGCGCCAGGGCCGCCGCGTCGGCCGCGCCGATGATATCGGTTATCACTCCCACCGACTGCTGAGTGGCGATGTTGGCGCGGAACGTCGGCAGATCATCTGCGCCGGCAAACACCAGGTATCCCGTTTCCACGTAACCGCAATCCCCGCCAATCACCGAACCGAAGTCTCGAAAAATCTGCAGGCTGCGCCACGCCAGTTCCGCGTTGATGGCAGTGGAGTAGTGCATCCGGATTGCCGCGCTGCTGCGGCCCGTCGAACCGCTGCCCAGGGTTTCACGTTCCAGCAGGACTATGCGCCTCAAACCGTGATTTCCAGCCGTCAACGCCAGGTTGCACGCGATGCTGCAACCCATCACGCCGCCGCCGATGATCACAACGTCCGCAATCTCAGTTGACGTCGCCATGTAACAAGATTCTTGCCCCGGGTTTTCGACGGCGGCCCCACAATCATCAGATTGGAATTGCGCTCCCGCGGTCGTTCAATGTGTTCAATCCAAGGAATAGGATAACACCCGCATTTCGGCGTCATCCTCGTTCCCGCGACCGCCGCACCCGAAAAGCCGCGCTGCGCTGCTTGCGCATCCACCGAAGGAACGACGCCACTCGCGGATTCTCCCGGAGCAACTGCACGCTGTACAACTCCTCGGCCAGCGTGGTCTCCGAAAACATCGCGTGGACTTGCCGGTGACACGTCGAGCAGAATCGCGCTGTTGGCCCGTGATTTCCGCCCCTCGCGCGAGGAACAAGGTGGTGCACCGTAAACCGTTCGACGTCGCGCTCGCAGAGGGCGCAAACACCGTCGGCCGAATCCGCCCGCGAGCCGTTGGTTCGTGTGGTGTCCCGTGCTGATCCCTGCGGCGTCAACTCCTGTGACGAGGCATCCGCCCGCACTCCCCGGGAGCGGGTGCGTCCCCGCCGTTTAGCCATTGCCGCCGGAACCGGGCGGGTCCAGGAAGCGCCAGCCGGGCAGGTCAATCTGCCATTGGGCGTCTTCGTACAGCATGGGTATCATCAGTCCCGACATCAGCCGACTGTGCTGCACCACGGTCTCGTCGGTAACCCCAAACGGCAGGAAAACGAACGCGTGCTCGTCGTCAACGTACCGAGTCGGAGCGGCCGCCAAGTCCGAGAGGTCTTCCAGCGGCCACAACCTCAAAACCGTGGTACGGAAGTCGTCCAGCAGCGAGGCCCGCATCGGATGGCTCGAGTCGTATGCCGCCCGGTAAGCCAACTGCATATCTATGCTCAGGCGCGTTGCCCACACGCCCATCCGCATTCCGCGTGTCTCCTTGGACAGCATCGACCATGCCAGATCCATGTCGCCATCCCGAATGGATTCGGCGAACAGCCCTGCCCGTTGTCCCACTTCGTCGGGTTCCTGGCTCCGCCTTTGTCCCGGCATTCGCATGGTTTCCACCGTCGGTCCCGGCAGAAGTGGCGCGAAACGACGCCCCGGGCACGGCCCCATTCTAGGGTTTGTGTCCATCGGTGGCAAACCGTCGGGACGCTCACCCATGGCCTTCCCAATATTGGCAATCGTTGAGGTCGTCCGCTCATCCGGTGTTGACGATAGACAAGCCGGTCCGCTCATCCTGAACCTGTCGAAGGACGAGCGGACGGTGAGCAGGGAACCGTGCTGGCATCAGCAAATGTCCTGTCGCCAAGACAATCGAATGGCCTCGGAACCCCGCAGCAAACATTAGCGCGACGCCACTCATGTTGACGCCGCGCGGCGGGCCTACGGACTCGGGCGGTCGTGATGCCGCCCGGGCGCCTCACTCGACGCTCACCACGTCGCCGATCCGGACCACTCCCGGCTTCTCCACGATGCCATACACCCCGAAATACGCGGCCATCGGATTCGGGCGATATCCCAGGATGGACTTTACCGCGTCCGTGTCAGTCTCCCCGGTAACCGGGTCCTGGTTCACGATGGCACAGCGCGGGTCGGGCGCCAGAATGCGCACCACCGCGTCGCCCACCGCCATCGTCCGGTTCATCCACCCGTCCTCCTGGTGAGCCTCGCAGCCATCCAGCAGCAGCGTGGGCCGGAACCGATCGGTGGCAAGGCACTCGTCGTCCGACATCCCCATTTCCCCGGAAAGCCGCTCCACCGAACTCCGCGACAGCACCGATACGGGAAATTCGTCGAATACCTGGCATGGCAGGTCCGACATCATCAACGTCGCCGGTTGGCCGCAGAATTCGCTGATGGCCTGCATCCAGTCACCCTGCAACGCCCGACCTCGCACCCGGCGACCCCAAACAATCGTCCACACCGGTCGGTCCAGTTCCGGCGAACCCTCCAGTTTTGTCCCGTCAGGAAACATGATCCGCAAAACGTCCGCGTCCGCGTCCCAGGATGCCGCCAACTGCGCCAACTTGCCGACCTGTCGTCTGGTCAGCAGCCTCCCGTGTTGATTCACCAGATAAAACCGCCGGTCGTCCCGAATACCCCCCAAATCCAGGTTGGTCGAGGTCAGAGGCACCAGCGCCATCGACTTGACCGGCGCGATGTTTATCTCGGAAACGGTGATCATTGCGTTCACTCCAGAGACAGGAAATGTTCAACCAGGTCGCGCTGCGCTCCCCGGTCATAAATCTGGTAGAGCAACGCCGCGTTCCTGGCGGCGTCTCCGCCAAAATAACGCTCGTACAGCGTCTGCCGACTGCCGAACGCGCTGCACGACACGTCCCACGCCAACCGGAACAGCCTGATCCGTTCCTCTGCCGTCGCGGTGTCGGTGTCCATATAGCGGCGTATGTCCTCGGCCAGCGGCCCGTTCAGATCCGCCTCGGCCGGCAACGCCATCAGGCTGCTTGATCCCAGGTAATGCAGTATCTCCGCCATCCGAGGGTACATCTCGATCATCTTCTTCCGGGCCACCAGCAGCGGTCGATAGTCGGGGCAGAATATCCCCCACTCGTCAACCGAGGCCTGCGCCTCCGATGCCGCCAGCAACGCTTTGGTGATCTCCAGGTTCTCGATGATCTCGGCGATGAGATGCTGCGTCGCCGGCAAGTCCCCCGACCCCAGGGTGTCCACCATCAGCGTCGCCAGACCAAGCATGAACTCGCACTTCACCACATTTTTCGTCACCACCTGGTGCCCGGTGTGGGCGTTGCGGTTGGTGCGCTCCCCCCACTGGTTGCACAGGGTGACGTCGTCGTACAGGAAAACGCGCTCCCACGGAACCAGCACATCGTCGAAGAACACGATGGCGTCCATTTCCTCGAATCGGCTGCCGGCCGGATGGTCGAAGTGAGACCGTCCGAGATCAACGCTGTCTCGGCACTGGAACTTGAGCCCCTCGGTGTTGCAGGGAATCGCAAACCCAAAGGCGTACTTGCCCTCTTCGCCGCTGGGCACCCGTCGCGTCCGCGCCGGATACACCGCGATTTCGTCCGACAGCGGACCCAGCGTCGCCAGCACCCGGGCGCCGCGCACCACGATCCCAGCGTCCGTCTCCTTGACCACCGACAACGCCACCTCCGTGCGGTCGTCAAACGGCGTCGCGCCCACGGATCTGCTGCGCTGCAGGTTCACCAGCGTGTGCGTCATCACGATGTCGTTTTCGCGGATGAACTCGTAGTAGTTCAGGATGTTCTGCTTGAACTCCGGCCGGTTCATGCCGGAATAATCCGCCGCCGCCGCCATTGACATAACGGCCACGTTCAAAAAGTCGGGTGTCCTTCCCATCATCCCGCACGAAAACTTTGCCCAGTTGCGCATCATCCTGCGCCGGTTGGCCAGATCCTCGCCGTTGCGGGGCATGATGAACGATAGCCCCACCGGGTCCCCGGTACTCGGCGATGTGTACGTCATTTCATCGCGTAAATCCGGGTCGTTCTGCATGTCCAACAGCCCGGCCACCGTCTGCAACCCGCCGGCAAACGCGGGGTGCAGCGTTACGTCTTCGACCCGTTCACCGCCGATATAAATCTCGGCGGCGCGCTCGCGCAGTCCGGCGATGTACTGTGCTCCCGTTCGTGCTGGCATGAGACGGCCTCCTGTCCGTTGCGTTGGTGCGCGGCCACGGATTCAGACGATGCGATCGCTGCCGATGGCGTCAATCGCCAGCATCCGGTCGTCGGTTTTCAGCGCTATCATCGCCTGCCCGTCCTGGCGATTCAGAATGTGCATGCTCTGAATGTTGACGCCCGCCTGTTTCAACCGATCTGCAACGCCCGCAAGGGAGCCCGGCTCGTCAGGCAGGCGAACCACCAGCGCGTCATCTCCAACCGCCTTGAACCCCGCCTGATTCAGCACGTACAACGCCCGGTCGTAGTCGTCCACGGTCAGAATGACCGCGCCCCGTTCACCCGACGGTTCGGTGTTGATGCTCTCCACATTGATCCGTGCTGCCGCCAACGCCCCAGTGATGTCTGCTATCACCCCCACTTCGTCGTCAGCCATGACCACGATCCGGTTCAAGCCGTCCGGTTGGTTCATTGCAAAGAACTCCTCATCTCGCGCAATCGGCTACCAGTTCGTCCACCATCTCGCGAGTCACGTGCGGCATGGTGATGATGTGCGTGATGTCCCCCTCCGGCGCCATCTGCCACTTGGCAAACACTTCGGGCGCCGGGCGCGGGAACACCACGGTGATGGAGTTCCTGTGGCGCCACGCCGGGATACCATGCTCGTTGAATTGCGCCACCGCGTATGCGGCGATGTCCAACGACCCGGCCACCAACTTGCGGAATCCCTCATCTCCATAGCGGGCAAACGCCTGCCACAACATCAACGGCGTGAACGCGTTGCGGGAACCGGACAGCGTAGTGTCCTGCACTCCAACGTACTCTATCGCCCGGCCCACGCGTTCCACGTAGGGCCGTTTGGTCAGCACCACCCCGCAGGGCAGGGGCGCGCCGATCATCTTGTGGCCGCTCACCGATACGCTGTCGATGCCAACGTCAAATCCGAATGGTTGCGGATCGTCCACGAACGGTAGAATCATCCCGCTCAGCGCGGCGTCAGTGTGAATGTACGAGTTGGTGATAGCCAGGTCACTCAGCATCGCCATCACCCGCGGGATGTCGTCCACCGCTCCACGCATGGTGGTGCCCACGTTCGCCATTATCACGACCGGAACATCGCGATTGACCCGTATCATTTCGTACAGATCATCGTAGTCGATCTCACCGTTGTCCTGGCGCCGGATCATGATGTGCCGGGCGTTGAGTACCCGGACGTTTTTGAGAACGCTGTAATGCGTCTCTTCCGAAAAGTAGAAAATCGCGTTGGGGAACAACTCCCGGGCCAGGTACAGCCCGTACATGTTCCCTTCCGTCCCGCCCGAAGTGACATATCCCCACGCATCTTCCGGGTCTATGCGCATCAAACCGGCAAATCGGCCTACGACCTCACGCTCGAACGCGTGACTGTTGCTCCGGTAGTTGCTTTCGTGGAAAGGGTCGCCCACGTTGTTGATTGAGTAATTCAGAAAATCCGACAGATCACTGTACTCATAGGTCTGGTTGGTGGGATACCCGATCTGCAAGCGGGAGGCTGATTGCAACTCTTGCATCAGCCCGTCCAGACGTGCCTGGATCTGGGATTGGGACAATGCTTCCGGTCCCAGCGCTGGCGTCATAATGTCAGTTCCTCTGATGGGACGCGGCGCACCGCCGGATCGCGCATTTGCCGCTCGGTCAAGGGTATGCTATACCAGCGCAATCTGCAATCAGGGAGGCCGAAGATGCCCACCATCCAGCGCGGAGATGCCCAACTCCACTACTACCTGGACGACTTCACCGACCCCTGGCGCACGTCTCCCGACGCCATCGTGCTGCAGCACGGTTTCTCCCGCAACGGCAACTTCTGGTACAACTGGCCGCCCCTGCTGGCCCGGGAATACCGCGTCATCCGCCCCGATATGCGCGGCATGGGACACTCGGTAATCGACCCCGACCGGTACCAGCCCACGCTGGACACCCTGATGGCCGATCTCCTGGCCATCCTCGACGATGCTGGCGCTGAGCGGGTGGTCTATGTCGGCGAGTCCTTCGGCGGGATCATGGGCATGCAGTTCGCGCACGATTATCCCGACCGTTGCCGCGCCCTGGTCCTCTGCAATTCGCCGTGCAGGCTGACCCGCCGCGAAAACGCTACGCCCGGCGGCAGTTGGCTCGCCACCATGGAACAGGGAGGCATCGGAGCCTGGTCGGCCGCCACCATCAATTTCCGCCTCGACATGCGCCACGCCCCCGAGGGCCTCAAGGACTGGTACATCGAAGAGATGGACAAGACGCCCGGCGACATCGGCCAGGCCCTGCACAGCTACCTCGACAGCCTCGATTTCGGCCCACACCTAAAGGACATCGCCGTTCCCACCCTTCTGCTCACCGGCGACGAGTCCCTCACCACCAGCATGGAACAGCAGGAATTCATGGCCGCCGAAATCCCCAACAGCCGCCTGGTCGCCTGGCCCGGCCTGGGACACGGCGTGAACGTGATCTATCCGGAGTGGTGTGTCGATCGAATGCGCGAGTTTCTCGGAGAAACCGCCTGATTATCCCGCACGCGCTGCCATTACGTTACCGTCAGTCTCCAACGCCACAGCCTTTTCTGAATCGTTGAGGACCCGCCGTCTCGCTCCTCAATAACTTGTCGAGGGACGCACCATATCAGCGGGACATTCACGCCGGCCTTGAAACGCCCGGCTTCAACGCCAGTCGGTTGCAACCCGCGCCCGGTCAGGTGATATGGACTCTCGCCTTCTCGAGGTTGATCCGGGTCAACTGGTCATCCGGGTCGAGCAGGAGCGCGTGCTCAAAATCCGACACCGCCGAGGTATAGTCCTCAAGGCAATACCGTGCGTATCCGCGGCCGTTGTAAGCGTCAGCGTACCCGATGTCCAACGCGATCACTCGGTTGAAGTCGTTGATCGCCCGCCGGAATTCTCCCATGTGTCCCCAGGTCAACCCGCGGTGATACCACGCATCCGCGTTCTCCCGATTGACGCCAATGGCCTCCCCAAAATCGGCGATCGCTCGGCCGAAATCCCCTTTCTGACGATTTGCGATGCCCTGCTCAATGATGGCCATGCTGCGATCCCCATAATCCACTCCGGGGGTGCGTGGCATCTCCAACGGGTCCGCCGACCTGCTCGCGGGATCGGGATGGGAACTCGCCACTTCGAGGGTGTCGTAATCGTGTGGCGCGGACCGAGAACTGCCCGGGTCCGGGCGGTATTCAACGGAATCGTCTGCCTGCGCGGCAGCCTTCGCGCCCGATTTCTCCGGCGCGTAGCGTCTTGTCCGCAGCCGGTGCTTGGCCCGATGCACGCGCTCCGCCTCGTCCCCGGCTCCGATTCCATCCAGCAGCCGACCGATGGAATCCAGTGCCCGGTCCAGGTCGTCGTCGTCAAAAGCGTCCATGTGAGCCCAACGGTTGCGGATTTCTCGGGTTTCCGATACCAGGCTGCGTTCCATGGGGCCGAGGACTTCCCGAAACACCTCGTGCCATCCGCTGGCCATCACCCTGAGCATGACCGCTACGTCGGTCTCCACGTCCCCAATCGTGTCAATGTCGTCTGGGACGTAGCGGCCTCTCCCGGAAGCTTCGCGCAGCCTGTCAACCACGTATGGACCCAACCCGACGGCTAGCAGCTGCAGGGCGTTGCCCACCAGGTTATGGCTGGTATTGGTCGTGGTGGTATTGCTGGTATTGATGGTCATTACGGCGCTCCCGCCGGGCGACTGGAGCCGACTGCATTTGGGGTCAGTCAACGGTATTCGCACATATCGATTATCACCGTAGCATAATCACGGTTTGCGCGACTGCGGCAAGCGCGGACGATTTTCGCGATTTACTACAACCCTGGCTAGGCAGGCCGTTCAATCCCAAGTTCCGCCTGCATATCCGCCACGGCCTGGTTGCGCGACTTGCGCTGCCATTGCGGTCGGGCGTTGATGGGCTCGTTGATGATCTCCGGATCGATCTTCAACGCCACGAACACCGGCCCCGGCTGGCCCAGGATCTCTTCAATCTGGCTGGCGAAGTCCTCCAGATTGTCTATCGAGTAGGTCGCCGGATACCCGCAACCCTGCGCCACCACGTCATATTCCATCTGCTCTGCGTTCGGCACCGGCTGCCCGCCGGTGGTGGCGTACACGCCGTTGTCCAGCATGAAGTGGTACAGATTCTCCGGCGCCTTTTCCGCGATGGTCGGCAACGCCCCCATCCCCATGAGCACATCGCCTTCCGAGTCGAACAACACCACCCGTTGTTCCGGGATCGCCAGCGCCAGCCCCAACGCGAAGGACGCGTGGCCGCCCATGGCCGGATCGCCAAGGGGCAGGTCCCGGTCCGGTTGGTCACTGATGTCCACCCAGAAACGTCCCCCACGCCCCGGTATCACGATGGCGTCGCCCCGCTGCTTCGCGAAAATTTCCAGCATCTCCGCCGTTTTCATCATTTCAAACACTTCCTAACGTATTGTCCCGTCTCGCACGGTGCGAAACGGTTGGCTGCGGGAGACCATCGCGACGCGAAGCAACGCGCTCCGTCGCGGTCCCACCCCAATGCGACCTCAAAGAGCAACCCAATCAGCGGCTCACGTTGAACCCGTGATACTCATCGCCTACCAACACCGCCACCGGCCGTTTCTCGCGCGCGGCTTCGGCGAACGCAATCGAAATCCGATCCGCGTCCTCGTCCGACTCCACCAGGTAGTAATTGATGTTGAAGGCGTGCAGGAACCGTTCGGTGAAGAACGCCGCCGTGTCATTGATCACGCCATGGCGCGTCCATCCGCGATATCCCACCATCATCACCACCGGCACGTTCATCCCGAGTCCCCAGCCGCGCAACGAGTCTCCAGACTCCATCATGCCGGTGTTCTGGATTAGAATCACCGGTTTCTTGCCGCCGGCGGCGAGTCCCGCTGCCGTGGAAAAAGCGTGCCCTTCGCGGCTCACCGGCACCAGGTCCAGACCCGGTTCCTCGGACATCAGTACATAGAGGAAATTGGTCTCACTGTCCGGTAGCCACACAACATGGGTAGCACCATTCTTCTTCAATTCCGCCAGCACCGTAGCTGGACTCAATTCGGCCATGGGGACACCTGCCTTGCGATATTTGCAGCGTCCGACCGGGGCCAAACGCCGCCAAATGATACACCGCTCTGTCTGTCCCCCGTCAACCACTGCCCCTTCCACACGAGGGCCATTCGATTACCCTGGCGCGTTGCGCAGGATGAGCGGGCTAACTGGCTTATCAGCAATGATCGAATGGCACGGCGCGTTGGACGACTGACTCAGCGATGAGGGGCAGGTGTCAGGCCGCTGCATCGCTGGGCGGGTTGGGGGATGCGCCGGCAGGTTTGAGAACCGCCCATGCGTGTGCATGGCCGCTGACCAACCACCAGGGTGGGACGGCGCCGGGCGGGCGCCGTCTTTCCGGAGGGGCAGAGGGTTTCTCGTCCCTGCGGTTGGTGGTTCGTTGGTTGGTGGTTGGTGTTGTTTCGGTTGGTTGTTTTGGTTTGGTGTGAGAGGCGGGATTCCGGATCGTTGTCAGCGCACGGCCGGTACGCAACTATTTGAACGGCAGTTCCGTGGTCGCAGGACTATTTGGTTGAGTCCCTACCACGCGGGCCCGAACAATCCCGGTGGGCCAGTGCGGCACCGCCGGTGAGTACGTTGGTCGGATATCGGCGAATTGCCACCTGGACCGGTTGCGATTTGTTGCTGACGGGGTTGGCCGTCGATCCGGAAATCTGCCTCTCTGGGGTTGTGGTGGAGCAGCTGCTTGATCTAGATGGTATTAGGATATACGTTCGTATTGGTGGTGTCAAGGGGGGTTTTTACAGGGATGCACAGGATGTACAGGATGATGAGGTTGCGGCGGGTTTTTACAGGGATGTACAGGATGATCGAAAGGCCGTACCCCACTTGCGGACACCCTGACCGGCAAGTTTAAAATTATTACCAGGGGCTGCGCCGTAGCAAGATTGCGAACTCTCCCCGCGGATACCCCCAATGTCCAAATCCCAAAAGCCCGATTCTGACGATCTTCGCCACCGGGGACCCCCCAGCCCTCCCGTTCGTCCTCCACGCTCGTGCCGAAACGAACGTGATTCGCAACCGATTCGCCAGCGTGGCGCCGCGCCCCCTGTGCTATACTGCCGCCAACCACTAAGGGCATCCCCGCAAGCCCGTGAGGTGCTTATCATGCAGTGGGCTTCCGCCATATCCCAACAGAACACCCTTCGCGCCGCGTTGTCCGAATGCGTCGCGTCAGTCCGCTCCAATCTGGGCGACAACGCCGCAGATCTGGCCGTGGTCTTCGCTTCCTCGGAGTACGCCTCCGACTACGCCACTCTGCCCGAACTCATCGGCGAGATGCTGGGCCCCCAAGCCATCGTGCTGGGATGCTCCGGCGGTGGCATCATCGGCGGCGGCGCTGAGGTCGAGCAGGAGCCGGCCGTATCGCTAACAGCGGCCAGCCTGCCTGGCGTCACCATTCGTCCCATCCGCCTTGAGGGCGACACCCTGCCGAGCCTCGACGCCTCCCCCGATGAATGGCACGAAGCCATCGGCGTTGACCCTGGCGACCAACCGCAGTTCGTGTTGCTGGCCGATCCCATGTCATTCCCGGCTCAGAACCTGCTGCTTGGAATGGACTACGCCTATCCCGCTGCCGCCAAGATCGGGGGACTCGCCAGCGCCGGGCAGGGAGCGCGCCAGAACGGCCTGTTCCTTGGGCCCGATTACCATGATTCCGGAGCCGTCGGCGTGGCCCTACACGGCAACATCGTTGTGGAGACCGTGGTTGCCCAGGGCTGCCGGCCCATCGGCCAGCCGATGCGCATCACCCGCAGTGACCGCAACTTCCTGGTGGAACTCGATGGAGAGCAACCCATCAACGTGTTGCGCGGCATATTCCAGCATGCCGACCAACGCGACCGCGACCTCATGCAGAACTCCCTGTTCCTTGGCGTCGTCATGGATGCGCTGATCGACCAGCCCCAACAGGGCGACTTCCTCATTCGCAACGTCATGGGCATGGACCAGCGCAGCGGCGTCCTGGCCATCGGCGAAATGCTGAAGGAAGGACAGTTGGTGCAATTCCACCTTCGCGACGCCGACACCTCCGCCGACGACCTTTCCGCCGTCCTGGAGCGTTACGCCATCGACAACCGCGAAAATCCCGCCCACGGAGCGTTGCTGTTTTCGTGTCTCGGACGCGGCAAATACCTCTACGGGCGGCCCAACCACGACACCGAGGTGTTCCACAACAAGGTGGGCGCCGGCGTCCCGCTGGGTGGATTCTTCTGCAATGGTGAAATCGGCCCGGTCAGTGGCACCACCTTCCTTCACGGCTATACCAGCAGTTTCGGCATCTTTCGTCCGCGTACCTGACCGCGTGTCCTCTCTCCCGTAGAGGGAGAGGGGAAGGGTGATTTTCATTGTGGTTACAACATCCGAAATTAAAGCCGGCATTTCCGCATCGCTCACCGGACAATTCGCGACCCAGGGTCGGCAGGCTCTCGCCGGCCTGACCTCCTGGGCCGAGATCGTCAACGCTCGCGGTGGCCTCACCGTCGCCGACGACAAAAAATCCGTATCCGTCGTCCACTACGATGATGCCAGCCTCGCCGACGGGGCCCGGCAAAACACGGAACGCCTCATCACCCAGGACAACGTGGACCTGCTTTTCGGGCCGTACTCCGCCGGACTCACCACAGCCGCCGCTGAGGTCGCTGAATCCCAGGGCAAGTTGATGTGGAACCACGGCGGTGCCGGCGACGCCCTGTATGCCCGCGGCTATAACAACGTCGTCGGCATCCTCACCCCGGCTGATCAGTATCTGGTCGGAGCGCCGGCCCTGGCCCGCCAGGTCAATCCCGACGCCAGCAAACTGGTGATCGTGCGCATAGATACCGGCGCCTTCGCCAGAATCGTGGCGCGCGGCGTGGAGTCCACCGCCCACGACATGGGGTTCACCACCGCCCTGGATCTGCGATATCGGCCTTCGCACGTCCACTTCGCCGAAATCGCCCGCGCCGTCGCCGAAATTGAGCCCGACCTCGTCGTGGGGATCGGTCGCATCCGACATGACATCCTGACCGCGAATTCGTTGGCCCGACTGCCCAACCGCAGCAGCATCGGTCTCGCCGTGGTGGTCGCCACACCCATCGCAGAGTTCGCCGAAAGGCTGGGTTCGTTGTCCGACGGATTCATCGGTCCCAGCCAGTGGGAACCGGCGGTCAGCGTGACCCGCCCCGACATTGGCCCAAGCGCGGAACTGGCTAGGCGAATCCTGACGCTGGCGGCATCCGCGTCCGGCGTGCCGGTGGATTACCCCATGGCACAGGCGTTTGCGGCAGGCCTGGTCGCGGAGCGTTGCGCCCGCGACGCCGGTTCCCTGGATGACAACGGGATGCGTGCCGCCGCTTCAGATCTGGATTGCACCACGTTCTACGGACGCTTCAAAATCGACGAGTCCGGACGCCAAATCGGTCGCTCGGTGGCGTTGGTGCAGCGCCAGGAGGGACGCAAGGTCGTCATCTGGCCCCAGGATCGGGCCGAGGCACCGGTGCAATACCCCTTCTGACCCCGCGCAGAACGCCGCCGGCTCGCCCCCGAAAATTCGTAGGGGCGAATAATCATTCGCCCCTATAGTCGTTCGCGAAGTTCCCGCAGAACCTACGATTCCAGCTTCACAGGATTCCGCAACACGCCAATGCCGCTGATGTCGATCTCGCAGACCGCGCCGTCAGCCATGTCGGACGTGGTGCCCGGCGTGCCGGTGAAGATGCAGTCGCCCGCTTCCAGCGTCACGTACCGGGTGATGAACTCGATCATGGTCGGAACATCGAAAATCAGGTGCGCCGTGGTTTCGTTCTGTTCCTCATTGCCGTTGACCCGGGTGCGCAGGTGCTGCGCGTGGGGGTCCACGTCCGTCTCGATCCAGGGTCCCATGGGGGAGAAAGTGTCCGCGGACTTGGCCCGCCACCAGTCGGAGTTGTTCTCCCGCCGGTCCTTCTGCTGCCAGTCCCGCGCGCTCACGTCGTTGCCGCAGGTGTAACCCAGGATGTGATTCAGCGCGTCCTCTTTGGACACGTTGCGGCACCGGTCCTTGATCACCACCACCATCTCGCCCTCGGCGTCGAACCGCTGCACCTCTTTGGGCCGCACGATTGCGTCCTCAGGGCCGATGACGCTGGTGGGCGTCTTGTGGAAAATCATGGGGTATTCCGGCGCCGGCCGGTCCCCGATGTGGCTGGTGTAGTTCAGGCCCATCGCCAGGATCTTCCCGGGCATCACCGGCGACAGGAGTTTCACGTCCGACAGGGCGTGCGTGTGGTCGGTGAGTTTGATCGGCGAGTCAAAAATGCTGCCGTCGATGGCGGTGACGTTGTCGCCGTCAATGACCCCGAAGTGTTCGGAGCCATGGGCGATGTAACGAGCGATTCTCATATCGGAACTGCCTCCGTGGATTTTGTTTGACCGTCTCGGCGTCGGTTATTGTATCACCTGCCGCCCGATGGTCAGTGTTCGATCACCAACTTGCCGAAAAAGTCCCGGTCGTGCATCACCTGGTGCGCTTCGGCGACGCCGTCCAGCGGGAATGATCGCCCCACGATGCCGCGCAACGCTCCCTGGTTCACCATCTTCATCGCGTCGGCCATCGTCCGCCGGCTGCGCCCGCCGCTGCCCATCAGATGCAACGGTCGCCCGTGCAGCACGGAAAGGTCCATTGGGGTCTGGCTGCCCGACGTCACGCCGGTAATCACCAACCTGCCCTCGTGCGCCAGCGACAGCATGTTCTCGTGCCACACGTCCGCGCCCACGCAGTCGAACACCACGTCCACTCCCCGTCCGTCGGTCATGTCCTTCACTGTTTCGCTGATGCTGTCCACCTCGCGGTAATTGATGACTTCATCCGCGCCCCATTTCCTGGCTTCTTCCAGTTTCCAGTCGCTGCCCGCCGTGGTGATCACTCGGCATCCCATCATCTTGGCGATCTGGATGCCCATGCTGCCCACTCCGGAGCCGGCAGCCTGCACCAGCACATCGTCCCACGGTTGCAGCTTGGCCTGCGTGATCAGGCAATGCCACGACGTATGCAGTGCGATGGGCAGCGCGGCCGCCTCACCGAAGGACATATCATCGGGAATCGTGTAGGCGTTCACGGCCGGCGAGACCACGTACTCGGCGTGGCCACCGTCCAGGTCAACGCCGATGCGCTGCTGGCGAGTGCACCATTGGTCGTGCCCGGCGGCGCAATACTCGCAGAGGTTGAGTCCTCCGCACTTCACCCGGTTGTCCACCAGCACCCGGTCGCCCACCTTGAGGTCCGTGCCCGCGTCCGGACTGATCTGCACCACCTCGCCCGCCAGGTCGCACCCCAGGATGTGC
This sequence comes from Dehalococcoidia bacterium, assembly GCA_963668585.1. GTDB lineage: Bacteria > Chloroflexota > Dehalococcoidia > Lucifugimonadales > UBA3495 > Bin87. Next base: position 2,779,558 of record OY764869.1, on the reverse strand, counting down.
GGGAACCGGCGGCAGTTGCCGGCCCGCAGGTTCAGGTCCAGGTGATTCAGCGCGCTGCCGCCCACCCGAATCAGAATCTCTCCCGGCGCAATTTCCGGTTCCGGCCGGTCGCCGTGTACCAGCACGTCCGTCCCGCCAGTTTCATTGATATAAACCGCTTTCATGAGCGTCCCTCCGCCTTCGAATGGATATTGTCGGCAGTGTAAAGGCGGCAGGGCGCGTCGGCAAATCAGTGATATTGCGGCCCAGGTCCATTCGATTGTTGACGACGAACGAGGTATCAGGCCCATCCTGTGTTGACGACAGACAAGGTAGTCCGCTCATCCTGAGCCTGTCGAAGGACGAGGGGACGGTGAACGAGAAACCGTTCTGGCAACAGCAATTGCCTCTCGCCGGGATAATCGAATGGCCCTGTATTGCGACCCCCCTCATTTGTGATCTTGTCTCGCGGCCGCGATACCGGCGCATCACCCCCGGAATACCTGCTAAAATCCCCTCCATCCTTTGAATCCATGCACCTGACCCTCACGGAGGCTCCCATGCCAATCTTCACCCCCGAATACCTCCACAAGGCCGCATCCGCCATCTATCAGGCCAAGGGGACGCCCGCCGACGAGGCCGAAATCGTCGCCGCCCACCAGGTCAAGGCCAACCTCGTCGGCCACGACTCCCACGGCTGCATCCATATCCCCGAATACTGTGAGCGCATTGACCGCGGCCACATCGTTCCCGGGGCACCCTTCGAGGTACTCAGCGAAACTCCAACGACCGCCGTAGTTGACGGCAATTGGGGCTTCGGCTTCGTCGTAACCGAAAAGGCCACCCGCATGGCCATCGACAAGGCCAAACAGAGCGGTGTCGCGGCCTTCACCATCCGCCGCCAGAGCCACATCGGACGCCTCGGCGACTACCCGACCATCTGCGCCCAGGAGGGCATGATCGCCATGCTCACCGCCGACTCAGGGGCTGGGCCCAAGGCCGTTGCCCCCTTCGGAGGTCGCGCCCGACGCCTCGGCACCAACCCCATCTGCATCGGCGTGCCCAGCAACCTGGAGGGTACGGTGCTGCTTGACATGGCGACCTCCGCCGTCGCCGCCGGCAAGATCAGCCTCGCCCGCAACCGCGGCGAGCAGGTACCCACCGGCTGGATTGTGGACAAGGACGGCAACCCCACCAACGACCCCAACGACTACTCCGCCGGCGGCGCGATCCTCCCCGTCGGCGCTGATCAGGGCCACAAGGGTTTCGGCCTCTCTTTCATGGTCGAAATGTTCTCGGGATTGCTCACCGGCCTCGGTTTCGGCATCGATCCCCAGGCCCGCCACAACGACGGCTGCTTCCTCGCGGTCTTCGACGTGTCCAAGTTCCGCCCCCTCCAGGATTTCAAGCAGGAGATGACCGAGTTCGCCGAGTTCGTCAAAACGTCGCCGCCGGCGCCCGGGTTCAGCGAGGTCTTCTACCCCGGCGAGATCGAATACCGCACCGAGTTGCAACGCCGCGCAGAGGGTATCTTCATCGAGGACGAAACCTGGCGTCAGATTTCCGATTTGATGCAGGAAGTCGGCGTCGCTGAGGCAGTGGGCCAGCCCTGACGGATGCGATCTCCGGCACAGGTCCGGGCGAGGTAGAGCGGCGGAATAATGCTTCTCTCTGATCTCGGATTACCATCCGACCTTGCGGTTTGGTTGGCGGCGCTGCTGTTGATGCTGTCGCTCCTGATCGGGGTGCTGGGCGGCCTCATCGGCCTTTCGCTCGGCACCATGCGCCTCCCTGCGATGCTGATGCTGGGAGTGCCGCTCCCGATAGCAGCCAGCGCGAACATATTCGTCAGCAGCGTGGTTGGCGTTACGGGCAGCTACCGGCATTTCCGTGACGGGCGGGTCAAATTGCGCCTGGTGGCCATCATCGGCGCGCCTGCGTTCGTCGCCGGATTTATGGGCGGTTATTTCAGCAACCAGGCTCCGGTCAACATTCTCATCGCACTGGCCGGCGGGCTCATTCTGTGGCAGGGGATAGAACTGGCCCTGCTGGCTTACCGGCGGCGGCGAGTTTCCAACTCGGAACAACCGCACGAGGACCAGCTTGATGGGTCAGCCGGTCAATTCACCGTTGCCCGAACCATCGGGGGAGCCGGCGCGAGCTTCGCGATCGGGTTGTTGGCGGGCGCCATCGGGCTCGTTTTGGGCTCCGTTCGGCTCCCGTTGATCATCAGGGTGCTGCGGGTTGACCCGCGGATCGCGGCAGGCAGCAACCTGTTTATAGGGATGACGATGGGGGCGTTGGGGTGGCTTGGCCATGTGCTGCACACGCGCCCCGATCTGGCCCTCCTGGTCATTTTGTTGGGCCCGGCCGTCGTGGGCAGCTATTATGGCGCCAAATTCACCGGCCGCATCAGCGTCAACCTGTTGCTTTTGGTCATGGGACTTCTGCTCACTGGATCCGGTTGCATGATGCTGGTAAGAGCCTTGACCACAATTTTGTAACTCGCCGGCCATGGCACGATATGAACAGCGAGCCATGTCCCTCGACCCCCAACGCGCCGGAAGATGTACGGATGGAAGAACAGGCTGAGAACCGCGATTTCGAACCCACGCCGTCGCTGCCCCGCAGGCTTGCCGAAGTGGCCTGGGCTTTCCTGCCGCTGGGTTGGATCGCCTTCGGCGGACCCCAGGCCCATATCGCCCTGCTGCAGGAGCGTTTCGTGGCCCGCCGCCGCTGGCTGGACGAACAGCGCTTTGTGGAACTGCTCGGACTGGGTCAGGGACTGCCCGGCCCGACCTCAACTCAAATGGTGGTGGCCGTGGGTACGGCCCGAGCCGGGCCGCTGGGCGGCTTGCTGGCCTTTCTGCTCTTTTTATATCCCGCGGCCACGATTATGGCCCTGGCTGGCCTGGGCGTAGCAACCTTCCTGGACGACGGGCAACGCCCCCAGTGGCTGGACGGGGTACAGCCGGCCACGGTGGCGCTGGTGGCGGTGGCCGCCTGGAGATTGGGAGTGGCAGTGGTCAACACCCGTCTGACCATGGGCTTGATGCTCCTGGGGGCAGTGGTAACCATATTGGTGCGCCAACCCTGGGCTTTCCCGGCCATCCTGGCCCTTGGCGGGTTGGTAACAGCCGTGGCCCTGCGATCGCAACGACACAACGCCATCGACCAATCGGGCAGCATCCCACTGGACAACCTGGGAATCTCACGGGTGGCCGGCGTCCTGCTGCTGCTGTTGTTCTTCGGACTCCTGGGAGCATTGATCCTGGCGCGGCTGGCGCTGGACTCGTCATGGCTGCAAATCCTGGAGTCCTTCTACCGCACCGGGTCGCTGATCTTTGGCGGCGGGCAGGTGGTGTTGCCCATGCTCAGCGCCGAGGTGGTGGAGCCCGGCTGGGTAACGCAGCAGCAGTTCCTGGATGGTTTGGCCCTGATGCTGGCGCTGCCCGGTCCTCTGTTCAGCTTCAGCGCCTACCTGGGGGCCGTGGCCGGCGGCGTACCCGGCCTGCTGCTGGCCTTCGTTGGTCTCTTCCTGCCGGGAGTCCTGATAATCTTCGGGGTGCTGCCCTTCTGGGAGCAGGTGCGACGTTATCCCTGGGTGAGGATAGCCCTCACGGGGGTCAACGCCACCGCAATCGGTCTGGTGGTCGGCGTGGTGTTCCTGTTGTGGGAGCGGGCCGACCCCAGCGCGGCCGGCGCTGCAATTGCCCTGCTGGCCTTCGGGTCGGTGATGTTCTTCCGGGCGCCGGCGCCCCTGGTGATTATCGGCGCCGGAGTGCTGGGCTGGATTTTCGGTTGGGCCGGCTTGTTGTAAGACCCATTTTCCAGTCTGTCGGTTCCGGGGCCCATCGCGTCTCGCGCCGTCGTTATTTCAGCCTTGCCAACCGCACAACGACACCGGCGCGACCGAAGTTTGCCAGAAAAACGGGTTCAGGCCTGGTGAGCCGAACCCGTGGGTCGTCATCGCGCCTGTATGCAAGTTGCGCTTACCTAGCCCCGGTTGTGCGTCTTGGTCTCCGCCCACGCGACAATGTGGGGAATGGCCGCGTCAACGTCGCGCTGATCGACGGCGCGAGCGGTGGATTCAGCTTCGCACCCCAGCAGCATGATGGGCAGCCGGTTCTGTATTTTGTCGAGGGTCCAGGCCAGAGGATCGCCCTCGGCGGTGAAGTCAAGCTCCAACCGGACGTTCTTGTCGATGGCATTATTGCGGTAGTGGTAGTGCGGCCCGATGCGGAAACAGTCGAACCTCAGCAGTTCCTTGTCGTCGCCTTCGATATCATTCCCGTACACATGGATACAGATCCCTTCGTCGCTCATCGCCCCCACGCCGGTTCGATACACCAATCCGAAAGTCACCGCTCCTGCGGATATCAACTCTTCACCGCCCCCGGTGCTTCCACCCATCTGCGCGTGCATCGCTTGCTGCGTCATAGGTCAATCCCTCCTTGCGCTTGACCGGCGCGGAACAACCGCCGGGCCAGTCATCTGACTTGTCCGGATTATACACCGCAAACTAACCGCCGATTCCATGCGTGTATGGAGCAGCGGTGACGATTTCATGCCTATCGGGCGTTCTCGTCGCGCAATTTGACCAACAGCGGTATTGACCGGATCTTCCGCTCGTCCAGGTCTTCCCAGTAAATCCCTCGCGGCCTCGGAATCTCATCCTGGCGCCCCGTGCAGCGGATCACTTCGTCCGCGGTAACCACAATGTCGAGCGGAACATCGTGCTGAGTCCACGGCAGTTCTTCATCCAGCACCTGCATCGGATGCACCGTCGTGATCACGGGGGTTTCGCGGGTCAAAATCCCCGCCGCCGCTGCCAGGCCATATTCCAGGTCGGCGAACCCTCCGCCTTTCCCAATCCGAACACCCCGGCGGTTCACCGCAACCGATCCTGAAACCACCAGATCTACGGGTCGCATCTCACCCACGTAAACCGGACGGCCGACTTTGAAAGCGCCCGATATGGTGGACGCCTTTTGCGGGATAACCTCGTCGCGGGCGGGATCCAATTCGATGAAAACCCGTTCGTCCTTGAGCCTGGGCACCGCCATGTAAAGAAGCTTCCCTTGCTCCAGCGCCATCCGACGCAACGGTCGCTGCGCCTGGTCGGGGTTGCTCTTGACCGCCCGGGCCATCCGCCATTCCGGCAACTCCGACACCAGCGCGGTCACATCTTCACAACCGATGAAGTGCGGGATCTTGTCGTGGACCGACCGGCCCTTGACGACGCCGGCCGTTTCCAGCGCCGTCCAGACCTCTTCACGAATCGCCCACTTGTCACGCATGGTTCTTAGATCAGCGCCAGCAGCGACCGCACCGCGCTTTCGACATCGGGCGCCTCGGGTCCGCCCAAAATCGACCATTGGATAATCAGCACTATCACCCACGGGATGAAACCGATAACTGCGGACAGAAGCACCACGCCAATGGCACGCCCGGTGGATTCAAAGTCCATCGCCTGCCGTACCGCCACGGTCACCGCAGCCAGCGTCCAGCAGAATCCGATGAATGGGAACAGGCCTCCAATTGCCGGTATGAAGGACAACACCGACAGTACGCCCGGCGTGTAGGCGAAGCCCACGACGCGACCCAATTCGCCCCAACTGGTGGCGGTGTCGCTCGTCCTCAGCATCTTGCCGCCCACCACGTACATCACCGTCACCCAAAGCGCCCACCGCACGACGCCGAATACCAATCCACCAACGATGCCCAGCACCAGCCCCAAAACGGCGGAGCCTTGAATCACGCCCCCGATGACGCCGCCAACTACCCCGCACAGGGTAACGATCAACACCACGCCGATGGCTTGGGCCAGCGCCGCCTGGTCGGCTTCGATCTCTTCGTAGGTCTGGCGATTGAAAAACGCCGCGCCAATCATTCTCTGAATCATGGATTCACCTCGGTGGCCTGTTTGAGGATGCCGGAATGCCCTCCGGGCCGCATTCCCCATGATTATAGTAAAGTGAACTGGGATTTACCTGTCATGTTGCTGCGCGATTCTGCGAGTTTCCTTTACAATCGCACGGCCCGCCCGTAGGATTGATCATCATCTTAATTGGTGGCCCCTTCACCGCTGCCACGACACACCGTGCCTGAGAATAACGAACCAACCGCTCCCGATTCCGGCGAAAATCTGGGTAGCCTACAGGCTAACCTGGACAGTCGCCGCGCCAAGTTGGAACGCATCCGGGAGCGTGGCCTTGACCCCTACCCGCCCCGTTTCCAACGCAGTTGCACCGGCGTTGAGGCCATTGCCCGGTTCGAGTCTGCCGAAACCGACGGCGATGCTGAAAACCTGCCCGCCCTGAGCGTCGCCGGCCGCATCGTTTCGATGCGCGTCATGGGTCGTGCCGCTTTCCTTGACTTGCGCGATGCTTCCGGCGTGGTGCAGGCCATGTTGCGCCGCAACGTTCTAGACGATGACTATGCGCTGCTGCAGGATCTCGACCTCGGCGATTTTCTCGGCGTCACGGGCAACATGATCCGCACTCGCACCGGCCAGCCCACCATCGAAGCCACGTCGCTGAACATCCTGGCCAAGGGGATGCGTCCATTGCCCGAAAAATGGCACGGGCTTCGCGACGTCGAAACCCGCTACCGGCAGCGATACCTGGACCTGATCGCCAACCCTGAAGTGGCGGAAACCTTCGTGCAGCGCAGCCAGGTCATCAGCGGCATCCGGCGGTTCCTCGACGGTCGCGGATTCGTCGAGGTTGACACTCCCATCCTGGTGCCCATCCCGGCCGGCGCCCACGCCCGTCCGTTCACCACGCATCACAACGCCCTCGATGAGCGACTCTACCTGCGCATCGCCACCGAACTTTACTTAAAACGGCTCATCGTCGGTGGGCTGGACAAGGTGTATGAGATTGGCCGCGTCTTCCGCAACGAGGGCATCGACCAGGACCACAACCCCGAGTTCACGCTGCTGGAATCCTACGAAGCCTACGCCGATTACCACGCGGTGATGGAAATGGTGGAGGATCTGGTGTCGTCCCTGGCCCAGGATATACACGGCTGCATGACGGTGCCCATGGGAGACAGCCTGATCGACTTCACCCCGCCGTGGCCGCGCCTCTCCCTGCGTGAAGAACTGCAAAAACGCAGCGGCATTGACATCGAGGACTACCCCGACTCCGAATCCCTCACCCGGGTTTGCCTTGATTTGGGGTTGCAGCCGGGGCCCCACGAGGCCCGCGGCCGTCTGATCGACAAGATGCTCTCCGTGTACGTGGAACCCCACCTCATCCAGCCGTCCTTCCTGATGGACTACCCGGAGGATATGTCCCCGCTGGCCAAGGGACACCCCGACAAACCCGGTTACGTTGAGCGTTTCGAGGCCTTCGCCGCTGGCATGGAAATTGCCAACTCTTACACCGAACTCAACGACCCCGACGTCCAACGCGCCCGATTCGCCGGCCAGGAACACCAGCGAGACGCATACGGCGACGAGGAAGCCGACCGCACCGATACCGACTTCCTAACGGCCCTTGAATATGGGATGCCACCTACAGGAGGGCTCGGCATCGGCATCGACCGTCTCGTCATGCTGCTCACCGGCCAGTCCACCATCCGCGATGTGCTACTATTCCCGCAAATGCGCTCGTTGCAGGCATCTGATTCCGTTCCGCAACCCACCGACGACTCCGTCGGTCAGCAATCATGACGACCGCCGCCCAACCAACCAAACCGGATGCCCTGCCGGAATCGTCCAACGGTTCCGGTGTTGGCGTCCCGGAAATGTTGTTCCCAGTTACTTTGCGACTCCCTGACGCTGTCGTGTCCGCCGGTCCCCAGGCCTGCGAAGACTGGTTTTGGGAAATTTGTCAGGCCAATCAAGATGATCTGTGGGAAATGGAACTGAATGCCGGTGAAGAGTTGGAACTGATGCCCACCTATGCTTATTCACAGAGGCGTGAGTCCCGACTGTTTTTCCACGTGGAATTGTGGAATATGAACCAGGGAAGTCCGGGCATGGCCACCGGTCCGACTGGAGCGTTCTATTTGCCCAATGGCGCGATCAGGGTACCTGACGCATCGTGGACTCAAAATGACAAGGTGTCCCCGCCCAGAAACGACCCGCCTCGAACCTGGCCCTTCTGTCCTGAATTCGTAGCCGAAGTGCGGTCTGATGCCCCCTCGTCCATTGAACATCTCCTGGCGAAGATGCAGGAATACATGGCCAACGGAGCGCAACTCGGTTGGTTGATAGATCCCGTGGAACGCACGGTTCGCATCTACCGGGCTGGCGCCGCCGAACCGGAGCTGCTCGCCGAACCTGCCACGTTGGACGGAGAAAGTGTGCTCCCGGGGTTCTCCTTCGATGTCCGCAACCTCATCTTCGACCTGACATAACGGTATCTGCCATCCATGCTTTCCATCGAACAGATTCGCACCGATACTGACGCCGTCCGTGCCGCTCTGGTACGTCGCGCTGAGGACGACGACTGCCTGGACGAAATCCTGGCGTGCGACGCCCGCCGCCGCGTCGCCATCACCGAGGGCGACGTACTTCGCTCCCGCCGGAATCAGGTGTCCCGCGACATCGGCCAGGCCCGCTCCCAGGGCGGCCAACCCGCCGCCGACGTGATCGCCGAGATGCGGGATGTCGGTCGCCAGATCAGCGCCCTTGAGGACGAGGTGCGGGACCTGGATGCCCGCATCAATGATGCCATGATGGCTCTGCCCAACCTTCCCCACGCCAGCACCCTCGAGGGTCTCGACGAGACCTGCAACCAGGTCCTGCGACACTGGGGCGAGCCCATCACCCTGGATTTTGAGGCGCAGCCCCACTGGGACCTGGCGGAAAACCTGGGCATCATCGACTTCCAGCGCGGCGTTAAATTATCCGGCAGCCGTTTCTACACCCTCAACGGCTACGGCGCCCGCCTCGAACGCGCCATCATCTCGTGGATGCTCGACCTGCACGGCGCCGAACACGGCTACACCGAAGTGGCTCTACCCATCCTCGTGCGCCGCGAGATCATGGAGGGTTCCGGCAACCTTCCCCTGTTCGCCGACAACCTGTACCACGACGAAGAGGACGACCTCTGGCTCATTCCCACCGCCGAAGTCCCGGTGACCAACCTGCACCGCGACGAGATCCTGGAACCCGACGCCCTTCCTCTGTACTACGTCGCTCAGACCCCCTGCTTCCGGAGGGAGAAGGCCGCTGCCGGGCGCGACACCCGGGGGATCAAGCGCGTCCACCAGTTCAACAAGGTTGAAATGTACAAGTTCGTCGAACCCGAAACGTCATTCGACGAACTCGAAGCCCTGCTGTCCGACGCCGAAGACGTCTGTCAACGCCTCAACCTCCCTTACCGCATCCTGGAACTCTGCGCCGGGGACATCTCGTTCCCCTCCGCGAAGTCCTACGACATCGAGGTATGGGCGGCCGGTTCTCAGGAATGGCTGGAAGTTTCCTCCTGCTCCAATTGCACCGACTTCCAGGCCCGCCGGGCCAACATCCGCTACCGCCCTGGCGTCGGCGAACGCCCCAGGTTCGTTCACACCCTCAACGGTTCGGGGCTGGCGCTGCCGCGCGTGATCATTGCAATCCTGGAGAACTACCAGCAGCCCGACGGTTCCGTGGGAATTCCCGAAGCGCTGCGTCCTTACACCGGTTTCGATACCATCCCGGCGCGTTGAACCTCGCGTTCGACCAAGTTCATCGGAGGGTCCCTGCATGTCCGGCATCTGGCCAGGCGACACCCAGTGCGTCGCCCTCATCACCTTCGACGTTGATGGCGTGTCCTCATGGCTCCGCCGCAACGCAGACTTCATCAATTACCCCAGCCTCCTTTCCATGGCCGAATACGGCCCCAGCGTCGCCACTCCACGTATTCTCGATATGCTCGACGCCCAGGGCATTCCGGCCAGTTTCTATATTCCCGGCCAGGTCGCCGAAACCCACACCGATCTGGTCCGGCAGATCTGCGACCGGGGGCACGAGGTTGCCCACCACGGATACCTCCACGAACCCCCAGCGACCATGACGCCAGCCGAGGAGGAAGAAGTCCTCATCAGGGGCATCGGCATTCTCGGCGACATCACCGGTGAAGCTCCGGTCGGCTACCGTTCCCCAAGCTGGGAACTCAGCGCCGTCTCGCTCGACCTGCTGGCGAAGCACAACTTCCGCTACGACAGCAGCCTGATGGGCGACGACGCGCCCTACTTTGTGGAAGGTGGCGACCCGCGCCGCCGGATGGTCGAATTGCCCATCCACTGGCTCCTCGACGATGCGCCTCACTTCGCCTATGCGCCCTCTGCCAACCGTCTGGGGCCCATGCGCAATCCCGACGAGGTTTTCGACAGTTGGGCAGCGGAGTTTCGAGGCATCTACCGCTATGGCCGTTGCTTCAACCTCACCATGCACCCCCAGTACATCGGCCGACCCGGCCGTTTGCTGATGCTGGAACGACTCATCGAGTTCATCAAGACCTTCCCCGGCGTCCAATTCATGCGGGCCGTGGACCTTGCGGATATGTGGGAAAAAGGAGCGTAGCAATATGCCGGCAGTACACGACCGAGGCGGCTGGCCTGACGACACCCCGATCGAACGCGACGAACACGTCCTGAGCGATTGGGAACGGCGCGTTGACGCAGTCCACCAGGTGCTGGGAGCGCAGGGCATCCGCACCACCGACGAAATGCGCCGCGCCATCGAGAGCCTGCCGTCCGGGCAATACGAGACCCTGTCCTACTACGAAAAATGGACCGCGGCCCTGGAAATCCTGCTAGTTGAAAAGGGTATCCTCACCGCCGCCGAAATCGACGCCAAAACCGCCCAACTACGCGAGCAGGGCCTCTGATGACCACTCCAGCCCAACCCATCCTCTTCCCCGCGGGCGCAACCGTCCGCGTCCGCGTCGGCTCGCCGGCTCACCACTTTCGCACCCCGTCGTACATCCAGGGACACTCCGGCGTCGTCGATGCCCTCTGCGGCGTCTATCCCAACCCCGAATCCCTGGCCCACGGCGGCGACGGCCTGCCGCGCCAACCCCTCTACCGCGTCCGCCTCAGCCAGACCGAACTGTGGCCCAACTATACCGGGAACCCCTCCGACACCCTGCTAGTTGACGTATATCAGCACTGGCTCGAACCCGCCTGATTGGCGCAACAATTGAGAGGTACATGAGCAATGGAGCGACCGATATTCCAGCCTGCCGGCACGCCAACGGAGGAACTGGACACTCCCGCCCTGGTCGTTGATGTTGGGACAATGGAGCAGAACATCGCGGTCCTGCACAACGCTTTTCAGGGCTCCGCAAGCAGGCCGGCCGCTGGGCAAATCCGCGTTCGTCCCCATGTTTCCTGCCACGGCTGCCCTGAAATCGCGCGCATGCAGTTGGCTGCCGCGGGCAACTCCGGCGGTGTGGCGGTCAGTTCCCTGGGAGAAGCCGAGGCATTTGCCGCAGCCGACGATGACATCTCCGATGGCGACGGTTCATCGGCGCAATCCGGCCCCATTGACGACATACTGATTGCCGGCCGGGTGGTGACTGCCGCGAAGATTCGCCGACTGGTCGCCCTCGCCGGTGAAATTTCCCTGACCGTAGCCGTCGACAACTCAAGCAACATCAACGATCTTTCCGAGGCCGCCCACGCCGCCGGCGCCACCCTGGGCGTATTAATCGACATGGACGCAGGCTACGGCTTCGGTGGTGTTACACCCGGCGACGACGCCGTTTCCCTGGCGCGAACCATCGCAGGCGCGCCCGGACTGACATTCAACGGGATAATGACCTATGAAGGCCCGTTGCCCATGACCGACCGGGCCGAGTTGGAAGCCGAAACCCGCCGCCGTTTGCAACCGATACTGGACACTCGCACCGCCCTGGAGCAGGCCGGTATCGAGGTCGCGACGGTGAGTGTGGGCAGCACTTATAGCTACGATGTGGTCTCGCAACTACCGGGCGTCACCGAGGTTCAGGCTGGCGTGTACCCCCTCATGGATGTGGAGACCCTGCGCATCCGGCCCGAATTTCAACCGGCGGCCAAAATCCTGGCTACAATCGTCAGCCATCCCGTGGCGCACCGGGCAGTGTTGGACGCCGGTCACAAGACTACCGGGCCCGATTTCGGCGTTCCCGTTCTGGAGGCATTCCCCGGCGCGGTTGCCACCAGGTTCAGCGCAGAGCATGGAATCCTGGATCTGGAAGGGCCGGCCACCGACCAGTTGATGCCCAACGATAAGGTCCACCTGGTGCCGTTCAACCTGGCCCTCTGCGTGAATCAATATGACTACATCCGAGCCGTGCGGGACGGCAAGCTGATTGGGTATTGGCCGATTGCCGGTCGTGGACGACTGGGCTAGTTCCCCATCGCAGCAACTCGTTGGCGACAGTTTACAGCCACAATTGATGAGAGCAAGGAACCTCGGAGGCAGACCCATGCAGGTAGCGTACGAACCCCAACCCGGCACTCCAATACAGGAACTGGATACTCCGTGCCTGATCCTGGACATGGCTGCGCTGGATCACAACATGGACGTGATCGCCGATTTCTACGAAGGACGCCACAGCAAGTTGCGTGGACACAGCAAGAATCACAAGAGCCCTGCCCTGGCTCTCCGGCAAATCCAGCGCGGCGGTACCGTCGGCGGGGTGTGCGCCGCCAAGGTCGCTGAGGCCGAGGTGATGGTCCAGGGCGGAGTCGCCAGCGTCTTCGTGACCAGCGAGGTGGTTGCCCCACCCAAGATTAACCGCCTCTGCTCCCTGGCGAACCAGGCGGAGATTCTGGTGGCCTGCGAAACCGAATCCAACGCCCGCGACCTTTCTCGGGCCGCTACCGCCCAGGGGGTGAACCTGGGCGTGGTCATCGAGCAGGAAACCGGACTGCTCCGCTGCGGCGTCCAGGAAGTTGAACCGGGCATGGCTCTGGCCCAGTTGATCAATTCACTACCGGGACTCTCCCTGAAAGGCGTCATGAGCCACCAGATGATGGCCGAAGTGTCCTCAGACCGCGAGGACCGCGCCACCGAAGCCCACCGCCTCATTCAGCCGGTGCTGGATCTGCGCGAAGCCATGATCGACGCCGGTCTTCCGGTGGAGATCGTATCGACCGGAGAAACCTGGAGCTACGACATCGCCGGGGATATGCCTGAGGTTACCGAAATCCAGGGCGGCTCCTATCTGGTCATGGAAACTTCATACGATTACATGGAGGATTTCCACCTCGCCGGCAAGATTCTGACCTCCATCATCAGCGTCCCGCGTCCTGGAATCGCTATCGGCGACGCTGGCGCCCGCGCCGTGTGCGGTATCAAGGGGTTGCCACGAGTTGAAGGACGCCCTGGGGTCGAGGCCGTCGATATGGACGCCGACCGCACGGTTTTCCAGGTCGCCGATGGCGCCGAACTGGCAGTCGGAGACCAGGTGCTGCTGCTCCCCGGTCAGCAGGACGCCATGGTCAGCCGCTGGGACCGTTTCATCGGCATACGCGACGGGGTCGTGGAGGCGGTCTGGGACATAGAGGCGCGCGGATGCCACAATTAGGGCTCCGACCAAACCTGGTCATCCGCCCATATAAATGATTCCGATTCACCTTCGCTCGAACACGTCATTTCGGAGAGACCCATGACCGCCACTCACGTTGTTGACCACATCCACGACGAGCCCATGAGCGAAGTTGCTCTCCGCTCCGTCGCCATCGAAGCCCTCCTCGCCGAAAAGGGTTTGCTGACCGCCGACGAGGTTCAAAATCAGGTGAACCTGATGGACGGCAGGACTCCCGCCGACGGTGCTCGCGTCGTCGCCCGCGCCTGGTCAGACCCGGAGTTCAAAGCCCGCCTGCTCAGCGATCCCAGGGCTGCCCTCGGCGAAATGGGCATCGCCATACCCGAAGAAACACCCCACCTGACCGTCGTCGAAAACACCACCGACGTACACCACCTCGTCGTCTGCACCCTCTGTTCCTGCTATCCCAGGATGCTCCTCGGCCGCCCGCCCGACTGGTACAAGAGCCTGGCCTACCGCTCACGCGCCGTCAGCGACCCTCGCGGCGTGATGGCGGAATTTGGGTTTGCCATCCCCTCGGACGTTCAAGTCGCCGTCCTCGACAGCACCGCAGACATGCGCTACCTGGTATTGCCTCAACGCCCGGCCGGAACCGAAGGCATGAGCGAAGACGATCTGGCCAGTCTGGTTACCCGCGACAGCATGATCGGCGTGAGCGATGCTTTGCGGCCATAGAATCCCGACGGAGGTCACATTCGTAGGGGCGGGTTTGAAACCCGCCCCTACGCGTTTTCGCATTGCAGCAATGCCCGGGCTACGACGTAAGCCGCTGCGGCTCCTCGTCAATTTGGTTGATCCGACGCAGATGCCGCCCGCCCTCGAACTCCGTGGTCAGCCATGCATCCACAATCTCCCGCGCCGCCTCCCAGGTAACCAGTCGCTCGCCCATCGACAGCACGTTGGAGTCGTTGTGCTGCCTAGCGTACCGCGCCGATTCAACGCTCCAGCAAAGGGTGCAACGCACTCCGGCGACCCGGTTGGCCACAATCGCCTCGCCGTTTCCCGACCCTCCCAACACTATGCCGCGGTCAACCTCTCCGCGCGCCACCGCTTCCGCGACCGGCCGAATCCACTCGGAGTAGTCGGTTGACTCATCGGAATATGTTCCGTAGTCCACCGCCTCGTGACCCAGGTACGCCAGCAGCGACAGCAGCTTTCCCTTGTATTCAAATCCGGCGTGATCCGACCCAATCGCAATCTTCATTATCGTGCGCTCCCCTTGGTGCCTACGCGCCGCCAGCATAGCACAAAACGGCATCCGTTATGCTACGATACCGCCATCCGGCCAGGGTCTTCGGATGAGCGACCGGCGACGAGGTGGTCCGCTCAACCTGAGCCTGTCGACGGACGAGCGGACGGTGATCGGGGAAACGTCGATGGGGCCGCAGTTCTCTGCGTGCAGACAGCCGAAATACCCAACCATCGAAAACCACTGACCGAAACGGAGGGACCACCATGAAAGGACGCATCGTCGTCGTCAAAGAATACGGCAAGCCCTTTGAAATCGAGGAGTATGACGTACCCGAACCTCAACCCGGCGCCGTCCTGCTCCGCATGACCCAGGCCGGCATCTGCGGGTCCGACCTGCACACCTGGCGCGGCGACCAATCTCAGGAGCACCTGCCCCTGCCCGAAACCGGCCGGGTCATGGGTCACGAGGGCACCGGCGTCATCGAACACCTCGGAGACGGCGTAACTTCCGACTACTACGGCCTGGAGGTCGAGGAAGGCGACCGCGTCATCTACGCCGCCGTTTTCCCCTGCTACCACTGCCACATGTGCCTGCGCGGCAACACCAACCGGTGCGTCAACCGCCAGTATCCCGCCGCCGGCGTCTGGCCCTACTTCACCGGAACCTACGGCGATTTCCTCTACCTTCCTCCTCGCCATCCCTTCTTCCGCGTGCCCGACGAACTGCCCGACAGCATCCTCGGCCCCGTCAACTGCGCCATGGGCACCGTAACCACTGGACTGGAACGCGCCGGCATGAACCACGGCCAATCCGTCGTCATCATGGGCGCCGGCGGACTCGGTATCCACGCCACCGCCATGGCCAAGGAGCGCGGCGCTGACCGTGTCATCGTCCTAGACCGCCTGGAAAACCGCCTCGCCCTCGCCGAGGAATTTGGCGCCGACCACACCATCAACATCGAGGAGTTCAACACTCCGGAAACCCGTGTCCGACGCGTCCGAGAGCTTACCCGCGGCCGTGGCGCGGATGTGGTCATGGAACTTGTGGGCCGCGCCGACCTGCTCAAGGAAGGCATCGATATGCTCTCCAACGGCGGCACCTTCGTCGAAATCGGCGACATTGTCCGCGGGCAGGAAGTGTCCATCGACCCGTCCAAGCTGCTGCAGGGCAAGAACATCGTCGGCAGCCTGATGTACCGGCCGTCGTTGCTCCCCGAACTGCTGGACTTCCTGGTGCGCAACCAGGACCGCCTCCCCTTTGACAGGCTGGTATCCCACACCTTCCCGCTGGCCGACGTCAACGAAGCCTTCACCGCCGCCGAGTGGAGCCAGCGCCAGACGGAGATTACGCGGGCCATGCTCGTGCCGTAGCAGCCGGCATCGTCCCACGTTATTCTCGCCACCCGGCACCGGATGCCAACGGCGCCGGGTGCTTCAATTTGCAGCTATACGCGCACGACCATCGGCGAATCATCCGTTATCCCGTCGTCGTGATTTCCGCGGACAACTGTGCCGACGATAAGGGATGGCGCCCCTAGCCGCCCGTTGTTTGAGACATTCATAGATCCTTGACATTCGCGGCGCAAACTCCCTAGCCAACGCCGGTTGCCACACCCATACCGGTAACCACGCCGGGGAAAAAATGGCCATCGCCACCAGGATGTTGAACTCAGCCTATTTTTTGTGGGCGCTATTGGCGCTGCCCTCTGTCCCAATCATCCTGACCCTGCTTGGGGGTGGGTCCCGTGGCCATTCGGCGGCCGGGGAAGCGCTGGAAGTTTCCGGCATATTTTCCACTTTCCTGCTGGTGATTGCGTTGGCGTTGTCCCCACTGGCGGCGATATTCCCAAAGTCGCGTGCCGTCAAATGGCTCCTCCGGAGACGACGTTACTTCGGCGTCGCCGCGTTTGCGTACGGTGTCGCTCATGTGGCGTTTTACTTCATCGACCTGACATCGCTGAATCAGGCGTTGGATGAGTTCCTATCGCCGGTGATTTTTGTCGGGTGGCTGGCTCTGTTCATCTTCATCCCGCTGGCGATCACGTCCAACGCCGTGGCGACACGCGTGATGGGGTGGCGCAGATGGAAACTGCTCCAACGCGGCGTGTACGCCGCAGCCGTTCTGGTTCTGGCTCACTGGCTTCTCGTGGAGCCGGAACCTGTTCCCTACGTGCTGGCGGCGTTGCTCGCAGCCTTGCAGTGTTGTCGCTGGTGGCGCGCCATTGCCGCCCGCCGTGCGCGCGATCCACTGTCCGCAGTCTGAACCCCCGACGCGCCACCCGTGATAACATGCCGGTTAAAATGGTCACACGCTGGTCATAGAGGCAGCGGATGGTCAACGGAGGCTGACAATGAAATTCGGATTGATGTACGAAATCCAGATCCCTGAACCCCATTACCCCGGCATCGAGGCCGAGCGTTACAAGCAGGTCATGGCCCAGGTGGAACTTGCCGACGACGTCGGATTCGACTACTTCTGGACCGTGGAGCACCACTTCCTCCGGGAGTTCTCCCACTGCTCCGCCCCCGAAGTTCTCTACGGCGCAATCTCCCAGCGCACCAAGCGCATCCGCATCGGCCACGCCGTCGCCCTCCTGCCCGGCGCGTACAACCACCCGGTCCGTGTCGCCGAACGCGCCGCCGTCCTTGACATCGTCAGCGATGGTCGCATGGACTTGGGAACCGGACGCTCCACCACCCTCATCGAAATGGACGGCTTCGAGGTGGACCCTGAGACCACCAAGGCACAGTGGCGCGAGGCCATCGGCATGATCCCGCGCATGTGGACGGAGGATCCTTTCTCCCATGCCGGCGAGTTCTACAACATCCCGCCCCGCTCCGTGATTCCCAAGCCCGTTCAGGATCCGCACCCGCCGATGTGGATGGCCTGCAGCCAGCCCACGTCATTCGGCGAAGCCGGCGACCTTGGCGTGGGCGTGCTGTGCTTCAACCTCGGCGGGCACGAGCAACTCGTTGAGCGCGTCGAGATCTACCGCGATGCGGTGAAGAACGCCCACCCCATCGGCAGCATGGTCAACGACAACATCGCCGCGCTCTGCATGGTGCACGTCGCCGACACCGACCAGGAAGCCTACGACTCCGCTGCCCGCGAGGGCGAGTGGTTCGTCGGCAAGGCCGAGGAACTCTACGCCCCCTGGGCCGGCCGCGACGTCCCCGACAGCTACCGTTTCGCCGTCAACGCGGTCCAGGAGGAGCGCGTCGACAAAACCGCCGATGATCACATCGAATCCGGCGCGTTCGCTATGGGGAGCCCGGAGACGGTCATCAAGACTCTCGAAAAATACCGCGAGGCCGGCGTTGACCAGATCCTCTGCTTCATGCAGATGGGCAACCTTCCCCACAGCAAGATCATGAACAGCATCCGCCTCTTCGGGAAGTACGTAATTCCCCACTTCCTCTAGGGGGTGTCGTCAAAACAATGTGAGGGTGATAGATTGGAGTGAGTTGGGAGAGTTTGGAGGGTGGGGAGTATGCGAGCAGCGCACCGGCGCCACGATATGACTGATGATGTTTGGGAGCGATTGAGGCCGCATCTGCCCGGGGGAGAGGGCAAGCAGGGCAGACCGGCCCATGACAACCGTCGGTTTATCGACGCCGTGTGCTGGATTTTGCGTACCGGAGCGCCCTGGCGGGATTTGCCGCCGGACTACGGAGACTGGAAGAACACTCACCGGCGGTTCTGCCGCTGGCGGGATCGGGGAGTGTGGTCCGGACTGCTGGAGGCGGTGATGGATGACCCTGATTTCGAATGGCTGATGATCGACGCCAGCTACATCAAGGCCCATCCCCATAGCGCTGGGGCCCGGGGCGGCAACCAGGCCATGGGCCGCACCAAAGGGGGCTGAACAGCAAGCTGCACCTGGCGGTGGACTCCCACGGGATGCCGGTCAGGCTGGGCGTTACCGAGGGCACGGAGGCCGACTCCTCCCAGGCATTGCCGCTGATCCAGGGGATCGAGGCCCAGTGCCTGCTGGCGGACAAAGCCTACGACACCAATGAAATCATAGCCATGGCCCGGGAATTGGGCATGGACCCAGTGATACCACCGAAGAGGAACCGGAGGGAGCAGCGGGACTATGACCCGGCGCTGTACCGGTTGAGACACCTGGTGGAGAACGGTTTCCTGGAGTTCAAGCAGTGGCGCGGCGTGGCGACCCGTTATGCCAAGAGAGCCGCGTCTTACCTGGCCATCTGCCAACTCCGGGCAGTGATGGTCTGGAGCAAACTCTTTTGACGACACCCCCTAGGCCTTTGGGCGCGGGGAGATTTCCGTTGACAACCGTAGGGGCGGGTTTATAACCCGCCCCTGAATCGTCGGTAGGTTTACGGTCGCGTCAGTCCGACGACGGCAACTGCTTCGCCTCCTGCAACTCCATCGGCTCACCGTTCAGCCGCAGGTCGCACTTGCCCGCCTTGGTGATGAGCACCGAGACGCTCCCGTCGGCGGAGGTCAGCCGCTTCCCCATGGTGACATCGGGCGCATCATCGGCGGCATCCGCGCCGCCAAAATCCACGTTGGGCCCCTTAATCTGCAACTCGATCTCTCCGTCTGTCAACTCGCCGTCGCCGCTGGCTTTGCTGACAATCATTTCCGCCCCGCCGGGGCCGACATAACGCTGTCCGGTTTTCAGGTTCATCGCTCGCGATACCTCATAATTTCTTAATATGATGCGACGATTATAGTCAGCCAAATCCCGGAGCGTCAAACCAGAGCCTTTCAATTGTCAGTGGCACAGTCGGTATTCTGCTCATGGCAGAGTCGCCAGTCTCGTCATCCTGCGTTAACGATGGACAAGGCAGTCCGTTAGTCCTGAGCCGGTCGAAGGACGACCGGACGGAGAGGAGGCAATCGCTCGGGCAACAGCATTTGCCTGCTGCCCGGATCATCGAAACGCCCGATGCTCCATCGCCGCCAACAACTGTGCTACTTTTGAACCACACGTCATCAGGTGCTGAATGAACCCCATGTCGCATAACGTACTGGTCATAGAAGACGACCCAGGAATAACGCGAGTGATGAGCCTGTATCTGGAGCAGGATGGGCACGAGGTGTCCACCGCGGCCGACGGCGTATCCGGGCTGCGGTTGGCGCGTGAAACGAGCCCCGATCTCATCGTGCTGGATCTGATGCTCCCGCGCCTGGATGGCATGGAAATCTGCCGGGATCTTCGGCAAACGTCCGACGTGCCCATCATCATGGTGACCGCCCGCGTCGCCGAGGAGGACCGCCTGGAAGGCTTCGATTCGGGCGCCGACGACTACATCTCGAAACCCTTCAGCCCACGCGAGTTGGCCGCCCGCGTCCGCGCCGTCCTGCGACGCGCGGAACGCACCGCCGAACCGAGTGGCGCTTCCGTCATCGAACGCGACGGTTTGGTCATCAACCTCAGGACTCGGGCCGTTTCCGTGGGAGATCACAGCCCTTCCCTGACGCCCACCGAGTTCCGGCTATTGTCCATGCTGGCCGGCGACCCGGGACGCGCCTTCACCCGCGACCAAATCATCGAGGGTGTCTTCGGTTACGACTTCGACGGATTTGACCGCACTGTGGATACACACATAGCCAACCTGCGCCGCAAGATTGAACCCGATATCAGGAAACCCCGTTACATCCAGACGGTGCACGGCATCGGCTATCGGTTCGGCGATGCCTAGGTGGCGGTTCGGCCTCCAGCTTCGCCTGATCCTCGGCTTCGCTGCGGTGCTGGCCCTGTCCATGACCGCCGCTGCGGTCTGCACCGGTTTCGCCGCCCACCGTGAGGTTTCCCGCATCCAGGTCGAACAGGACCGCGTGCGCGCCAGCCGCATACATGCCGCCCTCGCGGAATATTACGACACCAACGGCGGATGGAAAGGCGCCCAAAAATTCGTTAATCGCACCGGTTTTCAGTCCGAGCGCGAAATCGTGGTCCTGGACGCCGATGGCAACGTCGTCGCCGACAACCGGCCCCTTAGACGGAGACACGACGATCGGGGGCACTGGAGCCTGTTCAACGCCGATATTCCCAGGGGCCCGTTGCCGCCGCCGGAATATTTCGTACCCGTAGAATCCGATGGTGAGGCGGTGGCAAGCGTAGCCATCGCAGTGGGCCGCCGCGGCCACCCGGAGTACATCTTCCCCGACTCCCATCTGTACGAACTTCATGACCTGGAACCCCCGCTGACCCGATTCACCGAAAGCGTGACCAAAACGTTGGTCATCGCAGGATTGGTCGCCGGCGTGGTTGGCGTCCTGCTGGTATTGCTGTTCTCCCGTCGGATGCTGGGCTCGATCGGCAATCTCACTACTGCCGCCCGTCGCCTCGGGGGCGGCGATCTCACCAGCCGGGCAACCGTGCGCGGCAACGACGAGGTCGCCGAACTCGGCCACGCCTTCAACAATATGGCCGACGCTTTGGAAGATTCCGAACGCCAGCGCCGCACCATGGTTTCCGACGTGGCCCACGAACTGCGCACTCCCCTCGCCAATATTCAGGGCCATGTGGAGGCCATGCAGGACGGCTTGATGCAGCCAAACGCCGAGAACCTCAACACTGTCCATCAACAGACCCTGCACCTGAACCGCCTGATCTCTGACCTCCGCCTGCTCGCGGAAACCGAAGCCAGCGAACTTCGGCTTTCGCCTGAACCGACCTCGGTCTCCGAAATCGTCAACGATACCGCCGGTTCGTTCCGCCCTCGCGCCGACGCCGCATCGGTGCAACTGTCCGTGGCAGTCGAAGACGGTCTCCCTGATTTGCATCTTGACCGCTTCCGTATCCAGCAGGCTTTGGGCAATCTGATGGACAACGCCATCCGGCACACCCCGTCCGGCGGCGGCGTCACCGTTTCCGCGCGACGCTACGAAGACGGCGTCCGCATCGAAGTCGCCGACACTGGCCCGGGCATCCCGCCCGATGACCTGCCTCACGTCTTCGACCGCCTCTACCGCGTCGATCTGTCCCGCGACCGCGCCACCGGCGGTTCCGGCCTCGGCCTCACCATCGCGCGGCGGTTGGTCGAAGCCCACGGCGGAACCATCTGGGCTGAGAGCGTGCCCGGCGAGGGTAGCCGCTTCGGCTTCGAACTCCCGGCCGCTGATCCGCCGACCCGCGATCATTGACAATTTCTTAACCTTCTTCGCCTATGCTCCCTCCCATTAACGCCGCCGGACCCCATCTGCCGCTCCGGCCGGCCCATAAGTGAGGGATCAATGTTCAATAGGATACGCACCATGCGGAGGCGCTGGTTTATTGTCGGTGGAGTTGCAGCCGTGCTCATCGTCGCCCTGCTCATCGGGGTCGCTGTCAAGGCCGACCACCGCGCGGATCACATCGCCGGCGGCGAGCGCTATGGATACGGCTACGGACATTCCCGCCACTACTTCGGAAACCACACCGGCCCCTTCGCCCGCATCGCTGGGTGGTTCGGCTTCGGACAGGACCAGGCCGAACGGGCTGACGCCAGGTTCACATCCTATACCGGCCTGTTGGCCGCTGACGGAACTCTAACCCCGGCGCAGGCCGACGAAGCCAACGCGTGGTTCCTGGGGCGCCCTGCGGACACGGACGGAATCGCCGCGGCCATGGCCGGCGCACCAAACTCTCAGCGCACCACCGCGACGTTGGCGAGGCTGGTGTCGGCAGAGAAACTGACCCAACAGCAGGCTGAGTCCATCGTCGCCTGGACCGCCCAACGCCCAGATTTCCTGGCCCAACTCAGCTACCAGCGTTCGGAGCAGTTCGACCAACACCGGGGCGGACGCCGCGATTCCCATCACAAGTAGGATGCATCGGTCTCGGGGCGGCCTCGCCAGCAACGCGCCCAAACGGGCGGTCCACAAGGGCCGCCCTTTTCAATTTGGTAAATCATTTCGACATCCGCCGCAAACCACGCCGGGTCGATCCATTTCAGCTTCGATCTCCCGGCCCGCGAACCTTTATAAATCCTTAACTTGATCAACCTATCCTACGGTTCATCGAGGCCACCAACAACAATGACCACACCCACCCAGGTGGCCCTGGAGGCACAATGTTCAACAGGATTCGCACTATCAGGAAACGTTGGATGATCGTATTCACCGCCGCCGCATTGCTGGCCGTCGGCTTGGTGTCCGGCGCGGCATTCGCCGCCACCGGTCACGCACAGAGTATCGCCGCCGACCTCAACCCCGGCGATGCCGACGGTCTCGGCCAGCACGACCGTGTCGGCGACACCGGCGCGGGATCCCAGATCATGGTGCGCGTGGCCGAGATCCTGGACATCGAACAGTCCACGCTGGAAGCCGCGTTCCAGACCGCCCGATCAGAGCAGGCGGATGCACAGTTCTCATCCTTCTCGGCGCTCCTCGTCGCCGATGGCACGCTCACCCAGGAGCAGGCCGATGAAGCCGACACCTGGTTCTCCGAGCGGCCCGAGGACGTCGGGAAACTGGCCGAAGCCATGGCCGGCGGAGCGAAATCGGACAACTCCGCAGCGCGGCTGGCCAAGATGGTCTCGGCCGGCAAACTGACCCAGGAACAGGCGGAAGCCCGCGCTGCCTGGCAAGCCGACCGGCCCGAATTCCTGCCCCAATTCGCGGTGGGTCGCTCCGATCATGGCGTGGGACGCCCCGACAGGGACGGTGGCCTCCGCCATCACCGGTAGATCAGGTCGGGATGCCACCGTGCGCGCAGGCGGACGGCGACGGTTTCGGGGCGGTCTGAAAGGGCCGCCCCGTTTCAATTGTGGTAAATTACGGCCATCTCTATCGCCATCCACGCCAATAGGGAGTTTGCCGCTCATGCTCGACTACAAGCCCAACATCGTACTCTCCGACCCTGAAGAAAACTACAAGGTCGTCGGCACCCGCCCGGTGCGTCACGACGGCCCCGACAAGGTCATGGGGCGCGCCCGCTACGCCGCCGACATCCACCTGCCCGGGATGCTCCACGGCAAAATTCTGCGCAGCCCCCACGCCCACGCCCGCATCCGTGGCATCGACGCCAGCCGCGCACTCGCCTTGCCGGGTGTCCATGCCGTCGTCACCGCCGCCGACTTCCCTGACGTGTCCGCCGAAATCAAGGACCAGGAGGAAGGCGCAGCGGTCAACTACGGCTTCTACAGCCGCAACGTCATGGCCCGCGAGAAGGCCCTTTATCGTGGCCACGCCGTCGCCGCCATCGCCGCCGACTCTCCCCACCTCGCCGAAGAAGCCCTTGCCCTCATTGATGTGGACTGGGAGGTGTTGCAACCCGTCCTAACCGCCGAGGAAG
This sequence comes from Dehalococcoidia bacterium, assembly GCA_963668585.1. Classification (GTDB taxonomy): domain Bacteria; phylum Chloroflexota; class Dehalococcoidia; order Lucifugimonadales; family UBA3495; genus Bin87. Next base: position 2,755,599 of record OY764869.1, on the reverse strand, counting down.
CGATGGCCGCCGGCGCTCCCGCTGTCCACGAACGCCTTGCTACCCTGGCCAATCCGGCCCAGCGATCCGGCGGTTGGCTCGAGGAGGATTCCGGCGAGGCGTCCAACGTGTCCAACCATTTCACCTTCACTCTCGGCGATCCTGAGGCCGGCTTCGCCGAAGCCGACGTTATCGTGGAGCGCGAATACACGACCAGCCAGGTCCATCAGGGCTATATCGAACCCCATTCGGCCACCGCTCGCTGGAACGCCGATGATACCGTCACCATCTGGGCCAGCAGCCAGGGCCACTTCGCCCTGCGCGATCACACCAGCCGCATCCTCGGCATCTCCGTTGGACAACTCAACGTCGTTCCCATGGAGATCGGCGGCGGCTTCGGAGGCAAGGGACAGGGCGGTTGTTATCTCGAACCCGTCGTAGGCGCCCTAGCGCGCAAGACCGGCCGCCCCGTCAAGATCGCCATGACCCGCACCGAGGTCTTCACCGGCACCGGCCCGACATCAGGTTGCCAGATCAGGGTCAAGGTCGGCGGCACCCGCGACGGACGCTTCACCGCAGCGCAGGCCACGCTCATCTATGAAGCCGGCGCGTTCCCGGGTTCTCCGGTTCCCAGCGGATGCCGCACCATGTTCGGCCCCTACGATGTCCCCAACGGATTCGTCGAAGGTTACGACGTGGTAACCAACGTCCCCAAGGCCGCAGCATACCGCGCCCCCGGCTCACCGGCCGCGTCCTTCGCCGCCGAGCAGGCCATCGATGAACTGTGCGAAAAGCTGGAAATCGACCCCGTCGAATTCCGCCTCAAGAACGCCTGCAAGGAGGGCAGCCGCCAGATCGCCGGCCCCACCTACCGGCGCATCGGCATGGTCGAAGTCCTGCAGGCCACCCAGGAACACGCGCACCTGGCGTCTCCGGTCCCCGAACCGTCGGCCCCGGGACGCCTCACCGGTCGCGGCATCGCCGCCGGCGCCTGGTTCAACGGAACCGGGCCCGCCAGCGCTGTCGCCAGCGTCATGCCCGATGGCACCGTCAGCCTCATCGAAGGCTCGCCCGACATCGGCGGGTCGCGCGCGGCCATGGCCATGCACGTTGCCGAAGTCCTCGGCCTTCCCGCCGAGCGCATCAAGCCCTCCATCGTTGACACCGACAGCATCGGTTACAGCAGCGGAGCCGGCGGCAGCGGCGTCACCTTCAAGATGGGCACCGCCGTCTATCAGGCAGGAGAGGACGTCCGCCGTCAACTCATCGAACGGGCTGCCCGCATCTGGGACGTCCCCGTCGAAGACGTGGTGTACCAGGACAACGGGGCGCTGGCCCACAAGTCCGACGACGCCCTGCGCATGACCTTCGACCAACTCGCCCGCCGCCTCAATGGCACCGGCGGCCCCATCGTGGGACGCGGCACCGCCAACCCCGCCGGCGTCGGCAACGCCTTCGCCATCAATATCGCGGACGTTGAGGTTGACCCCGACACCGGCAAGGTGGACGTCCTGCGCTTCACCGCCATCCAGGACTGCGGCAAGGCCATCCACCCCAGCTACGTTGAGGGGCAAATCCAGGGCGGAGCCGTCCAGGGCATTGGTTGGGCCCTGAACGAAGAGTATTTCTTCGACAACGACGGCCAGATGCTCAACTCGTCCTTCCTCGACTACCGTATGCCCACGGCATTGGACCTGCCCATGATCGACACCGTCATCGTGGAAGTTCCCAATCCGGGCCATCCTCTCGGTGTTCGGGGTGTAGGCGAAGTCTCGCTGGTTCCCCCCATGGCCGCCATCGGTAACGCCATCTCCAACGCCACGGGCGCACGCATGGAAAACCTGCCCATGAACCCCGGCGCCGTGCTGGAAGCCCTATGGAATCAGAACGGCAGTTAACAACGCCTGTTTGATCCCCTGTACGTGTAGGGGCGGGTCTGAGACCCGCCCCCAAAACTCTATGCCTGCCTGTCGTTCGGGCCGATGTTCACGGTTCCAATCGCACCAGGAAACTCGCCTCTCCCAGTGGCATCCCATCGAACGCGATGGCGGCCACGTGTCGTCCCAGCCGCGTAACCGGGATCCTGAACGGCTTGATCCACCGCTGGAAGAATATCCCTTCGTCCCATTGCACCTCCTGCGGCGGCGGACTCGACAGGCTCGCGCCCGGCGCGCGGATCGTCACTTCCAGCGTATGGCTCCCCGCGTTGGCTCCCGCGATGCAGAACGCCAAGTGAGCATCCACTTCGGTCAGCACCCTTGGCCCGTCGTCGGTGGGAGGGCTTTCCGGTATCGGTATGTCCACCAGGTCAATGATGCCCTTGAAACTGAGGTTATCTCCCTCCCCTTCCTCGGTTTCGCGGCAGAACAGGGCGTATTTAAGGTACACTCCGTTTCGGTCAGTAGCAGTAGTCAAAGGGCCGCTCCCCGCGTCCCGCGCAACGGCGGGCGATTTCTTCCATTGCGATTCTAGCACTGGCCGCATGCAAACGGCAAAATCGGACGCTCACCGACAGGAGGTTTGACCATGGCGCTCACCCACGCGAAATTCGTCCAGGGCATGACCACCGACCAGTACATCGACATCATCAAGGTCAACAAGGACCCATTCCTGCAGATTCATTCCGGCGTCGAAATCCCCGGCAATGTCCTGGACTATTTCAACTCACTGGACCACCCCGTCAACCTCGCGGTTTTCACTTCCGACTGGTGCGGCGACGCAATGTCCACCACGCCGGCCATACTCAGACTGGCCGACGCTTCCGACAACATCAACCTCAGCGTTTTCAATCGCGATGATGAACTGGAGTTGACCAACAGCTTTTTGCCCGAACATCGCGCCGGCACCGTCCCCGTCTTCGTCGCATTCGACGAAAACATGAGCGAAATCGCCCGCTTCATCGAAACGGCCCGATCCCTGGTACCAGCCATCGACGCCATGGACGAGATGGTCGCCCAGGCCGCCGCTGCCATATCTGATGAAACCGAAAGTCGCCAACAGGCCAGGGGCCGCCGCACCTCCCATCGGATCAGCATGGCAGCCGAGTGGGGCGCGGTTATCCTGAACGAGTTTCAGCAGGTGGTGGCCGGCGGAATGACAGCGCCCGCATCCGAAAGACCCGTCGAAGGCGGCACCCAATGGCCCCCGCAGGACTAGCAATTATCCAACCCCGTTGGGCGTGGACACCCACTGTCCAATGCAATCAAAGCGTGGAGGAAAAGATCAACCCAATGTCCGAAGACAACTACACTCTCATCACCATGGAGGACATGGCAGTCGTCTTTTCCATCACCGATGACTACGCCATACACCGCGAATCCGTAAGCGTCGAACTCGCTCGCGAAGATCCCGGCGGTGTCGAGATCACCGCACGCGGCACGGTGGAAATCACTCTACCGGCCAGCCAGTCGCCGGAGGAGTTCGCCGGTACAATCCGTGCTGAACTGGAAGCCCGTGGCTATGCCCACAACCCCGGTCAAGTCGTCGCCAACGAAAGCGACGCCGACCCTGGCGATGAGAAAGACGAAGACTGGCTTGCCTGACGCGCAAAATCGTACGGGCGGGTTTGAAACCCGCCCCTGCATCGCCTAATACCCTGACTCTCGCCATTCAAACGCCAGCGTGGCGTACCTGACAAACACCGCGCCGCCCGGCGCAGCCAGCGGCCCGTTCATGGCCAAAATCGCGATGGTCACCTCGTCGCCGGGTTTCGGCTCTGCGGATACCACCACGCGTTGAGGCACGTTGAACCCCTGCACCGTGGCCCGTTCCCGGTCGCATTCCCCGTTGACCCAGATCTCGCCATAGTCGTCGATACAGGACTCAAACAGGCACCGCGCCCCTTCCAGGGGCCGGCCGCCCACCGTTTCCGGAAGCGTCGCCTTGATGCGATACCACACGAAGGACACGCCACGCCGCCGCCAGGCAACCAGGTCATCGCACGTTTCCCAGCCCGAATCATCAAAGTCGGGCAGCCGGCAGGGAGACCCTTCGGCTTCGCTGACCACGCCCTCATTGGGTTCGCCAGGCACAAACCCGTGGGCACATTTCCATTGGCCCCCCACGGCGGCCAGGTCGGCGGTGTTCTGCAAATCAAGTGTCGCTCTTGGCATTGTGTTACCTCCTGTCGAGTCGATCGGTTGGTCGCGGTGTCGGCGGGTGTCACACCCCCGTGATTCTCACCCCTGAATGCACCCGGTGGATGCGATTGATGTTCACCAGCAACGGCGTGATCTGCTCCACGTATTTGGCGTTGTAGAGTGCGCCGGCATCCACTGGCCTCAGGTTCGGTATCATCCTGGTCAATCCGACCACCGTTTCCTTGGCATCGGCGTCGTCGGCACAGATCACCACATCCTCATCCAGGGTCGCGCCAGGCTTCAGCAACTCTTCCGCCGAAACATTCTGGAACGCGGCGACGACCCGCGCGTTTGGGGCGGCGGCCTGCGCTTCCTCGGCGGCCGAACCGGCTTCCACTTCCTCGGCTATCGCGCCTACGCCCCGCTCGAACCGCATCGGCGCAATCACCGTCACCACCGTCTTGCCGTCCAGCGCGTCTCCGACGCCAGCGATGGTGGGCGACATCCCGTTGTAGGGCATGGTGAGAAACACCACGTCGGATTGCGCCGCAGCCTCGGCGTTCACGGCGCCCGATATGGCTTTTCCAGGCGCCAGTTCCAACAGTTCGTCGGCCGCTTCCTGCGCTCGCCCGGCGTCACGTGATCCGATGACCACGGACTCCCCGGCCATCGCCAGCCTCAGCGCCAATCCTTTGCCTTCAGGGCCCGTTCCGCCCAAAAATGCCAGCATCAATATCGCCTCCCAGTGCAAATGCGGCGCAAGTATATCACCTCGATCCTGGCTGATCATTTTACATAAAATGCGAACGGCCGCCATGCCGGCCGCGCTCCCATAGCCCATGCGAGGCGACTCTCAAACCGTCCTGACCCGCCCCTCTAGCCGCACAGCAGGGCCAGCGATTCGCCCATCCCATGCGCGGGCCGTTCGATTATCGACGATAGAAGCGGTAGTCCGCTCATCCTGAGCCTGTCGAAGGACGAGTGGACGGTGGGCAGGGAACCATGCTGGCAACAACAACTGCCAATTGCCAAGATAATCCAATGGCCCTGTGCCCAAACCGGGCAATCGGGGAATCCCGAACCCCTGTGATACAATCGTCGAAGATCAACAACCGGCGTGATCACCGCTTAATTTCAAGGAGGACCATCATGGCATTCTCGCTCAACCATGTCCACCTCAAGACACCGGATCCCAAGGCCACCGCCGACTGGTACGTCCAGAACCTCGGCGCCAGCGTCACCGCCGAAACCGCCAACGGCGGCTTTCGTCTCGACCTGCACGGCCTGCCGCTCAACGTCACCGACCACATCGAAACGCAGACCCACCCGCAGAACTACGGCTTCGAGCACATCGCCATCGACACCACCGACATTGACAGCACCATCGAAGACCTCAAAAACGGCGGCGCAACCGTCCTCGAAGAGACCACCGTCGGCGGCGGCCGTCGCGTCATGTTCTTCGAGGGTCCCCAGGGCATCATCCTGGAAGTCCTGGAAGTAATCGACTAACTCAATCTCTCCTCCAGCGCCCGGACGCAGGGGCGAACCACCATTCGCCCCTATTCTGCGTAAAGATGATCTTGACCATGGCAGACCACCGACTCCTCATCCTATTCGCCCACCCCGACGATGAAGCCTTTCCCGTCGGCGGCACCATCGCCATGCACACCGCGCGGGGAGTGACCGCCCGTTTGGTCACCACCACTTCGGGGGAACTGGGAGAAATCCGCCAACCGGGTTCCGCGACCCGCCAGACCATCGGAGAGGTTCGGCGCGCCGAACTCGCCCAGGCTGTCAGGGAACTAGGAATCGAGTCCCACGATGTTCTGGGTTACCGCGATTCCGGCATGGCCGGCTGGGATGACAACCATCACCCCAGAGCATTCGTGCAGGCCGACGAACACGAGGTCGTTGCCCGTCTCGTCTTCGAAATCCGCCGCTTCCGCCCGCAGGTCATACTCACCTTCGGCAAGGACGGACTCTACGGCCATCCCGACCACATCGCCATCTGCAACCACGCCACCAACGCCATGCGTCTGGCCGCCGACGACACCGCGTTCCCCCATCACATGGCCATTGGAATCCAGCCGCACCAGACCGACCGCCTCTTTTATAGCGTGCGGCCCAGGGGTTTCCGCGTTCACATGGCCGAAACCCTGCGTGCCGCCGGCGTCGATTTCCCCATGCCGTCGCCCGACCGGGCCAACGATGGCGTTGACTTGGAAAACATCCACATCACCTCGGACGTTTCGGGCGGTCTCGACGCCAAGATGGCGTGCATCAAGCGGCACTTCACCCAACTGCAACCGGATTGGCCCTACGAGCGTGTGCCCCGGGCGGTCGCAGAATCGGTGATTGGCATCGAGCACTTCATCCGTGCCGAGCCTCCGGTATCTCCCGGCGAAAACGTGCCCCCCGACTTCTTCGCGGGGTTGTAACTCCCGGAACACAGCGCTCAAAAATCGCAGGGGCGGGTTTCAAACCCGCCCCTACTTCTCGCTTCAACGCGCCGGCGCACGGCGCTAGTTGGGTCGCTGAATTATCTCCAAGCTGACCTTGTCCGGAGCCTCGACGAACATGACGTGCGAGCCCGACGGCATCTGCCAGGGTTCGCAGATGATGTTCGCGCCGGTGGACTTGAACTGCTCAAAAGCAGACTGGATATCATCGGTCTCGAACCCGAAGTGGTCCAGCCCAAACCGCGGGTCCGTGGAACCCGCCACCGCGTTCTCGCCTTCCGCCTCGCCGGACACGGTCAGCAACGGCTGCCCGTTCAATTCCAGTTGGTGCGACACCGTCGTTGACAGCGGCCGCGTCGAGACGATCACCGCTCCGAAGTTCTCCACATAGAACTTCGCGGCGTTGTCCGGGTCCTCGCTGCGCAGATGCAGGTGATTGCAAACGAATGCCATGATGCTTCCTCCGTGATGTTTGGACGCCTTGACGATTTGATACCTAAAGGTAGTCGGCAATCTGCTGGTCGTACTCCGCCTTCCGCGTAACTTGCGCTATCAGGTCCGCGGACGCCAGCGTGTCCCTCAGATCGCCCGGCGATACGCCGTCCCGCAACGCCTTCAGCGTGTCGTACACCGTCTTGATCATCGCCTGGAAAGGCAGGTGGCCCTGCAGCGCGACGCGCACGCCGTTTTGCCCCAGCCATTCCTTGTCAGACAGTTCACCGCCGGCGCCGCCCAGCAGCAGCGGGATGTTCAACTCTGCGTTCACCGCCTCCACCTCGGCCTTGGTGGTTGCTCCGGCCAGGAACAAGGCGTCCACGCCGGCGGCCTCATAGGCCTTGACCCGCCGGATGCACTCGTCGAGACCTTCGGCAAGGCTGCTCGTGCGGCCAGCCACCACCAGGTTCGGGTCGGTTCGACCGGAGAGCGCAGCCTTCATCTTGCCGACGCCTTCTTCCAGAGAAATGAACCGCGCGCCGCCTCCGAATTGCATCGGCAACACGGTGTCCTCGATGGTCAACGCCGAAACGCCGGCGGCTTCCAGTTCTTCCACCGTCCGCTTCACGCTCAGCGCGTTGCCGTATCCGTGGTCGGCGTCCACCATCAGGCTCAGTTCACCGGCGCGGCAGATTCGGTAGATCTGCTCGGCGAATTCGCTCAGCGTCAGCACCACATAGTCCGGCGCGCCGAGCACGGTGCCGCTGGCAATCGACCCGGCGAACATGCCAACCTCAAATCCCAAGTCCTCCGCGATGCGTGCGGAAATCGGATCGAAGACCGAACCCGGGTGAACGCAGACATCGCCGGCCAGTACGGCACGATACCGCTCGCGTCTCTTGGTATAGTCCATGTGCTTTTGGCTCCTTTTTCCGGTCAATCGGCAGTGTGCTAACATCTGCCCGCGTGTATTCTAACCCAATTGCTACTCGGCGCAACCCGGACCCATCACCACCACAGTCCTTCCCGAGTATCAGTTGCACAATAAGTAGCCCCGCATGACGAGCTTCAATTAGCCCGCTCATGGTGAGATTGTCGAACCATGAACGGACGGTGATTGCAGGCCTTTCCGGATGACCACCATCATCGGGGTCGATTTCAGCGGCGCCCGCTCCGACACCAACACCTGGATGTCCATGGGACACCTAAACGACGACGGGTCGCTGACCCTGGACATCACCCGGTCAATCCGCAGGAGCGATCTCCACGACGTGTTGGCCGCCGTTCCAACGCCTGCCGTCCTCGCCCTTGATTTCCCCTTCGGTGTGCCCGCCGATTTCGCCGGACACCTGACCGCGCCTCATCCGCCCACGGATATGCCCGCCGTGTGGGACTCCGTCGCCTCCATGACCATGGACCAATTCGTCCGCGCGCGAAACGACTTTGTCGCCCTCCACGGCGAGCCGAAGCGCGCCGGCGATCAGAGGCACCACCGCGAAAGCTACTCGCCCCTGCATACCGTCAACCCAAACATTGTGCCGATGACCTACCACGGCATCAACCTCCTCCATCGCTGGCATCGAAACCATCCGGGCCGTTGGCATGTCCCGCCGCTTGCTTCCGGCGCGCGGGACGCTGCCGACGAAGCAACACTGCTGGAATTGATGCCCGGCGCGCTGCTGCGAGCCCTGCAACTGCCCTACAAAGGGTACAAGCGGGGACGCCTGGCAGCGGATCTGCGCGCCCGCATACTCGACGGCCTGGCCCAGCGGTCAGGCGTGCCGTTGCCCAACCTTGATGACGTGCGCGAAAATTGCCTCGCCAACGACGATTGCCTGGATTCAGTCGTCGCCGCCGTTGGAGCGGCGTGTTGGGCGCGTGATTCGACCCGGTTCCGCCATCCCGACGCGGAAGAACTGCCCGCCGCCGCGTTGGAGGGCTGGATCTACGTCCCTCGCGCTGCCGGCGCATAGCGGCCAGCCGTCAACCGGCCCTGCGTCCCACCAGGAACCAAACCAGTCCAATCGCCAGCGCTGCCCCCACCAACTGCATGACGATGAACAGCGGCGCGGAACCCGGGTATATCCCTGCGAACGTATCCGAAAACATCCGCGCCACCGTGACCGCCGGATTCGCGAAACTGGTGGATGACGTAAAGAAGTACGCCGCCCCGATGTAGGCTCCCACCGCCACCGGAATCACCACGCCCCGGTTCCTCGGGATCAGGAAAATCACCATCAGCAGCCCCAGCGTCGCGATCACCTCCCCAATCCATTGGCCCGGCCCTCCGCGCACCTTCGTTGACCACAACACAGGCGGCAAGTCAAACATCAGGTTCGCCAGAATCGTGCCGATGATCCCGCCCACCACCTGCGCTCCCACGTAGGCGATGCCCTCTTTCACCGCCCTACCCTTGAGCGCAACGTCTGCCAGCGTGACCGCCGGATTGAAATGCGCCCCTGAAACGGGTCCGAACGCCCATATCAATGCCATCAGCGCGAAGGCCGTGGCGACGGCGTTCTCAAACAACTGAAGCCCAACGTCATCGGGACTCAATCGTTGTGCCGCGATCCCGCTTCCAACCACCGCCATCAGCAGGAAAGCCGTCCCCACGGCTTCCGCCACCAACCTTTGCATCAATGAGCGCAACGAAATGCACCTCCCTCACCGGATGCCGGCAGGCATAAAAAAAGAGCGGATTCCCCGCTCACGCTCTCAGCCCGTCCGTTGGGCGTTTTGCCGGAAAATACCATGATAAAAGAGTGTAAAACGCCTTTCTGGCAGGGTCAACCGGATGGAGAAGCCAGGCAGGGTCGTTCGATTATTGACAATAGACGCGGTAGTCCGCCCATCCTGAGCCTGTCGAAGAACGAGCGGACGGTGACCGAAGCAACGTCAACACCGCCGCATCTCTCTATGTGCAGGCAATTGAACGCCGCTGATGGTGAAGCGCGGCGCATGCCCGGTTTCATCGCAGGTCGTCCCAGCCCGGCCAGTCTATCCGTCGTCAATCCCACGGAAGCCCCAGGCGTACCCAGTTTGGTGGCAGGTAAACGTAAGAATTAGGATTGCCTGAACTTATCGATCATCAGGATCAGGAACTCTCCGCCTCAAATGGACTCAATCCGGCCAATCCGCGAATCATGAAAATCCCGATTCTGACAAACTACAAAGACTGGGTTCGCATGAGCATGGAAGCAGGCTCAAACCCGTCGAAAATCACAGCCGCGACAACGCAAAACGTGGCGGCGATGCCCACGCGGTAGTACAATGTCATCGCTATGGTTGGTAACGTCAGGAGACACGCCGCTATCGCCACCTCGGTCGGTGCGATGGTCGTGTCGCTCATGTTAATTATCTTCTTCGGAGCCTGGGCCGTGTCCGCCAGCGGCGAAGCCGGCGTATCCGATCTGCTCACCGGCGCAACCGCCGGTTTCAGCGGAAACGTATCGTCCCAGTCCATCCAATCGGCTGCGGCCACCGCGACCGGCGATCCCAACAGCGTGCCGCGTCTGGCCACCGCTTCAGCCAACGGAGCCGGCGCCACCGAAACCTGGTGGGGCAAAGCCCTGCTGGGCGCCTGTCCGCTCCACTAGCCAACCCTGACATCATCCCTGGGAGGCAATCCCGTATATGTCCATCACCTCGTCCACACGCCGGCCATCCGGCGGTTTTCATTATGCCTGGGTCATTTTGGGCATACTCGCCATCGTCCAGATTTTCGGCCAATCCATCTCCATGTCCGCTGGCATCATGGTGCCGGAGTTGCGAGCCCCGCTGGAAGAAGGTGGCCGGTTCGGTTGGTCAGCAGGGATCATCGGCGCAGCGCTGGCCGGTTATTATCTGGTCGGCTCTTTGACTTCCCCCATCAGCGGGCGGTTCGGAGACATTCTCGGCGCAAGGAAGTTGCTGGTTGCCGGTGGATTGTTGTTCGGTACCAGTATGATCCTGATCGGATTCATCACCCAGGTGTGGCAATTTTTCCTGGTGTACAGCGTGATGTTGGCGCTCACGTCCTCCATCACCATCGTCCCGTTGATGGCGGCCATCAACCCCTGGTTCCGTCGTCGGCTGGGCTTGGGCATCGGCCTCATGTGGGCAGCGGGAGGCCTCGGCGCCGCGCTGTTGGCCCCGGTGTACTCCATGCTCCTGCAGTCCTTCGGATGGACCACGACTTTCGTCATCATCGGCGCGGTCGGCGGCGGCGTCACGCTTGCCCTGGTGCCGTTCTACCGCAACCAGCCCGCTGAAAAAGGCGTCCAGGCCTACGGCGCATCCCCCAACGACCGGCCCACCGCTGCGTTCAGCCCCGAAGCCGCCAAGCTCCGCCTGAAGGAGTTTCAGCGGCAGATGCGACACACGCGCGCCTTCTGGAATCTTCCGGTGATTCACGGCCTGGGTTGCGCCGGGCACGGCATCGTCCTCATTTTCGTCGTGGACTTTGCAGTTCACCGAGGAATCGACTTCACCACCGGCGCGATCATCCTGACCCTGGTACAGATTTTCAGCATCTCCGGACGCTTCGCCGTTCCCATCATCACGGAGCGCATCGGCGGCAAGCCCATCATGGCAACCGCCCTGGCGATTCAGGCGTTGTCCGTGGTGATTCTGTTCTTCGCCCAGGACGTTTGGGTCTTCTATCTCTTCGGCGCGGTGTTCGGACTCGGCTTTGGCGGCGAAATGTCCGCATACCCCGTGGTCAACCGCCAATACTTCGGCACCGGCCCGGTCGCTTCCGTGTATGGACTGCAGATCTCCGGCGCCATGATGGGCCATTGCATCTCGACCGTAGCTGCCGGCATCATCATCCAGTTCATCGGTTACGGCCCCGCGTTCGTCCTGTCCATGGCCTTCAGCAGCATTGGTGTGCTGATCATCCTCACCCTGGAAACCACCAAGCGCGAACTCATCCCGGACTGGGAGAATCAACTGCCTCCCGAAGCAAGGACACCGGGGTTTGCCCCGTCAATCGCGCCGCCGGCCGCGGCGGCAACGGGCGTGGCGTTCGGCAACGTCGGTGGCGCAGGGGACGGCAATTAACGGGAGCGAACGGCATTGAACACCGAACTGGCTTTCCTCTGCGATTCCGCAACCGATGACCGCGGCAAACTGCACGCGTTGGGCATTGGCATCGACAGCGTTCAGGGCGACTCGGTGCCGTTTACTCATCCGCGCTTCATCATCGTTTGCGTGGTCAGGTACTCAACGGCGGAAGCCGGCGACAAGCGCATGAGCATCCGTCTGCTGGACCCGGACGCCGCCGATACCATAGACCCCATCGCCCAGGGAATCACCTTCTCCCAACGGAGAGGCGTGGTCGATTCCAAAACCCGCATTATTGCCGAGGTCAACAACGTCACCTTCCAGTCGGCGGGCCCTCACGCGTTTCACGTCGTCATAGACGGCAACGAGGTCGCCCGCCTGCCCATCAATGTCGGCCTCCGTCAGGATTGATGGCATCTCCGCAACCGGCCTCCATCCTGCTCGCCACCGGCAACGCGGACAAGCAACGGATGCTGCGTTGGCTTGTTGACGGTCTCCCGGTCAAAACCGTAACTCCCGCGGAGTTGGGCATCGGCGCATCGCCGGACGAATCCGATGCCACCCACGAATTGATTGCCAGGACCAAGGCCGAAGCATGGTCCCGGGCCAGCGGCTTGCCCGCCCTAGCCACCGATGGCGGTCTGATGGTGCCGGCCCTGGGAGCAAACTGGGAAAGCCACTTCACCCGTCGTTTCGCCGGCCCGGCCGCCGATGACACCGAACGCCAGCGCCGACTCCTGGAACTCATGCAGCCGTACACTGACAACGACCGCAACGCCGCCTTCGTTGAGGGATTGGCCATCGCCGAAAGCGGTCGCGCCATCGCTTCCTGGGAAGTGCGCGGCGCCACCGGCCTGATCATCGAAGACATGAACGACGCCGGCGATCCCACCGGGGGCGACGGCTTCTGGGTCTTTCCTCTCTGGTTCTTCCCCGAGTTTGGACGCACCTACGACCGGTTGACCGAAGCCGAACGCGCCAGCCTCGGCGACCACTGGCAAACGCTCCGGGAGTTGGTGCGCGGATTCGCTCGGGACTGGCTGGCCTGAACGCAGGTCATGGCCGATAGGATACAATGGGCGGCGGCGCAAATTGTCCCATGGGAGTATTCCGTTGACTGCTGCTCACCCTGACCAGGCGCATGCCACCCCGATGTCCCAGCCCGATTCGGTTGAGGACGTCCAGGCCATCCTGCGCGACCAGGCCTACATCACCGACCGCGGCCTCGCCATCGCCATTTTCCTGGCCCTCAAACTGCAACGCCCGTTGTTCCTTGAAGGTGAGGCAGGCGTCGGCAAGACGGAAATCGCCCGCGCCCTGGCGGCCGGTTTGCACACCGATCTGATCCGCCTGCAATGTTACGAAGGCCTGGACATCAACCATGCGGTGTACGAGTGGAACCACACCCGCCAACTGCTGGAAATCCGCCTGATGGAAGCGCGTCGAGACGGCGCAGACGCCTCCGCCAATGCCGCCGTTGACCTTTTCAGCCCCGAGTTCCTCATCAAGCGTCCATTGCTGGAGGCCATCGACGAGTCCCGCGACCGTTCGCCAGTGCTCTTGATTGACGAACTTGACCGCGCCGACGAGGAGTTTGAAGGTTTTCTGCTGGAGTTGCTCGCCGACTATCAGATAACCATCCCTGAACTTCGGACCTTCCATGCCACGCATCCTCCCGTAGTCGTCATCACATCCAACCGCACTCGGGAGGTCCACGACGCCCTCAAACGCCGCTGCCTCTACTATTGGGTTGACTACCCCGACTATCAGAAGGAATTGCAGATCGTCACCACGCGGTTGCCGGACGCGCCCCGCCAGTTGGCGCAGCAGGTCACTTCCTTCATCCAGGAATTGCGGGACACTGAACTGTACAAGATTCCCGGCGTTTCCGAGACTCTGGACTGGACCTCTGCCCTCATGGCGCTCAACATGCGCCAGTTGGAACCCGAGGTCATCGACGACACATTGGGCATCATGCTCAAATACCAGGACGACATCGAAGCGGTCCGGGGAGAACCGGTTCGCGCGCTCCTGGAACGCTCTCAGAACCGCGGCCCCCGACGCGGTGGTCGCCGAGGATAGCCCGCCAGGGATCCCGCGCTCCTTGCCCGGTTATCACCCGCCAGAAACTCCAGAATACTCGAGGTGTGAAGATTGGACCGCTTTCTGAATTCGTTCGACCTGGACTCAGGCGCATCCCTGGACCCTGAGGTCGTTTCGGACATCCTCGCCAACGACGACCGCAGCGCCTCCGAACTTTTGATGCTCTATTTCGTCTGTTCTACCAGTGACCCGGAAGAGCATGACTTCGGCGACGTCCCCGAAAGAATCGCCGAAAAAATATCGGACCTCGCTGACGACGGCGACGAAGACGCCATGATGGCGATGGTTGCCCTGGACGTCCTGGCCTCTGACGATCCCACCGAAGAGGCCACCATCGTTGGCGTGGCAATGCTCCAGTTGGTTGCCACCCGTCCGATTTTGAGGGACATCATCGACAACAAGATGGACTACGAAGCGGCGGCGGCGCCACTGATGGTTATCAAGATGCTCGCCGACCACCTGATGCTCGATGTCCTGGATCCGGAAGGCATGGACGACCTGGACATGGACGACATTGACTTCGATGAGTTGGCTTCCCAACTCGGCATGTCCAATTTTGACGACAACTTCGATGGAGACCTGAATGACCGCTAATCAAAACTCGCGGCACGTTGTGGTTATCGGCGCCGGAATCGTCGGCGCCTCTATCGCCTGGCGCATCGCCCGTCGCGGCCTGCGCGTCACGCTGGTTGACAAAGCCGAGCCCGGCAGCGGCGCTTCCAGCCACAGCTTCGCCTGGATCAATGCGGGTGCAAAGGAACCGGTGGGTTACCATAACCTCAACCGGCGCTCGTTGGAAATGTGGCCCCGGTTCGCGGACGCCCTGCAGGACGACGTCGGCCTCCGTTGGGGCGGCAAAGTCTCCTGGGAAACCGACCCTTCCGCAGCCGACCAATTGAAAGCCCGCGTTGCTCAGATGCATTCCTGGGGCTATCCCAGCCGTCTCGTTTCAGCCGCCGAACTGGCTGAGTTGGAGCCGGCCCTCAACATCGGCCCCGTAACAGCCGCCGAGTACAGCGAGAATGAAGGTCAGGTAGAACCCCAAATGGTGGTCGATGCCTGCCTGCGACGCCTTGCGGAACTTGAGGCCAGCGTCCACACGGGCGTGGAAGTCCTGGGGTTCGCTCGCAACTCGGCCGGCGCAATCAACTCGGTTGAAACCACTTCCGGCGGGATAGCCGCCGACTGCGTCGTCATCGCCGGTGGCACCGACACCACCGCCCTCGCCGCCATGGCGGATGTGAAGATTCCGCAGGCGCAGAGCCCTGGGGTCGTCATACGGACCACCCCGTTGCCGCCTCTGCTGGGCAACGTGCCGGTCGTGTACGCCCCGCCCCTTGGCGATGGTCGTCGCGAAATCCATATGCGCCAGTGCCCCGATGGACGATTCATGATCGGCGAGGGAGATCAGGAGAGCCTCGCTGAGGACGACACCCAGGCACACGCCGACGACCTGCTGTCCCGCGCGTCCTGGTACCTTCCGGGTCTGGCCGACGCGCAGGCCATACCGGTCCCGGTCGGCTGGCGACCCATGCCTCTTGATGGCTACCCGACCCTCGGCTTCGCTCCGGGAGCGCCCAACCTTTACGTCGCGCTGACGCACAGCGGCGTCACCCTGGCGCCGGTACTCAGCCAGTTGGCGGCGTTGGAGGTCTGCGAAGACGCGCGAGCCGACGCCGTGCTGGCCCCGTACCGGCCCGAACGCTTCGCGGATATGACGTCCGAAGAAATCGCTGAAATGGCGCACCCCCGAGCCCAGCATCGGTAGATGAAGCGTGGGCCCGTCGCCGAACGCGCCAGGATGCCGAACATCGAGGCGCGGGTGGACGGTTCTCCTCCTCAACCGGCTGCACTACACTTCCGTCGTCCTTTCATCATTCGCCTTCGGGCTCTTTCTGCCATTTATCCAGGCTGACCTGGGCCTTTCATATCTGGAGGTGGGCATCCTCCAGGGAGTGTGGTGGGGGACGTCCGCCCTGTTCCTGCTGCCGTTCAGCGTGTTGTTCGGGCGGTTCGATCCCAACCGCCGCATCCTCTGTGCGCTCGCGCTGATCACCCCAATGGTGTTCACCCAGGGGCTGGCCATCGGCTTTTGGACCCTGCTGGCCTCGCGGTTTCTCACCGTGCTGACCCATGCCGCCATGGCTCCGACTCGTCCGCTTCTGCTCAGGCATTGGGCCGCTCGCCGGCAGTATTCGACCATAACGTCCGTCGGACTGTCCGTACACTCGGCCGGCATGGCGGCGGTCCTCACGTTCAGCCCGCTGATCATCGTCGCGCTGGCAAGTTGGCGCCTCGCCTACTTCCTGCAGGGCGCGCTGTTGGCAGTCCAACTGGCAATCTGGGCCATCCTAACCGCAAAAGCGCAGGCCCAACGTCTCGAACCATCCCATCAAGACAGCCCAGCATCACAACCGCCATCAACCTTGGAGTCTACGCAGCGGGAACCCACCGTGCCGGCAATTCATGCGTTGATTGCTTACCCCCAGGCCTGGCTCCTCGGCGGTATCATGCTCTGCCTGGCCGCGTCCTGGACCACCGTACTCACGTTCATGCCCACGCTGCTGGAGGAGCAACGAGGCATCGCAATTTCCGGCGGCAGCATCCTGTTCGGCTTTCTCTATTACGCGCTGATACCCGGCGGTCTGCTGGGCGGCAAAGTGTTCCGGTTCTTCCCCAACCGCAAGCTTATGGTGTTGGTCCCGGCGATTTTCAACACCGCCTTCACAGTGGCCGCTTTGCTGTCCGGCAGTCCCCTGATGGCGGCCGCGTCGCTTACCGGGCTGGGGCTCGTGTGGGTATTCGTACCGGCAATGGAGGTTCTGCCCTTCGAGTTCAGGGACATTGAGCCTCGGCAGGTTTCCGTGGTCGCCGCCCTGGTGCTGACCTTCAGCGCCGTCGGATTTGGCGGGGGCCCGGTGGTGGCCGGCGCGATCGCCCAGGCCAGCGGTTCGCTGTCAACCGGAGTATTGAGCGTTGCGGCCCTCACGTCATTGGCCATCGTCGCCGCCGCCATTTTCCCCAGCAACCCGTCGGCATAGACATGGCCCGGTCGCTTTGCCGTAATGTTCGGCAAGCATCAGGCCATTCGATTGTTGACGATAGACGAGGTAATCCGCTAATCCTGAGCCTGTCGAAGGACGACCGGACGGTGAGCAGGAATCCAGTACGGCACCAACAGCCGCGTTCGCCAGGATATTCGAATGGCCCTGGCGCCGGCGCCCCGAACGCGTCTCACGTCTCTCCAACGCTGGTATAGTTGTACTCGCCGGAGATCCCGGCACGCCCCCGGAGAAATACCCTCATGACCACAAACGTCAACTTCCACACCGCCGAAGCCGACATCGGAGACGGCGCGATCCTGCCGAATCTCCTGATGTTCGGCGAGGTGCTGCGCCGTCTGGGTCTGGAAGTCGGTTCGGCCAATATGCTCGACCTGGTGCGAGCCACCGAGCACGTACCAATCGGAGGCAACCGCAACGACTTTCGCTTGGCCGCCCGGGCGTTGCTGGTGCATAAGCGCAGCGACCTGCCGGTGTTCGACGAGGCCTTTCAGGTCTTCTGGCGCCGTCCCGCTCACGGCCGCAGCATGCGGGACCTGCGTTCCATGGGTGAAGAACGCCGCTACCGCACCCCGAGGGTCATGCCGCACCGCGAGGACACATCCGATGGCCCACCCGGCGCCAACGGTTCCGAGGACGCCGAAAATCGTTCGCCCGTGGTCGATCTCCAACGATCATTCAGCGCTCGCGAAGTCCTGCGCCAGCGTGATTTCTCGGAGTTCACCCCGGCCGAGGTTGTCGCAGCGCGGTCGCTGATGGCTGAACTCGCCTGGGATCTGGGCCGACGACGCACCCGCCGGTTGACCTGGGGCGATGGCAGCGACATCGATCTGCGCCGCACCATGCGCCGGAGCCTGTCCTACGGCGGTGAAATGGTGGACATCGCCCGTCGTCGTCGGGCCACCAAGCCCCGCCCTCTCGTCCTCATTTGCGACGTCAGCGGATCCATGGAACGCTACACGCGGATGCTGCTCCACTTCGTCCACACGGTCGCCGCCAGCGGCCAACACCTGGAAGCCTTCCTCTTTGCGACCAGACTGACCCGTATCACCAGGCACCTGTCCCACCGCAGCGTAGATCAGGCCGTTGCCGAGGTCGCCAACGCCGTCCCCGATTGGGCTGGCGGCACTCGTATCGGTGAAGCCATCAAGGCATTCAATTACCGGTGGGCGCGTCGCGTATTGCGCGGCGGGGCCGTGGTGCTCGTGATATCCGACGGTTGGGATCGCGGCGAACCGGACCTGCTGGCGCGTGAGATGGCCCGGCTCCAACGCAGTTGCCACCGTCTCATCTGGCTCAATCCGCTCCTTGGCTCACCCACCTACGAGCCTCTGACCAGGGGAATGCAGGCGGCCGCGCCGTACATCGACGACTTCCTGCCCGCCCACAATCTTCACAGCCTGGAGGAATTGGCGCGCCACCTCAACCGGCTAACCGGCCGGCGTTCGCCCAAATCCCCCATCGCCAGGAGAGATGCCGCGGACGAGGCATCGGCGGAGCCCGGCGTAACACCGCATGACGGCGGTTCGGCCGCCCGTTCACGGCGTCAGCTTAATCCGGCGTTGGCGCCCACTTTCCGCCATCCCCTGTGGGGCCATCCGAACATCCCGGGCGGCGGTTAACCCGCCTGCCCCGGCGCGATCTCGTTGTACAGACGGGCCAGCGCCGTCGCCAACGCGCGTGGGCGTTCTTCATACTCCGGCGTCGGGTACCACTCGTAGTCGAAACTCCTGACGATTGCGCCTTCAATGCTGGTGCGGAGGTTCGACACTATGACGCGGAATCCCAACGCGTTGGTCGCCTGCTCCGCCAGTTGTTCCAGTATCACGTTGGGGCAATCAAAAATCACCATGAAACCGCCCTGCCGGTCTCCGTCGGTCACCCGCGCCCTGAAAACCTTCCCGAAATGGTCCAGGTCAACGATGGTATAGCGCTTTTCCGCCGCTCCGTGATCGGGCCAGCCGATGTGTATTTCCCCGCCAACTTCCCAGTGGTGCATTGTGGCCCGCCCTCCGGATTTCGAGTGTCGATAAGCCTAACCATCATCTCCGGCGGATGCAACCGGAGTTGTTCCGGCGGTTCGCAGTACTATTTCCACCACGACGCGCCTCGGCTGCCGCCATGGATACAGGGCCATCCGATTATTCCCGACCGATGGCGTTGCTATTGCGGATTGATGACGTAGTCCGCTCATCCTGAGCCGTTCGAAGGACGAGCGGACGGCAACCGTGGAACAGTTCTGGCAACACCCATTGCCCGTAGTCAGAATGCCCGCAAGACCTTGACCACAAAAAAGCGCCGTCTGCAAGCCGCGAGCGATTGGGGTATAATTTCGTCAGCCGTCAGGGCCACCCGGAACTGGGAGAACAAGGTGCCGCGACCCCGCAAAAACGCCGCAAATGCCGACGCAAGGCCGCCGGACGCAACGGAACGCCTGTCTCCTGTTACCGAAAACTACCTGCTGTCTCTCTACAAGTTGTGGGAGGACGGCCAAACCCCGACCCTGACGCAACTCACCGAAGTCCTGCGCCAGTTGCCCCACACCGAAGGTTTGGGCACTTCCGTCCCGTCGGTGGCGGGTATGCTCCGCAGGATGCAGAAATTGGGCTTGGTGGACATCGGCGGCGACAAACGCATCCGGCTCACCGGCTGGGGCAAAACCGAAGGCGAGAACATCGCCCGCCGACACCGCCTCGCCGAATGGCTCGTGGTCAGCCTGCTGGGCATGGAACTCCACGAGGCGCACATCGAAGCGCACCAGTTGGAGCATGGAATGTCCGAAGCCCTGGAAGCCAAGTTGATGGAACGCCTCGGCTACCCGAAACGCTCCCCCTTCGGCTGGCCCATCCCTGGCGCCGGAGAATCCTCGGGCAGCCCGGGCGCGGTCACCCTGGACCGGGCCGACAACGGCGAGACCTACGTCGTTGACCGCGTACCCGAAGAGGACGCCGAACTGCTCAAATTCCTGGGCGGTGCCAAACTGGTGCCGGAAAGCCGCATTACCCTCGTGGAAGCCATGCCATACCTGGGCGTGATGCACGTGGACACCGAGGTCGAGCGCGTTTCCATCGGCTACAACGTGGCGCACCAGATCGTCGTGCGACCGGTTGACCCGGAGCAATAGTCAGGCTGTCTGTCCCGATTGCTCTGTCAACGCGCTGCGGACTTCGGCCCAGCCGTCGGACATTCGGCGTTCAGGAAATGGCGTCAGTTCCGGTTCCGGAATCACTTTGACCGCCACCAGCACCGGCCCGGGACGCCGCATGATCTCCTCCATGCCGATGAGCAGTTCCTCCAGGTTGTCGAACCTGCAGGTGTGCGCGTACCCCGCGCTGCTCGCCATACCTTGATAGTCCACCCGGTCCAGGCCGGTGATGGGCATCCCGTCCGTGGAGGTATGGTCAGCGTCCTCCAGCACGAAATGCACCAGATTCGTCGGCGCCGCCTCTCCGATCGTCGCCAGGCTCGCCAGATCCGTTCGCAGCGTCGCGTCGCAGTCCAGCACCAGCACCCGGCGGTTCGGTTGAGCAAGCGAAAGCCCCAGGCCCACCGCCGGCGCACGGTCCATGCAGTCGGTGAGGTCCACGTCCAGTTCGCGCCGTTCGGACACGCCGTGCCACTCCCGCAGCGCGGCGGAGGTGGAAACCACCAGCGCATCCCGCCGGTGGTAGTTGATCGCCCGTGCAACTTCTTTGGAGGGAATCAATTCGGATCGTCCGTCTGGTCTTCGGCGCCGGCCGAGGTTTCCGAGTAGCGCCGGATTTCCCGGCGACGTGAGGATACCATCAAGTAGAGGCCGGCCGGAATCAGTACCGCTCCGAGTATCGCTTTGATCGCGTTGCCATCCACAAAACCCAGCCACAGCAGGTAGAACCCTGCCACCACCACGGCCGACGCGGCCAATCGACCTACGATGTTGAACGGGCGGAATCTCGGCATGATCAGTCAGTGATGATCCAAACGCTGGGGGCGAATGACAATTCGCCCCCCATAGATCCTGGTCGTGGCGCACCGGCGGCTAGTCGTCGCCAGTCAGGGCTTCCGTGACTTCCTGGTAGGCCTGTTGAGCCGTGCGGGGAGAGCGAACGCGGAATTGCACCGGCGTGTTTTCGATCTCCGGCTCCACCGCCAGATGCACGAACACCGGCCCTTCGGCGGCCAGCACCTCTTTGATACCAGTCGTGAAATCTTCCAGGTTGTCAAAGGAGAACACGGCGGCGTACCCGGCTCCCCTGGCGACTTCTTCCCAGTTGGTTACGCCATCGGAACCCGGTATCGGCTGCCCGCCGGTCACCGCATAGACCCCGTTGTTGAACAGGAAATGGTAGAAGTTCTTGGGCTGTTTGGTCGAGGCCGTCACCAGCGCTCCAAGGTTCATCAGCAGGCTGCCGTCCCCGTCCAGCACCATCACTTTACGCTCAGGGCGCGCCAGCGCGATGCCAAGGCCGACATTGCTTGCTTTCCCCATCGCGCCAGAAATCGGAAGGTCCAGGTTCTGGTTGGACGACACTGACGGCAGGCCGAACCTGACGTTGCCGGCGTTCATAGTCGGGACGATAACCGCATCCTCGCGATTGTCGTCAATAACACGGACGGCGTCGGTATTGTTGATCATGGATTTGAACTCCTGATTGGATCCGGATGGTTGGCGCATACCGCAGGGCTGAGGCCGCGCGACCCGCAATGAAGGCTGGTAACTAAGATCCGAATTCGGTGCCGATCAGCACAGCAACCGGCCGGTTGAGCCGTTGCGACTCCTCGTACGCGATGCTGATGCGGTCCGCGTCGTCGTCCGTTTCGATCAGATAGTAGTTGATCCCCCACGCGTGCAGGATGTGTTCGATGAACCGACCCGCAGAGTCGGGGGTCGGGCCCCGGCGGGTCCAGCCACGGTATCCCACCAGCATGACCAACGGCTGATTCAGGTCGAGGCACAGTCCGCGGATCGAATCCCCAGCCTCAAAGACGCCGGTGTTCTGTATCAAAACGATCGGGTTCGCTCCGCCAACCCACAGGCCCGCGGCAACCGCCATCGTCTCGCCCTCGCGGCACACTGGGATCAGATCCAGGGAGGGTTCCTCCATCATCATGTGATACAGGAAGTTGGTCTCGCTGTCGGGCAGCCAGACCACGTGCGAGATGCTGTTTTTCTTCAACTGCTCCACCAGCGAGGCTGGGTGGAGGACAGATTCAGGGATGGCAGTTGTCATTCTGGGGACTCCTTGGACTATTGGCAGCGTTGGGCAGTGCGGCGACCGGCCACACTATCGTAGCCGGCATTATATGGTGTGCCATTTGGGGCGTCAACGGCCCCCTTAAAGCAGGCCAGGGCCATTCGATTATTGTCGATAGATGACGTAGTCCGCTCATCCTGAACCTGTCCAAGGACGAGCGGCAGGTGAGCGAAGAACCGTCCTGGCAACATCAATTGCCTTTAGTCCGGATAACCGAATGACCCCGTCGAGCCGGCAGTGTCATGCGATTACGGCGGGAACCCCACCATCACTCCGTAGAAAGCCAGAATCCAGGCAACTCATTCCAATAGCCACCATCGCCGGAACCGGCCACTACAAGATGGAAAATAGCTCAACCCATGGACAGCCGAAAGTCGCCGTCGAGCGGGACGCCACCACGGGTTCAGCGACCCTCAAAACCCTGACAAAGTCGCTGGCCCGCCGGCAAATTGGCCGCCGTTCAACCCCTACACCCGCATGTGCCCACGGTCCGGGACCAACCTGCCCGCCGGGGATCTAAAATTCGGCGCTCCTCGGCGTGCGCGGGAAAGCGATGATGTCGCGGATGTTCTGCATTCCGGTGGCGAACTGGACGGTGCGCTCGAATCCCAGGCCGAAGCCGGCGTGCGGCGTGGTGCCGTAGCGCCGCAGGTCGAGATACCACCAGTACGGAGCATCGTCCAGCCCCGCCTCCGCCATGCGGGAAACCAACACGTCCAGCCTCTCTTCGCGCTGGCTGCCGCCGATGATCTCGCCGATGCGCGGCACCAGCACGTCCATGGCGCGCACGGTCTCGCCATCATCGCTGAGGCGCATGTAAAACGCCTTGATGGAACTGGGGTAGTCGGTGACGATCACCGGTTTGCCAACCTTTCGCTCGGTCAGATACCGTTCATGTTCCGATTGCAGGTCGGATCCCCACAGGACCGGAAATTCAAACGATTCGCCGGAGGCCTGCAGCGCCTTGACCGCTTCCGTGTACGTCATGCGCTCGAAATCCGAACTCGCGATGTCCTCCAGCGTGGTGATCAATTCCTTGTCGTAGAACCGGTTGAAGAAAGCCAGGTCTTCGGCGCAGTTCTCAAGGACGTGCGCAAAGATGCCGCGCAGGAAGTCCTCCGCCAACTGGGCCAATCCGTCCAGATCGCAGAAGGCAACCTCGGGTTCCACCATCCAGAACTCGGCCAGGTGTCGCGATGTGTTCGAGTTCTCGGCCCTAAAAGTGGGGCCAAACGTGTACACGTCGGACATCGCCTGCGCAAAAATCTCGGCTTCCAGTTGCCCGCTTACGGTCAGAAACGCGGGCCTACCGAAGAAATCCGCGTCGTTGTCAACCCGTCCCCCCTGCGTGGGCAGGTCATCCAGGTCCAGGGTGGTGGCGCGGAACATGGCTCCCGCGCCTTCGGCGTCGCTGGCGGTGATGATGGGAGTCTGTATGTACAGAAACCCCCGCTGCTGGAAGAACTGATGGATACCGAAGGCCATGGCGTTGCGAACGCGCGCCACCGCCCCGAAGGTATTGGTGCGTGGACGCAGATGCGCCAACTCGCGCAGGAATTCCAGCGTGTGGCGTTTCTTCTGCAACGGGTATTCCTCGGGATCCGCGCCGCCCAGCAGGTTCAGGTTCTCCGCCGCGATCTCGTACTTCTGGCCGCGACCCGGCGATTCCCGCAGCACGCCGGTGGCCGATATGCTGCACCCGGTGGACAGACTGTCAACCAGCGGGTAATCGGGACAACCGGCGTCAACCACTATTTGCAGGTCGGCCAGGCTGGAACCGTCGTTGATCTGGACGAACGACACGCCCCCCGAGGACCTGACAGTCTTGACCCACCCGTTGACGACGACGTCGAAGCCCGGGCTGTCCGAGTCGAGGAGATCTTTGATGCGGGAACGATGCGGCGCTGGCATGACTACGCCTCCAGTTTCGCGCAGAGTGTAGGACAAGCCGATTTTAGCACAGCGTCAAGCCCGGTTTGGAAGCAACGCCCGATAAGTCAGGGCCATTCGATTATTGACGATCGATTGGGTAGTCTGCTATTGACGATAAATTAGGTAGTCCGCTCATCCTGAGCCTATCGAAGGACGCGCGGACGGCGAGCAGGGAACCGTACCGGCATCAACGAATACCTTTCGCCAGGATAATGGAATGGCCCTGCCAATAGATCGCCGGAGCCAACCGGACGCCCCTGCGAACCCTCCGGAATAATAGAGGATGCTAAAGCGGTGGCCGCTGCCGGTGCCAGTCCGTCCGCTGTTGGTAGGCGTGGGCGATGTTCAGCAGGTTGCCCTCCGCCAAATGCGGCCCGATCAACTGCAAACCCACCGGAAGGCCATCGCTGAAACCGCACGGCGTGGACATTGCCGGCAACCCCGCGATGTTCACGGGCAGCGTATAGATGTCCACCAGGTACATGCGCAACGGGTCGTCCGCCCGTTCTCCTATGGGAAACGCCACCACGGGAGAGACGGGCGCCGCCACCGCATCAACTTCCTCGAAAACCCGCGCGAAGTCCTGGCGTATCAGCGTGCGGACCTGTTGAGCCTTGCGGTAGTAGGCGTCATAGTAACCCGAGGACAGGGCGAACGCGCCCAGCATGATGCGCCTCTTGACCTCCGGCCCGAAACCGTCCTGCCTGGTGCGTTCCATGGCCTGCCACATGTCGCCGTCCCCCTGGTGGGAGAAACCATATTTCACGCCGTCATAGCGCGCCAGGTTCGCTGAACACTCCGAGGGCGCGATGATGTAATAGCAGGCCAGCGCATACTCGGTGGTGGGCAGCGAGACCCGGCGGATATCCGCCCCTGCGCCGGCCAACTCGTCAATCGCCGATTCCACCGCGGCGCGAACCCCGGGGTCCATGCCATCGCCGAAATACTCGTCGGGGATTCCGATGCGAAGTCCAGAGATGTCCCCGTTCAGGTTGTCATAATAGCTGGGTACAGGGTCGGGCAGCGAGGTCGCGTCCATGGGATCGTGCCCGGCGATGGATTGCAGGATGAGCGCGCAATCCGCCGCCGTCCGGGCCATGGGCCCAATCTGGTCCAGCGATGAGGCGTATGCCACCAAGCCGTAACGGCTGACTCGGCCGTAGGTCGGTTTCAGCCCTGTGATGCCGCAAAAGGACGCGGGCTGCCGGATGCTCCCACCGGTGTCCGTGCCCAGAGCGAAGGACGCCGCGCCGGCCGCCACCGCCGCCGCCGAACCGCCGCTGCTCCCACCGGACACCCGGCCGGTGTCCCAGGGATTTTTAGTCGGGAAGAAAGCGGAATTTTCGGTG
Organism: Dehalococcoidia bacterium; assembly: GCA_963668585.1. Taxonomy (GTDB): domain Bacteria; phylum Chloroflexota; class Dehalococcoidia; order Lucifugimonadales; family UBA3495; genus Bin87. Next base: position 2,729,924 of record OY764869.1, on the reverse strand, counting down.
GACGATCCCATCCCGAATTCGTCCATGTTGCCCTTGCCCAGCAGCACGGCATCCTGACCCCGCAGCCGCGCAACCGCCGTGGCATCGTACACCGGCACGTATTCGGCCAGCATCCGCGATGCGCAGGTGGTGGGGACGCCGTCGGTGCAGAGCAGGTCCTTGATCTGCATCGGCACGCCGGTGAGGGGAGCGGCGTTGCCCGATGCGATGCGCAGGTCGGCGGCCCGGGCCTGTTCCCGGGCCACGTCGGCGGTAACCGTGATGTAGGCGGACAGCCTGTCGTCCACCTCCAAAATCCGTTCCAGCACGGATTCCGTCAACTCAACGCTGCTGATCTCACCGCTGCCCAACAGGCCGCTGGCTTCCGCCACGGACAGTTGCCAAAGCTCGCTCAAAAACGCCTCCCTCGGCTATTCATCCAGCACGGCGCGAACCTGGAAGAAGTTCCCGCGACGCAATGGCGCATTCAGGAGGGATTGGTCGGCATCAAGACTGTCCGACGGTTCGTCTTCGCGCAGCACGTTGTCCAGTCCGGCAACGTGCGCCGTGGGCGCGACCCGCTCGGTGTCCAGGTTTTGCAGAACCTCAAATTGGTCCAGGATGTCCGACAACTGGCGGCCAAACATCTCCACCTCGGCCTCGGTCAGAGAGATTCGCGCCAGCGCGGCGATGTGTTCGACTTGTGAGCGGTCAATGGGCATTGAGTTCTCGCAGGAAAGAAATCACAAAAACATCAGGTTCTCCGGCCAGCCCCGCTAGCTCATCTCGGAGCCACCGGACACGCTGATGCTCAGGCCCGTCATGTAGTCCGATTCGGCGGAGGACAGGAACGCCGCCATCCGCGCAATGTCGTCGCCCTGTGCGATGCGCCCCAGCGGCACTCGTATCTCGCGCTCCCGGACCATCAGGGCGCGATGCTCCTCGCCGGAAGTGCCCTCGGGAGCCAGGGCGGCGGCTATGAAATCCACCCGTTCCGTGTCCACCAGCCCGGGACAAATCGCGTTGACGTTGACGTGGTACGGCGCCATTTCGTGGGCCAGCGACTGCGTGAATCCGATGACCGCAAACTTGCTGGCGCAATACGCTCCATAGCGAGCGATGCCACGCTTCCCTGCTCCCGACGAGATGTTGATGATCTTGCCGGGCCCGCCGCGGCCAACCATGTGGCGGGCGACGGCGCGACTCACCAGGTAGGTGCCGCGCACGTTGACCCGCATCACCTCGTCAAAGGCATCCTCCTCAAGCTCAACGATGAGGACGCGGTCGCGGCCGGGCCGGGACCCGGCGTTGTTGACCAGGATATCTATCTTGCCGAACTCTGCCAGCGTATCCGACACCATGGCATCGACCTGCGCGCTGTCGGCAACGTCGTAGTACAGGCCCGCGCTGCGGCGGCCCATCGCCTGAATCTCCTTGACAACACTGGGCAGACCTTCCCAACCCTCCAGGCGGTCTTCCGTCCGGATGGCGTCCAACGACGCTTCCACGTCCGTCACCACCACGTCCGCGCCTTCGGCGGCCAGGCGGGTCGCAATGGCCCGGCCGATGCCGTGGCGTCCGCCGGCGCCGGTTACAAGGGCTGTTTTTCCGTTGAGGTCGTACATTGAGTTGAACTCCTGCGTGGTGCGGACATCCTTCGCGAATGTCGAGGGAAGGTTTTGTTCAGGGTCGGCCCGGCCACGATGACCGGTGATCGTGGTGGTGCAGCGCCAGCGCCGCGCCGGAGCCATGCACCACCAGTTGGTGTCCGAAGGCGTCGGCCAGCACCGATTCCATCAGCACTTCATCGGGCGGCCCGTATGCGATCAGCCGGCCGTTCACCACCGCAACGTCGCTGGCCCGCGTGGAAACGCAGGTGAGGTTGTGCGTACACATGATGACCGTGGTTCCCAACTCCCGCAGATGGTCGATGATATCCAGAAACCGATGCTGGGCAGTCGGATCGAGCCCGGTCATGGGCTCGTCCAGCAGCAGCAGCGACGGGTTGGCCGCGATCGCCCGTGCCAGCAGCACCCGACGCCGTTGTCCTCCGGACAGGTCGCCGATCCCGCGGCGACGCAGGTCGGCCATCTGCACCGTTGCCAGCGCCCCTTCGGCGGCTTCCCGATTCTCCCTGTTGTGCGTGCGGAACAGGCCCCGGCGAGAGGTCAGCCCCATCATCACCACGTCCCACACCGTGGCCGGAAAATGCCAGTCCACCTGTTCCAATTGGGGAACGAACCCGATTTGCCGGCGCATCCGGTGGCTGGGCCTCCCATCCACCAGCACCTGGCCCCGGTTGGGCTTCACCAACCCGACCACGGATTTCAGCAGCGTTGACTTGCCGCCGCCGTTGGGCCCAATGATGCCGGACAAACTGCGGTGCTCGACCGCAAAGGACACCTCGTCCAGCGCCACCACCGGACCATAGTCCACCCCCACGTTGTGAAAGGTTACCGCCTGGTGGGTATAGTCCTCATGCGCGTGGGTCTGGCCATCGCGCGAATGAGCATGGCCGTGGCCAACATGCGCAGTTTCGGAGAGCATCCCGTTAACCCCTGAACCAGTCGGGTCCGGCCGGCGGCCAGGGATTCTCTTCGTCCAGTACCTGCGACAACTGCGTGAAGGCGCCCTTGAACGTGGCCGGATGCAGCCAGATGCTGTTGAAACCCAGGTTAGTGTAGTTATCGGTTCGGCGCGAGGTGGTGAACCGCAGGCCTTCCAGCGTTTGCAGGTGCGCATCGGTAGCCAGGGAATCGTCGATCTCGTAGATGGTGAGATAAAGGCCTTCGCCGTACCGCGCCAGGAACCTCCCGGAAGGCGAATCGTCGCTGGTGGGCTGCGCCAACTCGATGAACGTATCCCGCCCGCCCAGCGGCAGAACGGCGATTTCCAGGTCGGTGAAGCTGATCTCAAACCGCTTGGTGGGCTGCAGGCCGAACAGCATACTCCAGCGTTCGATCGCCGTGTCCAGGTCGTGAACTATCACCGCCATCTGCCGCAGTTGCCTGGTGCCCGGGACGTGGACGGACGATTGCCACTCACTACCGCCGGCCGGCCAAGGATTCACCGGGTCGCTGACCTCCACGATCTCCAGAAAGGCGCCGTTGCACGACGACGGATGGAGAAACGCGGAGCGGACGCCATCGTGCTGCGTCTCGCCGGTGATTCTCACCCCGCAGTCCCGGAGATGCGGGATCAGAGTATCGTAATCGTTGGTCTCAAATATGATCAGGTAGGGAGCCTCGCCGCGCCTTTGCAGGAACCGCGCCCCGCTGGAGTCCGACGTGTTGGGGGCGAGCAATTCCACGAACGTCCCGTTGCCGGCCGGGAGAATCGCGTTGTCCAGCCCGAATTGCGGCAGGGTGCCAGTGCGCGAGGGAGCAATCCCCAGCGCGCGCCCATACAGGTCAATCGCCTCAGGGAGGTCGTTGACCATCATGGCGACTTGGCGAAGTTTGTGAAGCATGACGCTGGCCGGCAAACCTACTGCCGGGAGGGCAGATCCAACAGCGCGGTGCCGATGATGTAGGGCCGGTCAGGGACGGGGCCCGTCATTGTGATGTCGCATTGCACGCGGTTGCCGGTTTCGCCCTGCTCGGTGTCGCTGATTTGTACGCCAACGTGCAGGGGTTGATTGTGCGGAATCGTGCCGCGAAATACCAGGTCGAGATCCAGCACCGTGCCCGCGCCGGCCCAATCCGTGAGAACACGGGAAACCAGCGCCATTGACATGATCCCGGGAACGATGGGTTCAGCCAGGCCCACTTTCTCCGCCTGTTCCTGATCGGTGAACCGGTTGGGCGCAGGGTTGCCCCACAGGGAGCAAAAATCAACCACCTGCTCGTCGGTTACCGATATCACAACCGGTCCGATCTCATCGCCCAACTCGACGTCTTCAAAGTACAATTTAGCCGACTGAGTCATCTTGGAATCACTCCCGGACCACCTGCGAACGCTGCACGTCCGCGACCACGGCTCCATCCTGATTGCGGAACGTGGTTTCCCAAACCACATGCACCATGGTGCCGGAACGGCCCGTCTTGGTGTACACGTCCTTGAGGTGGGACGATGCGGTCAGCGTGTCCCCAACCATGATGGGTGCGCGCGGCTCCACCCGCTGCCCACCATGGAACTGCCGCCCTTTGAACTGAAGCTTGATATCAGGCAACTCGCCGCGTTCAAACAGCGCACACAGGGTCGGGGGCGCGACCACGTTCGAGTAGCCCGCGGCGCGTGCCGATTCCCGGTCGGTGAAAATCGGATTATCCTCTCCGACGCTCCTGGTATAGGTCTCGACTATCTCTTCGGTCACCGGGAATGGGCCCGACTCGTGCTCGACGCCGTAGAGGGAATGATCGTATTCGTAGTCAATCTGAGTGGGCATGTTGGGCTCCTGTCAGGCCACGGGACTCGCGGCGGTTTCTTCGATGTAGATTGGCCGGAACTCGCCGGAGAGGAGGGCGTCCACCAACTCGGGTTCGGTGCGAATGGTCGCCTTGAACTCGGTTACCGCGCGGCCGATATGGCTGGCGAGGTGAGCGTCGCTGCCGGCAGTGCCCAGGTACCCTGTGTTCCGGCAGAGTTCATCGGCGCGCTCGTTTTCCTCAGGTTTGCTGCCGGCGTTGACCCTCTCCACCACGGACACGCCGGGGAATTCCTCGCCCTGCCCCATGTATTCCACCAGGCCGATCCCGAACCGTCCGGGATGCGCCGGCACCACGAACCCGCCGTGGTGGCGTGCCGCTTTGATGAGTTCACGCCCGTCCATTTTCACATCGCCGAAGTCGACATCCTTTGCCAGACCGGGCGTGATGTTGTACACCAGCATGTGCCCGAAGCAAGTGTCCAGTTCTGCGCCCTTCAGGACGATAACCCCATATTCAGAGGCCAACTGCGAGTAATCCACGTCGAAATCGAACTGCCGGTGTTCGGTGAGCACGATTCCGTCGATGGTGAATCCGCGCTTGCGCAGTACATTAATCCATTTGAGGTACTGCTCCACGGTCGCGCGCGAGTCGTCTGACGCCACTGAATGGCAATGCAGGTCAAGGTAGGTGGTCAAGGGGCGGCCTCCGGGCGGCCAGATGCGGATGCCGCCAGCGAAGGATTATATGGCTTGCACACGGGGTGACGCAACCGTGACCCACCCAGCAACCCCAGTGGTCTCCCGATTGTCAGTGGCAGAGTAGGCAGTCCGCTCACCCTGCGGAACGCCCGCCTCTGGCGGGAGCCTGTCAAAGCAGGAGATGCTGCAACCGCGTGGCAATGATTGTTGCAACGGGTTATGATTGTGCCGGCCTGTGCTCACGAGCGTGGGCGAACGAACATCGAGGTGAATACCATGACCATGTCGTCAAACACGCTGGAAGGCCGGGTCGCGATCGTGACCGGCGCCGCCAGCCCCATCGGAATGGGACGCTCAATCACCACTGGTCTGGTCAGGGCCGGCGCGCGAGTCGCCATGCTTGACATCAACGAAGACTGGCTTGACCAGACGGCCAACGATATGCGCGAACTGGGCGGCGATGACGCCGTTCTCCCAATCGTCGCCGACGTCACCGACCCGGAATCGGTTCAGAACGCCGTCAACCGCACCATCTCGGAAATGGGCGGCCTGCACATTTTGGTCAACAACGCCGGCATCAACCCGCGAACCGCCGGCTTCGGCGGCAGCGCTTCCGGTAGCCGCACCGACTTCTGGCACCTCGACCCCGACGCCTGGCTCAGGGTGATCTCCGTCAACCTCAGCGGCCCGTTCCTCATGTCCCACGCCGTGTCCGGACACATGGTTGAACAGGGCTTTGGACGCATCATCGGCGTCACCACCAGCATGGACACCATGTGGCGCAAGGGCGGCGCGCCCTACGGGCCGTCCAAGGCCGGACACGAAGCCCTGGTCGCAATCATGGCGCAGGACCTCGAAGGCACCGGCGTAACCGCCAACGTGCTGACCCCCGGCGGCGCCACCGCCACCAACATGGTGCTGCCGCCCGAGGGTTCCAGCGCCAACGCCCTGATACAGCCGGAAGTGATGCAGGCGCCTGTGGTCTGGATAGCATCGGACGACGCCAGCGATTGGACCGGACGGCGCATCATCGCATACTACTGGGACGAGTCGTTGCCGTTGTCGGCGCGACTGGAGAAGTGCGGAGCGCCGGCGGCCTGGCCCCAACTGGGATTGCAGGCCGTTCACCCCGACTGGTTCGGCCGCGGCGACTAGCGCCCGGGACGCGCGGAATGAGAAGGGGCGGGTTTCGGAACCCGCCCCTTAATTCTGGCATGGATGGTGGGCCTAGTGCCGGAACCCAGTGTCGAACCCGCGGGCCGACGGATTGATCAGAAGGTCGGGCCGATTGCCCCAACGCTTGAGGAAACGGCCGAAGTTCTTGCGACTCAACTCGTTCCGCTGGTTGTCGTCCAGTTCTTCCCACTGGCGGTGTTCGTGCCGCACCAGGGGCAGGCCGCTGTCGCAAACCACCCGGTAGCCGGCGTTCTTGAACTGGAAGCAGTAATCGATGTCCAGGTTCCGGTAGAACCGGAAGGACTCGTGCATCAGTCCCACCGAACTCAGATCGGCCCGCCGGAAGGCCATGCAATACGCCTGCATCGCGTCGGCGTCTCCGTACTCAACCTCTTCATGGAAGTGCTGCATATCGTCGGTGGTCAGTCCATACGGCCCAAACACCCCGACGGTCGGGTCGGACAACTGCGAGGCCACCGGAGTCAGAAGGTCGCCGACAACTTCGGTGGATGCGTCGAGCAGTACGATGTACTTCCCCCTGGCCTGCTTCAGTCCGATATTCTTGCCCGCGGCATCGCCCACCACATGGTCGCAGTGAATCACGCGCACGTTGGCGTGTTCGGCCTGCGCCTGTTCCAGGTATTCGGCGGTGCCGTCCGTGGAACCGTTGTCCACCACAATCATCTCGAAAGACGTGCCCTGAGCGTGTGTCAACACGGCTTCGACGCAGCGGCGCACGTCGTCAACATAATCGTAGGCGTTCAGCAGGAACGTGTAGTCGTACAGGTCAGGCTGGTCCAGCAGCGTAGCGACCTCTCGTGAAGCCGACACCGACGACCATCGCGCTTCCTGCAACTCCAGGGCAGTCTGCGGCCGCGCCCGCGTCGATTCTCCGAAGTCCTCCACCACGAGGCCCGAGGATACGATATTGGTGCGCAGGTTGTCGGCGGCGGCGTATTCCCCCTGCCGCCGCAGGTCGATGCGACGCTGAATCACGTCGGCCGCCGGGGAGGCGATGTCGTACTGCGCCGGCACCTGGTCCAGGTCCAGGCCATACACGCGGTCAAAGTCGAGCAGCAGGTCCACCTTGTCGGACGGGGAGAGTTCCGACCGGGCCATTTCCCAGGTGATGGCAAGAGCCGTGGGCAGGTCGAGGTCGTTCTTGACCGCAGCCCAGAATCGGCTGCGCCATTCCTCCACCTCGGCGCTCACCGCGTGTTGCGCCGACCCATTCCCGGACACATTTCGCCACGCCCAGATGCGGTTCCGCAGACCGGTCAGCGCCTTTTCGGCGGCCCGCAGCGACGTGAAGGTGAAATTCATGCGGTGGCGGTAGCGTACCGTCATGCACAGATACCGGAACGCCAGCGGGTCAAACCCACGCGACGCCAGGTCCTCGATCAGGAACACGTTACCGGCTGACTTGGCCATCTTGGCGCCGTCGGCCAGCAGGTGTTGCCCATGCACCCAGTAGTTGACGTGCCGGCGTCCGAAGGTGCCCTCGCTCTGGGCAATCTCGTCCTCATGGTGCGGGAACACGTTGTCCACGCCGCCGGTATGGATGTCGAAGTGCTCGCCCAGGTAGCGGTGCGCCATCGCGGAACATTCAATGTGCCATCCGGGGAATCCTTCGCCCCACGGACTATCCCACTTGACATCGCGGCCGGGTTCAGCCGCCTTCCACAGCGTGAAGTCGCGTGGGTCGCGCTTCAGCGGGTCGGCTTCGGCGCGAACGCCTTCGAGCAAATCGCCGCCGAAGTTGCGGGACAACTTCCCGTATTCGGGAAAACTGTTCACGTCAAAATAGACGTTGCCGCCGGCTTCATAGGCCCCACCGTTGTCCATCAACTGGCCGACCATGTCGAGCATTTCCGGAATATGGTGTGACGCCCAGGGGAAGACGTGGGCCGGTTTGATGTTGATCCGTTCCTCGTCCTTCCAGAAACAGTCCGCGTAGAACTCGCCGATCTCCTGGAGGGATTTCCCTTCCGCCAGGGCAGCCATGATCATCTTGTCGCCGCCGGCCTCTGCCAACTCCTGGCGCATGTGGCCAACGTCTGTGATGTTCTTGATGTGATAAACATCAAGGCCGTCGGTTTCCAGGATGCGCCGGATCCAGTCGGCCATGAGGTACGTCCGCAGGTTGCCGACGTGAGCGTAGCGATAAACCGTTGGACCGCAGGTGTACATCGCGACGCGACCCGGCGTTATCGGCCGAATGTCCTCCACGGTTTTCGTAAGGGTGTTGTAGATGCTTAACACGCCGCCACCTCCGCCAGGGAGCGAGATGGCGCAAGTTTAGCACGCCCTGAGTCCGTTTGCATCCGGGAAGCCGCGCGTCGCACGACCATTCGATTGTTGAACATAGGCAAGGCAGTCCGCCCACCCCGTGTTGACGACAGGCAAGGCAGTCCGCTCATCCCGTGTTGACGACAGGCAAGGCAATCCGCTCGTCCTGAGCCCGTCGAAGGACGCCCACAGTCAGACAACCCCATCATCATCAGCGCAATGGAGCCCTAAAAGGGGAGCACGGCGTCCACACCAAAAGGTACGGGGCGAAGTAACTCCGCCCCGTACCGTCCGTGCATGACCGCAGCCCGGATGCCTCACGGACTCGGCGCAACCGCGGCCCCCGATGCCTTCAGCGCGTCAATCTGCGCCGGGGAATACCCCGCCTCGGACAGGATCTCGTCGGTGTGCATGCCGAACCAGGGAGCCGGCGGCCCCAGGCGCGGCGGCGTCGCGGAGAGCCGCGCGGTGGTCCCGGAGTGGTCAACGCTCCCCCAAACGGTATGCTCCCGCGTCACCACGAACCCCGCGTTGCGCACCACCGGATCGTTCCGGTAGTCCTCCATGGTGAGGTTCGGCGTCACCGAAACCCCCAACGGGCGCAGCGCCTGCATCCAGTGTTCGATGGTGTTGCCTCGGATGGCGTCGGCGATGGCCTCCCCGTCTTCGTGCATATCCCGGAACTTCAACTCGGACAACAGCGATCCGTAAGCGTCGTTGTCGGGGCAATGCAGGTACAGCCAGCCGTCGGCCGCCTGGTACAGGCGGGAGCGCGGCGAGTATCCGCGGGCATCCACGCCTTCAACGTCCGAACGCTCGTATCCGGCGTAGTCCAGGAAATACGGCGACTGCAGCAGCCCGGCGGTCAGGGCGAGCCCGCTGTCAACGGACTGTCCCTTGCCGGTGCGGTTCCGTTCGTGCAATGCCAGCGCCACGGCGTATGCGCCCATGAGTCCGGTGCCGTAGTCATTCACCGCGTAAGGAGCCAGCATCGGCTGACCGTCGCGGCCGCCACGCCGCACCTGCATCCCGCTGGTTCCCTGCGCCAACTGTTCCCAACCGGCGCGCTCGGACCACGGCCCGTCGTAACCAAAGGCATTGAGCGAAGCGTACACGATGTCGGGTTTGACCTTCTTGACCGCTTCGTAACCCAGTCCCAGCCGTTCCACGGCAGATTTGCGGTTGTTCTCCACGATGACGTCGGCCGATTCAACCAGTTTCCAGAAAACCTCGCGCCCTTCGTCGGTTTTGAGGTTCAGCATGATGCTGCGCTTGCCCCGGTTGACGTCGATGTAACCGACGGGGTCGAGTATGCGCGTCGGATCGTCGATCTTGATCACGTCGGCGCCGAATTCGCCCAGCGTGCGCCCGCAGGTCGGCCCCGCCAGAATGATGCACAGATCCAATACCCGAACCCCCTGTAGGGCCGATATGATATCTGCGCCGCTGCCGTTGATGGCGGGCTTGGCCGGCGTCGATTCCAGCTCAGCCAGCACCTCATCGGTATGTTCGCCGAGCTTCGGCGCGCCGCCCTGTATCGTGCCGGGCGTCCCCCGCAGCCTGACCTGCACGCCGGGCTGTTTCATCGTGCCGTGTTCGGCATCCTCCACGTCAACCACCATCTTGGCGGACACGGCGTGCTCATGCACCAGCCATTCGTCCACCGTCTTGCACACCGTGCAGGCGCCGCCCTGCGCGTTGATGTCCGTCTCCCATTGCCACGCGGTGCGTTCGCGGAACATCTCGGCGAACCGTTCTTGCCAGTACTCCAGCGTTTCGGGATCCACCGGGCGGCCGAACAGCGACGTTACCTCGTCGATCCATTCGGTTTTCCCGGCGGCCGTCAGGGTCTGCCGGGCGAACCGCTCGAACATCCCGTGGTGGTAGATCCAGCGTCCATCGGCGCACTGGTACGGGTGCGACATCACGGTGCGCGGGAAGTCGAACAGGTTCACGTATTCGTAGTTGTTGAACTTGATGATTCGGCTTCCCATGGCGGTGAACATCGCCGAATGCAACGGGACCTCAATGCGCTGGCCCTTGCCGGTCTTGTCCCGGGCATTGATGGCCATCGCCACCGAAACCGAACCTAACAGCGCCGAGAACGTGCTGGCGATGGGCAGCGGTGTGAACAATGGTTCTCCGTCGCTGTTGTCGGTTTCGGGATAAAACCCGGTCTCCGCGCTGATCACCGGGTCCCAACCCGGCTCGTTGCGGCTGGGGTGTTCCTCGCCGTATCCCGGCAGGGAGCAATAGACCAGGCCGGGGTTCCCCTCCGACAACTCCTCGTAACCGATCCCAAGCCGGTCGGCCACGCCGGGCCGGAAGTTTTCAATGACCACATCGGCCGTTGAGATCAGCCGGCGGGCGTTCTCTCGCCCCGCGTCGGTTTTCAGGTCCAGCGTCACGGAGCGCTTGCCCCGGTTCCAGGTGGCGAAAGCCGGCTCTGACCGTGCCGGGTCGCCGCCCGGCCGTTCCACCTTTATGACGTGCGCGCCCTGATCGGCCAGAAGCATCCCCAGCATCGGGCCCGGCACGTACTGCCCGAATTCCACCACATGGATGTCTCGCAGGGCGCCGGAGGTTCCGTTGGTAATCATGGTTTCACTCCCCTCGGGTGATAGAGTCGGATGGTGCGGGTTCACGCATTGTTTCGATACGGTCCCGGTTTGAGGATCAGCCGCCGCCGAACCGCCCGGGGTCGCATCCCGCCAGGCTGATTTCAGTTTCGCCGGCCGCGATCAGCTCAGCGATTCCCTTGCCCATCGCGGGCCCCAGCAGAATGCCCTTCTTCTGGCCACCGGCGCAGATGAACGCGTTGTCCCAGCCGGGAGCCTGTCCGACTATCGGTATCCAGTCCGGCGTCACGGGCCGCAGGCAGGCGGTTTGCAACGCGACCTCTGCGTTGGCCAGCGAGGGCATCACGCGAATCGCACAGCCCAGGATGCTCTCGCGCGCCCCGTCCGTCAGCGAGAGATCAAACCCGGCGTCTTCTTCGGTCGCGCCGCACCAGATCAGGCCGTCCGTCTTGTTGTACATCGAACTGCCGCCGCCGGTTATCTCATGCTCCAGACCCGGACCGTTGGGCTGCATCCTCACGATTTGACCCTTGAGCGGATCAACCGGAATGGATATGTCCAGCCACTGCTCGGCCGTGCGACACCACGGGCCGGCCGCGATCAGCAGCGTTCCGCAGGGGATTTCGCCGTCGTTGGTGATCACAGATTCCACCCGGCCGCTGCCAAGCCGCAGGCCAACGACGCTGCCGGTCACAATCTGCACGCCCTGCTTTTCGGCGGCCGCGCCCAGCGCCTGCGTGAATTCCAGGCCGTCCAGGGCGCCGTTGCCCACCGCGCGGACTCCCGCCAGCACGTTGGGCGTGATTCGGGGTTCCAGGGCCAGAACGTCCTCGCGTTCCAGCCACTCCGCCGAAAATCCAGGCTCAGGCGCGTTGTTGAAAATCTCGACGGTTTCGCGAAGTCCGGCCAGTTCCTCTTCGTCCAGGGCAACTTTGATTATCGATGATAGTCGCCCGTTGTAATCGATCCCGGTCTGGCCCGGCAACGATGCCCATAAATCCTGGTGCAGTCGGAACGACTGGAGCGCCATCGGCTGCAACGGGTCCGGCCATCCGTGCCCTTCCAGCGGGTTCAGGCCACCGGCGTTGTACCCCGACGCGTGGCTGCCGATGCCTTCGCGTTCTATGATCGTTACCTTAACGCCCTGTTCCGACAGGTAGTAGGCGGCCGCGCATCCGGCCGCGCCCCCACCGATGATAACCACGTCAGTTGCTTGATTTGTCATTCCATCATTCCTGTTGGTTGGCCTGTGTTCTGCCGACATTTCGCGTTAGGATATAATTCGGCGCAGGAGGTGTCTATGCCAATATATGAATACCATTGCTCCGGTTGCGGCGGGGATTTCGAGTCAATCAGGCCGGCATCCAGGGCAGACGACGAGATCAACTGCAAGTCATGCGGGGCCCCGGCCAGTCGCATGATTTCCAATTTCTCCTTCAAGTCAGATACTTTCACATCCCCCAAACTGCGCAACCGGCCGGCCGCAACCTTCCGGGGCAGAAACGAGCCTGACGCGACGGGCTCTGAGGGCCAGGACTCGTAGATCTCCCTCGCGGATCTCCCGGCGCTACGCCCGGCTGGCCCGGGCCTCGGCGCAGGCGATGCAGGTGCAGGCCGACCTCAGCACGCGGTAGGTGTAGATGCCGGTGTAGTGGGCGTCGCTCCACAAAAACTGCACGGCGTACTGACCGACGGCCATATGGTCCACCGCGTGAACATCCGCCTGCACGCTGTCGGGATCCAGCAGGGCGCGCCCGGTCATTTCCTCCACGCAGGATGCGCACGGGCACCGCAGACGCAGCATTCGGTGCGGGTAGATGCCGCGATGCCCGTCATCCCAGTTGATGATAACGGAACTGCCGGAGATATCGACGTCAACGGCTTTGATGTTGTCGTAGGTCATCATGTCGCGCATCACCCTGAGGTTGGGGACTGCACCTCGGCCAGCCTGGCCGGCCGGGGCATTTCGTCGGGATCGGTGGGAATCTCAATGATGCTGGGGCCGTCCACAGCCAGGGCCTGCGCGAACGCGTCCGCGATGTCCTCGGGCCGGTCAACATAAAATCCGGCTCCGCCAAAGAGTTCGGCGTATTTGTCGAACCGAGGGTTGACGGTATCCGCGCCCACGTAGCGTTCGTTGAACGCATACTTCTGGTAGGCCTTCTCCGAACCCCAGCAGTCGTTGTTCATCACCACCGAGATATTCTTGAGGCCATAGCGCACCGCCGTCTCAAACTCCTGGGCGTTGAAAAGGAACCCGCCGTCGCCGTTGAAGTTGACCACCGGCCGGTCGGGAGCGGCAAAGTTCGCCCCAATCGACGCCGGGAAGCTGAAACCCAGGCCACCCAGGTCCAGCGCCATGATGAGACTGCGGGGCTGGTAGTAATTCAGGCGGTCCTGCCCAAAGTTGGGAGCCAGGCCGGCATCCAGCGCAATGATGGCGTCGCGGGGCATCACCTTGCGCAGCTCCGCGTACACCCGTTGGGGCTTGATGTAGTCTCCGGCCAACGTCGCCTCCGCTCCCAGCCGGGCGGCGCGCGCGGCGTTCCACGCGGCGACCCGACCGGTCCAGCCGGCGTCGGGGCGCAGTTCCGCTTCGGCTACGATGGAGTTGATCTCATCCACCACGGCGCCGACGTCGCCCTCGACGCCAACGGTGATGGGGTAGATGCGCCCGATTTCCTTGGGATCAATCTCGATGTGGACAATACGGGCGTCCGCCGGGATGAACCGATGGTCATAGAAGGTGGTCGATTGGCCCAGGCGCGTGCCGGCCGCGATGATAACGTCGGCGTTGCGCACGGCGTCGATGCCTTCCTCAGCGCCCAGTCGGCCCAGATGCCCCAGGTAATTGGGATGATCGTTCGGCACTGCGTCTGCGCGGCCATAGGATGTAACGATGGGCGCGCCCGTCAACTCCGCCAACCGCGCGATGGGAGCATCGGCCAGGCTCCATTCCACGCCGCCGCCGGCGATGATCACCGGCCTCTGCGCCGACAGGATCTCGCGGGCCGCCGCCTCAACCTGCTGGCGGTCGCCGCGGGATTTGCCCTGCCCCGTGCGGTAGGCGCTGGGCGTCAGCAGATCCAGTTCGACTTCGGCGCCCGGCAGCAGATCGCGGGGAATGTCCACCAGCACCGGACCCATTTTGCCCGAGGTGGCGATGCGGAAAGCCTGGCGCAGCGCGTCGGGCAATCGCTCAACCTTGTTGATGGAGAAACTCGCCTTGGTGATGGGCTCGAACAGCGCGACCTGGTCGAACTCCTGCGTTGAATCCAGATGCTGGTGGTCGCGGGATGCCGACGGGGCCAGCACCACCACAGGCGAATGGGCCACGTAGGCGGACCCGATGCCGTAGGTCAGGTTCAGCACGCCCGGGCCATTGGTGACCAGGCATACCGATGGCGCTCCGGAGACCCGGCTGTATCCGTCGGCCATGAGCGCCGCGCCCTGTTCGTGCCGCACGCCGACAAATTCCATGTCGTCGCGGTCGTACAACGGGTCCAGCACGTCGAGGAAGGACGAACCCACTATCCCGAAAATCTTGCTCACGCCTTCCTGCTGCAGCAGCTCGATCACCGCTTCGCCAGCCTTCATTCGCTGGGCCATTGTTGGACGCTCCTTATACGATATTTCGGCGGGAAGTGTACCATACGGACTATCCATCCGGCGGTCAGCAAACGACGGGGCGCCGACCCCCGCAATTATCGCGAGAACGTGAAGCTGGGCCCGGGTTTTTCGGGTTCGGAACGCGGGCGCCATTCAGTTCCCAGCGTGCTATAATGCCGCATCAAACACCGAGGAGGCCTCCCCAAAATGAGCACAGTGGCAGTGGAGGTGGTGTACCGGGGGATTTTTCAGAAAACCCTGGCCCGGAACATCGTCCGCACCATCGTTTTTGCCGCCCGCAAGGAAGGCAAAATTGGCACCGCTTTTGGCCGCTATGGCGACTCACCAGAGCGCAATGGCATCCCCGCCAAGCAGTTCGCCATCGTATCCGACAGCCCCGAAGAACTGGAAGAAAACCTGGCCGTTTACGAAGCCCGCGAAGTGGACGTCACCATCAACGTTGACGACACCATGTGCAAGGGCATCGAATCCTGGGCCTGGTACGGCTTGCAGCCCATCAACGCCCTGACCAAGCCCGGCGGCACGTTGATCGTAACGTCGCGGCAGGAAGCCGATGCGCTGATCGAGGACATTCACCAGAAGGACACCGCCTTCAACCTGGCGATCGTTCCGGCGTCCACCAGTTTCTCCGGCCTGTGGGTCTATAAGGACGATCACACCGACGTGCGCATCCTGGGTGCCCTGGCCAGGGTCTGCCCCGAACTGGTCAGCCTGGATTCCATGCTCGCAGCCCTCGACGATCAGGGCTGGGGCGGCCTTAAATTGACGTCCGCGCGCAACACTCACGACCGCTTGGCAACCCGCCCCGTAGAACCCGGCGAAGGCAGCGAGGACGAACCCTTCAGCTTCGATCTGCCCGGTTGGACGACCATGGAAGAGGGCCTGGTCATCAAGGGCGTTGAGCACGGTGGCGGCTTCCGGGGCAGCCCCCTGGATCCCAACTACGACCCCATCCGCTCCAACACCGTGAGCGACCAGGGCTACGAGCCAACCCGCAACGCGGTGTTCAAGAAGTTCAGCACCCGCTCGATGCGCCCTGTGGTCAACTTCGACACCTGCATCAAGTGTACGTTGTGCTGGCTCCAGTGCCCCGACACCTGCTTCGACGTCACGCCTGACGGGCTGTACGACGCCAACATGGAAGCCTGTTGCGGCTGCGCGGTCTGCGAAGCCGTCTGCCCGGTCCCCGATTGCATCACCATGGTCAACGAGGCCGAGTTCAACGACAACAACAGCCAGTGGGAGCATTGGACTCAGGACAAGGACGGTTACCATAACTGGATGGCCGAACTGATTCAGATACAGAAGGACAAGGACGCCACGCGCAGCCACGGCTACCACAGTCCCGGCACCTATGAATCCGAATCCGAAGCTGAAGTTGCCCTCACCGGAGACGATGACTAATGGCTACCCAGACCATCAATCAGACCGAGCGCGAGGAGCTGATCAGCGGCAGCGAAGCCATCGCCATCGCCTGCTCACTCGCCGACGTTGATGTAATCACCGCCTATCCCATCCGGCCCTACGACACCGTCATGCAGTACGTGTCCAAGCTGAAGGCCGACGGCGCTTTCGACTGCGACTTCATCGTCGCCGAGAGCGAGCACTCACAGTTCGAAATCGTCAAGCACGCCTCCGCCGTCGGCGCGCGCACCTTCTGCGGCTCCAGCGGCGTCGGTTGGTTCTACGCGTTCGAGGCCATCACCGTTACCGCCGGACTCCGGCTGCCCGTCGTCGCCATGGTGGGCAACCGGGCGCTGGACGACCCCGGCGCCTTCGGCGTGGAGCACAACGACGCCATGGCCGTTCGCGACCTGGGCTGGATGCTCTACTGGGTCGGCACCGCTCAGGAAGCGCTGGACACCGCGCTGCTCGCATGGCGCGTCGCCGAAGACCCGCGCGTCTTCCTCCCGGCTGCCATCTCCTGCGACGGTTCCTTCCTGACCCACTCGCAGGCCATCGTCAACGTCCCCACCCAGGAGCAGGTTGACAGCTACCTCCCGCAATATGACCGCGGACGCCTGCTGCTTCACCCCGACAATCCCATCACCGTCGCTCCGCAGGTCAACGAAGACTGGCTCATGGAAATCCGTCGCCAGACCGACGAAGCCATGCGCCGCTGCAGCGACGTGATCAAGGAAGCCTACGAAGAATTCAAGCAGGTCTTCGGACGCGGCGACGACAGCCCGTTCATCGAAGAATATATGACCGAAGACGCCGACATCGTCCTGGTGGGAATGGGCACGTTGGCCATGCCGGTTCGCGTCGCCGTCCGCCGGATGCGCGAACAGGGCAAGAAGGTCGGGTTCCTGAGGATCAAGTTCTTCCGACCCTTCGCCACCGATGAGGTACAGCAAGCCCTCAGCAACTGCAAGGCCGTGGGCGTGATCGACCGCGACTATTCATACGGGTCGCCGTCCTATGGTGGCGTCCTGTTCAACGAGGTGCGTTCCGCCCTGTACGATCTGGACGACCGACCGCTGGTGCAGAGTTTCATAGCCGGCCTCGGGGGCCGCGAGGTCCTGGTCCGTGATGTCGAAGAGATGACCGCGATGGTCCAGGAATCCATCGATTCCGGAAAGGTCAAGCAAGTCAACACCTGGATAGGTGTCCGCGATTAGGAGAGCCGCAATGACTACTATGACGCAAGACCTCCCCCAGGTTAGGGGAGTCAAAAACATTCCGGTGTTCGAGGGGTTCACCTCCGGCCACCGCACTTGTCAGGGCTGCGAGTCGGCGCTCGTGATGCGGCTGATGATCAAGGCCGCCGGACCCCGCACCATCGTCGTGGGCAGCACCGGTTGCATGTACGTCGCGAACACCACCTACTACAGCACACCGTGGGTCGTGCCGTGGATGCACACCCAGTTGGGCTCCAGCGGCTCCGCCGCCACCGGAACGGCCGCCGGCCTCGCATCCCTGATGCGCAAGGGAAAGATGCAGGAGGAACCGATCAACGTGATCGCGTTCTGCGGCGACGGCGGCGGCGTGGACATGGGCTTGTCCGCCATTTCCGCAGCCTTGCAGCACGACGAGTACAACCTGCTCATCCTCTGCTACGACAACGAGTCCTATGCCAACACCGACATCCAGGTGTCCGGTTCCAGCCCCTGGGGCGCCAACTCCACCTTCTCCCCTCCGGGCAAGGTTCACCGCATCATGAACCGCCGCTGGAAGAAGAACACCGTCCCGATGCTGGCCGCCGGCCATCCCGACATGCGCTACATCGCCACGGCGTGCGGTTCCTACGGGCCCGACTTCACCAACAAGATCCGCCGCGCATTGACCATCGGCGGCCCCACGTTCATCCACAGCATCGACCCGTGCCCCAAGGGTTGGGACTACGACCCCAAGTACTCCCACGAACTGGGCATGTTGGCCGTGGAAACCGGCATCTGGGTCCAGTATGAAATCATGGATGGCGAACTGGTGCTCAACGGCCCGTCCCGCGCCATCGCGCGAGGCATCCGGCCGCGCAAGCCCGTTACGGAATACCTGCAGCGTCAGGGCCGGTTCGCCCACCTCACGGAAGAAGACCTCAAATTCTTCCAGGAGCGGATCGACGACACCTGGGAAAAGTGGTGGATCCCGGGAATAGTCCCCTTCGGTCCCCAGGAAGAGGGGTAGAGTATCAACACCACTGCGCGGTCTGATAACGACTCCGGGCTGAACAGTATGAGGGGCGGATCTGGAATCCGCCCCTCTAGCGTTTCATGTAGACCAGCCTGGAATAGTTTCCAAATATATTGACCGCCCGTTTTGTTGTGCTAAACTCACTCATTATTCTAAACCTGCGAGGCGGTGACATGGTTAAGGTCGCACTGACGGTTGAAGGTGACGCTGAGGAAGTCATCGCGGCTATTCGTCAACTTGCGGTGGGTGAACCCAAGATTCTGGCGGCAATTGCGGACAACAATACAGGCGACAATGCGGAAACAACTGTAGATATAACATCTTCGCCTATTGTTTCAACACCCGCAGCGCCTCCGCCGCCGGAAGGTAGATGGACTATTGACCATGTGCGTACCTTCTGGGGTTATCTCGCACCCAATGCTCAGCAGGTTTACCATCAGGTCGCTCACAGCAACGGTTACGTGATGTCACGCCAATCTCTCCTGGATGCGATGGCGTTGACCGAGCGACAGTTATCCGGACGAATGTCGTCGGTTGGACACTCGGTCCGTCGCATACGCAATGTGCATAATGTGTCCCTCCCGCATCCCATGTCCTTCGACCAGTCTTCGGATGACTACAAAATGTTGCCCGATGTTGCGGACGCCATCGTGCGCTTGAACTTGACCCCTTCCGGTGCCGTCCCAGAAGCCTGAAACATTGCACACCTTTCCAAACTCACTGATCAAGGAGACACCAGATGCGACTGGATCCCATCAACCTTTACGATTATGAGGCACGGGCAAAACAGATCCTCCCGCACAACAACTGGGAATTCATCGAAGCCGGGTCAATGGACGAGATCACCACGGCCCGTAACCGCTCCGCCTTTGAATCCTTGACTCTCCGCCCCCGCTTCATGCGCGACACTACCGAGCGGAAAATCGCGACCACGGTTCTCGGCCAGGACATCAGCTTCCCGGTCATGATCGCCCCCACCGGCGGCCACGGCAATGCGCACCCCGAAGCCGAATGCGCCACCGCCCGCGGCGCGGGAATGTCCAACACCCTCATGATGTGCAGCACGTCCTCCAACTGCAGCCTCGAGGAAATCGCCGAGGCTGGCAGCGGCCCCCTCTGGTTCCAGTTGTACCATCGCGGTTACGACCTCACCGAAAACCTGGTCAAGCGGGCCGAGGCCGCCGGATACCGAGCCATCGTGCTCACCGTTGACACGCCCGCGCCCAGCCCCAAGGAGCGCGACGTCCGCAACCGGTATCAGCGCCCCGGCGATCTGGGAAACTTCCGTGAAGAACAGGATCGCCTCAACGAAGTCAGCGGCACCGACGAGTCACCGACGTGGGAAATGCCCGTTACTCCGCCGCTCACGTGGCAGGAACTCGACTGGCTCCGCAGCCTCACGGACCTCCCCATCGTCCTCAAGGGCATCAGGGTCGCCGAGGATGCGCGCAGGGCGGTCGAGCATGGAGTCAATGGCATCCTGGTTTCCACCCATGGTGGCCGCCAACTCGACAGCACCATGTCCAGCATCGAAATGGTCCCCGAAATCGCGGCCGCCACCGGCGGCAAGGCCGAAATCTACGTGGACTCAGGCGTGCGACGCGGCAGCGATGTCCTGAAAGCGTTGGCGCTCGGAGCCACCGCTGTGGCCGTTGGACGACCGCTCTACTGGGGCTTGGCGGTCAACGGCGCGGAAGGCGTCCACCATATGCTGGAACTGCTCCGCGAGGAATTCAACCGGGCCATGGCATACTGCGGACAGAACAGCGTGGACGAACTGGAAGACCGCCTGTTGAACATCCCCAGGGAATGGGGCCCGTTCCGCACCGAGAACGACATCGCCGAGCATCTGCCTTTCTGACCGGCGTAAACACCAACGAAAACAGGAGCGGGTTTTGCGCCCGCTCCTGTTTGTTTAAACCCGGCGTCTCAGAATCAGTCGTCCGCCGCCGCCGCCATCCCCAGATCCAGCGACGCGATGAAATCGCGCAGCAGGCTGTTGAATACCGCCGCCTGCTCAAAGTGAGTCGAGTGCGCCGCTCCGGGGACCACCTCAAACCGGCTGCCGGGTATGAGTCGGTGCGCTGCTTCAATCACATTAACCGGGAATATCTTGTCTTCCTCTCCCACCACCAGCAACGTCGGCACCGACATCCCCGCCAGGTCAGCAGCCTGGGGACCATCCGGATTGCGGAACATATTGGAAACGATGCTCACCGGCATCTCGGGGTTGATGCGCCCTATGGAACCAAACAGGAACGCCAGATCCGGATGCTCCTCAATGAATGAGTCGCTCAAAGCCCTCCGCAGCGGATGGTCCGGCGGACTCACACCCTCCAGCAGCGAGGTCACCGACGGGTCGCCGATGCCGCCGGTCGTGTCCGCCAGCACCAGCCCTGCGACCCGTTCCGGGCGGCGCAGCGCCGCGCCCAGCGACGAGATGCCGCCCATCGACTGCGCCACCAGCACCGCCTGTTCAATCTCCAGGTGATCCATCAGGGACACCAAATCCTGGGCCACGGTGCCCGGATCCGGCGGGCCGGACGGGCCCTCGGACAGTCCCCAGCCGCGTTGGTCAAAGGTAACGCAGCGGAAGTCCTGCTGGAACTCCACAACCTGGCGCCACCAACTGAGGTGGTTGCCGCCGCGACCGTGCGCGAAGATTGTCGCCGGGCCCGACCCGTGGGATTCGTAGAACAAACTGGCGCCGTTGATTTGTGCGTATGGCATATCATTCCTCCTGCGTGCGCGGACAACCTAAACCGGCCATTGTTCCCGGCGATAGGCGGCGTCCCAGAACATGTACTCATACCGACTGCTGGTGATGAATGCGGACCGCATCGCCTGCCGCTCCTGGCCGCCGACCCGGTCGGCCATTTCGTCAACGAAACCGCGCCACGCGTCCACGCTGGATTGCAGGAACCCCTCAACGTAAAACCGAGTCCATTGGCCATATATCGGGTGTTCGGATTGGCCTACTTCATCCTTCAACAGATGATACGTCCACGGACACGGTAGCAGCGCGGCGGCGGTGGGACCCAAACCGTGCTGCGACGCAAAGGTCAGCATGTGGTTCACGTACGCGGTGTTGGTGGGTGAGAGTTGCGCATTTTCCACATCCGCCATTTCCAGCCCGGCCGTTTCGATCAAACGGTGGTGCAACGGTCGTTCCACCGGCGTCATCACCCGGTGGGCGAGTTGCTGCAGCAGTTCGGAATCCGGCGATTTCGCCAGCGCCAACGCCACGGTGCGCCCAAACCCCTCCAGGTAGTGGTAGTCCTGGCCCAGGTAATACTGGAAGGTTTCCAGCGGTAGCGTGCCATCCTTGATCTCGCTCAAAAACGGATGGCGAAAAATGGCCTCCCAAATCGGCTGAGCCTCGTCGCGGAGTTGTTGGCTGAATCCCGGCATATTTACGCTCCCCTAAAACGGTTCGTTGATCAGCACCAGTTCGGCATACGAGGCATACTGACAGCCAAACGCCGCGCCAGCCTCGCGAGCATGGGCGGTCAAAAACTCAAACGGACTGTTGCCCACGTCGCCCAGATTCTCCAGGTACACCTTGTGTTCCCGCAACGACGCCAGCCCGGTGTCCCAATGCTCGGATACGTCCACGGCGTGCGAGGGCATGGTGGACCCGAAGACGGCTACGAACCGCACTTCATTCCACGGTTGGTGTCCCTCTTCCAGCAATTCGGGAAATATCCAGCGATTCCCGGCGTCGCGGCAGGCGTCGAACACCGCCAACCCCACCCAGCGGTGATCGGCCATATTCAGATGGCCACTGAAAAACTGCTGGTGATGGTTGATTGTGATGATCACATCCGGCCGGTGTTGGCGTATTGCCCGGCTCAGGTCACGGCGCAGCGGCAAACCGTACTCTATCACCCCATCGGCGTGATCCAGAAACTCAACGATGTCCACGCCGACCACGCGGGCGCTGTTGATCTCCTCCTGCATCCGCAACCGGCCCACTTCCGACGGATCCATGCTGTCGATTCCCGCCTCGCCCTTGCTCACCATGACGTACACCACGCGCTTGCCCTGGGCCGTCCATTTGGCGATGGCGCTGGCCGCTCCGTATTCCAGATCATCGGGGTGAGCGACGATGGCCAGGGCTGTCTGCCAATTCTCCGGCACCGCCGTGAGACGGGTGTCGCGCTGCTGCATGGTTCCTCCTAAAAGTGGCTCAGATGGTCAACGGTGGGGCGACTCGGGTGAAACTCACAGCAACCGTGGGCTGGGCATGGTAACCGATGCCTCACCCGATGCCACCACCGAGCCACTATGATCGGTTACGGAGATTACGGAAGCGATGCGCCGACTGCCGTATCGGTCGCGGTTATCGCCGATGATGGTCGCCCACGCATGGATGGTGTCGCCCGGCTTCGCCGTCAGGTGGTACGCCAACGACAACTGGCCGCCCCAGCGGAAGTCATCGCCCCACTCGCGGCTGATGACACCCTCCAGCCAACCGGCCACCAGTTGCGTCATACCGTTGCCATCCCGACGCCACGGCAGGCCCGACAGGCTATCGCTGGCGCGCCGGTACGCATCGAACCGCTCCGCGTTGGGCAAAACCCACGACCCCAGCATGGCAGTGATGCCAACCGATCCGCCGGCCAACGATTCACCGTATGCACCGGCGGCCGGTCGGTAAATTCGGACCGGTTTCGGTTCGTTGCCAGGACGCGAACCGATCAGAAAAGCCGCTTCCGATCTGAGAATCTCGGTCCCGATCTCGTCGACGGCAAACGTGGATACCCGCGCCAGCGGCATCCCGCCAGACTCGCCGGCATCCTTCAGCCATCCGCCAACCTGGATCCTGCGGCCCAGCGCCGGCGGACGCAGGAATTGGAACCCCCGCCAGATTGTGGTTATCTCCCTGGCGTCGCATCGCGCGGCCAGAATCGACCGGCAATCATCGGCCAGCAGGTTGGCGTAACTGGCGTATTCACCGGCCAGCGACCGGTGGGCGTCCAGCGCCGAATCGTCAATCAGGTATTCCAGATTGCCCAGTTGCTCACCGGTCTCCAGGCCGCAAAGGGTGGGGCTACTCATTCGCGTCGTTCGTGGACAGTCTGGCGTACTCCATGAGGTCGGCCGCCGCCGTCTTCTCGTCGCCCAGTTGCTGGCGGGCCAGCGCCCTTCCCCGGTAGCCTTCCGCCAGCCCGGGGTTTATCTCGACGGCCTTGCTGAACGCATCCACTCCGCCGGCGAAATCGCCCAGGGCGCACCTGGAGTTGCCCAGCGACAGCCATACTCCGGCCAGGTTGCCATCGCGTTCCAGCGCCTCTAGATACAGCGCCACGGCGTTCTCGTGTTCCCCAAGGTCGGCGTGCGCGACCCCGCGGTTGTGATGCAGTGTAGCGGTATCCATCCCGCACCGTTGCGCCTCCTCGAAGTCCGCAATCGCCCCCGATGGGTCGCCCAGATTCCGGCGGGCGATGCCGCGGTTGTACAGGGCGTTGGCAAAGGTGGGAACCACCGCAACGGCCGCGTCGTAATCGGCGATGGCCCGGGTGTAGTCCTTCAGGTCGCTGAACAGATTCCCACGGGCGTACAGGAAATCGGGCTCGGACGGCCGCAGATCCAGGGCCCGGTTGTAATACGTCAACGCCGTCTCCCGGTCCCCGATGTCCCGGTGCGCGATGCCGAGATTGTATTGGGCGTTGGCGTGGTCGGGGTTGATTCGTATCGAGGCCAGGAAATCCGCGATGGCGTCCTGGTATCTGCCCAGCGAGATGCGGGCGACACCACGGGCGTAGTAGTAATCGGCGTCGTCCGGTTCCAATTGAATCGCCGCCGAGTAGTCGCTGATGGCGTCCTCATAAAACCCCAGGTGGCGCCGCACCACGCCCCGCGCGTAATACGGAATGGGATACTCAGGGTCGGCAAGAATGGCGCGCGTGTAGTCAGCGATGGCCCGGTTCAGGTCGCCACCGTTGCGATACGCCAGCCCACGGTAATAGTAGGCAGGCGCGAAATCGTCGTTCATTGCGAGGGCGCTGTTGAAATCGGCGATTGCCGCGCCCAACTGCCCGGCCCGTAGCGACAACTGGCCGCGGGCGGTGTAGTGAAATTCAGTGGGTAAGTCGTCAGCCATGTTGCCAGCAGTCCGCTAACTCGGTCATAACTCAATCTCGTACAGGTCGTACTCGGAATGGTCCATCCCCAGGGATTCGTAGGTGCGTTTGGCCCCGATATTCTCTCGCATCACGTACAGCCTGATGCCCCGCACGTTCCCCGCGTCCTCGGCCATCTGCTCCAGCCTGCGGTACAACCCGCTGTAAACTCCCCGGCGGCGATGGCCCGGCTCCACATAAACCGACTGGATCCACCACATCCAGCCGTTGCGCCAGTCGCTCCACTCGAAAGTGACCATGAGTTGCCCTACCACCACGCCGTCAATCTCGGACAGCAGGTAGAACGCCCGGCTCGGATCATCCAGCGCGGCCGCCACGCCGGCAGCCAGGACATCGATGTCCAGTTCAACATCTTCCGATTCCAACGCCATCGCCGCGTTGTACCGCGCTATCGTTGGCGCGTCGGCCGCCACCGCGGTTCTTATCTGCATCTTCCGCTCCATGGTCAACTGTTGATTTTAATAACCTGCGCTATAATAGGCAACCTGAATCCCACTGCTCCCGACAAAGAGGTGTCACATGGCGAACCAGGAACGATTGGTCAACGATTTCAGCGATCTGGTGCGAATCGACAGCCCGTCGGGCGAGGAGTGGGACGTTGCGCTCCACGTTTCCGAGCGACTCAGCAATCTCGGTTTCCAGGTGGCCCGCGACGACCATGGGAATGTCATCGCCCGCGAAGGCGGCGACAACCCCCTCATCCTGTCCGCCCACATGGACACCGTTGATCCCGGGCGCAGCATCAAGCCCCAGATGGTTGGCGACCGCATCACCTCCGACGGCAACACCATCCTCGGCGGCGACTGCAAGGCCGGCGTCGCCGCAATCCTCGAGGCTCTTGAATCGGTCACCGAATCCGGCCGACCCCGACGGCCGTTGGAAGTCATCATGACGCGCGGCGAGGAAATCGGCCTGGTTGGCGCATCCAACCTCGATTTCTCCATGATCAGCGGCCGGGAAGCCGTCGTGTTCGACGGCAACGGGCCCGTCAACACCATCACGGGCGCCAGTCCCACCTACATGGCCTTCGACATCAACGTGCGCGGCAGGGGCGCCCATGCCGGCGTCGAGCCCGAAAACGGTCTCTCGGCCATCAGGATCGCCAGCGACCTCATCGCCGAACTGCCCCAGGGCCGCATCGACCAGGAAACCACGTTCAACGTGGCCACCATCACCGGCGGAACCGTGCGCAACGCCGTTCCCTCCGAAGCCTCGGTGACCGGCGAGTTCCGCAGCATGAACATGGAATCGCTGGAACTCCTGCGGATGCAACTGCTGGCTTCGGTCAACAACATTCGCGCCCGTTACACCGAAGCGGAAATCACCGAAAGCCTGGAGATGATGTTCCAGATGTACCGGCTTGACCCCAACGAGGCCACCGCCCAACTGGTCATGCGCGTGATGCGCGACATGGGCATGGAGCCAAACATCAAGCCGTCCGGCGGCGGAACGGATGGCAACGTTTTCCGCCTCAACGGCATCGAGAGCGTGGTGGTGGGAATGTCCACCAACCTCATGCACACCATCGACGAGTACGTCGTGGTCCCCGACCTGATGAATACGTCGCTGTTCTGCGAGCAACTCATGACCTTCGGCTCGTGATGCCTGGGCGGCGCAACCCGCCGCCCCTAGAGCCAATCGGTCACCAGACTCTCCAGGGAGTCCCCGAACTCGATCAGTTGCCAACGGCGCACTTCTCCGTCGCCGCCCGCCTTTTCGCGCTCCAGATTCTCCGGTCGCAGCGCCAACCGTTCCAGGCTGGGCGTCGGCCAAATGTGGCTCACCGCCATTTCCAACTGCTCCGACAACTCCGTCCGCCACCTCTTAAGCGACTTCAGTCGCTCCCGCCGGTCGGGAGTCCACGGGTCCGACCCGTTGTCGGGTTTGACCGGTTTGGGAGCCTCCGGCCCTTCCATCCCCCGCCGCATCACTTCAACAAGCTCTCCGAAGCACCGCCCCGACAGCATGCCGCCCACGCCGCGCTGCACGTCGCCGTAGGACTGCGCCAACGCCAGCAGGTCGTCGTTGCTGGCAACCTGGTGGATGGGAAGATCCCACATGCACGCCTTGTCGTCGCGGAAAGCGTAGATCTCGCGCAGCACCGCGATCTCCCGCGGCGTCAACGAATCCCAGCCCTTCACCCGGCGGTAGGCAGTGTCCAGCGGTTCCTCTGGAGGGTACCTCAGCCCGGCGATCCGTTCGCACTCCTCGTGTACCCATTCGGTCCTTCCAGTCTTGTCCAGCCGGTAATCCAACTCGTCCACCAGGTCGAGCAGGTAGTGGACATCGCTGGCCGCGTAGTCAAGGGCTGCCCGCGACAGTGGCCGCAGGCCCCAGTGCGACATTTGCAGTTTGGGGTCCTTGGCGATGGCCACGCCGCTGAACTCCTGAAGCACAGCCCCCAGGTTGGGCCGCGCGACGCCCAGGAAGCGGGCCGCCATTCCAGTATCGAACAGGTTGGTGACCGTGAATCCGAAGTCCCGGTCCAGGAAGCGTATGTCCTCTTCCGATCCGTGGATCGCCTTCACGATCGCATCGTCGCTGAGGATTTGGCCCAGTCCCGACAGATCGGGAACCGCCAGGGGGTCGAGCAGGTAGGTGCTGGCGCCGTCCGAAATCTGGATCAGGCAGATGCGTTCCCGGTACGCGAATCGCCCGTTGCGTTCCGTGTCGAGGGCCAGCCTCGGAGAGTTGCTCAAACTGGGGACGAGACCGTCCCAATCCGACTGATCGTTGATATAAAGGTACCGATTAGGCAAATGAAATTCCCGTTGACCGCTCAACCAGGCAATATTGTGACGGATAATGACTCCGCAAGTGTAGCATATTCGACACCTCGGCGGTGTGCGAGAGTCCCGCGGGCATCGCCGTGCTATACTCCCGCGTACTCCCGGCCGAACGTGCCGGCAACATTGGCAAACATAAGGAGTAACATCCCGATGAGCGGCGCAGATCTCAAAAATACCCTGCAACAAGGTGGCCGTATCTTCGGCACAATGATCAGCATCAACCGCAGCCCCCGTTGGATCCCGATCCTCGACGACGTGGGGTTGGACTACGTGATCATAGACACCGAGCACAGCCCCCGCAGCCGGGGGGAATTGGGCGACTACCTCACGATGTTCAACACCATTAGCGTGGTGCCCATTGTTCGCATCCCGATACCCGACTCGCACTACGTGACCATGGCCATCGACGCCGGCGCCCAGGGCGTGCTGGCCCCCTACTGCGAATCCGTTGACGAAGTGCGCGAGGTGGTCAAGGCAACCAAGTTCCGCCCATTGAAGGGCGCGGCCGCAGAACAGGCGCTGGAAAGCGGAGAGTTCCCCAGTGGCGCCAGCCGCGAATACCTGGAGGCCCGCAACCGCAACAACATCTGCATCATCGGCATCGAGAGCCAGGCCGCCGTTGACAACCTCGACGCCATCCTGCAGGTGCCGCACGTGGACGCCATCTTCGTGGGACCCAATGATATGAGCATCTCGCTCGGCTTCCCCGACGACTACGCCCAGGAGATCTACAAGACCACCGTCAAGGGCATCATCGACAAGTGTGAAGCGCGCGGCCTGCCCACCCTGGTCCACCACCAGACGCCGGAACTGTCCGAATACTGGATTGAGCAGGGAGCGCGGTTCGTGCTGCACGGCACCGACCGTCGCGCGCTCGCGGAAGGTTTCCGCACCGAGTTCTCGCGGCTGAGGAACAAGGCCGCGTCCGTCTAGCGCACCGGATCCGTAAGGTCCGACTCCGTTCGGTCTGGACGTTTAAAGATATATGGGGCGGGTTGCAACCGCCCCATTTTCAGTTGCGCGAACTGCCTTCCCAACGCTCACGCAGCGAGGCGATGTACACGCGCTCGTACTCGCCGTGGTGCCCGTTCGCCGGATCGTCCGCCAGCAGTTCCGCCCACATATACTCCACATCGGCCCACACGATCGGGAACCTGGGCTGGTCAAAGAATGCGGCCACCGCATCGAACGGCGAAGCCCCCTCCATATATCCCAGCATCTGGAAATTGTCGTAGAGGTTCCCCAACTCCGACATGAACCGCCCCTTCATGGCCGCCATGATCAGATAGTTGGCCATCTCAACGACTCCCCGACACTATCGGGTCAGGATGTGAACCGTGGTGACGTCCCCGGCGCCGGAGCATTGCGCCACGCCCACGCGCGGGTTATCCACCTGCCGCGGCCCGGCTTCCCCGCGCAACTGCGTTACCGTTTCGTGAACCATCCGGATGCCCGTGGCCCCGAACGGGTGCCCCATCGCCAACAGGCCGCCGTCGGTGTTCACCGGCACGTCGCCGGTCAGGGCCGTGCGCCCCTCCACCGTCGCCTGCCACGCTTCCCCGTATGGGAAAAGTTGCAGGGCTTCAATCTGCTGTAATTCCCCGATGGTGGCGGCGTCGTGAACCTGTACGAGATCCACGTCCTCGGGGCCGATGCCGGCCATCTCGTAGGCCTGCAAGGCCGCCGGCTCGGTCCGGTAGGGGCTAAACGCCGAATGGTCGCTGCCCCGGCCATTGTAGTTGCCGGAGGTCAACGTGGCGGCGGCGATGCGTATGGCCCGGCTCCGATCGATTCCATGCGCGTCCAGGGCGTCGCCCGCGCACAGCACTGCCGCCGCGCCGCCCTCGCTGGTGGGGCAGCACTGGTACAGCGTCAGCGGGTCGGCGATCAGCCGCGAGTTCAGCACGTCCTCCACCGAATAGGTATCCTTGCGGTGCGCGTAGGGATTCATCGACGCGTTCTGCCGCGCCTTGACCGTCACCTGGGCCAACGCCGACGCCGGCGCGCCCGTCTCCTCCATGTAGCGCGTCATCCGCAGCGCGTAGCCAGCCATCATGTGGTCGCCGCCGATGTAACGCGCCGGGCTGTTCTCCGCCGTCACCGTCACCGGCCCGCCCGGAACCTTCTCCGCGCCGAACGCCAACGCCAGGTCGAACACTCCCGACGTGATGCCCCAGTACGCCTGCCAGAAGGCCGTCGAACCGCTGGAGCACGCGTTCTCCACGTTGATAATCGGAACGCCGGTCAGACCCAACTGCGCCAGCGTCGTCTCGCCCACCGACATACCGTGATAATAGACGTGGCCAAAATACGCCACAGGAATCGCCGGCCATGGAACGCCGGAATCACGGAGCGCATCAACCACCGCGTCGCGGGCGAGGTCGGACAGGCTCTCTTCGGGAAAACGCCCGAAGGCATGCAGGCCCACCCCCACTACGTAAACATCACGGCCCGGTCGGAACTGGGTCATCATCAATCTCCTGGTTTTCCGTATCCTGGTTTTGCGGCTACCCGGCGGTGGGACGCCATTTGTACACCACCCGTTCCGAGTCCGCAACGTCGGCCATCGACACCGGTTGCAACGCCAGCGCCACAGGCATCCCCACCCTGAGCGAATCGGGCGGACAATCAATCACTTCCGCCAGCACGTGCGGCCCTTCCGGCAACTCAACCTCGCCCAGCACGTAGGGTACCGGGCCCGGCCATCCGGCCGGCGGCACGCGCACTATGGTATGGCTATACAGCGTGCCCTCCGTCGAAAGCTCGACCTCGGTGAGTTCCCGCGACGAGCAGGACTGGCAGAACGTGGCCGGCCCAAACACCACGACATCGCAATCGACGCACCGCATACCCAGCAGCGTGCCGGCAGTGCCGTCCTCGGAGGTCAGGCGCAGGCATCGTTCGTCCACTGGAACAGGCATGGCAATCTCGCGGTCCGGCGGTTTGCCGGTTTCGCATCAGGGTTTCGGCAGTGTAAAACGGCCTCAAAACCGTGTCAAACCACACCCCCGGCAGCCGGAGCCATTCGATCATTGACGATAGACGAGGTGTCCGCCCATCTATTGACGATAGACGAAGTAGTCCGCTCATCCTGAGCCTGTCGAAGGACGGGCGGACGTCAATCGAACGAAACCTGCCGCCTATTGACCATGCCGGGCCTCCGTGTTAGCGTGAAATCGCTTGCAATCCCGCCCAACGGCGGCTGTCGAGATATTGAAATGAGCAACATACTTGGTCTGGATGCGTTACCCGGACGACAGTCCTGGGAAAAATCCCTCGGCGAATTTCTGGAAATCGTCACTTCGGAATACCCCGACAAAGTCTTCGTCGAGATCGACGGACAGCAGATCACCTATCGCCAATTCATGGGACGTTGCCGGCAGGCTGCCGCCATGTTCCGTTCTATGGGCATCGGCCACGGCGACCGGGTGTGCCTGTTCCTGCCCAACGTGCCCGAGGTGCTGTACACCTGGTTCGGCCTCTCACTCATCGGCGGCATCGCCGTCACCATCAATACGGCCTACCGGCGCGATGAGATGGCCTACATATTGAACAACGCCGAAGCGGCGGCCCTGGTGGCCCACGACAGCCTGATCGATGTGGCGACCCAGGCGGCCGACATCGCCCCGTGCGTGCAGCGCCGCCTGTTAGTGGGCGGTGAGAGCGGCCAGGGGTGGCAGGACTACGGCCAACTGCTGGCGCAATTTCCGGAATTGGACCAACTGCCGACGGTGTCGCCCACCGATATTTCCATGCTGCAGTACACCTCGGGTACCACCGGCAACCCCAAGGGAGTGCAGGTCACGCACCAGATGTACGTTTCGGCAGGACAGGGATTTGCGCTGTGGACCCAGGCCACCCCCGACGACCGTTTCTTCACCTGCCTGCCCTACTTCCACGCCAACGCCCAGTATTACAGCACCATGGGAACACTGGCGTCCGGCGCAACCCTGGTGGTGCAGGACCGGTTCAGCGCTTCCCGCTTCTGGCAGCAGGTGCGCGACGCCCGCGCCACGGTGGTCAACTTCATCGGCATGATGATGCCGGTGCTGGCGAAAAACGACCCGCAGCCCGATGATCGCGACAACACCGTGCGTCTTTTCTACGGATCGCCGTCTTTTTCGCCCGAGTTCCTGTCCGAGTTCGAGCAGCGGTTCGGCACCGACATCATCGTCGGATTCGGCATGACCGAGACCTGTTACGGAACCATCGAGACGATACGGGGTGAACGCCGTCCCAATTCTTCAGGCCAACCCCGGCAGCATCCCGACCCTGCTTTCGACAACACCGTGCGAATTGTCAACGACGAAGGTGCACCCGTTCCCACCGGGTCGCCCGGAGAGATAACGGTCCGCAACCCGGCAACCATGGCAGGTTACTGGCGAAACGAAACCGAGACCAACGCCTCCTTGCGAAACGGCTGGTTGTTTACCGGCGACCTTGGCTGGCAGGACGACGACGGGTACCTTTATTTCGTGGACCGCAAGAAGGACGTCATCCGACGGCGTGGGGAGAACATATCCTCCCAGGAAGTCGAGGACGTGATCAAACGGCACGAACGCGTCCTCGACTGCGCCATCATCGCAGTCCCCTCGGACCTCGGTGAGGACGAGGTGAAAGCCTACGTAACGCCGCGACCCGGCGAAACCGTGGCCCCAGAGGACGTGGTCTATTGGTGCGCCGAAAATCTCGCCTACTTCAAAGTGCCCAGGTACATCGAGATTCGCGAAGAACTGCCTCGCACGCCCAGCCTGCGCGTGCGCAAGGACGTGCTGCGGCAGGAACGGGACGACCTGATCGTCGGCTGTTTCGACCGAGAAGCCGCCGGCATCCAGATCCGACGCTGATAAACCAGGACCATAACCCCTGCGCAACCAGGAGATTTCCCAATGATCAAAATTGAAGCGATATTTCGCCCCGAACGATTGAACAGCGTGAAAGACGCTCTCAGCGACGCCGGCATCGTTGGCCTGACCGTCACCCAGGTGAGCGGTCGTGGAGCCCAGGGTGGCGTGGAAGTAACCGCCGCCAGAGGCCTGGGCACCTACCACATCGACATGCTGCCCAAGGTCAAGCTCGAGGTCGTGGTCAACGACACTGACACCGACCGCGCGGTGGACGTCATCCGCACCAACGCCATCACTGGCAACCCCGGCGACGGCAAGATCTTCGTCTACCCGGTCAACGACGCCATCCGCATCCGCACCGGAGAACACGGCGCCGACGCCGTATAGCGGCGCCCCGGCCCGCATACCGAGTTGGAGTTGGCATCATGTCGGAACCACGCTACTGGCTCTTCAAGTCGGAACCCTCGTCCTACTCCTTCGACGACCTCCAGTCTGAAGACGGACAGACCGCCGAATGGGACGGCGTCCGCAACTATCAGGCGCGCAACTTCATGCGGGACGACATGAAGGAAGGCGATTACATCCTCTTCTACCACAGCAACGCCAAACCGCCCGGCGTGGTCGGCACCGCCCGGATAGTGCGGGAAGGCTACCCCGACCACACGGCATGGGACCCGGACTCTCGCTACTACGATTCCAAATCGGACCCCACCAACCCGACGTGGATGATGGTGGACATCAAGGCCGAGCGCCGTCTGCCCCGCTTCATCAGCCTCAACGAACTGAAGGCCAACCCCGCGCTCGCCGATATGCTGGTCACCAGGCGGGGCCAACGCCTCTCAGTCCAGCCCGTAACGCCCGAAGAGTGGGCCGAGGTCCTCGCCATGGCCGAGCGACCGGAAGAATAGACGCCTTCCCAACGAATCCGGAGATGCGTACGGGCGGGTGACAAACCCGCCCGCAGCATGTGCGCCGGAACCCCGGCAATCCTACAACGTCCCGCTGATCGAAATGTCCAGCAGCGCCGGCTTGCCGCTCTCAAACGCCCGGGTGATGGCCGGCCCAATCTCCGCAGGATCGTCCACCCGTTCCCCGTGCACTCCCATTGCCTCGGCCATCATGGCCAGGTCCAGCCGGTTGGCGAAGTCCATGCCCACGTACTCGCTGTCGCGCTGGCTGTCGTCCAGCATGTCGCGCAAGTACACTTCCATGTTGACCTTCAGGATGCGATAGGCCTGATTGTTGCAGATGGCGTACACCACGGGGATGTTGTAGCGACTCGCCGTCCAAAGGGCCTGCACCGTGTACATCGACGCACCATCGCCCACCACCGCCAACACAGGACGGTCGGGATGCGCCAACTTGACGCCCAGCGCCCCCGGCATCGCCCAACCCAGCGCTCCGCCACGTATGCCGTAGATGTCGCCCGGATTCTCAAAGTCGAATGCCCGGTTCACCGCCGGCCGGGAGGTAACCGCTTCGTCCGCGATTATCGTATCGGGCGGAACGGCGGCGGCCAGTTCGTGCATCATCCGCTCCACCGGCATGGGGCGGTTGTCCCAGTTGGCCTTGATGCGCTCCTGGTAACGCTGATTGTCCCGTTCCCGCGCGGCCGCCAGCGTCGCCGACCGCGTGGCCGCCGCCTCCCGCTGGCTTCCGGTCATCGCGCCGTCCAGGGACTCCGCGAGGTCGGCCATGCCGGCCGCCGGGTCCGCCATGATTCCAACCTCGGTGGGGTAGCTTTTCTCGATCTCCCAGTAATTGCTGTCCAGATGGATCAACCGAACGTCGGGCTTCAGGAACGGCACATCCACGTAGAGGAACGAGGCGAACACGTCGGTGCCCACCGCCAGCACCACATCGGCGTTCTCGAACTGCCGGGCGGTCGCCGGACTGTTGAGGTTCAGCATTCCGCCCCAGTTGGGGTGCGCCGTCGGGAAGTTCACCTCCGAATACGACGTGGCGACGACCCGCGCTCCCGTCTGCTCGGCGACGCGAGTCACCTGCTCCACCGCGCCCGACTGGGCAACGCGGTCGCCCACCACAATCACTGGATTCTCCGCGGATGCCAGCAGTTCGGTGGCACGGGCCACTGCCTGCGTATCGGGCCGTATGCGGAAGTAGCCTCCCGAGGATGGCGCCGGTTCGAGGTCAATCTCTTCGTCCAGCGTGTTCCAGGGAAACGACACGAACACCGGCCCGGTGGGCGGCGTCTTGGCTTCCTTGAACGCCCGCCGGATGGCAACCGGTATGTCCGAGGCGTGGCGGACTTCAACGCTCCACTTGGTGTACTGCTTGGTCATTTCCACCAGGTCGCCCGACAGCACAGGCTCGCTGATGAGCATTCGCGTATCCGAGTTGCCGGCGGTCAGCACCAGCGGAGTGCCGCCCCGGAAGGCGTTGTACAGGCCGCTGATCCCGTTGGCCAGCCCTCCGGCGATGTGGATGTTGGCGAAAGCGGGTTTGCCGGTCGCGCGGGCGTAACCGTCCGCCATGCCCACCGCCGTCCCTTCCTGCAGCGCCTGCACGTATTGCAACTGCGGGTAGTCCTGCAACCCGTCGAGGAAGGGTGTTTCGCTGGTCCCGGGGTTGCCAAAGATGTACTCCACGCCCTCTGCGACGAGCATCTCCGCCAAAGCGTGCTTGCCAAGCATCCGTGCCATATCGTGCCTCCTGGTGCGGTCGGTGGCTGGGATCCTACTGGTAGATCATCCACTCCAGCAGGTTGTTGTCGGGGTCGCGGGCGTAAAGGCTCACCGCCGGCAGCACGCCGCGTTGCCTCGCGCCTTTGCGTGGCCCGGGTCCGCGGACCACCTCCACGCCGGCGTCCGCCAGCATCGCCTGGCAATCCTCCACGGAGCCATTCCAGACGAAGCAGATGTCGGTGCAGCCCGGCACGGCGGTCGGCCCCCGATAATCGGCCAGATACCCCTCCGGGTGAACGTTGATCTTGGAATCGCCGACCTGGATGGAAAAAATGTTGGCCGTGCCGGCCCTCCATGCTTCCTCGTCGTTGATGGCGAAACCCAGGTTCTTGTAGAAGGCCATGAGCCGCTCGGCGTCGGCCGTGGGCATGGCGATGTGGTCAATTCCAACGGTGGACATGCTGAAACCTCCGGGCTTGATTCCTACTGGTAAATCATCCATTCCAGCAGGTTGTGATCAGGATCGCGGGCGTACAGACTCAGAGATGGCGCCGCGCCCCGTTGCCTGCCGCCCTTGCGGGACACCGGTCCCTGCACAACCTCCACTCCGGCATCGGCCAGCATCCGCTGGCATTCCTCAACGGTGCCTTCCCACACGAAGCAGATGTCGGTGCAGCCGGGAACCGCCGTCGGCCCGCGCAGGTTGGCCATGTATCGTTCGGGATGCACGTTGACCTTGGAATCACCGATCTGGATGGAAAAGATGCCGGCCGTGCCGGCCCGCCATTCTTCCTCGTCGTTGATGGCAAACCCGAGTCTCTTGTAGAAGGCCATGAGCCTTTCGGCGTCGGCCGTGGGCATGGCGATGTGATCAATTCCTACTGTGGGCATTTGATCGAACTCCCGATGGTGGGGCGCACGCTGCGCCGGACGCGTTCAGGCAGATTCAGTTGGCCGCCTGCGATGCCCGGTCCGCGCGCAAATCGCGCAGGAACTCCTGAATCAACGCCCGCGTCTGATCCGCCGCATCGTTGGTCATCAGGCCATGCTCCGCGCCCGGTATCACGTGCAGCCGGGACTGCGCGATTCGCTCATGCAGACTGTGTCCGCACTCCACCGGTATCCGGCTGTCCGCGTCGCCGTGGATCACCACCACCGGCATCTGCAATTCCTGCAACCGCTCTTCCAGCGAATCCCCGATGTCGATATAGGCCTGGTGCGTCGCCGCGATGCCATCGACCCGTCCCAGATTGTCCTGCACGATGCGCGCGAATCTGGCGGGATCATCGGTCGCAAGTTGCGGGAAACGGTCGGAGATCCCGCGCTCAACGGCGGCCGCGCGGCCTTCGGACGCCATCCGTTCCTTGAGTTGGCGCAATTCCTGCCGCCGCACCTCCCGCTGGTCTTCCTGCGAGTAGCTCATCGTGTTCACCAGAATCAGCGACTCGGTCATTTCCGGGAAGTCCAGCGCGAATTGCGTGGCAATCGGCCCGCCCGCAGAGGAGCCCAGGATGTGCGCGCTGGCGACGCCGAGGTGTTGCAGCAGCCCTCTCAGGTCCCCCGCGCAGTTGGGGATGTCATATCCATCTTCTGGCGCGTCCGATTGTCCGCACGCCCGGCGGTCGTAGAAAATGCAGCGGTATTCAGCCGATAGCGCCGCAGCCTGACGGTTGATGGTGTCTTGGCTTCCGTCGCCGCCACCCAGTCCGCCGTGGATAAGCGCCAGCGCCGGCAATCCGGGATCGCCAACTACCGAGTAATGCATCTGGTATCCGTTGATTTCAGCAATGGGCATGATCGGAACCTCCCTCTCCTGCGTAAACACGCTGCACCAATATAGATGCCCAAGGCCACGGCTGGCAATGGCCCAACCACCAGCCGCGCCCAACCCGCTCACAGAGCCATCCAGGCAGGACGCTCATAGTGAGCCTGTCGAAGGACGAGCGGGCGGCAATTGCAGAACCGTCAATAAAGCCACACCCGCAAACGTACCCAGTTTCGTGGCAGGGAAACGTCAAAATCGGGATTCGCCGGATTCATCGATTATCAGGATTGGGAACTCTCCACCCCAGATGGTCCAAATCCGGCCAATCCGCGAATCTTGGAAATCTTGATTCCGACCAACCGCTCGAAGCCACCGCAAATGCGGGAATGCCGCCGGGTCGTATGCTAAAATGTCGCTCCAAACGGCAACCGCCATGACCACGCAGAATCACATATATTTTGACCACGCCGGCACCACGCCCATGGACGAGCGCGTGCTGGAAGCCATGCTGCCGTACTTCACCCGGCTGTACGGCAACGCATCCAGCGTGCATACGGTGGGGCAGGAGGCGCGGTACGCCCTCGACGCTGCCCGCGAGCGGGTCGCCAAAATCCTGAACTGCCGCAACCGCGAGGTCGTTTTCACCAGCGGCGGCACCGAATCCGACAACGCGGCCATACGCGGCGCGGCTCAGGCGCTTCAGGAGACCGGCAAGCACGTCATCACCGCCGCATCGGAACACCACGCCGTTCTCCACGCCTGCGAAATGCTGGAAGACCAGGGTTGGTCGGTCACCTCGTTGCCCGTGGACGACTACGGGATGGTGGACCCCCAACGCGTGTCCAACGCCATCACCGACCAGACCACCGTCGTTTCCATAATGTACGCCAACAACGAGATCGGGACCATCAATCCGATCCCCGAAATCTCCGCCGCCGTCAAACAGCGCGCTCAGGAACTCGACCGCACCATCGTCATGCACACCGATGCGGTGCAGGCCGCCGGATTCTTGGACCTCGACGTGCGACGCCTTGGCGTGGACATGATGAGCCTCTCCGGGCACAAGTTCTACGGCCCCAAGGGCGTCGGCGTTCTGTTCATCCGGCGCGGCGTCCCCTTCCTCCCGCTTATAACCGGCGGTGGACAGGAACGCGAGCGCCGCTCCGGCACCGAAAACGTCGCCGGCATCATCGGGCTCGCGGCTGCGTTGGACCTCGCAGATGCTGGAAAAGCGGAAGTGAGCGCCCGTTGCCTCGCCCTGCGCGACCGAATCATTGACGAAATATCCCGTCTGGCGCCCAACGCCGTGCTCAACGGCCACCCCCACGACCGACTGCCCAACAACGTCAACTTCTCATTTGAGGGAGTGGAAGGCGAGTCCATCCTGTTGGGACTCGACCTGCAGGGCATCGCCGCCAGCAGCGGCAGCGCGTGCAGCAGCGGTTCCCTCGAACCCTCCCACGTGCTGCTCGCGTTGGGCCAGACCGCAGATCTGGCCAGGGGTTCCCTGCGTATCACTCTGGGAAAACACAATACCGATGCAGAGGTGGATCGCCTGTTGTCAGTTTTGATCGATTTGATAGCGGAATTGCGGGCGTTGCCCACACTCACCGGGGCGGCAAATGACTAACGGTTACCTTGGTTCGATCTCTCTTCGGTGGGCGCTGGTGGCGGTGATTGTGGTGTTGACCCTGGGTTGGGCTGCGGCGTGTTCGTCCCAGTCCCCCAACATCGGGCGGTATTACAAAGGGCGGATCCTGCACGTCAGCGTCGCAGCCATGGAGCGCACCGACGAATTGCGATGGACCACATCCACCCGCGTGCCCCTGCAGGGCGCCGTCGACGAAGATTTTTATCGCCTGACGCCTGAATCACCGCAAAACGAATTGATCCTCGCCCGCATCAAGGTGGAAAACCACACGGCCACCACCGCCATCGTCAACGTGGACCACGAGTCCGCCCAGATGCGCGATTTTCTCCAGGGCCGTTATTTTCCAGTGGACGTGAGTGCCCGGGCGGAACCGGTCGGCGTACCCGAAAGCCAGGCGGAGCGCTGCAACGTCCCCGTCAACCCTGACGATCACACTACCTGCGTCCGCTTCCTGTGGAATCCATCCTACGAAGAACGCCAGGACGACGGCCAGGTCGAACTGGTGCTGCGCGCCCAGGAACTGCCCCGGGGCACCGGCCTCGATGGATGGATGGTGTTTGAAGTCCCAAAGGGCACGCAGATACGTTCGTTCCGCTGGTCGTCCGGCGACACCCTGACCATCGATTTCTAGGCTCCAGCGTATGCCGGCGGCAGTGGCCTCGCCGACACCGCCTCCCTGCGCCCGTGTCGGCCCGCAGACACCTTTAATCCCCCCGTCGCGTCCGTGAACCATGAGCGACCACTCCGGATTGCCACCACCGCCGCCGCCGGTGGGTCGCCGCGTATTCCACCTGATCGCGGCTACCAGCACCACTTTGTTGTCGCTGCCGATGCCGGAACACGCCTATATGCTGCTGCTCGGCGGTGGTGCGCTCCTCGCGCTGGCCACGGAAGCCAGCCGGCTGCAAGTCGGCGCGCTGAACCGCCTGTTCATGCTGGTTTTTGCGCCGATCCTGAAGCAGTCCGAAGCCTCGGAAATATCGGGAGCCACCTGGTTCCTGGTCGCGGCCTTCTTCACCTTCTTTTTCTACGGGCCGGACGTCGCCCTGCCGGCGCTCCTGTTCGTCGCGGTCGGCGATCCGGCCGGCGCGTTGGTTGGAACCAACTTTCCCGGCCCGCGCTATTGGGGGAAATCACCCAGCGGAGGCGTGGCGTTCATCGCCGCCGCGCTGGCGGTTTGGGCCATCGTGTGCGCGGCGGGCTTCGGGTCCTGGTCCTGGGCGGTCGTCATCATGGCGGTGGTTGCGGCGGCAGTCGAACTGGCGCCAATTCCGCTGGATGACAACTTGACCATACCGCTCATCGGCGGCGGCGTGATGACCCTCGCGTTGGCCGCAGGGTTGTGAGCGGCCGATTCGGCTACGCGCCTGCCCCGTCGAATTCCAGCACCTCGGCCCGTTGCCGCTGGAAATTCAGGTATGCCGCCCGGGTCATGGCCGGCCGGAATGACGACATCACCTGCCTCCCTTTCGCTGCGTTGTCATACAGCAAATCGATCACCGACATCGCCATGATTTTCGCCGGATTGACCACCGCCTGCCGGTAGTCGGTTATCAGGTACTCTAAGCTGTGTCCCGGCCCCTGCGCGCCCGCGGTGTACGGGTGAATTGACGGCAGGATGTGGCTCAGATCCCCCATGTCCGTGGACCCGCCACGGTTGCGGGACGGGGGCATCACCAGGATTTTATTCTCGTCGAACATCCCCCTGGCGTTCACGCGAAACACGTCCATCAGTTGCTGGTCGTGGCGCATCGGCAGGTAACCGGGAATGTTGGTGATGGACACGGACGCCCCCACCGCCAGCGCGCCCGCCCGGAAGCAGCGGTCCACGATCTCCGAGTTTCGCACCACGGCTTCCGGCGTTCCCGACCGCACGCGCCATTCCAGCCGCACGTCGGCCGGCACCGCGTTCACCGCCTCGCCGCCCTTCGTCATAATCCCGTGGATCCGCACCGTGTCCTGGTCGCGGTACACCTCGCGGTTGGAGTTCATCGCCTGCAGCGCGAAGGTCGCAGCGTTCAGCGCGTTGATGCCCAGGTGCGGCGCGCTGCCGGCGTGGGCCCCCCGCCCGGTGAACCGCACGTACTTCACCACGTGGCCGTTGCTGGTGCCACCCATCGCGAAGGTGTGCGCTCCCATGTCGCTGGCGGTGTGGCACATCATGGCGATGTCAACGTCCTCGAACTCGCCCAGCTTGATCAACTCCTGCTTCCCGCCCATGAACTCGATCTTGCCCGATTCCCGCAGATCCAGGCGGCGCGCAACCTCGATGAACTCCTCCGCCGGCACGGCGAACGGAACTATCTCACCGCTCAACTCCGACAGCACCTCGGGCTGCATCAACCCCGTGACGGCTCCCAGCATCATCCCGATCTGGCAGTGATGCCCGCACGCATGGGCGGCGTGCGTGTCCTCCGCCGCGTGGGGATGCCCGTCCACGATCAGGCTGTCCAACTCACCGATGATGGCGACCCGAGGGCCGCTGCCCGCCCCGCCTTGCACCGCGCCCTTGAGTCCGGTCAGGGCCAGTCCGGCGCGAAACTTGACGCCCAGGCGGGCGAACTGCTCGGCCACCACCCGCGCGGTCCGGTACTCGCTGTACCCCGGCTCCGGGTGGTCCAGTATGTCCTTGGACACCGCGATGATTTCATCGCTGTGCCGGTCAATGGCGGCGCAGGCCGCCTGCTTCAATTCTTCGCGCGTCGCCATATCTTTCTCGCCAGCCAGGTCCGCCCTATCCTTCCGTGTAAGATTCTTCAGCCGCCAGGGTACGCATGAACTCCACGTACTCCCGCGCGGTCATGTCAGCTCTATGATTGGCCACCACCCGGTTCGCTTCGGCGGCCCCGTCGGCCATCAGGTCGATGACGGTCGCCGTCATCGCTTTGGCGCCCGTGATCACCGCCAACTGGTAGTCCTGCACCACGTAGTCCGCCCCGTGCCCGATGCCCGTGGCGCCGCCCACATACGGATGGATCACCGGCATGATTGCGCTCACGTCACCCATGTCGGTGCTCCCGGTGCGGTGGGGGTTCCAGCCAATGTTGTCGGAACCAACCAGCGATTCGGCGTTGGCCCGGAAGACCCCCTGCATCTGTTCGTTCTGCAGCATCGGCATATAGCCCGGGATGGTCTGGATGTTGACCGTCGCTCCCACCGCCATCGCGCCGGCCCGCAGGGCGCGGTCCACCTTGCGGTTGGCGTCCACGATGGCCTCCAGGGTCTTCCCGCGCACGAAAGTCTCCATGCGCACGTCCGCTGGCACCGCCGACACCGCCTCTCCGCCTTTCGTGATGATGGGGTGGACCCGCACGGTGTCGGTGTCCAGGAACGTTTCACGGTTGAAATGGATGGCCGACATCGCCAACGTCGCCGCGTTCAGCGCATTGATCCCCAGGTGCGGCGACCCGCCCGCGTGTGCGCCCTTGCCAACGAACTGGATCCTCTTGGCCACTGTTCCATTGTTGGTCCCGGTGAGGCACAACTGCTTCTCAAACGGCGTGCTGGTCGTGTGCATCATCATCGCCAGATGCACATCATCGAACTCGCCCAGGCGGATGAACTCCGGTTTGCCGCCCAAAAACTCAAGCTTGCCCTCGCGCCGCAGATTGTCGCGGTATTCGATCTCGATGTACTCTTCGGCCGGAACCGCCATCGACACCACGCGCCCGCTCAGGTGCGGCAGCACGTCCGCCTGCATCAGCGCCATCGTGGAACCCAGCATCATTGCGATCTGGCAGTGGTGGCCGCAGGCGTGGGCGGCGCCGGTGGTCTCGTTGGCGTGGGGATGCTCGTTGACGATCAGGCTGTCAAGCTCTCCCATGATGGCCATCGTCGGCCCTTCGCTGCCGCCGATGATCTCGCCCCGCAACCCGGTGATGCCCAGGCCGCTGCGGAAGGGAACGCCCATTTCACCGAACTTTTCGCCCACCAGCGCGGCGGTCTTGAACTCGCGAAACCCCGGTTCCGGGTTCGCCAGAATCTGTTGGGATAACCGCACCAACTCGTCCGCGCGCCGGTCAATCTCCGCGAAAGCCCGGTCCTTAAGTTCAGCTTTGCTGGGCATTCCTAACCCTCCCGAATTACGTTCTGGCGGCGTCCATATTCCGCCCGCCGATACTAACATAACCAACGGCGCGTGCCTATCGCGCCCCGTCCATCCCCATGTCTCTCGATAATCAGTGACCGAGCAGGCAGTCCGCTCCAGGCAGCATGGGTAGTGCCCTCGCAGCAGACCAGTTACTCCGCTGATGGTGAGCCTGTCGAACCACGAGCAGCCTCTACCTCGCTCATAACACAGCACCCAGTCCGCTCATAACACAGCACGCACCCCGCTGATGCCACCGCACGCAGACCGCTCATCCTGAGCCTGTCGAGGGACGAGCAGACGGTGATTCAAACAA
Organism: Dehalococcoidia bacterium; assembly: GCA_963668585.1. Taxonomy (GTDB): domain Bacteria; phylum Chloroflexota; class Dehalococcoidia; order Lucifugimonadales; family UBA3495; genus Bin87. The sequence goes on along the minus strand of OY764869.1, from coordinate 2,687,324 downwards.
CGTCAACCACAACGAACCAAACACCCAAACGCTATGCGGTACAATTGAGCCATGCCACTCAACATCGTCATCGCCCCCCAGGCGTTCAAGCAGAGCCTCGCGGCCCGCGCCGCCGCCATCGCCATTCAGAACGGCGTCCTCAGGGCCGTTCCCGATGCCGACACCACGCTCATTCCGGTCGCCGACGGCGGCGACGGTACGCTGGCGGCCCTCATCGACACCACCGGCGGCCGCTTCTTCACCACAGAGGTCGTGGGCCCGTTGGGGCACCACATCCCGGCCCAATGGGGCGTGATGGGAGACGGCGAAACCGCCGTCATCGAAATGGCCCTGGCATCCGGCCTGGCCCTCATATCAGACGCTCAGCGGGACCCTCGGTCGGCCACCACCTACGGCACCGGCCAACTGATGCGCGCGGCCCTCGACGCCGGGTACATCCGCATCATCGTTGGCCTCGGTGGCAGCGCCACCAACGACGGCGGAACCGGCATGGCCGCGGCCTTGGGCGTGCGTTTCCTGGACGCCGGCGGCCGCGAACTGCCCCCCGGCGGCGCCGCGCTGGCGAACCTGTCCGCCGTGGACACCTCGGGCATCCACCCCGGGCTATCGGCGGCCACAGTCATCGGCGCGACCGACGTGACCAACCCGTTGTGCGGCGATACCGGGGCATCCGCCATTTTCGGCCCCCAAAAGGGTGCGACCTCCGAGATGATCACCGAACTCGACGCTTGTCTGGCCAATCTCGCCCGCGTGATTCAGGCCGACCTTTCCCTCGACGTCTCCAATACGCCGGGCGCCGGTGCCGCCGGCGGTCTGGGCGCCGGTCTCATCGCCTTCGCCAACTGCGATCTCCGTTCCGGCATCGACATGGTGTGCGACGCCCTGGACTTCGACCGGCACGCCGCCAACGCCGACCTGATCATCACCGGCGAAGGACGCGCGGATCGCTCGACAGTGTTCGACAAGGCCCCGGTGGGCATCGCCCGTCGCGGCCGCGCATTGGGTGTGCCCACGCTGCTCCTCGCCGGCAGTCTGGGCGAAGGCTACGATGTCCTCTACCAACATGGCATCGACGCCATCATGCCCATCGCAGAGGAACCGTCAACCCTGGAGTCCAGCCTGCGCAACGGAGAAATCCTGCTGGAACGCGCCGCGGAACGCGCCGTCAGGCTCTACGCCCTGGGACGGAATCGCTGACGCCGTGTTCACGCTGGAAAGCACGCAATGGCTGCCGCGCCCGCCCGAGGAAATTTTTCCCTTCTACGCCGACGCTTTTCGGCTGGAGGAGTTGACCCCGCCGCTCCTGCGCTTTCACGTCGTCACGCCGCCGCCCATCGAAATGCGCGCCGGCGTGGAGATCGACTATCGCCTCAGGCTGCACGGCCTGCCCATGTCCTGGCGCAGCAGGATCACCGCCTGGGAACCGCCCCATCGCTTCGTGGACGAGCAGATCAGGGGCCCCTACCGCCGCTGGGTGCATGAGCACACGTTCACCCCGCACGAGGGCGGCACGCTGATTCTGGACAATGTGCAGTACAGCATGCTCGGTGGATGGCTCGCCGACCGCCTTCTGGTGCGCCGGGATCTGCGGCGCATTTTCGCCTACCGCCAGCAGCGGTTGGCCGACATATTCGCCTGACCCGGTTCAGGTGATGCGCTCACCCACGAACCGCACCACGATTCCTGCCAGTTCCAGCGCCCGTTCCGCGTCAATGTCGTCGAAGGCTTCGGCCGGTATGCCGCTGGGCAGATACTCGGGATACCTGGTCACGTCGTAGTATTTGTCCAACTGCCGCGCTTCCGCCTTGATGGTGTCGAAGAACATCTCGAATATCTTGGCGTCCTCGCAGAGATCCAGCAGGGAATGTCCCCAAACGTCCTCCGCGCCCCGGCGGTACAGATAGGCCTTCACCGCCTTTTCCGCCGCCTGCTGGCATAGGAAGCACGCCAGATTGTAGCGTTCCCCCTGTCGGTTGTACGCGGCGTCGTCAAGGTCGCGCTCGGCCTGGCGAAACCAGCGTGCGCCTTCAGCGGCAAAATCAGGCATCAAAAACCACCCTTCCTTGTTTGCAGGCTGCATACAACGCCGGCAGCGTTTCATGCAGTTGCTCAAATTCCTCTGGCGTGTACACCTGCGCCGTCATCCCAACCTGCGAGTCCAGGTGGTACGAGAAGAAATCGGCCCGTCGCCCGAAGGGCCGGTCGGTGTCGTGAACAAAGATGAAATCCAGCGTGCTCGACGGCGAATAATCCCCGCTCACCGCATCGCCAATCAGGATGGCCTTATCGATCCCCAGGGTGGGGAATACGTCCATCATCTCGGCCAGTTGCTGTTCCAGCATCTGACGGCGAAACTGTATGAAACCCACTCGCATCGGCATCGCTTCACTCCTCTCCCAACAGTACCATGTGGACCTCTCTCGGGCCGTGGACGCCCACCACGATGGTCTGCTCGATATCCGCCGTCCGGCTGGGGCCGGTTATGAAATTGAGGTAACTCCCCATGTCGCCGGCGCCTCCGGCCGCGTTCCGGTGAAACTCCAGTCGCCGCAGCGCGAACAGGTCGTCCAGGCTGCCCAGGATCTCCTGCGGGCGCACGATGGCCACATGCACCGGCGGAACCACCGAAACCAGGCGACTCAGGCCGCGCCTCGGCAGCACGATCACGGACCCGGTCTCGGCGATGGCGTAGTCCGCCCCGGTGATCCCCATCGCTGACTCCGCGAGACGCTGTCGGACGGCGCCGCGACTTTCCGCTCCCTCGTACACCGCAGGCCAGCAGACCGCGCCGGCCCCGGCCAGGGCAGCGTCCACCGGCATGGCATCGAACACCGATTGCTCCGACCGCGCCACCGACATCGCCCCAAGCCGCCGCGCCAGCGACACGACATAATCCAGCGTTTCCTCGACCCCGCTGCACCGCGACACGTTCCACCCCCGAAGCGCGGCGGTGTCCGCCAACTGCTCCGTAAGGCGCGGCAACTCGGCAGCCACTCTGTCCCGCACCGCCGCCGCCCTTTCCTCCAGCGTGGCGGCATCGTCCAGCAGGGGAGCATATGGGTCTGCGGGAGGATCATCAGTCCGTCCCAGAGCATCGCGCACCGATGCCAGGAACGCGCCGGATGGGATACCCATGTTCAAAGTGTTCATTGCTTCGCTACTTGTTCGGATACCCATTAACCGGATAAATCTGTCAGCGGCCGCCCTTGGATAACTCATCTCGCCACACTTCGTGGAACGTTCGCGGCGCCGGAACCGGCAAATCCCGTGCCCGTGTCCACCGCGACAGGAACGGCAGGCGGGTTTGCCTGATTTTGCCGTTCTGCACCATCGGTTTCGACAGCAATCGGCCCAGGGTTCTTCCCACCCGCAGCAGCCAGGGGTTTGACATAACGGTGGCAAAACCGCGCGCCAACAGCGCGTCGGAATCCGATGAAGTTTTCGTGTTCTCGTCGCCGCTCTCTGCCTGTTGGTGGCGCAGGTGCAGCAGCATCCGGGGGATGTTGATCTGCACCGGGCACGCGTCCCGACACGCCCCGCACAGCGTCGATGCGTTGGGCAGGTCCTTCGCCTGCGCAACCCCCACCAGGCCCGGCGTTACGATCGACCCAATCGGCCCGGGATACACCCAGCCGTACGCATGGCCGCCCACCCGCTGATACACCGGGCACACGTTCAGGCATGCCCCGCACCGGATGCAGTACAGCGATTCCCGCAGCGCCGGGTCGCGGAGCAGTCGGCTGCGTCCGTTGTCCACAATGATCAGGTGAAACTCCTCCGGCCCGTCCTCATCGTCGGACCGCCGGGGCCCGGTCACCATGCTCACGTACGACGAGATACGCTGACCCGTAGCCGAACGCGGCAGCAGGCGCAGGAACACCGCAAGGTCTTGCAGCGAGGGGATCACCTTCTCCATGCCCGCCAGTCCAACGTGGATTCGCGGCGCCGACGTGCAGAGGCGGCCGTTGCCCTCGTTGGTGATGATCACCAGCGAACCGGTCTCTGCCACCAGGAAATTGGCCCCGCTGACGCCCATGTCAGCTTCCAGGAACTTCTGGCGCAGCGCCACTCGCGCGACCCTTGCCATCTCTTCGATGTCCTCGGAATACGGGACGCCCAGTTGTTCGGCGAACAGTTGGGCAACCTGACCCCGCGTTTTGTGCAGCGCCGGAGCCACCAGGTGGGACGGCGTCTCCTCCGCCAGTTGGATGATGTACTCGCCCAGGTCGGTCTCGAACACGTCGATGCCCTGAGCCTCCAGGACATGGTTCAGTCCAAGTTCTTCCGACACCATCGATTTGCTCTTGGTGACCGTCTGCGCGCCCGCACGACGGGCTATCTCCGAAACAATCGCGTTGGCCTGCCGCGCATCCCCTGCGAAGTGGACCTGGCCTCCGGCCGCCGCGACGTTTCGTTCCAGCATCGCAAGGTAGTAGTCCAGGTGCCCGATGGTGTGTTCCTTGATGGCACGCGCCTGCTCCCGCCAGCCTTCCCAAACCTCTTCCGACACCTCGGCGATGGCTTCCCGGCGCGTGCCGTCGAACCCGCTGCCCGCGCGACGCAACGCCTGCCGCAACTGCGCATCCTTCACCGCCGCTTGGGACGCCGTCACAAACTCGCGTGTTGAGACCTCCGCCATCAGTCAGCCCTCGCTCCCGTCCAGGATCTGCGCGATGTGCCGAACCGATACGGGCAGATTCTGCCGGGCGATCGCGCCCCCGATGTGCATCAGGCAGCCCATGTCGCACGCGGTGACGGTGTCGGCGCCGCTCTCCATGATTGACGCCAACTTGTCGGCCAGCATCTCCTCCGAGATGTGCGGGTATTTGATGGCAAACGTCCCTCCAAACCCGCAGCATTGCTCCGCCTCCGGCAGCGGCTTCAGTTCCACTCCGGCAGTGCCGGACAGCAGTGTCGTTGGCCCTTCGCGCACCCTCATCTCCCGCAGCAGATGGCATGAAGGATGGTACGTCACCGTTTGAGGCGTCAACTCGCCATCCGCAGGCAAGCCCTCCATGGGCGCTCCGTCCACGCCCAGCACATCAGTCAGAAACTCGGTGAATTCGTACACGCGGCCGCGCAGCGATTCGGCTCGTTCCCGCATGTGCGGGTCATCAGCGAACAGGTCCTCGTAAAAGACCCTCAGCATCGCCCCGCACGAACCGGACGGCACCACCACGTATTCACAATCATCCAGGGCGTCCAGGGTTCGCGCCGCCAGTTTCTTGGCTTCCTGCGTGAACCCCGAGTTGTACAATGGCTGGCCGCAGCACGTTTGCGCTTCAGGGAAGTCCACTTCCACGCCGCAACGACGCAGCGTCCGCACCACGCTGACGCCCACTTCCGGGTATAGCTGGTCAATTATGCAGGTGACGAAAAGGGATGCGCGGATGGGCGGCGTCTGATTCAAAACTATCTCCAGCGTGTAACGCGCGCCAAGATTATCAGAGCGGCCTTATCCTGTCCATTGGGCCCGCAATCACGCTATCATATCCGGAATCCATCCCTGCGGAGGGCAACCGAGTGGTAGAAGAACTCACCAGGATCACACGGCCTGCTGCCGGAAATTACGAGGGCAAACGCAAGCTTCTGCTGGCTCCCCTCATCCATCTGCCCGTTTCCCCCGAGTCAATGCCGTCGGAACTCGCGGAGATCCTGTCGCGCTATTGGGAACAGGTTGACGTGCAGGTTCGAGCCGTCCAGAACGCCCTCGGCAGCGTCGTCCACGTGTACCACGAGAACATCCCCGAAGGCGGCCGGGACGGCCTCGGATTCCTCGAAGCCAGCGGCCAGGGCAGCCGCCCGTTGGTGGTCAGCCTCACCGACGCCGGCGCGGTTCTGGAGTCCACCGAATCAATGGATCTCCTGGCCGAAACCCTGGACCTCCAGAGATTCATGATGCAGCCGGTGATGAGCCAGACCGTGGCCGGCAGATTGCAGGAATGGTTCGCCGACGCCAACCGCCGCCGCTACGACTTCATCGCCGAAGCCATCGATTCCACCCTGCTCGCAGACGAAACCGGACTCCTCCTGATCAACGAGCGCCACCAGGTCCAGTTCCCCACCGACCTGGAGGTCATCTACGTCGCGCCGCCGGCCCTGGACGAATTCCGCCGCGCCCTGCAGAACTGGACGCGGCAGTTGCAACGGGAAATGACCGAATCCGAGGACGCGACGCCCCAGGACCCGGAAGCTTGACCCGCCTCGAATCGCCGCGCGCCGCAACCACCGCCCCAGAGGAATAAACGACATCGCAACGCACGAGGCAGGGGTCAGCGGTCGCAAGATCAACAAACCGTGGTTCATGGTGGTGCTGTCGCTCACGGTGTTTTCCAGCCACAGCGCGGTTTTCATCGTTCCACCCCTGCTGGTTGAGATAGCCTCGGATCTGGACGTTTCGGTGCCGGTCGCCGGCCAACTGGCAACGGCCACCTTCGCGGCTTGGGCGGTTTCCCTGGTATCGGCGGGCCCATTGTCAGACTCATTCGGCCGTCGTCCGGTGGCCCTCGTCGGACTGGTGGTCCTGTTGGGATCGGTCCTGGCGTCCGCGTTCGCCCCCAACATCGAAACGCTCCTGGCCCTGAGGGCGCTGACCGGCCTGGCCGGCGGCACCATTCCGCCCACCTCCATCGGCGTCGTGTCCGACGTGATTTCGCCGGCCCGCCGCGCCCAGGCCGTTACTGCCGTGTTGGCCATGCAGGGCGTCGTGTCGGCCGTCACCGTTCCGATGGTCGCGGTGCTGGCGGACTGGGGCAGTTGGCGGACTCCGTTCCTCGTCGTCGGCGCGCTGTTGGCCGTCGCGTTGCTGGCCAACTTGGCCTGGTACCCCCGGGACAGCCGCGAGCGACTCCGCGACTGGGTATTCTTCTCCAGGTATTGGGACCTGTTGTCCCTGCGCTATTTCCGGGTCGGGATGGCCGTCGGGATGACTCAGCGGATAGCCTTCTGGGCCACCATCAACTACTTCGCGGCCCACCTGATCAACTCCTACGGACTGGACGTCGGTTTTGTCGCGGTGCCGCTGGCGATCACCGCAGTCGGCCAGGTGGTGGGCAGCTATTCGGCAGCCTATGTGGCAAAACGCCGGCAGCGAGCCGCTCTGATGGCCGTGGTGTCATTGGCCGGCGGTGTCTGCGCGTTGGTGTTCTTCTCGGTGGAACTCGACCTCTGGATATCGGTGGCGGTGGCCACGGTGGGCACGGGCCTGCTGAGCTTGCCAATTCCCACGCTGGTGGCGGCCAGCACCGAGTATTCCGGAGAATCCAAGTCCACCGGCGCCAGCCTCATGGGTCTGAGCAATCAGTCCGCCGGAGTGTTGGGAGCGGGGATCGCGGGCGCGCTGTTGGCGCAAATGGGTTACGCCGGCATCGGCTATCTGTGCCTCGCCGTAACCATCGCCAGCGCGCTGATGACTCCCCTATTCGGCCGCCAGTTCGGAGAACAGGCCGGCCGGTCACAATGATCGCCCTGACACGGCCGATAACCCCCTGGCGAACTTGGGGGCCCAGGGGACGCACAAACCCCCTCTCCCGTTGCGGGAGCGGGTTTGGTGTGCGGGCCCTTTCGATTATTGCCGATCGATGAACCAGTCCGCTCGTCCGGAGCGTGTCGAAAGACGCGATCGCGGTTCGACATCCTGCCGATGAGCGCAAAGCGTAGCGACCGAGCCGAACGTGCGGAGAATTTCAAACGGCCGTGGCTGGTGTGAGGAGTAATCCCCTCGCGACCTCATCCCCCGCCTGAAATCCACGGCCGAGTCTTCGCACACCCTTTCAGGGGTTCCCGACAACCAAAAGGGCCGTACCGGATTGGTACGGCCCATCATATCGGTCGCAACGCCCGAACCCGGGTCAGTCGCAAACCCGGCCGATGCCGTCGCCCGTCACCGTACGCCAGCGGGCTGATGCGCCTTCAGGAACTCCCGCACCTGAACAATCGTCTTGGCCTTGATGTCCGGCGCTTCCTTCCACGGATACTCCGTCACCTGCGCCTTTGGCGCCAGCGCCGCCACGTCCATCGCGGCTTCATACGAATGCGACGGCGTGTCGTCGGGCATCACCAGCAGCGGAGTCTGGCAAGAGCGGGCGAAATCACGCGTCACGCTGTACACGAAATCCGGTTGCACCCGGTACAGGTTGTGCAGGTATTGGTCCACGATCTCCATCGTAACATCGCTCCGGTTGGAGCAAAGCTCGGGACCCCACAGGTCGTGTCCGGAGTCGTACATGGAGTCCGGCGTTTTGCTGGCGTGCCCCACCGGCTGGCACAGCACCGCCGCCACGAGCCGATTCGGCGCCCGTTCGGCGAGCGTCATGGCGAAGGGGCCGCCGATGCAGTAGCCGATGAATGCGAATTCCTGAATGCCCAGATGGTCCATCAGGCCCAGTTGATCATCGGCAAAAGCGCCCCACGGATCGTCCACCTGCACGGGCCCGGTGGACTGGCCGCCGTTGGCGTTGCGCTGGTCCATCGTGATGCAGCGGAAGTCGTTCTTGAACTCCTCCATGGCGTTGAACACCTGATTCGGCCAATTGCTGATCAGGGAGTTCAATCCCCCGCCCGGAGTCGCCAGAAGCGGGAAACCCGACCCCACTTCCTCATACTGGATGCGGACATCGCCCCTTGTGTAGTGCGGCATGCTTGTCTCTCCTTTCTGGCCTCGACGGCAACTTTGCGGCAATTGTAACTTGGGCAGTCGGGTTGTCAATGCGATACCGGCGCATCGAGCATCCGAACCGCCGCACTCCCACCCAACCGTGTCTCAGACAATTGCCACTCAACAAAAAGCCCCGTTTCCTACTCAGATCAAGCAGGAAACGGGGCCAGTTCTAAGGCGTGCTAGTTAGTTATTGGCGGGAGTGCGAGGGAGTCGAACCCACCTACCCCGCTCGTCACGAGGCATAACGGATTTGAAGTCCGCAAGAGCCACCGGGCCCCATCCACTCCCGTGGGTACTAGGCGATTTAGCTCCCCAGCACCGCGTCGATCTTCCGCTTCAACTGCGGCTTCGGCTGCGCGCCAACCACCTGGTCCACCGGCTGGCCGTCCTTGAAGAATATCAGCGCGGGGATGCTGCGAATGCCGTAGCGCGCCGCGATGTCGGGGTCGCTGTCGACGTCCAGCTTGCCCACGTTCAGCTTCCCTTCGTATTCCAGCGCCAGATCATGCACCGCCGGAGCGATCATCTTGCAGGGCCCGCACCATTCCGCCCAGAAGTCCACCATCACGGGGAGTTCCGAGTCCAACACGCTGCTTTGCCAGTTTTCTCCGTTCACGTCTATCGGTTCGGGCATTTCGATTCCTCCAGAAATGTGCGCTCTCACCCATAAAATAACGCCGCATCTCGGCGTTATCGCTGGGAATCGGTTTCGACAATATTATACCCGGCTATTCTGCCGGTCAACAAAACAACGTCACCACCAGGGCCATTCGATTGCTGTACACAGGCAAGTCATTCCGCTCATCCTGAGCATGTCGAAGGACGTCCCGACGGCGCAGCCGGCGGTCCACCTCACACCAGACAGTCCGCTCATCCTGAGCATGTCGAAGGACGAGCGCGCGGTCAACAGGCAACCGTCCTGTCAACAGCAACCGCCTTTCGCCAGGATACTCAACTGGCCCTGTCACACGCGCACCTCCGCAAGACCGGCCGAACCCATAAATGGTAGTATGTTCTGCATGTCAACCGCCGCCGCCGCAACTGACGCGCCGCCCCTCCAGCGGGGCGACATACTCCAGCTCGACCTGCTCTCATGGGGTCGTTTGGGCGAGGCCATGGCGACCCATCAGGGCCGCGACGTCTTCGTGTTCGGCGGCATTCCCGGAGAGACGGTCACCGCCGAGATCACCGCCGTCCGTCGCAAATACATCGCCGCCCAGGTGGTCCATGTCATCGACGCATCGGAGCAACGCATAGAACCGCCGTGCTCATATTTCGGCGATTGCACCGGATGCCAGTGGCAGCACATGGCCTACTCCGCTCAACTCGCCGTCAAAAGGGAAATCGTAATCGACGCGCTGGAACGGGTCGGCGGTTTCCATCGGCCTCCGGTGCTGGACACCATACCCTCGCCCAGGCCCTTCGAGTACCGCAACCACGCCCGGTTCAACATCTGGCGCTCCACCGGAACCCTCGGCTTCACCCACCGCGAACGTCGCCGGTTCGTGCGCATCGACCACTGTATGCTGATGAACCGCCGCACCAACGAACTGTTGGCCCAACTGCAGGATCATTGCGCCGAAACCACCGCCCTTTCCATCCGTGCCTCCGATGCCACCGGCGACTACCTTGTCCAGCCCACCCTCAAAAACCCCGACGTGCCGCTGCCCACCGGACAGAAACGCTACCGGGAATCCGTGGGCAATCGGGAGTTCTGGGTCGCTTCCCCATCCTTCTTCCAGGTCAACGTGGAACAGGCCGGCCGTCTGGCTGAACTGGCCCGGGCCGCGTTGGGACTCACCGGTCGGGAGACCGTCATCGACGCCTATGCCGGCGTGGGCGCATTCTCCATACTCCTCGCTCCCCATTCGGGACAGGTCATCGGCATCGAAGAATCCACGGCGGCGGTGGCTGATGCCCAGGAAAACGCCCACGGCATCCCCAACGTCCGCTTTCTTACCGGCAAGGTAGAGGACAACCTGCCCTCCCTCGACTGCGTCCCTGATGCCGTCGTCCTGGACCCATCCCGCACCGGATGCCAGCCGTCCGTCCTGCAAACCCTCTTGACCCAGGCGCCCGTGCGCATCGCCTATGTCTCCTGCAATCCGCAAACCCTCGCCCGCGATCTGGCCGTACTGGCGCGACACTATCGCGTTGACTCAATCCAGCCCGTCGATATGTTCCCGCAGACCCATCATGTGGAGTGCCTCGCGACGCTGTCCCTGAAACCCGCCGACGCCGAAATCGTCCTCGCGTCGGCCTCGCCCCGCCGACGGGCGCTGTTGTCCGACCTCGGCGTCGATTTCCGCGTCGCCCCCTCCAACATCTCGGAAGACCCCGAACCCGACGAATCGCCCGAACGCATGGTGCTCCGCCTGTCCCGCGAAAAGGCACTGGCCGTTGCGGAATCCGAAAGCGCCGCCGCCGGTTTCTACGTCGCCGCCGACAGCACCGTGGTGCTGGACGGCCAATCCATCGCCAAACCCGCCGACACCGCAGAGGCCAGGGCGATGCTGACCCGCCTGCGCGGCGCAGCGCACCACGTCACCACCGGCATCACCGTGTACGATGCCTCCACCGGCCGCTGCGTAACCGAGGCCCACACCGCCGACGTTCTGATGCGCGACTTCACGGATGCCGAGATGGAGACCTCCATCGCCAGCGGAACGCCCATGGACAAGGCCGGCGCCTACGCCATCCAGGATGACGAGTTCCGCCCGGCTGAATTGCAGGCCGGATGCTACTCCAACGTCATGGGTCTGCCCGCTTGCCGCGTCGTCGAGATTCTGGCCGACATGGGATGCCCGCTCCCTGAGCGCTCCAAAATGCGAGTCCCATCCGGTTGCACGGTCCCCTGCTTCCTGAATAACGGCGACGCCCCGCCGACCGGGGATCCAGCGTCGTGAACGTTTTCGGCATCGGCACCATGGAGTTGCTGGTGATCCTCTTGGTGGCCTTCGTCGCCTTGGGCCCCGGCAAGACCATGGAGGTCGCCCGCACCATCGGACGTATGACGCGCGAGGCTCGGCGCACGTTCACCGACATCATGGACGCCGCCTCGGTAACCGAACGGGACGTCGATTCCGCCCGCCGGCAGACCGACGCGACCCCACCGTCCGCGGCGCCTCAACCGCCCACGGATCCGCTGCCCATGCCTTCGCATCTGCGTGAGTCCGACGCGCCGACGCCCGAGCAACCGCCCAAGGCGGATACCGACTCTACAGACCCACAAAGATGATTGGCGAGTTATTGTCCCGCTGGGAACAGTTGGGCGACCTCCGTTTCGCGCTGGCGGTCGCGGTCATCGGGGCATTGCTGCTGGCCGCCGTCGCATACTACCTTGCGTCCCGTCGCCGGATCCAACCGCAGCCCGAGCGCGAGGCCAACCAGTCTCTGCCCCTGCGGGAGCATTTCCGCGAACTGCGTTCCCGCCTCCTCACTTCCATGGTCGCCGTCCTCATCGGCGCATCGGTATGCTTCTATTTCTACGAGGAGATTCTCACCCTCCTGATCACGCCGGCCCGTCGCGTGGCCGGCGACGACGTGTCCATCATTTACACCGAGGTTACGGAACTCCTCTCCATCACCGTCAAGGTGTCATTGCTCGGTGGCCTCGTGCTGGCGTTGCCGGTGATCCTCTACCACGCCATCCGGTTCGTCGCGCCGGGCCTCACGCCCAAGGAACGGCGCATCCTGTTTTCATTCCTGCCGGCGGCCCTGCTGGCCTTCGTGGGCGGCATGGCCTTCGGCTACTTCGTGATGATCCCTCCGGCCTTGAAGTTCCTGCTGACCTTTGGCGGCGACGTGGCCGAACCCCTGATCCGTATCAGCAACATCGTCAACATCATGATCCGACTGCTCTTCTGGCTGGGCATCGCTTTCGAAACGCCGCTGGTTATGTACGTCCTGGCCGTCCTTGGAATCGTCAACGCTCGCGGGTTCGCCCGCTTCCGACGCCTGTGGCTGGTCGTCTCCTTCATCATCGCCGCTGCCATCACGCCGACCATCGACCCGCTCAATCAGGCAATCGTAGCCGGCCCGCTGATCATCCTGTATGAGCTTGGCGTTCTGTTGGCGCGCATCGCCGGCCGCCGGTCCGCGGCCTCGTTGAACCCCGAACCCGCCGGCGAGTAGCCGGGCGACACAAAAAAAGGCGCGGCCGGTCGCCGCGCCGTTTCTGCCGCCGGGTGGCGCGCAGATGTCAGGGACGGGGTTCGCCGGTTCCGTTCTCGTTGGCGGCGGTGTCCGCGGCGGATTTTTCGTCCTCACCGGTCACCGACGTTTTGAACGACCGGATGCCCTTGCCCAGCGCGGAACCCACACCCGGCAGGCGGGAAGCGCCGAATATCAGCAGCACCACCAGCAGGATAATCAGTAGTTCGGGCAATCCCAAGCCTGCGATTCGCATTCTGCATCTTCTCCAGATCGACTTGCACCATTCTATCAGATCGCACCCCATTCGACCATAAAGCACGTCCCCCTCTCACACCCTTTCGAACGTTGACTATAGGCGCGGTAACCCGCTCATCCTGAGCCTGTCGAAGGACGAGCGGACGGTGAGCAGGGAATCGTTCCAGCAACAGCAATAGCCTTTTGCCAGGATAATCCATATAGCCCTGAGTCCTCCGTGGGCAGCGCACTCAGTCCCCTCACAGCAGGCAGTCCTCTCATGGTGAGCCTGTCCAAACACCGGCGCACGGTGAAATCGCGGGTTTCAAACTTGCCGCTTACCGGCCCTCACGCTATAATGCGCCAATAAGCGCAGCCCCGATCATGCCGCCTTGCGTGGCAGGCCATGGGTTGCGCCAAACTAGTGAGTTGGAAGGATTCATGGCGACCGACGCAGGTTATGACGTAGCAGTTATCGGTGGTGGTCCGGGTGGCTATGTGGCTGCGATCCGAGCCGGCCAGTTGGGCTTGAAAGCCTGTGTCATCGAACGAGAAGCCCTCGGCGGCGTTTGTCTGAATTGGGGGTGTATCCCCTCGAAAGCCCTCCTCAAAAACGCCGAAATCGTCTCCTACGTCCTCCGCGCGGATCAGTTCGGACTCGCCTTCGACAACTTCCATGCTGATTATTCGGTGGCGATGAAACGCAGCCGGCAGGTCGTGGACCGCATGACCCGCGGCGTGGGCTTCCTCTTGCGCAAGAACAACGTCGATCATATCGCCGGCTCAGCCCGTATTGCCGCCGCCAACGCCGTTGACATAACCGGCGACGACGGCCAGGTCAGTCGCATCAATGCCCGTAACATAATCATCGCAACGGGCGCTCGACCCCGCAGCATCCCGCCCCTCCCGGTTGACGGCGAAAGGATCATCACCAGCCGCGAGAGCATCGTCGCTGAGGACGTGCCCGCCTCAATCGCCATCGTCGGCGGCGGCGCAATCGGCGTCGAGTTCGCGTACATCTACCGCATGTACGGCGCGGAAGTCACCGTCATCGAACTCCTGCCCCGCATCGTCCCCAACGAGGACGAGGAAATCAGCCAGCAGTTGGAGCGCGCCTTCAACCGCCACGGCATCAAACTCCAGACCGGCGCCGGCGTCACCAACGCCCAGGCCGATGCCAGCGGCGTCACGCTCACGATAGAGAAGGATGGAGTGTCCGAAACCGCCCGGTTCGACAAGGTTCTGGTCGCCATCGGCGTGCTGCCCAACACCGAAGACCTCGGCTTGGACTCCGTCGGAGTCGCCACCGAACGCGGCTACGTGTCCATCGACGACAAGATGGCCACCAACGTCCCGGGTATCTACGCCGTCGGCGACGTCACCGGCAAACTCGCTCTCGCCCACGTCGCGTCGGCCCAGGGCGTCATCGCCGTGGAAACCATCGCCGGCGAGGAAACCCAACCGCTCGATTACACCTATATGCCCAAGGCCACCTACTGCCATCCCCAGGTCGCCTCCTTCGGCTTGACCGAAGCCCAGGCCATCGAGCAGGGATACGATGTGAAAGTCGGCCGGTTCAACGTCCAGGCCAGCGGTAAAGCCGTGGCCATGGGCGAAAACGACGGCCTCGTCAAACTGGTAATCGACGCCAACTACGGCGAGTTGCTCGGCGGCCACATGTGCGGCCCGGAAGTCACCGAACTCCTGGCCGAACTCCAGATGACCCACCTGCTGGAAGGCACCACCATCGAATTGGGCTGGGCCGTCCACGCTCATCCCAGCGTCGCCGAGATGGTTCACGAAGCCGCTCTCGACGCTGAAGGCCGGGCGCTGCACATGTAGCGTGGGTTTCACGCCCACAGCCGGTTTATTTCTCCAATCCACCCGCCTACGAGGAAGGGATATGCTCAAAGCAGCGGATGTTCCCGATCTGACCAAAACCGACTTGCTGGGCTTCTACCGGCAGATGAAACTCATCCGCGAGTTCGAGCGAGAGTCGGAACGGCAGTACACCCGAGGCAACATCAAGGGATTCCTCCATGTGTACAACGGCGAGGAAGCCATCGCCGTCGGCGCCATCAACACCCTGCGCGAGGACGACTACATCGTCACCCACTACCGCGACCATGGCCAGGCCCTGGCGCGCGGCCTGGGCAGCAACGAAGTCATGGCCGAACTCATGGGCAAGGCCACTGGATGCAGCAATGGCAAGGGTGGCTCCATGCACCTGTTCAGCTCCGATCTGAACTTCATGGGCGGCTATGCCATCGTCGGCGGGCAACTGTGCATCGCCGCCGGAATCGCGCTCGCCGTTCAGTACAAGGGCGATGATCAGGTGGTGCTGTGCTTCTTCGGCGACGGGGCCGTCAACGAGGGCGAGTTCCACGAGGCCATGAACCTGGCCGCCATCTGGAACCTCCCTGTGATTTTCTTCTGCGAACACAACCTCTACGGCATGGGCGCCTCCTCCAAGGAAACCCTGGTCATGTGGGACTCCCTGCACGAGATGGCCGCCGCCTACGGCATGGACCGTTACGAAGTGGACGGCAACGACGTGCTCGAAGTCCGCGACCTGATGCAGAAAATCAACGCCGACGTGCGCGCGGGCAAGGGCCCCGCCTTCGTCGTCGCTCGCACCTACCGCCTCCGTGGACACTCCGTCGCCGACCCCGCCGACTACCGGCCCGACGACGAAGTGCAGTATTGGGCCGGACAGGATCCCATACCGCGTTTCCGCGAATGGCTCACCACAGAAGGCATCGCCACCGAAGAGGATTTTGACGAAATCGACGCCAGCGTTGACGAGCAAGTCGTCATCGCCGCCGAATTTGGAGAATCGTCGCCGTGGCCCGACCCTCAGGACCTCTACGACGGTGTTTACACCGACCGACCGACCGAAGGTATTCCCGCGTCGAGCAACTAGCCCACCACGAGAGGGATCAATATGTCGGTCATCACATATCGCGAAGCAGTATCATCCATGCTCCGTGAAGCCTTGGACGAAGACGAGCGCGTCTTCCTCATGGGCGAGGACATCGGCCCCTACGGCGGCGCGTTCGCCGTTACCCAGGGATTCACCGAAAAATACGGCAAGAAGCGCATCAAGGACTCCCCGCTGGCCGAATCCGTCATTGTCGGCGCCGGCGTCGGTGCAGCCATGGCCGGCCTCCGACCCGTCGTCGAACTGATGACCATCAACTTCAGCCTGCTGGCCATGGACCAGATCGTCAACCACGCCGCCAAGATCCGTTATATGTCCGGCGGCCAGTTCTCCATCCCCCTCATCATCCGCACCGTCACCGGCGCCGGCGCGTCGGTCGGCGCGACCCACTCCCAGTCCTTTGAAGGCTGGTACGCATCCGTCCCCGGCCTCACTGTCGTCACACCGGCCACTCCCAGCGACGTCATCGGACTGTTCCGGTCCTGCCGCGAACTCAACGACCCCGTCATGTTCGTGGAGCATATCCTGCTCTACGGCACACGCGGCGAAGCCCCGGCCGCCTCGGACTACCGCATACCCATCGGCAAAGCCGACGTCAGGCGAACCGGAAAGGACATCACCCTCTGCGGATATTCGCGCATGGCCAACGTCGCCGAGCAGGCTGCCGGTATCCTCGACGAGGAAGGCATCGAGGCCGACGTCATCGACCTGCGCACCCTCCGCCCGCTGGACTCCGAAACCCTGGTCAACTCGGTCAAAAAGACCCACCGCGCCCTCATGGTCGAGGAAACCACCCGCATCGGCGGGTTCGCCGGCGAACTGGTCGCCCAGATCCAGGAGGACGCCTTCGACTACCTCGACGCTCCCATCGCCCGCGTCGCCGGCGCCGAAGTGCCCATGCCCTACTCATACCCCTTGGAGCAACTGGCGATCCCCAGCGCCGACGCTGTGGCGGCGGCAGCCCGAAAACTCGTCAACGGCTCATAAAAGGTGCGGGCCATAGCATCGCCCGCCCCCAACTCAGCATCGCGTCATTACAGGAGGTCACCGTGGCAACCAACGTCGTCATGCCACAGATGGGTTACGATATGCGGGAAGGCACCGTCGTCCGCTGGTACAAGCAGGAAGGCGAAACGGTGGACCGGGGCGAGGTGATCGCCGACATCGAAACCGACAAGGCCACCGTCGAATTTGAAGCATATACCGGTGGCGTCCTCGGCAGAATCGTCGCCCAGGAAGGCATCGCCGTCCCCGTCGGCCAACTCATCGCCATCATCACCGACCCCGGCGAAGCGGTGCCCGAAGCGGAACCCGCCGCGCCTCCCGCGGCCGCCGCGCCGGCCGCACCCCCTCCGGCCCCTGCTCCGGCCGCTGAAGCCCCACCGCCCGCCGCTCCGGCAGCGCCATCCGCCGACGGACAGGTGCGCGCGTCTCCCATCGCCCGCCGCCTCGCCCGCGAACGCGGCATCGACTTGGCGTTGGTCGCCGGCACCGGCCCCAACGGCCGCATCACCGAGCGCGACGTTGAATCCTACCAGCCCGCCGCTGCCGAACCGGCCGCCGCCCCGGCGCCCGCTCCCGCTGCGGCCCCCACGGCAACTCCCGCCGCCGCGCCCGCCGACTCTCGTATCGAACTCAGCAGGATGCGCCAGACCATCGCCCGCGTCACCGCTGACAGCAAGAGCACGGCGCCCCACTTCTACGTCACCGCCGAGATCGACATGGGCAAGGCCATGGCCCTGCGCCGCGATGTCAACGACGCTTCCGACCCCGAAAATCGCGTCAGCGTCAACGACCTGATGGTGAAGGCCTGCGCCCTCGCGTTGGCCAGGCATCCCAAGTTCAACTCCTTCTTCCGGGGCGACCACCTCGAAGTCCACGGAGCCATGAACATCGGCATCGCCATCGCCCTCGAATCGGGCCTCATCCTGCCCGGAGTGAGCAACTGCGAAACCAAGTCCCTGCTTCAGATTGCCGCCGGCACCAAGGATCTCATCAGCCGCGCCAACAGCGGCGCCCTGCGCAACGAGGAATACAGTTCCACCACCTTCAGCATCAGCAACATGGGGATGTTCGACGTCGAAAGCTTCACCGCCATCATCTACCCACCCCACGCCGCGATCCTCGCGGTGGGCAGCGTCAAGCAGCAGCCCGTCGTGCGCGATGGCGAGTTGGCCGTGGGCACCATGATGAAGGCCACCCTGTCCACCGACCACCGAGTCGCCGACGGCGCCGAAGCCGGACAGTTCCTCATGGAAATCAAGCGCGTCCTGGAAAATCCGGTCAGCCTCCTCCTCTAGATATCGCCCACAATCGGAGCGTGATACCGTCGTTTGGAGCGTGAACCCGTCGTTCCTGCGCAAGCAGGAACCCAGGAAATTCTGCCGGACGAGTGTGTTGCCGGGATTCTACCCCGACAATTCCGCCATCGTGCGGAATCGGTAACGCTCGTCGAACACCTCTACTACTTGGACATCCAACGGAGCCAACCATGCCACAAATGACCGGCGGCCAGGCTGTGGTCGCATCCCTGCAGGCGCAGGGCGTTGATACCGTTTTCGGTATCATTTCCGTGCATACCCTCGACCTGTTCGACGCGCTGTTCGATCACCAGGACGACGTCCGATTCATCGGCGGCCGCCTCGAATTGGGCTGCGGCTACATGGCCGACGGCTACTCCCGAGCCACCGGCAAGCCCGGCGTCCTCCTCACCAGCACCGGCCCCGGCGCCGCCGACTCGGTGGGAGCCATGGGTGAGGCCTACTTCTCGGCGTCCTCCATACTCCAGGTCACCACCAACGTCGAATCCGAATTCATCGGCAGCGGCAAGATGGCAACCCACGAGACCAAGGACCAACTCGGCATGTTCGCCGCCGTCACTGACTGGAACGCCCAGATCGGACAGATCGAGTCCATCCCCGACCACTTCGTCGAAGCCTTCGTCCGCTTCCGCGAACGCCGGCCCCGGCCCATCGAGCTTGAGGTGCCCACCGACCTCCTCGGCCAGCAGGCCGACGTCGAAGTCCTGCGGCCGCGAGATCCTAATGTCCCGCAGGGCGATCCGGTCCAGGTGGAACGCGCCTGGAACCTGCTCCGCAACGCCAAACGACCCGTCATTTTCCTGGGCGAGGAGATCCACACCACCGGCGGCGCGGATGACATCATCCAACTTGCCGAGCGACTCGGCGCGCCCGTCGTCACCGGCGACGGCGCGAAGGGAACCTTCCCCGAAAATCACCCCCTCTCCCTCGGCATGGCCCTCGGCAACCGAATCTGGGGCAGCAACCCCGTGCTGGATTGGATGGGCGATTGCGACGTCGCTCTCGTCCTCGGCAGCAACCTGCCCTACCGTTCCACCTCCGGCGTCGGGCTGAAACTGCCCGAAAAAATCGTCCACGTCCTGCTGGACGAGGACTACATCGGCAAGAACTACCAGACCGAAGTCGGCATCCGGGCCAACAGCGGCGCGGTCGTGCGCCAGTTCCTCTCCGCCGCCGGCGATACCGACATCAGCGTCGGCGACGCCTATGGCGCCGAGGTCACCGCCCTCAAGCAGCAGATCTACTCCGGTTTGCAGGAACAATGGGGCCCCGAACTCCGGGCCTGGGAGTCCATTCGCTCCGTCATACCCGATGACACCATCTTCTCGCTGGACGCCACCGTCCCCGCCAACCGCGCCGTCCGCTGCCTCCAGATGAACCGCCCCCGCAGCTATATGTACCCCCATGGCTGGGCCGGTCTCGGATTCGCCTACCCCGCGTCAATGGGCGCGAAAGTCGGTCGGCCCAATAGTCCGGTGATCTGCGTATCCGGCGATGGCGGCTTCCAATACAATGCCCAGGAGTTGGGCACCGCCGTTCAATACGGCATCAACCCCATCGTCATGATATTCAACGATTCGGCCTGGGGAGTCCTCAAGGGATACCAGCGCGACCGCGGTAGCAAGCCCATGGCCACAGATCTGGTCAACCCCGACTTCATCAAACTGTTCGACTCCTACGGAATCGGCGGCACCCGGGTTCACAACGTCAGCCAGATGACCAACGCCGTACAGGACGCCGTCGCCGCCGACAAAATCCACCTCATCGAAGTCGTCATGCCAGACGGCTTCCCCGCCTTCTGCCAATAGCGGATTATCGCGATGGTTCTCGGCCTGCGCCGCGGTTTTCTCCTCCAGCCCTTTGGCTGAAACGCGAAAGGCCCAACGCACGCTTGGTTGATTGGCCTGGTTGTAAAATCAGGCCAATATCTTTGTTCACAGGGTTATACGACCAAACACCGTGAGTTCGATGCCGCACCCGTCAGAAAGCGCGCCTCCTCCTGGCCGCCGCATCTACCCGCTCTCTCCCCGTGATCTCACCGAGGAGCAGATCGCCGTCACCTTCGCGATGACCTCCCGGTCTCCGGAACCCTTCGACGAAATCGCCCAGCGTGTCAGCGAGGAGAGCGCCGCCAACTTCAACGAGCGTTGGGTCGTCGGCTACGGCCACGCCTCCGTAGCCGAACACGCCATCCTGCACCTCGCCGTGGAAAGCATATCCCGTCTCGCCTGTGACACCCTCGAGGACAACCGCCTCGCTTCCTACACCGAGAAGTCATCCCGTTACCAGGTCATCGACGCCGGCAGTTTCCACGTACCGCAGGAGTTGGCAACGCTACCGACCCTCCGCGATCAATACCTGGCAGCCTGTCGCCACCTGTTCGCGGTGTACCACCAACTCCTCGAAGGCGTCATGGACCACCTGCGCCGCACGCTTTCGCAACGCGAAAATGAGCGCGACCCCGCCTACAACCTCCGCCTCCGTCGCCTCGCCACCGATGCCTGCCGCGCCATCCTGCCGGCGGCCACCCTGACCAATGTCGGACTCACCGCCAACGCCAGGACCCTGGAACACGCCATCACCAAACTCATGTCGTCTGAGTTGGAGGAAGAACGCGCCATCGGTCTGGAATTGCGCGAGCAGGGCCGCAGCATCACTCCCACCCTTGTCAAATACGCCGACCACAATCCCTACTTGGCCGACCTCCGTAAATCCCCCGCTGAACCCGAAACCATCCCGGCAACCGCCGCCCAATCGTCGGCAACACTACTGGATTACGACCGAGACGCATCCCACAAACTCGCTGCCGCCTTCATGTTCCGCAGCGGCGGTAGCTACGCGGATGCCATGTCCAGGGCCACCGCATTGTCAGAGGCCCAGCGACTGGAGATCATCGACGCCCAGGTTCGAGGCATCGGCCCTCACGATTCCCCGCCTCGCGAATTTGAAATGGTCGGCTACACCATCGAGTTCGCCTTCGACTACGGCGCGCTCCGCGAGTTCCGACGCCACCGGATGCAAACCTACCTCTCCCAACCGTTAACCGTCGCCAACGGTTGTGATGTGCCCGAATTGGTACAGGAAGCGGGACTGTCTTCGGTCTTTCAAACGGCAGTCAACGCAGCCGACACTGCGTATTACGCGATCGGGGACCATTCGCCCGCCGTTGCCCAATACCTGGTAACCCATTGTCACCGTCAGCGCGTCCTGTCCCGTCTGAGCCTCCGGGAGTGCTACCACCTCTTCAAGTTGCGCGCATCCCAACAGGCTCACGAGTCAATCCGTATCCCGACCATCGAAGCCATGCGTCTCGCGGTCAACGCGCAACCCGAACTGTTCCGGCGCTTGCCGATGCGCGACTACCCGGACTGGTGGCCATTCGAAAAGACATAACCTGCCGCACACCAGGGCCATTCGTTTATTGACGGTAGTTTCGGCAGTCCGCTCATCCTCCGCCGGTAGTCCGCTCATCCTGAGCCTGTTGAAGGACGAGCGGTCGGCGACCACGCAACCGATCTGGCGCCAGCGAATGCCTTTCGCCAGCATGATCGAATGGACCTGTGCGACAGGCAGACAGGCCTACGGGTCCGAGCAGTCCCGCGTGAACCCGCAGTTGCGGCAGGTTATCTTGCAACTCCGCTCGTGCATCCGTGCTCCGCAGATTTCACAGTCCAGGCCGTCATCGGCCCGCCGGATTGGTGTGGGCGTCGGTTTGGTTGACGTACTGCGTGCTTCAGCCATTTTCCTCGCCTCCTGAATCTATCTGCCTGGCGGCAACGGGGGTCCCGGTACGATCAGCGCCGAGAGGATCCGTTCCCCGGTCGGGTTGGTCGGGCCGTGCCGTTCGTCTGGCATCAACGCCACCTGCTGATATTGAAATATCGATTCATCCAGTTCCAGTTGTTTCACGCCGGCCCCGTCATCGTCATTCACCACCACGCGGTCAACCATCACCTGGTGTCCGCCCCGCACCAGCCAGATCTGGTACGAGTCCGCCGGCATTCCGGATACCATCAGCATCCCGCGCCGCCCGTTGGGCTCCACCATCAACACACCCTTGGCTTCCGGTTCCGTGCCCATGGGTGAGGTCATGGGCACCTTTTCGGTTTCCGGTTGGGCCGATAGCACGGTCGCTTCCACAACCTCGGCCATGTCCTGCTTCATCTGGTCAACCCGCACCGCGTTGACCATGACGGCATCGCTTTCACCCGGAGTCCTCGCGCCCACGTGGCCCGCATCCCCAGATGGAACGCTGCGACCCGGGTCCGCTGCAGCGATGGCAGCGGCCCCTTTGGCCAGGCTTGCGGTTTCGGCGGCGGGTATCAATGCCTCACCGTCGCGCTCAGGGCCGGTCGGCTCGATCAATAGATTTTCCGCGACGATCTCACGGTTGCTCGCCACCGGCGCCGCCGCTTCGACGGGTTGGACGTGTCCCTTGTCCATCTCCTGCAGCGTGACCGACATCCGGTCCATCTCCCGTTGCTGCCATCCCGCCAATCCGATGACCGAAACCAGGAGCACGCTCAGCGTCCCGATGGCAACCGGCGCAATCCAGCGGCGCAGTCGGCGCATCGACCAACGCGGATCCGGTGGCGCGGCCACCAGCGCCGGCGTAGCTTCGCGACCCACGGCCGCAGCCAGCACGCGCGCTTTCAACCCCTCGGGCAACGGCGATTCCGCCACGGCCCCGGTCAGGCGCGCCGAGGTTTCCCTGAACCCCAGCAGCACTTCCTGGCAGTGCGGGCATTGGACCACATGATGAAAAACGAACTGGAACTCGGCATCGTCCAGCGCGTTGAGCGCGAATGCTGCCAACTCCTCTTCGGGGTGCTCGTTTTCCCCGCGTGGTGTGCTGTAATCCTCAGACCACATATTCTTCCAGCGCCGCCTTGAGCTTCTGCATACCCAATCTCATGCGCGTCTTCACTGTCCCCAATGGTATGTCCAACATCCTGGCAATCTCTGACTGGCTGTATCCGTGCCAAGCCGACAGGTACAGCGGTTGGCTCTGCTCTTCCGGCAGTTCCAGCAGCGCCGCCCTCACCAGCCTGGCGTTGAAACTCCGTTCCACCTGCTGCTCCACGCTCATAGTCTGCGATGGAATGCGCAGCAGCGTTTCAGGTTCCGGCTGTGCCGTATGGTCGGTGGTTCGCCGGCGCGAACGATAGAAATCAACGATCTTGTGGTGGGCCACCGACATCACCCACGTCCCCGGTGCCGACATCTCCGAGCGATAACTCCCCGCTTTCTGCCAGATATTGGAGAAAACCTCCTGCACGGCGTCCTCTGCCAATCCCTCGTCTTTCAGAATCGACATTGCCAGGGAGTAAACGCGATGCGCATATCGGTCGTAGATGGCCTCAAGCGCCGCCTCGTCTCCGTTCCCTATGTCCAGGATGTATTGAGTGTTTTCGCTGTGCCTTTGATCCGACACGGCGGCCTCCGCGTTATATCAGGGAGTCGAAATATCCGGTTAATTTCTTATACGCCATCCCGGCCATATCGGATTCAGCCGCCCCGAGGTTCGACCGTCAAACCAGGGTTCTACGTTCAAATCAGGGTTCGACCTTCAAATCAAGGCCGCCCGAACTACACCAACAGGCTGTCGAATATGCCCTGCAGGTTCGGCAGATTCTCCAGCGACCAGATCAGCTCAAGCGCCTGTTCGCACTGCTGCTCAGTAACCGTCGGGCACGCCAGACGCTTGAACTTCGCGTCAACCTCAGCGTCGCTCAGCGGATTCTTGCCGTGCCCCTTGGGATAACTCGTGGACGCCACCTCGGTCTGCCCGTTGTGCTTGATCACCTCGATGCGGCAGTTGTACTGCTCAGGATACCGCTCGGTGAACTCCGGGTTCTCCTCAATCCGCATCTTGTTGATGATCGTCCGCAACCCCGCGTCGGAAATCCGGTCCGGCGCAAAGGTGGCCGGCGTAACCGCTCCGTCCCGCAGACCCGCCGCTGCCAGGAACGGTATGCTGTGGTCGGCCGTTTCCCGCGTCTTCGGGTCCCACTTCTCCGGTTCCGTGGACGCGCTGCTCACCGCCGATTGGTACGACTGGATCTTGATCGACGCGATCTCGTCAGGCTGCACACGATCGTGCAGCAGTATCGCCAGGTCAATCGGCGCCTGCGTGTGAATCTGCGACGGGTAGAACTTGAAAATCGTGTCCAGGATTCGGAAAGGCGCGCCGTCTCCGCCCATCTCGTCAACCTCCACCGGATACCCGATCGCCTGCTCCCAAAGCCCGCTGCGGCCCTCAAACGGCTCGAACGGCCCTGTCATGCCCTCCGCCGCCAGTTGCGCCGCAAAGATGCCCGATCGGGTCGCCGCCGCTGCCGCGCAACCCTTCCACATCGACAGTTCACCCATCCTGGTCACCCGCAGCGGCACGTTCGGCACCACCGCCAGCGCGATGGCGTGTCCCATCTGCTCTTCGTCCAGCCCCAGCACCTTCCCCGCGCCGCACGCCGCGCCGATCACGCTGAAAATCCCCTGATCCCATTGGTTCGCCGGCACATGGTCGGCAATCCGGCAGAAGACCTCGTAGGACAGCGCAATCGCAGTTATCAGCGTCTTGCCGTCCGCCTCCACGCTGTCCGCAACGGCCAGTGCCGCCGCGATCATGTCCGACGGATGCCCGCCTCCCGGCGAAAAGTACGAATCGTTGCAGTCCAGGTAGCGCACCATCACGCCGTTGGCGAATCCCGCCATGTCCAGCGATGAATAGTCCGTGGTTCCCAGAATGCGTGAAGGCGTGCCGCTGGTGATGTCTCCGGCCAGTTTCCGCGCCACCTTGGCCGGCTCGCTCAGATACCCGCCGATGGCGCAACCCAGCGTGTCGGCAACGGTGCGCTTCACCTGGTGAATCACCTCCGGCGGCAGGTCCTCATAGGACAGGTTGCAGGCGTACGAACTCAGCAATTCGGTGGTGCGGTCCATGAATCTCGGTACCTCTCATCCACAGTTGCGGCCCGTGCGCCGCCTGTTTCAATTTTACAGGATGCGCCGGGGGCGAAACATCGTCCGCCCCTGGCCCCGTTTCGCGGCTATTTGATCACCGCTTCGGCGATGCGCTCCATCTGCGCCGCCATTTCCTCTTCCGTTTCGCAGTGTTCCGGCCGTACCACCACCCGATTCGCCCCTGCGTTCAGAAAATCCTGCACCAGTTGCCCGTCGGGAGCCTGACCGTACACCGAAATGCTCAGCGATTTGGGATCGCGGCCCCGCGCCGTCGCCAGTTCGTCCAGCCTCTTGCGGCTCTCCTCAACCTCCTGCGGAGTGATGCGGTTCGGCAGCCACCCGTCCCCCCACGTCGCCACCCGTTGCAGCACGCGCCGCGCCAGTCCGCCCAGTATTACCGGCGGATGCGGTTGCTGCACCGGCTTGGGATTGGACTTGATCGGCGGGAAATCGTAGTACGTGCCGTGAAATTCGGCCTCATCCTTCGTCCACAATTCCTTCATCACATCCACGGCCTCCCGCGTTTGCGTCCAGCGGTGGTCGAAGTCGCCGCCGAAAATCTCCGTTTCCTCGCGGTTCCAGCCCGCGCCGATGCCGAACATGAACCGGCCGCCGCTGATACGGTCCAGCGTGGCAATCTCCTTCGCCAGCATCAGCGGGTTGCGTTCGGGAACCAGCGTAATGCCCGTTCCCAATTTGATGGTGCTGGTGGCGCCCGATGCCCGCGCCAGCGCGATGTACGGGTCGGCGAAGTGGGCATACGTCCACGGAATCTCGCCGCCCGAAGGAAACTGGCTCGCGCTCTGCACCGGCAAAACCGGATGCTCGGCGTACCAGATCGACTCAAATCCCAAACTCTCCGCCGTCCGCGCCATGAAAGCCGGATCCAGCGTATAAGCGGGCAGCGGTATCGAAGTGCCTACTGACATAACGTGCGCTCCTATTTATGGTCATCGCGAGATAGTCGCGTGGTTTCACCACCACTTGCGTTTGTTCAACCATCGATGCAGGGTACGTGCAGATGCATCCAAATCTGGATCATCACCAGTGATGTCCACCCTGGCCACATGTAAATCTTTAAATTCTTTGTAGCCAGTATCCAATTCATACAGACGCCACACGAGACCGTTGGTCAACACAGCAATTCCAGTGGCCATTTCTTGGGTGTATCCCGCAAGCTTGGATTCAAGCGCCCGTGGATTTCCGCCGACGGGCACTTTGATGCTTTTGGCCTCGATCACGATCACATTGTCATTCTCTCGGTTGCCTAGGACGTAATCTGCTCGGCCGATGGGACCAGATTCGGGCAACGGCCATTCGACCGCACACTGGTCCAGGTCGTAAATGTTCCATCCCAATGCCGCGAGTACCGGATCGATCAGCATATAACGGGTTGACGTTTCGTTGTACGAGCCATAATAGTCATCGTACCGGTCGTATCGAGCCAGCTGTTGTCGCGTTTGAACAAACGCCCCTTGTACTGCTTCCACCGTCATCATGAACCCCGGATACTAAAATAAAATGAGGATATATTGAGTCTAGTCATCTGCCGCCACCGCTGCCGGCGCCCGCACGATGGCGTCGTACACCTCGCCTCCCTGCGCTGCCAGCGTTTTCACGTCCTCGGCCAGCACGTAACCCGATTCCACCAGCGACTCCGCGCACGCCCGCACCCTTTCGACGTATTCTTCCCGCGACCCGTACCGCTCCTCGATCGACGGCCTCGGGTCGCCCGATGCAATTCGTTCCTCACGCGTCGCCGCGAACGGGATCGCTCCGCCCACCACCGTTCCGCCCGGCGCCAGCACCTGACCCGTTCCGCCGATGTCTGCATGACGCACGTTCCAACCGGTGTACGTGGCCAACGGCGCATCGATGGCCGGCAACCGTATCCCGCCCACCTCGTTGCCGTCAGCGTCCACCGCGGACACCAACGACGGGTAGGCCACACCAACCTTGGGCGGTATCGTGGATGGCACGGCCCGGTCGGGCCCATAATCAAGTCGTCGCATCGTCTTCTGATACGTCGGAAACTCCACCCCCGGCAGCCCACGGAACCAGTCGGCCACTTCGCCCGCCTCAACGATGCTCTCGTCGGCATAATTGGGATACCCATTGGCCGGTGGCGGTTCGTTATGGGTAACCCAACGATCGAGACGGTACAGGGCAGCGCGCATCAACGGGCGGTAGTCAACATAGTTCAGCGCCTGCGTGCCCCGCGCTCCCGTGTCGGGGTTGGTGTCCGAAATCGGCAGATTGGCCGGCGCGTGTTGGGTGCCGCAGAACAGCCAGGAGCGCACATTTTCGGGCAGTTCCACGTCCGATTTGCCGTCTGCGGAAACGTGGGCCAACGCGCCGTGCCCGCCCCAGTACTCCGACGATGTGTTGGTGTATATCACCTTCGGCGCAACGCCCCGCCGTTCCACTTCCGCCAAAATGCCATCCGCGCCGCCCGGTTCAATATCAAGGAACGGCGGCAGGTTGTTCACGCTGCGGTTGGAAAGGCTTGAAGGCTGCCCGAACCTCACGTTGAACTCGCCCATCTTCCCGCCGGCCACGTTGGGCAGCATCCCATCGAATACGATCCGCCGCGATTCGTCCCGGTTGAGGCCCAGGTGCAGCATCTGCCTCAGGAACCGCCCGCTCTGGCTGCGCCCGTATGCGTAGGCGCGGCCGATGGCGCCGGCCAGCGGATTGTCCGTGCCCGCGCTGTCGATGTCGCCGTACCGCAGCCACGCCGCGATGTCGCGCGTCGCCAGCAGACCCAGACCCACCAGCGGCGCGTGGGACGTCTCATAAAGTACGCGGTACACCTTCCCCGCCTCAAATCCACCGTCCATCGTGACGTGCGCCGCGTCGGGGATGCGGCGGCCGTCCACCAACCGCGCAAAAGCCCACTTTTCGCGGGGAACCACCGTTTCCTCGCCGTCCTCGTGGTCCTGCACCGTCAGAACCGATTCCCAACTCTCCAGGTGATTGGTCGGATAGGGCCGGTGTTCGCGGTCGGAAAGGAACTGCGTGTCAATCTCGCCCGTCGGTTGGAACGACACCACAATCCGGCCCGACACCGGCGAACCGTCGGCGTTCAGCGCGTTGGGCACGTTGCAGCGGAACAGGCCCGGAGCATCCGGTACGTCATGCTGCCATCCGCACCACACCAGGCTGTACCCTTCCCGCATCAGGAACCCGTTGCCCGCTGGCGGGTCGGCGTGCGGCGGGCCGTCGGGCGCGCTGTTGATGTTCTTCAACGCCAGTTCCTTGCCCCGGTTCACCACGTCCAGCAGCAGCCGGCCGTTCCCGTGGTCCTTGTCCACCGGCTTCAAGATGCGAAAATCCGCAGAAAACTCCACCAGCCCGGCTTCGTTTCTTGGCGCCAGCCCCATGTCGGCGATAACCGCATTGTCGCCGTCGGTCGGATCAACCGCAAAGTGCGCCACCCCATCGATCTGTTCGTACCGTCCCACCTTCCCAAACGTCTGCCCGTCCGCGAAGGCCTTGCGCGTGCTGATATCCAGTCTGGTTAGCGCCATCTCAATTCACCCAAATCCTGTCCGTACTGCCCGTACTTCCCATCAATGTAAAACCCGACATCACAAAATCTCGCTGGTGTCCACGTCCAGATCCGTCGGCGCTTCTGCGCCCGTGTTGTCGCGCCACCATTGCCCGAAGGCGTCTTCGCCCATCGCGTCGCGCAAACGCGCCAGGTGCGCCTTGACCTGCACCAGCATCGGCAATTGGTACTGTATGACCAGTTGGTACGTGCGGGCCACCCATTCCAGCGCTTCCGGATGGTTGCCCCGCTCCTCCTCTACCATCCCCAACTGCCCGTATGTTCTCGCCGCGCGCAGCACGTCCCGCACACCTTCAAAGGAGATTCTCGCCTGGTCGTACCATTGGAATGCCTGATCCAGGTCACCCTGCTCGTGGTAAACCACGCCCAGTTGCCTGGCCTCAACGCCCGCGCCCCGCGTGTCTCCCATCCGCTCACGATATTCCATGGCGACGGTCAGCCATTCTGCCGCCTCGTCCGGTATCCCCCGGGCCTGCGCCAGCGTCCCCAGGTGGTGGAACTCCACCACCATCTGCTCGGTCATGCCCATGCGGTCGCACAGACCCAACGCCTGCTGATACCACGATTGAGCATCCTCAAACAGGTACTCCGAATGGTCCACCGTGCCCAGCGCGTGGAAGATGTACACCGCCGTTTCCTCGTCCCGGTTCTCCTCTACCATTTCCCGCGCCCGGTGATACCAACTGCGCGCTTCGTCATACTCAAATCGCATATGGCACGCCGCGCCCAGCGCCCGGAAGTCGCTGACCATCTCCTCGTAGTCGGGAAGCCTCTGGTGAATGTCCAGCGCGCGCGAGTACCACTCCTTGGCGGCCCCATACTGCCGCTGGTGATGCCGCACCTGGCCGATGGCGAAACACGCGTCGGCGATGGATTCCTGGTCCTCGCCCCCGTCGATGATCCCCAGTCCACGTTCCAGCCAGTCCGTGGCTTCGTCGTACCGTCCCCGACGGGTGGCGATCAGACCGTTCTGGTGATACACAGCAGCGGTGCGGGGGTCGGTTTCGCCGTCCGGCAACTCCATCAGGTACGCCAGCAACTGCTCGTTGAATCCTTCGGCCCTTTCCAACTCCATCAGTTCCACCGACTCCATGGAATCGGTGCCCAAAAGATACTGCCAGAAATCGATGGCGCCGTTGGACTCCGCCTCTGCGGCGGTGTGCCCGATGGTGTCCAGCAGTTGCCCCCGCAGCCTTCGCAGTTCGGGGAACCGTTTCTGCATCCGGTACACCTGCGCCAACGGTTGAATCAGCAGTTGCGCGTTGTCCCACTGCCGGTATTCCAGCGCCAGCCCCAGGGCCTGTGTCAGGTTGCCCTCTTCGGCCAGAACCGCAGTAACGCCGGTGTCCTGGTTCTCGTACAGGCTTTCCATAAAGTAATCGGCGGTGTCCGCGTACACCCGCACGAATTCCTGCTCCAGTTGCCGGATGCCGTTCCCCGATGCCTGCCCGCCCAGCTTGCGCCCCAGGAACCAGGGCATGGCCGGATTGATCTGGAAAACGCTGGGCGAGACCGGCTCCAGGAACCCCGCAGCCTGCGCGGACCGCAACAGTGTCCGGCACGACGCGTAGGATCGGCCCGTTGACTGTATCCCGCCCTCGGGAGTCAGCAGCGACCGCGACGCGCCCGACGTCAAATCGTCCCCCAACACCTGCCCGTACACCCGTTCCTCGGTGATGTGGGAAAGAATGTCCAGCATCACCCGCCGTTGGAAGAGCGCAACGAAGGGCAGATGCATCCGGTTCCGCCGCGACATTCGCGAGAACGAATACTCCATCACTCCCGTCAGCGCCGCGCTCCGACCCTGCTCACCGCCCTCCGGTTCCTGCTCCATCAGCCTTTCCACTTCGCTGGTAACCACCGATGCCGGCACTTCCTTCACCAGCGGGACCGCCACCTGCATCGCAAGCGGGTGTCCATCCAATAGGTCCAGAAGTTCCCCAAAATCCGCTCCCGCGCGGTCCGCCGGCGTTCCGGATTGTTCCATCAGCGTCGCCGCCAGTCCCAACCGGTCCGTCGCCGTCAACCCGCCCAGTGTCAGCGAAGCATAGGGCATCGTCAGCCACTCTTCGGACTCCCGCCTGCTCAGCAGCAGCGCCGCCGTGCCCACCGGTCCGGTGGTGGCCTCGCTCAGGAACGCCGCCAGTCCCGGCAGTTCGTCCTCAGCCAGCAATCCGGCCGCTCCGTCCGGGAAACCGGCGACGTTCTCGGCGTTATC
This sequence comes from Dehalococcoidia bacterium, assembly GCA_963668585.1. Classification (GTDB taxonomy): domain Bacteria; phylum Chloroflexota; class Dehalococcoidia; order Lucifugimonadales; family UBA3495; genus Bin87. Next base: position 2,656,262 of record OY764869.1, on the reverse strand, counting down.
CCACACCAGCAGCGACGGGTTCTGTTGCAGATACTCAGTGACCCACCTCCGCTGCTGTACGGCCGGCATATCTGCGAAGTCAAGGCCGGCCACTGACGTCCCAATCTCATGCACCACCCGTTCGATTCCCGCCGGCTGTGAAGCCTCAAAGGCGGTGTAAAACACGCCGCCCGGGTATGCAATCCGCGCCGGTTTCAAAAACCACCGCGACAGTCCCAACGCCAACTCCGTCTTGCCCACGCCCGTATCGCCCGACAGCAGAACCACCGAATTGGCTTGCAGCGCCCGCTCCAACTGCCGCAGTTCGGCCTGCCGTCCGGAGAGCCCAAACTGCCCCTGTGCCGGAATCTGCAAATCGTCCGTCGGAGCCTCCTCAGGATGGATCACCGGCGCCGCCAGCGGGTCCGGTTGGTGCTGGGCAATGATCGGGGGCACATACTGGCTGGATTGATATACCGCGGGCAGTTGCCAGTCCCAGAACACCCGCTTTCCGTACACCGAAACGCGCTCCGGCGTATCCATCAAACCGCGCCGCACCGACGAAACCGCCGTCACCACCGTGTTCCCCTGCGACAGCCGCGTGTAAAACGCCCGCGCCGATCCCTCGGCAGTGTCGGGATGCAGCGGCGCCGGCAGCAAAGCCACCTGCGCCACTCCGGCGTCCGCCATCGCCAGCGCCGCCGCCGACCATTTCGCCATCTCCACATCCTCACCCTGCGCTCCGGCGGAAATCAACGCGACGTTGACCCCTCCGGCGCACAGCGCCGCTCCCAACTCCTGCGGCGACACCTGGTCCGGCGCGCCGTTCCGGTCCTCAAGAATGATATTCCCCTCTGCCGAAACCGTAATCCCATCCAGGTGAGCAACATGATAGTGGTTCGGGTTGCGTTCCAGCAGTGCCCGCAGCGCGTCCAGCGTCGCCGGCCTCGGGTTGTCCAGCGATGCCTCGGTGTTCAGTCCCTCCAGCGCAGCGACAGTGGCCGTAGCCAGGTTGCCCCCAGCCTGAACGTCGTCGCTGATCAGCGCCCCCTGCTGCGGAGGGTCTCCCGCCAACGGGGATGCTGACAGCATCACCACGTGAAGGGCGTCATCGGTACGTTCTTCCGTCTCGCCAACCGGAATATCCGCCGCAGACTGCCGCGCCACTCCGGACAACCCATTGATGAAATATCCCAGTTGCGGTTCATTCATCAACTCCCACGGCAGCGACAGAAATTCTGGCCGCACCGAAACGATTGTCAATTCGCCCCGGTCTTCGCTGGCCATCACCTCGTCCAGGAATCCCCTCGCCTCGCTCCCGGCGGCGAACGTCGTCTCAAACAACAACCGGCCCAGGTTCCGCATCGCGCCTTCCACCGCTTCCACTCTGGCGACGGCGCCCACCGTCGGCGCCCTGTTCTCCCGGTGGTATCGGTCCAGCGTCGCCCGTTCGTCGTGGTTGAGTTGCAGCGCGAAGTCAACCGGCGCAGCGTCGCGCCTGTCCCCTCCGGATTCGTCCAGGGCGACTCTGATTTGTCCGGTGCCCGGCAGGTCATGTATCACTAAATGAGTGGCGGCGATCACATCGACTCCTCACGGCTGTACCGAAATGTGTGGTGAACCCTTGAACGGGCAATTGAACCTGTGCGAAGGTTCTGATTAACTTAATTGAAAACGTAACGGACACTGTCCAGACGTACGGAGTGGGGGCTGCTCACACTTTTCGTCATTTGCCTGACATTTTCCGTCGTTCAAGCAAAAGCCCGAATCCAGAAGGTACGAAATCATGCCAACTGTCCTGTTGCCAAGACGTTTCTGGCTTCCTGCGAACGCAGGAACGACGCATGGCTTTCAAAGTGTAAACAGCGCCTAATCCATAATCACTGCCAGTACCCCTCAGCAATCGTATTGCTGGAAGTGCGTTGTCAACCGCATTTGATTAGCTGTCTCGTGCCATACGCGACGCTTTTGACTGATACCCCATCCATACTGATGGAAAACTACCGCGAAACACACGGCTGACCCGCTGCCCCGTTCGACGTTTCCAGTTGCCATTTATACTTATGTGGGCTGGAATCCCCGAACCGAAATCGTGCTTGGCGCCGCTGGTTTCAGCCGAGCGCATTATACATCATGGGATGGGCCCTGAGCGGCCAACGCATCCGTAATACAACTGGAAGCAGCCACTATGCCAGTATTCGATACAGTCCGGCGGTCCTGGCTACTGGTGCCAATGTCTCAACCCGACCGTGTCAGCATAGCCGCTGGCGCCGACGCCGATGTCGTCGTCCTTGACCTGGTCGAATTCGTAGCCGAGCGCGACAAGCCCGCCGCTCGCGAACTGGTCCAGGCGAACCTCACCGCGGTCCAGGCCGGCGGCGCAGAGGCATTCGTCCAGATCGACCCCGAACTCATGCTGGCGGACCTCCGCGCCGCCGTTTGGCCCGGCCTCAACGGAGTCGTCGTCAGCCGCGCCGAATCCGCCACGCAGATTCAGCAGGCCGATGCACTCATCACATCTCTCGAAAGCGAACGCGGCCTCATGCCCGGCAGCGTCCAGTTGGTAGCGTCCCTCGAAACCGCCCCGGGAAATCACCACGGCTTCGAAATCGCCACCGCCAGCCCTCGCATCTGGGGCCTCTCCCTCGGCCGCGCCGACCTCATCATGGACCTCCGGCCCGAACCCTCCGGCGAGATCCACCTGATGCAGTACCTCATGCAGCGCCTGGTCATCATCGCCGCCGCTGCCGGCAAAACACCCATCGGCGCGTGGTGGCGTCACCCCGACCGCGGCTTGCTCGCAACACCGGACAACACCCTCCAAGCCGCCCGACGCGGCCGCGCCATCGGTTTCAGGGGATCCTTCTGCGTCCTGGACAACCAGGTCGCGCCGCTGAACCAGGGATTCGCCCCCACGGACGCAGAGGTGAAAGACGCCCGCGCCGTGCTGCATACCTTCGCTGATGGCGCCGAATCCGGCGCAATCGCCGCCCTCTCGGTTGACGGTCGCATCCTCACCACCGACATCGTGCGGCAATACGGCAACCTCGTGGCCCTGTCCGATGCCTGCGCCACCCGCGAGACCTTCAAGGCCGCGGCTGTCGCAGGCCGCCCGATCCCTGTTCCGTAGAAGTTCGCCCGATGGAGGTCGCCCGATGGCTGAACATAAACCCCGTTTGAAACGCTCCGGCCTGACCATGCCCATCGTCACCGAGCGTTTCATCAACAATGCCTGGCATCGTGGCTGCGACTTCATCAACATGGACCTCGAGGACTCGGTGCCTCCCAACCTGAAGGACGCCGCCCGCAAGTTGGTCAGGGAGAGCATCCCCAACGTCAGCAAGGGTGGCGCGGACGCTGTGTGCCGCATCAACCACGACCTCATGGAAGCCGACCTCAACGCCGCAATCTGGCCCGGCCTGATGCTGGTCAACTATCCCAAGACCGAATACGCCCACGAAATCCGGCGCATGGACGAGATTATCACCCGCCTGGAAGCCGAACGCGGCATCCGCCCTGGCGCCATCGAAATCGGCGCCAACATCGAAACCGCCGTGGGCGTCGCCAACTCCTACGAGATCGTCTCCGCCAGTCCCCGCATCCGCGAGTTCGGCGGAGCGTCCGGCTACGATATGTCCCGTGACCTCGGCGTCGAGATGTTCGTCCCCTTCGACCAGTTCGTCTATGGCAAGGGCGAGGTCGAACTCACCGCCCGCGCCCTTGGCGTAACCCCCAGGGCCGCCCCCTTCACTCCCAACATCACCGGCAGCGTCAGCGACCCTGACCGCGCCTTCGAGGAGGCCGACGCCGCCCGCAGGTGCGGTTTCCGCATCGGAGGCGGACTGCACCCCAACGTGGTCGAACCGCAAAATCGCGGCTTCATGCCCACCGACCATGAGGTGGCCGACGCTCGGTGGGTCCTCGAAGAATACCGCCGGTTGTCCAACTCCAGCGATACCTGGCTGCAGACCCGCGACGCCTCCGGACAGCAACGGGTGATTGACCGCTACGAAGCCGACCGCGCCGAGGAACTGCTGCAATGGCGCGCTTCGTGCGAGGAGCGCGACCGCGAGAAGAACGAGGCCATCGCCCGCGTCCGCGCCGCCGAAGGCCAATAGCCCAGGCGGGTATTCCACTCTGCCATCCCCACATTCCCGGAGCCAAACATGACCCTGCTTGTCCGACGCTCCAACCTGATCATACCCGCCACCCAACTCCGCATGATCCGCTGGGGTTGGAACCGCAACGCCGACGCCGTCACCATCGACCTCCAGGCCGGCATACCCTCCAATGAACTGGAAACCGCGCGCGGGTCGCTCAAATCCGCTGTCCCCCAGGTCGGCAAGGGTGGCGCAGAGGTATTCGTTCGTGTCAACGCCCAATTCGTCCACGCCGACAGCGCCGCCGCCGTGTGCCGCGATCTCACCGGCATAGTCCTTCCCGGCGTGGAGTCTGCAACCGACATCTCGGATGCCGATGCTTCCCTCACCGAGTTGGAACGCCACGCGGGCGTGGCCGTCGGCGCGACCGAGATAATCCCGTCCATCGAGACCGCCGCCGGCGTCTGGAACGTGCGCCAAATCATCGGAGCGTCGTCCCGCATCCGGCAGGTTTGCATCGACGAAGCCGCGCTGGCCGCCTCGTTGGGAATCGTGCAGGGCGCAGATCCTGACCCCTTCGTGTACGCTCGCGGCCGCCTGTGCATCGAAGCCACCGCCGCCGGCGTACAGCCCGTCGCCGTCGCCGACCCCATGGGCCAGGGAACCGAAACCCTGTCGCACGATGACCTCGTCCAAATCGCCACCGACACCCGCAACCTGGGGTTCAAGGGAATGGTGTGCAGCCACCCCGTCTGGATTGACCCGGTCAATCAGGCCTGCACGCCCACCGAATCCCTCGTGGATTACTACACCCAGGTTAGGCAGGTCTTCGCCCAGGCCTTGGCCGCCGGCACCGCCGCCGCCCCGTTCGCCGGCCGCATGATCGACGTCCCGGTGGATGAATGGGCCAAGGATGTCCTGGCCATGAGCGCCGCTTGCGCCGCCCGCGATGCTCAAAAAGCCGCCGCCCTCGCAAAAGCCCGCGTCTGGCTCGAAACCAACGCACCCCGCTGAACCCCATCCGAATCCGACGCCGAGATTGCGGCTCGCGCTTCAGTCCGGTCTGGTTCCACAAGCCCACCGTGGCCGGACGGCCAGCAAGCATTGGCGATAGTCAAGGCAGTCCACTCATCCTGAGCCTGTCGAAGCACGAGCGCACGGTCAGCAGTGAACCGTTGTTGCAGCGCCAACTGCCTTTCACCATCAAGATCCAAGATCCTGTCGTCTTTGCTATGATTGGCGGTCCAGTGGCTGTTCCGCCCACAATCAATGCCCACCCAGTGGCCCATCGGATTCTTGATGATCCTGTTTATCCCGTTCATACCGTTTATCCCGGTAAAATAGATCCACCAAGTCAAGCCATCTCCCGCCCACGCGGCGAAACTGCCGGAGGAAACCAAATGATCCACATCGACGACGACCTTCGCCGCCGCATCGACCACGCGCTGGAAGATCGCTGCCCCATGTTCATCGCCACCGTTTCCCCCGACGGCGAGCCTCAGATCAGCATGAGAGGCAGCGTGCTGGTATTCGACCGACAGACCCTGGCCTTCTGGGAGCGAGGCTGGCGACAATCCGCCGCCAACATCGACAACAACTCCAGGGTCGTCCTGTTCTACCGCCATCCCACCGAACGCATCAACCTCCGCTTCTATGGCACCGCCACCATGTACCGTTCCGGCGCAATCCGCGACAACGTCATGGCCCGCACCGTGCAGGGAGAACTCGACCGCGACCCCGACCGCACCGGCGCCGCTGTCCTCGTTCGCCTTTACCGCATCAACCAACTATCAGGAGAAGTCCTGCAGGAACTATGAGCCATATTCTTTCCGTTTCCATTTCCATCGCGCGATTTACGGCCTCCGCTCTCCACACCGAGGAGGGCAGGCCTTGGTACACGAACGTTTTGGCCAGCTCAATTTTGGCTGGCCTCACAGTTGGCGGGTCTGCCTTCCTCGGGATCGCCGTCATGTCGCTTCTACCCGGATGGGATGCGGTGTCTCTCGCCGCCACGCCTACCTTCTGCATCGCCTCACTGTTGTGCGCAACAGTGATCGCTGTGAAGACCTGGCCCTGTTGACCGGCTTCCACGCCTCACCGTTCCGGCCGCGGGCCGGTCCCCGCCATTGAGCGATGTCGAACTCGTACGGCAGGTTGATTCCTACTCAGAGGATACTCTTATATCAGTATCCCATGCGATCCATCTGCCGTGTACCTGTCTTCGCGCAGTGAGCAGGGTCTCCCCGGTTCCCTCGACAATCTTTCGTAGCGAGACCCGTGCTCCCTCTGACGGAATGTGATACACGACACGTTCCATGGACTCTGCCCGCAGGATGCTCTCGAACCGCTCCCGAGCCTCAGGGGTGAACTGGTTCAACGTGTGGCAGTGAAACACGCACAGCACGGCATCTTTGGGGACGTCCCGCAGGACATCCGGCAGTAGTTCCACAGTGTCACCCTGCAGTAACGTCGGCTGCGAGCGTAGCCAGACGTCCCTGGCTGCGGACAACAGGGCCGCCCGTCCCCGGTGTTCCGGCCAGACCAAAGCCTGCATCCACCGGTATTCTTCATCGTCTCCGAGGTTCACCGGCGCCAGGTCGATCCCTACCCTGAAACTCACTCGGGGGAAGGCCGCGGGTAACTCCGGCAACCCATTCCTGGCGTCGCACTCGATCACCACCGGTGAATCCGTGGAACCGAATTCATCGGCGCTCGAATACCGGTACCGGTACTTGTCCCAATTCAGGTTCAGACCAGCGCTGGCTCCCACATCCAACAATGCAAGGGGCCGGGCAGGATTCTCTGCGGCAATGGTCAGAAAACCGGGCAACAGGTAAGCGCATCGACCAACCTCGTTGGTCTGCACCATGCGCGATTCGAGATACTGGATAATCTGGTCCCGATGCGCCAGCGCAAATTCCGTGAACGCCAGGCCGAGCTTTGGGTCCGGCCTGCCTCCAGCTTCAGCGCTACGGTAATGCTCGGCTAATTCGGAGCCAGGGAAATATGCCAGCGTCCGCTTGACCGCCGCAAACAGCAGATTGGGGATCGGTTGGCCAACAAGACACCAGCGCGCCATTCCGAGCAAAGCCGGATCGTTGGCCACTGTCTCGGATAGTATCTCGTAGGTTCGAGAGCCGGCTCCTTCGTCGGATGCTTCCGAACACTCCTCCGCGGCGAACCGCCGGAACCGCTGCGCCAGCGCCCGGTCCGAACGTAGCGTTGGCGCGAGATGTTCGATTTCCCTGGCCGGATCCACTGTCGCTGCGCTATCCGCCGCCAACCACCAGCGCGTCCGCGGCTTTCACTCCCTGCCCGGCCGGCAAAACCATCAACGGATTGATGTCCAACTCGCCCAGCGAACCTTCCAACTGCGCCGCCATCTGCGACACCCGGACCAGCGTATCGGCCAGCGCATCCACGTCAGCCGCCGGCGCTCCTCGGAACCCGCGCAGCAACCGCGCCCCCTTGACCTCGTCGATCATCTCCATCGCATCGTCTCGCGTGAGGGGACACCGGCGCAGGGCCACGTCGTTGTACACCTCCACCATGACGCCGCCCGTCCCGAACAGCAGGAACGGCCCCAACTGTTCGTCATACGAAACGCCCACAATCGTCTCCACGCCCCCCGACACCATCTCCTGCACCACCACGCCGTCCACCCGCGCATTGGCGTCGTAAGCCGCCGCGTTCGCCGTAACCTCGTTGAACGCCGCCCGCACCGCGTCGGCGTCCGCCAGACCCAACCGGATCCCGCCGGCCTCCGTCTTGTGCAGAATATCCGCCGAGTTCACCTTCAGCGCCACCGGATACCCAATCCTCTCGGCGGCCGCAACCGCCGCGTCTGAATCGCCCGCCACCTCATCCCGCGTCGTCTGCACGCCAAACGCCGACACCAACGCCTTGCTGTCGTATTCGGACAGCGCGCCGCCTCCGTCCAACGCCTGCGCCGCCGCTCGCTGCTCGTCGCTCATCGATCCCGTGTCCGCGAATCCCCGCGCCAGTTGACGTTCCCGCCAGTCGTGGTAGTCGTTCAGGTAGCGCACACCCGCCGCCAGTTTGTCCGGCACGTAGAACACCGGAATCCCCTCCTGTCTCAGCATGGGCAACCCTGACTGCGCGCCCCGCGTGCCCGTCCACAGGAACGCCACCGGCTTGTCGCTGCCGTCCCGCTGCGCGATCACCTGGGTCGCCTGCGGGTCCGCGCCCGCCGACGCCACCACCAGCGACCCCACGTTCTCATCGTCCGCCATGAACGACATGATCGCCGGGAAGTCGTCGCTGTTGGCGAACCCCGTCACGTCCGATGGATTGGCCGCCCAGCCGAAGCCCTTCAGGATGTCGTTGATTCCGTCCCGCGCCCGTTCCGACAGCGGCGGCAGATCCAGCCCGGCCTGACCGAACATATCCGCCGTCAGGCTGCTGATGCCGCCCGAGTGCGACACCACCGCCACCCCGCGATTCGGTGGACGCTGGCACCGCGCCATCAGGTTCGACACCTGCAGCAGGTCGTCGTAGTCCTGCACCCGAATCACGCCATACTGCTCGAACACCGCGTCATACCGCGCGTCCACGCCCGTCAGTGCCGCCGTATGCGACCCCGCCGCTCGCGTCCCCAACTCCGACCGCCCGATCTTGATCAGCACGATGGGCTTGCCCCGTTCCGCCGCCAGCCGCGCCACCTCCACGAACTTCCGCCCGTCCTTGAACCCTTCCACAAAACCCGCGATCACCTTGGTATCGTCGTCGTCCAGCAGGTACCGCGCGAAGTCGCAGAAGTCCAGGTCCGCCTCGTTCCCAGTGGACACGATGTACGTGAACCCGATGCCCTCATCCACCGCCCGCGTCAAAAACGGCCCGAACGCCGACGCCCCGCTCTGGCACACCAGCCCAATCGGCCCGCTCAATCCCGACGCGCCCCGCGATGCCGCGCTCGCCCAGATATCGTCTTTCAAATTCGCCAACCCCAGGCAGTTCGGCCCGCTCACCCGCATCCCCGACTCTAACGCAAACTGCCCAAGCTCCCCCTGCAAATCCCGCCGGTCGTCCACCCCGCGCTCGGCGAACCCGGCGGAAATCACGATGGCCGACTTCGCGCCCTTCTCGTGGCTCTCCCGCAGAGTATCCAGCACCGCGTGGTACGGCACGACGATCCCCACCACATCAGGAGCCTCCGGCAGCGCCGACACCGACGGGTAGGCCTGCAGCCCCTGCACCTCTTCGTACCGTGGATTCACCGGATACACGTTGACCCCACGCTCCATCGACCCCATCGCCGCCGCCAGAAACCGCCCGCCGTACTGCATCCTCGGCGTCGCTCCCACCACCGCAATCGACCGCGGATTCAGCATCCGGTCAATCGAAGCCAACTGTGCATCACTCCAAAAATCCATCGGTGTTCCCCCTGAATGTGCGGCTCGCAAGATCATCTCTCAGACTCGCCGCCGCAATATTAGTAACGTTCCGCCTCGTAGGGACGACGTCTGCCATCAGCAAATCACCCGCCCACGATACTCTATCACCAAAACGTAGGGGCGAATAATCATTCGCCCCAATCGTAACTGTTCAGGTTTGAGGCAACGGTCTAACATCAAAACCGCCATACCGGCCTTGAGCCGGTATCCAGATAATCCTTCCCACCCATGCCCACGTTCTCGAACCCGCGTACTATACAGGTTTCCGCCTGCCCACCGGTGAGGGGTACCTAACAGGGAAACCCACCAACCCTGCACTGTCACCCTAATCCCGACGATCCCAATTCCGGCAACCCCTGCCCTGGAATCAAACCGGGTAGCCCCGCGTCGTCCTCAAATAGTCCCAAATCGCCTCGATCTGCAGCGCGTATCCAAAATCCGCCTCAATGCCGTTCTCCCCTGCAACCTGCATGGCCGACTCCCTTACCTCAACCACGTAACTGTCATCGTAGTCCTGCGGACCCCCTGGGAATATCGCCAACCTGTGCGACAGCGCTATCAGCGTCACGTAAGCCTCAAACGCGAACGACCCCATTCCCCCTCCGGCGATCCGGTCGATTCCAAACGCCCGCATCGACAGATACTCGTGCACCGGATTGCTCTTCCGACCCGACCGAAGCGTTCTCCCGTCAAGCCCAAACTCTATCCCCGCAACAGTGCTGCAAGACGCGCACCCACAACCGACCAGCGCCAGCCGCTCATCCCGCAACGCCTTCCCCTCCTCAGCGCTCACCTCTTTTTCACAGTCCCCCATTCAACCCCCCCGAACGCATCGGGGGCGGATAAACATCCGCCCCATCCAACCAAAATATCCTGTGAATCTTGTCCATCCCTGCAAAAACCGGACCCCTACGTCTCCCCCGCCGTCCGCAAATCCGCCCGCCAGTCGTCCGGACTCGGCCCCCGGTCGATCAGCACGTCCACCACCGCCGGCAGACCCGACGCCCGCGCGTCCTGCAGCGCCCCCGCCAGGTCCCGAGAGTCCGCGACCTGCACGCCGAAGCACCCGAACCCCCGCGCCACCGCTGCGTTGTCCGTCTCCGCGAACTCCGACGCGATGTACTCCCCTGGAGCCTGGTGGTGCCGCACCATCCCCAGCGCACCGTCGTTGAACACCACGCAGACGATCGGCAGGTTGTACTGCATCGCCGTGGACAGCGCGTTCACCGTCATCATGTACCCGCCGTCCCCCGTCACGCACACCACCGGCCGCCCGGGGTACGCGATCTGGAGCCCTACCGACGCCGGCAGTCCCCAGCCCATGCCCGCCGTGCCGCCCGGGCAGAAGAACGTGTGCGCCTGCTGCGCCTGGAACAGGTGCGCCATCCACGTCCGGTTGTTCCCCGCGTCCAGCGCGTACACCGTGTCCGCCGGCATCGTCTCCTGCAGCAACCGCACCACCCGCTGCGGCAAAACCGGCGACGAATCGGTATGCAGACCCGCCTCCTCGTAGAACCCGGCCTCCGCCTTGCGACCCGACAACGCCCCGGCCCATTCGCTCCGCTGACCCGCCGTGCTGGCCGACGCATCCGCCGATGCCTCCACCAACTGCCCCAGGATGCTCCCGGCGTCCCCGATCAACCCAAGCTCCACCGGGAAAGTCCACCCGGCGTTCCGGTCGTCGATGTCAATCTGGATGATCCGCTGACCCTTCGGATTGAACACCGTCGGCCGTTCGCGCACCGTGTCCTGCGGGCTCAGCTTGGCCCCCACCACGATCACCGTGTCCGCGTCGCCCACCGCCTGGTTCGCCGCCGCCTGCCCGTAGATCCCAACCATCCCCACGGACAGCGGATGCGTCTCGGCAATGCTCGACTTCCCCTTGTAGCTGGTCGCAATCGGCGCATTCCACTGCTCGGCCAACTGTTGCAGCGCCCCGTGCGCCCGCGCCATGTGTACGCCGTTCCCCGCCACGATCACCGGACGCCGCGACTGCGACAGGATCTCCACCGCCCGTTCGATGTCCGCCGGCGCCGCCTGCGGCTTGGCCGTGTTCAGGTACCCCGCCGTGTCGTGAATGAACGGCGGTGATTCAAGGTCAACCTCGCCCCCAATCGACGCCGACCGCATCAGCAGGCACGCCGGACCCGGTCGGCCGCTGGTGGCGTGTTTGATCGCCAACTGCGCACCCAGCGCCGCCTCCTTGGGCGACGTCGCCAGCGTCGTGTACTTCGTCATCGACCTGAAGATGTTGTGCAGGTCGATGCTCCCGTACTCGCCCGCCCCCGACTGATTCGCCGGATGCTGCCCAACGCCTCCGTCCGACGTGTCAGTCAGCACCACCATCGGGCTGCTGCTCAGCATCGCCTCCATGATCCCGAACGCCGCGTTGGACCCCATGAACAGGCCCTGCCCCATGATCACCGCCGGCTTCCCGGTGGCCCGGCCATACGCGTCGGCCATGATCGCCGCCGTCTGCTCGTGCCGCGCCAGGTACGTATTGATCGCCGGCTCCTTACCCACCAAATTCGTGAATATCTGACCCGTCCCGCCGCCCGGAATCCCGAACACGGCGTCAATCCCCGCCTCCTCCAAAAACTGCACGATCAATTCATGTGCCTGCGGCATAATCTCTCTCCTGTGTTCGCGGCATTTTCTCTCTTGTGCTCTCGCGGCAAAATCTCTCTTGTGTTCTTCGTAGGGGCGGGTTTGAAACCCGCCCGCTCATGGCGCGGAACAACCACCTCCGGCGGGTGCCTGCCAAACCAACGGTTGTTGCTGTAGGGGCGGGTTTGAAACCCGCCCGCTCATGGCGCGGAACAACCACCTCTGGCGGGTGCCTGCCAAACCAACGGTTGTTGCTGTAGGGGCGGGTTTGAAACCCGCCCGCCCATGGCTCGGAACAACCACCTCCGGCGGGTGCCTGCCAAACCAACGGTTGTTGCTGTAGGGGCGGGTTTGAAACCCGCCCGCTCATGGCGCGGAACAACCACCTCCGGCGGGTGCCTGTCGAACCAACGGTTGTTGCTGTAGGGGCGGGTTTGAAACCCGCCCGCCCGTGCCGTACAACACCGTGGCAGCCCAGACACTCCCACCCACTCATTCAGAGCGTATTGAACGCCCAACCGTCCCCTCTCCCCTGGCCGCAGAGGCCTCGCGGAAAGGGTACAACCCCCGCTCAAGTAGCCGCGATAATACCCACACCCCCACCAACAATCAACCAACTGCCCCCGACGCGCCAAACCTCCGCCCGCTACCCTTCATTCCTGTGGAAGCAGGAATCTAGCAATCTAATCCCCAAACGACGTTTCATCGATACCGTGCGGCTCTCGTCCATACCAGACTTGGCGAGCGGCGATACAGTAGACTTGATGCACTCATGCGCATTCAACTAAGCATCCCCTTGCCCCCACGTTTACGCTGAACTAATTGGGAAGCGATCAACCACGGAGAGGATAAATGGAGCAGACTGCGGAACTGGGACTGTTTTGGTTCCCTAGCCAAGACTCTAATCAATTCCCCGGGACCCTGAGATACGATAACGATGGTGCGATAGTTCTGACTACGTACGAATCTCTCGCGGGTCCTCGGATATACGACCTAGGAGTCGACCATCGTAGTGCTCGAGTGATCTGTGGCCAAATTGGTTCACAGCATATCAAACTGGTCACGTGCCACGAAGTTGACCAACGGTCGACCCTGGCGAGCCGGGTAGGCCACGTCCGCGAATCAACTTGGAACTGTCGCTTCGCCTTCCGCGGTGATTACTATGAAGGTGAGAAACCAGAGCAGGTCAAGTCTGCCCAACTGCGCATCCAATCCTTGAGTGAGTGGGTCCCTGGCCCGGCGAGGATCGAGTTCCAAGACAAGGGTGAAACATCCTCGCTCTTTTGGCCGACCTGTGGGCGGGAGCAAACGTGCCGTTGGTCACTGGGCGGTTTGGTTCTTCTACAAAGCGTCGCAGCAGATTGGGGTTCAGGGAGGCACCGATTCGATAGCGCTGTACTCACAACGGATGCGACTCTCAGCTTGGCGTTTGATTCGCTTGAACCGTTGTCATCCGTGATGGACGCAGTTACAAGCCTCCAAGTTTTGCTAACCGTGTGTAAGGGTACGGCTGCTGAGGTTGACCGGGTATCCGTGACGCAAGCGGGCGACCAAGCTGCCAATGTTTCTGTCGATTACGTCTCTAACCTCCGACCTTTGGGGAGGACCGTGCCATACAGCGAACTCTTAACGTTTGGTGAATTCGGCGGTGTCGAGGGTATCGCTCGATGGTTGGACATTCTCCGTGATCAAACAGTGCTGAAGCAAGGCCTGATCATTGACCGATATCATCAGCCGGCCTTCACCACCGACCGAACCAGCCACCTGCTGGTGGCTTGTGAGGTGTATATGCGCCGGGAATGGAACGACTCCGAGCGAAGGATTCTAAACTTCGGAAAACAAGTCTTGGAACCCATGGTCGAACGGGCAGGTGACGCATTCCGACAATCGATTGGAGATGTGCAAGCATGGACCAGTAGCGTCACTCGCATCCGCAACTACTGGGGCGTCGCTCATTTTCAGGGCTACGGAACGGAACCCGAGGATGGATACGGTATTCACCCCGTCAACCAAGCGCTCTACACACTGGTGATCCTGTGCATACTGAGCGATTCCGGTCTCACCGATGATCTGCGCTCGCGGGTGGTCGAGCGTATGGATTCGCCAGATCGTGTTCGCCTGTGACCAACTTGGCGTCTCAACACTTCTCTACCCCCGCCCACAGTCAGTTACAATAAACCCCACAGCAACATCGTCATGGCTACCACCATAAAGCAGCGCATCCCAGTCCGTACCGAAACTCGGCAGAAATTCATCGAGGAAAAGCGGCGTGTCGTCGCGCAGTACGAGAAGCGCTACGAGATGACCAGCGAAGAGCTGGCCAACTTGTTTGACCGCTACCCCATCGAACCTACACCTATCCGGATCATCGGGCCCTGCGGCAGTTCACCTCAACCCCGGGTACCGATGCTGATATTTCCTGTCAACCCATCCATTCCGATCCTCTAACCATCTACCGAATCCCTTCCCGTTCATCCCGTTCATCCCAAAAACAAACCCTCCACAGCAACCGCCCGTCTGGCCGAATCAACATGCCCTAAACAACCTCCCCCCATCCTGTCCATCCTGTAAATCCCTGTAAAAAACCGGGCCCCAACGACTGGATGGAACAGGAACACCTGGACGGCTACCTCCCCGACATCGAAACCCTGATCAACATAATCCTGGCCGCCCGGGCAACCTGAACACCCAGCCACCAATCCGCCATCCCCAACGTCCATCCCCACCACGGGATGGGCGTTTTTTGTTGAGAGCCAGGGACATCCCGTCTGTAAACCATCCATCCAGCCCCATCCTGTAAATCCCTGTAAAAAACCGGGACCCCCGACCACAAAAAACGAATCCCCAGCAGTGACACCTCCCCATTGCCCCCACCGTCGCCGCCGGTCTATCCTGTCACCATCTGGATAAAACGTACGTTTCAGTCACGACCCCTGGGAGGCAGGTTTCCCCTTCGACGGCCAACCCCGTCAGCAACAAATCGCAACCGGTCCAGGTGGCAACTCGCCGATATCCGACCAACGTACTCGCCGGCGGTGCCGCACTGGCCCACCGGGATTGTTCGGGCCCGCGTGGTAGGGACTCAACCAAATAGTCCTGCGACCACGGAACTGCCGTTCAAATAGTTGCGTACCGGCCGTGCGCTGACAACGAAGGGGAATCCCGCCTCCCACCAACCAGCCGACCAACCAACCAACCAACCGGAAAACCCACCGACCAAACCCCAGGAGACAGCCCACCGAAACACCAAACCAATCACTCAACCAACCCAATGCCGGGACGAAAAATCATTCGCCCCAACCCAACGCTTCGACCATGCCAGGCGTGACGGCGCGCCCCGTGTTGCCCGGTTCACGGCCGGTCATGCCGGGCACGCCCCTGCCGGATGCAATCGCCTTGCCGGCCGGCTACGCTGGGCATACCGACGCATGAAACCCGGAACGCCCCATCCCAAACCCAAACCAAAAAATCCCGTGCATCCTGTATATCGATGTAAAACAAAAAGGAGCATCCCACATCGGAACCGTAGCCCATCATCAACTCCGCAGCCGCCATTACCTCTATCGCTCTCGCATTGACCTGGCCTCTGGCGACCGCCGCCGCGCCGCCGATGCGTTGCGCCGTGCCGCCACCCACGCCGTCGTCGCCGCCGCCGTCCATTGGAATCATCCCTACCGGACCCCGCGCCTGCAGGCCAACGCCCTCCGGTGCGTCGTTTTCGATCATGACCTGCGGCACAGCCACCTGAAAACTCTCGCCCAAATGTGGGCCATCAGACCCCGGTCGCCCAAATCCCGACATCGCGCCCCGGCCACCCACGAACTTGTCCGGTTGCGACGCCGCGTCGCCAACCTCGTAGCCGACCTCAACAACGCCATCGCCGCCAGCCTCAACCAAATCCAAACACGTCCCGCCCATCCTGAGCATCCCGTCCATCGATGTAAAACCGCCAACCCCGGTTGACCGCATCCCCACGCTGCCCTATCATCCCGGCAAACACGAAAGTACCCTCTCCCCCAAAGGAGAGGATCAGGGTGAGGGCGACCTCGCCCACCGCCGTACTCAGCACAAAGCGAGGTATCGCCATGCGTGGATCCGAAGCCGTCGTCAAAGCCCTCGAACAGGAAGGAATACGCTACATATCCGGATTCGCCGGCGGTGGACTCGCCCCTCTTTGGGGCCCCCTGCGCGCCTCCACCATTCGGCCCTTCGCCGCCCGCCACGAGCGTCTCGGCGTCGAAATCGCCGACGGCTACGCCCGCGCCACCGGACAGGTCGGCGTCGCCATGACCGGCACCGGCCCCGGCGCCACCAACTGCCTCACCGGCATCGCCGGATGCTACGCCGACAATGTCCCTGTGCTGCTCCTCATGGGCCAGCACCCCCTGCGCAACCTCGGCCAGGAATGGCAGCAGGAGGTCTCCGCCAGCATCTTCGATGGCTACTGCAAGTGGCGCGGCACCTTCACCCGCGTCCAGGACATCCCCCAGGTCATGCGCCGCGCCTTCACCGCCCTGCGCTCCGGATCCCCGGGCCCCGTCGTCCTCGAAATGCCCCAGGACGTCCTCACCGCCGAGGCCGACGACGCCATCATGGGCTACACCCCGGTGGGCATCCCCGGCAAGTCTGGCCCCGCCGATGATGAGGTGCAGCGCGCCGCCGATATGCTGGTCAACGCCAGCTTCCCCGTCCTCAACGCCGGTGGCGGCGCAATGTCCGCCGGCGCCGCCGACGAGGTCCGCGAGCTTGCCGAAATGCTCTCCATGCCCGTCGCCACCACCATCATGGGCAAGGGCATCTTCCCCGAAAATCATCCCCTTTCCCTGGGCGGCGGCGTCTATCCCCGCGCCCGCTACGCATCCGGCGCCGCCCTCCAGATCAACCGCAAGGCAGACGTCGTGCTGGCCGTGGGCAACTCCTTCCGCCAACCCAACGGCACCGACGGCCGCCCCATACCCGACGGCGTCAGCATCATCCACATCAACGCCGACCAGGCAGACCTCAACAAGACCTACCAGGTCGAACTCCCCATGCTCGCCGATGCCAAGCTTGCCCTCCGCGCCATCATCAACGCCGTCCGCCAGCGCATCGGCCCCAACGGCGGCGGCATCAAGCAGGAAATCGTCGATGAGATCCGCGCTTGCCACGAGAAGTCCGAGGCCGAGTGGATGCCCCGGTTCACCGACTCGGAGACGCCCACCAACGGCTACCGCGTCGTGTACGAACTCCAGCAGGTCATCGACCCCGACCGCACCATCGCCCTCCACGACGCCGGCGGCAGTCGCGGCTACGTTGTCCCCTTCTGGATGACCACCCAGCCGCGCAACTTCGTCGCCATGGGTGGCATGGCCGCCATGGGTTGGTCCGTCGGCGCCGCCATCGGCACCAAGCTCGGCCGCCCCGACCATCTCGTCGTCCACGTCCTCGGCGACGCCTCCTTCGGCATGACCGGCATGGACCTTGAAACCGCTTCCCGCATGGGCCTGCCCATCCTCACCGTGGTCATCAACAACGGCGGCACCGGCGGCGGCATGATGGGCATGGAGGACCCCAACGGCACGCCTCCTGAGATGGCCGTCCTCGGCGGCAACTTCAGCGTCGTCGCCGACGGCCTTGGCTGCTACTCCGAGCGCGTCGACAACCCCGAAGACATCCGGCCCGCCTTCCAGCGCGCCATCCGCGCCATCGACGAAGGCCAGTCCGCCCTCGTCGAGGTCATGATCCGCCCCCTCCCAACCCCCGAACTCCCCGACTCCTGGTCCCTCTAGAGTCAAGACCCGTAGGGGCGAATAATCATTCGCCCCTGCCTGCTGCACCACTCACAACTCAGGCGCGAGGCACGCCTCGCCCAGACAACGGCGTCCAATGTGCGCTCACCGGATTGTTCCGAACCCACACAGGGGCGGGCCTAGTGCCCGCCCTTACTTTATACTGCCCGCACCTACCATAACGTTCCAACACATCCCAATCACACCGGAGGGAACCCATGCAATCCGTCACCATCGACCGCGCCAAACGACTCAAAGAGGAACCACACGTCGGGCACAACCGCTGGCATCCCGACATTACGCCCATCGTCGAGGTCGATCCCGGCGAGGAGGTCGTCCTCGAAACCCGCGACGCCTCCGACTCCCAGATTCAACCCCACATGACCGAGGCGGATATGGCCGGGCTGGACGCCAAAGTCGGCCATCCGCTCACCGGCCCGGTGTACGTCAAGGGCGCCGAACCCGGCGACCTCCTCGAAATCGAATACGTTGACATAACTGCCCAACCGCGCGGCTGGACCCGCAACCGTCCCGGCGCCGGCTTCCTCGCCGACGTGTTCGCCGACCCCTACCTCGTGCACTGGGACATCGCGGACGGCTGGGCCACCTCACCAAAACTGCCCGGCGTCCGCATCCCCGATGGCTCCTTCATGGGCACCGCCGGTCTCGCCCCGTCTCATGACCAGATGGCCGCCTGGGCCGCCCGCGAGGCCGATTGGGTCAACCGCGGTGGCACCGCCGCTCCCCCGGATCCTGAGGACGCCGTGCCCGCCGGCGGCCAGATCGCCAACGAAGGCCTGCGGACCATCCCGCCCCGCGAGAACTGCGGCAACATCGACGCCAAGCAGCTCACCACCGGCTCCCGCCTCTTCATCCCCGTAGCCGTGCCCGGCGGCCTCTACTCCGCCGGCGACGGCCATTTCGCCCAGGGCGACGGCGAGGTCTGCATCACCGCCATTGAGATGGGAACAACCTGCACCGTCCGCTTCGCGATACACAGGGGACAGGCGGCCCGGCATAACATAACAATGCCGCGCTATGCTCACCCCGACTACTTCCTGCCGCCCGAATGGGCCGCGCCGCGCAATTTCACCGCTACCGTCGGCTACCCCATCCATCCCGACGGCACCCAAGAGGGCTTGGACAGCCTCACCCTGGCGGCCCGCAATGCCCTGCTCAACATGATCGCGTTGCTTCAGGAGCGAGGCTGGACCGCACAGCAGGCCTACATAATCTGCAGCGTAGCGGTGGACCTCCGCGTCAGCAACATAGTGGACCTGCCCAACGTAACGGTATCGGCGTTCCTCCCGGAGAACATCTTCACCGGCTGACCACTCGCCACATACCCGTCCAAAGAAGGGCTCCCAATCCAGGAGCCCTTCTTTGCTCCAGGCCGGAACGGACAGCAAGACGCCCCGACCATTTGCCACCGGCCGGGGCGTCCTGCTGTCCGCCGAATTCTCGGCGGGCCGGGCGTTCCACAGGGTCAGCTCGCCTTTGACCCTTCGGCGCGCCCTCTGCGCCCCAATCGCGTGCCACCACGATCTGAGGCGTAGTTTCGCTAGTTGGTGCGCTTGACCTCCAAAACTTCGCCCGGCGCCAGAGCGACGCGACGAACGTTGATTCCGAGTTTCAGCATCCAGTAACCGAGGGTGGCCTTGCTGACCCCCAGGGTGTCGGCGGTCGCCGTAAGGCCTTGGTCGTTGACCAACTCCGGCAACAGCCGTTCCAACGGCCGGTCAAATTCCTTTTCTACCCGCATCATCAGTTTCGTTTTCCGTGCCATCTTACACCTCCTGAGTGTACTCTTCAGCAGAGGGCGTACCTTCGCCACATCAAACTGACTACATGCTATTACCTTCTATTGTTACGCTACCAAAATTAGCAAGAATTTCAATCGGCGTCAAGACCACGAATAGAAAGTTCTTATCTTTTTTTTATAATCTTTCAGAACACGATTGATTACGAGGTAATTTTGCCACAGGCAGCAACGTGCTGCTAGCAGTCTTGAAGCAGCTTTCGGCGATTTTTTCCGATTCGATACCGGCCAGCCCGTGGAGACCGGGAAGCGATTGCGCGACGGTGCGGTTCCCGCCCGCCGGTCCTGTTTTTGCCGAGGCCCGCCAGGGAAACCCATCGGACCGGAATTTGCGGCAGGTGAACCCCTGGATGGTCTCCAGGGCGACGCCGAAGCCACGTTTCGAGTAATGGTCGGCCGATTGGGGACATTGGTGCCGGTCTGCGAATGCAACCAGCGCCGCTTGCCACCGAAACCCGCCGCGATGTACTACATGAACCGGGTCCTCACGGCGGGGATGGCGTGTACTGATATTGTCGATGCTACGTTACACGGGACCGCCTTCCTGCCAGAAATGTACCGGCGCACCACATCGAATTACACTTGCGATAACCGAGAGTGTACTGAAGATTCAGCGTACTGAGGTGCGCCCAAAGAGCGTACACGCAACTACTCCGGAATTTGGCGAATTACACTTTATCTCTGTGCTTTGGATGATGAAGTACTACCAGCCTGGAATGTACACAATCAGTACACCCATCGGCGGCTTGGTACACTACCGCTTCTTGCCTCGACGATAGCGATCCAACGGTTGACACCGGACAAACGTCTCTCTAACCTTCCGCACCAATTCGGCCGCAACTCATCCTGCTTCGGAGTGAACACCGTGAATATCCCCACGCTGCGTGATGTCTACAGGGCCCGCGCGACGATCTCCCCTTATTTCCCCAGGACCCCGTTGACTCATTCGCCTGCCTTGAGCGATTTTCTTGATGCCGAGGTGTATCTCAAGCATGAGGAGCATCTGCCGTTGGGGGCATTCAAAGCCCGGGGCGGCATTAACCTGTTGGCCGGCATGAGCGACGCTGAACGATCCCGGGGACTGATCACCGCCAGCAGTGGCAACCACGGCCAATCCATCGCCAGCGCCTGTCGCCTGTTCGGAGCGCGCGCCCTCATTGGTCTACCGGTGGACGCCAATCCCAATAAAGTCGCTTCCATGGAGGCTCTGGGCGCCCAGCTGATATTCCATGGAGCAAACTTTGACGAAGCGCGGGAGCACTGCGAACGACTGGCCCAGGAAGAAGGTTACCGCTTCGTACACCCGGTCAACGAGCCTGCGCTCATCGCCGGCGTCGCGACCGCGAGCCTGGAAATCATCGAGGACCTGCCGGACGTCGACGTTATGATGCTGCCGATCGGCGGCGGTAGCGGTGTATCGGGCGCATGCGTTGTCGCCAGCGCATTGAACCCGGACATCCGCGTTGTGGCCGTTCAGAGTGAAGCAGCGCCGGCGGCTTTCCTGTCATGGCAACAGGGTCAATTGGTGGCCGCCCCCATGCAAACCTGGGTCGAGGGCACTGCAACCGCCGTCGGCTATGAACTGCCCCAGCAGATCATGCGCCACCGGCTCCACGATTTTGTCCTCGTTGGCGAAGATGACATCAGGCGGGCCGTGGCGCTGCTGATTGAAAAAGCCCACACGCTGGCCGAAGGCGCCGGCGCGACCGCACTGGCCGGCGCCGTCAGGCACCGGGAACTGGTACGGGGCAAAAAGGTATCCATCACTGTCAGCGGGTCCAACATCACGCTGGCCCAGTTGCGCGATTGTATCAACCTGTATATCGGCGATTGAACCAACCCCGGGCGTTGATCATTCGCGCCCAGGCTGTATGGGATCTGCGTCCAAGTAATAGGAAACAAAAACGCCGCCCCGAAATCGGGGCGGCGTTCGATATAGTTTGGCGGCCTGGTAGTTGGTTCAACCGGCGTTAGCTTTTTCGCCCGTCCAGGTACCGGGCCAACTCGTCGCGCCTGAATTCCGGCATCGTGTGTTCTCCTTGCCGGTCAATGAGCCACATCCCATCTTCAGCCTCAATCATCTGCCCGATTTCCCAACCGTTCACTCCGACCGAGTCCAACGCTTTGAGGGCCCGGGGCGCATCGATGGAGGGCATGGTGGCTATGAGTGCCCCGGAACCCAGGAGTCCCAGCGGGTCTATATCCAAAACGGAGCAGATCTTTTCACACTCGCTCAGCACCGGTGTACTCTCAGCTTCGAAGACCACCCCCAGATTGGAAGCGGTCGCCACCTCCCGCAATGCGGTTACAATTCCGCCTTCTGTGACGTCGTGAAAACTGTTCACATTGACGGATTCGAACAATGCCCGCGCTGCCGAAACGACGCTGATTCCGGGCCGCGTCAGATAGTCAGCCGCCCGCGCAATAGTGTTGTCGTCCACTCCGGCCGAACGCAATTCATCGCGGCATTCTGAAGCCAGGATTGCCGTGCCTTCAATCGCAACGCCGGTGGTGAGGATCACGCTGTCGCCGTCTTTGGCTCCTCCGGTGGACACCAACCGGTCCCGGTCCATCAACTCCCCCAACATGGTCCCTGACACTATGGGTCGATCAATGTCCAGGGTGACCTCGGTGTGCCCACCAATCACGGCGACTCCCAGTTCCTCGCACGCGAGGGAAAGGTCTGCAAACAGGCCGCGCACGTCATCGTGCGTGAACCGTTTGGGCATCAACACGGTAGGCAGGAACCACTTTGGAGTCGCACCGGTGCAGGCAATGTCGTTGGCATTCACCTGCACTACGTACCAGCCGATGCGATCCGCAGTGAACGTGATCGGATCGGATTTCGCCACCAGGAAACGGTCGCCCATATCTACAACCGCGCAATCCTCGCCCGGGGCCGGCCCCACCACCACGCGATGGTCAGGTGCTCCCAGATTGGTCAGCAGTTCGGCCAACAACTCTGGCGGTAATTTCCCTGTCTCCAATTTTCCCCCTGTAATTCCCGTTCGTCTGATCAGTTTAGCAAATCAGGATCCGGCGCCTATCCTGCTGCTTCTATATTAACCATATGCCGGTGGTTCGACAGGATCGCAATGGCGCAATAGCTGGCCAAACGGCGACAACCGAAAGGCTTCGGTGGCGCCGACGGATTTCGTTGGCAGCTCCGGGGCAGTCTGCTATAATTGCCCCCGTTCAGGCGCATTCGTCTAGCGGCCCAGGACACCGCCCTCTCAAGGCGGAGATCAGGGGTTCGAATCCCCTATGCGCCACCATCGCCTGGATCTGCCGACGCAATCTCGCGTCGGCTTTCTTAATGACCGTAATCGGTTCGGTCCAAAATGCAGGACTCATCCACTTTAGTAGCGCTTTCGCTGGTGTTGGCATCGGCTGCGGCCCACGCCACCTGGAACCTGCTGCTCAAGAGGGCCCACCATCAAGAGGTTTTCGCATGGTGGTTGTCGGGGTTTGCAGTGGCAGGTGCATTGCCGATTGCCGTCGTGATCGCACTGAATACGTCATTCGAAGCAGTGGGCGTGTGGTACGTGGTGGCGTCGGCGCTGGTGCATATCTGTTACTTCCTGTTCCTGGGCCGCAGTTTCGCACGAAGCGATCTCTCGTTGGTGTACCCCATCGCCAGGGGTTTCGGGCCCGGTTTGGTGCCTATTCTCGCCGTTTTGGCCCTGGGAGAAACTGTTACCCCGTTGGCCTGGGCTGGCGTCGCCGCCATAGTGATCGGTATTTACACGACTGCGTGGTGGGGCCAGTTGCGACAATTCACCACGATGTCCGCTTTGCGTGCGAATCTGCCGGGGCTGGGTTACGCTCTGCTCACCGGCATGTGCATAGCGTTGTACACCATCATCGATAAACGTGGCGTTGCGTACATCAGCCCGTTCCTTTACCTGTACTGCATGACGGTTGGTGTCGCGTTGGGATGGGCGCCTTACATAATCCGCAACTATGGTGTGTCGGGCGCAATTCTTGAGTGGCGCGATGGTTGGGCAAGCGTGGTGGCGGCTTCGGCGCTGTTGTTCCTGGCTTACGGCCTGGTGTTGACCGCGATGCGAATCACGGATGTGAGTTACGTAGCGCCCCTCAGAGAGGTTGGCTCCCTGTTCGCCGTGGTGCTGGGCGCGGTGATCCTGAAAGAACGGGTGACACAGGGCAGAGTCATCGGTGCGATCTTCATAGTCGCCGGAGTCGTGTTGATTACGCTGTCCCGGTGAATCCGGTGCGGCTCAACGTCTATAATGCGCAAACCCCGGCAACTCTCGAAGGAGGACGTGAATCATGGCTACTCAGTTCGACCTGTTTGAGGCAATCTACAGCCAGCGCCAGATCACTCGCTACCAACCGGATCCGGTCCCCCAGGCTGCTCTGCAGCAGATGATTGACGCGGCGGTCCGGGCTCCCAATGGCGGCAACACCCAACCCTGGGAGTTCGTTGTGGTCAACGACCCCGAAACCGTGCGGCGTCTCGGCGAACTGTACAAACATACCTGGCTCGACGCCATGGGTTGGGAGCCGTCTCCAACCGAAACACGCGTGTATCGCCATGCCCGCTACCTGGCCCATCACATGCCCGAAGTGCCGGCGATGATCGTGGTCTGCGCCGACCATTCCCGAGGCAGTGGTTACGAGGCTGGTCAGCCCATTGAACGGGGGCGCCACGCGGCATCGGTTTGGCCTGCTATCCAGAATCTGTTTCTCGCCGCCCGTGCCCTCGGGCTGGGCACGCGCATCACTACGGTTCTCAACCGGCAGGAGGATCAGGTCCGCGAGATACTTGGGTTGCCCGAATTCGCAGAAATGATTTGCCTTACACCGGTGGGGTATCCCCGAGGAAGCTTCGGGCCTACCACGCGGCGCCCGCCGGCCGAAGTCACCTCTTTTAATAGATGGGGATTCAGGGACTGGACCCATTAGCAACAAATCCGATCACACATGACCCGGAGCGCTCATGACCGAATCCACTTTGAAAATCAGCAACGCCCGCTACGTGGTGACCATGGATCCTGAACGCCACATCATCGCCGATGGATCGGTGGTCGTGAACGGGGGTAGTATCTCGCACGTCGGCAAAACTACAGATCTTGAAGCAGTCCCGGCAGACCGTGTGATCGACGCTACGGGCATGGTGGTGACCCCGGGTTTCATCAACGGGCACATGCACATCAGCTACGCCCACCCAGTGCGCGGACTCTTCCCGGATGATCTTGGCGCTAACTATCTGCCCACCGTTTTCAGATTGCAGGCCGAGATGACGCCCGATGACGAGTACGCCACGTCCTTGTTGGCCATCACCGAACTCTTGAAGTACGGCACCACCACGTTTATAGATCCTGGCACCACCACCCATATGGATGTTTGCCTGGAGGCTTACCGTAAATCCGGATGCCGAATCATCGTCGGGCGAAATGTGCTGGATCGCCCCAACCCACTCAACCTGCCGGTTTCCGACACTGATGCGGCGGTGCGCGACACCGAAGAAACCATCGCCCGGTATCATGGCGCACTTGATGGGATGGTGTCGGCATGGGCCATGCCGTTCTCCTCGGAGTTCTGCTCCCCCGAATTGCTGTCCGCCACCCACGCCGCCGCGGAGTCCGCCGGCACCCGATCCACCTTGCACTACACCGTCGGCGCCCGGTGGATCGAGGAATGCCAACGAACCTATGGTTGTTCCCCAACCGAATTCCTGGACCAACTCGGGGCGCTGACCCCCGCAATGACTCTGGCGCATTGTCTCGGCATTGGAGAGGACGAGGCCCGATTGATCGGCGAACGAGGCGCCGCAGTCGTCATGTGCCCGACGGCAGCGGTTAAAGGCGGCGCGGGAATGACCCACCACGGCCTCCTTCCAGAGTTGTTGGACTTTGGAGTGAAGGTCGGGTTGGGCACCGACGCGGGCAACAATTCGAACCTGCTGGAAACCTTGCGCTCAGTGTATCTCGCGGCAGTGCTGTACAAGGACGGCAGGCGTGACGTAAACGCGATTCCGGCGGAAACCGCCCTCGAACTCGGCACCATTCGCGGAGCACAAGCGCTGGGTTTGGGTGACATAACCGGCTCTGTCGAACCGGGCAAGGCTGCGGACCTGGTGCTCTTTGATACGGGGCGTGCAGAGTGGGCGGCGTTGCATAACCCTGTGAACTCGCTGGTTTACAATGCCGACGGCCGCAGCGTCCACACGGTGATTGTGAACGGGCGGGTTGTGGTTGAGCAATCCACTCCGTTGTTCGTGGATGAACGGGAATTGGTGGCTGATGTCCAACAAAAAGGCGACGCGCTGGTCAAGCGCGTCGGAGTAAGTTTTGCTTCCCGGTGGCCGGTTGTGTGATCGCCACCGATCCGTGTGCTAAGGATCGCGGTTGGATTCACCGATATCCCGCAGGATGTTTTCGAGGGCCTGGTCAAGGGCAGGGTCCAGATCAACCGGTTCCACAAACGGGGTGTACTGGTAGTCCAGCCGCACTTGGTCGATGATCTGCTTGGCTTCATTGTTGGTGCTGCCCAGGCGCTCCAGGTTGTCCAGCAGTTCTTGCGACTCACGATTGCCCATCTGCTCAAGTTCCGAGAGGTCCATCTCAATGTCGAACAGGGAGCGCAACCGCCGCAGGATATCATAGTAAGCCCGGTGATCCTGCGTGATGCCCAACTGGTTATTATTGCTGGTCATAAACGGATACATCGGCGCCATCGCGCCCATGCGGAACATCTGAACATCGGGATACTCGTAGTGCGCCACCGATACCAGCGCCATGCCGATTGTCGGTCCCTGCCTTCCCCTGCTCCCATAGCTTGAGAACTGAACCCCGTAGCGTTCCAATTGCTCGCGCATCTGTGCTTGGGAATACACGCAGGTGATCCGCCTCTCGAGATCCGGAGGGGCTGGGCCATTGACCCCCTCCACAGCAACTGTCTGCCGGATTCCAAGGTCGGCGATGGCGGTGAAAAAGGCTTCCGAGTAGATGTCCAGCCGATACCAGGGTTCTTCCCCAAGGAATACCAACAGCCCATTGCCGATTTCGTAGAACGAGTTTTGCCGCGACATGGCGGAACTTGGGAGGCCCTCATGGAACGCGGCCGCCGGCCGGAAGGCGTCGTGTGTCCCGGCTACCTGGAACGGATAGCACATCCGGTTCACGTATTCCGACATCTGCCCGATCTGCCGGCCGCCATTCTTTTCGATGAGGTAACGGGGAAGGCCACTGGAGATGCGACCACCATTTGACCACTGCCGACGCCAACCAGCAATCAGATGGTTGGCCTCGGGTTTGTCCGTGAACGTGAAGAGTTCCTCTGGCATAGTGGACCGCCTCCCTGCCCTGCTGCCACGCTTGGATTTCGCCTAATATACCACAAACGGCCGATGCGCCCCGGGCGATCAGTTGCGCGAGAACCCCTGACCACCGCCCAACCCGCGGGTTTGCTCACTGACCAGGAACGTCCCGGTGTCTCGGCCGTGAGCGGTTTCCAGGTCCACGTCAAAGCGCTGCCCTCCGAACCCGCCCAGCATCTCAAATCGCCGCTCCGTGTACAGACGCCCCTCGAATCCGACGCTTTCCACGTCGCGTTCGTCTTCACCGGCAAGGTACATCTCAATCGCGGCGGTCATCAGTTTCTCGCGGTCTTCGCCGCTGAGAAAGTTGGGTGCGCGCAAAAAAACATACCCCCACCGTATGCCCTTGTGTTCCATCATGACAAAAATTCACTAACGCCGATGCCGTTCGGCGATGTCCCTCGTTTGATGTTCCGCGTCGCCAACCCTGGATCAACGGCAGGGCCCGTTGGAGCGCAGGGATGGTCTTTGCCCGACGGAAACACCCCACCGTAGATTGTCGTACCCATTACGTGCGCGTCCAGCCGCAGCATTGACCGATTCAGCGATGATACCAACAGTTTTGAGACGATCCGGCTAAAGGCTCGAGATGGGTTCGATTGTCGGTCTGGTGGGCGGTGAGGGACTCGAACCCCCGGCCTTCTGCGTGTAAAGCAGACGCTCTAACCATCTGAGCTAACCGCCCGCACGAGCGCGGCGCACACATGAAAATGGCGCGCTTGGCGAGATTCGAACTCACGACCTCTGCCTCCGCAGGGCAGCGCTCTATCCACTGAGCTACAAGCGCGCGTCGGAAAATGGTGCCGAGGGAGGGATTTGAACCCACACGTCCTAATGGACACTGCGCCCTGAACGCAGCGCGTCTGCCGTTTCGCCACCTCGGCTTGGTGGTTTTCCGTGTTAAAGAGCCATTTGCTGCGGCGGATGGTGGGCGATGGAGGATTTGAACCTCCGACCTCCTCGGTGTGAACGAGGCGCTCTAACCGCTGAGCTAACCGCCCCAGCGAGACTCCGTAAATCATTATAGCCCGGCCCCCTTGATCCGGCAACCGTTCGATCCCCTCGCGCTCCCAGGAATATGCCAGTTTTGGAGGCATATAAAGGGGGCAACCAATCGGTTGCCCCTCTAAGTTCGCAATGCCACACGTTATGTCAAAACGCTGTCCAGATCAGGTAGTGACACTACATAACGCGCATTGTGCGAACCAACTGGAATCAGTGGCCGCCGACCCCGCTGATCTCCTTGCCGGGCTCTCCAACCGCTCCCGATTCCAGCATCTTTGCGAACGCCTCGGAGTCGTAACCCAATTCCGCCAGCACTTCCTCGTTGTGTTCCCCCAGCGCCGGCGGAGCCCTGCGCAATTCAGCCGGCGTCCCCTGCAGCTTGATCGGGGAGTTGGGAACCCTGAGGTCCGGCACTTTGGGATGGTTGATCTCCAGGAACATCTCCCTGGCCTTGACTTGTTCGTCCGCCACAACGTCTGACGTTTTGTTGATCGGCCCAACGGGAA
This sequence comes from Dehalococcoidia bacterium, assembly GCA_963668585.1. Classification (GTDB taxonomy): domain Bacteria; phylum Chloroflexota; class Dehalococcoidia; order Lucifugimonadales; family UBA3495; genus Bin87. The sequence goes on along the minus strand of OY764869.1, from coordinate 2,627,719 downwards.
CTCCCGCCTCGTCAATCACCTTCACCCAGTGGGCCACGGTATTGGTCGCGAATATGCTGTTGAGCAAATCAACCATCTCCGTCCGGTGCGCCACCCGATCCGGATTCGTCGCGAACTTGGGGTCGTCCTTGAGGTCAGGGTGCCCGATGGCATTACAGAACCGTTCCCAGAGGTTGGGGTTGGCCACACCCAGGATGAAAAAGCCGTCGGCCGCCTGGAAACTCTGGTAAGGCACCAGACTCGGGTGTCCCGAACCCAACCGATGCGGTTCGATTCCTGTGCCAATAAAACCGGTGGCATGGTAACTCATCGCGGCGACCTGGCCGTCCAGCAGAGCCGTATCAATCAGTTGGCCTTCGCCGGTTTTGTCCCGATGATACAGGGCGGTGACTATGGAACCATACGCCAGCATGCCGGTGAAAAGGTCAACCAACGAGAACCCGACTCGCTGCGGCGGGCCGTTCGGATCGCCGGTCAGGTGCATCAGCCCGCTGTACGCCTGGATAATCAGGTCGTAGCCCGGTTTGTTGGCCATGGGTCCGGTGCGCCCATAACCGGAAATGGTGCAGTACACGATGTCCGGGTTGAGTGCCTTGATGTCGTCGTAACCCAAACCCATCCGAGCCAGGGTGCCCGCGCGGAAACTCTCAATCATCACGTCGGCTTCAGTCGCCAGTTTCTTTACTACTTCAAGGCCCTCCGTCGACTTCAGGTTGACCGAGAGGCTCCGCTTGTTGCGGTTGAATGACAGAAACTGCGTGCTTTCGCCGTTCCAAATGGGTGGCCATTTCCGCGTTTCGTCTCCGTCGTTGGGTTCCTCGATCTTGATGACATCGGCCCCCATGTCCGCCAGATTTTGGGTGCAAAACGGCCCCGCCAGCGTGCGGGTAAGGTCCACGACCTTGATGTTCTCCAAAGGCTGAGGCATCGTTCCAGTCCTCGCTTTTTCAGTTTCGCCGGATTATAGCACGGGGCCAACTGTACATTGACGCGTGCGAAAGCCGGTGTTAGCGTGAGGCCGATTTTCCGTTATGTCGAGCGTGCGTCCCGATGTCCAACCTCTCTGAGCGTCCTCTGATCATATCCCTGGGTGGGATCAACATGGATCTGGTCACCTTCTCCGACCGTTTGCCGGCTGACGGCGAAACCGTGGTGGGCAATCGGTTCGTCACATACGCCGGGGGGAAAGGAGCAAATCAAGCAGTGGCAGCGGCACGGATGGGCGCCAGGTCAGTCATGGTGGGCCGTGTCGGCGACGATATATTCGGCCCACAACTGCTGGAACTGCTACAGTCTGCGAATGTGGCAACCGGTGCGGTTGGCGTCTCGCAAGGCACCAGCTCAGGCATCGCGGTGATCAGTGTGGGCGAAGGCGGCCAAAACCGAATCGTCCAAGCGCTGGGCGCCAATGACACCTGCGGCGAAGCAGAGTTTGATTCAATCATCGCTCTATTGCCTGAAACTTCCGCGTTGTTGTTGCAATTGGAAGTTTCCGTGGATCTCTCATTGCGTGTGGCACAACACGCGGCTGCGCAGGGCGTGACCGTCATCCTGGATCCCGGCCCGGTGCGGCCGGTTCCTGAAAATTTCTACGAGCACATATCGGTCATCACACCCAACGAGACCGAAGCCGCAGCATTGGTGGGATATCCGGTTGATGATTTTTGCGCGGCGGAGGCGGCGGCGAGCGACCTGCTTGCCCGAGGGGCAGGGGCGGTGACGGTTAAATTGGGCGCTCTCGGCGCGTTCTGGGCAAACGGCCGAGAAAGCGGGATGGTACCGCCATTCCCAGTTTCGGCCGTGGACACCGTCGCCGCGGGGGACGCTTTCAACGGCGCGCTGGCGATTGCCCTGTCTGAAGGAAAGTCGTTGCCTGAAGCGGCTCGGTGGGGCGCGGCAGCCGGCGGATTGGCCGTCACCAAAGTTGGCGCTCAGGATTCCATGCCCGACCGGAACGCCGTAACAGCGTTGCTCGGCTAGCGGTTTTCCATGTTATGGTAACCAAGGATTATCCTAGCCGTGTCGTCTGAAGATCAATTTTGCGCCGGATGCGGCACGAGGCTCGAATCGCGCCAATTGGAAGGCCGAACGCGACCGGTATGTCCTGCCTGTGGCCGGGTCGTATATTACGACCCGAAGGTAGCGGCAACGTGCGTGATTCAACGCGACGACCGGGCATTGCTGGTCCGACGTGCGATGCCGACGGGTTACGGACTGTGGAGCCTGCCGGGTGGTTACGTTGACCGTGGCGAATTGGTAGAAGCGGCTGCCGCTCGTGAGGTTTGGGAAGAAACCGGACTCAGGGTCAGCATCGGCGAACTGATCGGTGTGTTCTCTCAATCACAGCATCCTGTAGTCGTGGTGGCCTATGCAGCCACAGAAACTGGCGGGGAATTGATCGCAGGTCCTGAGTGTCTTGAGGTGGGATTTTTCGCAGCGGATGAGTTACCGCCGCTGGCGTTCCCCAGGGATGAGACCATAATTCGCGAATATCACGCGATGCGGCAAAACCATAGCAACGTGTCCGAACATGCCTCCGAGTAGCGGCATAGTCCTGTTGCGAGATCTGGCCGTCCAGGCCGGGCGTGGACTCCTCGACGCAGTATTCCCGGTGGATTGTGCTTCCTGCGGCAACAGCGGAGGCGTGATCTGTGATTCTTGCCTCGAGTCTCTGCCGGTTCTGAATCCGCCATATTGCGAAGTGTGCGCGGCGCCCGGTGATTTTTCAAGGTGCCAGGTGTGCGTTGAATCCGGCCGGCCCTTTGACGGAATCCGATCTCCGTATCTGTACTCAGGGGCTGTGCGCCAGGCCATTCTCGCGCTCAAATATGGAGGGCTCCGGTCGGCTGCATCACAACTGGGAGACCTGCTGGCGGATTATCTGATCGACAACCCGTTGCCCGGCGATGTGGTTGCACCCGTACCGATGCACATATCCCGCCAGCGCGAACGCGGGTACAATCAGGCTGAGTTGCTGGCCCGCCGGGTGGCCGGCCGTAGCGGCTTGAGGTACGAACCGGGCGCACTGGCGAGAATCCGACCGGCTGACCCACAGGCGGGCATCAGCGCCGCCGCCGAGCGGGCGGTGAACGTAGCAGGCAGCGTGGCGGTTGCCGGGCACTGCGATCCTGTAGGCGCCAGGTTCATCCTGGTGGACGATGTGGCGACCACCGGAAGTACGATGGGCGTCTGCGCTGCCGTCCTGAAGGATGCGGGCGCGGCGTCAGTTTGGGGACTGACCCTCGCGGTCGTGAGAGCAGATTCCAGCGACAGACGGCAATGATTTCAAAGTTTAACACGCTCCTGCCGCCCGTGGCGTTTGACATCCGCCCGCTGGTTTGCTGAAATGTCGTCAACAATAACCGATTCGACACATGCACCAAGGAGGTAGCACCATGGCGGGCAACACAATTGTTTACGTTGGCGCCGAAGCCAGCGGACTGTATCGCAAAGCGGCCGGCGACGCCCACTGGGATTTGTTGACGGACGGTCTCGCGCCGGCGACCCAAGCGCGCGCGATAGCGATCCATCCCAATGACCCTCGTACCATTTTCTGTGGCACACAGCGGGGAATCTACCGGAGCACCGACGGCGGTGACCACTGGCAGCGCATGAACATGACCGAAGGGCGCGTCGTGTGGTCTATCAGGTTCCACCCCAACGACACCAACGTGATGTTCGCAGGAACCGAGGGAGCCGAGGTATTCAAGAGCGAGGACGGCGGCGAGAACTGGGCGCACATCGCCACGGTTTCCAACCCCAGCCAGGTTCAGATGGCATTCGCCATGAGAATCCTGGGAATCGATATCGAAGCGTCCAACCCCAACAATATGTACGCGGCGCTGGAAGTTGGCGGAGCCGCCAGCAGCACCGATGGCGGACACACCTGGACCATTCGCAACAACGAGTTTGCCGGAGACGTGGACCTGCTTGACCTGCACGGCGTGGCGGTGGGCGGCGCTGATTCCAACTCGGTGCTGATTTCCAACCGCACCGGAGTTTGGCGCAGCACTGACAAGGGAGCATCTTGGCAGGACTGCGAATTTGGCAAATTCTCCGATATCATGTACTCGCGGGGAGTGGTCAGGGACCCGACCGACCCGAATACGCTCTACGCCTGCGTAGGAATGAATTTCGGGAGCGAGCAGGGTGGCGTCATGCGGACGACCAACCTCGGAGAAACCTGGGAACGCTTCGATCAGGGCATCAACCCAGGCAGCACGACCTTTGGCGTGGCGGTCAACCGTCAGGATCCGTCCCAGGTTTATTTCTGCACGCGGCGGGGTCAGGTATTCGGCACGCACGACGGCGGCGCCAATTGGACCCAGGACGCGGTGCCCGAAACTGCCATGAACGTCATATCGGTTGCGTGCGCATCTGCGTAACGACCGAAAATCTCAACGGTTGTCAAAAATCGGGGGCGGGTTTGAAACCCGCCCCCAAAAGTTTTATCGCACCAACCCGGTCTAGCTGTCAGCCTTGGGAAGCCAATCCTGATTCCACGGGAATTCGCCGGGGCCCGCGCCAAATGCTGGAAGACCCTGGTCAATCCGGTCGCGGTAGGGGCTGGTGACAGGCTCGCGGTACGGGTAGATGCCGCCTTCATACATCTGCTCGCCCTTCTTGAAGTGGGTGGCCTGTTCGAGGGTCTCCACGAAGGGCATGTTGATGTCGTAAAGGTTGCCGGCGCTGGCGCGAGGCCTCGGCCCGGCCTTGGAAACATGACCGTAAAGTTCCCGACCCATGATGCGCTCGGCTGCCCATACGCAATCGATGAGCTTGTCGATGTCCACGCCGGTTGGGATACCCATATCCTCCATCATGTGGAGCAAGTCTTCGGTGGGCGCCATACCGGTGGCACGGCCGTTCCCGCAGTACGGGCAGCCGCCGAAACCACCGATGGTTCCGTCCAGCTCAAGGGTATCCTCAGGGCCCAGAACGCGCATCGCGGCATAGGCGGACGCGATGGCCATGTTGCGCCCGTTGTGCAAGTGCAACCGGAAGTGATTGATTTCCGGCCAGCGCTCCTTGACCCTGACGATGCTCTCTTCAACCTTGGCGGGAGTGCAGTGGCTCATGGGGTCGCCCATCGAGCAACTGGCCACCTTGATGCCTGCCTCGTCCCAAAGGCCGTGCTGGTATTCCAGCAGGGTCATCAGGCTATCAACCGGGAATTCACCCAGAAAGTTGGAACCCCAGGATGCGTTACAACCGATACCGGCTTCGGTGATTCCGACCTCCTGCGCCTGGGCAATAATGGCCGGCCAGCGCTCCATTTCGTCCATCTGGCTTCGGTTGGTGTTGCGTCGGGCGAACACGTCGCAGAGGTGGCACGACAGCCGGGGATACTTGTCCCGCTCGATGGTCAGGGGCGGCGAGTAGGCACGGGCCCGTTCCACGCCGCGAGAGTTGAGCGCGAGAGCCGAGTATGTGACGCCGGCTTTGGGCGTGAACCTGGTGACGATCTCGTCGATTCGCTCCATCTGGGGCGTCCATTTCGGGCTGACGAATGAGCCGACGACGATGCTGTTGAGGCCGGTTTCCGAGAGCATGTCGAGGAGTTCAACTTTGTCATCAACGGAGATGTTGGCGTCCTCAATCTGCATGCCCTCGCGCATACCTTCTTCTTTGTAGTGAACTGTGGGCCATTGCTGTGGCATGGGTGAGTCCTCCGGCTGCATACGGCAGCGGCTGTGTTTAACGACGGCACTGCAACTAGTGCGGGATGCCGGGATTGTATTTGTGGGCCGCAGACGATGTCAAGAAATGGCGGTCGTCGTCGACGGCTCAGAACCCTCCTGGACCGGCCGGAACCATGCCCCACAAATGGTTCGCTGAAATCGCCCTTGCGCGAGTCTTTGATCCCTCATCCCGCACTTTTTACATCCACGGGAATGATCGGGTTTCCACCTCCATGCGTGGCGCTCTGGTCGGAAAGGGCACGCTGCGTGAGGGACGGCGGTAAGCAGACACTCCGTCAGAACGGGGTCGCTTGAGGGTGTTTTCAGGTCGAACGCATTGATGCGTAGGCGATGACCTTGTACACGAGTTTGGCCGCAGTGTAGCTATGTGCCGCAGGCCCTTCGTCAGGCGCCAATTCACACACGTCGAAGCCAACTATACGCCGCTGTTGAGCCACCGCTCGAAGTAACCCAACCAAATCCAACCAGCGCATTCCGCCCGGCTCCGGGGTTCCTACCGCGGACATCTCGGATGGGTCCAGAACGTCAAGGTCTATGCTGACGTACACGTTGCCATGGAGGGCCGATATTATGTCCGGCACGTAATCAGCAGTCGGCGGCGGCCAGTAGGTCACGTGTATTCCAGCCAGGTCAATGTGGTCTTTTTCCTCTGACGAGAGCGTGCGAATACCCACCAACGAGACCGGGCACCGGTCCGCAATGCGCCTAGCGGCAGATCCGTGGCCCCAACCGGTGCCCTGGTATTCGTCGCGCAAATCGGCGTGTGCGTCTATATAAAGGACGCTAAGGTCGGGAAATTGTTCCAGGCAGGCTTCGGCAGAACCAATGGCGACCGAGTGGTCGCCACCCAGGACACCGGTCAGTTTGCCCAGGGATTGATAGTGCGATACCGCCGCCCGCACACGCCGCGCCATTTGTTTAGGGTCTCCGACGTGAGGTTCCAATGGCGGCGCCGTGTGGATTCCCAACTCAGCGACATCAATGCCCAGTTCGAGATCGTAGTCTTCCAGGGCGGCGGAAGCGGTGATGATCGCGGCGGGTCCATACCGGGCGCCGCTGCGGAACGACGTTGTGCTGTCTATGGGAACCGGGATCAATACCACGGACGCGGGACCAAGCGCCTCCTGCTCCGGCGGCAGGGACAGGAAATTGGCAGGGGTTGTGGGAACCCCATCGGGGAAACTGTGCCGGGGTTGGGTTTCAGGCAATGGGCGAACCGGATGCGGCGGCCTGCAACGCTGAACGCTGCATCCGAGTCTCCGTGGCGCCTTGTTCCGCGTTGGTCCACTCAAGACCCCGATCCAGCAGCCACGTCTTGACGTCCTGGAGGTCAAACAGGGAACGGGCGTCTGCGAGGGCTTGCTCGTGGTCAAAAGACTTGCAAGAGAACAGGTCGATGTTGACGTAGTCCCGGTGCGGGAAGGTATGAACGCTGATGTGGCTTTCCGCGATGATAACGAAGCCTGAGATGCCGCTATCGTTGGGGTTGGGGCCGTGGTATTCCAGCACTTCAGGATCTGTGATCCGCGTCATCCCGAGGCTGGCCGGATACTCATCCAGAAAAGTGCGGAGCCGTTCCGTGTCCCACATCATGGCGGCGTCGCCGCCAAACCCATCGATTATCAGATGCATCCTGCTCGCCAGCCCCCAACGAAAAAATAAGCCCCGTTGGACGGGGCTGCGCCGTCTTGTGAAAATGCGGCGTATAGAATATCATAGCCGCCACGTCATTTCCAAGCAATTTTTCTCCATGATATCCTCGACCGTCGGAATGGCAATCCGCTTGCCCGGCGGCATCGTATGTAAACCATCATGCGTACCTGCGGAACGTGGCTTCAGGACGATAACAGGGAAACACGATGACCTCTCAAACTGGCGCTGAAACCAACGGCGCAGGCAACGGATTCGATCATGAAGACGCCATGATCGAAGTACGAGACCTCACCCATTATTACGGACCCACGCCGGCGGTGGAGAACGTCAATTTTACCGTGCAAAGGGGCGAAATTTTGGGGTTCCTGGGTCCGAATGGAGCCGGTAAAACCACGACGATGCGCATCCTTACGGGTTTCATGCCGCCGACGCGGGGCACGGTCACGCTGGATGGCTACGACGTGGTTGAGAAATCGTTGGAAGTTCGGAAGCGGGTTGGGTATCTGCCTGAATCAGTTCCGTTGCATACGGAGATGACGGTTACCAATTACCTGAAGTACATGGGGACTTTGCGGAGGATGAGCGGCCGCAGGATCCGGTCGCGCATTGACGACGTGATCGACGTGTGTCGGTTGGGGGATTATCACAAAACCCTGATCGGGAAACTGTCGAAGGGGTTTCGGCAGCGGGTGGGCATTGCGCAGGCGATTCTGCATGAACCCGAAGTTCTAGTGCTGGATGAACCCACAATAGGGATCGACCCTATCCAGGTAGTGGAGACTCGCGGGTTGATTCAGGACTTGGGACGGGAACAAACCGTGGTTCTGAGCAGTCACATACTGCCGGAAGTCAGCATGATCTGCGAGCGGGTGCTCATTATCCACGAAGGCCACATCGTCGCAGCCGACACCCCGAACAATCTGGCCCAACATTTGCAGGGCGTCGAACAGCTTGAGGTGGAAATCGGCGGGCCGCCGTCGGAAGTCCTACCGGTGCTCCGATCAATCGAGGGCACAACCACCGTTACGCACCATCCTCGACCAGGGGTAAATGCGTACCGGGTGCAATTCACAGAGGGTCTGGACCTGCGCGACGAGATCTCCCGTACGGTGATCAGCCACGGTTGGAGTTTGTTGAGCATGCAGGTCAACAGCATGAGCCTGGAGGAGATCTTCCTCAGGCTGACTACGTCGGAAATCGACGACGAGGATTTGGCATAGCAGAAGATGCAAACGATTCGCGCGGTGGCGCTCAAAGAAATCCAGATTTATTTCAGCAGCCCCGTGGCCTACATCGTGGCGCTCATATTTATGGCATTGAGCGGTTTCTTCTTCGTGCAGGATTTGGGAAACCCGTTCCCAGAGGCGTCCCTGAGCAATTTCTTTCAAGGCGCTACATTCCTGTTGATACCTCTGGCGCCGGCGTTGACGATGCGTCTGCTGGCCGAAGAGCAGAAACTGGGCACCATCGAGTTGCTGCTGACGTCGCCGGTTCGAGACTGGGAAGTTATTCTTGGCAAATACCTGGCCAGTTTCGTATTCCTGCTGTTCCTGCTGGCGCTGACTTCGTATTATGTCATTCTGCTCCTGGTCTTCGCTTCGCCCGACCCTGGCCCGATTTATTCCGGGTACCTGGGTCTGGTCCTATATGGCATGGCCGCGCTGGCCGTGGGGATTTTGACCTCGACCCTGACCAGCAACCAGATAATCGCGGCAGTGGTGGGCACGGGAATCCTGATCGTTCTATACGCCACGTCGTTCATCAGCGAGGTCGTAACCGGGGTTTGGGCCAATGTTTTCAATCAACTTGGTTTCACCAGCCACTTCAATGACTTCGACAGCGGCATCATCGACTCGGCGCACATCGTGTATTTCCTGACGGTTACCGCGCTGTTCCTGTTCCTTGCGATTCGCGCGCTGGAATCGCGCCGCTGGAGGTAGCATGAGCCAGCAGCGCACAGACGAAACCCCACGAGACTGGCGGCGACGGCGTAGCAGGGATCGCCAGGGCGCCGCAGCAGACGATACATCGGCCGCCGACAACGATGCGTTGGAGGAACAATCCCGGACACTGTTTTCCTTCATAGAGCCGGTTTTCGATTTCATAGCGATCTTCTATGCACCCATCCTGATCGCAGGATTCGTCGGCCTCGTCGCAGGCGCGGTGTTGCTGTTCTTTGTTGGGTCGCTAAAATTGTATGGCGGAATCGTTCTGGGCATTGGGGTTGCGCTGGTGCTTCTGGTGGCCATTTCCTATTTCAGCCAGGTAATAGCAGCGTTCTTCAGCCGTACCGGTCGATATGGCGTCAACACCGTGGTAATGACGGCGGCGTTCATCGGACTCGTGGTATTGGCCAACTACGTCGGTTTTGAAAACAATATTCGAGCCGATACAACGGCGACCAACCAGTTTTCGCTGGCTGACCGCACCAATGATCTCCTGGATGATCTCGACAGGCCGATCAACGTTATCGCTTATTACCCGGATGAAATCACCGATCTCGACATGCTGACCCGCCACGGCAAAGTGGACACCATGCTCAGCGAATTCAGCAAGCGGAGCAGGAATTTCACCTATCAGTTCATCGACCCCCAAAAGGAAGCTGACCTCGCAAGGAGCCAGGGCATCACGTCTTACGAAACGTTGGCCGTCTCCGCCACTGAGGCCAATATTCTGGACCTGGTGCAACCGACGGACCCGGTTTTCAGCCGGCTCGAGCAGGACCTTTACACCGCCTTGCTGGTCGCCACCGAAACACAGCAGAAGAAAGTTTATTTCCTGGCTGGACACGGTGAGCGGGACATCAACCGGACCGAGGAAGACGGGTATCAACAGATCAGGGACGGCCTGGAAGTGGATAACTACGCGGTGGAAATTCTGGCATGGTCGCCAACCGCCGAGGATGTATCGGTGCCTGACGACGCCGCGTTGCTGGTGATAGCAGGCCCCACGGGAGAATTGCCTTCGGCCCACGCCGACGCGCTGAATCTCTACATGGCGGGCCGACAACCGGACGGTGAGCCGCGGAGGGAAGGCGCCCGGCTGATTTTCCTCGCGGAACCTGACACGCACGTCACCTTCCGAGCGTTCCTGGCATTCTGGGGAGTGGTGGTCACCGAAGGGTACATCAGGGACATAGAAGGGTCGCAGCCCAACGCTCCGCGCACCTTGAGGGTCGGGATTTATAACCCGCAGGCGCCGCCCGAAATCGTCGCCCCTCGAGGACAACCGCTGAACGTGGCATTCATGCCCGGAGCGGCTGCAGTGGAACCCATCGTTGAGGACACTAACGCTCGACTCCCGGTGCCCATCGCCGCCACCACGTCGTCGGCCCATCTGATTGACGACATCGAACGCACCGATCCCACGGACGATGATCCGCGCGGCGTGTATTTTCCTGCCATGTACCTGGACATTGTCGCGCCGGTCGGTGGGGCAGCGCCCACGGAGAGGCCTGGCGACAACGAAATCGCCGGAATGGCAGTTTTTGGAGACTCGGACTTTGTATCAAACCGCAACGTGCAGCGTGGCTCGAGCGCGGCCCTGTTCCTGAACTCGGCCAACTACCTGATGGGAGACTTCTCCCTGGTCTCTATCCGCGACCGAGAATTTGTTTACCGCGAATGGAACCTCGATGCCAACGAGTTCAATTTCGTCCGGTTTTCGACCTGGCTGCTGCTGCCCGGGTTGATGGGCATCATGGCGGTGATCGTCTGGTGGGTGCGTCGTTAGAACGAGCCTGCGAGAGTTTCGCCCTTGTCCGGATATTCCAAATCAGCGAGTTGTGATTGAGCTATGAACATCCGGCTAACCATTCTGCTGGTCTTCGTGCTCGTTATTTTCGGAGCCCTTGCTCTATACTTCAAGCCATGGGAGCAGGACACTGCGAAGGAAGAGCCGCCCTGGGCATGGAGAATTGACGATGACGCCATCGTTCACGTCGAGGTTTCTCATCTGGGGCAACCCGGCGATACTCTCGAGTGTTCGGAAGAAACCATACCTATCACCGGCGAACAGCAATCAATCGTCTATGACAAGGACCTGGGACGCGGGAAGTGGTTCATCGTCGAACCGGACGGACGATCTGAGGTCTTCCAGGACCAATGGGCCGGTACGACGCTGTTGCTGAGCGGACCGAAGGTCAACCGGGTGCTGGGAGAAACAATCGAAAACCCGGCGCAGTACGGCCTGGCCCCCCCGGAAAGCACCATCAAAATCACCGAGGAAACCGGCCTGTCCCATGAGTTCCGGTTGGGCAACAAGACCCCGGACGAAGGCTACAACTACATGAGTGTGGCCGGTTCTACGGAACTGTACACCGTGCCGGAGGTCTGGGCCAGAGTGGTGAACTGCCTCGTAGTCAACCCGCCCTTTGTGCCGCCGCCGCTGGATCTGGGTTATTTCTACGATGTCGATTTCCGGGACATTCTGGAGTTGGAAGTGACCCATCATGGAACCACAGTCGCCTATGCTCCAGACCCTACCCAACGGACCTGGAACGCTACCGCCAACGGTGAGCAGACACCCGTGGTCCCGCCGGAGTGGTGGTCTTCGCAGTTGCAATGGTATGGCCAACCCGGCAAACCCGGTGGGCACGAAACCCCCGGCGGCTGGCACGTTGACGAAGATGGAGCCGATGACCCCGCTTACGGCCTGGCTCCTCCGGAAACAACGGTACGAATCAAGACCCATGACAAGGACCTCGAGTTCTACATTGGCGGCGAACATATCGAGGTTGACCGCGAGGGCAGGCCGATTCTGGATGACGCCGGAAACACGCAGGTTCTTGTGCGCTACGCCAGCCTGCCGGATGATCCGATCGTTTACGTGGTCAACGCTGTCCGCGCAGAGCGCACTATTTGTCTTGCGACCGACCCGCCGGTCAGCTCTCCATACAATTGCCAGTAAACCGTCCCGCAGAGGAGGTTGTTGTGAACGCAGAGATCATTTCCATCGGCACTGAACTGTTGATGGGAGAACTGACCGACACCAACGCCAGTTGGATCGCCGGCAAACTGCCGGCATTGGGAATACAACTGCAGTGGGTGAGCATCGTTGGCGACGATCTGCCGAAGTTGACCGAGGCGTTCCGAAATGGTATGGAACGTTCAGACGTGATTTTCACCACCGGCGGGCTTGGACCAACGCAGGACGACCTCACGAGGGAAGCCGTTGCCGCCGCACTCGGCGAGATCCCCATCGTCCACGAGGACGAAGTGGAAAATCTTCGGCAATGGTTCCGCAATCGCGGTCAGGAGATGCCGGGCCACAATGTCAAGCAGGCACACCTGATCCCGTCGGCGCAATTCATCACCAACCGTAACGGGACGGCGCCCGGCTGGTGGGCTGAGAAAAACGGCAAGCACATCATCATCATGCCGGGACCGCCCGGAGAAAACCGGGCAATGTGGCAGGATGAAATCGACGCCAAGCTGAAAACCCTGATCGACAGCGAAGTGACTATCACCAGGAACATCAAGACGCTGGGACTGGGCGAGGCATCGGTGGACGAGATTATTTCCGAGTATTTCGGCTTGGAGAACCCATATCTCGGCATCTATTCCAAAGCCGACGGCATCCATCTCCGCATCATCGCACGAGCGACCGACGAAGAATCAGCCCGAGCAATGATTGCCCCGGTTGAGAACGCTATTCACGAACGGCTGGCACCCTACATTTGGGGTTATGACGACGAGACTCCTGAGCTTTCGGTTGGTGCTGCGCTCATGGCGCGCGGGATGACGCTGGCCACAATGGAATCGGTCAGCGGCGGTTTCTTGGCGAACACTATTACGGAAGCCCCCAACAGCAACCAATGGTATCGCGGTGGCAATGTGGCGTACACGCCGGATGCAATCGTCGCGGCCGGAGTCTCCGGAGACATCCTGGACTCCAACGGTGTGGTCAGCCAGACAACGGCCAACGCCATGGCGATGGCGGCGCGACTGGCAACAAACGCGGACTTCGGAATCGGCGTCACTGGTGTGCTCGGGCCACAGGAACTCGAAGGCCATCGTCCGGGCACCATCCATATCGCCATATCGCACCGAGAAGAGGTGCACGAATTTCCGTTGCGCACTCCGCCGCGGCGATTGGTAATCAAACGGCGGTCCTGCAATACCGCACTGACCGAATTGCGCAAACTAATCACGACGGTTGCACCGTAACACAGCGCAGGGCGCACACTAAAAACCAATGGGGCGGGTTTTTACCCCGCCCCATTTTCTTTGCCGTGCCGGCTCAACCGACTAACGAACCATGGTCAGTGAGCGGTAGAGCATGGGCAACCGTTCGGGCAGCGCCCATATGTCGTCAAGCACCTCGTAGTTGAGGTCGCCGCACATGGTCTTGAGGTAGTCGTGCCCAGCCTTGTCCACGGTGAGACAGAAGGGGACGATTTCCTTGCGCTTGGCCTCCACAAGAGCCTGGTGCGTATCGTGGACAGCGTATTCCTTCTCCACGCCTTCCCGGCTGTAACCCCTATCCTGAGGCCTACCGTCGCTGATCAGGAACATGATCTTGGTGGCTGCGTCCTGGTTTTCCAGCTTGGTGATGGCGTGTCGAATCGCCGAACCCATGCGGGTGGCATGGAGCGGAGTAACCTTGTCGATGCGCCGCTTGATCTTGTCGTTGAACTGCTCATCAATATCCTTGATGACATAGAACTCCACGTTTTCCCTACCGTAGCCGGAGAAGCCGTAGATTCCGTACGTGTCCCCGATGGACTCCAGAGCGTTGATCAGCAGGGCGCAACTTTCGCGTTCAAGGTCGATGATCCGCTTGTAATGACGACGCACCAATCCTTCACGACGCCTGCGCAGCCACACCATGTATTCCACAGGGTCGTCCGGAGCGTCCCGGTCGTCCACGGAATGACGGCCTTCATCAATGGCCTCAGCGGTTGAAGCAGACATATCGAGCAGGAAGACCACGGCGACGTCGCGTTCCACGCGGTTGCGGCGCCAGTAGATTTTTTCGTCCGGCGGCACGTTCATGCGAAGGTCCGCCCACGCTTCCAGCGCGGAGTTTAGGTCGATGTCCTCGCCGTCAATCAAGCGGTACGTCTTGCGCCAGGTTTCGGGCATGATTAACTCGAACTGCCGCTTGATATGCGCCAGCAACGAGGCGTAGTTCCTCAACGAATCGTTGTAGAAATTGGCATCGCCTTCGTCAAGAATCTTTTCTTTGACGATGCACCAACGCGGCTTGTAGTCGTTGGCCCTGAAGTCCCACTCGTCATATACAAACGTCTTGGGCTCCAGCGCTTCCAACTCACCGCCGGCGTCATCATCGTGGAGGATGGGGCCGTAACCGCGACCCGGGTCATTTGACGGGGGCGGCACGCCTGCTTCCTTCATGATGTTCTGGGCAAACATTGCCATGCTCTGGTCAACATCGCCTTCCTGAGCGTCCAGTTCCAGTTCGGCGCTGTCCTGGAGCAACTGTTCAAGCTCTTCCTGGGTCATCGGCTCGGCGTCGCCCATCTGGCTCTGGTCCATCTGCAACTTGGTGAGCAACTGAACCATCTCAGGCTTGAAATCGCCGCGATATTCCACGGGTTCCGGCGATTCATAGGGGTCGCCTTCGCCCTCTTCGCCCTGCTGTTCGTCCATGGCCGCCTGGAGTTTGTCCAGCATGGCCTGGTATTCCTCTTCCGAGAATTCGCCGGGATCGTCGAGATCTTCGGGTTGGTATTCGTCCTCAGGTTGCTGTTCGTTTTGCAGACGAGAAATTATCTCGTAGGCGCGCAGCGAAGCCTCCGCTGTGTCCTCAATGGATGCGCGAATCGTGCGCAGGCGGTGCATGATGCGCGCCAGCATGTAGGCTTCGTCCCGATATTCCTGCGGCACCAGCAGTCCCTCGAAACGGTCGAGGCTCATGTGGACCAACAACTCAATGAGGGCTTCCTGCAACGGGAGGTCCTCAACTTTCGGCCGTTGGGCCAGAGCATCGCGCTGCACGTCGAGAGCAGGGCGACGGATGCCGGGATAGTCCGTCTTGATCCGGTAGTCCAGCCGGCAGTCTTCCAGCACGCTGAACAGGTCGAACGCCATGCGTCGGTCCTCAAACAGCGCCAGGAACCGACCGATATCGGTGTAAACCCTCATCGTGCCGCCGGGGCCTTCCTCCATTTCGGGGGAAGCGATGACGCTGGCATCCTGCAGTTGGAAGTGGTCTGCGGCAGCAGTGCGGATGGCTTCCATCCTGGCCTGCATTGCTGCTTCCATAGTGATGCGCCGGTCATCAAACACTTTGGCCGGCGTGTCGAACTCGAACGCGAAACTTCCGAATTCCAGGTGGGAAACCTGGTGAGTGGCGACCACCTTGAACCAGGCGAAGTTCTGCGCTTTGTCGTTGTAGTTGTCGATCATCGGCGGCAGGTACACCTTGGTGCCGTCGGTGGAGGCAATATCCTGATCCAACCACCCGATCTGTCGGCGCACCAACTCTTCGGTGCTCATGACTTCGATGTTGGCGCCTGAGAGGGCACGAGTGTACAGGCGCATGATGCCCTTGACCCGCTCCAGGTCCAGGCTGGACGACAGGGTTTCCAACATCGCTTCTGAAGTGTTGGACTCTATCTTGAAGAAAGCGATTCCGCTCTCAGGGTTCTCGTTCAATAGTTCAACACCCTGCTGATACCACTGGTCCAGTTGGGGCAGGGTGATGCGGTTCAACACCGGATCAAGGCTCTTGAGGAACGGAGGCACGGCGTCGGGAGTGGTTGCCAGCAGGCCTTCGCACAGATCCAGGATGTGTCCTTGCGATCCGGCAGAAACGTGAGACAACGCCTGGGCCCCGTCGTAAAGGAAGCGGGAAGTGTCGCGCATACCCATCTTGGCCAGCTTTTCGCCCAGCCGGAGGAACCGCCCGGTCTGCCCTTCTTCGACGTGCTGCAACGCCCTGGGCGCCATTTCCAGGCACGCTTTAACCTCCCGCCAACTGGAATCGGTCAGTGCGCGGGACATCGAAAGGAACGCTTCGCGTTCACGACCCATGCCTGGCAGCACGTCCCGTCCCAGGACCAGGCACTCAGCCGCCACGTCGTAGGACTTGTAGGACAAGGCTTCAATCAGGGACGCAAATACCTCAACATCCCAGAAGGGGAGGTTCCGAACAAGGTCGGGGCTGACCTCGAAGAACCGCGCTGCCAGGGTGCTGGACTTCCAGGTTCCCTTGTATAGCGAACGGCCCAGGCCTGCCCAACGCGGGATGTACTGCGGCCTGAGGTTGGTGACGATAGTTGGACTCGCCTTGAAAAAAGCAACCGCCAGGGTTGGCGAATCCTGCGACAGGTAGGTGCCGCACCGGGCCCACTGCATGAAGGAGGCAAAAGCCAGAGAGCGAGCGACCTCAGGGCTGACGCGGTAATACTCGACTGCCGATTCCCAGGAGCGCACGGTTTGCGTGCCGATGGCAACGCCTTCCTTGGCCCAGAGGGCCATCTCCTCGTCGCTGAAGGACTCACCCATCGCGTCGGCGACGGCTTCGTAGGCTTCGGATACAGCCGGGGGTAGTTTGGCCAGTTCAGCTAGAAGCTCGCCAGTTGCGGAATTAGTCAAGGCTAGTGTCCTCCTTTGTCAGCCCTTCCTCGACTACGTCGAGGAACTGGTCAAGGATTTTGGCGGTGGCGCCATACACCAAGTGTTGTTGGTACCCGTATGACCGTACTGCCGTGCGTTCACCGTCTTCGATGCGCGAATCCCAACGCCAACTGGCAGGGTCGCGCAGCACGCTCATGGGGATCTCAACGACTTCGGCGATTTCGTGTGTGCTGGGTCGAAATTCATATGGGTAAGGGATGGTTCCGACGAAGACTTTCACCAGAAAATTGGACCGGGTGACATTGTCATCCAGCCGGCCCAGAATGGTTATGTCATCCCGAGAAATCCCCATCTCTTCGTGAGTTTCCCGGCGCGCCGTGTCCTCAAAATCGGAGTCTTCAGGATCCCGGGCGCCTCCCGGAAACGACATTTCTCCTTTGTGGTGCTCCACCGTCATGGAACGTTTGTTGAGCAGCACGCAATAATCGTCGCCCTTGCGGTATAGCAATAGCATTACTGCCGCCGGCATCAATCCCTCCGGAGCGGCAGTAATCGGCTCGCGTCGCGCCAGGGCGTCGCGGATGAGATCGAGGGTGATTTCACCCATGCAGCCTCCAGTGGCTACTCAAAGATGGAGTGAACCACCTCTTCGATGCTGCGCTGCAGTTCTTGTTCGTCGGTCAGGGTCCACACGATGGCGACCTGGCAAGCCCGGCGGGCTTGGATTCCCTGCCGCATCAGGCGGCCGGCGTAGATCAACAACCGGGTACTGGCGCCTTCTGCCAAACCGTGTTCCCGGAGGTTGCGAATCTTTTCGCCGAGACGAGCCAGAGCGTGGGCTTCGTCTTCGTTGCACCCACTTTCCTTCGCGACGATTTCAGCCTCCACATCCACGGGAGGATAGTCGAACTCGATGGAGATGAAGCGCTGCCGGGTGCTGTGCTTGAGGTCCTTAAGGGCGCTCTGGTAGTGCGGGTTGTACGAGATGCAGAGCAGGAAGCGGTCATCGGCCTCAATGATGTTGCCGGTTTTTTCCACAGGAAGGATTCGGCGGTGGTCGGTCAAGGGGTGAATCAGCACCGTGGTGTCCTTGCGCGCTTCGACCACTTCGTCCAGGTACAGGATTGCGCCGGCTTTGACGGCGCGGGTCATCGGGCCGTCGATCCAACGGGTGCCGTTGGCATCCAGCAGGTAGCGGCCGACGAGGTCGCTGGCGGTCAGGTCTTCGTGGCAAGCAATCGTTACCAGCGGAACTCGAACCTCACCTTCGCTCATTTCCTGCACGTCGTCGTTTCTGACCGTGGTGATTGGCCGGCCGAGTTTCCAAGCCATATATTCGACAAACCGGGTCTTTCCGCAGCCCGTTGGGCCCTTGAGCAGTACGGGTATGTGCTGTTCGTACGCAGCCTCGAACAACTCAAGTTCGTCGCCAACGGCGCGATAGTATGGTTCACTGCGAACCAGGAATTCCTCAATTGCGAATTCCTTGAAACTGGGTTCGTCTTCCATCAGTTCGATGTTTGCTTCAACCATTGCCGTGATGTACCTATCCTTTCACTCGATTCCGCCAGAGTGTCTCAACGGTGCGCTCCAGGGCGGCCAGGTCGGTCGAATTGTCGACCACCACGTCAGAACGTCGATTGCGATCTTCGGCAGACATTTGTGAGTTGATTCGTTTTCTCGCTTCTTCTTCGCTGAGTCCGTTGCGTTCGTGCAACCGTTCGACCACTACTTCGACCGGTGCGTCGGTGGTCCAAACCTCATCGACCAGTGAGTTCCAGCCGGCCTCGTAAAGGACCGCGGCTTCCACCACCGCCACCGATACGCCAGCGGCTTTCAGTTGGGTTTTACGCTCTTCGACCATGCGGGCCATCAGGGGGTGCATGATCCCATTTAAGCGGGCCAATTCCGACGGATCAGCGAATACGATTGAACCCAGTTTGCGCCGGTCAATTTCACCGTCAGCCGTGAGGATTCCCCGTCCGAACGCCGCCACCACTTCTTGCCACGCTTCGGAATTGGGCGTGTAGGCTTCGTGTCCCAGCCGGTCCGCATCGATGATAGACGCCCCCAATTGCTGTAACAAGTTGGCAACTGCGCTTTTGCCGCTCCCAATTCCTCCGGTAAGTCCGATAGTAAGCATGGCCGCCCAAACGATAAGACTGCCGGGCATTCTAGCAAGGCACACCAAATCGGTCAACTGACACGACACTTGCCACGGCCCGTCAAGCACCCGGTCGGCCGATGCCAAACGTCGGCATCGAAACCATCGGGGCGGGTATCCGCAGGTGCCTCTCCTGACCGCGCCTGCCCCGGCGGCCCTTCGTTTTGACAAGGTTGCATCAACCGCATTACGTAGGTCCACAGCAGCAAAACATCAGGTTGCTTGACAAAAATGCAAGGCAGTGTAAATTAGCGTGGCATATCAGGCTAAATATTACGAAGTCCGTCAATTGCCAGATACAGACCAAAACGAATACCGGTCAGCATATGGCCTTGCAAAGTCGGAATCCAAGGAGTTGAGCGATGCATCCGGTGATAAGTTCCAAATCTGTTGTTTCACTGACATTGGCTTTGCTGCTGGTTTTGGTCATAGCGTGCGGCAGCACGTCCCCGGCCGAACCGCAGGCTACATCCGCCCCGCATTCGCAACCCGCATCCACCTCCGCTCCGGAAGCCCAGCCGGCCCCGACGGCGATTCCGGATGTTGAGCCCACCGCTACTCCCTTCGCCACCGCAGTCCCTACGGTCCCTCCCAAGGCTTTGAGCGACGCGCCAGCGCTGATGCTGAAAGCGCCCGAAGACAATCCCACGCGCGGTGGCGTGATGCAATGGGCGGGTCTGTCCGACTCTCCGCACTTCGATATGCACCAGTGCAACACCGCCGCCTGCGCCCAGCCGCAGGGAGTGTATTTCGACAACCTTTTGCGATATAGCCCGTTCGATGGCGGCAAAGAGGTTATCCCTGATCTGGCATACGCGTGGGAGGTGTCCGATGACGGTCTTGTCTATACCTTCCATCTGCGTGACGGAGTGCTGTTCCACGACGGAGTGGAACTAACGTCAGAAGACATCAAGGCCACCTTCGACCGGATCATCTTCCCGCCCACAGGCATGATCTCACCGCGGCAGAGTGTTTTTGAGGCCGTGACGGAGGTGCGGGTCGTTGACCCCCTCACCGTCGAATTCGCGCTACGGGCGCCCCGGGCGTTCTTGCCTTCGGCCATCGCCTCCGGCTGGAACGTCATCGAACGCAAGCAGACCCTGGACGACAACGACCTCGACCTGAAACGGGTCAAACCCGGCACCACCACCCACCCAGGGACTGGGCCGTTCATCTTGGAAGACCATCAGGCGGGCGAATTCTGGAAAGCCTCGCGAAATCCCAACTACTGGAACCCTGAACTCCCCTACCTCGACGGTATCCAGCACAGCCACCTGGCTTATGGTCCCGCCACCGGCGCTGCTCTCATCACAGGACGCGTTGACTATGTTTACGGCGCAGGGGCCGACCTGCGCGACGACATCCGTCAGAACTACTCGGACACGCATACAGTTGTCGTGTATCCGATCCCATCCATCGGCGGAATGTTCGTCAACCATGAAAGCGGGCCACTGGGCGACCCGAGGGTGCGTCGCGCAATGTCAATAGTGCAGGACCGATGCGCAATCAAACTGGCGGTGGCGGCGATTCGCGAAATCGAGGTGGGCACCTGGATAGTGCCCAACGACCCTGACTATGGAGCATCCTATCGCGCCGATACCCTGAACGCCAAGCCCGGCTACAATTGCCCCGCCACCACCGAAGACGTCTCGCTCGCGCAGCAGTTGCTGGCGGACGCCGGGTACCCCAACGGCGAGGGCTTCCCGACTCTGGACCTGATGGTCCGGGACATCAACTTCCTCGTCTCCCCCATGGCGCCCATGATGCAGGCGTTCATGAAGCAGAGCCTCAACATCAATAGCGAGATCAGGGTGGTCCACACCTCGGTTTGGCAAGAGGACCGCGACCAGGGCAATTATGACCTGGCGGTCAACGGCACTCCCACGCCCCTGGCATCCACACCCGCCTATTGGTCGGCATGGTTTACGACGGGAAGCGGGAGCAACTGGAACCGTGGCTCAAACAACGCCGAGTTTGACTCGCTGGTTGCGGAACTCATTGGCGAGACCAACCCTGCCAAACAGCAGGAACTCACGCTGCAGGGGGCGGCCATGCTTGAAGAATGGTCGCCGATGATCCTGATCAACCACTTCACCATCATCGACGGGTTCGCCAACTACCTGAAAGGGCACGGACGGGCCAACCGAGTCACTCTGTTCAACGACATCCGCTTCGACACTGCGTGGCTGGACAAGTAAGCCATGATGCTGAAATACATCGGGCGCCGGCTTCTCTATTCGATACCGGGTCTGATTGGAATCACGATCATCATTTTCCTGGCGCTCCGCATCCTGCCAGGCGACCCTCTCGCTATCCTGTATGGCGAGGGTGGTCGTGAAAACCTGACCGCCGCCGACATCGCAGAAATCAAGCGGCAACTAGGTATAGACAGGCCGCTTTACATCCAGTACGCCGACTGGATGAAGGATGTTGCAACTGGGAAGATGGGGGAATCGTTCTGGCGCGGTGATTCCGTTTCCGAATTGATCATCCGGCGCGGACCGTTGACCGCTGAAATAGCGGTGATCGCGGTGTTGGTCTCATGGATAATCGGGTTACCTGTGGGGATCCTGGGCGCCATCAAACAGAACAGTTTTGCCGACTACGTGTCGAGATTTTTGACGATAATTTTCCTGGCGGTACCCAGCTTTTGGGTCGCGGTCCTGGTGGTGGTGGCTTCCCTGCTGGTGTTCAACTATCGGCCTCCGCTGGGAATAATCCAGTTGTGGCAGGATCCATTCCAAAATCTGCAAATAGTGATAGCGCCCGGGATTGTGCTTGGACTGGCCACCTCTGCCTACATCGCGCGCATGGCCCGCACAACTCTATTGGAAGTGATCCGCGACGACTACGTGCGCACCGCCAGAGCCAAGGGACTGCCGGAGCGCCTGGTGGTCATGCGCCACGCGTTGCGCAACGCCCTGTTGCCGGTAATGACACTCTCGGGGGTGCTCTTTGGTCTCCTTCTGGGCGGGTCCGTCGCCGTGGAAACAGCGTTCACGGTGCCGGGGCTTGGAACCGCGCTGGTTCAGGCGTTCACGGAACGTGATTTCGTCGTAGTCCAGAATCTGGTGCTGCTTTATGGGATCATTTTCGTGTTCGTCAACCTGTCGATCGACGTGGCCTACGCCGTCCTCGACCCAAGAATCCGCTACGACTGATAATCCCACCGACACTCTGCCCGAGTTGCCCAGGGCTGCTCAAAGAGAGAGAACATGGCCGGTCAGTCAGACTTGCAAGTTCAACCATTACCGCCCACCGCTGGCGTATTGGAGCGTTTCCAGAACGCATCCGTTGGACTCATCACCTTTGTCCGCCGGTATCCGGTTGGCGCGGCAGGCGGGATTTTGCTGGTGGTCATCTTGGTGGTGTCCGCTTTCGCGGCGTTGTTTTCCCCCCACGACCCGCTGTACGTTGACTTCCTGAGCCTTGGTGTCGCGCCTTCGGCCCAATACCTACTGGGCACCGACTACGAGGGAAGGGACATCTTGAGCCGCATCATATACGGTGGACGTGTTTCGCTGCAGGTTTCGGTTCTTTCCGTGCTGCTGGGCTCCACTATCGGAGCCCTCTGGGGCATCGCCAGCGCTTTCCTGGGCGGGCGGTTCGACATTATCAGCCAGCGGGTCGTGGAAATCGTTATGTCATTCCCCGCGTTGGTCCTGGCCATGGTGCTGTTGGTAGCGCTGGGAGGGGGGATCTGGACGGTCATAGTAGCCATCGCGGTCACCCGTTTGCCCTATGGCGTCCGGGTTATTCGTTCCGTCGCCCTATCCATTAAAGAACTGGCCTACGTGGACGCGGCCCGCGCCATGGGCGCGTCCAACTTCCGCATCATGGCCAAGCACATCGCGCCGCAATGCTTCGCGGCCTACGTGGTGTTGGCAACGGCGCACCTTGGCGCGGCGATTGTGATCGAGGCGTCGCTTGGATTCCTGGGAGTGGGGATCACGCCGCCAACGCCCAGTTGGGGGAACATGCTGGGAGGTGTGATTGCAAACACCTACAAGCCGATCTGGTGGCTGGTTGTATTCCCCGGGCTGGCGATTTCTATCACCGTTTTATCCTTCAATCTGCTGGGCGATTCGCTCCGTGACGCGCTTGATCCCAAGTTGCGAGGGCGATGAAACGACGATCCCAAACCCCCGCGATGCAATCATGGCATCGGCACGGGCATGCGAAAAATAGACCCGGGCAGACGCCTCAGATTTCGATCTGGACCTCGCCGTAGCGTTGGATAAAACGCTCCTGTAGGTCGTTAAACTTCTCGCGGTAGCCTCCGGTGTGGATACGGTCGGTGGTCATGATGACCGCATCTTCCCTGTTGTCCGCATAGTAGTTCTTCCGGATGCCCATTTCCTTGAATCCATACTTGTCGTAGAGCCGCTGCGCCACGAAGTTGGAAACCCTGGCTTCAAGGGTCACCTCTTCCATCCCCTGTTCGTAGGCGGCTCGCACCGTGCCGATGATCAGCAGTTCCCCGATGCCCTGACCGCGCAAAGCGCTGCGAACGGCTACCTCCGTGATGTGGGCCTGGTCACCCTGGAACCAGATGCCCACGTATCCGACAACGGCGTCGTTGCCCGACTCGCGGGCACCTCCCAACACTGAGCGGACACCACGGACCATGCGACCCCACATTGAAAGGTCGGCCGGTTCAGAGATATGACGCTCCCCCGAGTTTGCAAGGTAATCGGCGTCTTCAGTCAGGTAGGCAACCAGGAATCGGCAAAAGCGGCTGTTGAGTTCACGCTTGAACTGCGTGCCAACCCAGCCGGGCGAGAATGCCTCCTGCTCGATGTCGATCACCTGTGAGATGTCTTCGGGGCGCATCCGGCGCAGCGCTACGTCCATGCCATTTGCTCCGATCTCCGTCCGGCGTCAACCATCGTCCGAGTTTTCCAAGCGTATCGATCCATATACCCCGTCGTAACCTGGCTCCACCGACACACGGCCCACGCGAACGCGCATGATGGCGCCGGTGAGTTCCTCGCCCGCCACCGGCAGCAGGTCGTTCGCGGATGCGTACAACACCACCGCCAACTCGCTCCCGATTTCGTCGGTTATCGCATTGTACTCCCGGTTCACCCGGCGGGCATTAACTCCGACACCCCGAGTTGCCGCAATAACTTCCTGCAAGGGAATGAGCCTCGCGAAAGGCGGATGACCATCATCCATTTCGATGAAGCCCTGTTCGCCGACTGCGTGGCCAGCCATGATGGACCGGTTGGATAACTGAGACACCCGATGGACAACCCCAAGAGTCAATTCGCGCCCGCAAACAGGGCAAGTAGTCCCGGCGGCGGACTCTTCTGCCGGACCATAAACGACGCCGCATTTTCGGTGCCCACTGTAATGGTATTTGCCCTCCTCCGGGTAGAATTCGATCGTGAACGCGACCCCACCTTCCCGAAACCCGGAAACCAACCCGTCCCAAGACAACTCACCCCAAAATGCGCTCAGTTCTCGACCCAATCGGGGTGCGGAATGAGCGTCGGAAAAGGAAACGATGCTGCGCATGTCCAACTCAGATACACTGCGATTCATCGCGGGGTCGGACGACAATCCGCTCTCCACGGCGGTCACCAGAGGCGAGAGGTCTCCGAAACATTCTTCCAGGCTGTCGAATCCACCACGAGAGCCATAGAGCCCGTACCAGGGAGTCCAGGCGTGGGCTGGCACCACGATGGCATCGGGGTGGGTATCAACCGCCAGCGCCAGCAGGTCCCGCGCCGACAAACTCACGGTGGGTCTTCCGTCGTTGGCCAGTTTGCCGTGTCCGGCGAGACGTTGCGTGAACGCGGCCGCGTCTTCAAGAGTGGGCATCATTACCAGCATGTGGATACGCCGAACCCGCCCATCCTGCTTGTACACGCAACTAATCTCAGAGCCGGGTACGAAGCGAATTCCACCATAATGGTACAGGCCGTCCGGTCCGAATCGCAGGCCCGAGCGTAATTCTTCAGCCCACAACGGATGTGTGAAATCTCCAGTGGACAGCAGGTCTATCCCCTTCCGAGTGGCCCAGGACGCCAGGTTGTCCAAGGTCAGCGCCCTGCTGCACGCGAAGGCGTAACGTGAGTGGATGTGGAGGTCAGCGACGAAATACGGCGACTGGAATGGCTTTGACTGCATCAAAGGGCCAGCAACAACTCCGCAAGTTCCCGGGGCTTCTGCGTCGCTGCCTGGTGAACCGCACTCAGTTCAACCACGGTGGCCCCAGGTATTCGGGCAGCCATCGCCCGTTGACGCGCAGGGGAGATCAGGCGGTCGCCTCCCAGCACAATGTATGTGACCGGGCAGGGCAGGGAATCCAGATCCAACCGGACCTTTTGGGTTAGCATACGCAATGGCAGCGGGCCAATATGGCCCACGACCTCGACCTGCTGCATCGGATCCAGGCCCCGGCACATATATTTGCTGATGAGGCCTCTGGGCACCGGGATGTCGCGGCCCGTCATGGATCCCAGTGTTTGGCAGGCGCCGATGGCAGCGCGGGCAAGTGTCGGGTATGCAGAAACCGGCGCTCCTCCGGTGGGCGGCACGATGCCGGCGACCAGTACCACGCGCCTGGGGGCAATCGGCAATTCAGCGGCAGCCTGCAACGCGATGGTCCCGCCTAACTCGTGCCCCGCGATTATGTAGTCCGAGAAACCCTCCCGCTCGATGACGCTCGAAATGGCACGCACGCCTTCCGACATATCGACCAACCCCGCATCCTGAGCCGAATCGGAACCCTGGCCGGGAAGATCAACCGCCCTGACTCGCACCGACTGCCGGGGACGATACAGCCTCGGCGGGTGCTCGACGGGAGCGGTCATGTGTCCCCAGACCTTTCCCCAACTCCAGGCTCCCTGACCCGCGCCATGCACCAGCAAGTAATCCGTCACATTTTCACCCGATGACTTTTGTGTTGCGTCAAGACTAACCGCCGCTACGCTGCCAGCGTGGCCAACAGCGCTCGCACCAAATCGTCGTCCTGCTCCGGTAGCACCGTGCGCGGGTCCAACCGCACCGCGTCGTCTTCAATGCGGGCAATCACCGGCGTGGCTCGGTCGCGTAGCGCGGACAACAGCGATTCCGGACTCGGCCCGACCCCGTTGGTCGGTATCGACAATGCCCAGGAAGCCAGGGTTTCGCCGGGAAGGCTTCCCCCGCCGATCGCAGATCGGGCCGGGACCACCGCGGTCTCGAAACCCGTGGCGCTGACGATGGATCGTTGCCAATTCTCCGCTCGGGATCGAACCACGTCCGGTTGCGCCGAGATCATCTGCCAGACCGGGACATTCGATTCCGCGTCGCCAATCAGGTAGTGAGTCAGAGTCGCGGTAAGGCTGGCGAGGCTCATTTTATCGATGCGCACCGCGCGCGCCAGCGGGTGCCGTTCCAACCGACTCACCAGATCACGTTTGCCCACCACGATGCCAGCCTGTGGGCCGCCCAGCAACTTGTCGCCAGAGAAAAATACCAACCCAACCCCGGCGGCGATTGCTTCCTGGGGCATCGGCTCGTGAGCCAACCCATAGCGTTCGGTCGGAAGCAACGCTCCGCTGCCCACGTCGTGCATCACGGGGATTCCCGTGCGCTCACCCAACTCAACCAGGTCGCGCTCTTCAACGAACGCGGTGAATCCTTCAACGCGGAAGTTGCTGGCATGGGCTTTCAGAAAAGCGGCGGTATTTTCGGTGACGCCTTCTTCATAATCGCGGATGTAGGTGCGATTCGTGGT
The DNA here is from genome assembly GCA_963668585.1 of Dehalococcoidia bacterium. Classification (GTDB taxonomy): domain Bacteria; phylum Chloroflexota; class Dehalococcoidia; order Lucifugimonadales; family UBA3495; genus Bin87. The sequence goes on along the minus strand of OY764869.1, from coordinate 2,600,926 downwards.
CCCGACGTCCACCAGGGTGCAGCCGCTTTGTCGCAAAACATCGGGTATGCGGAAGCCGCCGCCGATTTCGACCGCTTCGCCGCGGGAGACGATCACCTCGCGTCCGGAGGCCAGAGCAGCCAGTCCCAACAGCAAAGCCGAAGCGTTGTTGTTCACGACCAGAGCGGCTTCGGCTCCGGTAATTTGCCGCAACAACGATTGCAAGTGAGCCTGCCTCGAGCCGCGCCGGCCGGTGGCAAGATCAATTTCCAGATCGGAGTAGCCGCGCGCGACGGCGTCGGCCGCGGCCAGAGCGGACTTGCTCAGCGGAGCGCGTCCCAGATTGGTGTGTATGACAACGCCAGTCGCGTTGATCAGGGGCCTGGGGGATGGCGTAACCAACTCGTCGATGGAACGCAGTATGGAGTTGGCGATTTCCCCCGTTGTCTGAGGGGCGCCACCCGCCACGACGGTCTTTCGGAGTTCGGCCAGGGCGTCTCTGGTGAGATTGACCACCCATTCCCGACCGTAAGAGGTGACGGCGTCGGCCAACTCGTCGCTACTGACGACCCGCTCAACGCTTGGTAGGTTGCGCAGTTGCTGATTGACCATCGTTTTCGTGCGAAGGCGCTGAACCTCAGTCCCCGCCAATTGCACGGGTATTCTATCACCGATTCCGGAACGCTGTATTCAGGGGCGTGCCCGGAGGCGTGGTGTCGTGCGCCGTAGCGACCGCGCGCTGTTGCCGTGACCCACGGGAATCGAAGTATGCACTATAATGATTCACCGTACGCGATCTGATGGGCGTGCCGGCAGCCTGCGGCTGGAGGTTGACAGGATGAAACGGAAACTTATCGGCGTCTGCGTGGTCGTTGTGTTCGGGGCAGCATTCGTAATCGGTGGGGTACACAGCACTCTGGCGGTGATAGAAGCGTCTGCGAAACCTGCGGAACCAGCCACCGGAGATTATGTCACCCGCCTGGCAACCAATGACGACGAGGACCCAGCGGTGACAGCCCTCAGGTACGTTTGCCCATTTCACTGACCCTCAGGCCGTGATGATCGCCTGTTTCAATCCCCAATAGATTCAGTCCGGAGTAACGATGACCACAGAGATAGGCCTGCCCCCTGCCCTTGACGCCCTGAAAAATACCGTCCGCCAGATTGTCCGCGATGAATGCGTACCGTTGGAGTCTGAGTACCTGGCGCACCCACCGCAGGAAGGCGAACCGGAAAACGGCGCGCCCAGGGGCGTCCTGGAGACCGTCCCCGGAGTGTTGGGAACACTTTCCACCGAACAATGGGCTCGCCTGAACAATGTCTCAAAGCAGACGGGAATCTACACTTCCTTCGTTCCGGAAGAGTACGGCGGCGGTGGCATGGGCGCTCTCGGCCACCTGGTCCTGGAAGAAGAGGTACACCAGAGCATTGTCCACCTGCCCACGTCTCCGGTGCCGATGTTCATGATTGGCGCCTGCACACCGGAGCAGGAGGAAAAGTACCTGCACCCCGCGATCAACGGCGATCTCTATTATTCCTTCGGCCAGACCGAACCCCAGGCGGGTTCGGATCCGGGCGGCATGATGCAGACCCGCGCCGTGCGCGACGGCGACGATTGGGTCATCAATGGCTCGAAGATGTTCATATCGGGCGCCGCTTCGGCCGATTTCCTGCTCGTGCAGGCCGTCACCGACCCGGACAAACGGCAACGGGGCGGCATCACCATGTTCATCATTGACAACCCCACACCCGGCGTCACCTTTGAACCAATACGGGTGTGGATTGTGCCGACCAAAGCCCAACAGCATTACATCCACCTGGACAACGTACGGGTCCCTCAAACCCAGGTTCTGGGCGAGGTTGGCGAGGGATTCAATCTTGGTCAGCAATGGCTGGTTCACCACGACCGCCTGTTGAGAGGAGCGATGGCGTTGGGCATCCTGACGCGGGCGCTGCAGATGGCCATTGACTGGTCGCAGGAGCGGGTGACCTATGGACGTCCCATCGCTGATCGCCAGGCCATCCAGTGGATGCTGACCGACGTATATATGGATATAATTGCGCTCCGATCAGTGGCCCGCGAAACTGCCGCGCGAGCGGACGCCGGCGAAGATGTACGTGTTGAGGCATCTATGGTCAAATACGCAGCCGGCGAATGGGGTTGGCGCAGCATCGACAAAATCATGCAGATATTTGGCGGCATTGGCGAAACTCTAGATATGCCAATCGCGCATTGGTACCACATGCTGAGGCACGCCCGCATCGGCGGCGGAACGTCCGAGATTCACAAGTTCGTAATGGCGCGGGCGCTCCTCGCAGGAAGGGTGAATTTCCAGGGTTAGACCCCTGCAATTGAACGTATGGGTGCACGCACCGGGATCATTCCTGGACTGATATCCATCAGGAGATAATCATGTCTTACCGTATACCTCTGAAATTTGCCCTGCCAGTTTTTGCAGCGCTTCTTTTGATGCTCCTCGCAGCGTGGGCCTTCGGGTTGTCGCCCGTCGCAGCCTTGACTGAGCGCGGCGCAGCAGCGGCCGCCGCCTCCCCGCCCGCCGGCGACCAGGTCTCAGGTCTGGCCTACGACGTGATCCAGGTTTCGGGTTTGGGGACTGCCACCGGCACGCCCGATCTGGCGGAACTGTCTCTGAACGTAGCCGTGGTTGACGAATCCGTCGTGGCGGCGCGTAATACAGCAGCCACGACTATGCAGAGCGTCCGAAAGGCTTTCACCGACAACGGGATTTTGGAAGCCGATATAGCCACCAGTCATTTCCGCATTCACCCGAATTACGAGTATGGCCCCGACGGTCGTGAACAGAAGGGATACAGGGTCAGCAATGGCATATCCGTCAAGGTCCGAAATGTAGATACGTTGGGAACTGTTATCGACGCCGCTATAACCGCTGGCGGCGACCACATTGAGTTCAACAATCTTGGCTTTCGGATCTCCGACACCTCCGCATTGGAGCGGGAGGCGCGTCAGGCCGCCGTCGAGGATATGAAAGATCGGGCCGGACAAATGGCGGAGTTTTCCGGACGCGAACTCGGCGACCTCAAGATGGTAAGCGAATCTCCCATCGGCAATATCGGCGGAGATTTCCTGGAACGCGGTTTTGCTGCGTCGGCTGCTTTGGCCGCCGACACGCCGATCTCGACCGGGGAAAGCGACATCACCATTACAGTATTCGGTGTGTACGAATTGCGGCGGTAATCTCGATGGTACTGAGCGACAGAACCATCCGCCGGGAACTCGACGAAGGTCGCATCGTCGTTGATCCCATTGACTTGGACGACATTCAGCCGGCCAGCATTGACCTGCATTTGGACAACCGTTTCCTCGTCTTCTCGAATTCCCGGCGGCCATACATCGACGTGAGGGAGTCTCAGGATGACCTCACTGAAGAGGTCAAGATCGAGGGCGGGGACCAATTCATCCTGCATCCGGGTGAATTTGTGCTGGGGAGCACGCTGGAACACATCGAGTTGCCCAACGACCTGGTCGCTCGTCTTGAGGGAAAAAGCAGCCTCGGACGCATCGGACTGTTGATCCACAGCACGGCCGGCTTTGTGGACCCCGGATGGCAGGGCAGGTTGACCCTGGAACTCAGTAACGTGGCCCGCCTGCCGATTGCCCTGCACCACGGCATGAAAATTGGCCAAATCTCTTTCCTGCGACTCACAGAACCAGCCGAACGACTCTACGGGTCGCCGGAGTTGGGCAGCAAGTACCAGGGACAATCGGGGCCAACTGCCAGTCGGTTCCATCGCGATTTTCACGGCTGAGCCAGCATGTCGGGCGTGTCGACAATCGCAGCAGGCAGCCCGATGTCGCGGGCGATGGAGTTGGCCCGCTCTGCATTGGGAAGCACCAGTCCCAACCCTGCTGTCGGAGCGGTTCTGGTCCAAAATGGCGCCATCGTCGGCGAAGGTTACACGCTGCCGCCAGGCCAGGATCACGCTGAAATCGGCGCGCTCCGGCAGGCAGGCTCTACTGCCCGGGGCTCCACGCTGTTCTGTACGCTGGAGCCCTGCTGCCACCACGGCAGGACTCCCCCATGCACCGACGCCATCATCTCGGCGGGCGTCAGCAGGGTAGTGTACGCTGCCGCTGATCCGAATCCGAGCGTAGCAGGTGGAGGTGAGGCCGCGTTGCGCACTGCCGGGATAGAGGTTGAACGATCTCCGCACCCGGGCGTCGATGAACTCTACGAAGGGTTTTTCAAGCACATCACCACCGGGCTGCCCTTTGTCGTGGCCAAGTTTGCCATGAGCCTCGACGGGAAAATCGCCACCCGTACCGGATCATCCCAGTGGATAACCGGCCCGCACGCCCGCGCCCGCGTGCAGCAGATGCGGAAAGAATTGGACGTGATCATGGTGGGAATCGGGACCACGCTGGCCGACGATCCCCAACTGACCGCGCGAGACCCCGACGGCAACACGCTTCCCTCAGACCTGCAGCCGGTGCGGGTCGTGGTTGACAGCACAGGCCGAACTCCCGCCGACGCACGCATGCTGCGGCAGCCCGGTCGTACAATCGTGGCCACCGGGTCCGGGATCAGTCCGTCCCGCGTGGCGAGCCTGGAGGACGCCGGCGCGACGGTGGTCGCGTTTCCGGGCCCGGACGGCCTGGTGGACCTCAACTCGCTGCTGGAATACTTGGGCGGTGAGGGATTGGTCAGCATATTGGTCGAGGGTGGCGGCACCGTGCTGGGCGCCATGTTGGACGCGCGGCTGATCGACAAAGTGCATACTTTCGTGGGGCCCATACTCATTGGCGGAGCGGCGGCACGATCTCCCGTGGAAGGCGTCGGGGCCGCTGTGATGGCTGATGCATGGCGCCTGGAACGCACCAGCATCGAACAGATCGGCCCGGATTGGCTGATCACCGGATATCCAACTCACGGAGGCGGATGAATGTTCACCGGAATAGTTGAAGAGGTAGGGCAGGTTTCCAGCCTGACGGATTACCGGCTTGTGATCAACGCTGAAACAGTGGTCTCCGACGTCAAGTTGGGGGACAGCATCGCTGTGAACGGAGCCTGTCTCACCGTGGTTGACTTCGACGCCGGCGGTTTCGCCGTCGATCTGGCTCCGGAAACACTCCGGCGGACATCGCTGGGTCAGGCGGGACCGGCAGCGGGAGTCAACCTGGAACGCGCCCTGGCCGCCAACGGCCGGATGGGCGGTCACATCGTGCAGGGACACGTGGACACCACCGGAGCCATCACCGCCCTGACTCCCGAAGCCGATTGTTATATCATGGAGATTGAAGCCCCCGATTCCCTCGTACCGTATATCGTCGAGAAGGGGTTCATCGCTGTTGACGGAATCAGCCTGACGGTGGTACAAAGAACCGAACGCCGCTTCACAATCTCGGTCATTCCATTCACAATGCAGAACACCAATCTGCACCAACGTGAAATAGGTGACCGGGTCAATTTGGAAGCGGACATTTTAGCAAAGTACGTGGAAAGCCTTCTGCAAGTCAGATTCGGCTGACCCCATCCCCCCCAGCGTCGGATTTTCAGCAAGATGCAGTTGGCAAGCATCGAACAAGGCCTGAAGGACCTCAAAGCGGGCAGGTTTCTCATCGTGGTTGACGATGAAGACCGCGAAAACGAGGGAGACCTTGTGATGCCAGCAGAATATGTCACCGCCGAGTCGGTGAACTTCATGGTCACCCACGCCCGCGGGCAACTCTGCATGCCGATGCTGGGTGAACGCCTCGCGGAGCTGGACATCCCCATGTTGCCAAGCCGCAATGCGGACTCAGATATGCCGACGGCGTTCACCATGCCTGTTGATTACTCCATAGATACTTCCACTGGCATCTCGGCCGAAGACCGCGCCGCCACCGTCAGGGCCCTGATCGACCCCGAGTCGCGACCGCAGGATTTTATCCAACCGGGGCATCTCTTTCCCCTCCGTTACCACGCCGGTGGAGTTCTGGTGCGTCCGGGGCACACGGAGGCAATAGTGGATCTGTGCAAACTGGCTGGGCTCTACCCCGCCGGCGTGGTCTGTGAGATCATGAAAGAAGATGGAACCATGGCCCGGTTGCCCGACCTGGTTCCCATGGCACACGAGCATTCTCTGAACATTCTGTCCATCGCGGACCTTGTCAACCATCTTCGTAATCGCGGCCCTAACGGCGAATCGTGAAATTCCGGAGGAACAATGCCCCTTTGCAGCCTTGAAGAGGCGCTGGAAGACCTGACCTCCGGAAAGTTCATAATCGTCGTGGACGATGAAAACCGCGAGAACGAAGGCGACCTGTTCCTCTTTGCGGAGCACGCAACACCTGAAGCCGTCAATTTCATGGTGACCCACGCCCGCGGGCTCGTATGTGTCCCCATGTCGGGCGAACGGTTGGACTCGTTGCAGATACCCTTGCTGCGGAGCCGAAACTCGCCTTCGCCTCAACCCACGGCGTTCACGACGTCAGTTGACTTCAAGGGAGGCACCTCCACGGGAATATCGGCTCACGACCGCAGCGCCACCGTTCGCGCCCTGGTGGACGCCGACGCGCAGCCTGCCGACTTTGTGCACCCCGGTCACCTGTTTCCTTTACGGGCAGACCCTGGCGGCGTCCTGGCGCGGCCCGGACACACCGAAGCCATCGTTGACTTATGCAAACAGGCCGGCGCCTATCCAGCCGGCGTGATTTGCGAAATCATGAATCAGGACGGCACGATGGCCCGCCTGCCGCAACTTGAGAAATTCGCTTCAAAGCACGACCTCAAGATCTTCAGCATCGCTCAACTGGTCGCGCACCGCCGTATCAACGAAAATCTCATATCGAGGGTCGCGGAGGCCAATCTGCCCACCAAGTACGGGATCGCGCGCATCATCGGATATTGCAGTTCGATTGACAGCGGAGAACACGCGGCGCTGGTGGTCGGCGACTGGGGCGATGGCGACGACGTGTTGGTGCGAGTGCACAGCGAATGCCTCACCGGCGACGCCTTCGGGAGCCTCAAGTGCGACTGCGGGGAACAACTGGACATGGCGATCCGGATGATATTCGAAAACGGGTCCGGAGCGTTGATCTACTTGCGTCAGGAAGGACGCGGCATCGGCCTGCACAACAAGATCAAGGCATACGCTCTCCAGGACGATGGAATGGACACCATCGAGGCCAACGTAGCCCTGGGCTTCCAGCCTGATGAGCGGAAGTACGACCTCGCGGTTCAGATCATGCGGGACCTGAACATTAGCCGGGCACGCCTGGTGACCAACAACCCTCACAAGATGGCCGGCATCAGCGGGTTGGGAGTCCAGGTGACCGACCGGGTCGGCCTGACCGTTCCTGACAATGAATCCAATCAGGGTTACATGCGCACCAAGCGCGAGAGCATGGGCCACTTGATCTTTCCGACCCGGTCGAACGGACCCGACGCGTCCTGACCCTCAGGTCGGAACGTGCCCACTCATAAATTCCAACGGGCAGGTGTACGACCTGCCCGTTTTGTGTTTGGTGGCGCCTGACGTCGGCGCTAATCGTGTTCGCCCAACTTGCTGACCAGGTAAGCCTCGATAAAACCGTCTATGTCGCCGGCCAGCACTGCGTCGGTATTCCCCGTTTGGTGATCGGTGCGGTGATCCTTCACCGATCTGTAGGGATGAAGTACGTAGCTGCGAATCTGGTTGCCCCATTCGGCTGAGACCCGCTCGCCGCGCAGCGTCGAAATCTCCTGGGCCCGCTCTTCTTCCCGTCGCGCCAGCAGTTTGGCGCGCAGGATCCGCATCGCGTAGTCACGATTCTGGTGCTGGGACCTTTCCGTCTGGCAGGTCACCACGATCCCCGAAGGGACGTGAGTCAATCGCACCGCCGAAGCCACCTTCTGGACATTCTGGCCTCCGGGCCCGCTGGACCGGAAAAAATCCATCTTCAGGTCTTCCGGCCTGACTTCCACCTCCGCGTCTTCGTCCACCACCGCCGGCAGCACTTCCACACGGGCAAATGAGGTTTGCCGCCGCCGTGCCGGATCGAAAGGCGACATCCTCACCAGACGGTGAACGCCAACTTCGGCGTTCAAATAGCCGAAGGCATGCTGCCCGCCGATTTCCATCGTGCTGGTGCGCAAACCCGCCTCATCGCCGTAGGCCGTGTCCAACACCTGCACGGGTCTGCTGTCGGTGGCTGCCCACCCGGCGTACATCCCCGTCAACATTTCAACCCAGTCGTGGGAATCGGTTCCTCCGGCGCCCGAATGGATCGTCAGGATGGCCGGCCGGTCATCGTAGGGACCCGACAGAGTCAATTCCATTTCGGCGCGCGACAGGAGGTTCGCCACGTCCTCCGTTTCCGAGGTCAGTTCGGCCTCCAGGCTCTGGTCATCATTGTCTATGGCCAGTTCAGTCAATTCCGCCAGGTCGGTCACCTGGGCTTGCAGACCGCGCCAAAGCCCGACCGAGTGCTGAAGCTTGCCCAGTTCCTGCATCTTCCGTTGGGCTCCGGTCGGGTCGTCCCAGAACCCGGCGTCTGCAGCTTCTTTTTCCAATTCTGATATGGATTTCTCTTTGCCGGCGAGGTCAAAGACGCTCCACGACAGCCTCCAACTTAACGGCCATTTCAGTAAGTTGCTGGCGTAGTTCATCCATCTCCGGGGTTCCTCCTCGATACGCACACGGTCATCGCCGCGTGGCAAGCAACACAATTATACATGGGAGCCGTGAAACGGGACCGTGTTCCCCGCAAGATCGGACCGCATTCGCGGGGAATCGGTGGGCTATAATGACCAGTACCCTTAAACGCCCATCGCAATTCGCCAGGAAGGTACCCCCAATGCTGGACCATGGAACTCCCGAACACGCCGTTGATGACCCAATAGAATCGTTGCGCCACCGGATGCGCCACTCCGCCGCCCACGTGATGGCCGACGCCGTCTTGCAGTTGTTCCCGGAGGCAAAGGTCGCCATCGGACCGCCAACTGCTGACGGGTTCTATTACGATTTCGAGGTCGAGCGTCCGTTCACTCCGGAAGACCTGGAGCGTATCGAGGCATTTATGCTGGACACCATCCAGGCGAACACCCCCTTCGTGCGCGAGGAGCTGAACCGCGAATCCGCTCAGTCGATGTTCAGCGCCCAACCTTTCAAGCAGGAAATCATCGACGACCTGCCTGATGAGACCATCCTCAGCATCTACCGTCACGGCGAATTCACCGACCTTTGCCAGGGACCCCACGTCGGCAGCACCGGCGAGATAACCGCGGTCAAACTGTTGCACACTGCCGGAGCCTACTGGCGCGGGGACGAAAACCGGCCGATGCTGCAGCGCATCTACGGCACCGCTTTTGAGTCCCAGGAAGAATTGGAAGCTCACTTGGAAAGGTTGGCCGAGGCGGAACGCCGAGACCACCGCACCCTCGGCCGGCAACTCAACCTGTTCACCGTCCATGAGGAGATCGGCCCCGGTCTGATAGTGTGGCACCCCAAGGGCGGCGTGATGCGTTCGCTCATCGAGGATTATTGGAGAGACATCCACTACCGGAACGAATACAACATCGTCTATTCGCCTCACATCGGGCGTGCCCGCCTGTGGCAGACCAGCGGCCACCTGGACTTCTACCGCGACAGCATGTACGCGCCCATGGAGATCGACGAGCAGGAATATTTCCTCAAGCCGATGAACTGCCCGTTCCACATCCAGATTTATCGCTCGTCGCTGCGCAGCTATCGCGAACTGCCGCTGCGCATCGCCGAGTTGGGCACCGTTTACCGGTACGAGCGCAGCGGCGTCCTGCACGGCTTGATGCGCGTTCGCGGTTTCACGCAGGATGACGCGCATATCTTCTGCCTACCCGACCAGGTGGCAAACGAAGTCGGCGGTGTCCTGGACCTCACCTTTGAGATCATGGCTGCTTTCGGGTTCGAGGAATACGACATTATGTTGTCCACCCGGCCCGAGAAGTACGTCGGCGATCCTGACATGTGGGACCATGCGACGGAATCACTCCGCGAGGCCTTGGTCGAACGGGGGCTGGATTACGGTATCGACGAAGGCGGTGGGGCGTTTTACGGCCCCAAGATTGATATCAAGATCACCGACGCGCTGGGTCGCGCCTGGCAATGCACCACCGTGCAGTTCGATTTCAACCTCCCGGAAAGGTTCGATCTGGTGTACCAGGACGACCAGGGCAACCGGACCCAACCCTACATGGTCCATCGCGCCATTCTGGGTTCGTTGGAACGATTCTTCGGTGTCCTCGTAGAGCACTACGCCGGCGCATTCCCCCTGTGGCTTGCTCCGGTGCAGGCGGTGGTGATCCCAATCGCAGACCGCCACAACGAGTACGCTGAGCAGGTGGCCGCCCAACTTCGCGACGTAGGGTTCCGCATCGAAGTGGACGACCGCAGCGAGCGGATGAATCAGAAGATCCGCCAGGCCCAGCTACAGAAAACCCCGTACATGCTTGTGGTCGGCGACCGTGAGGCGGAGGCCAACGCCGCCGCAGTCCGCACCCGCGATGGCGATAATCACGGCGCAATGCCTCTCGCTGACGTGACAGCGATGCTCACCGCTGAACTGGCCGGAAGTCCAGCCGCTAAACGATAGCTGTGGGGAGGGTCTCAATCCCGCTTCTGTGTTATGCGATCCTTCTGCCGACGTGGCGCATCCGCACCACGGTGCGTAACGGTTCCTCCCGGTTGCCGCACCGACCCAGCAGGGAAGGCCGGTTATTGGCACGTTTAGCGGGCCGCGTGCATCGTGACCGGTGTGTTAACCACACTTTCCTGATTGGCCGCGGGATCGTGCTCTATTGGTTGTCAAAAGATACTCATGGGATACCGATGGGTCAGCCAGTCCCGGGGCGCGACGCAGAATATTTGCCGGAGCGTCGCGAATCAGCGGGTAACACGCAACCTTAGGGTCATGCGGTTATCCTGCTAATCAGCGGGAACTGTCGTCTGCGCGTCGCCAAGTTGCCGTTCGACGGTACTACACAGCCTCAAGATCGGCGCGCGGCAGGTCGGCTGCAATAACGGAGAACGATTGCGCCGAACCGGCGCGACAACCGATGTGAAACTCGGCATTCGCCCACCGATACGGAGGGTTATCGGCTCAGGCGGGCCGGCGCCACAGTGGCCGGTGTGCGCTTGTCAAAACGCATCACCCTGGCCGATACCGGAGCGTCACCCTCGGGCTGTGTGTCCCCAATATTCCCGACGGGGATTACTGGGCCAAACCCTGAAACGCGCCCACATAGTCTCCGCCGCCACCGTAACCCTTGCGGAAGGTGATCACTCCCTGCGAGTCCAACGCGATCATCGACGATTGACTCACGATCTTGAGATCCCGCAACATTGACCCAACCGGTTGGGTTGCGATCATGTTGGAATAACCGTTGTCCGCTATGTACTGTTCGAGGGTTCCCGCGCTTTCACTGAATGAAACGAGATAGAAATCGACCTGATCGGATTGTTCGGCGACAATTGGTGCAAGCGTCCGCAACTCGGCGCGACAAGTTGGTCACCACGTTGCGAAGTACAACATGAACGCCGGTTTACCCGCCGCCGTGATGTCGGCCAACGCGATCGGGGTTCCATCAGCACGTTCCATCGTGAACGGGGGCGGAAATTCCCCCACGTTAGTGCCTTGGGGAGCGGACGGCTCCGATACAGTGGCAGTAGGCGCCGTGGTCGACAAATCAGCCGGCGGAGCCGGCGCCTCAGTGGCCGTAACGGCTGCCGGCGGAGCGTCGGTAGCTGCCGGCGCCGGGACCTCCGTCGCCGATTCAGGGGTATCGGTCGCTGGCGCCGTCGGCGAATCTGTTTCCGCGGCAGCCGGCTCCGTCGCCGCAACGGTAATCGGAGTTTCGATGGTCGCAACCGGCGGGGCCGAGTTGGCAGCGGATACCGACTGCCCGGTGGTGGGTGCAGGTAGCTCCGTTGCAGCCGAGGTTGACCTTGAAGTCTGGACGTCTTCGGCGGGTGTCGCCGGCGCGGGTTCCGACCCGCACGCAGCCCAAACAGCCAGCAGGGCGGTGCCCGCCAGAATCCCTGCAAAGATGCGTATCTTTTTCATATCCCTCGCTCTGCGGCGTCAACGACGCCGTCAATCATCCTCATCAACTTGGCAGTTGCAGGTCGTGTTGCCGTTGGTCTTTCTGCCGTTCCGCTTCCACGCTGGCGGGCACGGCGTCAGGATCTTCCGACAGATGTGTGAAGAACGGTCCCCACTGGTCCGCGCTGCCCATCACCTGCCGATGATAGATAATGCCATCGCCGTTGACAGCCATCATCGCCATCTGCCTGGTAACTTCCAGATCGGCCAGCATGGTTCCCACCGGCTGAGCGGCGATCATATCCGTATATCCATGCTCTTGGATATAGTCGGAAATCACCTCAACCGGCTCGTTATAGGAAATTACGTAGAAATCTATATCGGGGTATTCGGATGCGATGGGATCCAGCGTCTGCAACTCAGCGCGGCACTCTGGTCACCACGTGGCGAACCAGAACAGGTGCACCGCCTGATTGTCATCCACGAGATCTTTCACCGACATTTCCGACCCGTTCTCCAGTGTCATGGCAAACGGCGGCACTGTGTTGCCAACATCGACGCCTTCGTTGCTCGACGCAGGCGCACAGGACAGCCAGGCAAACAACACTGCAGCCAGCAAAATCGCTGCGTTGATCGTGGTTGGGGTTCTTCGTGACATCTGCATTTCAGAGTCGGGGCAGACTCGGTATCTGGTATGCTTGGCGAAATTTCGATTGGATTCTATCAGACGGTTCCACACTATGGAATACGCGAAATAGCCGCCCCCGGATTCGTCACCTGTGGAGAGTATCCCCATGCCCAATCGCCTCGCCAAAGAAACCAGCCCCTACCTGCTGCAACACTCCGAAAACCCCGTGGACTGGTATCCCTGGGGCGAAGAAGCCCTCAACCGCGCTCGAACCGAAGACCGACCCATACTGCTCAGCATCGGGTATTCCGCCTGTCACTGGTGCCACGTCATGGAGCGAGAGTCCTTTGAGAACGATGAAATCGCTGCCGTTATGAACGAGCGCTTCGTCAACATCAAGGTTGACCGCGAGGAAAGACCGGATCTCGACGCCGTGTACATGGAAGCAGTCCAGATGATGACCGGCAGCGGCGGTTGGCCGATGACTGTCTTCCTTACCCCGGAGGGGCATCCCTATTACGGCGGCACCTACTTCCCTCCCGAGGATCGTCAAGGGATGCCCGGTTTCCCCCGGCTGTTGGCCGCCGCCAGCGAGGCATACCACACCAACAAAAGCGAAATCGACCGTGTCACTCGCCAACTTTCCGAGCAGATGGGTCGCACGGGACAGATGCCCCGGGGCTTTACGCCGTTGACCACCGAGGTGATGCACGGCGCTTATTCCCAGCTTGCGACCCAGTTCGACCACCTCAACGGGGGATTCGGCAACGCGCCCAAGTTCCCGCAGCCCATGACGCCGGAATTCCTGCTCCGCTACTACCGGCACGGGTTCAACGTACGCGCGCTGGAGATGGTTGAACTGACTCTCCAGAAAATGGCCTACGGGGGCATGTACGACCAGGTTGGGGGCGGTTTCCACCGCTATTCCACCGACGCCTATTGGCTGGTGCCTCACTTCGAAAAGATGCTTTATGACAATGCACTGCTGGCTCGCCTCTACCTGCACGCATGGCAGATTACCCGCAACCCGCTCTACCGCCGCATCACTGAAGAGACCCTGGACTACGTGACCAGGGAGATGACCGACCCCGCCGGCGGTTTCTACTCAGCTCAGGATGCCGACAGCGAAGGTGTGGAGGGGAAGTTCTTTGTCTGGACCCCCGAAGAACTCCGCCCGCTGTTGGGCGACGACGCCGATTTGGTGATGGGCTACTACGGCGTAACGGAGGGCGGCAATTTCGAAGGCGCCAACATCCTCAACGTTTCTCGACCCCCCGCAGATTACGCCACTCAGCAAAAAGTAACTGACGAGACTCTTTCCGATGCCATCGCTCGCGCACGCGCAATCCTGCTGGAAGTACGCGAGGAGCGTATTCACCCGCTGCTTGACGACAAGGTGTTGACAGCGTGGAACGGCCTCATGCTGCGCGCCTTCGCTGAAGCCGGGGCTGCCCTGGGCCGCGTTGACTACATTGAAACTGCTCGCCGAAATGCCGATTTCCTGCTGGACAATATGCGGGATGCCAACGGACGCATACTCCGCACCTGGCGCAACGGCGAAGCCAAACTGCTGGCGTATCTTGAGGACTACGCCTGCCTGGGGGACGGCCTGATCGCCCTGCACGAAGCCACCCTGGAACCTCGCTGGATTCAGGAAGCCGTGCACGTCGCGGACGGTATGGTCGAACTGTTCTGGGATGATGCGGCGGGCGGATTCTACGACACTGGCAGTGACCACGAAACCCTGGTGATTCGCCCGCGGGATGTCTTTGACAATGCACAGCCCTGCGGAGGCTCCGTCGCCACCGATGTGCTGCTGCGCCTCGGCGTGATCACCGGCAATGACGATTACTCATCGAAAGGGGCGACACCGCTTCGTGCCCTGCAACAACTTATGGGTCGCGCGCCCAGCGCCACTGGGTACTGGTTGGGCGCTCTCGATTTTTACGTGTCGCTGCCTCGCGAGATTGTGATCGTGGGATCGCCTGATTCCGATGCGACGCGCGAGATGCTGAGTGAAATCGGCGCCCGGTTCATGCCCAACAAGGTGGCCGTCGGGCTGACCGACCCGGGCCAGCCTCCGTTGAAGGATTCGCCGCTGCTGGAACACCGGCCCATGCAGAATGGACAGCCCACCGCTTATGTTTGCGAGAACTACGCCTGCCAACTTCCCGTAACGGACGCCGCCGCTTTGGCCGCTCAACTCGACCAGTAGACATGGATGGAACCCAGCACGGTTGACACTCGCTTCGGGAATCTGTGGGGGCGGGTTTGAAACCTGCCCCGTCGTCTTCCATAGTAACCAGGCGATCCGCTACCGCGCCGGCAACAACCCCGCTGCTGTGAGTGTTTCCCGGTTCACCGTGTCCGGGAGGCGGTACTTGGACCACAGGGTAGCGCCGACCAGGACCAGAGCCCCCGCCATCAACGGGGCGAGGCGTATCCCCATCGGATCCTCCGGCGAATCACCCAACTGCAAGATCAGGCTCAGCAGCAACGGCGGCAACGCATATGTGACTTTCTCAAAGAAGTTCTGGGTCGAGTAGAACATCGCCTCGCGCCGTTCATCCCGTAAAACCGCGTCATAGTCGGCGATATCTGCGGTCAAACCCTTTGGCAGCAGGAAAATGGCGGCCATTGGCATCCCCGCAACGAATGCGAAGATCAATCCCTGGGCCAACAGGTGTTCCGAGGAAACAACCCCAACTAACCCGAAAAACGGGAAGATCAACCCACTCAACACCAGGCAAATGCCGTACAGTCGCCGTTTGGTAACCCTGCCGGTTAGAAACAGGGTCCAAATAATAACGCCGGCCAGGACTACGCCCCCGATCACGCTGGTGGACAGGAAACTGGATGTTGCGCCGTCTCGGTCCTGCAGCAGGATCCCGACCGCGAAAAATGGAATCCAGCCCTGCAATATGCCGGCGCCGGTGGTGAACATCACAAACGTCGGCAGGAACGAAACGAACTGGGAGTTGTGGAGTGTGTCCTTGATGCCACGCCAGAGCGGAACCCGGGCCGGGATCGTGTCGCGTGGCGCATGCCGCCAGACCGCCGCGAGCGCGTTGTACCGGAATACCAGGGCGATTACGGCGAAAATGGTCCCCGCGACTTTGAACCCGTAAGCATCTTTGATGAAACCTCCGATCACCAGACCCAACCCGGCGCCGAATACCGCGAACAGGAAGATCAGGCTGATCAAATTCATGCGGTCGCTGGCAGTCGGCGTCAACTCCGGGACCAATGCCTCCAACGCGCCGCTGGACATCGTCGCCGCCGTGAAGAACAACTCCAGCATGATCACGAAATACAGCACGTTCCACCAACTGCTTTCGCCGGTGGGGAGGAACCAGATCAACCCCCCGAATAACGCGTAAAAAGGCGTGGCGAACAGGACGAACGGGATCCGCCGTCCCCAGGGACTGCGCGTGCGGTCGCTCCACCAGCCAATGAGCGGGTCGGTGAACGCATCCACGAAACGCCCCGCGAATATCAGGAACCCGGCGAAGACCCGCGCGTCAATCTCCAAACCGAAAGCGGTTATATCAGGTACGAGCGCCGCCCCTTCCAAGGCCGGCGGCACCAGGAAAAACAACACCCATTGCTGTCGAAAGTAAGCGATGGACTGGAGGCCGACATGATCGGCTGTGAAAAATAGCTTATTAACCAGCGGCAACCGCGCCGCTTGCCCTTCCGGTTGCGTCATACTGCCCCGTTGTCAAAGGTATATCTGGGCTGCATGGTATGTTCGGGCCGCAATGTATCACATACGCCGCACGCCCGCCGCCTGCCGTCAGTTGCCGATACTGGGAAACTGAGCGATTCCAGCGCCCGTGGTCGTTTGCTCGTAGAGGTTCGACGTTGCGCCTCGATCGATAAAACAGTCCGCTCATTCCGCTGCCGTCGAGGGGGAGCGGACAGTGGGCGCGCGTGCGCTCTCGCGGCAATCATTACCACTTGTCTGAGCCGCGGCATGAACTCGGGCCCCTACTCAGACCGTCGGATGATCCAGGGACGTTGTGGTAAGATACCAGCCGTCGCTGCCTGGTTCGTGGCTGCGTCGCCCCATCAACTTCCCCAACGTCCCAACCAGAGGTCTGAACATGGCTATCACAGTAGGGCAAGCCGCCCCTGATTTCACCCTTCACGAAAATCCCGCCACACAACACAGCCTGAGTGATTACCGCGGCAAAAATGTCGTGCTGGCCTTCTTTCCGGGCGCGTTCACCGGTGTATGCACCACCGAAATGTGTGCCCTGCGCGACCGCATCCAGGAGTTCAGCAACATGAACGCCGTGGTCCTCGGCATCACGGTGGACCCGCCATTCGCGCAAGGTGCCTGGAAAGCCGCCAACAACGTCGAATACACATTCCTCAGCGATTACAACCGTGAAGTCGTCAACGCCTATGACGTGGCTTTGAACGGCCTCGCCGGCATGCAGGGTTATGTCGCTGCCAAGCGCGCCGTAACCATCGTGGACGCTGAGGGAATAGTACGCTACCACTGGGTGGCTGACGTTCCCACCACAGAACCGGACTATGAAGAGGTACGCGCTGCGGTCGCTGCACTCAGTTGAACATCCCATCAACGTGCGGACCCATCGGCCCCCTTCCGAATTGGCAGGGGGTTTTTCAATGGTCCCGCCGTTGCGGGAATTCTTCGAGTTCTGGCAGTGATTAACCTGGATTTCCCGAATCGCTGCCTGCTGAGGTACGGGTTGTCCGCTCATAGCCACGCACGGCTCAATCAGCGATACCGATGACGTCCATACTCGCGCTAAAGCCAACGCGTGCAGCATCGAAGCGATCCGCACCGACGTCGGCTCCAAATATTCCGAGGAACCATACGCGCCACAGAGAACCGCCGGTTTTTGTCATCCGGACGGCCAAGGGTGTTCGATCAACCGATTGACCACCATCGATGTCAATCGTTCAGCATCCACGCCAAGGCAAACGTCCACGTTCGCCGTTCGACCCGTCATCCCGTACCAGTCCACCACGGTTTGGCCCCGCGTCAATTCGCTGCCGGTATCAACCGCCACCGGCAATCGTTCTGTTGTCATCAATGTGGGGTCCACAGCGTATGCAACCGCCGGCACGTCGTTGTATCTGACCGCTTCACCGTGTGCCAGGCGACCCAACCGGCGATACGCCGCCCGCGTGTACCCTGACGCCGAAACCAGCAGTTGTATCGCCGGCGAGGCGGAAGCCTCCAGACGGAAAAACTGCTCATCCGAGAACCCGCAGTGATCGCACACGTCCAGCCCAACCTGAACGATGGGGACGCCCGAATCGTAAAGGATCGCCGCAGACTCCGGGTCCTCGTGCAGATTGGCCGTTGCAACCGGCGATACGTTCCCGGGCACGCGCACCGCCCCGCCCATCACAACCACGCCCGCCAACTCATCCCCGACATCTGGGTATAGCCGCAACGCCAGCGCGACGTTGGTCATTCGCCCCAACGCCAGCACGGTGATTTCCCAAGGTGATTCCAGAGCGCGACGCGCGATCTCCACCGCCGCGTGCTGAGCAACGACGCCGGCCGGTGTCGATGTTTCACGCGCGACAACAGCCGTGCCTCCAAGGGCATCCTCCCCGTGGATATGCGCGGCCCAACCTGCGGTCGGATTGCGTAGCAGCGGCCCGTGGGCTCCTTCATAAACCGGGATGTCGCTGCGACCCGCCACCGCCAATATATGCCGGGCGTTCGCCGCGCATTGCGGCATCGAACCGTTGCCGTAGCACGCCGTCAGCGCTTCCACTTTCAATTCGGGGCTCGCCAACGCCAGGAGGATTGCGGCGGTGTCGTCCACTCCCGGGTCGGTGTCGATAATAACGCGTTGGACCATGTTTTCCAGCCTTTTGACGATGGCGACGGGTTGAGGCATTATAGCCGCTGCAACGCGACCCGCAGCCGGAGCATACGGAGGGAAAGTCAATGGCGGTCAATGAAGTCAAGGGTGTTGTTTCGAAAACCAGGGGTGCTTCTGTCGAAGTGACGCCAATACTGGTGCCCGACCCCGCCGAGGGTGAAGCATTGGTGAGAGTGCAGGCTTGTGGCGTGTGCCACACCGATCTTCACTACCGAGAAGGGGCCATCAACGACGAGTTCCCATTCCTCCTGGGACATGAAGCATCGGGGATTGTTGAGATGGTTGGCGATGGCGTCACCAACGTACAGCCCGGCGACTTCGTGATCCTGGCGTGGCGCGCTCCGTGTGGCAATTGCCGGTCTTGCCTTCGGGGCCGACCCTGGTACTGCTTTGCCAGCCGAAACGCTCAGCAGAAAATGACGTTGACTGATGGGTCGCCGCTTTCCCCGGCCCTCGGGATCGGAGCGTTCTGCGAGTTGACGCTGGTGGACGCGCTGCAGGCGGTCAAGGTGGATTCCTCCGCGAGCCCATTGGCCGCCGGTCTCATCGGCTGCGGGGTCATGGCCGGGCTGGGCGCGGCAATCAACACCGGCGGCGTGAGCCGTGGGGACTCCGTCGCCGTCATCGGTTGTGGAGGCGTCGGGAACGCCGCGATCGCCGGGGCCCGACTGGCTGGCGCCAACACCATCATCGCGGTGGATATCGACGATCGCAAACTGGAATGGGCCAAGGGCATGGGCGCCACGCATACCATCAACTCCACGCGGACCGACCCGGTAGAGGCCATCCGCGCACTGACCGACGGCAACGGAGTCAACGTCGCCATAGAAGCGGTGGGCAATCCGGCTACCTATGAGCAGGCCTTCTACGCGCGCGATCACGCAGGCACCGTCGTGCTCGTCGGGGTTCCAGATCCCACCATGAAAATCGAACTGCCCCTGATTGAAGTCTTCGGACGGGGCGGTTCCCTCAAGTCATCGTGGTACGGCGACTGCCTGCCAACTCGCGATTTCCCAATGCTGATAGACCTCTACCAGCAGGGCCGGCTGGACCTTGACGCCTTCGTCAGCGAGCAAATCTGTATAGATGATGTGGAAGAGGCGTTCGCCAGCATGGGTCGTGGCGAGGTCCTGCGTTCCGTAGTGGTGATGTAGGACATCGACATGGCGAATTTCGTACTGGTTCACGGCGCATGGCACGGCGGTTGGTGCTGGTGGAAAACCGCTCCGATTCTCCGCCAGGCAGGCCACACCGTATTGTCCCCCAGCCTCACCGGCCTGGGTGACCGGGAACACTTGGCGAGGCTGATACCTCCAGCCGTGCTCAACCTGGACCTGCACGTTCGGGACATAGTGCAGTTGCTGGAGTGCAACGACATTTCGGATGTCGCGCTGGTGGGCCACGCCTACGCCGGCATGGTTATCACCGGAGTCGCGGAGCTCGTACCCCACCGCATTGCCAAACTGGTTTATGTAAACGGAGTCGCTCCGGACAACAGCGAAGCAATGGTCGACCAATTGGCCGCGGTGCGCGGCGCTGATTTCGTAGCCCGCATCCGTCAGCATATCTCCGACGGCGAACCTTTCATGCCTCATCCCACTACCGTCGAGGAAATCGCCGAACGCTGGGCCATCACCGACCCCGCCGATCAGGCGTTCATGCTGCCCAGGCTCTGCCCGCAGCCCACGATGACCTTCGCCCAACCGGTCCGAACCGGCCATCCCGAAGCAGCCAAATTGCGCAGGGAGTTCATCCTGTGCAGCGAGTCGGGATTCGACCCGGTTGCCCAGCGCGCCCGGGAAAGTGGCTGGGGTGTCCACCACATCGATACTGGACATGATCCCATGGTAACGGAACCGGAACGGCTGGCAGCCATCCTAATGGATATCGTCGTCGATTGACCCGGGTGTCCTACGGATGTCCCTGGTCGTTAGCAGGCTCTGCCGGTCTGCCCCATACGCTCCGCCCGCGCGCTCTGAAACCCGGAGGGGAACCTGCCGCGCCGGCGCCTCGTTTGCGGCGTTATGCTACGATACGCACTGCAATCCTCGATAGCAGAAAATAAGGAGACATTGAACATGGCCGACTCAGCTCTGGGCCTTGACGTCAGGGCCTGCATTTTTGACGTATTCGGCACCGTGGTGGACTGGCGCTCAAGCATCATCGAACAGTGCGCCAACATGGGCCGCATCAAGGGCATCGAACGCGATTGGGGCGCTTTCGCTGATGCCTGGCGTGGAAAATACCGCCCGTACATGGACAAGGTACGCAACGGTGAACTCCCGTGGACCAACCTCGACGCGCTTCACCGTATGTCTCTCGACGAGGTGCTGGACGAGTTCGAAATCAGTGGATTGAGCGACGACGAAAAGATGGAGGTAAATTACTTCTGGCACAACCTCCGTCCCTGGGCCGACAGCGTGCCGGGCTTGTACCGGCTCAAAAACAAGTTCGTCATCGCCCCGATGTCCAACGGCAACATCGCACTGATGACCAACATGGCGAAGAACGGCGGGATGCCCTGGGACTGCATCCTTGGCGCCGAGGTGGCCCACCACTACAAGCCCGACCCGGAAAGCTACGGCACCGCCGTCAAACTCCTGGGCCTCAAGCCTGAGCAGGTGATGATGGTTGCTGCGCACCAGGGCGATCTGCTCGCGTCGGCCAAGGTTGGACTGCGCACGGCATTCGTGCCCCGACCTCGCGAACACGGCCCCGATCGCACACCCGATCCCACTCCGGACCCGTCGTTCAACGTGGTCGCCCACAGTTTCGTGGACCTCGCCGCCAAACTCGGCGCCTAGTTTGGGTACCCGTACCACCTTGGGTAACGTTCAACGACTAGGGGCGGGTTTCCAACCCGCCCCTGATTGTCGGCGATTGCCAACTCAACGCTAGTCCTCCGAGAACGGTTCCAACCCGCACGCATCGGCCACCAACTCGTAGGAGCGCACGCGGTCGTCATAGTGGTAGCAGATGGTTACCACGCTGAGGTCCGCGGTTTGATAATCTTCTGCCACTTTTTCAAGGCCAGTCTTCACCTGTTCAGGGTCGCCGTCCACACAGTTTCTCATGTACTGCTGGATGAACTGCCATTCGTTGGCCAGATACTTGTAATTCGCCGCCAGTTCCGGCGACGGGATTCCCTTGGCCCGGCCGGTGACCGACCGCAAGCGCCCCAGGTTGCGGCTAGAGGAAATCCTGAGCGCTTCCTCTTCGGTATCTGCGCATAGCACCTGCACGCCCACGTTCACCAACGGCTCTGTCAGGTACTCAGAAGCCTCGAAGTTCTGGCGATACGATTCGACAATCTGCGGGCCGTCGATGGCCCCCATCCCGAAAAAGTGGGCGTACGCGAACGGCAGCCCCATTTTGGCGGCCATGAACGCCGATTCGTACCGTGATCCCAGGAGCCAGACCTGCGGCGCCGTGTCCGGCTCGTCTGGGGATGCCATGACCTCGTTGAATGGATGGTCATCGGGTTGAGAATCACCCAGGTAATTGATGACGTCGCGCACCTGCTGCGGGAAATGCCGCACGTCCTTGGGCATACTTGGGTAAGCCAACGCTGCGGCCGTGATCTGGTCGCTTCCGGGCGCTCTGCCGATTCCCAGGTCGATCCGGTCCGGGTATAGCGAATCGAGGATTCGGAATGTTTCCGCTACCTTGAGGGAGCTGTAGTGGGGCAGCATCACGCCGCCGGATCCGACCCTGATCCTTCGGGTCTGTGCGGCAATTTGGCCAACCATCACTTCCGGGGCCGTGCCCGCGAAATTGGGCAGATTGTGGTGCTCCGCCACCCAATACCGTTGATAACCCAATTTTTCCGTCGCCACGGCCAATTGGATTGTCTCCCGCAGGGCCGTTCCAGCGTTGCTGCCCTCACGCATCGGAGATTGGTCAACCACGCTCAATTGAAGTTTGTCGCTCAACTCGCACCCTCACTTGCGCCGAGGGCAGCGCCCGCCCGGGACTGTCCTGTAGGCATTTTGATCGAACCGTACATCTCGGGTTGCCGGAATTGCCCGGCCGGCTTATTATAGACGTGCCAAACGGTACATGCAGCGGCTGAGGGATCGCCGGATCCCGAGTTGGTTGTCGATCATCAGGTTGCCCTGAAGGTGAAGCGCCTTGCTCTTCGACAAAATACTTGGCCCCAAACCGGGAGTCGCCAACACGCCTGCAGCCGGTAAAGCGCTGACTGGAAACGGCAACAAGTACCTCCTTGAACGGATCGTCAAGTGGGTACTTTTTCTTTTGACCACCGTCTCGGTTCTGACCACGGTGGGGATCATCTCTGTCCTCCTGTTTGAGGGAGTGCGTTTCTTCGCGTCGGATTTCTACCAGGAGAAGCGCAGCGAGTTGGAAGTAACCAGCGAGGCCGTTGGTTTAGCCGGCGCCGATGCGGCCCCCACGGGGCTGGCGCCCGGAATTATCCCGCGCATTGGGGTTCGCGCTACCACCGAGTCCCTGATTTTCGTGGAGTGGGACCGGCCAAACTTGGGCCAGAATCCCACATCGTACGACGTATCCATCCACCCTGATCTCAACCTCGACCTGACCGACTGCCAAAACCTGTCTGCGGAACGAACGACGTGCGTCATTTCAAACGCCGGTCCGGGGCGATCATACAAAGTGACCGTGGCAGCCATTGCCGGGGCCGGCAAGGGAGTGGGCGTCGAGACGGAATCCTTCTCCGTGCCGGAAAAAGTGCGCTGGTACCGGTATTTTACCGATACCAAGTGGCGGACCCTGCTGGTGCCTCGATCGTACGGCATCTGGCCACTCCTGGTGGGGACCATGATGATCGCAGTCCTGGCGATGCTGGTGGCGGTCCCATTGGGGTTGCTTTGCGCAATTTTCCTCAGCGAGTACGCGCACCCCAGGCTCCGCGCCATCACCAAGCCCATCCTGGAGGTCCTGGCTGGCATACCAACGGTCGTGTATGGATTCTTCGCCCTGTTCTTCATCACGCCTTTGCTGCGGACCATCAGCGATGACGTGGGCATCTTCAACGCCCTGTCCGCTGCCGTCGTGATGGGCGTAATGATTATCCCAATGGTCTCAAGTCTGAGCGAAGACGCGATGCGGGCCGTCCCAATCTCCCTCCGCGAGGGAGCATACGCCCTCGGCGCGACCAAGGTTGAGGTCGCCACCAAAGTCGTGGTGCCCGCCGCTTTGTCCGGGATCGTGGCGGCCTTTATCCTGGGAATGTCCCGCGCAGTCGGCGAGACCATGATCGTGTTCATCGCGGCTGGGCAGAACGAAAAACTGACCTTCAACCCTCTGGATCCCGTGAACACCATGACCGGGTTCATGGCGACCACCAACTTCAGCGATAACGCCATACCGGGAACCGCTCAATTCCAGGCCCTTTTCGCAGTTGGCATCACGCTGTTCGTCATTACCCTGCTCATGAATCTCGCCAGTCAGTTCGTCGTCTCCAAGTTCCGCGAGGTGTACGAATAATGGCAATGGGCATCAATCAGAATTACAACCGTCGTTTGTCGGCGCGCAAGCGTAAAGCCGCCATTTTCTACGGAGTCTGCGTCGCCGCAGTCATAATCGCCCTGATCATGTTGGTCGCCTTGCTGTACAGCGTTGTGTCCGAAGCGCTCGGTTGGTACAACCTGGAAGGCACCTCGATAGGCACGCTCTTCACGGATGGACCTTCGAGCAAGGCAATCAAATCCGGGCTGTTCCCGGCCATCATCGGCACCCTGTGGGTTATGGCTATCTGCGTGGTGGTTTCATTCGCGGTGGGCGTTTCAGCAGCGATTTACCTGGAGGAATACTCAGGCCGAAGTCGAATCGCGGAGATCATTCAAACCAACATCCAAAACCTCGCCGCGGTTCCCTCCATCGTTTACGGTATCCTGGGCCTAAGCATATTCGTGGCCCTGTTCGCTTTGGGCAAGAGCACACTGTCGGCCGGCCTCACGCTGGCCCTCCTGATTATGCCGGTGGTGATAGTTTCGTCTCAGGAGGCCATTCGCGCGGTACCCTCGTCCATACGCGAGGGCGGCTATGCCCTGGGCGCCACCAGGTGGCAGGTTGTCTGGCGGTTGGTGCTTCCCCAGTCCTTGCCCGGAATACTCACCGGAATCATCTTGGCCGTCAGCCGCGCCATGGGCGAGGCGGCGCCGCTGGTGATAATGGGCGCGTTGTCGTACGTGTCTTTTGCCCCGGCCCATCCGCTGGACCGTTTCACCGTCCTCCCCATTCAGATTTACGTTTGGATCTCAAAACCGCAGGAAGAATTCCATCAACTGGCGGCAGCCGGCATCGTCGTCCTGCTGATCATGCTGTTGGGAATGAACGCGTTCGCGATCTTCCTGCGCAACCGTCTGCAAAGGAACCAACGGGGGTAAAACGCCATGGCTGCAACCGAGGTGACCGCTTGCCCGGCCATTCGTGCCATTGATGTTGGAGTTTATTACGGGTCCAACAAGGTGGTGGAAGGCGTCACCATGGACATGCCGGAGAACGAAATCACGGCGATCATCGGCCCCAGCGGCGCCGGCAAAAGCACGCTCCTGCGGTGCATCAACCGCATGAACGACCTCATTGAGATCTTCCGCATGGAAGGCGAAATGTGGTTTGGCGATTTCAACCTCTATTCCCCGGAATCTGATCCCACGCAGATCCGTTATCGGATTGGCATGGTGTTCCAACGACCGAATCCATTCCCGAAATCGATCTACGACAATATCGCGTTTGGCCCGCGAATCAACGGTTTCAGCGGGAATCTGGACGATATTGTCGAAGAATCATTGCAGGGCGCGGCCTTGTGGGACGAGGTGAAGGACCGTCTGAAAGAATCCGCGCTGGCGCTTTCCGGCGGCCAACAGCAGCGTTTGTGCATCGCGCGCGCGCTGGCGGTTGAACCCAGCGTCATCCTGATGGACGAACCATGTTCCGCGCTGGACCCCATCGCTACCTTGGCCATCGAAGAGTTGATGCAGGAACTCAAAAAACGCTACAGTATCGTTATCGTGACCCACAATATGCAGCAGGCCGGTCGTGTTTCGGACAAGACGGCGTTCCTGTTGCCTGACGAAAACCGGGTAGCCCACCTCATCGAGTTCGGCGATACCAGAGCGGTGTTCACCAACCCGTCCGACGAACGCACCGAAGCCTACATCACCGGTCGGTTCGGGTAGCCCCAACCAGGGGCACGCCGTACCCGCGCGACGGGCATCAAACGGAGGCGCAGCAATGTTACGTTCCGATTACGAACGCGATTTGAGTGATCTGCAAACGCAGCTATCCGAAATGGGGCGTCTGGTCGAGTCCGCAACGAAGCTTGCATTGAGCGCGCTGGAAACTCAGGACGTGGCGCTGGCGCAACAGGTTATTGACGACGACGATGAAATCGACCAGTTGCAGGACCTCCTGGAAGAAAAATGCGTCATGATCCTGGCGACCCAACATCCCACCGCCGTGGATTTGAGGTCGGTGATGTCAGCCGTACACATCGGCGTGGAACTGGAGCGTATGGGAGATTACGCCGAAGGCATCGCTAAAATCTGCATACGCATCGGAGACCAACCGTTGGTCAAACCCCTGATCGACATTCCCAGGATGGCCGAACTTGCGCTGAAAATGCTCGACGAAAGCCTCCAGGCCTATACCGGGCGAGACGAATGGCTGGCGCGTAAAATCTGTGCGGATGACGACGTCATCGACGACCTTTACAACCAGATTTATCGAGAACTGCTGACGTACATGCTGTCCGATCCCAGGACAATCGAACGTGCCACCTACCTGCTGTGGGTGGCGCACAACCTCGAACGAATTGCTGACCGCGCCACCAACGTCGCAGAGCGAGTGCTGTGGCTGGTCTCCGGCCGGATGGTCGGCATGCGTCCGGACAATCGGTCATTGCGTTAGGGCAAAAAACCGCATCCGGGGCTTGTTGACAATTCCCGACCCAATGGGTATAGTTTTCGCAAATGCAGAGTAATTGCAAAAGCAACGCCGCGTGCACCTGTTCTTGTCCCCGCAC
This sequence comes from Dehalococcoidia bacterium, assembly GCA_963668585.1. GTDB lineage: Bacteria > Chloroflexota > Dehalococcoidia > Lucifugimonadales > UBA3495 > Bin87. The sequence continues at coordinate 2,574,416 of OY764869.1, read as the reverse complement.
ATTGGGGGCCGGATTAACCTGATTTTAACTGGCACAGGCGCCATCCGCTCCCACCGAGATTGCCATTTGGCTCGGTGGGTTTTTTTATGTCTCGTTTGAGGAGGATACCTTGACCATTCAAGCCCAATCTCCAAGTTTGGAAGAAATCCACGCAGCCAGCATACAACTGGCTGAGGACGCGGATTCGATCATACCGTTCATGGAGGATGAGATCCGGCGGTTTGACGCCGAGGTGGACCGGTTCCGCGGCGGCGAACTGGACAACACGGTTTTTACTCCGTTCCGCTTGCGACAGGGCGTGTACGGCCAACGACAGGCCGACGTGCAGATGATCAGGGTAAAACTCCCCGGAGGCATTATCTCCGCCGAAATGCTGGACTGCTTCGGGGACATTGCCGATCGTTACGCTCCGTTGAAGAAGGGGCACATCACCACCCGCGAGAACATTCAACTCCACCACATCCCGCTGGAACAAACATCGGAGGTTCTCCGCCTGCTAGGCCACGTCGGCCTTTCCACCCGCGAGGCTTGCGGCAACACGGTTCGCAACGTTGTCGGGCCGGCTACCGCCGGCGTCAGCCCTGAGGAAGTGTTCGACCCGACGCCTTACCTGACCGCGTACGTGCGGTTCGGGGTCCGGCATCCCATCACGCAGAACTTCCCGCGCAAGTTCAAATCGGCCTTCACCGGTAACGACCAGCGGGATGAAGTGGCCGCAGCTATTCAGGACCTCACCTACGTTTCCCAGTACAAGGAAGTGGACGGGGAACAGCGCAAGGGTTTCAAGGTCTATTGCGGGGGCGGAACCTCGATCATGCCCCGGCTGGCCAAGCCCCTGTACGAGTGGGTCTCCGAAGACGATTACCTGCGGGTGGCGCTGGCGGTTTGGACGGTCTTCAACAACGCGGACATCCTGCGGAAGAACCGAATGATGGCGCGCCTCAAGGTGCTGATCGACAAGATCGGTCTGGACGAATTCCGCAGCATGGTGGACGCCGAGTTGGCGAACATCGGCCCCATCGATTTCCGGTCACTCATGGTGGCTGAGGATATTCAGCGGGAAGACCCGCCAACGCCGCCCGCTTCCATCAACGGCGGCAACAGCAGCACGGAATACCAGGCATGGCTGGATGCCAACGTGGAACTCCAAAAGCAGGACGGCTATCACGTCGTACATATCAAAACCATACGCGGCGATTTGAGCCCAGAGCAGTTTCACGGTCTGGCCGATGTAGTTCGGCGATACACCGGCGGCAAGGCTCGCACCACGCAAGAGCAAAACATCGTTCTGCGGTGGGTGCCTACCGGTTATCTGCCTGCTGTCTGGGCGGCTCTCAATGATCTGGAATTGGGCGAAGCCGGGCACAGCCACATCTCCAACGTGGTGTCCTGCCCTGGTACCGACAGTTGCAAGCTGGGCATCACATCGTCCATGGGGTTGGCAAAGGCCCTGCAATCGGAGATGGCTGAGTGGAACGGTTTGGCTGACGACGCGGGCGTGGGGGATATCCGCATCAAAATGAGCGGATGCCCGAACGGTTGCGGCCTGCACCACATCGCCAACATCGGATTCCACGGCGCTGCGGTAAAAGGCGCCGAAGGGCAACAGATTCCGTCCTACGAGCTTTTCCTGGGCGGCAACTACGGCGACAACCGGGTCGAAGACTCACGCATCGGGACGCGTGTCCCCAAGGTCAAGGTTCCGGCCAAGTTGGTGCCGTCCGTGCTAAAAGAGATCGTGAGCTACTACAAGGATAACCGCGCCGACGATTCCGAGCGGTTCAACGATTTCCTGGACCGGGTGGGCTTGGAAGAACTGACCTCGGTGGCGGCGCGAGCCCAGGAGGTTGGCCACGAAGCCGAGGGCGGCGGCGAAATGTACTTTGACTGGGAGCGCACCATCCAGTACGTGCTGGAAAGGGGCGAGGGCGAATGCGCCGTCTAGCGGCCGACGGTTACCGCGATGGCTGCTAAATCCCTCAATGGAAGGGTGCTGGCCTTCGTCGAGGCTCGAATGCCCGATGAAATGGCCAGCCTCATCCGTCGTCATGGGGGTGTGCCCTGCGGAGCGCCGGTTCTCCAGGAACATTACCTGGAGGATAGCCCAGAGGCGCAGCAGGCTATCAAGTATGTGTGCGACGGCCACGTCGATGCGGCCATCTTTCTGACCGGAGTCGGCGCCAACGCCATGATGGGCATTGCCGAGGCCATGGGGATGCTTCAGGAGTTCGAAGCAGGTCTCCGCAACATCACCGTCGTGGCTCGGAGCCCAAAACCCGGACGGATCTTGAGACGGCACAAGATCCCCATCGACATCATGCCGCCGGAACCCTACACTTCCGCCGACCTGATCGCCGCTATTTCCGGTCTGCGGTTGGAGGGGAAACGGATTATCTTCCAGCGCTATGGAGGCCCCGACGCCGCATTGCCCACCTACCTCCGTGAACAGGGTGCGGAATACCAGGAATTGACCCTTTACGATTGGGGCCTGCCGGACGATACCGGGCCGGTCCTGAACCTGATCGACCGCATGGAGCGGGGCGAAGTGCATGCTCTTGCATTCACCAGCCGGCCGCAGGTCCCCAACCTGCTGTGCATCGCCAGGGATGCCGGACGGGAGGAATCGTTGCGGGGCAGTTTGGACCGCCGCGTGGCCGTGGCGTCGGTTGGGCCGGTATGCACCCGCAAACTCCACGAATCAGGCATCAACGTCGATGTCGAACCCGACCACCCCCACATGGGCAACCTTGTGCTGGCAGTGGCCGAGTATTTCGACGATGACGCCTAGTATTTGAACTCCTCGCGAACCGGGCTGAATATGTCCAACGCGACCGCTTTCACATCCTGGCCTTTGGCGTAGTGTTCCACTTCCCCGGGGATTATGTACATATCTCCGGGCTTCAGGATATGCACCTCACCGCCAATCCCCATCTCAAGCTCGCCCTCCACGATGATCCCGCCCTGTTCATGCGGATGGGTATGCAGCGGCACAGTCGCTCCGGCATCGACTTCCACCAGCGAAAACAGCATCTGCTCGCCCCAGAATGTTCGGGTGCGCGCGCCTTCCGCTAGTTCTTTGTAACCACGGCCTTCCGTTTGCAGAAAATACTTGCTCGTCATCTGATCTCCTTATGTTTACAGGGGCGAGACCATGGGCTTTTCTACCTGGCTCCCCTTCACTCGTCGAAGGGGACTGGACTCGATTCTTGGTCGTCCAACCCGAATGCCCCGATGAACAGGAATTGTCACACGCCTATTCAGATTTGGTCAAATCCCAGACGCCTTTCTTTCATGCTGACGAAGCGTCCGCCTTGTCCTATCACCAAATGGTCCAGGAGTTCAATGTCCAACAATTTGCCTGCGGCCACCAGGTCTCGCGTTACGGCGACGTCTTCCGGACTCGGTGTCGGGTCGCCTGATGGGTGGTTATGGACAACGATAATTGACGGCGCGTTTTCCCGAATCGCGGGACGCAGGACTTCGGCGGGGCGGACTGCGCTGCTGTTCACCGTGCCGATGTAAATGGTACGCCTGGCCACTACCTGGTTTCTCGTGTTCAGGAGCAGAACCACCAGGTTTTCCTGGGACAGCAGACCCATCTCGGCAGATACCAGGTTGGCGGCATCCTGCGGGCAGGAAATCTGCGATCGTTCCGCCGGGGCGAGCGACGCGATACGCCTGCCCAACTCCAGCGCCGCAAGAATCTCGCAGGTTTTGGCATCGCTGAGCCCGCGTTGTTGGATGAGGTCGGCAAAGTCCGCGCCGGCCAAACCGGGCAGCCCGTCAAATTCAGCGAGCAACCGCATGGCCAGGCTGATCGCGTTTTCACCGGAGATGCCTGTTCGCAGCAGGATGGCGACCAGTTCCGCGTTGTTCAGGTACCGCGACCCATGCTCCCGCAACCGTTCGCGAGGACGCTCTTGCGCCGGCAACTGTCGTATCGTCGGCTGGTATGAAGGCCTCGCGGCAACGCCATCCCGTCCCCTGGATCGTTTCTGCTGCGTTGATTCATCAACCGGCGATCCCGGCGGTGTGCATTCGGGCGGATTATGAGGTTCACCGGAATTTTGTCCGGAGATAATCCGCTCAAGCTCCTCTTGGAAAGCCTCCAGGTCAGCTACTTCGATCTGAGAACGGGCGATCACCATGATAGGCACCAACACATCGGGGATTATCAGACATCGTACCGGATGCAATCGCGGTCGGGATACGGGCGGAAGTCACTGTTTTCCGATGGCCAGGCGGGCCATCTACACAGCGCGGCGCAACATCAACTCTCCCGCGCCCGAAACCGTTCCAACCACCGGCGGCGGACTTGTCTAACCGCGTGAGGTGCTCCTCGCGATTGAAACCAGGGCACGCCGATGCTCTCCGGCGGTTCAATGATCGGTATTGCCCACGCAACAGGGGCGGAACTACGTCCGCCCCCGGCAAAACATCGGCGATTCAACGACCGACGGTCATTAATCGAACCGGAACTTGGAGAACGTGCCCTCTTCCTTGGTGATAAATTCGAGAAGGGCCGGACGGCCATCAGCGTTGGCCTGCATGGCCCGCTGCATCGCCGGCTTGATCTCCTCGGGCGTGTGGACCTGCTCAGCGTAGGCGCCCAACGCCAGCGCCACTTGGTAAAAATCGCCGCTCAGATCCTTGATGCCGTAACGCTCCACGGCTGTCGGGATGCGACTGTCCGGGTAGATCGCCATGGTGGAGTTGTTCATAACAACCGTGGTGATGGGGATGTTGGCGCGTACCGCCGTTTCGACGTCCAGTCCCACCATGCCGAAGGCCGCGTCGCCCATGAAGTTGATAACCATCTTTTCGGGAGCGGCCATCTTCGCGCCCATGGCGAGGCCAAGGCTGTATCCCAACTGAGTTGACTTGCCCCAACCGATGAAACTGCGCGGCGCCCGCGCTTCCCAAAACGGGGATACCTGCTCGCGCGGGCTGCCCGATTCGTGGGTGACGATGGTGTTGTCCAGGTCAACGGTGTGCATGATGTCCCACACTACTCGGTACGGGTTCAGCGGCACCTCATCGCTCGTCAGACGCGGTAGCCACTCGGCCATCCATGCGTCTCGGGTTGCGGCGATCTCGTCGGTGAGTTCCTGGTTTGGAGCCCGCTGTTGAGCCCCCATGGCCTTCAACTCGTCGATGAACTGCCGCAGCGCCAACTTCGCGTCGCCTAGAACCGGGTACTCAGTGCGGTAATCCTTGTTGATGTCGCTGTCGCCGTTCGTCAGGTGAATCAGGGTCTTTCCGGCCGGGATGGGCACGGTAAAACTGCTCTTGGTGAAGCTGACGCCGACGCCGAAGATCACATCCGCGTTGGACAGGAATCGATGCACTTGCCCTGTTTGGCTGGATCCGCCCACGCCCAGCGACAACGGGTGATTTTCGGGGAATGCGCTCTTGCCTTCGAGGGTAGTCAGCACCGGGATCTGCAGGAACTCGGCCAACTCCATCAGTTCGTCGGTGGCCTCGGCATACAGCACTCCCTGACCGGCCATGATGACAGGTCGCTGGGCGGACATGAACCCGCGGGCCGCCCGCGTGACGGCGGCGGGATCCGCAGCGACCCGCATCGCCACGGGCGGGATGTAATCGAAATCCTCTTCGCTGATCTGGTCAGACGACAGGTCCGACGGGATCTCCAGCAGCACCGGGCCGGGTTTGCCGGAGCGCAACTTCGTGAACGCCTGCCGCATCAACTCCGGAACACGGTCCGCGAAGTTCACGTGGGCCGACCATTTCGTGATGGACTCAAAGGCCCGCACCGGATGGAAGTTGGGCTCCACGCCGATGCGATGCCGGGCGACTCCCGCAGGCAAGACCAGGATTGGCACAGAGTCGGCATAGGCCTGGGCGACACCGCCAAACGCGTTCTCCGCGCCCGGCCCGTTCTGGGCGAGAAATATGCCGGTCTTTTTGCCATTGGTGACGCGGGAAAACCCGTCGGCCATGTGGACGCCGGTGCGCTCCTGGCGACACACCACCGGTCGGATGCCGGCAATGGCCGCGGCCTCGATCAAGGGGTTGGAAGGCATGACGGCGATCCAATCGACGCCTTCCATCTTCAAAACATTTGCTACAGCGGTAACTCCGTCCACGATATGGTTCCTCCAAAGCGTAAGGTCTGTGCGTGTAGGGGAGGCGATGATTTGACCGAATCGACTTCCGGTTCGATACGGCGGAAGAAAACCCGTTTGACTCAGGCAATATCTCGCAGGAAGGCATCTATCGCGTCATTGACCTCCTCAGGTTTCTCCACCATTGGGAAATGACCGGCTTCGGTCATTTTGATCAGTTTAGAACCGGGGACGGCACGGTGAATTTCCTCCTCGTAGTCGCCGGTCGCCAGTGGATCATCCACGCCCTGGATGAGCAGGAGCGGCACGCGCAACGTGTGTATTCGGTCGCGCACATCGAAGCGGTCGATGACGACCAGATCCCGGTGTTGCGCCACCGGTCCCACTTCCCGATGCCGTTGCAGTAGGCTGGCGCGGAGTCTGGGCTCGATGAAGTGCATGATGCCGCCCATCATGCCAAGCCATTTTTCGTAGGTTTCGGCGTTTTCAGCCGCGTCCAACCGGAATTGCAAGTCCTGGGCTCGTCGTTGCTTGGGACGCATGGCGATGGTCATCAACACCAATCCCTTGACCTCGTCGGGATAATCCAGGGCATATTGCAGCGCGATGCAGGCGCCCAGGGTGAAGCCGCTTAGCACCAGGTTGCTGTCGTGCCCCTGTCCGTGGAGCCAGCCCCTGAGCCAGTCGGTGTAGCGTTCAACGCTGGAACACGCCGTTCCGCCCAGGTGGCCGGGAAGGTGCGGCGCCAGACTGCCCGGGTAATGAGACAGCTGGTTCACATACGAGTCGGCGCAACCTCCGGCTCCGGGCCCGTGGATGAAAACCAGTTGAGTCATGGCACCTCGCCAGCACGTGGGGATGCGGGCATTCTATGGGTGGTGGTGTTTCGGGTCAAGGATATTGGGACGGGGTTCAACACGCCCGCAGGGGCCGGTGATGGGAGGCCTATCGCTTCGACGACGGCAACGTCTGCAGCGCTGATACGCCGTCCGCCAGAATCGCTGTGGCGGCAACCGTCGCCAACCGGAGGCGTTCCATTGCTTGCGGATGTGTGGGCAGTATCAGAGCGGCGTGCCGCTGCCGCTGCCGCTTGGGTGGTAACTCGGTTGGTCAACCGCCAGTCCAGCCTGTTGCCCGTTCGGGCGTGATTTTTATCACCGGACTGTCGGTCAACTCCATGTCCACGTATTGAGCGTATTTCCGCCGCAACAGCGCGATGGCAGCCGCCTGTTCCTCTCCGGCATCGATCAGTTCCGCTCGCCCCTGGACCAATAGGTACCACAGCTTTGACCAATCGGATTCGTAATGATCGACGACGAAAGAGACGCGCGGGTTGACCAGTATATTCCGTACCCGCCTCAGTCTCCTGAGATCGGCATTTTTGGGTTTGGCGTCCAGGACCGAATAGACACTTACACCATCGCACGCGAAACAAAAGGGGACGACGTATGGGCGGCCGTGTTCGTCGGCAGTTGCCAGACGGCCGATCGGCGTGCGGTTCAGCAACTCGATTTGCTGGGGATTCAGCACTGGCCGCATTTAATACTCCGCCTTCAGCCCGCCCTCAGCCTGTGCATGATGCCGGGTATCCGGTCCAGAAGGTCGCTCGGCACCACTCCCGCCGCGCCGCGTTGTCGGCTGACTTCTTCGCCGGCGGTGGCGTGCAGGAAACCACCCAGATTCGCTGCCTCGTAAGGAAACAAACCTTGGGCCAACAACGCTCCAATGATGCCGGTCAATACGTCCCCAGTGCCGCCGGCAGCCAACGCGGGATTGGAAAACGGCAGAACGCAACGGCGCCCATCAGGGTCCGCGACAACTGTGTGAGCGCCTTTGAGCAGCACGGTCTGTTGCCAACCTGCGCTTGTCCGGGCAGCTATATCCAAACGATCCGCCTGAATTTCGGTGGTTGCGCGTCCTGTTAAAGTGGCCATCTCGCCAGGGTGCGGAGTCAATACGGTGGGATATGGCAGCCTGTCCGGCCAATCGTCACATTGCGCCAGGTTGTTGAGGCCATCAGCGTCCACCACAGTTTTCCAGCCAATCCCATGCGGATCGGCGGGGTTCAGGAAAGAGGAAAGCAACAATCGATCGATGAACGCGACGGTTCCCGGAGATCGCCCCATGCCGCAACCAACTGCCAGGGCGGAATAGCTGCCCGCTTGCCGGCTGATGACATCAGCCCCTTCGACGTCAACACGGCCCTCAGCATCCTCGGGCAAGGGCAGGTGAATGGTTTCGGTGAGTTGCGACGCAACGATGGGATACACAGATTCAGGGGTGGCCAGAGTCACCAAACCGGCGCCGGCGCGATGCGCTGACCGGGCGGCCAGAGCCGCCGCGCCGACGTAGTTGCGGCTCCCGGCGACGATCAGCAGATGCCCGAATGTGCCCTTGTGGGAATCCAGTCTCCGGGCTGGGATCAACCGGGACGCTGAGGTCTCAGTCATCCATTCAGTGGTCAGGCTTACGTCGTTCAAGGCTGCCTCAGGCAGGCCAATGTCCAACACGACGATCTGGCCGGCGAATCCTGCGCCCGGAAAACTCGCGATGCCAAACTTCGGGCAACACAACGCCAGTGTGAGGTCAGCAGCTATGCTACCCATATCCGCGTCGCTGGTGTCGGGATTGACTCCAGTGGGCAGGTCAACGGATACGACAGTCTGACGTGCCTCCTGGCTGCGATGGTGATTGACCAACGCGGCGACCTCCTGGACGATGCCAGTCAACGGACGGTATCGGCCCGCGCCCAGAATGGCGTCAACCACGAGGTCCGCGCCGGCCAGGAGGGACTCCAACGATTTCCGGTCCGGGTCGTCCGCCGCGTCCAACACCGATACCCCGTATGCCAGCGCGGAATCCATCTTGGGATCGTCATTGGGACGGCCGCGCACCACATAGCACTGCACGTCCGCGCCCCATCTCCGAAGGTGCCTGGCGATCACCAGGCCATCTGCGCCATTGTTGCCAGGACCGATCAGCAGCAGGACCCGTCGGCCCGCCGCACCGTTCATACGCTCCCGTATATGGACGGCGCAAGCCAATCCAGCGTTTTCCATCAGCGTATCTGTGCTGACGCCGGCTTGCTCTGATGCAGATTCAAGCGCCTGCATCTGGGCCACTGTGACAACATTGATTGGCGTGCGAGGCATGGTCGTATGGCGGTTGGGGGCAGTGTTGCGGCAGATTCGTATGCTGGCGCGAGGCCGGCAGATTGTGTGATTGGTCAACCGGATCCTGCGCCTGGAACAGGGCAGTCTATTGCAGGTCACTCCCTTCTAGCCGGAAGCCGGCGCGGTGGCCTCCCCCCACAGCGTAGCCTCGGAAACTCCACGGGTTTCCGGAGTGTCAGGGCGTGAAGCTACGGCTACCACCATGGCAAAACCGCGCGAATGAGTGAGGCTGATTGCGATTTCCGTGACGCCGAGACGTTCCGCTCGGCGGCGGGCGCGGCCGTGCAACCGCGGGCTGGGCGCGCCACTGGGCGCCCGCACCACTTCCACGTCGCGCCAACCGACACCCCGAAAACCGGTGCCAAGCGATTTCATTACCGCCTCTTTGGCGGCGAATCTGGCAGCCAGGTTGGGGGCCCGTCCCCGGCAGTAGGCGATTTCACCCGGCGTGAAGACGCGGCGGAGGAATCGTTCGCCGTGGCGTTCCAACACCCCGGATATGCGGTCGATTTCGATGAAGTCCACTCCAGTAGTCAGCATGGTATCTCCAGAGTTGGACCGGATGCCCGGGTCGATAAAGAGTCGGCGGTGCTCCACGGGCGAGGCCCGTACTCGGTGCCCCGGACACTCAAATTCATTCGCCGGTGTGATCGTCTATATTCAGATCTCGCAGAATGTGAGAGACGGAGTAGCGGCGGTTGAGCACGTAGAAATGGATTCCCGGCACGTCGTTGGACCACAGGTCTTCGGCCTGTCGAGTGGCGTGTTCGATGCCGATTTCCCTGACCGCGCGGTTGTCGTCGGCATACCGTTCCAGGCGGGCATCCAGTTCCGGTGGGATGCTCGCGCCGCAGAGGGAGGTGAAGCGACGAATCTGCGGCGTGCTGAGAATCGGCAGAACGCCGGGGATTATTGGCACGTTGATGCCAGCGGCGGCAGCTCGCTCCATTAGGCCGTAGAAGTACGAATTGTCGTAGAACAGTTGAGTGATCAGGAAGTCGGCGCCCAGATCCTGTTTCATTCGGGCGTAATCGATGTCGGATTCCAGATTCTGCGATTCAGTGTGGCCTTCCGGGTAGCAGGCGCCGGCGATGCCGAAGTCGAAATTTTCGCGAATGTGAGAAATCAGGTCGGTGGCGTGGGCGAATTCGTCCGGGCCGGGCTCGGCGTCAGAGCTGTCTTGCGGACGGTCTCCACGGAGTGCGATGACGTTTTCGATGCCGGCGTTATCCAGCCTTTCGAGGACACCATGCACGTCGGCCCGGTTCTGGGCGACACAGGTCAGGTGCGCCATCACTTCCAGGCTGGTTTCAGCCTCCAGACGCATCGTGATTTCTTCCGTGAATGCCCGGGTGCCGCCGCCTGCGCCGTAGGTAACCGACACGAAGTCGGGGCTGAATTGCTCGAGTCCTTTGGCCACATCGATAACGCCCTGGACACCATCGGCTTCCCTGGGAGGGAAGAACTCGAAGGATATCGTGCGGCGTTCGTTCAGAATTTCCTTTATTTTCAAACCGTTGTCCTAATCTGGGTGTGAATTTCAAAACTCAGGCTGGCGTTTTTCCTTGAATGCCCGGATGCCCTCGCGTGGGTGCGGCGATGTGCCGAAAAGGTGGGTGAATGTCGCGCCTTCAAGGGCCACGCCGTCTCGCAACGGCACGTCCTGACTGGCGCGAGCGAGGGATTTCATGAGTGACAGGCCGGTCCGGCTTTTGGATCGCAAGCCAGCCAGGAGCGATTCCAACTCCGCCTCGAGGTTTTCCGCAGGGGCGGAACGCAGGGCCAGACCCCAATCGACGGCTTCCGAACCTGATAACCACCGACCCGTCGTGAGTAGTTCCATGGCCCGTGGCATACCGACGCGGCGCGGGAGTCGCTGTGTGGACCCTCCACCTGGGATGAGGCCGAAGTTGGCGTGCTGGTCGCCGATTCGCGCGTCCTCCGCCACGATCGCCATGTCGCAGGCCATCATCAACTCCATGCCTCCGGCCAGCGCGTAGCCATGCACCAGGGCAATGGTGGGCATCGGCATCTCCTCAAGTTTGAAGAAAGCGCCGTTCAGTTCGCGCACATAGTCGGGAAGCAGTGAGAGATCGTCGAAAACTTCGTCGAAGTACAGCAGGTCCGCTCCGGCGCAGAAACCACGGCCTTCCCCACGAACCACCAGGGCCTTGACGGTCGCGTCTGCGGCGACCTCAGCGGTCGCACGGCTGAATTCCGTCAGCAGTTGAGGGCTCAGAGCGTTCAGAGCGTCGGGCCGGTTCAGCTTGACGGTGGCTACCCGGTCGCTCAGGGAAAGTGTAATATTGCTATACTCCATTCAGTTCTCCAGTCGGCACACGGCGATTTTCTTCGCGCGGGTTGCCCATACTATACCAGACGTACTATTGGCAGTTGATGTCGGAGCCGTTGATAATCCGCCTTAGCCTCCGCGTCCAGCCCAACGCTTCCCGTTCCGAGGTGGTTGGCTGGTATGGCGAAGCGTTGCGGATACGCGTGGCAGCGCCGCCCAGCAAAGGCCGGGCGAACGACGCGGTTTTGGACCTGTTGGCGGAGCATACCGGTATCCGGCGCCAGCACATGCGCATCGTGCGGGGACACCAATCCCGTGATAAGGTTGCCGAGATTACCACCGTCAATGCAGAGGAATTGAATGGCCGACTGGGAAACCCGGCAATGACCGATGGAGTCCTCTTTAGTTAACCAAACCCCCGGCAGACTGATTCGGAGCAACCCATGCAAGAGAGTTTTCGCAACTTCAGCTGGATTTTACAGGGCTCACTTGCCGGAGCCATGGGGCCGACGGACCGGCGACACCTGATCTATTTTGAACGGCAAGACATCACTGCGGTAGTTCGCATGGAAGTGAACACCATCTCCTCCGAGCCGTGGGGTTTCACCGAGATGCTTGAGCCGGTTCCGGATTTTCAAGCCCCGTCGATAGAGCAAATCGACCGGATCGTGAACTTCGTTGAGCAACAAATCGAAACCTGGGAACGGCCGACCGTGGTAACGTGCGCCGCAGGTATCGGACGCACGGGCACCATCCTGGCGTCGTATCTGGTGAACACCGGCTACGACCCTGACGAGGCCATCGCCTACATCCGGGAACTGCGCCCTGGAAGCATCCAGACTCCCGAGCAGGAAAACGCTGTTCGAGATTACGCTGAGTTTGTCCGTGAAAGGAACGAGAACCGCCCTCGCCGCTACCGTTAGAGTCGCCAACCACATGAAACAAACGAGGTTGACGCCGGGTAAACGTCAACCCCGATCCAGGGACAATCTCCTGCAAGGGTCAGGCGGCAAGAAGCTTTTCAGATTCATGCGTGGTGTGCATGGTTTCGTTTATCGGATGGGATCCTGTCGCCATTGAGCCCGGCTTTATTTCCCGGCTGCACTGCAAACACTGGCGGTAGGCGCCGTAAATGTCCCGGATCGCCCGCACGTTTCCGCCGCAGTGAGGGCACGCGCCCATCCCGACCCGTCGCCGGAGGGCGCCGTTTGCAACCCGTTCTATGCTGACACTATTCTCCATCATCGCAACTCCTTCATCCGACGGTGGTAAACGAAATTCGTCAGTTGGTTTGGTAATCTCGGATCGCTGCTTTTTGAGTAATCGGTGGAATCGATATCCTTAAAAAAGGAAACGGCCTCGGAGACAGATCCGAGGCCGCTGCCTGCGGGTTATCTGTCGGTGGTGATGGTCAGACCATCAGTGGCTCTTTATGTTCGGTGGGGTTGGTTGTGCTGTTGATGGCGGCGGGTTCGATGGCAGCGCCGGTTTGTCGGCGGAATTCGCGACCGCACTGGGCACACTGGTGATAAACTCCGAAGGTATCCCGCATACGGCATACGTCACCGCCGCACCTGGGGCACGCCTTGCGCATCAACGACTTCCGGCTAATGGTCTGGGTCTGCATTTTCCTCATTCCTGATTGGCTGGCGAGGCCTGTGTTCCGCTCTGTCGGATGATAATGGTGGTTTCATATTACCGCCATCACATTACCGGAGTATTACGGCAATGCCAACAAACGCGTTGAAATCAGCATATCATCTGACGGTTTTCGTAACAAGGGGGTTTAATGACAAATTTCACAAATCCGATCGAGATTCCGGATTCAGTCATGATGGCGGTGTTCCGAGAGGCTCGCGCAGCCTTCCCGGCCGAGTGCTGCGGGTGGCTGACCGGCCCGGCCGAAGGGGAGGCCGTGGATGCAATCCGACCGGCGGAAAATGCTCAGGACCAGGGCGCGCATCCGACGGTGTCCGAACGGACGTCGGAAACCGCCTACGTGTTGAATTCCGCAGACCTCATGGCTCTCAACCACAGCCTGGACACCGACGTCCCGGCGAGGATCATTTATCACTCACATCCCAACGGGCAGGCGTACTTCTCTGAAACCGACAGGACCGTCGCCACGAGTCCCTGGGGAGATGGCCCCGCTTACCCGGTGCAACAGTTGGTTGTGGGAATCGACTCGGAGCGAGTGGCAGAAGCCGCTTTGTTTGCCTGGAATGACGACGCCGGAGGGTTCGTGGAACTGACCCGTTACCGGGGCGCCGACATCTAACCCAATTGGACCTGCGGCCCCAGCGCGAGCCTGAAATGCATTGGGTTCAGGACAGGGTAGGAACCTTCCGCGGACCGGTCAGTCTCCACGAAACCGATTTTCCTGTAGAAATGGACCGCCGCCGCCATGTGATCCCGGGTCCACAGTTCCAGAAACCGGGAGTCCCAACGATAAAGGACGTAGTCTATGCAGTGGCGCATCAGGTTTTTGGCTGTGCCGCCGCCCTGCTGCAACGGGTCCACCGCAACGCGTTGGAGTTCAGCGCGTTCGCCGTCCAGTTTCATCACCGCCGACATGCCGTAGGGCTTGTTTTCCGGGGTGACCGCGACAAACAACGCGCGGTCAGAACGGTCGATGAAAGACGGGGATATGTCCCTGAAATCCCCCAGAACCCCGGCGTCCAGCATCCGCGTCAGGGCTTTCATCTTCCGCAGGCTGAGGTCGGCTTTCAATCCGGCGTCCAAATTGGCGAAGTAAAATACCTTCTCCAGTTCGTCTGCATCGGCGGGAACTGCGGGCCTGATTATCGGCGTAGAGTGTATTGATTTCAGCATGAGACTTATGCGCATCCTTGGATTATGTCTTGTTGATGTTATTTCAAGCGGTGGGCGCTCCCAATGAGGCGACCCAGACCGCGCCCGCTACATAGGCCAACGCCATCAGGGCCAGACCACCTACGACCACGGGTTGTGGGAAACGGTTACGGCCCCATAGCATCAGTCCGCCCCAGAGTATGAGGGCGATGGCGAAGATGCCGGCCACGAAGTGTTCGGGTTCCGGGTTATTGACCACGATGCCGTTGCGGTAGAAGGGGTCGGCGAAGGACAGGATCGTCACGTTGAAGACGCAACTGCCATACAGCCCGGCCACACCGAGGTCGGCAGCGCCCATGCGCGCGGCGGCGACGGTTGCGGAGGCTTCCGGCATGGTGGTGACGATGGACACCGCCAGGATACCCAGGACACCCGAAGATATGCCGGTCAAGTCAGCGACCCGGTCAACACTCTGAGCCAGAAAAACCCCAGCGACAATTACGCCCAGGGAGACCAGGCTGAACATGATCCACGCCTTGCTCAGGGTCATTCCGGGATCTTCTTCCTCCTCGTCGTCAGCGGCGGGGCGACGCTGGTAAACGATCCACATGCCGATCAGGTACACGACCAGCAGGATCACCGACGACACGCCGATTTGCCAGACGTTGATACCCATCTTGAGGCCGGCGAACAGCACCGCGAGCCCGGTCAATACGGCGGCGAGTACGATCAGGTATCCCTGCTCAGGCGCAACACGCTGCAAGAACCTGCGACCGCCGAACAGCAGCGCGACCATCGCCATGGTGAACATGTTCACCATGTTGGCGCCGACCACATTTCCCAGCGCCAACTGCGGGTTATCAATCTGCACCGCAGTGATGTTGTTCGACAGTTCAGGCAAGGAGGTGGCAAGGGCAACTAGGATGCTCCCCACGAAGAGCCGACCCCATCCGGTCAGCGTCGCCAGCGCATCGCCATATTTGGCTAGCTGAACGCCGAGCAGGATCACCACCACCGCACTGGCGAGAAATACCAGGATAGCAACCGAAAGACCAACGCCACCGAGAAGGTTGAACACCGTGGAAACTCCGATGAATCAGCCGATGGCGGCGGCGATGAGATCGCCCATTGCCACTGTGCTGGTGACCGTATCGCCCGAGGACGCTATGTCGGCGGTGCGGGTACCCTGCTCCAGGGTGGTCTGCACCGCTCGATCAATCGCAGCGGCTTCTTCCGTCAGCCCGAGCGAATAGCGGAGCATCATCGCAGCGCTCAGGATGGAACCGCACGGGTTGGCGATGCCCTGGCCGGCGATATCGGGCGCGGTGCCATGAATCGGTTCGTAGAATCCGGGCGTCGTTGCGCCGTCCTGCGGAACACCGGACAGGCTGGCGGACGGCAACAGGCCCATTGACGCAGCCAGTATCGCGGCTTCGTCGGTGAGGATGTCGCCGAACGTATTCTCGGCAACGATCACGTCGTAGGATGCCGGGCGCAGGACGATCTGCATGGCGCAGGCATCAACCAGAGCGTGCTCCAGTTCAACATCGGGATACTCTGCCGCCAGACGGGTGGCTGTGGCGCGCCATAGCCGCGAAGTCTCCAACACGTTGGCCTTGTCAACCGAGGTGAGCTTCCGGCGACGCCCTCTGGCCAGTTCAAACCCAACCCGGAGGACGCGTTCGATTTCGGACTCCGAGTAGCGCAAGGTGTCCACACCAACTACTCCCTGGGGCGTTTCGGTGCGACCCTTGGGCAACGCGTAGTAAAGGCCGCCCGTGAGTTCCCGGACCACCACCATGTCAACGCCTTCCAGAACGTGGGGCTTGAGCACACTGGAGTCGGTCAGTTCAGGGTACACCTTCACCGGACGTATGTTGGCGAACACGTTCAGATGAGCGCGCAGCGCCAGCAGTCCGTCTTCGGGACGAGTTGGAGCCGACGGGTCATCCCACTTGGGACCGCCGACCGCGCCAAACAACACGGCGTCAGCCGAGGTGGCCAGGTCCCGCACGCTATCGGTCAGCGGAGTCCCGTGGCGATCAATGGAAATGCCGCCGACGTCGCCGTATTCCAACGTAAAGTTGTGCCCGAACGCGCGACCAACCGCCTGCAACGCTTTAACGCCTTCAGCGGTTACTTCGGGTCCGATACCGTCGCCGCCAAGCACGGCGATGTTGAAGTCCATAAAATCCGCTCCTGGACCACTGCCCAATGAGATGTCAACAACAACGGCCCGGAGTGGGCCGCGGATTAGTATAGCCTACGGGTTGGCCGGTATCAAACGAACCGCGCGGGGCACAATGCCATTCGATCATGTTAGGCGGTCCGGCATCCCGCTCACGGCGCGCAGGTGAAAGTACGAACTGATTGTGGATAAAGACCCCCCGCCCGCTGACGTTGCAGTTCGTTGAAATAAACGACTCAACCTGCGGCGGCGGGAAATCCGATTATTGATCTCAGATGAGGTAGTCCGCTCATCCTGAGCCTGTCGAAGGACGGGCGGACGGTGAGCAGGGAACCGTTCCGGCAACACCAATTGCCTTTTGCCAGGATAGTCGAACGGCCCTGGCAGCGGCGGCGGTTTTCGTTGACAGAATTGACCCTCAAATCGTACACTGCGAGCATCAGCCAAACTTGGTTTGGCGCTTAGCGTTGCACCAAGAAAGGAGGCGCTTACAATATGACAACCACCAACAGCAACCGGTCCTTGTTCGTGATCCAGTTGGCCGGGGCCAACGACCCGTTGAATACCGTTGTTCCTTACAACGACGGCCATTATTACGATTACAGGCCGAACGTGGGGATTCCATCCGATCAGGTTATTCCGATAGACGGGCGTTTTGGTTTCAATCCCAACATGGCTCCGATGAAAGCCCTGTGGGACGAGGGCAAAGTCGCCATCGTCAATGGCATCGGCTATCCCAATCCCAACCGCTCACACTTCCGCAGCATGGACATCTGGCACACCTGCGAACCGGAAAAGATAGCCACCGAAGGATGGCTCGGCCGTGTGATCCGTGATCTTGACCCGCGTGGCCAGAACGTGATCACCGGCGTCAATTTCGGCCGAGGACTGCCGCGCTCCATGGGCGCGCCGGGCGTCCCGGTCGCATCAGTCGGAAACCTCGAGACCTACGGCCTTTTCCCCGACGTGGAGGAGGAACGCATCCGCGGGTTGTGCCTGGACGCCTTCGGCAAGATGTACGGCGGCACGATTCAGGACGCCGTGATGGACTACTTGGGCCAAACCGGCAGGGACGCGCTCAAGGGCGCCGACATCCTGCGCACCGCTCCCGAAAACTACTCATCAACGATTGAATACGCCGACAATCCCATCTCGCAGGCGCTGAAAAATGCGGCGCAGGTGATGACGGCTGACCTCGGCACGCGCATCTACTACACCCAGCACGGCAGTTTCGACACCCACGGCGACGAGGTCAAGGTGCAGGGCGGACTGTGGAACCAGGTTTCCGGCGCCGTCAGCGACTTCATGGCCGACCTTGACGAGCATGGCAAGTCGGACGATGCGGTGGTTTTGATCTGGACCGAATTCGGGCGCCGAATCCGCGACAACGGGTCGGGCACTGACCACGGATCGGGAGGAACCGCATTCATCATAGGAAACCAGGTGAATGGCGGATTCTACGGTGAATACCCGTCGCTCGCCGAACGCGATCAGTTGGACGGCGACCTGCACTTCAACAACGATTTCCGCTCCACCTATTCGACCATTGCGGAGCGGTGGCTGGGATTGGACCCGGTGTCCATAGTCAACGGCCAATTCGAACAGTGGGACTTCATCCGCAACTAACCCACTGACATCCTGAACACAGATTCACTGAATATTCGGAGGCAATTATGAGCAATGCCGACATTGCCTTGATGGCCCACCTGATGCGGCGGGCCGGTTTCGGCGCAAGCCGCGACGAGTTGGAACAAAGGGCGGCGCGAGGCTACGAAAGCGTGGTGGAAGACCTGCTGATCCCAGGCGCTTCCAACGTCATGCCGGACGACCTGATTCGACGTTTTCACGTTGACATGGCGGAGATGCGGGAACTGAACAGCGCCGGAGCATATTGGCTCTATCGCATGGTGACGACGGACAACCCGCTCGAAGAAAAGATGGCCCTGTTCTGGCACAGTCTTTTCGCCACCGGCTATTCCAAGCTCAACCAGGCGCGCTCCCTGATGAATCAGATCGACACCTTCCGCCGGCACTCCATGGGGTCTTTCCAGACCATGCTGGTGGAGTTGTCCAGGGATCCGGCCATGATCATCTGGCTGGACAACAACGACAACCACATGGGCGACATCAACGAGAACTACGGACGGGAGTTGCTGGAACTTTTCTCCATGGGAATCGGCAACTACACCGAGGATGACGTCAAGGAATGCGCGAGAGCCTTCACAGGCTGGACGCTGGGCAACGCGGAGTATATGTCAACCCGCGCCAGCCGCGACTCGATCTGGCCGTACAGCCGCATCGCCTGGCATTTTGAGTATCGCGACCAGGATCACGATGATGGTCAAAAAACCTTCCTCGGGCATACCGGCAATTTCAATGGGGAAGACATCATCGACATCATCGTGCAGCAGGATGCAACCGCGCGGTTCGTCAGTACTCGGCTGTTCCAGTTCTTCGCCGCAGACCAGGTGGATTCCGAGGGCGAAGCCGTCATTGACGAAATGGTGGCATCCTACTTCGCGTCCAACTACGAAATCCGTTCGGTCCTGCGGACGCTGTTCAATTCCGCGTATTTCAAGTCGGAAAAGGCCCGTTTCGCTCGCGTCAAGGGACCGGTGGAACTGGTGGTGGGCGCGGTTCGCATGGCCGGCACCTACCAGGAACCAACCTTCGGAGCCGATCAGTTGGCACGCTATACAATGTACATGGGACAGGGCATCTTCCAGCCGCCCAGCGTTGAAGGATGGCACGAAGGAGCCGAATGGATCGACTCCGGCGCTCTGGTGGAACGCGTCAATTTCGTCGGGAAGGAACTGGGCAACCCGTCGAACCCCGGCGTCAAGTCGCTGATTGACCGAATGTCGGCCAGCGTGGAAGGGCCACTGTCGGCCGAAGCACAGGTTGACGCCTGCGCTGACCTGCTGGGCCCGATTGAACTGTCGGACAGCACCCGCCAGTCCCTCAGCGAATTCGCTGGCGAACAGGGCGCGGCCGATCTTCGGGACGGCGTGCGCACCGAGGCGGACGATCAGCGGATCGCCAACCTGCTGCGGCTTCTGACCGCCACGCGAGAATATCAACTGGCCTGATCGACTTCAGGCTGGCCAAACCGACGAAAGGCGATGTAGGGGCGAACGGTGTTTCGCCCCTACATTGAAAAACGGGAGACGTTGCTATGACTACCGCCGTTGCCGCCGGGCCGGTGGAATACATCAAGACCATCGGCCTCACCACCAACCAGAGTGGGCGAGGTTTCATCAACCCCTACGACTGCGTTTTCACAGACGACGGCCGCATCCTGGTGTTGAGTCGCTGCGACACAGTGCGTGCCTCCCTGGTCCGCATCGGCATGTTGACCTGGGACGAGGAATACCTCGGCGAATTCAGCCGGGGATACGGGCGCGGCGACGGGCAGTGGATCCTCCCGGTCGCGCTGGCGCTGGACAATCAGGGTGTGCTGTACACCACTGACGAGCATCAGCACCGGATTACCGCAATCGACACGGACGGAAATTTCGTTCGTCAGTGGGGCGAAAAAGGGACCGACTCCGGACAACTGAACGGCCCGGCCGGCTTGGCCATCAACTCCGACCAGATTCTATATGTCGTGGAGCAGGGCAACAACCGCGTACAACGATTCACGGTGAACGGCGAATCACTCGGAACATGGGGCGAGACCGGCAGCGGGCCTGGGCAGTTCAACATGCCCTGGGGCGTGGGGATTGACTCAACCGGAAACGTGTACGTTGCCGACTGGCGTAACGACCGTATCCAGAAGTTCACCCACGACGGGCAGTTCGTCGCGTCCTTCGGATCCTCCGGCACCGGCGAAGGGCAGTTCAGCAGGCCATCCGGGGTATGCGTAGATTCTGACGGCTATATCTACGTGGCAGAATGGGGCAACGAACGGGTGCAGATCCTGGACCCGGACGGGGGGTTTGTACAACTGCTGCGCGGTCAGGCCACGCTGTCAAAATGGGCACAGGATTTCATGTCGGTGAACCCCGACGAGCGGAACACCCGCGAGATTGCGAACCTGACCCCCGAATTACCGCCCCATCTTGATACGCCATACCTGGTTTCGTCGCAAACGGAACCATATTTCTGGGGACCCGTGTCGGTGCGTCTCGATTCTGAGGAGCGGTTGTTCGTCGTCGAATCCAACCGCCATCGGGTCCAGGTGTACCAGAGGCGAAAGGACTGACAGTACCTTGGCGAGGCCAGACCTGCTGACCCAGATCCGCGCCGTCGTCGGTGATGATTATGTAATTGATCACCGCGAGGATCTGCTGGTTTACGAATACGATGGCTCCGTTGACCGCTCGATGCCTCGGGCGGTCGTTTTGCCGGACACCACGGACGAGGTGAGTCGCGTGATGCGGTTGGCGTTTGAAGCCGGCGTAACCGTGGTGGGTCGCGGCAGCGGCACGGGACTCAGCGGCGGCGCGATCACCCCTCCCGACGGACTGCAGATCGCCTTCCCCCGCATGAACCGGATCCTGGATGTGGATACGGTCAATCGCACCGCACTGGTGGAACCCGGAGTTATCAACCTGGACTTGGACAACCACGTGCGCCAGTTCGGCATGCGCTACGCCCCCGACCCGTCGAGCCAGCGGGCGTGCAGCTTGGGCGGCAACATCGCCGAGAACGCCGGCGGGCCGCACTGCCTGGCCTACGGCGCCACCACAAACCATGTAATCGGCATGGAAGTGGTGCTGGAAAACGGAGATGTGGTTCACCTTGGCACCGGGGCGAGGGAGGCCGCGGGATATGATCTGAGGGGCGCGTTTGTCGGATCTGAAGGCACCTTCGGTATCGCTACGAAGATACTGGTGAGATTGCTGCCCATGCCGGAAAGCGTCCGCACGTTCCTCGGTATTTTCCCAGACATCGACTCGGCTTGCACGGCGGTCTCCGCCGTCATTGGTTACGGAATCGTTCCCGCAGCGCTGGAAATGATCGACGCTCTCAGCATCCGGGCGGTGCAAAATGTCACCGACGCCGGGTATCCCAACGACGCCGGCGCCGTGCTGCTGATCGAGTTGGAAGGATTGCAGGAAGAGGTCGAGGAGGTTACCCAGGAGGTGGAATCCGCTCTCTGGGATACCGGAGCGGCGGACGTCCGCATCGCCGAGGACGATGCCGAGCGGGAACGCCTGTGGGTGGGACGCAAGACGGCCTTCGGCGCGTTTGGAGCAATCGCGCCGAATTACTACCTGGTGGACGGAGTGGTCCCGCGCACCCGATTGACCCATATGTTGCGGAAGGTGAGTGAAGTCAGCGACAGGTACGGCATCACGATCGCCAACGTGTTCCACGCTGGCGACGGCAACCTGCACCCGTGTATGCTTTTCGACGGACGGGAACCCGGCGTGATGGAAAACGCCATGGCTGCCGCCGCCGAGTTGATGGAAGAATGCGCTGCGCTGGGTGGAACCCTGAGCGGAGAACACGGCATCGGTTTGGAGAAAAAGGAGTTCATGCCGCTGGTATATTCCGATGACGACATGGCCGCCATGCAACGGGTAAGGGAAGCCTTCGCACCGGAAAATCGACTGAATCCCGGCAAGATTTTTCCGGATGGGAGCTATTATCGGCCGTCGCCGCACCCCGCGGCGCTTACCGCCGGACTGTACGCGTGAAATATGACGGCTCGGACCGAACCGCAAGACAACATTTCCGCACAACTCGAAGCCTTGCTGGGTCGCAATTCCACCGTTGACCCTTCCCAGTTGCAGCAGTACGCGATCGGC
Source organism: Dehalococcoidia bacterium (assembly GCA_963668585.1). Taxonomy (GTDB): domain Bacteria; phylum Chloroflexota; class Dehalococcoidia; order Lucifugimonadales; family UBA3495; genus Bin87. Next base: position 2,552,106 of record OY764869.1, on the reverse strand, counting down.
CCGTTCCTTCCAGCGGCGGCAGCGGTGCCCGCCGACACCGGGCAGGTGGCCGCCACGTTGGAATGGGCGCACCGCTCAGGGGTTGCCGTGTACCCCTTTGGTGGCCGTACGCTGAGTCAACTGGGCAACATACCCACCCGCCCGGGGATTGCGCTGGATATGACTCGGCTGAACCGTTTGGTGGATTTTCAACCGGCTGACATGACGGTACGCGCCGAAGCGGGCATGACGGTGGCCCAACTAGACTCCCATCTGTCTCAGGATGCGAAATACGTCCCGCTGGCGCCCCCGCTGGCAAAGCAGGCGACGATAGGTGGGACACTCGCGACCGGGATCAGCGGGCCCATGCGCGCTGCCTACGGCCTGCCGCGGGATTGGCTGATCGGGATCAGCGTGGTGGGAGCCGACGGCGCTGCGACGAAAGCGGGCGGCCAGGTCGTGAAGAACGTCACTGGTTATGATCTGAACCGCCTCTATACGGGATCCCTGGGTACCCTGGCGGTCATTACCGAAGCGACGTTCAAGGTGAACCCGGCGCCGACGCAATGGGCCGGCATTGCGGCGGCATTTGCGGACAACAACACTGCCATCCAGGCATGCGGTGAACTGCAATCACGGCCTTTTGCCCCACAGGCGCTGCACCTGCTGAGTCCCACTGCGGCGCGGCGCCTCGGCAATTCTGACATCCCCAGCGGTTACGGGCCGGTCGCCGTGGCATTCATGGCTGGAAGACCGTCATCGGTGCGTCGCAGAGTGACCGACACCGCCCTGCTATGGCTCGATGCGGCCAGCACTCTGCATGTGTCGGGCGACGAGGCCGTTCAACTCACTGAATCGCTCGCCGACCTGCCGTTCCAGCAGCAGGACCCGCCGTCCGTTTGCGTGCGCATCAATGCGCCGCCCCAGGCGCTGCCGAAACTGATGGACATGGACGGTTGTGACCTGGCCGGAGCCTTGCCCGGCGTGATGGCCGACGTCGGATTCGGCGGCGGCCGGCTGATCTGGTGGGATGATCTCTCCGATGCGGACCCGACCGCCATCGCTGAGGGCATCGCGGAGATCCAGGCCGGCGCAATCCAGTTGGGGGGCGACGCGATCGTGGAATCCTGCCCCGCGACGGTGAAAGAACGCATCGACGTTTGGGGATTTGAACCGTCGGGAATGGCGATCATGCGCCGCCTGAAAGAACAGTTCGATCCCGACAACATACTCAACCCGGGGCGATTCATCGGAGGATTGTGATGGTCAGCGCGCCAGAACAGCAGGGGGACGCCGGCCAGCACCTCGGCGGAGGGATCGACGCCGGCCATGGGTTTCCCTATGGAGCGCCGTTCGAAGGGTCATTGAACGACGGCCCGATATTTGTGGGTGCCGACGCGCCGGCCGAATCGGACCTGTACCGGTGCGTGCATTGCGGCCTTTGCCTCAGCGCATGCCCGACCTACGTGGAAACCCGGCTGGAAACTGAATCACCCCGCGGCCGAATCGCATTGATGAAAGCCGTCCACGAAGGTCGGACCGGTATCAGCGACCGGTTGGTGTCGCATTGGGAATTGTGCCTGCAATGCCGGGCCTGCGAAGCCGTTTGTCCCTCCGGCGTACCCTATGGTCGCTTGATGGAACACACCCGGGCGCAGGTTCAGGACAACGGCCTGCAAAGCCCGGCACTGAGCCGACTGTCTCGCCTGTTCCTGCGCGCCGGGCTGCCGCACCCGGGACGGCTGAGGCTGGCCGGCCACCTGATGCGACTCTACCAGCGGTCGGGATTCCAAAAACTGGTGCGTGCTTCGAACTTGCTCAAACTGCTGCCCGGCGGGCTGGCGGAAATGGAAGGACAGATGCCGGTGATGGGTGCCCGATTCTTTGGCCCAAGCAGCCGGGTATTTCCGGCAATCGGCGAAAAACGATTGACGGTCGGCCTGCTATCCGGATGCGTCATGCCCCTGATGCAGGGGGACGCGATGCGCGCGGCGGTGCGGGTCTTACAGCGGAACGGGTGCGACGTCGTGACCCCAACCGCCCAGGGATGCTGCGGCGCCCTCAACCTGCACGCTGGAGATCTGGCATTGGGCAGGGAAATGGCACGGCGCAACATCGACGCATTCGCCGACGCCGGAGTGGAGTTCATCATCACAGCATCTGCCGGTTGCGGCTCGTCGATGAAAGAGTACGGCGATCTACTGCGGGACGATCCCGACTATTCAGACGCTGCGCTCCGGTTTGCGGAGAACACCCGGGACATCACGGAGTTCCTGGCCGGTCTGCCCCTGCACCCGCCTGGCGCAGAGGTATCGTGGCGGGTCACGATGCAGGACCCATGCCATCTCGCTCATGCCCAGCGGATCACCGACGCGCCCCGGCAGGTGTTGAAGAGCATCCCCGGACTGCAACTCACCGAGATGGCAGAGTCCTCGTTGTGCTGCGGTTCAGCGGGGTTCTATTCGCTGATCCAGCAGGACATGTCCCGGCGGTTGCAACGACGCAAAATCGGCAACGCATTGGCCACAGACGCAGAAATCATCGCATCGGCAAACCCCGGTTGCATCGGTCAATTGGAGCAGGGCCTGCGCGACGCGGGCTCAACCGTGCGCGTGATGCACGTGGTGGAAATCCTGGACGCGGCGTATCAGGCCGAAGTGTAAGGATTTCATCGACCAAAGACGGGAATATCGGGCTCCATGTTCGCCCAATGCAGGGGCGCCGTTTCTGCCGGGGAACATTACCTCGCGGCAATGTTTGGATATCGATTCATCGAGGTGAAACGCGCGTGGTCTAGACAAACGGCCTGCTACGCACGTCGCTCAGCAACACCGGTTAAAAGAATCGCCCCGTAACAAATACGGGGCGATTTTCGCAGCAATCCCCGGGCGGACCGGGGATCGTTGTTGGGACCAAGTGATCAGGCGTTGACGACGCTGTTGGCGAAACTCCGTTGCGCGGCGGCGACGCTGGCTCCGTAAGCTACCTCATAGCCGGAATCTGCGAGGATGACTTCCAGGGCGGACAGCACCGAGAGGACGCTGTTCTCCCGGGCGCCTTCGCCCATCATGCCGATGCGCCAGACGCGGTTGCGGAACTCGCCCAGGCCGCCACTGACCTCGATATTGTACTCGTTGAGCAGGCGCGCCCGTACTGCGGCTTCGTCCACGCCTTCCGGCGACTTGACCACTGTTATGGGGTTGAGCTGGAAGTTTTCGGCGGTAGCCAATTCCAGCCCCATGGCGGCCAGGCCGGCGCGCAGCCCAGCGGCAACGCGGGCATGGCGGGTGTGGCGTTCCTCAATGCCTTCTTCCATCATCATGCGCAGCGATTCCCGCATGGCATAGGTCATGGTGATCGGGCTGGTGTGGTGGTAAACCCGCTGCGTCTCGTTCCAGTATTCAGCAACGCCCTGCAGGTTGAAATAAAAACTCTCAACCCTGCTGGCACGCTTGTTGATGACATCCATGGCACGCTCGCCGAAGCTGACCGGCGCGAGGCCGGGAGGCGCGCCCAGGCACTTCTGGCTGGCGCTGTAGCAAACGTCGATGTCCCACTCGTCAACTCGGACATCATGGCTGCCCAGGGACGTTACCGCGTCCACCACCACCAACGCGCCATACCGGTGCGCCATTTCGATGGCGTCCTGAATCGGCGTCAAGGCGCCGGTTGACGTTTCGGCGTGAACCAACCCGACCATCTTGGTTCCCGGGTTTGCTTTCAACGCGTCTTCCAGGGCATTGAGGTCAGCGGGCTCACCCCATGGTGAATCAACCATGATGGTGTTGGCGCCGCACCGCTCGGCGATATCGGCCAGGCGGACGCCAAAGTAGCCGTTGCGGCAGACGATTGCCGTGTCGCCGCGCTCCAGCACGTTCACACACGCCGTTTCCATAGCGCCGGTTCCGGTGGCGGAAATCGGCATGGTCACGTAGTTTTCGGTGTGGAACACCTGCCGCAGCATCTCGCAAACGTCGTCCATGATCTGGAAGAAGAGAGGGTCGAGATGGCCAACCACCGGCTGGGTCATTGCCCGCAGGACTCGGGGATGGACGGTACACGGACCGGCGCCCAGAAGCAGGCGATTGGGGGCTTCAAATTCGTCGAAGTATGTCTCGTTCACTGTGATCTCCGCTACGTGTGCACTGGGGGTACGGACCAGCTGCTGCTAAACCACCGCAGACGCGCCGCCGTCGATGTTGATCGCCACGCCGGTCAGATAGCTGGCCCGCTCTGAGGCCAGGAAGGCGATCACATCGCCGGCCTCTGAGCCTTCGCCGACGCGTCCCAGCGGAACACCGCGCCCGGCCGCGAGTTGGGCGTAGAAGTTGTCCGGGTCGAGGTCCGGTTCGTTGATGATGCGCGCGTCGTACCGGCGCTGGTGCTGCCCGCTCTTGATGAGCCCGATGCAAACCGTGTTGACTAGGATGTTGTCGGAGGCAAGATCCTTGGACAACCCCTTGGTAATGGCGATGCCGGCGGCCCGGGAAATGGACGTGGGCATGGAGTTGGCGCCCGGGGTGCGGCCGCCGAGGTTCGTGACGTTGATGATCCTGCCGCCGCCGACCTTCCGCATTTCCGGTATGGACGCGCGGATGAGGCGGACTGCGCCCCATACCTTTAGCTCGAAATCGAACTCCCAGTCGTCGTCGCTGACGGCTTCGAAACCTTTGGCCATGGATGTTCCGGCGTTGTTGACCAGAATGTCCACGCGGCCGTACCTTTCGATGGCTGTGTTCACCACCTGTGCCGCTGTGTCCTTCCCGGTCACGTCCGCGGACAGGGGAAGCACTTCTCCTTCCGTGGCGGTGCGAATTTCGTCGGCAGCCGCGTCCAGAACATCCTGGCGACGCGCTACGATGATGACGTTCGCGCCCTCACCCGCCATGCGCAAGGCGGCCGCTTTGCCAATGCCTTCGCTGCCGCCCGTTACGATTGCTACCTTACCATCAAGCCCCAGCTCCATCTCTCGCCTCCTTGGCAACTGCCCGGATTATGTGACGGTATCCGGGCGCATCTGTGTCGATATCCGACGGCGATTATAGCACAGGACAGGCGCTTGCTATGGAGGTTGCACTCCCGAAAGGCCCCATGAGTCGGCATCGTCGCAGGTGGCGAGCATGTTTTCAAGGGCCGAAATTTCAGCGTCGGTAACCGTCAATTCCCAACGGTGTTTCGTCGAAATCCAATCGACTGCATACCGGCACCATCCGGCGCGTTGATCGGGTCTCCATTCGTCGGGGGCGTTTTTCCCCTTGGAACGATTCACCGACGCGCTGGTAACCTGAAGGCTGCCCGCATGGGTCATATCGTTGGCGTAGGCGCGTTTGCGGTCATCGTCCCATGCCGACCCTCCCGACAGGTGGGCATGACCCAGCGGCACATGGTGATCGATATCAACGTCGGATGAATCCGTGAAAATCTCCCCGGTCCAGGGGCCAATCCACCGTCCTCCGATGACGCGGCACTGCTCGTCGGTGGCGAACGAAACGGCCGCAAGGCTTTCCTCGATCAACGTCTCCGCGCGGGTATTCTGACAGTCCTTGTCGGAGTCAATCCAATGCCTCCAGTCGCGCCGGTTATATTCGATAACTGCCTCTCTGTCCGCAATTTCCAGCGCCCGCAGCGTGGCCAGGATTTCCCGAACGTCGGACGACGTTCCCGCTTCAGTCGGGTCGAGTATCGGCGTGTCGGTCCTGGCCGGCGCCACGCGCGTGGCAACAGTATCAGCGGCAGTTCTGGCGGTTTGGCAGGCGTCTGAGACGGTGTCGCACGCTGCCATGAAAAGTGGCGCTGACAACAGCAGCGCCAAAGCGAAAAGGAACCCCGCGCGCATGGAGGTCAGCCCCCGATACCCTCACGCTCCGCAATAGAGGGGACATCCTTGTCTCCCCGTCCGCTGAGGCAGGCAACGATTATGTCGTCTCCTGACATTTCAGCCGCCATCCGGCTGACATGATAAAGGGCGTGAGCCGATTCCAGCGCCGGTATGATCCCCTCGGTGCGACACAGCAGGCGAAAGCCCTCAAGGGCTTCTTCGTCGGTTACGGCAAGGTATTCGGCGCGACCGGTCGCTTTCAGCCAACTGTGTTCGGGGCCAACGCCGGGGTAGTCCAACCCGGCTGAGATGCTGTGGGCCTCCTGAATCTGGCCGTGTTCGTCCTGCAACAGGTAGGACATGGAGCCGTGAAGCACTCCGGGTCGTCCCGCTGAAAGGGTCGCCGAGTGCCGACCCGTTTCCACTCCATCGCCGGCCGCTTCCACTCCAATCAGGCGAACTCCGGCGTCCCCGATAAATTCGTAGAATGTACCGATGGCGTTGCTGCCGCCGCCAACGCAGGCCGCCACTGCATCGGGCAATCGGCCTTCGGCGTCCAGGATCTGCTGGCGGGCTTCGCGGCCGATCACCGACTGGAAATCCCTCACCAGCATTGGGTACGGATGGGGACCTACCACACTGCCGATCAGGTAGTGGGTGGATTCCACGTTGGTCACCCAGTCACGGATCGCCTCATTGATGGCATCCTTGAGCGTGCGGGTCCCGGACTCGACAGCGATGACTTCCGCGCCGAGTAACCGCATCCGGTAAACGTTGAGAGCCTGTCGTACGGTGTCTTCCACGCCCATGTACACGATGCACTGCAGGCCCAGCATCGCGCACACGGTAGCGGTTGCCACGCCGTGCTGGCCGGCGCCGGTTTCGGCGATGATGCGCTGCTTGCCCATCCGCTGAGCCAGCAGGCACTGGCCGAGGGCGTTGTTGATTTTGTGCGCGCCCGTGTGGGCGAGATCCTCGCGCTTCAGATAAATCCGCGCGCCGCCGCAGTGTCGGGTGAGGTTTTCGGCGAAGTAGAGAGCGGTGGGTCTGCCCGCGTAGTCGGTCAAAAGGTGGTGCAGTTCCTCGGCGAAACCCGCGTCATCCTGGGCGGCACGGTAGGCGACCTCCAGTTCCGTCAAAGCGGCCATCACAGTTTCGGGAACGAACTTCCCGCCGAAGTCGCCGAAACGGCCTCGTTCGTCCGGAAGATTGGTCTGCGCGGTAACTACCATGTTGGATTGAACCTCTCGGGGTCAGTCGCGGTTTCGCGCGTTGGCGATGAATCGTTTGATTTTTTGTTGATCTTGCCGGCCGTCAGTTTCCACGCCGCTGGATACATCCACTCCCCAGGGATGGGCCGTGGCAATCGCGGCAGCCACGTTATCCGGAGTGAGGCCGCCCGCCAGCAGGAACCTCCGGCCTCCCGCAGCCAGACGCGCCGCCACGTCCCAGTCGAACGATTGCCCGGTGCCTCCGTGCAATCCCACGACCTGACTATCGAGAGTCACGGTGCATCCTATGGACGCATAGGCGTCGATACGGGCTGCGACATCGGCCACAACCCGGTCGTCGGCATCGCCGGGAACATGAAGCACCTTGATGACTTCGGCGCTGTTCGCCACTGCGCCGCAGAACTCCACTGATTCGTCGCCGCAAAGCTGGACGCAGTCCAAACCGGCAACCTGAATGGTATCCAACACCTCAGTCAACGGTTGGTCTCCGAACAGCCCAACGGAGCGGGGACGATCGGTCTCCATGGCGCGCAGCCCGTCCGTAATGTCGCGCGCCGCTTCGGGTTCGATGCGTCGGCGTCTGCCGGTTACGAACACCATTCCCACGTAGTCGGAACCGGCCTCGGCGGCAACGAGAGCATCCTCTAGTCGGCGCACACCGCAAATTTTCACAATGGTGGTGGGCACCGGACTCTCAGGATGCCAATGCCGGCACGCCGGTCAGCGAGCGGACTTTGGCGGCGGTATCCGTGGCTGTAACCAGGGCTTCGCCGACCAACACGGCATTGACGCCATAGGGCTCCAGCCGCGCCAGGTCCTGCGGCGTACTGATGCCGCTCTCGCTGACAACGACCTTGTCCGACGGGATCAGCGGAGCCAGCGTTTCGGTGGTGCCGAGGTCGGTTACGAAAGTGTGCAGGTCGCGGTTGTTGATGCCAATTACCGCTGCCCCAGCGTCAACCGCCGTGGCAATTTCGGTCGCGCTGTGCGTCTCCACCAGGGGGGTCATGCCCAACGACCCGCCCAGGGCGATAAGTTCGGACAACTGGCCCGGCGACAGGATATCAACGATCAGAAGGTAGGTATCGGCGCCGATGGCTCGCGCTTCATATACCTGGTAAGGGTCGAACAGGAAGTCCTTGCGCAACACCGGAGCGTTTGCCGAGGCTCCCGTATCCTTGACCGCAGAAAGGTGCGCCGTCTCCCCCAGGAAATGGCCGTCGGTGATCACTGAAATGGCCGTAGCGCCGTTGGCAGAGTAAGTTGCCGCCAATTCGGTCGGGTTGAAATCTTCGCGCAGCATGCCCTTGGATGGCGAGGCTTTCTTGACTTCCGCAATCAGGCTCACGCCGTCAACACGCAATGCGCCCGCGAAATCCAGAGCCGGCGGTCTGGCCGCGATGGCGTCGCGCAGGGCCGGGAGCGGCGTGGAGGCCATGGATGCGGCCAATTCCTCGCGCTTTTTGGCAACGATTTTGTCCAGGATGCTCGGCATGCGTTGCATCTCCTTATTTGTCCTGCTGTCCGGCCAGTTCTCGAGTGAGGGCAATCATCGCATCCAGTTTGTCCGACGCGCGCCCGTCGGAGATGGATGCAGACGCCATTTCGATTCCATCGGACAGGGTGGGGGCCATGTCGCCGGCCACCAACGCTGCGCCGCTATTCAGCACCACGGCATCGCGCACCGGGCCTGTAGAGCCGGCCAGGATACTCCGCATGGTATCGGCGTTGGCGTTTGGGTCCCCGCCACGCAGATCCTCCGGCGTGGCGTGAGGCATCCCCAATTCCCGGGGCCGCACGACATAGGGCCGGATTTCGCCGTCCAGCACCTCCCAGCCGCTGGTGTCGCTGCCCAGGGACAGTTCGTCCATTCCATCGTCACTATGGACAATTATTGCGTGGTGGGCGCCGAACAACCGCAACGCTTCGGCCATCTTCTGGCCCACCTCAGGATACCCGACACCGATCAGTTGGCAGGATACTCCGGCGGGGTTGGTCATGGGACCCAGGACGTTGAACACAGTGCGAATACCAATCTCGCGGCGCACCGGGGCCGCATGGCGCATGGCCGGATGGTAAGCCGGCGCAAACATGAAACCGATGCCTATGTCACGCAGACACTGCTCCACCGCCGGTGGTGGCAGTTCGATGCTGACGCCCAACGCCTCCAGGACATCCGCGCTCCCACAGTCGCCCGATGCGGCCCGATTACCGTGCTTGGCCACGGTGAGGCCGGTCCCGGCCACCACGAAAGCGGCGGCGGTGGAGATGTTGAAGGTGCCCTTGCGATCCCCTCCGGTGCCGCAGGTGTCTATGGCTTTTCCGCCCGGGTCAACTCGGAGTGATTTGTCCCGCATGACAGTGGCAAAACCGGCGATCTCCTCAGGAGTCTCGCCCTTCAGGGAAAGCGCGGTCAGGTAGGACCCCAACTGTGCGGGCGTCGCCTCGCCCTCCATCACTTCGCGCATCACTTCAATGGCATCTTCCATGGACAGCGATTCGCCGGCGGTTGCCGCTAATATGGCTTCACGAATCATCGGGCACCGTCATTCGGGTAGAATGTCTGCAAAATATAATAGCACGCTGAACCGCGCCGTCGTTTTAATCAGGCGGCAAATTATCGAGGCTTATAATGCGCATCGACGTGCACACACACGTTTGGCCCGACCGCATCGCGGACGCGGTCTCCGAAAACATGCAGGCGGACCTCGGCTTTGCTCCCATTGCTGCGAACACCGTTTCCGGGATCAAGGCCCATATGTCCGCATCGGGAGTGGACAAGTCAGTGGTGCTGGGAGTCGCGGCGCGCGCCGACCAGGTGCGCAGGGCCAATGACTGGCTGATTTCGATAGCGGACGACATGCTGGTTCCCTTCGGCGCGGTGCATCCGGACCTGCAGGACAAGGGCGGAGAGATACGGCATCTCCGGGACAATGGCGTCAGAGGCATCAAAATGCACCCCGTGATCAACGGATTCTACCCCGACGATCCTCAATGGTTTCCGGTCTATGAGGAATTGGGCGATGATATGACGCTGGCGATCCACGCGGGACGGTTGCCGCATCAAGGCGCCGACGCCCCGCTCTATGCGGCCCCTGAGCGCATCATGAATATCGTGCGGCAATTTCCCAGGCTCAAGGTGATCGCGCTGCACTTGGGCGGATTCTATATGCTGGATGAGGCCGAGCGGCACCTGATGGGCCATGAGAATGTGCTGGTGGACACCACCTGGCCTCCGTCTATCAGGGAACTGACCGCCGAAACCCTGACCGCAATCATCGGCAGGCACGGCGCGCACAAAGTATGCTTCGGCACCGACTACCCGCTGGTGGACATGGCGAGTGAGTCCGACTACCTGGCCTCGCTGCCGCTCACCTCCGAACAGGTGGAAGGCATCCTGGGCGAGAATGCCCGGCGGTTCATCGGCCTCTAGCAACTGTCGGCGTCGGTCAGCCCCAGGGCGCGCAGCACGAAGGCGTACTCCTCGGCAACTTCCTTGATGCGTTCAAACCTGCCTGACGCCCCGGCATGGCCCGAGTCCATGTGGATTTTCAGCAGCAGAGGGTTGTCGTCGGTGCGCATGGTCCGCATCTTGGCGACCCACTTGGCCGGCTCCCAGTAGGTTACGCGAGGGTCGCTGATGCCGCCGGTCACCAGCATTGGAGGGTAATCCTGCCGGCGCACATTGTCATAGGGCGAATACGTGCGCATATACCGGTAGGACTCCGCGTCGTTGGGGTTTCCCCACTCGTTGTATTCCATGGTGGTCAGCGGCAGGGTGTCGTCCAGCATGGTGTTGAGCACGTCCACAAAGGGCACATGGGCCACCACGCAGCCGAACAGATCGGGGCGTTCGTTCACCACCGCGCCCATGAGCATCCCTCCGGCGCTGCCGCCGGCCGCGGCGATGCGTCCCATCGACGTGTAGCCTTCGGCAATCAGATGCTCGGCGCAGTCTATGAAATCGTTGAAGGTGTTGCGCTTGTGCATCAATTTGCCGTTTTCGTACCAGTCCCATCCCATCTCCATGCCGCCCCGGATGTGGGCGATGGCGAAGATAAAGCCCCGGTTCACCAGGCTGAGGGCTGAAACGCTGAAACTCGCCTCCATGGTCAGGCCATAACTGCCGTAGCCGTACAGGTAGAGCGGGCAACTGCCGTCCAGCGACGCGTCATAGCGCATCAACAGGCTGATGGGTATGGCCGTCCCGTCCCGGGATGCGGCCCAGATGCGGCGGGTCTGATACTCCCCCGGATCATAACCCGAGGGGATTTCCTGCTGCTTGCGCAGCACTCGTTGGCGCGATTCCATGTCGTAGTCGTACACGGCCGCCGGGGTCTTCATCGATGTGTACCCGAAACGAAAGGACGCGGTATCGAACTCGCGTCCCCCGCGAGCCGACATCGCAAAATCATCCTCATCAACGCCGGCGATATAGTGGACGTCCCCGTCGGACAGGCGCATGACCATGACCTGCGGCAACCCGTGCCGGCGGCACGAAACCACCAGATGGTCCCGGTAGGCTTCGATGCCGAGCAGGGGGCGCCCCGGCTCATGGGGCATGAACTCGGTCCAGTTGTGCCATCCCGGGCTGGATATCGGAGCGGTGGCGAGCAGGAAGTCCTTGGCGCCATTGCCGTTGTGCCGGATGAAAAACCTTTCACCGTGATCGGCTACGTCGTAATCGAAATCGGTTGCCCGGGGTTCGATGAGGGTCAGCGGTGAAGCCGGGTCGTTGGCGTCCAGGAATCGCCACTCGGCCATATTGTTGCCGCCGGCCACCACATAAATGAACCGGCCGCTGTTGGACTTGCCGCAACCCACGAAGAACCTGGGGTCTGCCTCGTGGTACACCAATTGGTCATCCGCCGGGTCATCGCCCAGCGTATGCCGATGGATGCTGACCGGCCGATGGTGCTCGTCCAGCACTGAATAATAAAGGGTGCGATTGTCGTTTGACCATTCCAGGCTGTAGTAGGTGTTGGGGATGATGTCCGGCAGCGTGGTGCCCGTTTCCAGATCGATCACCCGGATGGTGTACTGCTCGGAGCCGTCAAAGTCCACGCCGTAGGCCACCATCCGGTGGTCAGGGCTGTTCTCGAAAACGCCAACGCGGGTGTAGTCATGGTCGGCAGCCAGGACGTTCACGTCCAGCAGAACTTTCTCCTCGGCCTCCTCGCTGCCTTGCTTTCGGCAGTAGATGGGATACTGGCCACCCTCTTCATAACGGACGTAGTAGTAAAATTCGCCCTCTTTTTCCGGTACGGTGTTGTCGTCCTCCTTGATTCGGGCCCGTATCTCGTCGTAAATGGCGCTTTGCAACGACGCCAGCGGGGCCATGAAGGACTCGGTGAACGCGTTCTCCTCCACCAGGTATTGCATGGTGGCCGGATCTTCCTGATCGCGGAGCCAATGCCAGGGGTCAATCCGGGTGTCGCCGTGCGTGGTTGCGGAATGGGCGCGCTGTGGAGCGGCCGGTGGCTGGTTTTCCAAGGGCATGAGACTCTCCGCCGGGTGTGGCTCTTGGTGGGAAGAATGCACCGTTAAACGTCGGTGACGGGTTCCGCGCGCACCGATTCCGCCGCCGAAACGATCGCGGCCATCTCGTCCGCCAGATAGCGACGACACGCCGCCGGGCGCAGCTTGGCGATAATGCTGCCCAGCCACCCGCCATATTCGCCGCGCACGGTGAGATGAGCGGAACCGAAATCCTCGTTGGTGTAACCGGCATCGAGTTCGTCGCAAAGTCGCAGCCGGTACGAATACTCGGCCCAGAAACCCGGACCCATGGTGCGGTGAGCGAAGCCTCCGGGTTTGTCGGCAGTGGTGACGATACTAGTGAATCGGTCGCGGCCAATTTGCAACTGTATCCGGTGCCCCGGCATGGGGTCCGTTCCATCGGGCAGTTCCGCCCGGCGGTACCGGCCGCCGTGTATGGTCCGGCTGGGAAAATCCACCACCGCTTCCCAAGCCTCTTCCAGCTCGCACGGCATGATCTTGGACATTTCAAAAACTGGCATTTTCAACCTGAAACCCTGTCTTTGTAATCGACAGTTGATTTGACCCTGACATAGTTTTGTGCAATTGTAGCGCATCACCTGCGGCCAAAGGACGCTGCGACAGGACCTGAACAATGGCAAATGGAGCGCTGACTGGCCTCAAGGTTCTCGATTTCTCGCACCATGTCGCGGGTCCATATTGCTCCAAGTTGCTGGCCGATTACGGCGCCGAGGTGATCAAGATCGAGCCGCCATCCGGCGATGGCGCGCGTCGGTTCGGCCCATTCCCCGGCGATGTGGCGCACCCGGAGAAGAGTGGCCTGTTCCTGCATCTGAACACCAACAAGCGTGGCGCGGTCATTGACCTGAAGCGCACACAATCGGCTGGCCTTGTTGAACGGTTGGCCGTATGGGCCGATATCGTTGTGGAGAATTTCCGGCCGGGAGTCGCGGACCGCTTGGGGATCGGGTACGAACGCCTCCTGGGATTGAATCCGGCGTTGGTGTACACGAGCATCTCCAACTTCGGCCAAACCGGCCCATACCGGGACTACCGGGGGTCCGAGATAGTTTTCTACGGCATGGGCGGCGAAATGCACTCCACCGGTCTCGCCGAACGGGAACCGCTGAAACTCGGCGGCAATGTCGGGCTCTACCAGGCCGGCGTGGTGGCGGCCGTGGCCACCATGGGCGCGACTTTGGCCGGGTCCTTCAGCATTGACGACTCCGCGGATACCGCCACCGGCCAGCATATCGACGTGGCGATACTTGAAACCCAATTGGGTTCCGTTGACCGTCGGCAGAGCGCGTTGCTTGCCCACCAATATACGGGCGAACTGAGCCATCGGCCGGCTTCCGGCGGGTCGGGCGGATATCCCAACGCGGTGTATCCGTGCGCGGATGGGTATTTTCAGATCAATGGCAGCCGGATGTATTTTCCAAGGGCGGTCGCCATGTTGGGCAACCCCCCGGAACTGCTCGAAGAACGTTGGCGGGACCCAGGTTCCCAGGGCAACCCGGAGATGCAGGAACATTTCGAATCCGAATACTTCCTGCCGTGGCTCCTCCAACGCACCCGCGCCGAAGCATGGGAAGGAGCCCAGGGCAACCGGGTGCTGTCAGGGCCCATCAACACCATGGCGGACTTGGATGTCGATCCATCCTTCAACGCACGCGGCGTCTTCACCGAGGCCGACCACCCGGCAGCCGGCCGATTGCGCTACCCCGGCCGCCCGTTCATGATGGATCGATCGCCTTGGGAACTGCGGCGGACTGCGCCGTTGCTGGGCCAGCACACCGTTGAGATCCTGGAGGAAATGGGATACGCCGGCGATGAGATAGCGGAGTTGGTCGATTCGGCGGTGGCGGCGACAACGAGCGCCACTCAGGAATAATTCTCATGCCACGTCTCCCATTGGAGGGCCTGCGCGTCCTGGAGATCACGGTGGTATGGGCTGGCCCGTATTGCGGCTCTTTTCTGGCTGACCTGGGAGCCGAGGTCATTCGAGTTGAGTCCACCAAGGCGTTTGTGCCACTGACACGCGGCGCAGCGCCCCATTTGACGCAGGCCGTGATTGACAACCTGCCGCTCTACTCCGGTGGGACGCCGGGGCGAGTGCCCGGTGAACGTCCATTCAACCGCTCGCCGATGTTCAATTCGCACGCTCGCAACAAGCGCAGCATGACGGTCAACCTGCTCGATCCCGGCGGGCGGGAAATATTTGATCGACTGGTCGCCATCAGCGATGTGCTGGTGGAGAACAACCCAACGGAAACCATGGAGAAGCTGGGCATTTCCTACGAGTCTTTGAAGGCGGTGAAGGACAACATCATCATGTTGAGGATGCCCGCATACGGCAGCACCGGGCCATACCGAGATTTTCGAGCTCACGGCGTCCACATCGAAGGCGTGGTGGGGCACACCATGTTGCGCGGGTACGAAGACACCGACGCGTCGTACAACACCACCGTACTGATGTCCGACGCGGCCGCGGGAGCCCAGGGAGCCTTCGCCGTGCTGGCCGCACTGCATCATCGCAAGCGCACCGGGGAGGGCCAACTGGTTGAGTTGGGGCAGGCCGAAAACGTCTTTCCCTTCCTTGGGGAATATTACATGGACCACCTGATGAACGGGCGCGCCCATGGGCCCACCGGCAATCGCCATCCCCGCGCACTGCAGAATTGCTACCCCTGCGCCGGAGACAACCGATGGGTTGCGGTGACCGTTTATGACAACCAACAGTGGCGTGCCCTGTGCCAGGTAATCGGCGCGCCGGATCTGGAGGCCGACGCCGGTCTGGCGGATGCCGCCGCACGCCGTTCGCGTCAGGATGAGATAGACCCGCGCATCGCCGCGTGGACACGCACGCAGTCCCCGGACGCCGCGATGCATGCGCTGCAGGAGCGTGGGATTCCGGCCGGCGCCGTGATGAATCAGGCCGACGTATTTGCGGATTCCCATGTGCGGAGCCGGCAGTTTTTCCAGGAATCGTTCCAGGAAGACTGCGGCGCCCATCTTTACCCGGGGCCGCTGTACAAAATGTCCGCAACCCCGTTGAGCATTCGTCGCGGCCCAGTCATGTTCGGGCAGGACAATGAGTACGTCTATCGCGAATTGCTGGGGTATTCTGCTGAAGAATACGAGGCTTTCGAAGCGGCCGGTCATGTCGGAACTGATTACGCCGAAGGGGTGGGCTGACCGGCGACCGCTCCTTAATCTCAATGGGAAACCGGTTCCCAACGGATCTCCGGGTCAATAACCCCGCCGCGACTGTGCAGCGGCAAAGGCGCCAGCGTGTCCTCGGGTCGGAGTGGGCGGGTAACGGCAGAACCCCAGGGCCATTCGATTATTGACGATAGATGCGGTGGTCCGCTCATCCTGAGCCTGTCGAAGGACGAGCGGACGGTGAGCAGGGAATTGTTCCAGCGACACCAATCGCCTCGTGGCAGAATAATCGAAAGAGCCGGCGGCAGAACCCCTCGTTTCTCTACAAATACGCCGGGCGGTGATACGATAGGGCCAATCCCCTACTGAGGTTATTGATATGCCCACCAAACGCATCGGCCTTCATGCTGGCGCACCAAACGCTGAGGCATCGCTGGACCTCATGCGCCGCGCCGGTGCCGCCGGAATTCAGGCCACGTGGCTGACTACCGGCGGCACCGGATTGGATGCCCTTACCCTGTTTGCGGCCGCGGCTGTCCAGAACGACAACATACTGTTTGGCACTTCCATCGTGCCAACCTACCCGCGGCATCCCATCGTCGTGGCGCAACAGGTGCAGGTGCTGGACCAACTGGCTCCCGGGCGGTTGCGCTTGGGTGTAGGGCCCAGCCATCGCCCCACGATGCGGTCCATGTTCGGGTTCAACCTGCGGGCCCCGTTGACGAACCTGCGCGAATACTTGCAGATATTGCGGGCGTTGCTGCACGAAGGTTCGGTGGACTTTGACGGTCAGGAGTACACGGCCCATGCCAGCATTCCAAAGCCGGTGGACGTCGCAGTGATGGCTTCGGCGCTGCAGGAAGGATCCTTTGAACTGTGTGGAGCCGAAGCCGACGGCGCGATCAGTTGGGTCAGTCCTGCGGTGTATCTCCGCGACAAAGCCCTCCCAGCCATGCGCAAGGGCGCTGATCAAGCCGGGCGGGACACCCCGACGCTCATTGCTCACGCGCCGGTCTGCATCAGCACGGACGCCGGAGCGACCCGCCTTGCGGTGCAGCAGCAACTGTCCAACTACCCGCGCCTGCCCTTCTATCAGCAGATGTGGGCGGCCGCCGGCTACCCGGAAGCCGCGGAGGAAACCTGGAGCGATGGCATGATCGAAGCCACCGTGCTCACCGGCGACTCGGACACTGTAGGTGAGCGCATGGTCGCCATGCTGGACATGGGAATCGACGAACTGCTGGTAACCCCTGTAACGGCGGGCGACGATCCCACGGCAGACATGGAACAGACCATCAACCTGCTGGGCAAAGTCGCGCAATCCCTCTGAAACGGAGCGCAGCCATGCAACTTGGCCTATTCAATATGCCGCTGCATCCACCGGGCCGGCTGCACGCCGATACCTACGACGAAGACCTGGAGTTGATGTCGCTGGCCGACGAACTGGGCTACGCGGAGGCCTGGATCGGCGAGCATTTCACCACCGAATGGGAAAATATGCCGGCCCCCGATCTGTTCATCGCTCGGGCCCTGGGAGTCACCAAAAACCTGGTGATGGGCACCGGGGTTTCGCTGCTGGCGTTCCATGACCCGATCATGATCGCGCACCGCATGGCAATGCTGGACCACCTGGCGAGAGGACGGTTTTTCTTCGGCATCGGGTCCGGCGGCGTGCCCACCGACTCCGAGATGTTTCAGATGGACCGGGAATCTGGTCAACAACGGAATCGTATGCGCGAGGCGGCCGAGTTGATCGTGCAGATGTGGTCCTCGGATCACCCACACGGCTTCCGGTTCAAGGGTGAGCACTACGACGTGGCCTTGCCGGCGGCGCAACCTGAAATCGGGCTTGCCTTTCATATGCGGCCATATCAGACCCCCCACCCTCCCATAGCGGTCGCGGGCAGCAGCCCATCGTCGCAGACGCTGGAAGTGGCCGGCGAGATGGGATGGTGGCCGATGAGCACCTTCTTCCTGCACGCGTCGCATCTGCCGCTGCACTGGAACGCGTACGCCAAAGGCGCTCAAACCGCTGGACGCGAGGTGTCCCGCGACCGGTGGAGGATCGCTCGTGAAGTGTACGTCGCTGACACCACCGATCAGGCCGTCGCGGACGTCATGAACGGCCCTCCTGCGAAAACTTTCAACGACTACTTCCTGCCCCTGCTTGGCCAGGGTCCCCGGGGACTCGACGGCATCAGGACCACTCCGGACGTCCCCAACTCCGCCCTCACTCCGGAATACATGCTGGAGAATTTTTGGATAGTCGGGGACCCGGACCATTGCGCCCGGGAAATCCGGGCGCTGCACGATAAAACCGGCGGATTCGGGACTCTGCTGGTGCTTTGCCACGACTGGGGAACGGATCGCGCCAAAGGAATGCGTTCCCTGGAGTTGCTGGCCGAAAAAACCCTGCCGCAGTTGGCAGACTTGAACCTGGCAATCTGACGCGCCCCAGGAGGCAATATGTTCATAGCCACCAACCGAATCAAAGTGAAGACAGGTTACGGCGACACCCTCGCGGAAATGTTCAAGGCACGGGGAGCCGTGCAGGATCATCCGGGGTTCATCAGCTTCGAACTGTGGAAAATGCTCAAAACCCCGGAGCACGAGGATTTCCTGGTGGTGACCCACTGGGAAACTGAGGAACACCATCACACGTGGACCCGCAGCGATGCCTTCCGGTCCGCGCACGCTGGCGGCCCGCCCGATTTCCTGCTGGGCCCCGGGGATTTCCACACCTACGAGGTGGTGCATAGGCTGGAGGCCTCCGGCGCGGTGGCTGCAGATTAGAGAAAACCGGCGCCATCAGCCGACCGCGTCCACGATGACGCCATGGACGCACACCAAAAAGCCCCGGCTAAGCCGGGGCCGATCTTTGCTGTTTGGTAGCGGGGGTTGGACTCGAACCAACGACCTTCGGGTTATGAGCCCGACGAGCTGCCACTGCTCCACCCCGCATCGTTGACCAAGGGCAATAAGACCGAAAGGCCGGCGGCCAATGCCCTGCGAGTTGATGAGATGCACACTGAATAAGGAAGTTTGAACCTGGTTTGTCGAGAACCGAGCCAGAAGAATTAGAAGCTCCTGGCGTGGGTCAAATCTCTCGACTGGTTAGTACCGGTTTGCTGAAGCTGTTACCAGCCTTACACATCCGGCCTATCAAGCAGCTAGTCTCGCTGCAGTCTTACCCCCGAACTAAATCGGGGAGGGAGGCCTTATCTTGGGGGATGCTTCGCGCTTAGATGCCTTCAGCGCTTATCGCTGCCAAACATGGCTACCCAGCGCTGCTCCTGGCGGAACAACTGGAACACCATAGGTTTGTCCTTCCCGGTCCTCTCGTACTAGGGAAAGGTTCCCTCAAGCCTCCTGCGCCCACGGCGGATAGAGACCGAACTGTCTCACGACGTTCTGAACCCAACTCACGTACCCCTTTAATCGGCGAACAGCCGAACCCTTGGGACCTCCTTCAGCCCCAGGATGGGACGAGGCGACATCGAGGTGCCAAACCTCGCCGTCGATGTGAACTCTTGGGCGAGATAAGCCTGTTATCCCCGGGGTAGCTTTTATCCGATAAGCCACGGCCCTTCCACTCGGTGCCGTAGGATCACTTTGCCCGACTTTCGTCCCTGCTCGACTTGTAGGTCTCGCAGTCAAGCCCTCTTATGCCAATGCGTTCTGTGGACGATTTCCATCCGTCCTGAGAGGACCTTTGGGCGCCTCCGTTACTTTTTTGGAGGCAACCGCCCCAGTTAAACTGCCCACCAAGCACTGTTCCCCAGTTTTGCTGAGGTTAGAACCAAAAACAGCCAAGGGTGGTATTTCAACGGCGACTCCACACTTACTGGCGTAAGCGCTTCAAAGTCTCCCACCTATCCTACACATGACAGCTCCCAGCCCAATGCCAGGCTACAGTAAAGCTCCACGGGGTCTTTTTGTCCTGCCGCGGGTCGCCCGCGTCTTCACGGGCACCGCAATTTCACCGAGCCCTCCGCCGAGACAATGGCCAAGTCGTTCAACCATTCATGCGGGTCGGAACTTACCCGACAAGGGACTTCGCTACCTTAGGACCGTTAGAGTTACGGCCGCCGTTCACCGGGGCTTCAGTTTGGTGCTTGCACACCGCCCCTTAACCTTCCGGCACTGGGCAGGCGTCAGCCTGTATACGTAGGGTTTCCCCTTAGCACAGACCTGTGTTTTTGTTAAACAGTCGCCCGGCCTTCTTCTCTGCGCCCCCAGACAGCTCCACCAGCTAGTGGCTTCACCATCCAGGGGGCCCCTTCTCCCGAAGTTACGGGGCCCTTTTGTCTAGTTCCTTAGCGGAGGTTAGCTCGAACACCTAGGGACTTTTATCCCAGCCCACCAGTGGCGGTTTGCGGTACGGTCGCCGCAGCTCCATAACCACGAAGCTTTTCTTGTCGGTATGGCCTCAACGAGGTCTCCGTTCCCGTAGGTCGGGATTCCCTCACTCCTCAGCTTAACACCGGGGTGGATTTGCCTGCCCCGGAACGCCTACAAGCAAGGACGCACCATGTCCAATGGGCACGCCCCGCCTAGCCTCCCGCACCCCTCCTTGGTTTTAAAACGAAACAACGGCGGTGCAGGAATATTAACCTGCTGTCCATCGCCTTCGGCTCTTGCCTACGGCTTAGGACCGACTAACCCTACGCCGAACAACGTTGCGTAGGAAACCTTGGGCTTTCGGTGTCAGGGATTCTCACCCTGATTTACGCTACTCATTCCGGGATTCTCACTTCCCCGCGCTCCAGCAAGCCTCACGACTCACCTTCGCTGCACGAGGAACGCTCCCCTACCATGCCCAGGTATTGACCAAGCCTTCCCCTTCCATTGCCTCCACGCTTCCGAAGAAACATTTCGACGCCGGTCAGTTCCAACTTGAACCTGTACATCCACGGCTTCGGCGACAGACTTAAGCCCCGTTACATTTTCCGCGCAGGATCCCTCGACCAGTGAGCTATTACGCACTCTTTAAAGGGTGGCTGCTTCTAAGCCAACCTCCTGGCTGTTTTGGGAACCCCACCTCGTTTCCCACTTAGTCTGCTCTTGGGGGCCTTAGCCGGTGGTCTGGGCTGTTTCCCTTTTGACAATCGCACTTATCTGTGACTGTCTCACTCCCGGGTATCGGTCGAACGGCATTGGTGGTTTGATTGAGTTTGGTAAGCTCACGCCCCCTAGCCCATTCAGTGCCCTACCTCCGTCCGCCTAGTTCCCGAGGCTGCACCTAAATGCATTTCGGGGAGAACCAGCTATTTCCGGGTTCGATTGGCATTTCACCTCTACCCACAGCTCATCCCAAGCTTTTGTACTAGCCACGAGTTCGATCCTTCAGTTCGCGTTAACGAACCTTCAATCTGGCCATGGGTAGCTCACCCGGTTTCGGGTCTAATACATGGAACTGGTCGCCCTATTCAGACTCGCTTTCGCTGCGGCTCCGGAACTACAGTCCCTTAACCTCGCTCCATACATTAAGTCCCCGGATCATTCTTCAATAGGCACGCCGTCATCCGTAAAAACGGACTCCGACCTTCTGTAGGCTTATGGTTTCAGGTCTATTTCACTCCCCGCTAGGGGTTCTTTTCACCTTTCCCTCACGGTACTGGTGCGCTATCGGTGACCAAGGGTATTTAGCCTTGGAGGGTGGTCCCCCCGACTTCCCACAGGGTTTCACGTGCCCCATGGTACTTAGGATCTGCTTCAGGAGCTTCATTCCTTTCGCCTACCGGGCTATCACCGTCTACGGCGGCCCTTCCCAGGGTCCTTCGGCTAGAAATGAAGTTTGTAACTCCTTGAGGCCTGATGAAGCGACCTCAGAAGCGTCCTGTAACCCCGCAACGACATAGGCCTTCATGCCGTTAGGTCGTTGCGGTTTGGGCTGTTCCCCGTTCGTTCGCCACTACTAAGGGAATCTCGGTTGATTTCTTTTCCTCGGGGTACTTAGATGTTTCAGTTCCCCCACTTACCTTCCATTACGGATGGACCGACTCAACGCCGGAACAGGTTACCCAATTCGGAGATCCCCGACTACGCCTGTTAGACGGCTCATCGAGGCTTTTCGCAGCCTTACCGCGTCCTTCTTCGGCCCTTGGTCCCAAGGCATCCACCATAAGCCCTTTATAATTTGACCCACGCTAGGAACTTCAAATTCTCTAGACTCGGTTCTTTACAGTTCAAACTTCCTATTCAGTTTTTAACGTGCCCCGCTGCCCTGGGCTCTCCCGACTCTAGGTCGAGGGCTCCGCCGCCTCCTTCCGGAAACAGCTTCAAGTCAGCAGGTGGACATGGAGTATAGGCCCAAATGGCCGCACCGTCAAGGGTTCCAACGCGCCGGATTCACCAGGCGCCTGCAATCAGCGTCCGACGAAGGGCGGCATACCCCGATTCTTGTCCAAAAACCACTGCACCGCGATCTTGTGGTCCTCGGTGAGGCGCACATGTTCCTGGGCGGCCGAGGCCAACTCCAACGCCTCCCGGAAATTCAGATCCATGCTCTCCTGCACCAGATACTTGGTCAAGGAGTGGGCGATCGTTGGTCCTTTGGCGATCCGCGTCGCCAGTTCCATCGCGCCTTCCATTAGCTGGTCGTCCGGGAAACACTTGCTGGCGAGACCGATGCGCACCGCATCTTCCCCTCCCATCCAATCGCCGGTGTACTGCAACAGCAGGGTGTTGCTGGTGCCGATCAGTTTGGGCAACTGCCAGCAGCTGCCATCACCCGGAATCAGGCCATTCAGCACGAAGCGCTCGGACAGCCGGCCGCTGTCCCCAACGACCCGAATGTCGCAGGAGAGCGCCAACCCGCAACCGACCCCGGCTGCCGGGCCGTTCACCACCGCGATCGACGGTTTTTGCAGATCGTGGATTCGCAGCGGCACGAAGTTGACCCTCGGCCCGGTCTCAACACGGCTTTGCCGGCCTTTCATATATTCCATCTTGCCCCAGGTCAGAGGCTCGGGATCGACTTCCGCCTCGCGTTCGTCGATCCTTCGCCGGAATCCCCGGACATTGGCGCCGGAACAGAAGGATGGCTCGGTTCCGGTCAAGACCAAAACACGTTCTTCCGGGTTGTTTTCAAACTCGTCGAGTCGCTCGAACATCTCGGCGGCCATGTCCGGCCCCAACGCGTTGCGCGTCGGAGGGTCGTGCATGGTCATCACTAGAACGCCATCCACAACCTCGGTATTTATGTATTCATACGCCATGCTGCAAACCTCACTGAACCCGGCCCTGGCTCGCCGGGTACGAAACTGCGGCTCATTCTACTCGTCCCGGGTCGGGACGGCTACGGGGAAGCCGTGGCCAGGGAACCGCCGGCGCACGCCGGGGTCGTCAAATTACCTTGACGCGAACCAGTCACCTTTCCCGAAAGGACTTCCCGCTGGCCGTCCTGCCGTACTCAGGCCGGCGCGGCGTAAACTGACGGACTGGCCCATTGGAATCAGACGCCGGGCGCCGCAGCAGAACCGCGCGCCCGCTGCCCAACTGCGATTGATCAGGTTATGTCAGGCGTCCGGTTTGCCAACTTTCCGGTCATATCCTAAAATCCGGCTAAAGAGCGCAGCGGGTATTCATACGCCGTCGTCAGCGTCCTGAGGAGTTTCGTCATGCAATCCGGAACCATCGTCAACCTCCATATCGCCCGTGTCAAAGGCACTCCCTCCGATCCCGTAGAATCCGCCCGCGCTATATCCGCGGAAGGGTTGGACGGCGATCGCAGCAGAAGTCCGCGCAACCTTCGCCAGGTTCTGGTGATGGACCAGGAAACCCTGGACCATTACGGGCTGCAGCCCGGCCAGGTGAAAGAGAACATCACTGTTACGGGTCTCGACCTGTCCCAGGCCCGGCAGGGGCACGTGTTTTTCATCGGCGACGCGGACAACCACGTTACCCTCGAGGTCACCGGTGATTGTGAGCCGTGCCAAAAGATGGACGCCCTGATACCCGGACTGCGGGAGGAGATCTTCGGCAAGCGCGGAATCCTGACGGTCGTGCTGCAGGGCGGCGACATCAATGTTGGAGACGCGATCCGGCTTGAACCGTAGCGCATCGGGCCGGAGAGAGATGGACATCGAACAGCGAGATCAGAGAGTTCAACATAAAACAATCTACGGGCGGGACTAATCATGCGACATACCTTGAGCAATGTATTCAACCGTCATCGTTTGTGGGCGCTGGCAGCGTTTTTTGCGCTGCCAGCGCTTGCCTTTGTAGCCTGGCCACAGGTGGCTCACGCCTCCGGGGTCGACTCTGAAACCCAGTTTGTGTTGAACACCTTTGCCTTCCTGATATGGGGCGCCCTGGTCATGTGGATGTGCGCCGGGTTCACCATGCTGGAAGCCGGCTCCGTACGCACCAAAAACGCGTCGATGATCTGTCTGAAGAATATCGGGCTTTACTCAATCGCAGGGCTGGCCTTTTACTTCATCGGGTACAACCTGATGTACAACAACGTGCAGTCCGTGATCGGGACGGTGGTGTGGCCGTTGTACGGGCCCTCCGGAGATGAACTGGCGCTGCTCGGCGGTGACGATTCCGCCCTGACCGCCGTGGTGGACAATGGCTACGCTGTCATGTCGGACTGGTTTTTCCAGATGGTGTTCGTAGCCACCACTGCCTCGATAATTTCGGGCGCCCTCGCCGAACGAGTCAAGATGTGGAGTTTCTTCCTCTTCACGCTGCTTCTGACTGCGTTCCTGTACCCGATTATCGGGTCGTGGACCTGGGGCGGCGGATGGCTCGCGGAGATGGGGTTCCAGGACTTCGCCGGGTCCACCATCGTGCATAGCACCGGCGGTTGGGCCGCCCTGGCGGGGATGCTGGTGGTGGGGCCGCGACTGGGCAAGTTCCGGCGGGACGGTACCGCCCGGATCACTCCGCCGTCCAACGTGGTCCTGGTGACCCTGGGGGTGTTTGTATTGTGGTTCGGCTGGTTCGGGTTCAACGGTGGGTCCCAACTCGCCCTCGGAACCGCGTTCGACGCGGTGGCAATGAGCAACGTGCTGGTGAACACCAACCTGGCCGCGGCGGCCGGCGTGATCACTGCGTTGAGCCTGTCCAGGCTGGTATTCGGACGAATCGACCTGCTGGTCGGATTGAACGGAGGATTGGCCGGACTGGTCGCCATCACGGCCGGACCGGATATCGTGCCGCACGTATGGTCAGTGCTCATCGGCATAGTGGGCGGAGCGATCTGCACCGGCGGCATCAAGTTCCTGGAAATGGTCAAGATTGACGACGTCGTTGGCGCGGTCCCTGTGCACCTGTTCGCCGGAATCTGGGGAACCATCGCGGTGTGCATCGCGGCCGGGGGTAATTTCCTGGTTCAGATTATCGGAATCGTATCCATCGGCGCGTTCGTTTTCGGTCTGTCCTGGATCGTCTGGTTCGCAATTGAAAAGACCATCGGAGCCAGGGTTTCGGAGTCCACGGAACGCTTGGGACAAGACACCGCCGAGTTGGGCATGGAGTCGTATCCCGAGTTCGTCCTCATGCCCGAACCCATGGACGACGACTAACATTCAGTCAACACTCCAGAGCCAGTGATCCACAGCCATTCGATTATTGACCACCGATGAGGTAGTCTGCTCACCCTGAGCCGAGGTAATCCGCTCATCCTGAGCCTGTCGAAGGACCACCGGACAGTGGCACGGAATCGTCCCGGCGAAGTTCGACCGCCTTCGCCGGGATGTTGCGTCACATACCGTCCCCTCATCAATCGTCGGGTTCAGGGTGAGCGTACCGGGAAATAAATCGCAATGGCCGAAAGGCCAGGGCCGCGTTCAAAATCAGATGAGCGCCTCATTGGGATGCGCCGGAAAAGAGGCGCGACCTGCCCGTCGCCGTAGCGATCGCGGCGACCATTCCGTGCCGCGGTAGGCTCCGGGCCCAATTCGCCGGGCATCCGCCTTTGGTCAGGGCGTGAATCACCGGCGCTGTGATTTGCGACGCCTCTATCCCCGAAAAACTTCACGATAAAGACAGCATGAGTATCGGCGCTGCGCTTGCGCAATGGCACTTGGCAGTCCATAGTGTATTTAACCACCGCCGTTCTCCTTGTTCCGGCTTGTGAATTCCGGCCAAGGATGACGCGGTGGTTGCATTTTGGGCACGGAGTTCCATTGCGCCAACCATAAAAACGACCCGCCGGTTTTGCCCGCGGCCGGAAATGCCAGCGGCGCAACAGCCCGGGACCAATCGAACAGCATAGAATCCGCTGCCTGACAAATGACGAAAACCTCACGGATGGACGCTGGTGGATAACCGGCAGGCCCGCGAAAATCAGGAGTCTCACTGAACCGATATGCAGGATTTTACAAAGCCCAATCCGGGCCCCCAAGCCACACGACAAACGAAACAGTCGGAGCAAATGAGCGAATTTGAAGAATTGTCCCGACTGATGAGGGAAAAAGGGTTGCTGGACCGGCAACTCCGATACTACACCCTGAAGATTGCCTCCTCCCTTGCAATGCTCGCTTTGAGCATCACGCTTTTGATATTGGTGGACAATTTCTGGTTCCAGCTTGCCAACGCCGCATTCCTGGCGTTTGTGTTCGGACAGATCGGTTATATCGGCCATGACGCCGGCCATTTGGGCGTCTGCCGGTCAGTCCGGGGAAACCGCCTGATCGGATCCGGCGTCACTTTCCTGCTGAGCATGAGCCAGTCCTGGTGGCTCAATCAGCATAACCAGCACCATCGCACGCCGAACGACCTGGATGACGACCCCCACACCCTCATCCCGGTGTTTGCCTTTTCCGAGGAAAAAGCCAGAAGCAAGCGGGGCGTGCTGCGGTTTCTGGCAGCCTACCAGGCCTTCTATTTCGTACCGATCCTTACGCTTGAGAGCTTCGCCCTGCGCTACTCCAGCGCGCAGTTCATTTTCGGCGGCCGCAGCGTCAAAACCGCGATTCTGGAATCGGGGTTGATGGTGGCGCACTTTGCGATTTACGGCGCTTTGCTCCTGTACGCGCTCAACCCATGGGAGGCATTGGTTTTCGCCGTGGTGCATCAGGGATTGTTCGGACTGTACTACGGGTTGGTGTTCGCCCCGAACCACAAAGGGATGCTGATCCTGGACAAGGACAATCCGTTGGATTTCGTGCGCACCCAGGTGCTCACCACCCGCAACGTGAAACCAAACTTCCTGGTCAACTTCCTGTATGGCGGGCTGAACTACCAGATCGAGCACCACCTGTTCTCGATGATGCCCAGGAACAAATTGGGAAGGGCGCGGCCCATCGTGAAAGAGTTCTGCCGGCAACGCGGTATAACCTATTATGAAACAGGCGCGTTCAGGTCGTACCGGGAAATTCTCAGCCACATGCACGAGGTTGCCGCCGCCCTCCGAAAGGGCTCGAAACCGCCCAATGAGATCGAGCGAGGCAACCCTCCCCCGATCAAGTCCGGTATCGGCGCAGCAGGGTAGCGCCGCTCCGACCACCCGGCGCACTCCGCTGGCCACCCCATTTGAACCCACGCATAGACGGTGCTCACCCTCCCCGCGCCCGGAGCCTCAAAATTGACCAACACCATTGACGATGCGATTCCGCTGATAGCACGTGAACTCCAACTGACCAGAGGTCAGGTGGGGGCAACGGTTGCATTGCTGGACAACGGCGCCACGGTTCCCTTCATTGCCCGGTACCGTAAGGAGAATACCGGAAGCCTGGACGAAGTGGCGATCAACAGCATCAGGGACCGCTTGTCGCAGACGCGGGAACTCGGCCAACGGCGCGACACCATCCTGGCCTCGCTGGAAAAGCGCGGCCTGCTGAGCGAAGAATTGCGGGCGGCCATTCTATCCGCAGATTCAATGACAACCCTGGAGGACACATACCTTCCGTATCGACCCAAACGGCGCACCCGTGCCGCCATGGCAAGAGAGAAGGGACTTGAGCCCTTGGCCTTGAGCCTCTGGAGCCAGTCGGATTTTTCGGTCTCGCGGGCTGCGCAGGATTACGTTAACCCCGAAGCAGAGGTGGAAACCGTCGATGAAGCGCTGAGCGGAGCAAGGGACATCGTAGCCGAATGGGTCAGCGAAGATGCCACCGCGCGACAGCAGATTCGCGAACTGTTCTGGTCGCAGGGCGTTGTTTCGGCCAGGGTCGCTGCCGGCAAGGAGGCGGAGGCCGCAAAATTCCGGGACTATTTCGACTGGGAAGAACCGGTCGCTGCGGCCCCTTCCCATCGAATACTGGCCATGCTCCGGGGCGAGAAAGAATCAGTGCTTTCGGTTCGCATCGCTCCGCCCGCCTCGTCTGCCACCGAAATCCTGGAACGGATCTTTGTCAGAGGCAACACGGAGGCATCGCGTCAGATTCGGCAAGCCATCAGGGAACGATACAGGCCGTTGCTGGAATCCACGATGGAAACCGAGGTGCGCAACTCCATCCGGGTTCGAGCCGAGGAAACCGCCATGGCGGTATTCGCCGCAAACCTTCGGGAACTGTTGCTGGCCCCGGCCCTTGGTCAAAAGCGGGTCCTCGCGCTGGATCCGGGGTTTCGCACCGGATGCAAATTGGCGTGCCTCGACCGGCAGGGCCACCTGCTCCACCACGATACGGTTTATCCGTTGGTCGGACAACAGGGTCAGAGAGAGGCCACCATAAAAGTGCTGGAACTGTGCGATCAATACCGCATTGAAGCCATCGCCGTCGGCAATGGAACCGGTGGCCGGGAGACCGCAGCCTTTCTCGGGACGCTGGACTTGGACCCTCAAATCTCCATCGTGATGGTCAACGAAAGCGGGGCTTCGGTTTATTCGGCGTCCGAAGCCGCGCGTACCGAATTTCCTGATCATGACATTACCGTTCGGGGCGCCGTCTCCATCGGTCGTCGTCTCATGGACCCGCTGGCCGAATTGGTCAAGATAGACCCCAAATCGATCGGGGTCGGCCAGTACCAGCACGACGTGGATCAGAAGGACTTGAAGGAACGCCTGGACGATATTGTGACCAGTTGCGTCAACCAGGTCGGCGTGGAGGTGAACACCGCCAGTCCCCAGTTGCTGTCCTATGTTTCCGGCCTGGGGCCCCGTTTGGCGAATAACATTGTGGAGTACCGGAACCTCAACGGCCCCTTTGCCTCCAGGACATCGCTGAAAAACGTGCCGCGACTGGGCCCCAAGGCCTTCGAGCAGGCGGCCGGGTTCCTGCGCATCCGCGAGGGCGCAAACCCCCTGGACGCCAGCGGAGTGCATCCCGAATCATACCCGGTGGTGGAAGCCATCGCCGGAGACCTGGGCCGGTCAGTGAGACAACTCGTGGGCAACTTCAGCGTCGGCGAACAGATCGATACCCGCCGCTACGTCAGTGATCGAGTTGGCTTGCCCACATTGCATGACATCATCGAAGAATTGGCTCGACCCGGACGCGACCCCCGGGAAGAATTTGAACCCTTCGATTATGCGCCGGGCGTCCACGAAATCCAGGACCTGGCGGCCGGAATGAAACTGCCCGGTGTGATTACCAATGTGACCGGGTTTGGCGCATTCGTCGATGTAGGAATACACCAGGACGGCCTGGTGCACATCAGTCAGATGGCCGAGGGATTCGTCAAAAATCCGTCGGACGTTGTCAAAGTGCAGCAACGGGTGTGGGTGACCGTGCTGGACGTGGACCTGGAGCGCAAGCGGATTTCGCTCTCGCTGAAATAACTTCGCCCCCGATTGGCGCTGAACACCAAAGAGCGGCATCCGAGCCCCACTCGGGACGCTCTTCCACCGCCCATTGGACAACTGGCCGACCCTTCTACCTGCGTAGATCCGCCGACTTCGCCTCTCGGTTCCACGATTTCAGCGTGAAGTGGTGGCCCAGGTGGCGTTCAATCTCCCGCCATTTGCGACCATCGTCCGGCGTCACGAAAGTAACCGCCTCGCCTGCGCGACCCATCCGGCCAGTGCGTCCCACGCGGTGGGTAAAAAGCTGTTCGGAGTCGGGAAGGTCGTAGTTGATCACCTGTCCTATCCCCGCCACATCAAGGCCGCGGGCCGCCACGTTGGTAGCGACCAGAATCGAAACCGCTCCGGACCGAAAATCACGCATGACGCGTTCGCGCGCCGACTGGCTGAGGTTCCCCTGGAGCGCTCCCACCGGGTATCCATATGCCCCCAATTGGTTTGCAAGTTGCTTCACCCCGCGTTTGGTCCTGCCGAACACGAGAATCGGAGCACCTTCGCGTCGGTCCAACAGGGTTCGGAGGGCCGACATCTTGTCGGCCTTTTTGATGCTGTACACCCGGTGTTCAACGCTGGGGACCGTTGACTCCCCGGCGTCCACCGCCACCGTGATGGGATCGCGCAGGTGCTTGCTGGCAGTGCTGGCGACCCAATCGGGCATCGTCGCCGACAGCAGAGCCGTCTGACGTTTGGAGGGCGTGCGGTGCAGGATAGATTCCACATCGCGGGCGAAGCCCAGATCCAGCATTTCGTCGGCTTCATCCAGGACCAGAAACTTTACCGCGCTCAGGTCGAGCGCCCCCTGCCTGAGATGATCCAGGGTACGCCCCGGCGTGCCGACGATGATTTGAGCGCCGTTCCGCAATGCCGTGTATTCCGGGCGCAGTGAGCGGCCGCCGTAAAGCAGCGTCACGCGCAACCGTTGGCCTGACGCCAAAGTCTCAATGACTCCCGCCACCTGAATCGCCAGTTCGCGGGTCGGGGCCAGCACCAATGCTTGGACGCGACGGTCAGACGGGTCGCATTTTTCCACCATCGGGACGGCGTAAGCCAGAGTCTTGCCAGACCCGGTGCGCGCCTGACCGATCAGGTCCCGGCCGGCAAGCAGGCAGGGTATGGACTGCTCCTGAATGGGAGTCGGCTCCACGATATCCATGCGCCCAATGGCGCGTCGGGTCGCTGCTTTCAGATCAATCCCGGGAAAGACATCGCCTTCTGGGAGGGTATCTTCCTGATCATGCCGGCCGCGGATCTTGTTGGCTGGCGCAGGGTTGGTGGTCGGCGTCTCGGGTGCGGCAGCATCGCCGTTCTGACGGGTTTTCCAGCATTCCGGACAATACACCGGCCGGGCCGGATCAGGTCGGAACGGTACCGTGGTTGATGCCCTGCATTCGGCGCAGGTCGCATCATGTCGCTGTTGTCGGTTATTGCGCAACCGATTGTGCGGTCTCCGGCCGTTGGACCGGGTTGGGGTTTGCGTACTGATGGTAACTCCTTGATGGAAATGTGGGTGGTGTGTACGACTGGTCGCGGGTTCAGAAAGCGAAAGATCGCGCTGCCCCCAGCCGTGTGCGTCAACGGCACGCCTGTCGGCGCATCGTCGGGTTCAGTGATTCGAACGCGTTAACAGTGTACCAGTGATTCCAGAGATATTCCGAGTCCCTCGTTATCTGGCATGATCAAGCCATCTGGGCGGGCCCTTGCTTCCCATCATGGCATCCGGCAACGCAGGCCACGGACGTTATGTAACCTGGACCGTCATGGACGCTGCCAACTGCCTGCACCGGACAGGACGCGTTTCTCGCGGCGCCGAAAACTCAGCCCCCGCTGAGGCACGATCCGGCGGTATGTCCTGCGTGAACAGCCGTCCGCTCATGCCCGCGAAGCGTGCGCGGACACCAGCCACTACCCTGACCGGAAAACCCCGATCACGGCAACGGTCGTGCCGCAACGCCATTTTTTCAGGGCCGGACGAAACCGCCTCCTCAGTGAACTGCAAGCTCGCGGCCAGTGTCGGATGCTTCCTTGACCCTGTCCAGGAAATGATGCAGTCCAACCGCGGTGTCGAACGTCGGCAGGCGACTTTCGCCGGTCCTGATCGACTCCGCGAATAGCGTGTACAACTGCCCGATGTTGAACGGGTCGCCGCGCGGGAAATCATCGGGGACGTACACGAAGCGGTCTGGGATGGCCAGGTCTTCCAGTTGCTGGCTCCCCTTCGCGCCCTGTATCCGCAGCATCTCGCCTCGTTGGGATGAGACGCTGCCCGTGACGACCAGCGTCCCTTCCCGACCGTAAATTTCCATGCGGTAGCCGCTGCCCGCCCACGGGACGGCCCCGACGTGGACCGACGCCGCCGCGCCACTCGCCAACTGTCCGGATACCCGAACGTTGTCCGGCGAGTCGGTATCCACAAAACGCTGGGTATCGGGCTCGTACCACTGCTCAATCTGGGTCGAGACCATGCAGGCCACCCTGGAAAAATCCCCCGCCACGAAGCGCAGAGCGTCGATAACGTGCCCGGTGGCGATGGTCAGGGTGTTCGCGCCGAGGCTGGCATCGCGCTGCCAGGTACGGTCGGAGGTCCGCTGCAAGGGCCCGTCACGGAAGGTATTGACGCTGCACGACATCACCTCGCCCACGTAGCCGGTCTCGATCAGTTCCTTGACATACTGCAAAGCTGGGCTGACTCGGGACTGCAGGCCGACCGCCGTCCGGACGCCCTTGTTGCGAGCCAGCGCTGCCAGTTCTTCGGCTTCGGCAGTATTGCGGCCCAGAGGCCATTCGGTCAGGACGTGCTTGCCCGCTTCAATGGCGGCCTTTGTCGGCTCGTAGTGAGAAGGCACCCGCACTACCACCGCCACCGCGTCGATTTCGTCCGATGCCGCCATGGTCCGGAAATCGTGGAAGGCAAGCTTGGCTCCAAAGGCCTTTCGCGCTTCTTCCGCGCTTTCGGGCCGCGTGGTGCAAACGGCGGTGAACTCGACGTCCGGGCTGGCCAACAGCGCCGGGAAGTGCGACTGGCCCGCCCAGGTCGAGTTGACGTTGGCTCCCACGAATCCCAACCGAATTTTGTCTGCCATGGTAGAGGCTCCTAATTTGTGACCGGCGCGCTATGGCCGAAGTTGGTGTCCAGCCGCGAGGGGCGTTTCTTACTCCAGGGATGCCGGATTGATCGGCGTCGGCATTTCCTGCACCGCCGGCAGGACTTTCTCCGCGAAGAGCCTGAGGCTCTTTTCGGCCTTGTCCCTGGGCATACCGCCGTAAAACATATGGACCACAACCTTTTCCAGGCTGATTGTCCCCTGAAGCTTCCTGATCTTTTCAATGATTTCGTCCGGGGTCCCGATGGGTTGGGTCGCGCGCCGTGCGTTGAAACTCGCATCGGCGGTGCCCACGTCGGCCTGCTGGCGTATCAGGTATTCCTCGTAGCCGCTGATGCCCTCGTAGCCCGGGTTATTCCATTCAAAATAGTGGTGCTGAGCCGCAGTCAACTGGTTGTGGAAATACGTCCACCCCTCCTTTGCTTCATCCTCAGTTTCGGCGCAATACATCCACAACAGGGTGGTGGGTTGGTCGGGCGGGAGGCCCAGTTCCTTGCGAATCCTGTTGAACCTCCGGACTTTGTCAGTCATCTCGTCCACATCGTCGCCGGCGACAAACATCTGCCCAAGGCCGTTTTCGGCGGCCATTCGTGCGGACGCTTCCGTGGTGAAGGCAACCTTGATGTCTTTGGTCAAATCGCCCTTGTGCCGCGCCTGGGGCCGGATGGTCGTGGGCGGTATGTCGTAAACCTCCCCCTGGAACTCGAAGCGTTCCGCGCCGTCCGAGGCCTTGATCGCGTTGATCACATCGTAGAAATACTTGTGGGACTGCCCGATGGGGTAGCCCAGTGAGGCGTACTCGTGCGGCGCGATGCCCCGGCCGATCCCCAGGTGCAGTCGGCGACCTTTCAGCAGGATATCAAGCATGGAGATCTCAGAAGCCAACCGCACCGGATTCCACCACGGGGCAACTATGACGGCGGTGCCCACATCCACCCTGCTGGTGCGGCCTGCCCAGTACGCCAGGTACTGCAACGGGTTGGGCTGCATGGAGTAGGCGGAGCCATAGTGCTCGGTCGCCCAGATCGAGTCAAACCCCAACGGTTCGACCAGTTCCCCCATGTACAGGGTGTCATCCATGTTCGAAGCATCCGGTATCGCGGGAGGACGGTCATAGTCTCCCTTCAACAGGCGTTCCCAGTCGCCCTGGTTGTATCCGGTCACCATCACGCCACAGTGCATTGGTGTGTTCCTCCTTCGGACCCGCCTGTTCAACCCAGGCGCGGTTTATAGTCGAATGCAGCAAATCGCGGTGCCAGTATAACGGTTCTTGCACGCTGGCACCGGGACTGGGGCCCGTTCACACTTTCAAAACCATACGTCGTTCCTGCGAAAGCAGGACCCCGGAAAAGTTTCGGCAACAGTACCGTTGGCATCATTTTGTACTTCCTGGCTTCCCGCTTTCGCGGGAAAAACGGAAAATGTCAGGCAAATGACGGAAGGTATGAACGGGCCCTCGCAGGCAGGGTGGTGGACAATCAATCCTTTCAGAGCATCGCGTTGGTGGCAGCCCGCCCACTGTCCAACCTCACGGCGCCCGGACGTCCCAACGGCGCGGAAGTTGGCCAGGCGCCGGCAACACACCAGACGCGCCCTGGCTGCCTGATCAGCGTCCATGCCGGCCTTCACCCAATGTTCGATCAGGGATCAGTCGGGCGTCCGAAGTTGGCCCATACCGGGTACAATCTGTCCAGCCGGGGTGGTAGCGTATCCGCCCGTACTGGGAGGTAACCTTGATGACACAACTGATCCTCAACACAGCGGTGGGCAACTACGGCCACACTGCCCCTCTGAAAGACGGCTCAATCGAGTCGGAAATGTTCGAAATGCAACATACTGAGGTGAACCCGGTCACCAGCATTTTCCGACGCATGGTGCGCGAATTGGAGTTCGACGTCGCCGAAATGGCTCTGTCAACTTATCTATGCGCCCGCGCTCATGGAAAGGAATTTACCGGCATACCGATTTTCCTGACCCGCGCTTTTTATCACGGCGGAGTGGTGGTCCACGGCCGTTCCAACATCGGGTCGCCCCGTGATCTTGAGGGCAAAAAGGTAGGCCTTCGCAGTTATACGCTGACCCCTGGTGTATGGACACGAGGCATCCTGCAAACCGCGTACGGCGTGGACCTTGACGCCGTGACCTGGGTATTGTCCGGGGACGAACACGTCGCCGAGTTCGTCGCGCCGGCCAACGTTGTTTCGTCTCAGAACAGCGATCTCAAGTCCATGCTGATTTCGGGTGAAATTGACGCTGCCATCGGCGCCGCACCCGACCCGGAATCTGACATCCACCCGCTTTTCCCAGACCCAACCACTGCCGATGCCAGATGGCACCAAAGCAGCGGGGTATATCCAATCAGTCACATGGTTGTGGTCAAGAACAGCATGCTGCAAACCCAGCCCGACCTCGCGGTCGAATTGTGCAATGTGTTCAGTTCCGCCAAGACCCCGTACGTTGAACGCCTGCGCGCGGGCGCCGCGACGGAACCGTTTGACCGGTCAGTCATCGAAATGGGCCAACTGGTTGGCGGCGATCCATTGCCCTATGGAATCGAGAGTTCCTTGAAAACCCTGGAGACGTTTATCGATTTCAACCTCGATCAGCGCGTGATCCCCCAACGCGTTGATCCGGAGAGTCTGTTTCCAAAAGAAACTCTGGCGATGGCCTGACGCAAACCCAATCAGCAGCGCCGTCAAAACGCGACCATCTTCCGCAACCGCGAAACACGGGCGCCGCAGCCAACGATATCGCGACCCAGACTGACCACGGCCACGACGGTTTGGTCGTAGCCGTGGTCAATACCCCCCGGACCTGGAAACCAACTCCTGATGCGTTGTACCCCGAAGCGTCGTCGAGGCTGCATCAAGGTGGCTCAACGTTATCCAATTCTTACGATGACACGTATTTGCTACAAAATATTACCACACATTGTTAATATATGTATCCATCCTACCATTGCTTGTGATACCATGCGCAACTGACTCACTGGGCATCACATCGAGATGCCAACTGCGCACACACTCAAACTCTTATTAACATAGCGTCGCTTTATAACGCTGTACTGCTTGAGTTAGCCCGGTTGCTTCTCAATGACGCCGAGCATCGTTGATTCCTGTGCTCTCAACACACGACATAAATGGTTTCATCATGACTTATCGCAACGTAAATGGAACCCCGGACCCGAGCTACCTCGGTGGGCAGGACATTAATAAAGGGGTGGAGCCTGTATTCCGACTGAGTGAAGCCAGTCTTCGCATCAATAGCACGCTTGAGTACGATATCGTCCTGCAAGAAGTCATTGACAACGCACGTTACTTGACCGACGCCCGATACGGGGCGCTGGTGCTGTTCGACCAGTCTGGAAGCATAGAAAGCACTGTGTCCTCCGGCATGACTTCCGAACAATTGGCCGGGATGCCCAGTACACCACACGGCAAGGGCTTGTTGGGTTACCTCAATGAACTGGACGGTCCGTTGAGAATTGCGGACATCGCTGGTCACCACCGCGGTATCGGTCTTCCCGAGGGCCACCCTCCGATACGGTCCCTCCTGGGTATCCAGATCCTTCACGAAGGGACACATCTCGGGAACATCTACCTCGGTGATAAAGAAGGGTTAACCGAGTTTTCACCGCTGGACGAACGCATGTTGGTTCGTTTCGCCGCTCACGCCGGAAACGCGATCACAAACTCTCGCAAGTTTGAAAGGGAACGGCGGATCAAAACGGACTTACGAGCTTTGGTGAAGATTGCTCCGGTGGGTCTGGTGGTTTTCGACGCCAAAACCGGCGCCGTTCTGACATCAAACCAGGAATGCCAACGCATCGGCGGCAAAGTTGGCTCCGAGGCAATGTCTTGGGAGGAAGTGCAACAAAACTGCACCTTGACCAGAGCCGACGGTCGCGAAATGACTATCGGAGACCGTCCCATCATGCAGGTGATGCAGAGCGGCGAAGTGGTGCGGGCCGAAGAAATCGTGCTCAACTTTTCTGACGGCCGAACCGTGAATACGCTGGTCAACGCCGCTCCGATCTTCTCCGACCGCGGGGAGATTGTGTCGATAGTCATCGCGATCCAGGATATGACCCCATTGGAAGATGCGAACGGAATGCGCGCTGAATTTTTGGGTTTGGTCAGCCAGGAACTGCGTACTCCTCTGACCACCATCAAGGGATCGACGGTCGCCCTCGCCGAGATCGCCAAATCGCTAAATTCCTCTGAATCGCTGCAATTGTCCCAGATCGTCGATCAGCAGGTCGAGGCGATGCGAAGCCAAATCAACAGCCTTATCGACCTGAGCAATATCGATGCCGGTACGCTTGCCCTCAACGTGGAGAACTGCGACTTTTCCACCCTGGTAGCAGAGGCAGTCCGCGAGTTCAGGCGTGGGCATTCTGGTCCGTCCATCCATCAACAGATGCCACCTGATTTGCCCGCAGTATCGGTTGACAAAATCAGGGTCACGCAGATGCTAAGAGACCTCTTCGCCCACGCCTACAAATACTCTTCGGAAACTTCCACGATATCGGTAAGCGCGCGCCAAATAGGTTCCGAGCTTGAAGTCTCTCTTTCAACGGATAGCAATCGCCCACAGAGCGCGCCGCCGCCGGAGTTGATCGACCGCATCCGTTCAACTCACCGCGCGGACATAAACCAGAGACGCGGAGGCGATGGCCTGGCTTTGGCGATTTGCGAGGGAATCGTGATGGCGCACGGGGGTGAGTTTCAGGCTGACTCGGGACCCAACGGACATGGGATGGCGTTCACTTTCACGATTCCGTTGGCAGGTGGATCCCAAGATCAGTCATTGCGATTCTGGCAGGATTCCGATCCAACCGATCACCACATCGGACCGAAGCCCCGTATCTTCGTCGCTGCCGATGATCCTGCAACGATGGAGGCCGTGTGCCGCGGGCTGTCCACAGAAGGGTACGAAACATTCAAATTCCCGGGGTGCGAGGATTTCACGCGCCCGGAACTCCGTGAGCAACCCTATTTGGTGCTGTGGGACCTCACGACTCTTGGTTCCGAAGGGTTGGAGACGATTCACCGTCTCTCGACCGAATTCCAGACGCAAATCATTGCCGTCGTCGAGCAAGGCGACAGCGAAATGGCGGCCCGGGCTACCGAGATGGGCGTTGACTGGTGCGTGATGAAGCCCATCTCGCTGCCCGAATTGCTTTCACGCATCCGGACGCCGTTGGCCAGGACGGTCAAGCCGAAACGCAAAGTTCCTACCGACGGCTTCTCAGTCGGCTCGGTTGTCGTAGATTACTCCTCGCATGCGGTTACCGTCGACGATGAACCCGTGCAGTTGACTGCCACGGAGTACAAACTGCTGCACGAACTTACCAGTAAAGCCGGGCGGGTCTTGACTCAGGACGAGTTGTTGCACCGAGTTTGGGGACCGGAATATTCGGGGGAATCGCAACTGCTCCGCGCTTATGTAAAGACGTTGCGCCAAAAGTTGGGCGATAACGCGCGCCAGCCATCGTACATATACACCGAGCACGGCATCGGCTACCGAATGGCCAAAGCCTGACCCGTCGCCTCCACGCGCGATAGTCCAGTATCACCCACACCCCGCCAGGCGTCGTGGTGGGCTTCCGACTGCCCAGCGGTCCCGGCCGGATACCCTGGCGAGCCTTACGGTTGGCGCTCCCCGGATGTCCTTCCAAAGGTTTGGGTGGACAAACGCCTCACGATCTCCGGATTCCCAACCGGCCTGTCTAAATTTCCACCGTTCAACTACACTGTGGGAACCCCCGGCGGTTGCCGCAATGATGAACCAAATGCCCGAACGCATCACAACCAGCGTACTTCGTCGGCTCACGTTGGAAAGCGGCTACCAGGAAGACATCTCTCAGAGCATGGTCGCTGGCGGCACCGTCGATATCCTGACTCCATTGCTTGAACAGGGGTTGGCCGACGGTTCGCAGGTTCGCATACCCCCGACGCAATACTGGTTCAGCGCGCGTGAAGCGTCGGCGAATCTGCTTGGCGCCGGCCTCCGGGTACAGCTTGGCGCCGTCGGTTCGGGCAGCGACCCCATCATCGAAATGACCCTCCAGCCACCGACCGCTGACGGTGAACCCGCGATAGTGATGACCAGCATCGGCGGTTGGATTCAGGCAGTCTCAGACGGTCACGTGGGTGATCGTCCGACCGCCGACCGGATCGCAAATGAACTGGCTGACCTGGAGAAATGCCTTTCCTGGACATGGCTGGAACTGCGGGGGTACGCCACCCGGTTGACGGATCTGGGCGGCCCCCTGGAGGTGTTGTTCTCGGCCGGCGGCGGCATGTTGACCGCCGTGGTACAGGAGCCAGGCCAGCCTCCCGAGGTTTGCTTTCTGGCTCAGAACACGCCGGAGGCAGTGCGAAGACTGCCCCCAGTGCCCGAGATTACCCTGCACGCGCGGCTGTTCAAAGTCGGTGCCGTGCACCTGGTGCCGTTGGTCGCCCAGATTGGCGATACCTGGTATGAGTCCTGGATCAATCCCTCAGCAGACCAGGGAAGGGGATTGGAGGAATTGGAGATTCTAGCGGAACAGGATCGGGTCGTGTTTCTGATATACGACGGCGCTTCGCTGGACCCGGAACACACAGTCCAACTCGCCAACCCCCTGGCCGCAGACTTGGACCGGATGCGAAGGGTGATGCGTGGAGCGCCGTCATGGACCGCCGATGAATTTGCCGATGCGCGGGACATCCTGTACGCAGCCTACCCGACACCACAGGACTTGATCCACGGCCCAGACCTGCCGCCGCAGTAGTCGGGCGGGACGCCCAGGGCCTTCCTCTTGCGGGTTGTGGCCCGTGACCAGAGTTCCGGAAACTGAAAAATCAATCGCCGTGCGATGGAGGTTGCCTTTCCCGGTAACCGGCGTCGTAATCCACGGTCCAACCCAATTCCACCTGCCGGTCCAAAGGCACGGATGATGGTACCCGGGATCCCTTCAGGCTTGCACCGACAGCGTCCGCAGCCTCCAGTTCAGCAACCCGCGAATCGCTGAGTCCCAACACCCCCGACAACACGTACGCGTTATCTTCACCCAACAGGGGCGCGGCCTTGTGGATGCGCACGTCGTTACGCGACATTCGCCAGCCACGGCTCACGTATTCCCGTTCGCCCAATTGGGTGCTCTGCGGATGTTCCGCGGTCTCGAAATATCCCCGGCTGCGGAAGTGCGGATCGCTGAGCATATCCCGCGCGTTGAACACCGGGCCCGCCGGAACGCCCACCGATTGCAACATAGCCATCACCCGGTACTTGTCCCGGCTGCCGGTCCATTCCGAGATCACTGCATCCAAAGCATCCTGATTGGCATGACGCGCGACGGGTTCATTGAAACGCGGGTCTGAAGCCAGTTCCGGCATTTCCAACACGCCGCAAAAAGCGGCCCACTCCGCATCGTTTCTCACCGCCATCACGACCCATTCATCGTTCCCTAGGCAGGGATAACAACCGTGCGGCGACCAGGTTTCGTGCCGGTTTCCGATTCGACGTGTGCGCCGTCCGTTGAACGCGAAGTCCAGCAATCCTTCACCCATGAAAGATGCGCCCACCTGGTACATCGCCAGGTCAATCCACATTCCTTGGCCCGTCCGCGCACGATGGAACAGGCTGGCCATCACCGCCAGTTGCGCGGTCCAACTCGCAAGGAAATCCGTGTAGGAATTCGCAATCTTGTTGGGCACCGTACCCGGGGATGTGTTGCCCTCGCCATCAACGTCCAGGTAGCCCGTGAACGCCCCGGTCCCATGGGTCGGCTCCAAAGCGGTGGCCATTGCGCCGAAGTCCGTCCACGGCCCGGAATGGCCGTAGCCCGTGTTGGACACCATGATCACATCGGGTTTGACCGCTTTCAAATTGGCGTAGTCCAGCCCAAACCTGCGCATGACCCTGGGCGTGAAATTTTCCAGAACCACATCCGACACCGCCACCAGTTGCTTCAGCAACTCCAGCGCTTCCTGGGATCGCAGGTCCAGGGTGACGCTTAATTTCCCATGGTTCAGGGTGTGATATGTCCCGGCGCGTTCCCAATGGAGTTCACCCGGTTCATTGTCCGGGTAGGGCCCGTTCAAAGTGCGCGTGGTATCCACAAATTGATTGTGGTGGGTCTCCACTTTGATGACCTCGGCGCCCATGTCCGCCAGGTAGGCCCCACAGTAGGGCATGGCGAACACACGGCTCAGATCCACCACGCGGATTCCTTCGAGCGGGAGAGTCATATCACCTCCAGGGCACGCCATTGGGCCAACTCCGCGTCGGTATGGCCCAACTCGTCGCGGTAAATCTCACGGTTATGTTGCCCCAGCAGGGGAGCGGCCCGCTCCACCGCATAGTTCATGCCGGATAGCCTCGGGCCCAATCCTGGGTAAACTGCTTCCCCCGCCACCGGGTGGTTGACGGTGCGGAAGAAATCCCGTTCCCGCAGATGGGGACACTCCACCAGATCCCCGGCGTCCTGGGCCATGCCGAACACCAACCGGCGCTCGCCGGATGCCTGATGGAGCGCTTTGCGATCCCATTGCGCCAGGCCCTGAACCAACAGGTTGTAGATTTCCTCCCCGTATTCGATGCGTCCGGAACCGGAGGCAAACCGCTCGTCATGCAGTTCGGGAACGCCAATCAGGTCTGCAACCGTTGTCCACGGTTGAGAACCCTGCACCGAGGGAATTACGTACCCATCCCGGGCCGGCATCAGTTCCTCAAACCCCGATCCGCGAACCGGCCGGCGGCCTTTGATCGCGCCCATATAACTGTAATAAGGCACCGCCTGCACCAGGTGCGATGCCAGGCATTCCACGGTGGAGACATCGATACTCTGACCCAGGCCAGTGGTCATTCGCTGAAACAGCGCCGCGGTGGAAGCCACCGCCCCGTTTATTCCCGCGACATAGTAAGACTGGTTCAAAGCGTTTCGAAGCGGTTCCTGATCAGAATCGCCTGAGTGGTACATCAGCCCGCTCATGGCCGTGGCCACAAGATCGGTGGCGGCGTGGTTCCGGTACGGCCCGGTTTGCCCAAACGCCGTTATGGAAGTGGCAATCAGACTGGGGAACCGCTCAGCCAGCGCGCCGGTTTCCAGCAATGGCGTCGGCTTTTCCTCCGGGGGATAATTTTCGATCAGAATGTCGGCGTTATGCAGCAGTTGTCCCAGCAACTTCTCGCCAGCAACCGTCGCTGGATCCAGCGTGACCCCGCGTTTGTTGGTGTTCAGGTAAAGGAACGGCACGCTTTTGTCGGGATGCGGGTCATCGTCCACAAATGGCCCCATGCGCCGCGCTTCGTCGCCCACGTGCGGCGATTCCACTTTGATAACGTCTGCCCCATAATCGGCCAGCAACTTGGCGCAGAACGGAGCGGAAACATTCCCGCCCATCTCCAGCACCCGGACACCTTCAAGGATTCCTGCCATCACCAGGGCTCTTCCTCCCAGGTCAGGGGCAGTGTTCGCCCCCGTTTGGGCAATATCACTACGGCGGTGCCGGAAGCCGTCTGATGCCCGCGGTCGTTGCCCAGCGACACCGCGCAATCCACGAAACCAAACTCATCGGACTCACGCTTGCCGGTGACCATTCCCGACGCAGTGATCGTGTCCCCGGGAAAGTCCATGCCACGGTGCTCCACGTAAAAGCGCTTGAACCACCCGCCGTCCCCCGCGAAATCCAGCAGCAGTTGCCCCAGGTACTGGTTCTTCAACGAACCATTGACCACCACATTTGGCAAACCCTGGCGCAATTGAGCGAACGGCAGATCCCAATGGATCCGGGCATAGTTCCCGTTCGCGGCAGCCCACCGGATCAAATGCGTCGTGGTCATTGGGCCTTTCACCACAGGGGTCAGGCTGTCTCCCACTGCGACGTCCTCGAAGTGCATCTGCTGGCCCGGCGCCGGTTCAGGTTTGGGCAGTATGACTTCGGGGTTGGGCGGCGCGACATCCACCGTGGTCAAATCGGCCGCGACCTCGGCGATGTCAGTGGGCTGTTCCCCCGCCGGCAACGCGCGGTGGATACTCACGCGCCGGGCCCTGCTCAACTCAACGCCATGTTGATCCGCCTGCGTTTCTTCACGGACGATGAACACCAGTGAGCCCGAGCGTCCCTGCTTCTCAAATATGTCCAGGATGCGGAACTGCCGCGTGATCCACGTGCCCACTTTCACGGGCGCCAGGAACTGCCAGTCGCTGCCGCCATTGAGGCCGTAACTGTTGAAGGGCAGGGGCACCTCAAAATGCCACTCCTGACCGGCTCCGAAGTACCCAATGGGCGGCGCGATGTCTTTCCATGCGGCCAGGGGCGGGCACAAAAGACTGCCAAAACGGCTGCCTTCGGCATATTCCGGGTCCACGTACAGAGGGTTGTAGTCCTCGATGGCATCCGCAACGTCATACGCCATCTCTGCGCTGATGGGGAATCTGTTTCGCTCGGGTTCAGACTGAAGCCCAATCAGGCCTCGAATCTCATCTGTGATCAAATTACCGGGCATCGGGGCGCTCCTTTCCGGGCCATGAAATCATCGCTGAGATTGTAGCCAAACCAATTGGATTCCACAAATCTCCCCGCTCCGGCGCACGATCATCAGACGCAGTTTGTCAGCAGGACGACGCCCCGGTCCGAAGTGAATCCGTCAAACCGGGCCTCACGCCGCGCTGACGTGACCAACCAATGCGGAATCATGCGCATAGCCGGCGCACCCCAGTATCACCAACCGGCACCCCAGTATCATCAACCGGTACGGCCATCTTTCATAGCGCAGTCTCGGCGTCCCGGCAACCCAGGCTGATCCAGCCCGGACTATCCTGGCGCCCCCGGGGCCATTCGAAGATCGACGATAGTCAAGGCAATCCCCCAGCCCAAGCCCGACATACGTTCACCCTGAGCCCAACATCCGCCCATCCTGGGCCCGTCGAAGGACCAACCACCCGTCCCACCCGCAATCCCCACATCCTGTAAATCCTGCCCATCCCTGTAAAATGATCCCTTGACACCACCAATACGAACGTATATCCTAATACCGTCTAGATCAAGCAGCTGCTCCACCACAACCCCAGAGAGGCAAGATTCCGGATCGACGGCCAACCCCGTCAGCAACAAATCGCAACCGGTCCAGGTGGCAATTCGCCGATATCCGACCAACGTACTCACCGGCGGTGCCCCACTGGCCCACCGGGATTGTTCGGGCCCGCGTGGTAGGGACTCAACCAAATAGTCCTGCGACCACGGAACTGCCGTTCAAATAGTTGCGTACTGGCCGTGCGCTGACAACGATCCGGAATCCCGCCTCTCACACCAAACCAAACCAAAACCAACCGCCAACCAACGAACCACCAACCGCAGGGACGAGAAACCCATCGCCCCTCCGGAGAGACGACGCCCTTCAGGCGCCGTCCCACCCTGGTGGTTCGCCAGCGGCCATGCAAACGCATGGGCGGCTCTCAAACCTGCCGGCGCATCCCCCATCCGTGCAGCGATGCAGCAACCCGTAGCCCAGGCGTCCGCTCACCCTGATCCTGTCGAAGGGTGAGCACGGAACCGTTCCGACAACAGCAACTGCCCGTCACAAGCATAATCGTGAACCCCTGTCTGGCGACTAGGACTCTCATGCGTACCCATTTTCACCAAACCGTCATGGGACTCGCGCAACAGGTTCCGGTAGGTCACTATCGAACAACCCGTTCGCGAGCCAAATTGGCCCTGTACGTCTCTGCGCCTTGGCGTTAACACTCCGTCCCATCGTCCACGCACCGCTCATGCCAACAAACTGGGTACCCGTGAGGACCCAGGGTCTTTCGATTATCGAGGAAACGTGCGGTGGTGCAAACTTGGAGGGAAAGGGAGGAGGCGTATAGGTTCGGGTCATTCACAGTTTGGGGGTGATCCATGGCGTCAGTGGAAGGGCCAGGCGACGGTTTGGCGTTGATTGAGGTGTTGGGCCGGGTACCGGATCCGCGCAGCGCTCACGGGAGGCGGCATCCTTTGGGGGCGATATTGGGACTGGCGGTGTGCGCCATGCTGTGCGGAGCGCGCAGTCTGTACGCCATCAGCCAGTGGGGCCGAGACCAGGGGCAGGAAGTATCCGAGGCTTTGGGGTTCACCCGGCAGCGGACACCGTGCGTGTCCACGCTGCATCTGGTGTTCAGCAGGTTGGATCGAGAGGCCTTTGAGCGTGAGTTGGGGCAGTGGCTGCAGGGACGGGGCTTGTCTGAGGGTGAGGGGGTGGCGATTGACGGCAAAGCGTTGCGCGGCATCCACGGTGATCAGTTGCCCGGTGTGCACCTGGTAGCGGCGTACGCTCATCAGGCTGGGATCGTGGTGGGGCAGCAGGCGGTGGGTGAGAAGCGGAATGAGTTGGACGCGGTGGCGGGTCTATTGGGACAGTTGGACCTGGAAGGTCTGGTGGTAACCGGCGATGCTCAATTCACCCAGCGGGAAGTGTGCCAGCGGGTGGTGGCTCAAGGGGGCACTACTTCTTTGCCGTAAAGGGCAACCAGCCC
This sequence comes from Dehalococcoidia bacterium, assembly GCA_963668585.1. Taxonomy (GTDB): domain Bacteria; phylum Chloroflexota; class Dehalococcoidia; order Lucifugimonadales; family UBA3495; genus Bin87. The sequence continues at coordinate 2,507,111 of OY764869.1, read as the reverse complement.
ACCCTGTTGCAGGACATCACCGCCATCTGGGCTGGGGAACTGGAAGAGGCCCATGAGACGCAGGTTGACCAGCACGGTGGTCGTATCGAACAGCGGCGGTTGTGGGTCTCCGACCTGCTGGTGGGCTACAGCGACTGGCCCCACCTGGCCCAGGTCTGCCGACTGGAACGCATCGTCCGTACCAAACGATCCACCCGACGCGAACTGGCTTACGCCGTGACCAGCCTGCCGCCCGCCGAGGCCGATCCCCAAAGGCTCCTCGGCTTATGGAGAGGACACTGGGGCATCGAGAACCGAGTCCACTGGGTCAGGGACGTTACCTTCGATGAGGACCGGTCCCAGGTCCGCGCCGGCTCCGCGCCCCAGGTCATGGCAGCCCTGCGCAATCTGACCATCAGCGTGATCCGTCTGGCTGGCGAAACCAACATCGCCGCCGCCTTGCGTCGGTACGCCGTTCACCCATCACGTCCTCTGGCCTTGATCGGCGCGGTCGACAAATAATCGAAAGACCCTGCGTGAGGACCAGGACTCGATTGACAGTATCTCGCCAAACCTTTACCGTGACCTACCAGTAGATTTTCCAGGCTATATGTTGAACAAGATACTCGCATTGTTTAGAGCCGTGGGGTCATTGAAGGCGATGCGCATTCCACGGGCTTTCACCAGTTGGTTCCTGCTGGCGCCGGTGGCCATGATATTGGGTTTGGTGGTGGGTGTGGTTTCGTTGAATACCACCTTCCCATCGCGGCCCAACATCGGTGTGATAGATATCCCATTCACGGTCATCACTGACAACTCGGCCTACATCATCACACGTTACCTCGATTACGCCCGAGAAGACGATTCGATCAAAGCGGTGGTGATACGCATATCCAGCCCCGGTGGCGGCGCTGCCTCTAGTGAACGACTCTACATAGCCACCCGGAAACTCCGCGAGGAAAAGCCGGTCGTGATGGTCATGAATGGGTTGGTCGCCAGCGGCGGCTACATGATGGCCATGGGAGTCAACCACAGCTACGCCCAGACATCCTCGTTGGTGGGCAACGTCGGCGTCATTACTATCGCCGGCCCTTTGATCCCCAGGCCTTTGCCGGAAAGCATCGTGGTCACCGGCCCTCATAAGCTCTTCGGGTCGTCGAGAAGGGACTGGATCGGTTTGGCTGACGACCTGAAAGACGCGTTTGCGCAGATGGTGATCCGTGAACGCGGCGACCGACTCCTCATCAGCGAAGCCGACCTAACTGAGGGAAGGCTTTACTCAGGCGTCGATGCCGTTCGCCTGGGTTTGGTGGACGAAATCGGCGGAGACAGCGACGGCATGGCCAAGGCTGCCGAACTGGCCGGCATCTCCGATTACGGCACCGTGGACGTGAACGCTGAGGTGCTGCGGGAAATCATTCAGCGGTCACGGCGCATCTTCTCCTCCGAGTATGACGGTACGCCCCTGCACGCTGAGGACAATCTTCCTTCGCTGGTTCTGGACAACATAGACCGGGCTGATCCGCTTCCCGATTTCCCCCTCGACGTTCAGGGCCCAAACATCTACTACCTCTACGCCGGAAATGATTACTAAATTACTGGCAACCGTTTTCCTGATCCTTGTGGTCGCCGGCGCCGCTTTCGGCGTCGGATATTTTGTCTTCTACCAGAGCAGTTACACCCCGCCTCCGTCCGTTGAGGTTCCCCTGCCTCCGGCCAGCGCCAAGGACCTCCCTCCGGGTAGTGGGCCGGAAATAGCCGCTCCCGCGTCCGCAAATGGCCTGTTGGTCGTGGACGCGTTGCACAGGAATTCGTTCAGCGCCAGAGAAATCGCCACGCTGCGGTCTCGGGTGATCGCTCGCGGCTACGACGTGGAATTCCTCGGCAATTTCACCACGACGGATGAATCCAAGCGAATACCCGCCTTGGAAGAAAAACTTCGCAGGGCCGACAGTTTCATGGTCATTCTGCCCCGCGTCGCATACTCGGATGCAGAATCCAACCTTGTTGAACGCTTCGTGGCGAAAGGTGGCAAGCTACTGCTCATATCCGACCCAACCCGCCCTCAGCAGATCAACACGCTGGCGGAACGGTTCGGTATCAACTTTCAGCCCGACTACCTGTACAACCAGATCGAAAACGATCTCAATTTCCAAAACATCTTCGTTAGGGAATTCCAACCGGAAGAACTCACCGCCGGCGTAAATGCCATCGCCCTCTACACCACCGGATCGATACAGTCCGCAGGGCCCGGTTTGGCGTTCACCGACGGCAACACTCAGTCTTCGCTGGGGTCGCAGGGATCCGGTTTGTCGCCCCTGGCTTTGGGCAATACCCGGAACGTGCTGTCGCTGGCGGACCTCACATTCATGATTCCCCCACACGACACCATCCTGGACAACCATCGGCTGCTGTCCAATCTGGCGGATTACCTGACTGACACCGACCGCGAGTTCGACCTCACCGATTTCCCTCACTTCTACCGCGGAGACTCTGACGACGATGTCGAGATCGTGCTGGGGCAACCGGGTCTCCTGGACGTTGGTCGGACCGTGAAAAACGGGCTCGCAGGATTCGACATATCCTCCGGCATCAGCAGCGTAGAAGACCTGAGCCGGGACACGGTATTCCTCGGACTGCATGAAGATGCCCTCCAGGTGAGCGGATACCTGCAGGCCGCCGGAGTACGCATCGACGATACCCTGGGCGGCCCGTTCGTGACCGACCTCGGCCTGGGCGGCACCGCCGTTACCGTACTTGACGCCAACCGGAGCCGGCACGTGTTGATAATTCTGGCCGATACTGCCGAGAATTTGGAAAAAGCGGTGGCACGCCTTTTGAAAGGCGATTACAGAGAAGACCTGGTGAACGACTTCGCGTCGGTCAGCGCCTTCGCGGAGGTGAGCAAGTAACCCATGAAAATCTATCCAATTCGTTTCAAGTTCCTGGCCGTCGTCGCTGCGGCGCTTTTTGTGGTCGCCATCACGGCATGCGCCACTCCCGACGCTGCGCCAACGGAAGCCCAGCCCACCGAAGCGCCCTCCACCGATAGCGCGACCCCATCCACGCCGGCTGTGCAAATCCCGGTCGCCGGTTTCGTCAGCCAGCATTCGACCCTGTCCCAGGATTGGAACCAGTTCCACGACGATTTTGACCAGTGGAGCGCTGGGCTCACCACGTGCCACCCGAATTCCATGAATCAGGCGCTCAATGATTTCGCCGTCTCGTTCAACTCTGTCACCGAACGCGCGCGCAGCCTCAGCCGAGGTGAAACCAGCGGGGAGTTGGCCAACCTCATCATCACCGCAGCGGAAGAAGAGGAAGCGGCCTTCAGGCACCTGCGCGACCGTTGGCAACCCAACAACGTCTCTCTGTTCGAAGAAGTGGAGCAGCAACGCACCAAAGCGTCCCAGGCGCAGAAATCCGCCGAAGACCGCGCGATAGAACTTCGCGCCAGCTTCGAAGAAACCGCCGATCCCGAGGCTACGGCGGCCTTCTTGGAAGTGTATGACCCGATTGCGGCGGACTGGGAACAGTTGCATGAGGACTACGAAACCCTGCGCGACGACGCTGACAGTTCAGGAACCGCCGGTGTAATCGCAGGTTTGAAGCAGCACGTCGAGAGGCTCACCGCCATCGCCGAGGCGCTGGACGATCTGCCCGAATTGGAAGGAGCTGAAGACACGGTCGAAGCGCTCCAGGATGCCGCGAAAGCGGAACTGGAAGCATTCACCGCCGCCGCTGAATCCGAAGCCGCCGCCGAGACGGCCACCGCAGAAACCGAATCCACAGAGGCTGCGGATGCTTCAACCTCAGAATCGGAAGAATCGGCCACCACAGAGGCCGCGGAATCCGAATCCGATGCCGCCGACACCGCCGCAGCATCCTCCGATGGGCCCGCCATGCCGGATTTCGATAAGCTCAACGCCAGCGTTGAAGCTACCGAGGAAACCCTCAAGGAAGCCGGCCGCAACTTGGATGATCTCGAAGACCCCGACGCCGAAAGAGGTTTGGCGGAATTGCAGGTATTCGACGTTGAATACCAGAGGGTAATATCAGCCTGGGATGACTTCCACGACGGATATAACGATTGGCGCAAGAATGCCGGCGGGTGCGACAGCGCCGAGGTCGTCGAGAGTCTGGACCAATTCAGCCTGCGCATCAGCCAGATTGCCCGCGACGTTCGATCCTTGCCCAGTTCAGGGTATCTGCTAACCATTTACAGCCTTTTGACGGACGCCGTGGCCAAAGACGAAAACGCGATCAGGACCCTCCGTTACACATGGCAACCGTTCACGCTCGACGCGTTCAAAGCCGTGCATCAGGAGCGCATCCAGACCGAAGACCTGCGCCGCCAGGCGGACATCGCAATCCAGGAACTCCAAAACCGCAACTGAGCCCGTAGTCAGCCACCAGGAGACACCAACGATGGCGCTGCCACCAGATCGCATAGACTACCTGCCCATCATTGACCGACCCGTGATCAAGTGGCCCAACGACGCCCGGGTCGCCCTGTGGATTTCACCCAACGTCGAGCACTACGAGTACCTTCCTGAGAACGAAGGCGTGCGCAACCCGTGGCCGCGTACGCCCTATCCCGACGTCCAGCAATATACCTACCGGGATTATGGTAACCGTGTGGGTTTCTGGCGGATGCTGGAACCTCTGGACAAACACGGCATCCGTTGCTGCGTATCCCTCAATCTGGCGGTGCTGGAGCATTTTCCCGAGATTGCCGAGGCCATGATCGAACGTGATTACGATTACATGAGCCACGGGATATATAACACCCGGTACCTCTACACCCGCACCGAAGATGAAGAGCGCGAGTTTTATCGAGACTGTATCGATACGCTGAAACGCCATACCGGCAAACAACTGAAGGGAATGCTCGGGCCCGCTATTTCGGGCAGCGTCAGCACACCGGATCTGATGGCCGAAGCCGGTTTGATCTACCACACCGACTGGTTCCACGACGACCAGCCCACACCGATCAAGGTCAATGCCGGCAAGCTTGTGTCGGTGCCGTACTCCATCGAGTTGAACGATTCCTCGGTGCTGCGGGACAACCATTACACCGCCGAATACTTTGCGGACATCTGCAAAGCCCAGTTTGACCGTTTGTACGAGGAAGGGGCCGAAAGCGGGCGGGTGATGTGTATCGCCCTGCATCCATTCCTCATCGGCCAGCCACACCGTATAAAGTACCTGGATGAGGCGCTGGGATACATCATGTCGCACGAAGGGGTTTGGCAAACTACCGCCGACGACATCGCCGACTACTACATCGCCAACTACTATGATCAGGCGATGGATCACGCCCGGCAGTTGGCCAGTTAGCCGACCGGTTGGCCGAGTTCCCGAACCCCGGAGTGTCGTAACCATGCCTGCCCAACGTTCCTTCGGAATGGACCATCCTCACCACGGATGGTCGCCGATCATCAACCGCCCGACCCTGCGCTGGCCGCAGGACGCCCGAGTGGCGCTGTGCGTCGTACTGGTCCTGGAACACATGGAATGGCAGGCTCCGGCCGGCAGTTTCCAGGTCGCAAACCTGTCAGGCGGCTCCGCTCCCAGGGCGTTTCCCGATTACGCACGACTGTCCCACCGGGAATATGGACACCGGGTGGGCATTTTCCGTTTATTGGACGTCCTTGAAAAGCACGGAGTCCCGGCTACCATCGCCATGGACGCCATGACTGCGGAGAACTATCCATACTTGGTGAGGCATTGCCTCGATCGCGGTTGCGAAATAATCGGGCATGGGATCTCGGTGAGCCGCATGATCACCAGCGACATGTCAGAGGGTGAAGAACGGGAATACATCGCTACGTCCCTCGCCGCTCTGGCGCAGGCCACCGGCAAGACCCCCCAAGGCTGGCTCGGCCCCGAGTATGGTGAATCCAACCGGACGCCCCAACTGCTCGCGGAAGCGGGATTGCGCTACGTGTGCGACTGGGCCAACGACGAACAGCCATACCCGATGACCGCCGGCGACAATCCCTTCTACGCACTCCCACTGCTCTATGAACTGGACGACGTGGCATCCCTCGCACAGCGCAAAGTGACCGTCGAGGATTATCGACGCCGACTCACGGAGAGTTTTGACACTCTGCATGAGGATGGCGCCGACACCGGCCGCGTGATGGCCTTGAATTGGCACCCATGGCTGGTCGGTCAACCGTTCCGGGTCAGTAGCGTGGACGCGGCGCTGGGACATATGATGGCCCAGGGCGGCGTTTGGGCAGCAACCGGATCCCAGATAATCGAGTGGTACCAGTCCCAAACCGCTTGACGAGGTGAACCGATGGCATCGTCACTGATTCGCGGGAAGCATCTGCTCACGGCCGGTTCTTCAGGCAGCGTCGTCGCGTTATACGACGTCGGCATATACCAGGAAGACGGTGTCATCCAGGACGTTGGGCCTTATCAAACCGTTCGCGGACGCCATCAACCCGACGCGGAGCATGGTGGCCCGGATTACGCCATCATTCCGGGACTGGTGAACTCCCATCACCACGGGCGCGGCGTCACCACGTTGCAGATGGGCACGTGCGATGATTGCCTCGAAATATGGATTCTGGCGGGTTGGGGCCGGAGACCATACGATCATTACCTGATGACGTTGTACACCGCCCTGAATATGCTTGAGTCCGGGACGACCACCGTCATGTACAACCATCCCCAGACGGCTGCGGCCACGTTGAAAGAGGACATGGACGCCGTCTTGCTCGGATTTCTCGACGCGGGGATGCGGGTCGCTTTCTCCAGCTATATCCGAAATCAGAATCGGGTGGTATATGACGACGACGCCAGATTCCTGAACGGAATCCCCGGCGACTTGGCCGACGATGTGCGTCGCTACCTGTCGGTTGCCAACATGAGCGACGATGATTATTTTGCCCTCTGTGACGAGACGCGCCGCGAATACCACAATCATCCGTCCGGCAAGGTTAGGTTCCTGCTGAGTCCTGCCAACGTGCAGTGGAATTCTGACGAGTTCCTCGTCAGGACCAAGGAGCGGGCGACCCGGTGGCAGACCGGCATCCATATGCACCTGGTGGAGAGCGCTTACCAAAAGGACTACGGAATCCGGACCTGGGGCAAAACCCCGGTCGAGCATCTCCAGGATCTGGAATTTCTGGGACCTGAGGTTTCATTCGCCCACTCGGTATGGCTCACGACGAGGGATATCGAAATCCTGGCGGCCTCCGGCGCGACGGTTTGCCACAACGCAAGCTCCAACCTGCGTCTCAAAAACGGAATCGCTCCGGTGAATCGTATGCTGGCCCGCGGGGTCAACGTCGCAATGGGTACCGACAGCACCGCCATAAATGACGATGACGACCTCCTGCAGGAGATGCGCCTGGTCAACAAATTGCACCGGGAACCGGGCCTGGACTCGCCCGCAATCTCGGCGGAGCAAGTGCTGGCCATGGCCACCGCGAACGCTGCCGCCCCCACCGGTTTCGAAGCCGAGATTGGCGTTTTGGAACCGGGCCGCCGTGCCGACATGGTCCTGATTCGTTTGGACCAGTTGCAGGATCCTTACCTGGACGACGACCTGCCGCCGTTGGAGTTGATACTGGGCCGTGCCAAAACCCGGGACGTTGCGGCCGTCATCATCGACGGTGAGGCGGTTTTGCAAAACGGCGAACATCATCGATTCAGCAAGGCCGAAGTGGCCAGGGAACTGCGGGAACAGCTTGCCCGCCCTGTGGAGCCGGAGACATTGGCCACCCGGCAAATGGCGGCCCGGCTCGCCCCATACGTCGAACGGTTCTACAGGGACCGGCCACCCACCATCGGGACGCCTCACTACCTGTACAACAGCAGCAGTTGACGGTGCCCGGCGAAGGGCCAACTCATCCAGCGTTCCTTCGTAGCTGGAAGGAATTGCGTCGATTCTGTAGCGCCGGGAACTTCGCATTTCCGTCCCCTGACGCCAAGCGGTATCGGTCAAGCATCGGGGCTCCGGAGGGGTCCTCTGCGCTGATCGTGGTCAAAAGCGGCGACCAACCGCAGAGCCACTACAGCCGCTCATTCTCAGCTGGACTTTGCGCATTTTCAAGCGGCGTAGGCGAGGGAATCCACGAGTCGGTGGTACAGAGCCACCGGTAGTTCCTGCGTGTCGGGGTCAGCGACCGACAGTGAGAAACCCTCTGACGCCAGCCACAGGTGGCGGCGCACCAGGGCGATGGCGTCCACGAAAGTCGGCGACGGTTTGTCGTACCAGGCCGCTTTGCGTTGGGTGATGGGGTGCCGTTTTTGCAACGCGTGGGCAGCCAGGGTGGTCCAGGAGAAGAGCCCCAGCAGGGCGGGTGTGGTGCGGGCGATGGCCAGGTCGGACCACTGGCGCTGGGTCTCCACGCCCAGGTGGGTCCTGACCTCGTGAAAGGTGACTTCCAGTTGCCAGCGCAGCACAAACCATTCCAGGATTTGGGTCGGGTCTGCCGCCGGATCGGTACAGAGCAGAGCCTGGGGATCGAAGGCGCCCTGGGGGTCGCGGATCAGCACCCAGCGGATGGTGACGGGCGGCTTGCCAGAGCGGTACCACACCGCGGTCTGGGAGGTGAGTTCCACTGCGCGGGTGGTGCCGTCATACCAGTCCACCTCGGCGCTGTCCCAAGTCACGTCGGCCTGGTCGAGCAGTGTTTTCAGCGATGGCCGCCGCGGGCCCTTCAGCGGTGGACGACCTTTGTGACCCGGCTGACGGACTGGCGCTGGTGCGTACAATGCGGCGTCCAGGCGCAAGCGGGCAATGAGGGTGACGGGTTCACGCAGGGACTGGCAGCAGTGGAGCAAATCCAGCACGGCATAGCCGTTGTCGCCCACGAGCACCAGTGGGCGCTGTGGCAGCCAGCGGCGCAGTTGCATGACCATCTGCCGCGCCCAGTCGGTGATCTTCTTGTGCCGGCGTCCCTGTTGCTGATGGTATCGAGACGAGGGCGCCAGCACCGTGAGCACTGGCAACGCCCAATGGCGCCCCGCCCAGGGGACTTGTCCCAGCCACATCAGGGAGATCCAGCGCAATCCACTGGCCTTGACCACTTGAGACCGACTGGAACGCACCGGGTCGCGGTAGATGGCCCTGGCCCTGATCTTGGCGCCACGACGCCGTTCCAGGGTCTCGTCGATGCCGAAGATCAGCGGGCCGTCGCCGCGATCCAGGTGCTGGAGCAACAGCAGCAGCAGGACGTGTGCCACCTCACGGGACGACCACACCGCCCGGTTGAGCACCTCGTGGTAGCGAGCGTAGTCGCGCTGGTCGCTGCGGCCCATGACCCGCAGCGCTGCGGCCACGGTGCGCTGGCCCGGGGCGAGGATCGTACCGACCAATAGCAGTTGGGCTTTCTGCCAGGTCGGGTTGGTGAACAGCGTGGCGAAGTGAAGGAGCAGGGGTACAATGGCATCGGGCAGGGTGAGCATGGCTGGACCTTTAGTGGAATTTGGGTCAGGCCAGCTTACCCTGTCTTTATACTTTTCTAAATTATGCGTAAAGCCTAGCTCAGGATTCGGTGCGCGCCAAAACTGGCCACCAGGACAAGCAGCCTGACCTACGGCAGCCACCTGCGAATCGCCAAAGTTCGCGGCCGCCACCGGCGAACAGTACACTCGACACTGTTCAGAAACACTCCGGGAGCGTATGGATCCGCAAACCGCAATATTCGACCGCAACCATCAACTCCCCTCGGTCAACGTACCGATGCTAAGTTTGCCAGCGGAGGAATCGAAAATCGCCGAGATGAAATTGGCCGATACCGGTTGGGATATCGCCAGCATTTCGTGCAAGGAACCGTGGCTCGCGGCTATTTTGAGACCTGCATCTTAATGTGAGCGCCCATCATCCACGCACAACCTACGCCCTTTACTTGCAGCCCATGTCCACAAAGTCGCACACAGGTATCACAACAAAGCACGGGCGACCGGGCCGGGTGCGCGCCAAATCGTCGGGAATCCACGGGACACAATCGGTTATGCCGAAACGTCAACCATTATCCTGGATAGCCGCACGAAACCCTGGATTCAATATGTAGGTGTCAATCCGTTTGTGGAACTCGACAGGCCGCGGCAGGCTGATGTTCCCGTTCGCTTTTTGGACACGGCGCAGCGCATGGCCGATACTGACCTGCGTTGTGCGAATGGCATCGTTTTCAATCCCCAATTCGGCGGTCAGGTTGCCCCGGGTCATGCCATCAGCCCCGGCGGTTGCCAACACTCCCACCAGGCGTCGGGCGCTCTCTGACATGTTCCTCACCAATTCGTTGCCCAGGCGTGCATCCCAATGTGCGGGCCACACCGGTTCAGCAGACAGTTGACTATTGGCAACAGTCCCGGCATAGTTTTGCCAGACTTGACGGTAATTTGGGACAGGGTGTACCGGGATCGCAGATTCCATTCCGGATGCGTAATCGCTTTCCTCCGGCTCTTCTTCGATGCCACTTACCGGAGGCGCGTAAAGGCCCGCATGCACAGCGCGCCAAGAGTCCGGATTCCCGGCGATGCGACGCAGCGCTTCGATCGAGCCATCCGGGTCACCTTCAATACTGATCGTTATTACGATGGGCGGCATTGTGCGCTCCAAATATTTGTATGGATTCAAGGTTTCCGCCAATAGTATCACGTTTTATTGCCACCTTGGTCGTTTTTACCATCATTGTGCGCACACTCTTTACGGAACCGGTGCATCGACATCTACCGCCGGGAAAGTGCGCACTTGGTGTATCAGCGGTTACCAACCCCAAATACCAGTAGGAGAAAAATGCCACCGTATGCTCTCGCCGTCGACGTTGGCGGTACATTTACCGATATCGTTCTTTGCGACCTGGAAACCCTCGCGCAACAGGTCCACAAGACTCCATCGACGCCTGAAGATCCCTCAATCGGTTTCATGCGTGGCATGGAGGAACTTCTTGAATCTCAGGAAGTCAGTCCCGATGAAATCGTTCATATTTTCCACGGGACAACCATCGCCACGAATTCCGTGCTCGAAAGTAAAGGTGCTCCCGTGGGCCTTTTGGTAACCAGCGGCTACAAGTATGTGCTTGAAATAGCCCGGCACGGGACGCCTCGTTTGGCGAATCCCAACACATGGGTCAAGCCGTCGCGCCCCGTCAAGCCGCGGGATTGCCTGGAGATTGATGAACGCACCGCCTTCGACGGCACGATCCTGCGTCCTCTCGATGAATCGGCACTGCGCGACGCCGCTGCTCATTTTGCCCGGAATGAGGTAGCTGCGGTGGCGATTGCTTTCATCCATTCTTACGCCGACTCAACCCACGAACGGCGAGCGCGGGAGATTTTGTCGGAAGAGCTTCCTCATATCCCGATCTCTCTTTCTTCGGACGTCCTCCCGGTCTATCGGGAATATGAACGCACGATTACGACGGTTCTGAACGCTTATGTTACTCCCCGAGTCAGCAGTTACATCGACAACCTCAAGGAATCCTTGCAATCGTTCGGGACCCGGGCTGCTTTTTCGATTATGAAATCGAACGGCGGCATTATCGGTGCTGAGACCGCGGTCCAACAACCGGTCTATACCGCCCTGTCGGGGCCTGCAGCCGGCGTCATGGCTACCGTGCAGATCGCGGAGTCCGCGCAGATTGACGACTGCATATCCTTTGACATGGGTGGCACCAGCACGGACGTATCCCTGCTGCGCAATCGAAACCCCGGACTGACTCTGAACGGGCGTCTGGGGGACTGGCCCATCCAGTTACCCATGCTGGACATCGCCACCATCGGTTGTGGCGGCGGCAGCATTGCCAGCGTGTCTCCCTATGGCAGCCTCAATGTGGGCCCGGCCAGCGCGGGCGCAGACCCTGGTCCAGCTTGCTACGGCAGGGGGGCAACCAGCCCAACCGTAACCGACGCCAACCTGGTTCTGGGCCGCATCAACAACCACATCGCCGGGGGCCAACTGCCGCTGGATGCAGAGGCCGCAGCCCGGGCGATTGCGGACTCCATCGCCCTGCCGTTGGGAATGGACATACCCGCCGCCGCCAGCGGCGTCTTGCAGATTGCCAACAACACAATGGTTGGCGCGATTCGCAACATCAGCGTGGAACGAGGCCACGACCCCCGGGATTTCGCCCTGATTGCTTACGGCGGCGCCGGTCCCATGCACGCGGTGGACGTCGCCAGGCTCCTGGGGATCAACACCGTTGTAGTTCCGCCTCACCCGGGTATTGCATCCGCCTACGGGCTGCTGGCGGCAGAGTTCAAGAACGACTACGCCCGGACCTTCCCTCAGCAGAACCGGGAACACGACATAGAAGGAATGGCGCGAGTTTACGAGGAACTGGAGCGGGAAGGCCGGAACTGGTTGCTCCAGGAAGGAGTTCCGCCCGACAGTAGCGGCATGACCCGGTCGGCCGACCTTCGGTATGCGCATCAGGGTTCCGAACTCACCATTCCGTACCGGCCAGCGCGCTTCGACCAACCGGGATTGCAGGAGATGCTGGACGAGTTCCACGACCAGCACCAGCAACTTTACGGATTCTCGTTGCAACAGCCCGTCGAGATTGTCACGTTGCGCGTGACCGCTTCTGGACAGGTCAGCGCGGTTACAATGCAAACCCTGTCATCCGGGGAGGATGGCGTGCGAAATCTTGATCAGCCGGAAGCCGACGTACCCACTCGTAACGTACACTTCGACGAGACCAATGGATTCGTCCCCTGCCCCATCTACCCGCGTGAGACATTGCATCCCGCCGCCCAACTCCAGGGTCCGGCCATCTTGGAAGGGATGGATTCGACCGTCGTCATAAACCCCGGATGGCGCGGAAATATCGACCAGTACGGCAACTGCATCATCCGCCGCGAAGGAAAATAATCATGACCCAGCCTGACACCCAATTCGTTGACCCTGTCACCCGGCAACTGATTCGCGGGGGACTCCGCGCCGCCCGTCTGGAATGTGAGTTGATCATTGAACGCACCGCCATGTCGGCGTTCATTCGCGAAAAAAAGGACTACACCGTCAGCTTCCTTGACCAGCATGGGCAGGAAATTTATGGCGATACCATGGGCAGCGACATCCTCGGCTGCGTCTGGCAATACTACCCGGTCGATTCCATGCGACCGGGCGACCTCTACTGGTACAACGACCCTTACCTTTCCGAGGGCAGCATCACTCACACTCCGGATATGGTATTCATCGCTCCCGTGTTCTTCGAGGATGAAATCGTCGCCTATTGTCACTCGTTCGCCCATTTTTGGGACCTGGGCGGATCCCGGCCGGGCAGCATCGGCCCCGCCAACACCGAGATTTTCCACGACGGCACCCTGGTGCCACCCATCAAGATCATCGACGCCGGGCGCCTGAACGACGAGGCATACCGGATCATTCTGCGAAACTCCCGTTATCCCGACTTGCTGGAAGGAGACTCACGCGCGCTCATGGCCGCCGCCAGCCGGGCACAGGAACGACTGCTGGAGTTGTTCGGACGCTATGGCAAGAAGACCCTACTCAGCGCCATCGCCGATGACCAAACCGACACCGCCCGCCTCGTGCGCGACAAAACGCTGGAAATGATTCCGGAAGGCGAGTACACCGTGAGAGATTACATGGACCATGCCGGCGTGGGAGATCAATGGTACACGTTCCATCTCAAGCTGACGCGCAAAGGCGACGAGGTGTTGCTGGACGCGACTCAAAGCGATGACCAGGCCGACGGATCCATCAATTTCATTGCCAGCGACGGCGCACTGAAGGCGTATTTTGGTCAGTATTTCCACCAGTTCGATTCCTCCATGCTGGCCAATCATGGCCTGCTGGCAGGCGTTGACGCCGTTCAACTTCGTCAGGGCAGCATTTTGCATCCTGATTGGCCGGCCGCGCTCGGCTGCCGCGCCCACACGTTCACCAAACTCAAGAGCGCGGTTCGAGCCGTCGTCGCCCAGGCTACCGATGGCGAGGTCATGGCTGGAGCCGCCGTGTACGTCATAGCGTACTGGCGGATGAAAGACCGCCATTCCGGAGAATGGCTTCTGTGCACCGACGGCATCGCCGTCGGTCATGGAGCCCGGCCATTCGGCGACGGACTCGACGCCATCTACCAGCGGCACAATGAAAACTATCCCGGCGAGTTCATGGAGATGGAGTACCCGTTGCGTCTCGAACGGTATGCGATCTCGACCGACTCCGGTGGTCCCGGCAAGTTCCGGGGCGGCTGTGGCATTGTCCGCGACGTGCGTCTGCTCGCCGATGAGGGGACTTTTGGCCTTCGGGTGGAAAACAACCTGTTTCCAGCCTGGGGTGTCTCGGGGGGTATGGGCGGCGGGTTGTCGAGCGTCGTCCTGAACCCCGACACGCCCGAAGAGCGTGAGATCCGCGCCTTTTCCGACGACAACCATTGGAAGCGAGGAGATCTGGTGCGCATACGTACCGCCGGCGGCGGCGGCTGGGGCGATCCGTTGGAACGAGATGCCGAAATGGTTCTGGACGACGTGAAGGACGGTTTCGTATCCGTTGAAGCAGCGCGCGACAGCTACGGAGTGGTCGTAGATCCGCAGTATCTGGTGGTCAACGCTGAGGCTACCAATGCCCAACGACAACAAATCCTTGCCGTGCGGGGCGGCACCAAGATGTTCCACCGGTTCCAATACTTCGAATCCGCCGGCGAAGAATTGGAATGGATCGAACGCAATATCCCGAGACATTCTGCCTGATGGTGCCTCACCCTGCTGTTGAGTAAGCAACGGTGGGCCCGCGCGGGATGCCCGGGCCCATTTCAGGGGAATGGGTAGGGGCTGGTCCGATTCCAGGCGTGCGGGGATATGGCCCGCGTGCCACCCTGCAACTTGGGCTGCTGTTTCCGCATCCCGTTGGGGTGCGCTGCGCCGGTCCCTCTGGAAAATTGGCGGGCCCTTGACCCGGTCGGCTCAACGATGCAGACCGCGCATGGGAGAGTGGTCTTCTTGACCGTGTCCGCCTACCCAGGCGGCCGGAGGTTTTCAGCAGATCCGGTGGGACGTGATCACGTACAGGTTACGTCCCGTCAAGTGGTGTAAATTGCGTCATCCCTGTTGATGTGGTTCAGGCAGCGGCCTCCAGGACGTTGCTGGCCGGTAAGGTCTCGGTGTCGACATCATCGATGAAGGTGAGGTAGCGTCGGGCCTCGGCCCATTCGTCGTGCTGCTCGGCCAGCACCGCGCCCACCAGACGCCGAGCCGCGGCCCGGTTGGCGAAGATGCCCACCACGTCGGTGAGTCGACGGATCTCCTTGTTCAGACGCTCCACTGGATTGTTGGACCAGAGATTCTGCTAGTGAGAGACCGGGAAGGCGGTGAAGGCCAGGATGTCGGGCAAGGCGTCTGCCAGTCTCTGGGCAGCCTGCGGGAAGTGTTCTTGGAGTTGTACCACCACCCGGCCGGCCTGGGTGTGGACATCCTCAGGTGATAGTTGCTGGTAGATGGTGCGCACCATGGCGGCCACGCCGGGTTGGGACCGCTTGGGTACCCGGGTCGGCAGGTTGGCCATGCAGTGGGTGCGGCAGCGTTGCCAACCTGCATCGGCAAACACGGTGGCGATGGCGTTCTTCAAACCCTGGTGGGCAAAGGGTCTGGATGTCACCAGAATCGATGCGCCGACGGCGCGGGCTCCCCGCGGGTGTCCGGCACGTTAGAATGGCAATAGCCTGTTCCCGGAAGTTGCCATCCATCGAATCGAACGTCAGCGTGCTCGAGGCCGCCGTGAAGTCCGTTCCGCGCGTCGCCGTGCCACTCGCCGTAGCGTACTGGACCGTGACCTGCTTGCTGCTCGCCTCCGACAGGGAGACAACAAACGCGACGGCGGCGCCCGTAAGGGCTTTGCCTTCGCTCGTGCATACTGCGTCGGCCGCCGAGCAGTCGGTCGGCGACGAACCCGGCGAAACGACCACGTCGTCGTTGCCGGTTGGCTTTACCGAGAACTCGTAGGGATCATATGCAAGGGAGCGGCCTGACCCAGGGCCGCCGTCTTCTGATCCAACAGCGGCGGGGGGTGAATGGGTGTGGTGGCGACCGGTCACTGCCGGACCGGTCGCTCGCGTTTTTCAGGACGAAGGGGCAACCTCGTCCGTGAGTGAGTTCGACAGCGGGCGGCCGTCCGAAGTGCAGATGGCTCCGCTGGCGTTGCAGTCCGTCGTCCGAGGCAGGGTGATGGCCACCGGGTCGGTTGCTGAACTCGGCTGGACCGTGATTGTCCAGCTCTCGTTGCTGCCCCGCGTCTGGCGCTTCGATTTGGTCACGCTGGCGCCGGTCGTATCGAAGGCCCCACGCACGGTCCTGAAGCCGAGACCGTCCACATCCTCGCTGAAGTTCAGGGTGAACGTGAAGGCCGCCCCCGTGTGCGATGCCGGCATTCTGGCGAAGCTGGCCCCCAGAGGCGACGTGTCGTTGTCATTGATCGTTCCGGTTGCCGTCGCATCGTCCAAAGTCGCGTTCGTCGGGTTCGACAGCGTCAGTGTGAGGGTCTCATCCTGCTCATCGACCGAGTCGTCCGTCGTCGCGACAGTTACGGTCTCGGTGGTCTCGTTCGCCTCGAAGGTCAGCGTGTTCGAGGCCGCCGTGAAGTCGGTTCCGCTCGTCGCGGTTCCGCCCGCCGTCGCGTACTGGACTGTTACCCGATCGCTGCTTGCCTCCGAAAGGGACACGACGAATGTGAGCGCGGCACCCTCGGTCGCGCTGGCGTCGGTCACGCTGACCGTGATCGGTGGTCCCCCCACCGTCGTCGTCGCAGTGCCCGAAAGGGCTGTGCCCGCGTTGGTGCACACCGCGCCGGCCGCCGTGCAATCGGTGGGCGACGGACCGATGGATATCGTCACGTCGTCGTTGCCCGACGGCTCAACCGTAATCTCCCAGAGGTCATTCTGCCCATTGACCCGTTTCGCCTTCTGGACGGTTCCGCCGGCCGCTGACACTGCTGTGTCGCGCAGCACCCTGTAGCTGGTTGCGATGTCCTCGCTGAAACTCAATTGGACGGTGAAAGCAGCAGTTCCGTCATGGCTGGCCGGCGCCTGCTGGAACTCCGCCGTCAGCGGATCGGATTGTTGCTCTTCCGAGTTCCGGATCGTGCCCACCGCCCGGCTATCGCTGATGCCCGCACCCGAGGCGTTGCTCAGCGTGAGGGTCATCGTCTCGCCATCGTCCTCCACCGTGTCGTCAATGATCGGCACCGAAACCGTCTTCTGAGTTTGGCCCGGCTGGAACGTCAGTGTGCCGCTCACAGTGGTGTAGTCGTCCCCGGCGGTCGCCGTGCCATTTGACGTCGCATAGTCAACCGTCACCGTGCCTGACGATGCCTGCGACAGCTTCACCACGAAGTCCAGCGACGAGTCCTCGCCCTCGGTCGCCTCGGCATTGCTCACCCATAGCCGAGCGTCATGGATCACGGCGCTTATGGTTATCCATTGCCCCCGGACAATGTTGAAATTGGAGGGTAGGTTCCATTCGTATAGACCGACTGAGCGTGTCTTCCCGTTATGGGCCGGGAAGGTTACCCCCCCCCGAAGTTGAACACCGTGCCGTCCGGCAGCCACCTCTGAGCGGTCAGACCGAGCGTGATTTTGTCCCGGGAATTATCGTAGTCGGCCATCCCGACTTCACCTACCAGATTGAGCGTCTCGTCCCCGCGCTTGATGGTGCGGTCCACGAGGACTCCAACACCGGAACGACCGATGGCCTGGTAGCCGTAGTACGTACCGAGCGTCTCGTTATGTCGCCCACTACTGATGTCCCGGGCCCACGCCCACATTTTCGAACACCAATGGCTATTAGGGCGGGAGTCGCATTCTTGCTCCTTGCGCACCACCACCGGGGATTTCAGGCTCTGGCGCGATTCCCTATTGTCCGCGTTGTCCGTGAAACTCATTTTTACTTTGAGCCTCTTGCCCAGGTCTGTCGCCCGAACCGTGTACTCTTTGTCGTCCATCACGCCGCTTATGACCGTTTCGGTATTGCCGTCCACTTGGATCCACTGGACGACGTAATCGTCGCCCGGGCCGTTCGTGCAGGACAAGTCGTTCGGGTTGTCCGGGTATTTCCTGTCGCACCAGACCGGCCTGCCATCCGGGTCGTCGATCGTGCCATCCGTCACAACCAACTTATAGCCCATCTGTGCTACGAACGGATTGAGGGCATGCGGGATGGTCTGGACGCCACCGACGGTGACGTAGAGGGTGATCGCGGGCCTGCCGGTGGCATTCCCGCCGGTCGTGTTCACCCGGCCGTCGGCATCGCCGATGGTCCCGCTGCCCGCGGTAAGTGCCTCACCCACTCGAGGCGTCCCGGTCGCCACCGGCGCGCCCATGGAGTCGGTACGTTGAGCGGACACTGAGAGCGGAGCGCCATGCGGATATTCTGAATCGATGTCTACGCCGGCCAGCGTGTGGCCGCCGGTGTTCGAGTTGGTGGTGAACTGTTGCGCCACCACTGTGGGTACGGTAAATGTGACAGTCTCGTCATTGCCCTGGTTCAGGTCGCTGACCAGCGTGGTTACCCCCTGCGCCTCGGTCTCCCCGGGCACGGCAAGCAACCCGGCGAAGACAAGCGGCAGACCGGGAGCAAGGCCGCGCAGCGCTACGGGGAGGGAGCTCGGCAATACCCGTCTTAATCCAGGACGCGGTCGGGCCGTCTCGGGGGCCGTCTGGCCCCATCCCTCCCTCGGCGCGCAAGCGTCGTGCGGCGTCGCACCCCGGCGTGGTCGTTGCTCGTTGGCGGCGAAATTCTCGCTCAAACCGTTCATTATGCACCCCCGGTTAAACGTGTATAAGGAGATCCTGTATGACGAAAACCT
This sequence comes from Dehalococcoidia bacterium, assembly GCA_963668585.1. Lineage (GTDB taxonomy): Bacteria > Chloroflexota > Dehalococcoidia > Lucifugimonadales > UBA3495 > Bin87. The sequence continues at coordinate 2,488,351 of OY764869.1, read as the reverse complement.
AAATAACGGAATCCTTGATAACGAAATCCTATATGGATCGGCAGGAATTATATCACACATACTGTAGTTGAGTAACTAGTTATATAACGCATTCAAGGCATATTTTATCTCGGAAGAGGCATCAGTCTGCTTGCAAAGTGTCTCCTCATCCACCGTCCGCTCGTGGTTCGACAGGCTCACCATGAGCGGACTACGTTTCTGGGCGTGAATAATCGAAAGGCCCCGATAACGTACTGCCTGAGTTTTTGGGCTTTTCAGGCCATTCAGTGCAATTGGCCAGGGCATCCCGATTCCTCGGCCTTCAGCAGGAAGGCGGTGCAGGGGCGAATGGAGGGTCCTGCCGCCCTCACTGACGAGGAATTCGACCAGAAGGCCAACTCGAAATGGAGATGTTTGTCCGCCGGGAACGCGCGCCGCGTTGCCCCCGTTAAGCCCGACGGTGGCGATCGGCGGATCATGACCGCGATGGGCGGAGGCGCCTCCGCCCGAATCCGCCGATGGGATCAGACGTGCATGGAGCCGGCAACGGCTCCGTCGGCAGCGAAGTCAGTTGGAAGCGGGACGCAGGGGCGAAAGTGGCAGAGTTCTGGTTACGTCCGGTCAAGTGGTGGGATAAGCGTCATCCTGGTTGATGTGGTTCAGGCTGCGGCCTCCAGGATGTTGCTGGCCGGTATGGCCTCGGTGTGGGGATCCTCGGCGATGGTGAGGTAGCGGCGGCCTTCGGCCCACTCGTCATGCTGCTCGGCCAGCACTGCGCCCACCAGACGCCGGGTCGCGGCCCGGTTGGGGAAGATGCCCACCACGTCGGTGCGGCGACGGATCTCCTTGTTCAATCGCTCCAGCGGGTTGTTGGACCAGAGCTTCTGCCAGTGGGACACTGGGAAGCCAGTGAAGGCCAGGATGTCGGTCAAGGCATCTGCCAGCATCTGGGCCGCCTGGGGGAAGTGTTCTCTGAGTTGGGCTATCACCCGGTCGGCTTGGGCGTGGACCTCCTCCGGTGATAGTTGCTGGTAGATGGTGCGCACCATAGTGGCGACGCCGGGCTGAGACCGTTTGGGCACTCGGGTCAGCAGGTTGGTCATGCAGTGGGTGCGGCAGCGTTGCCAACCGGACCCGGCAAACACGGTGGCGATGGCGTTCTTCAAACTCTGGTGAGCATCAGAGATGACCATTTCCACTCCGCTGAGACCCCTGGCATTGAGCGAACGCAGGAAAGCCAGCCAGAAGGCGCCGTCCTCGCTGGCGCCCACATCCATGCCCAGCACTTCCCTTTGACCCTGGGCATTCACGCCGGTGGCCACCACCACGCTGACGTTCACGATGCGGCCACCCTCTCTGACCTTCTGGGTCAACGCGTCAAGCCACACGTAGGGATAGGGACTGCCGTCCAGAGGCCGTCCCAGGAAGTTATCCACCGCCTGGTCCAGGTCCCGGCAGATGCGAGAGACCTGGCTCTTGGAGATGCCATCGCAGCCCAGGGACTTGACCAGATCGTCCACCCTTCTGGTGGACACCCCTTCCACGTAGGCCTGCTGAACAACGCTCAACAGCGCCTTCTCGCCGCGTCGCCTGGGTTCCAGCAGGCTGGGAAAACAACTGCCCTACCTGACCTTGGGGATGCGCAATTCCATCGTCCCCACCCGAGTGTCCCAATCTCGGCTGCGATAGCCGTTGCGGTGGGTAACCCGCTCTGGGTTGCGCTCACCGTGATGGGCGCCGATCTGCGCTGACACCTCAGCGTCCATGATGCTCTCCACCAGCACCTGCAGGGCTTCCCGCAGAAAGTCCACGTCGCCCCCCATGGCCCGCTTGCGCAGCAGTTCAAAAAGGTCCATGCTGTTCTTGGCCGTCGCGTTCCTCCCTCATCGGGTTGGTTGTAGTTCCGATAAGGATGACGCGGTGGCTCTCTTCTTGCCACCCGGTTCCCGTTACACCACTTCCTGGGACCCTACTCCGCCGCAATCTGCCGCAGGCTGCCTCCCGCCCTCCAGCGGCGAATGATCTCCTGTATTTCCATCCTGGGAACCTCCCGGTACGCCATCGCTGCACCTCGTTCTGAAGTGCGGCGATGGTCGCCCATGTGGGTCCCAAAGTGGCATAATGACCCTGAAAATCTCCTGACCTACCGGCCTATAGTCCCTGAACAACAACACGCGGGCGAAGTCAAGCAGGCGCTGTGGTTGTCGGGGGAATTGTCTCAGCATCCAGAGATGCCCCGTAAACGGTGCAACCAGTTGGCAATGGGCTCCACCTCCCAGCGCCGGGCCGTAAACCAGCCTCCCACCTGATAGCCCCTGCCTGTTCGCCACGACTGCAGGTTGGCCGGTGGGCGCCACTCGTCCAATCGGCGGAGCGCCCAAGTGTTGGTCGTCGCCGATCCCCTGGCGCAGTCTCTGAGGGTGGGCTGAGCATTGGCCCTAGCGCAGGTAGGCTGTCCACCGTAACCTGCACCGGTATCCAGTCGGGGCGGTTGCCTTGTCCACCGCCAGAATCACCGAAAGGCTCTGGCTTCATTCAAGGGCTGCGGTTCGTACAACTGGGTCGGCTAGAACGGGGACGAGCTGGCGAGGCATTCTCGGATCCCTCATCCATTCGAACCGCGATAGATGGGAAAGGCCTCCATGACTCGGTCGAACCTGGCCGCCATGCTATACTAAATTGGCTGGCCGAAGTGGCGGAATGGTAGACGCGCCGGTCTCAAAAACCGGTGGGATAATATCCCGTGTCAGTTCGAGTCTGACCTTCGGCACCAGTTTCTCAATAAGGGTAGGTCACAAACTCAGGAACGGTATCAATAAGGGGTATTTGAACTAATTTAGGCCGGTTTTGCCGGACTCCTGCCGGACAAATGCCCAGTGCCGGACAGTACGAGACCTCACTCCACGGCACTAAACAGGAACCGCGCCCGGGCAAAGACGGGCGCGGTTTTATTCCGGGCTAGGCCCAATTCAAATCGCCCCCGGCTTGACAGAGTTTGCCAGGGGCGATAGCTTATGGGGACCGGCGGGTCACCACACCCCCGGTCATTGGCAGCACCGAAGCACCGGACACTGCAGGTATATCATACCGCAAACTGACGCCTCGGCAAAGCCGGGGCGAATTTTTTTGCCCATGGGATTGTAATCCCCACACTCGAACGCCAGGCCAGCCTGGACGGCACAGCCCACACACGAACGGACAGATCGTTGCGTGTGGCACCTTCGGAAACGCCCCGAGCACGCGATGCTCGGGGCGTTTCCGACGTTTGGGTGTACCTAGGGGGTGTCGTCAAAACCATGTGAGGGTGATAGATTGGAGTGAGTTGGGAGAGTTTGGAGGGTGGGGAGTATGCGAGCAGCGCACCGGCGCCACGATATGACTGATGATGTTTGGGAGCGATTGAGGCCGCATCTGCCCGGGGGAGAGGGCAAGCAGGGCAGACCGGCCCATGACAACCGTCGGTTTATCGACGCCGTGTGCTGGATTTTGCGTACCGGAGCGCCCTGGCGGGATTTGCCGCCGGACTACGGAGACTGGAAGAACACTCACCGGCGGTTCTGCCGCTGGCGGGACCGTGGAGTGTGGTCCAGACTGCTGGAGGCGGTGATGGATGATCCTGATTTCGAATGGCTGATGATCGACGCCAGCTATATCAAGGCCCATCCCCATAGCGCTGGGGCCCGGGGCGGCAACCAGGCCATGGGCCGCACCAAAGGGGGCTGAACAGCAAGCTGCACCTGGCGGTGGACTCCCACGGGATGCCGGTCAGGCTGGCCGTTACCGAGGGCACGGAGGCCGACTCCTCCCAGGCATTGCCTCTGATCCAGGGGATCGAGGCCCAGTGCCTGCTGGCGGACAAAGCCTACGACACCAATGAAATCATAGCCATGGCCCGGGAATTGGGCATGGACCCAGTGATACCACCGAAGAGGAACCGGAGGGAGCAGCGGGACTATGACCCGGCGCTGTACCGGTTGAGACACCTGGTGGAGAACGGTTTTCTGGAGTTCAAGCAGTGGCGCGGCGTGGCGACCCGTTATGCCAAGAGAGCCGCGTCTTACCTGGCCATCTGCCAACTCCGGGCAGTGATGGTCTGGAGCAAACTCTTTTGACGACACCCCCTATGGACATTATAGCAAAACGGCCATTTACACTGTTCACCTCGTCCGTCAGCTCCACTCCCCACATTGGTGAGGAGTGGACACTGGAGGAACTGCACAACGCCGTCGCCAGCCGACGATGGTACGACAAGGTCAGCGCCATACGCGACCTGGCCCCCTACAAGCTCGAGCGGACTCCGGGTGGCGAGCGCAAATCTGAACGGGCCCGAAAGTACAGCGAACTCAAAGAGAGGACGCTGCCCTACGCGGTCGTGTCCGGCACCTGGGACCCCGAGCACCGCCACGCCGACGGAGGCAAGCACAGGGGCGAAACCTGCACCGTCAACGGCATCAAACTGCCATCCGGCCTGAAGCTGATGGACATTGACGACCTCGACCGCGAAAGACGCGATCAAATCATGTCAGACCTCAAGGACGGCGCAGTGCCGTGGGCCGCGGCCTGTTGGTTGTCGCCGGGTGGCGACGGGCTGCACCTATTCGCCTGCCTAGACCCCGCTCCGGCATGCCAGGCAGACAGCTACGCAGCTTACGCCGCGCTGATGGAAGACTTGCACTGTCGGCTGCAGATTGCGTCAATGTCGTCCGACCCCACCGCAAAAAATTTGATGCGCGCGTCGTTCGTTTCCTGCGACCCGGACGCGTGGCTTGCCGACAACCCGGAGCCGTTCAAATGGTCGGACCCGCCGGGAGACACCCACACAGGCCGAAAAAACGCACGGAAAGCGGTCATACCCGGGAACCCTGGATGTTGCAAATGGAACGTGTGGCCCGCGATCTGGTGGCGTCGGGGCTAGACTACAATGCTTGGTTCGGTCTCATGGGGGCTTTGAAATCAGCGGGCATGGACATCGACACGATAGAGTCTATCTCCAGCGAAGGAGGCCACCGATACGTCCTGGGCGAGATTAGAAGGAAATGGCATGATTTTTTGCCTTCCGACAATCCGTCCAGGGTCGTGAACGGTATGGCCAAAAAACTGGGTACCAAGGGGCGCGTCATGGACGCGGGTTGGTCCGCGCCCTGCGGCCACGATGCGACAAACCAACAGCACGACCAGGCCGAAAACAGTGCGCCCACCACCAAGCGCCTGCCCATGCCGAACTCCGGCGAAGCCTTAATCTTGGTTTTGGACCGCGTCTCCCCAGGTATGAAGGCACGGCGCAACACCCGGTCCGGGCTCCTGGAGATCCACGCACCGGACGAATGGCTGCAGCGCAGGGCCTATTTCCGTTCCGCGCAGCAGCCCGACGGCTGGGTCTCGGTGGACGACATGACGGCCGAGGCCCTGTGCGACGACATATCCAGAGTGGTAAGGTGTGGCGCCCGGCCAAACGCGTCAAAATTTATCCGCATGGTGCAATCGTTGGGATCCTTGACCGGACGCTACACTGATCCTTTCATCAGCTGGCTTGAAGGCTTGCCCGAGTGGGACCAGGACGACAGGTATGCCGATGCCGCCGTAGTGGGACTCAAAGCCGACCCACACGCCCGATCGCTCGGCTGGCTCGTGGCCGCCACCCGTATCATCCTCGGCGGCGCCGTGCAACGCGCCTACGAACCTGGATGCATTCACGACATATGCGTGGTCCTGATCGGCGAAGAGGGCACCGGCAAAACGTCTGGCATGCGGGAGCTGCTCCCCGGGGCATGGCAGGACATTTGGTACAGGAAAAGTTTACGTCTTGACAGAAATCAGAAGGAGATAATCGAGGACACTCGCGGATACGTCATCGTGGAATGCTCGGAACTGGAGGGGCTGGATCCCCGATCCAGAAACCGGGCCAAAAATCTCATTGACGACCCGTTTGACATTGCCCGCGAAGCCTACGGCCGCACCACGACTAAGCAACCCCGATCTTTCATACTCGTGGGCACGGCCAACGACGAGGGTGCGGGGCTGTTCGACATCGAAGGCAAGCAAAGGAGATTCTGGCCCGTCCCTACGCGCGAAAAAATTACCCAGCAGGATCTGATGGACGCCCGGCAATGGCTGACAGAGCACCGAGAGCAGCTGTGGGCACAGGCACTTCATGAATATCGCCACTACGAGGGCCCGTCAGACAGTTGGCGTCCACCCGCCACGCTATCATCCGAGCATCGCGTTGCGGTCGACGCACACAGAGCCAACACAATGGGCGGCGACATTGCCGCCTCGCTGACGGAATACGTGCGGCGCGAAAACAACCCTGATCCCATGCCGCTGGCTAATTACCTCTACGAACAGGGCACCGCCTTCCCGAAGGCCAGTGCGGCCGACGAGGTATCGGGCCTGCTAGATCGCCAACAGAAACTGCAACGCGAAATCGCGTCCGGCCTGATTCGCGCCGGCTGGAAGCGCAAAAGCGCGACCCAGGGCGATTTCAAGGGTCGGCGCGTTTGGGTCCCTCCAGAATAAACTCTCAACCGGACCATCTACACCCTCTCCCCCTCGTAGAGGGTGTAGATGGTCAAACCGGGCCAGTAGAGGGCCTCACTGCGGGTCCCTCTACTGTTTTTTTGCACCCATTTTGAGTAGGGAATACCCAAATCCTTGCCCCCAATTGCAAAAAGTAGAGGGGTGTAGAGGGTATTTGGCTAAAACTAGTCCAGTGCGTGGTCGCTGACCAAATAAAATCCCCAAATGGCACATATTTTTTCAGAAACACCCTGGACCGCACGTAGTTTTGAGCCAAGTACCCTCTACCCGCTGGGTTATAAAGGGTGAGAATCAGCCGTTTCTCGCCGCTTGTGGCTGTCCATCTTGCGGTTCGTACCGCTGCGCCTGTTGATCGAAACGCGCGCTGTGAAGGGCTTTGGCCCGCGGAACGACCCCAGAACCTGAAACGCCCGAAACTGCCGCCACAGCGTGTGTACATGCCCTCTAGGGCGATTTCTCAGCTCCGTCGGCCTCATTTTGGACAAGCAAAGGTCTCCGGTTGGCGCGAGGTCCTGGGTAACGAACCATCCAGTGTGGAGGTCAGTAAACGCGGAGTGTATGGGATCCATCAATCCGGTGTGAGCCCGCTACGGGTGTCATCCGTCCAGCAACGAGATGGAGCGACAACCATGGTGTACGCACTCATCATCGTCGCGGTCCTGGTGATAGTGATCATCATCGCGGGTATGCTGTACAACCCCGCATCGTCTCGGGACAACAGCAGCGGCGACCTCCCGGGAGAGGGAGGTTGCGACGGGTTCTCATCGGGGAACGGTGGTGGCAAAGGCGGCAACGGCAGCCCATGGATCGATCATGTGGCTGTGGGCAACACACCGTGAACGACAATAACTAGATCCCACCAACGAGACCGATATGTCGAGTCGAAGCGATGAAACCCGCCGGAACGCAGCCGAGCACGTTCCCGCCGGCACCTGTTTTACCCGCGCCAGGTAACTCATTAGGGGGTGTCGTCAAAAGAGTTTGCTCCAGACCATCACTGCCCGGAGTTGGCAGATGGCCAGGTAAGACGCGGCTCTCTTGGCATAACGGGTCGCCACGCCGCGCCACTGCTTGAACTCCAGAAAACCGTTCTCCACCAGGTGTCTCAACCGGTACAGCGCCGGGTCATGGTCCCGCTGCTCCCTCCGGTTCCTCTTCGGTGGTATCACTGGGTCCATGCCCAATTCCCGGGCCGTGGCTATGATTTCATTGGTGTCGTAGGCTCTGTCCGCCAGCAGGCACTGGGCCTCGATCCCCTGGATCAGAGGCAATGCCTGGGAGGAGTCGGCCTCCGTGCCCTCGGTAACGGCCAGCCTGACCGGCATGCCGTGGGAGTCCACCGCCAGGTGCAGCTTGCTGTTCAGCCCCCTTTGGTGCGGCCCATGGCCTGGTTGCCACCCCGGGCCCCAGCGCTATGGGGATGGGCCTTGATATAGCTGGCGTCGATCATCAGCCATTCGAAATCAGGGTCATCCATCACCGCCTCCAGCAGTCCGGACCACACTCCCCGATCCCGCCAGCGGCAGAACCGCCGGTGAGTGTTCTTCCAGTCTCCGTAGTCCGGCGGCAAATCCCGCCAGGGCGCTCCGGTACGCAAAATCCAGCACACGGCGTCGATAAACCGACGGTTGTCATGGGCCGGTCTGCCCTGCTTGCCCTCTCCCCCGGGCAGATGCGGCCTCAATCGCTCCCAAACATCATCAGTCATATCGTGGCGCCGGTGCGCTGCTCGCATACTCCCCACCCTCCAAACTCTCCCAACTCACTCCAATCTATCACCCTCACATTGTTTTGACGACACTCCCTAGACACCGGGACGATCGTCCCATGCTAGGCGGTTACCTGAATGGTGCGAGAGGAAAGAAGCTGCGAGGCGTCAGCCATCGAGATCCCCGAATAGCGCCCGCGATCAACACTAACCGCTGACGCAGGTTGGCCCCGTTGCCGCGAACATCACCCTCGTCGGAAGACCCGGGGGCGACCCGATCGTCGACATAGAGGTACTGATCGATCCGACCGTGAACAGGCTCGATCTCCAGGCACACATCGCTCAGTTCCCAGACGGCCATGGCGCCGACGTTGCAGTTGGGGTGGGTCTGCGGGACGGGCGCATCATCGGGTAGGACGTCATGGGGAACACCGACCAGCTCGGCAACTATGGCAGGGTCCATCCATCGGTGATTTTCGGAGGACCAGTCGGTCCGGTCCATGGTCAACCCAAACACAGCTGTATCTACATGTTCGACCCATTTCGGACGGAAAGCATGTCGCGTTTCGCGTCTGACTGGGATTAGAACCACGCCGCCACAGTACCCAACCTGAAGTTCCTGCCGTCGACCGAAAGACTGCCGAAAACCTGCACATCGCGGTTATTGATACACACCCAAACAGGGGGGACGGGTACTGCTGTTGTTCGGAAAAAGGGGACACGGTGTTGACGCGAAAAAGCGAACCATATGTCGCTTTTTTTAGAGTGGAAAAATCGGAATCGTTCGGAGTATCAATAACTTTGGTTCTTGGCCGGAACATGTGTCCATTGCTGAGCATGGCGCACGAATGAAAAAGCGACAGTTTGTTGGCAATCGGGTGGTTTTTAGGGAGGGGTGGGGGGTTGTAATGGAAATTGAACTTATTTCCGTATGAAAAATGGACAGTTTGTTGGCAGGGTTTTTCGGCCGAATTCTGGACCGGTTTGGACTATATTGGGGGTGTGGGCGGGTCGGTTGGAGATGATCGAGAGCAGTGATTTTAGGGCGAGTGGAATCGCCCAGGGATGGCGGTTTTGGGCACGGGGTTGGTGTTGAGGAGCGGTCAGTAGCGAAGCGGGTGTGTGGGAACAAGGTGGCCGTTCGCTGGGTCGACGGCGAGGCCAGCCCCTTCGAGGGTTACGACTCCTACCAGGCTTGGCTCGTGCACTTCGGCGAATATGACCGGTGTGTAGGTCTCGATGCCCCGGGCCTGACGAGGATCTGGCCGATGTCCACGGGGACTATCCTGTCGTCTGCGGTCTGTGACGGCATTGACCGCTGGATGGGTACGCCCAGTCGCTCGAGCATGGCCCGAGGTACTGCCGTGTAGGTGGAGCCGGTGTCGACGATGAAGTCGAGCTCTTCGAGTTGTCGGCCTTCACGGTCGCCGACTTGGATAGTAACTGTTGCGGTGCCCAAGTTGATTCTCCAGTTGTTTGCCAGGGTCTGCCAGAATTTCGTGTCTCCATGCCAGTGGGCAGGCGGATCATTTGCCCGCAGGTCTTAGGACATGGGCTACGTCATGGGTGTCCATTTGGTCTTCGTAGAAGTTCTCATGGAGCACGCTGGCCACGACAAAAGGTCGGGCAAAGTCGCCGCCACCGGTTTCTGACCGGAGTCTGCTGACGTTGTTGTGGTAATGCCCGTGTCGGCTATGTTCCCAGCCCCGCTGTTCGACGACGGCCCTGAAGATTTGTGCAGTAGCTCCCCGGCCCATCTCGGATGCCTGCGCCAGATCTTTGTTGGAGAGTTCCGGTCTGGTCTGCGCCAGGAAATGCCCGTTGGCTCGTTGATGCCGTTGGGTAGTCGCTCGGCGATCCTCTCGTTGCTACTTGGTAGGTTAGCAACTCCAACCTGCGGGGGCAATGCTGTGGATGTGGTGCCTCATCATGGTTTCGGTTTCCAGTAGCGAAATCGCCTCCTCAGTTACCCTCCACCGGGCTGACAGCCCGCAATAGTAGTCCGCACAGCGATTTTGCAACAGGACCACGTCGAATTGCTGGGGCGCCGGCCATCCAGCGCCCCAGCGGTTAGTTCAGCAGGGTGTCACCTCCTTTGGCGTGGCATCGCCGTCGGCGTTCCCGTAGTAGTTGTTGATGGTGACGGGGCCGTTGTACACGTTGACAACGTCGGCGTGGTGTACCTCCACCGGCCGGTCGGACAGCGTTACGTCGCTGCTGGCTGCATCATCCTCGTCCGGCAAGCCGACCTTGAGCTGTGGCATCAGGGTGTCTACGATCCTCTCGGCGATGTGGGGCGAAGGCGTGCCGTAGACGTCGCGTTCTTCGGCCAGGTCGACCAGCCGTTCCACGATGTCCTCGACGCCGAACATGATGGCGGTCTTGTCGTCCGCCATCAGTTCGATGTCCTTGTCCCACTCCATGTCCGGCAGCAGCAACACGGACAGCATGAAGACCTTGCGGCCGATCTTTTCCTTGAGGTGGTCGCGCACGGCCATCGCGGAGTCCCAGGTCAATTTCATGGGGTCGCGCACGAGCTAGAGCCCGTCGTCGGTTTCCAGGTGCCAGTCCCCACCGACGATGCGGTGGTGGCCGCCCTTGACCTGTATGCAGACCACGGCTTTGTCCTGGATGATGACGAAGAAGTCCACTTCGGGGGCGTGCTTGCTCACCTTCACCTCGTAGAGGACGTGACCGTCGCGGTCCGTTTCCTCGAGCGAGCGGTAGGTCCGCCACTCAGCGCGTCGCTTGGGGTCCTGCTGTCTGTTCAGCGGGAATTCGTTGTGTATGAGCATGTTTCTCCTTTGCTCGGTTAAATGCGAAACGGGCCGCTCGATTGCGGCCCGTTCCTGAATGAACATTTCCTGTTGTGATGGTTTATGGGCAGGGGGACCCCTGCTCTGGTGATGCAGCATTGAGGCTACCTCCGTGGGATGATCAAACACCGCACGTTGGAGGCGGTGTTCGGTATTTCACTCGGCGAATTCGATCAGCGCGCAGAAACGCTCACTGTGGGAGTGGACGACGATTTTGAAGGTGTGCAGCCCGTCTCACCCGGGTATGGAGCAAGCCACACGGTTGCCTCCCGAATTTTCGTCTCATTCGATTTGGGGCAATCAGTTCCCAACAGCAACGTCTTTATTGAAGCTATGCGCACTGGGACAGCGAGCCTTTGACATCACTGGTCGGGATCGCCCTGATCCCGGAGCAACGACAAAATGCGAGAGCATGAGGCCATCAGGTGCGGCCGTGGACTGGTGTGGCGCACTCTCTGCAAGTGCGCCTGTGCGGTGGTCCGCCACGGATCAGGCACCGTCTACAGGTTCAGATAGCACCATACTCGTTGATGTTGTTGAGGCTGCCGCTTCCGGGATGCTGTTGGCCTACAAGGTCTCGGTGTCGAGATCGTCCGTGAATATGAGATCGCAACGTCCTTCTGCCCACTCGTCGAGCTGCTTGGCCAGGACTGCGCTCAGCAGACGCCGCGTTTCCAAACGGTGGGGAAAAGGTTCACGCAAAGCAGCGCACGGTCACGCCCATACTTCCCATGTACACACTCGTTCGGCGCTCAGGCGCGGTGGAGGGATTGAACATGAGCATCAGTACAGGCCCGGGGGCAGGGCAGACAGACTTCACCCACCTGATGGAAGACAATGGCAGGGAGCGACCTGCGTGGCCACGACCAGCCGCCGCCCATAGTCCATCGAAAGATCCTGAGCCGATCCGGCTCCGGAAGCACCATCTGGCAACCATCGTGCCGACCCGTACGCCGACTCAGCGCAGGCAGATGATGGCTACCATAGAGTTGCTGACGACTGCAGAAGATAGAGCCAAATGCCACATAGAGGTGCTGACGCTGGGCGACGAGGTGCTGTGGGACTACGAACGGTACGAGATCGCGCTGGAGTTAGGCCTGGAAATCCGGACCATTCCCATCAAGGGCAGCGACCCCACGGTTCGTCTTTGCCTGGAAGCCCTTCACGCGCCACAGATCAGCGCCGGGGTCAGGGCGCTGATCGCCGTTGTCGCCTGCCATTGGGCGCCTTCCGGCCGTCCCAAAAAGGTCACGCTCGGCGTGAGCTTTCGGGACAAGCCGTGGACCATTGAGGAAATGTCGGCGCTGGCCAGGGTCGGCACCACTCGCATCAGCGAGGCGAAGCAGATAGGTGAGTTCCAATTGGAGAATCTCGTGCTGGCCAGGGAGCTCTCGTTCGGCGAAGCGGTTAAGCGTGTGAGGTTGGTGAGGGCGGCGGGTTTGTCCGAAGCGGTAAAGGCGGGAACCCTCGCGTTCGACCAAGCGTATAAGCGGGCGCTGGGTGACTCGGAGCCTGCCGGCGCCGCCGACGATCGCTATGCCGAAGTCGCACCGAACCAAGTCGATGCCCCGTCTGCTGAACCAGCTGCATGGGAGGAGGAACAGGCGGCACTGCGGAAGCGCATCCGAGTGTTGACTGCCGAAAATGCAAGGATGCAAAGCGACTTGCAGGTGGCCGCAAGCGAGTTGGAGGAAGAACGGGCTTTGCGGCAGGCCGCTGAGGAAGCGCTGCGGGAAATGAGACTGCGGATGCGAGAGGCTGGAATCGCAGTGTAATCGGACCTTTGGCATCCCGGTTTACTTGTACCCTGGCAGCCCGAGGGCATGAGGCAAACCGGGCGACTCGCGTCACGACATGGGGTCCCGGTGGCGACGGTCGCAACTTCCGTTCCCATCAAGGTCGAACGAGGGCGCGGCCCGACGGACCATTCACCGTCGGAGCAGGGTCCCGGCGCCGGAACCCCTCTCCGTCTACATGTCGCACATGTCCGTCTGGCGTTGCAAGTGTTTATCGTCGGGCAGGTGGATCAGGGACCGTACGACGTCGCTGCCCTCGAAAAACACCTTCACCCCGCGACCTGGTGCCGCCGCCAGGATGCCGGCGCCGTGCCCATGTCGTGGAACATGAGCGCTGGGATGGTGTGGGCGCCGTAGCCCAACCCTGCCTTGATGGTCATGCGTACCGCCTTGGCGGCGCGCCGGGGGTGCTCGATGAGGCCGGGTTCCGGGGTCCCGCTGCCGTCGGCGCCGTGGTGAAACCAGTCGTCGCCGTTCATGGAGCACCGGCACTTTGGCAGCATCACCGCGAAGCGGCGGATGGCTAATGGACACCCGGCAGTGGGGAAGCGTTCGTCGCCGTCCACCTGGGCGACCACGAGGACTCGCCGAACTGGTCGTTCTGCTCCAGCAAGTTGCAGAATTTCATTTGGGCCAGCCTCCGCGGTGGTTCGGGGTTGTTATCTACGACTTTCATGGGATTGTGGAATACCCTCGAACCGGCGTCTGAAACCACCAAACTTCCTACGTTACTGTGTTGTGATGGAAAGTCACGGGGCAAAAACCCAGCTGCGCGAATATCGTACGCTTGGGATGAGGCGTCCCATGGCTGACGGGCAGGAGAGCGGGACGAAATCCGTGTGCTGTGTTCAGACGTCATTGTGTGATCACGCTTCCTCATGACGGTCATAAAAGGCTGGGTGCATCCGCCAATCCTGCCGGCGGTTTTATCCACCTGTTGGTTTACTGTCGGGCGAGTCCTGGATGGGCCACAGGTGGCCCACGAAAACCATGGCGGGCAGGATGGACAGCACCCACAGCCCGATCGCCGCAACGCGCAGGCCTCCAGAAAGGATGCGTCCTCTGACCGAAACCACAACGTTAACCAGCTGGGCCTCGGCGGTAGGGCGCTCGGTCGGGGCCACGTTTCCATCGACATTGCGGCGCACCCAGCCAATGGGGTCGCTTTCCATCTCGCGCAGCAGATGCAGGTCAGCCTCTGGAACCACCAGGCGCTGTTCCTTACCCGTCCGGTGGAGATACCAGCCTCGTTCTATGGCGATGCGGCGCAGGTGGCGATAAAAGTGGCGTCGGTCCCGCTCGTGAACCACGGCGGTGAAACGGACCGCCGCATCGTCATCGTGGCGGCTGGCCACGGCGACGAAGGGGGCGATACCTTCGATTTGGACCGCCTGCAACGGGCCGGGGTCTTCCAGCTGCGGTTCAGGATGGATGATCAGGTGCCAGACGAAAAGGATCAGGCCGGTCACGATTAGCAGGGTCATGAGCATGCCGGAGGGAAGGGGGCTTTTCGATTCGTCCATTGGAATACTCCTCATCGGCCGGGATTGCGGCCGCGGTTGTGTTGATGTTGACAAGGGATCGCGACAATGCGCAAGGGCTCAGGGAGAGCCGGAGGGGCAACCCGATCGACCAGCACGTCGGCACATCCCAGGTGTACATCCAGTCGCTGGAAACGGGGGATGACCTGGGCAAGGCTGCCGCGACCTCGGGCCGGGTTTCACCGCGATGTTTAACGTTGTAGAAACGTTGTTGCGCCAACGCGGCCAGTTGAGCGCGGTCCATCTCATCCCACCTGGCCGCGTCGTCCCAAATGGCATCGAAACGGGGATGGACGCTGCCGTGGGCAGTGAGCACCACCAGGTCGCCAGGACGGCTAAAGGCCACGCAGTGCTGATTAACGACAATAAGGAATGCCTCTTGCGCTGACTATATTTGCCGGTTGAGGTGGGGTAAAACCCTCCGGCACGGAGGTGCCGGATTGATCAAAGACCGACAAGTCAGACTATTGAGGCGGAGACTTATGGAAGGAAAAACTCAGGAGACGGCGGCCGCCATGGCCGGGATGTGCGTGCGGTCAGCGCGCAAGTGGCAGGACGGCCCGTTGCCGTCGGAGACGAAGGAGGAGCGGTGGTGGCGGACCCGGCCCGATCCTTTCGACGGGGTGTGGGAGGAGGAGATTGAGCCGCTGCTGCAAGGCGACCTCAAGGGTAAGCTGAAGGCAACGACAATTATCGAGTGGCTGGAGGAGCAGCATCCCGGGCGCTTCAGCGCCTCCCAGCTCCGGACCCTCCAACGACGATTACAGGATTGGCGGGCGCTGAATGGCCCGGACCAGGAGGTGTATTTTCCCCAGGAGCATCCGCCGGGACGGGAAGCCCAGTTCGACTTCACCCATGGCAGCGCCCTGGGGGTGACCGTCGCCGGACAGCCCTATCCCCACCTGATGTTCCAGCTGATCCTCAGCCACTCGGGTTGGCGCTACGCCGAGATCGCCGCCGGCGAGACCTTCCTGGCCCTCAAGCAGGGACTGCAGAATGCGCTCTGGACCCTGGGCGGCGTACCGGAGGTGGTGCGTTCCGACAATACCTCCGCCGCCACCCACGAGATGAAACGCAGCCGCGGCCGGGCGCTTAACGCCAATTACGCCGCCCTGCTGGAGCACTACGGTCTGCGCTCCACCCGCATCAATCCCGGCAAGAGCCATGAAAACGGCGTCGCCGAGCACGCCCACTACCGTTTGAAGGATGCCGTGGACCAGGCCCTGATCCTGCGCGGCAGCCGCGATTTCCACACCGCCGATGACTACGCCGGTTTCGTACGGGAGATGGTCGCCAAGCGCAATCGCCTGGTGAGGGGGAAGCTGGAGCAGGAAATGGCTTGCCTAGGGCCCCTGCCGCCAGCCCCCATGCCGGAATACGCCAACTACCAATCCAAGGTGCGCCGGTGGAGCACCATACAAGTAGCGGGACGGAGCTACAGTGTGCCCTCTCGCCTCATCGGCAGGGAGGTACAGATCCGTCTGTACGCCGACTGGGTGGAAGTCTACTACAAGGGCCACTTCGTGGAACGCATGGAGCGGGTGCGCGGTGATGGAGAAGCCAACGTCAATTACCGCCACGTGATCAATTCCCTGGTGCGCAAGCCGGGAGCCTTCGCCCGGTACCGCTTCAGGGAGCAGCTCTTTCCCACCCCTGCGCTTCCGGCTCACCCACGACGCGCTCAGACAGTGGCGCGGGGAGCGCGCCGACGTGGAGTACGTGCGCATCCTGCACCTGGCGGCGCAGACCATGGAGGCCAACGTGGACAGCGCGCTGTCGCTGCTGCTGGAGACTGGTCAGCCCTTCGACTACGGTGAGGTGCGGGACCTGGCCGAGCCCAAGCCGCCGGAGGCTCCGATGCTGGTCCTGTCCGGAAAGCCGGACCTGAAGATCTACGACGGTCTGCTCACCGTCAGCCTGGCCGCATCGGGGGTGTGCGGATGATGGACACCGACACCAGGGTCATGCAGGAGCGCATCGGTCAGCTCTGCCGCGAATTCAAGCTGCCCACCATGGGCGCCCAGTCGGTGGCCCGTTTCACCGAGGCTGGCCACGACGACGCTCTGTCCACCTTCCTGGAGGTGCTGGAACAGGAAGCCGAGGATCGCCGCCACCGGCGCATCAACCGGCTGCGTCAGGCGTCCAGGCTACCCTCGGGCAAGACCTGGGAGACCTTCGAGCACCACCGGATGCCCCTGGTACTGCGTCAACAACTGGATCATCTGGCCCAGGGCAGCTTCGTGGAACACGGCGTCAACGTGCTGGCCTTCGGTCTCCCCGGCACCGGCAAGACCCACGCGCTCTGCGCCCTGGGACACCGCCTGGTGGAGGCCGGACACTCCGTCCTCTTCGCGCCGGCCTACCGCCTGGTGCAGGACCTCCTCGCCGCCAAGCGCGACTTCGACCTGCCCAGACAACTGCGCAAGCTGGACAACTTCGACTTCCTGCTCCTGGACGACCTCGGCTACCTGCCCCAGGGCAACGAGGAGTCCGAGGTCCTCTTCACACTCATCGCCGAACGCTACGAACGCCGGTCCCTGGGCATCACGTCCAACCTGGTCTTCTCCGAGTGGGAACGCATCTTCGCCAACCCCATGGCCACCGCCGCAGCGATTGACCGGGTAGTCCACCACTCCGTCATCCTGGAGTTTGACGTCCCCAGCTACCGGACTGATGCAGCACAGCAACGCGGCGAGACTGCCGCGGCCGAGGAGGTGAACCGGCAAAACTAATCGACGATAAATCGGCAAGAATGGTTGACGCGGGACAAGTGCTGTCGCAGGTGCTCGAAGGCAGCGATGCTGCGGCGCGGTTGCCGGTTCGAGCGGCGAAGGTAGGGACGCAGCAACCGGCCCACCGGGTCAACGTTGCCATTGTGGAAATCCAACGACCCTACAATGACCACCGGCCATTCCATACCCTTGGCCTGGTGGATGGTGGTTACGGTGACCCGTTCGCCATCCTGCCCACCGCTCCGTCGATGCCGTCTCCCGCCGGCCGGCACACACCGGGCAGAGATGCCGGTCCGCGCAAAGGCGTCCAGGTAGGGCGCCACGGTATCGTCCCGCACGCTGTGCAGCAACAAAGCCACCTGCCCGTAGCCGTCAATCACCCGCCGGCGTCGCGGTAACCGCAGCAGTTCCACCAGCTGACGGCCCTCGTCATCACAGTCCATCCCGTCCAAGGCGAGCACCGCCGGGTAGCCGGTTCGTTTCCGGTCCGGGTTGGGCGCGATGTTCTTTGCGCGGCGGAAGGGCGCTCCCCGAGGGTCGAGATTGCTCCAGTCCGCCGACGCCATCCATCGGTCGTAGGCACTTATGATCTGCGGGTGGGAACGGTAGTTGACGTGAAGCTCCACCACCCGGCAGTCGGAAAGCAAGAGCGGGAACTCCTGGATGTTGCGCACGTTGGCGCCGCGGAACCGGTACAACGACTGATCCTCGTCGCCCACCACACACAAGTTTCCGTGAACCTCGGACAGGCGCAGCAACAGCCGTTCCTGCAGATTGCTGGTGCCCTGGTACTCGACGCACAGTAGGCAGGGGATCCGCGCCGATTCTCGGCGCGCGATATCGTCCTCGTCCAGGAGCAGATCGGCCGACGCCTGCATGTGGGAGAAATCCGCGACTCTCTCCCGCAGCAGCAGTCGCTCATAACGGCGGTAGTAGCGGCCCAATGCGGAGATGAACGCGGTGCCGGAGCGAACCAAGTCTCCAGGGCTGACCGCCTCGTCGCAGATTCGGTCGAAGTAGCGCATGGCATTCCCCAATACCGGCTGCGGTCGCTGCCAACCATCACCCTCCAGATCGCCCAGTTCCGGGCCGAAGACAGAATAGAAGCGTTCAAACAGGCACCGCCATTGCTCCTGGCGGTCCAGTAGGCGGAAACGGGGCAGGAGCCCCACTTGTTCCGGGTTCGCCCGCGAGATACGGCCGCAAAGGCTGTGGATGGTGCAGATGCGCGCCCGTTCAAGGTTTCAGTTGTACCCGGCCGACGCGGCCAGGGCGTCGAACCGCCGGCGGAGTTCACTGGCGGCATCGGCGCCGAACGTGCAGAGCAGCAAATCCTGAGGACGGGCTAGATCGAGCAGCAGAATGTTCATCGCCCTCAGGGCCCAGGATAGGGTCTTGCCAGCCCCGGTCCGGCGCTGCCCAGCACGCTGCCGTCCGTATGGGCGATGAGCTCTCGCTGGTCGGCGTCCAGGTTTGGGAAAGGTCTCAGAATGACGAGCGCGATGTCCACGGTATTGGTCATGTCGGTGTTTGCTCCAGATACTTGATGTTTTGACGCGCCGGGGATGATCTGAAACCCATCCCCGCTGCAAAAACGCAAGTTCCGATGTCCCCGGGCTCAACCGAAGCCTTCGCTGCACGGGTGCCGCAACTCGGGAAAACACCCGCAGCGTGGGGCTTTCCTGCTTTTGGGCCTCCCCTCAGGCGTATTCAATCCCCCGCCCGCCAGCGAACTATGTGGGTCCGCATGGAGATCCCGGTTTAACCGCCAATCTCCACGCGCACTATAACGAGCGTTTAGTGATCTCAGACGGGTGCCGCCACCGGATGTGCGCCGCTACGGCCAGCGCTATCGGAACCACCGAGATTGATCTCCCATAGGTGATGGTCGACACCTCATGGCGATGCGCACCATGGGCAGACCACCGGAGATCCGGAGGATGCGGACGATTCGTTCAACGTCCTGCAACAGGATCGCGTTCCCCAAGCGACGCGAACCCCCCCTTGCGTTTAGCCAGTTGCTCGATGTCGGCCGATGCCACAATGTCGGGACAGACCAGAATCGGGGTCACGTACGGGTCGTAGGCGATTCCCGCCAAGTGCTCGATGGCGCCGTGGAGGTCCAGCATGGCCAGCTAGGATTCATCCACAGGACAGGACTGGTTCGGTTTTGAGCTATCCCTGGTCCTCAGGCACCATTCGGCGGCGTCGATCAGATTTAGGATCATTGCCGTTTGTGGTAGGGACCCGCCGCAGGATTTTGCGCTGTGGGCACATCAGGTGGTCGCCGTGATAGACGACATCGCCGCTGGCCACCACGTTGGTTCCTGCTTGGGATGGGAATCTACACGGCGATCCTCTGTTCCCCCGGCAGATGTCGGAGCCGACCATCGCTATAGCCGTGTCCGCAGCCAGCGACACCGGTGGTAAAGGCAGGCCTTCAAGCAGACCAGCAACCGCTTTGGATACCCGTTCGGAGGCGTGGGTAACACCCCTGGACAGGATGAACCCGCCCAGGTGGACGATGATGTTCTCCAGGTACTGCAATCCGGACGCCTTGCCAGTTTTGGCGGTCTTCCAACGTGCACCCGTATCAACAGGGCGCAGTGGTATCCTCCCCTCGGGACTCTGGAAGTACCTCACACCCTCGTGCTCAACGCCGTCGTCGTCAACCTGGGCCTCGGCCAGCACGAAAAGACCCGTTTTCCTCGATGGCCTGCTGCTTGAACTCCGCCACTTACATCCCACTGGATTCCAGTCTGCAGCCGCTCGCGTTGGCTTTGACTAGTACTCAGTCAACGTTGGAAAGGCAGGGGTAGAAACGTTGGAGCTTGGTTCTGGCGTGGTCGGTGCTGAACCGCCAGTTGATCGGGACGCACGCGGCGTTGCGCCGGTTCTCGTAAGCCGTGATGGCGCGTTCCAGGGCGTCGGCATCGGGGTTTCTGCCTTTGAGACAGGCTCGGCTGAGCGCGCTGAATTCGATCTCAGCCATGTTCAGCCAACTGGCGTGCTTGGGGGTGTGGTGAAACTCCAGGCGTTTCACGATGCGCCTGGCTTCGGCCGCAGGGAAGGTTTCGTACAACGACGCCATGCGGTGGGTGTTCAAATTGTCGAGAACCACGCGGATGACGGGCGCGTTGGGATACGCTGTGTCAACCAACCATTGCATCTGGTGGGCGAAGTCCACCATGGTGCGGCGCTGGGTGATGGCCTGATTGGTCAAGATCCGCACGCGCCAGCCGGCCAGCGGCTCGCAGAACAGGAAGAGGTTGCGGGTGCCGCCGCGGCGGTACTCGTAGTCCTGGCGTCGGGGTCGTCCCGGCTGGGCGGGCAAGGGTTCTCGCACATCAGCCAGCAATTGAGTGGAAGTCTCGTCGAAGCACACCACCGGTCGGCTGGGGTCGTAAGGCTCGGCGTACAGGTCCAGCACGTCCTCCATGGCCGCCACAAACTCCCCGTTCATCTGGGAGATGCACCACTGTCGCTTTTGCCAGGGCTTGAGGACGTTTTTTTGAGCCGTTGGCGCACCGTCTCGTATGACAGGCTCTCCACCACGCCCAACTCCACCACCTGGTCGGCCAGCAACCGCAGGGTCCAGTGGTCATGGCCTTCGGGCGCATCGCTGCACGCCAGGGCAATCAGGCTGGCTTCGCCGCGATCATCCAGCTTGCGGTACCGGTTGGCTTGAGGATGGTCGTGGAGTACGCCGTCCAATCCCTCCTCGGCGTACCGCCGCTTGGTGCGAAACACCGTGCGTGGCGAGGTGTCCAGGGCTGCCGCCACCTGGGACGCGCTCCAACCCTCGTCGGTCTTGAGCAGGATGCGAGCTCGATTGATGACCCGAGCCGAACTCCGGCCGCTGCGGATCAAACGCTCCAGCTGGGTCCGATCCTCCACCGACAACTGTACCGAATATTTCTCCTGAGCCATGCCTGCCGCACCTCCCGCACCGCTGTTTCCCACCACCGTAGCAACTATGGCCCATTACGTCCTTCATCTGCCAATACAGGTTTGACTATATACTAGAGAACTGATCGACCTGGAGCTGATCGACGATGACCCGTGGCAGCCGAGGCAGGTGATCGAACCGGAAGCCCTCCAGGAATTGGCCGACAGCATCCGCGAAATCGGGCTGCTGCAGGCGCCCCTGGCGCGGCGGGACACGATCCGCGGACGGTTTCAACTGGCGTTCGGACACCGGAGGGTCGCCGCTATCAGGTTGCTTCATCAGCAGGGCGCGTGGGACGCGCACGTTGAAATCGACATCGCCGAGCTGACCGACAAGCAGATGGTCGTCATGGGACTGACCGAAAACGAACGGCGCAAGGAACTGTCGCAGATCGAGATTGCCCGCGCCTACAAACGGACCATCGCAGACACCGGCATCACCGCCCAGGAACTTGCCAACCAGGTGGGCATCGACCGGTCCACGTTGTCGAACTACCTGCGCGTCCTGGAGCTGCCGGACTTCGTGCTGGAACACGTTGAAAGCGGCGCCCTGGGCATCGCGGTGGCCATGGAATTGCTGGCGCTGCAGAACGCCGACCACGCCCACGATGATGTCCTTGAAAACGTGGTGAACGGCATCGTCAAACCCATTCCGTGGGCCTCCCAGCAGCAGCCGCCGGACTGGAGAAAGGGCAACGTCCGGACCATGATCGCGGACCGGGTTGCCCACGCCGAAACCGAGTTCCGCCCCCTGTCGCCCAGCTCCGGATACGCGACCGGCCCCGCCGGCCGCGAAGCCAACTTTGACTTCGAGGCATTTGCCGCCGAGAGGCCCCACCTGGTCCACACCATACCGGCGGGGAGCGGCAATCAGCCCAATGCCTCCCGGAACTGGACGTGCGACGTGAAGGGCTGGCGCCGGGAGCAGACGAAGGCCACGCGGGAGGCAAATCAGGCCGCCGCCGAGTCGGGACACAAACCGTCGGGCAACACCCCGAAACCGGTCAGCCGGGACAAGAAGTTCGAGCAGCTCCTTGCCGATGATCCGGTGTGGCAGGGGATGATCGCCCAGCGCGAAAAGCCGGGCCCCAACCGGCCCCTCACCGACGCCGAACGGGAGGCCCTGGGCAGCCGGGCGGAACTTCGCGACATCTCCTGGGACACCGGTTTCTGGAAGCTGCTGAAACTGGCGGAACCGGACGATATGTACGGTTGGCATCGCACCAGCGGCGGCAAGGTGCCGCCGTGGTTCCCCGACCTTGACGAGTGCCGCAACTGCTCCATCGGCGCGACCTGGGCCAAGTCCAGGGGAGTCTATATGCAGCTTTCCGAGGGCGCCCTGGTGTGTTTCAACAAGGCGCATTACCAGGAGAAAATGGCCGCAGGCGAGGCCGCGTACCGCGAGAAGGTAGAGGCGGAGAAGCTGGAAATTCAGCGGCAGGACAGCAGGGTGATGCGCGGCATGGTGCGTCAGTTGCACCCCCTCACCGACGACGCCTGTAAAACCATGGCCACTCCAGGACCGGCTGCTCAGCCGGTCCTGGAGTGGCTGCATCCCCTGGGCGATTACCACGAAGCATGGAGCTACGAGTCGGGAGCGGTCGCCAGGGTTCGCGAACTGGCCGAAGGGCAGATCGACGAGGAACAATACTCCTACTACCGGAACGCCAGGACGGTGGTTGACCTGGCAGCGCTGGACAAGGTGGCGCCGGATGACCTGCGGGAGTTGGTGGCCGCGCTGCTGACCCACCACCTGCGCCAGGCCGGGAAGATCGACACCGTTTCACAGGAATCGCCCGTGCCGCTGAAGCAAGGCGAGGGCGTTCCCTCTCATGCGGCGTGAATGGTAGCGCCTAACAGTAGGAGTTGAACACGGTCACCCGGCAGCAGCCAGGGTACGTTTGTAGGGCTGCCCGGGGTACGAACGTATCTTGCCATGGCGTCGCTTCCCGATAGATTGGTAACTCTGGCCAACCTCGATCCCCAACGGATCAGGAGTCATGGCCGACGAACGGCGCAGCATGGCAAGCAGGCCGTGGAGGAGAAGGCAAATGAGAATCCGCAAAACCGCCCTGGCATGGTCCACGGCCCTCACCATCATCTCTGGAACCGTATTTATGGCGTGCGGGAGCGACACTCCACCGGCAGAGAGTACCGTTGATCCGACGGCGCAATCATCCGCTCCGACCGTGGCGCCTTCGGCCACGGCAACCCCGTCCGGCGGCGGCGCCCCAGGCCAGGAACCGGCGACGAATGCTGCCACCAGCCCGCCACCTCCAGCAGCCGGACCGAGCGACCCCACGCCGGACCAGGCCACGGAAACCCCGGAGCGTGTCAACACTCCAACTGCTGAACCGCCAACGCCAACGCCAACGTCTGCCGCCCCGACGCCGACCCGCGCCCAACCGGACCAGCAGGACGGCGCGGGCACATCGACCCAGCCGCCAGGCGCTTCGTCCGGGAACCTTGACTGGTATATCGGGAATGTGTGCGGTGAGATCTCGACGGAAGTGGGGTCCTGGGAAGCGGGCGACTCCCTCAAGGAACTCTCCGAAGGTCTGGGGTTCGTAGGCGAGAGGATGAGCGCCCTAAAGCCTCCGGCGGAAGTGTCCGAATGGCATGATGCGCAGATTTCGTTCGCGGTGGCCTTCAAGGACGCTATAGACGACTTCCTGGAGAACCCGGGGGACCGGACGGAGGACGAGTTTCTTGTTTCGGTGTTCACAACCCTTTTGCCTCACTTTGAGCCTGTTCAGCAGGCCATTGCCGGCATGGATGCAGAAATCCGAACTCGGATGGCTGAAGCCGGTTGCATTGATGAAGGGTAAGCAGGCAGCAAAGGAGAAGGCAAATGCGAATCCG
Source organism: Dehalococcoidia bacterium (assembly GCA_963668585.1). GTDB lineage: Bacteria > Chloroflexota > Dehalococcoidia > Lucifugimonadales > UBA3495 > Bin87. The sequence goes on along the minus strand of OY764869.1, from coordinate 2,464,432 downwards.
CAAAACCGCCCTGGCATGATCCACGGCCCTCGCCATCATCGCCGGAACCGCATTTATGGCGTGCGGGAGCGAGACGCCGCCGGCAGAGAGTACCGTTGATCCGAGGGCGCAATCATCCCCTCCCACCGTGGCGCTTGCGGCCACGGCAACCCCGTCCGGCGGCGGCGCCCCGGGCCAGGAACCGGCGGCGAACGCTGCAACGGAAACGCCACCTCCAGCAGCCGTACGGAGCGGTCCCACCCCGGCGCAGGCCACGGAAACGCCGGAGCGTGTCGGCGCTCCAACTGCTGAACCGCCAACGCCGACCCGCGGACGGGTCACTCAACAGGACGGCGCGGTGATACTGGCGCGGCCCACCCCGACGCCCACCCCGGTCCCGACGCCCACCAGAACGCCGCCGCCTCCGCCTGACACGCCGTACTGGAAATTGTTTAGCCAGGCCCAATACGAAGAGTTCCTGCCGCCTACCGGACCCATCGACTGGACCACGCCGAGGGAATGCAGAGAACGTGCTACCCGAGACCCATTCCTACACGAATCAACGCCGAAGGAAATGCTCGACCGAATGGAGTGGGATTACGAAAGTCACGGCCCGATCGTTTCCGGCCTCGTAAGAGAACACCGCGGCGGGAGAATACTCGCCCGCGCGATTATCGAGCGGGTTCAGGAACTTGATTGGGAAAGGTTCGGCAACAATCCCAGGCGAGTAAGTGCGGTATGCGGCCACGTCTATGCGCTTCACACGCAAATCCCCGTGGTGAGGGTGACATTCAACATGAACGCCTCTACAGGCGACTGGACCGATCCCGAAACAGGAGACAGACACCCAATAATCGAGGCGTACCGACTCGAAGCCAGGTACATCTATGCAGATGATGTGATTGGGCGCCGGGAACTCGAACCCCTGGGACCTGTCCTGATCGAACCGCTCGGAAGCTTTTGCGACCGGGACGACATCATCATTCAAGACCAAAGCCAGCCGGCCTGCAACATCCCCGGCAACTGATGTCTCCAGTCCGCAATGGCTATGCACACCGGTAAATTGCCGGCGCTGGCGCGGCGGACGCCGGGGACCGGTAGCGCCTAACAAACGGAGATGACCATGACCACCTATCGAGAAAATCCGGACGGCACGCGCACCTGGTACATCAGCGGCGACGCCTTCTTCGCCGCCGAGATGCTGGAGGGCGATGACGCGCCGGACCTGACCAGAGAGGAGTTCGACGAGCTGGTTGATGAGATCGGCGAATCGGACGGCGACCGCGCCTCGACCACGCCCGACCGCGAGTTCCTGGAACGGGACTTCACCGACCCTGCCCCGCTGCCCACGGCGCTGCTGTCGCCGGACCGCCGCTACCGCTACCTGCTGGTGCGGCGTGTCGCCAGGAACGACCGGATCGCGCTGTTCGTGATGGTTAATCCGTCCACGGCGGACGAGCGCGAGGACGACGCCACCATCCGCCGCTGCATGGGCTACGCCAGGTCTTGGGGCTATGGCTGGTTGTATGTCTGCAACCTCTCGCCCTACCGGGCCACCGACCCCAGGGACCTGGTGGCCACCGGCGCGGAACCTGCGGAGGTCTGGGACTACAACCTGGCGCTGCTGAAAACCGCCGCCGCCGCCGCTGAAATCGTGATCGTGGCCTGGGGAGCGAACGGCAGGCACGAAAACCGCGCCGAGCGCGTGCTGGAGGCCCTGGCGCAGTCGGGAGCGGAGATCAATTGCCTGGCGACCACCAAAGGCGGGTATCCGGTCCATCCCCTGCGGCAGCCGCGCTACCTGCTGCCCACGCGATACGCCGTGGGGAATTAGGCGCTGCCAGCTTCGGAGACGCAGCAACATTTTGTTACGCTCATAAACCGGCGGTCCGGCGCCTTTCGGGTGGACCAGATGGCCCTGTACGTCAGCGAACGCGACCAGGCAGGAAAACGACCTACGTGGTACAGGACCGGTGGAGTTTGAGCGCATGAATACCAGGATTATCGAGGCGCACCAGGATGGCCAATGGCTGAAAGTGGTCGTGGCCACGTTTGACATCGCCGACATCCGCTACCGGTCCACGCTGCCGGGTTACGAGCAACTCCCGCTCCTTCGCGTGGTTGAAAAGGCACAGCCCAACAGCGTGTGGATACTGGATTTGTCCACCGGCGAAGGCGCGGCCTTTGACCTGGACTCTGATCCGAACCGGCAGATCGAGAAGATCGACGCAAACCTTTGACCGGTGATGCCTGCCTTCGTCGAATGGCTGCACGGTCAACGGGATGCGCTGGGCGGCGAGTTTCAGTTGTCGCTCCCCGGATTTGTCGAACTGGGCACCTTTCCGGCGCCGCGCCCAATCATTTCAAGGTAGCGCCTAACCTGGAGGATACGCCATGACCTGCGAACCTGAACGCGATGGACCACCGCTGGGCAAACTGCCGGAATATATCACCGTCAGGAATCTGGAGGCTCACATCGCCATGGAGGACCGGCGCGGCGTCAGGATGCCCACTCAGTTCGGGCGCAAATTGTCGCAGGAGGACGCTGACCGGATCAGCGCCGCATACAACTTCCTGCGCGAGGGCAGCGCCTAACAAGGAGGTGCGTCCATGTTCAACAAGACCAACCGCGAGATCATCCAGTTGATGGAGGACTTCCGCGACGACGACGCCGAGGAATTGAAAGCCCAAGGCGGCAATCCCGATATGATCGCCAACTTCGGGTTTGAAAACGCGGTCCAGGCGTTTCATGGTGGGCAGATTCACGGCATCAACGAGTTCCTGTCCATGGTCGCCGAGGCTTTGGGGCGGGCGGACGCAGGCAGCACGCTGCAGGAGGAAAGATGAGCGCGAACCCGGGTCAGACCGGCCCGGTCGCCGTGAACGAATCGGCGGTCGTGGTGATCCGGTGGCTGACCTGTACCGGCTCCGGAGAGTCCGGATACATGGCGCTGAATGACGACGGCACGGAACCTGCCCTATGCGGCGGTTGCGAACGCCAGCGGTCAGCAGATGCCGACTGGCGTGTTTGGAGGACTGAAACGACGATGAAACGTCAAACGACTCGCAAGCTGGGCCAAGGCGCGGTTGCCGTCCTGCTGTTCGCTGTGGTCCTGGGCTGCACCGCTCCGGAAACTCCGGCGCCAACGGTTGCGCCGACCATCACGCCCCATCCCACCAGCGGGCCGGCGGCGGGAGTGGTGGTCACCGGGACCGTCGCCAGGTTGATCCGGTAGAGGACATCGGGATACGGGTCGTTCTGGATGGCGCATTGACCGGGGAAGTCCTCATGCCTCGCGCGGTACACCCAATCACCCCGCTTGGCCCACCATCCCGTGTAAATTCCCCATATGGGGTGGCCCAAACTTCGACGTCTTCTCTGTAGTCCATCGCTTGGAGAAGTGCGTAGAAGCTTTCATGGGCCGAAATCCCACTACCTCCCGGTTTTCCAGATCAACATAGATGCTGTGGAACACCGCTGGCAAAAGACGATTGCGCTGACCGGGATCGGCTGTTTTCCATAGTTCTTTCAGGTCGGTCAAGATCTTGCCTGCCTCGGCGGCGTCATCGAGTTCCGGGACATAGATCGTGGTCAGTTCGGCCTCGGCGTTTTCTTTGATGATCAGATTGCATTCCTTGGAAACGTCGCCTTCCAGCTACAGTTCCTGGGCCCGCTCGATCATTCTCTGCAGAGCCTCGCGCCTTTTGAGGCCTTCGTTCCGGTCGGTTCCTTCGACGCAGTTGCGATGGCTCTCTTCTTGCCGCCCGGTTTCCGTTACGCCATGTGCAGGGACTTCACTCAGCCCGGTATCACCCCGGCCCGTCATTTCAATACCATGTCGACATTTCGGAATACGGGTGATCGGGGAGTCCGTAACTAATGCCAGTGTCGTCGTACTGCGATGCAGTGAACAGGTCACTGAACTGGGCGATGTAGCTGTGCGTCTGGTTGTTGGGCCACAATGTGCGGATGAGTCGTTCGTAGCGTGATTGCAGCCTGAACCATGGCAATACTCCCCAAGTGGGAGTGTGCGGATACTTGAGCTCATCGGCAAGTTCGCCACCGATCAAGGAGCGGGAAACTCGGTACACATACGAGGTGAGCTTGCGAGATTGCTCCGGGTCGGCGATGCCCACCACCCGGGCCGCGGCCCGCACCAGCGCGTGGGCCATCACGATCGACTCGAGGTCGGGCGGCGGTTCACAAATCCCGCCGATCTCAAACATTCTGAGCGCATCCTGTTCGTTCTGGAACAAGATGGGTTCGGGTATTCCCATCAGGTAACCGGAGTAGCGCCACACCTGCATGAAGCTCTCCCGTTCCTCGTCGCCATAACTGGCGCCCAGGGCCGCCATGTGCCTCAACAGGCGCGCCGAGAACGCGGAAATAGCGAGCGCCAGATGCGCAGCGCTCAGAGGGGTGCCCCATGCGTCAGCATCCCAATCCTCGCAATTGAGCAGCAGATTCCTGACTCTGGCGTGTATGAGCCGCACACGAACCGACAGTTTCCAGCCTTCGCCGCGTCGCTCGAGACCGCCGGGCATGAAAATCTCCACCATGTGGCGGTTGTTCTGGCGGAGGCGTCGGATGCCGGAGTCGCGCAAGCGTCCCGTGATGAAAAAGGATTTGCTGATGTTGGTCGAAAACCCTTCGACCAGGACACCGCCGAGCATGGCCGCCAACACCAGCCGACTGTTGTGATGGAACATCCGACAGGCAGCGTGAAAGGCTTCCTGGTCCAGCCAATCGGGTTCGTCGTTCAACGACGCGATGAAATCTCGCACCAGTGGATGCTGACGCAGCAGCTCACCACGGTCCGGGAAATCCATGGCCTGCCGGATTAGTTCCACCGATTCTGCCCTGGGCAGTGAATTCAGATATGCGACCACCGCATCGGCCTCTGGGTCGCCGACGGTGGTGTAAGAGATGTAACGGTCGGCCAGCGCCGGGGCAATCTCCCGCGCCCGTGCGTAGCCCGGTACGTAATCAGAAGGGATGGATGTCCCAAGTGTGCTCATCGTATGCTCCATTCGATAGATATGGGGAAAACCACGGATGCTATTGGGGGGAACCCGGCCCGCGCGGGGCGGCATATTGGCCGGCCTTGCGATATCACGGAAAACCCCGTCCGGTACGGGTGCCCGTTCGCCACCGGTGGAAATCACATCCGGAATGCTCGCCAACGGGTTGCCTTGGAGGCGGATGCAGGGAGCGCGGAAATTCCGCAGGGCGTGGCGCCAGATCGATGAACGCCGCCCTTATCCGGGCGGTCAGTCAGACGTCGCAGCCCCAGGATCGCCAGGGTCCATGCGCCGTTGCCGTCAAGGCTAATTCGCCGTGTTCGCGCTGGATTTATATGTGGTTCGAAAATGGGATCGCGATCCGTACACCGTTATATGGTGCGCGAAAGGTCACCAAAGACACTCCTCAAACAAACTTGTATGGTGCAAAACCCTAGTTATCTCTAACGTCAGTTTGCCACCCGCATTATGGTCGCAGGTGGTTGCCAAACCAACATACCCATTATATTATATCAGCATACTCAATGGTAGGTCTCTGATAAACAAACTCAACCATCAGGATGCGATAACAATATGACGTTGACGATATTCTTGCCTGCATCATCAGCCCGGGCATGGTCGGAAGCAGAAGCGCACCCGCGCATCCCCGACCAAACCACGCGCCACGATTCTCTCGCCGCATCTCCCACGGGCCAGCCAGTCCTCTGACGACATTCGTTTCGTTTCGCGCGACCTGACGGGCCCGCCGTTCCTGCCGTATTTCCGCCATGGCGGGCGGCCGGCAGTGAACCGCCGTTGATTCAGCTCCTCGGCGGGAGCCCTCCCAACGACTGGACCCGGCAGATCTCGCGGACGACCGTGTGGCTGGCGCATCACGTCACCCATAAGCAGGTTTCCCATGAGTGCGAATAGCGCTGTTTCCATGCTGCCCAATCCCCCCGGCCCCATGGCCCTGCCGATTATCGGCAACCTCCACCAACTGCGTGATCCAACTGCGCCACACATCGCGATCAGCAAGGTCGCGCGACGATATGGCGACGTTGTGCGGTTCCGCCTTGGCAGCGTTCCAATGGTCGTGCTCTCCCACCCGGAGGTCATCAGGGAGGCATGTGCCAAAGACGAGCTGAGCGAACGCTGGCTGTCCGACACGTTATCGACGCTGTCCCCTGCCTCCGGCCTGATCTTCGCGGAACCCAACGACCATTGGCGCGAACTCAGCAAGTTCACCCAGGCGGAGATGTTCAGCAACTCCGAGGTGGCCATGCTGGGGCGAAAACATTTCATCCCGACCATCGATCAAACGCTCGACCGCCTGGCCGAAGCGGGCGCTCCGGAGCCTATGCGCCAGGTTCTCTTCGCCAGCGCGTTCAACCTCACGTTCCGCAGCCTGTTTGGATGGCACCAAACGGAATCCGATGAATTCAATGAACTCAAGGATGAATTGCTGGCCCGAGTAGCCTGGTTCGAGTCCGCCGTATCCGCTCCCGCTCCCGCCGATGTTTTCCCGCAGTTGCGATTTCTGCGCCGCGGAATGATCAGGGAAAGCGCCGCGCAGAGAGACCGCCGGGATCAGTTGATCGGCTGGTTCATCGAGTCTGTAGCCCGACGCCGAGCATCGGAACCCCAGTCGGCCTCCTGCTGGGTGGATGTGATGCTGGACCGTGAGGAGGACGGAAAACTCCGCCGCGAGGTTACCCATGCCCTGTGCATGGATATGCTGGGCGCCGTGCCGTCCGGGGTAGGAGCAGCGGTTTCATGGGTCATGCTGCTGGTGGGCAACCGGCCCGCCGTGCAAACCCGGATCCATGAGGAACTGGACCGAGCAGTGGGCCGTAACGAGTGCCCGACTGAAGACCACCGAGCGGATTTGCCATACACGTTGGCCTGCGTTGCTGAATCGCTGCGCCACCGTACCGTCGCGCCAACCGGAATTCCCCACATCGCGCACGCGGACACGGAGGTGGCGGGTTTCCGCATCGATGCAGGCACGCGCGTGGTCATGAACAGTTGGGCAATCCACCATGACCCGCGGTTCTGGGACGCTCCGGACGAATTCATCCCGGACCGCTTCCTGCCCCAGCCGGACGGTTCGCCATCCTCTGCGTTGACCAATCCTGGATACATTCCCTTTGGAGTTGGAAATCGTCGCTGCACCGGCGACCGCTTCGCCGTTAGCGCAATCTGGCTCCACACGGTGCGGATACTGCACCGGTTCCGCCTGGACATTCCAGACGGCGGGCCTTTGTCGGAGGACGAGGTGTGGGGACTCTCCACCGCTCCGAAACCATACAAGCTTCTCTTGTCTCCCCGCGAATAATTTTTCTCAAACGCCCGGAATAACTGTCGCTCGAAAGCCAAGGAGATAACTCGATGACCGAATCCATCGCCAGGGTGTGCGCACGCCACCCGTGGACGACCATAACAATCTGGGTAGCTCTCGTCGTGCTGGCGGCCCTTTTTGCTGCCCGGTTCCTGGACGGAGCGTTGACGACCGATGCCTACGCGTTGGCCGCCAACGTCGAATCCGAAAAAGCCGATCGCCTCCTGGAAGACCGACTGCGAGGACCCGAACCCGTTACGGAATTTGTGATCGTGCAGTCGGATGTGTGGACTGTTGATGATCCCGCCTTTCAGCAGGAGGTCGAGACCGTTTTCGCGGAGGTTACCTCGCTGGGCGATGGGGTCGTCGCCACGGCCCAAAATTACTACCAGACCGCCGACGCCACGCTGGTTTCGGCGGACCGCAGCACGACGATCATTCCCGTCGTATTGACCGGCGAACTGAAAGAGGCGGAAGGAAGCGTTGGACAACTCTTCGAGATAGTTGAAGACGCGGATCGGGACCAGGATTTCCGCGTACTCCTGGGAGGGGTCGCCAGCATATCCCACGACACAAATGAACTCGCTGAGAGGGACCTGCGACAAGGTGAGTCCATCGGTGTCCCGGTGGCGCTGATAATCCTGGTCCTTCTTTTCGGCACGGTGGTGGCAGCCCTGGCGCCAATGGTTCTGGCCATCGTCGCAATCATCATCGCAATCGGCGTGGTGGCCGCGATCGGCCAGGCGTTCCAGTTGGTCTTTTTCGTACAGATGATGATCACGATGATCGGACTGGCGGTGGGCATCGACTATTCGCTATTCGTGGTTTCGCGGTTCCGTGAGGAACTGAGCCGGGGGCTGTCGCCTTTCGACGCCGTCGTACGCGCCGGCGCCACCGCCGGCCGCACTGTGCTTTTCAGCGGCGTTACGGTGGTAATCGCGCTGCTTGGCATGCTGATTGTCCCTGCGTCCTTCTTTCAATCCGTGGCCACCGGCGCGATCGTTGTCGTCGTGGTCGCGATGATCGCAACATTGACCCTGCTTCCTGCGGCGTTGACGCTCATGGGCAGCCGAGTCAACCGGCTTCCGGTTCCCCGTATCGGCCGGCGCGCCAGCATCAAATCGCCTGCCCGCGATGCCGAAGGTTTCTGGGGGTCAATGACCCGGATCGCCACCAGGTTCCCCATCGTCAGCGTGCTGGTGGTAGCCGTCCCGATGATCGTCGCATCAGCGTTTTACTTTCAAATCAACACCGGGCTCAACGGAGTGGACACGTTCCCTGAGGATGCCCGCACCCGCGAGGCGTTCTTCGTCCTGGAGGACAAATTCTCGTTCGGCCTGCTGAGCCCCGTAGAGGTGGTGATCGAAGGCGACATCAATGATCCAGGAGTGCAGGAAGGGATCGACAGGCTCGAAGCCGCCCTCGTGGAATCACCGTCTTTCCCGTTCCCACCCGCAGACCTGGTGGTGAACCCCGCCGGCGACCTGGCTCTGCTGACGGTTGCGCTGCACGGCGAACCACGCAGCCATGAGGCCGTGGCGGTCGTCAACGAACTGAGAAACCGTATCATCCCTGACGCCTTTGCCGGCGCACCGGCGGAAGTGTACGTGGGTGGAGTTACGGCCAACTCCGCCGACCTGTTCGACATCGTTGATCGGTACACCCCAATAGTGTTCGGCTTGGTGTTGGGTTTGAGCTTCGTCATATTGTTGATGGTCTTCCGGTCCATAGTGATCGCGGTAAAGGCCGTGATCATGAACCTCCTGTCGGTGGGATGCACCTACGGCCTGCTGGTGCTGGTGTTCCAGAAGGGAGTGGCCGACGCGCTGCCCTTCTTCCGCCATGCCGAGGTCATCGACGCGTGGATACCCCTCTTCCTGTTTTCCATCCTGTTCGGGCTGTCCATGGACTACCACGTATTCCTGCTGAGCCGGATCCGTGAACGGTATGACCAGACCGGAGACAACAACCACTCGGTTGAGTACGGCTTGCGTTCCACCGCGGGACTCATCACCGGAGCGGCTTTGATAATGGTGGTGGTGTTCAGCGGGTTCGCCTCAGGCAAGACGATCAACAACCAGCAGGTGGGCTTCGGGTTGGCCGTCGCGATCTTCCTGGACGCAACTCTGGTTAGGTCGGTGCTGGTGCCCGCGAGCATGGAACTGTTGGGCCGACTCAACTGGTACCTCCCGTCGTTCCTCAGTTGGCTCCCGACGCTGAAGGTGGAAGCGGACGAACCGCAAGCTGCGGCTGCTCCTTCCCACGGCGATGATGCTTAGCCAGCCGGATCACTACGAGGTGGTGCATATGAAACCGAAAGCAATCGTTGTCGGCGCCGGGGCGGCGGGTCTCGCCGCGACGCAATCCCTGCATAAGCGCGGGGTCGACGTGACCCTGTTCGAAGCCTCCGACCATGCCGGCGGCCGCATGTACGGCGAGGAGTTCAACGGATTCTATATCGACTCCGGGGCCTGCATATTCCATGAGACACAGGACACCGTGAACCGGTTGAGCAAAGATCTGGGAGTGTCTTTCGATCGCTCCCCTCGAGGTCATGTCGGAACGATCAACAGCAAGGGGAAGTCCCATCAGCTCAATATGGAGCGCAAGTTCGCCCCGGTAAACCTCCGGACGCTCCTGGCTTCGGGGCTTTTTTCGCCGAAAGAAATCTACCAGGCAGGCAAATTCGCCAGGTTCCTGAGGCGAAGGCGCGACGATCTCAACGCGAAGGACTATACCCGTCTGCTGGACCTGGACACCGGGGAAAACCTGGTCGAGTTCGTCGCCCGACACGGCGGCAAGGAGTTCGCCACCGGGGCGCTGCTGGAGTTTTTCTTCAACGTGGGCACGCTGAGCAAACCGGAGCGGATGGGGGCGCTCCAGGGCACGATGCTGCTTTGGGATTTTGTCTTTGGCCACCCCAAACAGACGACTCGCAACCCGGAACGATGCGTGGCCGAGTTCGGCATCGCTCTGGCCGAGGCGTGCCGACAGCAAACGCGGTTGTCCACGCCGGTGGAGGAAATCGTGATCGAGGACGGAACAGTGCGAGGTGTGCGGACGTCGGACGGTTTCCACCCGGCGGATGCGGTAGTGTGCGCCACCACCGCGTCTGTTGCACTCCGCCTGATCCCTGACCTGCCCGACAACATCAGTGATCCGCTGCGCAAAGTTACCTATTCAAGCTGCTGCCACGTGGCGTTTGGTGTCGAGGGAAACCCCTTGCCAAAACCCACCTACGTGTTCACCTCCATCCCTCGGACGGACTCATTCGTGGCCGCGTATTTTGATAGCACCGTGGCGTCGCCGCTTTCGGCGCCTCCGGGCAAGGGCATCGTTCACGCCTACTCCGTCGAGGAATACATCGACGAGTTCACATCAATGAGCGAAGAGGACATCAAGCGTAAATTCATCGAAGAGATACGCCGGTATGCCCCCCTCATGCCCGAGGAGCCGCTGTTCACCCGGGTGCATCTGTGGAAAGAGGCGGTATTCCTCGCTCCGGGTGGTGTGATGAGCGAACTGCACGAACTGAGAAGACGGCGCTTTCCCGGCGTGTCCGGTCTCACTCTGGCCGGCGACTACATGAACATGATGGGCGTGAATGGCGCTTTGGAGAGTGGAGCCGCTGCGGCTGAGGACGTTTTGGTAAACGTCGCCGGCATGATCCCGACGAGTAGGTGGGCGGCCGGCCCCGCTGGGAACCCAGAAGCGCAATCTCACGAAACGGAGGCACAGGTCAGGGAAAAATCGGGTTACCAGCCCACGACCGCGCGCTAACGCGACCCGCAAAACACACCCGTGAGCGGTGCATGAATCGTTGTACATGGGGACCAGTATGGTGGCTCACTTAGTTCAGCACGCTGGCACGGGCTAATGAACACTTTTGCGCACGCTACCTTGCTTTGCAGCTGATGGCATCGGAGTGAGTGTGGCGTATGGGGTCGATGATAGATGGAGATCATATATTTTTGTGCATGAAAACAAGGGAGGTACAATGACTGCTCAACGCATTAGGTTGATCGCCGCTGCGATTTTCGCCGTTGCCATGTTGGCCGCCATCGGTGGATGGATGGCGTCGAGGGATGTGGTCAAGGCGCAACCCGACATAACCGCTCCGGGCAATGTGGCGGTGAACCATGGAGAAGACCCCGGCGATGTGGTGGTGTCCTGGGATGCCGTCGACGGCGCAACCGGTTACACGGTAGCCTGGATCAATATTGATGCTACCGGCAGGGTTCTCGCCGCCGATGGGCCTTGGCTGAATCTCCTCCAATCCGTTGATGTCACGGAGAGTGGACAATCTACGTACGCCTTGACCGTCAATGGGCTCGCCTCTGGGACAGAATTCGGATTCGTTGTGACCAGCAACAACAGCGCGACGGGAGATGTCAAATGGTCAAGTTGGGTGATGCTGACCCCGATGGGCGAGGAAGACTTTACCGACGTCCACGATGTGGTCCAAATCCAGTCGGCCGCCCTGGATATCGCCAGGCACTCCAACGCGCTGGTTGCCGTCGGCTCCGTGCCCACCCAATTTGGCATGACACCGGAGTCGGTCGCCGCTAACGGGGTGATGATAAGCAGTCATAAGGACGCCCTGAACGCGCAACTCGCGTACCTGGAGGCACAAAATCCGGGGGCACGTGTCTCCCATATCAGGACCCTGGTGGACAGCCTCGCATCCAACACAGACACCATCCAGGCCGGCCGGCTGCCGTTATTGCAAGCCTTGTTTTCGGAAAACACAAGCTGGCGGCAACTGGTTCTGAGCAGTGTCAACAGGCTTTACCCAGAAGCCGATGCCAGCGTGGACCGCCAGTTCTACGACCTGGCCTCCAATGTCCATGACGTTACGGAGAGCGATGTTCTCCGCTATGCGCACACCAACAACCTGTATGCCAACACAGGTTTGGGGCACACGCTCCTGGTCGTGGCAAGCACGTTGGATTTCCACCCGTATGTGGAAGGCATCGAGGAAATCTACGAATCGGTGTCCGGTCGCCTGGCCCGGGACGTGGAGTATCTGCGCCACGACACCGGCGCCGGTCTGGACCCTGATGTCGTCGCTCTGGCCGAAAGACTGCGCGACGCCGGGGGCGCGGATGGACAAAGCCACTACTTTGAACTCCTGACGGCCCGAATTAAGATGACCGAAACTGAACGTGCCCTGATCATGCAGAATGCCCAGGTTCTCAGCCAGATTGTGGACCAGGTGCACGCGCTGTCCGCGGAGGTCCAGGGTTTGGACGCGCCTGCGGTCCCAGAGATGCAGCCGGTTGAGACGATGGATCCTGGAATTACTGCCGATGAAATCCACTTCGGGCAGTCAGCCGTCCTGGAAGGCCCCTCGGCGGAGCTCGGCACCATGATGGAACTCGGTATCCGGGCGGCGTTCGAGGAAGCGAACGAGTCCGGCGGGGTTCAGGGGCGCAAGCTGACGCTCACCACGATCAACGATGATTATGAAATCGATAAGGCCGTCTTCAACACCCAGGCGTTGATCGATAATCACCAGGTGTTCGCCCTGATCGGAGAGGTCGGTACTCCAACCTCCCGCGTTGCCCTGCCGGTTGCCGAGGCAGCGGGTGTGCCGTTCATCGGAGCCTTCACCGGCGCCCAGCTGCTGCGCGGCGACGACAAGACCGGGGTCCTGAACTATCGCGCCTCGTACTACCAGGAAACCGAGCGGATGGTGGAACTCCTGGCAGCACAGGATGTCACCAGGGTGGCTGTGCTCTACCAAAGTGACTCTTACGGAATAGACGGACTGAACGGAGTCAAACTGGCGTTGGCTGGCCGCAACGACATGGAACTGGTGGAATCCTGGTACTACCTGCGCAATACCGATGCGGTTCAGTCCGCTGCGTTCCGGATTGCCTCAGCAAACCCTGCGCCCGAGGCGGTGATTATCATCGGGACTCATGAGCCAGCGGCCCGTTTGATCGAAAAGCTGCGCATGAAACTGGATTCCGAAACGATCTTCATGGCCGTCTCATTCGTTGGCAGTTACCCGTTGGCGGATGAACTGGGCAGCGCGACCGACAACGTCTACGTTACGCAGGTCGTGCCGTTGCCCACCGATACTTCCAACCCCGTCGTCGCCAATTATCAGCGAGCCCTGGCCGCGGTGGACGCTGATGCGTCCCCCGGCTTCGTTTCGTTGGAAGGTTACCTCGCGGGTCGCCTGGCCATCGAACGGCTCAACAGTTGTGGAGCCGACTTGAGCCGGGATTGCTTCCTGGACGTGTTCGGCACTCGCACCACCATGAACATAGATGGGGTGCAGCTCGAATTCGGGCCCAACGACAACCAGGGTTCGGATTCAGTGTTCCTGACCCGGATCGGTTCAGATGGGGAATACGAAGTGGTTCCCGCCATCGGCTCCAATCCCTAAAGGCCCACACAGATAGCCGGGCGCGAGACGGCGCCAGCGATACTCCCTGTGATCCCCTGCGGATTACGGGGAGTTATTCACTCTATTCGGGTGAGTCAGGGGCGGTTTTTGCAGCGGGTTCCGGCAGTTCCTTTATGGGCGTTTGGAGAACGTCAACGGGGCGTGCTCCCAAATCGGTATCGGTCGTCATCCCATCAGGTTGGACCGGTTTTAGTGGTGATCGGTGTCGGCTGGCACGCGCAGGAACAACGCAACGGCGAAGGACAACGCCACCGCGATCCGCAGCACGGTAAACACGTCGCGCAGTGCTTCCATCAGAGCGAGGTTGAACGAGTTCAATAGGGTGTCTGCCAACGGAGGATCCCCGGCGCTGGTCTCTGCCAGCGTTTCGCGCATCGACTCGGCTCTTGCGGTATCCATCAGCACCTGGGGGTTCTTCTTCTCCGAATCAAGCAGCCCTTCCGGAAGGGTTGCCCTGACTTTATCGAAGATCATCATCTCCGTTCGGGAGCGGAAGCTCTGGACCAGCACAGCGCCGGTTGCGGCCAGGCCGATCATCCCTCCCAGGGAACCGCAGAATTGCAGGGCGGCGGTCGCCACCCCCACCTTCCGGAACGGGGCTGCGTTCTGTACCGCCACCGACGGAGTCGCCACGACTCCGCCGAACCCGAGCGCCGTGATCACAAGGCATACCTGGCTGAAAAGAATCGGCCGGCTTCGGGAAAAACCCCAGCCGTCGCTCAGCGTGGAAAAGAGGAACACACCCGCCGCCATGAGCGCGGTATTGACCAGCAACTGCAAACGGTAGTTGCCGCCGGCCCGCGAGAGCAACTGGCCGGCCAGAATCGCTCCCATCACCATCCCCAGCAGCATCGGAGCGAGCATCCTCCCGGCCAGGGTAACGGAAACACCCAGAGCCACCTGGAAGTACAACGGCAGGAACAGCGCAAACCCATGCAGACTAACGCTGGTCATGAGCGCCACTATCACAGCGACGGCCACAGCCCGATTCCGGTAAATCTATAGGGGAATGATCGGCGACCCTGACCTGTACTCAATTACCAGTAAAAGAGCCGCCATCGCCAATCCGAAATCCAGCAGGCCGATATTCTGCGGCGCATTCCAGGTAAAGAGGGCTCCGATGGACGACACCGCCACCGCGCTACTGCCAATACCAACGCGGCCATGCCTGGGCAGTCCAGTTCCGGGCGCCGAAGAGATGAACCGCCAAAACTAAACGACGACAATTCGGCAAATCTGGTTGACGCGGGACAACTGGTGCCGATCATGATCGACTGGTCTGACCCGGACCAGCGACGAAACGGTCTGTTCGCGGCGGTATGTTTCCGAGGTCGGAGGCTGCCCCTGCTCAGTTGGGTGTCCACGCCGGAAGAGTTGGATCCGTCCCAGAACCGAGTGGAGGAGTTCTTCATCGGTCAGCTGTTGCGCCGGCTGCCCACCACCGTCCGGCCCCTGCTGCTGCCTGACCGTGGGTTTGGGCGAGCCAGTCTGATCCGTTTGGTGCAGTAGACGCCCCGCCACACCGGCTACCCGGTGGGCTACGTGATCCGCCTCAAGGCGATGTTGTGGTCCAGAGCGCCGACTATCGTGCCGCCGACTATCGTTCCCCTGGCTGGATATCGCGGTCGATTGCGGGACTATCGACTGCCCAAAGACCGCATCCTGTTCTGGCCTCAGACCCTTTACCGGTCTGACGGCGCCGTGGTCATCAATCTGGTGCTCTACTGGGCCCGCGGGCATCGTGAGCCTTGGTATCTGGCCACGTCGCTCACCAACCCTCGTTGGGCGGTGCCGATGTATCGGAGGCGGATGCAGCCGGAGCAGTACTTCAAGGACGGCAAGCAACGCTTCGGGTTGAACCGGAGCACCGTAACCACCACCGACCGGCTGCAACCGTTGCTGGTCGGGCTGCTGCTGGCCTGTTGCCTACTGATCCTGATGGGAATGCGGGCATCGCCAGCGTTCCGACGCCAATTATGCTCCCTCGGAAAGTTGGGCATTCTCAACCTGGGCAACGAATACTACCTGGCCACACCCGACCCGCCCGACCCACCTTTTCGCCATTCACCGCCACCAAACCGGGTACGCGTGAGATCAACGGCCAGTCCGATGCCACTCGAACCGCCAACGCCATAACCGAAAATCCCGCCGCGCTGGAGGCCGCGGACCGGGAACTGGACTAACCAGAACGCAGGGCGGGACGGTTGCCGCCGCCCCGTCCGGCAAACTCACATTGCAAGTTAGGAGACTGGCACATGAGTTACGCAGAGTCTAGCCGCGTGAGCGAACGCAACGCAACCGCCATGGAGCGGTCCGGCGCGCCCTCCGGCTCCGACGCCATATCCGGGCGGTAGAGCCTAACTGTCGCTCGGCGACGGGTCAGCAAGGGCCGTTTGCGGATCGGGCAGGCCGTGTTCCAGCGCCCAGATCGTGAGGGCGTGGGTTGATTCGAGGCCGAGCTTGTCCCTGATCCCGTAAATCACGTTGCGCACGGTAACGGCCCTCCTGCCGGTGGCCCGGCCAATCTCGGCGTAGTCCTTGCCGGCCGCATAGAGGTTGAGAACTGAACGCTCCCGGGTCGTGAGCTGACTCAACCCGGCGGCCAGTCCCCCATCTGGCTTGTCCCTGATACGCTCGAACACCCATTGCAGAACGTCCGTTGACACCCGGTACTCGCCCCGGGCAACATCGCGGACCGCCGACACCAGCTCGTCGCTGCCGTACACCTTTTCCAGGAAGCCCACCGCCCCCGAGGACATGGCTTCGATGGCGGTGTCACGACCGGTGAAGGCGGTGAGCGCCAGGACCTTGGCATCGGGCATCTCCCTCATAATCTGGCGGCAGGCTTCCGTCCCGCTCATCACGGGCAGCCGCAGGTCCATCACGATCACGTCGGGCCTGGTTTCGAGGGACACCCGGACCGCAGCGGCGCCGTCTCCGGCCTGTCCCACCACCTCGAACTCTCCGGAAGACTCCAGCACCTCCTTCAGGCCCTCGCGGACCATCAGATGGTCGTCCACCAGCACGACCCTCACCTTGGATGACGACAGCACGGCGGCCTCCTATGCAAGCTGGCCATAGTTCAGGACACAGGCGACGGTGGTTCCTCCCGACGCGCCGTTCGAGCGTACATCGAGACGCGCCCCGATCCTGCCCGCGTCGGCCTTCATGCTGTTGAAACCGTGGCCCAGGTTCTCGTAGTCCTCGGGCAGGCCAACGCCGTCATCCGAGACGGACAGGCGCAGGTGGTCGGCCTCGAACTGTACACCCACGACCACCCGCCCGGCCTGCGAGTGGCTGAAAGCGTTGGTCATGGCATTGTGCGCGATGGAGAAAAGGCGGCTGCGCGTGATGGCCGGCATCGCCGGTTCCCGTCCGGTGTGGATCACCTCGGCGGGAACGCCGGAAAACGCGGTGAAGGTGCGGGCGTGCTGCTGGAGCGCCTCGACCAGATCATGGCCCTGGAAAACCAGCCCGACGTTGATGGGATGGCGCAGCTCCCATACCGTGGACTTGGCCAGGTAATGCAGAGCGGTCAGCCGTTCCAGGTGCGCGGGGGGCAGGGTCTCCGGATTTTTCATGGCGCTCTCGACTCCCAGCCTCATCAAGTAGGCGGTCTGGGCGATGGTGTCGTGGATGTTCTGGGACATTTCGATCCGCTCGGTTTCAAGTTCCTGCTGGTGTCCCACCGCGTCCAGCCGCCTTTCCCGGTCGAATCGCGCGACCAGCACCACCGCCATGGCCACGGCGAACATACTGACCACCTGGGTGATGACCTTTGCCTCGGCATGGGCGCCCAGGTCAATGCCGCTTCCGGTCAGCACGCAGACACCGGTGTACGTGGCAGCCACCAGACTTACCCAGGCGAACGTCATAAGGGGCGAGGGAAACACCGCCGCGAACACGGCCACGTATGGATAGTACAGGCCGACCAGCGGGCTGCCGAACCCTCCGGACATCGCAACCCCCGTTGTGACCACCGCCAGGTCGATCCCATGAAACAGGAGCATGACGCCCGGATGCAGCTTCCGCTTTCGCCACAAGAGGTACAGGCACGCGCCAAAGACGGACGCAGGTACGAGCGTCATGCAAAGGTACTGCCAATGGAGGGTAGAACCGTAGTCTATGCGGTGGTGCACCAGCGCCAGGATCAGGCCCAACACCAGCAACCGGACCCAGACGGCAGCCCAGGCGCCATGCCTCAGCGCTTCTGGATCGACTGCGATCCTGGGCCATTCCAGGGCGAGCGGAAGCCGCAAGAAGTTACGTCGCACGTTCCAATCCACCTTGACCGTCGGTTTAGTTTATGACAACCAATCTGGCCCCTTCTCGCGTCGGGGTCAAGATACGAAAGTACCCTATTCCCGCGTACAAACGCAGGCGTGCGTGAGAGTACGATTCGCCCTGCCCCCCATAATTGGCTGTAACCGTATCGTCGTGAGTTGAAAAACAGCATCACAGGACGATCACCGGCCGGCGCGGCGCCTGGATTTGCGGCTGATCTAACAGGGATTGTCCCCCCAAGACAGTCAACCTGATCCACACGGTCCTGTCCGGCGCCATGCGCCAGGCCGTCCGCCTGAAGTTGGCCCACCGCAAAATCGAAGTGCGGCGATGATCGGCCATCGCGGCCCCCACGAATGGTCATAGACCCGGCCGGGATCCGTCTCGCCGCCATGCAGCCCGCAAACGCGCGGCCCTCACCTGCGGACACGTCCAGCGCTGGTACGACGGCAACACCCGCCGCGCCGTCATCCGCTCCAAAACCGACGCCGGAGTCCATGGCGCCGTTGTGGGCGCTTCCTCGGCCGCCATGCCGGCCTTTTCCGCCATCCGACGGCGGAGGGCACACATGAACGAGGGTCTTCGTGCAGCCTGAATTCCGGATCGCTCGGCAAGTGAAGGGCGTCGCCAATGCTGTGGGACTGGCAGACAGGGAGTTCGTCAGCGGACACAGCGGACAGGCGCGCATGGTCTGGCGGTTCGCACTAAATGGCGCTCCCGTCCACCAGAAAGAGCGCTGGTGCAGGTCAAGCGGCGGCGAAAACACCCAATCGGCGTTGCCGTTTGTGTGATTTTAATCGGGCGCTGGACCGTTCCACGAAAGTCCCGCGAAACTCCTTTCGATTCGACAGAATCGTCATTGGGTGGGTTTCGTTGCCACGAAAAGCGCCCAGCCAATGTTGCCCGCGTTGGCCGAATCAACCCAGAAAGACAATGCTTCCACCGTGGGATCTATGGTTTCGTAACCGATGCGGGGAGCCAGGGTTTCACGGTTTTCCAAGAGACGGTCGCGCACCCAGGCATAGGAGCGACCGACGTGTTGTGACCAGTCCTCCTCCCCGATGACCGGCAGGCCCAGTTGGGACAACGCCTGCCGGTAGTCTTGAAGATCCCACATATCGGGGGACTTGACCCGGTCATATATCCTCTCCCGGTCCGCTTCAGGGGTGCTTCGGCGTACCAGGATATCCGTGAAGACAAGACTGCCACCGGGCTTGACGACGCGCCGACATTCCGAAAGGACCGCATTCTTGTCCACCGCATGCAGAAAGGCTTCCTGGCTCCAGACCACGTCGTAGGAGTCGTCGGGGTAGGCGAGGCGATGAAAATCCCCATACTCAAAGGACAGCAGGTGATCCAGGCCGTGCTGGGCGGCGCGCGAGCGGGCCAGTTCCAGTTCCTTCTCGCTGATGTTGGTGCCGGTTACCGAGCAACCGAAGTTGGCCGCCAGATATCTCGCAGTGGACCCGTAGCCGCACCCCAGGTCAATCACACGCATATCCGGCGTCAGCGAAACCGCGTTGGCCATGATCTCGTTGGTGTGCTCCATCGCCTCGGGGTGGGGGCAATCGGGCCTGCACGGCACGCCCAGATGCAGATTATCGCCCCAGATGGTGCGGTAGATCTCGTCGGCGGGGCCGTCGTAATAGGCCTGGGTGCTGGCGACGATAGCGCCAACGTCTATTTCGGTCATGATCAGCGTCTCCGTTGGTGTCGGTGAACTGAGACTCGCCCCCGGTGGTATACCGGAACATCGTCGCGACGGTACTCACCACGACCGTGGGCAGGCGGCTTGGGTTTGCGCCTCTTGGTCAGATCCCCGGGCCGGCATACTCGGCCTCAGTCCCAATTTCCGTCAGCTATGTCCTGTCTGTACCAACCACTACTTCCTGGCGATCTGAATCACGAAATCCGGATCGTATAGGTCGTAGTCCGCTTCGAAATCGCCGTACCGCTCCACGCTCCGGAAACCGGTACGGAGCAAAAGGTCGGTCACGTAGTCCTGACGGATGGGACATATGGTGAGAAAATGGACCTCCCCATCGCTGTATTCGTACCGCATCTTGAGGACATCTTCGGTCAGTTCTTCGGGTTTGACATCCACATTTTCACCAAGATAGTAAGACTGGTGCTTGCTGCTGAACCCGTTGTCCAGGATCGCATCGTAGTTGCGTTGGTCAATGATGGCGATCCCGTCATTGCCGAGCAGGTGGTACACCTCCGTCAGGGACCGGATACGATCCGATTCGTCGAACAGGTGGGTGAACGCGTTGCCCAGGCAGACAATGGCGTCGAACCGCTCGTTGGGAAATGACTCTCCCAGTCTGGTCCATTCGGCTTCCACGATACGCAGGCCGTCGATCCCCAGGCGTTCGGCATTCTCCCTGGCCTGTGCCACCATATTGGGCGCGCCGTCGGCTGCGGTTACGTCGAAACCGTCGGTTTTCAGAGTGATGGCATGAAACCCGGTGCCGCAGGCGATGTCCAGCACAGTTTTGACCCCATGCTCATTGAGGATATCCTGGAAAAAGTTGTTCTCCGCCTCCGCTCGACGCTGCCAGTCGATCAATTCGTCCCACCGTCCGGCGAATTCAGGCGAGTACTGCTCTTTGTACAGGCCCTTGGGGACGATGATTCGTTCGGCGTGAGACATGCAATCACTCCTTGTGCATTAAAATTGATTGGCCGGGGAGATTCTACAACTGATCAACCCCATGACAGGTTCTAATCAATCCAATCGGCGTGTGTGCGGAACATGGGAGACGGAGACCTGGAACTCCACGCCGAACACCCGTGGGGGCGGGATACAGCGCCAACCTCGGCAAGAAGTCAGCCGCGAGAGGCGTTCAGGGTAGAGGTGCCAACAGGCTACTGCCGGAAGAGCGCCACCAAAGCCCATCCAGGCCGGGCTCGCCAAGACGTATTCACTTGTAACGGTATCCAGCAGGAACCTGCGCGGTGAAAATTCTCCGGTTCCAGTTGGCGGGCCCCCGCCGGTCGTTGGCGCTGGAATCTATTGGTTTAACGCCATCTGGCCGGTCGAAACTGGAACAGTACGGGCTGATCGGATACCCGCTGAAAGGTCGCACCTTTCCACGCTAAAGGCGTGGTCTGCGGTTGTCAAGGCAAGCCCATCGCTGTCGGTCTCACAAGAAAATCAGACAACCGCCGGGGACACGCAAACTTTTACCCCAAAGTCAACACAACCTCTTGGCTCAAGCGTACCCAGTTTGCCATTGCGATTCACTCGGTTTAATCCACAAACCCGTCGCTCCTGCGCAAGCAAGAGCCCAGAAACCGCAAGATGGGGAGACTTGGCGAGACGTTGAGCGCATACAATGACTGGATTCTCGCTTTCGCGAGAATGACGGTTGGCAGATAGGAATTGTTGTGATGACCGGCGATGAACTGAGTACGCGTGAGAACCTCTTGGATGGGCAGGGCCATTCGAATATTGTCGTTCGCCGACGTGGTCCGCTCATCCTGAGCCTGTCGATGGACGAGCGCACGGTGGGCAGGGAATCATTCCGGCAACAGCAAATGCCTTGAGCCAGGATAATCGAACTGCCCTGTTGGATGAGAATACTGTACAGCCCCAAGGAATCACGTTATACTCAATTACAACATCAGCGCGATGGAAAATGCGCTGATCGTACGCGTCATGCGGGCGGAAGTGGCTCAGTGGTAGAGCGTCTCCTTGCCAAGGAGAAGGTCGCGGGTTCGAATCCCGTCTTCCGCTCCAACCTTCAAAACCAACGGCTCCTTCGGGAGCCGTACCTGTACCAAGCTGGTTCAGGAAGAAAACCAGAGGGTCAGCCTGGAAACAAAGTCGGTCAATTGGACTTTCAATCAACCTGATCAGTGATTCCGCCCCACGCACCGAGCGCGCATGCGTTTCCCGGGAAACGATGCCACGAAGGGGCAGCCCTAGCGAAACCTTCGTATCGGCTGGGACAAACGGCGAACCGATATGCTAACCTACACCCACGATCCCAAGCGCCAAGCCTTCTACGACGCCATCGAGCAGGCCCGGAACGACGGCTTGGATTTCGCTGATCTGGCCACCATGATCACTGCCGCCGAACACGACACCCAGGCCACCAACGGCGCCCATTCGTCGGAACCGGAAGACGTCATCTACGAGCCCGGCGAACTGCCCGATGGCCTGATTGACCTGCCGAGTGCTGCAGAAAAATACGGTGTTAATCGCAGCAGGCTCACGATGTGGGTGAAACGAGGCAAAGTACCCCGACTTGGAAAACTCAAGGCGGCGGCGCCTGGAGGCGGGTACACGGTCACTTCGATAGAGGCAATAGAGCAATGCCTTCGTGCGCCACCTAACAAAGGCGGAAGACCGCCCAAAAAACGTGTTACTAACAGTTGACAAACCTGTTAGCACTAGTCTAGCCTTACCTCCAACCGAATGTTGGAGGTTTTTTTATGGCCAAAAAGAGGCAGGACGGCGAATACAAGCGCGAGTCGCTTGTAACGGTTGACCTGGACGCGTTCCAGGCCAGCCTGTTCGCTCCCGAGAAGCTCAAGGACGTCGAGACCCGTACCCCGGGGGTTCTCGCCCAGGCTCGGGAAGACGTGGTGACTGAGCAGTACATCGTCACCACCCGGTGCATCCAGGGCACCTGGGAGAGCGAGTTCAAGCACGTGGACGGCTCCAGCATCACCCTTCCTGAGAAAGTGTTTCAGCGAGCCATCCAGCAGCACAAGGCCATCCAGAAGGAAAAGCGGCAGGACGCGGCCCGGAACACTCTGCGGCGGGTGGCAGAGCAAGACCAACGGCAAGCCGCACAGGAACCGTCGGAAGCGGACGTTGCGTCCTTTCTGGGTCGGTAACTCCGGAAACAACAACGCCGCCGAGGGGTCTGCACTCCCCAAGGCGGCGAAAAGCTAAAGCACAAGGAGTCTAACACATGACCATCCAGAACCCTGCGATCATCGGAGACGACCCCGAGGACGAACTGGCCGTCGGCGCACTGCTGTCGGAGATGATCCAAGACGAGCGTTGGGAACTGACCGACTACGGCCGCGCCCACCTGCTGGAAGCCAGGGCCGACAACCCCGAGATCCTGGAACGCCTGCAGGACAGGGACGAGCGCCGCGTCTCCAACATCCCGAACAACCGGTAAGGACAACGAAAAGCGCCGCCGTGGGAGGGTTCTTCCCGTGGCGGCGCAACACATGAATGCAACGGGAGTTTACCACAATGACCACTCACATCCACGATGCCATCAACTGGTGCGAGGACTGCGAAATCCAATACGTGGCGCACCAGCCCGATCGTTGTCCCCTGTGCCCCTTGCGGGAAGCGTCGAATGCCGCCCAGATAGCGGTTTACCGAGCCGAGCCGTTCAACCTGCTCACCGCCGACGAGGCTTGGCGGATGGAACACCTGCTCAACGCGGCGGTTGCTGACGTCTGGACGCTCGAAGATTTCAAGGTCGTCCGCACCGTTCAGGACGGAGAGGAGGCGACCCTCTTCGCCGCGCTGCTCAAGCGCGACGGATATGACCGGGACCGACACAAGACAGCCGTTGAGGCCAGGAAGGCTGCTCGAGACGCTCACCACGAGAAAGCACAGGAAATCGCCAGCGAAACGGCGGCGGTCAAGGCCGCTCGCTCTGGGCAGGCGTGATCATGACCATCGGGTCCGAAACAACCACGTGCGCCTGGTGCCGACAGCCATTCAGCTACCTGGCCCACAGCAGCACACCGGAGTACTGCAGCCGTCTGCACCAGGAATGGTCCAACGAGGTAGCGGCCGGAAAGTATCCGGTCGCCGAATGCCCGCGCTGCGGCCGCCACGACCTGCGCATCGCCGCGCCTGACTGGGCCATCTGCCAGACCTGCGGGTATCAGACCGACCGGCCCGATCTGCCGCCCGGAGCCATCACACCCCGAAACATGAACCACAGCATGGCCGACATCAAAGAACGACTGGCTTCGTAATCGTAGGGGGCAGGAATGGAAGACATTGCGCAGTCAGTGGTCGATGGTTTGAAGCGAAACGGATACCCGGTCGTCTTCGGGACCGAAGGGCACTGGCAGACCACCACGGCGATATGCCACGGCGGCGACAACCGGACCGGCCTGTGGTTTCGCGGCGACGGGCACGGCGGATTGATCGCCAAGTGCTGGAGCGGCAAGCCCGAATGCGAGACCAGGACTGCCGCTCCGGCGCTGCGGGCCGCAGCCGGAATCCCCGAATCCCGAAAGGCGGCTCCGCGTGTCGATTGGTGCGAGCAATGCGTTTACCGCCATCCCGAAGGCTACACCTCCCGGCGCGCCATGCGCTACGACTGGCCCGGCGGGCACCCCTGCAGCCTGGAGTTCCGGCGCGGCGGCAAAACCTACAAGTGTGAGGAGGTCGAACCTCATAAACACGTTCAGCATCGGGCCGTCAACGATGGACCCATGCCCACGGGCGACCGCTACGGCGGATACCTGCTGCACATCTGGGAGCCCCTGGAGAGCCTCGACTCGGACATCATCGTCATCACGGAGGGCGAGAAGGACGCGGCCGCAGTGCGGGAGGACCACTTCACCAGCGCCTCGTACCTGGGCGGGAGCGGCAAGGCCGGCGATGCAGACTACCGCGACGTGGCTGGCAAGACCGTGGTGGTGTGGGGCGATGACGACGCCAAGGGTCGCACGGCAAACGCCTGGGTGATCCGGCGTTGCTGGGAGGCGGGGGCGGCACACATCCACCTGGTGTCCGAGCCGGGCGGGGAAACCGGCCAAGGGGCCGCCGATGTGCCCGTCGGCCAAAGGGCCGACGTGGTGCTCGCCGCCCTGGACGGGCCCGACCTGGCGGTGTCGGAACCGACCGCGCCCCAGCCCGAACCCAAAGATACGAATGGGCCGGGCCGTCCGCAGCAGTACCACGAGGATGATTACATCGTCCACCGCCGCAACACGCGACCCCAGCACTGGTGGGAGGAGTTGGCGGAGCAGAACGTGCCCACCCATCTGCGTCCCGACTGGGGCAACAAGGCTTCCTACCAGGACTGCCTTCGGGTGTTGGAGTATCAGGGCAATCACATCCTCCGGGTTGGGCGCGAAGTTTACATGGCCGAGTCCAGCACCGGTCTCTGGCAGTTCATCCAGAACGGGTCCAGCGGCCTGGACATGCTGCCCCTGATCCGCGAAGCCAGGCGCAAGACTCTGGATGAAGTGAAACGCACTCTGGCGGACCTCTCCTATTCCGGAGGCGAGTACGAGGACGCGCTGCGCACCATGATGGCGGCCTTCAACAACGGCCGCCGACACGCTGACAACGTGGCCAAGGACGTGGCCAGCCACGCCGCGGCCTACCGCGAGGAGTTCCCCAACGTCCTCAACAGCAACCCGGTCCGGTTCGACGATGTTCAGTCCGCCGGAGCCCTGCCGTTGGCGGGTGGCGCGGCCGCGGCGGGCTACGAATGGGCCACGGGCCGGATCCTGACGGCCGGCGAGATGCGAAGCGCGCTGATCCGATCGCGGGACTGGCACATCGATCCGCCCGATTTCGGCCTGCTGGACAATCCCAACGAAATCGCCAAGGAGGTGGAGAAGATGGTGATGGACCGTTTCTGGCCCTGGCTCGAAAGGACAGCGGTGATGATGCTGGGGCCCAACAAGACCCTGGACGCGGTCCGCATACCACTGGCCAATTCCGGAAAGTCCTCATTCATCGAGGCCCTGGCCAAGGCGTTCCCCGGAGCCATTTCGTTCACGGCGAGTTCCAAGGACCTGGCCGGAGAGAAGGGCGACAACTTCAACAAGACCAGCAAGTACCTCACCATGTCGCTGGTGTACATCTCCGACGAGTGCGACAAACCCCTACAACCGTACTACGAAAGCACATTGACCGGCCTTCAGGGCGACCGACTGGAGGTGGAACTGAAGGGCCTCGATTCCAAACCGATACGCCGCATCGGCAACCTGGTCATGGTCGGCAATGACTGGCCGGACTGGAACACTGACGCACCGGGCATGGACGCCCGAATCGTGTGGGCTTACAACCGGCCCGACGTGACGACGCCCTACACCAAGGATCACCACGACCTGCTCGTGTCCGAAGACGGTATCGCCTGGATCCGCGCCGCCGTGCTGCAGACCGCAACCGACTTCCTGCGGGCCTCGGGCGGCAGCGTGTCCCAGGCCCAGCAGAACTCCTGCAACAGCGCCGTGGTCCGCCAGAGCGTCGCGGATTGTCTGCACGCGGGCTCAGACCCGGATATGCACGCGCTGAGGGAGGTGGCGGTGTACACCGGCCACGAAAGCGACTTCACGCTAGCCAAGTCGCTGATGGACGCCGCCGGCGTGGACGCCAGCAAATACCAGGGCGTCAAACAGAAGCGATTGCTTCGGCGGGCATTCAAGGATGCCAGGGAGGCGAGACGCAACTCAGGATCAGGCTTGTTGGGAGTGAAAATGGCCGTCGAAACCAGCGAAGAACAGCGTCCGGGTGTAGGTGTGTAGGTTTAACCCCTCCCGGCGTGAAAAA
Source organism: Dehalococcoidia bacterium (assembly GCA_963668585.1). Lineage (GTDB taxonomy): Bacteria > Chloroflexota > Dehalococcoidia > Lucifugimonadales > UBA3495 > Bin87. The sequence continues at coordinate 2,437,909 of OY764869.1, read as the reverse complement.
CGGAAATAAAAAATAATTACCCGGTTAATATTATTTTTTTCTTTTTGCTCGCAATTTCGGGGGTTAAACCTACACACCTACACCCGGCCAGAGTCGTCCAAGCAGGAAAACACCGATGAACACAATGGCGAGCGCGGAGATTGATTGATGATCACCTACTGGCCGCGGCTCGAAATGAGCCCACTCAGCGTCTATTGCACCGCATGTCACGCGAAGTTCGGGGAGCAGTGCACCACCATGAATGGCAACCAACGCCTGCCACACGCGCCTCGCGAAAAGCTGGCCGCCAATCCCATGCCGTGCCCCAGTTGCCCGGCCAAATATGGCGAGCCCTGCTGCAAGGCATCGGGCGCGGCATCGATGTATCCACATAGAGCCAGGGTCCGGTACCACGCGCAACGCCGAGGCATTTCGATGGAAGCAGTGAACCATATCGTCTTCGTGGAACAGGGCCTGGTGAGGTACCGGTTCACCATGGACGGAGGTGGAGTCCACGAGTTCGAGGACCTGGAGGAAGCGGTCCGGTTCGCGGAGACGAACGACGTGTACGACATGGACGTCGTGTTTCCGGACGGCGACGCCCACACGATCATGCTCCGCCCACGCTTCGCGAACGACTGAGGAACCATGCCGATCAGCAAGGAAATGGCCAAACGTTACCCGGCTGACTGGGCCCGCCGTCGCCGGTTCATCATCCAGTACCGGGCACAGAACCGGTGCGAATGGTGTTCTGCGGAGAATGGCCAACCACATCCGGACACGGGCAGCCATGTGGTTCTCACGCTGGCCCACGTCTGGGACAAAGCTCCTGAGAGCGCGTCGCTCTTGAACTTGGCGTGTCTGTGCCAGCGTTGCCACAACCGCTGGGACGCTCAGGACCGGCGCATGAGCCGTATCCGCAGGCGATTGGCCAGGCTGTTGAGATCTGGACAGTTGCCATTGCCCTGGCCTTCAAACGTGTCCATGGCGATGGAACTCTATGAACTCCTCATCGAAGCCGGACAACTGATGCCGATTGAGGTGCAGCTGCCGATACCGCGTTCCGCGTACGAGTACGTGGCTTGAATTTCCCACAGTGGAGGAAACCCCATGACCATCATTCACAACAAGCACCATCCCATGACTGGCACGTGCGGTCGCTGCGGTCGCGAGGACATACCCGATGATGAATTGTTCCTCCTATTTTGGGAGGGAATGCCCGGACCGGGTTGGCACGGCGTTTGTTGGGACTGCAACGACGGGGACGGTTCTTTGCGATTCCACGACCGAACCTTGGCCGAATTGCGGGCCCACACCCTGTTCGACGACTGGATGACAGGCAAGTACGAGCCGCTGCCGGTAATGCCGCTCTAGCGATGCTCAAAAGCATGTCCTTCCATACCGGCCCTTCCGGTTCAACCGCCAGGAGTTCTGTGATGATCCCCGCATACGCCATCGCCATCGTTACTCCCCACGGCCGCTACGAGCGCGTCTTGCGCGGCCGCAAGAACACGCTCCCATGTGGCCATCGGACGGCCATGGACGAAATCGCCTGGCAACGGGACAGCAAAACACCGGGAGCCGGGGAGTTGCCCGACCTGGTGTGCAACGCCTGCATGAAAACTTGGGTGGCGGCGTTGGCGTCCGGAGACAACAGGACGGCCGCGTGATGGCGACCATCAAGCGCGACCTCGGCCACCATTACCTCTGCCCGTGCGGCTGGGGATTCTGGCGACGTCGCCGGTGGCTGCCCGCAAGGATGCCGGCACGTTGCCCACGCTGTCTTGGTCGAGCTCGACACCTGTGCATGTTGTGCGATGCCCCGCCACGCCAGGGCAAGGAGAGGATATGAACATGGCCTACGACGAGTTGCAGCGCGGTCCCCAACAGTTGATCGCCGACTTCATCGAGCACACGGCCGACGCCTGCTGGGACCTGCAGTTCTACACCGAGTGGTGCTACAACCGCGGAATCGCGCCGGACCCCCTCATCGCCAACTTCGTGAACGTCCTCGTGGGAGTCAGGGAAGCGGCCCGATCCGGCGTTGATGACCAGGCGCAGTTGGTGGAAAGGCCGGACAACCGGTTCGCCGATTGGGCGCTGGACATGATCGGCGGCACGTCCGGCTTCTACCCACTGGATCCCAGGGCGGACCGATGAGCACCCGCATCACAACGGGTTCCGGTGTTACGTTCCGCCGATGCCAGTTTTGCGGTGAGGACTTCGAGGACTACCAGAGCGCACCGTATCACGAGGAATGCGCCCCCATGGCCGCGGCCGTTCCCCGGGAAACGCCGTGGTGGCAGAAGCGGCAGCGGCCCACGATCCGCCGGCGGTAAGAGCGTAAGTAGAACCGGCGGGGAAATCCACGGCGCAACCATCCCCGCCGGTTGCAGCTACCAAATCGACCCAACCAATGCTACATCCTCGAAGGACTCAGATATGGTCCTTGCCTCTGCCCTGGTCTACAGGATCACGACAATGGCGGTGTCGGATGCTATTCGGCGGTTTCCGCGGGACCGTTCACTCTTGGTATCCCATGTCTTCCAACCGCTTCCGAGCTTGTTCCAGTTCAGCATCAGAGAAAAGGCATCGCCACGGTTCCCGGCTCACCAAAGCTTCCACGGTGAGGTCGAGCCTCCCCTCCTCCCACAAACGTATGAACCCGTCGGACAACGTATCGCTATTCAACAGAATTCGAGCCGTTTCCAAGCCATGATGCAAATTTACCATCTGCAAAAACCGCGTCGCGCGGTACCCGGTTTGGCTTAGGGCGTCGTGGTAAATCCCCAACATCGCGTCATGAAAACGGTACTCCAAATCAGCTTTTTCGTTGGCCACGAGCCCACTCCTGCAATCGTCGGATAGCCAGAATCTTACCACTCAAATGTAGCAGGCTTGATGACCAACAATCGAGAGAAACACCGCTGTTCGCGGCCATCTGGTACACCGGGAAGACGGAACACGTGCGCACTGAGGCCAGGCGTTGGGCGGCGCAATGCACATCACGCGCATCCAGGCCATGGGTGGCGACAACGGTCCCGTTCTGGAAACCACTAAGAGGGATCGCCATGCTGCGAGACATACACGACCGGGTGAGCCAAAACGAAGAATTGGGTCTGCGCTACTGCTTTACCTGTGGGTCCTGGGAGGACGACACGGACTGCTATCCCGGCGACCACGCTCGCCATTGCGGTCATGAGTTGAAGCCCTTGGGCCTTGAGATGGCGGCAGAGTACAGGCTGATCTGCACAACCCGCTTTGCGTCGTTCGAAGCGATCGTGAAGGAAAACTGAACATGCCCACCGCGGCCAAAGATACTTATCCCACGCCTGCTGACGGGTGGGTGTGTTTCCACTGTGGGGAGAGGTTCACCACAGTGGGTATGGCCGAAGACCACTTCGGAACACGTCCCACGGACATGGCCGCCTGTCTGATCAAAGTTGGCGAAGAGCGGGGCCTGGTCATGGAGTTGCGCAGAGTCCAGGCCGAACTCCGGGAACTCAGAGACAACGCTTGCGCGATCTGCGGCCAGGAGCTGGCGAACAAACGGGCCTTGGCGGATCACAAATGGCTTCACCACCAGATCAGATCATGACGTTAGGAGGTACCAACCCATGAAAACCAGAGAACAGATCGACCTGGCGTTGATCGACGACAATCCTTGGCAGCCCCGCCATGAAATCGAACCGACCACGCTGGAGAGGCTTGCCGACAGCATCCGCGGCGTCGGCCTCCTGCAGGCGCCCATGGGACGCCGCACAGCGGACGGGCGGATCCAGCTCGCATTCGGCCACCGGCGCGTCGCGGCGATCCGGCTGCTGTACGATAAGGGCGAGTGGGAGCGGTCCATAGACATGGACGTGGACGAGGAGATCACCGACGAAGAGATGGCCGTGATGGCGCTCAGTGAAAACGTCGCCCGCCGGCAACTGACCCAGATCGAGGTGGTGCGCGCTCACCGGCGCGCCGTAGATGAGACCGGCCTGTCCATCCAGTCTCTGGCCGACAAACTGGGCGTGAGCCGCGGCGCGCTGTCCAACAACCTCAGGGTGCTGGATCTGCCCGACATCGTACTGGAACACGTCGAGAGCGGCAGGCTGCGTGTCAGCGTGGCCAGGGAGTTCCTGGTCTTTCAGACTCCTACCCACTCCCACGTCGAGGACATGCGCGAGGCGATACGGCGGATCGTCAACGTTGAGATATATGGGAACGGAGTTCCGAACTGGAGCCGCCGGAACGTGCGCAAGCTGATCAGCGAGCGCGTGTCCTTCCAGGAGAACAACGGGTTCCGGCCCATCGGCCCGAAGACCGGACACTCCGTCGGCGGTGGCCACCGGGAGGCGACCTTCGACGTCGACGCGTTCAGCTTCGAGTATCCGGACAGCCTGCATACTATTCCGGCCGATGATGGCGCATCCAAAAACTACCGGATGCTGGAGAGCTACGACCAGTCCCGCGTGTGGACGTGCGAGGTGAAGGAGTGGAGCCGCCGGCAGAGCAGGGCCACGAGGGAGGCCAACAAGGCGGCCGAGGCCTCGGGCAAAAGCAAGGGACACTCCTCGTCGCCCGAAGTCCGCAAGAAAGGAGAACGCGACCGGCTGCTGGGACAGATGTTGGTCAACGACCCCGTCTGGCAGGAAGTCATCACGCACCGTAAGAAGAAGGGGGCCAGCCGACCAGTTACCGACGAGGAGAAGAAAGCCCTGGGCACCAGGGCGGAGCTGCAGATCATCGGATACAACGAGCCCTTCTACAAAATTCTGAACAAGTGGGAGATCGAGGAACCCCACCAGCTCCGCCAGGTGGAAGGACTGAAAGGCGGAGGTGTCCCGCCGTGGTTCCCTGACCTCAAGGAGTGCCAGCGCTGCATCATCGGCGCGGCGTACGCGGCGTCGGACGGCGGCTACCCAATACGCAAGCCGGTGTTGGCCTGCTTCAACCAGGAGCACTACCTGGAGAAGCTCGAGGCGGGCAAAGCGGCCCACAGGGAGAAACTGGCTGCTCAGGCGAAGGGCATCGAACGCGAGGACGTCCGCGCCATCGAGGACCTCAGGTGGGCGCTGACAAGCGAGACCATCGTGACCAAGTACCCGCTGGCCCTGGCCCTACTGACTGCGACGCCCGATATGCTGGGCTGGCACCCGCTGGGATTCCACCACGATGACTTCTGCTTCGACACGGTGCCCTGGCGCACGGTGAAGATGGTCCTGGGCATCACCGGTCCATACGAACAGGCGACGGCTATCGAGTACCTGGAACAGGTCGATGGCACCTCTGACCTGACGCTCCTGGCCGCTGCGTTGATGGTCCACCACCTGCGCCAGGCGGGGAAGATGGACGCCGTTCCCTGGGAAACGATCGCAGCATCGCCGGATCCGTTGGGGGTACGTGAGATGCTGACCGGCGAACCTGCAGTCGCGGGAGCGCGGACATGAGGTTGCCCGAACACTCCGGCCATTACTTTCGCGTCGGACTCGCCACGTTCTGGACCTGCATCGCGGTGTGGGAGACGTTCCAGAACGGTTTCCTGCAACTGCACGTGCTGCTCTGGTGGGCGGCCGTATTGATTGTCGTGCTTGCCGTCGCCATCGAGGGCGTAAGGATCCGGCGCGGGCAGGATGATTGAGATGTTCCGCAACATCAACAACGCCGAGCTCTGGTACATCGCCGTCGTGATGGCCTGCGGTTTCATTACGTTCTACTCGCTGCCCGACGCGGTGCCGTTCCAGGGCAGGCTGACGATGATGGTGTTGGTGCAGGGATCCATCGGACTCGCGATCAGAGAGACGAAACAGGATCCGAAAGATGAACCCTAACACCGGTCCAACCGAAACCTGGCGCCTGCCTCGGCGTAGCAACAACCCCACGGCCCAGGTCCAATGTCCTAGGTGTGGCGCCTAGCCAGGGTGGCACTGCTCGGTCAGCGCCGGTGGTGCCGCTAGGCGGAACTTTCACAAAACCCGTGTGCGCAGCGCTGCCGCGACTAAAGCTTGAACCCTGCAGTCAGAGGAAAATACTGCTTTGATAACAGGCGAGATCGTATGGATTTTGGGTAGCCTCCAGTAACTGACGAGTTCTAGAAGGCGCTCGCTCTTGGAATATTCCGAACATATTTGAAGACCTATTTTCGGACACCTTCGAGACATCGCGCACCTGCCTGAAACTGTGCAAAACGCTACACGTGCCAAGCTGATTTTCTGGAACTTGACCAAGCACGGACGTGGGGTTATCCGCTCATGGCAGCCACTCGCTGCTGCTACATCACGACTCCGCTGGGCCAAAGACTATGATTTTTATGTCGACTGATATCCTCCGCTGTTTCCGCGGCGCCGGTTAGCTTGATAACCACCGGCCAATGGAGCGTGTCAGTAAGCGGTCGCAGTCCGTACCTGTGTTTGTTAGCGCGTTTCTTACACAGGTGCGGAGATCGCTTTCCCGCGGACCGTCACGATGCAGATCGCGACTAATCGAACCCCTCGGGTCTTTCTCGCCATTCGGCGCGTCGGGCGAGTCGCCCAGCGTGGTCAATATGAATGTCGTTATCCGTAGCTGCTTCTGACGGCAACAATATGTCGGCATGCCATCGGTGGCAATCCAACGGAGATTCCTCAGCTATATACCCAATTTCCGCAACGGTCGACGATCGGATTGTTGCCCAACCATGGAACCGTCGATTGGAGCCGCGCTTGGCTGCGATGATTTTCCCGCGGTTGACCGCGCAGCCTGTGTCCATGTGATCAAGCCGGTCAACGGAGATGCGCCGTCTACCGGGTTGTGCAAACACGGACGCACGAACAACGTCGCGACGAGCAAACCTTGCGTCGTCTCCATCGGTTACGGCACGGGCAAGGGTTTCGTTTTGGCAGACGGGAGGTATTGGTTGACTTTGACCGTTGTCATCGGGCGAGATCATTTTTGGTTGAGCCAAGTTTTTCCAATTCATCGACAAGGGTGTGGTCTGGCAAATTGGCGGTAGAGCAGTATTTTTTATTCCAGTGTTTGCCGTCAATCTCACCAGAGCAGTAAGCTGTCCCATCAAGATTAAACGTGATCAGTACACCGTCGGGCCTAGGTCCTCTAGTGTCGATAGCTATCGTTCCATCTGGCATCAAATAAGCCATGTAAGTCCTAGGAACCTCCCGGCAAATCGCTTCCAAGAAACGACGGGCTTCCTGGACAATTGCCTCCACAGGCTCCAGACCACCCTCGCGGGCGGCTGTTTCTAAAGCATCTTCCAACTCGGCGAGGCACTCCTGCAGACTGGGCGATACGCTTGGCTTGCTCATCTTTCGCAGGAGACTTTCTCCTGTCGATGACGACGTAAGAGCGCGCCGCACGCTTCGAGTCGAGGGTATATCTAGCGGCCGTTCGGGGGTAACTTGGGGTCTCCTCTTTTGAACCGTTGTCATGAATCTTCTCCTACTGACACATGTCGAGCAAGGAAGTTCGACGCAACTTCATCGAACTCGTCGATATATCGTTCCCAGTCCGCCGCTATGGAAAGGACGATGTCCGGTGGTGCTTGACCGCTTTGGCTAGACTGAAAGTCGTATGTGTTTCGGGTGCGTAGCTCCAAACGGTCTACGTACTGATCCTCGTCGTCCTCTCCCGTTTCTTCTGCCCAAAATGTGAAGTCTCTGTCTGGGAATGTATAGCTCGCACGATGTGTAATTACCGGCAAAACGCCTTGGAATCGAGTCCCGATATTCATGATGCCGGGGGAACCAATGGGGAACATTGCATAACCGCGAACATCGATTCCAACTATGTGGTACCTGATTCCGGGGACGCTGCGGATAAATCGGATTGCGAACGCCATGCTGAGGTTCACATTGTCCACCGACGAATCTGCTGTATTGAAGGCAAACGTGATTTGGTTGCCTCGGGCCCGAACTCCCACTCCGTTAGTAAATTCAATATCGGATGACTCGCGTTCGATAATGAACGGTGGCGCCGCAATCCAATCGGACGGCACGATGTCATTGTATCGCAAGAAATCAGGGTTCACGAGCGCTGCCAGACCTTGCGAAGCTGACAAGCTGAACGCATACTCCGTGTGCACGATTTCCGGGGCTGGGGTACTATGAACGTCGTTGATGCTCATGGGAGTAAGCTCCTGAGGGTGCTCTATTGTAGCAACATGCTTGTTGTACCGAAAGTCCGGACTGACAACACAGAGGCACCCTGCCCAACTGTTCACTAATCGGGATAGGGTGCGGGAACAACTCTCGCTATAGAACGTCCAAGTCGGATCTTCTGCGGGACGCCCGCTCTTGGATAATTTCGGCCAATTCCCCCAAGTTCCGGTAGGTCAGTTAGGCATCTTTCGACATAGTGTCGGTATCTATCGGCTTGACAAACCCGTATCCCTTCTCCTAGTAGCCAAATGAACCCGTGGATATGAGCGCTCTAGTCAACTACGCTGAACGAACCATCTGGACCGGGGACAACCTGGACATCCTGCGCGGCCTCAACTCCGCGTGGGTTGACCTCATCTACCTGAACTTGCCGTTCAACTCCAACCGCAACTACGCCGCGCCCGTGGACAGCACTGCTGTCCCTCGGATTGCATCCCTCACAGTTACGCAAAAGGGGACGAAATGACGATGGGACCAGAATTCCAACCCTTGGTCGAGTTTCCGAGCGAAAGTCCTTCTGCAGAATACAAAGATTGGTTAGACCTCACTAATACGCATGGAAGAGCTACGCTAGCCAAGCACGCAATTGCATTAGCCAATCATGGAGGCGGCCACATCATCCTTGGGTTTTCAGAGGAGAATGGCCGCTTAGTTTCTTACCAACCTCCTGTTGACCTCCCTGAGATCACGCAAGATGCCGTGAACGCAGCGGTAAGGCGTTACGTGGATCCAGAATTCCAGTGTGAGATGCGGTTGATCGCGCGCAATGATACCGGCGTGCTCCATCCGGTGATCACCGTACCAGGTGATTTCACGGCTCCTGTGATGAGCAAAAGAGACGCACTCAACGTGATACAGCAGTTCCGAATCTATATTAGGAAGCCGGGCCCTCGCAGCGAGGAGCCTCAAACACATGCGGAGTGGAACGCTTTGATCGAACGGTGCGTGCGCGCCAGGCGTACTGATATGCTCGACGCTATCCGTTCGATTGTCACAGGACAAGTTGAACTAGGAGAGCCAGTCCCAGACGTACATGAAAATTTGTCCCGATACTGTCTGAGTGCCCATGCCCGTTGGGTCGAGTTGACATCGGACCTTGAAGATGATTCTCCAGCGAGGTTTCCCCTGGGCTACCATGAAATAGGGCTTTCATTGATCGGAGCAACTTCAGTGCCTAGTTTCAACGAATTGCGCCACCGGCTTGCCGAAGCAAGGGATGCGACGGATTTCAGTGGTTGGCCCCTGTTCGTGAACTTGGATGCCACAGAATTGGGCCAGCGCATTCAAAACGAATATATAGAAGCGTGGGTGGGACGCCCAACGACGAGGCGTATTTTCGACGAGCCGTCCCACTTGGACTTCTGGCGCGTTTCGGGTATGGGACAACTGTATTCCATACGGGGGTACTTGGAGGATAGCGTTCCTCAGAACCCACAACCCGGCACAGTTTTCGACGTCCGTGTTCCCGCCAGGAGAGTCGGGGAAGCCTTGATCTTCGCTAGCCGATTGGCGTCCACTTTCGATGGAGTTGAACAAGTGGCCCTGCAGTGTAGATTTACGGGGCTGATGAACCGGCGCCTGACGGTTTTGGGCGCTTTTGGGGTTTGGCCTCGTTTCACTCTCGGACAATCAATATCCCACGCCTCGGATGCGGAATTACAAGGATTGGCAACATTACGACAAATAGAGGACAATCTAACCGAAGTGGTACACGGTTTCCTTTATCCACTCTACGAGCGATTCGGATTTTATCAGTTACCTTTGGCTACGGTCCACGGTGCCTTGCAGGAAATGCACCACTAGCGGACTGCCCTAGATTCGAATGCCGCAACCAATATGATCAATTTTGCCGACCGAACCATCTGGACCGGAGACAACCTGGACATCCTGCGCGGCCTCAACTCCGCGTCGGTCGATCTTATCTACCTGGACCCGCCGTTCAACTCCAACCGCAACTACGCCGCCCCAGTGGGCAGTGCTGCGGCCGGTGCGGCCTTCAAGGACACCTGGACGCTGTCGGACCTGGACGTTGCCTGGATGGGGTTGATCGCCGACGAACAGCCGGCGATGTACCAAGTCCTTCAGACCGCTGGACTCGCCCACGGCAAGGGGATGCAGTCGTACCTGTGCATGATGGCAGTGAGGTTGTTGGAGATGCGGCGGGTGCTTGCGGACACCGGCAGTATCTATCTCCACTGCGACCCGACCGCGAGCCATTACCTCAAGATGTTGATGGACAGCATCTTAGCTGGACTTTGTACAAAAACTAGAAAAATGAGGAAGACAGGGTAAGCTGGGTTGACCCCACATCTCACCGTAGGTCGACCATGCTCACCCTGCCCGATGCCATTGTAACGGTTCTCTTTCCCTTCGCCATTTTGTTCCAACACCGCACTTGGCGAAAGGCTCAGATCCTATTGGTCGGCACGATCCTGACCCCGGGCCAGCGCACGGTAGCCTCGGCGTTGCGCGTCATGGGCCTCAGCAGCGACCGCAACTATGCCCGCTACCATCATGTACTGAACCGGGCAGCATGGTCGCCCCTTGGAGCGTCCCAGGTTTTGCTCCGGCTGCTGATCGGGCATCTCGACCACGGCGACGGCCCCCTGGTGTTCGGCATCGACGAAACCCTGGAGCGGCGGCAAGGTCCAAAGATCAACGCCCTGGGTGTCTACCGAGATGGCGTGCGTTCCAGCCGCAGCTATACAGTCAAGGCCAGCGGTTTACGCTGGGTCTCACTGATGTGGCTGGGACACATCCCCTGGGCCGGTCGCTATTGGGCCTTGCCCTTCCTCACCGTGCTGGCGCCCTCGGAACGCTATCACCAAAAGCGGGGACGCCGCCACAAGAAGGTCACTGACTGGGCCCGCCAGATGATCCTGCAACTGCGGCGCTGGCTGCCGCATCGGCCGCTGGTAGTGGTGGGCGACAACGGCTACGCCGTCCTCGACCTGCTCCACTGCTGCCAGTCGCTCCGTGAACCGGTAACCCTCATCACCAGGCTGCGCCTGGACGCCGGTCTCTATGATCCCGCGCCACCCCGCTCACCGGGTCAAACTGGCCGACCCCGGGTGAAGGGATCACGTCAACCCACCCTCAAGCAACGCCTTGATGATCCCAACCTGCGGTGGGACACCGTGTCGGTGTCCTGGTATGACGGCGCCGTCCGCACTCTGGAACTGGCCTCCCAGACCGCCCTTTGGTACCACCACGGCAAACCGCCCGTGCCCATCCGGTGGGTGCTGGTTCGAGACCCCAAGGGCGAACTGGACACTCAAGCCCTGCTCTGCACGGATCAATCGGTCAACCCAATACAGATCCTCCAGTGGTTTGTGCTGCGTTGGCAACTGGAAGTCACCTACCAGGAGGTGCGGGCTCACCTGGGTGTGGAAACTCAGCGCCAATGGTCAGATCGCGCCATCGCCCGCACTACGCCCATCCTGATGGGTCTGTTTTCCTGGATCGCCCTGGCGGCCCACACGCTGCAGCAAGAGAGCCCCATCACCCAACGCACTGCGGCCTGGTACGACAAGCCGTCACCCACCTTCGTGGATGCCATCGCCCTGGTGCGACGACACCTGTGGCTGGCGTCCCAGAGTTTTTCAATGTCGTCGCCCGACGATGACCGGGAAAAACAGGCTCTCGATTTATACGCCCGGCTTATCGATTCCCTCGCCTACGCCGCTTGAACGTACAAAGTCCAGCTTAGGACAGAGCAATTTCAGGAACGAAATATCGTGGAAGCGGTCGAACCCCAAGAGCCTGCACGCCGTGAATTTCCCCAACAATCGGGACCTTATCCTTCGATACTCCAAAGGGGATAAGGTAACGTTCCACAAAGTGTTCGTGGAACATGACCCGACTTACGTGGAAAAAGCCTACAAATACACCGATGACGATGGCAGACGGTACCGTCTCCTCCCGTTGCTCAATCCAAGTAGCGACCGTCCGAACCTTACCTACGAGTTCCTGGGGATCACCAGGGTTTGGCGGTGGACCCGTGAGCGAATGCAGCAAGCTTACGAAGACGGGATCGTGGTGCAACTGAAACCGGGTGCGGTTCCACAGTACAAGTACTATTTGGACCAATCGCCGGGGCGTACCGCGACCGACGATTGGAATGACATACCCCAGACTGCTGGACGCGAACGCGTCGGCTACCCGACTCAAAAACCTCTCGCCCTTCTCGAGCGCATTATAAAAGCGTCGTCGAACGAGGGCGACGTTGTGCTAGACCCGTTCTGCGGGTGCGCCACTGCCTGCGTGGCCGCCCACAACTTGGAACAGCGCTGGATAGGAATAGACATCTCGCCGAAGGCTGTCGAACTCGTTAACGTGCGCCTGCAGCAGTCCATGGGCGGCCTGTTCCACCACGGGTTCGTCACCGCCCGTACTGACATCCCCAGGCGTACCGATATCGACGCGCCAGTGCCCTACCGCCAGAACAAGCACGTCCTGTTCGGCCAACAGGAGGGGCGGTGCAACGGTTGTCGCAGCGAGTTCCCGTTCCGGAACTTCACCATCGACCACATTATTCCGGAGAGTCGTGGCGGCACCGACCACATCGAAAACCTCCAGTTGCTGTGCGGACACTGCAACAGCGTCAAAGGCGACCGACCACAGGAATACTTGATGGCTAGGCTGCGAGAGTTGGGGATCGCGGCGTGAGCTATGCCCCCAGACCAGCGTACCGGCAATGGAAACATATAGCTTCAGATTAATGATCTACGAGCTTCGAGTTGGGAGGTCTAGATGGTACGGAGCGGCATTGGCGGCTGCAGTAGCGTACATGGCTGCAGGGCTGGTAACTCACCCGTTCGCCCTCATGATGATGACAGTCGGTGTCATATTGGGTGGAGTCACTTTGGCGTTCCAGCTATTTTTGTACGAAAACGCTGCTCTTCAACTTCGTTGGCTGATAGAATCCCAAAAAGTGGCCCCTGGTGATTTGTTGGATGGGCCTTTCCGCGCCCATCCGGTTCTTGCGATAGTATTCCATTCGAGCATGTGGCAATTTATTGCACACCTCGGTGGAGTCGTAGTCGTGGATCGGGCATTTCAAACGTTCCCTCAGATTGGTGAAATTGATTCGATACGACTGATCCTTATGACAGCGGTTTCGTCTTACTACGCGACGCTACCACTTTGGGTTTGCTTCGACACCATCCGACAAGTCAGGCGCAACAGAACCTCTGGATGAATTACAGCCCAAGTTGAAACTAGGTTGGCCCGCCAACCATTTGATGTCCAGATTGGCTCACACAATGCAGTTTTACGTCTGGTCGCCATAACCGATTTCGCGAGCGTTTTGATACCGAGATTGCTTCACACAATGCAGTTTACCTCGAGTCGCCATAACTGAATTGATGGGCGTTTTGATACTTAGTTTGGTTCACACAAGGATTGTTACGTAAACCGATTCATTCGGGGGATCCTAGCACCGGCCAGATTCCGATTTTCGCCGCTCGCAATCGGTGGCCGTTGATTGCGGATTTCGTATCTTGATATGACAAAACCCGTCGCTCTCACCGTACGGCTTCAAAGTGAGGGCGACGGATTCCGTAATCTTAGCCCGTCTGGCCAATGAGGTGGCTCCGGGCCTCTTATTGATACCGATTTGGGACCATCGAAAGGATCCTGTAACAAAGGTCTGGTGTCACGGTAGGGGACTCTGTCGAGGCGTTGCGATTGTTTTGATGCTGGCTCTGACGCGCCGCCGGTGTCCAACGACCCGAAAGTCGCGGTGCGCGGCGTGTTTGTCGTAAAGCCGAGCGCGACCAATGGCAGCGAGGGCTACTGATGACGGTCTATTGAGTGGTCCAAACGCTGAAGTTCCGCATCTGTACGCGGCCCACATCGCCGTCGTAGGTGCCGACAGCCAGACTGAGTTCGCGTTCGTTCGGCTGATCCGCCAGGTCGAGATGGGCCACGAACTGGTCGTCCACGAAAAGGAGGCCGTTGGCACCGAACGCGAAGAACAACAGGTAGACCTCGTCGCCGGTGTCCTGCGGCAGCGGTCCTTCTTCCTGAGCGGCGCAGCCGTCCTGGTCGCAGATGCGATGGAACCACAGTTCCCTGTGGTCGACTCCGGCGATGTGTCCGGCCGCTCCGTCCTTTCCGTGGAGGGCAAAGGCCCGCTGCCAACGGGAATTCGGGTCAATCATGAACCTAGCCTCTGTGACTAAGTCGCGGGCGGCGACCTCCGTTTGTTGGCCACCCCCTTGGATCCCGACGGGGACGACGTACTCGCTCTTCGTTCCGTGGGTCCTTTCCAGCGGAAGGACCCGGAATTCCCGGTAGCGGGTGGTTCTTCCGATTTGTTCGTTGCCGGAGAACACACCAGTGATGACGGCGGCGTCTCCGGCCCGGTTGGACGCGGATAGTTCAAGCATTGAGACGAATTCGTTGTTGAAGAAGAAAACTCCGCGGTTGCCGATGGCGGCAACCCACAGGGTGTTCTCTTCGCCAAGACCTGTGTGCAGGTTGTCGACCGTACCTTGCTGTATCGTCTGGGTTGCCTTGGTGGCCCGGTCACGCCATTTCAGGTGCCAGTTCCCTTCGCTGGTGACCGCCAGGTACATGAAGGTGCCTCTGTTGGTTCGTCGGTCGTCGCGGATGTAGAACCCGTAGTCCCACTGGCCCGACTGGGCGCTGTATGGGTTTTTGAAGGTGGCACTGATGATCGCGTCTTTCACCGTTACACCGGCGTGGTGGCTTTTGATGGTGTCCTTGTTCGGGTTGTGTTGGATGCGGCCCGCTTTGGGTGGGGATGTGTGCACGCCGCCGGATGCGGTGGTGGGCAGCGCCGAACCCGGCAGGGGCTCTGCCGGAACCTGGCGTTCGACGCAGTGTTGATACCATTCATTCTGCAGGTCCCACTCTTCTTTCTCGGCTGCCGACCGGAACATGGCGAGCATGAGTTCCTTGTTCTCCAGCCACGACAGTGCGGTGGCGCGGGCGCCCTCTTCAGTCATGCCCTGATCCACCAGCCCTTGTTCCAGCGTGGCTAGAAAGGCTTCCCTGAATTCGTTCGCTCCCGCGAGGCACTGGTAGGCGTTTTCCAGCATCTGATCGATGTCCGGCGACTCGGGGCCAACCTGGAGCGTCTTGATTTCAGTGAGGGTGGCGCTTGGGGGCGCCTTTGTTACGGAGAGGTAATAACCTCCCTGGGATTTCGTTTTCTGGGAGACGGTTACGAAATAGCGGCCCTTTTGGGGCGACAGGTAGACGACCTGGGAGTTGTTCCCGAACAGTCCTCCGCCGCTGTCGTCGTCAACGGCGTAATGGCCGGCTCCGCAGGCGGTGCAGTGCACGTGGACCACGGTGTCCACGTTGAGGGAGTCTGCTGTGACCCTGACCTTTATGCCCTCGTCCAGCTCGAGAATGTACCAGTCTGTGTCGAAGAAATAGTCCAGGCTGCCCGCGATAGCGTCGCCCGGCTCCAGTATCCGGCCGTCGTCCGGGTCGTCGAGGGGCTGCAATCTGATGGTGCTCATCAGGTCGCAGGTAAGCGGCCGGTCGGAGGTTGCCTGGAATTCCAGGAAATGTACGCCGCCCTGGGAAAGAGTTGCCTCCAACTGCGTGACGCCGGCGTCGGCCTCGTGGGTCTCGTCCCGGGCGTTTAGTATCCGCAATTTGCCCTCGCCATCGCAGTTCGGATTGAAACGGACGGGTTTCCCGCCGGTTGTCTCGAACGCGAAACGTTCAGTTCTCCAGCGGCTGGCGAGCGCGATTTTAGCGTCGAACTCGCCACCGTATTCGGGGAGGTCGCGTTTTCCAAGTATCGACGCGGGTTCCCCTCTTTTTAGCTTTGCGACGATGGGTGCGATGTTGCCCGATGACAGCACCAGCGCGTAGTTGGCTTCGGTGAATTTGAAGCCCGAGATCCCCAGTAAGCGTCCTTCGGAATCGATCAGGGCGCCGCCGCTCTGGCCTCCGGCCGTGGCAGCGTCGGTCTGTAGGAACGTGAGACCCGGGGCCAGCCAGTGTCGGGTCCGGGAGAGCACGCCATCCACGATCGTGGGCACCGGGAATGTTTCCACCTCGCCGGGATAGCCGACCAGGAAAAGGCGCGAGCCGACCGCGAGATCGGTGGGGTCGCGAAAAGCCAGCGTCTCGCCGTCGAACTCTATCGGACCCAGGAGTGCGAGGTCACTCATCGGGTCGGTGGCGATGACCGGAACGTGGTCCAGACGCTGCCGGTCGGGAAAGACCAGTGTTACGGCTCGGTCCGGCCAGACCACGTGCAGGTTGGTGAGGAGGTAGTTGCCCTCTATCACTACGGCGCTGCCTTGGCTGCGTGTCGAACTCACCCATGCGATGGACGGCGCGGTTAGTGCGTACAACTCCGCCGCCGATGTTTCGAGCGTCGGCCCGACCGTCGGTTCCGGTGTGGGCTGCGGTTCTCGCATGGGCGTGGGCGTCGGCGTGGCGGATCTAACCCGAGTACGTTCGGGAGTGGACCGTTCCGGCGGAGAGGGTATCGGCGTTGCAGTGGGTGGAGGAGTAAGGTTGATTGTCGTCTGCGCCTCCGGGTTCGTTCCCGAAGAGGTAAAGGGAGCCGCAGGCGCTTCGGCCTTCGTGCACCCGGTGACTATTATCGCAGCCACCACGCTGCAGAAGAGTAATCTGGGAAGTATTGCTAATCGTCCGGACACAGGTAACAGTCTCGCCTGGCGTGTCTTCCGGTTCGTTGATTGTGTCGTCCTGGCAGCTCCGGGAGTTAGCCCGCTACCGGGCCCCGCCGAAATGTTATACACAGTGGCGCTTGCAGGAGACCGACGTTGATTGCCGGCCAGCATAGACGTGGTGGACTATTATGCTTCTAACCCTCTGGTACTCGTCAACCAACCGACGACACTCGTGCTCATTCGAGGCCCGCCCCAGTCTAACATCCACTGGCCGCACAGCATGCTGTGGCCGACGAAGTTCAACCGGCTTTCCAGGTTGCGCATCTCTCTGACGAACCGTTGCAGCAGATCATCAGCGTGGGCCTGAACCTGCTGGGGATCCCCCGCCAGGCCCATTGACGTCGCCGTGATCGGCCATCTGGATGCCTAATTCAGCTTCCAGTGGAAACAACGGAGCTGTGGCCAGCATGTCTCGGCAGACCGACGCGCTGAAAGCGCACAGAGCGGTGCGTCGCCCTTAGGTGCGGTCACGGTCCACCAGGATCTGGAAGTCGGAGTCGCCAGAGCCCAGTATGACTGTGCCGCAATCGTCGCGGTCGCGGATCCACTCGTAGACCTCCAATAGGATGGCGGGGTCGGACCGGTCCTTGCCGGCACTGGTGCGAGGGGCGTGGTACGGCGTGATGCCGTGCTCAGCGAACTGGCGGCCGTCGTCGGACCGCAGGGACCAGTCGCAGAAGGCCTTGCCGCCCAGCACTTCACCGAATATGGACCCCACCTGTCGCACGGCGCGACATAGGTCGGCCGGCCTCACAGAGCGCTGGTAAATCTGGGCGCCGCGGCGGATGTTTTCCCAGTCGATGGCGATCAGCACGCCGTTTGGCGATTGACTCATTGAACAAGCCCCTGTTGAACAGCGTGCAATCGGTGCGCGCTCTCGCGGTTGGATGCAAGCGAGACGGTCCGGCTTCGCGGTAGGGGGTAGCCACCGTTCAGCCGGACCGTCATATCCCCGGGCGTCATTGACCTAAACATCGCATTGGTCTGCGGGACATTGCCCCGCCGATGGCCACGACCGCCCCGGTCAATATATCACGCAAAGCCGCCGACCGGGAGTGGGCGTGAGCGTTCCCTGGGAAACGCCCCGCAGTTACCGGGATGATCTCCGCATTTTGAAAAACTGGCCAAAGGTAATCAGAGCATAAAACCACGACAAGCCCTTTGGGAGATAGGTTCGCGCGAAAATTCGTCCGGCCTGGGAACGCCACTTTACCGTTTATGTGCGTGATTTCGTCGGAAACCCTGTCAGAAATTATTTGCGTGTCGGACTGATTTTGCCGATATTCCAGCCATGTTGGATTACCGGCAAATCGACTTCCACCCAGACGCCAAAGACCCAGCGGCCTTGAGCCAGCGCCTGCGTGCTTACGACCAGGATGAACTGCATCGTAGGTTGGATTCCTTGGGCGATTGGGACGACGTACCGGTCGGACGCCCCCGCACCGAGCTGGATCCTCAATTAGCCAGGACCATCCTTACCGCTTTGGAGTCTGGGCAGTCCAAGAGCTCCGTGGCTCGTCGGTACGGCCGAATCGGCCGATTCAGCCGACCCTGGTTGGTCAGCGCATTCAAGGATGGCCGACTGCACCAGATGGCGGCCGGATGAGGCCCAACTGTCAGAAATCCTGTCAAAAAAGGGGGACGCCCCACGCCGGTATAGATATTTAAGGAACCAAGATTTCGCCTGCCGCACCCACACCCCCTAGAGAGGAGCGCGATGCCGATCATAGAGCACAGAGACGAGCAGCAAGCGCCGCAACCACCGATCCACGGCCTGCGTTGGCCCGGGCGGCGAGATGAACCGAGCGGAGCCGAGCAATCTCCGGTTGGAAATATGACGGCAGATGAACTGGACGAGTACCTGGACGTAACCGGCGGCCGGACGCCTAGACAGTGCGCCAGCTGTGAAAACGCTGCAGTACCGGGGAAAACCCGCTGCCAGCGCTGCATCAACGAAAACGAGCCGCAGAACTACGAACAGCTCCGAGAACGTCATCCGGACCTACCGGTGCGCCGCCCGAACGAGGCCAGGCGTTTCGCATGACGCTGGCGGCGCCCCCCATCGACGGCTTCGACCTCCTGGAGCACGGCAACGGCGAACCCTTCGCCGGTCCGGACCAGAGGATGACGAGGAAACTGACCAACGAGGAAGTGGGGCTGATCCGCGAGTTGGCATCGCTGGGGATACCGCCCTACCGCATCTGGAACGAACACTTCAGGGAAGTCTGCAGCTACCACACCATCCGCCGCGTGGCCAACCGGCAGCATTACAAGGAACAGCCATAACATGGACTTCCTGAGCAGACTTCGGCAAACCGGCCGCAAGGACCTGATCCTGGGCTCCCTTTACATTTTGCTGGGCCTGGCCGCGGGCGGTGTTGCCATGTTCAGTCTCAAATTGGCGATCCACGGCCTGGAAGACCAGCGATGGTGGTGGGCCGGCGCGATGCTGCTGGCGACCGTTGCCGCGCTGGCGGTGGTGTTCATGTGCGGACACCGCATGGGCAAACACCTTCCCATGACGATTCCCGACGAGGACCTGGACTCCGCGGAAAAGCGGAAGCGCGACCGCTGCACCTATTTCAACCTGCCGGTGATAGCGATTGTCATTGGCGCGGGCATCCTGGGCGGGGCGATCTTCGCGATGGCCGGCGTCAGCCATGCCCGGATCGCCCTGGGCTGGGCTGAACAAGCCCCGCGCACGGACCCGACCCTGGGCGTAGCGGCCGCCCTCTTCCTGGTGGCCGCGATCATGCTGGCCGGAGCCGCGGCGCTGGCGTTCATATTCTGGCGGGACCTGAAGCGGTTCGCGCCGCAGCGCCAGTTGACGGACTCGTCGACCGAAACCGCCGAGGCGTAACCCGTGCCCCCGCTAGCCACACCCCCGTCGCCGACGCTGCACGACCTCTCTGAGTCGGAGGTTCGTCCCTGGCCGGCCGGAGAGTACGAGTCCATCGACCAGGCGGTGGAACGGCTGATCGCCGAGGTCGAGGACGA
This sequence comes from Dehalococcoidia bacterium, assembly GCA_963668585.1. GTDB lineage: Bacteria > Chloroflexota > Dehalococcoidia > Lucifugimonadales > UBA3495 > Bin87. The sequence continues at coordinate 2,418,102 of OY764869.1, read as the reverse complement.
CCTGGGCAACATCGACCTGGGCCGCGCCGACCCTCCGGAGGAGGACTGGCCGGGTCGGTGGGTGGACTACCGGGACGTGATGCTGTCGTCGGGAGACGAGCGGGACTGGTTCACCTTCAAGCATAGGCTCACCGCCCACGTGCGGGGCATGCGCCTCTTCCGCCAGGCACGTCGCCGCCGCCGGAAACTCAGCAGTGGTTTCGACTTCGCCCAGATCATGTGGGTGGGCGACATGGGCGCGTCCAAGAGCGTCAGCGCCGGCGAGGAGGCTTACTTCTGGTTCCAGCGGGGCCATCCCTTCTTCCACAACGGCGGCTTCAACTTCGGGCGGGTCATCGAGGGTTCGGACATCTACGAGATCATCGCGAATGTGCCGATGTACTCGGTGATCGCCATCGACGAGGCTCACACCGGCCTGGAGTCAGGGATGGCCATGTCCACCGGCGTGAGGGGTTTCGCCATCCTGTGCGCCGGACTGAGAAAGAAGGGCTGCAAGCTGCTCCTGATGTCGGCCATGGCGCGGATGATCGTGCGGATCGTGCGGGAGATGACCAGTGAGGTGAGGCGGCCGTTCAAGGTGGAGGCGGCGACCCAGGACCACGGCTACGCCGTTGTCTACCCGACTCACTCCGACCCCAGGAACTTCATCCTGGCGTGGGAGCAGTGGGACGGATTCCCCTTCCGGGGCGTGGACATTGTGGACGGCCAGGGCGGCCGCAAGCGCAACGACGGTCTGGGCCGGCCCGACGACGTTCGGGGAGTGTGCGGAGAGAGCGTCCGCAACGCCTATCTGCTGACGGACTCGTTCCGACCGGTGGACACGGCCCACGCGCAGCGGTTCGCGGGCAAGGCGGCCATGGAGGCGGCGCGGGCGGAGCAGCTGAACGCGGGCTTCACCGACGAGCACCGGCGGGTGTTGGGCTGGCTGCACAGTCGGCTCAGCCAGCCGGACTGCCCCACCAACCTGAAGACCGACGTGGTGGCGCTGGGCCTGGGCATGAAGTCCCGCACCGCCGGCCAGCTGATGAACAGCATCTTCGGCGACCAGGACGGAGTCAGCGGCAGCAACGGGTGGAAGACCGCGGGCCTGAAGCGGGTGATGTTCGCCAAGTTCAACCTGCAGTTCAACGATATGAAGGACGAGGGTTAGCGCCGTGGTGATGGCGGAACGCGAACGCGGCGACGCGGACATCTACGACCCGCAGTACGGCAAGGACGAGGACGACCTGAGCCCCCTGGAACGGGGCGCCATGTCCATCAAGATGGGAGGCGACGTCGGAGGTTCCGACGACCGGTACGCCTACTCGAAGCTGATCGCCCGCCAGGCCGACCTGTCCTTCGAGGCCTTCTACGACTTCATCAAGGACTACGTGCCCAGGGCCCACAGGACCAAGGTGCTGGTGAACGACCTGGTGCAGCTGTGCCAGGACATGATCAACTCCCCCGCCAACCGGCGCAAGCTCCGGCTGGACCTGGAGGACGCCAGGGCGGCCTACCGGAAGGGACGGCTGGGCAAGGACCAGCAGGACGCCATCGATCGGGCGGAGCTGCTGCTGACCCGCTACGGGCGCGCCGACCTGCTGCAGATCCTGATCCGGCGCAAGCGGATCAAGGAGGGTCTCGCGGCGGTGGAGCGCGAGCGGGCCCGCTGGCACACGGCGACGCGCAAGAAGGAATTGCTGGAACAGATGGCCACCCGGCTGGCCCATCCGGCCTACGAGTACTTCCAGGCGCGCAAGGAGCAGTACGACATCCAGCGGGAGCTGGCCGAGGACCGGGCCAAGGGAATCCCGGCCCAGGACTTCAGCAACCTGATCGGCAGGATCCAGGACGGCAAGGCCACCGAGGCGGAGATCCTGACCGATTCGCCGTGGCCCTTCTTCAAGGCGTTCGCGGTGTGCGCCCAGGAGGCCGACGTGGACAACCCCCACTGGGCCCACATCCGCAAGCTGTACGCGGCGGCGGCGGAATCCCAGCGCTCCCGCGGCCGCAACCGGTACGGGTCCAAAGACGGCGGCGGCGACGATGCCTAGGCGACGGCTGCAGAAGCAGAAGCTCCACGTGCTGATGAAGGACGGGTCCATCGAGATCGACAACGGAGCGCTGAAGATAGGATCGCAGGTCAGCAGCGACATCCTGCAGGGCGTGGCGATGCCGGGCCGCCAGCTGCCCACGCCGTCCTTTGTGCACAAGGAACTGAATAGAGCTCCCGCGCCTCAGGACGGGTACCACGTGGAGACGGTGGACCCGATCACGGTGGAGCACGACTCGCAGTTCCAGGCGCAGGATGCCCGGGCGATGTGGGACGGGGCGCGCAACGGCCAGCACACCGAGACCGACGCGCAGAACCGCTTCGAGCGCCGGCTGATGATGATCCTGGCGCTGATCGGCGCCATCTACATGCTGGTGTGCGTGGGCATGGCGTTCTCCATCAACGACGACGGTGAGGCGGAGGAACAGGAGCAGCGCGACCGGACGGTGCATCCCACGCCGGTCCCGACGCCCACGCCGGCGCCGATCCTGCCCCGGGTGGGAGGCAACTGATGAGTGCGCCATGCACCAAGGACAGGAACCAGGTCTGGCGCAAACGCCTCGGAACGGCGGGAGTCTGGATCATGACGGCGTTCATCTGCCTTTGCTATCTGCTGACCCCGAATGTGCTCGAATGGCCCCCCAAAAGGCAATGATGAACATGGCCACCGAAACCGTCGAACGCGAAGAAGTACAGGAAGATCAGAATCTTCCCGAGCAGCCGGAGGAGGAAAACCTGCCCGTCCGGCGCAAGGGTCCCATGTCCCCCGAGGAGATGGTGGACGTGCGCAACCGTGAGCTGCGGATGGACGAGGCCATGGTGCAGCGCCTGGTGGAGGAGGCCAAGGCCGACTACGGCGTGAACCTGCTGGAGCCGCACCAGCTCTACGTGGGCGGATTCGACCGCATCCGGGCGTTCCTGCGCCACCGCAGAAGATTCCTGCAGGTGATGGGCGCGGGCGCCAAGTTCAAGACCAACGGGGTGTTCATCCTGCTCAGCCTGGGCCTGGGCATCCTCATCTTTACCGGCCTCTACTTCGAGGACAGCAACCCCTGGGGTTTCGACCTGGTGGTCTCGCTGGTCTTCTTCGGCATGGCCGCGGGCGGAGTGTTCTGCTTCGGCGGTTACGCCCAGGTCTTCGCCAAGCTCTACGCCCTGGAACGGAGGGACTTCACCGACCCGGGCTACGTCACGGGCTGGGTGCGCATCTGGGTGGCGCGCCTGGCGTTCTATTTCCGCCCCGACGTGTGGCGGGGCAACGACGGCCACAACGGCATCGGAAACCCCGACTCCATGATCGTGGTGGCCTGCGGGCTGGACCGGATCACCTGGCTCTACGACGAGCAGAACCCGCCCCTGGACGACGAGGAGTGGTGGGACCAGGACGTCTGGTGCGAGGTTGAGCCCGGACGGCCGCTCACCCACTTCCGGACGCCGGCCGACTACTACGGATTGCCGGCCGACACCTTCATGGTGGACGGCACCGGCATGCAGCACCGGCGCTCCTGGTGCCGGGACCTGCTCAAGAACGGTGCCGCCTACGCCGCCTGGGAGAAGGGCGCCATGGCGCTGATGGACGGCCGCTGGCCCTGGATCGTCATCGTGGGGATGTACGTGATCGGCACCATCGCCTTCTTCATGGCGGCAGGGTAGGAGACGCGCCATGCGCAGGGTGTTCTCGGCATCGCCCCGGTTGTGGATCGGCACGGCGGCATTGTTCGTCATCGTCCTGTCGCTGAGCGCCGTCACCATGCCGGTGGTGGACCACTGGCACGACCAGTGGCGGGACCTGGCGAATCTGACCCGGCTGGCCGGGCACTGCTCCGACCCGCTCTACGTGAACAACCCCGAATGCGAACCGACGGATCATCGATTTGAAACTGAACTCTGGATGATCGTGCCCTGGCTGCTGGCCGCCGGCAACTTCGTTGCCTGCATGGCGGCGGCCTGGCCGCCCATCCGGCGCCGGACGGACGCCTGACTGCGCGCTCGCCGATCGTGCTCAGCAGAGCATGATTGCCCACCGCGCCTCCCCGTCCACCGAGTCGCCTCCATCAACTCTGAACCTACTCGAACACAAGGAGAACCATCATGGGACTTGGAGATCTGGGAGCCCTCGGAGACATCGGGGGCATCATCGGCTCAATGCTGGCCATTTCGGTCAGCGCCATCGTGCTATTGACCTTCGCGCCAGGCATCGCCGGCGACATCGACGGCTTCTCGCTGTCGGCGCGCGGCGAGGGACGCTGCGAATACAAGGGCGAGCGCTTCGCCTGGCTGGCCAAGGGGACCGCCACCCAGCAGGAGGGCGCCGAGGTCTGGGCCGCGGACACCCTTACCCGGGTTATGTTCAAACAGGGCGTGACCGCCAGCAAGGACGTCGGCCAATGCACCAGCGCCACCGCGGCCGCGGCGGGCTACTACTACACCCCCAAGGGCACGCCCATCCTGGCCTCCGCCGACATGTGGAAGGACACCGAGGCCGGCATCGGGGAGTGGAAACGACCCAACCGGTCGCTGACCGCACTGGGCGGCGGCACCATCGTGCTGCTGCTGTTCAGCGCCACGGCCATCCTGCTGCCCGCGGGAGCCATCGGGTTCCTGGGGTACTTCGGAGCCAGATTCATCGCGGACCAGGTGGGCGGCGGTGTATTGGTCACCGCCATCGTGGCCACCGTGGCCGTGGTGCTGGCGGGAGCGGTGCTGCCGCAGATCTTCGAGCCATTGGACCGGCTGTACCTGGCGCTGGACGGCAACCGCTACTGGATCTACTCGGTGGGCATCGGCACGCTGGGCCCGATCATCGGCAACTTCATGGGCATCAGCCTGCTGGGCGGCATCGTGACGCTGGGCATGCTGTTGTGGAGGGGCCAGAAGGGCGGCGGCTCCATGTCGCAGGCCATGTAGGGCCGTTTCTGGCGAAGTCGGACGGCAAGAGGATCCATCAACCATGCTGGCGCTGATTGCCGTGGGCTTCGCGCTGGTGGTGAGCCTGGGGCTGCGCGCCCTGGGCGACACCCACCAGCCCTTCTACGGGGCCAGTTGGCCCATCATCCAGCTGGTGGTCCTGGCCATCGCGCACTGCGCGGCCGGGCTCGCCAGCTGGTCGGGAGGCCACCGGAGCTGGGCGGACCGGCTGATGTGGATCATGGCGCTGCAGCTCCACGCCGTGACCTACGCGCTGAACTGGCCCATCTACCAGGGTCTCACCGGCACGACGGACCTCACCCGCGAGCTGCTGCCCAACTTCGCCGCCTTCTTCCTGATCCTGCTGCCCAGCCTGCTGATGTACGGCGGGCCGGTGGCGGCGCTGGTCAACCCGCCAAGGCGCGACGCGGAGGAATCATGATCGCCTACCCCAACAGCAACAACGTGCGCTGGCTGCGCTACGGGCGCCGGTCCGACCGGCTCCGCCACTGGTGGCCCCGGGTGTTCTGGTCGGCCTACACCGCCGGCGTCGCCGCGGCCGCGGTTGGCTGCTACCGGCTGGCGCAGATCCTGTTCTGAATTTTCGCCGCAACATAGGTGTTTGACATGAAAAACCTGCTGATAGAGCTCGACGACCCCATCGAGAGACTGCTGTACGGCGAGCCCGACCCGTGGCTGGCGCTTCACGAGTGCCGGGAAACCGGCGGGAACAATAACCTGGACTTTGCGCATTTTCAAGCGGCGTAGGCGAGGGAATCCACGAGTCGGTGGTACAGAGCCACCGGTAGTTCCTGCGTGTCGGGGTCAGCGACCGACAGTGAGAAACCCTCTGACGCCAGCCACAGGTGGCGGCGCACCAGGGCGATGGCGTCCACGAAAGTCGGCGACGGTTTGTCGTACCAGGCCGCTTTGCGTTGGGTGATGGGGTGCCGTTTTTGCAACGCGTGGGCAGCCAGGGTGGTCCAGGAGAAGAGCCCCAGCAGGGCGGGTGTGGTGCGGGCGATGGCCAGGTCGGACCACTGGCGCTGGGTCTCCACGCCCAGGTGGGTCCTGACCTCGTGAAAGGTGACTTCCAGTTGCCAGCGCAGCACAAACCATTCCAGGATTTGGGTCGGGTCTGCCGCCGGATCGGTACAGAGCAGAGCCTGGGGATCGAAGGCGCCCTGGGGGTCGCGGATCAGCACCCAGCGGATGGTGACGGGCGGCTTGCCAGAGCGGTACCACACCGCGGTCTGGGAGGTGAGTTCCACTGCGCGGGTGGTGCCGTCATACCAGTCCACCTCGGCGCTGTCCCAAGTCACGTCGGCCTGGTCGAGCAGTGTTTTCAGCGATGGCCGCCGCGGGCCCTTCAGCGGTGGACGACCTTTGTGACCCGGCTGACGGACTGGCGCTGGTGCGTACAATGCGGCGTCCAGGCGCAAGCGGGCAATGAGGGTGACGGGTTCACGCAGGGACTGGCAGCAGTGGAGCAAATCCAGCACGGCATAGCCGTTGTCGCCCACGAGCACCAGTGGGCGCTGTGGCAGCCAGCGGCGCAGTTGCATGACCATCTGCCGCGCCCAGTCGGTGATCTTCTTGTGCCGGCGTCCCTGTTGCTGATGGTATCGAGACGAGGGCGCCAGCACCGTGAGCACTGGCAACGCCCAATGGCGCCCCGCCCAGGGGACTTGTCCCAGCCACATCAGGGAGATCCAGCGCAATCCACTGGCCTTGACCACTTGAGACCGACTGGAACGCACCGGGTCGCGGTAGATGGCCCTGGCCCTGATCTTGGCGCCACGACGCCGTTCCAGGGTCTCGTCGATGCCGAAGATCAGCGGGCCGTCGCCGCGATCCAGGTGCTGGAGCAACAGCAGCAGCAGGACGTGTGCCACCTCACGGGACGACCACACCGCCCGGTTGAGCACCTCGTGGTAGCGAGCGTAGTCGCGCTGGTCGCTGCGGCCCATGACCCGCAGCGCTGCGGCCACGGTGCGCTGGCCCGGGGCGAGGATCGTACCGACCAATAGCAGTTGGGCTTTCTGCCAGGTCGGGTTGGTGAACAGCGTGGCGAAGTGAAGGAGCAGGGGTACAATGGCATCGGGCAGGGTGAGCATGGCTGGACCTTTAGTGGAATTTGGGTCAGGCCAGCTTACCCTGTCTTTATACTTTTCTAAATTATGCGTAAAGCCTAGATAACGGCAGCAATCGTGGCGCCAGCAATGGCGGCGCTGACGGCCAAAGCAAGCCCGGTGGTGGAACCGGCTCCGGCGCGCCGCAGGACCAACAAGGCCAGGATGACCAGGACGATTCGCAACCGGATCAACCACCAGGGGAGTCTTCGACCAACACCGAACCACCCCAGGGACAACAGGGTGGCGCCGAGCCGCTCCCGCCACCGGAGGGGCAAAAGACCGACGGCGCGCCGCCAGGAACCGCGCCGCAGCAGGATCCGCAGAATACCAAATCGGATTCCCAAGGCGGCGCTGCCCAGCCCGACCAGGGCCGGCAGCAAGGTCAGGACCAACAACCCACCAAGCAAACGCCGTCCGGCGCGAACCAACGGGTGACCAGACACTCCGGAACTGGGCTGCCTCCCGATGTGCAGTCAGCGTATGACGAATGGCAAGAGGCGTTTGCAGAAAACAGCAGGTACGCGCGTCTCATCAATGAGACAGAGGCAGCCATATCAGCGCTCGATCCTGAAACGGACGCTGACCAAATAGCATCTCTGGAGTCGCAACTTTCAGGGTATCGGCAACGAAAGAGAGTTTGGGCTTCGAGACAGAGCAGCGCCGCGGCCGCATACCAGAGCGCCGTGGACGCCCACGAAGCATCCCACAGCGGTTCCGGATCAGGGTCGGGGTCGGGTTCCGGATCAGGCAACGGCGACCGGCCTGATCCTCAATACACAGAAGGCGACACCGTCACCCAGGACGGCGTCGAGTACACCGTCACCAGCTACACTTGGAATCCGCTCACCAACGATTACGATTACAACGTCGCCCTGGCGAGCGACCCCAGGCAGACCTACAAAATCCGAAATACCGGTGATAACGATGCCTTCTTCGGGGGCGCTGGCTCCGATGGAGGGTCCACTACAACGACCCTCCACAACGATGGCACGTTCACGTTTCGCGGCGAAACCTACGACCTGGCGGACGTGAGCGGAAACGACGCGCTCGAAATCGTCCAGGAAGCGGCAAGCGACCTCAATATCGAAGTCCTGGAGATCATCGCCGATTCAGGGATCGCAGATAGCGCCACCGTCCTGTACGACACCGACGGGGACGGCGAACGCGAGAGGATCTCCCTCGGTTCATACATCAGGAATCACCTGCTCGGCAACGTGCGGACCGACCACGCACTTGACCGAACGCTGGCGCAAATCGACAGCATCACCCAAACGGCTGAACCTGCGGACCTCGCCGCGCTCCAGCAAATGGCCGACGACCCAAACGTGGCTTCTCTCCCGGTCAGATTCGACCCCGATGGCGACGGGCCGCAGCCCCCCACCCAGATGACCGTCGGGGAATACCTGACGGATCATGTGATCCCGCAGACGCAAAAGCGAATCGAAACCGGCGAACACAACGCCGAGATTGCGGTGAGCCTGGGCCTACCCGTCAACGCCAGCGTCGAGGACATCAACGCGGAGATTGAGCGCCTGAAGGACCCCGAAGCCGAACCCCTGCCCAACTCCGACCAGGCCATGACGGAAACCTGGATGGACCGTATCAACGAGGTGGACGGCCAGGCAGCTTCCTCCGAAAACTACGAAGCCCTGTCCGCCATGTCCGACAACGACCGCTTCGACAAGTACCTGATCGTGTATGACGGCGAGCAGATGTCCCTGCGGGACTATATCAGGAACGAACTGCTGCCCTTCTACGCCGACCGATTGAAGATAGTGACCGGCGACGACGCAGCGGACCGGGAAGTACTGGATAAGGCCGACCAGTCCATCAGGGACGCCCAGGCTGAATACGATGCCGCCAACAGCGTGCTGCAGGACATCAACAGCAGCGCCGGCCGGAGCAAATACGACACCCTGGAGGAGTGGTTTGCAGCGGTGCAAGACGCCGGCGCCCTCGTCGATGAAGCGGCGAAAAAACTCAATGCCGCGCGGCAAGACCTGGACCGCCTTCGCGGCATCGACGGCAACAGTGAATTGGCCGAGCGTCTGGGGTTGCCTCCCGCGGCCACGGTTGACCAGATCAACGAGGCCATCGATGCGAACAACGCTGAACAGCTCAGAGAGTTCGCAGTCTCCTTGGGGCTTCCCCCTGACGCCACCAGGGAACAGGTGGACGCCGAGGTCGCGCGGCGAAACCCGGGCGGCGGGGCCCTGCCGACCACGCCGCTGGTTCCGGAAGTGGCCGCGAGCATGGGACTGCAGCCCGGCGCCACCGTTGCCGACGCCGACGCGAAGATAGAGGCCGATACCGAAAACGTCTCAGCCGTCATCGATTTTGCCAATGCTCTGGACAACAGCGACCTGGTGCAGGATCGGCGCGACTCCGACCGAAACGTCAGATCCAGCCACGTCGATGCCCAGAACCAGGCCATAGCCGACATCCTCAGGCTCAAGGAGGACCATCCCGAGCTCGCCGGAGCATTCCAGCTCATGGAGGACCGCGTGGGCGCCTCCGGACTCCCTCGGCCGCTGCGAGAAGGAATCGCGCACCTGGGCCGAACGGGAACATTCAGTGAAGACGCGCTGCAGGAACTGTTTGCCAGCTACGATGCCACACAGGGTGATGCGTCGTCCGCCATGACCGAGCGCGGCGATGATTCCAGCGAGATACGGTTCAACGGCCGGACGGGGCAGTTCACCTTCACGACCAACAACGATGATGATGGTCGCGGATCGGCCGTGTCACCCGGACCAGCGCCGGTAACCGAGTACACCGTCAACGACGACGGCACGGTGTCCTACACGGACCCGAGCACCGGCGCGACCTACCGGGTCAACGATTCCGACCTGGCCGACAACGTGAGGAGCGGCAACCCGAACCTCTCCGGCTCCTACACCATCAGCGACGGCGCCGGCAACGTGATAGGCACGAACATAGCGCCGCCTGAAGACCCCTTGCCCGCGCTGGGCGGACCCGAAGTCGTCAATCCGTTTGAGGCCACCCAACCGACGGTCGCTGGCGATCCCGCCACCGTTGTAAATCCCTTCGAAGAGACGCGCCCGACCGGCGACGTTGACGATCCCGTGGTGGGGTATCGGCAGCCCGACGGCACAATCGTCGCGGCCGAGTTGGCCACCGACACCAGCAGGCCTGTAATGGCCAGCGAGTTCGGCCGCACCGAGGACGGCACGCCGACCAGCGTAGCCCAAGACCGGGATATCGACATTGCCAGCACGCTGCCCACGGGCGAGATCTCCCCTGGGCTGGCCAACGCCGTCGGCAACCCTGCCCTGGCCGGCATGGTCAATCATCCCGTCATCGGCATCATCGACGCCGAGACGGACCGGCAGGTGAAAGAGGCCGAGGCCCAGGGCCACACGCTGGTCCAGGACGGCCAGGGCGGCTTCGCCTTCGTGCCTCCGGATGACTTCGATGAGGCCGGCGACTTCGCCAGCGACGCGCCCACACCGTTCGCCGTGCAGCAGGCCGACATCGGTCGCCTCAGCCAGGGAACGGATCAATCTGCCGTTTCACTGAACACACGGCTTTATGTGGAATCCATTCTCGGGCCGGTGGAAGGACCGGTCACCCAGGACCACATCGACATGGCCGATGCGGTCGCGCCTGAAGCGTTGCGCGCTGAGCAGACCGCCAGGGACATCGCTCTCCAGCAGTACTACGCGATTCACAATCCAATGGCCGACGCCTCATACGCGGCCACGTACAAGGCCATCGTCGCCGAAGCGGACCGCTTGGGCATTCCCCACGGCGACACTGGGTCCGGAGCGCCACTCACGCCCACTGAGCTGCAGGATTTGGGACGGCAGGTTCAGCGCACCTATGAAGCCAGGGACGGCTTCGTAGGCGGCTTCGGAGTGGAGGACCATGACCGAACCGAAGCCAACCGGTTGGACCGCTTGCACTTGCAAGACCTCGACAGCCAGATAGCGGATGCGAGGAGCCGGGTCGGAGCAAGCTCTCTGGTCACAGGCCATAATCAGGATCAAACCGCCGCAGATGACCTCCGCGACCTGGAGCAAGAAAAAGCGGTGGTCGCTGAGCGTTTGTACGGGCCGAATTGGCGCAGCATATTAACCGCGAACCAGGCCCAGCAGATCCTTGACGAAACCACCGTCGGCACGATCGACGTTGGCCCCGTTGCAGACGCTTTTCGAGCGGTCGGGACTGGCCGCCACGTTTCCCAGTTTGATTCGTCCATTCCAATCGACCTCAACCTGGGGCTCGTGCCCGTGGCAGGGACGGCTCTTGACGTGGGCGTTAGAGGCCGCGACGGATACAGCCCTGGCGATATTGCGTGGCTAACCAGCATGGGTCTTTTGGACGTAGTTCCGCTGCCCGGAGCGGGAGCGGTTGGAAAGGCTGGCCGCGCTGGCCTGGTGGTGGTGCGCAATCCCAAGCCTGCCCTGCAGATCGCAACGGGCGGCCGTCGGACACTGCAATCACAGGCCCAGGGTACAGGCCGGGCTCCCTATCAACTGGCGGGCACCCGCACCAAGCCTCCCGGCGTCAGCAACATACCGGTGGCCATGGGGGAGAACGTCATCATCGACGGCGTGCCCGTCTCGCCTGCGGAGGGACTGCTGCACCAGCGGGATCTGGCATTCGCTCGATATCGGGAGACTGGCGTGCCCCAGGCCATCGAGGTGCCCACCGCCGGTGGAGGCACTCAGACCGTCTATGTGGGTGGCTCCCGAGCCGGCATGGAGACAGGCCGAGGCGCCGTAACTCACACCTCGGCGACGGCCGGAGACATTGCCGCTGCTTCGGCGGAGCCCGGCGGCGTGATCAGCCTGCACAAGTTTGACAGCGCGGGGAATCCGCTGCCTGAGGTGGAAGACCGGTTCTTTGTTACCACTGCCGGAGCGCCCAGCCTGGTCCCAGGCTCTGCATTTGGAAGCCAGCGCGCTGCGGTCAGTGGTCCTGGGTTCATAGACCTGGTGGACCCGCAGAACGTGGCCAACGTGCAGCCGGTGCGCAAGGTGTTCGGCGGGGATGTGGATACAGGCATCATGAATCCGACCGCCGTGGTTGAGCTTGAGGCCGGCATTCCCGCTGGCCAACGCATCGCCGGCGGCGACGGTCCGGAGATATTCAGGGAGCGCCCTGTTGGACTGCAGAAGGTGGATGGCCAGACCGTCTTCCGGTACACCGACCAGCCGCCGGCGAATCAGTCGGGACGATTGCAGGTGTTTCGGAGCAACGTCCTGGCCGCCCTAGACAACGCACGCGGCCGCACGGACAATTTCTATGTGGTCCAGCGGGATTCGGATGGCGCGATGCGCACGTTCCTGCAGGCCGACCTGGATGAACTGGCAAGTCGCGGCGTGGATCCGGACGACGCCCTGCGAATTTCGGGCAGGGACGGGACCACCCGGCTGATCTCCCGAGCCGAATGGCGACAGGGGACCGCTCGAGTGGGGATAGACCGAGGTGAAAACCGTGAAGACGCTCAAGAACGAATTGAAAATGATCGCGATCGGGATAGGGATATTGGGTCTGATCGTGGCGCTACCGCTACTCGTGGTGCGTTTTCTCCTTTAGTCAGATTTGATCCCGTTACCGGTCGGCCAATAGATCCAGCCACCGGCAGACCCATAGACCCCGCCACCGGTCAGCCCGTCGACCCGCGCCCAGGTGATCCCACGGCGCCGGAGGTTCGCACTCCGGACCCAGGAGCGCCGCGGGTCGGGCGGTCTTCCGTGGATCCAGCCACCGGCAGGCCCATAGACCCCGCCACCGGTCAGCCCGTCGACCCGCGCCCAGGTGATCCCACGGCGCCGGAGGTTCGCACCCCGGACCCGACGATTCCGCGACCCGAACTCGGCAGGTCCGTAGATACCGCCACCGGCAGACCCGTCGACCCCGACACCGGTCGCCCCATCGATCCTGCCACCGGCAGACCCGTTGACATTGCGACACAACGGACGCCAGGACGCCCGTCCGGAGACCGTCCGACCAGGCGAGATGACGACGGCCCAGACGCATCTGCCCGCCGCACCGAAATACCTAACCCGGTCGCCAGCGATCCCGACGTCCATCCCCGCGAGGTGGAGTTCATAGAGCCGGTGCGCCACACCATCGACCTAGTGACGGGTGAGCACACCGTGCGCATCCGAAGCTTCGGACCCGACAATCCCCGGGGCAACGTGCATCGCGCCGGTTCGGTACTGATCGAGGTGGACGAGGACAGCGTGGACCTGGAGTCCACCACCCGCCGCCGGGACGCCAACATTGGTCAGGAGGGAGTCGATTACAGCAAGCTGCAATACCCGTCTGCCGGACCTTCCCACGATCTTGGGCAGTACGCCAACCTGCAGATGCCCCAATCGTCCTCCGACTACAGCGCCATTCGGTTGCCCGAGGCCGCCCAGCAGATCGACTACCGGACCATCAATCCGGTGCAGCAGGAAGGACCGGGAGCGAACGGGCAGAGCGTCGACTATTCCCAGTTGCAGATGCCGCCCGACAGCGCAGCAGCTTCCGATTCGCCAGCCGACAACGGGCCGGACGCGCGGACCAACGCCATTCGTCGGCCAGAGACCCGGGCCGAGTTGGAGAAGTTCCAGGCAAGTTACCGGAAGGTTGTGGGGCAGGAACCTACCGGCGACCTGGACCGGGACGTTGACACGCTCAAAGCCGCCGTCGAGGCCAGACGATCCGCTAGGTCCAAATCGAGCGTTTCCCAGGGAACGGACTACTCAGGCATCAACTACCGGCCCGGGCAGGGTCCGGCCACCGGTGGCAGCCGACGCTCGGCAAACAACAGCGTGCCGGGCGGAGCCATGGTGGGCGGCGGCAGACGGAGCGGGGGCGGCGGACGCAAGCGCAAGGAAGATGAGGACGATCAGAAGTACGTGCGTCCCAACATCATCGTCCAGTTTGACGGTCAATAGGGGGGCAACGAAATGATCTCAGGAATGCTCCAACGCAGCGCCGCCAGCAGCTGGCGCCAGAGCTCCGCAAAGTATGGGGGCCGCAGCTGGCCACTGCTGGTGGTGATGGTCTCCAACCTCATCGCCACCACCCTGTTCGGCGGCAGCATCATGCTGTTCCTCGTAGCAGCCACCGAAACGGTGTACGCCTACGTCAATCCCGGCACGTTCACCTGGTTCGCGCCGGAAGCCGCGCAGGCGCTGGTCGGCTATGGAGCCATCGCATTCCTCGCCAGCGTGCTTCCCGTCCTGCTCACCATCGGCATCAACCACCGGTACCGCCGCAAGTGCAAGAGCTGCGGCCGATAGGAGGAAGAACCATGCAGAACCCGGCGCACACGCTGATCATCCATGTGGACGCCGACGGCAACCTGGAGTTCAAGGACCTCAGGACGGGCGTCGAGGGGCAGGTACCCGCCGGCGACGAGGTGAGGTTCAAGACGTCCAGCGGCCGAACCCTGCTGATCGACAACGGCGCCGCGGATTCGACCGACACGGCCGACCATGACCTGGAGGAACAACAATGACCGCCGCCAACCAGTCCCCGAGTCTGATGGACCTTTGCGCGGACGGGCTGATACCCGAACCGTCTCCGGAAGCGATGGAACGGGTCGGGTTCGACTGCGATGCGCCCGACAGTATCGCAGCGGTCAAGCTCCTGATCGGGGCCGCGATGACGATATGCGAACGGGAAAGGACCAGCGATCGCGAGTCAATCAAGGTAACCGGATTGGCCCTGAGCGACCTTCAGGGAGATTGCAACATGGCGTCCGCCGCCCTGGCCTACGGGCGCTGAACCGGTCCGACTCGCATCCGAACAAGGAGCCAGCATGACCACCGCCAACCAGTCCCCGACGCTGATGGACCTGTGCGCGGACGGGGTGATCCCCGAACCGCTGACGATGGCCTTGAGGAATGTCCGGTTCGACCCGCGCGCCGATGGTCCGATCGTCACGGTGCAGCTGCTGATCGCCACGGCCATCACCGTGATGGAACTGGAACGGGACGACTGCGATTCCGACGCGGCGATGGCGGCCATCTACGACCTGAGATCCGCCGGCTGCTTTGCGACCGAAGCGTTTGCCGGCGAGCGCGAGCCCGAACCGCAACCCACTCTGCCGCAACGCGCCGCGGACATCGCCGACAGCGTCATTGTGGGAATCCTGGGCGCGCCGGTGATGGCGTACATCATGCTGGTCGGCGGCATCAGGGTCCTGGTGGACCGATTCACCGGCTGCAGATGCGCGGATGCGCCATGATCCGCCGCCTCACCGTGAACACGCTGAAGTCGCTGGCGCTGGCCATCGGGGCCACGGCGCTGCTGGTGGCGGGGGTGCAGTTGTGCGGACCGCCGGCCGAGGCCTCCCCGACCGCGCAAGCCAGCCAGACACGCAACGTTGACTGGTACTACTGGCTGGACACCAACCGCCGGGTCATCGAGCGCGGCCGCCTGGACGGCTCGGGCGTGGTGGAGACCATCGTGACCAGCGCGGAGATGTCGTCGCCCACGGACTTTGAGGTGGACGGCGGGTACGTGTACTGGACCGACGACGGCCACAACGAGATTCGCCGCAAGAGCGCCGACGGCACGGGCAGCGTTGAGACGCTGGCCAGCGCGTCCATCAGCGCGCCCAACCGCATCGCGGTGGGTTCCGGATACGTTTACTGGTCCGACACCAGCCTGCGCACCATCAACCGAGTGTCCGCCGGGGGCGGAACCCCTGCGACCATCGCCGACTCCAACGACGGGGTGTCGAATCCGGCGGCCATCGCCCGGGACGGCAGCTATCTCTACTGGGCCGACGACGGCAACGACTCCATTCGCCGGGTGGCGACGTTTGGCTCCAACGCCGCGACCGCGCTGGTGAGCGCGGACATCAGCACGCCCACGGACATCGCGGTGGACGGTTCGTACGCGTACTGGTCGGACGGCGGCAATCAGACCATCAAGCGTGCCCAGACGTTTGGCAGCCACACCGTAACGGAGCTGGTGTCGAACGGGGCGGACACGCCGCTGAACCACCCATCGGCCATCGCGCTGGACGGCGGGCATCTCTACTGGGTGGACCAGAACACCAACAGCGCGGGCCGGGTGGCCGACGACGGCCGGGCCGGCAGCTACGAGACGATCAGCGACGCCGGCGTGAACACGCCGCTGGACCTGGTGATCAGCCCGGGCGGAAAGGCCGCGTACTGGACCGACGACAACTACGCCGCGGTGCAGCGCCGGAACGTGGACGGTTCCGCAGGCGTGATCTCGCTGGGCGCCAGCAACCTCAACCTCGCCAGTGTGCTGCGCGTTTCCCGGGGAACGGAGCTGATCGACGGCGCGTGCATCACCGACGTGGGGGCGCTCACCGCCGATTTCGGGTCCCACGAGTGGGACGGAGACATTGACGCGGCGTGCGAGCGGGCCTTCTACACGTTCTTCCTGAACGGGGACGCCGACCTGCGCATCGCCGCCTCGTCGGGGTCCATTGATCCCGTGCCGGTCCTGCGAGAGGGAGGCCTCGGCGGCGAGATGGTGGCGCTGACCACGGCCAGCGGCGGCAACGCCACGCCCATGGTGTATGCGGCCCGGGCGGGCCAGCACACCGTCGAGGTGAACCGTAGGACGACGTCGTCGCAGACGTCGGGATCATTCGCCGCGACGATCCAGACCCAGCCGATGCTGGAGGGTTGCGACGTCAACCTGGGCACCCTTTCGACGGAGCCTGTCAGCGTGTTCGGCGGGTACGACGTGAACTGCGGCGACCACCGGGACTACTTCTTCTACCTGGAGTACCAGGCCAGCGTTTCCATATCGGCCAGCGCGTCGGGGTTCACGCCGCGCATCGAGGTGCGCCCGGGCTCGGCGTCGGACTCGTCGACGCCGGCGGCCGAGCAGACGGGCAATCCCGCCGATATTTACCAGGCGCTGGCCAGCGGGTCGTTCCGCGTGCACGTGGAGAACATCGCCCAGAACGGCACCTACAACCTGACCTTCCAGGCCTTCGGGCTGCCGCCGCCGACACGGACGCCGATACCGACGCCCACGCCCAGGTTCCAGCCCAACCAGGACGTGAGGCTGGAGCCCGACCCCCGGGGCATCCGCTACGAGGCGGGAGAGGTGTACCGGTTTCGGGTTGAGGGCGGCGCTGGATCCTTTCCGGCGATAGTGCGTTCCAGCAACGGAGACGCCTTCCGGATCACCACCGAGCCCGATTCGAGCCTGGACTGCAACGCCGGCTCCGAGCTGGACAACGTGCGCGCGCTGCAGGTGGTGTACGTGCACGCGTGCGCGACCGCCGCCGGTTCCACCATCGAGGTACTCAGGCGGTCGGACTACGCGCTGCTGGCCCAGTACGGCATCCAGTCGCGGGGAGAGGACCTGCCCGCGCCGGACGCCGTGGCCGCGCCCGGGGACTACGTGGCGCCGCCGGAGGACCGCATCGGGCTGAGCATCCTGATCAACACGCTGTGCGACGGGGCCAACGTGGAGTGCCAGGTGGACCTGATCAGGAACGGCATCGGCGCGGCCGGATCCGTTGCGCTCTTCGTCGTGCCCACGCGGGTGGCACGGGGCCGGGTCGGCGCCTTCGCCTACGGCATCGGGGTGGCGGCGTTCATCATCGGCATGCTGCTGGCCAACCGCCTGATCGGGATGCCCATGTGGTGGTCCGGCGTGGCCCTGATCTGCGTGGGGGCGCTCTTCTTCGCCGGACTGATCCTGAAGTTCCGGAGGGTGGCGTCGTGAGGCGACGGAGACACGCCATCCGGATGATGCTGCAGGCCTGGCTGGCGCTGCCCGCCGTCATCGCCGCCGCCGTGTTGTTCGCCGTGGCCAGCGACGCCAGCGCCCAGAGCGACCCCCTCACCCTGGACGATTTCGACGACACCGGCCTGGACGTGGAGTTCGCGGCGGTGATCGAGGCGGGCGACACCGCCGAAACCAATTACCGATTGATCTACCAGACCAGTCCCCGGACGCCGGCGGTTGGAAGCCTGCTGGAGGGCGACCTGGAACTGGGCGACAACGGCACGCCCATTGACCGCATTCGCCTGGAGACCGCGACTCGGCGCCTGCAACTGTCCGAGAGCAGCGACAGCTTTCACATCGGCAACTATTTCAGCACAGGGGTAGGCAGCGAAATGCGCCTGTACCTCCAGAACTCAAGGGATAGCGTCAGCCACGCGACAATCACCCTGCTGGTTGTTCATCAGAACCGGGCCGTCCTGGACCTGCCCACCAATGCCGGGGACCTCCTTTTTGGAACCCAGGACGGCGAACGGCTAATCATCGCTCTGGCCCAGCCCACCGCTCCCGCGCAGGTGACGGGAGTGACCGCCACGGCGGACGATCACGACAGCATCACCGTCAACTGGACCGCCGTTGACCACGCCGATGGCTACGTCGTGGAATGGGACGACGATTCCGCCTTCGGCAGCTCGACCACGGCAACCGTGTCGGGAGGGTCCACCACCACCTACCAGATCGCCGGCCTGACTGCGGAAACGCAGTACAGCGTGCGGGTGTACGCCACCCGGACGGACGCCGACGACGGACCGGTTTCCGACACTGTCACCGCGACCACTCCCCGGCGGGACTTGGTTACGGGAGTGAGCGCCACGGCGGACGATCACGACAGCATCACCGTGGAATGGGATGCCGTTACCGACGCGGCTGGCTACGTGGTGGAATGGGACGACGATTCCGCCTTCGGCAGTTCCGATACGGCAACCATAGCGTCGGGGTCCACCACCACCTACCAGATCACCGGACTCGCCGAGCGCACGCAGTATTACCTCCGTGTGTACGCCACCAGGACCAATGCCTCCGACAGCGAGTTTTCCGACACTGTCACCGCGACCACAACCCGGCAGCCGGCCGCCCAGGTAACAGGAGTGCGCGTCACGGCAACCGGCCTGAACAGCGTCACCGTGGCATGGGATGAAGCGGCCCGCGCCCAGACCTACCGAGTATCGATCGGCGACGACCCCGTCCTCGCCAACGCAACGCGGGCTATCGTGGTGCTGGCGTCCAGCACCAGTCTCCAGATCGCCGGCCTCACCGAGGGAACGCAGTATTACGTTTGGGTTGTGGCTAGAAGGGCGGGGGCCGACGACGCTCCACCTTCCGAACCTGTCACCGCGACCCCTGGCCTGCAGGCGCCGACCCAGGTGACGGGAGTGAGCGTCTCGGCAACCGACGTGAACAGCATCACCGTGGAATGGGATGCCGTTACCGACGCGGATGGCTACGTTGTGGAATGGGACGACGATTCCGCCTTCGGCAGTTCCTCCACGGCAACCATATCGCCGGGGTCCACCACCACCTACCAGATCACCGGCCTGTCCGAAAACACGCAGTATTACGTGCGGGCATACGCCACCAGGACGGGGACCACCGACGGACCGGCTTCCGATACTGCAACCTCGACCACTCTCCTGCCGGACCCGTTCCGGGTTACGGGAGTGGGCGCCAGCGCCGACGATCACGACAGCATCACCGTGGAATGGGATGCCGTTACCGACGCCGATGGCTACGTGGTGGAATGGGACGACGATGCGGCCTTCGGCAGCTCGACCACGGCAACCATATCGTCGGGGTCCACCACCACCTACCAGATCACCGGTCTGTCCGAAAACACGCAGTATTTCATTCGGGTGTACGCCACCAGGACCAACGCCGCCGCCGGCGCGGTTTCCGCCTCGACGAACGCGACCACTCTCCTGCAACCGCCCGCGCAGGTGACGGGAGTGAGCGCCGCCGCCAATGCCCACAACAGCGTCACCGTCAACTGGAGCGCGGCCGCCCGCGCCACCGGCTACGTCGTGGAGTGGGACGACGATTCCGCCTTCGGCAGTTCGGACACCGCAACGGTATCGTCGGGGTCCACCACCACCTACCGGATCGCCAGTCTCGCCGAGGGGACGCAGTATTACGTGCGGGTGTACGCTACCAGGACAGGGGGCGCCGACGGCGCGGTTTCCGACTCGGACAGCGCGACCACTCCCCTCCAGGCCCCCGCGCAGGTGTCCGGCGTGAGCGCGACCGCCGCCGATCACGAAAGCATCACCGTAAACTGGACCGCCGCCGCCCGCGCCACCGGCTACGTCGTGGAGTGGGACGACGATGCCGCTTTCGGCAGTTCGTCAACGGCCACTGTCTCGTCAGGCGCTACCACCACCCACCGGATCACCGCCCTTACCGAGGGAACGCGGTATTACGTGCGGGTGTACGCCACCAGGACCGGGGCCGCCGACGGCGCGGTTTCCGCCTCGACGAACGCGACCACTCTCCTGCAACCGCCCGCGCAGGTGACGGGAGTGAGTGCCGCCGCCAATGCCCACAACAGCGTCACCGTCAACTGGAGCGCGGCCGCCCGCGCCACCGGCTACGTCGTGGAGTGGGACGACGATTCCGCCTTCGGCAGTTCGGACACCGCAACGGTATCGTCGGGATCCACCACCACCTACCGGATCACCAGTCTCGCCGAGGGGACGCAGTATTACGTGCGGGTGTACGCTACCAGGACAGGGGGCGCCGACGGCGCGGTTTCCGACTCGGACAGCGCGACCACTCCCCTCCAGGCCCCCGCGCAGGTGTCCGGCGTGAGCGCGACCGCCGCCGATCACGAAAGCATCACCGTAAACTGGACCGCCGCCGCCCGCGCCACCGGCTACGTCGTGGAGTGGGACGACGATGCCGCTTTCGGCAGTTCGTCAACGGCAACCATATCGTCGGGGTCCACCACCACCTACCAGATCACCGCCCTTACCGAGGGAACGCGGTATTACGTCCGCGTGTACGCCACCAGGACGGGGGCCGCCGACGGCGCGGTTTCCGCCTCGGACAGCGCGACCACTCTCCTGCAGACCCCCGCGACGGTGACCGGCGTGAGCGCCACGGCGGACGCTTATGACAGCGTCACCGTCAACTGGAGCGCGGCGGCCCGCGCCGCCGGCTACGTCGTGGAATGGGACGACGATTCCGCCTTTGGCAGTTCGGACACGGCAACCGTATCGGGAGGGTCCACGACCACTTATCAGATCACCGGCCTGACCGAGAACACCCAGTACCACGTCCGCGTGTACGCCACCAGGACGGGAGCCGCCGACGGCGCGGTTTCCGCCTCTGACAGCGCGACCACCATCCTGCAGGCCCCCGCCCCGGTGTCGGGCGTGGGCGCCGCCGCCGCCGACCACGAAAGCGTCACCGTCAACTGGACCGCCGCCGCCCGCGCCACCGGCTACGTCGTGGAGTGGGACGACGATGCCGCCTTCGGCAGTTCGTCAACGGCCACCGTATCGTTAGGCGCTACCACCACCTACCGGATCACCGGCCTGACCGAAGGAACGCAGTATTACGTTCGCGTGTACGCCACCAGGACGGGGGCTGATGACGGGGCGGTGTCCGCATTGGCCAGCGCCACCACCACCCTGCAGCCGCCCGCCCAGGTTACCGGCCTGAATGTGGCTTCCACCAGCGCCACATCCATCGCGCTGACCTGGGACGCGGCCGCCCGCGCCGATGGCTATCTGGTGGAATGGAGTACCACGTCGGGAACGTACACTGACGATGACACCACCACGAGCGCGTCCTACACCATCACGAGCCTGTCGGCGAGCACAACCTACTACGTGAGGGTGGTGTCCACGCGCTCCGGCACGCCCGACGGCGCCCCTTCTGACGAGACCTCTGCGACCACCGGCGCGCCTCCGCCGCCAGCCCGGGTAACGGGAGTGTCGGCCACCGCCGAAGATTACGACAGCATCGCCGTGGATTGGGACGGCGTGAGCGGCGCCACCGGCTACGTGGTGGAATGGGACGACGATGCGGGCTTCGGAAACCCCTCCACGGCCACGATCTCGTCGGGTTCCACCACGTCATACGACATCACCGCCCTGGACGAGGACACGACGTACTACGTCCGGGTGAAGGCGACCAGGGCAGGCTCCAGCGACGGCTCCTGGTCCTCGTCGGCGTCGGACAGAACCGGCCTGCAGTCGCCGGCGCAGGTGACTGGTCTCACCGCCACGGCGCTCTCCGACACGGAGATCGAGTTGCGCTGGAACCTGTCCCAGCGCGCCGGCAGCTACCTGGCGCAGTGGCGGGAGGACGGAGACCAGTACGACACGACCCGCCGGGCAACCACCGCCGCGCTGAGGTTCACCGTGTCCGGTCTCAACCAGGACATCCTGTACCGGTTCCGGATCACAGCGACCCGCGCCGGAGCGGACGACGCGCCGCCGTCCAATGAGGCCAGCGCCCGCACCCAACCGGCGCCGGTCCCCGCGCAGGTTACGGGCGTAACCGCCACCGCCATCAGCGGCCATGAGGTGCGGGTGACGTGGAACGCCGCGACCAACGCCGTGTCCTACGTGGTCCAGTGGGATGCCGACCCCGCTTTTCCCGCCCCCGAACAGGCCACGGCGCCGGGTACCGGAGTCATCATCGAGGACCTCGACAGCGAGACCGAGTACTTCGTGCGGGTGTACGGCGTCCGGCCCGGCGCCCCCGACGGCCCCATTTCTGCCACGGACTCCGCCACCACCGAGCAGGCTGCCATCAGGACCTGGGCCGAACGGTTTCCCGGCGGCCCCGTGACCGCCCAGCTGATCCTAGCCGTGTTCGGCGGCGTGATGGCCGGAGTCCGGTTCAAGGGCGACAAGACCCCGCAGCGCGAATCGAAGATCCTCATCGCCATGTGCGTGGCCGCGCTGATCCTGCCCGGCATCGGCATGGGCAACATCTTCTGGGCCGGCGGCATCCCCCTGCTCATCGGCCTGGCCGCCGTCGCCGTCCACTTCGTGGCGTCCCGGCGCTGAGGGAGACCGTCATGACGGGAATTCAAAAACTCTTCATCCTCACCCTGGGCATTCACGTCTGCCTGGTGCTGGCCACGATCTACCTGACCAACATGGGCGACGTGCCCTACTACGGCGGCAGCACCGGTTTCCTGCCCGGCACCGGGGACGGCGCCAACGCCTACGACCAGTTCACCGGATGGCTGCTGGGCGGGGGCTACCGGCCCGGCGACCCCGGCAACCAGGTGGGCATTCCGCTCCTGGGATGGATCATCGCCAAACCGCTGTGCGGCATGGTCAGCGCCGTGCGGTGGCTGATCATCCTGACCACCTTCAACTACGACGTGGTGCAGCTCATACCCACCGGCGGATTCGGCGGCTGGTTCAAGATGCTGATCCACCTGGTGGGCGTATTCCTGACCGGAGCCGTCATGAACGCCCTGGTGCGCTTCGGCATCCAGGCCGGCGTGTTCAGCAACGTGTACGTCATGGGGGCCATCGGCGTCGTGTCGGTCATCGGCATCGGCGCCACCGCCCTGAATGCGGGAGGAGCTTTTTCCTGTGGCTGAAGAACAACAGCAAACCAACCAACCCGAGCACGACAGCGGCGGCGACCCGCAGCCGCAGCCGCAGCCGGCGAAACACAAGCTGCTGCAGCGCTGGGAACGCATCCCGCCCAAGTACCGGAAGAATCCGTGGTGGATCGGCGGGACCGCCCTCGCGGCGCTCATCCTGGTGATCTGGGCGGGAGACTGCATGGCCAAGGTGGTCAACTCTCCGGATGCTCCCGAATCCGTCCCGGCGGTTGCAGTGGCGGAAGCGCCCACGCTCACGCCCGTCGCCGGCCTGATCCCGGACCGTCCCACGCCGACGCCGCTGCCAGCGCAGTACTCATTCTCGCATTTCGTTGAGGAGATGTCCGTCTGCTACCGGCAGCGGGGCATCGTGGCCACGCTTGAAGGGGTGGAGGCGGACATCATGGTGGACGTGCCGTTGGCGGTGAACTCCCTGCTGCGGCTCTACGCCGACGACCTCTGCGCAGAGGAGGATCCGTGGCACCAGATCAGAGGCCGCGTGGGCTGGATGCTGAGGGCTGCCGACGTGCCGCTGCCGGAACTGCCCGAACCCGCGCAACAATAGTCTAATTACTGCGCTGGGGCCACGGAGCGCGCGTTTCCGGCCTGCCCCCAGGGAAATGTACACCAGCAGCAAAAACGCCGGCACCGGCCGATTCTCGGCATTGATGAGGAACCAACGACATGAACAACCGGACCGGACTCTACGTGTTGGGGGGCATGGCCGCCGTGGCCGCCATCATGATATTCGTGATCGCCGCCGCCTGGGGATCGGGGATCGACGCCGAATCTGCTATGGACGCCGGTTCGCTCCTGCATCCCCGCGTCGTTGAGGAAGCCCGACCGGGCTACGTGCTCGCCGAGCTGTACCAGGACGTCCACTTGGACGTAGAGAGCGGCGTGTATGACCAGGATGGCGAACTCCTGTCGCGGTACTGGAATCATGAGCCTACAACGCAGACCTGCAGCGTGGACCTGACCGTGGCCGACCAGCACGGCCGCACCGAGGCGTCGCATCAAACGCCGACACCGGCGCCACTGGACGTGGTGGCGACCTATTCCTACGGCGTCGGCGGCAGGCTGGAGGGTATTCACACCACTCACGCGACACCCACGCCGGCGCCGGACGCGCCGACTCCCGTCCCGCCGCCGCTGGAATCATCGACAACATGGCACGGCTGGAAGGGCCGCCCGCTGGCCATCGAGGCGGACAGGCAGGTCCTGCTGGATACGCCAAGGGACGCCCTGGTGTCGGCGCACCTCAGCGTGCGCACCGGCGCTCACAGCGGACACGGCAGCCACGTCGAACTGGCCCGGATGCCGTTGCCCGACGCCGACTGGTCCGACGGCAGCACCTATCTCCGCCTGAGCGACGCCAGCGGCCGCATACTGCTCGCCAGCGACACCATCGACGCCAACTACCGCAGCGCCGTGCTGCACGTCGAAGTCGCGCCCCTGTCCGGCTGTGGAGATCTCCGCCTGCGCTGGCAGCGACCCGCCGCCGTGGTGGTTAAGGCCCTCACCAATCAGCCATTCATCGACTGGACGGAAACACTGCCATCGCCGCCCACGCCGGTACCGCCAGCGCCAGCGCTCTACGCGTCAGTCGGTCCGGACGGCCGGTTCGACGGCGCAGATCTGCGCGGCGGCGTGTCCAGCTCTGTGCCCGGCCACGTGGTGATACCCGACGCCCAGGCGGACAGCCACGTCGCTTTCGCCATCAGGGCGGACCTGATACCCAACGGACTCTCCGATGTCCGGCAGACCGGCTCTCCCTTCAACGCGCGGGACGCCTTCGCTCCCGCGGTGGGTAACTCCGCCGTCATCCTGGACGTCGGCGGAACCGAATACAAACTCTACGTGTCACGCCAGCCCTGGCGCGCCGAGCTGCTGGGCGGCGAATGGAGCCTGCGATGATGAAGAAACGCATGATCATTGGTATTGCAGCGCTGGCGCTCGTGATAGCGTGCGCGCTGGCCGTCACGGCCGTCGCGCTCGCCCAGAGCGGAACGACGCCAACCCAGGGCCTGCCGGCACGGTATGTCCCTGCCTTCGCGGGCGCGGGCATCGACACCAGCGCGCTGCTGGGGCCCTATTGCAAATCGGCTGACACCGCGGGCAACACCATGACCGTCGTCTGCCAGGACGACACCGGCGCCGAACACTCCGCTACGCTGACTTCCGGCGCTGGTGGCACCGGCGGACTGGACCGCGCCGCCGTTGACGCCAGGGTCAGGGCCGGAGTGTCCGCATGGGCTCAAGACGGCAACATCGCCCCCATTCCCCTGGCCAAGCTGGTCAACATCTCCAACACTCTGCCGGTCACTGCCGTGCGCGAGGCCGGCGCCACGCTGAACGCCCATGATATCGGTCGCCTGGGCACCCAGAGGGTCGAGGTGGTCCCGGCGCCGGGACCGGGGCACTACATCATCGTCAGGGAGGTGGCCATCATCAAGACCGGCGCCGCCGGCCTTAACGCCGACTCGGCTCACCTGGGATTGGCCCTGGCCGACCCGTCGGGAGGCCTCCTGCCCGAGATGCCGGCACAGCCCGGCGGCGAGAGCTCGAATGACCGGTCGATCTACCAGGCGACGGCCACCGAGGTTCTCAGGGGCGGCCACTACGTCAGATACATTCAGCCCACCGGACAGATGGGACACCTGGCCTGGGCAGACCAGGGCCTGGTGGTCTATGGACAGGCCACCGACCAGGCGACCTGGGACAATCTAACCGGCTCGCTGGTCGGCGTGACGCTGGAAATCAGGGTCAGGTATGAGATCCGGGACCCCCTGTCCGACGATGCCATGCTGGCTAACCTGCTGCTGGGCGGCACGTCCCCCGACGAGTGGTCGCCGCGGTTCTCGCCCGGCGTGTACAGCTACAACGTCGCGGTGCCTCACTCGACCATGCGCACCTTCGTGGAGCCCATGCCCGAGAATCCGGGCGCTGTTTTCGCCATCATGGTCAACCCGACCACCGCGCTCACCAGCATCGGCCCCACCGGCGCCCAGGTGGAGTTGGACGTGGGCATCACCACAGTGACGGTAATGGTAACTGCTCAGGATGGCGCCACCCGCGCCTACACCGTGAACATCACCAGGGCCGACCAGTAACGGCCGAGGATGATCGACATGCTGATAGTCAAGCTACGCTACTGGCTGGCCCGGCACATCTGCCGACGTTACGCCCGCGACTACCTGCGCGACGTCAACCGTATGGGCCTGAAGTGGACCCTGGCCCTGATCGACGAGGACGTCGCGTTGCATGGCCACCCATTCAACCACGCCCTGGCGCGGGCGGGCGTCATCGACTACGCCGAACGGCAAGGCGTACAAAAATAGCGGCGGCGGTTCCTGATATGGGAACCGTCGCCGCGTGCGCCGGTGTAACGTCGAGGTGCGGAGGCTGTTGAAAGGTTATGGATCTGACCGGTAAGGCGTATTGAGAGGTTTCCTCTGAGTTATGGTTGATAACACCCTGATGGCGGATGGCCCGACGAGACCGTTGACGTAATCCGTATCGTACGGCCGCAGTGTGGAAACGAAGTGAAAATGAGTCTGAATTCTGTGAAGAGATCGTGAAGGTTATGAGGACATCGTCGGAAATAGGCACGCCCTAGACCATCTTACTTCCAACCAAGGGACTTCCAACTTTGATGACCAAGATCCGCTACTGGATGGCCAGGTGCATCTGCCGCCGCTACGCCCGGGACTACCTGCATGACGTCGACCGCATGGGACTGGAATGGACCCTCGCCCTCATCGATGATGACGTCGAGCTGTATGGCCACGCCTTCAATCACGCCTTGGCGCGGGCTGGCGTCATCGACTACGCAGAGCGCGCCTCCGAGGAGTAATCATCGTGCTCAAGCTGGGCGTGCTGCCACTCAGGGTCGGCGCGAAGACGACACGAACCTTTGGAATGTGTTATGGTAAGTAAGATGCGCTATTACTCATGCGCAGGTGCGGCGAGAGAGGCTGGGAAGAACCACCGACAGCCCCGCCGCGATTGGACCATTGGAAAGGTCCGGGCTGCACTTAGGCCCATGCCAATGAAGGCATTCCCGCAATGATGAACGGGATTAGGCGCGGCTATGAGCGACGTCGCCATACCACCACCGAAATGCGAGCTGGTGGGTCCGCAATTGCGGAGACGGCCGTTGCTCGTGAGTACCTGCGAGAGGCGTTCAACGGTTGATGATTTTTCAGGCAACCTAGCGACGACGCACCGTGGATCAAATCCCACCCGTATTCCGGTCCGACGTTTTTCGCCACTCACGCGAAGGTTGTAATGGGCTAGATCAGATATGCCCTTAGTGCAAAGGCGAGACGCCGACCTGACAGGCGGCGCATTCCCTTTGTCCGACTCGCAGGAAGGGACGAAATCAATTGACAACCCATATCAATCCCAAGACCATCACCGTGGGTGAGTTGATGCTGATGTACTTGGAGGAGGAGATCAAACCCACGAAATCCGTCAGCACCTACGACCGCTACTCCCGCGAATACTTGCAGCACGTCGACCCTTGCATTGGGGAGGTCCTGTTACAGGAACTAACGCCCCGCGACATACGAGCCATGGAGCGAGCGCTCACAGCTCAGGGATTGGGCGCTCGGTCTGTTGGTGTTACCCACGCACTAGTACTCAGTCAACGTTGGAAAGGCAGGGGTAGAAACGTTGGAGCTTGGTTCTGGCGTGGTCGGTGCTGAAGCGCCAGTTGATCGGGACGCACGCGGCGTTGCGCCGGTTCTCGTAAGCCGTGATGGCGCGTTCCAGGGCGTCGGCATCGGGGTTTCTGCCTTTGAGACAGGCTCGGCTGAGCGCGCTGAATTCGATCTCAGCCATGTTCAGCCAACTGGCGTGCTTGGGGGTGTGGTGAAACTCCAGGCGTTTCACGATGCGCCTGGCTTCGGCCGCAGGGAAGGTTTCGTACAACGACGCCATGCGGTGGGTGTTCAAATTGTCGAGAACCACGCGGATGACGGGCGCGTTGGGATACGCTGTGTCAACCAACCATTGCATCTGGTGGGCGAAGTCCACCATGGTGCGGCGCTGGGTGATGGCCTGATTGGTCAAGATCCGCACGCGCCAGCCGGCCAGCGGCTCGCAGAACAGGAAGAGGTTGCGGGTGCCGCCGCGGCGGTACTCGTAGTCCTGGCGTCGGGGTCGTCCCGGCTGGGCGGGCAGTGGTTCTCGCACTTCAGCCAGCAATTGAGTGGAAGTCTCGTCGAAGCACACCACCGGACGGCTGGGGTCGCAGGGCTCGGCGTACAGGTCCAGCACGTCCTCCATAGCCGCCACAAACTCCCCGTTCATCCGGGAGATGCACCACTGTCGCTTTTGCCAGGGCTTGAGGACGTTTTTTTGAGCCGTTGGCGCACCGTCTCGTATGACAACGATTCCACCACGCCCAACTCCACCACCTGGTCGGCCAGCAACCGCAGGGTCCAGTGGTCGCGTCCGTCGGGCGCATCGCTGCACGCCAGGGCAATCAGGCTGGCTTCGCCCCGATCATCCAGCTTGCGGTACCGGTTGGCTTGAGGACGGTCGTGGAGTACGCCGTCCAATCCCTCCTCGGCGTACCGCCGCTTGGTGCGAAACACCGTGCGCTGCGACGTGTCCAGGGCCGCCGCCACCTGGGCCGCGCTCCAACCCTCGTCGGTCTTGAGCAGGATGCGAGCTCGATTGATGACCCGTGCCGAACTCCGGCCGCTGCGAATCAACCGCTCCAGCTGGGTCCGATCCTCCACCGACAACTGTACCGAATATTTCTCCTGAGCCATGCCTGCCGCACCTCCCGCACCGCTGTTTGCCACCACCGTAGCAACTATGGCCCATTACGTCCTTCATCTGCCAATACAGGTTTGACTGAATACTAGTTTCCGGAGCCTGCAAGTTCGCGACTGAGATCGAAATCCTTGACCGTAATCCGGCAGCCAGTGTCCGAGGCCTACGAACCGAACGTCCGGAAATTCAAATCCCGGACCGAGAGGACGTGGCAAAGATTCTGCGTGTCCTCGGGGAACGAGACCCCGAATTCCACGCTTTCGTCCACGTCGCGGTATATACCGGAATGCGCAGGAGCGAACTCATCGCTCTACGCTTCGCTAACGTGGAGATACTTGAACACCAGCAACACGCCATCCGCGTACGGGAGGCGGCGGTTAAGGTCTCGGGTCTTGGCTTGGTGAGAAAAGCGCCAAAAACTGCGAAAGGGAACCGCACCATCGACCTGGACGCGCGGACGACAGCAGTGCTATGTGAACACAAGGAAAGGGTGGAAAACCGCTTGGGATCCAGCGAACTGGTATTCCCGGGCAGGGATGGCAACTTTTCGAGGCCGACTACCTTGGACCGCAAACTTAAGCATTATGCCGAACTGGCCGGCGTCGACAGCCTGACCCTGCACAGCTTCCGGCACTTTCACGCTTCGGTTGCCCTAGGGGGTGTCGTCAAAACCATGTGAGGGTGATAGATTGGAGTGAGTTGGGAGAGTTTGGAGGGTGGGGAGTATGCGAGCAGCGCACCGGCGCCACGATATGACTGATGATGTTTGGGAGCGATTGAGGCCGCATCTGCCCGGGGGAGAGGGCAAGCAGGGCAGACCGGCCCATGACAACCGTCGGTTTATCGACGCCGTGTGCTGGATTTTGCGTACCGGAGCGCCCTGGCGGGATTTGCCGCCGGACTACGGAGACTGGAAGAACACCCACCGGCGGTTCTGCCGCTGGCGGGACCGTGGAGTGTGGTCCGGACTGCTGGAGGCGGTGATGGATGACCCTGATTTCGAATGGCTGATGATCGACGCCAGCTATATCAAGGCCCATCCCCATAGCGCTGGGGCCCGGGGCGGCAACCAGGCCATGGGCCGCACCAAAGGGGGCTGAACAGCAAGCTGCACCTGGCGGTGGACTCCCACGGGATGCCGGTCAGGCTGGCCGTTACCGAGGGCACGGAGGCCGACTCCTCCCAGGCATTGCGTCTGATCCAGGGGATCGAGGCCCAGTGCCTGCTGGCGGACAAAGCCTACGACACCAATGAAATCATAGCCACGGCCCGGGAATTGGGCATGGACCCAGTGATACCACCGAAGAGGAACCGGAGGGAGCAGCGGGACTATGACCCGGCGCTGTACCGGTTGAGACACCTGGTGGAGAACGGTTTCCTGGAGTTCAAGCAGTGGCGCGGCGTGGCGACCCGTTATGCCAAGAGAGCCGCGTCTTACCTGGCCATCTGCCAACTCCGGGCAGTGATGGTCTGGAGCAAACTCTTTTGACGACACCCCCTAGAACATGAGGACAACATCCTTGTGATTTCCAGGAGGCTGGGCCACTCGTCGGTGGCCATGACGCTGGACCTGTATGGCCACGTGCTCAAGGGAGCGCAGTCGAGGTTGGCCAACTTGTTCGCGGAGTACATGGAGGACGCCGCATAGTCAGTCACTGCTCCTGTATGCCCACAAACTTGGAGACGGGATTAGGCCTTCGGTTCGGGGCCTAATCCCGTCTTCCGCTCCATTTTTGTGTCCGCTTGCGTTTCGAATAGGGACTCTTCTAGCTCATCGACCCGCCTGGCCAGGGAGAGCAATCCCGAATCAACCCGGCTCTGCCTCTAGGGGGTGTCGTCAAAAGAGTTTGCTCCAGACCATCACTGCCCGGAGTTGGCAGATGGCCAGGTAAGACGCGGCTCTCTTGGCATAACGGGTCGCCACGCCGCGCCACTGCTTGAACTCCAGGAAACCGTTCTCCACCAGGTGTCTCAACCGGTACAGCGCCGGGTCATAGTCCCGCTGCTCCCTCCGGTTCCTCTTCGGTGGTATCACTGGGTCCATGCCCAATTCCCGGGCCATGGCTATGATTTCATTGGTGTCGTAGGCTTTGTCCGCCAGCAGGCACTGGGCCTCGATCCCCTGGATCAGACGCAATGCCTGGGAGGAGTCGGCCACCGTGCCCTCGGTAACGCCCAGCCTGACCGGCATCCCGTGGGAGTCCACCGCCAGGCGCAGCTTGCTGTTCAGCCCCCTTTGGTGCGGCCCATGGCCTGGTTGCCGCCCCGGGCCCCAGCGCTATGGGGATGGGCCTTGATGTAGCTGGCGTCGATCATCAGCCATTCGAAATCAGGGTCATCCATCACCGCCTCCAGCAGTCCGGACCACACTCCCCGATCCCGCCAGCGGCAGAACCGCCGGTGAGTGTTCTTCCAGTCTCCGTAGTCCGGCGGCAAATCCCGCCAGGGCGCTCCGGTACGCAAAATCCAGCACACGGCGTCGATAAACCGACGGTTGTCATGGGCCGGTCTGCCCTGCTTGCCCTCTCCCCCGGGCAGATGCGGCCTCAATCGCTCCCAAACATCATCAGTCATATCGTGGCGCCGGTGCGCTGCTCGCATACTCCCCACCCTCCAAACTCTCCCAACTCACTCCAATCTATCACCCTCACATTGTTTTGACGACACCCCCTAATACGGATTCAACGGGGCAGTTTATCCGTTGGGAACTCGAAATGGCCGCCATGCGGTGGCGCTCAGGTGATACAGGATCTTCGTTGTAATCAGCGCGGTGGTTGTTTCCATCCAGACTGGTTGCACGCCGCCCGACAGTACCGCAGTTTCGGACCGACAGCCACCGTCTGCCTCGGGCCAAACACCTCCGCTACCTGCTTCCCGGCTCACCGGCTAACGGTTTGCTTGCTGCGCTGAATAGTGCACCGATCATCGGCTGAACGCCGCCTGTTGGCAACGCGCACAGTTCCGGTTGAAAGGAGCAAGCCCCATCAACGCCGAGATACGGTGTGGATCCAGCGTCCCCAACCGCGTCAAACAGACATCAAAGTAAAAGGGACCCTTTACCCCCGGCCGGGAAAATGCGCGCATGAGGCCATCCTGTCTTCGACCCACCGGGACCCGACGTTGATGGACGGCATCGGCCCTGTGTTAGCCATCAAGCCGTGGGGGCCCAAAGCGATGGCGGCACTGTCAGCCTGCGCTGAAGGTACCGCCTATGGCGCACTCCCGGTTTCTGGGGGTTTTCTCTTGCACAAACCATCATCCCCGAAACCAGGAGCGTGTTTTTTGCGTCAGAATCTGCGCGCCGTGTCCTGAAATATCACGACGGATACTTGCCCAACATCAGCCAGCCACCGCTGCTCGGGGTGGTGAACGCGCACAGGGCGGTTTCGGCCCGTACGGTCACCTGGCGGTCGCCGGCGGTGCCGCGCAGTTGCTCGATGCTGTCGGTGTACATGGCGGTGCGGGTGCGGCCGTTCCCCAGGTTGCCCCCGCTGGAACTGAAGGGATGTGGGCCCTTGACGGTGATGTCGCCAGCGTAGAAGTCAAAAGCTTCGCCCCGTTTGACCCCGTGCCACTGGAAGCCTTCCAGGAAGAACTGGGTCATTATCGAGTAGCCGTCGTAGGGGTTGAAGATGTCCACGTCCGCGGAGCCAAGGCCGGCGCCTTCGTACATGCGGGCGGCCTGCCGGTCGGTCCACATCTCCAACTCGTCAAGGTCTGGCTGGGTGGTCCGGAACGGGAAGTTGTGCTGGGAATGGTTGAGTACATACACCGGCTGGGATTTCATATCCTGCGCCCGCTCACTGGTGGTGAACAGGTAGGCCGCCGAAGCGTTGACGGGACGGTCGCAGTCCCAAATGCGCAGAGGATTCAGGATTGGTCGTGAGCCTATGTAGTCCTCCACCGATATGGGCTGAACGTTGTGGGTGGCGTTGTACCCCCAGGGGGTGAGCATCCCGTTCTTGTGCTGGTTGATGACAAAGGGGGCAATGTCCTCATGCACGCCGCCGTATTTCATCAGGTACTGACGGTGTGGGAAGATGTTGATGAAGTCGTTGCCGCCGTGGTTGCCCCAGGGAACGGTCCACTGGCGCGCGCCCCGCGCGTAGTCGTCGGCATTCTCGCCGCCACGCCGGTAGCGCCCCTCCATGTTGCCGGTGGGATAGATCACCAGGCAGGTGGAGCACACGCCGTCGCCCACGGCCTGGGACGCCATGCCCACCATCTCGCCAATGGTCGGCACCCCGGTGGGCGCAAATTTGACGTTCTTGAAGCCCATGGTATCAATGAGCCACTGAGCGTTGATCAGGGTCAACCCGTACTCCGAGTCGTACGGCGGGTCGAAATAGGGCCGCGGCGCCCACACGGAGGCGGTCCCTCCGCTGCCGCCGGCGATGTGGCTGTCGCAGCAGACGATTCCGTCCACCTGGTCGATGGTGACTCCGGCCTGCTCCATGGCCTTTTCGCAAGCCATGATCGTGTAGGCGCCCAGGGAGGCATCCAGGTTCTTCTCGTCCCACCGCCGGTCCACCGGCGAATGGCCGTAGCCGGCCACGGCCACCTTGCCCCGGTGTTCCCACACTCCGAGGCCGTCCCGGTCCCTGCGCCACTGGAAGTTATTGCTGCTGGTCATAGTCCGTCCTTTTCTTTCGCTTGTCCACGAACAAGCGCGAATCTCCAATGCTGGCTATTCCACCACTCGCCACTCGTGTATCAACTGGCCGGGGGCCACCTCCTCGAAGGTCACCTCCACGGCCGCGCCCAACGGCACCTCGTAGGCCGGCACACCCGGAAGGTTGGAGTAAAAGTTCACGGTGGGATCCTGGTCCAGCGTTACTAGGGCTAGATTGTAGGGCTGGTCGAGCATCCGACGGTTGAGGCGACCGTCCTCGATGACGATGAATGTGGCGATGTGGCCCTTGCCGTCCACCTCTTTCCACTCCAGACCATCGGCGGAGCCGCACACCTGGCAGGCCCGCTGGGGCGGGTACTGAAGCTTGTCGCAGGCGGTACAGTTCTGGAGGATCAGACGTTGTTCATTTACCGCGTCCCAGAAGGGCTGGCTCTGTTCATCGGGTACCGGGATAATCTTTGGCATCGCTTGTCTCCAACAATGTCTTTTGACGCAACCCCATTATGGTACAGGGCATGCGGGCGAGGAAAGCTCGTCTTATGTCAAGGCACCGAAACCGCATCGATTCGTTCCTGCTCGGCCGGTTTGACCGGCCAAATCAGCATCCATGGAATCAACCCTGCAAATGTTTCCGGCCCCATTTTGCTCCTGATGATTCCTGTGTTTTCCGCTGCAATCGCTGCTCCTGATGCGTGGCGTGTTGGTCATTCTAACCGCAAAACGAATCTGCATCCACTTGCCACCGACTCAACTCCCAGCACATGGTGCAGCCGCCGCCCGGCGGCAAAAGGGACCCAACCGCGCCACGCATGCCCCCGCATCTAACGTCTGACAATGGCCCGACCATATTCGGCAATTTGCGCTGGGCCGTGTCGTCCGGTCCATGCGGATGCCCCATGCCTTCCTCCGCCGCCCGTGCTGCGAGTCTATCGGGCTGGTTGCTGGCGTTTTTGAATTACCTTCCACCCAATTCACTGCGCCTACTCTGAACGGTTGCCGTCCGACCCCGGGTATGGCGGGATTGCGTCGGGTAATCTACAATGTTCAGACACCAATCGTATTCATGCGACGTGATTGTGAATCACCGTTCGCAGCCGTCAGGAGGGTCAAGTTTTGAAGGTTAAAGCTGCTGTTTTATGGGAAGTGGGCCAACCGCTGGACATTTGCGAGGTTGACCTCGACGAGCCAAAGGCCGGAGAAGTGTTGGTCAAGGTTGGCGCCGCCGGCGTCTGTCGCAGCGACCGTCACTTCATGCACGGCGACGCCCCCATCGCCATTCCGGTGGTGCTCGGGCACGAAGGCGCCGGCACAGTAGTCCAGACCGGTCCTGGCGTCACCCTGGCCAGCGAAGGCGACCAGGTGATACTGTCGTTCGTCCCCGCCTGTGGACGCTGCCGCTCATGCCTTGAAGGCTACAGCAACCTGTGCGACCTGCACGCCGCCACCGGCGCCAACCTCCTGGATGGGACCACCCGACTCCATGCCGCGGGCAAGGACATCCACCACATGGGTAAAGTCGCCTGCTTCGCCGAATACGCCGTGATTCCGGAAACCGGCGTCGTTCCAGTAACGGACGGTTTGGCGATGGACAAGGCGGCCATGATCGGGTGCTCGGTGACCACCGGAGTCGGAGCGGCGTTGTACAGCGCCGAAATCAAAGCCGGCAGCACGGTTGCCGTCATCGGTTGCGGCGGAGTGGGCCTGAACGTGATCATGGGGGCGGCTTTGGCCAACGCCGGGCAGATCATCGCCGTGGATATCCGGGAAGCTCAATTGGAATTCGCCATGAAATTCGGCGCGACACACACGGTCAACGGCGCCGACCAGGACCCGGTTCGGCAGGTGAGAGACCTCACCGGCGGGCGCGGGGCCGACTATACCTTCGAAGTTTTTGGCAGCGCCGACACCACCAAGGCAGCCTACGAGATGGCAGGCAAGCGCGGTGTCGTAACGGTGGTGGGTATCGCTCCCTGGGGTCAGGAAGCCAGCATCAACGCGGTTGACCTGGTCCGCAACGAAAAGACCCTGCGCGGCTCCTACTATGGCTCGGCTCGGTCCAGGACCGATATGCCGGTCATGGTGGATATGTACCGGTCGGGCAAACTCAACCTGGACGACTTGGTGGTGCGTCATTACACCCTGGATCAGATCAACGAAGCCTACGACGACCTGGACCGGGGCGAGATCGGCCGCGGCGCCATCATGTTTGACTAGTTCGTCCCAGAGCGCCTGACCGCGTCAAGTGATACGCATTCCGTTTCACGGGGGCGCATCAGAATCATCAGGAGAGAACCCATGCCCCGTTTGGAAATACTGTCGGAAGTTCAACGACGAATGCTGGAATTCTTTCCGTGCATGGAGTCTGACGACGTTCCTTGGTCTCCGTTGCGGAAACCGCTTGCGGAAAGCACGGCGGCGATCGTAACCACGGCCGGACTCCATCTCCGCGATGACAAGCCGTTCAACCGCGACCATCCGGGTGGCGAATCCACCTACCGCGTCCTGCCCAGCAATTCGGATGTCGCGGACATTGTTCAGAGCCACTTCAGCATCGGTTTCGACCGGACCGCCATCTACCGGGACATCAACGTCACCTACCCGGCTGATCGGATTCGGGAATTGGCCGAACGGGGCATCCTGGGAGGCGTGGGGCCCAACCATTACTCGTTCATGGGCGCGTTGAGGGACTGTACCGTTGTCGCCGAACAAACCGGACCCGAAGTGGCCCAGCGATTGCGGGAGGACGGCGTTGACCTGGTATTTCTCACACCCACTTGACCACTGTGCACACACGCCGTGAGCGTGCTGGCCAGGGTGTTCGAAGCGGCCGGATTGACCACCGTCGCAATCGCTTTGGTGCGGGAACACGCGGAGAGGGTACGCCCACCGCGCGCTTTGTGGGTGCCCTTCTACTTCGGTTACGCCCTTGGCAAGCCGGATGACCCGGACTTCCAGCATCAGGTGATCGCGGCCGCGCTGGCCACATTGGAATCTGACGCCGGGCCGGTTCTGTCAGATTACCCGGAGGATGCGGGCCCCGTTGGGATGCCGCAAGCGTCCGAAGTCGCGGCTGCCAGGAACGGTGGGGACGCCACATCGCTGGACGCCGCTGGCGAAATCACGGCGCTTCGCGGATACTATGAGCGCTGGCAGGAACAGCGCGGCCGCACCGCCGTGGGTGTTACCGGTATTCCCCAGCGCCGGTTCCGCGGAATCATACGATTCTTGGAAACCTACGCCGAGAGCGATACCGCGGACATGGACGAACGTCCTTCCGATGTGACCGTGCCGCAATTCGTTCGCTATTGCGCCGATGATCTCAAGGCGTTTTGCTACGAAGCCAGGATGGCGCAAAGGCCCGACGACAATGAGGCTGAAATCCATCAATGGTTCTGGGGAGAAACCGCTGTCGGCGCATTGATCGACAGCATCACCCAACGACTGAACGCTACGGAAGACCCGCGCTTGCAAGCAACCGCTTACGGGTTGTCCCGGTGAGGACGCGAGCGTCTCACTGATGATGAAAAAGGGCGACCGGTTGGTCGCCCTTCGCCTTGGTCAGTGCCACAACACCGGTTGCCGATGCGTCGGTCCTTGCGCTAAACGTCCGGCCCGTCTCCGCCACCCCCAGGCGCGTCCGTTGGCAACGATGAGCGGGTTCGCGCTGAGGGCGTTGGGGTCGGGCGGACGGATGCCACGGGTGACGGCGGTCCATCCTGCGGGGCCCACCCATCGGGAAAGTGCAGCGACCGCACCGGATAGTTTATGGTGATCCCTTCGGCAGCCAGCCGTGCATGAAGCTGTTTGATGAGTTCGCTGCGCACTTCAAAGCTCGCCAGGCGATCGGAAGCCTGCATGAACAGCCAGAAATCGACGTTGCTGTCGCCAAAAGTGTCGTACCCGAAATAAACCCCGTACTCTCGAACTACGCCCGGATGGTTACTCTCGACCAGTTGCATCACATCCATGCTCACCGCCTCAACGCGTTCCAGGTCGCTTTCGTAAGCCACACCGCATGTGAGGTACACGTTGACATGTTCATCGGGCTTGCTGAAATTGGTGATGATGTTTTCAGCGAACCGGGAATTTGGCACCACCACCAGGTTGTTGGTCCAGGTGCGCAATCTCGTGCTGCGC
Organism: Dehalococcoidia bacterium; assembly: GCA_963668585.1. Taxonomy (GTDB): domain Bacteria; phylum Chloroflexota; class Dehalococcoidia; order Lucifugimonadales; family UBA3495; genus Bin87. The sequence goes on along the minus strand of OY764869.1, from coordinate 2,380,150 downwards.
CAGTTGACGTCCACCACATAACCGGTGACGCCGTTTTCCATTTCGATGTAGTCGCCAGCGCTGACCACTCCCTCGGTGATCACATAGGTTCCGGCAAAAAGATTGGTCAGCGTGGGTTGCAGGGCCCACGCAACCGCCAAACCGCCGATGCCCAATCCTGCAATCAGCGGGCTGATGTTGATCCCGAGCAGGTCCAGCGAGACCATCCCCGCCATCGCGACCACAACAACCAGGACGCCCCGGCGGGCCAATGGCAATGCCCAGTTCCCCGCATTGTCAGGGTCGCTGTTTTCGAGCAGTTCCTCCAGCCACGATATTATCGCCCCGCTCACGCCGGTGATCAGGAACGCTCCGATGGCGATGGCCACCAGCGCTGCAACCTTGTCGACCACATCGTGAACGGTGTCGGAAAGCGTCAGAGGGAAGGTTGCGGCGATGTACGCCCCGGCCAATATGATCAGCCCGGTTATCGGCCCACGCGCTGCCGAAATGACTCTGTCGTCCAGATCGCCCGAAGAAAAACGCGCCATGCGCAACATCAGGCGCGACAGTAGCCGGCTGAACAGGAACGCAAAGACCACGGATGCCAAAACTATGATCCCGGCAACCATCAGGTCAGTCCAGGTGACGGTGGTCCCGGCAGCCCAATGGGAGATAGCCTCCCACCAGTTGTTCAATAATCGACCCATATCAACTTGATCCTGATGAGACCGAACGGACCGCATCGACGATTGTGGGCAGCGCCACGCCCGCCGGGTCGGCAACTATCACGTCGGCCACGGAAGTGAGTTGGGTAGGGCCCGGGTTGACTTCAACAATCCGCGCGCCACGCTCCCTGGCCAGCAAAGGGAACTGGGCCGCCGGATTGACCGAACCGGAGGTGCCCACCAACAAAATAGCATCGCACATCTGCACTTCCTCGAAGCACGATTGCAGGATACCTCGCGGGATTGGTTCTCCGAACATCACCGTGTCCAGTTTGATGACGCCTCCGCAGTCGGGACAAACGGGCGGCAGGTCCGTGATGACAAACCCCTCTCGGGGACGCCGGTATCCGCATCCCACGCAACGCAGGTGGTTTCGGTTCCCATGGATTTCCAGGATGGACCGCGAACCCGCCAGAGTGTGCAGGCCATCGACGTTTTGCGTGATCACCGATTGCAATATCCCTATACTCTCCAGTTCTGCCAGCGCATGATGACCCGCGTTTGGAACCGCCCGGTCAACCGCGTCCTTCAGGTCATACGTGGGATTCCCCGGGGTCGCTTCATCCCGCAACCTGAGTTCCCACCATGCCTGGGGGTCGCGCGAAAATTCCCGAAACGAGAGGTTCGATGGCTGGCCGTAGCGAGTCCACAAACCATCCGGTCCACGAAACGACGGAATGCCGCTTTCGACCGACAAGCCGGCGCCCGTCAGGGCAATAACATACTCCGACGTGAGCAGTATGTCAGCGGCGGCTTTCGCAGAGTCCATGACAATCATCCATGTCGATCAACTGGCGGTGTGCATGACCGGTATACGCGCTCAGGCGAATTACGGATGCCTGGAAACATCGCCATCCGAAACGCGAAAATAGGTCGCGTCGTCACCCAGTGTAGAACGAACCAAATCAACATCCGTGGTCGTGATCAAAGCCTGACGGTAGCCCGCAGTTTTGCGCAAGACTCGTTCCCTGCGCCGGTCATCCATCTCAGAAAAAACGTCATCCAGCAAGATGATGGGATCATCGCTGCGCGCTTCGGAGAGATAATCGGCCTCTGCGAGCCTCAAGGAGAGCGCGATGGTGCGCGCCTCTCCCCGGGAGGCAAAGGCATTTGCATCCCGCCCGTTGACGAAAATCGCAAAGTCATCGCGGTGAGGACCGGTGGCGGTCGTTCCAGTCGCGCGTTCCCGGTGGAGTCGTTGTTGCAAGAGGCTCCTGAACCCCTCCTTGGTTGAGTCCACAGAATACCCGGGCAACACGTTCGGTCGATATTCCATCGACAGATGGTGGCCCGGTTCTACCAATTCCTGGTGGTGCTGTTCGGCAAGACCGGCCAGGCGCGCTACGGCATCATTCCGATAGTCGATAACCGTGGCGCCGTGCTTCACCAACTGAATGTCCCAGTACTCCATTTCATCGGGTTCCACCCTGCCATCGCGCTGGGAACGCAGCAAGCTATTGCGGTTGCGCAACGCAGAATGGTAACGCTGCAGTGCATCCAGGTACGGCCGGTGGGCCTGGGAAATCAATACGTCGAGATACCGGCGCCGATGTGTGGGGGCGCCCAGCACCAGTTCCAGATCATCCACGACGAACAGCATCGCCCCGATGCGTCCGATTAGGCCAGCGGCGGTGGACGGCTGCCGGTTCACTCGAATCTGCTTGGATGCCGCCGGCAGGTCGGCGGATACTGATTCCGAACCATCCCGCTCCGCCATGGGCGTGGGCGCTTCCGGCTGGTATCCGACCACGACGGTGAAGCGTTGATCGCCGTCGGACGCGACGCCGGTGATGTAGGCGGCATCCGCCATGCGTGCCGCTTCAAAGTTCACCACCTCGCGCTCCCGTTCGGCGCGAAAAGCGCGTCCGACTGCGAGGGTATAAGCGGCTTCCAACAGAGCAGTCTTGCCCTGGGCATTGCCCCCGTAAAATACCACCACCCCGACGGGAAGATCCAGGTCCACCTGTCGAAAGTTACGGAAATTGGTCAGGCTCAGTCGGGAAAGGTAAGCCAATGGGAACGCGAACGTCGGTGCCGCGAGACTCACTCATCACGGGCGCAACCCTCGCAATAGCCATAGAAATCTACACGCTGCGAGGATATGCGAAAATCGGTGTTCTGACTGATGGACTGCTCCAGTTCGGATACACGTTCCTGTCCAACGTCGGCATCCACCACCGAACCGCAACCCAAGCACACCAGATTGGCATGTGGCGACAGGTTGGCGTCGTAACGGGACAGTTTCTGAAATGGCAATTCCCGGACGATGCCTGCCTGCTCCAGCAGCCCCAGGGTGGAATAGACGGTAGCCAACGTGACGTACGGAAAGAAATCCCGAACTCGCTCAAAGATTTCCCGCACCGTGGGGTGGTCGGCCGAATTCACGACGACCTCCGCGATGGCGAGGCGCTGCGGGGTCAACCGGATCCCCAGCGGTTTCAGTTGCGCTACCAGATGTTCCTGTGTGGTCAAAACATTACATCCAAATGGCAGGAATTATAGTAAACCAGTATATCACCCTGACGTGGGTCGCAGCACGCGCAACGCCACTCCGGGTTTGGGGGGTGGGTTTTGCCGCCCACCCCCCAAAGATCACGGGATCCGGCAAACCGGCCTACAGCCGCCCGCCGCCTCCGGTCACGCGTTCGTTTACGCCGTAGAAGATGGGGATCTGCTTGTGGAATACCTGGATACGGGACCGGGCAGTTTCCACCACGAAGATGCGGCCCTCATCGTCGCATTCAACTGCGATGGGACCCCAGAACAGCTTCTCGCGGTCGAGGCCCTGGGAGATCTTGCGCTCTTCCCACATCTCGGGGTTGGCGTCCAGCTTGCCGGTTCCCCACTGCGAAATGGTCGCTTCACCGTACGTCATGCCGGCGTAGGATCCGTCGGGATGGAAGGCCTGCAGCCGGTCGTTGTTCCAGTCGGCAACGTAGATCGCGCCATCGTTGTCCACCGCGACGTCGGTGGGTCGGTTGAACTGGCCGGGGCCGTCCCCCGTTGCGCCGAATGCCATCACAAACTGGCCGGCGGACGTGAATTTCTGAATCCGGTCGTTGCGCCAGTCGGCGACGTACACGTTGCCGGCAGAGTCGGTATCAATGCCAAAGGGCATGTTGAACTGCCCCTCGCCGGCGCCGAACTCTCCCCACTGACCCAGGTACTCCCCGTCCGTGGACAGCATCTGTACCCGGTGATTGTTGCTGTCAACCAGGTACAGGACATCGTCCTTCCCGAACACCATGCCGCTGGGCTTGTTCCACTGGCCGTCACCGTCGCCCGGGCGCTCCCACTTTGCGAGATACTCGCCGTCGGCAGAGTAGATGCTGATGCGGTCAAGATACTCGTCGGCCAGGTATACATTCCCGTTGGGACCCACGGTGATCGCGGTGGGCCAGATGATGGCGCCATCATCCGAAACTGACTCGCCGTCACCCTGCTCGAACACGCCCTTGGCAAATTCACTGATGAATTCTTCGCCCACCGTACACATGGTGATGCGCTTGCCGTCGGGCCGATAATCATAGGAGCGATTGGCGACATACATGATGTCGTCTTCGGCACGAGCCATAGCCGTAGGGTTGCGGAACCCGGGGCCGGAAAACTCGGCTCGGCCGATGGTGTGACTGTATTGCAGGGAGATGCCGAGGGTCGGCGTCGCCGTGCGGTCAATCGTTGTGGTCATAAAAGTTTCCTCCGTTGGCACGGATGGCAGAACGGCAGATTGTCCAGGGGCGAAGGTTGGTTCGCCCCTGCGCGACGCCTAGATGAAATTGAATCTCTCGAAGTTGCCGTTCACCAGAGATTGCGCGTCCAGCCCCATCCAACCATCCAGAAGGTCGGTGTAGATGCTGCGGAAATCATTGTTGAAGTGCAGGTCGCCTTCCAGCAGTTTGTCCTCTTCCAGGGACGGGTACTCGCCGTACAGCCCACCCTTGACGTTGTCGCCGATGACGAAGGCAACCCCGCCACTGCCGTGGTCGGTTCCAGAGCCGTTGTCATGCACGCGACGCCCAAATTCCGTAAAGACAAGCAGCGTCACATTGTCGCTGGCATCGTGCTCCCGCAGGTCGTCCAGGAAGTCGGCGACTGCATTCGACGTATTGGTCCACAAACTGGCGTGTGCCGCCAACTCGCCCGCGTGGGTATCAAAGCTGTTGTACGGGGCGGTCGTGTAGAGGACACGCGTCCCGAACCCGGCCAGGTGAACCTGGGCGATGTTCTTCATGTACTGGGCAACCACGTCTCCGCCGTACTCCACGGTGGAACTGTACATTTCGGGGGCGGTGCTCAGGACGTCGGCGCCCTTCAGGGCATCCATTCCGGTTTGGGACAGATAGTCCACCACCGAACTGCGGCCGATGGTCGGGGAGTACATCTTGGAGAAGATGTCCAGCGCCTCGGTACGCTGATCGTCGGCTTCAATTCCGGTCAGCACGCCGTAGGTGGCCAGGTTGCCAACGGATGCGACGGGCACGCCGGGGGCTGCCAGGGCGCGGGGAAGGCCACGGCCAAAGTTCACGCCGGTCAGCACGTTTTCCTTGTTGGGGTCTATTTCCCTGATGGCGCGACCCAGCCAACCTTCGGTGCCCTGCTTGTCGGGCTCGCAGGTGTGCCAGATGTCCATGCTGCGGAAGTGGCTGCGGTTGGGGTTGGCGTACCCAACACCCTGGATGATGGCAACCTTGCCCTCGTCATACAGCCGCTTGATGGGGCCCATATTGGGGTTGAGCCCGACGTGCCCGTTGAGGTCAAGGGCCTGACCCTCAGGCACGCGCACCGAAGGACGGTTGTCGTAGTAAAGCGGGTCGCCGTGGGGCACCAACGTGTTCAGCGCGTCGTTGCCGCCGGAAAGCTGGAGGACCACCAGCACCGGATCTTTCTTGGTTGCGGTCATATTGGTTCTCCTTCTGAATCTTTGAAGGCGCGGGGACGTTGCTCCGCCCCCGCGGGATCGGCTCGGGCGGTGTCCAGATTACGCGAACTGGTACTCCTGGGTGCTCACAATCAGTTGGAGCGTCTGCGCGACGGCCTCGGAATACTCGGGAGTGCCGGGGACGACGCCGGCGTTGTTGCTGGTGTAGGCAATCAGTTGGTCGCGGGTTTCGGGGGCCAGTTCGTAGGCGCCGACCATCTCCAGGCAGCGGTCAACTATTGCGTCAGGGCTGGTCACCTGCTCACTGTTGAGGCGAGCGACAATCTCTCTGATGCCCGGCAGGCTGATGTTGCCCACCTGATCCGCCGCGAAGTTGATCCGCTCCACCAGGGTGCCGGAGTCAATCCACTCGGCGCCGGTGTGCCATCCTTCCACCGTCGGTGGGTTCATCAGATCCTGACCCATGTAGCGGATGGTGTTGGCTAGGGGCTGCAGGCCAAGCTTCGGTGACGTGAAGTCCTGCACCAGGCGCATCGTGCCGATAACCACCTCCGCCGGGCTCTTGACCTTTTCGAATTGCGCGTTCTTGAAGAAATCGGAGTTGAACAGCACGCGCAGCATGGCGGTGAGGTTGTACCCGGAGTCGAAGTAGGTCTGCTCGAGCAGCGCGATTGCTTCGGGGTCGCGCGGTTCAGTGTTCTGCCAGGCCGGAACCTGGACTTCGTCAGCGACGAAGAAATTGTAAAGGTGGCGCGCCACGAACCGGGCGGCCGATTGCTGCCTGCAAATTATTTCAACGATGTCGTCGCCGTTGAAATTGCCCGTTTCGCCGAGGAACGTCTTGGTCTCCTCGTCGTGATCGTAGGGGTTGTAGATGAACCCGGATTCATAGCGGCCGTAGGGATACCGCGGCACTGCGTTGGTGATGGTCCAACCGGTGAAAGCGCGGGCCGCTTCCTTCACGTCGTCCTCGCTGTAGTTGGCCTGACCATCCATCCCGACGCCCAGGGAGAACAACTCAAGAAGTTCTCGGCCCCAGTTCTCATTGATGGCGCCCTTGTGGCTCATGCAGTTGTCCAGGTAGAACACCATGGCCGGGTCGCGGGACAGACCCTTGAGCAGGACGTCGAAGTTGCCCATGCCCAGTTCGCGGAACATGTCCAGTTGAAGCTGAATCTGGCGTCCGTGCTCGCACTTCGAGTTGCCGGTGCAGAGGATGCCATGCCAGAACAGGGCGATTTTTTCTTCCAAGGGTCGCTTGGTGTTGATCATCCGGTAGGTCCAGTACGCCTGGTTGACTTCAAGAGCATTCATCTCTTTCCAGTCAACGAAGTGGCGCTCCAGGATGTCCATTTCCAGATCGGGCTGCGCCTGCGGGTTCAGCAGATCTTCGACGGTCGCTTCATAACCGGCGGTGGCGCGCTGTTCCAATTCGGCGTAGGTGGCGCCGAAACCGGCCCGACGCATCAGGTGCGCCATCTGGGCAATTTCCTGGTTGGTGGGCATAGCGATTACCTCCTGGGTGGTTGTGACGATTTCGGTCATCAAATACCGAAATTCGAAGAAATACCGTACCAAACAGCACTTAGTGGTGGAGCCGTACGGTAATCCCGGACAGATGGCCGAATGGTACGCGCCAGCGTTTGGGGTGTCAAGGCAATCCTGCTTGCGCCCAGGCCATTCGATTATCGACAATAGTTGAGGCAGTCCCCCCATCCCGACCCTGTCGAAGGACGAATGGCCCGTCCCACCCGCAATCCCATCATCCTGTAAATCCTGTACATCCCTGTAAAAAACGAGCCCCACCCCAATCAACTCAGGCATCCCGTTTATCCTGTACATCCTGTGCATCCCTGTAAAATAACCCCTTGACACCACCAATACGAACGTATATCCTAATACCGTCTAGATCAAGCAGCTGCTCCATCCCAACCCCAGAGAGGCAAGATTCCGGATCGACGGCCAACCCCGTCAGCAACAAATCGAAACCGGTCCAGGTGGCAATTCGCCGATATCCGACCAACGTACTCACCGGCGGTGCCCCACTGGCCCACCGGGATTGTTCGGGCCCGCGTGGTAGGGACTCAACCAAATAGTCCTGCGACCACGAAACTGCCGTTCAAATAGTTGCGTACTGGCCGTGCGCTGACAACGATCCGGAATCCCGCCTCTCACACCAAACCAAACCAAAACCAACCGCCAACCAACGAACCACCAACCGCAGGGACGAGAAACCCTCCACCCCTCCGGAAAGACGACGCCCGCCCGGCGCCGTCCCACCATGGTGGTTCGCCAGCGGCCATGCAAACGCATGGGCAGCTTTCAAACCCGCCCGCCCATCCCCCATCCGTCCGGCGATGCGGCAACCCGTAGCCCAGGCAGTCCGCTCACCCTGAGCCTGTTGAAGGACGAGCGGACGGTGAGCGGAGAACCGTTCCGGTAACAGCAACGGCCTGTTGTTTTGAAAACCATACGCCGTTCCTGCGAAAGCAGAAAAGTCTCGGTAACAGTACCGTTGGCTTTATTTTGTATTTTCTGGATTCCCACTGTCCCGGGAATAACGGAAAATGTCAGGCAAATGACGGAAAGTGTGAACAGGCCCTGGTCCGCAGAGAACCCCAAAACACAAGGGCGCGTACCGGACGCGCCCTATACCTGGAACCCTGGCTCGCCGCTCTCGTAGAACGCGACGAGCGTGGACCGTTTATGCTCCACGCCGTCGCTTGTGCTGCCGCAGGATGCAATCGTCCATGATTACGCCAAGACCGGAACGTGTCGCGCGCTCCGCCGCGTCCGCGTCCACCACGCCGTCCTGCATCCAAACGTAACGGGCGCCAATGCTGACCGCGTCATCTGTGACGGACCCGGCGAACTCGCTGCGACGAAAAACGTCCACCAGGTCGATGGATGCTCCTTGCGACACCGCCGCCGCCGACGCTGACGCCAGGTCATCGTAGGATTGTTCTCCCAGCACCGTCGCGCCTTTCAGAGCGGGATTGACCGGAATGATCCGGTATCCGTGCGACTGCATATAGGCAGAGACGCCGTGGCTGTCTCGTGCCGGATTGTCGGACAACCCAACCACCGCGATGGTTTTGACGTTGTCTAGGATTTCGTCGATGAGGTCCATGGTCGCGCTCCTGTTGGAATCGGCAGGGGCAGGCGCAAGACCTGCCCCTGAGCAGTGTGCTGAGCGGTCGCGTCAGCGGCTGGCGGTGCTGTCGTTGGTGGTGATGGTAATGTGTCCCATGTAACCGTTGGCGGTGGCGCCGTGCCAATGGTTTTCGCCGGCCTTGACCTGTACCACGTCACCAACGCCGACGTGATGCTCTTCGGTCTCAGTGGCGACGATTCCGTTGCCGACGGTTATCACCAGGATCTGGTCGCTGCTGTGCCGGTGCCACCCGGTTTGCGCGCCGGTTTGAAAATTGACCACGCTGGCGTTGAAGAAATCGCTCTCACCCTCCGGAATGATGGGTTGACGCGTGCGATGGACTTCACCTCCGGTCCAGCCGGGCACGGGCTCCGCGGGCCCCAATGGTACGTGCTCCACGTTGGCGATGCGTACTACTCGCATGGTTATGTCCTCCTGGTTATGAGTGCTTGGTTCTACTACTTGGCAGGCACCGGGAGCCCGGCAACTTTGATGGGCACGCTGCCGACGGTGTTGCGACTGGTGAAGTAGAGGGTCTTCCAATCACCGCCGCCGAAACACAGGTTGGTGGTGGCCGGCTGACCGTGTACCACGATTCCAAGCGTTTCGCCGCCGGCGTTCATGATGTGCAGCCCTCCCGCTCCGCCGCAATACACGTTGCCTTCGGTGTCCACCTTCATGCCGTCGGGCACCCCCTCGCGCTCGCCCTGCATATCGGCAAACAGGCGCTGGGTGGCCAGGGACACGGTGCCATCGTCCGTAACGTCGAACGCGCGGATGATTCCCTTGCGCGAGTCGTTGACGTAGAGGATGGTCTCGTCAGGCGAGAAAGCCAGGCCGTTGGGCACGACAAAATCGCTGACCAGCAGCGTCAGGGTGCCCAGGTCGGCGGAGAGGCGGTACACCCCGGATATCGTCTGCTCCCACTGCTCTCGCGGTCGCCGGAACGTCCAGGGGTCGGTGAAATAGATGCTGCCGTCGGATTTCACCACCACGTCGTTGGGCCGGTTCAGTTGGCGGCCCTGAAACTGGTTGGCGAGGACGGTGGTGGAGCCATCGTGCTCCAGCCGGCTGATCCGCCGGCCGTCATGCTCGGCGGCAATCAGGCGTCCCTGCAGATCCCTGGTCAGGCCGTTATGACGATTGACGGGTTCGGCATCAACGGTGACCCCGCTCCCGGGCGTGTACCGCATACGGCGGTTGTTGTGGATGTCGCTGAACAGCAGATACCCGCCGTCGCTCCACCACAGCGGACCCTCGGCCGGGCCCTCTCCGCCGCCGAATCCGGAACCGTGTTCTTCTATGGGAGCGTCGCCGTCGATTATCGCGTCCAGCGCGGGGGAAAGTCGTTCGATGGGCATGGTTGCGCCTCCTGATGGAATCCGGCAAGGCCACCGGACGGTTCGATGCATTGGGGGTTGCCATCGCCATTGTAGGCGGCGGGTTGACGACGTGCAACGGCGGATTGGGCGAAATTTGCGGGCGTAACAACCGACACGGACGCGGGTGTTTGAGGTTCAATACCAATGCACATTTTGTCCTGATTTTAGTAATCCGACCAATCAATGCACAGTTGGATCAACCACATCCATCACGGGGACTGCCTTTCGTTGCTGGCTGAAATGCCCAACGAGTCGGTGAACCTTGTGGTCACATCGCCGCCGTACAATCTCCTCAACAGCAGCGGCAACGGGATGAAAAACGGCAATGGGGGCAAGTGGTCGCGCTCCGCCCTCATGAAAGGATACGCCAACCACACCGACGCCATGCCCCATTCCGATTACGTGGACTGGCAGCGGGAATGCCTGACCGAGATGCTCCGCGTCCTCACCCCTGACGGAGCGGTGTTTTACAACCACAAATGGCGGGTTCAAAAAGGCCTGTTGCAGGACCGGGCCGACATCACCGACGGTTTCCCGGTGAGGCAGATCATCATCTGGCAGCGATCCGGCGGCTTCAACCACAACCCCGGGTATTTCCTGCCCACCTACGAAGTCGTTTACCTGATCGCCAAACCCGAGTTCCGATTGGCTCCCAAGGCCGGCGGAATCGGCGATGTATGGCAGATCAGACAGGACCGGGGCAATCCTCACCCGGCATCGTTTCCGGTGGACCTGGCGCGCCGGGCAATCTCCGCCACCACCGCCGATGTGGTCCTTGACCCATTCATAGGCAGCGGCACGACTGCGGTGGCTGCGTTGATGGAAGGGCGCCAATACGTGGGGATAGACGTCTCCGATGAATACTGCCGATTGGCGCGTGAACGGGTGGCCCGGGTATCTACCGAAATCGCCCGCGCGGCCGGCGGCGTGGAGATACCATCCGCGCTTGCCGTGAAAGCCATGCTGGAAAACTCCCTCGACCCGGAGACTTACAGAACTGGGGACAACCGCCGATAAACGACGATGGTACAATCACCGGGCGCAACACCCCGTTGCTGAAATCATTCACCAACTGCAAGTGAGGTAATCCCGGTGCCCGAGCAAGACTTTGACGTAATTATCATCGGTGGCGGCATGGCCGGCCTGACTGCCGGCATCTACGCGGCACGTTACGGCTTGCGCTCAGCCATTGTCGAGCAGATGATGGCCGGCGCGCAGATCATCAATTTGGAAAAGATCGAGAATTACCCCGGGTTCCCCCAGGGCATTGCCGGCTACGAACTTGGCCCCGCCACTCAGGAACAGGCGATGAACGCCGGCGTCGAAGTGCTTATGGACACTGCGGTGGGGGTGTCGGTGGACGGCGATTACCTGCGCATTGCCGGGGACGGAGGCGACACCTACCGTGGTAAGGCCGTGATAATGGCCGCAGGATCCTCGCTGCGCAATCTCGGGATCCCCGGCGAGGCAGAGTTCGACGGACGTGGGGTATCCCACTGCGCCACCTGCGACGGGCCGTTGTATATGGGCCAGACCGTGGCGGTAGTCGGCGGCGGCGACTCCGCCGCAGACGAAGCGCTCACGTTGACCGAGTACACCGAGCGCGTGATTCTGTTCGTGAGGGGCGACGCGCTGGACGCACAACAGGTTTTGCAGGATCGGATTGCCCGCGAACCCAAGCTTGAAGTTCGTTACAACACAGAGGTGGTGGAAATCGTCGGCGAGGACACGGTTACCGGCGTCAAGGTTCGCGGCGCGGACGGCGAGGTGGTCGAACCGGTCAGCGGGCTTTTCGTGTACGTGGGGCTGGATCCCAATTCGCAGGCGGTCGCCGACCTCGTTTCCCTGGACAACGCCGGGCATATTCCGGTGGGCCTGTCCATGGACACGCCGCAACCCGGCCTGTTCGCTGCCGGAGACATCCGCCAACAGTCGGCGGCCCAACTGGTCGCATCCGCCGGAGACGGCGCGACGGCGGCCATTGCCGCCTTCCGGTACATCAACGGCAAAGAGTGGTAAGGGATATCTCAAACGCGGGCCCAGGCGCGCAGACGCTGTGAGTTTTCCGATGCAGATCACCGAGCACGTTTACAGCACACACATCGAGGAAGACCCCAACTCCTACGGCGCGATGCATCCCGGCGGAACGCAGATTTACTTCGTTGGAGACCCCAACGGCCGCATGGTGATGATCGATTCCGGCGAACCATACCGCGCCTGGCGGCGCCAGATAGTCAAATACTGGCGTGAACTTGGCGAACCGGCGATAGATGCAATCCTGATCACCCACGGCCACGGGGACCACATCGGCGGGTTGGACCGCCTGCAGGAGACTTTCGATTGCCCGGTGCGATGCCATCCCAAGCTGGCGCCGAGATTGCAGCACATCCTCGGTGGCGATTCGGTTGTTGCGCTGGGCGCTCGCGAAACTATCGAAACCGGGGGCGGTGCGACCCTGCGGCCACTCTTCACGCCGGGGCACGAAGAAGACCATGTCTGTTACTTTTTACGGCCCGACCGGGTCCTGTTCAGCGGCGACAACCTGCTGGGCAATTCATCGTCCAGCGTACGCAATCTGAAACAGTACATGACCTCACTGGATCGCATGGCGAAGACCCGACCGCAGGTTGTCTGCCCCGGTCACGGCAATACCATCATCCGGGGGGAACAACGGATTCTCCAACAGATCGCCCACCGACAGGGACGGGAGGATCAGGTCATGATCGCGCTGGCAGAAGGCGCCGGCACCGTTGAGGAGATCGTGAGCGCGGTTTATCCCCGAAACCTTCGGAAATCCCTGCGGGACGCGGCCGGCCGTAATGTCCGCACCCACTTGGAAAAACTGCGGCAGGACGGGCGCATCCGGGAACGGCAGGCCACCTATTCGCTGATTGAGTAGATTCCAATGCGTGGACCCGGCCCGATCATGTACCGAGCGACCGGGCCCTCGGGCGCGCTGGGTTGCGGCTTGGCGCTGATGTTCCTGGGCCTGTTCCTGCTCACGCCACTGGCGTTATTCCTCATCAAGGGAGTCGGTTGGGCGTTGATCGTGACCGGGATCCTGCTATCCGTCTTTGCGCTGTGGGCGTGGGTCAGACCCCGCCGATTCTAGCGGAAGACTGACCCACGCCACATCCCCGAAAACCCCGATAACGGGCTACTGATCCATGAGGCCCGACCCGTCGCGCTGCAGCAGTTCAATACGCACGTCGTCGGGTCCCCGGACAAACGCGATCCTGACGCCGGGGCGGATGGTGCGTGGTTCGGTGTAGATCTCCGCGCCCTTGCTCCGCAGGTCCTCAACCGCGCCATCAATGTCATCCACGCGGAATCCAAAGTGGTCCAGGCCGAGATGCGGGTCGCGTGGACTCAGGTCAATGTGCTCTTCGGGCGGCACTGAGGCGATGAAGATGGCCAGCCCGTTGATGTCCAGATCCACCCGAGGTACGCCGTCGCTCTGAATGAGTCGCAGAACCGTGGCGCCGAACATCGTCTCAAAGAAGTTCGCCATGCCTTCCGGGTCCTTGGTGCGAACGTGGATGTGGTCGTAGGTGTATGTGTACACGGGAGGGGTGGTCATGTCGGCGAAACTCCTTACGGGAAATCATTGGTCAGCGGTAGTATATCAATCAGGTTCCCATTTCCGGGCAGCCTGAGCGCGACGAAAGCGGGACGGGATTGACACAGTGGGTCGCCAGACTAGAATGACCGGAACCGGAACCCATGGGAGGACGCGCGTGCCCGACAACTACTCGGAAGAAGAACTGCTCGAACTGGCGCGAAAGTACAGCTTCCGGAGCCGTATGGACCGCAGCGGAGTGACCGGCCCGATCTTCGTGTGGGGTCGCGGTTCGGTGGTGCGAGACATCAACGGCAAGGAGTATCTCGATTTCAACTCCGGTCAGATGTGCGCCGCGTTGGGCCACAACCATCCCAGGATCGTGCAGGCGCTTCAGGAAAGTTGCGAATCCCTGATTCACAGCCACATGACGATGTTCAACGACCGCGAGATCATCCTGGCCAGCCGCCTGGCGGAAATCACGCCTGACGGGCTCAATCGCAGTATGTTTCTCACGTCGGGCAGCGATTCCAACGAAGCGGCCATGGCGATTGCCAAGCGCTACACCGGGGGTTACGAAGTTGCCAGCCCGGTGGTGAGTTTCCACGGCATGAGCGACGCCGCCCGCGCCGTGACCTTTTCAGGATGGCATGGCGGATACGGCCCCTACGCGCCGGGCAATTACCCGATCATCGCCCCATACCGCTACCGGTGCGCGTTCTGCCAGGATCGGCCCGCCTGTGATTACACCTGCCTTGACACCAGTTTCGAACTGCTGGACGCCCAGGCCGACGGTCGCATGGCCGGCGTGATCACAGAGCCATTGTTCAGCGCCGGCGGAGTGATCGAACCCCCGCCCGGCTGGCTGCAGGAACTGAAACTGCGTTGTGAAAGGCGTGGCATGCTGCTGATTCTGGACGAAGCCCAGACCGGGCTGGCCAAGCTGGGTTCCATGTGGGCATTCGAGCAGGAAGGTGTGGTACCGGACATCTTCACCATTTCCAAGCACTTCGGCGGTGGGATAGCAATCAGCGCAACCATCACCACCGACGAAATTGAGGAAAAGGCTGTGGAAACGGGCCTCGTGGTGGCCCATTCGCATTCCAACGACCCGCTGACCTGCAACGCCGCCATTGCCAGCCTTGACATCATCCTGGAGGAAAGCCTCGTTGATGTGGCCGACCGAATCGGACGGTACTGGCAGGGACATCTGCGACAACTGCAATCCAGGCACGAACTGGTGGGGGACGTCCGGGGCCGTGGGCTGCTGCAGGGAATCGAGTTCGTGACCGATCGTCAGAGCAAAACACCCGCCTACCGGCAGGGTCAGCAGATCGGTCGGACATGCCTGGAAAACGGTCTGATACTGAGCGTCAGACGCCAGGGGTCCGCGCTGAGATTTGTGCCGCCGTTCACCACCACCGAGGACCAGATGGATCTGGCGGCGGACATCTTGGATCACGCGATTTCCTCGGTGTCATAGCGTCAGTTGGCCGGCGGCTCAGCGTTCCCACGCCCGCACAACTCCGGATATGTGGGACGTGTCGTTGTACAGGTGCATCACTGCGTTGTCCGCATACGTGTAGATGACCGTCAGCGAGCAGTTGTGCATGGCGAACTTCCAGTTGGCCTCCAACGGCAAACCCAGCAGCGAGACCACGCCGGCCCGTAGGCTCCCACCATGGCCGACGATCAACGCGCTCTGATCCATGTGGGCCTCCCTGACCATCTGAACGATTCGGGCGAGGCGAGCGCTGGTCTCGCGGATGGTTTCGCCGCCGGGCGGAGCGAAATCCAGATCGTTCTCCATGGACGGCCCGTAGAGGTCTGGGTATTTGTCTCGATATTCGGCCTCGGTCAGTCCTTCGAATACCCCCTTGCTGTACTCCCGAAGTTCATCGGTGAACGTGATGGGCACGTCGCGTTCTCCCAGGGCGACCCGGGCGGTTTCGGCCGCCCGGGACAAATCAGACGCATAGGCCGCATCAATCCGGATGTTGGCCAAACGCCGCGACAGCATCTGCGCCTGTTCAACCCCGCGTTGGGATAACGGAACATCGGTGTGTCCCTGAATCCTTCCCTGAACGTTCCATTCGGTTTCGCCGTGGCGGGTGATGTAGATGATGCCCATATTGCTTCCTCATCGAGCAGGACCAGCGTCCCTTGTTTCGGCGATTGCTGCGGTCAATCGCTGGCAGTCGGCCACCGTCCGCAGGCCGATGCGAATGCAATCGGGGAGGCCAAAAGATGCACAGTCCCGGACGAACAACCCCCGCCGGGCCAGTCGGTCTCGCAGGGCGGCCGCATCGCCCACCTCTGCCAGCACAAAGTTCGCCTCGGCCGGATAGCAGCGGACTCCGACCTCGGCCAGCCCATCAATCAGGCACTCGCGAGACGCGGCGACGGCCTCCCTGGCCCTCGGCAAGTACCCGGCGTCCGCCAGGGCAACCATACCTGCCGCCTGCGCCAACCCGTTGACGCTCCAATCGGGTTGCAGAGATTCCAGGCAGGCAATCACCGGCGGCGCAGCGACCGCGTAGCCGAGCCTCAGGGAAGTCAACGCGTAGTCCTTGGTCATGGAACGGAGCGCGACCACCGAACCATGTTTCGCCGCCAGGCTTATGACGTTGGCTTCCGATTCCCGTTCCGACAGGTTGATGTACGCTTCATCAACCACCAGCAAACCGCCAGCATCGGCCACCGCGTCGGCAATCGTTTCGATTTCGCGTCGGGACATTAGAGCGCCGGTAGGATTGTTCGGGTTGCATACGAAGGTCAACCCGGGACGCTGCGCGGATATGGCGGAGGCCGCGGCCTCGATATCCCAGGAGAACGAGTCGGAACACCGGGTCGCTGTCAGCGTGGTGACGCTGCCGCCCGAGATGCGCACGGCTCCATCGTATTCGCCATAAGTGGGGGTAAGCAGAATGGCGTTATTGGAACCGGCGACCGGAGGCGTTCCGATGTAGGCCCTCGTCAGCAGGTGAATGATCTCGGTGGAACCGTTGCCCACTATCATGTTGTGCGTATCGGCGCCGTCCGCATGATGATGCTGGGCGATTGCTTCGGTCAGCCCCAGGCAATGTGGGTCGGGGTAGGCCGCCAGATCAACCGCCGCGATGGCTTCGGCAACACCGTCCGGCGGACCCAGGGGGCTGACGCTGGCGGAGAAATCGAGGCAATCCGCAAGGCGCAGACCCAGTTCCCGCAGTTCGGTTTCCTTGATGCCACCGTGAACGGGGCGGGTTGGCGGGGCAAAGTCGGAGTGATTGAGCGGCATGGGTGTTGTATTACTGATTATTGCCGGGAAATACAAGCCCGGCATCGCCAGCCGCGGGCCCAGACGGAAACTTGAACCTCGTGGCCCCCGCGGTGGCTGGGCTGTCGTCTCGGCGATGTTCCAAGTTCACGGCAAGCAACTCAGTCTCTCCTCTGTCCTGTATCCGGGCGGAGATTTTACCACCAGGGCCAGAATGACCAACGCAACCAGATGAGACCCACGGCCACGGTGGCGGTCAATGCAGTGGTGACGTACAGGACGCGCGTAGCGATACCGATATGTGCCGGTTGCGGTTCGGGCGCGGGGTCGCCCAGGCTGTAATGGCACACTTTCTCTAGGGTGACCCGCAATCCCCCGGCCATGGCAGCCATGGTCCAACCGGCGTTGGGGGATTCCGTTCTGCCGTGGTGGTGGAACATGATCCGTGCTGCCGAAACCGGACTCATTCCCGGCACCAGACAGGTGGCCACCCCCAACAACCCGGCCGCAATCCTGGCCGGGACGAGGTTGACCAGATCGTCGAGGCGGGCAGACGGCTTGCCCAGGAATTCGTACCGCCCGTGGTAGCCCAACATGCTGTCCAGCGTGTTGATGGCCCGGTACGCCACCGCTCCTGGAAGGCCAAACAGGGCAAAAGCCAGCAGCGGCCCCACGATGCTGTCGGTGATGTTCTCGGCCACCGATTCAATCGCGCCGGCCGACATCTGGCCCACGGTCAGTTGCGATGTGTCGCGGCTGACCAGCGCCGACATTTCGCGACGCGCGTGGGCGACGTCCCCCTGCACTAATATGGCGCCAATACCGGCCGCAACGCGGTGCAGCATCCGCACGGAGAATGTGGTTTTAAACATCACGGCCACCATCAGGACATACGCAACCGGATGCAACTCCAGCAGCCCGAATGCCAATGCCCAGGCTGCAGCGCCCCAGAGGAACGGTATCAGCAGGGCAATCGCTGCGCCGGCGGCCAGTTGGGCGGCGTGCGACGCGTGCGGCCCCGGCGCCAATCGTTCTGCTACGGCCACCGTCTTGCCCATCCAGACCGTCGGGTGCAACCGGTTGGGCGGTTCTCCGAACACCAGGTCCAGCAGGAGGGCCAGGAGGACGACGAGCACGTCCAATGGGACCGGCAACGTGTTCAGGACGCTGAATAGCTGAACCATCCGCCCTGCAACTCCCAGGAAAAGTCGGGCAATATCCCACTGCCGTAACCCACTTCGACGCCCACATCGGGGCGCAGCAGCAGTACCAACAGCAGGACCAGCGCCAACGCCTCCATGATTTCATTGGCGGCACCGTAGCAATCGCCAGTCAAACCGCCCCCAAGTCGCCGCGCCGCCCACCATCCCAGCAACAGCGCGCAAACCGACGTCAGGACCAATGCGATCAGCCCCGCCGGTCCGAGGAAAAACCAGGCGGCGGCGGCCACGGTGAGCATCCCCATTGCGGTGGCGAACCATGGTCTCCCCGGGGATGCAAATGCGCTGCCGATGCCTGCCTGTCTGCCATATGGGAAAACGGTCAGCAGCAGGGTCATGGTCCATCGGGAAATCATCGGGTACAGCAGCAGCCAGCCTGCGCTCCATCCCACCAACGTCAATGTTGACATCGCCGAAAATTTAACCAGCATCACGCAGACGCAGCCGGCCACCCCAAAGGAACCGACCCGCGAATCACGCATGATCTCCAATCGACGTTCCACGGTGCTGCCACCCCATATGCCGTCGCAAAAATCCATCAACCCGTCCAGGTGAAGGAACCTGTTGATCACCGCCGGTATCACAACCAGCAGCGCTGTGGTCAGCAAGGTAGAGGGCGGGAACGGCGACGCTGAATCCGCCAACTGTATCCAGAGTGTCAGCGCTCCTACGAGCAGCAGGCCGTACAGCAATCCAACAAACGGATACCAGCCTCGCGACCGGGAAATCTCAACATCGCTCGCCGACGGCAACCCTACCGGCAGGATCGTCAGAAAAGAGACCGCCACCAACAGCGGGGCATAGACGGCTCGGAGCATTAAGCGTACAGGCGACTAATCGTCGTCGCGATCTGAAACGCCAGCCTCGGCGAAGGTCGCCATCTCGGCCAGGCACTTTGCGGCAGCCTCAACGATGTGCATCGCCAGGGCTGCGCCGGTGCCTTCCCCAAGGCGCATTTCCATGTCCAGCAGCGGAGCAAGGCCCATGGCCGACAGACCAACGTTGTGTCCGGGCTCCACGGAACGATGGGCGGCGATGTACCGTTGCGCAATGTCCGGGCAGAGTCGCCAAGCCACCAGGGCGGCGGCCCCGCTGATGAACCCATCCACGACCACCGCGCAGTTGCGAGACGCCGCGCCAAGCATGACACCGGCCAGCACGCCAATTTCGAAGCCGCCGACCTTGGCGAGTACATCAAGGCCATCCTGACCGTCAGGGTGGTTGACTTCCAGCGCATGGCGGATGGTCGCGATCTTGGCCTCTAGTGCGGCGTCGTCCACACCGGTGCCACGGCCCGTAACCGTCGCGACATCCGCGCCGGTAACGGCGGCGGTGATCGCGGCGGAAGGCGTGGTATTTCCGATGCCCATGTCGCCGCCGGCGATGAGATTCGCCCCAGCGTCGGCGCTTCGGTTTGCCGCGTTGATACCGATTTCCAGGCATTGGATGGCATCGCTTCGGCTCATCGCGGGGCCGCGAGCGATGTTCGCAGCGCCGTGGCCCACCTTGGCGATGGTGAGCCCAGGATGCGGGTCGAGGTCAACCGCGACCCCGGCGTCAATGACGGTGATTTCCGCGCCAGCGTGTCCGGCCAACGCGTTGATGGCGGCGCCTCCGGCCAAAAAGTTGAACACCATCTGAGGAGTCACTTCGGCCGGATAAGCGGAAACACCTTCCGCAGCGACACCATGGTCCCCGGCGACCACTATGACAGCTTTACCCGCTACGTGCGGGATGGGTTGGGCGAAGATGCCAGCCAACTGCACGGACAGCGATTCCAGCCGGCCCAGGCTGCCGGGAGGCTTGGTGAGCACCGCCTGCCGCGCTTCCGCAGCGGCAACCGCTTCGGCATCCAGTGGGCCGATGGCAGCGATGGTCTGGTCAACCAGTGATGAAATGGTCATGTTGTCTCCGCGCCAAGAGGGTTGGGTTCACCGCAGTCGCAACGACACGCCGGGATCAGAACTCGATGCCCGGCTGGGCCTTGATCCCTGCGTCGTAGGGGTGCTTGACCACGTTCATCTCGGTGACCAGATCGGCGTATTCCACCAGCGTTTCGGGCGCATGGCGACCGGTGATGATGACGTGCTGCATCTCAGGGCGTGCTTTGAGCGCGTCGATGACGTCCTCCACCGGGAGCCAACCGTAGTGCATCGGATAGGTGAACTCGTCCAGGATCACCAGGTCGTACTCGCCGGCGGCGATAACCTCCTTGGCATCCTCCCAAAGAGCGCGGGCCAGATCAGCGCTGGCGTCCAGATCCTGAGACCGCCAGGTGAACCCGTCGCCCATTGCGCGCACGGTGACACCCATCTTCTCGGCAGCGCGCTGCTCGCCGAAGTTGGCAGTGGTGTGCTTGATGAATTGGAGCATAACCACCTTCATGTCTCGGCCCCAGGCGCGCATGAGCACGCCCATGGCAGCGGTGGTCTTGCCCTTGCCGTTGCCGGTATTGATGATGACCAGGCCTTTGTTGATGCGTGGGCCGCGAACGGATTGAGGCCCGTGGCGCGTTTCTTGCGTTGTCATGCTGGTATTCTCCTTGATTCGGCGTGGGTCAGTCGCCGGTTGAGGGGGCGCAGGCGTCCACAAAGCGGCGCGCCAGACCCGGGCGGCTGCCCAGATGGACGTGAATGTAGGATGCCCAGACGCTGCCGACGCGGAATCCTTCGGGCCGGCCGGCCTGATTGACCACTCGGTATGCGGCAGAATCATCGTTGGGCGGATTTTGCAGCACCGACCAGTGGAACTCATGGCCGCGTACCTTTTCGCCAGCGTGGAGCAACGGCCCGTTGGCGCGGGCCTCGACCTCCCGATAGCCGAGGTGAAGTCGCCGGCCTTCCATTGACGACACGACGGGAATCGCGCCCACCATGGGAAACTGACCCCCGTCCAGGTCGGAAAGGCTGTCGCCAAGATACATCAGACCCCCGCATTCACCGTACACAGGCAGGTCGCGTTGGATCGCGGACCGAATTGACCGCAACATTCCTTCGTTTTGAGAGAGTTCTTCGGCGAAGAGCTCGGGGAAACCACCGCCCAGGTACACCCCACCGACGCCGCTGGGCAGGGCGGGATCGTCCAGAGGCGAAAATGGCACTACCTCTGCGCCCCAAGCCGTTAACAAGTCCAGCGAGTCCTGGTAGTAGAAGGAAAACGCCCGATCTCTGGCGACCGCGATTCTGGCGCGAGGGGGAACCGGCTCAACAGGGAATACCTGGGGCGCCGGGTTGGAGGGACTGCCTGATGTACCGGCGATCCTGACGATGGCATCCAGATCGACGGTCAGTTCAATCTGGGCGTTCAGGGCATCGTACCATTCGTTGATCACGGTGCCTTCCACCGTCGGTATGAGTCCGAGGTGGCGTTCGGGCTGCACCAGGTCGTCGCGCCGGGGCAGCCATCCAACCACCGGGAGACCCGTGGTCGCCTCAATCTGGGGTTGGCAGAACTCCAAATGCCTTTCACTGCCCACGCCGTTGAGGATCACTCCGGCGACGCGCAGGTCAGGGTCAAACTGCTGATATCCCAGGATTTCGGCGGCGACGCTGCGGGCGACCTTGGCGGCGTCGGCAATCAGAATGACGGGGGCGTCCAACAGTTTGGCCAGTTCCGCAGTCGAACCTTCCTCATCCAGCGATGAGTGGCCGTCGAAGACCCCCATAACTCCCTCTACAACGGCGATATCAGCGGCGCCGGCAGCGCGATGGAAAAGCTCAACCGCCACGGGATGGGGCAGCAGCCAGGTGTCAAGGTTGCGGGAGGGCACACCACAAGCAATGGTGTGATAGGTCGGATCTATGTAATCGGGGCCGGCCTTGAACGGCTGCACGCGCAGACCACGACGGGCCAGCGCACCCATGATGCCGCTGGCGATGGTGGTTTTACCTACTCCGGAACGCACGCCGGCTATGACGATGGCGGAAGTCATTCCGTTCAATACCACAACAAAGAGACGGTGGGCAGATGCAGGCCTTACGGGTGGTCGCCGGCGCGGCCAAATTCGTCGGCGGACAGGGCGATCTTTTCGGGATATTTGTCCAGCAAGGCCATGAAAAAGTTGTGCCTCGGCGGGTTGGTGGAGTCCTCGTCAGATTTGCGCAGGTAGATCCGCATGGCAGGGTTCCCGCCCCCGTCTCGCATCCAGAGTTGGTAGGAGGGGAGGCCCTGGTCGTTGGTGGTGTGAATGAATTCGGCCTCGCGGATTTTGGACATATCCAGGTGCATATGTGTGCCGCCCGGAACCATCAGCGTCACGATTCGGCCGTCCGGTGTAAACCTGAGGTCATCAAAGTCCATGTACACTTCAGCGGAGGCGGCGGTGCTTTCCAGCATGACCACGACTTCATTGAACCCGATGCCGTCTGCGCCGTCGCGGCATTCTTCAAGGATTGTGCGGAGAGTGGCGTGGTTTGATTCGGCCATGGCAGGCACCTCATGGTTGCGTAGTGGTGTGCGCGGGGAGGTTACGAATGTGATGGGATTATAACAGCGGTTAAATGCGCGCCCCGACAGGCCAGTGGAGGAGGTTACCGACCCACCGGGGCAGCGCGAGGAAAATTCGTTTTCCGGGGCAACAAAAAACCCCGATTGCACTGTTGCAGTCGGGGACGGGTAGTCAGCCTGTGTCGGGTTGGTCGTCGCGCTCAGATAGATACGTCCGCCCACTCGTTCCACGAAGTGCAGCTAGAGCACACCTGCGGGCAGGCCTCCTGGCTTTTGGCTGATAACGATGACTCTCCGCCTTCCCATCCGTTCCATCACGGACAGTGGCCGGACGTTCGCAGTGAACGTCGATTGGAGAGCATCTCGCCAATTACAGTGGCGGGACCGCACCGGATTCGCACCGGATTTCCTTTTCAGCTCGTTCGTTGCAACTGGATGTTGGCAACGGGTGAGCCACCGACAGGTGTTGGTAATGATTCGATTGTTAACGGATTGAAGATACCAGCCGTCAACGCAGGTGTCAAACAGCGCGCAAACCTCGCCTGCAATGAGTTTGAGGGCATTATCAGAATCAGAATTTTCGGGATTTGACGATACTCAGGATTGGGGACGCTCTGTGACAGAATGTCCTGATCCCGCCAATGCGTGAATTCTTGAAATCCCGATTCTGACTATGGCAAAACGGATCTGGAATCTCGGTAAGTGCGGGCGAATTGCTACACTCAGCACGGCCGCGCGATTCGGCCGCACAACCGACGTAGCTGAAAGAGCCTGATGCCCTCCGACCCAGCGGTGGGCTGAGGGTTCAGTATTCCAGCATCATCCTCTGAATCTCTGCGTGGTCAGACGTGGCGGACAACGCCAGCATCAACAGGATTCGGGCTTTCTTGGGGTGCAGATTGTCGGCGACGATGTAGCCGTCTTCCATGAACCTGCGGGTCTGCATGACACGCCCCGTCCCGACGTGGGTGGATATCACCACCGGAATGTCAGCGGCAACAGCGCGTCGCAGAGCAGCCATAAAGGGAGACGGTGAACCGCCGCTGCCCAATCCCGCAGCGACGATACCGCTTACTCCAGCGTCGATGAGCGCATCCACCACCGTTCCACTCACACCGGCGTAAGCGTAGGCGATTTCAACCTGCGGCAGCTCGTCGATCGTGGCAACGTCGAACTCGGAGTCGGCGGAATGCCGGCGTTCCGGTCGGCGGTAGTATGCGACATTGCCGTCGGAATCGGCGTACCCGAGGAATCCCATGTGACCGGACTGAAAAGTTTCGACCCGGTAGGAGTCGGTTTTGGTGACGTCCCGCGCAGCCTGGATCTGGTTGTTTAGCACCACCAGAGTCCCACGGCCTGCGGAATCGGGAGACGCGGCGACTCGAACGGCATCGAGCAGGTTGTTATCTGCGTCGGTGCCCATGGCGGACGGCGGACGCATCGCGCCGGTGACTGCCACTGGCCGTCGGTCTCGAACGGCGAGATTCAGGAAATAAGCGGTTTCCTCAAGGGTGGCCGTGCCGTGGGTGACGGCGACGCCAGCGGTGTCCGGATCGTCGGCGAACTGCGCGTTGATGCGATTCGCCAAGGTCAACCAGTGGTTGGGATACACCTCGGTGCTACCGACGTTTATCACCTGCTCGGCAACGACCTCCGCGAGGGCGCTGGCTTCGGGAACCCGATCCAGCATTTCGCTGATCGTGAGTTGGCGTCCGCGGTAGCTGTAGTTGGCGAAATCAGTGCGGGATTCGCCAACGAAAGAGATGGTGCCGCCGGTGCCGAACACATACACTCGGGGAAGTTTTTCGTAGGTCACGGTAGATCCTCCTGGATGGTCGAAACGGTTGATGGCTGCCATTATGTCAACAGGCATGAACAAAACGGAACATCGCGACGGGTGGATTTTTGCAATTTTGTTTGGCTGGGGCTAATATAATATTCCGATTCCCGTTTGCCGCACGAGGCATAGCTTAGCCCAGACTCCCACAGAGCAGAGGCGTTATGACCAACAATCGCTGGGTTCGCAACAGTCTGATTTACCTCCTGATCATCATCGGGGTGATCGTCATCTTCTACACGCTGATCCCCAGCTTTGGCAGCGGTGAGCAGATGTCCCTGAAGCAGGTGCTCGATCAGTCTCGCAGCGGCCAAATCAAGCAGATCATAGTTGACGGAGAAAAACTCACCGTCGTCCCGCAAAGCGCAGCCGGCGCGGAGATGGTCAAATATACCAGCCGCGTGGGCAAGAATACCGACCTGATCCAGTTGCTGTCGGACCACGGAGCGTTGTCCGGTCCCACGGCGCCAGACGTTGAATACAAAGGATCCAGCGGATTCGGGAGCGTATTCGGAATCCTGCTGAATTTCCTGCCGTTGATTTTCTTCGGAGGATTGATCCTGCTGATGATGCGCCAGGCGCAGGGGTCCAACAACCAGACTATGAGTTTCGGCCGCAGCCGGGCCCGCATGATGCCGTTCAACCGTCCGTCGGTGACCTTCAACGATGTGGCGGGAGTGGACGAAGCCAAAGCGGAACTTGAGGAGGTGGTTGACTTCCTGAAATTCCCGGAGAGATTCCTACAATTGGGCGCCCGGATACCAAAGGGCGTGCTGCTGGTGGGGCCTCCCGGCACAGGCAAAACCCTGCTGGCCCGCGCCGTGGCCGGTGAGGCCGGAGTGCCGTTCTTCCACATCTCCGGCAGCGAGTTCGTCGAAATGTTTGTGGGTGTAGGCGCGGCCCGCGTGAGGGACCTGTTCGAACAGGCGAAGCGAAATGCTCCGTGCATCATGTTCGTGGACGAAATCGACGCGGTCGGCCGCCATCGGGGCGCCGGATTGGGCGGCGGCCACGACGAACGGGAACAAACCCTCAACCAGATCCTGGTCGAAATGGACGGGTTTGAGACGAACACCAACATCATCGTCATCGCGGCAACCAACCGCCCCGACATTCTGGACCCGGCTCTGCTCAGGCCCGGTCGATTTGACCGCAGGGTCACCCTCGACCTCCCGGACGTAACAGGCAGAGAAGCCATCCTCAAGGTGCACGTTGCCGGAAAACCTCTGTCATCGGGAATCAAGATCGACGTCGTGGCGCGGGAAACCCCCGGTTTCAGCGGTGCGGATCTTTCCAACCTGGTTAATGAAGCCGCACTGTTGGCGGCTCGCAAGAACCAGTCCAGCATTTTCATGCAGGACTTTGAGGAAGCCATCGAGCGAGTGATCGCGGGACCGGAGCGCAAGAGTCGCGTCATCAACCAACGCGAGAAGGAAATGACCGCCTACCATGAGGCTGGGCACGCCCTGGTCGCATGGAACCTTCCGCACGCCGACCGAGTGCATAAAATCAGCATTGTCTCGCGCGGCAACATGGGAGGGCATACCACGTTGCTCCCCGAAGAAGACCGCTATCTTTGGACCAAAAACCAGTTCCAGGACATGCTGGCGGTCATGATGGGCGGACGCGTGGCCGAAGAATTGATCTTCGACGAGGTTACCACCGGCGCGAGCAATGACATTGAGCGCGCCACCAAGACCGCATTGGGCATGGTGAAGCGCTACGGGATGTCCCCCAACCTGGGGCCGCGTACCTTCGGCAAACGCGAGGAGCTTGTATTCCTCGGTCGCGAGTTGAACGAGGAACGGGATTACGGCGACAAGATAGCCGAAGAGATTGACGTCGAAGTGCGACACCTCATTCACAGCGCGTATCGTCAGGCTCAGGAAGTTCTAATTGACTACAAGCCGAAGCTGGTGCAGGTGGCCGAATACCTGATCGAACACGAAGCCATCTCCGGCGACGCGTTGACCCGCCTGTTCAACGACGACCTGCCGGGCCTGGAGCCGGAACCGGCGGAGCCCGCCCCGGCGCCGCAATCACCATACGCGCCACCGGCCCCTCCCGTGTCGCAGGGCGATCCGCTGCCGAATCCTGCGCCATCGTTCGCCAGCACGGAGAATGTTGACCCGATTCCCGGCACAGCTACGGCTGACGACTGAACATCCAGTCAATCGGCCCAGAAATTAACGGGGCGGGTTTGAAACCCGCCCTGTATCATTTTTCGGTTCCGGCCAGGGGCGAGGCCATTTGCCGCCGAGTCAGAACGACGACAATCAGGGCAACGAACGCCGATCCGGCCAACCCCAGACCCAGATCTCCGAGAGTGTCAACGTAGGCGGTTGAGAGTTCGGGCGACCGTCGAATGAACGCAAAGTATTCCGCAATTTCCCACAGGATCGCTGTCGCCGCGCCGAAACCGATCACCAGACCAAGAGCTTCACGCGGGCGCATTCGATTGCGGACGGACAGGGCAGCGATGGCTCCGGACAAAAGCGCCCAATTGACAAAATGATTGGCATCGTCCCACCAAGCGACGGTGTCATAGAGGTCTAAGCTATTGCCCGCCGTGTCCACGAAAAAGGGCAGAGTGAGCAGGATGTCCGCCACGCTGGGAAACCGTGATTTCCTGGCCCACAGCGCCCACACCACCGGCGCCGCGAACGCGCCCACCGGATAGGTGACCAGTCGCCAGAAGAATGCTTTGCCCTCAAATTGTTGCAGACCTGAGAACGCGCCGAATGCCAGCAACCCAATCAGCGCCACCTTTAGGACGATGGCGACGGATAGCGAGAGCGACGGTTTCGGAACGATGGGCATGGCTCCGTCGGACACCGATTCGATCCGCGGGAATCAGCCAGAGCAACTGGCAGCCGAAGGTCTAAGCTCCGGCGTTGTCTGCGGCTTCCGAGTCCAGGGGAAGGCTCCTGTAGTAAAGGCCCCATTGCTGCAGGAGGCTTTCCACCCGTGGGTCTTTCAACGCGACCAATTCACGGAAAAACCCGGCCATGGCATGGGCGGGACGCAACTCGTCTGTGCATACCCAGCTGCGATCGCCCGGGACAGCGTAAATCAACCCGCTCTGGTGGGGGCAGGATACCTGAACACGTGCCATGTCATTGCTGGTTTTGACCGTTACACCCAAGGATTGGCTGAGGGGATCGGAAGAGTTAGATGATAGTGGAATGGGTGTCGTCATGACTGAACCACCGTTTGGGCCATTGACTCATGGGAATCATGCAGGCGCGGAAATTTGCCGAGAATGGCAGTTGCATGATTATAATCCATGGTTATGGAGTTGGTGTTATACTGTCGCGACTAATCCCGGTTGACGGATTGGGACGCCGACGCATCAACGCGTGGCGCCACGAATACTCCAACGACGGAACATCACCCGACCAACCGCTCAATGAGCGTAAGGATCAATTCGTATGTTTTCACCCGGCGGCGGGCAGCAGCAACCACCCAGACAACCCGAATTTGACGTCGACCAGTTATTCGGTCGCATCCGTGGAATATTTGGAGGAGGAGTAGGAGGTCGATTAGGCGGCGGGAACCTCGGTATCATCATCCTGGCGGTGATTGCACTGCTGATTGTGATCTGGGCGGCGACCGGCGTTTACACCATCAGCCCCGGTGAAAATGCCGCGGTGAGGCTGTTCGGCGAGGTGCAGGGCAATCCCATAGACGAGGAAGGATTGCAGTGGTGGTGGCCAGCCCCGGTGGGCAAGCGGGATGTCGTGCTGGTAACGCAGACGCGGCGCATGGAGTTGGGGTTCCGCTCCAACGATGCCGCCGTGAATACGCCATTCCTGGATGAAGCTCTGATGATTTCGGGAGACCTGAACATCGTTGACGTTCAAATGGTGGTCCAATACCGAATCAGCAACCTTAACGACTTTTTGTTCAACGTTGACGACCCTGGCGAGCCGATCCGCGCCATCCCGGAGGGTCAGCCTGACGGGCGGACCCTGAAGGACGGCGCGGAGGCGGCGCTCCGTCTGGTGGTCGGACAACGATCAATCGACGACGTGCTGGTGAGGGGTCGTGAACAGGTGGAGACCGACACGCGCGAACGCCTGCAGGCGATCATGGATTCCTATCGAGCGGGCATTGAGGTCATCTCGGTTCAGTTGCAGGACGTGAAAGCGCCAGAAGAGGTCCGCGACGCGTTTGACGACGTGTTGAGGGGCCGGCAAGAACGTGAAACGCGGATCAACCAGGCCCTGGCCTACGAAGCGGACGTAATACCGCGGGCGCGCGGTGACGCCCAGCGCATCATCGAAGGTGCCGAGGCGTTCCGGCAGGCGCGCATTGAAACCGCCTCCGGTGAAGCGCTGCGATTCGACGCCGTCCTCAACGAGTACGAGAACTCGCCAGAGGTTACCCGGCAAAGGTTGTACCTGGAAGCGTTGGAGCAAGTCCTGCCCGGTGTGACCAAAATAATTGTCGATCCTGAAACGGAACCGGTTTTGATCCTTGGACAGGACGGCAACGTGATACCAGCGCCGATCGGACCCAGCCGGTAGGCTGATGATGACGCCACGAACCATGGACCAGATGCAGACCGCCCCGGTCGCCCGGAGAAACTTTCAATGCGAAATTTAATAATCATCGCCATCTTGATCGTCGTGGCGTTGGTATTGCTACGTCAAGCGGTGTACGTCGTTGACGTAACCGAGCAAGTGATCATCCTGCGCTTCGGCGAAGTGGTGAAGACCAAACAGTCCCCAGGATTGGACGTGAAGGTGCCGTTCGTAGATACCGTGGTCCGACTGGACCGGCGGATCCTGCGGATTGACGCGCCTCCGGTGTCAATGCCGGACCAGGACAAGGAAAACTTGGTGATCGACATTTACGCCAGATACCGGATTGTTGATCCGGTGCAGTTCCGCAAGACGCTGCAAACCGAAGGCAATGCCAGGAGTCGCCTCGGAGACATCGTGACGTCCACCTTGCGCGACCGGGTTGCGTTGCGCGACCGGACGGACATCATCGGCGCCAAACCACAACTGGATGATTCGGGAGCGCCGGTGATTGATGCGGAAGGATTGCCGTTGGTGGAGGCGCAGGAAACCAGGACGCAAATCCTGGACGAAGTGTTGGCGGCGGTCAGGGATACTACCCAACGAGACAACTTCGGCATCGAGATGATCGACGTGCGCATCAAACGGGCAGATTTCCCTGAAGCCGTTACCGCATCCATCTATACCAGGATGCGCGCAGAGCGTAACCGGATCGCCGCCGGATTCCGCGCGGAGGGTGAAGAGGAAGACCGCAAGATTCGGGCGGCAACCGATCGCGACCGGGACATCATACTGGCCGTGGCCGAGCAGGAATCCAACAAGATTCGTGGTGAGGGTGAAGCCGAAGCCATCAACATCCTGGCTGATTCCCTGACCCGCGACGCTGAGTTGTTCGCATTCCTCAGGAGCCTGGAAGCGTACCAACGGATCATTCAAGGGCAGGACACAATAATCCTGTCTTCGGATTCCCCTCTGTTCGACTATTTGGCCAGTCCTGTAGCGCCGGAGGGTTCCGGAAACTGATCGCCGGAACGAGCAACAATCACAAAGCAACAGGGGCGGGTTTCAGACCCGCCCCTGTTCTTTGAGCGCGGTGGGGGGTTATCGGCCAGTCAGCCGTCGTCCTTCCTCGACGCCGGCGGCAGAGCGAGTAGGAGCGGTGATGATGATGCTGAATCCCTGCTCCAACCGCATAGGGACTTCGGCGGCGGTGCAACCGGTGGCGCAGGGTACGCCGGCGTCCTTGCAGATGCCCAAGATTCGCAGCAACATCTCCTGGACCTCCGGGTGTCCCGCGTTGCCCCGGTGTCCCATGGCGACGGACATATCGCCAGGGCCGGCCCAAATCGCGCCGATGCCCTTGACCTGCCGCAGAATGTCGGGCAAGTTCCGGACGCCGGTGGGTTCCTCCACGATGCCCATGAGAAGGAGGTTGCCGTCCGGGTCCAGAGGCCACACGTCCGCGGCATCGTAGTATTCCGACGCCGAGAGACCCCAGTAGCGCGGAGCGATCCGCTGCCACCAGCCGCGCTCGCCGTGGGGTTCGAAGTCCGGAACGCCGGGTACCTGGGGGTAGCGGGCAGCTTGCACAGCAGACATTGCGCCCTCGACGGTGTCAAGGTGCGGCAGAATCAAACCGTACACGCCGGTGTCCAGCGCCTGCTTGATGACCCACTGGTTCTGTTCGCGGGTGTTGGGCGGGATTCGCACAACAGGTGTCGGATCGGCCTGCAAGCCTCCGGCGTCGGCGACGCGTTTGCGGTTGAGTAGGAATTGAAGGGATGTGCGGAGGTTATTGAAGGACAGTCCTTCGTGCTCCATTTCGATCATTACCATGTCGTAATCGGAATCGGCGAAATACATCATTTCGTCGAGGTTGCCGTTCCAGATCAGACCGGTGCCGAAAACGGGCTTGCCCTCTTCAAGCAGTTGGATGGCTTTGTTGTAGCGGGTGGCGGGCATAATTTTGCCTCCTTCATCTGCCTTGATGTTGCGTGAATGACGCTGCCCACTTTGCCATCGGATCGCCGGGGTTGCAATGGTGGGCAAATCAAGGTGCGCAAGCGGAATGAGATCCGGACAACATCGCCGGCGCTTGCCTGGCATGCAACGGGCAGGAGTCGGGAGGCAAAACACGGGCCGGGGCGAATGAACATTCGCCCCGGCAGAAGGTCGGCGATGGATTAAGGGGTTCCAGCTATGGGGATGATATCGCCGCCGCAAAATCGCCGGCGTTTTCATGCGGGCCGACGATTGCCAAGCGGAAGGGAGCAGAGTTCAGGAGACGTTCGGCAGTCCGTACCACATGCGCCGGCGCTACCTTATCAATCCTGGCGGCCGTCTCATCCGGCGTGGTGATTTCGTCCATGAGCAGTTCCTGGGACGCCAGCCATGACGCAACGGAGCGGGAGTCTTCCATGCGCATCAACAGGCGACCCTTGATGTACTCGCGGGCCTTGTGGACCTCAGACTCGGCCGCGGGATGCAGCATAGTCGCCATTTCCTGCCTGGTTGCGACCACGGCCTCTACGGCCCGGGCTGGTTCGGTCCCGCATGAAACGACCAGCGCGCCGCAGTCTCGGTAGCTGCTGATGGAGCTGTGGCAATCGTAGGTGAGACCCAGGTTTTCGCGGAGGCTCTGAAACAGGCGGCTGCTCATTCCATCACCGAGCATACCGTTGAGCACCGTCGCGACGTACCGGTCCTCGTCCGCCAAGGAAAAGCCGGGCAGCCCCACGCAGATGCTAGTTTCCTCGGTGTCACGGACGTCCACCAGGACGTTTGGGGCATCAGGCGCCGGCGGGGAAACCGGTTCCCAGTCCAGGAGGGGGCCCGGCTGCCAGTGTCGCGTGGCGGCGTCAACGGTGGCCACCGCGTCAGCGTGAGTGATGGCGCCGGCGATGCCAATCACAGTGTTGTTCGGGCGGTACTGGTGGTCCATGTAACCGCGCACATCATCCAGTTTAATGGCGGCTACAGTCTCTGACGTTCCCCCTACATCACGGCCCATGGCCTGTTGGGGCCAAAGCGCGCTGTCGATCAACAGGTCGCATACCTGGGCCGGGTAGTCGTTGGTCATGCGCAGTTCATCGAGTATGACCTCGCGCTCCTTCTCCATCTCGGCCGGGTCCAGCAATGGATGGAGTATGAGCTCCAGCACCACCGGAAGGGCGCGATCGGCGTGTACGCTCGCGACCTTGCACCAGAATGAGGTCATCTCCCGGTCGGTTGCAGCATTCATTATGCCGCCGACGCCTTCGACGGCTTCGGAGATGGCGAGAGCAGTGGGCCAGCTGCGGGTTCCCTTGAACGGCAAGTGCTCCAGGAAATGGGAAAGGCCGGCCTTTTCGGGAGGCTCGTAGCGTGAGCCAGCGCCCACCGCTATGAACATGGATACGCTGCGGGTGTGAGGCATTTCTGCCGTCAACACCCGCAGACCGTTGGTTAAAACTGTACGGCGATACATCTAGGTGTTCAGCCAGTCCACGTCACCTTGCAAGTCGGCCGGATGGGACTTGGACATGAAGATGTCGTAGCGGCGTTTGGCTTCACCTATCGTGGTGTTGTCAGGCCCGTGGCCAGGATACACGTAGGTGTCGGCGGGCAGGGTCAGCAGCTTGCTGCTGATGCTGTTGAGTTCCTGATTGAGAGCTTCGGGACTGCGAGATCGTCCGGGTCCGCCTGGGAAAAGAGTGTCTCCGGAAAAGAGGAACCCGCCCACCTGGTAGCAGATGGACCCGTCGGTGTGGCCTGGCGTGTGAATGCACCGGATGGTGCGGTTGCCAAAGGTCACGGTGTCGCCGTCGTTGAGCCGACGCTGGGGCGGGCTAGGCGGCAGGTGGGCGTCTGCATCGCCGATAGCGGCGGGCGCGCCGATGGTCCCGGTGATCTCGCCATAGCCGGCAAGGTGGTCACCGTGCCCGTGAGTGACCAGGATGGCCTGTACCTCGACACCGCTTTCGCTAACCTCGTTGATCATCTTTTCCGGTTCGTCCGGGGTGTCGATGCAGACGGCCTGGTTGGTTTCGGGACAAATGACGATGTAGCCGTTGTTGCCCAGGCTGCCCATGTTTTCGATCTTATGGACGGTCACGTCGCCCGCCCCCTGGGCCTGATGGTGAACTGGCATGTTGTTGCGCCTCCTGTGTATCGTTGGAATCGTGGGTGCATTGTAGCAAAGGGATGACTACCCGCCCAGCCGGGCCCGCATGGAATCCGGCACTTGCCGGATGCGTCGGCTGAAGGCAGTATCCCAGCGCATGGAGACCTGGCGAGCGGCTTCGGTGATCAACGCGGCACCGTTGAGGTAGTCGTCGCGGTGGATGTACTCGGCGGCAATGGACCCGTCCTCGGCCCCGTTATGGTAATTGCCCAGGGGAAAGGCAACGCCGGTTGACCGGTAGCCCCAGGCATTGAACGCGCTGGCCTCGCAGACCCCGCCGCTCATGAGTTGGCGCTGGCTGCGGAAATTGGAGTTGGCCGCGGACAGGACTTCTCTGGCACGAATCAGGGCACTCTCGGCGTCTGAGTTGAAAGTGCTTCCGGCATCGCCGACGCGGATGACCGGGCCGCCGCCGATTTCAGCGCCGGGCAGCGTCCTTGAGGACTCCAGGGACACCATGAGGGTGTCCAGCGGCAGGGTGCGGGCCTCCGCCAGCAGGCGCGCGCCGACCAAGCCCACCTCCTCCGCGCGCGTGAAAACCCCGTACACGTCGCCATCGGGAGGTTCGCTATGCAGTGAGTCCAGTGCTGACAAGATGCAACCGCAACCGGCGAGGTCGTCGGCGGCACGCATGACAATCCGATCATCCTGCACGCTGAAGTCCGGGAGGTCGAAAACCGCCGGCGACGGTATCGGGATGTCCTCTGATGAAGAGTCGGTGAGGCGAATTTGGGCCCGGCGGTGGCGTTCTTCTCCGTGATGTCCCACGGTCTCAGCGGTGATCCGGTGACCGGCGGGCAAGATTATCTGCAACGGCACGCCCGGGGCGAAAGCGCCAGGAGGAATGCCGCCGGAGGCCTTGCCGATGAGGTAGTCGCCGTCGCGTCCCACTATCTCAAAGCCAGGATGATCCATGTGGGCCATGAACGCAATGGGGGGCACACCATCGGGGTCGGATCCCGGGATCCGCGCGATGATGTTTCCGAAGTTATCCGTGCGAGAGGCAGCGCCGATCTCGGTAAGCGCGCCGCGCACGGCGGTGGCCACACCGTTTTCATGGAATGCCACGGCGGGTTGGGCGCCAAGGCGCGCGAGAAAGTCCAGGGCGCGGCCTTCGTTGCTGCTTGATAAGGTGGTCATACTGTTCACGCTCATTCAGGGTGGGCCCATTTTGCCACTGACGGCGGTGGTCAAGCAAACCGATTCTGGCGGTTGGGTGCTATACTGCGGGCCGAAATTTCGCTTTGATTGCCCCGTCAGGAGGTGCGCCGTGCTGCCCAAGTTTCGTGTGAGTCTGGACGAAGCGACGATGGTTCCAGGGAATGACCTGAAAGCCACCGTCGCTGCCGTTTTCGAGAAGATGGGCGTGCCGCCGGACGACGCGCATTTGGGCGCAGATGTGCTGGTGATGGCCGACCTCCGGGGCGTGGACTCCCACGGTGTCTCCAACATGCTGCGCAGCTACGTCAACGGATACACCAGCGGTCAGATCAACCCGAAGCCGGATATGCGGATCGTACGCGAGACGCCCAGCACAGCCAGCATCGACTCTGACCGGGGCCTCGGGATCATCACCACGCCCAAAGCCATGGACATTGCGATCCGCAAGGCCTCTGAAGTCGGCGTGGGCATGGTTACTCTTGGCAACGCCCGGCACCTGGGAATGGCATCGTATCACGCGATGATGGCGCTGGAGCACGACATGATCGGGGTGTGCATGACCAGTTGTCCTCCGTCGGTGGTGCCTACGTTCGGCGCGGAACCCCGGTTGGGCACCAACCCGATCGCCATCGCGGTGCCGTCGCGGAATGAGGCCCCGTTCGTGTTTGACGCGGCAACCAGCACGGTGGCCGGCAACAAGGTTGGAATCGCCCGGCGGTTGGGGGTCAAGCTGGAGCCGGGTTGGTTGGCGGACGGTGAAGGCAACCCCATCATGGAGGAAGCGGATGCGCCGGACAACTACACCCTGCTGACTCTCGGCAGCACCCGGGAGTTGGGGTCGCACAAAGGGTACGGTCTGTCCTGTATGGTGGACATCTTGGCCGGAGTACTGACCGGGTTCGGGTATGGCGCCGTGCCGGGCCGTCCAAACTTCGGGCACTACGTGGCTGCG
Organism: Dehalococcoidia bacterium; assembly: GCA_963668585.1. Lineage (GTDB taxonomy): Bacteria > Chloroflexota > Dehalococcoidia > Lucifugimonadales > UBA3495 > Bin87. The sequence goes on along the minus strand of OY764869.1, from coordinate 2,344,906 downwards.
TACAACGTGGCAGGATTCGACGACCCTGACCACTTCAAGGACCAGATGGACGAATGGCTCCTGATGATGAAGAGTACCCGGCCGGCCCCGGGCGAGGAACGGGTTATGGTGGCGGGTCAGCCGGAAGCGGAGATGGAAGAGATTCGCAGGGTCGAGGGCATCCCACTGCATGAAGAGGTGGTGGACTGGTTCCACGACACCTGCGGAGAACTGGGGGTAGATTGCCCGTTCTAGCGGACCCGCGGTTTTGAAAAGCTACGCACCCGGTGTACGCCGGGTGCGTTTTTTGTCGAACGCTGAGACACTTTGGAAAGGTATTTCCCCCTTCCGCCGCGCGGTTTACTCATCACAACTGTGCGAGGCGGTCACATGAGGACGCGGTGTCCAAAGTTTGTGTAGCGACAGGTTCCGCGTCACCACGCCAGACGTTGCAGAGGAACGTGGAAATGGCAGTGCGTTGGCAGGCACTCAGATGTTGGCGGTGAACCAAAGGCAGGTTACGGTGTTGGTTACGCCGTCAATGGGGCGGATTTGGTGGCGCAGAATCCCGGTCAGGTCCTCCGACGTTCCGGCTTCCAGTTCCATCACCACGTCATAGGAGCCAAGCACTTCGCGTACCGCTGCGCCGCTGACGGTCTTCAAACGGTCGATAACTTCCCGGGGTTTGGCAGGTTCCACGTTGATGAGGATGTAGGCGTTGGAGGCCATCAATGCACCTCCTTCAAACGAAACGGCGCACCAGGGGTTCTGATCCGATCATACCGGTCTGCTGTGCGCGCACGCGGTTGGAACTCGACGCCGGTGGGGTCAGTCCTTCAAGGCGGGGATCACCTCTTTCCCAAAAAGTTCAATGGACCGCATGGTGTCGGCATGAGAGAGTTGGCCGCCCTGGGCTTCCAGCAGCAGTGAGCCGACGCCGAGTTCATCGCGGATGTGGCGCAACTTTTTGATGACGGTATCAGGGCTGCCCACCACCAGGTGGTAGCGATCCTGCAATTCCTGGTAGGACAGTTCGTGCAGGGGCGTGGGCCGGCGTGCCGCCACCGCCGCAGCGCCGGCGCGGGAAGCGTAGCCGGGCGGCGACCAATATTCGCGAGGGCCGCGCAAAGGGTAGTTCATGCGCCAGAGGAAAGCCTTGCCGGATTCCTGGGCCTTCTCGTCCGTTTCGTTGACGTGGGCGCAGATCATGAAAGCGAACTTCTCGGGGCCGGGTTCCCATCCGTCGGCAGCGGCGTACTCACGATAGCGGGCGAACAGGTTTTTGGCGACTTCCAACGGGGTCAAGAATGCGGCGTATGTGTAGCGATGACGCGCTGTCCACTCGACGGTTTCGGGGCTGCCGGTTCCAGGCACCCAAACAGGGGGATGGGGTTTCTGAACCGGCAGCATCCAGGGGTTGACGGCGCGGTAGTGGTAGTGGTTGCCCTCCCACCGGAAGGGTCCCGGCGTGGTCCACGTTTTCACGACGAGGTCGTGGCACTCCTCGAACCGCTCCCGGTTGTGGATGGGGTTGGTGTTGTTGGCCCACGATTCGATGCCAATGCCGCGCACGAAACCGGAGATGATCCGACCGCCGGAGATAACGTCCAGCAGAGCGATTTCCTCGGCGAGCCGGACCGGGTTGTCGGATGTGGGCAGCATATTGCCCAACATCAGGATCTTTGCGCGTTTCGTGATGCGGGCCAGGATGCCTCCGGTGATGTTCACCTCGACATCCATGCACGACGGCGTGTTGTGATGCTCGTTGATCATCAGGCCGTCGAATCCCATTTCCTCGGCGTGCTGGTACTCGTCGAGGTAGCGGTTCATCAGGCCGCTGGCGGTGTCAGGATCGAAGTAGGTGTTCGGGAAAGTGAGGCGCATGGACGGAAACTTCTCCGCCTCGGACTCCGGAAATTCAGCGTAGGGCATTTCGGTAAAATAGAATACGTCCATGGTGTTGCCTCCAATAGAATCAGGCAGCAACCGCGTACTGCCTGATAGTGGATCGCGGTTTGCGGTCAGCGCGCCGCTGGCAAGATGCTTCCGGCCTACAGGAAGGCCAGGGCAGCCTGCACAAAGTCATCGGGTTTTTCGATTTGAGGCGAGTGGCCGCAGTTGGGAATGACCGTTACTCCCGACCCTGCGATGGCCTGCTGGTAAAGGCTGGCGCATTCCACAGGTACGAGGTTGTCGTTTTCGCCCCAGACGATTTGGGTCGGCACGCTTACTCGGCCCAGTTTCGCGGGCAGGCGTGGGTTGTGCATGTATGGCTTCCACGTGAGGCGGATGGCCATCTCGCGATCGCCCTCGGCCTGCTGCGCCTGTTCGGGCGTGGGATCCGTACCGAACATTTCGTCCCACTCAGGCACCTGGGATGGTTCGTGATAGACGAGATCCCGCACCTGCGCGGGACTAATGATGAAGATGTCGGTGATCTCACCATCGTTGGGCTTGATGCCGGCGGCGCCCACCAGCATCACCTTGCTGAATGCGTGCCCGGTCATCGAGAGCATCTCAGCGGCAAGCCAGCCACCCATTGAGAAACCGATGGCGCGGACGTTTTCCAAACCTTCCTGTTCCTGGTACCAAGTATAGAAACAGGCGAGGTCCTGCATGGTTTCTACCCAACCGGGGCGGTCGCTGTTTCCGTAACCGGGATGAGATGGCAGATACACGGTGAACTTTTCGGCCAGAGCCTGAGCATATCGGCGGGGACCCGCGTTGCCGCCCGCACCATGCAGCACCAGCAGCGGGTCGCCGGACCCACCCTTGTACACCTGCAGGTTGCCGCCGGCGACGGAGATAGTTTCCTCGGTGAAGTTAGGCATTGGGATGGTTGCTCCTTGTATCGTTCTGTCGATTCGGGCCATAGGGACAACGTAATGGGATTCGGCGCGGGGCTAAACCCTGGTCAGGCCGGGCATTACGCCTTCCTTCTGGAAGGGGTCGGTGAGTTCCAGTTCCTCGCCAATTTCGCGAAGGGCCGGCAGAACCTCTTGGCCCATGAGTTCCAGACAGCGCATGGTGTCCTCGTGGCTGATGGAACCGTCGTTGGTCCAGACGGCCAGGATGCCAGGGCGCATATAGCTGAGCACCTCGCGCAGTTGACTAATGACGGTTTCAGGGCTACCGATGATCCAGCGTTTTGAGTCGAGGATCTCATCGTAATGGGCGGAATCCAGGCCGCCTACACGGAACGGGTCGCTGCGAATCTGCTCGCGCAGGCGCAGGAACCGCGGGTCGTCGCTGCGACTGCCGTACCCGACCGGCGAGGCGTAGTCGCGGGGCAGCGGGATGCGACCGACGCCGATGTTGCCTACCATGTAGCCCTTCCCCACGTCGTAGGCCTTTTCATCGGTGTCCTGCACGTGGATCCGAACTAGGTAGCCGAAGTTCTCTGGGCCGGGTTCGTAGCCGTGTTCGCGGGCGGTTTCGGCGTAGATCGACTTCATGTCCTCGGTGCCCTGTGGGTCGGTTTCCAGGAAGATGTAGGGGTAGTTGCGCTCGGCGCACCACACCAGGGTTTCGGGGCTGCCGGTGCCGGGGATCCAGACGGGCGGATGCGGCTTTTGCACCGGAGTCTGGAATGGATTGACGACACGGAAGTGGTAGTGGTCACCTTCCCAACGGAACGGGCCCGGAGTGGTCCACGTCTTGATCACCAGGTCGTGGGCTTCCTCAAATCGGGCGCGATTGTGCAGGGGGTTGGTGTTAGTAGCGAGGCTTTCGACGCCAGTGCCGCGCACGAACCCCGATACCAGACGGCCGCTGGAGATCATGTCGATCTCGGCCAGTTCCTCGGCCAGGCGGATAGGATTATCGAAGATGGGCAGCGGATTACCCAGCAGCACGATCTTGGGCTTCTTGGTGTTGCGGGCCAGGATCGCGGCCTCCAAGTTCATGGTCGCGCCCAGGCAGGTGGGCGTGTTGTGATGCTCGTTGAGCATCAGGCCATCGAAGCCGACCTCTTCTGAGTACTCGTACTCATCGAGGTACATGTTGTAGAGGTAGTGGCCCTCCTGAGGGTCAAAATTGGTGTTGGAGAAGGTGAGCCGTACCGCTTCGTTGGGCGAGTTGCGGACGTCCTCCTCGGTATAATTCACGTAAGCCCGTTCGGTAAAACGCATCAAGAACATGGAATGGCCTCCTGCCGTGGTCAGCCTGGGCGGTGGTTCATCTCAATTGCCGCCATCATACACCGGGAGGCGGCGAGCGGTCGGCTAGATTTCCTCAGCGAAGTAGTTTTCGTCCAGCTTTTTTATCTCATAGTTGTATTCGGTGACAACGCCAACGCCGTGTCGGATCATCAACTGGGCCAGTTCGTTGCCGTCGACGAGACGAATTAGCTTGCTGCCGGCGGAGATGGTTTGGGCGGTTTGACGGGCCGTGCTGCTGAACGTGGACGTAGTGATGAATACGCCTTTTGTAGCGCCGAAAGGATCGAGGCTCCCTGAAAAATTTCGGATCTCCGGCTCACCCACTTGGTTAGCCCACCGCTTGGCTTGGACGTAAACTTTTTCCAATCCCAGTGCGTCCTGATTTATGATTCCGTCGATACCGCCGTCACCGCTCTTCCCCGTGTGTGCTGGTTCGCCATATCCCATTTCCCGTAGCAAGTCGAGAACCATAAGTTCGAACCCGGTATAAGATTCATTCTGGATGCGGACCAGTAAGTCATCAATCAGTTTATCTCTCGATTGGTAGAAAGCCTTTCCCATCACCTCATCGGGTGTAAAGTCCGCGAGATCGGACGATTCCGTATCAGAATCATCAGGCGCAGGCGTGGTATTCGGATGATGTTCTGTTGGGTTGGCGGCTTGTTGCTCATCGCCGTAGATCAAACCGTTCAGCGTCCTGTTAGAGATCGCTCCCGAATGACTTTGGAGAAAATCTTTGCCATGAGGCGTGGCAACGAATTTTGCTTGAGACGGCGATAGGAGTAATCCTGCCCGTCGCAAATACGAAACTGCCCAGTACACGCGGTTCTCAAAACGCTTCGGGCCCGACGGGACACTTTCTTGGAGGTCTGCGTCAGTGAGAGCAAATAGGTCGATCAACCGCGCCCTGACTTCGGCTAGAGCTACTGCGCCATCCGCGGTGACGACCATCTCCAATATAGGACGATGCAGTTCGTGTTGTTTCGGTACAACCATCTGAATATTCTCCCGCTGACGATTTAGGTAACCGCTTGCTTCTTGAAATGGGGTATCACCTCCGCCGCAAACCGGCCCATCTGGTCCTTGAACTGGTGGGTGGTGGCGCCCATGGGGAAGGCGATCATGATCTGCTCGAGGCCGGGGTATTTGTCCTGCAACTCTTCCAGGTAGGCGATGGTGTCCTCGGGACTGCCCGCGAACCAGGCACGGTTGTCGATAACGTCCTGGAAGTTGCTGCCGGCGGCGATGTGCCGCGCGACCCCGCCTGGGCCGGTGGCGGAAATCTGCTGGTCGCTGTAGCGCAGCATCCCCAACGGGGCGGCGAACTTGACGTGTTCCTCGAAGAGCGGCTCCAACTGGCGACGGGCGGCGGCAGTGGAATCATCCACCATGGCCCACAGGCCGATGCACAGTCCCTCTCCCAACGCCAGGTCGCGCCCGGCGCGCTGGTTGGCGGTCTGGTAGCGCTGAACCCACTCGGACACGTACTGTTCTCCCGTGCCCAGGATGACGCCCTTGACACCCCACTTGGCCATGAAGTCCAGGGCGCGGTCGGATGCGCTAACTATTGGCTGCCACACATCCACTGGCCGGGTCCGCGGGCGCGGCACCAGCGTCACCTCCTTGAGGTCGTAACCACGATAGGGAATGTCCGGAGGAATGGTGTAGTGCTTGCCCCGATGTGAGAAGGCGTCGCTGTTGAATGCCTTCATCAGGATCTCGAACTGCTCCTCGAACAACTCACGGTTGGCGTCGCCGTCGATCATCGGGGCGCCGAAGGACTCCACCTCGCGGGTGTGGTAGCCGCGCCCTATGCCGAACACCACACGGCCTTCGGTGAGGATGTCCACCATGGCAAAGTCCTCAGCCAACCGGATGGGATGCCACATGGGAAGTATGTTGAAGCCGCAACCGAACTTGATGCGCTTGGTGTGCTGGGCCAGGTACTGGCTCATGATGAGCAGGTTGGGGATGCACTCGTACCCCTCGCGTTGGAAATGGTGCTCGGCCATCCAGAGGATGTCGAAACCGAGGTCATCGAGGAAGATTGCTGCCTCGCGAGCGATGTCCATGGCCGTGGACAGGCGGTCATTGTCATACCACCGGTCGTTGGCCGGAATGCCGTCGAATCCGATGCCGTCGCCTTCCAGGACATGGCCGGCGTAGAGAACGGAAAAATCTTTGATCATGACGCTTCGCCTCCGCGATTCCAATCGGTCAAAGTCCACTCGCTTTGAACGCGGTGGATCAGGGTTGCATGATTGTCATGGCAAAAGGCAAACTGCCGGCCAGACTATTCCTCAACGACCATAATCGCGTCCTGCAACACACACGCTATGACCGGACTGCATCATCGTTGGGAAAGGGAAGGCGGCGACAGTGGCGCGGCCCGAATGACAGTCAACCCCCTTTGTGTTACCATCGTCATGCTACCATCGCAGGCAGAGACTGTCATTTTATCCCGAATCGTGAGCCGCCGGCGGTAGCGTTTTGCTCACCGCCCTACCAGCGTCCGGCCGATCGGGTTCCAGATCGGAGGAGGCTGTATTTTTATGCCCAAAGTACTGATTACCGACAACGTGGCCGCCGAGGGTGTCGAATTGCTGCAGAAGCATGTTGACGTTGACATCAAGCGCGGTCTTTCGCCCGAGGAACTGATCGCCACCATACCGTCTTACGACGCCCTGGTGGTGCGCAGCGAAACCAAGGTTACTGAACCGGTCATCACAGCCGGCTGCAATCTGCAGGTAGTGGCTCGCGCCGGCATTGGCGTGGACAACATCGACCTTGATGCGGCGACCCGCGCCGGCGTGGCCGTGGTGAACGCGCCCATCGGAAACACCGTCGCCGCCGCGGAACACACGGTGGCGTTGATGCTGGCGCTGGCGCGAAACGTGCCGCAAGCCTACGCGTCCATGAAAGAGGGACAGTGGCAACGCTCCGCGTTCATGGGCATCGAGGTTCGCAACAAGACGCTGGGAATAGTCGGCCTCGGTCGGGTGGGTTCCGAGGTGGCGCGCCGAGCATCCAGTTTCGGAATGCGGCTGGTGGCGTATGACCCGTTCGTGTCGCCGGATTTCGCTTCGCGCATGGGCGTGGCGGTGATGTCGATGGACGAACTGCTGCTCCAGGCCGACTTCATCACCCTGCATACACCGCTAACCGCAGGCACGGCGAAACTCATCTCCGCCCCGCAGTTGGCGAAGATGAAGCCCGGGGCTCGCCTGATCAACGTCGCCCGCGGCGAACTGATCGATGAGGACGCGGTTCTGGAAGCGCTGGAAAATGAGCAGTTGGCTGGCGCAGCCCTGGACGTTTTCACCAACGAACCGCCTGGCGATCTGCCGCTGCTGAAGCATCCGCGGTTGGTCGCTACTCCGCACCTGGGAGCGTCAACGGAAGAAGCGCAACGCGAGGTCGCCATCGAAGCAGCCGAGCAGGTCATAGCAGTGCTGGACGGAAAGCCGGCCCGCAACACTGTGAACGCTCCCTTCGTGCCGCCAGAAGTCCACGCGATTCTGGCGCCGTACGTCCCTGTGGCCTCAATGGTCGGACGGCTGCTCACCAGCATGGCGCAGGGCCAGTTCGTGGGAATCACGCTACGTTACCAGGGTGAGATTGCCGAGCATAACACCGCCACGTTGAAAGCGGCGGCGCTGGTAGGATTGCTGGGACAGGTCAGCGGCGAGGCGGTCAACATGATCAATGCGCCGGTGCTGGCTCAGCAACGCGGGTTGCAAATCACCGAGCAGACCTCGGCGGACAGCCGGGAGTACGCCAGCCTAATCACCGCAACTCTGCACACCACGACGGATGACATCACGGTGGCCGGCACTTCCCTGCGGGACGAGCCTCACCTGGTCAGGGTCAACGAATATTGGATGGACGTTGCCCCGTCGGTCCCCTACCTGATGTTCGTGGACAACCAGGACCAGCCGGGCGTGGTCGGCGCGGTGGGAACGGTGGCCGGCCAGCACAACGTCAACATCAGTTTCATGGAAGTAGGGCGCATCGCGCCGCGCGGCCAGGCCATGATGGTGCTGGGGCTGGACGACCCTGTATCGCCAGATGCGTTGGACGCTATCAAGGCGCTGCCACAGGTGGACGACGCGCGGGTGGTGGCGATGTAACGTCCCCAACTCGGGATCGATAAAGAACTAACGCAGCGATTCAGTATCCTTGAATTGCTGCGTAATTTGCTTGTCCCATGCGGACGGCGCCCCGGCTCCGAACATCTCGCCGGAACATGGTAGAAAAGCAGCGGGATCCGCACGATGCGCGCGAATTGGACAAATCGTGCTTGCCCTGCAAAAATGCGTTGGCAGTACCCTGAAATATTCGCGGAGATGAGATCATGGGAGACCGTATCGCAATCATGGGGCCCGGCGCAGTGGGTAGCTACGTGGGGGCATTCCTCGTCCAGGCTGGCGAGGACGACATCACCTTCATCGATATGTGGCCGGAACACGTTGAGAAGATGCGCGCCGAGGGGTTGCGTGCCAGCGGAAGCCAGGGCGATTTCACGGTGCCGGTCAACGCCATGCACCTGACGGAAGCGCAGAACATCACCGATCCATTTGACTACGCGTTCATCACAGTGAAATCCTACGACACCGAATGGGCCACCCACTTTATCAAGCGTTATGTCAAGGACGACGGGGCGTTCGTTTCCATTCAGAACTGCTGGAACGACCCGACCATCGCGGATATCGTGGGGCCGGAGCGACAGTTGGGCTGCATCGCGTCCCATATTGAGGTGGCGCTTTGGGAACCCGCTCACGTGAACCGGGGCGGCGCGCCGGGCCGTGACCACGGGCACACCGTGTTCCGCATCGGCGAGTACACGGGCGCGATCACGGCGAGGTCGGAAGCCATCGCGGCCAAACTTGACCACATCGACGCCGCGTATGCCACCGACAACCTGCCCGGCGAACGGTGGGCCAAGCTGTGCCAGAATGGCATGGGCAACGCCATCTCAGCGATGAGCCAGTTGGGCAGCCAGGAAATGGCCGGCGACGCGCGCATCCGGCGCATCCGCATCAACCTGGCCAAGGAAGGCGCCCAGGTCGGACTGGCGCAAGGCCTCAGAGTGGTCAGCATCAACGGCACCCCGGCTGAGACCTGGGCCGAGGCAGACCGGGGGGACGTTTTCGAAGACTTGGACGGAAACCTTTCGGAAGCCGGAGGACGGGTCAACTGGCTGGCGTCCATGGCCCAGGACGTACACAAGGGTCGCAAGTCGGAAGTGGACTTCATGAACGGGCTGATCTGCCAGAAGGGTCGTGAGACCGGCGTTGCCACGCCGTACCACGACGCCATCGTGGAAGCGATGAGGCTGGTGGACAGCAAGGACGTCACCCCCGGCGCCGAAAATGTCGATCGCATCATCCGCGCGGTGGAAGGTTAGCCACATTTTTCGTCCATCGCCGGAGACCACCGTCTGAAGATTCGCAGACACGCCAACGGTCCGTCGGCCAGACACTTGGGAGGTGAACCATGTACATCACAGTTGAACCAGCCGGTTTGATGATGCACACCGTAAAGCTGGTGTTCGATCCGACGGACCCCGCAGCCGAGGATCAGCAGGTGCGGGATTACCTGACCGAGCACGAACTTGAGCCACGCTACCACTGGTACACCGAAATTGAGGGGCTGGAGGGGCGCGAGTGCGAGATCATGCAGTTCGGTGGGTGCTACCTCGGCCGGAATCTGCAGAACATCGGAATGATCCAGCGGAGAGTTGTCGAGGAAGAGTTGTTGAACGCTGAGATAGAACGCCATGTATCGGCGGGCAACCTGTCGGACCTCGCCGGCGCGCCGGAGCAACATCGACGGGATACCATCGCCGCCCTGGTGGAAGAGTTCCGCGTCGAGGAAAGTTTCCGCCAGGATGACGCCGGTGAACTCTGTGCTTCCCTGGACGCTTCCGTGCTGCAGGAGGCGGCAGTCCGCGCACTGGCCACAATAGACAATGAGCAAGGCTGAAACGATGACCACCAAAACCGTACACTGGGGTTACACGGGGCCGGAAGGGCCGGACCACTGGGGTTGCCTGTCCGAAGCCTATAGCCCTTGTTCAGAAGGCATTGAACAGTCGCCCGTGAACATTGCCTCCTACTCAACCGAAGACGGGCCGAGTATTGAGTTCGACTACTCCAGCCAAACGACCACGGCGCGCAACAACGGCCACACCGTGTACCTGGACTTCGCGGGGGGTAGTTTCCTGCGCGTGGGTGGAACACCGTACGAATTAATAGGGGTGCATTACCATTCGCCGGGGGAGCATCAACTGGATGGCGAGGTCTTTACCGCCGAATTGCACTTGGTGCATCAGAGCGATGACGGGAGCTTGGCCGTGGTGGGTTTGCTGTTCCGGCAGGGCGCCGCCAGTCCGCTGGTGCAAAATCTGCTGGACGCCGCACCGGATTCGGGCGAATCCGTGGAATCAGAAAGCGGCGCAGCATCCGATTTCGTCCCGGGTCGGCTGGACTACTTCGGATACGATGGTTCACTGACAACGCCACCCTGCTCTGAAGGTGTCAGTTGGGTCGTGATGCAATCCGTTGGAACGGTTTCGCAGGAACAAGCGATCCGGTTGCAGTCGCTGACGGGGGGAGCCAACAATCGTCCGGTGCAACCGGTTGGGGAACGCCGAATCACCGCCGTGTCAGGGTAGAGAGTTCTGGTAAATCCCGGGCACCGCGCGGTGCGCCGGCCCTGAACTCCGCGGTCAATCGGGGCCCATGCGACACCCCGGTCGGGTTCGATTGGATTGGATGGCCCGGGCGAGATGCCCGGGCCGGATGCGTTGAATTGGCAGGAAATTCTTCCGGTCCGGATGGGCGCGTCCGGAGCACGGCACGCGGCGGGAACACTCATCGCGTCCATCGTTTGTGGGAGCGAGCCCGAAGCGCTTTATCACCAACCCATCAGGACGCGGACGTCAACCTGCAACGCGGCGCCGGTATCAGAACACCCAAACCGTTGCGGGAATACTGCCGGGCGCGGTTTGTATCGATCGACCTGGATGCCGTTGGCCTGCGCAACCCTGGGTAGATCAAGCGGTTATTGTCTGCACTTGCAGCGTCAGAGCATTTCCGGAGCAACCACCGACGCTCTCCGGCATTGGAAACGGAGTGATGACGCCTCGCACATTGTTGCGATCGGCATGAGTGGTGTCCTAACCCTGCCAGCTCCACCGCTTCCGATTTTTTGAACGGACAGCGCGATCATCGCGTTTCCACGCTGCTCCTCGTGCGGCGTGTTGCGCGCCGTTTGATTCACCAGTTGGAGGTTGGGCCCCCACCGGCGCACGGCCCGCGATTGGAGTGTGACCGCACCTGTGAATCATCGAGTCCGTCACCACCGGACAAGCGCCATGGTTGGTGCGAATCATTGACGAGCACAACCGATGCCGGATGTTGTGCGCATGCACATTCATAATCAATATCATCGATAGCGTTTATTGCTTAATGCACACTATGATCAAGCATTTTGATATTGACAGACGCCAAAACTGGCGAATAATTGGATAATCAGTACACCGTAATCTTGATCATCGGATGTCAAGATTGATAATCAGATGGGTAAAATCGAAGTGAACAAACGATTCCGTTTCCTCTTGGTCGCGGGATTGGTGGCGGTTTTGCAGACAGTATTGTGGGGTTGCGCTACGGCAACTCCGGCCGCTGACGATCCCATGGCCTCGCATGTTCTGCGGGCGACCACCACTCCCCCCGGAGTTCCCGATTCATCCACCACTCTACCGGCCACACCGGAAAGCCCGTTCGAGGAGGCGTCGGTCGCGCGTGACGGACGTACCCCGCCCGTGTCGGGAACCGTCCGGGCGCTCGCGCCAGGCCTTGAAACAGTGGGCGATCCACTCGTCATACACGCTCCGGAGTATGAAACTGCCTGGAGAACCAGATCGGACTCGGGTCTAGGCTCGGCGCGAGAATCATCCGTGCAGCAACAACCCTACACCTGGCGCGACGGCGACCGCACCATGACCGTGCTGCTCCAGCCGGATTTGACGGCAACGCAGGACGGAGAGATCGGGCTGCGGGCCGACACGCCCGGCAACACGACGCGGAGCGACGCGGGCGGCAAGTCTGCCTCGCCCGTCATGCCGGTATTCCGGTCGCAATCAGGGGTGCTGATGACGCTGCCGGGCGGCGTGCTGCTGGCGCTGGACAAATCCTGGGACACGGACGAGATAGACGCGTTCTTTGAGCGGAACGGGATTGGGGCGGACCGCGTTTCCGGACTGGGGAACATCGTCAACGGCTTTTTTGTCGAGACCAGCCCGGGCTTCCCGTCCCTCGACTTGGCGAATTCACTTGCCGTGCAGGATGGAGTGCGAACTTCCATGCCCAACTGGCGGCAGGACCTGGCTGCTCAGTAATGCTACGCGGGTTCCCGGGCGACCGATTCTTTTTGCCGGCTGCGCGTCGCAGGCGTGAACGTCCGGTATGACGAGGGTCGGATTGCCTGATGCGCGGTTGCTGGCGGCCGGGCTCGTCCTGCTGGCCCTGCTGGGACTGCTGATCCCGTTCAATGCCGGGGCGCAGGCTACGACGCCGGGCGCGCCGACCATCGATACGGTAACGGCCCGGGCCGGCTGGCTGCTGGTGGAGTGGTCGGCTCCATCCAGCAACGGCGGCTCCACCATCACCGCCTACGACGCGCGGTACATCGAGACCGACGCCGCCGACAAGGCCGACGGCCAGTGGACTGAGGTGGATGACGCCTGGGCCACCGGCCGGGGCGGACCGCGGTACGGGCTGGACGGCCTTACCAACGATACCGAGTACGACGTGCAGGTCCGTGCCGTCAACGCGGAGGGGGACGGCGCGTGGTCGGCAACTGTTACGGGCACGCCCACGCTATCGGATGCAACGAGGGCGACCATTGCCGCGGTGCGCGGCGACGACGGCGCGGTTGCGGTGACGTGGAATGCTCCCACAATTTTGGTGGACACCGCCACCACCTACGACCTGCGGTACATACAGACCGACGCCACCGACAAGACAGACGACCAGTGGACGGAGGTGGTTGATGCCGGCGTCGATGACCGGTTGCTGCACGGCATCACCGGTCTGACCCTCGATACGGAATACGACGTGCAGGTGCGGGCGGTGGAATTTGCCGTCGCCGGGCCGTGGTCGGACACCGCGACCGGCACGCCGGCGGATCCGGGCCCGGACCTGGCCAACGCCCGGGAAATTACCCTGGCCACCACGTCTTCCGGCGAACTCGATCCCATGGGCGACAACTATTTCTGGGGCAAGATAACCGACGGTGCCACATTTGACGGTTACCACCACTCTTTGGACTGGGACTACTTTAAGATAGTCATCACTGACGAGCAGGCCCCGGACCCCGTCGGCTTCCTGTTCTTCACCGGGGGCATCCTGGACTCTGTGGGCAGGCTGTACGATGGCGACGGCAATAGCATCACCGCCAGCGGTAGCAACTCAGAACTGGTCAACCCGAATGCCTTCGTCATCCGGCGCCCCCTGGAAGCGGGAACCTACTACATAAGGGTGCGCGGGGATGGCTCGGCCATCGGCGAATACGTGCTCCGCATCCGGACCGGGCCCGACACCAACGACCGCATCTATACCGGAACCACCGACCCCGTTGATCCCGACCCGCTGACAGTGGGCAGCAGCGTCACCGGACTGATAGAACCGGCCAACGAGACCGACTCCTGGGACCTGGAGTTGACGGAACAGACGGACGTGATCATACGGAGTTTGGGGGTCAAGTACCTGGACATCACCGGCCAGCTATTGAACGAACACGGGTCCGTTCTTGCCCAGAACAACGACGGCAATCTCTTTCCCGATGAAGCAAACTTCGTAATCCGCCGGTTGCTCGACGCGGGCACCTACGAACTCCAGGTGAGCAGCCATCTCGGACGGAGCTCCGGAGTGTACGAAATGTACGTATCCGATGCCGGAAACCCGGGCAGTACCATAGCAGACTCACAGGCCTTGAACCTGGACTTCGAGGATGCGGCCGGCGGCAACATCACCTCCCGCACCGACGTCGACTATTTCAGCATCACCGTGGAGGATCCGACCTACGTGCTGATCTGGGCCGCGGCCAACACTTCGGGCACTGATGTTAACGCTGAGCTTGTGGACGCCGGTGGAACCACGATTGACGCCAACTTCAACAGCGATTTTGCCGGCCAGTACAAAAATATGTTCAGCTTCGCCATCGCCCACCGCCTCGACGCTGGCACACACTACTTGAAGGTGACCGGCGCCGGGGGAAGCACCGGAAAATACACCATCCTGGCTGTCGAAGACTTGCAATCATCGTTTGTGGAGGAAATCTGCAAGGATGTGCCGCGGGGCGGGGTATCCGACCCCTGGTACGGCTGCCAGTGGCACCTGCAGGATGACGGATTGTATGGCTCGGGTTCGACGGAGGACATCAACGTTGAGGGGGTCTGGAGCGGCGGCAACCTGGGCGAAGGAATCACCGTTGCCGTCGTGGACGACGGGATACACCACCAGCACGAGGATCTGACGGCCAACGTCGATACGTCAAAGAATCACGACTTTGTCAACCAGGGCGGCATATACCATCCGTTTGAAACCCACGGCACGCAGGTTGCCGGCCTCATAGCCGCCCGAGACAACGACATAGGCATGCGGGGCGTCGCTCCGCGGGCAACTATCTACGGCTACAACCTGCTGCTCACAGGTGCCTTGAACGCCGTAATTCAAGCCGCATCTCTGAATGCGGACACCACGGCGGTATCCAACAACAGCTGGGGAACCCCGGGTGACGATGCAGGTACGGCGGGTGTGACCAGCCTGTGGGAGGAGGCCATCGAAACCGCCGTTACCTCGGGCTACGGCGGGAAGGGCGTTTTCTTTGTGTGGGGGGCCGGCAACGGCGGCGATGATGGAGGACATTCGTCCAGAGACGAACGCACCAACTTTTACGCCGTTACCGCGGCCTGCGCGGTGGGCGCCAACGGTGTGCGATCGTCTTTCTCAGAGCCGGGATCAAACCTGTGGGTGTGCGCTCCTTCCAGCGGGGGTGGCAGGTCCATCGCGACCACCATCAACCACAACCAGTACACCGCCGGTTTCGGCGGCACCAGCGCGTCGGCGCCCATCGTGTCCGGAGTGGCCGCGCTGGTCCGCAAGGCCAACAACGCCCTCACTTGGCGGGACGTGAAACTCATCCTGGCCGCCTCCGCCCGCAAGAACGACGCGGACAACGACGGCTGGGAGGAAGGAGCCGACAAATACGGCGACACCGGGAAATACAACTTCAACCACGAATATGGCTTCGGCGTGGTGGACGCCCAGGCCGCGGTGAACCTGGCCGACGGCTGGACCAACCTCCCGGGCCTGCGAAAATCCACCGCCCAATCCGGCGAACTCAACATCTCCATCCCAGATGCGACGGGCAGCATCCCCGGCGCGACGGTGACCCAGAAGCTGACCCTGGACGACGACCACGTCGAATTTATCGAGTACATCCACGTGGTCCCGGATGTTACCCATCCTGTGTTCGTGAACCTGGAGGTGGAGGTGGAATCCCCGTCGGGCACGGTATCCAAACTGTCCCCTCACTTCGACAATTCGCTGTACAACACAACGGCCCCGTTCTCCTGGGCGTCAGGCCCGCTGCGGCTCGGTTCGGCCAGGCACCTGGGCGAAAGTCCCGCCGGCGAGTGGACGCTGCGCTTCACCGACCACGTCTCGGGCGAACAGGGAACCCTCAATTCCTGGAGCATCACGGCGTACGGACATGGCACGAAGCCGGCTGCGCCGCGCATCGACGAGGCGCAGCCGTCTTCGGGCGCTTTCACGGTGACTTGGGAAACGCCAGCCGATCCCGGCAAATCGCCCATAACCGGATACCAGGTGCACCACATACGCAGCGACGCCACCGATAAGTCCGACAGTGAATGGACCTCGGCGACAACCGGGGCAAGCGTCCGCCAGCACACGGCCAGCAGCCTGGACGGCAATGTTGAGTACGATGTGCGGGTGCGGGCGGTGAGCGCTTTGGGCGACGGCGAGTGGTCTGAGACAGAAACGGTGACCACGGGCGCCCTGGACGCGCCGACGATCACATCCCTTTTTGGTGTCGATGAAACGTTCGTCATGGAATGGACGCCGCCAGCCGATTCCAGCCTGGGGACCATCACGTCCTACGATCTCCGGCACAAATTCACCAACTCCGGCGACTGGTACGAGCACGATTCCATCTGGACATCCGAGTCGGGAGGCGCGCTGGAACACACCCTCATCCCAACCGTAATCCTGGGGCACGGGAGGTCGCACTACGTCCAGGTGCGGGCGGTGGTTGGATCCACCGAATACCCCTGGTCCGACTCCCGCACCGTGATCATCGTGCCGCGCGCGCCTGTCATCACCAACGTTGCCGCCGACCCCGACGGCGGGAAGCTAGTTGTACAGTGGGCCTCCGCATTGAGTGTTTACTTCAATCCGGTCACTTCGTATGACCTGCGTTACATCGAGACCAGCCAGGACGAGACTGTTGACGCAAACTGGACGATCAAAACCGGTGTGGCGACGGGACGACAGGGATATACCCTCGGCGGCCTGACCAACTGGGTGTCCTACGACGTGCAGGTGCGGGGGTGGAACGCCGGCGGACCTGGCTCGTGGTCCGAAACCGAAACCGGAACCCCATACAACACCGACGTGGGCTTGACTCTGGAGTGGGAAGATACCTCGGTTTCAGTGAACGAAGACGGCGGGTCCGTCACTCTGAAGGCCATCATGGCCACGGACAGCGACGAGGCGTTGCCGTCCGATTTCTCATTCGACGCGACGGTGACCACCGACGACGATACGGCCACGGATCCCGACGACTACGCGCCGTCGTCCGGTTCCACGTTGACGTTCGATCAAAGCGACTTCGAACGGGTGATGACCAGCAGTGGCTACCGGTACCAGGCCACCCGGAATTACACCTTTACCATCAGCGATGACGCGGTGGACGAAGACGATGAGACGTTCACCGCAACCCTGGCGTTCGTGGACTCATCCAATCCCAACTTCGTGACGAGCAATGCGGTTGCGACGGTGACCATCGGGGACGACGAACACGTGGGCGTGACCCTGGGCTGGCACCCCGACCCTGTGTCCGTGAACGAGGGGTCGAGCACGGCTGCTCTGAACGCGACGGTCACCACGACGGCGGACCAGCGGCCCGAAAGCGGCTTCTCCTTCCAGGCATCGGTGACCACGTCGGACGGTTCCGGCGCCAACGGCGCGGACGCCGGAGATGACTATACTCACCTGTCAACAACGGTGACCTTCCAGCACAGCGATTCTTGGTCCGCCGTGGGAACCGGAACCGACCGGCGTTACCGGGCCACCAAGCGCATCACCGTGCCCATCATCAACGACGATGACGACGAGCCTGACGAGACTTTCACCGCGACGGTGGACTACGTTGGCTCCGCGCCCCACCTGCAGGGTGGCTCTGCCAACGTCGCCGTCACCATCCAGGACAACGATCTACCGAAAGTGTCTATCAGGGCGGCCACGACCAGCGCTGACGAAGACCAGGCGTTGCGGTTCACCCTCACGCGGGATGGTGTCCTGCACGATGAGTTGATGGTCAACGTGCACGTGTCTGAAACCGGCCAGACGCTTGCCTCGGGCCAACCCACAACGGCCACGTTCGGCACCGGTTCGAATACTGCGACATTGGATATTGCGCTGAACGACGACATGGAAGAAGAAGAGAACAGCGTCGTCACCGTAGCGGTACAGTCCGGCTCGGGATACCGGCGCGCCGCGAATGACTCTGATACGGCCACTGCTTTGGACAACGACCATGTGGCGGTAACGCTGAGGTGGGATCAGACGACCATTACCGTGGCCGAGCGGCGAGGATCGGCTACCCTGCGCGCTGTGGCCACCACCACCAAGGACAAGGCGCCCGAGAGCGGATTCGCCTTCGGCGTAACGCTGACCACTGCCGACGGCACGGCCACATCAGCCGACTATTCTACGGGCGCCACCACGGCAACCTTCACAGCCGGTGATTTCGCACGTAGCGGTACGCGCTACCAGGCGACCAAGGAATTCACCATGACCATCGTCAGCGGTGATGGCGATGAGCCGGACGAGAACTTCACGGCGACCCTGGGCTACACTGCGGATCCGGTTCCGCCACACCTGCGAGGCGGCGACTCAACTGCCATCGCAACCGTGACCATCGTTGATAACGACGACATACTGGTGACGATCGTGGCCGACGCCACCGGCGACGTCAGCGAGACGGCGGACAACATCACCTTCACGGTCACGCGCGATGGCGACGCGGCGGCGTCTCTCAGCGTCAACGTGGATGTCGAGGAAACCGGCGGCAACATGCTGGCCCGCGCTGGCCGGTACACAGTTAATTTCGCAGCCGGCTCCAGCAGCGAGACGTTGACGGTCAACCTCAGGGACGACACTGAGGACGAGGCCGACAGCACTGTTACGGCGGAGGTGATCAACGGCTCCGGCTACTTCCCCGGCTCGCCCGCTGCCGCCACGACAACCGTCACCGACGACGACCATGTGGCGGTGGAATTGGAATGGGAAGAGACGATGCTGACGGTGGATGAAAACGATGGCACGGCAAGTCTTTTTGCCGTCGTTACGACCACCAAGGACAGGGCGCCGGAGAGCGGGTTCGATTTCGATGCCACGGTGACCGTCTCCGGGGGCAACGCCACCGACCCCGAGGATTACGCTCCGTCGTCGGGAACCACGCTGTCATTTGATGACCTTGATTTCAGCTCCGCTACGGTTGACGGGCAGAACCGTTACCGGGCTACTCAATCGTTCTCCGTGACCATCAAGGGCGACGAAACCCACGAGGAGGATGAAAACTTCAGCGCGCGCCTGGCTTGGGAAACGTCCGGTGAGCCACACCTGCGCGGCGGCAATTCCACGGCGCGCGTCACCATCATCGACGACGACCCCGTTCCGCTGACGCTGGGCTGGGAGCAGCGAGAGTGGTCGGTTGCAGAGTCGGACGAATCGGTGACGTTGACGGCGGTGGCCCTCACCACCATCAACAAGCAGCCGGAGGACGGTTTCAGCTTTGATGCCACCGTTAGGACGTCAGGCGGCAGCGCAAACCCGGGCAGCGATTTCACCAATCTGCCCGTGACCGAGACCTTCCTGCGCAGCGATTTCAACCGGGTGACGTTCGATGGGCAGCGCCGCTACCGGGCGGAGAAGGAGTTCACCATCACCATCGAATCCGACACCGTCGACGAGCCAAACGAGGATTTCACCGTCATGATTGGTTATGACGGATCGACACACGCCAACCTCATCACCGCCGTTACCGATGCGATAGTCTGGATCATTGAGGAGGACGCGACGACAGCAGACGTTCAACTCACGCGCAATTCCCCTCCGGGTGCGGTATCGCTGGACGCCACGCTGACCTACCGGTACACCATCAAGAACAACGGCCCGGCCACCGCCACTGGCCTCCGGTTGGTCGTTCATGTTGGCCCCAACCTCAGCATCGATGCGGCGGATCTCCCCTCCGGGTGCAGCCATTCCGGAGAACCGACGGGCGGAGTGGTCACCTGCTCCCTTGCCAGCCTGAATGACGGCGATGACCAGGAGATCTTAATAGAGGCCACCGTAGAGTCCGTGCCTCCCCACGGCATCGTCAACCTGGCCTACGTCGAAAATTCCGTAGCAGACCCGACGCCTGGCAACAACACCCACCCTGCCGCCACCACCGGTAACGGTGGAGGCAGTGGCGGCAGTGGCGGTGGTGGCGGCGGCGGTGGCGGCGGTGGCGGCGGCGGCGGCGGTGCGATTGGGCCACCGCCGGGTCCCGCGTTCGCTGACGGGGACACAACCACGCGCACCATTGCTGAAAACAGCCCATTCGGACAAGACGTTGGCGACCCTGTGGCCGCCACCGGCGAGGGGTTGACATACACGCTGGCCGGCGACGATGCCGCGTCGTTCACAATCGCGGCGGACAGCGGTCAGATTCAGACCGACGCGGTCCTGAACCATGAGCGGAAGTCCGAGTACGTGGTCATCGTAAGCGCCACCAACCCTGAGGAACAGAGCGCGTCCATAGCGGTCACAATCAACGTATCCAACGTCGAGGAAAGGGGCAGCATCAGGCTTTCCCCCAGCATGTTAACGCTGGCGGAGACAATTACCGCTCTGCTGTTCGACGCCGACGGAAATGTGACTGACATCAGTTGGTCTTGGGAGAGATCTCCCGACAGAGTCACCTGGACCGCGATCACGGGGGCGACTGCCGCAACCTACACTCCTGTGGCGGAGGATGTGGGGCACTACCTTCGGGTCACGGCGATGTACACCGACGCCCTGGGGCCGGGGAAACAGGCACTGGTGGCGTCCGGCGTGTCAGTGCAGGCAGAGTCACCGGAACCGGAGCCTGAACCAGGGCGGGAGCCTGAACCGACGCCGACACCCCAGGAACCGACGACCGTGAACTCCATCGCGAACTTCACGGCAACGACGCGAGGCCAGGATGCCGGTTCAGTGGGGCTGACGTGGACTCCTGCCGAAAACGCCCAAGTGCATTTCGTGGCGTATCTCAAGGCGGCTGAGGCAACTGCCGGGAACTATGCAGGAGCCCGCATCGCGCCGTTTGCCGGCGCCGAGGGGATCGTTACTGACCTCGTGGGCGGAGAAGAGTATCTTTTCATCGTCATCGGGATGCGGTGGAACTGGGTGAATTACGGCCCGGTTTGGGGAAGTTGGTCCCAGTGGGTATCGGCCACTCCAGTGGGCGCTCCGGCACCGGCCACGGTTCCCACGACGGCATCGGAGCCAACAGTGGTGGGACCGATTGCCAACTTATCGGTCACCAAGGCGAGGCAGGAGGCCGGGTCGGTGCTGCTGACGTGGAAGCCCGCCGAAAACGCCCAAGTACACTTCGTGATGTACACCGAGTCGGAAGAGGCGCTCACCGGCGATTACACCGGAGCGCGGATGGCGCCGTTCGCGGGTTCCGGAGGAGTCGTGAGCGGGCTGGAGAGCGGAGCGGCGTTCCATTTCATCGTCATCGGGATGAGATGGAACTGGATACGGTACGACACGGTGTGGGGGCCCTGGTCAACGTGGCGCTCCGCCACGCCCCGATAATCCGCAATGGCCCGCTGACGGCGAGGCGACGGCGTCAATTGCAAAACCCGGCCGGACAAACCAGTACGTGCGCTTCCGCGAGATTTGACGCGCGCTACTCAGGGTACTTGTTACCGTTGCCGCCAAGTCGGTGGGCGGCGAGTCGCTGGAATACCGTAGCAGAAGCCAGGGCACCGTGTCCTAATTTAGAAAACTGACCTCCGTCATTTGCGCCTGACCGACCACAGACCCGGCAGACAGTAGCGTCCCGAACGTCGGTAGGCAGCCCGAACGAGGTGTGACCGCGAAAGGTTCAGGTGGAACGCCGAAGAGGTCGGGCAATGCCGCGGAGTCGCCACAGGACCCTATGTTTGCCGCTGGATGCCCGCGGAGGAACAGTTCGCGAAAGTCCGCCGGCGCAGATCAATCGCCCCTGTTTCAAGCCGACGTCGGTGTCTGGCCGTACTCGGAGGAAAAGCGCAACGGCGAAAGACACCGCCACGATTACCCACAGCATTGTGAACACGTCGCTCAGCGCTTCAATCAACGCAAGGTTGAGTGAGTTCAACAAACTGTCCGCCACCGCAGCATCCCCACCACCGGCCTCCGCAAGCGTTTTTTTCAGAGTCAGGGTTGTTGCGGGATCCAGCAGCGCCTGAGGATCTTCCTTCAACGAATCAAACAGCCCATCCGGAAGAGCGGTTTTGACTACGTCCGGAACCACCGCCTCCGTTCCGGACCGAAAACTCTGCATCATGACAGCGCCCGTCACGGCCAAGCCCATCATGCCGCCCAGGGAACGGCAGAATTGCAGCGCTGCGGTTGCAACCCCCACGTTGCGGACTGGGACCGCGTTTTGCACCGCCACTGAGAGAGTGGAGACAATGCCTCCGAAACCGAAGGCCGTGATCACCAGATAAATCTGACTGTAGAGAATCGGCCTGCTACTGGCGATACCCCAGCCGTCGTTCAGAGTGGAAAAGAGATAGATACCCACCGCCATGAACGCAGTGCTAACCAGCAACTGCATCCGGTAACGGCCTCCGGTCCTGGAGAGCAACTGACCGGACAGAATCGCTCCCAGCACCATCCCCAGCAGCATCGGTATCAGCAGTGTACCAGCCTGGGTCACGGAAACTCCCAACGCCACCTGGAAGTACAACGGCAGAAACAACACAAACCCGTGCAGGGTCACACTGGTCATCAGGGTGACAATCACAGCAACGGCAACCGCGCGATTCCGATATATGCCCAGGGGCATGATCGGCGACCGGGCCCTGGACTCAATCGCTACGAAGAGCGCCGCCATCGCTAATCCAAAAGCCAGAAGCCCGATACTTTGCGGCGCATTCCAGGCATACAGGACCCCGACGGACGACAGGGACAATGCCACCGGCACTACGGCCAGCGCCAATACCGCCATTCCGAGATAGTCCACTTTGCGCGCCTTGGAAATGGCATGCGGTCTCGGATAAATCCGCACCGTCAGAATCAGCACCGGCACGCCGGCCAGCGCGATGAACAGGAACACCCAGTGCCATGAGAGCCACTCGGCTACGAACGCGCCCATCACCGGCCCTACCACGGTCGCCACCGCGTACAGAGCGCCCAGGATGCCCTGAAACTTGCCCTGGTCTTTGGGCCTGAACAGGTCCGCGATGGACACATAACTGCACGTCATCACGATGCCACCGCCGATTCCCTGCACCGCCCGGAAGCCGATGACTTGATCCATGGACGCGCTGAATCCCACCAGCGCCGACCCGATAACGAACGTCGCGATGCCCACGATGAGGAATGCGCGCCGCCCGTAGATGTCGCTGAGCCGACCGACGATGGGGTATGCCACCGTAGCCGCCACCAAGTACGAAGTTGACGGCCAGGTGTAGCGATCGAATCCACCAAGGTCGGCGACGATGGGGGCCATGATGGTGGCGACCACCGTTTGGCTGAGAGCGGCCAGGAACATCGCCAGACCGACGCACACCAGCGACAGCGTAACCTGACGACGCGGCGGCGGCGCAAAGTCTCCCGCCATAACTGTTACGGCATCACTTTCCTGCGCTGCGCCGGAGGAAAGGCTTTCGTCCATCGCGGCCCGTCGGCCCCGAGAACCGTCGGCGCTCCCACTGCCGTAGCTCATCCGGCACGCTTCAGGCGAGGCAACAGGCGAAGGGCCAGCCGGTACGGGGGTATGCGCACCGCGACAACGTTCCGAAGCCCCAACCGTGAGCCAGGAACCGTTCGCGGGGAGGCATGAACTCCCACGAGTCCAACTCCTCGATGGCGGCAAGCGTCCTGCTCAGCAGTTCCCGCGTCTGGCTCACCAGCGCAGGGTCGGTCATGTCCATCGCGCCGCAGCCGATGACCATGGGCATGAGAGTACCGAGCATATTCTGCCGATAGCTGCGCCAGCAGTCCTCCCGAGTGTAGGCCTTTGCTCCGCGACCACTTACGATATCGTGGTACTCGTCCAGGAGTTCGCGCTCGATGCGGCGCCGAACGTCGCTGGTAACGCTGGTGGCCAGAAAAAATGCGACGTCGTACATGCCGCAACCAATGCCGAAACCCTGCCAGTCGATGAGGGCCGGACTGTCATGATCCCCTTCGTCGAACAGCATATTGTCTGCCCGAAAATCACCATGAATCACGGTCTTTTGGGCCGGCGGCAAGGGCAGCGAAATGGGCGGCGATCCGGTACCCGAACTCCCGGGCGAGACGACTTGTTTCGGCAGTGAACAGATCACCGAAGCGGTCCAACGCTGCAGGTAGGGTCAGCAGGTAAACAGTCTGCATGATGCGGCTTTGTCTGACGCTGAGGAATTCGACGCAGGCGGACAGAGCCGGATCATCTACTGCCTCCCAGAAGCGTCCCTGCAGCCCGGCGAGCTGCTGTATGGCGTGGCGTGTCCGCGCAGCGTCAACGCCCACACTTTGCGATATCCCGCGCATGTGGCCGAGGTCTTCGAGCACCAGAACGAAGCGGTTGCTGTTCGCGTCGAAATCGCCGTAAAACAGAGTGGGGACGCGCACATAGCCACGTGGTGCGATTCCCGGTAAAACACGTACTCTCGGCGGTGCAGCGACAGCCACCCGCTGAACCGAAAAGCCATGGCATCGGAACTGGGCAGCTTGACGATGACAAATGTGGGTTTGGCTTCCCGGCCGTCTCCGTTGATTAGGGGGTGTCGTCAAAAGAGTTTGCTCCAGACCATCACTGCCCGGAGTTGGCAGATGGCCAGGTAAGACGCGGCTCTCTTGGCATAACGGGTCGCCACGCCGCGCCACTGCTTGAACTCCAGGAAACCGTTCTCCACCAGGTGTCTCAACCGGTACAGCGCCGGGTCATAGTCCCGCTGCTCCCTCCGGTTCTTCTTCGGTGGTATCACTGGGTCCATGCCCAATTCCCGGGCCGTGGCTATGATTTCATTGGTGTCGTAGGCTTTGTCCGCCAGCAGGCACTGGGCCTCGATCCCCTGGATCAGAGGCAATGCCTGGGAGGAGTCGGCCTCCGTGCCCTCGGTAACGCCCAGCCTGACCGGCATCCCGTGGGAGTCCACCGCCAGGTGCAGCTTGCTGTTCAGCCCCCTTTGGTGCGGCCCATGGCCTGGTTGCCACCCCGGGCCCCAGCGCTATGGGGATGGGCCTTGATATAGCTGGCGTCGATCATCAGCCATTCGAAATCAGGGTCATCCATCACCGCCTCCAGCAGTCCGGACCACACTCCCCGATCCCGCCAGCGGCAGAACCGCCGGTGAGTGTTCTTCCAGTCTCCGTAGTCCGGCGGCAAATCCCGCCAGGGCGCTCCGGTACGCAAAATCCAGCACACGGCGTCGATAAACCGACGGTTGTCATGGGCCGGTCTGCCCTGCTTGCCCTCTCCCCCGGGCAGATGCGGCCGCAATCGCTCCCAAACATCATCAGTCATATCGTGGCGCCGGTGCGCTGCTCGCATACTCCCCGAACCCTCCAAACTCACTCCAATCTATCACCCTCACATTGTTTTGACGACACCCCCTAGGCCACAGCGTTATAGATTTCCCAGAGCGTTGGCGACATCGGACAGTTTGGAGACCTCCAGGGCAGCGACGTCAGGGCAATCGGACACCCCGCCGCTGGCCAGCGCACGGCGCATCCATTCGGCCGTGATCTGTTCGGCCTCTGTGATCAGCGGTATTGGCTTGGATTCCGTCAGATTTCTTTCAGAGGAGTTGACCGGATCCGGTTCACCGGACACTTCGCACCACGGGGTCAATGGGTCCGGCGACGCACGAGGCGCATGCGGACCAAGTCGTCGGGGTGTGCCGCCGGCGATCTCTTGATTTTCAGCGGGCGCTGGGGCCGCTCAAGCTCCAAGTCGGCCTCATGGACGATAATTGCCAGGGTGAGGATGATCTGCAATTCCGCAAGGCCGCTGCCGATACATCGGTGCCGGTCCACGCCGAAGGGTGCGAACGCCCCGGGTTGCAGATGCTCCGTGCGGCCACGAGAATAGCGCTCAATGTCGAAGCGGTCGGGCTCGGGAAAGTACTCCTCCAGGTGATGGCCCACCGTGGTGCCCAGCAGGACTTGGGCGCCGGCCGGAACCCTGTATCCCGCAAACTCGAACGAGTTGGAAACGGTGCGATTGAGAGCGGGGACGACCGGATACATCCGCATCGTCTCCAGGGCAACCCGGCGGGTAACATCCAGCGCGCGCAACCCTTCTGGAATGTGCGGGCCGTCATCATACATTGCGTCAACTTCCGCCCTCATACGCTCCAGAATCTCCGGATTGGTGATGAGAGCGTAGAGCATGAACGCGCAGACGCTAGCGGATGTATCCATGCCCACGAGGTACGGCGCAAGGACGTTGGCAAATAGGTCTGTTTCCGGCAGAAACTGCGGATCCGTCTCGCTCGCTTCCAGCAGTTCATCGACAAAGTCCAGCGGCTGATCCCGCCGCCTTTCCCCTTGATGAGCCTCCATTATCCGTTGGTAAAGCTCCGTGACCCGCCGCCTGGCCCGGCGATACCTGGGCAAGCGTTCCATGACCTTGGGCGTACGTTTAGTGACATTCATCTGGATTACCATGGCGAGGAAATAGATCAAGTCGTCGAGGTACTCTTCAGATGACAGCCCGCTGCAGAACATGCCGATCTGTTCGGTGATGATCTGCTGAATGACGTGCTGGATCCCTATGGGCTGACCCAGAGGCCACTCATCGATTGCGTTCCGGGTGATGTCGTGAACGAGGTCGAGATTGGACTCCATCGTCCTGGGCGAATAGCCTTTGACGAGGAGGCGCCGCATGCGCAGATGTTCGGGCCCGTCCATTGCCAAAAGGACCCGGTGGGCTCCCAGGGCAGCGCTGAACTCGTGGTATGGTTCCCAGGATCGGAAATGAGTGGGCGAGATCTGCGTTGCAAAGACGTTGGCTTCGGGGCCCACGAGAGCGACCCAACTGTAATGCAAAGCCCGCACCCTGAAGATCGGTCCGTGTTGACGGTATTCCCGCAACAGGAAGGCACAGAGGTCCCCCGCAATGCCGAACACGTTGCCCAGCAATGGCAACCCAGCAGGCTGCGGAATCTGGCCGGTGGGGAGTGCTGGCGGCGGCGGTGGCGTCAGGTTTTCGACCTGCCGGATTGCGGCTGCGACCTCCCGCCCGATCAGGTCCAGCCGGCAGATTACGTCAATTCTCTCTTGTACCTGGGCCAATTCGTGCTGTGACAAAATGCTCTCGAATACCCCACAGGCGGAAGCCAGGCTGACGATGACGATGTCCCGCGGATCCGGAATGTCACCACTGAAGAGCGTCCGCTTGATGCGGAGTTGCACTTCCTCGGTGATGGTCCCATCTGGGCTCGTGTAACGGCGGATGCGGGAAACTCCTGGAGAAAGGTAAACCTGGCCGCCGGCGTCCGCTGCCAGGATGCCCCGCTCGGTCAACCGCGCCAGCGCCTTCTCACGGATTTTATCGCTGCGCTTGGCAAGGTCAGTGATCCAGGAGGCAGCGTCGCGTGGATTCTCACTACTTTGAGCGATTTCCGCAAGAATGGGATCAAGCAGGTCGTTTCCCAGCGGTGTCGGGTCGGAGACCATGACATGCTCAATGGTGGTATCGATGCGGTGTTCCAGCGCAAGGTCCATCAACACCGCGCCGGCAAACGCGACGGCGCGCGATCGAATCGGGATTGTATGGCGAATCTCGCCGTTATCGGTATCGAGGATGAGCAGTAGGATCTCCTCGACGGCTCGGAGTTCCTCCGTTACTTGTCACATTGCTGGCTGTTCCCTGTATCATTATGTTCGGCTGCGCGTGTTGCGCCGTTCCTAGCATGGCGTCAAGCCAACCTACGGCAGGCAAAACGCGCTGTGGCTGTTCCCATCCCTATCGAGAGGCGCCGTTGGGGGTTCGCATGGCGGTGGAAATTGTATATGCTTCATTGAATCTCAGGCATGAGTGCCCGGCTTCCCTTTCCAGAGAATTCCCGAAGTCTGCACCGGCCTGACCCAAACCGTTCCGGTGCTAGGTGGGACCGAATCATGAGGAGGCGTCAAGAAGCGTCACATTGGCGCGCGAATTTCTTCCAGACTTCATTCAAACTCGCCTGCAACAACCCCGAAAAGGTCAAAACCGAAACTGGCTTGCAGTGGGCACCTCGACCTCCCACCGGGTGAGCCAGCACATTCCATCAACAGTGATGCGGGAAACGCAGACAGCCGTTCTTGCGCCGAATGACTCCCCCAAGGAGGCAGCAAGAAATTTATGCTCACGCCGCCTGGGCCCTTGTGGACTAACCGCCACTAACCATTGGTCAGATATCTGTTATGTCCGTCCGATGGGGTTGATGTTTAATTCGATATGGTTATATTTATTCCGAGTTGGGTGACGCCCGGTATGGTGGAATCCTGTTCCACCGTACCGGGGATAAACAGGAACCTGTCGGGACGCCTCATGGAGGGGCTCAATTCTGCCCAGTGCCCAACACGATCCGAATTCCGGCTCGGAATCCCCGTAGCCAGGAAGTGTGGAGCGGGCGATGGGAATCGAACCCACGTAGCCAGCTTGGAAGGCTGGGGCTTTACCACTAAGCTACGCCCGCCGATGCTGTCCATTATACCGCAAGAATCCGCCACCAACCCTCATCCCTGCTGCTGACCCTGATCCGTCACGGATAACCGCAGACAATGCCAAAAACAATCTACCTCGCCAATCCTTACGGTTTTTCGACGCAGCAGAAGGGATTGCTGCTGCCTCCGATAATCCGAGCCCTGGAAAACCTCGGGCTGGAGGTATGGGAACCATTTGCGCGCAACAACCAGGTGGATTTCCAGAGCCCCGGGTGGGCGTACCGCATCGCCCGAAAAGACTTCGAGGACGTAGCGAACGCGGACGCCATCTTCGCGGTAGTGAACGGCGTGCCGCCGGACGAAGGGGTAATGGTGGAACTGGGAATGGCCATCGCCTTGGGCAAGCCAACATTCCTGTTCCGGGACGACTTTCGTCGGGCAACCGACAGCGAAGAATACCCACTGAACCTGATGCTGTTTGCCGGTATGCCACCGGACGAATGGCAAAATTACTACTACACCTCGCTGGACGAAGTGGCCGCTCCGGAGAAAGCCCTGTCCCGATGGGCGGCGGCCTGATGGATCACGCGCTTGGTCGCAGCCCTGCTGACGGATTGGGCCGGCGCATGGAACCGATACTCGACATTGAAAAGGGTCTGTAGGTAATCTAAACCGTTATGTTGCGAACAAAGTTCACCGACCTACTTGGCCTGGACTACCCGATCATGTCCGCGCCCATGAGCAACCACAGTGGAGGGCAATTGGCGGCGGCCGTGTGTCGCGCCGGGGGACTGGGCACGTTTGGGGGCAGCAATAATTTCGGAACCGAATGGTTGAAGACCCAGATCAGCTTCATCCGCGAGCAGACCCACAGACCCTTCGGTATCGGTTTCATTACTCATTTGATCGAGCGTAATCCCGAGAACTTTGAGATTGCCCTGTCTGAACAGGCGCCGGTGATGATATTTTCCTTCGCAGACCCACGTCCCTGGTTGAGGCGTGCCAAGGATGCCGGAGCCATCACAATTTGTCAGGTCCAAACCAGCGAAGCGGCGGTGTTGGCATTGGACGCCGGCGCCGATATTCTTCTGGCGCAGGGCAACGAAGCCGGCGGACACACCGGCGAAATGAACCTGCTCCCATTGCTGGTTGACTTGGTGCAGAACCATCCCGACGTAGCGGCTCTGGCGGCCGGCGGTATTGCTTCGGGGCGCGCTTTGGCGGCAGTGATGGCAGCGGGCGCCGAGGGCGCGTCGCTAGGAACTGCGCTTCTAGCCACGCCGGAAGCAGTGGAGGTCCCCCAGGAATTCAAGGAGCAAATCCTGCGCTCCAGCGGATCAGACACTGCCTACACCAGGCTCTACGACCTGCTGAGCGACGAACCCTGGCCGGCAGGAATCGCCGGACGGGTGTACCGCAACCGCCTGGTCCGGCGATGGGACAACCGCGATGATGAAATCATGGCGCATCGTGAAGAGTTGGTCTCTGACATCGCGGCAGGACGCACCCGACATGATCCCGAAACGACGTCGGTGTACATGGGCCAGGGAGTCGGTAGCGTCAACAGCATACAGGCAGCCGGCGACGCGGTGCGGGAGATCTGCGACGGCGCGGAGGCCATACTCCGGAGCCTGTCCTACGGGTAAATGCCGGTCAATGATCGGTCCGGTGCACTGGGAACCGCTCGATATTGCGGCGTTCTCGGCCTGCTCATGATGAGCCTGTCGAATCCACTATCTAACTGCCGACACTTCACCATGCTAGGACTGTCGCCGGCTTACCCTGCGCGAGTCGAATTTGGCGCGGATGGTATAATCGTTCGCCGGGTAACGCTCAATGCTATCTGCGTCCGACATCAGCAAAACATACGCAGACCGGACTCTGTTCCGGGGCCTCGATGTTTCCGTCGCATCCGGCGATCGGATCGCTTTGATCGGAGCGAACGGTTCGGGAAAGACCACGCTCCTGGACATTCTCGCGGGCGAAGCCCTTTCGGACTCCGGCTTGGTCTCCGGTCGGCGCAACTCGGCGGTCGGGTATCTCAAGCAGGAACCGCCGGAATTCGCAGGACAGACGCTGCTGCAGGAAGTGCTGAATGCCAACAGCGAGGTGATTGCGGTGACCGAACGCATCGCCGCCACGCGAGCCAGCCTGTCGGCGGCGACGGACCCGAACGCACAGCACGATTTGATGGAACTGCTTGCCCTTCTGGACTTAGAGTTGGAAGCCACTGGCGGCGAGGACCGCGAGCACGAAGCGAAAGCGATCCTGATGGGCCTGGGATTCAAGGAGAGTGATTTCCCTCGCGACATGAGCGAGTTCAGCGGCGGTTGGATCATGCGGGCCGGCTTGGCCAGGCTACTTTTCAAGAATCCGGACGTGCTGCTGCTGGACGAGCCCACCAACCACCTGGACCTGGAAGCCAACCTGTGGTTCGAAAAGTACCTGTCCAATTTCCCCGGCGGGGTTGTGATAACGTCCCACGATCGCGCTTTTTTGAACCAGGTTGCCAACCGGGTGCTGGCCATCGAACCGGGAGAAGTGGCGCACCACCGGGGGAATTACGACGCGTATCTGGTGGCGCGGGAACGCGCGATGGAAATCAAACAAGCCGCGGCAGCCCGGCAAGAGCGCGAGATGCAGCGGCAGATGCGCTTCATAGACCGATTCCGCTCCAAGGCTACCAAGGCGAGCCAGGTACAAAGCCGCATCAAGCAACTAGAGAAAATTGAGGTCATTGATCTTCCCCGCGCGACCGAAAAGGTCCGCTACACGTTCCCCGATCCTCCGCGCAGCGGTTCCGAAGTCATTACGCTGGCGAATGTTGGGAAAGCTTACGGCGACAACGTAGTTTACCAAGGTCTGAATTTGACCCTGGAACGTGGCGACCGGGTGGCGTTGGTAGGGCCGAACGGGGCTGGCAAATCCACTTTATTGAAGATTCTGGCCGGAGCGCTGGGGATAGACCAAGGGGAACGAAAACTGGGCCACAACGTAGAGTCTGCCTACTATGCCCAACATGTGCTTGACCTGCTGTCCCCCGGAAATGACCCGCTGGAGGAATTGAGGGAGGTTGCGCCCGCCGAATCGGAACAGAACCTGCGCACGGTTCTTGGCGGGTTCCTGTTCAGCGGCGACGACATTCTCAAACCGATTTCCGTGCTGTCCGGCGGAGAAAAGGCACGGGTTGCGCTGGCCAAACTCCTGCTGGAACCCAGCAATTTCCTGCTCATGGACGAACCAACTAACCACCTGGATATCACATCTCGCGAGATCCTGGCGGACGCGCTCGGCGATTACCACGGAACCATCTGCCTGGTGACGCACGACCGCACGCTCATCAGGCAAGTTGCCAACAAGATAATCGAGATCGACGGCGGATTGCCCCGGGTATTCCCTGGCGACTACGACAGTTATGTTTACCGGAAGCAGCAGGAGGCAGAAACCAAACCTGCCCCGCAGAGCCTCAACGGTAAGGAACCTAAGGGCGCCAGCGACGCAAAGAACGGCCGACGCTCTCGTCGCCCTCTGACCGCCAGAGAGGAGGAACAGCGCGCGCTGGGAAGACAGGCGCGCAAACTGGCCGCCCGTATCGACGAGATTGGCGCTGCGATCACCGAGCGGGAAACCATGACCTCGGAGTTGGAGGCTATGTTCGCCAATCCGGACCAATTTGACGACCGGACCGCCTTGGAAGCATCGGGAGAGCGGTATCGGGTCCTCAAAGAAGAGGAACAATCGCTGTGGGCAGAGTGGGAGATGCTGTCGCTGAAGGCCGAGGACGTTGACCGGATGCTCGTGGAGTTGAAAGCCGGTTAGTGCTCAATCAGCGGAACCGACATAATCAGCCAGATTTCGGTGGCGTGGGTTCCGCCAATTCACGCGGCCGAACGGACGCCCGCCGCTTGGGCGATTGCCAGGCACCGGTCGCAATCACGCAACGGTGGTCCGGCGATTTGGACCGTGACGTCAGGTTATGACGCCGGCCTCGACCAAGCCGGCCATATCCGTTTCGGAAAGGCCCAGCAGGTCGCCGTAGATTTCCGGATTGTGCTCACCGTACCTGGGGATGGGTCCGGCGGTCGTGGGAGTTTTCGAGAATTTGATGATGGTGGGCCCGGGCACTAGCACCTTCTTCCCCGGCGGATCGTGGGCGTCGGCTTCCATCATTACTTCGCGTTCCCACATGTGGCTGTCGGCCAACACCTCGGGGATCGACTTGACAGGTCCGAAGGGGATGTCGGCTGCGACCAGCGCCTCCTCGACCTCCGCCACGGTACGCTCCTCGCACCACATGCGCAGCAATTCCATGCGGACCTGTGCCATGTCGGTGGCGAACATAGGGGCAGCAAACTCGGGATCTTCGGCCAGTTCATCATAGTCCATGACCCTCAGCATCCGTTCCCACATGCCGGCGCGGGCCGCGCCGGTGGTAACCCATCCGTCCTTGCACCTGAGGAAAGTCCCGACCCTGACGAAATCGTTGGTGTTGGTCTCATAGCACATGGCCAGCGCGACTTCTTCCAGTGTGATTCCGCCGTCCAGCATCGCCACCTCCAGCCATTGCCCTTCGCCAGTTCGGTCGCGGTGGCGCAGCGCCCCCAGAATCCCGATCACGGCGTGGAGGGCTGCGGTGCGGTCCATCACCGGGCCGTTGCCCATGATGGGTTGGTCGAATCCGCGTCCGGTCTGATCTCCGAAACCGCTCATGGCCTGGATGATGGGATCGAAGCACTGACGATCGCGGTACGGGCCATACTGCCCGAAACCGGATACGGAAGCGAGGATGATGCCGGGATTAACCTTGCACATCTCCTCGTAGCTGAAACCCATCTTGTCCAGGGTACCGGGGCGGAAGTTTTCGAGGACAACGTCGGAAACTTCGAGGAGACGGAAGAAGAGATCCTTGCCTTTCTCATGGCGGGTGTTGAGGGTGACGCTCTTTTTCCCGCGATTGTAGGCTGCGAACTGGACACTCATGCCACCTACGAATGGCCCGGAATCGCGCAGGTCCGCGCCGGTGCGCCATTCCAGCTTGATGACCTCTGCACCCATGTCCTGGAGAATCAACCCACCCCTGGGCGCAGCCTGCCAACGGGCAAGTTCCAGTATGCGCACCCCGTCCAACACCGACCCGGTACCGTTAGTAGCCATATCATTTCTCCCAATCGCATAGCATCGGATGACGACATTGTACTCGCATCCGGGCGGGTATCCAGAGGCGCACACATCGCTGAGAACCTTTCCTCAACTCACCATCCGCTCGGTCTCCGACACGCTCAGGATAACTCCCAGACACGTTAGGATGAGCAGGTTTCGCGATCGACGGGCGATGTTGGGGAGGTTGTTGCGGTATTGCCCGGTAAAACCGACGGATGTACACTCGCGGCGAAGTCGAGTTTGACGGGAGGTGCAACGAATGCCGATTTCCGACGAAACCCTGACCCGGATCATCGCCGAGTATGGCGGATTCGAAATGAGCCCAGAGGAATTGGAACTGGTCAAGCCCGAATTGGAGAGCTATCTGAACGAACTCGAGAAACTGCGGGGCCTTGACCTGTCCGACGTCGTGTCGTCGCGCCTGTTGCGAGCGGCAGAAGGAACGGAAGCTGATGCCTGATAACGAACTGCTGAAACTCACGATCTCAGAAATCGCGCCGATGATCCAGGC
Organism: Dehalococcoidia bacterium; assembly: GCA_963668585.1. GTDB lineage: Bacteria > Chloroflexota > Dehalococcoidia > Lucifugimonadales > UBA3495 > Bin87. Next base: position 2,310,902 of record OY764869.1, on the reverse strand, counting down.
TCGCGAGGTGTCGCCGGTGGATCTGACCGAGGCGGCGTTGGCCGAAGCTGAACGCCGGCAGCCGACGTTGAACTCCTTCATCACCATCATGCGCGAACAGGCGATGGCTGCTGCGGAACAAGCCGAGGACGAATTGTCGCGAGGGGAATATCGAGGGCCGCTGCACGGCATCCCCATCGGCATCAAGGACAACATCGCCACCGGGGGAATCAGGACGACGGTCGGCACCAAGGTGCTGCGCGACCATGTTCCCGACGAAGACGCCGAGGTGGTGCGCCGCTGCAAGGAGGCAGGAGCGATCATCCTGGGCAAGGAGAACCTGGAGGAGTTCGCGGCGGGCGCGACATCCAACAACCCACACTACGGCGCGGTGCATAATCCGTGGGGCCTCGACCACATACCGGGCGGTTCCAGCGGCGGTGGCGGCGCCAACGTGGCGGCCGGGGTAACCTTCGCCTCTCTCGGCACCGACCTGGGTGGATCGGTGCGACTGCCGGGAGCGTTCTGCGGAGTGGTGGGCCTGAAGCAGACCTTTGGCCGGGTGAGTCAACGCGGCCTGATGGTCACGAGCTTCAACGGCGACCACATCGGACCCATGACCCGGTCGGTGCGCGACAGCGCTCTGGTGTTGCAGGCCATCGCCGGCTACGACCCGCTGGATCCGAGCACCGTTCCGGTCCAGGTGGACGAATACGCTTTGGTGATGGAACGGGGCATCCAGGGTTTGACCATGGGGATACCTTCGAACCACTACTTTGACCTACTTGACCCCGAGGTTGAAACGGCGGTGAGGCGGGCCATTGCGGCGCTGGAAGAATTGGGCGTGCAGAGCCGTGAAGTGAGCCTGCCGAGCATGGAGTACGTGGGCGCGCTCAGGTTTTCCGCGATGGCGGACAGCGTGGTGACGCACGAACCTTACATCGCCTCGAATTGGGAGGACTACGGCCCGGACACTCTTTACCGGACTCTGGCCGGGCAGTTCGTGCTGGGGCGCGACTATTCCAAAGCCATGAAGGTGCAGCGCATCATCAAGGAAGAGCACGCGCGGGTGTTGCAGGATGTCGACTTCCTGATCACGCCGACCACGCCCATGCCCGCTCCGCGCATCGACTCCGCAACCATCGAAGTGGAAGGCAAGGAGCAGAAGGTGCGCGGCCCAGGGTCCGGGCATGTGTCGCGCAATACCAGTCCCATGAACGCCACGGGCTTTCCGGCAATCACCGTTCCCTGCGGATTCAGCGAACTGGGCCTGCCCATCGGTTTGCAGATTATCGGCAGGCCGTGGGAGGAGGGCAACATTTTCAGGCTCGCCCATGCCTATGAAGGGGTGTCACCAAGCCAGGGCGCCTGGCCGAATTTGGGGTGACCACCAACCGCCTTGGCGAGGGTCGACAGGGTCCCGCGCCTCGCGACCGCGAGCCGCAAAAACGGTGAGAGCTAATGGTTATTCGCCCTCACCTATGCGGATCACCATGGCGCCGGGTACGGCGCGTGAGAGTCTGGTATCTAGCCGGCGGCGACCCAGTCCGCGACGCGCTCGGCGACCATGATAACGGTGGGATGGATACCGCCGGAGCGTGGGATGCGGGGCATCACGGCCGCGTCAACCACCCAAAGGCCTTGGACGCCGCGCACGCGACACTGCTGGTCAACCACCGACATGGGATCGGAGTCGGGGCCCATGCGGCAGGTGCCGGAAACGTGGCGGGCAGTGCCCACGGTTTCACGGACCCACGTGTCCAGGGCATTGTCGTCGTTGAGGATGTCGTCCGGTGGGTTGATACGGAAATCGGCGACGTCCTTGAAAGCGTCGGTTTCTAGCATCCTTGCGCCGAAGCGAATACCGTCGCGCACGCGCCGGGCGTCGTTGGGGTTCTGCAGATACTGGTAGTTGAACTCGGGCTGCGCGCTGGGGTCGGCGGACGCCAGTCGCACGTAGCCTGAACCGTCGGGTAGCCCGAGGGTGCAGGATATTCGGGCGGCGCGGTCGGCCGGAACATCGCCGGTGTTGTATCGCGTACGGACGCCGGCCACCTTTTCCTCTCGTTCATCAACCACGGTGTTGCTGCGCAGCACCATGTCGTTGGTGTAACTGGAGCCTTCGGCCGAGTAGTGCAGGCTGAAGTGAGGCGAGTCCGGTTCCGCGGTGAGCGTCTTACCGTCCTTCACCTTGTAGGTGACGTGGGCGCTGAGATGGTTCCACAGACCCTGGCCCACGCCTGGGCTGTCGTGGACAACCGGTATCCCGAACTGGTTGAGGTGCTCCCTCGGCCCAACGCCCGACAGCAGCAGAAGCTGGGGGGACCGCAACGCGCCGCTGCTGAGAACGACACGGTTCGCCCGAACCGAAAAAACCTCGCCCCCGCTTTCAGCCTCCACGCCGACGGCTTTCGTGCCATCAAACAGGACTTTGCGCACGTAAACGCTGCCCCGCACGGTGAGGTTCAGGCGGTGGCGCATCGGGTTAAGGTGGGTCATGGCGGCGCTCATGCGGATGCCGCCGAGGTTATTGGTGGGAGACACGCCGACGCCATTGGGGTTTGGTCCGTTCGTGTCCTCGACCTTGCCGTAACCTTCGGCCAGGCACGCGTCGTGGAACGCCTTCTGAATGTCGGCCCACGCCCCGGACTGGCGACGGCGCACCGGCATCGGGCCATTGGCGCCGTGATAGTCGTCCTGGATGTCCAGGTCTTGCTCCATCTTGCGGTAGAACGGCAGCACGTTGTCGTAGGACCACTCATCGTTGCCCATTGCGGCCCACGTGTCGAAATCTTCGGGAAAACCGCGCTGCATCGCCTGACCGTTGATGGAGGAACCACCCCCGATCACCTTGCCCTGGGCCACATGAATTTCGCCCTGCTCCTCGGTGACGGTCCCGCGCAGGGCCCAGTTGTGGATGGAATCCTGGGCCTCGGCGTACCGGGTGCCGCCGAATTTTATGTCGTCCGGAAGAACCGCCGGGTCCGGGTAGTCGTTGCCGGCTTCCAGCAGCAGGACTGATGTGTTTGCGTCTTCGGCCAGTCGGCTGGCCAGAGTTGAGCCGGCCGCGCCGCCGCCGACCACGATAACGTCGTATATCATGGGGCCTCCTTTAGCATATTTGCAGTCTCACACATGATAATGCAGGAACGGCCGGCGTGTACAACGTGGCCGACCGGAACCCCTGGGGCATCGCGACGAAAACGAGAGAATGACGAATTCGTCGTTGGCGCGGTGATCGCCGCTGGATCCGCAGTCGTAGGGCGTATGAACCAGCGACCCATCCTCGTCGCCTACCCTGATCCCTCGGCAAACTTCACTGTTAACCGGGACTGTCAGAACGAACTTCAACGCCATCGATATATAACGTCAGGCCGACAGGTGTCCCTTACGACCGGGTCAGAAACCATTTAGACGTTCGCCAACGGCGATTTGCCGACGACATAACAAATCGCGGACCCGAGTGATCCCCGGCGCCCTCGCCGCAAAAATCGGCCCCACGGGTCCCGGGGGTGATCATGCCGTCGAGCGCTGTGGATAATGACCTGCTGCGGAGCGTGGCTCGGGATTTGTCCGGCAATTGGTGAGAAACGCTGTTTACTGATACCGTTCCAAGTAGGGCTACTGCTCTTATTGGAAGAGTGGAGCCGATGAAGGGACTCGAACCCTTGACCTGCGGTTTACGAAACCGCTGCTCTTCCGGCTGAGCTACATCGGCACTCTTGATATTGTACGCCGGGGCCCGCAGTTTTCTCAACACCGAACCAACCGCCGCCGCAGTTTTCGCGGTCTCTGCCGGCGAACCTGCGAACGTGTTCGTGTTGAACCATTGGGCCAGGGACAGTGTCTGTGCGCCAAAGCGGCTGCGGTTGCTCTCGGCGACACCGAAGCGCTACGATCAGGACACGACGCCGAAGTTTCGGCAACGTGGTGATGGTCGCAGGACATTGACCGCCTCGTCCGAGAGGTGGAGTCAATAAAGCGGAAGCATCACACTGCAAGGCAGTACGGATCATTTACGGCTGGCCGCTGAATACGGATACAGACCGCGCCGTCCCAACACCTATGTGATCGCCACCTCAGCGCCGGGCAGATGCGGAACGCAATTGGATTCCCATAGACTGCGGTTTCCCGGCAAGTCAGTCACTAGCGTCTGCCGTTGAGGTTATCTACCTGATGATATTTCCCATCCGGGCCGATCATGGAAATAAACACCGCGTCGGACCCCTGGTTATCGGCTGGGCCGTAACTGAGCAGGAACCCATCCATGTCTATGACTCCCGCAGTTCGGACAGCATGGACGAAACACTCGCGGTTCAGATCTAGGCCACAGGCTGACACGCCAAAAATGGCCAAACGACCAGCAAGGTATCCCTCGAACGACACAAACCCGGGTGTGGCTTTCGGATCCACGCTCAACAGGGCGGCGCGGTACTGGGAGACCACGGGCAGACTTGTGTGGTCTGGAAAAGGCACCACTTGCGTAACGTAAACACCGTCCCCATTATCACCGAGCGCTTGGGACAGTGCGTTGCCACCCCCGAACGAAACCGTGGCGAAAACCGGATCTATTTCACCACCCACAAGTTCCACCGTTGCAGCCACCGGTTCATGCGCCCCAATCATGACGACCGCTTCCGGATTCGCCTCGACGATGCTGGACGATGCGCGCTTCATGGCGCTGGTATTGCGCCGGTATGTCCAGGATCCAATCGGTTCCAATCCCCGCGCGGCCAACGCCATCCGCGTGCCGTCGAGGCCGTTCTGGCCGAACGAATCGTCCTGATAGAGCACCGCGACGCGCGTCAATCCCAAAACTTCGGTGAGATAAGCGACTATCTCCTCGGTCTCCTGGTAATACGAGGCGCGGAGATTGATCACGTTGTCCAACCCCGGGTCTCGCAGGAATTCCGCACCCGTGAGCGGCGCAACGAAGGGTATGCCGGCGGCGTTGGCGATGGGGAGCGCTACGCGAGATGTGGGCGTACCGACTGCGCCAATCAAGGCGAAAACCCTGGCTTTGTCAATGAGCCATGTGGTGGTGTGAACCGCATAGTCCGTCTCGTATGAATCGTCCAGGGTTTTGAGTCGCAACTCACGGCCATAAATCCCGCCGGCTTCGTTCACTTCTCGAAATGCCGCCTCGATACCGCGTCGCATTTCACGTCCCAACTCCTGTGAAGGGCCGCTGAAAACCGCAGATTGCCCGAACAGGATGTGATCATCGCTGATGCCCGGGTCGCTGACGCCGTTTTCGCCGGCGTTCGACGGGTCCGAGTCCCCGACGCCATCCGTTGGCGGGGCAGCGTTCAAGCCACCGATGCAGGCGCTGCCCACCAGGGCAAACAACAATGCAATAAAAAAGGTTGTCACGGCGAAACGCCGCGTTCTGCATGTGCTCGACTTCATCGGTGCGTCTCCTCTAACGGAAATCGCAAAACGCGTGTGGAGAGAGCTAACCACTGGCAATCTGTCAACGGGAGATGTCAACCGTATGCTACTCGGTGTACAACTTGCGCGTCGCCATTTTACCCGACACTGAGCCTTTGCAACGTTGTTGAGTTGCAATCCGTAAAACCCTGGCATCTCTGATGAGCGCACAGCCTCCGGATTCAACGCAACCGCAACGGGTTAACGCCACCGGCGTTCCATCGTTCTCGTTCACTGCATAAATAACCCGATCCCGGCACGAAACCGAAGGTTCCCTCCGGACCACGTGGCAGGTCTGGAGAGCACCACTCACAGCAGCAGAAGAGAGCGCGGGACCACAGGGATGTCGATCGGCAGTCTGAAAAACGAAATGAGACGTTAGTGGTTGTCACGAAGCGATGGACAATGCGCTAAAATACCGCTGTTGATACGACCCATGATCGGGGAGATTCGGTCGCATCCTCTCGAAAACAGACAACAGGAGGCTCCTTAACCATGTTCGTGCGCATTTACACCGGCGAGGACGGTCAAACTCACTTCGAGGACCTGGATTTGCCGTCGGACCGAGCAATACACAGCGGAATGCAGGTGACGCCCGGCGTGAACTTCCGTCGATTTGAGCCTGGATATTTCTCCGACTGGCACACCGCGCCACGCCGCCAATATGTGATCACTCTCTCCGGAGAAATGGAAGTCGGAATTGGCGATGGCACCAAGCGGAGATTCGGCGCCGGCGACGTGCTGCTTGCCGACGACCTCACAGGCCAAGGCCACACGACGGGCGTGGTGGGCGATCAGCCGCGGGTGTCGGTGACCATTCCGATCACGTTGTGGTCGCCCTGGCTGCCGGCCGCTGGCGAGTAAGTCACGACTCCACCAGAGATCACGCCGGAGCGTTGGCGCGGATGATCTCCTGCGCCGACGTGAAGGCATCCTGGCCGGATACCCGGGGCGCTATGATAGGCAGGGTTATGCCCGCGTCGCGGTATTCGGCTAGGCGTTCACCGCGCTCGCCCGGGTCGGTGGGCACCGACATCCGGTCGATCAACCCGTCGGGAACCAACCGCTCGGCCTCGGCAACATTACCTTCCCGCCAGGCTCTGCGGACCATTTCCACTTCGTCGGCAAAACCGGCCTCCGCCATCAGGCGACGGTACCTGGGGAACCTGCCGGCGTAAGTTGCGGCCACGCGACGCATTCCGCCGTCGTCAGCGCCCGGCGCGGCCACCGACAGAAGCGTGGCCACCTCCACTGACGCAGGGTCCGCACCACCCCGGGCCGCTCCGTCCGCCACGTGGCGCGCGGCGGTTCGGGCGTGTTCCGGCGTACACCAGGTGAGCAGGACGCCCTGGCTAATTTCGCCGGAGATCTCCAGCATTTTGGGGAACACGGCCGCCAAGTAGATGGGCAGTTCAGGTCGAAACGGCGGGAAGTGTAAGTCGAAGGACGCGATGTTGATCACCTCGCCCCGGTAATCGACCAGATCCCCGTCCCGCAGTAGTCGGCGGACAATATCGACCGTGTCCCGAACCCGGGGGATGGGAGACATAAACTCCAGGCCGTGTTCGGGTTCGACCTGAACCCGGTGGCTGCTGCCGAGACCCAGGATGAACCGACCGCCGGAATAATGGTCCACACAGGCTGCCGCCATGGCGATGGTGGGGGCGCTCCTGACGAACACGCTGCTGATGCTCGTGCCCAGGCGGATGCGTGAAGTGGCCAGCGCGCAAGCGGTGAGGATCGCGAACTGATCACCCCCGTGGCCCTCGGCAACCCAGGCGGACTCGTAGCCCAATTCTTCCGCCAATTGTACACAACGAACCACATCGGGCGGCGACATTCCGCCGCCGGTGAATGCGACACCAATCCTTTCCATTCGGCCTCCTGTTCAGAGCAAAGGCTGCCCGTGGGTCTCCCAGGTCAAGAGAACGGTACGGGGATGCGTCAACCAGCGAGGCGTAAGGCCGTCGGGGGATCGCTCAAATAGGCGGTCCAAACTTACTGACACCGAGGCTCGCATCCCCGCGTCGTCAGCCCCCAGCCACTGCATCGCCAGATCTATGGCGGCTTCTTCCGTCATGCCGGTTTCCGCCTCAGTGAGCCACCAGGGAGGATCCGGCAACGGCCGGATTTCTGGCAGCAACCCCATCTCCCAGAGCACTGCGGCCAACTCAGGCAGTCCAGGCCAGCGCGGCGGTGATTCCCCGAGCGTCTCGCTGCGCAATTCCGAGGCCATATCTCCGGGCGTTGGCCTCCATACCGTAATCATCACCCGGCGCGCGGCGGAATCGTGCAACTTTCTCACGAAGGGCACAATATCCCTGACGAAGTAGGTGACATCGGCCAAATGGACCACATCCCCGACCTCGGCGGAATCCATCCACCAATCGGTGGCGATGCGCGTATTGGCAATGCCGGCCGAGTCTCTCGCGATGGCGAACTGCTCGCGCATACCCTCGGATGGCTCGACAAGCACCACCTCTTTGACACAACCGGCCAGCGCGAGAGATATGCGGCCGGCTCCACCGCCCACGTCCAGCATGACGTCAGACGTTCGCAGGTAACCTGCGACGATGGACAGATTGGCGTCGCGGGGCCGCCTGGGGTCCAGGCGGAACATCTCCGCCAAATCGGCCCAATGGTCGCCGGGCATTTGGTGATCTGAGAAGCGATCGGCCGCCAGCGCGGCGTCGTACACGGCGGCGTAATTGTCCGCAGCGGTGGTCATGGCGTGAGGATCACCTTGCCCCGGGTCCCTCGCGAAGCCAAGTGACGATGGGCGTTTCCCGCCTCGGACATCGGCAGCACCCGGTCAACGATGAGCCTGAGCTTGCCGTCGGCCATCATGGGGAACAGGTCGTTCATGGCGCCCTGATGATCCAGCGAGCCAATGGGCGACCGACCCATGCTGAACCCCACCACGGTGCGGTTCAACGTCGTGATGTCGGCAGCAGACAGGTCGGCGGGCTGGCCACTGGCGTTGCCGTAACTGACCAATCGGCCATAGGATGCCACGCAGCGGACCGATTTCTCCAGCACGGGACCGCCGACACATTCCAGCACCAGCGCAACACCGCGCCCATCGGTGATTGATTTCACCTCGTCTTCGAAATCAACCTCGGTGTAATTGATGGTAATGTCAGCCCCAAGGGAGCGGCACAATTCCAACTTATCGGCGGTGGAGGCCGTGGCGATTACCCTCGCACCCCACTCTTTCGCCAACTGGATCGCCACCGTGCCCACCCCGGATGCGCCGGCCTGGATCAACACCGTGTCGCCGGGCTGCATCGCGCCGCGAGACTTCAGCAGATGGTGGGACGTGAGGAAGGTGATGGGCATTCCGCCGGCCTGGACCGGGTCGATTCCTTCGGGATAGGGAAAAACGAAATTGGAGTTTACTGTTACGTATTCGGCTTGGCCCTGGGGTCCCATGGCCATGACCCTCTGACCCACCGACAGCCGACCTTCGGTAACGTCGGAACCCAACTGGGTGATGGTGCCGGCGGCCTCCAATCCGAGCGTGGCCGGCAGATCGGGACCGGGGTAGTTGCCCTGCCGACGCATGATGTCAGCGTAGTTCACGCCGGCCGCGTCAACCTTGATCAGAACCTGGTGCGGGCTGGGCGTCGGCTCGGCGGCATCCTTCCATTGTAGGACGTCAACGTCGCCGTATTCCTCGATTCGCAATGCTTTCATGTTGAACAACTCCGATGGGTCTATTGTCAATATAAGCGCGTGGGTGCCGGAGCGGCTGGGTTCCTAATTTGCCGGGCCTCGCATATTTTCGGCTTGCAAGACGTCGGGATTGATGACGCGAACCGGCTCTCCGGAGGCAAATGCCCGTATGTTTTCCACAACCCCCGTGTAGAAGGCTCGGTAGCCATCGTCGGTTACGTAGCCGACGTGCGGCGTGATCAGGGTGTTGTCCATGGTGAGGAAAGGATGCCCGGCCGGCAACGGTTCCACGTCGAACGTATCAAGCGCGGCTCCGCCGATGGAGCGGCGCTGCAGGGCATCGACCAATGCCACTTCGTCAACAATCGGCCCGCGTGAGATATTCACTAGGATGGCGGAAGGCTTCATCAAGCCGATTTCGTGGGCCCCAACAAGTCCACCAGTGCGCTCGCTGAGCCGCACGTGGACGGAGACGACGTCGCCCTGGGAAAAGAGCGTGTCCCGGTCCACCAATTCGGCGTCGCACTCCGAAGCGCGTTCGGCGGTGAGGTTCTGGCTCCACGCGATGACGCGCATATCGAAGGCGTTGCCAACTCGAGCCACCAGGGAACCGATATGTCCCAGTCCCAGCAGCGCGAGAGTTTTACCCTGCAGGCTGGCGCCAACATGCAAACCCCACGTTCCCTGTTCGCGGGTCGCGCGATCTTCCTCCGGGATGCGGCGGAGCAGCCCAAGAATCAGGCCCCAGGTCAGTTCCGTTGGCCCTTCCCCGGCCCCGGGAGTGCCGCACACCGTGATTCCCAAGTCGGTGGCCGCGTCGATGTCAAAGGAAGCATTGCGCGCACCGGTGGTGATGAGACACCGCAGCGAAGGCAGCCGCTCCAGCAATGACCGCTGGAACGGGGTCCTTTCGCGCATACCCATCACGATGTCGAAATCGGCCAACCGAACGGCGAGGGCGTCCTCGTCGGCCAGGTGGTCGCTGAAGAAGGTAACGTCGATACCGGAGGGCAGACTCGACCAGTCGGCCATACCGGCGGCGACGCTTTGGTAATCATCAAGAACGGCAACTTTCATATCAATACTCACGTTTTGGAATCAGTCACGAGACTTTTCCGGAAAGGCGGTCCAATGGCGGAGCGGTTCCGGCAGAATTTGGTTTTCAGGTGTGTTGCTCAACCGCCAGCATCGGCTTCGGCTCGGGCTTCCGCGTTCCTGCTGTCGATAGGCCGCGGTTACGGATCAGCAGAAGGAGATTCAAGGGGAATTCCCGAACGTGTTTCCGTCGGTCGAACATCCATCGGTTACTTGAACGCCGGAAGGACTTTTTCGCACAGCAACCTGATGTTGCGGGCGACGGTATCGTGTGAGATCAGACCGCCGGCGTTGAATTCGGCTACCACGCCGTCCAGTCCAAGGGTTTCGCGGAGTTCGGTGAACCGGTCGATCAGGCCTTCCGGTGTGCCGAACGCCACCTTGGTCTCCAGAATTTCGTCGTAGCTGAGCGCGGACAGACGGGACGCGCGATTGTCGCGCAATTCCGTTTGCTGTATTCCTGCGGAACCGGAGTCCGCAGCGTACAGGCGACCCATGCGGCCGAAGTAGTTCTGGATGCTCTCGAAAGGCTCTTCTATCGCCGCCTGTGGGGTCGGGCCCAGGTAAACGGGAATCCGCAGCGACACATCGCCATTCCCCTCATGTCCGGCATCGTGCCACGCTCTGCGGTATTCCTTCAGGCTGTCCCGAAGTTCAGGTAAGTCCATGCCGCGCAGTCCCACGAAGATGGGGTACCCGTCCTCGCCGGCGCGGGGAAACGTCTCGGCAGTCGTCGCCGCCATCCGGAATGGAGGATGGGGTTTCTGGTAGGGGAGGGGAGTTACGGTGGCATTGGTAACCTGATGGTATTTTCCATCGTATGAAAAGGGTTCGCCCTGCCACGCCTGCATTATTATGTCCAGCGCTTCGCGGAAGCGGTCGCGGCTCTCGGCGTAGGGCACGCCGTAAACATCGTACGAACGCGCGAAGCCGCTGCGCCCGATGCCGAAATCGAACCGACCCTCGCTGATCTGGTCCACCGTTGCGACCTCCTCGGCGATGCGAAGAGGATTGTTCAGCGGCAAGACGTACACGGCCATCCCGATGCGAAGCCGGCGGGTGCGCGTGGCGATGCTGCTCGCAATGGTGATGGGAGAAGACAACACGGAACGGTCGGGCGTGAAGTGCATTTCGGCAAGCCACGCGCCATCCAGGCCACACTCTTCGGCCGTGTCAACAAGCTCAAACCCTTCGGCGAAAGCGTCAGCCTGTGAACTGCCGGGGCGAGTTTCAAACTGCATGAACATCCCGAAATGCATGGCCTGCGCTCCCGAAATCGTCGCCTACTTGGGCTCTAACCCTGAACGATTCCATCGTCGCGTCAGTAAAGCACACGGGTAAAGGAGGGTCAAGTTGGGCCGAGGCAAGCGCAGCGGCCACGCACGGCTCCAATTGCTCTCCCGGCTTGCATTAAAAGCGTATAATGATTTCCGGCCGGGAACGGGCCGACAGAACCGGCCGGCAACACACTAACAGGGAGCAGACGACTCATGCCCAGCAACGCTGAATACATCGCCATCGAGCAGAAATACTACGCCCAGACCGTCCGGCGCCGGCCGGTGGTAATCGTTCGCGGCGAAGGCTCTCGAGTGTGGGACGCCGACGGCAAGGATTACGTCGACTTCGTGGCCGGCTGGGCCGTGGACAATCTGGGCCATTGCCCGCCCGTGGTGGTGGATGCCATAGCCAAACAGGCGGCGACGCTCATCCAGACGTCCAACCAGTTCTACACCCTGCCTCAGCTGGACATCGCTGAGATGCTGATCGAGAACTCGTGCATGGACCGGGTGTTTTTCTGCAACAGCGGAGCGGAAGCCGTTGAAGGAGCCCTCAAGCTGGCCCGCCGCTATGGCAAGTTGCACAAGAACGGCGCCTACGAGGTTATCACCGCTTTCAACTCTTTCCATGGGCGCACCATGAACGCCGTAGCCGCCACCGGCCAGCCCCACTACCACGAACTCTTTGAGCCCATCCCCGAGGGATTCACCTACGTTGACTTCAACGACGTTGAGGCGGTGATGAACGCCACCACCGAAAACACCGTGGCGGTGATGGTGGAACCGGTGCAGGGCGAGGGCGGCGTCAACATCCCTGACGCGGACTATTTCCAACGGCTGCGCGCTTGGTGCGACCAGAACGACATCCTGCTGATTCTGGACGAAGTTCAGACCGGCATGGGCCGGCTGGGCAGCCTGTTCGGGCACCAGGAATATGACGTGGAACCGGACGTGATGATTCTGGCAAAAGGCCTGGGATACGGGGTGCCCATCGGAGCGTTCCTGTCCAAGGAGAACGCGATGGCCCTGACCTATGGTGATCACGGCAGCACGTTCGGTGGCAATGCCCTAACCACGGCCGCCGCCGCCGCCGGAACCCGTTACCTGCTGGACAACGACATACTGGGCCACGTCAAGCGGATGGAAGTGGTCTTGAACGACCGATTGAGCGGCCTCAAAGCGAAGCACGGCTTTATCGACGAAATCCGGAGCAAGGGATTGCTGGCGGCCGTGCAGTTCGACAGCGACATCATGCCGCAGGTGATGGATGCGGCGGAAGCGGCCGGAGTTCTGCTGAACGGGGTGCGTCCCAACGCGGTCCGCATCATGCCCGCCTTGAACATCACCGAGGCGGAAATTGACGAAGGCGTGGGCCGGCTGGATACGGCGCTTTCCACCGTGTAACGGCCCGCGACGACGCACCAAAAACAAAATCGGGCGCAGGACTCTCGTACCTGCGCCCGATAGATTTAATTGTAGAAAACGCTCTCCTTTTCACTCTCCCTGCTGGCGATGCTGGGTTCGCACAGGTAGGCCGTAAATGTCGATGAATCCCTTGGCCGCGGTGTGGTCGAATTCGTCGGCTCGGTCATAGGTGGCAAGGCCGTAGTTATACAGCGGGCGGTCGGCGGTGCGCCCCACAACGACACAAGAGCCCTTGTTCAAACGGACGCGGATGTCGCCGGACACGTGCCGCTGGGTGCTATCGACGTAGGCATCAAGGTCGCGGCGGTGCGCGGTGTACCATAAACCGTTGTACACGAGTTCGGCATACTCCTGGGCGATACGTTCCTTGAAGCGGCTCTGTTCGCGGGACAGCGTCATAGTCTCCAAGGCCCGATGCGCAGCGTGCAACAGCACGCCGGCCGGGGACTCATACACCTCCCTGCTCTTGATTCCGACCAGCCTGTTCTCCACATGATCAATGCGACCAATGCCATGCCCGCCGGCGATCTCGTTGAGGTGGCGGATCAGTGGCACGCCGGCCATGCTTTCACCGTCAACCGCTGTGGGGATGCCCTCTTCGAACCTAATCTCCACGTAGGCGGGTTCGTCAGGAGCAGCACCGGGACTGACGGTCCATTCGTAGGCGTCTTCGGGCGGTTCAACCCATGGGTCTTCCAGTGCGCCGGCCTCGGCGCTCCGTCCCCACAGGTTTTCGTCGGTACTGTACTTGTTGTTTGAAGGCGCGATGGGCAGGCTGCGTTCTTGCGCGTACAGGACCTCATCTTCCCGGTTCATGCCCCACTCGCGTATGGGAGCGATCAGTTCCACGCCCGGTGCCAGTGCGGAGACACCCACTTCGATCCGCACCTGGTCGTTGCCTTTGCCGGTGCAGCCATGCGCGACGGCATCGGCGCCATGTTCGTGCGCCACGTCGGCCAGGTAGCGGGCGATTAAAGGCCGACCCAGAGCCGTCGCGAGGGGATACTGGCCTTCGTAGATGGCGCCCGCGCGCAGGGCCGGCCAGAGGAATTCGCTGACCAGCGTTTCGCGGCCATCTACAGTTACGGCATCAGACGCTCCCACCGCATACGCTCGCTGGCGGATGGTTTCCAGGTCCACCATGCCCAGGTCGATGGTGCAGGTGATCACGTCGGCGTCGTAGTTCTCGCGCAGCCAGGGCACGGCTACGGAGGTATCGAGTCCGCCGCTGTAGGCGAGAACAATTTTCTTGCGGGGCATTGGCTTTCCTATACTCCTTGGGTAACGTTGCGGAGACTTGGGTTTTGGGCGACCGGGCTGCCGGTGCCTTCCTGGTTGAATCCTCAAACCCGCGCGGGAATGTGGAATGGTCGGGTCGTCGTACTTGGCGGCTTGGAGATTTGATGCTGCTGTCGCTTGGTCGTTGACGTCAGGTCCATTTACTGCTTGGGGCCGGTGCGAAGTTGGTTGACGTAGTTTACGAGAGTGAACACTCCGGACGCCTGGTTGACGGAGAATTCCGATCCCATCAGGCCGCCCAGCCGGCTGAACACGTCAAGGCGGATGCGTCGTCCGTTGTTCACGATGGAACGGTCCCAATGCGCCTTGACCCCGTCGATAGTTTCCATGGGGACCCGGGCCGAGTCAGCGGACACCGATTTTCCCAGGTACACGAACTCGCGGTCGGCCCACATCATCCCGCGCCGGCATTGGAACGGACCCACCATGCTGGGTATTTCCACCGGCACGTCGGCCAATTCCGTGGTTTCTTCGTCAGTATATACGTGGTGGAGATGTGCAATCAGGTTGATCATCCCGGAGTACTGCAGTGTTCCAAAGCTGGCTCGTACCAGGCCCATCGGCCCCTGCACCATGATTTTAGTTTCCGCTCTCGTCGGGTTTTCTTTGAAAAAATCCCAGTCCGCAATGATGTCCGACACGTCGTTCAACGGCAGGCGAAACGACTGTTGGGTATCGATGCCGGATTTGTGGAGACAACTGTCATCTATCCAGACGAAACCATCCAGGCATGATATGGGGCTGAACTTTTCAGGCGCCCGCTTTTTCTCATTGCGGTTGGCCGCATACGCTCCGCCCGAGCCTCGCTTGCGGCGCCTGAAGATACTGATCATGTCGCCCCCTGCCAATTCCCAATAACCGAAACGGAGCCAGTGGCAATGCTCGGGTATTCTAACAGCATACGGGCGGCCTACCAGCCGTTCCAATGCACTATTTCATCCAGCGATTCTCGGTGGGCGGGGCGAAAACGGTCCCCTATGGTGTACGCCATGGGAATGAGCCCGGCCTGCATCACCCTACGATACGGGATGCCCAGGACTTCAGCGGCTTCTTCTTCGTGCATCAGGTGGATGCAGGTAAAGACGGAGCCGATACCCCTCGCCCTTGCGGCAAGCATGAGGCTCCACGCCGCGGGCATGATGGTTCCCCACTGGGCGCTCTGGACCAGGGCTCCGGCGCTGTCGGTCCGACCGGCGATGCAGGGGATGACCAGCACGGGAGCGCGGTGCATGTTATCAGCCAGGTACTGCGCGGAATCGCCCACCCGATCCTGGACGGCGGCGCGAACCGGGTCCTCGTAGGTGAGATTGGTGGCCGCAGTCGGGGATTGCGTGTACTGTTGCCATCCTTTTCGGTAGAGATCGGCCAAAGCCATCCGCTTATCGGGATCGGTAACGACCATGAAGTGCCAATTCTGCCGGTTGCTGGCAGTTGGCGCCTGCTGGGCAACCGCCAGACACTCACGGATGATTTCATCCGGCACGGGTTTGTCGAAATCTAGCCGTTTCCGGACGGCGCGGGTGGTGGTCAGCAGGTCGTCCGGCGGCAGGTTGTGAACAACTGGCATGCGAATCGGGCTCCTTGATGTGGAGTGGGAATCAATCATAACATCCACGGCCTGCTGGCAATTGTGCCCATCGGCAGGGAAAAGTGGTACCCTTCCTTATGAGGCATAAGCCTTGAACTACCAACGTTTTAGAGGATTGCCGAGCCATGACAATAGCCACCCGCATGAGTCGCCTGGGAACTGAGTCCGCCTTTGAAGTGCTGGCCAAGGCCAGGGCGTTGGAAGCCCAGGGAAGGGAGATCATCCACCTGGAAATCGGCGAACCCGACTTTGAGACGCCTGAACATATCGTCCAGGCTGGTATGAAGGCCCTGCAGGACGGATATACGCACTATGGGCCGACGCCCGGGTTGCCCGAATTACGTCAGGCGGTTGCCCGCAACAGCCGTGAAGTCCGGGGAATCGACACCGATTGGGAACAGGTGGTGGTGACGCCGGGCGCCAAACCCATCATGTTCTATGTCCTGCTTGCCCTGGCGGAACCCGGTGCAGAGATCATTTACCCGAACCCAGGCTTTCCCATCTACGAGTCAATGATCGAATTCAGCGGCGCGAAAGCGGTTCCAATGCAACTGCTCGAGGAAGAGGCTTATCATCCTGACCTGACCAGGCTTCCCGAGATGGTCAACGAGCGCACACGTCTGCTCATTATAAACTCACCGGAGAACCCCTGCGGTTCCGCATTGAGTCGGGCGGAACTGGAAACGATCGCGGACGTGGTGAGGAGCCATCCGGACATGTACGTTATGTCCGACGAGATATACAAGGACATTCTGTATTCGGGCGAACACCACAGCATCGCGGCGTTGCCAGGGATGGCGAACCGCACCATCATTCTGGACGGGTTTTCCAAGAGTTACGCTATGACCGGATGGCGGTTGGGGTACGGGATCATGCCGGAAGAGTTGGTGCCGCATATTTCGCGTCTGGCCACCAACAGCGTATCGTGCGCTGCATCATTCAGCCAGATCGCTGGCGTGGCGGCGCTCGACGGACCGCAGGACGCCGTGCAGGATATGGCCGCGGAGTTTGCGCGTCGCCGGCGTTTGATAGCAGATGGTTTGCAGTCGATCCCCGGCATCAACTGCCCGGAACCCGAGGGCGCGTTTTACGCGTTCCCCAGCATCCGGGAAACGGGCTTGACCAGCGCGGAGTTCGAGGAACGCGCCATGCAGGAAGCCGGGGTCGCGCTGTTGTCCGGGTCGGCGTTCGGGGAATTCGGCGAAGGTTACGTCCGCCTCTCTTACGCCAACAGCCAGGCGAATATCAGCAAGGCGCTGGAAAGCCTTGATGCCATGGTTCGTTCTCTTTAACCGCGCCGTAGGACTGCACACAATAAAACGGACGCACTGGTCCGGTGGGACCAGTGCGTCCGCCCTTTTGCCCAACCTGGCGTTGCCGATAAATGAAATCCCGACCGGTCAGTCAGAAGCAAACAGCGGCATCACCTTATCGCCAAGCAGGCGCATCGACTTTTGCACCTTCTTGGTGTCCATTTCACCCACGTTCAGCTTCAGCATCAGGTTTCGGACGCCGATATCACGCATCTCCGCCACCTGATCGGCGACCTGATCGGGTGTGCCCAGGATGAAGGAATGCTCCAGAACCTCGCCGGCCGGCAACGGACGGTTGGGGTCGGGAGGCGGGAAACCGCCTGGATTGTACAACTCCCTGGCCCGGCGGAAGTGGGTGCGTTCGCGCTCGAAACCTGCCTCCGCGATCTCCAACGCCTCGCTGTGGCTGTCGGCGATGAACAGGTCGCGGGACGCCCAGCATTGATCCACGGTCGCTTCGGTTTCCGCTTCTGAGAATCCGGCATCCAGCATGGTCGCTTTGTATCGCTGGAGCCTGCTGCGGAGCGTGTCCAGCGTTTGGATCCCGATCATGACAGGACGACCGATCTCGGCCATGGCGACGGTTGACGCTTCGCTGATGCACGCGCGAATCAACGGAGGATGGGGTTTTTGATAAGGGCGAGGGCGCAGCATGGGGAACTCGACGTCCCAGAATTCGCCCTTGTGCTGCAGAGGTTCCCCGGTCCATGCCTCAATCAGCAGTTGCTCGGCCTCATCGAGACGAGCCAGGCCGTCCTCCATGGTGATGCCGAAGCCGATGTATTCGTAATGGTTGTAGGCAGAACCCCGGCCAATCCCCATTATCAGGCGCCCGTGGCTCAGGTTATCCAGCAGAGACGTCTGCACGGCCAACCGGACCGGGTGATGGAACGCCAATTCCACCACGGCAAAACCGATTTTCAGGCGACTGGTGCGCGCCGCCAATGCCGCGCCCAGTACGAGCGGATCGGCATGCGCAGCCGCGCCGTCGAAATGGTGCTCGGTGAGCCAGACCGAGTGCATACCGATCTCTTCAGCCAGCACCATTTCTTCTATCGTGCTGTCTATGACCGCCGAATCTTGCTCCGGGTGATGGCTGACCGGAAAAACGAAGGAACCAAACCGCATTATCGCCTCGCACGTATATTAAGTCGGGAGTGTATGATGATTATAGAGGATTCTATGCAGGTCTGCCGCCGTAGGCTTCCGAGGGAAAACTGATCGCATGAAGCAGCGGGTTAGCACAGCCCTGCCACCGAGGCCGCTGGCTTTGGTCCATCTGCTGATGGCCTTCGTCATTTTTGGCGCGCTGGCGTGCGGCACCGGGCAAACCCCCGACGACCTGTTGAACCAGCCCCAAGGTGGCCCTCCGGTGAGCCTGGTGGTGACGAACAGCGATCTGGCCGTTGGAGAAAATCGCGTGTCCTTTGGGCTGGTGGACCGGGATTATATGCCGGTCCGACCCGATGCGGTGGACATCCGTGCGGTGTATTACGAGCCGGGCTCACCCACCGGCCAGATCCGGCACCAGACGGCGGCGGAATTCCTGGGCTGGCCGCCCGACAACCGCCGAGGAGTATTCATCGCCCACGTGACATTTGACCAGGCAGGGACGGCCACGGGGGACACATCTGGCATTTGGGAACTGCACGCTACCTTCGACCACAACGGCGACGAACCGCTGACGGTTGGCGCCGCAGTGTCAGTTGCCAATCGGCATGATGTCCCGTTCACGGGGGACCCCGCGCCGCCGTCCAATACGCCAACGGCCGCCACAACCGATGATCTCAGCACCATCAGCAGCAGCCCGGAACCAGACCCGCTGCTGTACCAGCTTTCGGTGGCCGACGCGGTCCGGGCCGGAAAACCAGCGGTTATCAGCTTTGCAACTCCCGCTTTCTGCGTGTCGGCAACCTGCGGGCCACAGATCAGTGACCTTTCGGAGCTGGCCAGCCGATTTGAGGAGCGCGCCAACTTCATTCACGTTGAAGTGTACCGTGACCCTCATCTGATTGAAGCCGCCCATCCGGCGCGGGAGTTGGTGCCTGCGGTGTCCGAATGGGGCCTGGTATCGGAGCCCTGGACCTTTATTGTCGGTAGCGACGGCAGGATCGCCTCTCGGTTTGAGCAGTACGTGCCGCCCGCAGTTCTGGAATCGGCATTGTTGGCTGCTCTTGAACCATAGATGACGAAATTGTGTTATTGTAATTATTCAATTAAAACTAACCGGAAGATATGCCGGGCGATCGGAAGAGCAGAAACCGGGTGCTAGGAGCGAGGTCTTGACCAAGGTAACGGTTACCATTGAAGGTAACATTGAGGAAGTAATCGCCACGTTGCAAAACATGGCACGCATTAGTTCCCTGACGGAAACTGCTCCGGGCACTCGCCCGCCGAACGATGCTTCGGCAGATGCTCAGTCCACCGACGAGGCGGAAGAATCGCCGTTGCCAACGCAACCGAACAGATCGGGAGCAGTTTGGAATTCCAGTTACGTTCATACCTTCTGGCGGCACCTGTCCGACACCGCCCGCCAGGCCATGATCAGGGTGTCCCGCTCGCCCAGCCACACGCAAAAAAGAGCGCAGTTGATGCACACGTTGCAGTTGTCGCAACGCGAGCTTTCCGGGTCGCTCTCCAGCCAGGGGCACAGCCTGAACCGTCTGAAAAGGAGACGCGGAGACGTCGATTTACCGCGTCCGCTGACCTACGACAAGGTCAATGACGCGTACATCTTGGACACGAACTTCGCGGAGGCTTTGCAGGAGATTGGTCTGAACTGACTCAGGCCTTGCCAGGTTCTACTCAGGCGGTCGCCGTCAGAAGTGAACCTCCCGGCCCCCGCCGCCATCCACCGCGATGGTCTGGCCGGTGATAGCCGAAGCGAGATCCGAACACAGGAAAGCGGCAAGGTTGGCGATATCGTCGGGTTCAATCATCCTGCCAATTGGGATGTCGGCCACGGATTCGGCCAATTCCAACTCGGCCGTTTTGTTGTTGCGTGCGGCGCGTTCTTCCACGAGTCCCATGTAGCGTTCGGTCCTGGTGCTGCCGGGGTGGATGCAGTTCACCAGAATGCCGTCGGCGGCCACGTCATCCGACAGCGCCTTGGAATAGTTGGACATCGCCGAGTTGGTCACGCCGGAGCCCGGGTTGGTGGGGCTCGAATTGCGCGCCGCCATGCCTCCGATGTTGATGATGCGTCCGCCGCCCGCGGCAACCATGTGCGGCACGCATTCCCTGGCGCACCGGATGTAGCCCATCACCTTGGTGGTGATGTGGTTGAGGATCACCTCATCGGGGATTGTGCTGGCGCGATCGCTGGTGCTGTTCACGGCGTTGTTTACCAGGATGTCCAGTCTGCCCAACCCGGAGACGGATTCGCTGACCAGGTTCACGATATCCTCAGGCACAGTCATGTCAGCACGGACGGGAATCACCCGAGAACCGGTGGCATCGGCGATCTCGGCGGCAGCAGCGTTCAGATCGGCTGCGCCGCGGGCGCAGATCGCCACGGCGCATCCATCCCTCGCCAGGGAGTACGCGATGGCTTTTCCGATGCCCTTGCTTCCGCCGGTGACCAAGGCGGCTTTGCCTTCCAATCCTGGCAACATTTTGACACTCCTTTTTCTGGTTCCGGTAATCTCGGTGCAGGTTGATCCGTCAAGGCGTGGCGGCCGTGATCAATTCACCCACGTCCGGCGCATCCCAGATTCGGCGGGTCGCAACGACCACGTCTTCGAGTTTTTGATCCGGCCATCCGATTTGCGTGAACAAGGGATGCAGGCGTTGGACTTCCGATTCGAGGCCCCATTCCAGTTCCGTTCCCTGATACTCCCCTTGATATTCGGTTCCGCCAGCCATTTCAATGGTGATGCGGGGAGCGAACGCCGGGCGGTCTTCGTGCGCCACGGTTTCCACCTTGTGCATCAGTTCCAGCACGACGTCATGATTCTCGGCGGTCGCGGCCCGGGCGTCGTCGCCGGGATCGATACGGGTGCGCAGGGGTGGATAGGAGCCGTTGACGGCAACGTACGCGGCGAAATAGTGAGTGCTGCCGATGATGGCCTGCCCCCGAGACGGATTGGGGAACGCCGGCGACGGATAGAGCGTCTCCAACCAGTTCATATCGATGGTGATCTTCTCAATATCACCGATGGAGAGGTCATGGGATCGGCGGATGTCGGACATCAAATCGATCACCGGGCAGTTGTATCCGGCGGTGGGGTACATCTTCAGGACGGTGTGCAGCAATTCCCAACGGGAGCCCAAACCGGCAGTAACGGGGTCGAAGGATACCTGACGGGGGCCGGTGAAAACGTAGGACAATTCGCCACGGTTGTTGCCTGTGAACGCGTTGTAGAATCCGGCCGGCCCTTCCAGCGCCTCTTCCGATCCTCGCACATCTTCGCGTGCCAGCAGCGCCGCCATGATCCCGCTACGGGTGGATTGCGGCTCATGGAACATCATTTCCCGCCCGCCCGAACGTGGTCCCTCATTGGTGCCGGCCGTGAAGGTACACGCGAGGGCGAGTGCGGTCACCATCTGGTCTTCGGTGAGTCCCAGCAACTTGCCGGTGGCTACTGCCGCTCCCAGGGTTCCATAAACCGGACTGGAGCGAAATCCGCGCGCCTGGGTGGACGCGATGAAGTCGCCCGCAATCCTCGCCTCGACCTCGTAGCCGGCGGCCATGGCGGTGATCAACTGAGCGCCCGTCGCGCCGCCGAGTTCGGCAGAGGCCAAAGCCGCCGGTATGACGCATGGTCCCGGATGCGTCAACATACGGTAGGAATCGGCCTGGTTGGTGGCGTGCATGAGTTTGCTGTTGGCGAACGCGGCGCCGTATCGCGTGGCGCGCCCACCGTTGGCCAGTATCGTGGCGCCGTTGGCGGACGCTTCTTCGGCCAGGGCGAGGTCAACGGCCGCCTTGCCGTGGTGGGTTTCAGCGCCGATGATGGCAACCACCGTGGCATGGAGCAGCGAAGTCTGCATTTTGTCCACTACGGGCGGCGGCAGGTCGCGCGCATCGATATTCACAGCCCAACGGGCGAGTTGGCGGGAAAGGGAGTCGGTCATGGTATGGGGCTCCTTTCAGTATGTGAGCGCTGTTGCTGCTTTCTGGCAAGGCTGGAACGGGGCGGGAAGTTGGAGACACGCCCCGGAGATCTGGCAAATGAATGGATTATCCTGAGTCCAATCAGCGGCGAGGCCAGCTTTTGGGCTCAAAGCAGCGCGACTCTGGACTAATCCAGGTCACGGAGCGCCCGACGGAATATCGCCTTGCTCACCGCCAACATGAGGACAGCAGCGACAAACAGCATGATCAGCGTGATCTCCAGGCTTTGCAACGCGAAACCGAGACCGGTGGCGGCGGCCGGGGGATGCTCGGTGTCAGTAGCCGACATGAGCAATATCACGATTCCCAAGGTGGCTGCGGCGACCACGTCGGCCATCCAGTGGTGACTTGCGTCCTGGGTGGGAACCCAGCCGGAATGGAACAACACGAGGGACGCCAGAGCGCCCACCGCCAGGCCCAGAATGTGCCCCCCCACCAGATGCCGCGGCGCCGCGCCGCTGGAATTGGGATGAACAAAGGCGATGACGGCGCTGGAGCCCAAACCGGCAGCCAGCACGGCGTCGGCGATGGAATCCACCAGGAGCAGCACGCCCAGCATGACCAACGCCGCCAGCAGCGCCTGCCCGAGATACCTGCCGCGCAACTGGAAAAACTGGACATTGTAGAGAGCGACAAACAGGGGCAGATGATATTTCCGGCTGAAGCGGCGCGGCATCACCTGCAGTTCGCCGCGAGTCAAAAGCCGGTTGGTGAACCCGTTGTTGCTGGCGTTGAAGCGCGTCCGCCAACCGGAGTGTTGAAACCCACCGGTCGGGGCTTTTTCCTCTACAATCTCCTCACCACCGATGTCGCCGGATTCGGCGCTGGCGTCGTCCGCCATGTTCAACGGGTCCCCTAACCCAAGCTGCCCGCGAAGTCCAGCCACACCCGGGCACAGGGCACCGGCAATATGTGCTGAACGAATCCCGACACCCCAGGGAAAACGACAGCCCTGCCATTGGGGAAGACATCAGCGGCGCCCCGGAAATCGCCGAGCACCTCTTCCCGCAGGGACGCGGCGGCGATGATCAGCGTGGGAGTTTGCACCTCTCTCAGCAGGGGACGCAGGTCTCCAGCCGCCTGCGCCTGAAAACCGGCAACGACATGGGGAGCGGTGGCTTTCATCTGATCCGCGTACCAACGGGTATATGCCGGATCGACAATTTGCGGGTCCAGCCGGCGGCCGATGCTGCCTTCAACCCAGGCCCCGATCCCCTCCTTTTCGATTTGCACCGCGGACTGGGCATGGTGGGCGTCATTAAAGGTGGTGGGCGATGTGCAAGCAGTGAGCGACGTCAGTCGTTCCTGGTGCATGGTGGCATAACGCATGGAGATGCTCCCACCCACAGTCTCGCCGATCAGGTGAAAACGCTCGAGGCCCAGTTTGTCCACAAATTCGGCAAGGTCGGTGGCAAAGTTGTCGACCGACCAGTGGTAGCCAGGTTCGGGGACTGAAGACTGACCCATTCCGCGCATATCCAAGCGTATGACGCGATAATGGCGGGCGATAATCGGAACCCACCCGAACCACATTTTGTGGTTTTTCGCCATCCCGTGGTGCATGACCACGGTTTCGGGTTGGGTCCACGGATCGGTGAAATCGTCGATCGTGTAAAACAGCTCACAGCCGTCATCAAGGCGCAGTTTCATGAAGCTTCCCACTGCCTCCCTTTGTCACCGCGAATCCACTAAAGGTCGCGCCACGCCGTCCGGGTCGAATCAACCGTCCGGACGACTCTTTTCGCAGGACGAGTTTCGTGAACTCTAGCTGATCCCCAGTTCATTGAAAACTGAACGACCGATACGCATCGCGGTGCGAGCGTTGACGTATCCCCCGTACATGGAGAGGTGAATGAAGATCTCCATGACTTCGTCGGGGGTCATCCCCACGCCGATTGCGCCCCGGATCCGCCGCCGCAACTGCGCATCATAGACGCCCATGCTGGTCAGGGCGGCCAGGGATATGATCGCCCTTTCCTTGTCATCGAGAAGCGAGCGGCTGTAGATGGCTCCCCAGTTGTATTCGTCAACTATGCGTTCCAACTGGGCTTCGGGGCTGTCCGGATCGTCGCCGGTGTCGGGGATATTGCCCATGTGGCGCCGGTGGATCTCCTGGCCCAATGCCCGAAGCTCCTCCGCATGCCGGTTGGGGTCGTATTCCAGAGATGGCTCGTATTCGATGCCGCGTTCTTCGAATATGTCCTTGGTGAGCCTCAGGCCCGACTCGACCGCCGGCACCCCAATATAGAAGGTGGACTGGAGGAAAATTTCCACCACCTGGTTGGGGGTTATACCCACATTGAGAGCACGCACGATGTGCCGGCGCAGCAGGTTGAGTTCGCCCTGGGTCATCAAAGCGGCAATGGTCGCGATGCAACGCTGCTTCAAGTCCAGCCCGGGCCGCGTCCAGATGGTGCCGAAAAGCGCTTCGTCGATAATGCGCTTGAGGTCGGGGGCCAGTTGATCCACGCCAGGCAGCGCAAAATGGGAACTGTCCCCGGCCGCCATGATCCCACGCATTTCCTGGCCGGCACGCAGGCGATCATTAAGAGTAGTCAAAGCAGTATTCCTCCTCACAAATAACCCGATGCTTCGGAGTATTGGAACTCAAACCCCTACGCAGTTGGATACACTGCGGGGCAGGGCGGATTATAGCACAGGGCAAGTGGACGGCTAACCTCCACTGCGCGCCGGAAGAAATAGCATCGGCTCGGCCTGCGGCAACGGGGATTTCGGTTCTCCGGTCCAAAGTTGTTCGATTATTGTTCCAGCAGGCGACGACCACCTCAAAATGCTTCTTGATCTGCTGTGGGTTCCTCCTTCCACCCGCCCAAGTTGACCTTCGATTGGCCCAGGATCAGAAGGATGGTTAATCGATCCTTTAAAGGGACGCCCCGTGGCCGAAGCGCGGGTCGTTGACACTGGGCCGGCCGGCTGATAGCGTATGTCGCCAATCCAAAAGCCCGGTGTGGCGGGTGCCGCGATTCGTAAATCTACCGCCACATTAAGGTAACTCCGTAATACTGTGAGGGAGACTTTATGTTGAAAACAAGCAGATTACGCTCTGTTAGCGTCAACGCTTGGTCATGGCGGACGTTGATTGCGATCGGAGCGATGGCCATGCTGGTGGTCGGAGTCGCCGCCTGCGGTGGCGGGGACGACCCGGCGCCGAGCACTGGGGCAGCAACGACGACCGAGCAGCCCACCGAGGCTCCGGCGGCCATGGCGCAAGAACCGGTCACCCTGCAGGTGGTTTGCATCAACCGGACGCTGCGACCGTGCGAGTTGATCCAAAGCTTCTACGCGCCGCGCGTTTTGGAGCAAACCAACGGCGAAGTGACCATCGAGATTTCGTCATACCCCGAACTCGGGTTGGCCGGGCCTGACACCATCCGGTTGGTGGAAGACCAGACGCTGGAGTTCGCCGAGATTTATTCCGGCTACGTCGGCGGCGACCTGCCCATTATCGACGTAGGGAATCTCTGGGGACTCTCCCCGAGCAACGACGCCCACCTGGCGCTGACCGACGCCATCGAAGACGACATGGTACGCATCCTCAGGGATTCAACGGGAGGCGAACCGATATTCCGGGCGTACTATCCCAACCAGTACGTTTTCAGCAGGGATCCTCTGCCCGACCTGGCCTCCTATGAGGGCAAACAGATCCGCCAGCACAGCACCATCCTCGGGGACCTGCTGTCCGGGATGGGCGCTGAAGGCCAGTTTGTGGCATTTTCAGAAGTGTACACAGCCCTGGAGCGCGGCATTCTCGACGCTGGCATCACAGGCGGGACGCCCGGCTACGGGCAACGCTGGTACGAAGTAACCGAATATCTCTACGGACCCATCGTGGGTTCCATCGGCGTTACTTACGTAACCGTCAATGGCGAGAAGTGGAACGAACTGAGTGAAGGAAATCGCACCATCCTTAAAAACATCGGGCGCGAGTACGAAGCCGAGAACCTGCGGCTCCTTAAAGAAGATTGGGACCCGGTCGGGATCTCGCTCAATGTCGAGGAAGGGATGGAATATTCCGACTTCCCCGATGATGTGAAAGCGCGGATGCGCCACACAGCGTTGAACCTCATCATTCCCAACTGGGTTGAACGCGCCGGTGGCCCCTCCTCGGAAGGTGTGCAGATATTCAACGAAAAGGTCGGCCCCATCGTGGGCGTAGTCATCAACTCCGACGGTACCGCCTCCGAAACCGAGGCCATGATGATGATGGAAGGCGTGGACTGTGGCGGTGAGCGGAGAGTTGGTGACGTGTGCATCAGCGTCATGGATTCAGCCAGCGGCGGCAAGGAAGCCATCGCCTCCACCCAGTGCGACGGCGACACCGGTTCCAGCGTGCCCGATCAGCACGGCGGGGGCAGCCCGTCGGGATGGTCCTGCGGCGTGGAGAGCGGAATCAACTTCAACCTGACGCCCTTGGTCTCCGAAGGGCACAACTTCGAAATGCAGATGGCGTGCATCAACCGCACCCTGGTGGACTGCGGACTGGCGATCGGCAACTATGCCGAAACCGAAGACATCGGCTTCGTGGAGCGCGTCAAGCGTCGGACCAACGGGCAGGTGAACTTTGAAGTGTCGTCGTTCCCCGAATTGGGAATCGCGGGTCCCGACTCGCTGCGCCTGATTGAGGACGGCACGCTGGACTCGGCACAGATCTATTCCGGCTACGTCGGCGGCGACTTCCCCATCATGGACATGAGCAACCTGTGGGGTCTGTATCCCACGCAGACCGACCAGTTGGCTGTCATCGACGCCATACAGCCCAAGATGGCCGAAGTAACGGCGGAAAACGGCGGAATCCAAGTGGCCTACATGATGACGGCCCACAACTACATATTCGCCAAGCCCGACGTTGACGGACTCGAAGACCTGCAGGGTCTCAAGGTACGCAGCCACAGCACCGTCCTGAGCGACCTGCTGTCGGGCATGGGCGCCGACCCGCAGTTCATCGCCTTCGCGGACGTGTACACGGCCCTGGAGCGGGGCGTGATCGACGGAGCCATATCCTGCGGTTCCTGCGGCCATGGCCTGCGCTGGTACGAGGTGGCCGATTACCTGGTCGGCCCGATCGTGTCCGTTGGCCACAGTTGGTTCTCCATCAGTGAACACCGCTGGAACCAGATGCCCCAGGATTTGCAGAACATTATCCTGGAAGAGGGCGCTCGCCACGCCTACCTGAATCGACAGCTCCTGTTCGAGCATTTTGCCCCCAACGCCATCGAAGAGAATGTCAAGGAGGGCATGCAGTTAGTGGAGTTCACCGAGGAGATGCAGGTAGCCCAACGGCAATCCGCGATCGAGAACGTGGTGCCGGGTTGGGTTGACCGGATCGGCGGCCCGACTTCGGAAGGCGCGGTGCTTTTCAACGACCTCGTTGCGCCAATCGTCAACGTGCAAATCAACCCGGACGGCACTGCTACATCCATCGAATAGCCGGCGCAGTAACGTCTTTCGCAAGCCTGAGGGCGGTAAGTTTACCGCCCTCATTTTTTGTTACGAACATTGACGCATGAATTACGACTTACGCACATACCTGCCCGCTTTTTGCTGCCTTAATGATTCCGTTGACAAGGCATTATGATTTTCTGAGACTCTGCCGGGGCAGTCCAGTTACGGAATGTTGGGAAGTTATCGGCTTCCAACCGCGAGTTCGACAACCAATAGGAGGGGATACGTTTATTCGATTGCAAGAGATTATCTCCAACAACGGATTGGGCAAATGGCTGATGGCCGCGATCCTCTGCGTGTTGATCGCGGCGTTGGCCGCATGCGGCGGCGGCAACGCCGACGAAGCAGCCAGTTCGGCAGCCAGCGAATCGGACAGCCAGGAAGGCGCGATGATGGAGGAGCCGGAGTTCAAGATCCAGTTGGTCTCCATCAACCGGACGCGCAACCCCTGCACCCTGATTTACTCCACCGGGGAAGTTGAAGGCATTGACGGTTTCATTAAAAGGGTAAAGGACCTGACCAATGGCCGGGTTGAGTTCCAGGTCAGTTCTTTCCCAGGACTTGGCCTGGCCGGACCTGACTCGCTGCGTCTGATTGAAGACCGTGCGATGGAGTTGGCGGAGATCTATTCCGGGTACATCGGAGGCGACCTGCCCATCATTGACGTGGCGAACCTGTGGGGCCTCTACCCGGACTCCGCAACCAACTTCGCCGTGATTGACGTCACCCGCGACGACGTTCACCGGATCATCGAGGAACAGTCGAGCGGCATCGTCATCATGGAGAACTACTACGAAAGCAACTACTATTTCTCCTCACGCCGGCTGAACACCCTGGACGATTTCGAGGGATTGAAGACACGGAGCCACAGCACGGTGCTGAGCGACCTGCTTGAAGGCATGGGAGCCGACCCGCAATTCATGGCCTTCGCAGACGTTTACACCGCACTGGAACGCGGCGTGCTGGATGCGGCGGCATCCTGCGGCACCTGCGGTTCAGGCGTGCGCTGGTACGAAGTCACAGACTACATGGTCGGCCCGATAGTGGCGATCGGCGTAACCTGGATCACCATGAACAAGGACGTTTGGGAATCCATCCCGGCGGACCTGAAGGCCATCATCAGCGAAGAGGGCGCGCGGAATCAGAGCACCTCTCGCGAATGGGTCGAAACGATATGGGCCCAGGAAGGAATTGACGAAAACACGGCTGACGACAACATGGAGTGCATCGAGTTCTCCGACGAAATCAAAGACGCCCTTTTCCAGGCGGGACGCAACAACGTGCTGCCCAGATGGGTGGAGCGAACCGGCGGTCCCACCAGCGAAGCCGTGCAAATCTACAACGAGAAAGCCGCGCCAATAATCGGCGTGCGCGTGGGCGCCGACGGTCAGGCCGAGGACATCAACTGAGTCCTCCGATAACAGCGCCCAAACATCGACGCATCATAAGCCGGACAGATACATGGAAAGGTGGTTCGCCGCCGAAAACCCTGGCAGGTTGACAATTATCTGTCCGGCAAATATAGTCCCCACTTGCCCAGGGATTCGGGTTACACAGCGCGAATCCGGCGTGGCAATCCCGTTTCCCAACCAATTGTGAACACGGTCAAAGGACGCCAGCGCCTATCCAACGGAGGGGCCAGTTGACTACTCCAAGCACACTACCCGCCACCGTAACTCTGACCCGATTCATTAACAAAATAGACGGGTTCCTGGATTACGTGTACCGCATCTTCGGATACATCTGCGGATCGCTGCTCCTCCTGCTTGGGATTTACATCACCTACCAGGTGATAGTGCGCAAGATCGGTGGTCCGGTGCTGGGAAACCAGGAGTTGGTGGGAGGCTACATTCTGGCTTTCGCCGGAACGTGGGCGTTCTCGTACTCGTTGCGCACCGGATCGCACGTCCGAATTGACGTGCTGCTGCCGCTGTTTTCGAAGATCCACCCCTACATGAGGTCGATCGCCGACTGGCTGGCTCTGGCATCGGTTGGATTCTTCGGACTGATCACGTCGATAAAGACCTGGGAAGAGGTGGCGGAATCTCGTTGCATACGAACCAACCAGGAAGGCCTATGCGAACCGGCGTTGGCGAACACCTACCTGATTGGCAATTTCCTGCCGGAATTGTGGATGTTCCAGTTGATTGTGGCCATCGGTTTCACCATGCTGGCCTTCACGTCCTTCGAGTGGATGTTGAGCATGATACTGCGCGGGATTCTGGAAATCTGGCACAAGAACTCTGGTGGAGACGTCGCCGATTTGTTGCCCGAAGTTGATGATATCGCCCAGGAAGCTGCGTCAGGCGTATAACGCCTCCCACATCCCGTCCACGCGGCACTTGATCTCCACCTCACCCGACCAGTCACGGGCCACGACTGCCCGGAGGAATTAGGACATGGCAATCATCACCGCTTTCAGCATGATGGGGGTTTTCTTCCTGATTGGCTTGTACGTAGCCGGCGCACTGGGCGTGCTTTCGCTGGTGATGATGCAGGTGTTTTCGGACGCGCCGTTGTGGAACATCCTTGGCAACAAGGCGTGGGAAAGCAACACCAACTTCATCCTGGTGGCGGTGCCGCTGTTCCTGCTGATGGGTGAGTTGATGCTGCGTTCCGGCATGGGCGAGCGGATGTATGGCTCGCTGTCGCGCTGGCTGGTGTTCCTACCGGGCGGCCTGCTGCACACCAACATCGCGTCCTGCGCGGTGTTCGCGGCCTGTTCCGGCTCCAGCGTGGCAACCTCCGCAACCATCAGCCGCGTTTCTCTCCCGTCCTTCCGGCAGAGGGGATACAGCGAACGATTGGTGATTGGGTCGCTGGCCGCCGGCGGCACGCTGGGCATATTGATCCCGCCCAGCATCGGCCTGATCATCTATGGCGTGCTGGTTGAGGAATCGATTGGCCGCCTTTACATGGGCGGATTCCTGCCCGGTTTCCTGTTGGCGTTCACAATGATCGCGATGATGGTCGTTACATCCGTTATCTTCCCTAGGACCGCGCCGATGGAAGAGGAAGTACGGCGACTGTACCGGGCCTGGTTCAGCGGCATCGGGGTCCGCCGATACACCGAAGAACAACGTGCCGAGATGCTCCGGGAGCAGGCGGTGGAAGCGGGGCTTGCCGATCCGGCGGAGCGGGCGGCATACCGCCGTGGACGTGCGACGTTGTCCTACTTTGAAGCCACCGCCGAATGGCTGCGCATGCTGAAAGAGGCGTTGCTAGGCTTGGTGGCGATTATTCCGGTCCTGGCCATCATCGTGGTGGTGCTGGGCTCCATCTACACCGGTTGGGCAACCCCCACCGAAGCTGCCGCGTTGGGCGTGGTTGGCGCGCTGGTGGTCGCCGTAGTCAACGAAGTGTACAAGAAGGTGCAGGGAGTATATTCCAACTGGAACGAGTCGGTGCGCGGAATCAGGGTAATGCTGCTGGACGCCATCATATCGACGGTCAGAACGTCGTCGATGATCATGTTAATCGTCATGGCCGCGTTCACCTTGAGCTTCGCCTTCGCGCGTCTTGGAATTTCGCAGGACATTTCCGAGTGGATCACCGGCCTGAACCTGAACGCTCTGCAGTTCGTGATCATCCTGGTGTTCTTCTATCTGCTCCTCGGCACATTCATGGAAAGCTTCGCCATGCTGGTGACCACCATTCCGATTCTGGCGCCGACGCTGGAAGCGGTGGGAGTGGACCTGGTCTGGTTCGGCATCATCATGGTGATTCTGGTGGAAGCCGCTTTGATCAGCCCGCCGGAAGGTATCAACCTCTACATCCTGCACGGGGTGAGACAGGACGTGGATCAACAAATGGCGGAGCAAACGGCCGCCGCTCAAGAAGCCTTACAGGAAAGTACGATTACCGACGTGTACATCGGAGTCTTACCGTTCATGGGCTGCATGGCCGCGGTGATAGCTCTATTGTTCATATTCCCGGACATCGCGCTGTGGGCTCCGTGCATCATCTATGACGACCCGAGCCGGGACTTCCTGCAAGCGGTCAACGTGGAACGAGAAGCGGCAGGGTTCTGGGAAAACGTGCGCTTCTGCTCCTCCGAATTCAGACCGCGCGCCTACCAGTAACAAAGCGGACCACGCTGACATCGTATTCAACAGAAATATTCCCCCGCGACCTGAAACTGCGGGGGAATTGTTGTTGACCTGTCGGCATCGCAACGGTAGCATACCGCGCATCATGTACGCCTTGATATTGGCCGGCGGCAGAGGAGAACGGCTGAGACCGCTGACGGACAGCATACCCAAACCGATGGTACGTGTTGGCGGGAAACCAATTCTCTGGCATCAGGTACGCTGGCTCAGGACGGCAGGAATAACTGACGTGGTCTTTCTGGTGGGCTACCTGGGGGAGTCGGTTGAAGCCTATTTCGGCAACGGAAACGAGTTTGGGATACGAGCACACTACAGCCACGAAGCGCATCCCCTGGGCAGGGGCGGCGCGTTGAGGGCCGGATTTGAAATGTTGGGGAACATCGACGGGCCCGTGTTTGCCACCAACGGCGACGTGATCACGGCTGCCAATCCTGCAACGTTGCTGAACGACTACAACGAACGCATCAACCTCAACGCCTCACATGTGGCGAGCATTTTGACCGTCCCGATGGTGAGTCCATACGGCATAGTTGATACCGACGACTCCGGTCGGGTACGTCAGTTTCGCGAAAAGGCCGCGCTGCCTTACACCATCAACGGAGGGGTGTACGTGCTCAACACCAACATGAGGGAATTGCTGCCCGAAATCGGGGACCACGAAACCACCACCTTCCCGTCCCTGGCGGCAACAGGAAGGATGTCAGCGGTGCCGACCGACGAATTCTGGCGCAGCGTAGATTCGCCCAAAGACCTGCATGAAACGGAAGAATACCTGTCCGGCAGGCTGCTCGAATCGGGGCAGGCGTCATCGTGATTACGCCGTCCGACACCCAGCAAATCGCGGCGACCGCGAGGGCTATCCACGACAACGTCCAGTTGGCGATAGTTGGCAAGGATGACGTGATCGAGTTGACGTTGGCGGCGTTATTCAGCGGCGGGCACATCCTGGTGGAAGACGTACCGGGGATCGGAAAAACGACGATGGCCCGGTCGTTGGCATATTCGCTGGACTGCGAGTTCCGGCGCATACAGTTCACTCCCGATCTCATGCCGTCCGACATCACAGGCATCAACTACTACAACCAGCGAAGCGGCGATTTTGAATTCCGACCAGGGCCAGTGATCTCGCAGGTGGTGCTGGCCGACGAGATAAACCGGGCCACCCCGCGTACGCAGTCGGCCCTTTTGGAAGCCATGGCGGAACGGCAGGTGACCGTAGATCAGGACACGGTGCAGTTGCCGGCGCCCTTCCTGGTGCTGGCCACGCAGAACCCAATTGAACTGGAAGGGACCTTTCCACTGCCGGAAGCGCAAATTGACCGGTTCCTGCTGCGGCTGAGCCTAGGGTACCCGACTGAAGATGACGAAGAAGCCATGGTGGAGCGTTTTGAGCATTCCGATCCTTTGACGACGCTGCGGCCCGTGGCATCCGCCGACGATGTGCTGAAAATCCAACGTCTGGTCCGCCAGGTGTTCATCAGCCCGGTGTTGCGCACATACCTGGTGCAATTGATCAGGGCGACACGGACACATCCAGACGTGGAATTGGGAGCCAGCCCAAGGGCAACCCTTGGCCTGTATCGTTGCGCCCAGGCCCTGGCGGGAATCCGCGGGCAGGAATATGTGACGCCGGACGATATCAAGGCGCTGGCCGCGCCAACCCTGGCGCACCGGATCATCCTGAAAAGCATGGCACGCCTGCGCGAGCGGACGCAGGAATCGGTGATCGCAGAGTTGCTGGAAGAGCAGCCGGTGCCGGTGTAGCGGACACACCCGGGTCATCAAACAATCTCCTCCCCGATTGGTCAGGATAATCGAACGCCCATGGTCAAGCGCGGCGCCGTTGCGTCACCAGGCGGCGCTCCGTACAATTGGGGAATCCAATCGGCACAGTTCGGGCAGAAACCCGACCCTTCAGGAGATTGTTGTGACCACTACCGAGCAGACCGAAATCATTCTCTATACTCACCCCGATTGTCCCTTTTCGGCGCAGGCCAAGATGCACTATCGCCGCCAGCGGGTCGCCTACACCGAGATCGACGTTTCCAAGCAACCTGACCAGGTACCGGCTCTCCTGGAACTGTCCGGAGGTGAGCGGATCACGCCGATAATCGTGGAGAACGGAGTGGTTACCATCGGTTTCCAGGGTGGATATTGAGACTTCTAGCATGGGGGCCGTGCGCCCCCCTCATCATTCTATGAGTTTAAGTCGTTCGCCACGCGCCGGATTGTCCCTGCCCTAATCGCAAACGGAACGCATTTTCCAAAACCGACGCCAGGATGTTGCAATACCGGAACGGACGTGCTACCATTGCGCCAACTGAAAAGTAGCACTGTGTGAGGAATGAGATGGCAATTAACCCGGAAACGCTGAACCTGGACAAGGATAAGTTGGCCGCGTTGGAAATAGCGCTGGGTCGGATTGAAAAAGACCACGGCAAAGGCGCGGTGATGCGTGGTGATGATCAGGTGGCGCACCTGATTACCAACGTCATCCCCACGGGTTCGCTATCTTTGGACCTGGCGTTGGGCGTCGGGGGATTGCCTCGGGGCCGCGTCACCGAGATTTACGGCGGCGAATCCGCGGGGAAGTCCACCCTGGCCATTCACATCATGACCGAGACGCAGAAGCAGGGGGGACTGGCAGCGTACATTGATGCCGAACACGCGCTGGATCCACAGTATGCGGCCAATTGCGGGCTGGATCTGGACAACCTGCTCATCTCGCAGCCGGACTCGGCGGAGCAGGCCTTGGATATCACCGAAAAGTTGGTGAGCAGCGGAGCAGTGGATTCCGTCGTCATTGACAGCGTGGCCGCTTTGGTCCCCCAGGCCGAAATTGAGGGCGACATGGGTGACATCCACGTCGGTATGCAGGCACGGTTGATGTCGCAGGCGCTCCGCAAGTTGACGGCAACCATCAACCGTTCCCGGACCGCGGTGGTGTTCATCAACCAGATTCGCGAGAAGATCGGCGTGAGCTACGGCAGTCCCGAAGTTACGCCCGGCGGGCGGGCATTGAAGTTTTACAGTTCGGTGAGGATTGACCTGCGACGCAGCGAATCCCTCAAGCAGGGCTCGGAAATCATCGGCAACCGCGTACGGGCGCGGATCGTCAAGAACAAGGTGGCGGCACCCTTCCGAGTGGCCGAGTTCGACATCATGTTCAACCAGGGCATCAGCAAGATGGGCGACCTACTGGATATTGGCGTCAATCAGGGCATCATCAAGAAAGCAGGATCCTTCTATTCCTACGGTGAAACTCGCCTGGGCCAAGGCAGGGAGAACTCCAAGGTTTTCCTCAGCGACAATCCTGAGATCTCGGGGACTATTGAAGCGTTGATCCGTGGTGACGGCGAAGTTGACGTAGAACCGGCCGACGGAATCGAGAACGGCTACGGTGTAGGTTCCGCAAACGGCGCCGCCCCATACGTCGCCAGCGCCGATGGGGTGAGCCTGAACTGATGGATGCCTCTGACGACTATACGCGAGCGTTGCAGGTGGCGCTGCGTTACGTCAGTTTCAGGCAACGGTCAGTAACCGAAGTACGCCGACGGGTTGGGAAGGATTTTTCCCAACCCGTCGTTGAACAGGTGCTGGAGTCGCTCAAGCGATACGGCTACCTGGATGATGTTGATTTCGCGAGGCGGTGGCGGGACAGCAGGGCTAAAAGGCGTCCGAAAGGAGCGTTCGCGCTGCGTCGCGAGTTGCGGGAAAAGGGTATTGCCGACAACATCATCGACACCACCCTGGAAGATCTTGACGAAGCGGACAGCGCGTACCGCGCAGCGGAGAGGCGGGCGCGACAATGGCTCGCGAACGGGCAGATGCCATACGAGACGTACCGGCGCAGGATGTGGGATCACCTCCGGCGGCGGGGTTTTGCCAGCAACGTCACCCTAGAAACCGTCGCCCGATTGTGGCGGGAAAACGGCGGCCCGGAGTAACCACGGATCACCGGGCGCAATCTCGCCCGCTTTCAACCTCCTTTCGCACAAATCCAAATCATTGACGCCGGCCCGCAATGTCGTCTCTTCCGCTTCTTGGGACCCTCTGACGACTCTCCGGTATTCTCAGCGATGGGCGATTCAGGTTCTGGGCGTCATTTTCGCCTTGGTCCCTGTAATCTTCACTCCATTGGGCGAGCGTCACCCGCTAGAGACGTACGCGGGCAATTGCGATGAGAACACTGCCGACCACGGCCAGGATGCCCCATAGGCTCAACACCAGCGTTCCGAGCATCAGGGCAATGATTGCAGTCAACACCACGGTCCCGCCCGCGATATACATCAGACCACGGCTTCGTTTCAGATTGACGACGCGACTGATGATTTCGCCGGCAGCATAACCAACCGCCAGCGGCACGATGATGCTGGCCAGCCACGCCGTGACGAATGCCGCGAGGACCACCCACAGAATGACGCCAAGAATCAAGACCACGGCCGCCGCGCCGATTGCCTTGGCGTAGTTAGTCGGTCTGACGTCGAAGGTGGGCAAGGGTTGGGCGCGCCCGCACTCGCGGCACCGGATGCCGACGGGCACCTGCACCAGACATTCGGTGCAGATTGGTCGGCGGCATTGGCCGCACGACAAACCGGTAGGAACCGCCGGATGCCAGTGGCAGGTCATGGGTTGGGATTCGGTTTGCTGGTTTGCCATCAGAACTCTCGGGTACGGTTGGCGGCCCGTGAGAGCCATTGTTGACGGTCGGGGATGTCGCGGTCGCGCAGTAAACGATTCACCAACACGGTTCTTCGGGGCAAATCCGTGGGCATCGGGCCTCCGTTGGAAACCAGGCGTTTTACCAAGATGAGCAGCGCCCCGCAGACGGCGTAAACGACGAAGTGCATGGGCGACGCGATCAGCAACCACGACTCGGGCCATACCAAGCAGACCAAGGGCAACAACGCCATCACCACCAGCAGAGATTCGGCCGAACGGCGGGAAGCCAACCACCCGCAGAGATAGGCCAACAGGGCAGCCGCGAACAGTGAGGGCGAGATGCCCAGCACTCCGCCGGCCCACACGCCGACGCTGCGCCCTCCGGTGAATCTGAGGAACGGGGACCAGGCGTTGCCCAACAGGGTAAACAGCGGAGTGGCGACCAGAAGCCAGGGATGGTCCTGCAACCCGAGGACAAACTGGCCGAGAAGCGCCGGCCCCGCGCCGCGAGCCAAATCGACGCCGACCACCACCGGGAACCATCGCCGGCCCAATTGGCTGGCGAGATTGCTGCCTCCCACATTGCCGCTGCCACGCTGTCTCAGGTCCACGCCACCAACGGCGCGGCCCAGCAGATATGACACAGGGGTTGCACCGATCAGGTAGGCAATGGCCCACAGGGCAATCGCGATTGGCACAGGTTGGTCTAGCACGAAGGTTGGCATCGCTTCTAGGTGGGCCTGGGATTCTGGCGGGGCCGGCTGCCGGATTGCCGCTGCAGCGAGAGCGGCGTCGATGATGGCGACACGGTTACGGTGATCGTTGGGGGCAGTCAGCCAGGGCGGGAGAGGCCGCTGGCAACCGCTTCGAGCCTTTCGACGGTTTCCATGGGAGGGCCGTTTACGCCGGGGAGAGGCTCCCGGGGGTGGCCGCTGTGATGGTAGTCGCTGCCGCCGCACGGGATCAGGTCGTAAGCCCGCGCGAGGTCGGCCAGCCAATCGACAGTAGCTTCATCATACATGGCGTAGTGGACTTCCATGCCGTGGAGGCCCGCCGCTTTGAGTTCCTCGACGGTTTCGATGAGGGACTGCTCGGGTTCGGGTTCGCCGCCACGCCGTTCGAACCACGGATGGGCGAACACGGCCACGCCCCCAACGTCGGTGAGCATTTTCACGGCTTCGGCAGGGGCCAACTTGGTACGCTCCACGTAGGCCTTGCCATTACGTCCCAGGTATTCGCGGAAAGCCTCGGCAGTCTCAGAGAAGTAGCCGGCCTCGACCAGCGCCCGGGCAACGTGGGGTCGGCCCACAGAGGCGTCGCCGGCAATTTCCAGGACACGTTCCCACTCGATGTGGAGTCCAAATTCGGCGAGTTTGCGAACCATTCCCTCTCCGCGGGCCAGTCTGCCTTCGCGGAAGACTTCGAGCGTCTGCTGGAAACCGGCATCGCTGGTATCCATGAAATATCCCAGCATGTGGACTTCGCCACCCGGAACGTCGCAACCGAGTTCGATTCCGGGAATCAGCCGCATTCCGGGGATTTTATCCACCGCGCGTTGGGCTTCGGCAAGTCCGGCGGTAGTGTCGTGGTCACTGATGGCGATGGTCCGGAGACCCTTTGCTGCGGCCAACTCGACCAACTCGGTCGGGGTCAGTTTGCCGTCCGACGCGGTGGTATGGAGGTGAAGGTCAACGGTGACGGTCATTGGCGCTCCCAATTATCGATGAGTGGCATTGTATTTCAGTCCACGGTGCGGTCAATGCGCACGATTTCGGTGGCGTGCCCAGATTCGTCGTCGATGTCAATCAACACGGAGTTGAGGACGCACGACCCTTCGGCGGGTTTGAACCGCTGGGGAAGCCCGGTCCGGAAGCGTTCCAGGACGGGGGCGGTCTCGGTTCCGATGACGGAATCGCGAGGACCGGTCATGCCCAAGTCGCTCACGTAGGCAGTGCCGCCGGGAAGGACGCGGGCATCGGCCGTCCCGACGTGAGTATGAGTGCCGACGACTGCGCTGACGCGACCGTCCAGATACCACCCAAGGCCCTGCTTTTCGGAGGTCGCTTCGGCGTGGAAATCGACCAGCACGACCCGTGGAACACGGCCCAACTCGGATTCGGCTTCGGCCAGGCGCTTATCGGCTTCGCGGAAAGGGCAGTCGATGGGCGGCATGAAAACCCTGCCCTGGAGATTCAAGACCATCACGTCGCCGTGCATCAGCCACCCGCGCCCGGGCGCTCCGTAGTAGTTGGCCGGACGCAGCAGGGGGAGTTCATCCATGTGGGGCAGTATGTCTCTTTTGTCCCAGATATGGTTGCCGGAAGTCATCACATCAACGCCGGCATCCAGGAGGTTGCGGGCCGTTTTGAGCGTCAGGCCGAAACCGCCAGCGGTGTTCTCGGCGTTGGCCGTGACCAGGTCGATATCCAGTTCGGAGCGCAATTGTGGCAAAAGGCGGGCCAGAGCCTGGCGTCCCGGCTTCCCGATTATGTCGCCGATCATCAGGATTCGCATATATTCACCAACGTAGGGGCGAATGATTATTCGCCCCTACTTGATCCAAGTTCATCCGACCGCGAGGGTCGGCGCCAGGCTAGCGGGCAATACTTTCCTCGCGTGTCTCGCGGATTACGGTAACCTTGATTTGACCTGGGAACTGCAGGTCTTTGGAAACCTTGCCTGCAATGTCGCGGGCGAGGGTGGCACAGGCCACATCGTCCACGTCCTCAGGGCTGACCATGACGCGAACCTCGCGCCCGGCCTGAATCGCGAAAGAGCGTTGGACGCCGTCGAAACTGTTCGCGGTGTCTTCCAACTCGCGCAGGCGGCGGGTGTACTGCTCGATGGACTCCTTGCGGGCGCCGGGACGAGCGGCGCTGATGCCGTCGGCGGCGGCCACGAGGAACGACTCGATGCTGGTGTGTTCGTCGTCGTGGTGTTCCAGGACACAGTTGCACACCAGCGATCCGACGCCGTTGCGGGTGGTCAGATCGTAGCCAATTTCGGCGTGCGGACCTGGGATCTCATGGGTCATGGCTTTGCCAATATCGTGGAGCAGGCCGCCGGCGCGGGCGATCTGCACGTTGGCGCCGACCTCCGACGCCAGCATACCGGCGAGCAGGCCAACCTCAATGGAATGAGTCAGCACGTTTTCGCCGTAGCTGTACCGGTACTTGAGACGGCCCAGCAGGCGTACAAGCTCAGGATCCAGCCCGCTGACGCCCACTTCGAAGGTGGCTTCTTCACCGGCGCGCCAGATGGTTTCGTCAATGTCGCGAATCGCGCGATTGACACTCTCCTCGATGCGTGCGGGTTGGATGCGGCCGTCCTTCACCAATTGGGTGAGAGCCAATTTGGCGATTTCCCGACGAACCGGGTCGAAGCATGACAGGGTCACGATGCCTGGTGTGTCGTCGACGATGATATCGACGCCGGTGCGGGCTTCAAGAGCCCTTATGTTACGTCCTTCACGGCCGATGAGACGACCTTTCATCTCATCATTGGGCAGGGAAACAACAGATGTGGTGCTTTCCGACACGACGTCGGTAGCAAGGCGGTTAATGGCGAGGGTGAGGATGCGGCGAGCGTTATCGTCCGCCCGGGTTTGGTGTTCCCTCTCCAGCTCGTAGTAGCGGCGAGCCAGTTCGTGAGTAGCCTCCTCTTCGCCACGCTTCAGCACGATGTCACGTGCCTGATCGGTGGTCAACGTTGCGATGCGTTCCAGTTCACGGGTGTGTTGAACCTTGATCTCATCGGCTTTTTGGAGCGCGGAATCAGCTTCGGATTCACGCCGTGTCAGTTCGACTTCATGATCTTCAAGAGTTTCCGATTTACGGTCCAGTTGTTCTTCACGCTGAAGATAGCGGCGCTCCATGCGAGTCAGTTCGCGACGTTGCTCCTGGATCTCCCGATCCCCGGCTTCTCGGACTTTCAGCGCCTCTTCCTGCGCTTGGAGCAGGATATTGCGCTTTTCCTCCTCGGCCTGGGTTACGGTGGTTGCAGCCTCCTCTCGACTGCGCTGTAGCTTATTGCCGTTTTTCTTTGTAGATAGCAGCAGCCAAACCACTGCTGCTATGCCTGTTGCGAACCCTGCGGCCGCCAGGACGGACAGGATGATGGTTAACATAGAACCTCCTCAGATCCGTCCGGGCTTTGCCCGGGATGTTTTGCCCTAATGTTATCGTAGTGTTGGCGACTGGCAAAGTCAAGGAAGTGGCAGACAGGCGCCATTGCACAAGCCGCAATATATTGGGCTTCCGATGGCCCGTTTGGAGCTCTCCGGGGTTTCTAAAATCAGCCAACCTCGGCATGCCGGGCGGCTGGGATTTTCACCACCAACAGATGCGTTGAACGTCACGACAGACCAGGCGGGCGAGGCCGGTCAAAGCTCGGTAGACGGGACACAAACTACCGACGGGACAGGGTCATTCGATTATGCTAGTGACAGGCCGTTGCTGTTGCCGGAACGGTTCCATGCTCACCGTGCGCTCGTCCTTCAACAGGCTCAGGATGAGCGGACTACCTGGCTTATCGACAATGATCGAATGGCACGGCGCATTGGGCTACCAGTTCAGCGATGATGGGCAGGTGTCAGGCTGCTGCATCGCTGGGCGGGACGGGATGCCGTATGCGCGGGCGGGTTTGAAAGCCGCCCATGCGTGTGCATGGCCGCTGGCGAACCACCAGGGTGGGACGCGCCGGGCGGGCGTCGTCTTTCCGGAGGGGTGGAGGGTTTCTCGTCCCTGCGGTTGGTGGTTCGTTGGTTGGCGGTGGGTGTTGTTTCGGAGGGTCTTGGTTTGGTGTGAGAGGCGGGATTCCGGATCGTTGTCAGCGCACGGCCGGTACGCAACTATTTGAACGGCAGTTTCGTGGTCGCAGGACTATTTGGTTGAGTCCCTACCACGCGGGCCCGAACAATCCCGGTGGGCCAGTGGGGCACCGCCGGTGAGTACGTTGGTCGGATATCGGCGAATTGCCACCTGGACCGGTTGCGATTTGTTGCTGACGGGGTTGGCCGTCGATCCGGAATCTTGCCTCTCTGGGGTTGGGATGGAGCAGCTGCTTGATCTAGACGGTATTAGGATATACGTTCGTATTGGTGGTGTCAAGGGGTTTTTTTACAGGGATATACAGGATTTACAGGATGATGGGGTTGCGGATGGGAGTTGGTGCGGCGGGTTGTTCGTACTTGGACGGGCTCGGGATGAGCGGAGTGCCGCCTCAACTATCGTCAATACAGGATGGGCGGAGTGTCTCAGATATTGGCGATAAGCGCGGGGGCAGGTTTGAAACCTGCCCCTACATCGTTTGGCCTTGGCGACCGGGCCAGACGTATTGCCATCGATGCCCGATGCCGGTAACATTTATGTACCGGGACGAGCCATTGGCGAGGCCTGAGAAGACTGCGGGGGTTGATATGAGTTCAAGCTACATTGGCAAGGTTGACAAAGCGCGCAAGTACGCTGAGGAACCCGACCGTGTGCAAATTCACACATTCGAAGCGTCGTTCGTAGGGAACCACAACACGTACCGAGTGGGCTACCATGACGGGGATTGGCGGTGCGAGTGCGCGTTTTTTGCAACCAGGAAGGTGTGCAGCCACACCATGGCCTTGCAGCGTATGCTTGACGAAATGTTGACGAACCAACAGGCTGCTGAAGAGGCGGCGGACTAAACTCCCTCACCGAAAATGGAAATGAAGCGCCGGGGTCCCCGCGGACTCCGGCGCTTTTTGTCGTCGATTCGGCGTTTGGTCCGGTTGCCGAGGGAATTGCGGGTTCAGTGGCTATGAAAAACCAGGCAGGCGTTCTGTCCGCCGAAACCGAAGGCGTTGGACAGGACCGCTGAAATCTCGGCGGAACGGGTTCGGTTGGGAACGTAGTCCAGATCGCAATCGGGGTCCGGATGTTCGTAATTGACGGTGGGGTGGATTTTCTGGTCAACGATGGTCTTCACGCACGCCACCGCCTCCAGCGCGCCCGAGGCGCCGAGGGAATGGCCGATCATGCTCTTGGTGCTGCTGATCGGGATGCGGCGCGCGTCATCACCAAACAGGCGCTTGATGGCGACGGTTTCGACGGCATCGTTGATTGGTGTGGAAGTGCCATGGGCGTTGATGTAGTCGATATCCGAAGGGTCAAGCCCAGCGTCCGCGATGGCGTTGGCCATCGCCCGCGCCGCGCTGGCGCCGGATTCCTGGGGCTGCACCAGGTGCCCCGCGTCGGAAGTCGCGCCGTAACCGGAAACTTCGCAAAGAATGGACGCGCCGCGCGAGATCGCGCGTTCCCTTTCTTCCAGCACCAGCACGGCCGCGCCCTCGGCCGGGACAAAACCGTCGCGCTCAGCATCGAAGGGTCGGCTGGCTCTTTGAGGCTCGTCGTTGCGGGTGCTGAGGGCACGCATGACGGCGAATCCGGCCAGACCCAACTGGCTGATACCGGCCTCGGCGCCTCCGGCCAACATCACGTCCGCCGTCCCGTGCCGGACGGCCTGCAACGCCTCGCCGATGGCATTGTTGGAAGCAGCGCAGGCGGTGGTGGCGGTCGAGTTGTACCCGTTTGCACCCACATACTGGCTGACATTGGCGGCGGCCATGTTGGGCAGCACCATGGGAAAGAAGAAGGGAGACATCCTCATGCCGCCCCGGTCGGCCAGGATGCGGCAATTTTCTTCGAGTGTAGGAAACCCACCGTTGCCGTTGCCGAGAAGGACACCAACCCGGTATGGATCTTCCCGAGCGATGTCCAGCGCCGAATCTTCAACTGCCTGCAGGGCGGCGGCGACGGCAAGTTGAGAGAAGCGGGCCATGCGCCGGGCTTCCCGCGCTCCGATGTAGGCGCCGGGATCGAAATCGTCGGCCTGTCCCGCGATGCGACAGGGATAATCAGTGGGGTCGCACAGGGTCATGGGGCCGATGCCTGACTCGCCAGCCAGCAGGTTCTTCCAGAACCGGTCGGCGGTGAGACCCAGGGGGGTGATGGCGCCCATGCCGGTGACGACCACACGGCGGCGTTGGATTGACGTCATAGGGATGTTTTAGGGGATGTTTTCAGTGTGGTGCGGTTTGAGCAGGATTGCCGGATTTTAGCACGGGTTCATCGCAGGTCGGGCGGGAGGAGGTCAGGGTAGGTTTCGGGGGGAATGCCCAGGACCGCTTCGCGGGCTTCGGCGGCGACGAACAGGGAACCGGTTATCAGAATCAGGTCGCCAGCATCGGCTTGTGCGATGGCGATATCAACGGCATCGGCCACGCAGTCGCCTGCGGCAAGACGATCCCGCGAAAAACCGTGGGAAGCGAACTCTTCGACGATGTCGCCGGGCCGCATGGACCTGGGATGCCGGGAACGAGTGGCGACCACCCGGTCGGCTCGCCGGGATAGGAGATCCACCATGGCAGATACGCGTTTATCCCTGGAAAAACCGGCCACAACAGTCAACCGTTGGTGGGGCAGGCAGTCATTCAGAGTGGCCAGCACGGTGGCTACGGAGTGGTCGTTGTGGGCGCCGTCGGCCACGGTGGCGGGTTCGCGGCGCAGCACCTCAAGACGGGCGGGCCATTGCACTGCTGAAAGGCCGTCCACAATCGCCTGGTGCGGAATGTCATGTCCCGATTGGGACAGGGTTTCCAGGGCGCAAACGGCGACCGCCGCGTTGGAGCATTGAAAATCACCAAGCAGGGGCAGGCACAGCCGATAGGTGTCGTTGTGGGTCCTGATGGTCAGTTCCTGCCCTGCGGGAGAAACTGACGC
The DNA here is from genome assembly GCA_963668585.1 of Dehalococcoidia bacterium. Taxonomy (GTDB): domain Bacteria; phylum Chloroflexota; class Dehalococcoidia; order Lucifugimonadales; family UBA3495; genus Bin87. The sequence goes on along the minus strand of OY764869.1, from coordinate 2,266,723 downwards.
CACCTCCCAGGTGGAGGCGGCAGCCACGTCGACCAGCGGAGCGCACCGGTCGGTGGAGGCCGACTGGATGGCGGCCATGGCATCGGGAAACTGGGGAGCGACCACCACTGGGATTCCCGGTTTGATGATGCCAGCCTTGTCTGCGGCGATCTCGCCGATGGTGTCGCCGAGGATGGCGGTGTGGTCGAGACTGACGGGAGTGATCACGCTGACGGTGGGCATCACGACATTGGTGGCGTCGAGGCGACCGCCCAAACCAACTTCGATGACATCGAAATCGGTTTGGTCCTCCGCGAAACACTGGAACGCCATGGCGGTCATGTATTCGAACAGCGTGGCCGGGCCGGCGTCCGGGTCGGCGGAATTGGCGATGTGATGAGGCCAGACTGCGCCGGTCAACGCGGCGAATCGCTCCTGGGACACCGGAACGCCGTCGCGGCGGATGCGCTCGCAGAATGAGTGCAGGTGCGGGGAGGAATAGAACCCGGTGGAACGGCCAGCGGCCCGCAGAATGGACTCGACCATGGCTGCGGTGCTGCCCTTGCCCTTGGTTCCGGCCACATGGACGATTCCAGGCCGACGGTGCGGGTTGTCCATGCGGGCCAGAAGACTTTCGACGTTGCGCAGATCGTAGATGCGCTTCTGGCGAGGCATCGTCGGGGCGCTGCGTTCGTGGTCAACCAGCGAGAGCAGGCGGGCGATCGCGTCCTGGTAGTTCATTGGACCGCTCAGCCGAGTCCGAGGTTGGAGCGCAATGCCTGACCGAAGGTCATGGTCTTGACATGGTCGATGTTGCCGGCGAATGGCCGGGGGCGGAACCCGAAGATGCGCTCGACGGAATCGGGTTCTGCCACGTTGCGCAATGTGATGAGTTGGAGCATCGCGCGATTGATGGGCGGGTGCGGCGTCATCAGTTCCATGAGGGCTATTGGGAGGCGCATTTTCCAAATCGGGACGTTGACCCTGAGTCGTCGCTTTCCCATGGTCTGCGCGACGATGCGGAGAATCTGGTTGTATGACAACTGATCAGGGCCGCCGATTTCAACGACGTGGTTGCCTCGCAGGTTTCCGCTCACCGACGAGGCGACGCAACGGGCGACGTCCTCGACGTGGATGGGTTGGAGCCGGTTGTTGCCGGAGCCGATCACAGGGGTTATCGGCCCCATGCGAACCAGGCCAGCGACCGAGGTCGTGAACTCGTCGCCTGGACCGAAAATCAACGATGGCCGGATGATGACGTGGGGCAACCCGCTTTTGATGACTTCCTGTTCGCCCTCCCATTTGGAATGGAGGTACTGCAACCTGGGGTTGTTGGCGGCCCCGATCGCGCTGACGTGGACGAACCTGCGCACTGTCCCGGCTTCCCTGGCGGCTGCGACCACGTTGGCCGTGCCCTGGCGGTTGATCGCATCAAACTGCCGGGGACCGCCCCGAATCACGGCGACCAAGTGGACCACCTCGTGGATATCGCGCATAGCCTCAGTCAACGCGTCCGGGTTTCCCACATCCCCATAGCACACGTCAGTGGGTTGCGTGGGGAAAATGCTCTCGCTGCCCGGCCGACGCACCATCACGCGCACGTTGTGGTCGGTATCCAACAGGCGTTGCACCACGCGACGACCCAACAATCCGGTGGCTCCGGTGACGAGTACGGTCATATAAATGCTCGAATATGGCTGCAAACCAAGGTTGGCTGGTGTGCTTCAAGTATAGCATTGCCGACTATTCCCTCCGTAAGAGGCAATAATTCTGAGTTGTGGCACGTTTGGCCCGCAGTAAGCCGATGCCGTAAAATGGGCCGCCATTGCAAGACGCAGCGTTATAACCACACACCAAGGCGGAATTGGCATGACTTCAGCGGGGCGAGGAAACACCAACGAGCTTCACTTCGGCGCCAGCATGGCCCTGCCGGCCGACCGCACCGTCGAGCAGGCGCGTTTGATGGAGGACCTGGGGTTCGAGTACATGGGGGCGGGTGAACACTTCATGAGGGGCAGGCCGCCGGGGCCGACCCACGCCGCCCTGCCGCTGCTGGCGGTGGCCGCCGGCGCCACCGAACGGATGCGGATTGTGTCGTCGGTCACGCTGGCCCCGTTCTATCATCCGCTGATGCTGGCGCGGATGACGGCGACGCTGGACATAGCGTCGGGCGGAAGGCTCACGCTGGGAGTGGGAGTGGGCGGCGAGTTCCCGATGGAGTACGAGAACGCCGGCATTGACATTCGAGGGCGCGGCCGTCGCACCGACGAATGCCTCGACGCGCTGCGACGTCTGTGGACCGAGGACGGCGTATCAATGCGCGGTCGTCACTACACGTTGGACGAGGCGGCGATCAACCCGAAACCGGCGCAGCAACCGCACCCGCCAGTTTGGGTCGCCGGACGCCGGGACGCCGCGATGCGCCGGGCGGTGCGGTACGGCGACGGCTGGCTGCCATATTTCTACAGTCCGGACCGCTACCGCTCCAGCGTGAAACAGATTGGCGAATTTGCCGCCGAGGAAGGTCGCGACCTTTCCGGTTTCCAATGGGCTTTCTTTCCCTACATCACGCTGGCTCCCACGGAGGAGCAGGCGGCGCGAACGGCCGCGGAGTCGTTGGGGAACCAGTACCTGTACGGCGGGGAGTTCATCAACATCGTGCGACGCTACTGCCTGCTGGGGACGCCGCGCATGTGCATCGACAGGTTGCAGGAGTACATCGACGCGGGAGCCCGGTACATCGTGTTCAGCATCGCCGCGCCCCGGGAGGACAGGCGGCGACATCTGGAAGTCATCGCCAAGGACATCGTGCCGCATTTCCTGGGGAAATGAGGCACTGGGAGCAGGGCGGGGCCTTTCGATTAGCCTGGCGCAAGGCAATTGCTGTTGCCGGAACGGTTCCCTGCTCACCGTCCGCTCGTCCTTCGACAGGCTCAGGATGAACTGACTGCCTCGTCTCGGGATGAGCGGACTGCCTCGTCTGTGGTTAGTGATCGAAAGGGCGTGGGCCACCGGCGGTGCGGTGTTGATTGACACCTGGGCCATGCCCGCATACCATGGTTGGAGTGGTCGTGCTACACGGGGAGCTGGCGGTGCCCTATACCCGCAACCCGCCACAGCGGGGTGGAATTCCTCCCCTCGGCAAGGCGCAAGGGCCAATTTCCCAGGGAATGGCGCTGACGGCCGGGTCCCACGCGGCGCAGGCTCGTGAACCCCGCCAGGGCTTGACGGCAGCAACGGTAAGCGATGTCCCGCGGGTGCCGTGGGAGCGCCTGGCCCGAGCCAATCCCGACGATATGCCCCCAGGCTGCAGTCAAAGGGAGGTGCTCGGCCACTTTATGTCTCCAATGTCCGCCCAGTCAAAAGCGCCACCAAAGCAGCGCCGGCAACGCAAATCGCTGGGTCAGCACTTTCTCACCGATACCCGGATCGCCAACCGGATAGTCGCCAGCGCAGACCCGTCGCCGTCGGACACCGTGGTGGAGATCGGCCCGGGCACAGGCATCCTGACCCGCCGGTTGGTGGCACGCGCCGGGCGCGTGTTTGCGGTCGAGTTGGACTCAAGGTTGGCCGACGAATTGCCCGGCCGGCTGGACATGCCGGATAATCTCACGGTCCATCATGGCGATGCGCGCCAGGTGCGCATCAGGGACCTGACCGGGGACGACGACGCGTACAAGGTCGTTGCCAACCTTCCATACTACGCTGCCGCCCCCATCATGCGGCGATTCCTGGAATCGGATGAACCACCGACCCTCATGGTGGTGATGGTGCAGCGGGAAGTTGCGCAGGCGATGACCGCCTCCCCCGGTTCCATGACATTGATGTCCGTGGCGACACAGTTTTATGCGACGCCGTCGGTGGTGGTTCAGGCGCCGCCCCGGGCGTTCCGCCCGCCGCCCAAGGTTTCCTCCACGGTGGTCAAGTTGGTGTTGCGGGAATCACCTGCGGTTGACGTGCCCGACAACCAACAATTTTTCGATCTGGTGCGGGCCGGGTTTGCGGCGCCGCGAAAGCAGATACGGAACTCGTTGATGCAGGGCACCGGCGCATCCGCCGACGTGGTCAGCGGAGTATTGAACGACGGGGGAATCGATGCACAGCGACGCCCGGCAACGCTGACCATCGCAGAATGGGGAGTTTTGAACAAGGTTTGGCCGGGCGATGCGCCTCGTCAGAGAATTGCCTGATGGCTCAAAATCCGCTCGTGATTCCGGCATACGCCAAGATCAACCTGTCGCTGGAGGTCATCGGGCGACGGGAGGACGGATTTCACGAAGTAGCCACGATCCTGCAGACTGTTGACCTGTCCGATGAGGTCGTCATCAACCCGGCGAATGATTTGACCGTGGAGTGCGCAGATCCGGATTTGTCCGGGGAGCAGAACATCGTATGGGACGCAGCGCTGGCGTTGGCGCAGGACGCCGGAATCACACCACGGGCGCATATTACCGTTCACAAGCAGATCCCGGTGGCAGCCGGATTGGGCGGTGGTTCGGCGGATGCCGCGGCGGCATTGCGCGGCCTGAATGCTCTCTGGGGCCTGGGCCTGAACATGGCAGAGTTGCGGTCGGTTGCGTCTCGGGTGGGTTCGGATGTGCCCTTTTTGCTGTCCGGCGGCGCCGCGCTGGGAACCGGGCGGGGGAATGAGTTGGAGATGCTGGCAACGAATGCCGGCTGTCAACTGTTGCTGGTAGTCCCTGCGGAGAGTGTCCCGAGAAAAACGCCGACTCTCTACGGAGCATTGACAGCTGGCGATTTTTCCGACGGGGCTGATACGCGTCGATTATCTGCATCTGGGGCCCTGGTGAACCGGGACCTGACCACCGAGAACTGCCGCAATGCTTTCTCGCGTGCGGCCAGAGAGATATTCCCCGGTCTGAAAGACATTTGGGACAGGGTGGCGTCGGTTACCCGATACCCGCCCTGCCTGTCAGGCGCCGGCCCGGCGATATTCTGCATGCCTTCAGACGAACACGAACTCAACCGGGTAACCGCCACCCTGCTGGATTCGTCGGCAACTGCGTGCCTGGTGCGGACGGTAAATCCGGTTTGGGCCGTATAATATAAGCAACAATCCTGCAGGAACCTGAGGTTCATGGACATACTCGCAGTCATCAGCATACCTTTCGATCCGGACATCATCCGAACGGCCGGCTTCATCCTCTCCTGGCATGGCTTCTTCACCTTCGTTGCGGTCGCCGTCGCCGTTTATCTCACCTGGCTCTGGGGACGGCGGGACGGACTGGACGGTGACGCCATTCTCTCGGTATCAACGTGGTGCATCATCGGGGGAATCATTGGCGCAAGAGTGCTGCACGTGATCGACTTCTGGGACACCAAGTACCAATATGATCCCCTGGAGATCCTGTTCTTCTGGCAGGGTGGCATCGCCATTTTCGGCGCATACCTGGGAGGGTTCGTCGGCGGATCGACGTACATCCTGACTCGAAACGCCGACTGGCTGCACCGGATATGCGACAACTCGGGACTGCGGTGGACGGGTTTGCACCGGCCCTTTCCGCAGATGCCTTCGGTCGCACACCTGGCTGATATCGCTGCTCCGGGCCTGCTGATCGCCCTGGCCATTGGGCGGATCGGAGACGTGATCAATGGCGAGCATTTGTCCAGCTTTACCAACCTTCCCTGGGGATGGGTTTACACGGACCCCCAGAGCTTCGGTTATGGACGACCGGCATCACATCCGGCGGTGGCCTACGAGTTGATCTTCTGCCTGGTCTGGGCCGGAGCGCTCCTTCTGCTGAAGGACCGAATCCAGCCACGAGGGATGCTGTTCGCGCTTTTCTTCGCCGGGTATTCGGCGGGGCGCTTCTTCATTTCATTCCTGAGAGAGGAGCAGAACACCTACATATTCGGCTTCAACGAAGCGCAGTTGGTGGCGTTGGTGATCATGCTGGTTACGGTGCCGCTGCTGATTTACCGGGCAAGGTTGGTCAGGCCGACACGCCGGGTTCAAGGGAATGCCAATCGAAATTCCGGGCGGTCGTAGGTTCGGAAACCGCTCGGCGCGGGCACAGCGCGGTCAGCAGGTCGGCGGCGCGAAGACAGCATCCGTTGCCGCCGCGATGGCGCAGGTCATCTGCGGACCCGTCAGGTACGCTACGGGCTATACGGCGGGGCGCAAATCTTCGATTCGCAGGTAGGTGCGGCTCTCGCCCCGGTAACGGTCCTCGGCGAGTTGGAACACCAGGTCCACTGCGCTGTAACCGCCCCAGCCGCCAGCATGATTCCAGCTGAGGGCGTCAACGGTGCGGCCGCCGCTGCTGACCCGCAACTTCAGATGCTGGCCCTGTGCCCCCACGTATCCACAGTCGAGCACCCGGGCGCGGCGGGTCAGGAACAGCGGGACCGGGTTGTCCTTGCCGAAGGGTTGTAGCTGGGCGCAGAAATGGGCCAACTCCGGACTCAGGAGTTCGTCGAGGGAACCTTCCGCGTGAATCTCCAGGACTGGTTCGGGGGCGAACAGACCCATCTTCGCGGACGCAATCGCGGTCAACCGTTGTGCGGCGGGTTCCAGGTTGTCCCGATGGACGGTGAAGCCCGCGGCTGCCTGATGTCCGCCGTAACGCACGAGCAGGTCGCCGCATTGGGTTATGGCCTCGATCAGGTTGAACCCACCGGCGCTGCGCGCGCTGGCCACCAGGTGTTGTGCGTCGGCGTGCGCCAGGGCGATGGCAGGGCGATGGAAGGTCTCGGCGAGTCGGCCGGCGATGAGTCCGTTGATGCCGGGCGTATAAGCATCATCGGTGGTGATGATGATGGGCGGAACCTGAGGGTCGGCGAGAACCTGTTCGAACGCGATGTCGCAGGCGCGGGCGGTCAGTTCCCGTCGTTGCGCGTTGTATTGTTCTAGTTGTGCGGCCAGTTGGTCGGCTTCGCGAGCATCCTGCGTCATCAACAGTCGCAGCGACGTGTCGGGGTGCGCCATCCTGCCCGATGCGTTGAGGCGCGGCGCGATGCGAAACGAAACGTCTTCGGCGCGGATGTCCCGACCTTCCAGATTCACCCGCCTCAGCAAAGCCCGTAGACCGGGACGACGGGTTTTGGAGAGCGACGCCAGTCCTCTTTGCACCAGGTAACGGTTCTCGTCCCTCAGGGGCACCAGATCGGCGACGGTGCCCAATGCGGCCAATTCGGGAAGCGAGGGGTCCTCCGATTCGCCGACGTATTCCAGCAAGGCGCTGGCCAACTTGAAGGCGATGCCGGCGCCGCAAAGTTCAGGGAACGGATACGCATTGCCCGGCATACGTGGGTTGACGATGGCGATGGCGTCCGGGCGACGTTGGGGCGGAGTATGGTGGTCGGTGATGATCACATCGGAGCCGCCAAGTCGGGCCCGGGCGATTTCGTCGGCATCGCTGATGCCACAATCGACAGTGACTATCAGCGTCGCGCCCTGCGCGTGCAACCGTTCCACCGCCACGCGCGATAATCCGTGGCCTTCCTCCACCGGGTGAGGCAGATAGGGTATGACACGGGCGCCGAGGCGGGCCAGGGTCTCGCTCAAAATGGCAGTGCCCGTCATTCCGTCGACGTCGAAATCACCGAATACCGCGACGGTTTCGTGGGCGTGGGCAGCCTGCGCCAGACGAGGCAACGCCTCATCTATGCCGGCCAGCAGATTGGCGGAGTGGGGCAGACCGGTGGGATTCAGGAATTGGTCCAGGGCCGTGGGATTACCGATGCCCCGGTACAGCAATAACTGCACGGCGGCGGGCGGAAGGTGCCCAGGCAGTCTGTGCCCATCGACGGGCGGAGGCGGCAGCCACCGCCTGGGAGGAGGAGCCGACAGTTGAGGTGTCACAAATCGGAGCGGGTCAGAACTATTACGGAGTTGTGCCCGCCAAACCCGAACGAATTGCTCAGGATCACATTCAAATCGGCCTGGCGAGCGGTATTCGGGACGTAGTCCAGATCGCACTCGTCATCCGGATCGTCAAGGTTGATGGTTGGCGGCATCACTCCCTTGCCCAAAGCGACGGTACACAGAGCGGCCTCCAACGCGCCGCCGGCCCCGAGCAGGTGTCCGGTCATGCTCTTGGTGCTGCTGACTGGGATTCGATAGGCCTCGTCACCCAGGGCAAGCTTGAGCGCCTTGGTTTCATGCCAGTCGTTCAACGGAGTGGATGTGCCATGAGCGTTGAGGTAATCAACGTCGGAGGCGGAGAGTTGAGCGGCATCCAACGCGCCGGTAACGGCAGCGGCCGCGCTCTGGCCGGTGGGGTTGGGTTCGGTCAGATGGTGAGAGTCGCTGGTGGCGGCGTAACCCCGCAGTTCGGCCAGCGGTTGCGCGCCGCGGGATGCCGCGTGTTCCGCGCTCTCCAGGACCAGCACCGCCGCGCCTTCCGCCAGCACGAAGCCATCCCGCGTGCGGTTGAAAGGCTGGCTGGCTCTCTGGGGGCTGTCGTTCTGGCGCGAAAGCGCCCGCAACGCGTTGAATCCCGCCACGCCCAGTGGGGTGATCGGCGCTTCGGCGCCTCCCGCCAACACCACGTCGGCCCCGCCGTTGCTGATCATCTCCCAGCCGGCACCGATGGCATCGGCCCCGCTGCTGCAGGACGAGGTGATGCAGTAGTTGGCTCCCATCGCGCCGGTGACCATTGACACCTGTGCGGAACCCATATCCGCCAGCATCATGGGAATGAGAAAGGGGGAAACTCTCCTCGGCCCGCGTTCCAGCAGCACCTGGTGCTGCTCGGTGAGGGTACTCAACCCCCCGATCCCGCTGCCGATGACGACATGGACGCTGTAGCGGTCCATTTCGCGGGGCTCGATTCCGGCCTGTTGGCAGGCTTCCTGCGCGGCGACGGATGCGAACTGGGCGAACCGGTCCATGCGTCGCGCGTCTTTTCGGTCCAGATAGTTCTCCGGATCGAAGCCTTTGACCTCGGCAGCGAACCGTGTGTCAAAGGCTTCAGCGTCGAATCTGGTGATGTAGTCGATGCCGGACTTTCCGGAGGCGATGGCGTCCCAACTATCGGATATGTTGAGTCCCAGCGGACTTATCATACCCAAGCCCGTTACCACCACCCTCCGTTTGGAAGCGTCGCGATTGGTCATGTCACCCGGCTCGGTTCGGGTTGCGGCGCTGGTTGGAATCGAGTACGTCGTTCAGGATTTCCGTTACTTCGCTGACTTTAACGGTGATGCCGGCGGCAACTTCCTTGCTGCCGGTGTCGGCTCGTTCCGCGTAGTTGTGCAGCGCATCGGACGTTTCGTTGATCCGCACCCGCAGGTTTTCCATGAAATCCCCGCCCATATTGGACAGGGGCTGGCTGACCGAGCGCAGGGTTTCGGCGAGTTCGGTTACGCGCACATGGATATTCTCGCCGAACTCCTTGCCCGCCTGCTGTACCTGATGAGACCAGGCGCGCATAGTTTCAGTGGTTTCGGAGAGGTCCTGCACGCTCCGGGCCTGACGCATCCGATAGTTGCCCAGGATCCGGAAGATGCGACCGTACAGATCGTCGATCGAAGTCAGCTTGGCGTTGTAGCGGTCGAACAGGTCCCGGCTTTCCGCCATGGTCCAACGTTCGTCCTCGTGGACAAGCTGCCGTCCCGTGTACAGCTCGTAAGGCCGCATCTCTCCTTCCTCCAGCGGTTGGCCGTCGGCGCTCAGCGGCTTCAGGCTCCAGTTGGAGGTGGCAGGCAGCGGGGTGAGCAGGTTGGCCGTTTGGTACCGGCTGTGCTGGGTTACCCAATCGGCAAGAGTCATGATCGACTCTTCGGTGTCGTAGGGAAGGCCGATGATGGTCATGGCCACCACCGAGAAACCATTTTCGTTGAGGTGCACCAGGTCCCGTTCCATCTGGCCGGGTTCCTGCCGCTTGCGCACGGCGGCCAGGCTCTCGGCATTGTTGGACTCAACACCCAGGTAGAGCATTTTTATGTTGGCCTCAAGGAGAGCGTCGGCCAGTTCGTCGTCCTGTCCGATTTCGGCCCTGGCCTGGCAGATCATGTTCATGGAATCCGTGCGGCCGCGCCAACCGTGCAGTCGCTCCAACCGTTCGTTGCGGAATTTTACCGCGCGCAGGGGAGGCGTGTGCAGGTCGTCGGAGATGAAGACGTTGAATTTTCCGTTGCGGCCGGTGTGAATGAGGCCGTCTGCAGCCAGGTCTTCCAGTTGTTCCAACCGCTTGAACTCGGTGTCCCGGTCGATGAGACGGTAACCCAGGAACTGCTGGATCACCTGACAGTAGGAACAGTTTTCGGTGCAGCCGCGTACCGTTTCCAGAACGCCGCCGGCCATGGGGTTCGCCGGCGAGAGGCCCCGGATGGAGCGGAAGTCGGGAAGTTCAACGAAATTGGGCGCGACCAAGCCCTTGCGGCGAGTTTGCGTGACGTGCCCGTCGCGTATGTAGGAAATACCGGCCACTCGGTCCAGATACTGATATTTGCGGTCGTCCCGCCAGGTGAGCAGGATGTCGCACAACTGGCCGATGATGTCCTCGCCCTCGCGGTTGACGATTACGTCGAAACCGCCGCGAGCGAAAGCCTCTTCGGGCAGCGGGCTCATCTGAGGGCCGCCGCCGAGTATGATCAGTTCGGGATGGAACTCACGGGCCTGACGGGCCAGTTCGTACGCGCGCGGAGTTTCGTTGATCAGCGACGTGATCATCAAAACGTGGACGCCGTCCAGGTCCTTGTCCGGGTCCATTCGGCCCAGCCGGTCCTCGAACCAGATATCCCGTTCATAGACGTAGGGGCCCACCCATTGGGCCAAAGCTCCCGACAGGAAGAGCATCCCCTGTCGGGGTATGGCAATATATTCGAAGTTGCCGCCAGCGGAGGCCGGTTGGACCATCATTACCCTGCGGGTACGGTCACCCTTGGGCTGAATGGCAACAGGCGAGACGTTGGCGGGTGTGCCGTCGAACTTTTCGTCGATCAATGGTATGACGCTCATTAGCTCACGTTCTCCAAGTGCCAGTTCACTGCATTGCAATCCGCGCCAGACAATAGGCCGGCAGCTTACGCTGACGAACCGGGTTCCGATCTAACGGTTTTCGCAATACTTGACGCCATTATACAGCCTCTGGTTCATCTGCTCCGGGAAATGCAGGGAACATTATGTGGATTCACAGAATGACCAGACGTTTGATCTAGTTGGCGAATCGGTGAAATGGGGTTGGTGGTCTCGTTCCAGCGGGGTAGGCAGGATACTGCAGTCGCCCCGTTATGTATGAATTGGTCGAATCACGGATGGACAGGGCACGGTTGATGTGTGTTTCGCGATACGGGCGCGGTCCTTATATGTTCGTGAAGTCGGTTTAATAGAGGTACTAACGGCGATTATACAACATAGCGACCACCGCAAGTACCTTGGAAAGATGCATAGGCAGCAAGATTTTTTGAAAATGTCAAACGATGGTGGAGGGTCCAATGGCGATGGTCTGTTCCTATAACCGCGCGCTGGCCGGGCGCCGAGATGCGACGCGAATCATGTGCAAAACGAGACGGGGCGCGATGAGGTCGGGTTTCGCGCTTGAATCGGAGAGCAAGTTTGAGTAAAATCATCCTCTGCCATTTCCCCGAGGATAGCATTTTGTGTTTTGCGCGTGGGTTGGCCAATTCAACCGGAGGACAGGGTGATTGAATGTACTAGGTACGCACGTGCTGCTGGAACTCAGAAATTGCGACCCCGAACTACTGGATGATCTGGGGTACATTCGACAGGAATTGCTCCACGCCGCTGCTGAAGTAGGAGCGCACGTAGTCGGGGAATCGTTTCACCAGTTCACGCCGCAGGGCGTGACTGGCATATTGTCCATCGCCGAATCCCATATCTCCATCCATACCTGGCCGGAACTTGGCTACGCGGCGGCGGACGTTTTTACCTGCGGCGACCAGACGATGCCGGACCGAGCTGCCGAGCTGATTGTCGCCGCTCTCAGATGCCAGGATCCGGAGATTACCGTGATCAGGCGGGGCCCCAACGGAGCGAGAGTCGCTGAATTGCAGACGGTCCAGTTCGCCAGCTGATTGCGACACGAACGGATCCCACGGCAGCCGGAGCGTGGCAGCACGCTCCAGCGCGATTCTTCTCCCCCTCCAGGTGTTCTCGTGGCCAGTTATCCAATGGAAGAAATCACCGGCAAGTGGGTGATTGAAACCGTCATGCCCGACCTCGCGATTATGCTGAAGGTCGATGACGTGCTGTACTCCGGTCATACCGGATACCAGCGGGTGGAGGTCGTTCATTCCGACGTGTACGGGCGGAGCCTGTTGCTGGATGGAAAGACGCAATCTACGGAACGCGACGAACACATTTACCACGAGTCGCTGGTGCATCCCGCGATGCTGCTGCACCCAAACCCCCAGTCGGTTTTCATTGGCGGCGGCGGCGAGGGCGGGACGTTGAGGGAGACCCTGGCTCACAGCACCGTGGACAGCGTGGTGATGGTGGACCTGGATCAAAAGGTTGTGGAATTGTGCCGGGAACATCTTCCCCAACACCACCAGGGAGCGTTCGACGATGCGCGCACGACGCTGCTCCATGACGACGCCCGCAAGTTTCTGGAAACCGACAGCCGGAAATACGACGTGATGATAATGGACCTGGTGGACCCGCTGGAGGGCGGCCCGGCGTATCTCCTTTACACCGAGGAGTATTACAACATCGCCCGGGCCCGATTGAAACCTGGCGGCATCCTGGTCACACAATCGGGGCCGGCGGGATACCTCAGCATCCACGAATGCTTCACCACCATCTACAACACGCTGGACAGCATCTTCATCCATGCCGCGCCCTATCACACGCACGTACCATCGTTCATAACTCTCTGGGGGTTCACCCTGGCGTCGGACGCCGCGCTTCCAACCCTCACGGCAGCCGAGATCGACCGGCGCATCGCCGACCGGGTGAGCAAACCACTCCGGCACTACGACAGTGAAAGCCACGCCGCCATGTTCACGTTGCCCAAACACATACGGGACGGCGTCGCCGGGGAAACACGCATCAATCGAGACGACTCGCCGGTGTTCATGGTCTAACCGGCGGCGTGGCGAGTGGTGACCAAGGCCACTCGATTATCCTGGCGAAAGGCGTTTGCTGTTGCTGGAACGGTTCCCCGCTCACCGTCCGCCCGTCCTTCGACAGGCTCAGGATGAGCGGACTGCCTCGTCTCGCCGTGAGCGGAGTGCCTTATCTATCGTCAATAATCGAATGGCCCTGGAGTGGTGACGCCCGCACGTATCGCCACCGATTCCGTATAGTCTATAATGTGTTGGCCGGCAGGCATTGCCGGCCCAATCAAATGCAATTTTTTGCGTCCGCATACCGCCGGATTGACCCGGGTCGGACGAACTGAGAGGCTGCTGATCATGATGATGTTGTTCCTGCAGGATGTGCCGGACCAGGCCAGGGCCGGCGAGGTGAAGCGGGTTTCACGGGGCTATGCCCGCAATTACCTGCTGCCGAAAGGGTTGGCCGAATTAGCCACTGATGAAACGCTCAAACGGCTGGACAAGGTGAAGGCCGAAGGCGACGTGCAGAGGGCTCGGGAAACCCAGGTTGTTGAAGAACTGGCCGAGGCGCTGGACAATCTTACGGTCACCATCCACGGCCGGGTTACTCCCAACGGGCGCTACTACGGCGCGATCAGCGGGGTGCGCATCGCCGACGCATTGGGCGAAATGCTGGAACGCGATATCGACCGGCGCATCACCAATTCCGTCGAGCCGATTCGTGAACCCGGGGAGTACGAGGTTGTCCTGAACCTGTCCAGCGACATCAGGGCGACGGTGAACGTGATCGCCTCCGTAGAGGAATAATCCCCCTTGGTCGCCGCGCAATACACGGAGCGACAGCGGCCGCAGGATCTTGAAGCGGAAGCCGCAGTGCTGGGCGGCCTGCTGATCGACGGCGAAGCGGTGCACCGCGTGTTGTCCATCATCAAGCCGGAAGATTTTGCCCGGGCACGCAACCAGTTCTGCTTCGAGGCCTGCATCTCAGTATTGCAGCGGGGCGATGCCGTTGACCAGATCACGGTGGCCCGAGAGTTGCAGCAGCGGGACAGGCTGGAAGAAGTAGGGGGCCTGCCCTACCTGGGACAACTCATCGCCGGCACCCCCACGTCGGTCAACGTGGAGTATTACGCCGGCATCGTGGCCGACACGGCGGCGAAGCGGCGGATCATCGACGCCGGCAACCGGATTGCCGAGATCGGGTTCGAGGACTCTGACGACGCGGAAGACACGATGCGCCGCGCAGTGGACGTACTCTTCAGAGTCCAACCGTCGAACACGGAACGGGGATTCGTGCCCCTGAGCTCGGTGCTGGACGTGTACCTGCAGGGCGACATTGGCGACGTTTCGCTCACCGACTCGCCGCCCCTGCAGAGTGGGTACAGCGACCTCGACAGCCTGCTGGGCGGGATGCAACGGTCGGATATGCTGATCGTTGGCGCGCGTCCGGGATTGGGAAAGAGCAGCCTGGCGCTGAACATCTGCGTCAACGCCGCCAAGAGCGGACACGTTTGCGGGATTTTCAGCCTGGAAATGAGCCGTGAGCAGGTGGCGATGCGGATACTCGTGGGTGAATCGGGAGTTGATTCTCACCGTTTGCGCCTCGGGCTGCTTTCAGAACAGGAAGAAAGTGTCATCGCCAACGCGGTTGGCGTGCTGTCGGGCCTGCCAATTTACATCGACGACACGCCGTTCCAGACCTCCATGGAGATGCGGAGCAAAGCTCAACGTCTCAAAATGGAACACGGCCTGGACTTCCTGGTGGTGGACTACCTGCAACTCGTGCAGGGACAGGGCAGCCGCCGAGGTTACGGTGAAAACCGGGTGCAGGAGATCAGCGAGATTTCGCGCTCTCTGAAGGCCGTGGCGCGGGACCTGGAAGTGCCGGTATTCACCTGCTCGCAGTTGAGCCGCGTGGTTGAGAACCGCCCGGGACACCGGCCGCAACTGTCGGACCTCCGCGACAGCGGGAGCATCGAACAGGACGCCGACGTGGTCATGTTCATATACCGTGAAGACCGGAATTTCACGGAGGAAGAGTGGGAGCAACACGCTCCGGGCAGGCCATATCCGCGCAATATCGCCGAGTTGATCGTCGCCAAGCACAGGCATGGGCCAACCGGGAGCCTGCACCTGTATTTCCGAGATACGCTGATGCGGTTTGATGAGTTGATGCGCTACGAAGAATCGGTGGCGTAGATGACCTCGCCCGGGCGCAGGCAATCGGTGCCGCGCGACGCCCGGCGAATCCCGATGCCGGCCGTCGCAATGGCCGACTGGCTGGCCGACATCGACGATCTGGCCGAATTGAGGCTCACCCTCAGGGTCGCCGCGCTGCTGGCGGAAGAACCCATCCGAAGAGCCACGCCGCCTTCCGTGGCTGTGGACGACCTGCTGGATGATCATGTCCTGCGGCGGGCCGCCGGCGCCGGCAATGACCAAACCATACGCGGAGCGCTGGCCGCCGCCCTGACCCGGGAGACCCTGGCCGCCGCGCGAATCGGCGGCGAAGTGCGGTTATTCCTTTACGATGACCGCTGCCGTCAGCATCTGAAAAACCTGAAAACGTCTCCGTTGCCGGCGTCGGATGCCGCGGGCGCAGCAGCCACTGATGTCCAACAGCCGGAGGGATCTCCATCGGCTGCCGAGCGACCCGCCCGTGCTAATATATTTGACCTCTATGAGCGGCACATCGGAAGCTTCGGACACGGCACGGCGGAGCAATTGCGGGCCGCCGAAGAGGAATATCCGCCAAAGTGGATTGAGGACGCCTTCGAGATCGCCGCAGAACAGAATGTGCATAGTTGGGGTTACGTTCATGCTATCCTTCGGCGATGGTTGCAAACGGGCAAACCCGCCGCGTCATCAACTCTAGTCCACCGGCAAAGAGATTACAGCCATGACCATGGAGAGCCTGGGCACAATACTGCGCCGGATAGCCGCACGGGGTACCTGGAGAGTTACCGACGCCGGCACGGACGACTTCCCTGGGAATCGCCCGATGCTCGCGACGGCGACGGCTGAAAGCTGCACCTTATGCGGAGGGGCCGGATGGCTCTCAGCTGAAGTTCCGGTGGAGCATCCTGACTTCGGCAAGGCGATACCGTGTCGCTGCCAAGAATCGGGGGTGGACTGGGAACGCCGGGTAGCGGCGTTGGAACGGTACAGCAACCTGGGGGTCCTGCAACAATCCACATTCGCCGACGCGGATCCGGAAGGTCCTGGTGGCGACGACACGAATGTATCAAACTTCGGTCACGCGTTTCGAGCAGCCCGGCAATTCGCATCGAACCCGCACGGATGGATAACATTCGTTGGCCCGAGCGGCACCGGCAAGACATACCTGGCCGCCGCCATTGCCAACGAGCGGGTTCAAATCGGCAATGCGGTCCTGTTCATCACCGCCAACGACCTGCTGGACCACCTGCGGGGCGGGTTTGATGATGACGCCGAACTGGGATTCGTTGACCTGTTCGATCAGGTCAGGGAAGCCGAACTGCTGGTGTTGGACGACCTGCCAGCACGGCCGGCGAGTCCGTGGGGCCAGGAACGCCTCTTCCAACTGCTGGCGGCGCGCCACGCCCAACGACTGCCAACGGTGGTAACGCTGCGTGGCGACCTGAACCGCCTGGACGAATTCCTGAGAACCCGACTGGAGTCCGCGGACGGCTTTGGGCAGGTTTACCGCCTGGGGAGAGCGGGCAATATCGGCGGCCGGGTGGTCGGCATGATACCGCCCAATATGCGGAACCGCATGACGTTTGAAGCCTTCAACCCTGATGGTAACGGACATCTGGCTGACTTCCAGCGCGAGAGTTTGAGAGCGGCGAAGTCCTACGTGCAAAGGTGGGCAAACAACCCCAATGGGTGGCTGAGCCTGCACGGGCCATACGGCGTGGGCAAAACCCACCTGGCGGTTGCCGCCGCCGCCGAGCGTGAAAACCATGGCGACGAGATATTTTTCGCCACCGTGGCGGACCTGCTGGACTACCTTCGGGCCACATTCGCGCCCGACAGCCCAATCACCCACGACGATCTGCTCGACCGCATCCGCACCGCCGACGTGCTGGTGCTGGACGATATGGGGGCCGAGCGCAGCACTCCGTTCGCGGAGGATAAACTGTTCCAAATCGTTGGCTACCGATACGAAGAGCGCCTGCCCACCATAGTCACCACCTCGCATCAGATTGAAGCCATCGCCGCCAGCCGACCACGGATCGCCTCGCGCTTGCAGGATCCGCTGGTGGTGACGGAGTGGCCGATAGAAGCGCCTGACTACCGGCAGGGCGGGACGCGCCGGTGAGGAGAAATCGACCGAATGACAACACACCAATTTGACGATTGGAGCGCGGCGCAGGACTACTACTTTGAAAATGGGCTAACCGACGGCCTGCCCGTCATCCCGCCGACTCCCGATCGGGTACAGGCCATGCTGGACTATGCCGGCGTAGGACCTGACCACGACTTGGGAACCGAGGTAATCCGGCAAAAACGCTTTACCGCCGGCAAGGCCGCGGTCAACGCGGTGATGGCGGGATGCCTGCCGGAGCACTTCCCGGTGGTGCTGGCGTCGCTGTCCGCCATCACGGACCGTTCTTTCAATCTGCACGCCAGCAGCACATCCACCAACGGCGCGACCGTGTTGACAGTGGTCAGCGGCCCATACGCGGAGAAGATCGGGATGAACGCGGGCGTGGAAATGATGGGCAACGGCAGTCGGGCCAACGCGGCCATCGGCCGGGCGGTGAACCTGTTCAAGTCCAATTTCTACGGTTCGGTACCGGTGGCGATGGATAACAGCACCTTCGGGCATCCGGGCAAGATTACCTACTGTTTCCCCGAGAATCTCGCCGTGAGTCCGTGGCCGTCCCTGGCGTCGGAAATGGGGTACGGCGCCGACGCAACCACCGTCTCTGCCTACGCGACGCTGGCGCCGTTGCAGGTTACGCTCCACGGCGACCGTAACCCGGCCGACCTGCTGACCACCGTGGCTCATGCCATGCTGGCGTTCGGTCCCGGGATGCCGGAAGTCATCTGCGTCATCAGCCCAGAGGCCATGCTGCACGTCGCGGAAGCGGGATGGTCCCGAAACCAGGTCGCCACGTTCCTGTACGAAAAAGCGCAGTTGCCCGCCGGCGAGTGGATCCGCTGGCATCGCATGGGACCCGAACTTGACCATGACCGTTCGGTTCCGGTGGTGGCGGACCCCGACCGCATCACCGTGCTGCCGGGCGGCGGCATGGCGGGCGGGTTCATCAGCCTGATCAGCACATGGGGCAGCAGCCGATCTGTGACCAGACCGGTGCAGGCGCCCTGACCGGCTTCTCTGAGATATCAACGACCGACAGGAGGTAATGCAATGGCAACCCAAGGAGCGCCGATAGTAACCCTCGACCCGAGAGACGATTCACCGCCGGCGCCGTCGAGGCTGGCACAACGACCGGCCACGCTGGACGGCAAAGTGATTGGCCTGTTCGCCAACAACAAGCCTCACTCCGAAGACCTGCTGCGGCGAATCGCGGCGATCATCGGCGAACGCTACGATATCGCCGGCACGGTGGAACACAACAAGGGCGGTTGGCAATGGCCGGCGCGCATCGAAGACCTGCAACGCACCGCATCCAGCATCGACGTGGCTATCCATGCCACGGCTGAATGAGGGTCCTGCACCGCGTGCAGTGTGCACGACGCAATGGAAACCGAATTGCTGGGGATACCGTCCACCGTCCTGACCACGCGACCGTTCGTGAGCCAGGCACACGCCATGTCCCGGATGCGGGGCGACCCGGAGTATGGGCTGGCGATTGTTGAACACCCCATCGTGACCCTCAGCGACGCCGAACTGTCGGAACGGGCGGCGACGGCGGCCCCACAGGTCATAGCCTGCCTGGTGGACCGGTAGCAGGGGAGAAAGACGGACAAAGTTGTAGGGGCGACGCATGGCGTCGCCCCTACGTGATTATCGAGGTTGCCGGGATGAGTTACATCGGGAGGTACACCGCTTCGCCGGTTTGGGCGCTCACGGTGACGGCTTCGGTGAATTCCATGTAGTGGACGCCGATGTTGAAGGGCGTGCGCAGCACGGGCGCGCCATCACGAATCGACGCAATGAATTCCTGCTCCACCGACCAGGCGTAGCGGCCTTCCGGCGGGTTGGAGATTTCCTGCAACTGGGAATCGCCACGCTTGCCGCCGTAAACGCGCCACTGGCCGTCCACGTGAATCGTGCCTTCGGTCCCGTAGATCCAGATCGAGTTTCCGGGAGACAGGCCGGCGCAGGCGCTGAATCGCATATGCGCGTTGGCTCCGTTGGCGAGACGGCAGAGGATGTCCACGGTGTCGGGGACGGTTACGGAGTGCCAGATGCCGTCATCATCCCGACGATGCGGCACGGTGATCTTGCTCATGGCCATCACCTGGGTGGCGCGGCCGACCCAGCGGATCATGGCCTCGTACCAGATGCCCATGTTCAGGATGTTGAAGCCGCTCATATCGCGGTCCTGCCGCCAGTGCATGGTGGAATCCAGGTCGGCAAAGCCGGTCTGGGACTGGACATCCACCGACACCAGGTCGCCCAGGAAGCCTTCCGAGATCAAGCGGATCAACAGGTCGTCAATGCCGAAGGTCATCGGGGACGGCACGATCTGAGCGACCAAGCCGGGCGTATTCTGGGACGCCTCCAGCATCTGGTGCGCCTCGGAAGCGGACATGGCCATGCGCGCTTCGCACAGCACATGCTTGCCAGCGGCGAGGGACGCCATGGTCAAGGTACGGTGCATGTAGGGCCAGGTGCCGATGCAGATGGCGTCCAGGCTCTCGTCCTCCAGGAGTTCCTCCCAACCGTCGTACACGGTGGGAATGTTGAAGGCGTCGGCGACGCGCTGGCCGGACTCTCGCGAGCGGTTGGCGACCGCGCCAATTTCGACCCTGGGGGTTTCGTTAAAGCCGGGGATGTGCCGATCACGGGTGTTACGGCCGGCGCCGATCAAACCGACGCGGACGGATTCGATTGCCACAGTAGTACCTCCTTGGCGATACCTTGGTGCGCCGCCGCAGGAATGTGGGCAGAGGCGCGGCGCAAGCGATTATAGGGTAAGGGTTGTGGCAGGTCAAAAGCGTGTCACTGGTTCAACGGCGCGCGACGCGGTAGATGCGGGCGCCTTCGTTGGCGTATTCCAGGGTCAGCGCGCCATCACGGACCATTGCGTCGAATTTGGCGATGCCTCTTTCGTCGTAGTAGCGGCGCTCCAATTGGCCGACCACGACGTATTCCACACCGTACTGGTCGAGCAGTTCGCCCGCCCGGCGTTGGCTGGGGGTGTTGTAGATGGTGGATATGTCCATGGCTCTCCGGCGCACGATGCTGCCGTCGTTGCGCTGCTGCTGCTGATGCCACGGCCAGCCCAGCACCGTGGGCAAACCGGTGTACTGCGATATGCGACTGTTCCAGCAATACTGGATGCCGTGGGCCTCCAGAACAACGGGCGTCCCCACCACGTTGTCCTGCAACCAGACTATCGCATCGTGGTCCGCACGCAGCGTGATGGGATCCAGGGGTTTGTCCACGCACCAGTCCGGCGGGTGATACTCGGCACGTGGCATCCAGGCCGTGCCGTCCAGCGTCAGCGGCGTGGTGTTGAAACGGTCTGCGATGCGCACGGGGGTGGCCAGCGCCGGGTAGACCAGCGTTCCGGCCAGCACCGCCGCGACTCCTCCGACTGCCATCCAGCGCAGAGTACGGGGCATGAAACCGCCGGCAGTCGCCGCCGCCGTCCAGCCACGCCAGAATCCGTATGCGCCGGACGCGGCAAACAACACCCAGGCCACCAGGTAGTATTTGAACAACGTGTTCATGCGAGCGATATCGCCCTCGACCCGAATGAAATCAACCCCGACGCCGATGGCCAGCGCGATCGCCAGCATGGACAGCGCCATCACGTCGGACCGTCGCAGTCCGTAGTCCGTCGACAACAATGCCGCGGCCAACGCCCAGCAGACGAGGGTCAACAGGACGGTGAGAATGGCAGCAGTCACAAAACCGGCCAAGCCGAAATAAAGGGCCAGCAGCATTCCTGGTACAACGCAGGTCAACATCCACTGGTGTGGTGCGCGCAGGGGAACGCGACGCCGGACGCGCTGAATCGCCGGCGCCAGGCAGCGCGGCAACGTCGCGGCAAGGAGGGACGCTGCGCCCAACAGCGGCAGCGCATGGATCAGCAGGTAGTTTGACAACGGCGTGCGCCAGCGGGTCGGTTCCAGCCCGGTGCCGAAGGTCTCGGTGGCGGCGTGGAACGGTTGGAAGGCGGCGTAGCTTGACACCAACGCCAACAGGCCCAGAGCGCAGGCTGCCGCCACCCGAGTTTTCAGCGACGTGGGGATCATCCAGGCGGCGGCGGCGAGGCATCCCAGCATCAGGAGGGCATAGGCAGGGTACTCCCACGAATTTATCGCCCACAGGCTTCCGGTTGCCAACCCGAGAGCAGCCGCCGAGACCCACGGCCAAACACCGCGCAAACGTGTCCCGCTCAACCCAACAACGAGGGCGAAGGCCACAGCCAGGCCAAGCAGGGCGAAGGGAATGGACATCATGTGAGCGTGCAGGTCGGCGAACAGGAAGGTGAAAAAGGGGAACTCGGTGATGTGAAACGCCGTTTCAACATGGTCACCGAATTCCAACCAGGGGGTCAGGGCGGATGGCTCGAACTGGTCGGCGACGGGGATGGCGCGACTGCTCCGCCAGAAATCGAAATTGGAAAGTGGAGCGGTCATGCCGCCCAATTTCCGTTGGAACATCTCGGCAAGTTGAACCACACCGTCAAGATTTCCGGCCACCACAGCCATGACTGCGGCCATCAGCCCGGCGAAGGCTGCGCCGCCGGACATGGGGAGGCGGGACAACCGTCGTCCAATACCGCCGACCCATCGGAATGCCCTGGGTCGCGGGGATGACACCTGAGGCGCCTGGACCGATGAGCCGAGGGTCGAACGTGGCGATACGGCATCGCGGCCGATAGCGACCATGTTGTAAACCAGCGATCCGATCCCCGCAGCGGACATAGCGAACAGCATCGGGACTGCGACGTTGAATGCGGTGGCCGGGGGAATACCCGTCAACCGCACCGGGATGGACAGTATGAAATACCCCCAGTAGTAGTAGTTGAGGTACCCGCCGCTGAACCAGGGATCATAGGGCGGCAGCACCGAGGACCGGGCCACTGCGGTGAAGTAAGACAGTTCCATGGGCTTTTCGCCGCCGCGCCACGGATGCCACAGGTCGGGGTTGGCCGCCCGAATCAGGACGAACGCCCCGTATGCCAACAGGAACAGGACCTCTACGGTCACGACAAAGCGCCATTTGCGGGACAGCCAATCGAGGATTTCGCGCCAATGTCGCCATGCGATAAACCCCGATGGGAGGGCGACTATCACCATCGCCAACACCACGGTCGCCGCAGAGAATCGCAGGATGCCCGACTCAACCAGCCACCAGGCCACCCAGGCCACCAACAGCAACCCAAGGATCCGGGCCAGCGCCACGCCCCGGTCAGGCAGTGGCCGCATCAGCCACCATGTGAATGGGAATGCGATCAACCCGATCAACTCGACGACCAATAGCCACGATAACCAGGGCGCCTGATTGGGCCAACCGTCCCGGTCGAATATCTCCGACCACGTCCCGCCGGACCGCTGCGCCTGCGACGCGGATTCCGATAGCATCAGCGGTGTGCCCTCTGGCCTCGCGGCGCGTTCTTCGGAGGCGATGCGTTTGAGGATGTCGCTGCTCTCCAATCGTTCGACGTTGCGGAATATCAGAACCTGCGGATGGTCGTACCCGACGACGTTTTCATCGGCATACCCAAGGTTCAACACCAGGCCGGAGGGGCGGCCATCGTCTCCGCCGGGGGCAAGCGGCGGCGCGGTCAGACCGGCCCTGCCGTAGGGGTCGTCGCGCAGCGACACGCCGGCCAGCGACGGGTAGGAGGTGAATACCCGTTCCAGTTGGTAGCCCAGATCGCCGGCGAACAGCAGGCGGAAAAAGGCTGAACTCCTCGGGAACTCTCCGGGAAGCCTGGCAACAGAACCATAGGCTCGGTTGGAATAGAAGACCATATAGTCAGCACGGGATGTGCGGTCCGCCAAATCCGGTATCTTGTTAGGGTCCCGATCCGGATGGTAGGCAGGGAAAGTCCAGACCCGGTAACCGCGCAGGTCGGGTATCTGCTCGTCCCAGAATGAACCGCCGTTAACGATGGAAGATCCGACGGGAATGTTGTCGTTGATCCACTCGGAGGCGGCAACCGCTGGGTGAGGACGCCCGTAGATTCCGATGAAGGCCAGCGCGTACAAGGCGGTGGCCGCCACCACAATTGCCAACACGGCGATGGCGGCGGGCATGGCCCACCGGTCGATCAGACCGGTCACGCCGGGTCGGCTTAGAGTCGCCGGGGACGCAGCGGACGGCGGCGCGGTCAACGGAGCGGGTGAAACGGACGCTCCAGCCAACGGCGGCGTGGCGTGCCATTCCTCAGAGAATGGCGCATCCGGAAAGGGGTCGTCGCCGAAGAGCGGTTCGTCAAATATCAGGTCGTCGCCCACGGTGGGCGGCGTGGCGTGCCACTCTTCCGAGAAAGGCGCGTCGTCGGGCAGTCCCTGCACCGGATCGTAGTTCTGCTGGCGGCGATCCCTGGCCCAGATTACAAACGCCACCAGCATCCGGGCCGCCATGAGGATATAGAATGGCAGCAGCGGGAACACGTACCGAAGGAACTTGACCTCAAACAGTTCCAGGAAAACGAATGCGGGAACCGCCCACGCCAGGAGCAGGAGATCGGAGCGTTGGGCAATGCCGCCGCGCCATGCAAGCCACGCCGTCACGGGGACAGCCAGCCACGCAACTATCCCCAGCGGAATCCCGAGTCCCCACACCACGGTTTGGCGAATCTGGTACACGAACGCGGGGGTGTCGGCGTACTGCCAGGTGAACGGGAAACGGCCGGCCTCACCGGCCATTCCGGTCTGCTCGCGGATATCGCCGACAAAATTGCCGAAATCGATGAATGCGTAGGGGGTGGTGATGAAGAATGCCAGCAGCGCCGCCAACGCGGCGAACCCAGCCATTGGAGCGACGCGGGCTATGTCCCAGGGTTTCAGCCCGGCCCAGTCGCGGCCGGCGCGGTCCTTGGCGACCCAGAGGAACGTCAACGCCAACGGCGCCAGAATGGGAGCGACGGACACCTTGGGGGCCATGGCCAGCCCAACCAGGAATCCGAGGATGATGCCATCGCGGGCGCGTCGCGTATCGACGAACCGCAGCATCGCCCACAGGCAGGCCAGGGAAGTCAGCACCGTGAACGGTTCGGGCCGGTAATAATGAGCGTGCTGAATATGGACGACCGCCACGGTGGCGAAGGCGGCCGCCAGGATTCCGGTCCATCGGCCGTACATGCGCCGCCCGATTATGTATAGCAACCATACGGAACCGACGTCGGCCAGGGCGGTCAGAGCGCGTCCGGCGAAGCGCATCTCCATCACGCCCCAATCCACGAACGGCTCCAGCAGCGTTCGGAGCAGCACCAGGGCATAGATCAGCGCGCTGCCCAGAGGGAACCAACGAGGGTTCAACGGGCTGTCCTCCGCCGACAGGGCCGTGCGGATGTTGGGCAATCCGGGTTGCATTCCCTCAAGGTGTTCGCCGGCCAACAGGGAACGGAGGTGCGCCGCCGAGCAGTACGGGCCGTCCTGCTCGGTCGAGGCGGTCAGCACACACAGCATATCGCCGGCGCGCATGTAGAACGACCGCTCGTCGGGATGGAAGCCGTGGCCGTCGTCCCAATCGATGCCGTAGAGCCGCAGCGCCAGCGCCGCAAGCAACAGCGCCAACAGCAATAAATTGGCCCCCCACAAATGTCGCAGGGGGCCGATCATGCGGAACGGGAACGCGTTCAATGCGGTTTCGCCAGCGGCGACTAACCGCCCACCATGCAGCAGAGGTCAGCCGTCCGGCAGGAATAACCCCACTCGTTGTCGTACCAGCCCATGATCTTGACCATGTTGTTGTCCAGTACCATGGTGCTCAGCGCGTCAAAGATACAACTGTGGGTGTTGCCGCGAATGTCGGAACTGACGATGGGGTCTTCGGTGTATTCCAGAATGCCCTTGAGCGGGCCGTCGGCCGCCGACTTGAAGGCGGCGTTGACATCGTCCTTTGAGACGTTCTGCTTCAGGTCGGCCACGAAGTCAGTGACCGAGCCAACCGACGTGGGGATACGATAGGCGATGCCGTGCAGTTTGCCTTCGAGTTCGGGCAGAACGACGCCGACGGAACGGGCCGCGCCGGTGCTGGTGGGAACGATGTTCTGGGCCGCCGCCCGGGCGCGTCGCAGGTCGCGGTGGTTGCGGTCCAATATGCTCTGGTCGTTGGTGTAGGCGTGGATGGTTGACATGAGGCCGCGCTCAATGCCGAAGGCGTCGTGAAGCACTTTCACCATCGGCGCGAAGCAGTTGGTGGTGCATGATGCGTTGGAGATGATGCGGTGCTCGTCCCCCCTGTACACTTCATCGTTGACGCCCAGCACGATGGTTGCGTCAGCGCCCCGGGCCGGAGCGGAGATAATGACCTTGCCGGCTCCGCCGCTGTCGATGTGCGCGGCGGCCTCGGCCGCATCGGTGAACCGGCCGGTGCATTCGACCACGATGTCCACACCCATCTCGGACCAAGGGATATTGGCGGGGTCGGATTCCTGGAACATGCGGATGGTCTTGCCATCGATGATCAAGTTGCCGTTATCGGAGCCAACGGCGCCGGCGTAGGGGCCGTAGGTGCTGTCGTACTTGAACAGGTGCGCGGCGGTGTCGGTGTCGCCTGTGCCGTTGACCGCAACCAGATCCAGACGATTCTGGTATGTGTGTGAAAGGGCCGCGCGTGCCACCAGTCGCCCGATGCGGCCAAAGCCGTTGATACCGATGCGCGTTGCCATCTCAGTATGCCTCCCGTCAGTAAAAGTGCAGTTCGACCAGCAAAAGGGGGCGATATACGCGCCACCATCCCGGTGCAACGCCAACGGTGTGGGTTGGGATTGCAAACGGGGCGATTATACCACCGAAAAGGCCTGACCGTGCCCGATATGCGTAACGCTAGCGCCGCAATCGGGCATAGACCTCGGCGCCGGCATAGCGGGCCCTGGGTCCCAATTCGGCCTCGATGCGCAGCAGCCGATTGTACTTCGCGACTCGTTCGGAACGGGCCGGCGCACCGGTCTTGATTTGACCCACGTTCCAGGCTACGGACAGGTCGGCGATGGTGGTGTCTTCGGTCTCTCCGGAACGGTGGCTCATCACGGCCGTCCAGCCGGCGGCGCGCGCCATATCCAGGGCGGCGGCGGTCTCCGACAACGTACCGATCTGGTTTGGTTTGAGCAGGATGGAGTTGCCGGCGGATTCAGCGATGCCGCGGCGCAAACGATCTATGTTGGTCACGAGAAGGTCGTCGCCCACCAACTGCACCGAGTCGCCCAACTGGCCGGTCATGGTGGTCCAACCGTCCCAATCATCCTCAAACAGGCCGTCCTCTATGCTGATGATCGGGTACTCGGAGCGCCATGCGGCGTACAGGTCGACAAATTGGGCAGCGGTCAGCGATACGCCCTCGCGCTCCAGGTCGTATTGGGATGTGTCGGCGTTCCACAGTTCGGAGGCGGCCACGTCCAGCGCGATGTGCACCTGCTCGCCGGCCCGGTAGCCGGCCGATTCGATGGCCTGCAGCACCACCTCGATGGCGTCGCGGTTGGACGGCAGGGTCGGCGCGAACCCGCCCTCGTCACCCACGTTCAGGTTGTGGCCGTCGCGTCGCAGAATTGCCTTCAATGCCTGGTAAATCTCCACGCCGGCGCGGAGGGCGTCGGAGAATCGGTCAAACCCGGCGGGAGCCACCATGAACTCCTGCACGTCGGCGGAGTTCGAGGCGTGGCGGCCGCCGTTGAGGATGTTGAGCAGCGGGACGGGCAGGCTCACCTCGCGTCCGGCGGACAGATGACGCCACAGCGAACCGGACGTCGCGGATACGGAGGCTGCTCGCGCCGCAGCCATGGATACGGCGAGGACTGCGTTGGCGCCCAGGCCGCTCTTGTCGCCGGTGCCGTCCAGATCGTTGAGTCGCTGATCAATCCCGGCCTGGTCAAAGGGCGGTATGCCCGCCAGCGCCGGTGCGACGCGGTCGTTCACGTTGGCTACGGCCGTGAGCGTGCCGGCCCCGCCGAATCTGCCGGCATCGCCGTCCCGCAGTTCCAGGGCTTCGTAGCTTCCGGTGCTGGCGCCCGAGGGAACCAGCGCGATGCCCACGCTGCCATCGGTGAGAGACACTTCGGCTTCCACCGTGGGGTTGCCCCTGGAGTCCAGGGCTTCCCTGGCGACGATTGATGAGATGGTGGCTTCGGGCATCAGGCTTCTCCACTGACGGGTTCCGAGAATGCGACGGTCTGGGTCGGCGCCGTACGAGCCTCAGCGGCGGCGATGGCCCTGTCCACGGCGTCGGAGGGGTTATCGGCGATGATGTAGTTGTCGCCCACGGGCAACCCGTCGCCCCGAATGGTGAGGGGCCAACTGTTCAGCGCAACCACCGGGATGCCGTAGCTGAGCGCGTAGGCGATTTCGGACAGGGTGCCGAACGCGCCGCCCACGGCAATCACGGCCTGACCCGTGCTGACCACGGCTACGTTCCGAGCGAAACCCATGTTGGTGGCGACGGGAATATCCACGTATTCGTTGGCCGTGTGAGGGGACCCGCCGGGCAGGATTCCGACGGTCGTGCCGTTCTCGGACTTGGAGCCTTTGCACACCGCCTCCATCACGCCGGTCAGTCCTCCGCAGACCACCGTTACACCGCGTCGGCCCAACTCCCTGCCAACCTCTTCGGCCAGGGCATAAACGTGTGGCGGCGGATCGAAGTTGCCGATAACTGCGATGATCATGGGGCGATGCCTCCGGTTTGTGCTGACCAGGGGCGAATGATTATCCGCACCTGTGCTTGAACGACCAGGTGAATCCCTGCGTGCCTAGCCCAACGGCAGGATCGCCGCGCTGGCCGCTTCTATCAACCCCAGCAGAGGGGCCGGGTAGATGCCGAGCCAGACCACCACGAGCAGACCAAGGCCCATGGTACCAGCCAACAGCCAGGATGGGCGCGGCAGCGGCGCAACCGGCGGTTGGTCGTGCGCGTCATGCTGGTGCGGGTCCGCGTGAACGCCGTGGGACTGATGCGCTGCACCTGCGTCGTCGGCGTTGGCCGCCGGCTCGATGTACATCTGGCGCAGCACCTGCAGGTAGTAATACAGGGATATGAGGCTGGTGAAGATCGCGACGCCGGCCAGCCACAGGAATCCGCCGTCCGCCACCGCCGCGAACAGGTAGAACTTGGCGGTGAATCCTGCGAATATCGGCAATCCCGCCAACGAGAACAGTCCGATGGCAATGGCGGCGGCCACGAATGGTTGGCGGTCTGCCAGGCCCGCCAGGTCCGCTATGTCGTCCTGCCCGGTGCGATTGTAGTAGGCGGTAATGCCCGCGAATACCACCAGGTTGGTTACGGCATACACCACCAGATAGAAGATGACCGCTTTCGCAGCCAACGCGAAGTCGCTGCCCAGCACGGCGACGCCGGCCAGCGCATAGCCCACGTGCCCGATGCTGCTGTATGCCATCAGGCGTTTCAGGTTGCGTTGAGCGAGCGCAACCAGGTTACCCAGCAGCATGGTCAGCGCAGCCAATACGGCTATGACCAGTTGCCACTGTTCCCAGAGGTCGACGGCCGGAGCCATGGCTTCAGCGAACAGTCGCAGGGTCAGGGCGAACGCGGCGGCCTTGGAACCGATGGCCAGGTAGGCGGTTACGGGCAGCGGCGCGCCCTCATAGGCGTCGGGGGCCCACATGTGGAAGGGCACCGCCGAAAGTTTGAATCCCAATCCGACGACCAGCAGGGCCACGCCGACCCACAGGACCGGGCTCGCAGCGGCGGGCGACCCCAACTCGGCAGCGATGCCGGAGAAGTGCGTTGTGCCCACAGCCGCGTAGATGTTGCTGAGGCCATACAGCATGATGGCCGACGACAACGCGCCGATGATGATGTACTTGATGCCGGCCTCGTTGGACCGGGCTTCCCGCAGGCCGTAGGCCACCATAACGTAGAGGCTGAACGACAGCAACTCCAGCGAGATGTAGGCGGTGAGCAACTCCCGGGACATCGCCATCAAGTTCATTCCCAGGATGGAAAACAGCAACAGGCCGTAGAACTCGCCCCGGTGCTGCAGGCGGTCGCGTGCGTATTCCCAGGACAGCGCGATGATGCCGATTCCAATGGCCAGGAAGAATATCTTGAAGAACAGGCCAAACCCGTCAACCACAATGAGGCCGCCGTACAGTTCGACGCTGCCGGCGGGCCGCATCAGGATCGCGATCACGATGACGGCGACGAGGCTGACCACCGACAGGCCGGCAAGCCATTCCTTGCGGCGCTCGGGCAGGAACAGGTCCACGGTGAACACCAGAAACGCCAACGCGGTGAGCACAAACTCAGGCGTCAGCAGGTAAAGGTTGGTGGTGAGTCCGGTGGACATATCAGCAGCCGATTAGAACACGGAAAGGGCGCTTTCGACGCCGGTGTTGATTACTCGCAGCAGGGGGGCCGGCCAGACGCCGACCGCAATCAGGATCAGGACAAAAACGGCGCCAACGCCTTTCTCCACCGGGCTGGCATCGGTGAGATGCTCCCACTGAGGGTCCGCTTCACCAAAGAAGGATCGGGCCAGCAACCGCAGGATGTACACGGCGGTGATGGCCGCGCCGATCACTCCCAGGACCGCCAGCGGCAGGTAGGTGCGGAAGGCTCCGGTGAACACCATGAACTCCGCGATGAATCCGCTCAGGCCGGGCAGTCCCAGGGATGCCAGGCCGGCGATGGCGAAAAAGAACGTGGTGACACCCATGCGCTTGACCAGACCATTGAGGATGAACGAGTCGCGGATGTGCGCCCGTTCGTAGATCGCGCCGACCATGGCGAACATCAGGGCCGTCATGATGCCGTGGGAGAACATCTGCAACACGGCGCCGGCGAGTCCCACGGGATGCAGCGTGGCGATCCCCATGAGAACGTAACCCATGTGGCTGACGCTGGAATACCCGATGACGTATTTCAGATCGTTCTGCGACAGGGCGGAAATCGCGCCGTAGATGACGTTGACGGTGCCGAGGCCGATCAGGACGGGCATCCAGACCTCCGCGCCCACCGGCGTCAGGATCATGCCGACCTGTATGATGCCGAACGCGCCCAGTTTCATCAGCACGCCGGCGTGGAGCATGCTGACTCCAGTCGGGGCGGCCACGTGACCATCGGGCGACCACGTATGGAAAGGCCACAGTCCGGCGAGCGTGCCAAACCCCACCGCGAACAAGGGGAACACCCAAAGCTCCAGGGTTCGGGAGAACGCCCCCGACTCTCGCAGTTCCGACAAGGTGTCTATGTTGAACGTGGGACTGCCCGCGTTGGAAGATGCGATGTACAGTGCCAGGATGCCGATCCAGATGAGGACGCTGCCGGCCACCAGGACCAGCATCAACTTCATTGCACCGTACTCTTTGGTGCGCAGGAACGTCCCGAAGTCAGTGCTGCTGCCCCACACTCCGATGAGGAGGTACATGGGCACGACGGCCAATTCGTAGAAAAAGAACAGGAAGAACAGGTCGCGGACGATGAAAACGCCATACACGCCGGCGCCCAACGCCAGCAGCAAAACGAAGAAATCCCGCGTCCGCCGGGTGATGGTCTGGCTGATCAGCACCGCGCCCATCAACACGATGCCGTTGAGCAGGACCAACGGGGCCCCGATGCCGTTCAATCCCAGGTAAAGGCTGATGTTGAGCGGTTCTCCGATCCAGGCGTATTCCCGCTGTAGCTGTAGGCCTCCCGCCGAGTAGTCGTAGCGGAGGAAAACGATCACCGACAGGACCAGGGAAATTGCCGCCACAAAGATGGCGAACTGCCACGCGTCCCGCGGCCGGTCCCTGGGCAGGAACATCGCCAACGCTGCCCCGGCCAACGGCACGAGGACCAGCAATAGCAGTGAAACCTGATCGAAGTTCGCCAACATCACTTGAAAACGCCGCCGGCTACACCGACCGCAGCCACCAGAAGATCGCCAGCGCGATGACACCCAAGGCCACCACGAGGGCGTAGGAATACACATGGCCGGTTACGTGAAGCCGCAGCGCGACGCCGGCCTTACGCACCACGTCCGCCGGGCCATTTATGCCCACGTCGTTGACCACGGCGCGGTCGAAGAATGCCAAGCCTGCGGATACGGTCAAAATCACCCGGTCGATCACCCACTGATACGCTTCGTCAACGTAGTAGCGGTTCCCGACCACGCGCAGCACCGGCGCGAGGCGGGTTTGCCACGACTCTATGGACACGCTGCGCCGCACGTATATCAACCACACCAGCACGAAGGCTCCAACGGCCAGCACGATGCTCAAACCGGCCAGCACGATGTTGAAGTGGAACCCCTCGGCGTGGTCGTAGAACACGAAACTGCCGAAGCCGCCAAAGGCACCCGGCCAGTTGAACGAGATCCAACCGAACCCGACCGCCAACACCGCCAACACGGACATCACCCCGGTCATCAGAAAGGGAGATTCGTGGGCATGGTGGCTGTCTTCGCCTTCGGGCCCGAAGAACACGATGAACATCGCCCGCGCCATGTACAGCGCGCTCAGGAATGCCGTCAGCATCGCCAGCACGATGAATATCATCGGCAGATGGTCTGAAACCGCCAGCAGTATCTCGTCCTTGCTCCAGAAACCCGACAGGATGGGAATGCCGCCCAGCGATAATGCCCCGATGGAGAAAACCACCGCGGTCAACGGCATGGCCCGCCGCAGTCCGCCGACACGCCGGATATCCACGTCGCCGTGGGCTCCCACGCCGTGCATCACGCTGCCGGCGCCCAGGAACAATAGCGCTTTGGCGAAACCGTGGGCCATCAGGTGGAACACCGCCGCCGTCCAGCCGAGCGCTCCCAGCGACAGCATCATCAAGCCCAGGTGGGATATGGTGGAGTACGCCAGGATCCGTTTCAGGTCGGTGGACACCAGTGCGATGGTGGCTGCGCCCAGGGCCGTTACCATGCCGACGCTGGCCACAATCAGCAACGCCTCGGGGGAAGCGGCGAATATGGGATAGGCGCGTGCCACCAGGTACACGCCGGCGATGACCATGGTGGCCGCATGGATCAGCGCGCTGACCGGTGTGGGGCCCTCCATGGCGTCGGGCAGCCAGACGTGGAAGGGGAATTGCGCCGACTTGCCCATCGCGCCCAGGAACAGCAGGATTGCCACCGCCAACGTGGTGCCCTCGCTCAATACGCCTGACTCCACCGCCGCGAAGGCTTCGGTCATGCTGAAACTCCCGACGTTCAGCCAAAGCAGCAAGATGCCAACCAGCAATCCCACGTCACCGATCCGGGTGACCACGAAGGCTTTCTTGGCAGCCTCACGCGGGCCGGGATTTTCGAACCAGAATCCGATGAGCAGGTAGGAACACAGGCCAACCAACTCCCACGCGATATAGAGCAGGAGGAAGTTGTCGGCCAGCGCCAGCGTGAGCATGGACGCTACAAACAGGGCCTGCCATGCGAAGTACCAACCAAACCGCGGGTCTCCCTTCATGTATTCCAGCGAATAGAGTTGAACTCCCACTGCAACAAAGGTAATCAGACCCAGCAGCACGATGGTCAACGGGTCGATGATGATGCCCCAATCGAGATGGATGGCCTGATCCACGTCGGCGACCACGCCGGGTATTCCGGCCTCGAACCATGTGGTGCTGAAATGGCACGTCAGCGCCCCGGTGATGCCGCTGACGTCGCAGCCGGGAGAGGCGGGCGACGCGCCCAGGAAACTGATGGTGGTCAGAACCCAGACCACAAATCCCCCGCCGATCGCCAGTATGGCCAACGGCGCGCCACGCCCCGGCAGCCAACGCTGAAACAGGATGATCAGCGGGCACGCGAGGAAAGAGAATACCGGTATCAGAAATGCCAGCGGCATATCACCACTTCAGCAGGTTGATTTCGTCAACGTTAACCGTGCCCCGATTGCGGTACATCCTCAGGATGATGGCGAACGCCAAACCAACCTCGGCGGCAGCCACGGTGATG
The DNA here is from genome assembly GCA_963668585.1 of Dehalococcoidia bacterium. Classification (GTDB taxonomy): domain Bacteria; phylum Chloroflexota; class Dehalococcoidia; order Lucifugimonadales; family UBA3495; genus Bin87. Next base: position 2,233,553 of record OY764869.1, on the reverse strand, counting down.
ACGAAAATTGCGATAATCTGGCCATCGAAAGCATCGAAACGGCCGATCCCGTTGAGATAAGACGCGGCGGCAATCAGGTTGATGTTGACCGCATTCAGCATCAGTTCAATGGACAGCACGATCAGCACCGCGCTGCGTCGGGCCAGCACGCCGTACAAGCCGATGCCGAACAACGCCGCACCGAGAAGCTGGAAATACAGCAACGGGACCATTGGAGCGCTAACCCTCACTCCGGCCCGGCGCGTCTTCCGCATCGCCGACCGTTTGCGCCCGCGCTATGATGATCGCCCCGATCAATGCTACCAGCAACACCAGAGAGGCAATCTCAAAAGGCAGCGCCCACTTGGTGAACAGCGATGCGGCGAGGCCCGTGAATTCCGGGGCCTGTGGCTGGCTCGAAACCTCCGGCGCCAACCAGAACGCGACGCCCAGAACGGCGGCCAACACGGCCGCTGTAACTACGGCCAGCGGCCACTGCCGGTTGTCGGTGATTCGTGGGTATTCGGACGACCTGGTCAGCATCACGGCAAACAGGACAACTATGGTGATGGCGCCGCCGTAGATCAACACCTGGACAAGGGCCAGAAACTCAGCGAAGAGCAGCAGGTACGCGCCCGCGGCTCCCAGCAGGGACAACAGCAAAAACAGCGCGGCATGCACGACGTTTCGGGTCGCCACCACGCCCAACGCGCCGCCGATGGTGAAGATAGCCACGAGGATGAACAAAGCCAGCTGCAACGCTAAACTACCTCATCATCGGATGCGGCAACGGAAACAGCGATGATCGCGGCCCGGGAGATGCCAAAGTATGAGCCGCCCGTTTGGCGGCTCAGGATGTGTGGGTGCGACTGCGTTTGCGGCATTGCGGTATGGGCGAAGTAGCCGGCGCTGGATCGTGAGACCGGCGATTAAATGGACTTGAGCAGCGTACAGGTCGCGCACTCGCAGTCGGCCTTGTGCTTGCGGATTGGCTCTCCCACGGATTGAGTTCTTCCGCGCGCCTTGCCGGAACCACCGGACTTGCCACGGCGCTTGCCCTTGCCGACCTTCCCCGCCTTGGCGGCTTTTCCGGCCAGCTTGCCGACGAGACCCCCGATGCGCTGCACCGGGTTGGCGTCCTCGCCCGTGATCCGCTTTTCCACACACTCAACGCAGGTGCAATACTGCGGATGAGTGGGCGACATATTACGGAAGCGTTCGTCTTCTCTCGGCACGTTGTTTCTCCGTAGGGCGGTTGGCCGGATCAGCCGGATGCGGAGTCGGCGGTTTGCTCAGCGGCGGCTTTGGCCGCGTCGGCTTTCTGTTTGGCCAAAACGGTGGGAGGAATCCAGTCGGTCGTGTCCTGATATTTTTTGCCAATCTGCAACAGTGCGGGAAGATCGACCCGGTCGCCGTTGCGGGCGTAAGTGCTCATCTCGTGTTCGTGGCTCATGACGATGGCGTCAAAGTTACAGTACTCAACGCAGATGCCGCACAATATACATCGGTTGAGATTGATTTCAAAGTAATCAACGATCTTGCGCCGACTGCTTTCGCCTTCCTCATGCTTGGGATTATCCATCATGCTGGCCGACATGCACTGGGTCGGGCAGTTGCGGATGCACACCATGCAACCGGTGCAGTAGGGCTCACTGATGTTGCCATCCCAGGTGAGGGCCGGGAACCCCATGAACCGCGGCCGCACCGGCGTGGGTTGTTTCGGGTACTGCTGGGTTACGGGCCGACGCAGGCCGTTCACGGTTGACGCCAGGGTCAACATCATTCCTTTCAGGCTTTCCAGCATGATCAGCCGCCCTCCACACCGGATTTGGGATTTCGGTCCAACACTGCGAATAAATCGGACACGGCGCAGGAGAAGCCGGGTATCTCCGGGTCACCAATCAGATCATCCGCTGAGCCAAATACTGCATCTGACTCTCCAGGCCGACGGATCGTCACCGTGCGGTGTCCAAGGTCGGCAATCCACACCGCCAGTGAACCGTTGGCGAAATATTCCGCCGCTTTGCGTTCCAGTTCGGCGGGTGTATTGCTGGGAGACACCACCTCGATAACCACGTCGGGGGCGAACCGGGGCCAGCCACCCGCCTCCTCGTCATACGTCGCCATACGATCCCACGAGGTTACGTGAACGTCAGGGAAACGCAGGGTGTGCGGGTCCATCTGAAAACCGGTGCTGACTCCCACGTCGAAATGCAAATTAGACTGATCCACCTGGGTGAAAATCAGCGCGTAAATGTGGCCGGTCAGCCTGCCGTGTGGTGGTGCGCCGTCCATATCAACCAGTTCTCCATCCACCAATTCGTAGCGATGGCCTGGATCTTCCGGCATCGACCAGAACTCGGCGACGGTGATTTTTCGCGTTTGGATGGTCATGGTTGGCGCTACTTCAGAGGCTCACAAATATCATACCAGCAACGACGGTCAGGTGTTTGACGAAACGGAAGCCCGCTGCCGCTCGGCGAGACGTTCCTGTATCTGAACGACTCTGCGAGCCGGCGCGGTCATGCGGCGATAGATGATCCACCCGGCCACCGCCAGTCCCAGCGCTGACAGTATTGTGAGACTCCACCACGGCAGTTCATAGAAACGGTAAGCGGCGGCGATGATCACAGTGTAGAAGGACAACGGCACCATGACTTTCCAGGCAAACGCCATCAGTTGGTCGATGCGCAGGCGCGGGAACGTGCCGCGCACCCAGAAAATCACCAGCACGACGGAGTAGGTCTTGAAAAGGAACCACACCACGTCCGGCAACAAAGGGCCGCCCCAACCGCCCAGGAAGAGCAGCGCGGTCAACGCGGCGATGGCGAAGGTGTTGATGTATTCGGCCAGGAAGAACACGGACCAATGCGCGCCGCTGTATTCCACGAAGGGCCCGCCGACCACCTCGCTCTCTGCATGGTAGATGTCAAAGGGGGTGCGCCCCACCTCCGCCAGTCCGGCGATGAAGAAAATCACGAAACCCAACGGCAACACGACGAGATAGGGATACGACGACTGCGCCCCCACTATTTCCCGCATATCCAGGGACTGAGCCAGGATCGCGACGGCGGCGGCCACCAGCACCACCGGAATCTCATACGAGATAAGCTGCGCTGCCGAACGCAACCCACCCATGATTCCGTACTTGTTTGCAGAACCCCAGCCGGCAAGCACCAGGCCCAGAATGCCGATGACGGCAAACGCGACGATGTAGAACAGTCCCAACGGCAGGTGTTTGATGACCACGTTCTCACCGCCCGGAATGGTCACCCAGATAACGAAGGCGGATACCACCACTATGACGGGCGCGACCCAGAATATGGCCTTCTCCGAATCGTTGGGGATTATGTCTTCCTTGATGATCAGCTTCACGGCGTCGGCGATGGGCTGCATCAGCCCGAACGTGCCCGTGCGCGTGGGACCGTAGCGCAGTTGCAGCCGGCCCAGCGCCTTGCGCTCCAACCATGTGAGCGACAGCACCACCATCGACAGCACGGCGAACATTACCGCCAGGCCGAGCGCGCTCCATGCCAGGTCGATCAGGAAACTCACCGGTCAACCTCCCCAAGCACGATGTCCAATGAGCCCAAAACCACCACGCTGTCCGCCAGCCAGGTGTCGGCCAGCAGGCGGCGCAACGCGGAAAGGTTGCAGAACGAAGGCGGGCGTACCTTGAGACGATAGGGCTTGTCCGTCCCGTCGCTGACCAGATACACACCGATCTCGCCGCGCGGGTTTTCGGCGCGCACGTAGGATTCACCAGCCGGCGGTCGAATCAACCGCCGACCCAGGGGGGAAGCCACCGGACCGTCGGGCAACTGTTCCATAGCCTGGTCGACGATGCGCAGCGACTGGTACATTTCCTGCACGCGAACCCAGTGTCGGTCCCAGCAGTCGCCGTCCAATCCCACCGGCACCTCGAAGTCAAATCGGTCATACACCGAGTAGGGTTGCGCTTTCCGCACGTCGTATTCGTAGCCGCACGCGCGGAGCATCGGCCCGGTGAGGCCCAGGGATATCGCTTCGTCCGCTCCGATCGGGCTGACGTCCTTGAGTCGAGACAGGAAAATCTCGTTGAAGGTCAGGATCTGGTCGCTCTGTTCAACATCCTCGCGGAGCAGGGGCATCAGGTCAGCCACCAATTGCCGGAAATTATCCGGGACGTCTTCTTTCAGGCCACCGATGCGGAAGTAATTGTGCATCAACCGCGCGCCTGACACCGCTTCAAAAAGCGCCTGCACTCGTTCGCGGCCCCGGAAGGAAAACATCACCGGCGTCATCGCGCCTGCGTCCAACCCCATGGTGCCGACGTAAAGCAGGTGGCTGGCGATGCGGTTCAGTTCACACAGGATGACGCGGATGTATTCGGCCCGCTCGGGGACTTCCAGTCCCATGAGCTTTTCCGCGGCCATGCAGTACGCCATCTCGTTATTGAAGTTGCCAATGTAATCCATCCGGTCGAACAGCGTCACAATCTGGTGGTATTGCTCACCTTCGCAGAGTTTTTCCGAACCACGGTGCAGGTACCCGATGTGGGGTTCGACGTCCACGACCTTCTCGCCATCCACCCACAGCACCATGCGGAACACCCCGTGCGTGGACGGGTGCTGAGGCCCCATGTTGAGCAGCATCTCGACCGGCTGCGAATCCGTTCGCACGGGTGCGGTTTCTGGCATGGTGGTTGAATCAAGCATGGCGATTTAGTGTGTCCAACCGAGTTAGGGTTGCGTGCCTTCGTGGGTGGGAAACGGCGAGCCGATGAATCGGATGCTGGGTTGGGGTGGCTCCACCAGGCTGCTCATCCAGACGTCGCCGTTGTCGTAAAATCCGGCTTCGATCAGCGTGTCCTCCAGGACTCCCAACTCCTCGCAATCTTCAAGGTAGTCGCCGACGCGGCGACGGAGACCCATGCGAGCGTCCTCCCGGCTGTCCCCGAACGCCGTCACTTCCAACTCGGGGCAGTGGGCAGACCAGCCAACCCCGGCCCGAGACTCTTCGATCTGGTAAACGATTCGGTCCATCAGCTAACCGGAATCCGTTCCGTTTTCATTGTCGCCATCGACGAACCGTAGCACGATCTCGGTCTCCTCTTCCAACCAGTCCACTCCCAAGGCTTCGGCAAGTTTGCCGGTGGTGTCCACGCGTTCCAACCAGCCGCGCATGTTCTGGACCAGGGATTCCTGGGCCGCGTCCCTGCTATTGCCGCTTGCTTCAAGGTCAATACCGTCCACCGTGGCAACGAACCGAGCGCCTTCCGACACCACGCGGGCGGTCAGAAGCACGGTGTCAGACGCTTCATCGAAATCGGTTTCAATCTGTGGGGCCATACTAAAATTCGCGATAGTCATAAAATTCGAAATCTTTTCGCCCCGGGAACCCTTCAAACTCTGGGTAAAGCAAAAGGGGCGAAAGGTCGGGATGCCCGTCAAAAGTGACCCCGAACAGGTCGTGCGCTTCCCTTTCGTACCAGTCAGCGGCGGGCCAGATTGTCGTTACGGACGGCAGGGCGGGGCTTTCGTATGACACCGTCGTCCGTACCACCAGGGTTTTTTCGAGGGCCAACGATTGCAGGAAGTAAACCAGTTCAAATCGATCCTGGTAATCGACGCAAGCCAGGCACAGCAGCATGCGACAGTCCAGTTCCGCATCGTTTCGGCACGCCGTACAGGCTTCGACGATGTGCGTCGCTGGCACCGACACCTGTGGCAGATCACCCAGAGCGCCCGGCGCAGGAGTCCAGTCGCTCAACAGGTCAAGAGCGTGCTGCAGCGTAGCGCGGCGTTCGGTTGACAGGAGGTCAACCGGATCAGGGGGCGGCTCGGCATCCTCTGCCGGCGCGTTACGCCTGGGGCGCGGCACCGCGGTCACCTGCATCCGCCATGATTTTTTCCTGCAGCTTCAGAATGCCGTAGAGCAGGGCTTCCGGTCGGGGCGGGCACCCGGGCACATACACGTCCACCGGTATGATGTGGTCAACGCCCATCACCACCGAATACGAGCGGTAGTACGGGCCGCCGTTGGTGGCGCAACTCCCCATGGCGATTACCCATTTGGGTTCCGGCATCTGTTCATAGAGCAGGCGGATCGGCTCGGCCATTTTCTTGACCACCGTTCCGGCCACGATCATCACGTCCGATTGCCTTGGCGACGGCCACGTCACCACACCGAAACGGTCAAGATCGTGGTGCGCCATGTAGGTCGATATCATTTCGATCGCGCAGCAGGCGAGACCGAAACTCAGGGTCCAAAGCGAGGACTTACGCGCCATCGCGAACAACTGGTCTGTGGTGGCGGTGATCACGCCCGGCACCCGCCCATCGGTGGCCTGATTGAGCAGGCTGGGCCCGGGGCGGTTCCCGGTTCCGAGAATGATCTCGGTGGGTTGCGGGGGCATCGCCAGGGGAGACATTGCGTCGCCGGGCTGTGGCGTCACTTCTGCCAATCGAGAACCCCCTTGCGCCATCCGTAAATGACGGCGAAAAACAGCATCGCCAGGAACAGCATCATCGCGTAGAACGGGATTGGGTTGCCGGCGGCCTTTTCCTGTATGAATACCACCGCCCACGGGAATAGGAACACGGCCTCAATGTCGAAGATAAGAAACAGGATGGCAAAGACGTAGAAGCGGATGTTGATGTTTGACCAGGCGAAGGGCGTCGGTGGTATCCCGCACTCGTAGGTGGTCAACTTGGCCGCTGAACGCCGCCGAGCCGATAGCAACTGCGACCCTGCGAACATGGCGCCGATCGCGGCCAGCGCGATTACGATGGCGATGACCACCGCCATCCAGTTGCCGGCGTAAACGGTCGGGTTGAAACCCTGAAGGAGCGGCACGTCAAAAATCGTCGGCATTACCATCCACAGATCTGCGCTGACTCAAACCAAGTCATCCTAGCAACGGCCCATTACCGTGTCAAATCACCCTGAATTGCGGATTGCCGTCGAAGATAACTCCATCCGGAAAGCGCTTTCCGGTATGCCGACGAACAGCGGTTGAAAGCCGGAGGGCAAACTCACGTCCGCCAACGACCGGAACACTCCTTCACCATCGGAACGGCCAGCAACGGCAAAACGACATCCTGAACCCCACATTTCGGCCAGAGCCGTCAGCATCCCCGGTTCAGAGTCTCCGTAGTATCGCGGTTCGATCAACCGCGTGGCGGTATCCCACCCGATGGCAAAGCCGCAACCGGGAAACAACCGGGCTTTTTTCTGGAAGGTTTCGGCGCGGGTCAGCATCAGCGTTCCAACACCGCGGAACTGATCCGCCCTCCGTTGAACTTCATCTACGGACAACGGAGGCTTGTCCACGTTCACGACTGACAACTCGTAGGCTACCGACATTCCCAGGGCTTCGGAAGCAGCGGCCGCCAACCGGATATGCGCCTCATGCAGGGGATTGAATGAACCAGGCAACAGGGCGTCCGGCGGGTCGGAGTCTGCGGTCATGGTGCCGTCCGGACGCACCACAACCCAGTTGACATCGCCGTCCAGCAACCTGCGGATGGGGTTATCGTGCCGGCTGGTGTTGGTGATCACGTTCTCTGAAGGAGCCAGGCCCAGGTCGATTTCCGCGTCCACGCCGCACGCCCGCGCCAACGCCGCCACCACCAGTCTGCTCACGACGTCTTCTTCCCCGGCCCGTTCCCTCAAGCCCTTTTCCAGGACGATGGAATCGATGGTGGATCCCGTGTCGTCCCATGTGGCGACAAAAGCCCGGTGTTCGCCGCGCTTGGTGCGATCGGTGGCGATGGTCGCCGTGCAGCCCAGGCCGACGATGGGCGCATCCCCTTCGCGCAGAGCCATCCCCCGCTGCCAGGCGGAACGAGCCATTCGGCATACCGTATCTTCCGAAACGGTCTGTTCGGGCGCGTGGCCTCCGAGGAAATCGGTCATCGCCAGGTATCCGTAGGGCACCCTGGTCTCCAGCACAGTGCGGGAGGCGCCACCCACTCCCAGAAGCCAGGCCAGAGCGTAGTTGCCGGCTCCGGCAACCGCCAGCACCGACTGTTCGGGGGTGTCGTGAATCCGAGCGACTACCTCAGCGATTTCAGTGTCCATAGCGCCTCCAACAACATCAGGAAGTCCGGAGCCGGCCGCGAGCCAATTCACCCGGACCATCAGTGCCGGATGCCTGGCCGCAGCCCCGGCGTGCACGGTTGGCGCACTCAGCCAACCCCATATCCCAGTGGATTGTAGCACCGTTCACCGGCGCCTGGACTCAGCGATGCCTGCCCATGCGGCCGGGTCAACATTCGCCATGCTGTCCAGCGAAACATCAACCTCGCCGGCGAGTTTCCGGTCCCATTCGTCGGCCCAGTGTTGGGGCAGTCTCGGGCGGGCATCCCTCCACGTCATCCGCTCACCGCCGAGAGTTTCCGCAGACACGACCTCCACCAGGAAAGCCGTCATGTCCCCGGCGTCCATCGCATTGACGACGCGGCAGTCCAGATAGCCAAAACTTCCCTGGATCAGCGGGCAACCGGTGGCGCCGGTTGAATGGGGAACATCCTTCAGTTTGTCGAAATCGCGGCCGGACCGCATTCCCAGTTCCCAGATCAGGGGCAACTGTTCAGTCTCCAGGAAGTTGACAGCCAGGACGCCGCTGCGGGCGATCAGGTCGTGAGTGTAGTTGGTGTGGTAAATCTGCGCGATCAAACGCGGGCGATGCAACACGATGGACGCGGAGGTAATCGCCACGGCGATCTGCGCGTTGACCTCATCTCCTGAACGCACCGATACCGCAGCCAGCGGAGCGCTCAATCCGGCGAGCATCGGCCCGCATTGCGCAGGATCGATATCGGGAGCGGGTGTCGGTGTCATCGCGGCCTCAATGTCGGCGTGGTGGTCAATGGCATCGCCTACCAGTCCGGGGGCATTCGATTATCCTGGCGAATGACGATTGCTGTTGCCGAAACGAATCTCTTCTCACCGTCCGCTCGTCATTCGTCAATAATCGAATGGTCTCGCTACCAGTCCGGGTGAGATTCAGTGCGGTCCGTGGTGGTGACTCGCGTTTGTTCCGTGCCGTCCCGGTTCATGTACAGAATCTCGGAATTGCCATAGGCATAGGATACGAACACGATCTTGTCGCCCGAGTTGGACCAATCGGGCATCAGATCGTCGGCCGTGTTGTAGGTCAATTGCTTGCGCTCGGAGCCATCGACCAACACGGTGAAAATTTCGGACTGGTCATCGTAATGTACCACGAAGGCCAGGCGGCGTCCGTCGGCGGACCAGGTCGGCTCGGTTTCGTCATACTCATCGCTGGCAACGGCCACTTCATCGGTATCCTGGGCCCAATCGTCCGAGGTGGTGGGACGAAGCACATACACGTCGTGCCCATCTCCGCTGTCGCGCAGGAACGCAATCCGGTCGCCCTTTGGGGACCAAACCGGTGCGGTGTCGGGCCCGGCGGTGAGTTCGATGAGATTGACACCCGTGGGATTCCGCAGCAGCAGCCCATCGCGTCCCTCTTCGGTGAACACCAGCCATTGGCCGTCGGGCGACCAGTCGCCGACTCTCTCATGCTCTTCGCTGAACGTGAGGCGAGTCTGCTCGCCCGTTTCCAGTTCCACCATGTAGATATCCGGTGAATCGGCGGTGTCGGATACGTAGGCGATGCGATCGGCATCGGGGGCCCACACCGGCGGCTGGTTTTCATCAACGCCCGACACCAGCAGTTCCGTGTCGCCGGTTTCGACGTCGTACAGCATCAACAGCGGGATTTCTCCACCGGCCACCCAGGCCAGGTAACGCTGCTCCGGCGACCAACTGATGGAAGCCGCGCTGGCGTTGGAGGGCGAAATGTTAACAGTGTCGTCCTCGCCGGGGACGCCAATCCAGACCTGCGCCACGTCATCATCCGAAGAAATGTACGCCACACTGGGCAGATCATCGCCGCCAAACCAACCGCCCACGAAACAACCGGCGGTTGCCATTGCCCACGACGCCAACAGGACGAACGTGATCGTCAGGCCTGCGCGCGCCCTGCATCCGCGCAACGATTTGTGGAACGGTTGTCTGATCACGTTGTTCATCCATCACGGTGGGGAGTCCACCAATTTGCGGCTCCATTATAACGACAACGCGAGGGTTGACGCTTCAACCCACCCTGCGGATTACCGGAAATGGCCGGCCGTATCGAATATCAGCGTTGCGGTGTATGTCCAACCGGTTGTGCTGTGAGTTTGTGATGCGCGCCAGCCGTGCATCAAGATGCCGGGGACGCCAGGGGCGTGAGAACGCCAAAGCATCACGGGACTGCGCGGGCGGGCGGTTCGCCAAAGAGCGCCGCCGCAATCACATCCCGCACCCGCGAACATGGGTTACAATCGCTGCGAAATTGATGCGTCAAGCGTGTCCGATGAGGTAGCCAAGCAATCGCCATGACCAGCCAGAATGACACCACCCACGCCGCCGAACAGTATTGCGTGTTCTGTGAAATCATCGCCGGCCGCGAACCGGCCCGGATCCGGTACCTCGACAACGACATCATCGCCATCGTTAACCGCCTGACGTGGGTGCCCATCATGCTGCTGGTGATGCCACGCCGCCATATGTCCCAGTTGGAGATGTGGAGCAGCGGCATACTGACTCGCATCGGAGATGTGGCGGCCACCCTGGGCTGCATGTATTGTCCCAACGGTTTTCGCATCCTGTCCAATTTCGGCTATGATGGATTGCAAAGTCAGTCGCACGGGCATCTGCACGTAATCGGTGGTCAATTCCTGGGCCACTACGCCTGATGCCTGCATCGGCATACACGCCATCATTCGGGAGACACAAGGAGACCGCACCGCAATGCCTGAAACTATTCTCTATGAAAAGACCGGCACCGATAACCATGTGGCGATCATCACGCTGAACCGGCCCGAGTCGTCGAACGCCATCAACCGGCAACTGCGCCGGGAGCTGCAGGAAGTGATCAACCACTTCGATAACGAGGACGACGAAGCCTGGGTGGCGGTGGTCACCGGCGCCGGCCGCAACTTCTGCGCCGGCCGAGACCTCAAGGAGCGCGCATCCGACAACGCCGAGGGTGTCCAAGCTCGCGCCGAAAACAGCATGTCGCCCAACAAACCCCACATGTGGGAGCGCCCGGCCAAACCCCTGGTGGCCGCCGTCAACGGCGCGGCAGCGGCCGGCGGTTGGTCGATTGCCCAGATGTGCGACGTGCGCCTCGCCGCCGACAATGCCAGGCTCGGCATCACTGAGACGAAGTGGAGCCTGATGCCTCCGTTCGCGGTTGAGTTGACCAAGATGATCGGCATTTCCAACGTCCTCGAACTGGTGATGACCGCCGACCTGCTGCCGGCGGAGCGGGTGAGGGAAATGGGATTCCTGAACAAGGTGGTGTCCCCGGAGGAACTGATGCCCGAGGCCATCAGGATGGCTGAGAGCATTGCGCAGAATGCCCCGCTGGCCGTTCGCACCATCAAGGACCTGGCCTACAGCAGCCTGGATATGTCCATCGCCGAAATCAGCGCAAAAACCTACGTGGCCTACGACTACATCCTCACCACCGAGGACAGCAAGGAAGGACCCAAAGCCTTCTCCGAAAAGCGTCGCCCCAACTGGCAGTTGAAGTAAGCGGCGCGCAGACCGAAGATCCCCAAACCCGACCCGACCATGCCGAACCCTGAGGAGAGATGGTTATGACCACCCAAGTTCAACCGAAGAGCAAGAGCGTCACCGCCAACGGGATAAAGATCCACTACCTCGATTGGGGCAATGAGGGCGCGCCGCCCATCGTGCTGCTCCACGGCCTGCGCGGGCACGCCCATGTTTGGGAAGACGTTGCGGCGTCCCTGTGCGGGGATTATCACGTTTACGCCATGGACCAGCGCGGTCGCGGCGACACCGACCACGCCCCGGGCGGCGATTACTCCACCGACGCCTTCGTGGCCGACCTGGCTGGCTTCGTCGATGCCATCGGTCTGGACAAGTTCATACTGTTCGGCCATTCCATGGGCGGGCGCAACAGCATGGCCTTCGGCGGCAAGTACCCGGAGCGTCTGGAATGCCTGTGCATCGTGGATATCGGGCCGCGCATTGAACCCTCCGGCGGCAACCGGATCACCGAGGAACTCAGGGGCCTGCCGCCTCAGTTCGACTCCTTCGAAGACGCCTTGGCCCACGTGCAGGGCGGCAACCGTTTCGCGTCGGAATCGGTCATGCGCCGCCGCCTGGGTGGTCAGACCTACACGACGGACGACGGGAAAATCGGTTGGAAGTTCGACCCGGAGATTCGCGAACAGCGCATCAACGGCACGGCGGCCCCGGCCGTTGACCTGTGGCCGGCCCTGGAGCGCATCACGTGCCCGACGCTGGTGGTCCGGGGAACCGAAACTGACCTGCTGACCGAGGAGACCGCCCAACAGATGGTTGACACCCTGGCGCAGGGAACGCTGGTGGAGATTGAGCGGGCCGGGCACATGGTGTTTGAGGACAACCCCTCCGACTTCATTGCGGGCGTCAAGGGGTGGCTGTCCGCCTGACCGGATGCATCGGGCGTGCGGCCGGCATGATCAGCCCACGCCCGAGCCTATGTTACAATCCGAAAATCCCCGAGAGGCGGCGCTGTGGCCGTCGAGGTTCGCAACCATGAAAGTCTCCTTTTTTCACCTGATGCCCTACCAGGATCTGCCGGACGATTTTGCAGAGCAGCACCATTCCGCGTGGGTTGATCTCCCCAACGAGAACTTCGACCCGGCGAAGGGGAATCAGTACTACGCCGATTACATTGAGCAGTTGCAATATGCCGACCAGGCCGGATTCGACGGCATCTGCGTCAACGAGCACCACAACAACGCGTACGGGATCATGCCGTCGCCCAACCTGATCGCGTCGGTGCTGGCCAACAGCACCAACAACGGCGCGGTGATCGTTCTGGGCAACAGCCTGGCGCTGTACAATCCGCCGGTGCGTGTCGCCGAAGAAATGGCGATGATCGACGTCATCTCAGGCGGTCGCCTGGTGGCGGGTTTCCCGGTGGGGACTTCCATGGACACGACCTTCTCCTACGGTCAGGTGCCCATCACGCTGCGGGAACGCCACACCGAGGCCCACGACGTGGTGATGCAGGCCTGGACCCAGCACCAGCCGACCATCTTCAACGGCAAGTACAACAAGCTTCGCTACATCAGCATCTGGCCGAGGCCGATGCAGGAACCGCATCCGCCGGTGTGGGTTCCCGGTTCCGGCAGCCTGGAAACATGGGATTGGGTCCTGGACCGCGACTATGTGTACTGCTACCTGTCCTATTACGGCTACCTGCGGGGACACAACATCGTCAAGGGATACTGGGAACGCGTGGCCGAGCGTGGCATAGACGACAATCCGCATCGCCTGGGGTTCCTGCAACTGGTCTGCGTTTCCGAAACGGACGAGCAGGCTGAGAAGGACTACGAAGAACACGTCAAGTATTTCTACGAAAAGATGCTGCGCGTGTACCCGCCCTTCGCAGAATCCCCCGGTTATCGTTCGCTGGATTCCATCCGCAAGTCGCTGCGCCCGCAGATGGGCGAGGAAGCGCAACGTGCCGCCAACGAAAATAGCTGGAAGGACTACATAGCGCAGGGACACGTTATTGGCGGAAGCCCCGAAACGGTGCGCCGCAAGCTTACGGAAGCGTGCGAACTGCTCCGCATCGGCCACCTGATGGTGCTGCTGCAAATCGGCAGCATGCCGCCGGAACTGGTCCGCAAGAACACGGACCTGTTTGCCAATGAAGTGATGCCCCACATGAAGGGTCTGTTCAACGAATACGACGACCCATGGTGGCCCGAACGCCTGAAGTCGGAGACTGCCGAGGCGGTTGGAGACTAGAAAACCGGGAGAGCGCACAGATCATGAGCGATAAACTTCAGCAGGGCGACCGTTTGCCGCCATTCACTTTCGATTTGATTGACGGCGGCACCCTGTCGCTGCCGGACGATATGTCATCCCGCTACCTGGCGGTGTTGTTCTATCGCGGCGTATGGTGACCCTATTGTTCGCGGCAGTTGGCCGCATGGGAAGCGCAGAAAGAATCCCTGGCCGAAATGGGCGTTGCCATGGTCGGCGCGAGTGTTGAGTCCAGGGAAATCGTGCAGGAAATGGCGGAGAAATCCGGCGTGTCCTACCCCATGGCGTATGGGGTGACCCGGGAAGACGCCGACCGGTTGGGATCCTGGTGGTCCGACGACCGGGGCGGCTACATACAACCCACCGAGTTCCTGCTGGGTCGCGGTGGCACCGTCCTGGGAGCCATGTACGCCAGCGGGCCGGTGGGTCGAATCAGCCCCGACGAAGCCGTCCACTTTATCGAAGGCAGGGAACGGGCGCGCCTTCGTGACAGTTGACGACCTCGCGGTTTATCCCTCGAAATAGCCCTCTTCGCGGAACAGTTCCGCCAAACGTGCAACTCCCTCGCGGATCTCCTCGGGGGAGTTGTGGCTGTAGGTGAGCCGCAGGTAATTGTTGCGACCCCGGTCAGCCCTGAATACGCCGCCGGGGTTGTATTTGACGTCGCGTTCGGTGGCCCTGGCCAGAGTCGCCCAGGTATCCGCGCGTTCCGGTAGGCGAACGAACACGAGCATCCCGCCCTGAGGGTGCGTCCATTCGCAGAAGGCCGGGAAATTCTGCTCCAAGGCCCCCAGCATGGCGTCCCGCCGCACCTGCAGCGCGCGCCTCACCGCCTCAATGTGCTCGGCCTCATGCTCGCGCAGGTATTCATAGACCATCATGGTGGCGAGATGGCTCACGCCGCGACGGGGCAGGTTTTCGGCGTTCACCTGCGGCAGGGCATCTTTCACCCCCGGCGGCAGCACGCCGAATCCCACCCGCAAGCCGCAACCAAGCAACTTGGTGAAGGACGATACGTACATCACGTCGCCCCGGTCGCTCAGGCCGGAGAAGGCGGTGGGCAGCGGGTCGCCATCGATGCGGAAATCCGCGTAGGACTCGTTCTCCAGAACGGGCACGTCGTAACGCTGGGCAACGTCCAGCAGGGCGCGCCGGCGAACCTCTGGAGGCGTGAATCCCAAGGGGTTCTGATATACCGGGATCATCCACACGAACTTGGGCCGGCGGCCGGCGTTGGCCAGAGAAACCAGGGCATCCTCCAACGCGTCCGGGAGCATACCGTCAGTGTCGCAGGCCACATGAATCGGCTCAGCGCCTCGTTCCAGCATCATGCGCAGGCTGCCCATGTAGGTGAATTCCTCGACGAGGATGGGGTCGCCAGGATTGATGAAGGAATCCAGAATTATGTTAATTGCGCCGCCGGCGCCGTCGGAGATGAACACGTCGTCCGGATTCGGCGAGAAACCCCGGTTGGCAGACAACCGCTCGGCAACCAACTCGCGGAGACCAACGTGGCCGCCGGTGGGCGGGTAGGCCGCCAGCGAGTTGGGGCCTCCGGATTCCAGGCCGGAACGAATGGCGGTCAGGTACTCATCGGTGGCGATCACTTCGGGAACCGCGTTGGTCACCGAAAAGATGTACTTTGCCGGGGCGCTGGCGCCCTCCGGGGTTGCGACTGCGCGCGGCAAGTTGCGCGAGAACAGGGCTGAGTAATCTACCATTGCTGGCCTCCGGTACTTGCAGAGAGAATAAGTTTCGTCAGTGAGCGAATCTGGGTTGGCGCTGGGCCACGCCCTCGCGAACGAGGGGAATCAGTTCGCGGCCGTACTCGGCGGCGTCGGCCAGAGGGTCGAACCCCCGGATGATGAACGCGGAACAACCCAGATCGTAATATGCCAGGAGGGAATCGGCCACCTGCTGGGGGGTTCCGACCAGACACGTGGTGCTGCCTGACGCGCCGCTGGCGGCGGCAATGGGCATCCACAGGCGTTCGTCGTGGACATTGCCCGCCGCAGCGAAACGCAGCAAACGCCACGCACCTTCGGATTGCGGACGAGTGGGTACGCCGGGGGTGATTCTGCCGGCGGTGGCATTTTGGATCCTGGCGAGGATCTCCTCCGCACGTTGCCACGCCTTGTCCTCGGTTTCCGCCAGGATGGGACGGGCCGACAGGCTGAAGCGCATTTCGGAAGGGTCGCGCCTCGCCGCGGCAGCGCGGGCCCGAACATCGGCGATACGTTCGGCGATGGACGCTCTGGGTTCGCCCCACAGCGCAAACAGGTCGGCGCGTCGGCTGGCGACGTCCAGGGCAATATCAGACGCTCCGCCGAAAAACAGCGGAAGGTGGGGAGACTGGCGACAGCGGGCCTGGCTGTACGCGCTCTCCAGGCGATAGAATTCGCCTTCATGATCAAAAGGTTCGTGCTCGGTCCAGATGCGCCGCATGACGGAAAGGTACTCATCAGTGCGGCGGTAGCGGGCATCGTGGTCCAGCCAGTCGCCATCCTGCCGCTGTTCCACATCGTTGCCGCCGGTGATTACGTGCAACGCGATGCGCCCGTTGGTGAGTTGGTCGAGAGTGGCAGCCTTGCGCGCGGCGAGGGTGGGAGCCACGAATCCGGGGCGATGGGCGATGAGATATCCCAACCGTTCGGTATGGGCCGCCGCGTATCCGGCGACCTCAAAGCCGTCGGGAGTTGACGACGAGTAACCGGTGAGCACCATATCGAACCCGGCTTCCTCATGGGTACGGGCGAAGTCGAGAATGTAGTCTGGGTCAACGCCCGACGGCACCTCGGCCCCCGGGTTTATGCCTCCCCCAAACAGACTGAGCGTCGCGCCCCGGTTGGCGGAAGCCTCGCGCACGACCCCGATCATGCCGACGATGGTGACCCCATCGTCCCCGTATACGCTGGGTGCATCCGCACTTGTTATCCGTTTACTGTCCTTCGGTTCGTTCATTCCTCGACTGCCCTCGGGTTTGCTGGAGTTAACAGTAGTCTAACTCAAATGCCGATTTCATCGGCGACAATTTGCCGAAATCCGCGATAAATTCGCTGGCCGGAGGTGTTGACAAGCATCAATAAACGATATACTATTTATTCAAGGTGCTGGGGATGCAGGGAACCCCCACCCACCGGAAACCCGATGGCAAACCGCCGTCGTCATTGCAGGAGGTTAGAAGTGGTTTCGCTGATTACGCTGAACCATAGTTGGCATTTCCCCTGTAAGCGCCCCGTTGGCGGAGCGGACGCAGTGTGACGACGCTGCGCAGCAGCCGACAGGGGCGAAACCGCATCGAGCGGGCCGTCGAGTGGCGCTAACAACGCAACTTCGTCCCAAGCAGCGCATCTCAGGCGCTCCCGAAAGGGCGAGAGTATCCGGGCACAGCCGGAGCCAGACGGCGAAGCTGATGGAAAACAGAGGGTCGGAACCGCGACTGTTTATCGCGTTCCGGCCTTTCCCCGTTTAAAGCGCCGCCAGTCAGCCCGATACGGTGAAACCGGATTCGGCGAGCGCGGCACGGTACTGCTCCGGAGTGTTCACATCCCACAGTAGTTCGGGCGCGCCAAGTTCCATGCGTTGAGTGGCGTGCAGGTGGCGCATCACCACCGCCCGAATACCCTGCGTGGCCTCCGTGATTTCCAGCAATTCATCGTGCAGGGTCCTGCTGATGGCGATGGGGTGCCCTCCCTTGCCCTGGCAGGCGGGTATGGTGATGAGCGCACCATCACCGTTGTTGTGGGAGTCCAGTACCTTTCGGATCAGCCCGGCGCTGCGGGGTTGGTCAACATTGAGCATCAGGATGGGGCCGGTGTGGCCGAGGTCGTCGGAGATGCCGCGCAGTCCGGTTTTGATTGATGTGGTTTTGCCCTCAGCGTATGCCGAGTTGATGACGCAGCGCACGTTCCCGACGTTATAAACATCTCGATTGGCTCCGATACGGGCCTGAAGCTCATCGGCCCGGTGTCCCAGGACGACGACAACCTCGTCGGCGCCGGCCTCGCGGAGGGCGACAATCTGGTGCATGATGAGCGGCCGACCCTGCCAGTCCAGGAGAGCCTTCAGGGTGCCCATTCGCCTTGACACGCCGGCAGCCAGGAGGATGGCCGAAGTGAAGGGCGTTGTGTCAGATACTGGCGTACTCATCAACGTTGAATGTTCGGTGTTTTCGATCGGCTGTCGGGCGGGCCGAAGTCGCAGTACCGCCGGGTCGCCGTTAGTTTCGGATGACGCAGGGCGAAGTATAGCGGACGCCGAATTGATAGACCACCGACGAAAGAGCCGGCGGAGAGTAATCCCAAGTTTGCCCGACAACCAGCGGTCAATCCGCGCGTCCATCAATATGGTCGGGATTAGGGGCGCAGGTCGCGCCTATGCAGAAACGCCCGGCACGATGCCGGGGACCAAACGGGCGACAATCGCACCTGGCCGCCGGAGGATTGCCCGAACTCGCGGGAGGACTGGTCCGTGGCCGGATTCAGCGAATCTCGGAGACGCTCGTCAGTCGGCAGGAACATCCATGGCGCGGTTGGCGCGGCGCTCTGCCCGTTCGAGGTACCAATCGTCCATGGTCATGGGTGAACCCTTGCCGCCACGCCGGGCCATGATGACTTCGGACATTATGCTGACCGCAAGCTCTTCGGGTTCCAAAGCTCCGATGTCCAGGCCGATTGGAGCGCGAACCTCCGCCAGTCGTTCCCGTGGGACGCCTTCCTGCAGCAACCGTTGGTAGATCATCAGCGTCTTGCGCCGGCTGCCAAGCAGGCCAACGTAGCGGGCGCGGGTGGTTAGGGCGGACTCCAGGGCAACGTCGTCGAACCAGTGGCCGCGTGAAGCAACGACTATGAAGCTGTTGACGTTGATATCGAGGTGTTGGGCCCAGTCGGTGTAGGGCGCGACGATGGTCTCCTCCGCGTAGGGGAACCGTTCCGCGTTTGAGAAATCCTCCCGGTCGTCCACGATGTAAACGCGGTAGCCCAGGCGGTGGGCCAGATCGGCGGTGGCCTTGCCGACGTGTCCGCCACCCACCATGACCAGCGTCGGCGGAGTGGTGAACCCCTCCACGAAAAGCTCGGTCTTGTCGTCGATGGCGACCGACTCGTTGGCTCCCACGGCAGCGACGCGGGCAGCGACTTCCAGGGCAGTTTCGTCCAGTTCCGCAGTGCCGATTCCGCCCGCCACCGAACCGTCGGAACGGAGCAGCAGTTTGGCGCCCAACGGAGCGGTGTCCCCATCGGAACGAACTATCGTGGCCAGGGCGGCCGGATCGGCCCCGTCGTAGGCGCCAATCAGTTCATTGCCAATGTCGGAGAAATCGTCGGTATCCCAAAAGGGTTCGAGGTAGAAGTACATGGTGCCGCCGCAGACCAAACCGTCCCGGGCGGCGATGTCTTCGTTGAGGTAGTAGTCCTTGAACTCAGCGCCGCCCTGATTGCGGAGGATCTCTCGAGCGGCAAACCAGATGTCGCCCTCGACGCACCCTCCCCCCAGGGTGCCAACGGCGGTACCATCCTCACGAACGAGGAGCATGGCGCCGGCTTTTTGGGGAGTGGATCCCTTGGTGCGGACCACGGTGGCCAGCACACAGGGGTTACCGGATTCTAGCTGAGTGACCGCTTCCTGGATTACTTCACGCACGACATCACCTACCTGGGGTCTGATTCGGCGGGGTTGGCCTCGTTTATTATACTCCAATGAGGGTTGCCAGGTAAAAAAACCGCAGCCCCAGGGCCGTTCGATTACACCGGCAAAAGGCAATTGCTGTTGCCAGAACGGTTCCCTGCTCACCGTCCGCTCGTCCTTCGACAGGCTCAGGATGAGCGGACTCCCTCATCCATGGCCAATAATCGCATGGCCCTGCCCCAGCCCACGGGAACGCGATTGATCGCCATGAACCGGATTCCAAGGCGGGCAGCACGGTGTTTGGCCCGTGGCCTTGCCGCCAATGGTGTGGCAGGGATTTCCGGGTATCGTGTATGATTGACCTGCTACCACGATTTATAGTTTGTGCCTACCCCCGAATGGCGGTGCGATGATGACCATGACCAGGCGGCGAGTTACCAAGCCGGTGTATGTTGGCGGCGTCAAAGTTGGCGGCGACGCTGATATTTCCGTGCAGTCGATGACCAAGACCGATACGCGGGACGTCAAGGCGACGGTCCGCCAGATTCACGAACTTGAAGAGGCTGGCTGCGAGATCATACGCTCGGCCGTGCCCGATATGGAAGCCGCCAAAGCGATGGCGGAGATCAAGAAGCAGATCAAGATCCCACTGATCGCCGACATTCATTTTCACTACCAGCTTGCGCTGGAATGCGCCGCCGGCGGAGTGGACTGCCTGCGGCTGAATCCCGGCAACCTGCGCAACGAGGACCAGGTGCGCGAGGTGGTGCAGACGGCCAAGGAAAGGAACATTCCCATCCGCATCGGCGTGAACTTCGGCAGCCTTCCCCCGGTGGGCGGCATCGGACGCACCCGTGGATTTTCACGGCACATGGACCTGGTCAACCAGTTGCCAAAAGCCGGCGAAGCGCAGGAAGGCGATTACAGCGTGGTTGACCACATGGTCGCCACCGCGCTCTGGGAGATCAGCCTGCTGGAAGAGCAGGATTTTGAGCATATCAAGATATCCATGAAGGCGTTTGACGTGCCCACCACGGTTGAAGCGTACCGCAGGCTGAGCGAAATGGTGCCGTACCCGCTGCACCTGGGCATCACCGAGGCCGGCACCGCGAAGTCTGGATCCATCCGCACGGCCGTGGGACTGGGCGTGCTGCTGTACGAGGGCATCGGTGACACCATACGGGTATCATTGAGCGACGACAGCGTGGAAGAGGTGATCGCGGGCTACGAGATTCTGAAGTCCCTGAACCTGCGGGACAAGGGCGCCGTGATGGTGGCTTGCCCAAGTTGCGGACGTGCGGACGTGGACATACGCAAATTGGCCAACGACGTGGACGCGCTGCTGAAAAAGACGGACCGGAAAATCAAGGTGGCCGTGATGGGTTGCGAGGTGAACGGGCCGGGCGAGGCGAAGGATGCGGACGTGGGGATCGCCGCGGGCGCTGGGCGGGCGATCATCTTCCGAAAGGGGGAGAAGGTCCGGGTGGTGCCGGAGGCCGAAATGCTGGACGCGTTGATGGAGGAGATCGAGAAAACTCCGGTACATTCGTGAACTTCCACAGATAATCAAGCCGACAGGAACCATCCATGACATCAGCCACCACCACAACCGACACCATCGCATCGTTTGACGTATCCGCCCTGGAAAACCTGGGGATTCCAGATCTGCCGACCGAACGGGAGGCGCTGAGGGTTCACCTGCTGGAAGCCATCGACCGGATCCGGCCAACGCTGGAAGCGGACGCGGAAGCCAACGACGCGCAGGAGACGCTGGCCTGGTCATCGGTGGAAGCCCTGTACCGGGAAGGATTGTTGTCGCTGAAGGTGCCCAAGGAACTGGGAGGACCGGAGGTTGACCCACTCCTGTACCTCGAGTTGTGCGACGAACTCTCCTACATCAACCCCTCGGCGGGTTGGTGCGCGTTTATCAACAGCACCAGCGCCGCCTGGGTGGGCGCATTCCTGCCCGAGTCCGGCGTGCGGCGGATATACGCTGACGGAAGGATGCCCATCGTTTCCGGCGCGGTGATACCACGGGGACTGGCGACGCCGGTGGACGGTGGTTGGCGGGTCAGCGGGCGTTGGCCCTTCGCCAGCGGATCGGCGCACTCGTCGTGGCTGATGGCCGGCTTCCGCATCGTCACCAACGACGAACCTGGACCGGAACACATGATAATGGCGTGCCCCATCGGGGACGTGCAGTTCCTGGACAACTGGCAGGTGATGGGTCTGCAAGGCACCGGGAGCAGGGATTTTGTGCTGACCGATTACTTCGTGCCTGAGGACTTCACATTCGACCTGATGTCCACGGACCCGCGCAAGGGCGGCCCGATGTTCTGGCTGGGCCGGCCCGGTTTCGTAACTCCGGACCACGCCGCCTTCGCCCTGGGGGTGGCACGGAGGGCATTGGACGAAATCTCGCTGCAAGCCGGCTCATATCAGCGAGGATACCTGACATCGGCCATCGCGATGCGTGGGGCGTTGCAGCACGATCTGGGCAAGTGCGACCAGCAACTGCGAGCGGCGCGGGCGCTGTGCCGGGAAGCCTTGGAGGACGCGTGGGAGTTCTGCCTGCGCAACGAACGGCCTGATCTGGAACGGCAACTGCGGTTGCGGGGCGCGTGCGTGTACGCCACGGACATCGCCTGCCAGGTGGCCACGACGGCGTTCCGGTACGGTGGAGGCAACGCCATCTACAACGACCGGGTTCTGCAGCGTTGCATGCGGGACATGAACGCGGCGGCGCAGCATTTCATGGTGAACACCAGCGCGTACGACAACCTGGGTCAGTTCCGGCTGGGTATGCCGAACGTCAACCCCATGGGGTAGGCTCCCCTCGGGGATTCCGACGGCGCGGCGTCCGCGCCATCGCATGAGCCGCACGCGCTGGCCCCGGCGGATGGTCACTAGCCCGGAGGCCGGGATCATCCCAAATCGGACCGGGATGACGAAGCCAACAGTCCATCACCTGCGAGGCAAGGTAAAACAATGCGCATATCGAAACTTGTAACCCGAACTCTGCGGGACGACCCGCCGGAAGCGGAAACCGCCAGCCACAGGTTGATGCTGCGGGCGGGCCTGATTCAGCAGGTGGCCGCGGGCGTGTACGCATACCTGCCGCTGGCGTGGCGGTCGTTGCAGAAGGTTGAGCAGATCGTCCGCGAGGAGATGGACGCCGCCGGCAGCCAGGAACTGAGAATGCCGGCATTGCAGCCCATGGAACTGTGGGAGCAGACGGGGCGCGCAGCCGCGTTCGGCGACAATATGTTCTCCCTGGAGGACCGGCGCGGCCGGCCGATGGCGCTGGCTCCAACGCACGAGGAGGTGGTAACCAACATCGTCAAGGGGAACGTGCAAAGCTACCGCGACCTGCCGGTGATCCTGTATCAGATGCAAACGAAGTTCAGGGACGAGCCGAGGCCTCGCGCCGGCCTGGTGCGGGTGCGCGAGTTCACCATGAAGGATGCCTACTCCTTCGACGCCGGCGACGCCGGGCTGGACGTTTCATACCAGGCGATGGCCCAGGCTTACCGCAACGTGTTCCGGCGGTGCAGCATTCCGGTGGTGATGGCCGAAGCGGACAGCGGAGCCATCGGCGGCAAGGACTCCCACGAGTTCCTGCTGCCCACCGACACCGGTGAGGACACCGTGATCACCTGCCCCGGGTGCGGATACGCGGCCAACGCGGAAAAGGCTGAGGGGGTGTACCCCAGCCAGGCTACGCCGGACCCGTTGCCGTTGGAGGAGGTCAGCACGCCGGGTATCAAGACCATCGCCACGTTGGCGGAGTACCTTGGCATATCCGAGGCGCAAACGCTGAAGGCCGTGTTCTATTCAGCCGACGGGGAGGTGGTATTCGTAACCATCCGGGGCGATCTGGACGTCAACGAAGTCAAACTGAAGAACGCATTGCACTGCAACGAGTTGCGATTGGCGGACGATGAGGAAGTAGCGGCAGCCGGCCTGGTTGCCGGCTCGGCATCGGCCATCGGGCTGGACAATATCCGAAAGATCGCCGATCCGTCCATGAACGATGGCGGCAATTTCGTGGTGGGCGCGAACAACCCGGACACGCACTACCGCAACGCCAATTACCCTCGAGACTTCGACGCCGATGTGATCACGGACATCGCGCTGGCCCAACCCGGCCATCAATGCACACAATGCGGGTCCATGCTGGAATCAACGCGCGGCGTGGAAGTGGGTCACATTTTCAAGCTGGGGACGTTCTTCAGCGAGGCGTTGGGCGCCTACTACCTTGACCCGGACGGACACCAGCAACCGATAACCATGGGCTGCTACGGAATCGGGGTGAGCCGGATCCTGGCGGCGGCGATCGAACAAAACCACGACGAACGGGGGATCCTGTTCCCGCCACCCATCGCGCCGTACCAGGTGTACCTGGTGGGTCTGAATATGGCGGACGAGTCGGTCGCCGAGGCAGCCGAAGGACTGTACGACCGGCTGTGGGCGGCCGGCATAGAAACGCTGTTTGACGACCGCGAGGACGCGGCGGCGGGCGTCAAGTTCAACGACGCCGACCTGATCGGGCTTCCGGTTAGGCTGGTGGTGAGTCCGCGTAATCTGCGGCAGTCCGCCGTGGAGATACGGGGTCGGACCGCCGAGGAAGCGGAGATGGTGGCAATGGACGACGTGGTGGATGCGGTCCGGGGGGCGCTGGGAAAGGGGTGAGAATCCCGGTTGTGCCACCTGCGTCGTATCAAAACAGGCTTGGCCGGGAATTATGAGACCGACCAATTCGGCATTGCGGTGATATTTCCGTTTGCCGATGCAACCAGTTTAGGGGCGACTCATGAGTCGCCCCTACGATTATGCGCGTTGGAAAGCGTCCCTACGGTTGCAGCAGGAGTTTGCCGAAGAAGTTGGTGGCTTCCATGGCGGTGTGAGCGTCGGCGGCCTGGGCCAACGGATAGGTTTCGTGGATGGCCGGCTTGATGACGCCACGGTTGAGGCTGGCGACTATCTGGCGCATATCCTCCCGGGAACCCATGTATCCGCCGTAGATCTCGATCTGGCGGCTGAACAGCAGCCCGAGATGTAACTCGGTGCGCAGTCCGCTGGTGGCCCCGCAGATGCAGTAGCGGCCGCCGGCCCGCAAAGACCGGAACCCGTGGCCCCAAACGTCGGCGCCCACGTGGTCCACCAGGAGGTCAACGCCGGCTCCGCCGGTGATCTCACGGACTCGCTGGGTGATGTCCTCCTCGTTGTAGTTGATGACGTGGTCAGCGCCCAGGTTGCGCGCCAGTTCCGCCTTTTCGGGAGTGCTGGTGGTAGCGATGACCGTGGCTCCCACGACGTTCTTGAAAACCTGTATGGCGGCCGCGCCCACGCCGGCCGACGCGGAGAAGACCAGCGCAGTTTCCCAGGGCTGCAGGGCTGCGCGCCGCACCGCCATGTTCCACACCGGAAGGTAGGTGGTCGGGATGGCAGCGGCGTCGGCGACGGACACGCCGGAATCCAGACGGTAAGCGTTGACCTCGGGCACAGAGACGAGTTCGGCATAGCTGCCATCGAGGGCGGTGCCCAGGAAACGACTGCGACGGCAGAGGTCATCCTTGCCGGCGCCGCACCACTGGCAGACGCCGCAGGATAAACGGGGATTGACCACCACCCGGTCGCCGACGCTGAGGCTGGTCACGTCCGTTCCGATAGCAACAACCTCGCCGGCGGTGTCGCCGCCCAGGATCAGCGGAGGCGGGAATTCGCGCTCCAGGCCTCGTTGGCCCTCACGGGTGAAGATGTCCAGGCGGTTGAGCGCGCTGGCTCCGACCCGCACCACGACGTCCCCCGGTCCCGGCGCTGGGTCGGGACGGTCACCGTATTGCAGTACCCCCACGTCTCCGTGGGCTTCGATATAGACGGCTTTCATTGGCGATTGCGCTCCTTAGTTTTGAGAAGGTGGACGGCGATTGTCATAGCAGTCGCGGCAGAGGAAGACCACGGCCAGCGTTTCGTCGTGGCTGGCCACACGTCCGCAACGCGGGGAATCGCTGTCGGGAAGCCAGGGTTGGTGGAATGGCCCTCCGCACATCTGGCACGTGGACCGGTGTGGGCCATCCAACTCATCGTTGCAGACGACACAAAAAACAGGACCGGGTATCTGGAATGCAGTTGCCATTTGGTTACCTCTTGAGAAAAGTATTGGGTGATGGTTTGAACCAATGCAGTTATGTGGCTCAGTTTGCGGATTGTCGGGAACGCCCGCCATCGCGGGGCACCCATTGGAGAACCAAATCGCGTTCGTCGCGCCGGCTGTTGGTGACGCCGTCGAGTCTGGCTTTGCGGAGGGCGGTCAGGGCTTCCCCAACCCCAGGGCCCACGGGTACGCCCAATTCGAGAAGGTCGGAACCCCTCAGCAACGGTTTGACGTCGCGCCACTCGGTGAGGTACCGGCGGATGCGTTCAGCCGCCTCCGGTTCCGCGAAGGCCAACGCAACGGTCAGTGCGTAAGGCTCGAAGTTTTCAGAGGAGGGATCATCCAGCAGAGCGCAGACTTCCGAGGGCGTCAGACCCTGGACAGTGAGGTCCGAAAGGCGATGTTTCAACGTGTCTATGTAGCGTGCCCGCCTGGTGCGGTACGGGTTTTTCATCGCCGACGACGCTACCTGATCGGCGGTCAGGGTCCAGAATAACGCCGCGTCCCAGCACGCCGGCCATTTCCGGCCATCGGCGGGCGCGCCAGGGGGAACCGACGACCAGCCCTCCAATCGGTCCCAGTGCGCCGCAGTCGGCATGGACGGATGGATTGCCGCCAGCGCTCCCAACTCGGTGGCTCTCCGCAGCGCGGGCAACGGCGCAGCCTCGGATATCATGTGCCCCAGTTCATTGTCGATTCTCGGCCCGGAGATGGTGCCCAACGCGCCGCCTCCCAGCGCTGCCTCAATATCGGCCAACGTGGCGTCGGCGATGCGAAACCCGAATCGCTGTTCGTAGCGAATGGCGCGAAAGATACGCGTCGGGTCATCTTGAAAACTGTTGGGGTGCAGGGTGCGGATGATTCCGGTATCAAGGTCGGCGCGGCCATTGTGCGGGTCCACCAGCGCAGAATCCTCGCCGCCGATGGGGATTGCCATCGCATTGATGGTGAAATCGCGTCGGCCCAAATCGTCGATTATCGTACCGGGTTCGACATCCGGCAGAGCGCCGGGCCGCGCGTACGTTTCACGACGGGCAGTCACAAAGTCGATGGCCCGGGAGCCTTCGGGCGTCCGGACGGTGGCGGTCCCAAAGCGCGGATGCACTGTGAGTCGTCCCCCCACGGAATCCGCCAGCTTTTGGGCCAGGGCAGGCGCGCTGCCCACCACCGCGATATCCAGATCGTGCATCGGAACGCCCAGCAGGTGATCGCGCACCGGCCCGCCCACCAGGTATGTGGCGACCCTGGAATCTGCGGCAAGCTTTCGTACTTGCCCCAGGAGGTCAGAATAATGGCGCTCGGCATCCAAAAAAATGCCGACGGGAAAAGCGTCGGAGGCGGCCAGCATAGCGTTTCCGGGGTGGGTTGGCGGTTGTCAAAGTTTAGCATTCGATTCCCCGGCGGGGCAAGCCGGGAGGCTCGCCCGGACGGAATCTGTGACAGGCAAATTCGGGGTGGTTATACTGGCAGGCGTATCCGCCGGTGGCGGCATTTTCTATCGGAGCATGTGAGGATTATGGAAACCGTTGGATTCATTGGACTGGGCAACATGGGCGGCGGAATGTCGGCGAACATACAGCGGGCCGGCTACCCGATGATCGTGTATGACCTGCGGGAAGAGGCGGCGCTGCCGCTGCTGGAAGGCGGAGCGCGACTGGCGAACACGCCGGCGGAGGTGGCGGCGGCCAGCGATGTCACCTTCACGTCGCTGCCCGGGCCCTATGAAGTTGAGGCGGTATCCACCGGGCTGGATGGGGTGCTGGAAGGCATCAGGCCGGGAAGCGTGTACATCGACCTGTCATCGAGTCGACCAACTTTGATTCGCGAAATCGAGCCCCGGTTCCGAGCCAAGGGATGCCACGTGCTGGACGCGCCGGTGAGCGGCGGCAAAACCGGAGCAGCGTCGGGCAACCTGGCGGTGATGGTGGGCGGCGAGCGGGAGGTATTTGACCGGGTCAAGCCAATCCTGGACTCCTTTGGCGACAAGGTTTTCTACGCCGGCGAAATCGGGGCGGGCAGCGTGGCCAAGCTGGTGCACAACATGATCGGGCACAGCGTCCGGCAAGCGATTGCGGAGGGGTTGACCCTGGGCGTGAAAGCGGGCGTTGAGCCGGAAGCGCTGTGGGAGTGCATCCGGCGCGGATCGCTGGGCCGCATGCGGGTGCTGCACGAAGGGTTGGTGCGCACGATGTTTCGCGGGGAATTCGAGCCGGCCAGCTTTGCGCTGAACCTGGCCTACAAGGACATTTCCCTGGCAACAGAGTTGGCGCGGGAGTACGACGTGCCGATGCCAATGTCCACGCTGGCGGAACAAATCGCGATGCAAGCCATGAACCGGGGCTGGGCTGAGTCCGACAGCAGCGTCACGGTGCGGTTGCAGGAAGAGCAGGCGGGCGTGGAAGTTCGCGCGCCGCACGTTGACCCGGCGCGGGCCGGCCGGTTCATCACGACCCACCCGGATGACGAGCAATAGGGGCGCCGGACACATCCGCCATCGATTGGGGTGATGCCGATGCCCGGCGTCACCCCGAATTATGCCAGCGTTACCGGCGCCGAATCGCGGCGGGAGTCTGGCAATCTGGCGACTCATGGTCCAACCGCGAGCGTTGACGCCCTCGGCCCGAGCAGCCCTGCGAAGAGTAGAATATCGTCCGTTTCAGCAGGCAAACCAACACAACGGCCGAAACTGATACGGAGAACCCCATGCAACTTGATACCTACCTGCACTTTGGCGGGAACTGCCGCGAGGCGTTTGAGTTCTACCGCTCCCTGTTCGGGGGCGAGTTCACCTTTTACTCCACTTTCGGGGAGGGCCCATCCGATATGCCGCCGGTGCCCGACGACGAGAAGGACCGGGTCATGCACGTCTCGTTGCCCATCGGGAGCAACACCCTGATGGGCAGCGACTCAACATCCGCGTTTGGGCCGCCTCCCACCGTGGGCAACAACTATTCGGTGAGTATCTCCGCCGACAGCAGGGAAGAGACTGACCGTCTGTTCGCCGGACTGTCGGAAGGCGGAAACGTCGCGATGCAACCCCAGGATATGTTCTGGGGCGCATACTTCGGGATGTGCACCGACAGGTTCGGTATCAACTGGATGCTGAACTGCGAAGCGTCGGGAGATTGAGGCCACAAGGTTGGGCGGTGATCCGCCCGGCCAAATCCTAGAAGTTATAGGGCGTCCACGGCCTGAGTTGCGCAGCAAACATGCGGTCGGCTCGAAGCAGGGCGCCCGCAGAACGCTCCTCCGCCAGGCCTGCCTGGGCCAGAGTGGTGAATGACGCCGCGCCCAGGTATGCGGACGCCAACGCCGAGACCGAAACGGTCAGATCGGGCGAGGCGTCAGTGGGCCGGCAATCAGCGCCATCCAGCGAGCCTTCCAATTCAAAGCACGCGGAGTTCCACGAGCAGAAATCGTCGCGTACCTGGAGGTTGAGGCGGTCATCGGAAAGATAGTGGCGGAGTTGAAGGGCGGAGGCCACGTCAACGATACGGAGCCACAGTCCGTCGCGAGCCGAACGTTGCAGGCGGCGGGGGTCAGCCAGCAACCAGGGCATCGGATCGTCCTGCGGGCGTTTGACGGCCTCGGTACGCTCGATCAGGTCCATGTCGAAGCAGAAGCGCCAGAGGGCCACGTTGGCCGCCGGGGTCGTGACCATCAATTCATTCACAATGAGAGCGGGACGCCGCGTGCGGTAACTGACGTATCCCTCGATCTGATCGTTCTCGACGTACAAGGCGTAAAAGAGGCCGCCAGGTCCTCCCTGCCAGTGTTCGGGCAGTTGAGACTCTCGCTGCCATTGGTGCATGGGGCGTTGGAAAACCCCGGGCCGCCCCTCGGTTCCGCGACGGGCGATGTCCGGCAGAATCTCGACCATGTCGGAAGGGTCGATGAAAACCACGTCGCCGGGGGGGTCGTGCTTGACCGCGTAGGCGTTGTGATGACGTTCGAGGGTCCAGAACTCATGAATCGAACCGACACCGTAACCGAAGCGTCCGTAGATCAGGCTTTCGGTGGCGAAGAGAGCGGCCAGTGGCTCGCCACGTTCATGGATCCCATCGAGTTGGTGGCGCATCATGTTGGTCATGATGCCCCGGCGCCGGTGGGTAGGTTGGACCGCGACGTTGGACACGCCCGCCACGGCAGCGACGCCGCCGGGAACCGACATTTCCAACAGGTGCGAGTGGGCGCCACCGACGATTCCGGTTCCGTCGAAAACGGCGATGGAACGGGTCAGGTCGAAATGGGGCCGGAGTTGGTCCGGGTCATCGGCCAGGCGGTTGCTATGGGCCCGGGATTCGGCACGCGCCCACGGCTCGAATTCGTCGGCGGTGATGGCCCTCATTTCCAGCATTGGGTGTACTCTCCCGGTGTCGATGAGTCCCGCAGAATATACCGGATTGCACAGTCTTGCGCCAGACGCCCGGCGTGTCCGCAACCAACGCGTGCATAACCAACTGGGGACAGTTGATTCTATTATCTCACGCGGGGCGATTCAGCGTGTTGCCCGGGTTGCCGGCGCTGTGGTCTATCGCGCTATGCGGCGCCTGGCGCAGGGCGCGCCATCTCAAGTACGGCACCGGACCTGGCGGGCTTTATGACCTGGCTGCACACCAGCGACGCAAAGGCGACCGCGCTGGAAACTATCCGGACGTTGTTCCAAATCGACCATTCGCTGATATGGCGCAGCGTGTTGGTGTGGCTGGCGGCAACGCCGGGATCCAACCGGCCCAGCGCCTCCGTCAGCGGTTGGTTGAACACGAACGTAACCGCGAACGCGCCGATCAGATAAACTGCGCCGCCGAACAGCACCATCGAGGCCGCCGGCCAATCGCGGGCGAAGACCGCATGGAACATGGCCACCGCGCAGAGCAGGGGCGCTCCGAAGAAACCGACGGTGAAGACCAGGTTGCGCGCGGTGGCATTGATCACGTGCATGGATTCCATGGCGACGACCGGGTCTGCTGCCCCCAAGCCCGGTATGACGACTGCGGAGAGAGCGTAGAAGAACCCCGCCATCACGCCGGTCCATAAAATCGCGGCCAATCGCAAGGTTTTTGCCGCGGTCGCGTTGTTATTCACGTTGAACCCCCGCAATTACCGACCGTCCACGCGGTTTTAGCCCCTGGTTAAGCCGGAAATGCGCTGCTCCGATTCCACAGTAAGTTGCGCATGTCCGGCCCCGAATAATCCGTTGACGAACGACACATCTTGCCCGCCTCGGACGGACGCACCAAAATCGGCTCGACCGCTACAGGTCGGCTAACGGTACATTACGGCTCAGTACGAATGATATGGGTTCCATGTCACATTTGCGGCAGTTTTCGCAACGGTACTCATGGGGCCGAATGTTTCCGAGGTGGAACCCCCGGACAGGCAAAGAAAAACCGCAGATGGTGCGGACAAGCGCCCTCAATACAGGCTTCAGCCCGGCCACTCCGATTCAGCGGCTATTCAGGGAATGCGCGCGCGGCGGCCTCAGAGACTGTCGAACCCGTCCCAACCGGGCAGGGCGGCAGCCTGCCGGACCCAGTCCGCCATCTGCGCCTCGTCGAATCCGTCTTCGAAGACGTTGTGCCAGCGCGCGTCCGGGTCCTTTCCGACACCGGACGGGACAGGGTCGAGTGACGCTCCGTTGAGAAAGGTCACTTTCACGTAGCGGGCGAATACGTGGCAACTCACGAACCATCCCTGCCCTTCGACGCCATACCACGGCGAGTTCCACCGAACGGCTTTGCGCACGTTGGGAACAGTGCGTACGATGAGGTCATCGAGGCGGCGCCCAACATCGCTTTTCCATTCCGGCATGGCGGCGATGTAAGCCTGTACCGGAGCGTCGCCGTCGGCCTTGGCGATCTGTGGGTTGCCTCCGGAAAGCAGAACCACTGCTCCGGCAGGCTTGTCAGCGGCTTTGGCGGTCTTCCTGGGCATCGTGGCGGCCAACACTTGGGGCGCGGTCCCCTATTGACGTCATTAATCGGGTTGGGGACGAATCCGGTGGCGCGAACATTGTCGGGCGTTACCCAAGATGACGGGTATCCGGTTCACCACGCGCGGGGTGTGAAAGTGGGCCTGGATGGACTCGAACCAACGACCTCAGTCTTATCAGGACTGCGCTCTAACCGCCTGAGCTACAGGCCCACGGTGGAGTACCATTATACCCCTTGGCGGGCATGGCGCAAGCGGTTGATTGCACACGATCGGCCCCATTCGATCATTGCCCTTCAGTTGGCCAATCCACTCATCCCGGGGTTGTTCTAAGGATCATCCTGAGCGGGTCGTGCGCCCGGCGTTATTGTCATTGAGCGCGCGGGCCCTTGGTGATGGGAACCTGCTGAATGGAACCGTCGGGAGCAATCGCCAACCCCGTGTACGGCGCCGACTTTTCGTTGTAAATCGCGACGGCTTCATCGCCGCTGCCGGGGTATCCCAGCCGGCGCAACCACCCGGGGATAACGTGCTCAGGCAACACCACCGTCTGGATGTGAGCGGCTGTCTCCTCGGTGAACGGCCGCGCTTCCAGCCCAACCTGCTGACTGATCTGCAAGGCGATCAGGTTCTGGAATGGGGCGAGTCGCAAAGCCTCCAGCTCGGTTTTGGCGCCTTCTTCGATCATGATCTGTTGAAGGTCTTCCGGAATACGATCCCAAACGTCCTTGTTGATCACGTTGTTGGTGTAACCGAAGCCGATGATTGGGCCGGCAATATAGTCCGAAACCTCAAACAAGCGGCCGGTGATTCCCAGGAGCAGGGTGGTCACCAGAGCGTCAACGGTGCCGATTTGCATGGAAATATAGAGTTCGCTGACACTGAGTTCCACCGGTTGACCGCCCATGCCGCGTATGAAATCGGACATTGAGGCGGCATGGGTCCGGATGCGTTTGCCTTCGAAATCCTCCATCGAGGCCAGAGGTTCTTTGCTGAAGAACCACTGGTCGGAACCGGCAAACCAGTTGCGGTTGAGGACGGGGCTTCCCCCGGACAGGTCAAACAGCATCCGGTCGACGTCGGGGGCAAGGTCGGTCAACATCAGGTAGGAGGTTTCCCAATCGGCAGCCATCCCCCACAGGGATTGCACTTCGAGGGCGGGTTGGTCCCCGGACACGTAACCGGTGTAGATGTTGACCATGTCCAGCGAGCCATCGCCAACCTGTCTCAGCGTATTGGGGCCGGCGAGACCCAGTTCCGCGAAGGAAGACACCGAGAGTTTGACCTGCCCGTTGGTGCGTTCAGCGAGATTGGGCGCGAAATAGGTCTGGATCAGAACGCAGGTCGGAAGGTTTCGGTCGATGCAGACGTGATGGATTTCGATAGTCTCACCGGTCGAGGTGAGTTCGGTGGGCTGAGTCAACCTGGCCTTCTCCATCAAGCCCTGATAGTAGTCGCTGGTGAAGATGAACATGTGGCCGGGGATGCCCGCCTGCGGCACGCCGAAAAGAGACGCCGCGGACGCCTGCCCGTATTGCGCCTCAGGTACCTGGAACATCAGGCCCTCATGCGGGGGAAGGCCAATCAGTTGCGTGGCGTCTCCGACGAAGATGGCGCCGGGGCCGCCGGCGTGTTCGGCAGCGTATTCTACCAACGCGGCGTTTGCAGCATCGTCTCCCGCCTGTGGAGAAGGCATCGTGGGCGATGCAGCGGGTTGGGTCGGCGCTGCGGTTGGAAGGGCGGTTGTCGCCGTGGGTTGGGCCGCGGCCGTGGGTTCTGCCGGCACGGCAGTGGGGGGAGGGACGGTTGCGGTAGCCGTAACGGCAGTGGAAGCCGCCGGGGGATCTGTCGGAGCAGCGGCGGCGGTCGGCGAAACTCCGGCGCTGGGTGGCGGTTCGTCATTGCCGCAAGCGGCCAGTGCCATCGCAATCGTGAAGGTCAACAATGAAATGATCAGGGTACGCAGCAAGTACATCACAAACTCCAATCGATTTATATCGTCAATGTTTATTTTTGAATGACATTCGCATTTTAGTGAGCGCATCCTGGCCGGTCAAACGGTGGATTCAGGCTGACGCGCCCAGTTCTTTCGCTTGTGAATCGGCATCCGAACGCGGGAGCGACAGGCTTACGGATTCAGCCGACAGAAGGATGGAAGTCCTGGGGTTCGAATCGCGGGAGGCATAGAATCGTCGGAAAGGTTGACCGATTGGCAATATCGGAGGGGCACTCAGGCGGACCTATGCTCGTTTGTAACACGATTCACAATAGGATATAATTGCCCTCACCCAGCACGGTTGGGAGGGATCGCATAGTGGTCTAGTGCGGGCGCCTGCTAAGCGCTTATCCTGGGAAACCGGGATCGTGGGTTCGAATCCCACTCCCTCCGCCATTTCCCGGATGGTATTGAGACCACGGATACCCTGAAAACGGGAACAAAGCAGATGCAGACCTACCACATCTGGACAATTGGTTGCCAGATGAACACCGCCGACTCCGAGCGACTGGGGTCGGCGTTAGAGCAATTGGGGCTCACCGCCGCCAAGCGTCCAGCCGACGCGGATGTGGTGGTGCTCAATTCGTGCGTGGTTCGGCAGTCCGCCGAGGACAAGGTAACCGGCACGCTGAACCTGACCCAACCGTTGCGCAAGAACCGGCCCGATTCGGTGCTGGCATTGACCGGGTGCATGGTCGGCCCAAGAACCGACGAACTGGAGAAACGATTCCCTCACGTTGATCTCTTCCTGCGACCGCAGCAATTCGAGCCTCTGCTGGAACTGGTGGGGGAACGACTGGGACTGGATTGGGAAGGTTGCGTGGGGTCGCTGGCGCCACAACAACCGGACGTTGCCACCTACGTGCCGATCATTCACGGGTGCGACCTGATGTGCACGTTCTGCATCATTCCGTACCGTCGGGGCCGGCAGGTGAGTCGTTCCGTTGACGACATCGCCCACGAGGTCGAACTGCTGGCGACGCGTGGGGTCCGCGAGGTCACGGTGCTTGGACAGACGGTGGATGCCTACGGGCACGACCGGGATGACGGGCAGGACTTGGCAGACCTGTTCACCCGCCTGAACGATGTGGACGGATTGGATCGGATACGGTTTTTGACATCGCATCCGTCGTACATGAGCAGCCGGATCATCAAATCGGTGGCGAATCTGCCCAAGGTTTGCGAACACATCAACCTGCCGGTGCAGTCCGGAGACGACGATGTGCTGCAGCGAATGCGGCGTCCCTACACGATAAGCGAATACCGGGACATCATCTGCGAGGTTCGGGACACCATCCCGGACGTTACAGTCAGCACCGACATAATCGTAGGCTTCCCGGGAGAGACGGAGCATCAATATCAGAACACGCTGCAACTGGTCGAGGATCTGCGTTTCGACAAGGTCCACGGCGCAGCGTATTCGACGCGTCCCGGCACCATCGCAGCGCGCACGATGGATGACGACCTGCCCCAGGAAGAAAAACAACGCAGACTGAAAGGACTGGAAACGCTGCAGGAAAATATCCTCACCAGCATCAATTCTGCCTACTTCGGCGAAACCGTCGAGGTGTTGGCGGAGAACCGGAAACGGGGAAGCTGGAGTGGTCGGACGCGCGGCAACAAACTGGTGTACTTTGACATTGACGAAACGGCAGACCAGACGCTCCATCAGGACCTGACCGGGCGACTGGTTGACGTGCGGGTCAATCGAACCGGGCCATGGTCCCTGGCGGGACTGGCAGCCTGACCCGGCTTTTTAGTTTAAGGAGGCGGCAATAATGGTTACGCAAACCAGGCAACCGACAATTCCCCTGACTGAAATCGAGCACGCTGCCTTCTGCCGCCCTGAGGATGAACTGCCCGCAAAATCGCTGGCCGAGGAGTTGGCGATCAACGTGCGTTGGCAGAAAATCCCGGGCGAATACCTGGCGTGCTCCCCGGCCGAGCTTGACGAAAGGATCGGCGCGGCACGACGCGCCCTGGGTGAGTCGGTCACGGTGTTGGGGCACCACTACCAGCGAGAAGAGGTCATCAAATACGCCGACTTCCAGGGAGATTCGTTCCTCCTGAGCCAAGAGGCGGCGTCGCGTCCCGAAGCGGATTACATCATCTTCTGCGGTGTGCATTTCATGGCAGAGACGGCGTGCATCCTGGCGGGTGAACACCAGCAGATCATTCTGCCCAACATCACCGCCGGCTGCTCCATGGCGGACATGGCCCCCATTCAGGACGTTGAAGACGGCTGGGAAGACCTGCAGGACGTACTGGGAGACCACGGCGGCATACTTCCTGTGACGTACATGAACTCGGTGGCGGCCATCAAGGCGCTGTGCGGACGCAACGGAGGGGCGGTATGTACCTCATCCAACGCAACCGCCGTGCTGGAGTGGGCCTTTGACCAGGCCGACCGGGTGCTGTTCCTGCCCGACCAGCATCTGGGCCGGAACACCGCGCTGAAGCTGGGCATACCGCTGGACGAGATGGTGGTGTGGAACCCATTCAAAGCCATGGGAGGCAACACGCCCGAGCAACTGCGCAAGTCCAAGATGGTCCTGTGGCAAGGCCACTGCTCGGTGCATACCCGATTCACCGTTAAGCAGATCGAGTCGGCACGCGAGCGGTACCCCGACATCACCGTGCTGGTGCATCCGGAATGCCCCATGGAAACGGTTGAAGCGGCGGACATGAACGGATCAACCGAGTTCATCCGCAAGACCATCAACGAAGCGCCAGCAGGCTCGGCGTGGGCCGTGGGCACGGAGATCAGCCTGGTCAACCGCCTGGCGATGCACAATCCGGACAAGACGATATTCTGCCTGGACCCGGTGAGTTGCCCCTGCTCGACAATGTATCGGATACACCCGGCCTACCTTCTGTGGACTCTGGAGAGCCTGGTGGCGGGCGAAGTCGTGAACCGCATCGACGTCCCCGAGCAAATGCAGCAGGAATCGCTGGTGGCCTTGCAACGGATGCTGGCTCTGCGGTAAGGCTCTGCGGAAATACCGGCTAAGAGCCCTATCGTAATAACCCGGGTGCCCTGAGTGTGACAGGGGCGCAGGCCAAATGCAGGAAGGCCAGGTAGTTCTCGGTGGACTTGTTCCAACTAACCACGATGCGCCGGTAACGGTTGAGCCAACCACCGGCGCGTTCCACCACCCAGCGTGTGACCTTGAAACCGGCCTCCCGTTTGATGGCCCGAGTTTCTTCGCCTCGACTACGGATGTGGGCGGTGAAGCCGAACTCGTCCAGGGTGCGGCGCACCTCGACGAAGTCCTGGCCCCCGTATCAGGTACGGGTCTGGCGTTTGCCCAGGCGCATCCCCTGGGGATGCTCAGGGTTGGGCTCCGGCCGGGATACCGCCATGCCGTCCACCGTGGCCCGCACCAGCTACATGTCGTGGCGGCTGGTCTCTTCCACCGCCAGACCCACCGGAACGCCCTGGGCTTCAGTCAACAGGCCGCGGCGGTCAGGCCGCCCAATCCCTGGGCCGGAGCCGAGACGGGTTCAGCACGAAGGTTCACGTGAGCGTGGACGGCTTGGGCAATCCCTTGCGGTTCATCCTGACCGGAGGGCAACGGCACGACATCACCCAGGCGGAGGGGTTGATCTCCGGTTACGCTGGCGAGCACCTACTGGCAGGCAAAGGATATGACGCTCGGGAGTTTCGCCAGCACATCCTGGAACTGGGCATGACCCCGGTCATTCCGCCCCGCTCGAACCGCAAGGAATCCGCTGATTATGACCGTCATCTGTACCGGGAGCGTCATCTGGTGGAATGCTTCATTGGCAAGATGAAGCACTATCGCCGGATATTCTCCCGGTTTGAGAAACTGGACACCAGATACTTGGGCTTCCTCCATTTCACCGCCGCTCTCGTCTGGTTACGGTAAAATGTCAACAGAACCTGGGGACTTTTACCAGCGCCTCTTGTCTGATGGCAAGCCGAGAAAGCTGGCGCTGACCGCCTGTATGCGCAAGCTATCGATAATCCTGAACTCCATGCTCAAGCACGGCACGTCCTGGAACCATCCCGCCACTCAGTCCCTCACCCATTCCCATTGACTTTCAATGCAGTTGCTTGACACATACCCGCCACCACTCCAGGAACACCCCAGCCGTTCCAGCGCTTCCCGCAGTCAGTCTGCGAATTTGGAAAGCGCCGATGGTGGGATTGGAATTGGCGGCCCAGCCACCCCGTTTCTAACGAGGCAGTTTGTGGCCTTTCGATTTGGTTCTCGCGCCATTCTAGATGCAACCTGAGCTTACCATTCCGAAACGACTCTGCAACGTTCGACCCGTTTTGAGGACGGATTCAGAACGTTTGGGCCGCCCCCGCGACGGCAAAGGCGTCCCTTTATCGCGGCGATTTGTTCTGGCTGCTGTTACTTCAGGTCGAAAATCCGGCCCCGGACGTCGAAGGCGAAGCCAGGGAGTTCAGGATCGCCGTTGACGGTCTCCGGGTCGTCCATTATTTCGGGTGCCGCGTTGGGTCGGTAGATGTGGACCTGGCGTTGCATTGGATCTATAAGCCAACCCAACTCGGCGCCGTAGTCAATCCACTCTTCCATCTTGGCCTGCTGTGATTCCAGGGAATTGGATTGGGAGCGGATTTCGGCGACGAAACGGGGTGCGAAAGGGATGCCGTGCTGGCGCAGTTCTGGGGTGAGAGTTTCCAATTGCTCAGGTGCAATCCATCCGGCGTCCGAAGCGCGACGACCGAACCCGGGCGACCGGATGAGAGAATTGCAGGTGACTATTCCTCCGCCGGGACCGGTGTCCATCCATACCTGAAGATCAAACTGCAGGTTGAATTGACGCTGCGCACCTGAATAGCCTTCCGATGCCATCGCCCGCAACCTCCCGTGTTCGTCAATCTCGAATCGGAAACCTGAATCCTTGTTCTCGACGGTGAACCGGATGAACCACTCATCCAGAACGTCATCATTCGGCAGGAGGGTCAGGATTGATGAGATGTCGAGGGTGAACTCGAGCGCCAACGGGTCATCGGATCGAGTTGCGGAGTCCGCCGGTGGTTGGGCTGCGGTTTGGGTGGTCATCGGCGAGCCATCCTATGCAGCGTCATCCAGGCAGTCCCGCAGGGGGCGGTTGATGCAGGAGAAAATGGGCGTGTCTTTCAGGGTGTAGGGCCGGGCTTTGGATTCGCGCAACTCCATCACCAGATCCAGAAAGGTTCCCGGTTCGTCCGTCTCGAAACCGAGCACGAATTCGGGATCGTCCAGGCCGAAAGAGTACGCCGTGGATATTTTGACCTGCGGATATTTGTGGCCGATGACGAAATGCTCGTTCATCATCTCCTGGCGGTCTTCCTTGGGGAGTTGGTACCACTCGTTGGTCTTCCAGAAGGGATACATGAAGAGGTAGCGGCGACCGACGATCCGCATGGACGAAGCGTCGCCCGTACCTTCCTGGCCTTCGTGCTGGTGGTTGTCGATATACGGCGACCGGCGCGTCATGGCAAGGTACGAATGAGGCGTATCGAGATAGCCCCCCAGCCGGGTCTGATTGAGTTGCGCGGCCAGTTCATTGATGGGTTCCAACTCCGGACAGACACCCCACAGCATGAAGTCGGCGTCGCCCCGGGTTCCCACCAGGCTGTAGGTGTTCAGGGCCACGCGGTCGGCGTGCTCCGCTGCCACGGCCGCGAACTCTTCCCTGGCGGACTCACGATCGCCCGAAGGGAGACGACGCCACTCCGGCTGCACCTTGTAGAACGTGTATTTGACGAAATCGCGGCGAGGGTCGGCCATGTTGGTTGCTCCTTTACTGACCGGGGTTGGTTCCGGGCCATGGGGATGCCGCTATTGTAGCATCGGGAATTTTGCGTTGATCTGGGAAGGGAACGGCGCGAACGCTTACCGCCGTGCCAAACCGTGCCTTGCCTAAGCGCAGCGACTCAATTATAGTCAACTCATCCATGGCATCGTCGAGTTATTCTAAGATGGATAGGATGGCTTATGCGTACGGCTGTCTGGTTCTCGTTCTTATCCGTATTTATTTTAGTGGTTGTCGTTGCTGGGCTGGTGCTCCCTGAGCGCCTGTTTGGACAGTCTGAGTTGGGTTGCCAGTTTGTAGCGTCCATACCGAGGAACAACGAAGCGTACCGGTATGCCGGACCCGCCGGCGGCAACACCTTCACCCTGCAGAACCCGCACCCGAAGCACGGGTCGACTTTCTCCGTGTACAACCGCGGTGGCACCAAGTCATGCGATTGGACGGCGACGGCCAGCGCGCCGTGGATCACCCTGACACCCACCAGCGGGAAACTGCACCCCAACGTGGACAATGAGGCCACAATAACCATCAACAAACAGGCTTCACAGCTACCCAGGGGGCAGCACAACGCGGTGATCACCGTCCAGTCGCGACAGGACCCCCGCGGTAATGCCTCGTATCAGATCCGAGTGTTGCTGCGCGCCCAGGAACCGTGCAACCTCGAGATGCGGGGAGAAACCTCTTACCTTGCCAGATTCCGCCAGGGCGAAGTGCCGTCAAAAACCAGCGTGGTGCGGTTGGTCAACCGCGGCGACGCCCACTGTGACTGGGAAGCCATAGCGCCGGCATGGCTCAACGTGACCCCTTTGCGCTCCCGCATCGAAGGCCAGGGAACGCAACAGATGCGAATCGAGGCCAACGAGGGAGTTAAGGAATTGCAGCCTCGCGACTACCGAGACGTGGTGAGGGTGGAGTGGACCGCGCCCGAATACCGCGATGCCGAACTCCCAATCACATTGGAGGTGATGGCCACTCCCTGTGAACTGTTTTTCGAAGAGGGGCAGACTTTCGAGGCGAGCGGAAAGGCGGGTTCAACCAATTTCAATCCTACCGGCCAGAAATACGTCCTCGAGAACCGTGGCGGGGACCGTTGTTACAACTGGCAGGCTTACCGGGTCGTCGATTGGTTGACCATCGGCGACGAAACGCCCCTCTACGGCAATGGGGTCGCCGACGTGGCGGTGGAAATCGCCCAGGATCTGGCGGCCAATTTGAGACCGGGAGTTCACCAGGATAGTGTTCGTTTCGGGGCAGGAAACGAC
Source organism: Dehalococcoidia bacterium (assembly GCA_963668585.1). Lineage (GTDB taxonomy): Bacteria > Chloroflexota > Dehalococcoidia > Lucifugimonadales > UBA3495 > Bin87. The sequence goes on along the minus strand of OY764869.1, from coordinate 2,192,959 downwards.
CAGGCCGACAACTCCCTGGCCGTTCAATTGACCGTGGAACCATTGCCGTGCCAACTGGAGATAGTTGAAGCAGAAATAGACTTCAACATCAACCCCCATGAACCCATTGAGAGTGAAACGGAACAACCCATCACCTTGAAGAACTCATGGACCAACTCTGAGTGTAAGTGGACGACCGAATCTCGCTGGGAATGGCTGACCACCGAGCCTTCCTCGGGCGTGTTGCCCGGGGGCACACAGGAGGTGATAACCGCCAAGATTCTTGACACCTCATTGGTCGAGGATCTCAATCCCGGCGAACACTTGGAAAAGCTGGGGTTCGTAGTCGAGGATGGCGCGGCAGATGAAGCCATAGACGTTACCGTCAAAATTGATTGCAGAACCGACGAACCTTGCGCCTATTTGCATACCAGCCATACCCAGACGCAAGTCGGTCGGCCCGCGACGATCAGCCTTTCGATTGTCAACAACTGGCAGGACGATATCGTGGCGACGTTGGTGGCTGACGTACCTTCGGGGTGGGAACTCGATGGCATCGGGTTCGGCGCCGATCGTTGCAGCGGCGGAGTATGCAATCGAGTCTACGACATCGCCGGCGGAGGGTTTGAGTTCATCGAAATGCAGACCACACCCAACAACGCTGGGATCTTTGAGTTTAAGGCCCGCGTAAGTTGGAGGACCAAGAAGCCCGAACGGACTGAAGTCGAAGACGCAAATGGCGGTGGAGACAACGTCGATGGCGATGAAACCCAAGACGGCGCGACCGACGAAGAAGACCAACAAGAACCTGCCGTTGTGCTGCGCGCCACTGTGGAGGTAACCAATCCGTCCGGTGGCGCAGACTCGCCTGTGGGTTCCCCCACAGACACCCCGACCACCGCTCCCACACTCGCGCCGACCCCTACGACGGCAATCCAGGGCGTCACCTCCAATCTTACGGTGAACCGGACCGGACGAGTCCTGCCAGGAGACAGCCTGTTGCCGCCGGAAACCAATGGAGGCGAACCTGGGGAGTCATCCGGAACCGGCGATATGCCCTGGTGGGCATGGCCCGTGATCATCGTGGTCCTCTCATTGGTGGGGATTGGGGTAATCGTGGCGACCATGCTGTATGGCTTCAAAATGCTGGCCAAGACAAACGGGACGGCTTCGGCGGAGGACGGAGCAACCTGACGGGAGCAGGGATCCGTACCGAACTAACCATGACCAGGTGGCCGATTCCCGAATCGGTAACCCCTCAACACCTATGAAGTCAGCCAGGAGGATATTTAGATACATGAAATTTTCGTACCTGTTATCAAACCGTTGGACGTATTTGTCGTTGGTTGCGGCGCTCACGGCAGTCGTGGCAACCCTCCTGGCAATCGCCCCGAACGCCACCCATCCCGCTCAAGCTCAATCCAGCGTGCAGGCCAATCCACAAGCGCAGCAACAGCCTACCCCTACGCCGGAACCCACCGCCACGCCGGTCGTGATCGTGGTTACGGCAACACCGGACCCGGCCAGCCAGGCGCCACCGACCAACACACCGGAACCGACCAATACGCCGGAACCCACTTGGACACCGGCCCCCACGTGGACGCCGGCGCCGACCAACACGCCGGGTCCCACCAATACCCCTCCTCCGACCTTCACACCCGTGCCGGTCGAGCAGCGGGTGGCACCCGGCGGAGCCATTTTCATCAACTGCGGGCCAGGGGAGCCGTGTATCGACCTGCACAGCAGCCACACCGATATAACCGTTGATGAGCAGGCGGTCCTCAGCTTTACCATCGTCAACTCCCTGGCCAAGCCGAATATGCTGTCCCGGTTGATACTGGAACTGCCTTCGGGATGGTCCATGGACGGCGAAGGGTTCGCCGACAAGTGCAGCGGCCTGTGCAGCGCCAACTACACCATCGCTACCGGAGAGCAGGAATTCATCGAGGTGACCGCTTATCCCAACCATGCGGGCAAGTTCCGGTTGGCCGGTCGAATCGAATGGGTGTACGAGGGAACTGCGGATACCAACCATCTATCCCGCGACGTCCCGATAACCGTCATCCCCGGACCGGGCGGCAGCGAAAGCCGCACGGTTGCACTGCCGACTTCTCCAGCGGCGGCGCCGGCCGTGCCCACGCCAGTCCAGCAGCAACAACAACAACCGGGGCAACAGTCGCAACCGGATACCGGCGTGACCGGTACCGCCGGCTGCCTCGCCCCACCGCCCAACGCCCCTATGGTTCTGGACCCCAGCCTCCTTGCGGTAGCGGGGTTGATTCTGCCCGGCATTGCGGCCAAGCTTGCCCTCAAGTTCCGACGCAGAAAGCGGGACGACCAATAACCTGCAGTTGACCACCAAGGGGGCGAGGAATGCTTCGCCCCCCGTATTTTGTGTTGGAACACCGGCCCGAAGCCATCACCATTCCGCGTCGCAGGACATAAACCGGCGTATTGAGGGTATCGAAATTTCTCATGCCACTGGGCAAGACACATCAGAGAATCAACCTGTGGAGCCTGCCGGTTGTACTCGCGGCAGGGGTGGGAGCGGCCTGGTATCTGGACGGCAATGCCCCGACGCCGGCCATGTTATCCGCCGTACATGAAAGGCTGCCTGAACTGCCGGACCAACTGACGGGAGGCTGGAGCAGCATCGGGTGGTGGCGTGGCGCCCTGGCCTTCGCGCTGGGATACCTGCTATCGACTTTTGGGGTTTACCCTGACCAGGACATCCACCACGTGCGGATATACCCGGAGCGCAGGTATCCGATTTGGGGAAGTTTTCTGTACTACTGGAGCCTGCCCTATGGATTGCTGTTCAAGCACCGGGGCGTCAGCCATTGGCCCATCGTCGGGACGCTGACCCGCGTGGTGTTCATGGGCCTGTGGGGGATCCCGGCCCTGATGTGGTTTGCCGGGATGCAGTGGGCGGATGTGGTTGGATATTCGGCGTGGGGGTTGGCCGGGTTGATGGCTGCCGACCTGGTCCACTGTGGGGCGGATGCGCTGAGGCCGGACCGGCTGTTCCGGTGAATCGGGGCCATCAGGCGGCGATGAGCAGGTGGAACAGGGACCCAAGGATCAGGGCAGCGACGCCGACGTATAATCCCGCGGGTCGCCCCCACTGCGGCACGTCAGGCCGACACCACGCCGTGAGGGCCAACAGCGCGATACCCTGCAATTGGAGGGCTATTCCCGTGCCGCGCAGCCAGACGCCGCCGGGTTCCGCAGCCCCGCCGATGAACAGGCGCAGCAGGAGGATGCCGCCACCGATGGCGGTGACGACGGCGGCCTGGAATACCAAGCCCAATACCACCTGCCGAGCCAGAACATTCATCGGCTGAATTTTGTCAGATGCGCTACAATCCCCTGTGCTGACGACAGATGCGAGTTTTAGTGCAATCATCAGGAGGGAACAGCAATGGTTACCATCGGGGAAGGTCAATTCACCTATGAAGTCCAGGAGGGTTGGGGACAGTTGCCGGCCGGCTATACGTTCAAAGAAGTCGCGGCGGTGGGTTGCGACGCGGAAGACAACGTGTACGCCTTCAACCGGGGCGAGCACCCGATGATCGTGTTCGACAAGGACGGCAACTTCATCAAGTCCTGGGGCGAAGGCGTGTTCCCAAGGGCGCACGGGATAACAATGTCGCCCGACGGCATGATGTTCTGCACGGACGACGGCGACCACACCGTACGCAAATGCACGCTGGACGGTGAGGTTCTGCTCACGTTGGGAACCAGTGGACACCCGGCGGGGTTCATGTCCGGCGACCCGTTCAACCGTTGCACCCATGTGGCGATTGACCCTCGCAACGGCGACTTCTTCGTGTCTGACGGATACGGCAACGCGCGCATCCACAAGTACAGCCCGGACGGGCGACTGCTCTTCTCCTGGGGCGATTCGGGCAACGGACCGGGTCAGTTCAACATCGCCCACAACATCTGCACCAGCAGCGACGGACGCGTGTACCTGGCCGACCGGGAGAACCACCGCGTGCAGGTGTTCGACTCCAACGGCCACTTCATTGACCAGTGGGTGAACATGGCCCGACCCTGCGGACTGTACATCGATCAGGAAGCAGGGCTGGTTTATATCGGTGAACTGGGTTCTGCAATCGGAGCCAACGACCAGGCCAGGGGTTTGGGACCGCGCGTGAGCGTGTACGACACGGACGGCAAAATCCTGGCTCGCGTCGGCGACGGGCCCGAAGGTCTGAACGCAGGGCAGTTCATCGCACCGCACGGCGTTTGTCTCGACTCCACGGGCAACATCTACGTGGGAGAAGTGTCCTGGACGCACACCGGCCAACACCTGGACCCGCCACGAGAGATTCGGACGCTTCAGAAACTGACCAAATTGGACTAGCGGATGAATACAGCAGGGGCGAACCACAACCTCGCCCCCAATCCCCGCGATTATCTCAGCAAGGAGATGTAAAGGCCGTATGGAAATTCGGATCGGTAGTTTGTCCCGGGATGCCAATGAAGCGACAGGCGCGGCTTTGGTCATCGACGTTTTCCGGGCATTCACCACGGCGGCCATCGCCTTCGACCGGGGCGCCGAGCGCATCACACTGGTGGCGCAAGTGGAAGAGGCTCTGGACATTCGGAGGCGCAACCCCGGCATCGCTGACATCCTGATGGGCGAGGTGGACGGCAGGCGGCCCGACGGGTTTGATTACGGCAATTCGCCCTACGAGGCATCGTCGGTTGACTTCGCCGGCAAGAACGTCGTGCAGTCCACCCGCGCCGGCACGGTGGGCACGGCGGCGGCCGGCGCGGCCGGCTGCGACCCCATTTATGTCACCTCATTCGTGGTGGCCGGAGCGACGGTCAACGCCCTGCTTGCCGAAGATCCGCCACCGAAGCGGGTGACGATTCTGGCCATGGGCGATCAGGGCGTGAACCGTTCGGACGAGGACGAGCAATGCGCCATGTACCTGCGCAACCGCCTGGAGGGACGGATCCCGGACCCCGAGGCGGTGCGCAAGTTGATCATGTCGGGTGGCGCGACGCAGAAATTCTTCGACGAAGCGCAGTCGCAGTATCACCCCGGCGACGTTGGCCTCGCGCTGGAGGTTGACCGCTTCGCCTTCGCGATGCGGGTGACTCGCGAGGACGGCCTGCTGGTGGCGCGACGGGTCAATTGACGCAACGCCGGCGCTGATACGTCGCGGTCAGGCAGTTTCCACGGCGGCGGCGGACTGCAGGCCCAACTCTTCAACGGCCATTTCCCGCATCCGGAATTTCTGGATCTTGCCGGTGACGGTCATCGGAAATTCCTCCGCGATCTTCACGTAGCGGGGAACTTTGTAGTGGGCGATCCGCCCGCGACAGTATTCCCGGATCGCATCGGGCGTGGCGTCGGCATCCGGCCTCAGCATCACCCACGCCATGACCTCCTCGCCAAACCGTTCGTCGGGCACGCCGATTACCTGAACGTCAGCAATCTGCGGATGGGTGTACAGGAACTCCTCGATTTCCCTGGGGTAGATGTTTTCGCCACCCCGGATGATCATGTCCTTGAGCCGGCCGGTGATTTTGTAATATCCGTCCGCATCAACCGTCGCCAGATCTCCGGTATGCAGCCAGCCGTCGTCATCTATGGCGTCGGCGGTGGCTTCGGGCATATTGAAATAGCCCGTCATCACCATTGAACTGCGGGACTGCAATTCGCCCTGTTCGCCCACGTCAACTTCGGTTCCGGTCTCGGGATCGATGAGCCGAACTTCAACGCCCGGCAGAACCTTGCCCACCGTGGAAACGCGGCGTTCGATGCTGTCGTCGGCCAGGGTTTGCGTGATGACCGGCGAGGCCTCGGTCTGTCCGTAGGCGATGGTGATGCGGTCCGCGCCCATGCGGTCAATGACTTCGCGCATCACCTCGATGGGGCAGGGGGAGCCGGCCATGACGCCGGTGCGGAGCGAACCGAGGTCGAACTGGGCGAAATCGGGGTGTCCCAACTGGGCGATGAACATGGTCGGCACGCCATGCACAGCGGTGCAGTTTTCGGATTCCAGGGAACGCAGGGTTTGCAACGGATCAAAATACTCGGAAGGAATCACCATCGTGGAGCCATGGGTGACACACGCCAGACTGCCCATGACACACCCGAAGCAATGGTAGAAGGGGACGGGGATGCAGAGGCGGTCCGCCTCGGTCATCTCCATGGCATCGCCGACGTAGAGGGCGTTGGAGACGAGGTTTTGGTGCGTTAGCATCGCTCCCTTGGGGTTGCCGGTGGTGCCGGAGGTGTATTGGATGTTGATCACGTCGTCAGGGTCGCAATCGGCCTGGCGGGTGCGCAGTTGCTGGGCTGAGACAGTCTCCGCGCGGCTGTACAGATCGTCCCACCGCCACATGCCCGCGGGTGTAGGCTCAGCCCGGTTGTCCTGGGGCGGAACGAATATGACGTGGCGGAGGTGCGGGAATTGCCCGGCCTGCAACTCACCGACCGCGGAATCACGCAATTCAGGGACAAGTTCATTGACCATGGCCGCGTAATCGGATGTGCGGAAGCGGCCGATGATTACCAGCGTGTTCAGCTGTGCCTGTTCCAGTAGGTAGGCCAATTCATGGGTGCGGTACGCCGGATTTACCGTGACCAGGACCGCGCCGATCTTGGCGGTGGCGTATTGAGTCAACAGCCACTCGGTGTAGTTGGTGGCCCAGATGCCGACGTGGTGGCCTTTGCCAATTCCCAGGGACATCAGCCCCCGCGCGACGCGCTGGACTTCAGCATGGAACGATTGGTAGGTGTACCGGTCGCCGGCCGCGACGTGAACCAGCGCTTCCCGGTCGGGAAAACGCTCCGCTTGAAAGTCGAGGATGTCTCCGATGGTGCTGTGAGTTTCTATGCTTTCGACCATCGTCCGCCTCCGTTTCTGGCGCCTAGAACCCCACCATCCACGCGGCGAACCGCTCGAGGAGTCCTTCGGAGCCTGATGTTTGCAATCTGCCCGAAGCCGCCGCTGCCGCCGGATCCAGACGGCCATAGGCAAGCAGCAGGTAGGTGTTGGCGTCGCATTCAACCGTGAGATCAGCCGCGCCGTCGAGGATGTCCACGCCCACGCGGGCGCCGTCCGGAGACACCAGGACATCCACGGGATCCGCATCGGCAAGAGCGAACCGGTAGCCGACCGGTCCATCCGGCGGGTTCGCCCCGGGGCTGTACGCGCTCTGCAGCCAACGAACCGACATCCCCAACAGCACTGGCACCGCGTCGGGATGCAATCCGGCATCCGCGTCCAGTCCGCTGCGGATGTCCCAATCGTGAACCGCCAGTTCCTGGATGCGCTGGCTGACGTATTCGCGGGCGGTCATGGTGCCGCGGCGGGGGTGCCAGCAGGCACAACGCCACTCGTCGCCACTGAAACTGTCGAGCAGTCGATGCAACTCCCGGTAACGATCGGAAAAGGAAGGCACCAGGGAATCTCCCAGCGACTGGGCATATTCGATGTCGGCGTCGGCGTTGGCGGCCGACATCGCCCTGTTGTCCGTGGGCGCGCTGAATCCGGCTGGCGGTTCGGCATCGCCGTGGCGGGCTCGGGTCATGCTGGCAATCTGGCGCTCGGCGCGATTGGTGAGATGGCCAGCCACATCCCGGACAGTCCAGGCATCGCACGCCGACTGCGTCGCCAATTCGGCATCGGACAGGCCGTTCAGGAATTCGTGCAGCCCGCGAGCCAGCGCGCCGATAACCCTGACTTCGCCCCTGATTTCCGTCTCGTCATATGAAACCATCGTGTGCAAACCCCTGAAATTTCGTTTGATCTTCGTTGACGCGGGTTATTGCTACAGGCCACCGAACCAACGTCCGAGGTTCCGCAGCGCGACGTGAGCAATGGTGTCCGCCGCTTGTGACACCCGAACACGTCCGGAACGCTTGGCGACGTTCCAGTCAACGCGGTTGTAGAGGCACAACAGGTAGGCGCCGGCATCCGCGCGGATCGTAAGGTCCGGTCGCCGGTCCGGGGAACACGCGGACACTGTGAAACTGTCGCCCGTTACTACCAATTCATGCTGGAGGCTCGCGCCGCCGGCGTCGTTGCCGATTTCGAACCGGTAGGTGACGGGCGTGGTGAGAGTAGCGGTGGGCCGGAAGCACAACTGGTACCACATTTCAGATGCGGGCAACAGCACATCCGCGCCCTCGGCGTCCAGATCACCAGCGCCGGACCCGCCGGAGCGCATATCCCAATCGTGTATCACCAGTTCCTGAATGCGCAGGTCCACGTAGCTTTCAGCGGAGATGGTTCCTCGCCGCCGGTGCCAGCATCCGATGGACCAGTCGCCCCAGCCCTGCAGCGTGGCGTCCAGTTCTTCGTACCCCTGCTGGAAATTGTCCAGCAGAGCATCGCCCCACTCCTGGCGCATCTGAACATTGTTGACGGCGTTGGCCTGCTGAACCTGGTCCGGCGTGGAGCGTGTTTCCTCACCCGGGGGCGGCCCGCCATCGCCGGCGGCGCCCCGCTGCATCGCTTCCCTCTGTCGGGTTGCGCCGCCGGCCAGATGGGCGGCAACGGTGCCGACATCCCATTCGGAGCAGGCGGAAGGCCCATCCAGCGCTTCGGGCGGTCCGGCCGAAAGTCGGCTGTGAATATCACCCGATAGCCGCTTGATCAGCGCAACCTTCCCATGAATATCCATAACTACTAGCCTCCGCAGCGTGGGCTTTGCGATTCAACGCCGCCAGTTTACCACGGGGCCCGCTTGCCATCGAAGCAATCGGGGCGGTTGTTGAACCGCCCCATTGGGAAACGCCCGAGAGAGGAACCCCTTACCAGATGAGTCGGCGACGATACACCAGCGCCGACGCGCCGGCGGCTATCAGAATGAGGCCCAATACGGAGGCAAAACCTGGCAATAGCGGCATCCCATCGTAACTCACGCTGTTCACGTAGGCGCGGGGAGTGTCGCCGGGTACCAGGCCCAACGCGGACGCTGACGGTACGGTGAGGTCGGTGGTGAAGCCACCGGTCTGCCGGTCGTTGACCGTATTAACAATGGGCGCCGGCGGCAGGTCGTCAAAGTTGAGGTCAAGCACCCTGGTTTCACCGTTCCCGCGGAACAGGACGTCCTGGTGTGCCTCAACGCGCTCGGAACCATCCATCAGCCAGAAGGTTACCATGCGGCCGTCGGGCATCAGTTGACCGGGGTCAACCTTGACCTGGTAGATACCGTCCTCGCCGGTTATCACCGGCGTGCTGGCATAGCCGTCATCGCATCCGCCCAGGCATGCAATCAAGGAAACGCCGGCCGGAGCGGCGCGGTTGTCCGCATAGGCGTGACCTTCAAAAATCTCCCAATCGTTGTTGACGCTGGACGCCGTCGTGTCGTCGGGCCCGGCGCCCATTGCGGCGAACAACGTGGCCGTCAGGACGATTGCGCTGAGCCAGGCAGCGCCTTTGGATTTCATGCGTTGGCGCAAAGACATGGATTTCATAGCCCCGCTCCAATGAGTTTGTGCGTTAAAGTTGTCGCCTCGGCCATTCCGAGGCCAGTGATCCAATGGTACCCAAACCCGGTCCCCATCGCATTGAAGCCTGTGGTCGCATTTTTAGGATTTTTTGATTTGACGCCAATCTTTCCGACCAGCGCAGTGAACCCGGTGGCGCCGGCGGTACGGATGGGAACGTTAGTCATTTGACCGCAGGAAATCGATCGGGAGGCGGCCCGAGCAACCGCGGGCGGCAGGCAACCCCCAGAGCCAACCAACGCTCCGTGGAGCCCGCCATACTCTTGCCACTGTGCCCGCTTTGCGCTACGCTACCCCCATCATCAGGGGGGAAAATGGCAACCACGGATACCAGTCCTATTCTAGAGGTCAAGGACCTCCGAACCTACTTCCATACGAGAACGGGTGTGGTCAAGGCGGTGGACGGGGTTAACTTCGATCTATATCCAGGCGAGACGCTCGGCGTCGTTGGAGAATCGGGCTCAGGAAAGAGCATGACGTCGCTGTCCATCATGGGGTTGGTGCCGCAACCTGCCGGCCGCATTGAAGAAGGATCGCAGATCCTCTACAAGGGCGAAAACCTGCTGGAGAAAAGCCCGGCCGAAATGCGTCAGATCAGGGGCAGAGAAATCTGCATGATCCTTCAGGATCCGATGACGTCGCTCAATCCAGTGTACACAGTGGGCAACCAGGTCATTGAGACCCTGAGACAAGCAGATGACACCCGGCGGAGCATCAGTCTCAGAGACCGGGCCATCGAGCTTTTGTCCAAGGTGAAGATTCCGGCGCCGGATTCCCGTTTTTCCAACTTCCCGCACCAGATGTCCGGAGGGATGCGCCAGCGGGTAGTGGGCGCAATCGCCATGGCGGGTTCGCCCAACGTGTTGATCGCGGACGAGGCGACCACATCCCTTGACGCTACGATCCAGTACCAGTACCTCACGCTGCTGAAAGAGTTGCAGGAGGAAACTGGAATGGCGATCATTTTCATCACCCACGACTTTGGAATCGTCGCCAAGATGTGCGACCGCGTCGCCGTTATGTACGCCGGACGCCTGGCTGAAATCGCCGACGTCAGAGACCTGTTCAATAACCCGCAACACCCTTACACCGAAGCGTTGATGCGCTCGGTCCCGAACGTGGACGAAGACATAGATTTCCTGTACTCCATTGAAGGCCAGCCGCCGGCGCTGGACAATCTGCCGCCCGGTTGCTCCTTCGCAGATCGTTGTCCCTACGTTTTTGACAAGTGCTACGAAGAGTTCCCGCCGGTAGTGGCGGCCAACCCACGGCACATGGCGACCTGCTGGCGACGCGTCCCAGAATTCGCCACCCAGGAGACTCGCTGATGACCCAGGCAGTTACCGACCCCGCCGCTGCGACCGCCAACGGCAGCGGCACCCCAATCATAGAACTGGAAAACATCCGCAAATACTTTCCCGTGACCAAGGGTGTGTTGCTGCGCCACCTGGTGGGAGAGGTGAAAGCGGTGGACGGCGTGTCCTTCCAGATCAAGGAAGGAGAAACATACAGCCTCGTCGGTGAGTCCGGCTGCGGCAAGACCACCACCGCGCGGATGGTGCTCCAGGTGGAAACCCCATCCAGCGGTGTGATGCGCTTCAACGGTCAGGACGCCACACAGTTCAGCGGATCTGAGCGTCGCAATTACCGCGCCTCGGTCCAGGCCGTGTTCCAGGATCCGTGGAGTTCGCTGAATCCCAGGATGCGCGTCGGTTCAATCATCATGGAACCGCTGCTGACCAACCACCCCATGGGCAAGCACGAAGCCCGGGAACAATTGGAAACCCTGCTGCGCGACGTTGGTCTCCGGCAGGCCCAGGGAGATTACTACCCCCATGAATTCAGCGGCGGCCAACGACAACGCATCGCCATCGCCCGGGCGCTTTCCCTGCGACCCAAACTGATCGTGCTGGACGAACCGGTGTCCGCCCTGGACGTGTCCATCCGCGCCCAGATCATGAACCTGCTGCGCCAGTTGCAGGACCAGTACGGCGTCAGTTTCCTGTTGATCGCGCACAACCTGGCGACCGTGCGGTACATGAGCCACCAGGTGGGCGTGATGTACCTCGGGAGGATGGTGGAACAGGCGCCAACCAGGGAACTGTTCTCCAACCCCAGCCACCCCTACACCAAGGCTCTGATCGCCGCATCGCTGCCGTCGCACCCCGACATCGAACGGGAGGAGATGGTCATATCCGGCGAGGTTCCGTCGCCACTCAATCCGCCGACCGGGTGCCATTTCCACCCGCGATGTCCGATGGTGATGGATCGGTGTTCGGTTGACGACCCTGCTATCCGCGAACTGACACCGGTCCACCAGGTGGCCTGCCACTTGTACTAGGCCCGAATGGCCAGGGAACGGGCCTGCGCCCGTTGCGGCGCGACACGCCATACTCCGGCCGGCGTCTGCCCATCCTGCGGTTACGACGGGTCAGTTGACCCACGGGTCGGCGCTTCCGGGACTGCCCCGGCCACACCACCGGTCGGGCCGCCTTCCCGGTGTCCCCATTGCGGCGGCGGCTACGATTGGGGCCCGCCCGATTGCGCCCAATGCGGTCGGTCGGTGTACGTCGCCTGCCCGAACTGCGGCGTCGCCAACGGAGTAGCGAACCGGTACTGTACCTATTGCGGAGCGTCGGTCGGTGATAAATCGGCGCTGGTCAGCACTCTGCAGGCTCTGCTTTTCGCACCAGCGGAGCATTCGTCCGCATCCGCTGCGGTGGCGAGAACGCGGTCGGCATTTCACAATATCAGGGCGACCCTGGATTTCCCGGACAACGTCCCGTACCTTCCCCTCGATCGAAAGGCACGGATACTTGTCGAAATTGGGCTTGTTGCAGCCCTCACGCTGGTCGCGCTCCTGATCCGGGTCTGGGATCTTGGTACCCTTCCGGCCGGGCCAGCCGGCGACGAAAGCACGGTGGCGCTGGAAACCATCCGAATCCTGAACGGCGAGTGGATCGGCATTTGGAGCGGCGTCACCCTGGGGAATCCCACCGGGCATATGTATTGGATAGCCCCGTTTTTCGGATTGGGCGGCCCGACGTTGACGATGCTTCGCCTGTCGTCCGCGCTGCTCGGTGTGGCATTAATACCGGTATGTTACCTGATGGTCCGGATGCTGTTTCCCATGTCGGTGGCGTTCGTGTCCGCCAGCCTGCTGACCTTTTTCTACTGGTTCGTGATCATCTACCGGATTGGCATCCCCATCACCATGTCCGTGTTCGTGGCCGCCGCCAGTTTGTGCCTGGTAGTTTACGCGGTGCGTTCATCGCGCCTGTGGGTCGCTGGCGTGGCTGGCGTGATGCTTGGCGCCGGTCTGTACGTCTTCAAGGGATACACCATCTATTTCGTGGCAATATGGGGCGCGACCTTGCTGGCGATGCTCGTCAGCAGTCGGCTTCGCAGGAATTGGGTTTTGTTCGTGTTCCTCGGGGCATCATTGGTCGCCGGCGCGGTGATGATCGAATTTTACGCGACCACCAATTACCTGAGCCAGAATCTCCATAGCCAGTACCAGGTGAGCGGATCAGACCTCCTGTCGTTGCCGGCCCACCTTCGCAGAGTCGCCGAAGTGGTGATGTTCGTTCACGTACCACCCGAATTCGGGGCATTCGGATTTGATGGCATCATTCCCAAACCGTTGCTTCATCCGGCCATCGCGGTGTTCTTCTGGGTTGGGTTGGTTACGACGCTTCTGTTCATCGACCGACGCCCTTTCCAACTGCTGCTGTTGGGCTGGTTGATAGGCATGGCGCCGGCGATCCTGGTACCGGGTGGCGAAACGCGGCGATACCTTTTGGGTGTCTTTTTCGTGCTGGTCATCACCGCCATTGGATTCACCATCGTATTTAACCTGATAACCAATCGCCTCTTGACTCGGGAGGGCGGTCCTCACTGGGCAAGGCTCAACATTCCACGACGATGGGCGAACTACCTGTTGTTCACCGTCGCCGCCCTCGCGTTTATCGGTTTCTTTGCCGCGCAAAACCTGGATGCGTTCTCAGATTGGAGCGAGGGGCGAGAAACGAGATTTCAGTTTGACCATGAGATTGCCCAGGCAGCGCGATTCATGGGCACCCTGGACGACAGTTACGCAATCAGGTTCTACTCGATCCGATGGTCCGTCAACTACGAAACGGTGCGATGGTTCGCACCCGGAGCAACCGGAGTTGACGGCAGCGTAGAATTTGGCGGCGACGGCACGATTTTCTCGGACGGCGTGGTGGCTCAGCCGAGTTTGTTCATGCTGCTGGGCGGTTACCACCGACTGGTTGACGACCTGGAATCCACATATCCCGACGGCACGGCACACACTGTGTTGGATGAAGATGGCTCGCCTCTCTTCATCGCCTACACCATCGACACGCCTCCTCCGCCCGGCAGTGTGCAAGTCCCCGCTTATCGCCGTTTGACACCCAATCCGTCGGAGACCACATTGCGCGTCGGAGACAGCGCCGCCTTCAGGTTGGTTACGAATCAAAAGGACCGGACGCGGGTGGTGGCCAACCCGTCGGAATCAGATTCGGCGAATTTCGCGCTGCAGGACGAAAGCTGCCCGGGAAGCGTTGAATCCAGCGCGTTGCTCTCCAACGGCGAGCTGTTGTATGTCACAGCCTGTTCGCCGGGGTCGGGACAGTTGTGGTTATACCCCGCCGATGGCGGGGCAACCGTCGCGAAGTTTCTGGTTGGGGCTTCCGATCACGCCGGCGGCCCGCCGGATAATACCCTCAATCCCAGTGCCAGGATACTACCCGATCCTGCGGAACTGACGGTTAGCGCCGCGCCCAATGAACACCACCCGCTGCATCTCGTGAGCACGCGATCTGTGTTGATAATCCCCAGTCCGGCAGATGCCGTGGTGATCCACAATAACCCGGACCTTCAATACCGAGACGGATGCGAGGAAGTCCAAAAACGGCCGGAAGGGGATACCAGACTGTCAGTCATTTTGAACGGCGAGGGCGTGGAAACCCGCAGCCTGTTCTATTTGGTCGGCTGTGCGCCGGGTCAGGCAACGCTGGACGTAGTGGCCGGCGACGTTACGCTGGCCAGTTACACATTCTTTGTCCAGCCGCCCTGACGGCGCCGCTGTTACGTGCGGAACGTCACGCGGCGGAAGGCTTCGGCCAGCGCCAACCCGGTCACGTCGTCTTCATCCGACGAATTTCCGGCATCGGCGGCTTCCTGCGCGCGGGCGCGAATGAACGCCGATACCTCCTCGGCCGAGCGTTGCCCCGTTTGGGTTTGGTGAGCCATCACCGCCTTCAGCTTGATGTCGATATCGTCGGCGATGTCTATGTAGGCATTGGGGTTTTCCGAACCCCAGAACATTATGGCAGCGGTTTTGTGGGGCTCGATGCCTTCGTTGGCGAAGAGGTCGCCGAAGTGCAGGTGGTCACGCGCATAGGGGAACACGGCGTCCAGAGCGACCTGACCCGCAATGCGGTGGTCACGGTGCCACTGCATGTTGCGTCGGTACGGTTCCGTGGTCAATACGACGTCAGGCTTTAGCAGACGTATCTGCCGCACCAGGTCTTTGCGGAATTCGGAGGTATCTTCCAGTTCGCCGTCGGGGCGTCCCAGCATCACCACGTTGGCGATGCCGAGTATTTCGGCGGCGGCCAACTGTTCCCTCGAGCGTGTTTCAATCAGTTCCTCGGAACTCACCTCGGGGTCGGTTGAGCCCTTGCTGCCGTCGGTGCACAGCACGCAATGCACCTCCGCGCCGGCCCGAACCCACCTGGATATCGCGCCTCCGGCCCACACCTCCGCATCGTCTGGGTGGGGCGTGATCACCAAAACCCGTTCTGGGGTGAAATCCATTGGAACCGTCCTCCTGGGCCGTAACAGGTGGCGGCCCCGATTGCATCGCCGGCTTCCGGCGGCCTGAGAAAACTGGCGGTAACTCTGCTACAAACGCCGCCCGCTGTCAAGAGAACCTGATTTTGCGCCACCGCCCACGGTTGACGGGACGGAATCGGTTCCCCGCGCAAACATCATGCGATGGGGACTCGAGGCCGGACGCCCAACGCGGCGCCCAGGGGTGGATCGGCCATTCCGATCTTGGAATCAGCGATGGCCAGGCGTCAGTCCTGGGCTTCGGTGGCTGCCGCCGGCTCGGGTTGATCTCCCTGGGTTGCTTCGGTGGAAACCCCAGCGCCGGCACGTTGCGCTTTCGGCGCTGACTGGTCGGCTTTGGCCGCCCGATGTTCTTCACGTCCGCCCCAACCCCAACCACGGCCCGGCCAGGGCGCATCGACGGTGATCAGGCGGTTGGTGAAAATATCGCCGGCCAGTATCCCACCCGAAATTATCATGCGCATGGCTTCTTCCACGGTGATGTCCGTCGGTGTAACGTCAGTCACGGGAATGGCCACCAGATAACCGGAGGAGGGAACCGGCGTGGTGGGTATATACACCGCCAAGAATTCCTCGGACCCGTTGAGTTTCCCCAACTCCGAAGTGATCAGTCCGATGGAGAACACGCCGGCCCTGGGGAATTCGAGCAGTACGACTCCCCGGTAGTGGTGATTCTGGGTTTCCGAGAGGAAATCGATGCCGTGGCGGGTCGTGCTGTACACCGGCCCGACCACCGGCAACCGCCCGATGGTGTCGTGGACACGGTCAATCAGCAGCCGGGTGACTGCCCAACCGATGAGCAAACCGGTGCCGTACAGGATGATCAAAATTATGATCACCTCGGCGACGTCGGCGAGGTCCAGCCCCGGTCCGTGGTGAACATTCAACTGCCGGATGACGGGATCCAACAGGGAGTCAATGACGCCGTAGAAAAAGTCGATGACGAAGTAGGTGACGAATACGGGGAGGAACACCAGCACGCCGGCAAGCAGACGGCGTTGAACGTGTCCCGTTACCCGTCTTACCCCACTGCGTGGAGCGTGGTCGGTTCTGAGGATGCGGTCGTGAAGGTTGGGCGGATTACCGCCGTCCGATTGGCGGCGACCGAATCTGCTACGCATCATGCCTCCGCCGGCCCGAGGCCGCCGGTAGGGGTACGTTGTCGGGTCGGGGCCCTCGATAGATGGCAAGCAGTTGACGGGCAACGGCGTCCCAGCCCATGCCTTCCGCAGAGCGCCGCGCCGCCCGTCCCATGCCGTCGCGCAGGCTGCCGTTGACCAGGATCATCTCAAGAGAATTGGCAAACGCCTCCGGGCATCGCCACGACTTCAAATAACCGGTGCGCCCATGTTGAATGACGGTGGGCAGGCCCCCCACCCGGGAGGCCACCACCGGCGTACCGCAAGCCATGCTCTCCAATGCCACCATTCCGAAACTCTCGTAATATGAGGGTACCACGCAAACGTCCGCCGCCGAGTAATACCACGCCAAACGGTCCTGGGGCACTCGTCCCACAAATTCGATGGCTTCGCCCACGTTGAGGTCCTCGGCCATCTGCCTCAGCCGAACCACGTCGCCGCTTCCATCGGCATCGCTGCCAACCACCAGTACCTGCAAATCATGGTCGTCGAGTTGCGCGGCGGTGTGGATCAGCAATTCCAGGCCCTTGAGGGCTTCGATACGACCAACGAAGAGCAGCACCTTGTGGCCGTTCAGTCCCAGTTCACTGCGGGCTTCAGACCTGCCCAACGGATGGAAACGGTCCAGGTCCACTCCGCAGGGAACCAGTCCGATGCGGCCAGGGTCTCCGTCGTACAGCCTGACAATGGCCTCGCGCTCATGGGCGCTGAACGCGACGATATGATCCGCTCGGGCGATGATATTTTCTTCCGAGCGCTGTCGGATTGGCGGTTCCTGTTCACCGGAGCGCGACTGCATCTTGATGCGCGAAAGGGTATGGAAGGTGACGATGTGCGGAGCGCCTACGGCGGCCGCGAAATCGATGCCGGCAACCCCGCTCA
Organism: Dehalococcoidia bacterium; assembly: GCA_963668585.1. Classification (GTDB taxonomy): domain Bacteria; phylum Chloroflexota; class Dehalococcoidia; order Lucifugimonadales; family UBA3495; genus Bin87. Next base: position 2,175,616 of record OY764869.1, on the reverse strand, counting down.
TCCAATAATGGGAGTGGACGGCCAGATAATCCCCACCGTGCTGGCGGGCATACTCCAGCATACCCTGAACGTAGTCGGGGAGGTGAAGAAACTGCTCGGTCAGCGGCGCGTCGGCCGGACCGGCCGGGAGGTGAACGACGTTGACGTTATCCGCGATCTCCGCGGCGTCGGAACCCTGATGTTCGTGGACACGGGTGAAAATATCGACCACGATGCCCTGGGCGGTCAGGGCCCGCGCCAGTTCCCGAACGTGTACGTTCATGCCTCCGGATTTGCCTTGACCCGGTGCGGCCAGCGGACAGGCGTGATAGGCCAGCAACGCTACTCGCGGAGTGTCCACCTTATTCAAGATTTGCTGCCTTATTACGGTCGCCGGAGGCTGATGCGATACAGGAGGTGGTCCTTGCCGCCAAGGCGGTACTTGTAGGGTTCGTTGCCTCGAAGGAAATCAAAATATCGATAGCCACGTTCCAGGGCATCCCGCAGGCACAATGAATGCAGCAGCAGACCGACGCTGTAATATCGATATTCAGGGTCGTGGCCGCTGTTGTAGAGCATACGCACGTTGTCGTAATCAAAGCACAGGGAAGCCGCCACCGTCTGGTCGTCCATATCCATGAAGAATAGCCGCAGCACGCCCTCGGCAGCGGTGGCAGACACCATGCGCCGGAAAAAGTCCTCCCGCTCAGCGGTCAGGAACTCAGCCTTGGCGGGATCACTGCGACGCATCAGATCAACGAACGTGTCCATGCGCTCCGCGGCTTCGTCCGGGTCCGAAACGCAGTACCAGCGCCAATTTTCGTGGCCTTCCAGGCGGCGTAGTTTGCGGCGCAGTTCGTGGCGGTCTTTCTTGCTCAATCCGGCCAGATAGTCATCCCAGGTATCGGCCAGGACGACACGCGGCGCAACATCCTCCGGTTGAATATCGACGTCGTAACCTTTGCCTCTAGCCAGGTCGGGCAGGATTGCCAGGGTGGGAGAATCCTCGCCGATGGAAAAAAGCTCCAGCCGGCTTCCGCCGTTGCCTTCTATCGTATCCAGCAGTATGGGGTAAAAACCATCCTCCTGGCCGGCGGCGACTATAAAGTCGTTGTAGTCGAAGGTGTCGCTGTTGCCCACCAGTGAATAATGCTCCCCATCCCGGGACAGCGAAGCGATAGCAGTCAAATCTCCCGACTGGTCGGTCAAATAGAACCCGGCCAGGGAGCGGCCATCCTGGAACGCGCCCCACCAAAGTTCCTGCCACGCCGGGGTGATGTACAGATTGTTCACGGCGGAGCGTCCCAGCAACTCCTGCCACTGTGGGCGGATTTCGCCGAAGGACGTGATTGGCAGGGCAGGTTGGGACACAGGCATGGATGACATCCTGATCACTGTAGCAGTGCGAGCAGGTCGCGGTCGGACAGGCCGCATGCCTGGCCGTCAGAGCGAACCGCAATGGTTATCACGCGATGCCCGGGTTTCTGGACTCCGCGCATGGACATGCAGAGATGCTCCGCCTCAATACGGCAAGCCAACGCTGCGGGTTGGACGCGACACAAAACGGCGTCGGCCAATTGGGCCGTCAGGCGTTCCTGAACCTGCAGGCGACGCGACGCTGTGTCCAGCGCCCGGGCGATTTTGCTGATGCCCGCGATGTGACGGTTCGGGACGTACACCAGGCTGGCGTTTCCGAAGAAGGGCAGCATGTGGTGTTCACACATCGAGAAAAACGCGAGATCCCGCACCACCACCGGGTCGGGCGTGACATCTTCGGAGAAGACCGCGTCGATTTCCTGAGCAGGGTCTTTGCCCACTCCGGAGAACAGTTCCGAATACATTTCGGCCACACGTTCCGGGGTACGCCACAATCCCTCGCGCCCGCTGTCCTCATCGACGTATTTGAGCACGGTGCCAATGGCAACCTCGATGGCGGCGCGGTTCATGGTTGGAGCGTTATCAGTCATGGGTTTCGAGGTTTAGCAAAGCGCTCAGCAGTCATGCCCGGGCCGGCATGGACTCCATGATTGCGGATTCGATGGCCTCGAGATTGGCATGGACCTCCACGGTGTGGGCCTGGGCGCTGCTCACGGCCATGTCGGGGTCCTTAAGGCCAGTTCCGGTGATGATGCAAACAACCCGTTTGCCGTCCAGTTTCATGCCGTTGCGGTGCATTTTGAGCAGCCCCGCGACCGATGCCGCTGAAGCGGGCTCACCAAATATGCCTTCGCGGGACGCCAGCAATCGGTACGCATCAAGGATCTCATCGTCGCTGACTGAATCGATCACGCCGCCCGATTGGTCCCGGGCGCGCTCGGCCGACTTCCAGCTGGCGGGGTTCCCGATGCGGATGGCGGACGCGATGGTCTGGGGATGCAGCACGGGCTCGCCGCGTACTATGGGCGCGGCGCCCTCAGCCTGAAACCCCATCATCCGTGGGAGGGTATCGTTGCGGCCAAGTTGGTGATACTCGACGAATCCCCGCCAGTAGGCCGTGATGTTGCCGGCGTTGCCGACAGGTATGAAAAGATAGTCCGGCGCATCTCCCAGGAAGTCTGATACCTCAAAGGATGCGGTTTTCTGCCCTTCGATCCGATGCGGGTTCACCGAGTTGACCAGCGTGATCGGGTTCGATTCCGTGAACTCGCGCACCAGCGCCAGGGCGGCGTCGAAGTTTCCGTCCACCAGCAGTATGCGCGCGCCATAAGCCATGGCCTGCGCCAGTTTGCCAAGGGCAACCTCGCCCTTGGGGATCAGCACCCAACACGCCAGGCCGCAGTAAGCGGAATACGCCGCGGCGGACGCGCTGGTGTTTCCGGTGGATGCGCACATCACGCCCAGGCAGTTTTCCTCCATGGCCTTGGCGATGGCGACCACCATCCCTCGATCCTTGAAGGAACCGGTGGGGTTGGACCCTTCCAGCTTGAAGAAAAGGTCGCAGCCCAATTGGGGACCCAGGTTGCGAGACCGTACCAGCGGGGTGTCGCCTTCCCCCATGGTGAACATGGGAGTCTCCTCGCTCACCGGCAGCAGTTCGCGGTACTGTTGCAGAACGCCGATGCCCATCAGATTATGATCCGCTCCCCCTCGTCTTGGCTGATGTTCCGCGTCACGACGACGCGTCCTAGGATTTTAAGAACCGTTTTACCCCTCGATTCGGATCAAGTTATCAACGCTGACCACCACGTTCAGTTCAGCAACCGCCGACAACGCGGTCTGGACGTCGGCTTCCCGAGACGGGTAGGTGGTAATCACCAACTGGGCGGTGCCGCTGCCGGGGTCGGTGTCCTTCTGGATGACGGTGGCGATGGAGATGTTGCCGTCGCCCAGGATGCGGGCGATCTGCGCCAGCACACCGGCCTGGTCCGCGCACGTCAGCCGCATATAGTAGGCGCTGGAAAGTTCATCGATGGGTTGGACTTCCGTACTTTCGGCGCCACCGGTGCCGGATGGGTTGAGCGTTGGCAAGGGTGGCGGGCCTTCAGCATTGCCCATTCCACGCAGGATGTTGAGGATATCCCCCATCACCGCGCTGGTGGTGGCGTCCCGACCGGCGCCCTGCCCGTGCAAAATGATCTGTCCGCACAGATCGCCAGTTACCTCCACGGCATTATACACGCCGTCCACCTTGGCCAACAGGTGATCTTCAGGCACCAGGGCAGGATGCACGCGGGCTCGAATCGCGCCGCCGGGTTCGGCCGCCGCGATGGCCAGCGATTTTATGGCGTATCCCAACTCGGCGGCATAGCGAAAATCCTCGGGCGCGAGGCGGCTGATGCCTTCGGTGTGGATGGCGTGGTGCGGCACGGGACGGTGGAACGCAAGGCTGCCGAGCACGGACAGTTTGTAAGCGGCGTCAATGCCTTCGACGTCGTTGGTGGGGTCGGCTTCCGCGTACCCACGCTGTTGGGCTTCGGCCAGGGCATCGGCGAAAGGCGTTTGCTGGCGGGCCATCCTGGTCAGGATGTAGTTTGTGGTGCCGTTGATGATGGAACGGATGGAGCGGATGTCGTTGGCCAGCAGTTGAGACATCAAGCAGCCGACGATGGGGATGCCACCACCGGCTGATGCCTCAAACAGCAGATTCACGCGGCGGTCCTGAGCCAGCGCCAAAAGCGCCGGACCACGACGCGCCATCACTTCTTTGTTGGCCGTAACCACATGCTGGCCCGCGTTCAGGGCGCGCTCGAGGTACTCGCCGGCCGGTGAGTCTCCGCCCATGGTTTCGACCACAATGTGTATGTCGGGATTGGCCAGTATGTCCTCAGGGTTGGTGGTCAGCACGCCGGGTGGCGGCGTCGGATTGCGGGCCAATGAGAGGTCGCGGACCAACGCGTGTTTCAAGCGCACGGTTCGGCCCGTCTTGCGTGTGATGGCTTCGGCGTTTTCGACCAGCGCGCCGGCGACGCCGCCGCCCACGGTGCCCATGCCCATCAGGCCGATGTTGATAGTATTGTTACCGGACACCATGGCCATTGCTGTTACCGGGGGAATCCACCCTGTTGCTGCTGCTGGGCCTCCGGGGTAACGCGCGGGCGGGTCAGGCGAACCTGATCGGTAACCCAGGAGTAACGGTTGGAATCGAAATTGATTTTCACCCAACCCTCGGTGGACCCCTGCGCCAGTTGGTCGTCCTTCCACTGCTCCACGCGAGCGCCGGCCAACTGGAACTGCATGGCCGGTTCGATCTCACGAGCCTCCGCAGGGCCGGAGGTGCGGACCAGGAAGATGTTTTGCTCGACGTAAATGGGGTCGGAAATCTGTCCGGGCTCCAGGAGGGCCGGTTTGCGCACGGGTTCTCCATTTTCGTCAACCGTGTCTTCGCCAAACAGATAGCGGTCAAATTCAGGGAAAGCCCCTTCCGGCACCCAGCCAATCGCACCGTCGCTGCCGGAGAGTTCCCGGGACACGGCTCCGAAATCTTCGCCGAGTTCCAACCGTTCCTTGATCGCTTCCGGGGACGCGGTGGAGTTCACGCCCAGAACGATCGCCTGCAACTCCACATGGGACGCTTCCTCAGGGAGGGCCGCCAGCATCCGCGTGAACAGTTCGCGTTGCTGAATCTGCTCCTCCACAATCCGACGATAGGCGGCGTCAGTGAGGTTCACCTGGGTCAGAAAACCGGTGTATGAATTCTGGTATTCCGCGTCCAGTTGAGCGTCGTCCACTTCCTGACCGGGTTCAGCCTCCGGTCGGAACCGGTCGCTGATGGCCTCGTCAATCTGAACTTCCGTGACGTTGATCCCGAGGCCCGGCGCAGCCTGACGCAGGATTTCAGCGTGCAGTAGATCCGTCAGCAACTGGAATGGGATTGTGCTGAGGTCCACCTGGCCTCCTTGATATCGGTCTATGCCCTGCAGCACCCTGATCCGTTCCACCAGGTCTCCCATGGTGAAACGAACGCCGCGCACCTCGCCGGCCATCACGCGGGGCGGATGGATAAACGCCTGATAGACGCCGGCCATCACCACGCCGACGATCACCAGGATCAGTACCGCGCCAACGGCAATGGCAATGCGTTGGCGCCGCCTTTCCAGGCTTCTCCGGGCGCGCGTTTCGGCGGCGGCATTTTGGTCGCTAACGCCTATCCGTCTGTTACGACCGCCACGCCGGCGGTTGGGTCGCCGATCGGAGTCATCCGGCGGCTGGTCAGCAACGGAATCGGCGCTGCGTTTCCAGGGCAGCGGCAGGTTCAACATTAGTCATCGGGTGCGGTTGCGCAGCAGTCCGTTGCAACAAGCTAACGGCCGGAGCGCATACCGATGTTAATGCTGTGCTCGGGCGCGTAGGGCAGCAAAGCCAGATAGCGGGCCCGTTTGATTGCCTGGGACAGCAACCGTTGATTCTTGGCAGAAGTGCCGGTTTTGCGGGTGGGCTCAATCTTGCCCTGTTCGGAGATGTACCGACGCAACCGGTCCACGTCCTTGTAATCGGGAACCACACCTTCCACCGTGAAAGCGCAGACCCTGCGGCGCGGTCCGTAACGCCGTCCGCCGCGTCCACCGCCTCGGGGACCGCCTCGTCCGGGCGGCCGGCCACCCGGTCCGCCACCGGGCCGGCCGCCCGGGCCTCCCGGCCGATTTCCGAATCCGCCGCCGGCGGGTCGGGGCGCAGCGCCCTCGGCTGGCGCAGGTCGAGGCGCGTCAGATGGAGGAGGTGTTGACGGGACGGGAGTAGTCATTTAGGAGATCCCTCCGGGTAATTGCTCTTGCATTCTTCAGGAGTCAGAAAGGCAGATCGTCGACATCGGTCATGGGGCCGGAAGCGTCGCCGGAGCCGTAACCGCCCTGATTGCTGGCGCGTTGTTCTCCGTAACCGCTTCCTTGCGCAGCGCCGTAGCCGCCGCGTTGGTCGCCATAGCCACCGTAACCACCAACCTCGTCGGGTTGATCGCCGCGCCGGCCAAGCATCTGCATTTCGGTGACGCTGACATCCAGGGAGAAGCCCGGCGTGCCATCCCGACGGTCGTATTGCCGTGATCGCAGCCTGCCTTCCACGTAAACCTGCTGTCCTCGGGTAAGATATTGATTGCACACATCGGCAAGGCGTCCGAAAGCGGTGCAGTTGAACCACTCGGTCTCTTCCCGTTGCTCACCCGCAGCCGTCGTGTACCGGCGGTTGCTGGCAATGCTGAAAGATGTCATCGGTTGGCCGGACGGGGAATAGCGCATCTCGGGATCCCTGCCCAGATTGCCGATGATTATGATCTTGTTCATCGGGTCTTACGTTTCGCTTTCGTCGGCGGATTCGCCAGCAGGCTCAGTCGAAGCCTGGGGTTCCTCCGATGCAACCGGTTCGTCGGCGGCCGCAGGTTCCGCGGCGGGCGCGGGTTCAGGAGCAGGCGCAGATTCTACGGGCGCTGCTGCTTCCACCGCATCTGTGGTCGGCGCGGCTGCCGGTTCGGCAACAGGCGCAGATTCTACGGGCGCCGCTGCTTCCACCGCCTCTGTGGCCGGCGCGGCTGCCGGTTCGGCAACAGGCGCAGATTCTACGGGCGCCGCTGCTTCCACCGCCTCTGTGGCCGGCGCGGCTGCCGGTTCGGCAACGGCTGCGGATGCTTCCGGAGCAGCGGTGGCTGGGGGAGGATCCGCTACGGCGGCGGGAGATTCTGCAACAGCGGTCGCAGGGGCGGCAGCAGGAGCCTCGGATGGAGTCGCCGCGGGCGGGGAACCGCCGCGCTCAGCGAAGCCTGACGCCGCTTCCGGTATCGGGCCGCCGCCATCGTTCCGGCGTCCGCGTCCGGGCGGGATGTATCGGGAAGGAGCGGTGAGCGGCCCCGGAGCGGGTTTGTCCGCCAACGGCCCATCGCAACGCACCACCAGCGCCCTGAGTACGTTGTCGTGCAGGCGCAGATAATTTTCCAACTCACGGTTGAACGGGTCGTCAACGGTGAAGGAACTCAGGTAGTAGGCGCCTTCAAGGAAGTTGTAATTTCCTTTGCGGATGGGGTAGGCCAGGCGCCGGGTTCCCCAAGTCTGCTCGGCAGTGATTTCGCCTTCGCGGTTGGTGATGAAAGACTTGATCTCATCCCAGGTCGCGACGGCGTCGTCCTGGTTCAACATGGGGCTGAGGATGGTTACGAGTTCGTAGTGGCGCAAGTCGAAATCTCCTGAATTGGTAAAGACAGGCACAGAGTATAGCACAATCGCCGGTTATTCGGCCCGCAGTTCGTTCAACACGGATTCGATCAACTCGATGCCACGCGCGCCCTGGCTCCGGTGTGCGATCCGGCCTTCCCGGTCCAGGAATATGTAGGTGGGAACACCCCTGATTCCGTAAGCCGACGCCACCGCTGCTTCCGGGTCATAGAAGTTGGGAAAGGTCAGGTCTTTACTGTCCACGAAGTCCCTGGTCGCGGCCTCGGTGGTCCTGAACTGGGATACCCCGATAACATGCAGTCCGGCATCCGCGAGGTCGTCGCGGTAGAGAGCGGAGACAGCGGGCAACTCCCGCTGGCAGTGGGGTCACCAGGGAGCCCAGAAGGCCAGCAGCGTCGGAGTGCCGAGCGTGTCCGACAGGTTCAGGACCGACCCGTCCAGCAGTTGCGCCTGGAATGTTACCGCCTCCTCGCGTTCACCATCGCCCTCGCGCGTGGGCGCTGGTCTGGGCGTGTACGTCGGCGGCGGGCGAGGAGTGTAAGTTGCCGGTGCGGGTGTGTCCGTTGCCGCGATGGGCGTGTCCGTTGCCGTGATGAGCGTAGGGCTATCCGTCGGCGGAATAGCGGCGGGGGCGTCACCGGAAGGAGCTGCCGGGTTTTCGGAGGTCGGCAACAACACCTGCACCGTCGCGGAGTGGTCGGAACCCCCCGGTTCGGCAGTGTTCGGGGCACAGCCGCCGAGGAATACCGATGCCAACGCGCAAATTAGGATTGCGATGGCGGAGGTTGTTGTGCGGGAACGCGGCATGGGCAAGCCAATCACATGGGGGGTTTGAACCTGAGCGACCGGCGCGACCCGGCGAAACGCAACCAAGGAGCGCAGAAAATATAGCAACCTTTGATTCCTCTGTACAGCGGCGCGGCCTTTTGCTCACTGCCATTCTATGATCCTGACCAAGGGCAACGGTTGGCCACAGGCTATTTCCGCGCTCACCGTCAGCCTGCTCACCAGCAGTTTCTTGATGACCCTTCAAAACGCCTCAGGGCGCGCCAAACAGTTCCGATGCGCCAGAATCGCACGGCGCAGGGCCGCCGGATGCGAGTTCGCACCGCGTGAGGACGCCACCGGCGTTTCCGAACCGTAACTCGGTTCACACCGGGGTGCATGGAGAATGGCGCCTCCGATCTCTACGGGGCGCCAATCCTAAAACCAGCCTGCAATAAATCGTCGCCGCCACAGACGGGGCGCGTCAGTAGAGATGACAGGACACCACATGACCCGGCGCCATCTCAATTGAACGCGGCACCTCCTGGGAGCATTGGTCAAGCACAAACGGGCACCTGGGATGGAACCGACATCCTTCGGGAGGATTCAGAGGAGAGGGCACCTCTCCCGACAGTATCATTTCCTCCTGCTCGATATCCGGGTGCGACGGCAGGGCGGCGCTCATCAGGGCCTTGGTGTAAGGATGCGAAGGGTTTTCGAACAGCTGGACGGTTGGCCCATACTCGACGATTTGACCCAGATACATCACAGCGACCCAATCGCACATGTAACGCACGGTTGCCAGGTGGTGCGCGATGAGCATATAGCTGACCTGATACTCGGCCTGCAGATCCTTGAGCAGGTTCATGATCTGGGCGCGTATGGACACGTCCAAAGCGGAAACCGGTTCGTCCAGCACGATCACCTTGGGTTCAACCGACAATGCGCGAGCAATCGCCAGGCGCTGCCGTTGCCCGCCGCTGAATTCGTGCGGGTACAGGTTGGCGTGATAGCCGCTCAATCCGACGTCGTTCAGCAACTTGCCCACACGGTCCTGCATTTCGCGCTTGCCCATGTCGAGGTTGATCACCATCGGCTCGGCGATCAGGTCTTTGACGCGCATCCTGGGATTCAACGAACTCCAGGGGTCCTGGAACACGGCCTGAACTGAACTGCGATATTGCTTGCGCTCCGCGGCGGACGCGTCGTGAATCTCCCGCCCCTGGTATTTGATGGTGCCTTCGGTGGGTTCTTCCAGCATCAGCAGCATCTTGGCCGTGGTGCTCTTGCCACACCCCGACTCGCCCACGATGCCCAGGGTTTCGCCGGAACGAATCTGGAAGGAAATTCCGTCAACCGCCTTGATCCATCCGGTGATCTTGGAAATCAGCAGCCCTTTGGTTACAGGGAAGTGTTTTTTCAGGCCCTCGGCTTCCAGCAACACCTCCGGCTCGCCGGCGTTGTTTCGCTGTTGGACCGCATTCTGATTCAGATCTACAGTGGTCATTCCAGCCTCCAGCATGCTGCATAGTGCCGTTCAGTTAGCTGCGTAGGCGGTGGGTAGGCTTCGGAGCATTGATCCATCCTGTATTGGCAACGGGGCGCAAACGGACAGCCGGGGGGCAGATCGTGCAGTGTGGGCGGTTGGCCTTCGATGGAATACAGCCGGTCCACATCCTCTTCCAGCTTGGGCACCGAAGCCAGCAGCGCCTCGGTGTACGGATGCGAGGGGTTGTTGAATATATCCCGCACATCGCCCATTTCCACAATCTTGCCCGCGTACATCACGGCTACCCGGTCGCACATTTTGGCGACGATGCCGAAGTCATGGGTGATGAAGATGAGCGCGATATCGGATTCCTCCTGGATGTCTTTCAGGAGCTTGAGATACTGCGCCTGGATCGTCACGTCCAGCGAGGTGGTGGGTTCGTCTGCAATCAGCACCATGGGCTCGCATGAAATGCCGATGGCGCCAACGACGCGCTGCCGCATACCTCCACTCATCTGGTGGGGATAGTCTCGGACCCTGGTGTCGGCGGCGGGAATGTTGACCTTCCTCAACACGTCCAGCACCTGCTGCAAAACACTGCGCTTGGGTATGTCCTGGTGAATCTTGATGGCTTCGCCCACCTGGTTCCCGATGGAAAAGACCGGATTCAGCGAAGTCATCGGGTCCTGGATGATCAGAGCTATCCGGCTGCCCCGAACGTCGCTCATCTCTTTTTCGGACAGTTGGAGCAGGTCTTCGCCTTCCAGCAATATCTTGCCGTCCACGATGTGCCCGGGCGGGCTGGGTATGAGCCGCATCAGCGACAACATCGTCACCGACTTTCCGGAACCGGATTCGCCCACGATGCCCAGCGTCTCACCGCGACGCAGATCAAAACTGACGCCGTCAACCGCCCTGACGGTTCCCCATCGGGTCTGGAAGTAGGTCTTGAGACCATCCACTTCCAGGACCACCGGGTTTTCGTTGTTCGTTGTTGGGGTCGCCATACTCACCGTCCAAGTGGGGACACGTTGCCGATCCGGTTTGTTCCCGTTGCCTGCTGAATCAGTCCAATTGGCGCAGCCTGGGATCCAGACGGTCGCGCAGCCAGTCTCCAAAGAGGTTCATGGACAGCACCGTCATCATGATCGCCAGACCCGGCATTGTGGAGATCCACCAGGCCACGGCCAAGCGGTCCCGCCCATCGGCCACCATTGACCCCCAGGCCGGGGTCGGGGGAGGCACGCCCGCTCCGAGGAAGCTCAACGTCGATTCCAGCAGAATCACGATGCCAACCTCCAGGGTTGCCAGGATGATCAGCGTGTTGATCACGCTGGGGAAGATATGGACGAACAGGATTCGCGGCGTGGACGCTCCGGCCACCTGGGCCAGAGCCACGAAGTCCATGGTTTTTATCTGCAACACCTCTCCCCGCGTGTTGCGTGCGAAGCGTGGCCACACCGCAATTGCCAGGATCACGACGATGATCAGGAACGATTGACCCAATGCCAGCACCAGAACCAGCGCCAGCAAAATTGTCGGAATCGCGAGTTTTATGTCCACCACCCGCATCAGCAATTCGTCGATCCAGCCGCCGTACCAGCCGGCCACCAGGCCGCTGGTCACGCCGATCACCATCCCCACACCGAGGGTTACCACCACGACGGCCAGGGAAATGCGCGCCCCGAAAATAACGCGGCTCAGCAGGTCCCGGCCCAGATGGTCCGTCCCAAGCAGGTATTCGCTGCTGCCGCCATCCTCCCAGGCGGGCGGGACATTGCGTGCTCGAATATCGCCTCTCTCGGGGTCGTGCGGGGCGATCAGAGGCGCGGCGAGGCCCGTGAACACGAACAACACCAGGAAGAACATGGGTATCAGCGGAAGGCGCCGCATCTGCCACGCCTTTCGCGCAACGCGCGCCGGCGTAGATACGGGCTGGTCAACCAGTACAACGTTAGCCACAATCCACCCTCCTGCCTATGAGTACCGGATCCTGGGGTCAATGTATGCGTACATGATGTCCACCAGCAGCGCCGCCATCACGTACATCAGGGTGAACACGATCACGACCGCTTGCAACAGCGGATAGTCATTGCCGGCCAACGCCTGGATGGCCAGTTGTCCCAACCCGGGCCAAGCGAACACGGTTTCCACCACCAGCGACCCCGTAACTAGGCTGCCCAGGGTTACGCCGGCAAATGTCAGCACCGGGATCAGAGCATTCCTGAAGGAATGCTTCCAGATGACGGTCTGGTTGGATGCTCCCTTGGCTCTGGCCAGCTTCACGTACTCGGAATCCAGCACGTTGAGCATCGCAGATCTCAGGAGGCGCAGGTTTGCCGCCGCGTAAAACCAGCCCAGCGCTACCGCCGGCAGCACGATGCTCAACAGTTCCTGTCGGCCATACGGGGGCAGCCAACCCAACCGCACGGCAAAGAGGAACACCAGCATCAGCCCCAGCCAGAACACCGGCGCCGACTGCCCGATCAGGGCAACCACCTTGCCCGCCATGTCCAGGAAAGTGCCCCGCTTGACGGCCGACAGGATCCCCAGGGGGAATCCCACGATCACCGAGAACGCGAAGGCAGCCAGACCCAATTGCATGGTGGCGGGTATGCGCTCGATGATCACCTCCATCGAGGGCCGGCCTTCCTTTATGGACTCGCCGAAGTTTCCACGCAGCGCATCCAACAGGAAGATCCCGTATTGCTGATAGTAAGGCTTGTCCAACCCCAGGGTTTCAGTCAACCGGTCCCAGTCTTCCTGGGTGGAATAGTCGTCCAAATACACGTGCCTGGGATCCCCGGCGGCCCTGCTCATCACAAAGATAATCAGGGACACCGCCAACAGGGTGACCAGCGCCAACAGGATTCGCCGTACCAGATATCGCTGCATAACGAAATTCCCTCACATCCACAATCAACCTGGCCACTGAATCAGTCGCCGGAGTTCGCGTGGGACGAGCCTCGAACTTCCGCATCTCCGGGTCGGAGGCGGGCGAATGCCCAGCCGGCAACCCGTGTTTCATAAGCGATGTTGGATGCCAGGACCACCGCGTTGGAGACCACTATCGCACCCAGCGCCATATAGGTTCTGGGCTTGAAGAAATAGTCGCAAACCCCCACGCAGTTCATTTCCTGGATGGTTGTAATCCGGTCGCCAATGGTGAGACCGGCCCAGGCTCCCAGAGCGCTGAGCGCGGAAAGGGTCACAACGACCAGAATCAGGAACGGCCAGGGCGGGATGGCATCAACTCGAAACAGCATCGCCGCCCCGCCTATTCCGGCTCCGATACCGGCCCCGATCGTTAGCAGGGCGAGCAGAGTGGGCAGTCCGGATACGCCGAAGAATACCGACATCGCGGACGCTATGGCCATCCCGATTACGCTCAGGACCGCCGCCAGTGGAAGGCCAAAAAGCAACCTTGCCACCACCGATATTCCGGACTTGCGCCACTCCATAGCCATGCTTCCCGCCATCTGCATATTATCTTTTCGGAGCGCTATTGCGCACGTATGTATTCGTAACCGTTGATGTTGCGCAGGTCACGATAACGTACGCCTTCAGACCAGGCCTGGATCCTGGGCCCGACCGGCCACACCACGTCGAAGTTGTACAGCCCGACACCCGTCAGGGCGTTGTCGAACATGAAGGTGGCGATTTCTATGGCCAATTCCCGACGCGCGTCGGTGTTAATCTCGGCCATGTGGTCGGCCACTTTTTCGTCCAGCCACGGATGCTCCACGCCACGGTTCCAAACCGCCTGGTGGTTCAACTGGGAGAGCATGCCGGAGAATCCCTGGCCCGGTTCCAGCCGGATGCCACCGGCGTGGCAGGTGGAACCTTGGTAGTTGCGAGCGATGAGGCTCGGCCGCAGCGTGGTGTAGGGAAGCCTCTGGAACTTCACGTCCACGCCAATGTCGGCCCACATGGTTGCGATTGCTTCGCAGGCTTCCACTTCCACCGGCGCGCCACGCAGGGAAGGCGTCAGCGTTATGCTGAATCCGTCCGGGTAGCCGGCTTCCGCGAGCATCTCCCTTGCCAGGTCCGGGTTGAATTCCCACCGCATTTCGGGCGGCAGCCAGGTGTCTTCATACTGACCGAAGTCCCACAGGACCGCGGGGCTTCCATAGCCCTGCAACAGGGTGTCAACGATACCCTGGCGGTCGATTGCGAGGGATAGGGCATTGCGCACCTTGGCCGCGTTGGCCCATTCCTCGGAGTTCAGGTCCGGGTTTGCGGAAACCCACGGCAGGTCCGGATCGTAGCCGGGCTGCTGGTCTTCCGTGCCGATGCCCACGTAGTATTGACCATAGAAGGTCAGGGCGGCTTCACCGCCCCCGGGCAGGCGCATCAAACTCGCGCCGTCCACCTGGGCCAAGAGGTCCAGCGAATCAAAAGCGATTACGGTGGTGTCCAGATTGCCGGTCTGGAAGCCGGCCACCCGGGACGATTCTTCGGGGATTTCGCGGAAGTACATTTCGGCGAAATGCGGAGTCTTCCGCCAGTGGTCTTCCACGGCTTCCATCTTCCAGAATTCGCCGGTGCGGAACTCGACCAGATCCCAGGGACCGGTGGCAGAGATCTGCCCGTTGGCTTCCTCGGCTCCGAGTTCTTCAGACTGCTTTTGGCTGACGATCCAGGTTCCGCCGCCACCGGGGCTGGTCAGAATCTCGTTAACGGGAACCTCAGACCAGGGATCGCCGGTGTCGACTTCCACCGTGTAGTTGTCAATGGCCTTGGCGTGCCCATTCTCGTTTTCCCAGATGCCTCGTACGTTGGATGCCCTGGGGTGCTTGGACCCGTCGGCTCCAAACTGGCGCATCGAGTAGATCACATCCTCGGCGGTCATCTCGCCGTAGCCCTTGTGGAACTGGACTCCCTCAGCGAGCCGGAAAGTCCAGGTCGAGCCGTCTTCGGAGACTTCCCAACTCTGGGCCAGCATTGGCACTGGCGACAGATCGGCGCTGACGGTCAGAAGCGATTCGCCGATGGGAGCGGTCTGCAGCACGAAAATCTGCGGGTTGCCGGTCAGGCTCGGGTGTCCCATGAACGGGCCGAGTTCCTTCTGCCCAACGGTCAGAGTCCCGATGGGCTGCTCCAGCGATTCCATCGACTCGCCTTCCGGAGTAGGGATGGCGGTGGCTATTGGAACTGCGGTGGCCTGCTGTTGCGCCGCCGGTGGAGCCGTGGTGGGTGCCGCAGCCTGTTGGTCAGACGCCGCGGGTTGACTGGCCGGCTCTGCCTCCGATGAGGCCCCGCCGCAGGCGATGATCAAGGCCAACAGCGCCGATAACGCCACCAGGCCCACGATGAACTTTTGTGTGATTGCACGCATTAAAGACGCCCTCCTCTGAGCGACGGTTGGGTTCAAAGCCATATCCTATTGGCTGCGGTGCTTGATGTACTCGTAACCGTTGATTTGGCGCACGTCGCTGGTGCGTACGTGTTCCGTCCACGGCTCAATGCGCGGGCCAACCGGCCAGACCGCATCGATGCTGTAGTACGAAATGTCGGTCAGCACGTTATCGAACAGGAAAGCTCCGATTTCGCGCTCCAGGGCCTCTCGTCTGGCCGGATCAACCTCGCCCATGGCTTCCCGCATCTTGGCGTCAGACCAAATATGCTCCAGACCACGGTTGAAGGGGTTTTCGTTCAGGTAGCTGCCGTAGCTGTTGGCTGGCGTCGGCACCGGAGAGCCGGCGTGGCACGTCGCGCCCTGGTAGGTGCGGCCAACCAACTGCGGCCGCAGGGTGCCGTAGGGGATGCGCTGGAAATTGACATCAATTCCGATGTCGCCCCACATCTGGGCTATCACCTCGCAGCCTTCCACTTCGGCCGGTGCGCCGCGAATGGAGGGGGTCAGCGTGATCTCGAACCCGTCGCCGTATCCGGCCTCGGCCAGCAGCTCGCGGGAGCGGTCTGGATTGAACTCCCAGTCCCTGCCATCCAGATAGTGCTCAAAACCGTTGTACATGTGAACCGGTGAGCGCGTGTTGCCGTAGCCGGACAGAATCGTTTCGACCAGGGCTTCGCGGTCAATCGCAGTGACCAGCGCCAACCGCACGGTGCGCGCCCGGTCCCATTCGCCGGTGGTGATGTCATCGGTGGGCGACACCCACGGCAAGGCTCCGTCGTAACCGGTCCTCGGTTCCACGCCTTCGATGGGATACCAGTTGCCGTAGAAGCGGAGACTCTGGATGATGGCGTTGGGCACCGTCATCAGTTGGGCGCCCTCAATCTCCTCGATACGCGGGATGGAGTCGTAGGACATCAGGAAGGTGTCCAGGTTTCCGGTCTGGAAGCCGGCAACCCTGGAAGACTCTTCGGGGATCTCCCACATGACGAACTCGGCAAATGCCGGAGTATGACGCCAGTGGTCGCGGACAGCCGCCATCTTCCAGAACTCACCCGTGCGGTGGTCCGCGATTTCCCACGGGCCGGTGGCAGCGATCTGCGTGCTTGCCTCATCCACGCCCAATTCGTCGGTCTGGCGTTTGCTGGCGATGAACGTCGAAGCGCCGCCCGGGGTCATGTGCCACCGCTGGGCGATGACGTTGACCACTGGGTCGCCGGTATGAACTTTCAGGGTGTAATCGTCAACGATCTCGGACCCTTCGCGAGGAGCCCAGAATTTTTCCAACTGTCCGGCGCGAGGGTGTTTACTCAAGCCCCACTGCTGCATCGACCACACCACATCTTCGGCCTTCATCTCGCCGTAACCCTTGTGGAACTGGACTCCCTTGTTCAACTTGAAAGTCCAAGTAAGGAAATCGTCGGAGATCTCCCAGGATTCGGTCAGCAGACCCAACACCTCATGGTTCAGGTTTTCCTGCAACAGGCCTTCACCGATGGGTGCGGTGCCATGGACGAAAATCTGCGGATTCCCCAGCGTGCTGGGATGGAGGAAGAACGGCCCCATCTCTTTCAGGCCGGTGTTCAGCGTCCCCGTGGGTTCCGCTACCATGACGGACTCGGTGGCGCTGGTGGGCGCCGGTTGGGCGGTGGGCGCCGGTTGCGATCCGCTGTCAACCGTCGGGGCCGCCGTGGCTTGCGCGGCGGGTTGCTGCGCCGTGGCTGCGGGAGCAGCCGGCGCCGCTGACGACGAGGAAGAATCAGCAGGGGCTGACGAAGATTCCGGCGCGTCCGTGCTGCCACAGGCGACAATTGGAATCATCACGATCAATCCGACAAGAACCATCGCCACACTGCTGCGGCCGAATCCAAAAAGACGCATGGGGCTTCCTCCTAACACATTTATCCGGGACCAAAACTAGGCCGGCCGCGCACAGGCGCAACCGATGGGCGTGATAGGGATTGGGACTCGTAATATGCCCTCGTACTACTGTTCCGGCCTCGAATGGACGGATTTGCGGTAGTCTATGGGACGGTATGGGACTTGTCAATGTTTTGAATATTAATCATCACGGGTTATGATTTTTATGCCAAACCGTGGACGTCAGAGGCGAACCACAGACCTTCCTTAACAGGAGGTCGTCGCCCGTACGGACCGCCACTTCCCCGGGCGAAAACCCCCATGCGGCGCACGAAGATCAAGCGCCGGACCACACGGAAAATCTCGGTTTGCAAAAGGCTGCACCCCGTGGTCAAACCGACCCAAACATGCAAGCAACGGATCGGTGCCTGATCCACGCAAAAAGGGCGACCGCCTGGTCGCCCTGATCGGCCCGCCGCGCACGACGGTTCCCGTCCCGCTCAATTCGATCGTTAACGCGGTGCGTTGCCCTTGACCAGAAGCGTCGGGACCGGCGCCCGGCGAACCACCTCGTCGGCAATGCTGCCGAGCAACGCTCTCCTGAACCCGCGACGACCGTGGGATGCCATCACCACCAGTCCATTATTCAACTCTTCCGCCAGGCCCACCACAGCGCTGACCGGGTTCTCCCTGGTGGACATCGCCTCCGCCTCCACGGCAGGAAAACTTGACCTGAACTCGCCGGCCGTGCGCAACAGGTACTCGGCCGATTGGGCGTCCGCGTCCTCCGCGAGTTGGTGCGGGTCGCAGGACCCGAAGGCCGGCCCTCCATACATGCACGACCAATCCGCGTACACCAGGGAGCGCTCGTCCTCCTGCGTAGAACGTGACAACATGACGCGGGCCCCGAAGGCAGTTGCCAGTTCGCCCGCATAGCGCAGCGCACTCTCGGAGAACTGCGTGCCGTCCAACGGGACGATGATGTTGGACACCGAACTGGGGAGAACCGGGCAATCCCGCTCGCCGCATCGCACGACCAGCGTGGGGTTATTGATGGCGCCAATGACTTTTGCGGTGACGCTGCCGCCCAAGATACGGGCCAGGCCACCCCGCCCGCGGGTTGCCATGGCAACGATGGCGTCCGGGTTTCGTTTGGCCAGACCTGCAATCGCCTCATGGGCGGGACCCTCTCGGGCTTCGATGCTGACGGGCGAACGGAAACCCTGCCGCTGCAACCGCAATTTTTCGCCGGAAAGGAACGAACCGATTTGTCCGTACAGCGCGGCATCCATGGCATCGGGCCTCAAAGCCCATCCGGAATCGCGATGCCATTGCGGGACCTTCTCGAAGGTACGCACCAGCGTGAGCCTGGCGTCTGCTGCCTCCGCCATCAGTTGGGCGGCCGGCAGAGCGTGGGACGATGATGCCGACCCATCCAGTGGAACTATGATGTTATTGAACAACGCCATGGTATTTACTCCAGTCCCGCCACCATCGTAGCGGTTGATTCTGCGACGTAATGAATATTCTCATCCACATAGACAATATTCATTATTTGATATACAGATATTCTATCAGTCGGGCAACCAATCGGCAAGACGGCCCACGAAAACCCAGCATCCTGTAAATCCTGTACATCCCTGTAAAAACCCGCCCCATCCTTACCTAACCTAACCGTTCATCCCATTCATCTCGTTTGTCCCGTTCATCCTGTAAATTGGGCCTACTACCCCATCATCCTGTGCATCCTGTCCATCCCTGCAAAATAATCCCTTGACACCACCAATACGAACGTATATCCTAATACCGTCTAGATCAAGCAGCTGCTCCAGCACAACCCCAGAGAGGCAGATTTCCGGATCGACGGCCAACCCCGTCAGCAACAAATCGCAACCGGTCCAGGTGGCAATTCGCCGATATCCGACCAACGTACTCACCGGCGGTGCCGCACTGGCCCACCGGGATTGTTCGGGCCCGCGTGGTAGGGACTCAACCAAATAGTCCTGCGACCACGGAACTGCCGTTCAAATAGTTGCGTACTGGCCGTGCGCTGACAACGATCCGGAATCCCGCCTCTCACACCAAACCAAAACCAACCGAAACAACACCAACCGCCAACCAACGAACCACCAACCGCAGGGACGAGAAACCCTCCACCCCTTCGGAAAGACGATGCCCGCCCGGCGCCGTCCCACCCTGGTGGTTCGCCAGCGGCCATGCACACGCATGGGCGGCTTTCAAACACGCCCACGCAGACCACATCCGTCCGGCGATGCAGCAACCCGTAGGCCAGGTACTCCGCTCATCCTGAGCCTGCCGAAGGACGAGCGGATGGTGAGCAGGGAACCGTTCCGACAACAGCAACTGCCTTTCTCCAGGATAATCGGATGGCCCTGGAGCGGGGCAGGTGATGCTTGCCAACATCATCAAGGCGTGGCAACCTTGTTGGCCGTTCGCTCATGGCACAGATGGCATCTGAAGAACAACGCAAACCCACCCGGATAGTCGTAGGTCTCGGTAACCCCGGCCCACGGTACCGCGACACGCGGCACAACGTGGGATTCGGATGCGTTGACCTGTTGGCGGAACGGTGGGGTATTGCGGTCAACGACCGGCGCAGGACTACAATCCTGGGTCAGGGATACCGGGATGGGGTTCCGGTAGTGCTGGCGAAGCCTCGGACTTTCATGAATCTGTCGGGGGAGTCGGTGGCGTATCTGCTGGCAAGGTTTGGCGGACGGCCCGCCGATCTGGTGGTGGTGTACGACGAGATGGCGCTGCCGCTGGGGAGAATTCGCCTGCGAGCAAGAGGGTCGGATGCCGGACACAACGGCATCAAGGACATCATCAGAACGGTGCACACGGTGGACTTCCCGCGACTCCGCATCGGCATCGGGGGCCCGGGAATGTCGGGCAGCGTCGATCATGTTCTGGGGCGGTTTTCGGATGAGGAAACCCCGATGGTCAACGCGTCGATCCTGCGCTCCGCCGAAGCCGTGGAGTGCCTGCTGACCGAAGGCATCGATATTGCCATGAATCGCTACAACACCGACCCGAAGCCTGATTCGGATAACGAAGCAGTATAGAGCGCAACACGCCGGACGACAGATTCCTCCCGGGCCGCTGCAGTGGTTCAAGATCCGGGACGCCAGACGGAAGGGTCGGTTGTGATCACAATGCAGTTTCTCAGGAGCGGACTGCTGGGCACGATGATCGCGCTGGCCGCGATTCTGGTGGTAGCGACCGGGTGCCGAACGGGTCCAGAGGTTTCCGACGCCCCGTTGACACGCCCGCCGGAAACGGCGCCGGTCGCGGCGGTTATGGGAACCCGCGCAACCGACACTCCCAGCGATGCGCCGAATCCCACCGCGTCCAACAGGTCAACACCAGGGGAAACACGGGTTGACGCGCCGACCCGAGGCGCGGCAGTCTCCTCGGTTATGTCGCCCGGAACGGATCCGATGATTGCGGCCCATTTTCCGACACCGCCCGATCGGGATCTGGCATTGCTGGCGCAGCAGTTGAAGCTTGACGGAGTCCGTCCGCCCCAATCCTCGGAGGACGCCGGGGCTGATTTGCGCGTTGGGGATGAGCGCGATTTCTGGACTCTCGACTATCCGAAGCGAAAAATGATCAGCCATCGGTTCCGCTTGGCGGCGATTTCAGACAGCGCATACTGGTGGCTCAGAGATGATTCCAGGGTGGATGATGACGATCTGAGAAATGGCGTTGATCAGGCGGAATCGCAGGTTTTCCCGAGGATTCACGCCGTGTTCGGGCAGGACACTGACGCCCGCGACCCGGCGAAACGGTTCCACATAGTCAGCGGGAGGATCCCCGGCGTGGGTGGGTACGTTGCGGGCGGAGACCTTTATCCGGCGGAGGTCAGCCCGTACAGCAACGAGGTGGAAGCGATATACGTGAACAGCCGAGCCGCCGAGCCGGGCGATGAGGCTTTCCTGCACATCCTGGCTCACGAGTTACAACACGCTTTGCACCAGAGGGTCGATGAATCCGAGGCAACCTGGCTGAACGAAGGTCTGGCGGAGTTGGCGGTCTCAGAAGCCGGCTATCGGGTGGGCAGCATATTTCAGTACCTGCGCCGGCCGGATGCGTCGCTGGTGAACTGGCCTGACGACCTGGGAGGCGACGTGGGCCTCAACTACGGAGCCGCAGCGTTGTTCGCGCATTATGTGAGGGAACATTACGCTCCTGATGGGGGACTACAAGACCTGCTGGACATTGAGCAGGACGGCATCAAAGCGGTCGATGCGTTCCTGGCAGCCCGGGGAATAACAACGGTGGACGGCGTCCCGGTGGACTTCCACACGATTTTCAGCGACTGGATCGCCGCCAATCTTCTGGACGCTGGCTCCGGAGTGCACGGTTATCAGGGCCTGGACGTCGAGGCATCCATCACCCGGCGTCTTGAGGCAGACGATGGACCCGAAATCGCGCGTTTGGCGCAATACGCCGCCGACTACGTGGAAATACGCGATGCAGAGGCGAACTCGGTCATCCATTTCGAAGGCGCCGGCGTCACCCCTCTGTTTGCGGTTGACGTTCCCGGAGAATGCTGGTGGAGCAACCGGGGCGATTCCATTTCGGCAACTCTGACCAGGCGGGTAGCCGTGCCCGTGAGCGCTCCGGACAACCCGAATTCGTTGCTGACCTATCACTATTGGCACGACATCGAGGAGGATTGGGATTACCTCTATGTGTCGGCCTCGACCGACAGAGGAAACACCTGGGATGTGCTGCAGGCCACCGGAACCACCGACTCAAACCCCATGGGCAACAGCTATGGATTCGCATATACCGGAGCGTCGGACGGATGGCGTGACGGATCGGCCTCGCTGGCAGAATACGCAGGCGAGGAGATTCTGCTGCGGTTCCACTACGTGACCGATGACGCGATCAACGGGCCAGGATTCTGCGTTAGGGACATGCAGGTCACCGGCGAGGATGGGGATGCGCACAATCGGGAGTGGACTGCCGACGGGTTTGTGCTGGTCAACAACAATGTGCGGCAGGACTGGATCGTCTGGGTAATCGCTGACGGAAACGAACCAGCCGCAACCAGAATGGAGTTGCACTGGGACGCCAGCGGGGAACGGCACGTCGGGTCGGCCCCGGTCCCCGATGTGTCGGATGGCAATGTGGTTGTCGCCTTGGCGCCAACGGCGCCGGCCACGATGGAAGGCGGGGAGTACCAGGTCTGGGTCGAGTCCGTGAAATAGACGGGGCCGGCGGCGTGTGTCGCCCGCGGCCATGCTCCCTGCGGTTCACTGCGGGATGGTTTCCAACAGATATTCGGCGAATTCCAGCAGTCCGCCGTTGCGGTCGCAGCCGAAACAACGCCAGCGGACGGCCCGCAGGAATACCCGCAGCGACCCGTCACGACAGAATGGACACCTACCCGCCAGTTTGTCGCGCTGAAGAGGCGATGCCCCGGCTACAGCCAAAGGCGTGAGGCTGCCGATCAACTGAATGAGCCGTCCACGACGCACCCGGCCGGTGGGATTGGACCCCATGGCGCGGCAGTTGCGCCACCGGATTTCCCTGAGCAGCGGTATGGTCCAGTCGGCCGTTGGCCGATGGATCGGACCGTGGCGGGCCAACGCGGCGGCCAGCACATACAGGCTTGGTTCAGTGAGGGATGGCATGACGGGCGCGGGGTCGTCCTCAACGACGCCGAGCAAATAATCCAGGAAGTCGCGCAGGTATTGGTCCGTGTGAAGTGGGTATGGTACCGCAGGGTATTGGCCTGCGATGGTAGCGTCACTGGAATGCCGGACGCTGTCGATGGGATCAGAGGTAGTCGTCAAAAGGTAATGCGCCTCCCACGTGTTTTGTATCCAGCGTATGAAATCAAACGCGGAGCGCGCAACGGACAGGCGTCACCGCGCCGGACATGGCTGACAGGACAATCCGGACGCCGCGTCCCGCCATCGCCCCATGGTGTGCAGTCCTGTTCCGCCAAATCTCCACCCGAAAAACGGCCCGGTTGTCGCCGGGCCGCATGATGCGCCGATGGAAACGCCGGCGGGTCAGGGCATATCGCCGTTGGCCCAGGCTTTGATGAGATGGTGGGCGATGGCGATGGGTCCGGGCACCGTCAGTTCCTCGCTGTGGCCTTCCAGGGCCTTGAGGACTTCGGAACGGGAGAACCACTTGACGTCGGTCATTTCCTCGTTGTCCATGTTGATGTTGGTGGTGTCGGCTTCCGCGATGCAACCGATCATCAGCGAAGAAGGAAACGGCCAGGGTTGAGAGGAATGGTAACGAACGTTTTTGACCTGGATTCCGGCTTCTTCCATAACCTCGCGCGCCACGGCCTCTTCTATGCACTCGCCCTGATCCATGAAACCGGCCAGCGCCGAGTAGGTGCGCATTCGCTGGAGGCGTCCACGTGACTGGCCCAGGAGGCAACGATCGCCATCGGTGTCGGCCACCACCGTGATCACCACAGGGTCGGTGCGAGGGAAGTGCTGGGACTTGCACTCCGGGCACTGGCGAACCTGCCCGCCGCGTCCCTTATTCGTGGGATGGCCGCATACCGAGCAGAAACTGTGCCGGAGGTTCCAGTCGAGTTGGGCGCGCGCCTGGGAGAGCAGGCCGGTGTTGGGGCCCGACATGGTTTCGCCGGCCGTGCGGCAATCTTCAAAATGCCAACCGGTGGTGTCCGCCACCCGGTCAGCGGCGGCGGCGTCCTTGGACAGGTCATAGGCGAAGTGGGCGTCGCCGTCCAACAACCCCAGGAAAATCCATTCTGCGCTGGCCGGCAGTGGCTGCGCCTGCTGGACAGTCAACCACCCTGGCTCGGGCGGAGAGTCGTTGGTCAGCAGAACATTCAGGTTTCGGAACGGAAGGTACTTGCTCCCCGGAGCCTGGGACTGCTGCGTGATCCATTCCTCGTCGCGGCGCTCCACCTCGCCGCGGTTGATTGGGTTGTCTGCGAAGATGTGGGGTTGGTACATATTGAATGGGAATCTCCGTCAAATTTGGGTAAGTGGGCGGTATTGTATCGCGAAATTTCCGGTTGCACCGAACCACGCGCGGCGCGGCATCAGTTATCCGGTGGAAATGAACGATCAACGCGCAGACAAACGAACACTCTTGGCTACGTTGTCCTTCTTTAGGGGTAGGTGAAGGTTCCCACATCAGCCTCCCTTGGCGGAGGGATATTCGGGCCGGCGACGTTCCTTCAG
Source organism: Dehalococcoidia bacterium (assembly GCA_963668585.1). Classification (GTDB taxonomy): domain Bacteria; phylum Chloroflexota; class Dehalococcoidia; order Lucifugimonadales; family UBA3495; genus Bin87. The sequence continues at coordinate 2,151,358 of OY764869.1, read as the reverse complement.
GGCGGCCAGGCCTTCCTTCACATCATCGCCGAAGAAACCCAGCGCTTCGGCGAGGAGGGAATAGTCGAAGGAGGTGTGTCCGGCCTGACGCAACCACTGGTTGAGGGCGCGCTTGGTGAACCGGATGGCGGGCTGGGGTCCGTCGGAGAGGCGGCGGGCGACGCGCATGGCGGTTTCCATGAGTTCGTCCCGGGGGACCGCCATGCTGACCAGGCCGATGCGTTCCGCCTCTTTCCCGTCGAGAAAATCGCAGGTGAGCAGGTAGTACTTGGCCTTCGCCATGCCGCACAGCAGGGGCCAGATGATGGTCGCGTGGTCCCCCGCGGCAACGCCCAGCCGGATGTGCCCGTCGGTGATGCGGGCATCCTCGGCTGCGATTGAAATATCGGCCATCAGGGCTACGGCAAGGCCGGCGCCCACCGCGACGCCGTTGATGGCTGAGATGACCGGCTTGTCCAGGTTCAGGATGTTGTAAACGATGTCGCCGGCTTCCTTCGTGTTCTGTGCGACGATGGCCGGGTTGTCGATGGCCTGCTCGATCATGTCGAAGTCGCCACCGGCTGAAAAGGCTTCGCCGGCGCCGGTGACCACGGCGACGCGCACTTCCGGGTCGGCGCCGATGTCAAGCCAGATGCGGCTGAGTTCGTTATGGAGTTTGAAGTTGGTGGAGTTGAGGCTCTCGGGACGGTTCATCGTCAGGGTGATGATTCCGTCTGCTTTCTCGATGAGCAGGTGTTCGTAGGATGAGTAGTCGGTCACAGCGGTTCACCTTAATTTGGAGGGATTTACCAAACGATATGGGCTTCCTGAAGGGCAGCGAGTTCCACCTCGTTCATACCGAGCAGGCCGCAGAAAACCTCGTGGTTGTGTTCGCCAAGGTCGGGCGTCCAGCGCAGCGGGTCGGTGGGAGTTTCCGTGAAACGCCAGGGCGGAGCAACCGCACGCTGCTCGCCCTTGGCCGGATGCGTGGACAGCGGGAAGGCGTTGCGGGCGGTGAGATGCGGGTCGTCCATCAGTTGATCGGCGGACAGCGATGGGAAGGCGGCGATGCCGGCGTCCTGCAGCAGGATGGTTAGTTCAGGCGCGGTGTGTGTCGCGGTCCACTCCGACAGGCGCTGTTCCAGGGAGTCCTGGTTCTGCCAGCGCTGGAAGGCGTCCCCAAAGTCGTCGGATTCGGCCCACGCGGGGTTGCCCATAGCGTCCCTGAGCGCACCCCATTCGGCATCATTGGCGACGGCAATGGTTATCCACTGGTCTTCACCGACACAGCGGAAAACGCCGTGGGGAGCCATGGCAGCGTCGCGGTTGCCCATGCGCTGCGCGTCGCGCCGGTTCATGGCGGTGTCCATGAGGGCGTGCCCCATGAACGCCGTGGCGATGTCGCGGACGGCGACGTCAGCGCGCTGTCCGATTTGGTGGTGGCGATGGGCGCAGAGGGCGGCTACAGCAGAGAACGCCGCCATCATGCCGCCGGTGTGATCCATGGCGTGGCGAAGTTCCACTGGCGGGCCGTCGGGGTAGCCCGTCAGATGCCCCAGGCCTCCCAGCGCCGCGAACATTGGCGCATAGCCGGCGTAGCGGGCTTCCGGGCCGGTCTGCCCGTTGGACGACAGGGACACCATCATTATGTCGGGTTTGATCTCGCGCAGTTGAGGATAGCCGAGGCCCAGGCGGTCCATGACGCCCGGGCGGAAGTTTTCCAGAACGAGATCGGAGATGCGCACCAGGTCGTAAGCCAGTTCCAGCGCGCGGGGTTCCTTGAGGTTGAGGGTGACAGAACGCTTGCTGGCGTTGACCTGCTCGAATGACGAGGGAGGCTTGCCGTACATGGCATGGGGCCGGCGGGTGATGTCGAGTCGAGCCGCCGATTCAATCTTGATTACGTCGGCGCCCAGCGACGCCAGGATCATGCCGGCGAAGGGGCCGGCGGCGTGGACGGAAAAGTCCGCGACCCGGACGCCGCAGAGGGGCGCTGATGAATTGGTCATGTCAGTCTCCGGTCGCTAACCATTGGTCGAACCGTTCTGGAACCGTTCCTTATATTCCTGGAGTAAGGACGGAAGCAAGTCGGGATTGCTGCGGGCGGCGGCGTTGAGAGCCATCAGCATAGCGCTGGCCTCCTTGCGCGCCTCTTTTCGCGCCTCCTTGCAACCCTCTTCCCGGGCCTCCTCAATCCGGCGGCGACGCTCAGCCAATGCGAAAAGCATTCTCACCCCCCAATTCCATCAAAATCGCGATTCAAAGGGATACAACGGCGGCCCATTCCCACAGTCCAATAATCGCGTCCGGCGTGTTGTCCCAACTCCAAACGTGGTCGCTGGCAAACAGTGTGAGCAAGGTTGATCGGCCAGATGCCCAGGATGATGAACTGGATGTGCCTGATGGCCGGGCTGGGTATGCCAATCATATCGCAAACCCGGCGACGGCGTTTGAAATTCCGTTCCCCACGGAGGGAGACCGCTCAGCCCGTGTGCGGCTTTCCGCCCATGGTCCGACACACGCACCATGAGCGGAACAACGCGCGGGCCCAGGGGATTCAGTAGTACACGGCGTTGCCGGTGCCGCCGCCGGCTGCGATCAACTCGCCGGTGATGGCCCATGCCTTGTCGGAGGCGAGGAAAGCGGTGAGGTATCCGATCTCCGACGCATCCACCATGCGACAGATGTGATTGCCGCGGCCGGATCCCGGCGAGAAGTCCTGCGCTTCGGCCTCGTCGGGGGATACGCCAAGCTGCTCGGCGCGGGCGGCCAACAGGCTCGGAGTGCGCTCCGTCCGCGTGGTACCGGGATGGATGCAGTTGACGGTGATGCCGAACTGCCCCAGTTGGGTGGCGAGGGTCTTGGTCATGTGGACCATGGAGGTGTTGCGCGCGCCGCCACTGAGGTTGCCGGCGTTGCGGGAGTTGAGCCCACTGATGTTGATGATGCGGCCGTAACCCTGTGCCTTCAGCAGAGGGATGGCGGCGCGGGAGCAGCGCAACGCGCCAACGAATTTGACGTCGAAGTCGCTGATCAGATCCTCATCAACTAGGTCTTCAATGGCGCCGGTGGCGGTGGGAGACCCGCCGGGCAGGGACGCGCTGTTGACGAGGATGTGCATGCCGCCCAGGGCATCAGCGGCGGCGTTGATCACATGGTCCACCTGATCGCGGCTGGTTGCGTCGAAGGACATGGGGATGGCGCGTCGGCCGGTGGTCTCAACGATTTCGGCAGCGGCCTTTTCCAGGTCGGGCATGGAGCGGGACGCGACCACCACGTCAGCGCCCTCACGTGCCAGTTCCAGGGCGATGGCCTTGCCGATGCCACGGCTGGCCCCACCGACGAATGCGAGCTTGCCTTCGAGTCCAAAATCCATAGGGTTGCCTCCAATTAAGGCGAACGGGTCCACCAAATGCGGACGGGTTCGCACGAATGGTGGGATTATACAACCCTGCTGGCGGCAAAGTCGTTTGGGCAAAGTTTTCCGTTGAACCCATGACACCCGCTCGCTGTGGGCGAACGCGCATGAACGAGGGCGGCGCCGAGCACGACCTGATACCATGTTCCCCATAGATTGAATTGGAGGACTCACGATGCCGGATTACGACATACCCGCTGCCGACCCCCACTCGAGGAAACGGGTGCGGGCGCTGGACGCGGAAATCGCCACCGTGGACACCGGACAGGGTGATCCGGTGGTGTTCCTGCACGGTAATCCCACCTCGTCATACCTCTGGCGCAACGTGATCCCGCACGTTTCAGGGATGGCGCGATGCCTGGCTCCCGACCTGGTGGGAATGGGCGACTCTGGCAGCGCTGCGAGCGGGTCGTACCGATTCGCCGACCATGCCCGCTACCTTGACGCCTGGTTCGACGCCATGGGTCTGACCGAAAACGTGACCCTGGTGGGACACGACTGGGGTTCTGCCCTGGCGTTCCACTGGGCCTTTCGCCACCAGGAACGTATCAAGGGAATCGCCTACATGGAAGCCATCGTGCGGCCCTTGACCTGGGAGGAATGGCCCGAACCATCGCGGGCGTTGTTCCAGGCCATGCGGTCATCAGCCGGCGAGGACATCATCCTGGTGAAGAACGTGTTCGTCGAACGCATCCTGCCGGCCAGCGTGATGCGTCGGTTGGGCAACGAGGAAATGGCGGTGTACCGGCGACGCTATCTCCAAGCCGGGGAGACCCGAAGGCCGACGTTGACCTGGCCACGCCAGATCCCATTGGACGGCGATCCTGCCGACGTGGTGGCCATCGTCCAGGACTACTCGGAATGGCTGTCGTCCAGCGACGTGCCCAAGCTATTCGTCAACGCCGAGCCCGGCACCATCCTGACGGGCGCGCAGCGCGAGTTCTGCCGAGCCTGGCCCAACCAGCAGGAAGTGTCGGTCGATGGCTACCACTTCATCCAGGAGGACTCCCCGGCCGAGATCGGGAAGGCAATTGCCGAGTGGTTGGGCGGGTTGTAGCCTCATCCTCCGGTATGAAGGGTATCGGTCTCAAGAACCCTGACCACGTGCTAACGGACCTGGCCCTATGCGGGCACGTATCCTGTTCAGGAGGCCAATCCGCAATTCCTCAGGCGATTCCCAGACAATGTGGGCGTATTGGCGGGTGTCGAAATGGAGATTGTTGGCGTCGACTACATCTTTGCGACAAGTGTAAATCACCGGGATACTCAAACCTTCCGCGAAACCCGCTTCGTAATACACGCCCCCTCTCGCCTCGCGTTCGTGTTGAGTGAAATCCGCTACCAGAAACCGAGAGCGCCGAATTTCAGCCATGATTTCATCATCTATTTTGACCAAATCGGGTTTCTGGTCGATTCTAAATGGCCTGTAACCTGCTCCGCTGATGGCTGGTTCGATTCCTTGATGCAACGCATCATTGGTGCTGGGGTCGAACCACATGGCGATGAAACCTTGAACCGTTGCTGAAACGGCCAATGATTCCTCGATGTAAGCATACCCGTCAACTGTGACTACCCCAGAAAAACCGCCACCGGAGATCTGGCCACTGATCCACCCTCGGTCTCGTAGGTAGCCGTAAAAATAATAGACTTCCATCCCGCCAGTAGACTCCGACCAAGCCAAAGAACCACCAGCTCTTGTCTCGACAGAAGTCGACGTCCCGACATCGGCGATTTGGTTCGCCAGAAATCGCAGCAATCTCTCGGCCCGGTCGGGAACTGAAAGCGGAGGTACTCCCTCAACGTGGGTCAATACCTCAGCCGTCACCACTGGCTCCGTTACACCTTGGAGTCTTTGGTCTATCAGCCAAGTCGTAAGGCGGGCTCTTTGCGATTCAGACCAAGCGCCTATAGTGCCTGCGGCCTCAAGGGAGATGCTGTAAGCACCACCAGCCCGATCTGATTCAAACCTGAGATCCCAAAATGCTGTATCTGGAAGACAGTAGGCTGGGTATTCGGGCCAAATAGCGCATTTGCCAACTTCAGAGGTCATAGCATAGCCATAGTGGACTCTTTTTCAGTGATCAGCCATCGAGACATCAAACAATGCTGAATAAAAATCGTCGCCAATCTCAAACCGCACCCGCCCGCGCAAACGCCGCCAAATCCCGCGCCGCATACCCCAACAACCCACAGTACACATCGGCATTGTGTTCCCCCAATAGCGGGGCGCGATCCAACGTCGTGGGGGTTTCGCTGAGTTGGAAGGGTGCGCCGGTGTACTCCAGGGAGCCCGTTTCGGGGTGGTTGACCTGGGTGTAGAAGTCGCGCTCACGCTGCTGGGGGCTGGTAAACACCTCGGACGGCGTGTAGTAGGGCGCGACGGGGACGCCGTGGGCCTGTCCTTCCGCATAGAGCCATTCTCGACTGTGCTGGCCGAACCACTCGCGCATGTGCCGGTTGAGTTCGGGGCCGTGCGTCGCCGGGTCGCTGAACATCTCCGCCGTGGCCCACTCGGGGTTGCCCATGAATTCCAGCAGACCCTGAAACTGGCGCGGCTCCAGCGTCAGGAGTTCCACGTAGCCGTCGGATGCCGGCAGCACTCCGCCGACACGGAAGTAGCGCGAGAAACGGTCTTCGGTTATGCCCTCGGACTCGTGCCGCTGGATGGGCATGTAGCCCACGGATAGCTGGGCCTCCTGCGCCGATGCGTCCACGGTCTGGCCGGTGGGCGAATCAGGGTTGGCGAGGCGGTGATAGACGGCGGCCAGCGCGCCGACGGCAGCGGTGAGCCCGGCCTGGTAGTCGCCCATGTTCCCGCCGGCGACGATGGGAGGACGATCCGGGAAGGTGTCCAGCGCCAGGCCGTTGGGCAGCAGCCATCCCTCGCCGCCAGCGTGGAATACCCCCAGGTGTCCCGCGCGATAGTCGGCATAAGGCCCGCTGCTGCCGAAGGGGGTTATCGGAACGTTGACGACGTTGGGATTGGCCGAGTGGAGCGAGTCGTCGTCGAGTCCGACGACGGCGGCTCTGGCCGGCGTATGGTCGTGGATCACCAGATCGACGCGGGCGACCAGTTGACGCAACAGGTCACGGCCGGCAGCGTCGTGCAGGTTCAGGGTGATGCTCTGCTTGCCGGTGTTGAGGTACAGGTAGAGTCCGCTGCGCTCGGGATGCGGCACGTCATCGGGAAATGGCCCGCGGCGTCGGGACGGGTCGCCGGCGTTGGGCGGTTCGGCCTTGATGACGGTCGCGCCCAGGGATGCCAGCAACTTGCCGCAGTAGGGGCCGGGGATGAGGGAAGCAACCTCCAGGACGCGAAGGTTGGCCAGGGCGGTGGGAAGCGGGGAGTTGCTGGTCATGTACTAAAGATATACTGTTGAACCGGGTTGGCAAACCCGAGGAGAAAGCTACACCGGCAATATGGGCGGGGCTTCTTCGGGAAGCGGCATTTCGCGGAGAGAGATTTGGCTGCCGTCGGTGAACCACGGGTTGCGCGGGTCGCGGGAGGGCAGCAGGACGGTGGCCATGCCGGGGGCGGTCACCTCGCCACGCTGGTTCTCGGCCCAGATGTCCACGTCCACCAGGGCGTTGCCGTTGTGGATGTACTTGCGGGCCACGCGACCCTTGAGGAACTGGGTGTCGCCGTACACGTTGAAGCGGCGGGTTTCGACGCGCAGCCTCTTGAGGAACGCATCGTCGCCCATCCAGTTGGTCATCAGGGTGCCCAGCCACGATACGCGCTGCGGGCCGTAGTCGTAGGCTCCGGGGACGCCGACGGCCTCGGCGACCGAATCGCGCAGGTGTCCGATGCCGGTGTACTCCAGGCCGCCGCCGGACTCCGGATTGCGGAAGAAGTGATTGGGGTGCCGCATGGCCTCCCGCAGCAGGACACCGTGGGCGCTGGAGCGGCCGGTGCCGACCAGGAAGGCGCTGACGTCCTGCAGCGACAACGGGCCGCGGACCACGGCGGGCAGATCCTCCCCGATCTCAGTATCCTCCCAGTAGCGGGGCTGGCCGCCGCGGGCGGTTTCGTTCAGCACCTGTTCATCTATGGCGGCGAGTTCGTCTTCTGTGTATTCGTGGCGCTTGGGCACATCAGCGTACTTGCCGCGTTCGCGGGAGGCGCGGCGCTGGTGGCGCGTACACCAACCGACCACGCGGGCGACGACCTCATCGCGCTGGTTGGAATAGGTAGTCTCGACGTATTGGATAACCAGACGGCCCGAATACGCGCTCTGCTTTTCCTGCACGTCCAGGACGCGCTCCACGCAGTTGACGGCATCGCCGGGTCGCAGGACGCGGAAGAATTCCCAGTCGTTGCCGGCGAAGAATCCGTGGACGCCCGGCAGGCCCCACCGGGTGCGTCCCGACCAGTGGCGCATATAGGGCGCGCAGGGATGGCCGACGACGCTGCCATACTTGGAATAGATGGCGTATTCCTGGTCCCGGAATAGCGGGTTGGCGTCGCCGATTCCGTTGACGAAATTGAGCATGGTGTCCATGTTGGCCTGGCGGACGTACTGCTCGGTGCGCATCCGGACGCCGATCATGGCGCGGGCGGCGGCCAGCGCTTCGTCGGAGATGCCGTCCTCGACTTCGGGCAGGGTTTCGACGACCTGTTGTTGGGCTTGCTGTTGCGTCATTTCTTCATTGTCCTCTGCGTTCATCTTCTGCGCGGCTAATATACCACCTGACGCTCTTCCAACTCGGCCAGTTCATTCTCCGCAAGGCCCAGGGTCCCACAGAGCACCTGGCGGTTGTGCTGGCCCATCAGAGGAGCGTGGCTGCGCACCGTCGATGGCGTTTTGCTGAGGTTCCACATCAGGTTGAATACGGGTTCCGCGCCCAGCGCGGGGTGGTCGATGTCGTTGTAAAGGCCGCGCTCCATGAAGTGGGGGTGGAACAGTCGCTCCTCGGCGCTGAGCACCGGGGCGGCGGCGACCCCCTGGCCCTGCAGCAGGTCGGTGAGGACGTCTGGGTCGTGCTGCGCCGTCCATCCGGACACCAGGGCATCGATTTCCCGGCGGTGGCGCTGGCGGCGATATTGGCTGCGGAACCTCTGGTCGTCCGCCCAGGCCGGATTCCTCATCGCAGCCACCAGCCCTTGCCATTCTTCCTGGGAAGCCACCGCGATGGAAATCCACTTGTCCTCGCCGGCGCAGGGATAGTTTCCATATGGAACCATCGTGGGGTCGTAGTTGCCCCGGGGCCGGAGCGACCGGCCGGTCAGGGCGTGCTCCATGAGTCCGATGCCCTGGGTTACCACGGTGGCGCGCAGCATCGACACATCGATGTAGCAGCCTTCGCCAGTTTGGTTGCGACGATACAGCGCGGACGCAATGGCGAACACGGCGTGCAGCGCGCCGCAGATGTCGCCGAACGCGTGCTTGAGTCCGAGGGGCCCGCCCCCCTCGTAGCCCATAGTGCTGTCAAGTCCGGACAGCGCGCCGATTGACGGGGCGTAAGCGCGGAGATCACGGAGGGGTCCGTCCTGTCCGGTGGACGAGATTGACGCCATGACGATGTCGGGTTTGATGGCGCGGAGGGTCTCGTAACCCAAGCCCAACCTGTCCATCACGCCCGGGGAAAAGTTTTCAATCACCACATCACAACGTGCCACCAACCTTTTCGCCAGTTCCACCGCCTCCGGTTCGCTGATGTTCAGGGTCACGCTGAGCTTGCCCCGGTTGACGTTGTGGAACATTGGGTTCTGCTCGGGGTCGGGCTGGTCTCCAACGATGGGGCGGCCCATTCGCATGTAGTCCAGGCGCTGGCGGGTCTCGACCTTGATGACCTCAGCGCCCATATCGGCCAGCGCCATGCCCGGAATGGCTCCGGCCAGAACCCAACCGAAGTCAAGCACCCGGTAGCCGGAGAGCGCGCCATAGCTGGATGGGATCAGGTCGTTCTGAACTTCGTCGGGCATTTGGGCACCTTTCCCTGGTTCACTTGCGTTCTGGCGCTATCCACCCGGCCACAGCCGGCATGACGGCCAGGGATACGCCGGCGGCAATCTTCGTGTAGTTCCCGCCGTACACCAGGCTCACCGTCCACAGCGCGGCGAAAACGATGGCTCCCACGATGATGCCGGCGACAATGATGACCTCTGGCCGGTGGTTCTTGCTCAGAGCCAACTGCCGGGCGATGAGGCAACTGCCCACGAACAGCACCACGCAAATGACTACTATGCGGAGCAACATACGATCACCGGCACGGATGGTTCAGCGTGGCACGGATACGGGGTCTGCGGGTTGGCCCGACTCTGATCAGATTATGCCGGTCTGGTACAACTTGACCAGTTCTTCCGGCGAGTAGCCCAACTCATCGCACAGGATGGGTGGATTGTGCTGGCCGAGCGTCGGCGCGGGAGACGGTGGTACGGAATTATCGCCGGACAGTCCGTACGGCGTTCCCGGATAGGAGACCGGGCCGGTGTCGTCGCGTTCGATGACCACGAAAAGATCAGCCAGCGAAGGGTCCGCGCGAACTTCGTCATAGGTGCGAACCGGGGCCAACGGAATGCGATGCTCCAGGGCGATTTCCAGCAGTTCGGCTTTGGTATAGTCGGCCAGCCACGATTCCACGTAACCATCCACCTCATCGGCGTAGAGGTTGTTCATCGCGGTGCGGTTGCGGAACCGTTGTTCCTGTGACCATTCCGGACTGCCCATGATCTGCAGCAGGCGACCCCACTGACGGCCCTCGGGAGAGCCGACGAAGATGTGGCCGTCCTTGCAGCGCAGAATGCAGTTGGGGTATGGGAAATCCAGGGCGTGGTGCCCGGTGCGGCGAGTCACGCGCCATTGGTACACGGCCATCAACGCTTCCGGCCCGTTGTACAGTCCAGCCATCGTTTCCGCTTCCGCAATGTCGATGTGCTGTCCGCCGTGGGTTTCGCGGGCCAGCAGTGCCATCACTATGGACGATGCCGCCGCCATGCCGGCGAAATAGCCCACCTCGGGCGTACCAAAGGTCAGGGGTTCCCGCTCGGCCTCGCCCAGTCCCTCGCAAATGCCTCCAGCCGCGGCGAGGTTGATGTCGTAAGCCTTGTAGTCGCGCCAAGGCCCGGAGAGTCCCCATGGGCTGATGCTGGCCATCACCAGGTCGAGGTTGTCAGCCGCCAGCAGGTCGTAGTCCAGTCCGCAACGGTCCATGTCTGCGGGCCGGACATTGTGGACGACAACATCGGATGAGGCGGCCAGGCGACGCATGATGCCGCGACCCGTGGGAGTTTCCAGGTTGGCGGTTACGCCCTGTTTGTTGGCATTCAGGTAGAGAAAAAGCCCGCTGCGCTCAGGGTGAGGATTGTCGTCAGGCCACGGCCCGTAGCGTCGCGCCGGATCGCCGGTTTCGGGCGATTCCAACTTGACCACGCTCGCGCCAGCATCGGCCAGAAGCTTGCCGCAATAAGGAGCGGACAGCATCGAGCCGATTTCAAGGACACGTAAACCGGAGAGCAGGGAATAGGTCATTTTCGTGGCAAAAAAGTGATGCGGGGACGGCGATATGTTATCACAAGCACAACCCTCGGCCGGCGTTGAACCGTCTGGAAATTGCCCGGCCTGCGGACGATGATGCCGGTTTTGCCGAGGATGTCGCGGTTGTGGGCGCCAATCAAATCGCTGACTACACGGTGCTGCAGTCCCGCGCTTGGGGACGTGCGCCCCACCAGGCTACGACCACAGCAACGCGGTTGGATGCGCCACCAGCCAAGATCAGGCAAAGCATACAGGTGGTCGCGGAAATGGGGTCTGGTACACGCCCGGCGATGACGTCTCATGAGTACCCAGTTTCATCGCCGGTAATCACAACAATTCCTATCTACCGACCGTCACTCTCGCTTTCGCGAGAATCCAGCAATCGTATGCGCCCAACACCTTGCCAAGTCTGCTCATCGTTCGGTTCCTGGGCTCCCGCGAAAGCAGGAGCGACGGGTTTCTCTCAGAAGCAACGGGTTTGCGGATTCAACCGAATGAATCGCAATGAGGAACTGGGTACGCGTGAGGCGATGACATGGACCAAAGTGTGGCGGTAGGCGTTTCCAATTCCGGCCGACAGGCATGGAGACGGAGATAATCGTATTTGTTGCTACAATCATAAGCTGCTGATTGTATTTGATATTATGTGCGTGGGTCAGCCTGTTTAGGCGGATGCCGACCGGTACCCGGCGTCAACACCAGGATACGCATCCGAAAGGACTGTGGTTGGACGACATCTGCGAGGCCGTGCAGAATTTGGATGCCGAATGGGATGAAGATCCGGAGCGCAGGTCGAGTGTGCGCCTGCGCGCCGGGATGCAGGTCACAATGGCGGCGTACTGACTGCACGCGTTACCCCAACCGCCAACTGACTACGTCTGACATCAGGAGGGTGCTCCCATGGCAGAACGGAACCAACCGGCCAGCGCCGGAGCGGTGAACCCGCTTCGCGCCACCAGGGGCCTGCGCGCCCTGTGGATCATCCTGATCACGGTGGTCGTGGCCTCGTTCGCGATACTGCTCTATTACGGTGCAGAGATCTACCAGATGTCTCCGCCCGTGCCGGAGAGGGTGACCACCACTGAAGGAGAGACGGTTTTCACCGGCGACCAGATCCGCACCGGCCAGGATGTCTGGCGTTCAGTCGGCGGCCAGGAACTGGGCTCGGTGTGGGGGCACGGGGCATACACCGCTCCGGACTGGACGGCAGACTGGCTGCACCGGGAGGCCGAGTGGCTGGTGGAGCATTGGGCGCAGGAGGAGCACGGCGCGCCGTTCGAACTCCTGCACGAGGAGCACGCGGCCGCGCTTCAGGCCAGGCTCCGCTCTGAACTCCGCACCAACACCTTTGACCCTTCCTCGGGGACCATCACCGTCTCTCCGCTGCGCGCGCGAGCCATCAAGGCAGTTCAGGATCATTACGCGGACCTGTTCGGCGACGCTCCGGAACTTGACGGTCTCAGGGAAAACTATGCGATGCCCCGGTCGGTTATCCGCGACGCCGACCGCAGGGAGGCCTTCACGGCGTTCATCTTCTGGGCTTCCTGGGCGTGCGTCACCGAGCGCCCGGGAGAGGACATCACCTACACCAACAACTGGCCGCCTGACGACCTGGTCGGCAACCGTCCCACCGGAACCATGATCGTCGTCTCGGTGATCAGCTTCGTGCTTCTCCTGGGAGGGATTGGCGGACTGGCGTGGTTCTACGCAGCCAGCCGCGACACCTGGAGCAGCCACGCTGAAGCGCCAGCCGCAGACCCCCTTATAGACATGCAACCAACGCCGTCCATGACCGCCACGCGCAAGTATTTCTGGGTGGTGGGCGCCCTGGCGGTGGCGCAGATCATCGCGGGAATCGTGACGGCGCATTACGGGGTTGAAGGCAACGAATTCTACGGAGTGCCGTTGGCGGAGCTGGTTCCCTATGCGCTCACGCGCACCTGGCACGTCCAGCTGGGGATGCTCTGGATCGCAACCTCGTGGCTGGCCACGGGCCTGTGTCTCGCGCCCCTGGTGGCAGGCTATGAGCCCCGCTTCCAGCGTTTTGGCGTGAACCTGCTGCTGCTGGCGCTTATCGTCGTTGTGGTTGGCTCCATGCTGGGGCAGGCGTTGGCCATCCACCAACTGCTGGGCCACGACGTCAACTTCTGGCTGGGACACCAGGGGTATGAATATCTCGACCTGGGACGCTTCTGGCAGGCGCTGCTGTTCGTGGGGCTACTGCTCTGGCTGCTCCTGATGCTGCGGCCGTTGGGATACGCTTGGCGGGCCGCCAAAGAGGACCCCAGGCGGCGACAGTTCCTGCTGATCTTCATGCTGGCGGTGGCGGCCATCGCCCTGTTCTACGCGCCGGGACTCATTCCTGGCCAGCACACCAACCTGGCCATCGCAGAGTACTGGCGCTGGTGGGTGGTGCATCTGTGGGTCGAGGGCTTCTTCGAGGTTTTCGCCACCACGGTGATCGCCCTGACCTTTGTCCGGCTGGGCCTGATCCGGGTGCGCTCGGCCACGATGGCGATCCTGTTCACCACCATCCTTTACCTTACCGGCGGCGTATTGGGAATGTTCCACCATCTCTACTTCACCGGCACCACGCCCATCATCATGGTTATTGGCGGCACCATGAGCGCCCTGGAACTGATGCCGCTGGTGATGATCGGGTACGAGGCGTACGAGAACCTGTCCATGACCAAACGGACTTCCTGGATCCACCACTACAAGTGGCCGGTCTATTTCTTCGTGGCCTCGGCCTTCTGGAACCTGGTCGGCGCAGGTCTCTTCGGGTTCCTGATCAACCCGCCCATTGCCCTCTACTACATGCAGGGGCTCAACACCACATCGGTCCATGCCCACGCGGCGCTGTTCGGCGTGTACGGGAACCTGGGACTGGGTCTCACGCTGCTGAGCCTGCGTCTCCTGACCATGCGAACTCAGTGGCGCACCCGTTCGCTGTCTTTCGCCTTCTGGTCCATCAACATCGGGCTGGCGTTGATGGTGCTGATCAGCCTGCTGCCGGTGGGCCTGGCCCAGACCTGGGCCAGCTTCGAGCACGGGATGTGGTACGCACGCTCGGCGGAGTTCCTGCAAACGCCGGTGTTGGAGGTGTTCCGCTGGCTGCGCTCCATCGGGGACACCATCTTCGCGGTGGGTATCCTCGCCTTCGGCTGGTTTGTGATCGGACTGTCCACGGGCTGGTCTTCCGGAGCAGTCCGCCGGGACGTGCCGGCGGCGGAGGTGACGGAGGTGGCGGATTAGCCCCGAGTTCCTGTGCTTCCTCTGAACCGGCGCGACCCACCCGCCGGCGACAGCCATCTACCCCGGCCAGCCTGGGGTAACGCCGTACCTTTCCAGGATTCCCTGGATCCCGATGCGGGTGGACGTAGCGCCGACGCCTGGCTCGGGGTCGCAGGTCATGGGGCTCATGTGGCCATGGCAGCCTGCGCCGATGGACTGGCCGATACAAAGTAGCGGGCAGGGGACCGCGCTACAGACCGGCGTCGGTGCCCATCAATGGATGCAGATGGACGGTTGCCTGAGCAGCGCAACGTTCGTCAGACGACCTCCCGGCGCTGTTCCTACCGTTTCACGGACAACCTTGGTTCCGACCGGGCCCACGGGTGGAGTATGATTTAGTTCAATCCCGTTGTGCAGGAGGTTTCACCATGAGGTTCGCCGCATTCACCACCGTGGCAGCATCTGCGGGAGAGGCCGTCAACGCCGCCGAGATGCTGGAAAATCTCAGGCAACAGATCGTGTTGGCCGAAGAACTCGGTTTCGAGACCATGTGGTTGGGAGAGCATCACTTCGGCGCGTACGGGATCGGCGATCTGCCCAATCCGATATTGCTGGGCGCGGACCTGGCGGCGCGGACGTCCCGGATCCGCATCGGACAGATGGCCAATATCGCCCCCTGGTGGCATCCCATCAGGCTGGCCGAAGACCTGGCGATGCTGGACAACATGACCGAGGGCCGCGTTGAGGTTGGTTTTGGCCGGGGGATCTGGCCTTACGAGGGTCCCCAATTCCATGCCAACGCCGACCCTCGCAAGGATGTGGAGAATCGGGAACTGTTCCGGGAGACCATCGAGATCGTGCGAAAGATATGGTCCGACGAGTATTTCTCCCACCAGGGAGAAAACTACAGCTTTCCCGCCGCCGATACTGTGTTCTCGCACCCGTCGCATCCGCCGGACCCGGCGTGGCAGGATGGAGAGCGGGTGACCCGTCTGCGTGTAACGCCGCGACCGTACCAGAAGCCCCACCCTCCGTTGTGGATGACGGTATCAACCGACAGGTCGGTGACGACCGCCGCCGAATTTGGATTGAAAGCCTGCTACTGGCAACCTCCTCCCCTGCGGATACGGCAGCGGATGGAACTCTACGCCGAAGTCCGCTCAAAACTGGAAGGACGACCCTTCGCCCTGGGAGAGGATCAGGCGGTGATGCGCTCGACCTACGTCGCGCCGTCCATGGAAGAGGCAAGGCGGGATGCCGAGGCTGGGATCATGTCGGCGTTCATATTCAACGACCCGTTCCGAGGGCGGCAGGTGTTCACCAACCCGGGCGAGACGCTGGACGACGATGTGAGGTTGGACTGGGATTTCCTGGAGCCACGCACCCTGTTGGTTGGTTCGCCAGACCACGTGGCGGAAAAAATTCAGGAATTGCAGGAAGTTTGCAACCTGGATTGCCTGCTGGTTGAGTTTGCCCACGCCGGCATCCCGCAACGGAAGATCCTGCGCAACCTGGAGAATTTCGCCACCCAGGTCATGCCGCGCTTCACCGGCAGCGGGTGAAAGCCGCTCACTCAGGCCAATGAGGAGCGACGATAACGGAGCCATGGGCCCATGATGCTCTGCCGCTGAGGCATCGTCGGT
The DNA here is from genome assembly GCA_963668585.1 of Dehalococcoidia bacterium. Lineage (GTDB taxonomy): Bacteria > Chloroflexota > Dehalococcoidia > Lucifugimonadales > UBA3495 > Bin87. Next base: position 2,135,606 of record OY764869.1, on the reverse strand, counting down.
GAAGTCGCAGCCCAAGTTGGGGAGTTACCGTTGAACGAAACCGGACGCTTCCTGAGCGCCGGAGGGTCGAGGTCAACTACGCGATGACCGGTTGCACCAGGTTCGGGTGTGGCGGACAGGGCAATCAGGCGAGCGTAGGTAGCTTGTGGGCAAGAAAAATCCCCGCTTTGAGCGGGGATTGCTTGGCACCGGCGGCAGGAATCGAACCCACACTTTCGGTTTTGGAGACCGATGCGCTACCACTACACCACGCCGGTGCGCCGTTGATATTTTATCAACCAGACTTGGGCAGCGCAACACCGCTATTCGCCATTCGCTCCAGCCTACAAGGCTTCGGGGGCGGCGTGAGCCACCGCCTGGCGTCCGATGTGGTTCAGGTATTCCTGGATGTTCAGCACCTGGATGGTGTTGGTGGTGCCGGTCACTCCCGTCATGAACCCATGCACCAGCGTGACCACGTCCCTCTCGGATACCATGCCGGTCGCCATGGCCGCATCAACGAGCATGGTAACCAATTTGGCAACGTCCGGTTCGGCGGGTATCACGCCTTTGGGCATCAACCCCCAGGCCATGCACACGCGCCGTTGGACCGCCACGTCGTGAGAGAAAACCATGATGTCATTCTCGGGGCGGAACCGCGCCATCTCGAACGCCGCCCGGCCCGTGCTGGTGATCACAATGGGCTTGGCGTTGAGCGACTTGGCCAGTTGCGTTGCACCCCAGGTGACCGACTGGGTCTGATTGCTCTGCGGAAATTCCGTGTAGTATTTGTACATCGTTTCCGCCTGAACGATGGCCGCATCGGCGATGCGCACCGCCTCCACCGGATATGCCCCGACGGCGATCTCGTCGGACAGGAGGATTGAGTCGCAGCCGTCCAGCACGGCGTTAGCGATGTCCGACACTTCGGCGCGGGTCGGGGTTGGCGAATTGACCATTGAGCGGAGCATCTGGGTCGCGACCGATGATATCCGCCCGGCGTTGTTGGCACGGGTGACCATGTCCTTCTGGATCACGGGCACCTCCTCCATGGGCATCTCCACGCCCAGGTCGCCCCGAGCCACCATGATTCCATCCACTTCCTGAAGGATCTCATCGAGGTTGTTGATGCACTCGCGCCTTTCGAGCTTGGCCATCACCGGAGCCTGGCTGTTCAACTGATTGAGGTACGCTCGCGCGTAGCGAACATCCTCGCCGGACCGGACAAACGAGAGGGCAACCCAGTCCACTTCCTGTTCGACGCCAAATTGAAGCGCGACCTTGTCGCTTTCCGTGATGACGGGCATATCGATTGGAACATCGGGGAGGTTGACGCCCTTGAACGAAGAAAGGTTCCCACCGTTGCGCACCTGGGTTTTTATTTCCAGGTCATCCGACACGTCGAGGACTTCGAGGCAAACCGTGCCATCGGAAAGATAGACCAGGTGGCCGGGGCGCAGGCTGGCAAGTATCGAGGGCTCAGGGAAGGGAAGCCGGTCGGGGGTATCGACGCTGGACTCGTTGACGATAGAAATCCGATCACCGAAATTCAGTTGGATGTTTTCGGACATCCGGCCCAGCCGAAACTTGTTGCCTCCCAGGTCCTGCAGAACCGCCACGTGCCGGTTGTGTCGTTGCGAGGCCGCGCGCACGCCGGCAATCACCTCGGCGTGTTCTTCCAGGGTGCCGTGTGAAAAATTGAGGCGGGCCACGTCCATTCCGGCGCTAACCAACCTGTCCAGCGTTTCGGGAGACCGCGAAGCCGGGCCGATGGTGGCAATTATCTTGGTTTTCCGCATATCTTTTCTCCCCGACTGCCCGCAGTCTGATTCACCTTGATGTTTCTCTATCCTGCATTATACCGATAACGGTGTCATACCACAGTCGCGTTGGGATATGCAAAAAGGGCGGGTTTTATCCCCGCCCTTCTGGTCAGGATATCCGGACACTACCGATTCTGGCGACTTTCCTGATACGTCTGGGTTGCCCGGTCCAGGCCGGCCCGTCGGTTCACCTGAAGGGTGTCCCGCAGTTCCGAGGCCCACTGCTGGGAAGCCTGGATGCCGGTCAATGTTCCCTGGAATTGGGGCATCACGTAGCGCGCCATCAACTCGTATGAACGATGAAGCTTGTCGCGCGGCGCCCAGTCCTCGACACGCACCAGCATCCCGCCGAATCCGCCGGACAGTTCCTGCAGTTCGTTGATTCGCTGGATGCAGTCGTCGGGGGTGCCCACGATCCACTGCTTGTTGTCGGTCATGAAGTCCACGATTTGATCCCGTGGCACGTCCGGGACTTCGTGCCCCAGAGTGTTGCCGAAGTACTCGGTCACGACGCGGGCGGAACCTTCGCGAATGTCCTCCTGGGCTTCCTTTTTGGATTCGGCCAGGTGGACGCCCACCGACAAACGCCACTCGGAACGCTTCACGGTCTGGCCATGCTCTGCCGCCGTTTCCTCGGCGATGGCCCATTGGTCCTTGAGGCTGGTTGAACGCACCATATCCCGCGGCACGCTGAGAGAGATCACGCCCGCGCCGTACTTGCCGGCAGTCGTGACGCCGGCGGGAGACTGGACTGACGCCACCACCAACGGGAACGGCTGCTGATACGGCCGCAACTGGAGATGAGCATCGTGCAACTCGAACCAGTCGCTTTCGTAGGTGTAGGGTTCGGGGCTGTCCATCAGGCGCTTGATTGCGCCCAGGGACTCGTCCATCATCTCGCGCTGCCGGGCCGGGTCTATCCCAAACATGTAGGCATCAGATGCCAAGGCACCCGGGCCGACTCCGAGCATGACGCGCCCTCGAGTGAGATGGTCGAGGAGCACCATCCGGTTGGCGACCATGTAGGGGTGGTGGTATGGCAGGCTGATCACGCCGGTCCCCAACCGCAGGTTGCGGGTGCGCTCGGCGGCCGTAGCCATGAACACTTCGGGCGACGCGATGGTTTCCCAGCCTGCGCTGTGGTGCTCGCCGATCCAGGCTTCATCAAATCCAAGATGGTCGAGCCATTGCAGCAGTTCCAAATCGCGCTCCAAAGCCAGGGTTGGGTTCTCACCAACCCGGTGGAAAGGGGCCATGAATACGCCGAATTTCATACGCGCAGGGACAGTCATGAAGCGCCTCCTCGATGGGGCATGGGGTCCAGAGTTTAGATGCGCCATTCTATCACGCAGGGTTTGCGGCGCAACTTGGTGGTCAGACAGCGCCGACAGAGTCGCTGCGCCGTTCCACGATGACGGTGTCGCGCCAGACCCCATTGAGCATCGCAACCCGTTTGCGGCGGCCCAGAATCCGGAACCCGCAGGCCAGATGCACCGCGATGCTCGCATGATTCTCGGGAAATATGCTGCTTTGCAGCGTCCAGAAACCGGCCATTTCAGACTCGGCGACGAGACGGGATAGCAGCAATTTGCCGATGCCACGGCCCCGGTGCGCTTCGTCCACGTAGATGCTGTGCTCGGCAACGCCGCCGTAACAGGCCCGCGCGGAAACCGACGACAGAGCAGCCCAGGCAATCACCTGACCTTCGAGGCGAGCCACCAACCGGCATTCGGCGTGATGGTTACGGTCCCAGGCGGCCCAATCCGGCGGTCCGGTTTCAAACGTGGCATTGCCGGTGGCAATCCCGTCGGCGTAGATCCGACGAACCGCCGGCCAGTCTGAGGCAGCCATGGCGCGAAGTTTTATGTCAAGGGGATTGGACAATTGACCCTTGGACGGCCGAACTCCGGCCGCCGACTCGCCGTTGGTTTCCCTGCAGCGCAGCGCGACTAAACCGCCGGTCGCTGCCGTGTCCGACGATCCGCTATCGGGTTCTAAATTGAGGAGCCAACAACCCTACCTGGAGCGAAGGCGGCAGGTTGTTTCTCGTCACCTGCAGCCTACCCTGAGGCTGAGCGGCCCCGTCGGCGACCCCAAGTTCACGCAAAAAGGTTTCGGGGCCGGCCGGTTCGATATTCGAAGGTTCACCGGGGCCGCGATAGTGCATCGGGATGAGCCACCTGGCGTCGAGTTGTTGGGCCATCTGGTTGACCGCCCGGTAAGGCAGTAGGTGGAGTTCCTCGCCGCCTGCCGGCGCCAGCACCACATCGGCCGGACCGATCAGATCGACCTGTTGCGCAGTGAGGGGTTGGACGATGTTGCCGAGATGGCAAATGTTGATTCCATCCACCGAGATGGTGTATGCGACGTTGCGCCGGTTCCGGGACATCCCTTCAGGCAGCGGCGTCATCACGGCGCGTATGGTCACGCCCTGGAACTCATACTCGCCCGGGGTGTTGAACACGCGCGGGTTTCCCTCCAGGTCTGAGGTGTCGTTGTGCAGCGCGTCATCGTGACTCACCGTAACGGCGACCACGTCCGCCACCTGGCGCGGGTCCATATGCACGCCGAGGCCGCCGTTGACCGCGTAGGGATCGGTGATGATCGACAAACCCGAAACGGCCGATCGAAGGCGAAAACAAGCGTGCCCCAACCAGTAAATATCCATAAGCGCTCAGTGAGTTCGCATCGGCGGGTCAATTCCCGGGCCGCGTCCGGGCGGAAAACAGGCTGTCCAACATCACCCAACCGGCCGGAACCAACAGGCTGGCTGCGATCAGTTTCACCAGGTCTCCGGGAATGAACGGCAGCAGGCCGCATTGCCAGACGTCGGCGCATCCCCACGCGGTGGCGGCGTCGGCCGGAAGGAAGAAGTTCAGTTGAATCAGGCCCGGTATGTACAGGGCGACATTGCCCAGCAGCATGGCGAGGAGAACCCACGGCTGCCTGCTCCAACCCATCTGACACAGGTATCCGACCAACGCCGCCGCTGGGATGAACCCGACGATGTACCCGCCGGAAGACAGCAACCAGAACCACCCGGATGCTCCGCCGGCAAAAAACGGAAGAAACGCTCCCTCAACCGCGTAGAGAGCCAGCGACAAACCACCCCTCCATCCACCCAGCATTGCCCCAACCACCAGCACGGCAAAGGTCTGACCGGTTATGGGAACGGGAGTGAATCCGAGCGGAATCTTGATCTGGGCGAACAATGCCACCAGCAGGCTGCCGGCCACAATCAGCGCGATGTCGCGGATAATTCTCCGCGTTCCGGCCGAGTCGGGGAGTATCACGTCGGCCAGCGTGCCGGGCAATGGCAGCGCGGGGTATGGCGCAGTCGCAGTGCGTATTCTCATAACCCAAGTATCTTAAACCAAGCTTCGAAAGCCTGTCTACGATAAGCAACGACGCAATACGACCAAACCTGCACCGTGACCGGTTGGCCCATCACCCGTAATGCATGCTGGCCGCTCAATCTGAGCCTGTCGGAGGACGGGCGGTACTTAAGCGGGGAAACATTTCGGCGACGGTGGTCGCTTCAGGTTGGGCTGGCTGATGGAATATGCCTGGCGGGACCTGCAGGGCCATTGGATTATCCTGATGAGGGGCAGGTGTCGGGGTGCTGCATCGCTGACGGATGGAGTATACGCGGGCAGGTTTGATACCCGCCCATGCGTGTGCATGGCCGTTGGCGAACCACCAGGGTGGGACGGCGCCGGGCGGGCGTCGTCTCTCCGGAGGGGCGATGGGTTTCTCGTCCCTGCGGTTGGTGGTTCGTTGGTTGGCGGTTGGTGTTGTTTCGGTTGGTTTTGGTTTGGTGTGAGAGGCGGGATTCCGGATCGTTGTCAGCGCACGGCCGGTACGCAACTATTTGAACGGCAGTTCCGTGGTCGCAGGACTATTTGGTTGAGTCCCTACCACGCGGGCCCGAACAATCCCGGTGGGCCAGTGCGGCACCGCCGGTGAGTACGTTGGTCGGATATCGGCGAATTGCCACCTGGACCGGTTGCGATTTGTTGCTGACGGGGTTGGCCGTCGATCCGGAGTCTTGCCTCTCTGGGGTTGTGGTGGAGCAGCTGCTTGATCTAGACGGTATTAGGATATACGTTCGTATTAGTGGTGTCAAGGAGGTTTTTTACAGGGATGGGCAGGATTTACAGGATATGGGGTTGCCGGAACGCTTGCCTGCTCACCATCCGCTCGTCCTTCGACAGGCTCGGGATGGGCGGAGTACCTCAACCATCGTCGGTCATCGAATGGCGCTGGCGGGGTCTGGCCGTCGCTTGCCCCATTTTGCCGCCCGATGGTATTTTGTAATCCCATGACTACTCCAATAACCAACGATGAAATCGTCACCCTGTTCAACAACATGGCAGCCATGTTGGAGATCAAGGGGGATTCCGTCTTCAAGATCCGCGCTTATCAGCGAGCCGCCAACACCATTGACCAGCTATCGTGGTCGTTGGCCTCGGCTGCCGCCAATGGCGATGATCTGCGGAAAATCCCCGGCATCGGCAAGGCCATCAGCGAAAAGGTGCAGGAATACGTGGCCACCGGGCACGTTGCGGCATACGACCGGCTTGCGGAGGAATTGCCGCTGAACGTGCTTGAGTTGCTCGAAGTCCCCGGCATGGGGCCGAAAACGGTCAAGGCGGCAGTGGATGAGTTGGGCATTTCTTCCGTCGCTGAACTCGAACAGGCGGCCCTGGACGGTCGGTTGGAGCAGTTGCCTCGCATGGGCAAACGCTCGGCGGCGAATATCCTGCGTCACATACACGCGCAACGGATGCGATCGGACCGTACGCCGCTGGGAATCGCTTCGGAGACCTGCGCGGCGGTGTCTGCGCAACTGTTCGATGCCTGTCCCGGACTGGTCAGCCTGACTCCGGCCGGGTCATTGCGGCGATGGGAGGAGACCATCGGCGATTTGGACCTGATCGCCGTATCCGAGAACCCGTCCGAGACCGGACCCGCTCTGGCCGGCCTGCCCGTCGTGCGCGAAACACTGGTGCAGGGCGAGGCAAAAACCTCAGTAGTGGTTGACCCGGGCATACAGATTGATTTGCGGATTGGCGAGCCGGGCGCAATGGGCGCGATGCTCCAGTATTTCACCGGCAGTCAGCAGCACAACATCCGCCTGCGTGATTTCGCCAACCGGCAGGGACTCTCGTTGAACGAATACGGAATCACCGTGATCGAGAGCGGGGTAACCGAACAGTTCCCCGACGAGGAATCTTTCTACGCCCGATTGGGCCTTCCCTGGATAGCTCCGGAACTGCGGCGGGGCGCCGATGAATTGGACGCGGCCCGGGCCGGGACCCTCCCGAACCTGGTGACGGTTGGAGATTTGCGCGGGGACCTGCACCTGCACAGCGACTGGAGCGACGGCAAATTCCCGCTGGAAGAAATGGTGGCCGCTGTTGCCGCCATGGGTTACCAGTACATGGCGCTCACCGACCATTCGCAAGGCCTGGGCGTGGCCAACGGCCTCACTCCGGACCGCCTGGCCAGGCAGATTGAGACGCTGAAAGCGTTGCAGGACCGATACGAAATGACCATCCTGTGCGGGTCCGAAGTGGACATCCGCGCGGATGGCGCCATGGACTTCCCCGACGACGTGTTGGCCATGCTCGATTGGGTCATCGCATCCGTACACAATGCCATGAGCCAGGACCGGGCCACCATGACCCAACGCATCACGCGAGCAATGGAGAATCCGCACGTCAGCGTCATCGGCCACGCTTCCACCCGTTTGCTGGGCCGGCGAGATCCGGTGGAATTCGATATCGAGGCGTTGTTACAGACCGCCCGCGAAACGGGCACGGCCATGGAGATCAATGCCGCGCCGGAACGGTTGGACCTGAAAGACACCCACGCCGCCAGGGCGCGCGAGTTGGGCGTGCCGCTGGTCATCAACACCGATTCGCACCACACCGACGGTTTGAGCAATCAGCGGTTCGGGGTTGCGGTCGCACGCCGCGCATGGTGCGGCCCGGAACACATCCTCAACGCCTACCCGGCATCGGATTTCCTGGGTTGGCTGCGGTCTCCCAAGGGACAGAGGCCGGCCCGGTTCGACGCCATGGTGCAGGCCAGGGCCGCGGAGTCCGCGTGATGGCCAGCGCCTCCGCCACCGCCGCCAGCGTTGTCCTCACGGACGGAGCGCCACGGGCGTCAATCGAGTCCGGGACCGCTCGCGATAGCATCCTGCGGCGGTTGCGGGCGTCTGCGGGCCAGGAACTGGCGTGGCACACAGCGTTGTTGCAGGCCATCGGCCAGTGGACCATTCCGTACGAACAAACGGCAGGCCGCTACTGGCATTACGTTGTCGGCGGGGAAGCGCTGGACTGGTTGACACTGGCGCAGCGTCTCTGCCTGGAGATTCCGGACGTGGTTCCACCTGATGAGCTGGACGCCCTCCTGTTCCGCGGGCGGTTGCCCGAACTTGTCAGTCCTGACCGGTTCCGCGAGTTAATCGGTCCGTACCGCCATACTGCCGTGCTCAACTTCCGGTACGGCGTGGTGGTGGAGGAAGCTTTGCAGTTGGTCGCAGAGGATGCCATCCGCAAAAACCGACTGGCGCGTTGCTATCAGGACAACGAAGACGTGGTTGAGGAAGCATATCGGCACCTATATGGCGATACCCGTAGCGTCCTGGCCTGGCAGTTTCTGGATGAAACGGACGGCGTATGGGGTACCGATTCGGAATCGTTCACACTGACCGGTTGGCAGGAATTCACCTACTGGCTATTCAAACGGCGGGTCCGCAAGTGGCACCCGGCCCGGGTGGCCAGTGATACCCGCCGGGGCCTCGAACGTCTGCGAGAGTTGCAGCAGGGCAATATTGGGGACGACGAATACCTGGACCATCCCAACGCATTTGAACCCTGGCAGCAACTGCCCGCCGGTCGTTCCCGGTGAACCAATCGAGCGCGCGACCAAAGAAACAGGGGCGACCGGTTGGTCGCCCCTGGCATTGCTGTCGCTGTGCAGCGCCGTTTACAGGCCGTACACCCGACGGTAGCTCAGGCTCATCCGCTTGCGTTCGGTGTCGATGCTGAGAATCTGAACCTTGATCTGCTGACCCTGGTACACGATCTCCTTGGGGTGCTCCATGCGGCGGGCCGACAACTCGGAGATATGCACCAGGCCTTCGACCCAGTCTTCCAACTTCACGAACGCGCCGAAATCCATCAGGCGAGTGACGGTTCCATCAACGGTGTCGCCGACTCGGTAACGCTCAGGCACCGAATCCCAGGGTTCGGGCTGCGTGCGCTTCAAACTGAGGGAGATCTTGCTGTTTTCCCGGTCAACCCGAAGCACCTTGAGGGTAAGGTTGTCCCCGATGCTGACCACTTCCTCCGGCGATTTAACCATCGCCCAGGACAGTTCAGATATCGGCACCAATCCTTCGGCGTCGCCCAGGTCCACGAAGGCTCCGAAACCACGCATGGAACGCACGGTGCCCTGGACGATCTGTCCTTCCTCCAGTTCTTCCAACAGGCGTTCCTTAGCGGCGTTACGCAATTGCCGCCAGATCCGGCGTTCGGTCAGCACCAGTTTTTCCCGCTGGGCGTCCAGTTCAAGGATATTGAACCTGGCGTCTTCGCCAATGCGGGCATCCAGGTGTTCGATGCGCCCTTCCTTCGGCACGGGCGCCATCTGCGAGAACGGCACAAACCCTCGGACTCCGTTCCAATCGACGACCAGCCCGCCCTTGTTGTGCTGGACGACTTTCGCCGCCAGTTCGGCATCCTTTTGGTGCAGATCGATGAGGTCCTCCCAGACCTGTTTCTCCTGGGCCTGGTCGTAGGAAAACACGGCCATGCCGCCCGGGCCACGGTTATTCACGTGAATCACCATGACGCGCGCGCCAGGCTGCATCTGCTCGCGCCTCTCGTCGGTAAGCGTCCGCATTTCCTGGGGTGGGACGATTCCTTCCGTTTTTAGGCCGGCGCTGATGACCATGCCTTCTTCATCAATGCGCACTATTTCCCCGGTCACCAGATCGCCCCTGCGATACTCCCTCGGCGAGAATGCCGATTCGGGGAGTTCAGACATATCGGTGACTGCGTACGGGTCCTGGGCTACCATCAGTTAGTTGCTCCTTACTCTTTCTGACGGCGAATTCACAGAGGCTTCAACGGGCGTGTGCCCCCTGGGGCCCCAGTAGGTCGCACCACTTATAATTCGCCTGCCTAATAATACTTATACCAGACTCAAATTGCAACCGCTTACCCTGAAGGCCTGGGGCTTTCGATTATCATGGCAACAGGCAATTGCTGTTGCCGGAACGATTCCCTGCTCACCGTCCGCTGGTCCTTCGACAGGCTCAGGATGAGCGGACTACCGCATCTGATGAGCGGAGACCGCGTCTATCATCAATAATCCGATGGCCCTGTGCGGAAGGCTGGTATTGAGACGGTTTGGACGCGCCCTGGCACACGGTCGGTGGAAGCCCGCCGGCTGGGTAGGCAGAGGACCAGGCTTGGGCGGCCCGCACATCCCGCCAACCTGCACCGGCCAGGGCGCCGCCGGCCAACCAGGATCCACTCCCGGACAACTCAGGGGACGCCATCGTTGCGGCCAACTTGGGCGGCCCTGCACACCAGCACGGCTTATGGACAATACAACGGGTGCGATGCTACCATTTTTTGAACGAATTTTTAGCATGTGCAAGCCACCATTGGGATCGCGCCGGCCGCCGATCTCGATCGGGAACCGAGGACGGCGCGATGACACAGCCTGCCAACGCGATACCCCGCGCTTATGACGCGGGCGCCGTGGAACAACGCCTCTATCAAAACTGGTGGAATTCCGGATATTTCGCACCCCGCATCGACCCTTCGCGCGAAACTTTTTGCGTAGTCATGCCGCCGCCCAACGTAACGGGCGAATTGCACTTGGGACACGCCCTGACGGCCAGCCTGCAGGATGCCCTCACTCGTTGGCATCGGATGCGCGGAGACCCGACGCTCTGGCTCCCCGGCAAAGACCACGCCGGTATCGCCACCCAATGGGTGGTCGAGCGGGCCCTGGCTGCCGAGGGCACTGACCGCCACGAACTTGGACGCGAAGTGTTCGAGGATCGTGTCTGGGAGTGGGTGGACCGTTACGGCAACACCATAGATGAACAGCACCGGCGACTGGGCGCGTCGTGCGACTGGGCGCGCCTGCGCTTCACGCTGGACCCTGGACCGGCGCGGGCGGTGCGCACCACCTTCGTAAACCTGTTCAACAAGGGACTGATCTACCGCCACGAGCGCATCATCAACTGGTGTCCCCGGTGCTCCACGGCGTTGTCCGACCTGGAAGTTGACTACGAGGAAAGGGACGGCAAACTCTACCATATACGCTACCCTATGGCGGACAACCCTGACGAATCGATAACGGTGGCTACCACTCGACCCGAATCCATGCTGGGCGACACGGGCGTCGCGGTGCACCCCGAAGACGACCGGTATCATGACATGGTTGGTCGGTCAGCCCTGTTGCCCATCGTAGGCCGGGAAATCCCGGTGGTCGGCGACACCGCCATCGAGCGGGAATTTGGCACGGGAGCGTTGAAGGTTACCCCGGGCCACGACGTGGTGGACTTCGAAATCGGCGAACGCCACGGACTGCCCATCATCAATGTGATTGGGTTCGACGGGTGCATGACGGACGCGGCCGGTCCCAGGTACGCGGGGATGGAGCGGTTCGCCGCCCGCGCCGCCGTCGCCGACGAACTGGACTCGCTGGGCTTGCTGGAACGGGTCGAGGACTACCACCACTCGGTGGGGCAATGCCAACGCTGCAGCGAAGTGGTGGAACCGCTGATCAGCCTGCAATGGTTCCTCAACGTGGGACAGCATACCCATCCGGACAGCATCGCGGGACGCGCTCACGCCGCCGTTGCCGACGGCCAAATCGAAATCGTTCCGGAACGTTTCGCGCGCGTCTATCTGAACTGGCTGGAAAACATCAGGGATTGGTGCATCAGCCGACAACTGTGGTGGGGTCATCGGATTCCGGTGTGGTATTGCGCTTCCTGCGGAGGTCATGCCGCGCACATCGACGACCCTGCGGCCTGTGTTTCATGCGGCAGCGCGGAAATCGAGCAGGAAAGCGACGTCCTGGATACCTGGTTCAGCAGTGGCCTGTGGCCGCATTCGACCCTGGGTTGGCCCGAGCAGGATTCCCAGGATCTCGCGCACTTCTATCCGAACGCGGTGCTGGAAACCGGATACGACATCCTGTTCTTCTGGGTGGCCCGCATGATCATGCTGGGGATCGAGAACACGGGAGACGTGCCATTCCGCTCCGTCTATCTGCACGGCATGGTGCTGGACGCAGAGGGTCAGAAGATGAGCAAAACCAGGGGCAATACCCTGGACCCTCTCGACCTGCTCGAACAATATGGCACCGACGCTTTGCGTTTCGCCCTGACCACTGGAACCGCGCCTGGGAACAACCTGCGATTGAGCAACGAAAAGCTGGAATCTGCCCGCAATTTCGCCAACAAGATCTGGAATGCGGCGCGGTTCGTCATCGCCGCAGTGGAGGATCGGGACGACCTTCATGGCTGGAGCGACCCCGTCGCGGCGCAACATCGCGAAGACCGGTGGATCATCGGGCGCCTGGATGCCCTGACCGCTGACGTCAACCGTTGTCTTGCCGAGTTTGAACTGGGAGAAGCGCAGCAGAAACTCTACGATTTCGTTTGGAATGACTTCTGCGACTGGTACATCGAAATGGCGAAAGTCCGCCTGCGTGAAGACGACGGCGCCGTCGCCGTTACGCTGGTGCACGTGCTGGAGCGCTCCCTGAGGCTGCTGCATCCGTTCATGCCGTTTGTGACGGAGGAAATCTGGCAAAACCTGGTCTCTCGCATACCCGCTCCTGAATCCGGCTTGTCCCCATCGATAATGATTGCGGAATACCCGCAAACCGACCAGATGCGCACCGCTCCGGACGCTGAATCCGAAATGGATGTCGTGATGCAAACCATTCGCGCCATCCGCAACATCCGGGCGCAACTGAGGATCCCGGCGGCCCAGAAACTTGAAGCAGTGATTGAATCCAACGGAATGCGACGGGTCGTAGAGGAAGAACGCGAAGCCATCAGCGTGCTGGCCCGCATTGATCCGTTGCGAGTGGCGGATTCCGAGTCAGGGGAAGGAGCGACCGGGGTGAGCCTGGTGGTCAACCCTTTGGTCGTGCGGTTGCCGCTGACTGGTGTCGTGGACCTGGACGCCGAGCAGCAGAGGCTGGATCAGGAGCTTGAATCAACTCGCCGCAACGAAGCGCGGGTGGAACAGTTGCTGGCCAACGACAACTTTGTGTCCAAAGCCCGTCCCGAGGTGGTCGAAAAAGAACGTGAGAGGCTACGCAGCCTATCCGAGCAGCGCGAACGCATTGAAGACATCATCGCCCACCTGGGAGCATGACCCAAGATTGCCGTAACTCGCACGTCGGTTTCAGAGCGCGCTGGGTATTATTTTGGCAAAGTCAAAAAAATGTACAAAGTAGTCCAATTTACAGGAGCCCGTTAATGCCACGTATAACTATCCGACTCGTGTTGTTAGCCGTGATTGCCAGCCTGATGCTCGGCGCCATCACGGGTTGTTTCGGTGGGGGAGACTCCGAAGAGGAACCCACACCGGATGCGGAAGCAACCATAGAAGCAGCCCGCAGAGCGGCAGCACCGCCGGATACGCCGACCCCAGAACCCACGGACGCTCCACCCGCAACCGAGGCTCCCACTCCGAACATCGAAGCCACCGTCGCTGCCGCCATTGCCGCATTGCAGCCGACCACAGAGGCGCCGCCTCCAGCGGTGGAAGCCACAATACCTCCCGCCGAAGTCGCTGCGACGAGTACGCCTTTGCCCGTGCCCACGAACACGCCGGTTCCCACTGCCACCCCGGTGCCCGAACAGTCCGGCGGTCCGCCCTGCATTATTGCAGGTACCGTCAGGGTCAGCGGCGCATACCCTGCTGAGGGTACGAAGGTTTACGCGCGCAGCCAAACCGCCGACAAAATTGTGGAAACGGAAACTGATGGCGCTGGCCGTTACGTCCTGACCATCACGGATTTCGACATGGTGTTTGATCTGTTCGTCGAAGGCAACGACACGGGGTTGGACACCCCGACGACCTCCAGGGGTTGCCGCGAAATCAGAAACCTCAGGGTCGGATAACGGGGCGGTCCAGCATGCCTATCAGTTCCGCGCTGGGAATAATCGGGTATCCCATCGGCCATTCGATTTCTCCGATATTTCAACAGGCGGCGCTGGATAATCTGGGCGTCAACGCCACGTATCTCCCCTATGAGGTCAACCCGACCGACGTGGGTGTATTCGTCGAATCTCTGCGCGCCGAGGGCGTTTCGGGCATCAATGTCACCGTGCCTCACAAAGAGGCTGTGATGCCGTTCCTCGATGAAATTAACGAGTGGGCCGCGGAGGCCGGCGCGGTCAATACCATCGTGAACAGGAACGGCCGGCTCACCGGTTACAACACGGACGGATACGGCTTCCTGCGCGCGCTGCGGGAATCAGGCGGGCTGGATCCTGCCGGCGCGAGGACGCTGGTGCTGGGGGCCGGAGGATCGGCCCGTGGCGTGGTGCAGGCCCTGTTGCGGGCGGATGTTGGCTCTCTGGTCATCGCGAACCGCACCGCCTCCCGGGCCGAGTCGCTGGCTGAATTGGCCCGCGCCCGAAACGTGTCGGCCAGCGCAATCGCGCTGCCATCGACCGCATTGTCCGACGCATCGCAGGGGATCGATCTAATCGTAAATTGCACGTCGCTGGGGATGCGGCACGGCCCGGATGAACTCGCTTCTCCCATGGACCCTGAGCAGATACCACCGGGCGTGCTGGTCTATGACCTGGTGTATAATCCGATGGTAACTCCGCTGTTGCGGGCGGCTGAACAATGTGGCGCCAAGACCCTCGGCGGCATCACCATGCTGGTTTACCAGGGCGCGGCGTCGTTCGAGATATGGCTTGATCAGGCGGCGCCGGTTTCAGTCATGATGGATGCGGCGCTGGCGGCCATGCAAGCCCGAGAAGCCTCAGACTGACCCCCACGGGCGTTCGCGGCGCCTCACCTTCCGGTTCCGGTACCGCTGGATCCGATTCGTTCCGACAGGAGGAACTTCCCTGATGATACGGTGGTTCACGGCTGGAGAGTCCCACGGACAGGGACTGATGATAATCGTAGAGGGGATACCCGCATACCTTCCCCTGGACGAAGCATACATCGCGCAGCACCTGGCCCGTCGCCAACGGGGCTACGGGCGAGGCGGCCGCCAGCAGATTGAGAGGGACCACGCCCACATCCAAACCGGGGTTCGGCACGGCTATACCCTGGGCAGTCCGATTGGCATGCTCCTGGAAAACCGCGATTGGGTCAATTGGCAGGATGCCATGGCCGTTGAATATATTGAGAACCCGTCGCAGGAGGGCCGCAATCGCCGCGTTACGCGCATCCGACCGGGCCACGCGGACCTGCCGGGAGCCATGAAATACGGTTTTCACGACGTCAGGAACTCGCTGGAAAGGGCATCGGCGCGTGAAACGGCCGGCCGCGTCGCCGCCGGAGCGGTTGCGATGCGCCTGCTCGAGGAGTTTGGAATCGTCCTGCACAGCCACGTCATTTCCATCGGTCGGGTCAAGGCCAATCCGCCGGAGCACGACGCGATAGACTGGGACGCCGTGGAAGATTCTCCGGTGCATTGCGCCGACGATGCCGCTGCCGACCTGATGATGGCCGAGGTGGACGCCGCCCGCGAAGCCGGCGACACCGTGGGGGGCACCGTCGAGGTCATCGCCGAGAACGTGCCCATAGGCCTCGGTTCCCACGTGCACTGGGACCGCAAAATCGACGCCAAATTGGCCCAGGCTCTGATGAGCATCAACGCGGTCAAGGCCGTCAGCATCGGTCCCGGCTGGGAGTTGATGGACGCCTGGGGCTCGGAGTTTCAGGATGTCATTGAGCCCGTCACGGACCCGGACCGACCCTGGGATCGGAAGACCAATCGCGCCGGCGGCACCGAGGGAGGAATGACCAGCGGCCCGCCCCTGGTGGCGCGGTTCGTCATCAAGCCCATTGCCACCCTGCACAATCCGCTGCCTTCCGTCGATCTGGACACCGGCGAACCGGTGCAGGCCCACTTCGAACGCAGCGATGTTTGCCAGGCCCCGCCGGCCGGCGTGATTGGCGAAGCCATGATGGCCCTGGTGCTGGCCGATGCGTTCATGGAAAAATTCGGCGGCGACAGCATCCCGGAAACGCGACGCAACTTTGAAGGCTACCAGGCGACGGTGGGGCCACGCCTCCGCTACAGCTGAGCGAGACGAATCCATGGGAAGGAGTGCACGCATAGCTGACCGATTGATGGCGTTTTTCGCCAGACGTTCGCCGTCGCTGGGTGGCGGGTTGCACGTGGACACTGAGCAAGCCCGTCGGCGCCGGGAACTGGCTCGTTCCGAGAATCAGGCCGGGCACAATCTGACCGTGCAAACCACCATCGACATGGCGCGGACGCAGACCTGGACGGGCGGCGCGTAAACCCTTTTCCGCCTTACCCAACGCCCGTATTGCCGTTGCCAAGCGGTAAACATGCCCCAGCAGCAGCCGGCTTCACAGCAACCCCGGGTACTTCTCACCGGCGCCACCGGTTACATCGGCGGCCGCCTGCTGAAACTGTTCGAGGCGGAGGGACGGCCGCTGAGGTGTATGGCGCGTCGTCCCGAGCACCTGGCCGAGCGGGTGTCGTATTCCACCCAGGTGGTGAGGGGCGACCTGCTGGACCGGGACTCCCTGGAATGCACCATGCAGGGCATCGACATCGCCTACTATCTGGTGCATTCCCTGGGATCGTCCGGGGACTTCGAAGCGCAAGAGGCGTTGGCGGCCAGGAACTTCGCCGATGCTGCGAGAACGGCCGGAGTCCGACGGATCGTGTATCTGGGCGGGTTGGGTTCAACTGCTTCCGAACCGTCGGCGCACCTGAGGAGCCGATGGCGGGTCGGCGACATTCTGCGGGACTCAGGATGTGCGGTCATCGAGTTTCGAGCATCCATAGTCATCGGTTCCGGCAGCGTATCTTTCGAAATGGTGCGCGCGCTGGTGGAACGTCTGCCAGTGATGATCACCCCTCGGTGGGTATCCGTGCCTGCGCAACCCATCGCCGTGAACGACCTTTTGCAATATCTGCGGGCCGCAGCAACTCTGCCCGTGGAGGGAAATCGCATATACGAAATCGGCGGCGCGGACATCGTATCCTATGGGGGCTTGATGGAGGAATACGCTCGCCAGCGAGGGCTGCGACGAAAGATGATCGCCGTGCCGGTGCTGACGCCTCGGCTGTCCAGTCTCTGGCTGGGTTTGGTTACGCCCCTGTACGCCCGAATCGGTCGCAAGCTGATCGACAGTCTGCGAAACGCCAGCGTCGTTGAAAATCCCCCGCCCACCGGTCTGTTTTCGATCCGGCCGGTGGGGGTTGCGGCAGCCATTGCGACTGCCATGCACAACGAGGATATGGAATTTGCTGAGACCCGATGGTCGGATGCGCTGTCTTCGTCGGGGGGAACCCGCGGCGGTGGCTCCGTCAGGTACGGCACGCGGTTGGTGGACAGCAGGACTGTGACCGTTTCGGCGACGCCGGCCCAAGCGTTTGAACCCATCGCCAGGGTCGGCGGCAATCAGGGGTGGTATTTCGCCAACCGGTTATGGAAATTGCGGGGCTTCATGGATCTATTGACCGGAGGCGTGGGAACGCGCCGGGGACGCCGGCGCCCCAGGGGGTTCAGCGTCGGTGACACCGTCGACTGGTGGCGTGTCGAAAGCTGCGAACCGGACCGGCGGGTCAAGTTCATCGCCGAAATGCGGCTACCCGGCCGCGCATGGCTCGAGTTTGAGGTCGCTCCGCACGGCGAGGGTTCAATCATCCGACAAACCGCGGAATTCGACCCGATTGGGTTGGCCGGCCTAATATACTGGTATGGCCTCTGGCCGTTGCACTCTTACGTCTTTGGCGGCATGATTCGGGGTATCGCCAGAGCAGCGACCCAACCCGCGAACCTACCTC
The DNA here is from genome assembly GCA_963668585.1 of Dehalococcoidia bacterium. Classification (GTDB taxonomy): domain Bacteria; phylum Chloroflexota; class Dehalococcoidia; order Lucifugimonadales; family UBA3495; genus Bin87. Next base: position 2,117,727 of record OY764869.1, on the reverse strand, counting down.
CTCCATCTACGACTAATTGAGGCACGAAATTCCATGCAATATGGCGTCACGCTCCTACCTTCCTCTTACGAATCTTTCCGAGAGCACGTGAAACTGGCCGAATCGGTCGGCTTTGACTTTATCGGAGTGGCCGACTCACAATCGCTTTTCCGGGAGTTGTTCGTTTCGTTGACGGTGGCCGCTATGGAAACAGAGCGAGTCCACCTGGGACCTTCCGTCACCAATCCGTTGACTCGCCATCCGGCGGTGATTGCCTCCGCCATCTCTTCTCTGAATGAGTTGTCGGGCGGTCGCGCGTTTTTGGGCATCGGCACTGGGGATTCTGCCATCCTGAACCTCGGCTTGCGCCCGGCTCGCCTGGCGAGTTTGCGGGAGTACATCAACGCGGTTCGCGATTTTATGGCTGGCAAAACCGCGCAGTATCTCGGCAGGGAGGGGCACGTCCGTTGGAGCCAGGAACCGGCGCCAATAATGATGTCAGCGGAAGGCCCGCGAACGCTCCGCATCGCAGGAGAAATAGCAGACCGCGTCATGATCCACACCGGGCTGACCTCGGAGATATTGGACGACACCGTGGCGCACGTCAGGGCCGGCGAGTGGCACGCCGGCAAGCCCCTGGGGTCCACGCAGGTCTGGGCTTTTGCCAAGTGCAACATCAGCGACGACCACGATGCGGCGATCGATGAGATCAAGATGGCATTGGCCGCCAGCGCGCACCACGCGTTCCGGTTCACGCTGGAAGGCAAACACGTTCCGGAAGAATTGCACGAAGCCATGATGGCGATCCAGGGTGAATATGTGCCGGCCGAACACGAACAGGTGGGGGACACCCGCAACGCTGCCATCACCGATGAGTTCGGCGTAACCGACTATCTTGCGGAACGGTTCGCAGTGGTGGGCACACCGGAAGAGTGCCGGGACAAAGTTGCGAAGATCGGCGGTTCAGGCGTCGATGTGCTGCAGATCACTGCGATCAGCCACGACCCTGGCGAGATCATTCGCAGATTTGGCGAGGATGTCATCGCGCATACGGCTTAGAAATACGGCACAGAGGTCCGAATTTCCCAGCCCATTACTTTGCGAAGTCGCTTTTCGATGCATCTGTGTACCACCCAACGTATTACATGCGTCATCGGGCCGTTTGCCATCGTGATGCATCTTTCCGCCGCAGTGAGGAAAACGGCGGGCGGGTTTCCCGCCAAAACTCTGGCATCGTATAGTCATAGTACGTCGCACTGCGCCTGAGCCTTCCGTTCAAATGCGCCTGAGCCTTCCGTTCAAACAGGAAGACGCATGCTTGCATAGAGCGGGACGAGATAACGGTGCAGTTTGTCCCGCGTTCGTCAATGAACGACGTTTCTGCTGCGTTGGCAGCCGTCGGTCGGTCGAACATCGACACCCATCGCTGGCTCGAAGCGTGGTCAAGCGGAATACCCGGAGAATCACAGGATGATCTTGGAAGAGCTATGGCTTCCAGCGATTGGCTGGCTGGGCAGTTTTTCCGGCGACGCCGGAGAGATTCAACGGTCTCTGCTATCGCTGGGGGTGCTGGTGATCGCGGCCAAATTGGCCGAAGGACTGTTTCGTCGTTTGCGGCTGAATGCCATCATCGCCTACGCGGCGGTGGGGATACTGCTGGGGCCGACGCTGGAACTGTTCGGCGGTTGGTCAGTGGAAGCGACCGGGCACATTGAACTCCTGCTAACCCTGGGCGTCTTCATCTTCTTTTTCCTGATCGGCCTGGACGAGATCGATATTTCCAGCTTCGTGGAGACGCTTCGCGGGCATTATTTCCTCGCGGCCATGCTTTCCGTGATCCTGTCCCTGGGCATCTCAATGGTAGTCACCACGGGAGTGGCCTACGATTTCGGTATCAACCTGGAACTCACGGAAGCCCTGGCGTTGGCAGGGGTCCTGTCCATGACCAGCCTGGGGATAGTGGCGAAGGTGTTGGCCGACGATGGGCGGTTGAGAGAACCGATCGGTATGCAAATATTCACCGTCGTGGTCATCTCTGAATTGATCACCCTGCTGTTGATCGGGTTCAGCATTGGGGAACACGTCCACGAGGTGTCGGCGACCGGGATACTGATCCTGCTGGGGAAGTTGATCGGGTTCGCCGCGGTATCGTGGGTTCTGTCATCGAGGGTGTTGCCACCCATGGTGGCGCTGCTCCAACGGGTGATACAGGTTCCGCAACTCTCTCTGGGGCTGCTGTTGGGGACCCTTTTCCTTGTGGTGCACGCGGCCGAGTTGTTCGGGCTGCACGGCACGCTGGGGGCGCTGCTTTTCGGCGCGTCCCTGTCTGGACTTCCCTATCAGGTTCGCCGGGAAATCATGCCGGGACTGCGCAGCACGGCGGAAGGCCTGTTTGTGCCTCTATTCTTTGCATCGGCCGGGCTTCATTTCACGTTTGCATTTGTCAGTCTGCCCTGGTGGACGATGTTGGCGCTGGCGCTGATACCGCTGGTCGGCAACTTCATCGGGGCTTTCATGGGCGCCTACCTGTCACGACTGACCATGCCCTACGCGGTGGCATCGGGACTGATGGGCAAGGGAGTGGCTGAAATCGCGCTGCTGCTGGTGCTGCGGGAGACCGGAACCATCGACCAGGCCATATTCTCGTTCCTGGTTCTGGTGATGTTTTGCTACATACTCTTCATGCCGCCGGTGATCAGCTTTTCGGTGGGCCGGGCCAGCAAACGCGTGGACCCAACCGCGAACCTCACGAACATCCCACGGGGAATCGTCCGTTTCGCGCTGGACGACATCAAAGTTGAAGACATCCTTGACCCCAGCCGCCGTCATCCGGGACCAACGGTTTCAGTGCGCGATTTCACCGAGCGATGGGCGATTCCATACCAGTACGACTACATAGTCGTGGACGGCGATACACTGGCCGGGATGGTGTCTTTGAGTACGTTACGATATCTGCCCAAGAGCGTTTGGGCGGATACCACGCTGGGCGAAGTGCTGCGCAGCCAGACCCCACCGGTGGCCGCAGCGGATGAACCGATCGAGGACGTACTGCAGAGGATGACCGATAGCGGACTGACTGCCCTGCCGGTCATGGACGCCGAAACCGGCAGGGTGCTCGGGGCTGTGACCGTTCACGACATCATGGAACCCATGCTGAACGAAAGCCGCGGCTGATTTCCGTGCGGCGCCAGGCAAGCGCGCAAAATGAGCGGGGGCGACACTTACGTCGCCCCCGGGTTCAGGTATTGCCGGTGTTGGGCGGTTATGGGAACAGGATTTCACCGGTCTCGGCGTCTTCGACCGTGATGGCAGTGACCGGGCAGTTCTCCGCGGCTTCGATGATGGTGTCCTCAGGATCGCCGGCGGCGTCCTTGACGTAGGACTGTCGATCGTCGTTGAGGCCAAAGGTGTTCTCGGCGAAGGTTTCGCACATCGCGTTGCCAACGCACACGTTGTAGTCCACGGTAATTTTCAACTGTCGCGCCATGGGGATAACCTCCTCGTGGTTTAAGGGCGATGGAATTTGTTTGGAATGGGCAGCAAGCAGCGGCGGGGAGTCGGAGTCGGGTTTATTGCATGCTGACCGGTAGATTCAAAAGGGTCCGCTGCCCCACGCTGGGCAGATATTCCAGTTGTTCGGGGTCCGTTTCAAGTTCGAAACCGCCAAAGCGACGGGCCAATTCAGCAAACGCTTCCTGACCCTCCAGACGAGCAAGCGTCGCACCCAGGCAATGATGCACCCCGCTGCCGAACGCCACGTGCGGGTTCGGGTTGCGCGTTATGTCCAGGTCATTCGGATCATCGAACACGGCCGGGTCGCGGTTGGCCGACGAAATGACCCAACGGACGCGGTCGTCCTTGCCAACCATCTGCCCGTCACCCATATCAACGTCCTGGGTCGCAATGCGTTGTATGGACTTTAACGGCGAGTCATAGCGCAGCACTTCCTCAACGGCGTTGACGATGTGCGCATCAGGGTCGGACCGCAACAGGTCGAATTGGTCGGAACGCTGTGCAAACGCCAGCACGCCGTTGGAGATCAAATCGTTGGTGGTTTCGTGGCCGGCCACCAGCAGGAGGAGGGCGTTGGCCAGCACCTCGTCGCGGGTGTATGCACCCATGATCTCTCCCTGGCAGATGACCGACAACAGGTCTTCGCCAGGGTCCCGCACCCGTTCCGCCACGATGGGCGCAAGATAGTCGGTGACCGCCTGCACACCGGCCGCGAAGTCCCGAACGCGGTTGGGGTCGTTGCCGTCAAACGCGCACATCCGGCCGCACAGTTCCTTTACGAATCCCCGGTCGCTGGGGGGAATGTCCATCAATCCCGCGATGATGCTGTAGGTGAGCGGCGTGGCAAAGTCGTGCATCACGTCCATCCGCCCGGCGCCCTGCAGTTCGTCGAGCAAATCGTTCACCGTCTGCCGCACCAGGGGACGCCACGTTTCCATCGCTTTGGGGGTGAAGTAGCCGTGAACGACCTTGCGCTTCTCCCTATGTTTGGCGCCGTCGTTTTGCGTGAAACGCGCCGCCATCCAATTGCGCACCGCTCCAAACAACTCCATGTCCTCTTCCGGGATCGTCGGAGACGGGGGGCGGGTGTCCCGCAAGGCCACTTCCGAGGAGAAATACTCGGGATGGCGGGCGGTCCACACCAGCCGTTCGTAGCTGGTCACGACCCACATCCGGTACTGGTCATTCCAGTGGACCGGCGCCTCAGATCTCAGGGCGCCGAAATAGCCGTATGGGTCGCGTATGGCGTCCGTAGCGAACAGATCATCGTGGATGTTGGCAGGCATAGCGCAACCCTTGCTCATGCTGGGAGATTGGCCGTCAAATTATCACAAGCGTTGCCATAATTCAAACGAAACGGCGACGCCAGACCGACGGCCCACCGCTCGCGGGAGCGATGGGCCGCAGATGGCTGAAACCGTACTGTGCAGCGGGGTCAGGTTACCTGGCGCTGGTCACGCTGACAGGGAGACTCTCCACCGCGCGGAAGGTCAGGACGCGGTCATACTGCACGTCTTCCACCGGGATTTCCAGTTCGATGTTGTCGAACCGATTGGCCAGGTTGCGGAAGATTTCCTGTCCTTCCAGACGCGCCAGCGTCGCGCCCAGGCAGTGGTGGATGCCGCTGCCAAACGCCACGTGCTGATTCGGATAGCGCTCGATATCAAAGTCGTCGGCGCGATCGAACACCTTGGGGTCGCGGTTCGCGCCGGGGATGAACCACCGGACGCGGTCGTTCTTCTTGATCTGCTGGCCGTTCATCTCGATGTCGTCCATCGCGATACGCTGGATGGACCGCACCGGCGAGTCGTATCGCAGGGCTTCTTCGGTCGCTCGAACCGTCTTGCCTTCGGGATCCGACTTGAGGATGGCCCACTGGTCGGGGTGCTGGGTGAACGCCAGGGTGCCGTTGCAGATCAGGTTGATGGTGGTTTCATGCCCGGCGGACAGAAGCAGCATCACGTTGTTGATGGTCATATCCCGCGAGAAGATCCCCCTTCGCTCACCTTCCGCGACAACCATCATCAGGTCCAGGGCATCGTAATTTTCGGGGTGATTGACCCGATCTTCCACCAAAGGAGCGATGAAATCCTGGAGGTTCTGAACCGCCTGACTCAGCGGACGCATCCGGTCCGGGCCCTCGCGATTGAGGAACCGCAGGTCTTTCGCCAGTTCCCGCAGGCGCGGCCTCTCGCTGTCCGGTATGCCCAGCATCCGCGCGATTACCAACAGCGGCAGCGGTGTGGCCAGGTCTGCCATCACGTCCATGCGGCCTTTCTCTTCAACCGCGTCCAGGAGTTCGTCGATCGCGGACTGAACCAGCGGGCGCCACATCTCGATGGATTTCGGCGTGAAATAGCCGTGCATGACGCGCCGCATATCCACGTGGTCCGACCCGGAGATTTCGGAGTTGTACCGCTTCTGGTCGTGCTGGATGAACCGGGAAACCTGCCACTTCTTGATGAAGTTGTAGATTTCCATGTCGTCTTCGTCAATCGCCGGGTTCGGCGGTTTGACGTCGCGGGCGTAAACGCTGGACGAGAACGCTTCAGGATGCCGCGTGACCCAGACGAGGTGTTCCCACGAGGTGATCATCCATACCTCGAGTTCCTCGTTGTAATACACCGGCTGGTATTCCCGCAGCCGATTGTAAAAGTCGTAGGGCTTGTAGATCGCTTCCAGCGAAAAGGGGTTGTCATTGAGGGTGCTGACCATTGGTTGAAACCTCCGGTGTGAATTGGTTGATCCGCCGCGTCAACAGTCGCGACCGTGCTTGATTTCCGAATTATAACCGATTTTCCGCCGATGTGTAGCGCAGAAAGGGCGGGTTTGAAACCCGCCCTACCGGTAAACGACGCGCGGTTTGCTTGCGGCTAACGCGCGTTGGTCACCGTGACCGGCAGGCTTTCCAACGCCCGCAGGCCGATCAACTGGTCGTACTCCAGCGACTCTGTCGGCACTTCCAGTTCGAGCCGGTCGAAGCGATTCGCCAGATTCCGGAAGATTTCCTGGCCCTCCAGCCGCGCCAGCGTCGCGCCGAGACAGTGATGCACTCCGCTGCCGAACGCAACGTGCTGGTTCGGATACCGTTCAATGTCGAAATCGTCCGCACGGTCGAATACCTTGGGGTCGCGATTGGCTCCGGAGATGAACCAGCGCACGCGGTCATCCTTGCGGATGGTCTGGCCCGCAAGTTCCATGTCATCCATGGCGATGCGCTGAATGGACTTCACCGGCGAGTCGTAGCGTAGGCATTCTTCCGTGGCCCGCACGGTTTTGCCTTCGGGATCAGACTTCAGGTTGTCCCACTGGTCCGGATGCTGGGCGAACGCCAGGGTACCGTTGCAAATCAGGTTGATGGTTGTTTCGTGCCCTGCGGACAACAGCAGCATGACGTTGTTGACCACCTGGTCGCGGGTGAATATTCCCCTCCGCTCGCCCTCGGCCACCACCGAGATAAGGTCGTCTCTTGGCGTTTCCACGCGGTCGGCCACCAGCGGCCCGAGGTAGTCCTGCAGGTTCTGCACCGATTCGGACAACGGCCCCATGCGGTCGGGGCCCGTGCGATTCAGGTGTCGCAGGTCCTTGGCCAACCTGCGCATTATGGGCCGGTCGCTGTCGGGTATGCCTAGCATCCTGGCGATTACCAGCAGCGGCAGGGGCGTCGCCAGATCGGCCATCACGTCCATCCGGCCCTTCTCCTGGACCACGTCCAGCAATTCGTCGATGGCGGACTGGACCAACGGGCGCCACATCTCCATGGACTTGGGAGTGAAATACCCGTGCATCACCCTGCGCATATCGACATGGTCAGGGCCGGAGACACTGGAGTTGTAGCGTTTCTGGTCGTGCTGGATAAACCTGGAAACCTGCCAGTTCCTGATGAAGTTGTAGATCTCCATGTCGTCTTCATCAATTGGCGGATTCGGCGGGCGCGGGTCCCGGGCGAACACGCTGGACGAGAAGACCTCAGGATGTCGCGTCACCCAGACCAGATGCTCCCAGGAGGTCACCATCCAAACTTCATACTGCTCGTTGTAGTGAACGGGTTCCCATTCACGCAATCTCGCGAAGAAGTCGTAGGGTTGATACATCGCTTCCAGCGAAAAGGGGTTGTCGTTTATGGTGCTTACCATCGCTGCAACCTCCAAACCAAAGGTTTTACGTCGTCTTTACGGATTCAAATGACGGCTTTCGGATTCCAGAATTATAACTGAACGCATTGCGCCGCACAATCGGCATTTTCCACAGTATTGGGCGCTGTGACCACAAAAAAGGGGCGGGTCAATGACCCGCCCCGTATTTCCTGGATCGAGGATCCCTGGAGACGTTGACTTACGACAGGTTCACCGGCAGGCGCTCCAGGGTGCGGAACGTGATGCTGGAGGTGTAGGTCAGGTCGTCCGGGTTGCAGTCGATGTTCAGATTCGGGAAGCGCTCGGCCAACGCCTTGAAGGCTTCCTGGCCTTCCAGGCGCGCCAGGGTGGCGCCCAGGCAGTGGTGGATGCCGCTTCCGAAAGCCACGTGCGGGTTCGGGTACCGCTCGATGTCGAAGTCATCGGGGCGGTCGAACACCTCGGGGTCGCGGTTGGCGGAGGTGACGAACCAGCGCATCCGCTCGTCCTTCTGGATGGTCTTGCCGCCCAGTTCCACGTCCTCGCCGGCGATCCGGGTGATGGACTTGACGGGCGCATCGTACCGGAGACATTCCTCGGTGGTACGGATCATCCTGCTGGCGGGATCGGTCTTGAACAGTTCCCACTGGTCGGGGTGCGTCATGAACGCCCGCGTGCCGTTGCAGATGAGGTTGATGGTGGTCTCATGGCCGGCCAGCAGGAGGAGGATGGCGTTGGCCACGACCTGTTCTTCGCTCATGATCTGCTTGCCCGCGGCATTGGTCGTGCGGGCGGCGTCAGTCATCTTGTCCAGCAGGTCGCCGTTGGGGTTCTTGATCCGCTCTTTGACCATGGGGCGCAGGTAATCCTGCAGTTCGGTGATGCCTTCCGACAGGGGCTGCATCCGGTCGGCGTTGCCGCGACCAATGAACAGCAGTTTTTCGGCCAGGGACCGGATGAACTGGCGGTCGTAGGTTTCGATGCCCATCATGGCGGCAATCACCAGCAGGGGCAGCGGGGTTGCGTAGTCGCGCATCACGTCCATGTGTCCCCGGTCCTCCGCCTCGTCAAGCAGTTGCTTGATGGCGGACTGAACCAGCGGGCGCCAGAGTTCCATGGCCTTGGGCGTGAAGTAACCGTGGATCACCTTCCGCATGTCGGTGTGGTCGGGGCCGCCGTGCTCTGAGATCTCGGCGTGCGAACTCACTGCTCGCCGGTCGGTCTGGATGAACCATTGGCTGAAGAAGTTCCGCACGTCCTCGTACAGGCCCATGTCCGATTCGTCGATCGAAGGATACGGAGGCAGCGGATCCCGGTGGAACACTTCCGAGGAGAAGGCTTCCGGCCGGCGCGTCACCCAAACCAGATCCTTGTACTTGGTGATGACCCACAGTTTGTAGGGATCGTTCCAGTGAACCGGGTCTTCTTCCCTCATTCGCCCGAAATAGGAGTAGGGATCTTGAATGACCTCAGGCGAAAACAGGTTTTCATTGAACGTGGTAACCATTTAGTCCCTCCCGTTGCACAATGACGGCAGACTTCCCCGCCGGCCCTCCGGGGCCAACGGCACACCTTTCTCATTTTCTGAATTGTAGCAACACGGGATTATCCGGTCAATCGCAAGCCATCGCCATACTATGCACTCGCTCGCATCACTTTACGGAATAATGCGACGGAATCCGTAACCACCCATAACTGCCGGGGTTCCTCACCCCATGGATCCTGAAGCATCAACGTGCAACCCCGGTTTGGTTCCGACACGCCACAGGCCTGGCTGCGTTGGCATCTGAGGGTGTGGACTTCCTCTTGATATAATCCGACCACACCGTGGCGCGACCTTCGGCGCCGGAGGACAGCAATGAGCGAGATCAGATCCAAAACCGATTCCGTGGGGATCATTCTGGCTGCTGGACACGGGCGCCGCATGCGGTCCCGCATCCCCAAACCGCTCCACCCTGCCGCCGGCAAGGAACTAATCCGATACCCGGTTGAACTGCTGAACCAATGCGGTTTGGATACCATCGTGGTCGTGGCCTCCCCGGACAATCAGGCAGCCATCGCGTCCGTGCTGGGCGAAAGCGTGCGGTACGCCGTTCAGCCGCAGGCTGCGGGCACCGCCGACGCCGTTTCCTGCGGTCTGGCGTCTCTTGGATACACGCCGGAGTTGGTTATGGTCATGGCGGCCGACACTCCGCTGGTTCGAATGGATTCCGCCAAGGCTTTGATCGGAGATCACATCGCCGCGCCCAACCGCCGGGTCACCATCCTCAGCGCCGAGGACGTGTTCGGACACGACCTCGGCCACATCAGGCGCGCTGAACCGGGAAATGCCGGTTCAGTGGGCGCCGTGGAAGCCATCGTGGAGGCGCGGGACCGGGACGAAGATTTCAGCGGCCCGGCAGAGGTCAACACCGGCGTGTATTGCTTCGATGGGCGTTGGCTCTCCCAGAATCTGGATGGCATACCCCGGTCCGCCTCGGGCGAACTGTATCTCACCTCGCTGGTGGAAATGGCGCACAATGCCGGAGAAGACGTGGCGGCCGCACCCTTTGCCCTAGCCGACGAGTCTTTGGGCGTGAACGACCGGTTGCAATTGGCGGCGGTGACCACGGTGCTGCGCGACCGCATCAACTGCCATTGGATGCGCGAGGGCGTGACCATCATTGACACCGCCACGACGTACATCGACGCTGATGTGTCCATCGGGCAGGACACCGTCATCATGCCCAACACCACGTTGGCGGGCACGACCGCGATCGGACAGGACTGCGAGATCGGCCCCAACGCCACCCTGCGCGACTCCGCCGTTGGCGACCGGTCCAGGGTCGTGGCGTCGTTCCTTGAGGAAGCCAGGGTGTCGTCCGATGTCAGCATCGGGCCGTACAGCCACCTGCGCCCGGGCGCAGAGATTGAACGCGGCGTCCACCTGGGCAACTACGTCGAGGTGAAAAACGCCCGAATCGGCGAGTCAACCGCCGCCGGTCATTTTTGTTACCTTGGCGACGCGGACATCGGAGCCGGCGTCAATATCGGAGCAGGGACGATTACCTGCAATTATGACGGCGTGGACAAACACCGGACGACCGTCGGAGAGGGCGCATTCATAGGCAGCGATACCATGCTGATTGCCCCGGTCACGGTGGGTCCCGGCGCGGCCACGGGCGCGGGGGCCGTCGTCAACCGGAATGTCCCCCCTGCTGGACGAGTCGTAGGCGTTCCTGCTAGACTGTTGCCACCGAAAGCAAAGGAGCGTAGTTGACCCGATCGGCGCCATGGCAATGTGCTTCCGCACCGATCGTCCTTGTGAAGGGCCACCGGCTTGGATACTGATAGTAGCTTACCACCGTTATTGTTCCTGGCCGCATCGTTGCTGATCTTCAGTTGGGTCAGCATAGTCGTTGCCACGCGGCGGCGACGACCCGGCCTCGTGGCGCTCCTCGGCTATTCGCCGTCTCCGGGATGGGGCGTGGTAAGGGTCCTCTCATCCGGCGCCGCTGGCGTTTCGGCAGGCGCGTTGATTGCCTCCCTGGGCCCCGCATGGCCGATCCTGCTGTTACTGATTGCGAGTCTGGCGGCGACCGCCGTGTCGCTGGCTGCCATCCAGGTACTGGCGGATAAGTGGAGTTCCTTCTACCCCAACGCTGCCCGCCGAGTGGCCAACCCGCGAAGGTGGTTCCCCTCCGGGAAATTTGCCGCCTCTGACCCGGAATCCGACCCGGTCGAAGCCGTCGCCGACACGACCACCCCACCGAACGGCGGGGAGTTTGCCGATATTGCGCCGCTGACCCCGGACGAAATTCTCAACCTGGACCATCATGATATTGACATGGTGCGTTCCATTAGCCGGATGGACGACCGGGACGCTCAGGACATCATGGTGCCCACACTGGACGTGGACTCAATCGCTGTGGGGTCGTCCCTGGAAGAAGTCATCCAGACTTTTGCATCCAGCCGGCATACCCGCTTGCCGGTTTACCGGGACACCATGGACGACGTGGTTGGAATACTGCATATCAGCGACATTTTGCCCGAACTGGATGCAGATCGAACCGTAACACAGTGGGAAAACTGGATGCGGACTCCCGAGTTTGTGGCCGAAACGATGCCGGTGGACGACCTGCTTCACCTCATGCGGTCGCAATCGCTCCAGATGGTCATCGTCGTTGACGAATACGGCGGCGTGGAAGGTCTGGTCACACTGGAGGACGTGCTGGAAGAGATCGTCGGAGAGATAGACGACGAATTCGCCGTGGCCGACGCCGATGCTCCCGCCGCGGACGCTGACGGCTCATGGTTGGTGGGCGCGACGGTTCCGGTGGAAGAAGTCAACCGCATCGTCGGGTTGCAGTTGGACGACCACGACGTGAACACCATCGGCGGTTATGTTTACACCGAGTTGGGACGGATGCCGACCACCGGCGACGTCATCGATACCGACGAAGTGTCCATCGAGGTGGTGCAGGTCCGGGGTCGTCGCATCCAGCAACTCCGGCTGATCCCGTTGGCCGTGGACATTTCGCGCGGAGGCCTGAAGACGCCCATCCGCTGACCCAGGTTAGCGTACTCCGGTTACTTGACGCCCACCAACTCGCCGTTCATCACCAGGAAGTGATCATACAGGCCGGGCGGCACGGGCACCGTCAGATGAATCGTGGATCTGTCGGACCCGCTCAACCGGAGATCAGAGGCCGGTATCACGTCGGTGTGCGAAGCGGCGTACAGGTACACCTTCGTCCCGTTGTCAACAAACATCAGGATGTCGTCGCCGTCGTCCAGCAGGTCCGCCGCCTTCATCAACCCGCCGAAGTTATCTGCGCCGGTTCCTGGCTCTCCGAACAGCCAGATTGCGCCCCGTTCGCCAGGGTTTGCCTGAACAATGTCCGTAGCTGAGGTTGCAGCCTTGGCAGAGCGGTTCACGACCTCAGCGCCGGTTAGACTTTCGTGGTCCATCTTGACGTTGACCCCCAGTTTCGGGATGGTCAAGCGCTGCGCGGCCGGCAGGGTTCCCAAAGGGCTGGCGTCCGATTGCGTCAAGGGAGTGAAACCCAGGCGCGCTACGGCGTCTGCGTGATGCTCCGGGGGCAAGGCCAACGGCGAGATTATTGATCCGGTTTCCGGAGGCCTGGGCGCTGCGGTTGCTTCGAGTTCAACGGCCGCGGTGTGTTGGGCCGCATAGTCGTCCACGCTGGACCGCAGCCAGTACAGATTTCCGTAGTATGCCAGCCCACCAACAACCAGCAGAATACCGGCAAGCAGCAATCCAATCCCCACCCAGCGCAGACCGTGGTACTGCGCCCGGGTGCGCATCTGCATATAATCGAGTCCGATTTCCATTATTCCATCCTGAGAAACGCGCGGTGGGACGGGCAACCGCCGTTAACCGCAACAATGACCGACATAGCTGACCGGCGACGGTATTGAGCGCCGGGGGGATGAGTCATGCGGCCAGGTCAGTGTCTCCCGGAACGAATGGGCTCGTTGACAAATATGTCGCCGTTCCGAATCTTGATGTTATAGCCGCAACCAGGGTTGATACAGGTCCAGGCCTTATAGTGCACGGGCGCTCCCTGCGCGCCGTAGTCAGACAACGGCACCAGAGCGCCGATGTTGCATTGCTGACAGACGGGTAACTCCATTGCTTCCACCAAAATGGCCTCCCTTACCCAGCTATTGCCAGGATTTGGTACCTGATTTTAAAGGACACTTCCCGGTTTCTGCCTACGTGTTGGCTAACGTGTTTGAGACTTTTATAAAAAAGGGGACGAATGTTGATCCGTCCCCTTGATCGTGAGAGTCGTCGTCCGGCGGACTATTCCAAATAGTCTCTCAACTTTTTGGACCTGGAAGGATGGCGCAGTTTGCGAATGGCCTTGGCTTCAATCTGCCGAATCCGCTCACGGGTTACCCCGAATTCCCGGCCAACTTCTTCCAAAGTTCGGGTCCTGCCGTCTTCCAGGCCGAACCGAAGCTTGAGAACGCGGCTTTCGCGATCAGTCAGCGAGTTGAGCACCTCCTGCACCTGCTCGCGGAGCAGTTGGGCGGACGCGGCGTCGGCCGGCGCCAACGTGGTGCGGTCCTCAATAAAGTCGCCCAGGAAGGAGTCTTCCTCCTCACCGATCGGGGTCTCCAGCGACACCGGTTCCTGGGAGATTTTCTGAATCTCCTCGACCTTTTCGGGAGTCATCTCCATGGCCTCCGCCAACTCTTCGGTGGTCGGTTCCCGGCCCTTCTCCTGCAGCAACCGGCGGTGATGGCGCATGAGTTTGTTGATGGTCTCCACCATATGCACAGGAATGCGAATGGTGCGCGCCTGGTCCGCAATGGCTCGGGTGATGGCCTGGCGAATCCACCAGGTGGCGTAGGTGCTGAACTTATACCCCTTACGGTAGTCGAACTTTTCGACGGCGCGAATCAGTCCGATGTTCCCCTCCTGGATCATGTCCAGCAGGGCCATACCACGACCGATGTATTTCTTGGCGACGCTGACCACCAGCCTGAGGTTGGCTTCGGTGAGGTGAGTCTGAGCGCGTTCGCCATTTTTCTTCGTCTGGTCGAAGTACATCGCCGCGTCAAAGTTCCTCTGCTCGACCAGATCGCTCAGGCCAGGGTCGCGGAGCAACTGGCTCAGAAGCAGCAGTGAACAATGATCGTCCTGAGCGTACAACGGCGGAACGTCAAGCCCCTGTTCAGGGTTGAAGTACCCACCGACACCATCCGGATGCAACTCCGCCCAGATGGGGACATAAGCGGTGACGGCGTTGACCGTCCGGGGCGGCAGCACCCAGGTGTCCAGCGAGAGTTGCACGATGCGCTGATAGGCAACTTCCTCGGTGATGTCGAGGTCCCGGGCCACCCGTTCCACCATGACGGGCGCGACTTCGGCGTCGATCGCTTTCCTCAGGACGGGAGACGTCTGCACCTCGTCCAGGGTCATGAATTCATCGAGTTCCAGGTAACGCGCCAACGAGCGCACCAACGGGGCAGCGTTGGCGATGCGGGCCAGCAGCAACATGGCCGCTTCCCAAGCGGTGGCTTCCGGAGGGAGAGGATCACTGTCGGTGAGAAAATCCACCTTGGGGTCATCGCCTTCCGGCTGCGCGATCAGTTCCTGTTCAAGCTTGACCAGGTGGTTCAAGCCCTCCAGTTCCCTGGCCAAACGGCGCTCGTCGGCCGACGTGAGCAAGTCAACGCGGCCGATTTCTCGCAGATACATGCGGACCGGATCGTCCAGCGCATCGGCGCCGTCGGAGGTATCGACCTCCGCCCAGTCCCGCTCCTCGCGTTCAATGTCGCGAGCAGAGGGCCCGTCGAGTTCCGGAAGCACGGTCCGAACTGCCGCGGCCCGTCGGACCTGCCATTCGTCCTCAGCAGAGTCCTGGTCATCCACGGCCACCGCAACGACGGTGTCCTCTTCGTCTTCGGCGGCCTCGTCCTCTTCGTCGGATTCGGCAGCGGTGACAATGGCGGACGAAATCACCATCGCCTCGTTGCCATCGTAATCCGGTTCATCGTCATCAACGATAACGCTGCGTCGGTTGTTAATAATTGTCATAGAGCCTCCGTTATGGCTTGGCCGTTGCGGGCGGCGCAAGACGCTTGTCGAGTTCACCTATGGAAGTCGCTACATGGCGCAGAGCAAGGACTATGGGAGAGTCCTGGTCGTCCAGGCTTTCCGTGCCATCCATTGCGTCATAGAGTTCCTGAATTTCGTTGGTGAGGTTTCTCCTTTCTATACGCCAGACGGTGCGTTCCCAGTCGCGTTCAACCAGTGAAAGGTTGGACAGCCGCAGGTCGCGGGAACGCAGGTTGGCCAGGTGTGGTTCCAGTTCCGGAACCACTTCGGGGTCGACGTCAGGCGCGTTACAAATTACGTTACGGAATATTTCACGGTTTTCAGACCGTCTGAACAGGTTTTCGGTGACCTCGGCAATATTATCCTTTTTCAGATGCTCGCCATGCTGCAGGTACAAGGCCAGGAGGTACTCCTCCGTCGCGTCGTGGTCGCTCGCCGGCGCCGGCGTCGCCTCATCGGCGGATGAAGCGGGGGGTTGGGCGCGCTGCTCCCTGGCGGCCTGGCGCTCGATTTCCTGCAACGCTGCGCGCAGGGCGGCGCTGTCCACAGACAGCCGAGCCGAGAGCCGATCCACATACAGGTCGCGCTGGATGCGATCCGGTATCCTCGCCACGAACCTCAGCATGGTGTGCGCCACCCAGGATTTACCTTCAGGGTTATCCATGTCGGCACGGTCCGCAAGGGATACCAACAGGTAATCGAACAATTCCTGCGCGTTGCCCAAAAATTCCTGCCAACGTTCCGGCGACTGCCGAATGAAATCGTCGGGATCCAGACCCGAGGGCAGTTCCGCTACCCGCAGGGCCAGCGTCCCCGGCTGCTGAAGCACCGAGGTGGACCGCTGTTGGGCATTGCGTTGTTGGAACACTCCCCACGACGATTCAAGGCTGCGCAGCGTGGCGTTGCGACCGGCAGGGTCCCCGTCCAAGGCCATGGTCACGTCGCTCGTCAGACGGCGAACCAGGGCGACCTGATGCTCGGTGAGAGCCGTGCCCATGGACGCGACCACGTTATCAAAACCGTGCTGATGCGCCATGATGGCGTCCATGTAGCCTTCCACGATCACGGCGCCATGCTGCCGCACGGGTTCTTTGCTCAGGTTCATGGCGAACAGGATTCTCGATTTGTCGAATACCGGCGTCCGTGGAGTGTTCAGGTATTTTGGAGTCGCTTCGGCATCGAGCGCCCGACTGCCGAAACCGGCGACGCGCGCCTCCCAATCCCGAATGGGGATCATCAACCTGCCTCTGAACAGGTCGTAATATCGCCCGTCGTCGGTCTCCCTGGCCAGGCCAGCCTGGACGATTAACTCGGTTGAATAGCCGGACTGGGTGAGGTGCTCCAGCAAGAGATTTCCGCGTGGCGGACTGTAGCCAAACTCAAAGGTTTGTAGGGATCGATCATTGATTTCCCGGTCTGCAAGGTACTCCCGGACGAAGCGAGCCTCCGGGGTCCCCAACATCTGTTGAAAGAACCGGCGAGCAACGTCATTGATTTCGTAGAGTTGCCGGGAGACTCCTCCGGATTCCTGATTGTTCACCAGCGTGATACCGACCCGTTGAGCCAAACGCTGCAGGGCTTCGCGGAAATCCACGCGGTCCGCTTTCATTACGAAGGAGAAGGCGTCGCCCCCTTCGGCACAAGCGCCGAAGCATCGCCACGACTGGCGATCCGGGAACACGTAGAAGGAAGGAGTCCGTTCTTGATGGAATGGGCAGTTTGCCTTCAAAGAACTGCCCGACCGCTGGAGATTCACATAGCTGGCAATCAGTTCGACGATGTCAAGCCTGCTTTTTACGTCGTCAATCTGCGTCATAGCGGTCATTAATTCAGAGGCACTTAGTCAAATGTATTATACCACACAATTCTCGCGATGGCAGCCGGGAGATCGCATCCGATGGACACGGGCTATAACCTGGGGCAGCGCGGAACACGCCCGGCGCCCACCGGCGCAACCTGCACCCCGGGATGGTTCCCCGACGATGAGGTCTGAATGCCTCAGATGATCGAGCCGTGGCTGGCCCTTGAGTACAAATCAAAGGCTGCTGCCAATGTGGATTGGCAGCAGCCCGAAGTTGCGGAGTTGTGCCGGTACTTAGTTGTCGGCGGCAACCGCAAGGTCCACGTTCGCGATCTTGGCGGAAATAATTTCCTTCATCTTGCGAACACGGCCGAGCTCGGGGTAGATGTTTCCTTCGGCCTTCTTGTCAAAGATCTTCTCGCCATCCAGGAACACTTCCATGATGCCCTGGCCGCGGGGAGAGATTGTGATAGCGGCGTCGCCGCCGTAGGCCCGGAAAAACTCGTTCGCCATCCACGTGGCGGTAGCGTGGTGCTGTCAAGGCACGCAGTAGGTGATCTCGATCTGAACCTTGCCTTCCATGATATCTCCTCTGATGGGATATTTTGGCATTTGCCATGTGCATAATATCACAAACTCGATCCGATTCCAAACACCGGACGCTCCTCACACCGGACGCTCCTCAACAGGTTCTTACTCTCTGTCTTCTCTCCAGGAGATGAAACGATCGGGAGAAATGACGATCAGGGTCAATCGTTCCTCCGACAGGAGTTCCGCAGCGAACTGGGCGCCTAGCTCATCTCCATCGTAGAGTACGCACATCCTTAGCACCGCGTCTTCCAGCCCGCCGTCGGTGATGTCGGCCGTGCCCTCGATGGTCACAAACGAATATGGGCGATCCGCGGTGCAGATGCACAGGGCCACGGCAGGGTTGCGGCGAATGTTGCGCATCTTGATCGTAGATCTGCCGGCCATCACCAAAGCCCGACCGTTATCCCAGAGGAACCAGACCGGCGCCACGTGGGGAGTGCCGGCGGCGTGCATGGTGACCAACTGCGCCGTTCGGGGCTGGGACAGAAATTGTTCCACCTCTGCGGTGGTGAGTGTTGCCACGGTATTTCCTCCTGCGTACTGTCGGGTCAGCGATGTCATTCATCGGGATGTCGAACCCATGATAGCGGAAATGCAGCCGGTGGCAGGTTTGGGTGAAGATGATTCCCGTCCCGCCAATCCCCCAATCCTGATGATCCCGATTCCGTCGGTTCGCAAAACTGGGTACGCATGGCCAGAGTCGGCATCACGGGCTGACAGTCTGTTGACATGGGCAATCGCGACGGCCTAAATTGCCAACAGCGACCCGGGGTTGCCACCCCGTTGGTCATTCCCGGAACATTGAGAGGTGCGTGATGTCAGATCTCAACGACGCTGATGTGAGAGCATTGGCCAAAGCTTCGAGCATAACGATCCCGGATGATCTTCTGCCGGAAGTGCGTGAATCACTGAATGGCCTGCTGGAAGCGCTGGATGCCATCACGGAACCCGAAATCGCCAACATTGAACCGCTGCCGATCATCGTGTCTGCGACGGCGCGCAAGCAGGAGGGACCATAATGGCGGACGCCAATATTTGTTACCTTTCGGCCACCGAGTTGGGGCAGCGCATTGGGGCGGGCGAAATCTCGTCGCTGGAAGCCACCGAAGCTTACCTGGAGCGAATCGCCAGGCTGGACGGGCAGTATGCCTCGTACATCACGGTGACTGCCGACCGGGCCAGGGAAGATGCCCGCCGGGCGGACGCTGAGATCGCCGCCGGCAACCGCCGCGGACCGCTGCACGGCGTACCCGTGGCAGCCAAGGACCAATTCGACACCGCCGGTATCGTTACCACCAACGGATCAACCATCCTGGCGGAGAATGTGCCGGACTCGGATTCCACGGTCATGCAGCGCATGAAGGATGCCGGGACGGTGTTGCTGGGCAAACTCAACATGAGCGAATACGCCAGCGGCGACGCCTTCCGGCACCCGTACGGGCGACCGCGAAACCCCTGGGACACCGCCCGGAATCCGGGAACCTCCAGCAGCGGTTCGGGGGCGGCCACCGCAGCATTCCTGTGCGCCACCTCCCTGGGTGAGGACACCGGCGGCAGCATTCGTGGCCCCGCCTCCTTCTGCGGACTGGTGGGGATCAGGCCGACGTTTGGCCTGGTTAGCCGACACGGAGTGTTCGGCGCGAGTTGGTCCATGGATACCGTCGGGCCGATTTCGCGTACCGTCACCGATTGCGCCAACACCCTGGCCGCCATCGCGGGCTACGACCCCAACGATCAGCAAACCTGGGATGTTCCGGTGCCGGATTATGCCTCCACATTGGACGGCAACGTGGCCGGGTTGAAGCTGGGCATCGTCTCCGAGCGAGTGAATACGGATGCCAATGACCCCGAGGTGCGGGATGCCGTGGTGGCGGCGGCCGAGGTTCTGAAAAACTTGGGGGCCGATGTGCGGGACGTTTCGATCCCCCTGATCGTGAACTCGTCGGAGATTTCGTATGGCATCATCAGCAGCGACGCCGCATTGCTGAATTGGGACATCATCTCCACCGACCGGTTGAGAGAGTTGGACCACAACAACCAGGTGCGCCTGCTGATGGGAAGCATCGTTCCCGCCACCGCGTACCAGAAGGCCGCCCGGCTGCGCGATGCGTTGCGCCGTCAAATCCTGGATGCCCTGTCGGATGTGGACGCCCTGATCATGCCGTCATCTTCCGTGCCGTCCACACTGATACCGGAGTCGGCAGGTTTGGGAACCAAGGCGGACGTGCTCGCCGGATTCAAAGGCCGTCGGGGATTCACCGCCCCGTTCAACCTGGCGAATCTGCCGGCGTTGTCCATCAACTGTGGATTCACCGCATCGGGACTGCCCATCGGGTTGCAGATTGCAGGGCGCGCCTTCGATGAAACCACGTTGTTCCGACTCGCCTATGCCTACGAGCAGGCCACGGACTGGGGAGAACGGAGGCCGCCGGGAGTGTAACGGGAACGTGCCGGGGAATACGCCGGGGGCTGTGAAAGGTTGACGGCAGGGTGCGGGACATCAGCGCCAGCGTAGTTGTTCGGCGCTGGTTGTCCCATGGCGTTGCCGGCAAGATACCCCTCAGCCCGACGTGTCCCGGTGTGTCCGGTTCAACATCCTGGTGGATCGCATCGCACAAACCCCGCAGGGCAGCGCAGCGCGATTCGCTGCGGCCAGGCATCCTTGGGCTGTGTGCGCTAAACTCTTGGCGGTTGCCCTGACATTGCGGCGCAATCGCGTGCCGCGCCCTGAACAACATCCTGAAACCATGGGGAGGCACAATCATGCCCGAAATCCTCGAACTGACCGCCGCCCAGGCATCCCGCGCGATCGCCGAGCGCCGCATCACCGCCACCGAACTGGCTCATGCGTGCCTCGATCGAATTGGCGCGCTTGATGATCAACTGAAGGCATGGGTGCTGGTGAACCCGGAGGCGGTGGTCGCGGATGCGGAACGGGCCGATGCGGCGGTTTCGTCGGGTTCACCCCTTGGGCCGTTGCACGGCGTTCCCATCGGCGTAAAGGACATTTACTACACGGCGGGCATCCCGACCAGGGCGGGCAGCGAAGTGTACAAGGACTTCGTTCCGGAATACGACGCAACATCGCTGACGTTATTGAAACGGGCCGGGGCGTTGATGCTTGGGAAAGCTGTCACGACCGAGTTCGCCTGCCTCGACCCATCGCCCACCTTCAACCCGTGGAACGCAGCCCATACACCCGGGGGCAGCAGCAGCGGGTCAGCGGTGGCGGTGGCATCGCGGATGTGTCCGGCGGCCATGGGTTCCCAGACGGTCGGCTCTGTGCTGCGGCCGGCGGCTTACAACGGTATCGTGGGATTCAAGCCGACGTTCGGGCGTGTGAGTCGGCACGGGGTGGTCCCGGTAAGCTGGAACCTGGACACAGTGGGCTGGCTGGTGCGTTCGGTTGAGGATGCCGCGCTCCTCCTGCAGGTCATGGCCGGACCCGATGCTTCCGACCCGGTGTCGTCGCGCGAACCGGTGGGGGCCTACGTTGCGGCGATCGCGGAACCGTCGGCGCCCCGCATCGGGTTGCTGAGGCGACATTTCTACGACCTCGCGGACGGCGAGACCCGACGCCATCTGGACGGCATGGCCGAGCAGTTGGCACAGGCGGGGGCAGAGATCGAAGAACTGCCGATGCCCGACAGCATAGAAACCGCCTATGCCGACCAACGGCTCATCATGTCGGTGGAGGCCGCGGCGTTTCACGAGCCGATGTATCGGCGGCAGGCCGAGGACTATCAACCAAAGTTGCGGGCTATGCTGGCCGACGGCCTGCAGGTGGACGGCATCGTCTATTCTCGCGCGCTGGAGCGGCGGCGGCGGTTCATCGACGACATGGACCAACTGTCCCGCCGGTGTGATGTGCTGCTGACGCCGGCGACGCCGGCGCCGGCCCAGGCGGACCGAACCAATACTGGCGACCCTGCATTCCAGGGGCCGTGGACATCCTGCGGTTTGCCTGCCATCGCCCTGCCGTCGGGCCTCGCGGAATCTGGGCTGCCGTTGAGCATACAGTTGGTGGCGGCGCCGTTCGCAGAAGCGGGGCTGCTGGCGGCAGCGCGTTGGTGTGAAGAGGCGATGGGCGTGGAGTTGAACCCTCCGGTGTAGTCAGCCAACCCGCCTGACATGGGCGTGAGCCCGATCGGTTGCGCCATCCTCCAGCTTGAACCAAAAGCGGCAGAGACGGCGCGGTGGTCGCGGCGGGCATATTTGTGACGACGGCGGCGCCCCGGTCGCCGACCGTCTGCATCTCCCGGTATTCGAGATCGGCGGCGATGACGCGGTCCGGGCGCGGCTGTGCGGATATGACCCCACTGTGGAACGTCAAACTGCCGACAGTGGCAATACGCGTGATGCTTGGTGTAGGATGACGTACCGCAATTGCAATTGAGGAGTACGGAACGATGACTACAACCCGACCACGCCGGTTGGCCCGGCAGGTATCCATAGTGGGCGCCGGGCTTTCCCAGTTTGGCGCGTATCCGGACAAGTCGAGCCGGGATCTGTTCGTGGAAGCATTCCTGGATATGCAGGAAACCATCGACACCGGTATTTCCGCCTCGGACATCGAAGCTGGCTACCTTGGCAACTACTCTGCCGATCTGTTCGAACACCAGGGACACACCGCGCCAATCATTGCGGACTGGCTGGGCATGACCCCGACGCCGATCACCCGCGTGGAAAACGCCTGCGCCAGCAGTGGTTCAGCGTTGCGCGAAGGAGTGATGGCCATCGCCAGCGGAATGTACGACGTGGTGCTGGTTGGCGGCGTGGAAAAGATGACATCTCTGCCGACCGAAGGGGTCACCGATGTGCTGGCCTCCGCCGCCGACGGCCTCTACGAAGTTCCGGCGGGTCTCACCTTCCCGGGGATTTTCGGCGCCATTGCAAAAGCGCACATGGACCGCTACGAAACCAACCTGAACCACCTGCTCAAAGTTGGCGTAAAGAACCACCAGAACGGCAAATTGAATCCAAAGGCCCAGTTCCAGGTGACGATTCAGGACATGATGGAACGGCGCAAGGCAAGGGCCGAGCAGCGGGGAGAGCAGGTGCCCGACTGGGCGGATGAACTGGACTTCCTGAACGACGAAAGATCCAACCCCTGGATCGCCTGGCCTCTGCGCCTCTATGATTGCGCGCCCATCACCGACGGCGCTTCGTGCGTGCTGCTGGTCGCCAGCGAAATCGCCGAACAGTTCACGGACAAACCCATCAGCATCGCCGGAATCGGACAGGCCACCGGCCGCCCCCTGCATGATGCGGAGGAATTGACCTCCCTGTCCGCAGCCAAAATTGCGGCGGCGCAGGCGTACGAGATGGCGGGCATCGGGCCCCAGCAAGTCGGCGTCGCGGAGGTGCATGACTGCTTCACGATTGCCGAAATAGTGGCCAGCGAGGACCTCGGGTTCTTCGGCCCGGGCGAGGGCCCGCACGCGGTGGACGAAGGCCGCACTGCCCGCACCGGCGACCGGCCCATCAACACCAGCGGCGGACTGAAGGCCAAGGGGCACCCGGTCGGCGCCAGCGGCGTGGCCCAGGTGATCGAAGTGTACAAGCAACTTCGTGGCGAAGCCGGGGAACGCCAGTTGGAGAATCCCAATCTTGAGTTTGGTCTCACCCACAACGTTGGCGGCACCGGCGGCACCTGCGTCGTGAACGTGCTCCAGCGTCGGTAGGAGACTGAGCCATGAGCAGCGAACAGACCTCCCGCCCGTTCAACGCGGTATCGTTCTACGAATTCCTCAAGGAGGGCCGGTTCATGGGTGTGCGTTGCCGGGAAAACGGCAACCTGTACGCCGAGGCGCGGCCCATCGATCCGGTGAGCCACAGCAGCGATATGGAATGGCACGAGTTGAGCGGGCGAGCCACGCTCAGCACATTCACCTGCATATCGGTGGCGCCGGCCTCCCTGGAAGCGAAGGGTTACGGGAGGCGTAATCCCTATTGCACCGGGATAGTGACCCTCGAGGAGGGCCCTCGAATCTCAGCACGGATATCCGGCGTGGACGCCAGCAACCCACAGACTATAAGAACGGGGATGGCTCTGACGCTGGATCTCAACGAAATTGACCCGGACGAACCTGGGCTGGTTTTCCGTCCAGCGTAGCGCGCCCTGAGTTAACGCAAGAATGGCGGGCGAATGCCCGCCATTTTTGTGCCAACGGGACGATGCCATAAGCCACATGGCACGCCAGGCAATCCCAATGCACACGGCGATTGTTGGCAGGTTGTCTCGCGTCGCTACGCCTTGCCGGCGCGTTTGCAGATATGGCAGGCGGTGTCGTGCCAGGCATAGGACGTGTTCGATGAATTATGCACATCGAACAACCCGACATCTCGATACTTTCGGCAACTGAAACACAACTGGGTGTAATTGGGGTCCAGTTGCGCCGGGAGCCCTTTCTCGGCGTTGATATAGACTTTCCGCACCTGTCGCTTGGTGAACGGCAGATGCTGCAATATGCGCTCCTCGAACATGAGCTTCCATGCATCACTGCCCGACATCGGCCGGTACAGCAGCGTCTGTTCGTCGTCCGGTTCGCGCTCGTAAACGTAGTTGATGTAGTTGTCCACCGCCTCGTACATCGACGAGACAACTTCGTCATAGGAATCGCCGATCACGGGGATATCCACATCGACGCAGAACGCTTCCCAGGTTTCCGGAACGACCTGGGTTCTTTTGATGTAGCAGGTCAGTTTGTGGGGCCCGACGTTCACAATGGACACCCTCGGAACAACGCGGGAAACACCTGGGCCTGAGCAGTCTCACCGGACGGTCAGACTTGTCCTGCTTCCTTGCAGAAGTTGCAGGTTTTGTCGTACCAGACATACGCGGAGTTGGGCTCGTGAAAAACCTCGAAGTTGCCTATGCCACGGTACTTCTTACAGGTGAGACAAAGCTCGGTGTATGTTGGGTCAAGTTGTATGGGAATACCTTTCTCTGCAGACAGGTGTATTTTCCGTACCTGGCGCCTTGAAAACGGGAGGCGTTGGAGAAACCGCTCTTCGAACTTGAGCTTCCACACGTCCGCGCTTGGCATGGGCCGGTAGAGCAGGAGTTGCTCGTCATCCGGCTGATTCTGATACACGTAGTCGATGTAGTTATCAACCGCCTGATACATCATCGCAGCCACTTCTTCGTAAGTGTCTCCGACGGCGGGAATATCGAGTTCCACACAGAACGCTTCCCAAGTATCGGGATTCGAGCGTGTCTTCTTTATATAGCAGGTCAGTTGACGTGGTTTATTATTCACGGCTGCTCCTCGGGCGATGCGGGCCGCATCGCCCTGGTCAGTCTCTACGTGCGGCGGCGAAGGGCCGGGGCGCTGTGTTTAGTCCAGACCGCGCGTGCCCACCCATCCGGTTTCGGATACGTCAATCATTTCGCCGTTGGGGCCCGCGTACTTGGTCTCCACGTTCTGGGTGCGGGGGCCGGACATGCCGGCGTGGAGCGCGTGGTTGACCTCGTCCATGGGCTGGGAATCGGCTTCCATCAGACGACGCTCAATGTCCTCGAGACTCTCGACTTCGAAACCGATGTGATGGATACCTTCCCAGTTCTTCCCGCGCTCTCCGGCTACGGCGTCGTTCTGGAAGTCGAGGATCGCCATGTTGACGTTGCCGTCGCTGAGCATGTAACCGTTGGCGTTGGCGCTTTCGAGCTTGGCCACTTCGCGGAGACCGAAGACTTCGGAATAGAACTTCGCAGTCTTTTCGGCGTCATTGGTTGCAATGGCAATATGCTTGATCTGAGGCATTTTTTCCCTCCTGAGTACGCGGTTGGTTGACGACCTGTGCCCTGGGGACTGGTCAGGATACATGTGGGAACGATACCACTTTTGTTGCATATGGGCTAGTGTGAATGGCGCGCGCGAAAAGCAATGGCCGTCCCCAGCGTCATCGTCGCCTGCCGTTCTCCCGCCCGCCAATATATCCGGCCGGCCCCGTCAGACACAGGATGAGCGGGCTGCATTCTGGAGCCCGATGCCGATCATCCAAGCCGGAATTTTTTGAAGACTTCCGCAAATTCTACGCCGATTCGCTGGCCGTCGCGTCGCCGCCATTCTTTCAGGTGGCGGTCTGCCGCCTCCGGGTCCACCTGGCTGCGGTGGGCTCGCAGCGCCGCCACCGCCGTTTCGATGTGGTCGGTAACGTCCACGACGTGGTCCGGCTCCGTGCGCCCCATGATCCAAACCTCGCGCACTTTGTGCGGTTCCAATCCCTCGTCGTTGAGAAGTTCGGGAAAGGTCAGACGGTCTCGGGCCGCCGGGTACACCGCGCCCATGGCGGCGTCTCCGGACGCGAAATGGTCCGGATGGTCGATGTAGCCGTCGCCATCCAGGTTGCGCACGGGGTTCATGCAGATGAGAACGTCCGGACGGTGCATCCGGATGGCCCGCGAAATGTCCTTGCGCAACTGCAGCGTGGACTCCAGGTAGGCGTCGGGATAACCCAGGAAAAACACCTGGGACAGGCCCAGTACGCGCGCCGCGTCCCGCTGCTCCTCCTCACGCATTTTCACCAGCGTCTCCATCGTCATGTCCGGGTCGTCGCTGCCCTTGCTGCCGTCGGTGCACAGCACGTAGGCGACATCCCATCCCTCAGCGCACCAACGCGCCACCGTACCCGAACAACCCCATTCCGCATCGTCCGCGTGCGCCACGACCACCATGCCGCGACTGAATTCATTCTGTTCCGGATTGTTCATGATTGTGCTGAATCTCCCGTTCCGTTTCGAGTTTGAGGGCGAAAATCAGGCGCTTGGCCAGGCCGTCCCTTCATATGCAGGTAGAACCCCAACGCGGCACCCGTCAATGCCACCACGGCGGCCATGGCGAATGCCCACTGGAGAGTCCCGGTGGCGTCGGCGATGGGACCGGCGATGACCGGAGACACGGTGCTGCCGATGCCGGCGCCCATTCCCATCAGTCCGAATGCGGCGGGCGCCATGTACACCGGCACATAGTCGCCAGCAGACGCCGCGCACAGGGTGTAGGTGGCTCGCATGACCAGGCCGGTGAGAATCGACGCCACGATGAACGTACTGATGTCGGGCACCAGCCAGAACAAGGCGTGCCCACATGCCTGGATAAGGAAGCTGCCCCCGAAGGCCATCCCTCGACCCATCCGGTCGGAAAGCGCTCCGGGAATAATTCCGCTGGCTATGCTCAGCCAACCGATGACCATGAACAGGACCCCCACGGTCGCCACCGGTACCTCATGCTCCACACCAATATAGGCGCCGAAGGATGACGTCAAGACTCCCTGTATGAACCCGGAGCAGCAGGCCATCGCGGTGATGAGCCAGACGTACGGGTTGGTGTACACCTGCATCGGCCAGTTGGTCGGGCCGGATCGACGAGGACGATGCGACGACCTGGGCGTCGGCGACGTTGGGGTGGGAGGCGGTTGTGTTGCATCCCTGATGGTCGCCATGCACAGCAGGCCGACGACCACGCTGGCAGCTGCCAGCAGGTACCAGATATAGCGCCACGCCGCGTCGCCGAAAGCCCGGTCCAGAGGTGGGATCACCAATCCGGTGACGACGATGGCAAGGCTGCCGCCAGCGGCCGCTATGCCAGCCACCACACCCCGATCGGACACACGGAACCATGGCGGCAGCATACCCATCATCGGTGTGAGGCCTGAGCCGGACGTAATCCCCACGGCGATCATCGACGCCAGAGCGAACCAGTAATTGGGAGACCATCCCAGCAGCCCCATGCCAACGGCTGAGCCGAACATGCTCCAGATGACCAGCCACCGCCCGCCGTAGCGGGATGCGAGAACGCCGGCGGCGAGACCGGCGACCACCCGGGAAAGAGACATGGAGGCGATCAGCACGAACGCCTCCGTGTATGACAACTGAAAGCTGGCCTTCATTCCCGGGATCGTCAGAGCCTGAACGTACAACGAAAAACTCGAGATCAGGTTGACGGCAACCCCGGCCGCCAGCACGACGGCGCCGTAGGTGCGGACCCATGGCGGTATGAACTCTGCGCGGAAAATCAGCATATATCGCCAGGAGAATCGAACCACCCCGGACGCCGAACGAATAAAGCCGGAGCATGGTATCACATGCCCTCTGGCCGTCGGGAAACCGACGGCGGTTCGCGTCGCCGCTCCGAATCTGTTATAATTAAACAAATAATTTTTATAAAAAGCCCAATACGCACTGCGGGTGGTCGATTTCCTTAACGATAAGAAGGTCGAATTTTCTGCCCGCCATTGGAGATACGGACATGGACTCTAACAAGATCGTAACGCGTCTGCAAAATAAGCTGGAGCGCATCACCAACCGCGATGTGGAAGTGTCAGTGATCGACGACGACCCAAGTTATCTTGAAGTCGATCTTGACAGCATGACCCCAAGAGTGGTGCTTGGCAGTCATATCTACCAGCATCCGGGATTCGCCCGAATGTGCCTCGAATACGCGGCGGCATCAATCAACGAAGGTCGGCACATCGGGGAACTGGAATTCCACGTGCTGTTGGCCCGGAACTGATCCGACACAGCCCGGCAAATGGCAAACCCGGCCCAGGACGGCAACCCTACGGAGGAATCCCCCGGAGAAGAAGCGGGGGCGGAAAAGCGTCCACGCTATGAACCGCTGCCACCTCCGCCGCCCGTACCTCCGGATGCGCTCAAACCCTGGTACTACCAGGGTTGGTTCATCGTCCCAACCTTCGTGTGGTGGCCGTGCAGCGCGCTGCTGTTCATTCGGTCTCCCTGGCACAACGGAGTGGTTTCCGGCGCATTGTCATGGGCCTGGCTGATCATTGGCGGCGGGTTTGTCTTTTTGCGGCTCAAGAACAACCTGGACGAAAGGGGCAGCCCGTTTCTGGGCCTCATCAACGAGCAGGTGCAACCCGACCTCACCATGCTGGCGTTGATCGCGCCCGGTTTGTTTTTGACCATACTGACCCAGGCGCTGTGGCTGACGCGGGACAGGCCGCGCATCCGGCGCATCCGGGCGGCCGGCGGTTTCGCCGATTATGACGACCAGCCCCAACCCGACACGGCGTCGAGCGGTTCGCACGGAGACGGGAGCGGTCGGAGGCGCAGGTCAGGCCGGGGCGGGATTCGCAGCCGTCGGCGCCGGCGCTAGGACGCCGGATTCGTCCACCAGGTTCTGCACCAACGCTATTCGCTCATCGGTGGTGGAAAACGCCAGACCCATCGGGGTGATGGTGATGTGGTTGTCCTTGTGGGCCGTTATGTCGGTTCCGTCGCCGCCGGCCAGGATGGGCCGGTTGCGTGAGATCCAGTAGCGGCGGTGGCCGAAGGATTCCTCGGTGCGCACCGACTCCCCGTAGGCCCTTCCTCCCAGCCGCGTGATGCGCACGCCAGCGATGCGTTCCACCGGTTCGTTGGGCACATTCACGTTGAGGAAGTAGGGCGGCGACACTGCGGGCGCGCCGGCGATGCCACGCGCCAACGTGGCCACAACCTCCGCCGCCAGACCGTAACGAGGCGACTGAACCGACCCCACGGAAATGGCAATGGTCGGGTATCCGCGCACGAACCCCTGCACCGCCGCGCCAACGGTGCCGGACACCATGACATCCCAGCCCATATTGGAACCCCGATTGATGCCGCTGACCACCAGGTCGGGTTTGGGGTCCGTCAATTGCTCCAGGGCCAGAATGCACGAGTCCGCCGGCGTGCCCTGTACAGCCCACGCCGTTATCGGATGCGCCAGTTCCAGGTCGGCATCCGACTGCGGTTCGGGCACCGCATCGGCGCTTCGTGGCGGGGTGTCCGCGCCGGGGGCGAACTGAAGCAGATATTGTTCGGCGGGAACCTGATGGGCAAACAGGGGAGAGTGCAGGGTCATGGATGCGCCGACGCCGGACTGTTCGCGGTCCGGGGCGACGATGGCGACTTCACCGACAGCAGAAAGGCTGCGAGCGGCGGCCCACAGCCCAGCAGCATGGATACCATCGTCGTTGGTCAGAAGGATTTTCAAGGGATGGCCTCGCAGATCAGTTTGGTGGGCCGTTAAATGATACACCCCGCACGGCGCAGAGTATCGCACTGTGCGGGGCGCAACATTCCGGATCGTAGGCTAATGGTGCGCCAGGCCGATGGCGTGAAGCAGGGCGTGCTTCACTTCGACCGGAGCGACCTTGGACCGGAAATCGGCCGAGGCGAATACGTCGCCGATGATGTCCACGCCGGCCGCGCTGATGTCCTCACCGAGTCGGGAGGTCGCGTCGGCGATGCTGTCCATGGTCAGGGTGGTGCCAGCCAATGACTGCTCCACCGCGGCGGCCTTCACCGGCCGGGGCGTCAGTCCACCGACCGCAACTGAGGCCGCGGTGCAGCGATCGCCATCCATGGTTACCACCACGGCGCCGCCGACCACAGCGTAAAAGCTGGCGGGGTGCGCCATCTTGGCGTATTCGGCCCGTTGGTTGGCGGCCAGGACCGGAACGGTGACCGTGGTGATCAACTCGTTCTCAGCCAGGCCGGTGGTGAAAGCGTCCTCGACGAAGTCGCCCGCCGCAATGGTGCGGCTGCCCGAGGGCCCCTGCACCGAGACGTTTGCGCCCAGCGCCGTGAGCACTGTCGCCCAGTCTGACGCGGGGTCGGCGTGTGCCAGGTTGCCCCCTATGGTGCCGCGGTTGCGGACCGCCGGGTCCCCGATTCCGCCGGCCGCTTCGGCCAGCAGCCCGTTGGCCTGCTGAACCTCGGCGGAATTGGCGATCTCGCCGTGGGTGGTCAGTGCGCCGATGTTGATGTGGTCGCCGGCGACGGTGATTCCCCGCAGGCCGTCGATGCCCCCGATGTCGATGAGCATTTCGGGCCGTGCGAGCCGGAACCGCATCAGCGGGATCAGGCTATGCCCACCGGCCAACAGCTTGGCGTCGGGGTTTTCGGAGAGCAATCGGACGGCATCTGCGATGGAACCGGCCTTCCGGTACTCAAACTCTGCTGCAAACATTGCAATCAGTCCTCCTTATCCGGGGCCGGTTAGTGGTTGTGGCCATGGCCATGGTCGTGGCCGTGACCATTCCCGTGGCTGTGGCCGTGCCCATTTCCGGTGTAACCACTCTCCTGGATCGCGCGCCAGACCTTTTCGGGGGTCAACGGCATGTCCAGGCTCGTTACGCCGATGGGTTTCAGAGCGTCCATCACAGCGCTGTAGATGGCGGCGGTTGACGCGATGGTCCCGGTCTCGCCGATACCCTTCACGCCCAACGGGTTGTGCGGCGACGGGGTTACCGTGGAGTGGACTTCAATATCCGGCACCAGGTGCGCGCGCGGAATGGCGTAGTCCATCATTGTGCCGGTGAGAAGTTGGCCGTTGTCGTCGTACACCGCGCCTTCCCACAGAGCCTGGCCGGCTCCCTGTACCACGCCACCGTGGACCTGGCCCTCAACGATCATGGGGTTGATCTGCGGGCCGCAGTCGTCAACGGCGACGTACCGGTCCAGCGTGATGTGCCCGTTGTCGGGGTCAATGCTGACGATGGCCGCGTGCGCGCCGAAGGGGTAGCTGAAGTTTGGCGGGTCGTAGTAGGTGCTGGCTTCCATGCCCGGTTCGATGCCTTCCGGCAGGTTCCAGGCGACGTTGGCCTGCAGCGCGATGTCCTGAATGCTTTGCGCGCTGTCGGGTGCGCCGCGGACGAAGAACTGGCCGTCGGCGTACTCGATGTCCGCCTCGTCGGCTTCCAGCAGGTGAGCGGCGATCACACGCGCCTTGTCGCGCAACTTGCGCATGGTGAGGGCAACGGCCGCGCCGCCGACCACTGTGGTGCGGCTGCCGTAGGTTCCCCAGCCCATGGGCGTGGTATCCGTGTCGCCGTGAATCACCTCCACGTCGTCAACGTCAACGCCGATCTCGTCGGCGACGATCTGGGCAAACGTGGTCTCTTCGCCCTGGCCGTGCGGCGACGTGCCGATGAACACGTTGACCTTGCCGGTGGCGTAGATCCGCACGGTGGCAGATTCCCACAGGCCACCGCCGAAACCAACCGCGCCCGCCACCTGGGACGGGCCAAGCCCGCAGATTTCGCAGTAGCAGGCGATACCAATGCCTCGGAAGGTCCCATGCTCACGCTCGTGAGTCTGGTCGTGACGGAACTGGTCATACCCAATGTGGCCAAGCAGTTGGTCGAGGGCGGCGCTGTAGTTGCCGCTGTCGTAGGTGATTCCGATGGCGACGTCGCGGTTGTTGTCGAATGGCTCGATCAGATTGCGGCGGCGCACTTCGACGGCGTCAATACCGACTGCTTCGCCAACCTTGTCCATGAGCCTTTCGAGGAGGAAGGTGGCCTCCGGCCGGCCGGCGCCCCGGTACGCTTCCACGGGCGTGGAGTTGGTGAATACGCCGTAAACGTCCGCCTTGATGTTGGCGATGTCGTACGGACCCGAGTACATCAAGCCGTGCAGGATGGTCGGGATGCCCGGCGCGGCGGTGGACAGGTATGCGCCCATGCCGGCGTAAACGACGCTGCGTACTGCGGTTACCTTGCCGTCAGCGTTGGCCGCCATCTCCACGTATTCCACGTGGTCGCGGCCATGCGTGGTGGCAATGTAGTTTTCGCTGCGGGTTTCCGTCCACTTCACCGGCACACCCAACTGCATGGAGCAGAAGGCCGCGATCATTTCCCACGGGTACACGGCGATCTTGGCGCCGAATCCGCCGCCAACCTCGGGAGCGATCACGCGGATCTTGTGCTCACCGATCCCGGTGACCAGGCACGTCACGAACCTGGCGATGTGAGGGTTCTGGGTGGTGTTCCAGATGGTGAGTTCACCCATGGCCGGCGACCACGAAGCGATGGCCGAGCGGGTCTCCATGGGATTGGGGATGAG
Source organism: Dehalococcoidia bacterium (assembly GCA_963668585.1). Taxonomy (GTDB): domain Bacteria; phylum Chloroflexota; class Dehalococcoidia; order Lucifugimonadales; family UBA3495; genus Bin87. The sequence continues at coordinate 2,085,322 of OY764869.1, read as the reverse complement.
TTTCTGCTGGTGGATGGTCTCGCTGACTGTCACTGCGGCGTCGGCAAAGGCGGCATCCGTATCGCCGCCAGCGGCGACCCAGTGGAACGCCTGATTGTTGGGAGCGTCCTCGTGCAGTTGGGGCGCGCCGTCATCCAGCGCCCTCTCGGGGTTGATGGTGGCCGGCAATGGTTGATAGTCAACCTCGATGAGTTCCAGCGCGTCCTCTGCCTGGTAGCGGTTTTCCGCGACCACCACGGCCACAGCGTCGCCGACATATCGGACAATATCGGAAGCGATGGCAGGATAGGCGACTGCTTTCAGGTCAGAATCGGGTATGGCCCATGCGCAGGGTATCGGGTTCAAAACCCCCTCAATGTCCGCGCCGGTGTACACGGCAAGCACGCCGGATGCGCCCTTGGCCGCGTCCGTGTTGATGCTCGTGATCCTCGCGTGGGCATGGGGACTGCGCAGGATTGCCGCGTGGACCATTCCGGTCAGCTTGATGTCGTCGGTGTAGGAGGCCTGACCGGTGATCAGGCGAGGGTCTTCCCTGCGCCGGATGCCGGAGCCAAAAATTCGGGTGGTCATGGCGGTCTTTAGCCTCCTTGCTGAGCAGCAGCGGCGGCCAGAGCGGCCTTGACGATGTTGTTGTAGCCGGTGCAGCGGCACATATTGCCTTCCAGACCCGCGCGCACTTCGTCCGCCGACGGGTTCGGATTGCGCTCAATGATCTCCGTTACCGACATGATCATCCCGGCAGTGCAAAAGCCGCACTGGAGACCATGGTTGTTCCAGAAGGCTTCCTGAACTGCGGAGAGATTGCCGTTCTGCGCCACACCTTCGATGGTGGTGACCTCGGCGCCGTCGGCTTGCACGGCGAACGCGGTGCATGACTTGACGGTCACGCCGTTCATGCGCACCACGCAGGCTCCGCATTGGCTGGTGTCGCACCCGACTTTCGTGCCGGTGAGGTTCAACGTCTCCCGAAGGAAATGGACCAGCAGGGTTCGGGGCTCGACTTCGGCGGTATGAGAGCGGCCATTCACGCTAACCGTGATGGGTACTTTATTGGGCAAAATAACACCTCCTCGGTACTGAAACGACGCGCCGGGGAGCGTCGGCATGATGAGGCAGCGGCGCACGAATTCGATCAGGCAGCGGCAACCGAACCTCGGCCGGCAGTATAGACGGCAGCCGGGAGACGGTCAATCGGACGGTAAAATCGCTCGCAGTCCTCCGACGATGTTCATCGTCGTGCACTCAGGCGTCAGGTCCGGTATTCCCTCAACACTGCAGCGCCGGCGGCTCGCGTGCCGGAAAGCACAGCCGGGCCGCGATGACGGCAAATGGGCGGTGTGCTAAATTAGTGAGGCTGCAATACCCATTCGCATACCCATACCGCCGGAGAAACGCTTCATGCTTCCATCGCATCTCACCCATGTGTTCCCCGACACTACAGATACCAACGCCGCGGGCCATCTCACCATCGGAGGATGCGACGCGGTTGACCTGGTCGAGCAATATGGCACTCCGCTTTATGTGCTGGACGAAGTCACGCTCCGGTCCCGGTGCCAGCAATTTTCCGGCGCGTTCAGGGATCGCTATCCCAATTCGCAAGCGGTTTACGCCTCCAAGGCATACATCAACCCGGCGTTGGCCCGAATTATTGCCGAGGAAGGGCTGGGGCTGGATGTGGTTTCAGGCGGCGAATTGGCTGTCGCGCAGGCCGGAAACGTCCCGTTGGACCAGGTTTTCTTCCACGGCAACAACAAGACGCCCGGGGAGTTGCAGGAAGCGGTGGCGGCCGGGATAGGTCGCGTGGTCGTGGACAGTTTTCACGAGTTGGACCTGTTGGAATCAATCTGCGCCGAATCGGGCAGAACCCAGGACATCCTGGTGCGCGTCTCTCCTGGCATTGACCCTCACACTCACGCTTACACCACCACCGGCATCATCGATTCCAAGTTCGGTTTTTCGATCCAGACCGGCGACGCGGAAAGAGCGATCCTGCAAGCCGTCAGCGCTCCCCATCTCAATCTGCTCGGACTGCATTTTCACCTGGGTTCGCCCATTTTCGAACTTGAGCCGTACCAGGCTGCAACCGACCTGGTGTTGCGGTTCGCGGCCGGCCTGCGGGAGCAGGGACTCAACCTTCAGGAGTTCAGCCCAGGCGGCGGGTTCGCAATCGCCTACACCCGTGAGGACGCCCCGCCGGCCCCCAGCGATTACGCGGAAGCCATCGTGGACACCCTGTCCGCCACCTGCGAAGAACTGGGCATGGACCTGCCGAACCTGGTGGTCGAACCAGGCCGTTCCATCGTTGGCCCCGCCGGCGTCGCGCTGTATCGAATCGGCGCGATCAAGGACATACCGGGCGTCCGGACCTACGTGAGCGTGGACGGCGGCATGGGGGACAACATCCGCCCCGCGCTGTACCAGGCTTCTTACGAGGTTCTGTCGGCCAATCGTCCCGGCGCGAGCCCGGACACCACCGTCACTATCGCCGGCAAATACTGCGAATCGGGCGATGTCCTGGCATCCGACGTCCTGTTGCCCACCCCCGCGGCCGGCGATGTCATCGCCATACCGGCGGCCGGAGCCTATTGTCCCTCGATGGCAAGCAATTACAACCTGAACCCCCGCCCGCCCATCGCGCTCGTGAATGGCGGCGAAAGCCGGCTGATCAGGCGTCGCGAGTCCTACGCCGACATGATGCTCTGCGACCTTTAAACGGCCGCCGCTGCTCCGGTGCATCATGTGGCGCACCGCCGGACAGGACCACCTCCTGAGACAATTGTCCAACGCCCTGAGTCGGGGACAGATGGGGCACGCCTATCTGTTGGTCGGCCCGCCCCACGTGGGAAAGATGACCCTGGCCATGGATATGGCCGCAATCATCAATTGCCTTGACCCGGGCGCCGACGATGCCGCGCCCTGCGGCGAGTGCGCGCGGTGTACCCGGATCCGCAGGGACGCCTACGCCGACCTGACCACGGTGGCGGTTGGCGGAGATCCGCGCAGCCCGACCCGCATCAGCATAGAACAGGTTCGGGAGACCGAAAACTTCCTGTCGGTAACCGCCGTCGAAGGGGGATGGAAGGTCGTTATCTTTGACGGCTGCGAAACATTGTCGGCCGGTCAGAGCGAATCGGCCAACGCCCTGCTCAAAACGCTGGAAGAACCGCCGCCCAACGTCCTGCTGCTCCTGCTCACCTCCGATGACGAAGGCATACTCCCCACGATCCGATCCCGGTGTCGGTTGCTGACGCTGCGGCCCATGGCCGGCGCGGTTCTCGCCGACTACCTGGTTTCACACCACGGCGCCGACCCATCGGAAGCCCGGCGGTTGGCCCGGTTGGCCCGGGGATGTCCCGGCTGGGCGATCAACGCCCTGAACAACCAGGAAGCCATGGAGACCCGCTCCACCGAGTTGGACCGCATAACCGAATTGGCCGCCGCTCCTCTTGACGAGCGTTTCGCCTATGCAAACGCCCTGGCGTCGTCGTTCTCCCAGGACCGCGAGTCGGTGCGGCAGATTCTGTATCAATGGGAAGGCTGGTGGCGGGACCTGTTGCTGGTGAAAGAGGGAACGCCCGATTCCATCCGCAATATTGACCGCGACGCGGATTTGATCCGTTTTGCCGAGGGCATTTCATCGGTAGCAATCGCAAACCTGCTGCGACGCATTCAATCCACGTTGGTCGCGCTGGATGCCAACGCGAATCCTCGCCTGGCGCTGGAGTGCATGATGCTGGATGTGCCGACCAACTGAAGCGTCGTGAACCGGACGTCACGTCGCCTGGTAGGCTTTCTCACGACCTTTATACACGGCTCGCAAACGACTCTGCTTTTCCAGCGTGCGGATGGCCTGCTGCACCTTCGGGTCGCCATCCCTTCGGAATTGGCCGGTGATCTTCTTCACGGTACGGGGATGGTCGCAGTATTCCCAAATCTTTTCCGCCAGCAGGTCAACGCTGCCCGGCAGGGAGCGGATCGGCATTACCACCGTGTGTCCCGGGTTACCGTCCAGATCCTCTCCCGAGACATACTCCAGGCGGTCCGAATGCCGGGAAAGGAACGAACGGATCCGTACGCGCATGGACCCGCCGGTTCCACTGGCGCCGTAGCCATGCACTATGTCGAGCGTATCCCGGGATCCGGCGCCCTGCTGCACCATCCGGTTATAGACATCGATTATGTCGCTCAGGGCCTCGGCCCACGTTTTGCCGTGCAGGTCTATGCTGTCCATCACAGATCAGTCCGCGACCGCCATTGCGGCCGTCTCATCCCGACCGCGCAGCGTGGACTGCCATGGGATGTATTGACGCCATTCGTCCAGGATGGTCCGGTTTTCCAGGATTCGATACGGATTTGGCTGAGGGGCGGTGGGCAGCCGTCGAAGTTTCATGTTTGCTTCTTCGGGGGTCCGGCCAGCTTTGTCCAGGTTGCACCGTCCGCAGGCCGCCACGACGTTGTCCCAGGTGTGCGGGCCGCGCTGGCGGCGCGGCACCACGTGATCCAGGGTCAGATGCTGCGAACGCTTGCCGCAATATTGGCAGGTGTAATGGTCCCGCAGGAAAACTTCTTTCTTGGACAATCGGCGTGGCGCGAAAGGCCGCTTGACCAGATACACCAATCGAATGATGGACGGGGCATCGAGGTAGGTGTTGAAGGTGCGAATGCGACCGTCGTTGTTATCGCGCTGTTCCAGCAATTCTGCCTTGCCCTTGGCCACCAGCACGATCGCGCGTCGTACCGTACAGACATTCACCGGCACGTAATTGAGGTTCAGAACCAGGACGGGGGCGGTCAATCGCGCCGATAAAGGGAATGTTTTGCGGGACTGTTTGCCGTCGGGCGATTGGCTCTCATCATGCTTTTCCGCCGCGCCCCGAGCCGAGGAACTCTGCCGATTGCCGGCTTTCCCACGTTGTTGGGTGGGCCTGCCTTGGCCCGCGCCTTTTTTCCGATTGGTTCGTCCCCGGCTTGCCATTAGCCAACCTCAACACAGGTAAGGGGTTCGCCGTCGTGTCTCGTCGTTACAGTATTCCGAAACTGATAAACCACGTAATATTATACTGTCAAAACAGTCTTTTTGGCACATCAGCGCGTTTGCCCCGGTTTTGCGTCCAAAAATCCCTATATCCACGCATACCAGATCACAGCGCCGATCAACAGACCGAGGAGCAGCCCGCCGGCATGGTTGGCGCGAACCACGTTCGAGGTGTACCCAAGCCGCCCTTCAAGGTGTCGTCCAAAAAATCCGATGCTGATTACACAGATGACCCCCATGAACGCCAGCGGCCCGTAAACCAACGCCGCCGATTCGGCGTCCCTGAACAGCAGGGCCAGCCCAACCAGCAGACCGATGGCAGTCAGCGAGAGGCCCATCCGCAGCAGTCCGATACGAAATCCCCATGCCATCAGGAAGCACCATCCGGCCAGCCCGAGCAGATGCCATGGCGAGTCAAACCATCCGAAACCCATGAGCCGATTGTCCGCCATTCGATTCATCCACGCAACCGCCGTTCAACCCCGCTGTAATTCCGTCTATGGCCGGGTGCTATAATCGCCGTATGCGGTCTCATTGCCAATCATATGGTCGCGCCGGTCCTGTCGTAGCGATCGACGGCCCGGTCGCCTCCGGCAAGAGTTCGGTGGGCCAGGCCGCCGCCAACAGCCTTGGGCTGAGGTTTCTGGACACCGGAATCATGTACCGTGCGGTCACGTGGCTGGTTTTGCGCCAGGGCGCGACTCCTGACGACGCGGAAACGGCGGGACGGTTGGCCGCCGAATGCACTATGTCCGTGGGCAACCATGACGACGGATCCCCGGCGATCATCATGGATGAGCATTCGCTGCACGCCGACGCGCTGTATTCGCCGGAAATCGACCGGAACGTTTCGCAGATTGCCGCGAACTCATCCGTGCGGCGGGCCCTGGTCGATCAACAACGCGCCATCGCGCGCGGCGGTGGAATAGTGATGGTGGGGCGCGACATAGGATCAGTGGTGCTGCCCGACGCGGACGTCAAACTCTACATCGACGCGACGCCGGAAGAACGGGCGCGCCGCCGATGGTCGCAGCAGTTGGAGACGATGCCCGAAGCCGATTACCGTGAGGTTTTGGCCGACACGATCCGTCGGGACGAATTGGACAGCCGGAGAACGGATTCACCGTTGACCGTCGCCCCCGGAGCCATCGTGGTCAATACCGACGGGTTGAACTTTCCCCAGAGCGTCATCGCGGTGTTGGCCGCGATACGCCATGCGTCCGACGTTGCGGGCGCCACGTCGCGAATATCGGGGTAGTGTGCAATGGCCTGGTTATACCAACCCAGCCGCCGTTTTGGTCAGGCCATCTGGTCCGTCACGGGCCGGCTGACCATCACCGGGAAGGAGGCGATGCCTCCCTTCGGGCCGTTGCTGGTCGCCAGCAATCATGTTTCGCTGAATGATGCGGGCACGCTGGTGGTGGCTCTGCCCAGGCCCATTGTGTTTCTCGCCAAGAAAGAGCTTTGGGAAAAACCCATCGGACGGTTTTATTGCAACGCGGTGGGCGCAGTCCCTCTGGATCGCCAACGCGGAGGGGGCGAAGCGCTGCGGTACGCACTGGCGGCGCTGGACCGGGACCAAGCCATCCTGATGTTCCCGGAAGGTGGAATCAGCCCAACCGCTGAATTGAGGCAGGCTCGAACCGGGTTGGCCTGGCTGGCGCTGAAAACCCAGTGCCCTATATTGCCCGTGGGGATATCAGGAAGCGAGAAGTTCCCTTCATGGAGGATGCCGGTTCCACTGGCCAGTTGGCAGGTCAATATCGGAACGCCTTTTACGCCCCCAAGCATCGAAGGGCCGATCACCAAACCGTTGCTCAACTCGGTGACCGATATGGTGATGGAAAGAATCGCCGCTCTTTTGCCCGAATCTTACCGTGGAGTTTACGCGGATAACCTGCGGACCGGGCGTGGCCGCCCGGACCCTGCGATCAGACTTGAAGGTCGGCTATAAGGTTCAGCGGATGATCGATTCCGGCTCACGTCCGTAGTGCAGCGGTTCATCATCCAGCATCCGTTCCAGTTCCGCCGCGCGCAGGTTGATGGTATCCATGATGGCCGGCGGGATTCCCGCGTGCTCGTTCACGTAGTTGGTCAGCAATTCCAGTTCGTCGAAGCCCTGGAAACAATCGACCACACCACGCAGGGCAGGCGAGAAATACTGGGTGTCGTGACCAACCCCACGACCCACTGAGAAGTGGTACACGTACTTGAGGTTGTCCTTCAGGTAGCGTACGACCGGGAAGAAATCGCTGTCTCCGGAAACCAGAACGGCAACATCAAAGCTGTTCATTTTGGAAATCATATCGACCGCTATTCCGATGTCCACTCCCTTTTCCCCGACCTGCGTACCCTGGAAGGTTATGTTGCCGTCGTAATCGTAATCCAGGCGGTAGGGACGGAATGGCTGGACCACGTATTGACCGACGTATTTGAACTCCAGGAAATTCGTGCTCTGCTGAATCTCTTCGAACACTGATTTGCGGAGCTGGTGGAAGCGCCGAAATTCGTGCTCGTACCAGTCTTGCGCCTTTTGAATGACCAGTTCCGGCGTCAATTCCGGGATCCGGCCGGCGTGTTCATCGACGATGCGCTGAGCGCGCCACAAGTTGGGAGACCAGGGAGTGATGCTCTCGGCATAATACCAATAGACGCGTACGAGTTGGTGATCCCAACCCGTGACGTCGTCGAACTTGCCCAGCGCATCCTGGAAAAACTCCTGCCAACGGAAATGTTTCTCGTCGAGCCGGTACTCAGGATTGTTCGGATGCGGCGGATCTGAACGGAAATGGAAATCTCTCAGATTGTGCCGGAAGTTCTGTCCGTCCACAAAAATTACGGTTTTCAGAGGCATGTTGTTGCTCCTTGATATACCAAGGCTTACGCACGATGCTCTTGCAGTAAGAAAGTCCGACCGTTGTCCAAAAACAAGAACTGTACATCGAACCGAACGTCAGCAGTGTCGGATTGTGGTTCTATCCAATAACAAGCGCCGGCGGTGAGCTCATTCCGCCGGCGCTGTGATGTCAATTTCGTATCGTTGCAGCAGTTCATCAAGTTCTGCTGCAGTGCGTTCGTCAGGCGGAACCAGGGGCAATCGCGGGTCCCCCACGTCAAATCCGGATTGGTTCAGGCCGTACTTCACCGGGATCGGGTTGGAGACGATGAACAGGCCTTTGAACATATCGAGGAGACGGAGATGTTCAGCGCCCGCGGCTTCCACATCGCCTTCCAGGGTCAACCCGATCATGTGCTTGATCTGATTGCCCACCAAATGGGCCGCCACGCTGACGACACCATAGCCACCCATGGACATGATGCCGAAAGTCTCGTCGTCGTTCCCCGACCAAACACGGAAATCGTCCGGCGCGTCGCGGATCACTTTGGCGATCTGCACCGGGTCGCTGCTGGCTTCCTTGATCCCGATGATGTTTTCGATCTGGGAAAGGCGAACCGTAGTATCGTTGGTCATGTTCAGGCTGGTGCGACTGGGCACGTTGTACAGCATACCGGGCAATTCGGTACATTCCGCCAGGGCCTTGAAATGTTGGTAGAGCCCTTCCTGCGGAGGCTTGTTGTACGCGGGCACGGTGAGCAACAGAGCGTCCGCTCCCATTTTCTCGGCCTCGCGACTCAACTCTATGGATGCTGTCGTGTTGTTGTCGCTGGTGCCAGCGATGACTGCGCCGCGCGAGCCGATGGCATCCTTCACCTCGCCGTAGAGGCGGGCCTTTTCTTCCATCGACAGTGCGGGCCCTTCGCCGGTGGTTCCGGTAACCACCAGGCCGTCGGAGCCGGAGTCCAGCAAAGCCACCGCCAGGCGCTTTGCCTGCTCGTAGTCAACCTGCCCCACCTCATCGAATGGCGTAACCATAGCAGTAATCAGCCGGCCAATCTCAGTAGGCATCGTACAAGCCTCCTTGTCGGCAGTTGTGCCGTGTTATGTTCAGCATCTGGCCAGGCACCAAACGCAGTCTGCAGCGTATTCTCGACATTATACACATCCGTGCCACTATGGGCGATAGATATCCATAATTGCAGTAGTTCAGGGTTGAAAGCAATGAAGAGTTACCGGAAGGGGGAGAGAGGGACGCCTGGGGATCCTGGTTTTAGCGGAGAGGTTTGAGTGTTTGCATCCTTTGACGTTCCGGTTCATCACCAATGTCCACAGGTTTGCTGTTGCCCGGTGGCATCCCAGGATATATTACCAAAGGGAAAGGCTAATTGATATGCTCATCCAGGCGTCGGCGTGGTTTAAACGGCATCTACCCACTGGTATGAACGCACATCCTCTGTGTCAAACGCCCGTTTATAAATGGTTCAATTGTTGTGACTTTTTCCGTGAACTACCTCGCGCGCCACAGCATGTTCTGCGATTTGTAACGCGTTTAGCGCCGCACCTTTTACCAGATTGTCAGTTACCACCCAAAATACCAGTCCATTGGGGTTTGACGCATCCTTTCGGATACGCCCGACAAAAACATCATCGCACCCGGCTGCGTCCACGGGCATCGGATAGATTGATCCAGCCGGGTCATCCATTACTGTAACACCCGGCATTTGGCTGAGTAATTCACGGGCTTCTCCCGCCGAAACGGGTTGATCAAACTCTACGTGCGCAGACACGCAGTGTGAAACGTACACTGGAACCCGCACGCAGGTGGCCGAAACCGCCATCAGAGGCTCGTGAAGGATCTTCCGGCTCTCATCGATCATCTTTTGCTCTTCGCGTGTATAGCCGGTCTCCGTGAAACTGTCGATTTGAGGAATCACATTGAAGGCAATCTGTTGGGGTTGCGCATCCGGTTCGGCCGGTCCCCCGTGCATCACCGTGCGAGTCTGGTTTCGCAGTTCGTCCATCGCTGCTCCACCGGCGCCGGAGACGGACTGGTAAGTGTCGGCTACGATGCGTACGATCGGGCTGGCCTGGCGAAGCGGGTGGACCACCATGACCAGCGGGGTTGTCGAGCAGTTCGGGATGGACACGATGCCGTTGTGCCAATCCAGGTCGGCGGCGTTGACTTCCGGCACCACCAACGGGACGTTCTCATCCATTCTGAACGCGCTGGAGTCGTCGATCACCATGGCCCCGGCCGCGGCGGCAATGGGACCGAAACGTCGCGACGCTTCAGTGCTCACCGAGATGAACGCTATGTCCACATCGTCGAAAGATTCGTCCGTAGTTTCCGACACGGTGAAGGACTTTCCGTTGACGTCCAGGGTGCGGCCGGCGGAACGCTTGGACGCCAACAACTTCAGGTTCCTGTGTTCCGGATACCTGGCTTCAATAAGTCGAAGGGTTTCCTGGCCGACCGCTCCGGTTGCACCGACAACGGCGAGTTTGAGTCCTTGCAGATCCATGTCGCTCCTTGGAGGTTGGGTCATTCACAACTTGAGGATATTCGGACGGCGGCGGCAAGTCCGGCGCGCGCTGCCTACAACTTCAATACCAGTGGTTGAAATATGGTCATGGTCCCTTTGAAGTTAATACGAACGCACCACCCACAGAGATTGCCGAAACATAACAGTCACGCCAACCAAATTGCGTTCGACGTCCGCACCAATAAACAGGTTACACCCGCAGTCTGAAAGCGTCCATATGCTGTTGATGCGAATGAAAATCCGCTACAGGCCCAGAACCGTTTCCAGGCCGACCGTCAGCCCGGGGCGGTCGCCCACCTCCCGGATGCACCGCAGCACGCCGGGCATGTAGCAGTCGCGGCTCAGGGTGTCATGCCGAAGGCTCAGAGTTTGCCCGGCGGCCCCGAATATCACCTCGTGGTGAGCGCTGCGGCCGGGAAGCCTCAGGCTGTGGATACTCGCTCCACCGATGTCGCCGCCGCGCGTTTCCGGCAGATGATGCACCGTTGTTTCGTTGCGACTGAAATCGCTGCCGCGTTCTTCGCGCATTCCGCGAGCGATGGCGATCGAAAAGCCTGACGGGGCATCAATTTTCATCTCGTGATGCGCTTCAACAACGTCCACATAATCGAAAAACGCGGCCGCCTGTTCAGCCAGTTTTTTCAACACCACTGCACCAAGGGCGAAATTGGGGGCAACAATGATGCCAACGCCGTGTTCCCGACTGATTGTGTCCAGGGTCTGCAATTGCTCTGCGTTGAGTCCGCTGGCTCCAAGGACCATGTTGACGCCGCGGTCGGCTGCCAAAGGCGCCGCTTCCATGCAGGCCTCCGCATGGGTGAATTCCACCATCACCTGCGGTTTCGTTGCATCGAGGACTTGGACCAGATCGGTTGCCAGCGGCACTTCGCCGGCCGGCGTCTGCAAAACGTCGCCTCGATACACTCGGCAGGTTGCGCCCACCAGGGTCGTATCATCGGCTTCGGACACTGCGCGCACCGTCTCTGCGCCCATTCGGCCGGTCGCCCCGTGGACCACAACTGAAATAGCGTCGCTTGATTTCGAGGCCGTCATGTGTTGATCCTTTCAAGTCAAGTGTTGGATTGTTTGGGAATTTCGGCGTCTCTGTACGCCCTTCAATGGTGCGAATGTGTATTGTCAATGTTGTTGGGGACGCAGTCTCTTAGCCACAGCGTATTTTTTACGGCGCAACACACTGGTCGGGGGTCTCGATGCTCACCGGATTCTTCGGTTGGAGTTGAAAAGCATCATCATAGCCACCCGACCAACGGTGTCAAGCGGCGGCAAGAGTCACGCGTACCCCGTTTCGGCAATCGTCGGAATCCCGATTACCAGGATTCGAGGATTGACAGAATGGGAATCACCTGCGGCGGAGCGTCTCCAATCCTGCCCAGTGCAGAAATCCCGCAAACACTAATTCGGGTTGCGGGCCGGACGTGCCAGGTTGACTGATCTCCCGCTGCCGTCACTGCATAGCCACCGGGTGTCGGCTACCACCGCTGTGCCATAGCGCAATCGTAGCGCTCCAGGCAGGATTTAACCACCAGGTCGATGTCGTCGGAGAGCAGGTAATTGTCAGCGGCCAACTCGGTCGCCGCAACTCGAACGCTAGCCTCGTATTCATCGCGTGAGGAGTACCGTTCCGCGATGGATGGACGAGGGTCGCCACTCTTGTTGCGCTGGTCGGCCGTGGCCGGCAGCCAGTGGGATGAACCCTGCATCGACATCAACTGCTCGGGCGCGCCGGTGTCCGGATGCCGAAGGTTCCATCCGGTGTGGGTCCCCACGGGCACCGTCAGATCGGGCAAGCGTATCCCGGCCATATCGTTCCCGTCAGCGTCACAGGCGGGCACCAGGTGTGGGTACTCTCTACCCTCACTGACCGGGTATGTGGCGATGCCACGGTCGGCATCCGGCCCGAGGTCGATCTCCCTGACCCGCCACAGGCGTTCGTCGGACGGCGTTCCGCGTCCGGGGATGCTGGCGGCTCTGCCCAGATATGCGGGTTGGGGTACGGCGGTGCCGTCGTCCAACCGGGGGTGTTGGCTGGGAGGCGGTCCGATTTCATCGGATACCCAGCGGTCAAGGTTGATCAGGGCCGCCCGCAGCAACGGGATGTAGTCAACCGCGTTGTACGGGTGCGACCCGGTGGATCCGTCGGGTCCCTGGCCCACCATGAGGTCAGGGGCGCCGGGAAGGTGCTGCGTCCCGCCAAAGAGGTAACGCCGAGTTTCGGGCGCCGGCTCCAGGTCGTTATTTCCGGAACTGTCAATGTGAGTCAGACAGGCATCGCCCCGCCAATACTCGGCGGCGGAATCGGTGTAGATGATCCTGGGGACAGCGTCCAACTCCCTCAGGCGATTGAGCAATCCGTCGGTCTGCTCAGTCAGCGGGTCGGTGCGGTTGTTGTCCGCAAAGGGGAATTGGTGCCCGAACCCCGGGTTGGACTGGCACGAAGGCTGGGCGAAACGATGGTTGAACTCACCCATGCGCCCACCGGCGACGTGCGGCAGCAGCCCATCGAAAACCTGCTTGCCGTTTTCATCCAGATTGAGGCCAAGGTACACCATGTGCCTCAGCAATCGGCCGCACTGGGAAACCCCATGGCCATACACGCGCGCGAATCCGGGGGATACACCTGCAGGGTTGCGGAACCACGCCGCCGCATCGCGTATGGCCAGCATTCCGCAGCCGACCACCACCGGCTTGGTCGCGGTGTAGATGCAGTAGTAGATCTTGCCGGGCTGGAATCCTGAATCCAGCGTGATGTGTCCCGCGTCGGGAAAATGCCATTGGGATCGCGGAATGATGGTATCAGGCCCGTCTTCCCAATCACGCACACGCAACTGCGCCGATGGATCGTCCAAATCCGATGCCGGATACGGCTTGTGGTCCCGGTTGGCGAGTTGGCGGGTATTTTCGACGCGGTTGGGGCGCATTTCGACGCAGGCCTGACCGCTGACCGGCCGCCCGTCGATGAAAATCTCGGGAGCCTCCAGGCCCATCAGTGCGTCGCTGCGGTACACGTCCCACTGCCAGCCGATGGACAACACGGAATAGCCCTGATGCTGCAGCCATCCGTCGCCTTCCGGGACATCGGAAGATGTGATGGCGGGGGTCGGCGCGCGGTTGAAGAACGGAATCGTGCGGCGGCGCCCACGGTTGACAATCTCCCCCACGAGCCGGCCATTGCCTGCGGATTGATCACTCGGGGCGACCAGCGTGAAATCGGATTCAAACGACACCCGACCCGAGCCATCAACGGGAGCGTGTTGCAGGTCAACGATGGAGGTGTTGGCGGGATTTTCCGGGTCAACGCCGAACGAGATGGTTCCCTCGATACGTTCGTATCCTCCGTTATTTCCGAAGGATTTGCCTCCCGCGTAAGGCTGGCGGTCTTTTACATCCACTGAGATTACTGCCATGAAACGCTCCTTCAGATCAGTCGTCCTGCCGGGATGGTAGCAATCACGCCATCAAGGGTCAAACGGCCGGAGGTCGGCGCGCGAAACGGCGAACGCTGCAGACGTGCCCGGATTAATCCGGTGCGACGGATTCCGGTGCGACGGATTGTAGTTTCCGCCGTCCTGAACCCGGTCAGCGGACGGCGAACCGTAACGCGTACTGAGGCGAGGCAATGGCTCCGGCCGATTATTCGGCGAGGCTCTGCTGGAAGACTTGATCCCATGCCAGCGCCCACGGCGGACGCAGGTAACCCAAAGCCCTCACGTCGTCGTACCAGACCGACAGGGGCGAGTAGCGGGTGTAAGCGCTGCCGCCGGACAACTTGCAGAGGCGTCCCATGCAGTCCTCCGACAAACGGGCCACGCTCTCTTTGGCCAGCAGGAGTTCCCGACGTCCCGTATTGGTCTCCAGGCAGCGAATCGCACCCTCCCAAGCCTGCCCCATGAGCCATGCTTCCTGTTCGGCGTGCGCCCATTCCACCTGCTGATACGCTCGCAGTCCGGGATCTGACGCCATGCCGTTCTTGATCCGAGGGCGCACATAATCCATGGCGGCATCGACAACGCCCACGATGACCGAGAGGAAAGCGGCAGAGCCCAGGCCGCCGTTGGCGCCCATCAACTCGGCCTGGTGATTCGGCCAGGCCACACGGGTCGCCGGGAAGTTGGAGAACTCGAAGGCATGGCTGTTGGTCGATTTCATGCCGTGGCCTCTCCACTCGGCGGTGAGCTTGAGGCCGGTGGAGCCATCCCAAGGATGATCGCGCACTTCCATGAAGAACAGGTCAGGGGCGGTTTCTCCGGATGCCAACGCGCGAGTGGTCATGAACGAGGTGAGGCCGGACCCGCTGCCGAAGTGCTTCTGCCCCGAGATGCGATAACCGAACTCGCTGACGCCGTCCGGTTCGCACACGCTGGCCGTGCGCGCAGTGTCCCCGCCGGAACCGGGCTCACTCACGATGGTGCCCCACCAGCATCCGCTGTGGACGCTGTCGAAAACCTGGTTGCGCTGTTTTATCCACTCGGCGGTGAACGGTTCAGGTACGGTGGGCAGTCGCCACGAAGACAGCACCAGTTGGTGCATCGCACTGGCGAGCGTGATGGACGGGTCGCCGGTGGCCAGGATGCGCAGCATGGAGCAGATCGGGCGGGCCGACTGTTCAAGCGATTCCCAGGTTCCCCCAAGATCGGTCGGGACCGCCAGCAGCGGGACCCCGATCTGCCCGAGCCGGCCGTAGTCCGCAGGGTCGGCTTTGGTGCGCTGCTGGCGGTCTGCCCGTTCCTCGGCCCACTCGGCGGCCACCACCGGGGCCTGTTCCAATATGGATGCGATGGTGGTCATATTTCAGTCTCCGTAGTAGTGCAACTCAGCGATTTCGGCATCACCCACGTCAATTTCCCGACCGCACCGCGCAATTGCGACGAAATATCCCACGGTAGCAGCGGATGCTCGCGCTAATGACGCTCGTTCCGCCCCGAGCGAGAATCGTTGGTCGCGTTCGGGCAGTTTGGCGGTCACAGCATATCCGATTTGAACCCGCGTTTCGCCTGGCTTCCCACCGCCGCGACGACGGCGGGAGCCAGTTTCAATTCGGTATTCATCGCGGCATTGGAGTGCGACGCGCTCGGTGTCTGCTACTCCACCGTGATGTCGTATCCGACGATGGCGCTGAAGTTCTTGCGCATATTGTTGTAACGGGGTTCGTGAGACTGAACCTGCCCCACGCTGTCCGTAGCCCGGGACATGACGTTGTAGGATCCCGGTGAAGCGTCCCAAACCCAGGACCAGCGCCGCCACATCCAGCGCTCAGCGGGTTCTTCCAGTCTCGCCGGTTGCCAGGACTTGCCGCCGTCCACACTGACATCAACCTGGGTGATCGCGCCGCCGCCGCTCCAGGCGTAGCCACGCACCACATGCTTGCCGGCGGACAGTGTCCTGGTGTCGTCGTTGGGCTGGGACACCAGCGATTTCACTCCGATGGTGGTGATCAGTTCTTTGTTGGGGTCGTCCGCTGAGTCGCCGTAGTAATAGAAATTGTAGTGGTACCAGCAGGCCGGCTCATGGTCCAGAACCTCCAGGCGTCGCAGCCATTTGACCGACCAGTTGCCGGACCACCCGGGAACCAGCAGACGGATGGGAGCGCCGTGCAGATGCTCCAATATCTGGCCATTCTGCGCGTACGCGAGGATGGTGTCGGGATGGAGAGCCTTCTGAATGGGCAACCCCTTATCGTAGAAGAATGGTTCGGTTCCTTCCGCGGCGGTGGCCGGCACGCCTTCATCCCAACCCTCGGCGCGGATGTGGGTCGCGCGGCCGGTCAGGCCCGCTTCGTTGAGAATCGCCGCCAGCGGGACTCCTGTCCATTCGCTGCCGGAGAGGATCATCCGCTCCTGGGTGCGCGAAGGCCGGGGGCCTTCGCCCTTGAAATACTCGAAGTAAGTGGCATCGCTGCCGGAACATTCCATGACGGTGCGAACGGACCTCGACGGAAACCGGCGAAGGTCATCGTACGTCAACCGGAGGGGTTTCTTCACTTCACCGTCCACTGAAAGCGACCAGTCTTTGGCGGCCACCGTATCGGGTATGCCGAAGTGCTGCACCACATAGTGCAGTTCGGTGGGGGTGATCAGGCCCTCAAGTTCCATCACGGGAGTGCGGACCCGCTCGGTTTTTCCATCGGGGCGCTGGAGCGTCACCGGTTCAACCTTCCGATGCGGCCAACCGTACCAGGAATCCGTGGTGTCATTGGCGGCGCCCGAATCGGCTCCATCCATCTGCAGGAAGTCCGGGCGAGAGGCGTCGCTGCCCTGAGTTTGGGACGGATCTTGTTGCGTTGTCATGGCGATAGCGTCTCCTGATGTTTTCCGACCGGCGTCAAGCCGGCGCCGTGCCAGTTTCCCACGCCTGCGGGCTGTCGGCAAGTCCCGCTCGAAGGAGACCTGACGGACGCGCGTTTGACACCGGGCATGACTCCCGCAACAATCAGTGCCCCGCCCGTCAGCGAAAGCAGGAGACGCCAATGACTACATTGCACATCATTGTGGAAGTCGCAGAGCAGATTCCCACCGGGAGAACCGAATGGCGCGTCGATTGCGCGGAATGCGGTTGGTATGACATCTTCGATGACCGACGCCGCGCGGAGGACGCGGCCACCGGCCATGTGGGGGAATCCCACGCCGATGAGCGGGTTTACAACCGGATTGTGCAGACTCTTCGCATCGAGCCAAACCCGGAGGACAGCGACCTTGTGGAGGCTCCCTCCGGGTAGTGTTGATCCCGTGCTGGCGCTGATTTCGTTCAGGCGCCAGTAGTCAGGGGAATCAGGCTCAGGTGGCGTATTTCACGCCCAACTCGGTTTCCCACCGCAGGTAGTGCTGCATATCGGCATAGGTGCGATCGGGCCCGCTGAAAACGATATCGGCCGGCGGCCGCATCACGCCGGAAAGGCCTTCTTCCACGGGGAATCCGGTGGCGTTCCAGGCCGCCATACCGCCCTCGAGCGTCGCGACATTCGAATAGCCCATCTCCAGCAGCGTGGCTGCGGCCAACAGCGACTGCCGTCCATCGCCGCAGGTCACCACAACGCGGGACTCTTGGGACGGGACAAATTCCGCAACCTGCCATTCCAGCCAACCGCGCGGCGCCCAACGCGCCCCCGGCACATGGCCACGGGAAAAATCGCGACTGGTATCCACAAACAGGACAACCGCGGATTCATCCTGCTCCAGCGCTTGCGCTGAAACCGTGGCGATCTGTCGGCGTGCGTCCATGAGCAGCCCCGGGTCCCCATCGCCGCTGATTGAACCGTCGAAAAGCGCTCCGACGCTGAATCCGGATTCCAGCGGACGCCCGGCGGCGACCCAGGCGTTCGTGCCACCGTCAAGGGCATACACTTCCCCGTAGCCCAACTGGCGATACCATGACGCGGTGAGCGTCGCCCGGGCCTTGCCATCGCAGCAAAACACAATTGGAGCGTTCTTGACGACGGCCACGTCGTCGCTGCGCTGGACACATTGACCGCCCGGGAACCAGCGGAATCCGCGTATCCGGCCGGCGTCATATTCTTCAGCGGTGCGAACGTCAATGAAATATACGCTCTCGCCACTGCTCCGGTTGATGAGTTCATCCAGACCGTCCACGCCGATGAAGCGGACACCATCCTCCTGGGCGCACCTTTCGGCGTAGGCCTCCGCGGCTGCCCTGCCGTCTTCGGACACAGACGGCAACCGGTCACGGTCAGCGCCGGTTTCCAGTTCGTAGCCCGCCAGGACCCAACCGGACGTGCCGTTTTTCAACCCCACGATGTCTCGATCCAACCCCATTCGCTGCAGAATCCGAGTTCCAATGATGCTGCGCGTACGGCCGGCGCAGTTGACCACCACGGTGGTATCAGGATCCAGATCGGCGGTGACGTCCGTGATGCGCAGGGCGAGTTCTCCGCCGGGCAGGCTTTGGCCGCCGGGAATGCAGAAACGGCGATATTCTTCGGGCGTCCGGGTGTCCAGAATAACCATCTTTTCGCCGCGCTCCATGCGCGCATGGAGCTCAATAGCATCGATTTCAGGGACATGATGGACCACTTCCATCTTCTCGCCGAAATCTTTGCTGGGCACGTTGACTCCCCACTCGGTGGGGTGGTCCAGGCTCATCCAGCGGTTGACTCCGCCATCCAGCCACGCCACATCGGAATAACCCATCTGCTCCACGGTGCTGACAGCGCGCTCGACGCGACGCCCGTCGTCGTCGCACAGAACGACCTTGGTGCTGGGGTGCGGGACTGCCGCGGCGAGATCAAACTCCAGCATACGGCGTGAAATCAGACTGCTCCCGGGGATGTGGCTGGCGTTGTATTCGCCGGGTTCCCGGACATCAATCAGGGCGAACGGAGTATTGCCGTTGAACAGTTCCAGCACTTGTGCGGATGTAATTGCTTGAGCCATAAGTAAACTCCCTATTGCAAAAAAGACAGGGGCGGGTGATGGCCCGCCCCCGGTTGGCAACCTAACAATTGTCGAATTTGTCGGTCATCATCTGTTTGACCGCGCCGGTTTCCAGGTCGTACCGGACGCGTTCCAAACCTCGGAGATCATTGCCATACACGTGGATTTCAACGGTCGGGCGATCGGTGAAGTTGTCCATCTGGTGGATTTCATCAACCTCTGGAATCAGGAGACTGATCTCGCCGGGCTTGACCACCGCCGAACGGTCCCGTTCCAACTGCGCCCAGTCTGCGCGTTCACCGTCATCCACGCGGCGGAAGCGGGTCTCGGTGAGCGCGTTTTCCATCACGCCGATCATTCCCCAGGTCCGGTGGTCGTGAGGCGCGGCATGATCGCCGGGACCCCACACCACGGCGGTAACCAGCAGACCGCTGTCCGGGCTGTGGTGAAGCAGCCATGACCCATGATTGGAGCGACTGCCCGCCCCCACGGGGTTCCGGAACCGTTCCGGTATGGCGTCGGGGTTGGAAATCAGGCGGGAAAGATAGTCAGACCCGCGGTCAAAGATCCTCTCATTATTCGGTTGCGCAGCCAGCAGCGCTTCCATTTCCTGGACAAAATCTTCCAGGCCGTATTTCACAGCTACCATGTGGTTTCCACCCTCCTCTGCAATCGTTCAAGCAGTTTAACCGTCAACGCGGAAATGTGGCAAGCCGTTGGCCAAGCCACGGCACGCACGTTCGTTGTTATACTTGCTCCGACAAACTGCAACCAACCGGGAAACAGTCCAACATGGAGGCAAACCCCGATGTCCGACCAGATCAAGATATCAATGCGCGTACCGGGCACTTCGCCGATGCCCGAGTTATTGGAACTGATCAAAAAGATCGAAGGGGCCGGATTCGACGGCGCGGGGATCCTGGACAGCCAGATGATTTGCCGAGACACCTTTGTGACCATGGGCCTGGCGGCCAGCGCCACCAGCAGCCTGCGGCTGTTCCCGGCCGTGACCAATCCCTTCGGACGGATCCCGTCGGTGCTGGCGGGAGCGGCGCAGACGGTGGCTGAAGTCGCGCCCGGTCGAACCAAGTTCATCATCGGAACCGGCTACACCTCGGCCAGCACCATCGGCCGCCGTCCGGCGACGCTCCGTCAAATGCGCCGGTGCATCATGGAGGTGAAGGCGTTGCTGGCCGGAGAATCCGTCGAGTACGACGGCATGACCAACCGGTTGGATTTCGCCGGCAGCGACGGCGGCGCCGGAGTGCCGGTGCTCATGGCGGCATCGGGTCCCCGTTCGCTGGAACTGGCCGGAGAAGTGGCCGACGGCGCCCTGGTGCTGGTGGGCTACACCCCCGGCATCGTGAACCGGGCTCTGGAACACCTGGAAATCGGAGCGAAGAAAAGCGGCCGCACGCTGGACGATCTCGACGTCGTATTCGCGGTGCGGACCTGCGTGGCCGGCTCCAACGACGAGGCAAGGCGACTGGCGCGCCCCGTCTCGGTACACTGGGCGTTGCTGTGGGGCGGCCCGAACTGGTTGCCGTACTCCGATGTTGACCTCCCCGATTACGAAATCCCGCAGGCGGTGCGGGACGTTTATCCTGACCTGGGGCACGCCCCAAACTGGGATGAGGCCATCGACCTGACCCAGTTCGTCAGCGACGACGTCAACACCCAACTGTGCGATGCAATGGGCCTGATCGGCACGCCGGAGCATTGCACCGAACGCATCCGGGCAATGTCCAAACACGGAGTGAAGCAGATTTACCTGATGCCCTGCCTCACGTTCGCGCCCCCTGAGGCCGAGGTAACCGCATTCGGTGAGCACATCATCCCGGCGCTGGCTGCCGATTAGGACTTGGACGGCGGACGGCAGCCTGCTTCAACCGGCCGGGTTGCGGGAACGGACCAACGCAATCCCTTCCCAGGCCAGCACGGCAACGCCCGCCGGATCCAGAAATTGCCAGAGCGGGATGTTCTCAGTGGTATCAGGCAGCATGAACAGCAACTGGTTGTGCAAAAAGACCATCAGGATCAGCGAGGCTATCACCGTGATGACATCGCGCGGCAACTGGCGCAGGTGCGCTGACGGGTCGCGACGGACACGCAACGAATCACACATATTGATGACCACGGTCAGAGCCATCAAAACGATGGAAAGGACGCCCACGACCTTCCATATAGGCACGGCGGCGTCCGGGTCAACCGTATTGAAGTAGTATGTGGCCAACAGCGCCAGGGCGGCAAGCAAACAAAGAACACCGAGGGTTTTGCGAATTTGAAGCATGGTGAAATTCCTGAAACTCAGCTGGAACGTTATCGTCGAACTATTCGGTTAATGGTCATCAGATTACTGGAAAACGCAATGATTCTGGAAAGTATTGACCGTTGCGACGCCAACCATTGGCAAAGACCGTTGGCATTCGTCAACCGGCATGTGAGCGAGTTATGACAAGCAACAACGCACACCGCACCCTTTCCGGCATCCATATCAATGAACTCTACTCGCCGGAGGGATTGGCGGCCTACGGTTTCGACTCCGAACGGGACCTGGGCAGCCCGGGCGAGTTCCCCTTCACACGCGGAGCATACCCCAACATGTACCGGGGACGCCTGTGGACGCGCCGGCAAATCGCCGGGTTTGGCACGGCTCGCGCCACCAATGAACGCTACCGGTTCCTCCTGGCTCACGGCCAGACCGGGTTGAGCACCGATTTCGACCACCCCACGCTCACGGGATACGACTCGGACCACGAGTTGGCAGAGGGCGAAGTGGGCCGGCTGGGCGTGGCCATCGACACCGCCGCCGACATGGGAGAATTGTTCGACGGCATACCCCTGGGCGAAGCCAGCGTCTCTCTCACCATCAACCATCCCGCCATCGTGCTGCTGGCGATGTTTCTGCACGGCGCCGAACGTCGGGGGACGCCGTGGAGCGCGCTGCGCGGCACGGTGCAGAATGACTCGCTCAAGGAATTCCACGGCCAGAAAACCTTCGCCCTCCCGCCCGGGCCCGCCCTCAAATTGACCACCGACGTGGTCGAGTTCTGCACGAATCACGTGCCCAACTGGTACACCATATCCATCAGCGGTTACCACACCCGGGAGGCAGGCTCCGACGCCGTGCAGGAACTGGCGTTCACCGTCGCCCAGGGGATGGCCTACGTGGAGTCAGCGCAGCGGCGCGGCTTGCCCGTGGATTCTTTCGCCCCCCGGTTGTCTCACTTCTTCGGGGTGCACAACGACTTTTTCGAGGAAATCGCCAAGTTTCGCGCGGCCCGGCGAATGTGGGCCCGCCTGATGCGAGACCGTTACGGCGCAACCCAATCCCAGTCGATGCGGATGCGGTTCCACACTCAGACGCTGGGGTCAACGCTGGTTCGGCAGGACCCGTTGAACAACATCCTGCGCGGCGGGTTGCAGGCCCTGGCGGCGGTGCTGGGCGGTACCCAGTCGCTGCACGTCAGCGGATACGATGAAGCCTACGACATCCCGTCCGAGGAGGCCATGCGCATCTCTCTGGCGACGCAGATGATACTGGCCAACGAATCCGGCGCAGCAGCGACACCCGACCCGTTGGGGGGATCCGCATACCTGGAAACGCTGACCAACGAGTTGGAAGCGGCGGCGATGGCCTACATCGAGCGCATCGACTCGATGGGCAACGGGAGCATGCTGGACGGTATGTTGGAAGCCGTGGGCAACGGCTACATCGAAAGCGAGATCGCCCAGGCGTCTTATCGTTATCAGCAGCGCGTGGAGTCGGGCGACTATACGATCGTCGGCGTCAACGACGAATATCGGGATGAGGCTGCGTCAACGGGATCCCTTGAGTTGTTCGAGTTCGATTACGCCGAGGAAGAGCGGCAAATCGAAAGGCTGACCACCGCGCGGCAAAGTCGCAGTGAAGCGGACGCATCGGCAGAGTTGCGGAACATCGTCAAGGTCGCGCGGGCAGATGGCAACCTCATGCCCCCCATCCTGTCAGCCGTCGCCGCCGGCGTCACCGAGGGCGAGATCATGGGGGCGCTGCGCGATGAATGGGGCGAATACGTGGACCCCGGGGTATTTTAGACGGAGGAAAGTGAGCCGCGTGATGGGGTATAGTGTTGGCGGCTGTTCAAGCCTCAGCCTCGCACGAAACCACCCGGCTCGCCGTCCATCACGGCATCCTCTCCAGTCCGGATACCTGCCAATTGCCATGGTCTCATCGGTTCATCAAGAACACCGCCTTCCGCCCAGGGTACTCCTCGCCAAGCTTGGCCTGGATGGCCACGACCGGGGCGTCAAGGTAATCGCGCGGGCTCTGCGCGACGCCGGCATGGAGGTGGTGTACCTCGGGATGCGTGTAACCGCAGATCAGGTCGCGGCGGCGGCGGCCCAGGAAGACGTGGACGTGGTCGGCATCAGCATCCTCTCGGGGGCCCATATGCGCCTGATGCCCAGGATGGTGGCGGCCCTGGAGCAGCACGGCCTGCGCGGCAACGGCGCGCCGGACGACGTGACGTTGCTCGTCGGCGGCACCATTCCGGACGGCGACATTGAACGACTGCACGACATCGGCGTTGACGGCGTGTTCCCAGTCGGCGCGTTCACCACGGAAATGATCGAATTCATCAACTCAACGATGCAGCAATGATGCCCGATGAGATGATGCCCGATGAGATGATGCCCGATGAGATGATGCCCGATGAGATGACGCCCGATGAGATGACGCCCGATGAACTGGCCGCCCAAATACGATTTGCAATTTTGCCCGCCGTCCGATGCGGAACATTGGGATGCCGGGTTGGAGACCATGCCTCCGGCAGAGCGCGACCGCACCATCCTGGACAAGTTGCGGGGCCAAGTCAGGTATGCCTGGGAAAACTCCGGTTTTTACCGTGAGTTCTGGCGGGACGCCCCGGTCGATCCCGCGAACATCCGCAGCCTGGACGAATTCGCTCAACTGCCCATACTGACCAAGGACGAAGTGCGCCAGGAACAGGAAGCCCACCCACCCTACGGACGGTTCCTGTGCGTGGACCCCGCGCAGATATACCGAATCCACGGCACTTCGGGGACGACGGGTCGGCCCACCGTTTTCGGGATCAGCAGGGGGGATTGGGAACGCATCGGCGAGGCCCACGCCCGCATCCTCTGGGCCGCTGGCGTCCGGCCCGCCGATACGGTGATGGTCGCGGCCGTTTTCAGCCTGTACGTCGGCAGTTGGGGCGCCCTGGTCGGGGCGGAAAGACTGGGCGCCACCTGTTTCCCGTTCGGCGCCGGCGCCCCCGGCCAGACTGAGCGGGCAGTCGAATGGGCGCAGATGGTGAGGCCCGCCGCCCTGTACGCCACTCCGTCGTATGCTCTGTACCTGGCGGAAACGGCTCGCGAAATGGGACTGGACCCCAGGTCTGATTTCGCATTTCGGCTGATGTTTTTCAGCGGCGAACCCGGCGCCAGCGTGCCGTCCACCAGGCAGGCCATCGAGGACGCCTTCGGGTGCTACGTGGTGGATCAGGGCAGCATGGCGGAAATGACGCCGTGGATGACCAACGGCGGTTGTCGTCATCTGCGACAGGGTATGCACCTCTGGCAGGATATCGTGTACACGCAACTGGTGGACGCTGAATCGCACGAACCCGTTCCAATGGGTGGAGAGGGCGTCCCGGTGTACACCCACTTGGAAAGAGAATCCCAACCAATGATCAGATATTGGTCCGGCGACATCGCGCGGTGGGATATGGTGGACTGTGAGTGCGGAAGGACTTACCCGACATTGCCGTGGGGAATCTACGGTCGTGCGGACGATATGCTGATAATCCGGGGCCAGAACGTTTTCCCTTCAAGGGTTGAAGACGTGCTGCGCGGTCTGGATGAATTTGGCGGAGAGTTTCGGCTGGTGGTGGAACGGGAACGCGGTTACCTGGACCGGTTGACGGTGCAGACCGAAATCGTCTCCAATATCTGGGCGACGGCCGGCGAAGCGGGGCCGGAATGGCTGGAATCACTTCGGGATCGGGTCAGCGACACCCTCCGCAGGGCGTTGGGTGTCGGGGTCGCGGTGGAACTCAAACCCGAAGGCGAATTCGAGCGGACGCAATTCAAGGCCCGGCGGGTGGTTGACCTTCGCTGACCCGTTGACCCTCCGAACCACGCCGTGTTTAGCCGTTACCCACGCATACCGGGCCCCCGCATCAACGTGGGGGAAATCGTCCCCGGCCTGTACCAGCACTCGTTGCGCTCCACCAGCGTGTTCATTGTCGCGACCCCGCCGGAGCAGAGCGACGGCGCCGATACCGCTGCCGGGCCCGGCGCAGAACGCCCGGAAGTCACCCTCATCGACGCCGGCTGGCGAATCCACAGCGGAGGAATCATGGCGCACCTGGCCCGCATGGGCTACGGTGCCGATTCGGTGAAGCGCCTGATCGCCACTCATTACCATCTTGACCACATCGGGGGCATGGCAGGTTTACAGGCCATGACCGGTGTGCCAGTGGAAGCCCACCGCGTGGAAGCCGCCCGATTGCAACAGGAACGCCGCGGGGACATCCCCAATCCTGTGCAGCAATGGTGGTTGCGGGCATTGCTCTGGCCATTGTTGGCGGCGCTGCATCCGCCTCCAATCGCCAAAGTTCAACCCTTGGATGAGGGAACTACGTTGCCGCTGTTGGGCGGCGCGCGCGTCATTCACACTCCAGGACACACTCCGGGCAGCATCAGCCTGCTCTTCCCCAACGAAGGCGTGCTCATAGCCGCCGACGCGATGCAGCGAAGGGGGGACCGGGTGACGCTGCCATCTCCCTTCTTTTCCAGCGATTTTTCGGCAGCGCGTGAATCCGTGCAAAAACTGGCCGAACTGGATTTCGATGTGCTGTGTCTGAGCCACTTCTTGCCGATGCGCAAGGGCGCCCGGTCCGCGGTGAGGTCACTGGCCGAGTATGTAAGCTGACCCCTCACCCGAACTGACTGGAACCATCAACCAACCACGCAAGGGACGACCTATCATGCCTGACCACTCCACCGACTCCCGGACACAACCCACCGAATTGCCGCTGCCGCTGAAGGGCATTCGCGTGCTCGATGCGACGCACATAGTGGCTGGCCCTTTCTGCTCGATGATCCTGGCCGACATGGGCGCAGAGGTCATCAAGATTGAACGACCCCGCACCGGAGATCTCGCCCGCGGGCGTGGGCCCTTTATCGGAGATGCCGACACGGGGCAGGTGAGCAGCCGGTTTCTGGGTGTCAACCGCAACAAAAAGTCGGTTACCCTGGATTTGAGAAACGCGACCTGCAAGGCGGCTTTCGAGAACCTGGTCGCCAACTCGGACGTCCTGCTGGACAACTGGGGGCCGGGCGCCTTCCGTCGTCTGGGCCTGGGTTACGACCGGCTGAGCGAAATCAACCCGCGCCTGGTTTACGCCGAGATCACCGGTTATGGGGATAGCGAAGGCGCCCGGGGGCCGTACTCCGACTGGCCCGCCAACAATCTGGCGATCCAGGCGATGTCCGGCTGGATGGAGTTAACGGGCGAGCCCGGCGGCCGTCCCCAGGCCGTGGGCGACAACATGGGAGATTCCGTGCCCGGGGTCTGGGCCGCGCTGGGAATCGTGCTGGCCCTGGAAACCCGTCGGCAGACCGGATTGGGCCAGCACGTTGACGTGGCAATGTACGAATGTATGGCGTCGCACGTGATCAGCAACATGAACGCCTACCAGGCCACGGGCAATATTCCAGGGCGCACCAGGGAGGCTTCCCTCGGACCCGGCCTGGTATTCCGAGCATCTGATGGTTACATCATCATGGCGGGGGTCCGCAATCCCCAACGGCTGGCCGCGTTGTGGGAGTTGGTGGGACGTTCCGACCTGCCGGAGAGCGACGAACGCTATCTGCAGCAGTTCCCCGACGCTGATTTCGTTTTCGACCAGGTGATACCCGCAATCGAAGCGTGGTCCTCCGAACGACCCAAATGGGAGGTGGCCGGCAGGCTGACCGAGATCGGATTCTCAATGGGCGTGACCCAAAGCGTCGCAGACCTGGCGGACTGCCCGCACCTGGCGGCGAGGGAAATGTACGTGGACACCGCCGATTCAATAGGTGGAACCTTCCGGTCGCTGGCGACACCCATCCGGTTGACCGCGTGCGAGGCGTCGGGCGCCGGCGTTCCGCCCACCCTCGGTGAGCACAACGCGGAAGTTCTATGCTCGTTGGGCGGGTTGTCGCCCGAACAACTCGCCACACTGGAATCAGAAGGCGCGGTCTGATCCATCGGCGTTCACTGCCGTCGCCAGGGAATGTCCAAGCTCACCTGCTTCCCGCTCATGGCGAGCCTGTCGAACCACGAGCGGACGGTGATCGCAGAAACGTCAATATCGCCGCAACTCTCTGTGCGCAGACAATGTGTGCAGGCAATCGGAATAGGCTGCACGACCACCCAGCACCATACAATGTAGGGGCAGGTTTGAAACCTGCCCCCGCGCTTATCGACGATAGCTGAGGCAGTCCGCTCATCCTGAACCCGACAAAGCACGACCGACCCGCCGCAATCCCATCATCCTGTAAATCCTGCCCATCCCTGTAAAATAATCCCTTGACACCACCAATACGAACGTATATCCTAATACCGTCTAGATCAAGCAGCTGCTCCATCCCAACCCCAGAGAGGCAGGATTCCGGATCGACGGCCAACCCCGTCAGCAACAAATCGCAACCGGTCCAGGTGGCAATTCGCCGATATCCGACCAACGTACTCACCGGCGGTGCCCCACTGGCCCACCGGGATTGTTCGGGCCCGCGTGGTAGGGACTCAACCAAATAGTCCTGCGACCACGAAACTGCCGTTCAAATAGTTGCGTACCGGCCGTGCGCTGACAACGATCCGGAATCCCGCCTCTCACACCAAAACAAACCAACCAACCGAAACAACCAACCGCCAACCAACGAACCACCAACCGCAGGGACGAGAAACCCATCGCCCCTCCGGAGAGACGACGCCCGCCCGGCGCCGTCCCACCCTGGTGGATCGCCAGCGGCCATGCACACGCATGGGCGGCCTTCAAACCTGTCATCCTGCAAAACGCCCGCCTCTGGCGGGAGCCTGCCGTAGGTCCGCCTCAGGCGGTTCAAAGTCCGCTCATCCTGAGCCCGTCGAAGGACGAGCGGACGGCGAGCAGGGAACCGTCCTGGCAGCAGCAACCGCTTTTCGCCAGGATAATCGAATGCGTCTGGCGCGGGCACGCTTGCCCATTGAACAATAGCGTCGTAGAATGGCGACACTCGAAATCGCCGTGGGCCATATCGTGCCAGCGGCCACGAAAGTTGGGCTGTTTCTGTGGGATCAGAAATCCGCCTCAAGAATCGAACAACGTAGGAGAACCTGTCATGGCAGAAGCGAAAGGCCCCCTGGACGGGATTCGTGTAATTGACTTGGGTCGGCATCAGGCCGGTCCACGATGCGCCCAAGTGCTGGCCCGCCTGGGCGCCGAGGTGATCAAGGTTGAGCGGCTGGGCGGCGAGGAAACTCGCTATCACGCTCCGTGGGTACGGAAGCAGTCCGCCTACTGGGTGCAGTACAACAGCGGCAAGAAGAGCCTCAGCATTGACCTGCGCAAAGAAGAGGGCAAGGAAGTCCTCCGAAGGCTGGTGCAGGTCTCCGACGTGCTATTGCAGAACTTCCGGCCCGGAACCATTGACACCATGGGTTTCGGTTACGATGTGCTGTATGAATTGAACCCGCGCATCATCATGGTCAATGTGTCGGCGTACGGACAGTTCGGCCCTTACCGCGAGCAGATCGGATACGACCCCATCGGGCAGACCATGTCGGGCATCGCCATGGTGACCGGTGAAGAGGGTATGCCGCCGATTCGCGCCGGCGTCCCCATCATCGACCGCACCACCGCGCTCCATGCCGCCATCGGGACACTGGCCGCGCTGCATGAGCGTCAGACCTCCGGCGAAGGACAGACCATTGACGCCTGTCTGGCCGATACCGGTTACAGCTACACCGAGATCCCCATCACCGCCTACCACGGCGCCGGCATTGAGCCCAGGCGTGGCGAATCGGCGGCGCCGCCGTCGGGGACATACCCCTGCGCCGACGGCTGGGTACTGATCTCCGCGGGCGACCAGCACCACTGGCATCGTGTGTGCAACGCCCTGGGCAAGCCCGAGTGGCTGGAGGACCCCAGGTTCACCACGCGCCACGAGCGCGGAAACAATGGCGAGTTGATCAACCAGGCCATGCACGCCCTCATGGCGAACATGAGCATGAAGGAAGCCATCGCCCACTTCACGCACCATGACGTCGTGGCGGCGCCGGTTAACACCATCGCGCAGGCGGCCTCGGACCCCCATCCGTGGGAGCGTCGCGCCATGGTGGAAGTGGATGACTTCCTGGCGGGAACGATTGCGGTGTCCGGCGATTTCTGGCACTTCGGCCGCACCCCCGCCGTGGTCGGAACGACGCCCCGCGTCGGCGAACACAACGAAGACGTGCTGACCGGCTTGCTGGATTATTCCGACACGGAAGTCCAGGCGATGTACGAGGCGAACGTCATCGGCAACTTCGACCACTACGACGAAATACCGGGATAACGCTCAGCGCACATGCATGACGAAGGGGCGGGTGAGAACCCGCCCCTTTTGCATTAACGCCGACGCGATCTTTCGCGCAGATGGCCCTTTGGGGCGATCCAACTAATCGACCTGCCCCATGATGTCTCCGGCGAACCAGTCAAGCCGCTCCAACGCCTGATTCCGGTCGCTGCCCCGAATGTCGAAGATGATGTGTGAGACTCCAATGTCAGAATAGGTCTGCACATCCTCCAGGATCGCATCGGGGGATCCTGAGAACCGCCGCCGGGGACCCGATTGCATGGTGGCGGGATCGTAAAGCGGGGCCTTCATCGATATCTGAATCTCACTGGCATCCCGTCCGGCCTGTTCGGCATACCGGTTCAGGGTGACCATGTCGCCTGCCAACTCTTCGGGTTCCAGCGTCGCTGCCGGTATGGTGCCCACCGGATGCCACCCGTCGCCGATGGTGGCGGCCCGCCGGATCGCCGGCCGACTCTGCCCGCCAACCCAGATGGGCGGGTGCGGTTTCTGCACGGGTTTGGGGAGGAATTGAATGTCGGAAAACTGGACGTACTTCCCGTCAAATTCAGGGGCCGGACTGGTCCAGAGTTCCTTGTAAGCCCGCAGATATTCGTCGGTCACAGCCCCGCGTTCCGCGAATGGCGGCGTCCCCAGCGCCTCAAACTCCTCCTCCATCCAGCCGACGCCAACCCCGAGAATGAGCCTCCCTTGCGACAGCACATCCAGCGTGGCCAGTATCTTGGCCGCCCATTCTGGCGGCCGATACGGGACGATCATCACGCTGGGAACCATCCGGATGTTCTCGGTAACACCGGCCAGATAGGTCAACAGCGTGAGTTGCTCGAAATATTCCCCGCTTTCGCCGGTGGGGAACTCGCCTCCGACCGTGTACGGGTACGGAGAGTCAATGCGATTGGGTACGAGGACGTGGTCGCCAGCGACCATGCAATAGAAACCTAGGCGATCGCCGGTTTTGGCGATCTCGGCCAACGGCTCAGGTTGGGCGTTGGGGCCATGATTGGGCAGATAAAATCCAAATTGCATTGCGATACTCCAGTTGGAACCGGGCGATACACAAAATCAGGGACCGATCCTTAGGTCCCCGAACAAAAAACCCAAAACGACACCGGCAATGACCAAGCCGACAATCAGACCGAGGGCGCATCCGCAGCCCTTGCTGAATGAATCAAAGAAACCGAACATACCAGACAACACCTTGGCACAGGCCCGCCGAAAAGCAAGCATTGGAAATGGGCTGCCCTGCTATAATACCCCAGCGGATTGAGCACGCTCAACCGACAGATTGAAAACTGAGTAAATCTATTATCGACTTAAGGAGAATCACTGTTATGCCGAACATCACCCTGGAACAGGCCGAAGCCGTCCTGGCCGGAGCCAAAGCGGCCGCGTTGGAACTTGGCAAACCCTTCAGTTTTTCCGTCGTTGACGCCCGCGGCGACTTGATCACCATGTGCAAGATGGACGGGTCCGCTTGGCGCACCCCTTACGTCTCCCGGGGCAAGGCCCGCGCATCCGCGTGTTTCGGCGAACCCAGCGGCGACCTGACTGAGCGTTCCACCACGCCCATCATGCGTGCGGTCATGGAAGTGGAGCGTGGCGAATTCGTGCCGGGACAGGGCGCGTTGCCGATTTACATGAACGGCGAATTGATCGGCGCGGTCGGCGGCAGCGGCGGCACCGCTCAGGAAGACGAAGACTGCTCAAGGTCCGGCATCGCTCGCGTGGCGGGCGCCAGCGCCAGCCGGTAATTTTTCCAAACCGTTCGGGGCGCTGGTTTGTACACCGTGCGGGATACCGCGTGTCGCGATGGCAAAATGCTTCCAAGGGTTCGCAGTTGAAAAACCCCTCGCGGCCCGCGCTGGGTCTTGAAGCGGCCTCGGGCAGCTTCAAATCAGCCCAGAAATTTCAAACCCCGCCAGTTTAGCTGGCGGGGTTTGAAAATTGGGCATTACGCGGGTTCAGTCGGTGGAAGCCACTTCAAAATGCTTCACCCAGTATTCCCCGCGATACAGGTGCTCAACTTCGCGGGCAATGTTGGCGCGAAAATCGCTGGTCTCGTAGGCGCGCAAATCGCCCAGGGTATCCCATACGCTGACGCTAACCCCTTCGTCCGGGTCCTCAGTGCTGCGGATCAACTGGCGTTCGTGTAGTCCCTTGGGCGGAGAGCCGGCGGTTACCCGTTCGTGGTAATGCCGTTCAAACTCTTCCCAGGAACCTGCCCTGAGCTTCCCCCAGACCATTCGAATGAACATCTCTATATTACCTCCTTGAAAATAGACGCACGGTCAGCGTTTCATGTCGTTGGGCGATCGCTTCGGCCGGTTGCCGTTCGGATCGGTCAGTGTTCCAAATCGCTGGTAGCATGGGCAATTATTTTGGCCGCGGTATCTTCGCTCATGTGGCCCATGTCCAGCATCATGTGATACAGCGTCGGGTCGTGCGGAGAGACCTTGAAGAACTTTTCGAAGAACTTGACACGCGCTTCTTCCAGACCTTCCAGGTAGGCCCGAGCCTGTGGTTCATCGAGGTTCTCCCGCTCCATGATGGTTTCGATGCGTCGGGACATCGGCGCCAACATTCCCACGTGCAGCACGCCGGGAGTGTCCCCGAGTATCACGTTCGCTCCCCGGCCGATTATCACAACGTGGCCGGCCTGAGCGAGGGTGCGCACAACCTCCCTGGTCGTATCGATGAACAACTGATCGTTGACGCGCTGGACTCGGGACGAAGACTCTCCTGAGAGTTCGTGGTAGGTTTCGGGCAATGTTTCGATCCCCACGCCCAGGTCATAGTCGCCTGAAACCGCCGCGCGTTCCAATACCCGGCCAAAAAGGGCTGTGACCCGGTCTCCAAAGCGTTCAACGCGCTGTTCCTTGGCCATCAGGATGGAAACGGGGGACCCTATGATGCGCGCCGCTTCGGCAAACACCATACGGTCAACGTAGTTCAGGTGCAGGTCGTGGGCAACCTGTTGGCCTACGGCAATGGAACCGGCGCCGATGGGGCCGTTAATGGTGATTACGGGCATATCAGAGCCTCCTCCATTGCGGCAATCGCGATTCCAACGGTGCGGTCAAACTGAGATTCACCGCAGCAACGATGATACCACAGTACGCTGACGCCACGATTCCCCGATCCCCGCCGCCCGCATGGCGCTCGATGAATGGCGAGGGGCAGGTTCAGGACCTGCCCCTCGCGCTGTGGCCCGAGTTATCGGCGCGCTCCGCCGCCGCCCAGGAACCGGCGATCCGACGGGTTGCGTCCGCTGGAAGGCGGGCGTCCTCCGGAGGGTCGGCGTCCTCCGCGTTCGCGGTCGTTGGGGTCGCTGCCCAGCATGGAGTTCCGGTCGCGTTCCCCGCCACCGGGTCCGCCGCGTCCTCCGCCGCCGCCGCCTCCGCTGCCACCGCGTCCTCCACGGTCACGGTCGCCACCGCCATAGCCGCCACCGCCGCCACCACCGCTGCGTCCTCCGCCACCGCCACCGCCGTAGCCACCACGACCGCCGCCGCCGCTGCGTCCTCCGCCACCGCCACCGCCGTAGCCACCACGACCGCCGCCGCCGCTGCGTCCTCCGCCACCGCCTCCACCGCCGTAGCCGCCACCGCGCGGGCCGCGATCCCGGTCACGGTCGCCGAATGCAGGCCTCTCCGGCCGGGCCGGAGGTGGTTCGGTGTCCCCCATGAGAACCCGCCGGGACATATTGATGCGTCCCATGTGGTCGATTTCGTGGATCATCACCGTGATTTCCTGCCCGATGTCCACATCTTCGTAGGCCAGGTCGCCCAGTTCTTCATTGCGCACCAGGCCATCCTTCCCGCCCGGCGACAGTTCTACGAACACGCCGAAGTTGGTGGTGCGGGTGATCTTGCCGGTGATTATGTCGCCCACTTCCGGATCGCGGGTCAAACCGTCTACGCGACTGCGCGCCAACTCGATCATCGCCTGGTCGTTGGACGAAACGATGACGCCGCCATCGTCGGAAACGTCGATATTGCAACCGGTTTCTTCCTGGATGGCCCGGATGACCCGACCTCCCGGTCCGATGAGCGCTCCGATCTTCTCGACCGGAATCTGCATCTTGACCAGTTTGGGCGCGTACTTGCTCATCTGTGATCGGGGCTCGGTGATGGCTTCCGCCATTCGCTCCAGTATATGCAGCCGCCCGACGCGAGCCTGTTCCAATGCCTCGCTCAGCAATTCCTGCGTGAGGCCGTCAATCTTCACGTCCATCTGCAGGGCGTTGATGCCGCGCTCGGTGCCGGCGACCTTGAAGTCCATATCTCCCAGGAAGTCTTCAATTCCCTGGATGTCGCTTAGAACCGCGTACCGGTCGTCGTCGCCATCGGTGATCAGACCCATTGCGATACCGGCCACCGGCGCCACCAGCGGCACTCCGGCGTCCATCAGGGCCATGGACGACCCACACACGCTGCCCATGGAGGTGGACCCATTGGATGCCAGAACCTCGCTCACCACGCGCACGGTGTACGGGAAGTCTTCCTCCGGCGGCAAGGCTGCCAGGATCGCCCGTTCCGCAAGGGCGCCGTGACCGATCTCCCGGCGACCGGGTGAACCGACCCGACGGGCCTCGCCAACGCTGTAGGGAGGGAAGTTGTAGTGGTGCATGAACTGCTTGGTATTTTCGGGCCCGACCGTGTCCAGCGTCTGTTTCATGGAGAGCGACGCCAGGGTGGCAATGGACAAGACCTGGGTTTGGCCCCGGGTGAACAGGGCGCTGCCATGCGCGCGCGGTATTTCACTCACGCTGCAGGTGATCGGCCGAATCTCGTCCAGGCTACGACCGTCCGGCCGGACGTTTTGGTTGAGGATACGCCCGCGAACTTCAGCCTTCACCAGATTCTTGAAGGATTCGGCGATTTCGCCCGATGCATAATCGTCGGCCAACTGCGCGGCAACTTCCGATTCGATCGCGTCGAGGCTGGAGTCGCGTTCGCTCTTGAACGAGTTGCGCTCCAGAACCTCCGCGATGCGGCCGTTGACCAGGGCGTCGATCTTTTTCTGTCGTTCGTCGGCGGTGCCGTAATCGGTGTTCACGGTGGTTTTTTCGGCGCCGCGCTCCGCCACCAGGCGGTCGATCATCTCGATGGTCTGCACGTTGCTCTCGTGCGCCAGCCGAATGCCCTCCAGGATAACCTCTTCGGACACTTCGACGGAGCCGGATTCGACCATCATGATGGCGTCGCGGTTGCTGGCCACGATCATGTTCAATTGTGCGGAATTGGAGCTCTGGTAGCTCGCATTGATGCTGTAGTTGGAGCCGTCCCAGGATACGCGGCAGGCTCCGATGGGACCGTCAAAGGGAATCTGGCTGATCGACAGGGCAGCGGACGCCGCGACCATGCCCAGCGTTTCCGGCGGGTGTTCTTCGTCCACCGACAGGACCGTGATGATGACCTGCACTTCGTTGTGCAAACCCTTGGGGAACAGCGGCCGAATACTGCGGTCAGTCAGCCGCGCCGAAAGGATGGCCTCGGTGCCGGGACGCCCCTCGCGTCGGAAGAAACTCCCGGGAATTTTGCCCACCGCATACAGTCGTTCTTCAAATTCCACGGTCAGCGGCAGGAAGTCTATGCCTTCCCTGGCCTGGTCAGACATGACGACGGTCGCCAACAGGATGGTTTCCCCGCAGGTGATGGTTACGGCGCCGTGGGCCTGTTGCGCCAAACGGCCGGTTTCAAGGTTGATGGGGTGCCCGCCGATTTCGCCGGATATGGCGAAGGGATTCATTAGCGTGCTGGTGATGTCGGTTGTGGTCATAACAGGAGTGTTTTCTACCTCTCTCTTCCAATTCGTGCTGCTGGCCGGCCGATCTGCTGTATGTCCCGCCCTGCGAGATATTCCTGATGGCGGCGATATGGTCGGCTTATTCGTGCATTGCCGGCGTGGGCCAATAACCCGCGCGCTTCAGGAAAGCCTCATCCTGCAAACGGCGCGTCGGATTGCCGGGCGGTCAGATCGCGTCCCTGTGGTCGGGGGCGCCGGCAGGCAACGGTTTGCCATGCGTCGCCGGCGAAGGGATTTAACGTGATCGGTGCGCGCCCAGAGCCATGAGGCTCACTGAGCGCTCTCCGGTCGGTTGGCATGATGATTCTCTTCGACCGGAGCGTCTGAACCGCAAGCCCCGTTTAGCGGCGCAGGCCAAGGCGGCTGATCAGCCGCTGGTATCGCCCAACGTCTTCCCGGCTCAGGTAATTGAGCAAACGGCGCCGCTTTGACACCATGGTCACCAAGCCGCGGCGGGAGTGTACGTCTTTGCGGTGGGTTCGAAGATGGTCCGTTACCTGGCGAATGCGCTCGGTCAGCATTGCGACCTGCAATTCCGTTGAGCCGGTATCGGATCCGTGCGTGCGGTGTTCCTGGATGATTCTCTGCTTGACGTCAGCGTCCAACATTACTGGTTACGTACCTTACCTTTCCGGGTCTCTTCGGCCCCGCATTGCTTCGTTTCGTTAGTGCAACGACAGGTTAACACGTTGCGGGAAAATAGGCAACTAACCTGCGCGCCGGCCCGTGCCCGATAGAGGTTGTGTTAGCATTATTCTTAATATTCAAAAACTGCGAAACTGTAACGAGTTCCAATGCAACCAGCCAATTCATACCTGTCCCGCATCAGGGGAGTGCAACTGTTGCCCGGCGAAAGGGCCCGGGCTTTTCTGAATCCCGAAAGCGGGTTGAACGCCGAACCCCCTCCCGATGGACAGTTGCTGGTCGCCACCAACCGGCGTTTCATCAATCTGCTGGATGGCGGAGAAACACAGTCTCGCCAGATGTTCGCCCTGGCATCGGTTTCCGGAGTGAGCGTGCGCAACGATGTTGGACGCGGGTTGTCGTGGCAAAAATGGGCGTCCCTGGTGGTCGGCGGCGCGGCGGTGTACCTGGCGCTGGCCTACTGGCTGGTGGACCGTTTGCCGTTGATCGTTATACCGGTCGTCAATCTCCACGCATTCGCCCTGGCCATCATGGTCCTGGTGGTGGTGGCCGGTTGGCTGTTCTGGCGCGGGCTGAGCCACCAGGCAGGGCGGGTCATACAGGTACATGGGATGAACTGGACGGTGGAGGTTAACTGCACGTCCGATCAGGAAGATCTGATGAGTTTCGCCCACACGCTGATCCTGATGCGATCAACGGTGCAGACGGCAGAATCAATCGAGCCGGCCAAACTGGAGAGCGGGGTCAACATCCAGTGACAGGTCGGCGGTGTCGCCCCGTTGGTATTGAAAAAACGCGCCGGCGGCTATCATGGCCCCATTGTCGGTGCAGAGCGCCGGTCGCGGAATGATTGCCGGCAACGTTGAATCGGACAGGATGCGCTGCCGCAGACGCGCGTTGGCCGTGACGCCGCCGCCCAACACGATCCCGCGCGCGCCATAACGCTCCGCCATGTCCAGAAGCTTGGCAGCCAACACGTCCACAACCGATTCCTGGAACTCCGCCGCCAGGATGGCCACCATACGGTCTAAGTCATCAGACGCGGCATCGGACGGCGGGTACACTCCCACATCCTGGGCGCGGTGCAGCAGGGCGGTCTTGACGCCGCTGAAGCTGAAATCCAGCGTGCCTCGCATCCAGGCTCTCGGCAGTGGCGCCGCTGCCGCATCGTGCCGTGCATCCCCCGGCCGGGGCGGCGTATCCTCCGGAGCAGCCAACGACTCTGCGGCCTTTTGGATTTCGGGACCGCCGGGAAACCCCAGGCCCAGCACCCTCGCGGCCTTGTCAAAAGCCTCGCCTGCCGCGTCGTCCCGGGTACGTCCCACCAGCCGATAATCGCCGTGGCCTTCCATGAGTACTAGGTCGGTATGGCCGCCGGAGGCCACCAGGCACGCCAGCGGAAAGCCGGGTTCCTCAGCGGGCGACCGGCCGGCCGAATCCAGCCAGGCAGCGTAGATGTGCCCTTCCAGGTGGTTCACGCCAATCAACGGTTTCTCCAACGTGAGAGCAAGCGCTT
Source organism: Dehalococcoidia bacterium (assembly GCA_963668585.1). Classification (GTDB taxonomy): domain Bacteria; phylum Chloroflexota; class Dehalococcoidia; order Lucifugimonadales; family UBA3495; genus Bin87. Next base: position 2,047,926 of record OY764869.1, on the reverse strand, counting down.
TGGCGGTATTGACCCCACTGATCAACGCGCCGGCCAGACCGGGCCCATGGGTAACGGCGACGGCATCAACCGCTTCAAGGGACACGTCGGCATCATCGAGGGCGCGTTGCAGCGTCGGCTGCATATCACGGATGTGCTGCCGGGAAGCGAGTTCCGGAACAACCCCGCCATGAGCGGCGTGCAGCGCCGACTGGGACGCGATGACGTTGGCGCGCAACAGCCTCCCGTCTTCAACAATGCCCACGGCGGTCTCATCGCAGGAGGTTTCAATGCCGAGTATGATCATCGTGTTCCCAAGTTCGTTTCGCAGGTGTTGAAATTATATCAGGCGTCCGCTTGGCGCATGGCTACCGCCGATGTTATGCTTTCGGCGAATAATCAAAATCAGGTTTCGCCAACTCGCGCTAGCGACTATCAATGCCTGATGGCAGGAGGTAATTTACCCCGATGTCGGACATAGCACCCGATGGTTTATCGTCTTGGGTCGTCATATTGCAAGCAGGTGTAATCGACGGGGGATTCACCATCCCGCTGAGCTTCCAGATAGGTCTGCTCGTGGTCAGCTTCCTCGGAGTCGCATTTTTCACCAGCGCTGAGTCAGCGTTAATTGCGGTTAACAAAATTCGCGTCAGGTTCCTGGTGGAACAGGGCAATCCTGCGGGCAGGGCAGTGGACAGGGTGCTGTCCCAACATGAAAAGTTCTTCGCCACCATCTTGCTCAGTCAAAACGCTTTCACGATTTTTGCCACTGCAATTGGAACTGCCGTAGCCGCCGAAGCGTTGCAGGATTCGGGTTACGCCGCCCTCGTTACCACCGTTATCATGACGGTGGTCATTTCTATTTTTGGGGAAATAACGCCCAAGACGCTGGCGGTGACCTACTCGGAGCGTTGGGCATTGATCGCAGCCCGGCCCGTGGGGTGGACCATGTGGCTGTCCACTCCGTTCATATACCTTTTCACGGCGGCGCCCAAACTGATCTACTGGATTCTGCGCACGCGACAGGACGGCTGGCAAACCCGGTTCACCGAAGGCGAGCTTCGCATGATGATTGACCTGTCCCGGGAACAGGGCGCGGTGGACTCCGACGAAGCCGAACGACTCAATCGCGTATTCCACTTCCGGGACCGGCGTCTGAGCGAAATCATGACGCCCCGCACCGAAATCGTGTGGATACAGAAGGGCACATCGCTGCAACAGTTCCTGGACATCTACGCGGAACACAGCCACACCCGGTTCCCAGTTTTTGAGGGCAGCCAGGAAACGGTGCTGGGCGTCCTTTCCAACAAGGAGGTTCTTATTGCCCAGAGTCGTGGGCAAATCGGGCCCGATGATCCCGTTACCGAAACCATGCGGGATGTCGATTTCGTTCCCGAAACCGTGACCGTCTCCGACGCATTTGACGCCATGCAGGAAAAAAGGCTGTCGATGATGCTGGTAACGAATGAATACGGCGGTATCGCCGGCCTGGTCACCCTGAAACAGCTTACGGGTGTCATTGTCGGCATGATGATGGATGACGACCCTCCGTCCGAAACCGCAGACAACAACGTTGTCGAACTGGACGACGGCGGCTACCTCCTGGATGGAGGCATCACCATCATAGAGATCAATGACCGGCTGGACGGTTCCGGAATCGAATTGCCGGAAGGCGAGTACAAGACCATTGCCGGACTGATCCTGCACGAGAGGGAGGGAGAGATACCCCACGTGTCTGACAGCGTTTTGACGGGAGGGCTTTCGATAACGGTGACCGATATGGTGGGCGCGAGAATCAACCAGGTGCGGTTGGAACGATTGGCGCCGGTCTCCGAGGACGACAGCGGATGAAACTGCACCTGCTGCGCCACGGCGAAACTGACATCAACGCGGCCAATCGGCTGCAGGGCTCCACTGATTCCGTGCTGACTGCGCTGGGACGCCGACAGGCGCGAGAACTGGGAGTCGCCAGCCTCAACTGGCAGCCGGTGGCAATCTACTCCAGTCCGCTGCAACGCGCCAGGCACGTCGCGGAGCAGATGCAGGCGATGACAGGCGTACCGGTAACCCTGGAGCGTCGCATCACCGAGATGGACATGGGCGCGTTGGAAGGCGTCACCATTCAACAGATGCGCGACGGATGGCCCGACCTGTACCAGGGGTGGCGCCGAGACGCCAGCAGCGTCACCATGCCCGATGGCGAATCGCTGGGCGACGTTCAACTCAGAGCCATGGAAGCGTTCAACGACATCGACCAACGGCACGATGTTGACGACACCGTGATCGCGGTCACGCACAATTTCACGATCCGTTGCATCGTCGCCGCAGTGCTGGAACTTCCCCTTTCCAACATCAACCACATGGACCTCTCCCTGGGCAGCAGAACGACGATCACCACCGGACCGCGTGGGCCGCGGCTGAACGGCTACAACGCGGTGGATCATCTGACCGCCGCCAACCGCGTCGGTTACTAGACTGCCGGCCAATGGGACGCGGCGACATCGTCCCTGACGGGGGCGAACCACTCAAAACTCCCGGCCGGCGTCGGATGGACGCCATCGGCAAGTTGCAAGCCGCGACATCCGCATCAGCCTTGCGATTGGGTTTGCGAGACCATGACGTAGTTGTCGTCGGCATTTCGGGGGGCCCCGATTCCTGCGCGTTGCTGGACGCCTTGCACCACGCCAACCGGCATTCGGACGTCCCATATTCGTTGCGGGCCGCCCACCTGATCCACGATTTTCGAGGCCAGGAAAAGTACGACGACGCGGAGTTCGTGCGAGAATTCTGCCAGCATCGCGGGTTGGATTTGACGGTCGAGGAGGTCGATGTTGCGGCTTACCAGAAGAGCCACCGAGTCAGTTCATTCGAACAGGCCGCGCGGGATTTGCGGTACGCGTTCCTGGCGCGGGTGAGCCGCGCCGTGGGCGCGAGATTCACGGCGGTCGGGCACACGGCGGATGATCAGGCTGAGACGACGCTGCTGCACATCGCCCGTGGCAGCGGGCTGCACGGCCTCCGGGGAATGCGCGAAATCGGGCCGTGGCCGTATCCGGAAGGCAACCACGCCCATCAGTTGTGGCGACCTCTGCTGACCGCTCGGCGTGTCGATACCATCAACTACTGTCAACAGCGCGGGATCCCATTTCGCGACGACCAGACCAACTACATGGAGGACTTCGCCCGCAACCGCGTGCGCTCTTCGCTGATGCCGGCCCTGGCATCGCAGTTGAACCCGCAGATTGTGGACGCTTTGGGAAGGCTGTCACGTACCGCTACTGCCCAGTTGGACTACCTGGAGGAGCAGGCCGCCAAACACTGGGAGAGCATATCTCCGCACCCGCTCACCGCCGAGGGCGTGCTTCGGATCCGGCGCGACAACCTCAACGCTCTGCACCCGGCGTTGCGTCCATTGATATTGAGGAAGGCGTGGATAGCGGTAACGGGCGACCAAAAGCGCCTCTCAGAAGTGCATCTCCATCAACTGGCTCAACTGGCGGAACGCCCCACATCCGGCAAAACCGCAATGCTCCCCGGCGGCTACCGGGCCCGCACCTTCGGAAATTGGCTCGAGGTACTGCCGAGCGCCGCAGTTGACGACTGCCCATATCCCGCGTTGCAGGGCCCGTTCAGGGTAACGCTGCCGTTTGGCCCGGTCGCCATCGGGATCACCAAGCGCGACGGATGGCAGGTTACGGCGCAGTCAGCGACCCTGTCGTCCGACGCTGCTCTGGACACCGGGGAACCGTGGTCGGCATACCTGTCAGCACAGGCCCTGGCCGAAGGCGCAACCGTGCGGACCTGGCATCAGGGAGATCGCATACAGCCGTTGGGGATGCCGGGGCATCGCAAATTGCAGGATCTATGGGCAGCCGCCGGAATACCGAAACACTGGCGTGAACGCGTGCCGCTGGTCACCACCCCGCGCGGCATCGCCTGGGCTGTGGGTGTCCGCATCTCTGATTGGGCGGCAGTACGGCTGGAAAAGAACGGAACCACCCGTTCGGTTCTGCTGACGTTCGATCGCGACCCGACCGTGAACGATGAAGCCGAATCGTAGCGGTAGGACAAACCCGCGCTGGAGTGCGGACGCTCTGAAACCCCGGGCCAACGGCATTTTTTGCTGAATCTGGGTTGGGTCGCCTATTATCGCAGTCCATATTTTGTGTAAAATCGTAAGTCACCTGAACACCCAACAAGTCCGCGAATGCCATTCAAACGGAGCGTGGCCCCTACTCATCGTTTTGTCGGTTTGAGGGAGGAAAAAGTGCCGGTGCGCAATCTCACCAGTTTTCTGGTCCATCTGTTTAGCGACAGCGAAGAACTGGAAGAGTTGTACCTGTCTGCGGTACACGACCATTGCCTGTTCTGCCATGAACCAATCAGCGATTCCATATCCTACCTGGACTACCGGGTTTGCCCGTTCTGCCGGTTCCACTACACGCTGTCGGCCCGGCAGCGCATCGAGATGATCGCCGACCGGCGCAGTTTCCGCGAACAGAATCGATACGTGAACTCGGTGTCGCCCCTGTCGTTCACCAACCGGGCGCAGTCCGCCGGTTACGAATATGACGAGGAACTGGCCGAAAACCAGGACCGAACCGGACTGACGGAAGCCGCGGTCACCGGCACCTGCAAAATCGACGGACGCAACGCAATGCTCACCGTGTTGGACTACGGTTTCATGGGCGGCAGCATGAGCAGCGTTGTCGGCGAAAAAGTCGCGCTGGCGTTTGAACTCTCGGCGCGGCGCGGGCTCCCCATGGTGGCCATCGTGACCGGAGGCGGCGCGCGCACACAGGAAGGAGTGTTGTCCCTGATGCAGATGGCCAAAACGGTCACTGCCGTCAATCGGTTGCGCGAATCTGCCGTGCCGTTCATCGCCGTTTTGGCGAACCCATCGACCGGGCAGGCCTACGCCAGTTTCGCCAACCTGGCCGACGTTATCATCGCGGAACCGGGCTCCGTGGTGGGATTGTCGCCAATCCGGACCATGATCGAGGCAACCGGACGACAACTCCCCGCCGACGTTCATACCGCCGAATACCACCTCCGTCGGGGTCTGCTGGATAACGTCGTTGACCGTGAAAGCCTGAGGGACCGGATCAGCCAGTTGCTGGGTCTGCTGGTGGAACCGGAAGGAATCAAACTGGGTCGCCGCGCCGTTTCCAAACTGCTGGCTCCGCCGGTGGACGACACGCAGACCTGGCAATCGCTGTCTGCGGTCACCCACGAAGAACGGCCCGATGCCCTGTACTACATGCGGCACATCCTCGAAGGCTTCTTCGAAATCTGCGGCGACCGGGTGAGCGGAGACGACCGGTCGGTCGTCGGCGGCCTGGGGACGCTGCGCGGGCATCCGGTGGTGGCCATCGGCCAGCAGCGCACTCACTCCAGCGACGCCGATGGAAGCCGCTACCACGTGCGACCCGAAGGGCTCAGAAAAGCGCAACGACTGATCGGTCTGGCCTCGCGGTTCAGTTTGCCCCTGATCACGTTCATAGATTCCCAGGGAGCGGACCCGCGACTTGAATCCGAAGAACAGGGCGTGGGCAACGCCATCGCCGCCAATCTTTCGTTGATGCTGAGCGCTCCCACTCCGGTGGTGTCCGTGATCATCGGCGAAGCCGGCAATGAAGCGGCGCTGGCCATGAGCCTGTCGGACCGCATCCTCATGCAGCAGTACGCGGTATATTCGCCCATTTCGCTGCACCACACCGTGGGCGGCCCTTCCAGAGAGCGGTACCTGACTCGGGAAGCGGCCGAAGTTCTCATGATGACCGCCCGAGATTGCCACGAATTGGGAATCATCGACCAGATCGTGCCCGAACCCACGGGCGGCTCGCACAACGACCCACGCCGGGCGGCCAACGACCTGGAATACTCCATATTCAAGCATTTGGCCGAGACGAGTCGCGCATCAACCGGAAAGCTCGTCAAGCAGCGTTACCGCAAGTTCAGGCAGATGGGCGAACTGAATCCCTTTGCCCAGGAGGCCATCCAGCAGGAGGTCGGAGCGCTGTTGCGGATGCACTGGGCCGGAGAGACAACCTCCGAATCGGATCTGGCATTGACCGCCCAGGACCACGAACCGCTGGCCCTCACCGAAGGATGGGACCGGGAGGCGTCGTAGCTGCCCGGGACCGGCGCACGGGCCTGATTTCCGGCAGCGAGCCCTCGTTTCGGGCTCGAAACGAGGGCTCGCCAGCGCCGCTCGGCGTGAGATTTTTGCGGGGTGTCAGGCTTCCAGGCCGAACGCTTTCAGACTCTTGCGAAGCTGGTCGGCGACGGACGCGTACTCTTCCCCTACTTTGGAATCCAGCAGCACCGTTGGCCGGGTGGTATCGCGGTACGACGGACGCAACGTCATGCTGCCCAGGAACGGCGCGTCGATGTCATCTGCCAGTTGCCGGCCCGCGCCTTCACCGAAAATCTCGCCGCAGTAGTTTTCGACCACTCCGACGACGTTCAGGTTCAGTTTCCGGATCATGTTGATGCAGCGTCGCGCGTCAATGATCGCCAGATCCTGTGGGGTGCTGACCACGACGAACCCGTCCATTGGGAGGGTCTGCATGACGGTGAGCGGGGAATCAGACGTCCCCGGGGGCAGGTCCACGATGAGGTAGTCCAGATCGCCCCAGTCGGTGGCCTGCAGGAACTGGTTGATGGCGTTGTGTATCATCGGCCCGCGCCAGATGATCGCCTCGTCCTCGTTCTCCTGGAAAAAGGCCATGGAGACCACCTTGACCCCGTGGCCTTCGGCGGGTGTGATCTGCCCGTCGGCAAAGTCGGGTTTGTCCAGTATTCCCATCACCCGGGTCACGTTGGGGCAGTCGATGTCCACGTCCAGCAGCCCAACCCGCTCACCCTGCGCCGCCAGGGTTGTTGCCAGATTACAGGCAACGGTGGTTTTACCCACTCCGCCCTTGCCACTGTAAACACCGATTTTGGTGCGGACTGACGCCAACCGGTCGGTGATCTGTCGTTTCTGCTCCCACTGCCGGCGAATTTGCTGCAGGCGGGCGTTCTGTTGCGCGTTGGGCTGCTGTGGCGTTGCCATCGGATGGTAAGTCTCCAGATTCCCGGCGGGTTTGGGGCGCGTTTCGTTAGATGCCGAGCATGTTGCGGGCTTCTTCGCTGATCAAGTCCGGAGACCACGGCGGGTCGAAGGTCAATTCAATGTTGACCTCTTCGACGCCCTCCACGTCCTGCACGGCCCATTCGGCCTGCTGGGCGATGTGGGGCCCCATCCCGCAACCGGGGAAGGTGAGCGTCATCTGCACGAACACATCGTTGGCATCACTGACCTGCACGTCGTAGATCAGGCCAAGATCCACGACATTGACCGGGATTTCCGGGTCGTAAACAGTGCGCAGAGCTTCGTAAACTTCATCGCGATCAACTGTTGCCGGCATTTTGGGCCTCCTGTCGTTCTGGGGAATGATGGCTCATTATATCCGAAAATGTGCCGCCTTGTACGCCCCGGAACGAGCATTGCCGGCCCGTGGGTGTATCATTCCCGTGCAAAACAAGCGAAGGCTGGTGAGAACGACTATGGTTGATCTGTTGTTTGCCAATGGAACTGTGATTGATGGGACCGGGTCCCCTGCGTTCAGGGGCAGCGTGGCCGTCACCGGCGACACTGTCCGGGTGATTTCCGGCGACGTTTCGACCGTGGACGCCGGACGTGTTATCGACGCCAGTCGCCATGTGGTGTGCCCTGGCTTCATCGACATGCACTCTCATTCGGACCTGAAACTCCTCACGGAACCGGCACACGAGGCCAAGATCCGGCAGGGCGTGACCACCGAAGCCCTGGGCATGGACGGCCTGTCTTACGCGCCCACGACCCCGCGGGCGTTGGAGCAGTTGCTCGTGTACCTTGCCGCCGTCAACGGGACCCCTCCGGACGGCGTGCGCTGGAGCAGCGTTGCGGATTACCTGGCGCTGTTCGACGGCAACGCCGCCTGCAACGTGTTTCACTTCGTGCCTCACGCCGCAATCCGCGTCGCCGTCATGGGATGGTCCTCACGGCTGCCGACGGACAACGAACTGGCGCAGATGCAGGAATTGACGCGGCAGGGGATGCGCGACGGCGCGTTCGGTTTCACGACAGGGTTGACCTACGCCCCCGGAGCCTACAGCGACACCAATGAACTGGCCGCCATCGCCACCGCCGCCGCCGAAGAAGGGGGGTTCTACTGCACTCACTCCCGTTACACGTTGGGCGACCGTCTGCTGGATCCTTTCCGCGAGGCGCTGGAGGTCGGCCGTCGTTCGGGAGCGCCGGTTCACATCTCGCACTACCACAGCCCGGTGGCCGGGCTGGGAGCCCAGATGACCGGGTTGGTGGATGACGCACGCAATCGGGGCCAGGATGTCACCTTCGACCAGTATCCTTACCCTGCGGCCAGCACCATACTGCACTCCCTGCTGCCGTACTGGGTACACGCCGGCGGTCCGCAGGCCCTGCTGACCCGCATCGCCGACCCCGCTGTGCGCGCGTTGATGGTCCAGGCCGTCGAACCGCAATGGGGCGGGCAGACCCTGGACAACTACATCTTCGCCCACATCGCTTCGGACAGGAATAAGGAATGGGAGGGCCGCTCGCTGGAGGAATTGGCGCAACACCGGGGCGGGCGCATGGTGGACGCCGTTTGCGACCTGCTGCTGGAAGAAGAATTGCAGGTGGCCTTCGTGGCGCGCACCGGCAACCTCGAAAATATCCGGGAAATCGCCTCGCATCCGGCGCAGATGATCGGCACCGACGCTATTCTCACCGGCGGCAGACCCAATCCACGCACCTATGGCACCTACCCCTACGTGCTGGCACAGTTCGTGCGGGGCGAGGGATTGTTCTCACTGGAAGAGGCCGTTCGCAAGATGACCGGAGCGCCGGCGCGGCGCCTGGGGTTCACCGATCGCGGCGTGATCCGCGACGGCGCCAAAGCCGACCTGGTGCTGTTCGATCCCGATACCGTGGACACCCCGGCGACCTTCGACGATCCGTTGCAGTTCCCGGTGGGCATCGACTACGTGGCCGTCAACGGCGCCCTGGTAATCGACGACGGTAAGCACACCGGCGCCCGCCCGGGACGCGCCCTGCGCAGCCGATGACGCGATGATGAGTCGGGGTGCAGGCCAACAGTCTCACCCCGGCGCTTCGCCAACTGGAAAACTCTGGCAAGAATCGCGCGTCCCTGTCAATCAAACCCAGCAGGGGCTGGGGTTGCAGGGCGGTTCCGTCATGGGCGTCCCGTTCCGAAACTCGTCAGAATCAGGATCATCAGGATCTCCGGATTGGCAGGATTGCAATCATCCGTATTGGAACGGCCTCAATCCTGATAATCCTCAAATCCTGCGAATCCCGATTCTGACAAATCACCGCCCCGAACTGCGTATGCGTGAGGGGCGGTTCCCGGTTGCCCCTCTTCGTTGCATAGGGCATAATTGCGCCCTGAACTTGTGGCCCCATTTTCGCGGCCAGAGCCGGCATTGAGGTACACCATGGACTTTGAACCCCGTTATACCGCCGAACAGGAAGCGTTTCGCACCGAGGTGCAGGGATGGCTCCAGCAAAACATACCCGATGGTATCGAGCATCCAGCCGACTCCATCGACCTGACTTACGAACAGTACCAACTGCGCCGTGAGTTGGGGCGACGCCTGGGCGAAAAGGGATGGTTGTGGCCGACCGCGCCGGGAGAATATGGCGGAGGCGGGCTGACCGTTGACCACTCCGTCGTCCTTGAAGAAGAAATTGACGGCCACAACCTGTCGCTGCCACCATACTATGACTCGGGCGGACGATTGGGCGGCAACTCCATCCTGGTCTGGGGATCAGAGGAACAGAAGCAGGAATTCCTGCCCAAGATTTTCAAAGGCGAAATCCGCACCTGGCAGCTTCTCACCGAGCCGGAAGCCGGCTCAGACCTGGCCAACGCCAAAACCGCCGCCCGACGCGACGGCGACGATTATGTCATCAACGGCCAGAAGGTCTATGTTGGCAGCGCCCACGGTTCCGACTACATGTGGACCATCACCTGCACCGATCCCGAGGGTGACCGGCACCACAACCTGAGTTGGTTCATGGTGCCTTCTGACCTGCCCGGCATCAGTGTGTTCCCCATGGACCTGCTGTCATCCGCCGGCGAGTCGGGCGCCGGTTCCGGCGTCAAGAACATCGTTTATTTCGACAACGTCCGCGTGCCCGCCAAAAACCTCATCGGCGGCGAGAACGAGGGCTGGAAGGTTGCCACTACCCACCTCGAACTTGAACACGGCACGGGTGGCAAGATCGGACGCAACTGGATCGTGGACCGAATTTTCGACTACTGCAAGTCCAACAACCGACGGGGCGAACCCCTGAGCAAAGACTCGGACGTTCGCGAAAGCCTCGTCGACATCTACATCGACGCCGAGATCGGCAGGCTGTTCCAACTGAGAAACTACTGGATGCGCCACAGCGGAGCGCACATCACCTACGAGGGACCCCAGGCTTCGTACTTCCGCAAGCAGTCCGGCCTGCGAATCGCCACGGGCATCTTGGACATCCTCGGACCCGCCGCGCTGACCAAGGATTCCCAGTGGGGCGCCGGCGACGGCCACATCGAAGCCCACCAGCGCGCGGCCATCATCGCGCTCCATCCAGGCGGTACCACCGACATCCAGAAGGTGATCATGTCGCGCCGCATTGGCATCGGGCGTCAACAACGCGAGCGTGCCGGCGCCCTGGCGTGATGCCACCGCGCGACGTTCTCAACCTGGCATTGGCGTAGGAGCAATCGATCAATGGACTTGTCTCTCTCGGAAGAACAGGAAATGCTGAAGACGGCAGTGCGCCGTTTTGTGGATACGGAATATACCAAGGAAACTCTGCTGGAACTGGCGGCCACCGGTCAAAACTCTCCATCCGAGCCCTGGTCGAAATTGGCTGCCACCGGGTGGCTGGGCATCATCATCCCCACTGAATACGGTGGTGAAGGCGGTTCATTCACGGACGCCGGCGTACTGTTCGAAGAACTGGGCCGCGGGCCGGTTCCTGGCCCACATTTCAGCAGCGCAGCCCTGGGTGCCCTGGCGATCCTGGAAGCCGGCACGGAAGAGCAGAAGCGTTCGTTGCTTCCCGACCTTGCCGCCGGACGACGCACGGTTGCGCTGGCAATCACCGAAGCCGATTACCAGTGGGACGAATCCGACGTGCAAACCATCGCGTCAGCCGATGGTGATGGTTACCGCGTCTCGGGCACCAAGGTGTTCGTGTACGACGCGGCCGCTGCCACCGATCTCGTCTGCGCCATCCGTACCGAGAATCGTCAGCACGTCGGTCTGGCGATCATTCCCGCCGATGCGCCGGGCGTATCCGTCCGGCGGCTGGAGGGATTCGCCTGGAACCTGGCGGAAGTCCGGTTGGACGGCGTTCAAATCGGGAACTCGGCCGTGTTGTCAGGGCGCGCCATGCCTGGCGGAAGCCCATTCGCCGGGGGATGGCTGGCCTTGGAACAGGCGGTGGCCCACGCCATTCCGCTGCTCTGCGCGTACCAGGTCGGAGGCTCCCAGCAGGTCTATGAAATGTCCGTGGAGTACAGCCGGACACGCATCCAGTTCGGCACTCCCATCGGGCGTTTCCAGCGGGTTCAGGACCACATCATCAACCTGGTCAACGAACTGGACTCGGCGCGGTGGACAACTTACGAAGCCCTCTGGAAACTCGACACCGAGCGGGAGGCGGCCGACAGCATCCACCTGGCCAAAACCGTCAGCAGCGCCGCGTACTACAACGCGTGCAACCACGCTCATGAGGTCCACGCCGGCGTGGGCAGCACAACCGAGTACGGCCTCACCCTGCACACCACGGCGTCGCGCACGCTGTACCAGTTCCTGGGTGACCCCAAATTCCACCGCCGCCGGCTTGCGGATGCGCTCGGTCTGTAGGATCTTTCGCGGGAAACAGCACGCATAAGGGGCAGGATTGATCCTGCCCCTTTTCGTTTTTTTGCGCTGCCGAGCGGGAGAGATTTATACCTGGTCCATTCCTTTCAGGGCTTCGCGAACCTCGTTCTGGAGAGCCTGGAAAACGTCCCCGACATTGCCACGGGCGTCAATCATGGCGAAGTCGTGCTCCTGGGCCAGTGTGCGGAACTCGTCAATCAACGCTGTCTGGTAACGGATGAAGTTGTCGTACAGGTCCCGCCCGCGCAGGAAGTCCTCGCCAGATTCCCAGTGATCAAGTTGTCGCACCGAAAGCACGCGCGGCAAGAGTTGGTCCACGTCGACGTCCAGGTATAGGACCCGGTCGGGCACCACCGCGAATTCGAATACGTCGTCCAGCCAGGCGGACGGCACACCGCGCACCCTCGCCCGGGCGATGATGGAGAAGATGTAACGGTCAACCAGCGCCACCATTCCGGTGCGCAGCGCAGGCACGATATTCTTTTCCAACCGGTCCCAGAAGTCGGTGGCATAGAACAGGTTGAGCGTCAGCGCGTCCAGCGTGTTCCCCCGCATGGCCCGGTCGATGCCCGTCGCGGCCAACTCGGAACGTCGAAAGCCCGTCACCAAAACCGCGTAGCCTTCGGCCTCCAACCATTCCTGCAACATCCCGATCTGCGTTGAACGGCCAACGCCGTCGGTCCCTTCCAGGACTATCAACCGCCCGGGGGTGGCTTCTCCGCCGAGACTTGCCGGGGTGTGACCGTAGAATCTGATATCGTCCATTTCACGACTCCGAGGAGTTGGAGTTGACCTGCGGTGTGGGCATCCTAGAGATCGGATACCTCGGTTGCGGTTAGCCGGCGGGACATCGGAGGGCTGATGTAACGTCCGCTCAACCCTGCCTTGCCCAGCGCTTCCGGGACACTCTGCCCGCGGACGGCCATGGCGTTTTCCAGCAGGGGTTCCACGTACCTGCGCACCTGCTGCTGCTGGACGGCGATGGGCTGCGTGGCATCAATCGTCATCAGGCCGAACTCCTCGGTCATGGCCTCGTATTCGTTCAGCAACTTGCCCTGGAAAATACGGAACGATTCTTCGCGGTCGTTGGAGAAGCCCATATCCTGGCCCGACTCGTAGTAGCCCAACTCTTCCCGGCCCGTGTTGATGCGATGAATCGACACGTCCAGCGGGACTTTGAAATACAACCCCAGGGTGGGCTGCACGGCAAAGGAGTAGATCCTTCGCAACCACTCCTTGTTGACGCCACGGGCCGAATCCCTGGCGAATGCCGTATATACGTAACGGTCCGCCAGCACCGTCGCTCCAGCGCGCAAGGCGGGAATTATCTGGGCGTGGACCCGGCTGGCGAAATCCGCAGCGTGGATCAGGCTGAACGACATCGGCGTCAGCATTTCTTCGGTCTTGCCCCGTTTGGTGGTCCGCCTCACAATGGGAGAGGAGTTCCACTCGGTGAAGACAGTTACCAGGTTACGACTGTTCAACCATTTCTGTAACAGGTCTATCTGAGTGCTTTTACCTGAACCGTCGATACCTTCAACGATGATAAGCGTGCCCGGAAACTCTCCGTCGTCGGGATGCTGACCATAGCGGTCACCCATCTTATACGCGAGATGTTCTTGCAATCTGGTCATAATTCGCACCTCGTGATCTGTATGTCTTCTCCGAAAGCGGCGTTCCATCGTTCGCGGATTCCCGCGCCTGCTGCATCCGACCAGCCCGGAGTGGTCACCACCAACATACCACTTTGCCGGTTAATTCGCACTACGCTGGCAGGACAGCCGAGAGGGAGTCGGTTATCCAGTTCGTCGATCAGCGTCAACGCCACTCCGCCTTGCGCTATACACTCCAAATCGCTGCCAGACAACAACCTTGAACGTCGGAATCGTGAGGGCAACACGGCGCTCTCGGAGGCCAACAGGATCCCGGCAACGAACGTCGATTCACGATGTGTGAACCCGGGCAAATCCGTACGCACTATTATGCTCGCGGTTCGGTTGGGACGATTGTAAAAATCAATCGCATTGCCAATATCCAACAGGAACGCGGCGCATTGCAGCGCAACGGACATCGTCTCGCTCTCGGTGCCCCAGATTGCCTCACTCAGACGTTCAGCCAACGCGGCGCGCCGTGCGCCACGCTGCGAAAACCGTGGTTCAAATCTTCTCGCCAAATCGGACAGCGAGGCCATTCGGATCGAGGAGAGCGCCGGCACGCTGACGGGAGCGTCACGACGCAACAGGTCGGGGTGTCTGGCCAAACCTTCCCGCAAACCCTGTCCCGATACCAGCATACTGTTGGCGCCCGTGTACTCGCTCAGAGCGTGCGCCACGACCGCGCCGCCCACGATGGAATGGCCCCGTTCGGGGTTCATTCCCTCCATGCGGGACCGCTCGTCGCGGGAAACGGAGGATAACCACCTGGCCTGGTCAGCCAGCGCGGGAGCGTCGATTTGATACCCGTGCATCTTGATGATGGGATAGGGCTCGCGCGCCCGGTCCAGGCGGGACAACAGCCGAACCGATCCACCCGAACCTACCAACTCATCTCCTGGCGCCAGCCGAGGCACGCCCGCTTCTGCCAGCGTGGCGTGGACGTGTTCGTAGGCGGCGTGTATGTCCTCTGCCGTCGGCAGGTCGGTGAGGCGGAACTGGTTCGCGATTCTCAGGCTGCCCAGGGGCAGCGAAACGCTGGAACGCATCGTGCGCCCGCGGAATTGCACCACCTCCGTGCTGCCTCCGCCCAGATCGGCCAGGATGCCATCAGACACCGCCAGCCCGTGGATCGCTCCGATGAAGCAATACGCGGCCTCGTCGTCCCCGTCTATGATCCGCAGCGGTATGCCGAAACGCCTGACCGCCGCGTCCAATATCGCCGCAGCATTTCCGGACTCCCGAAGCGCGGCGGTACCGACGGCATGGATATGGCGAATCCCGAATCCACGCGCCACCTGGGCAAAGTCGTCCAGCGTATCCACCGTGCTTTCCACGCCCGCATCGTCAAGCACACCGGATTCTCCCACGTGGCTCATGAGGTTGAGGTTCACCCGTTGCTGAGCGACGATCTCGACGCCGCCGCCTGGGTTCACCTGCATCACAACTGCCCGCGCTGACCCTGAACCCAAATCGATCACGGCCGTGTATCCGGTTTCAAGGCCGACGTTTGATGCCAATAGATTGCCGGAAGCAGCCCAGTTTGGATCTCCGTCGCCCCGAACGGGTGAAGATGCAATCAATCCTGGAGACGAGGTCATGGGATCCTGCTCCTATGATAGTTGAACCGCCGGACGGCGCCGGGGTTGAGACAAATCCACCGGAGCCGCGGTGCTATAATCCGGCGGATTCCAATTGATCAACGTTGATTTCGGGAGGATTGCCATGCCCAGGCTCGAAGGGAAAATCGCGATAGTGACCGGAGCCGCCCGCGGCATGGGAGAAGTCGAGGCCCGCCTGTTCGCCGAAGAAGGCGCAACCGTCGTGGTCTGCGACGTTTCTGAAGACGACGGACAGCGGGTCGCGGACGACATCGTCGCCCACGGCGGGTCCGCTGAATTCGCTCGGCTCAACGTCACCGATGAGGACAATTGGCGGGAGGTCATCGCGAACACCGTCGCCCGACACGGCAGACTCGACATTTTGGTCAACAACGCTGGCATCTCAGGCTACGATGAGGAGAACAATCTGGGTACTTCCACCTGGGACAGATTGCTGGAGATCAACGCCAAGGGAGTCTTCCTCGGCATGAAACACGCCATCGGGGCCATGGAACAGGGCGAAGGCGGCAGCATCGTCAACATTTCTTCAATTTCAGGCATCGTTGGCCAGGATTTCATCCACATGGGTTACAACGCATCCAAGGGCGCGGTTCGGCTGATGACCAAATCCGCCGCTGTAAGGTGGGCGGAAGCCGGCATACGGGTCAATTCCGTGCACCCGGGCTTGATGCCGCCGATGGCCGGAGGGTCCGCAAGCTCTGCAACCCGCGACACCATGACCGCCAACATCCCGATGAAGCGCACCGGACGCCGCGAAGAAGTCGCTTATGGCGTGCTGTTCCTGGCCAGCGACGAGGCATCCTACATCACTGGCGCCGAACTGGTGGTGGACGGCGGGTTCACGGCCCAATAACCCCGGGCAGCATCGTCCGGCGAAAATAACGCCCGTATCCGGAAGGATTACGGGCTGACTGTTTTTACGTCGCGCTATCGTCATCGTCGCCTACGCAGGCAGGGCTGCTACCTCTGATTCCAGCCGTTCGATATCGGCCTCGTCGAGGCTGAAATACTTGGCCCCCGGATGGTGAAACACCAGGGCCGACACTGAACCTTCGGGATCCATCATGTACCCGTCGGTCAACTCCACCCCGATGTTGTCGGTAACGTCCAGAAGCCGGAACAACTGCTCCTGGTCCTCCAGTCGCGGACACGCCGGGTAGCCGAATGAGTAACGCTTGCCCGTGTAGTTTGCCCGGAACAGGTCCCGCAATTCGTCCTCACCACCCACTTTCGTCCCCGACCCGTCTCCTATGTTCCACATGGTGCGGATGCGCCTGTGCAGAAGTTCGGCAAATCCCTCCGCGGATTCAAGGGCCAGCGCCTGCAGAGTGTGCGAGTCCAGGTAGCGACCGTCGTTTTTCCACTTTTCCGACAGGTCCCTAACCCCGGGCCCAACCGTGGTGGCAAACATGGCAACGTAGTCATTCGGGCCGTCTCCCACCGGGCGCGCGTAGTCGGCCAGGCACAGACCGTCCCGGCCCTGCTGCCGCCCAAAGTAGAACCGCTCCAACTCGGTGGCCCCGTCGGCCTGGTAGATAATCAGCCATTGTCCGTCCGAGCGGCAGGGGAAGAATTTGAAGACCGCGCTGGCGCTGATGTCAGACCGGGACAGCACGATATCTTCCACCCGTTGCACCTGCCGCCGCAATTCCATAGCCTTCGGTTCGTCGTTGCGCAGTGCCTCCCAGAAACGTCCCCGGTATCCCAGGTGCCGCACGTACAGCATCTGCGGGTTGATGTAGCCGAAGATCTCGTCCAGGTCGTAGTCTTGCAGGACGTGGAGCCGCAGATCCGGCGGCTGCGGCGAAGTGTCCAGCGTGGGTACTTGGGATGTGGTGTTGGGAGACGTCATTGGGGAGCTACCCGCGAGCCAACGCTTCCTGTTGCATCTCGGCGCTTTCGATCTCAAGTCGCGCAGCCAGTCGCTCCCTCTCGTCGTCGTCCCGTATCACGTTCGCCAGCGAGAGGCCGGTCATCGCATCCGGGGAATAGGCCACCAGACCATCGTACTCGGGCGCGATCCGCAGGCGCGTGAACCGGTTGGACAGCGCCGCGCCGCCCACCAGCACCGGCACCCGGATGCCGGCCGTGCGGAAGTCCTGCACCGTTTCCACCATCATCTGCGCAGACTTCACCAGCAGGCCGGACAGGCCAACGATATCAGGCTGATGCTCCCGGTATCCCGCAATCAGTTCCTGCGCCGGCACCTTGATGCCTAGGTTGACCACGCGGTACCCGTTGTTGGACATGATGATTTCGACCAGGTTTTTGCCGATGTCGTGCACGTCGCCCTTGACCGTGGCCAGCAGCACGCAACCCCGGCTGGCCGCATCGCTGCGCTCCATGTGCGGTTCCAGGTGCGCCACGGCCGCCTTCATGGCTTCGGCGCTCTGCAGCACCTCGGCGACGATCAGTTGATTGGCGTTGAACTGACGGCCCACTTCGTCCATGCCTGCCATCAGCGGCCCATTGATGATCGCCAGCGGTTCGCGTTCCTGCAACGCCAGATCCAGGTCATCGGTCAGACCTTCCTTACTGCCTTCGATGATGCACTGAGCCAGCCGTTCATCCAACGGCAGAGCCAGCCGCTCTTCGGCGGTGGCGCGGGGAGCCCGGTCGCGGAAGTGCGCGGCAAACGCCGCCACAGGGTCGTCGCCACGATTCCAGATCAGATCCTCCGACAATCGCCGCTCTTCTTCGGGGATTGTGGTGTAGCGCTGCATCATTTCCGAGTTGACGATGGCCATGTCCAGCCCGGCTTGCGTACAGTGGTACAGGAAAACCGAATTGAACACTTCACGACCGGCCGCCGGCAACCCGAAGGACACATTGGATATTCCGAGCACCGTCTTGGTGTTGGGCAACGCCTCCTTAATTATGCGCACGCCTTCGATGGTTTCGGCGGCAGAACCCACGTAGTTTTCGTCCCCGGTGCCGGCGGGGAACACCAGTGGATCGAACATTATGTCCTGCTCGGGCACACCGTATTTCTCGGTGAGCAGACGGTGAGAGCGTTGCGCTATCTCCAGTTTTCGTTCGCGAGTGATCGCCTGCGCCTGGTTCGGGTCGTCGTCGATGCATCCCACCACCAGCGCGGCGCCATAACGCCGGGCCAGGGGCACCACCCGCTGGAACCGCTCTTCGCCGTCCTCCAAGTTGATGGAATTGATGATGGATTTGCCCTGCAGCCGCTTTAGAGATTCTTCGATCACAGAAGCATCCGTCGAGTCAATCATGATCGGCGCCTTGACCCGGCGGTTCAACTGGTCAAGGAACTTGATAACGTCGGTAATTTCGTCCCGGTCCGGATCCTGGAGACAGACATCGAGAACGTGGGCGCCATTGCGCACCTGTCGCCGTCCGATCTCCGCGGCTTCCTCGAATTTCTCGCCGCTGATCAGCCGCTTGAATCGCCGGCTGCCCAGCACATTGGTCCGCTCGCCTACGATGGTCGGTCGGGTGTCCTCGTTGACCACCACCGCTTCGATGCCCGACACCCGCGTTTCGAGTTGGATACTGGCATTCCGGGGAGCCTTGGTTGCCATCGCTTCGTTGATGCGACGAATGTGGTCGGGGCCGGTGCCGCAACAGCCTCCGGCAAGGTTCAGCCAGCCGTTCGCGGCGAACCGCTCCAGCGTGCTCGCCACCATCTCCGGTGACTCGTTGTAGTTGCCGTCCTCATCGGGCAGTCCCGCGTTGGGCACGCACGCGATGCTGAATCGGGACAGTTCCTGCAGCGTCCGCAGGTGGTCGGTCATAAACTCGGGGCCGGTGGCGCAGTTGAAACCCACCCACAGCAACTCGCGGTGCGCCAGGGACGTGTACAACGCTTCCGCATCCTGGCCCGCCAGCAGAGTCCCCATCGGTTCTATGGTTCCCTGCACGGCGACCGGCACATCGCTGTTGAGTTCCGCCTGTGCCCGGTCGATGCCTTCCAGGCCGGCCTTGATATTGATGGTGTCCTGGCTGGTTTCCAGCAGCAGCACGTCCGCGCCGCCTTCGATGAGGCCAGCCGCTTGTTGGTGGTAATCCGCGGCCAGTTCGTCGAACGTGAGTCCGCCCGTAACCGAGATGGTACGGGTGGTCGGACCCATCGCGCCAGCCACGAAGCGCGGCTTGCCGGGCTCGCTGCCGGTGATCTCATCCGCCACGCGGCGGGCGATGCTTGCGCCGTCCACGTTGATCCGGCGGGCGTGCTCCGCCAGGTCGTATTCGCCCAACACCAGGGCGGTCGCGCCGAAAGTATTGGTTTCGATGATGTCCGCGCCCGCTACCAGGTACGCCCGGTGTATGTCAGCGATGACATCCGGCCGGGTGACGTTCAGGTATTCGTTGCAGCCTTCGTACTCATCGCCTCCGAAATCGGAGGGTCCCAACCCTTTCCCCTGGATTTGCGTTCCCATCGCTCCGTCGATGACCAAAATCCGTTTTTGGAGGAGCGATTTCAGTTCATTGATACGTTCTAAGGAGTCCATAATTCACAACTGTTTGTACGTTAATTCACAATCAAGGCTACCCGCAATCGTTGGCGGTGTCAAACTTGTGAGAGCCGAAAAGGTACAATGTTCGCCTGCCTCACACGCGGCACAATTCTGCAATTGGTGGTTTTTAATGACCGATCCCAACGTGATTTCCCATGCTCCGCAACTGGTCAACCTGCTCAGTGGGGTGACCGCAGCCGATCCCGACGACAACCTCAAGGATCGCGCGCGCGGAGTGCTGCTCGGCCTGGCCGCCGGCAACCTGCTGGGCCTGGAGGTCGAAGGACGCCGATACGATCACATCTCCCGTCGTCATCCGGACGGTGTCACCGAAATCCATCCTGGCGAGGCACACCGGCCCATGGACGATGACCTGGCACAGGCGGTGGACCTGGGGGACTCCATATTGACCGGCCCCGACTACGAACAGGATTTTGCCGACCGTCTCATCACCTGGAAACGCGTGAATGGTCGCGGAATCGGCATCACGACCCGTGAGGTCATTCGGGAGTTGGAGCGAGGTGGCCCGCTTCCCGAGGCTGCGCGCACGATCTATGAACGCAAGAACCGCATCGCCCCAAACGGCGGCGTGATGCGTTGCGCTCCTGTTGCCATCGCCCACCGCAACGATCCTGGCCTGCTGGTGCGCGAATCCGCTGTGTCCTGCGCCGTCACCCACTACGCGGATACCTGCCAGTGGTCCTGCATCATCGTGAATTCCGCCATTGCCATGCTCCTGAACGGCGTGGAACCGGACCTGCACGGGATTCTCGTCGCCGCCATGAATGATGGGGCTCCCGACATGGCCGCCATCGCCCACCGTGACGGAATACCCACCGCTGCTTTGGACTCGCTGATCGCCGGGGAGGCGCCGCCGGCCGGCAACGAATGGCTGCTCTGTGAACACCGCCTGATCGGCCACACCCTGCTCGCCATGGAATTTGGACTCTGGGCCGCCGCAACCCCCATGGGTTTTGAAGATGCGTTGATCGCCTCGGTCGCTGCCGGTGGAGACACCGACACCAACGCAGCGGTGGCCGGCGCGGTTCTCGGGGCCCGCTACGGCGCATCCGCCATCCCGCAACGCTGGATCGCCTGCATACCTCAGCGCCAACGCATCGAGACCCTGTCCGACTCATTGCTGGCGCTGTCCACCCACTGATCCTGTGAACCGCGTTGGGGGAAGCCGCAGCAACGGCTTCCCCCAACGATAACCGGACACTCGCGCGCACAATCGCGGTTTGATTGCAAACTCGGCTCTAACCCCGAGCATCCAATGAAACCCCTGACTATGCGAAGTACCGAGCCACTTCCTCCCGGTTACGGTCCAGCCATGCCACGTTGAGCGCGATTCGCTCCAGGGCCTGCCGGATCGTGCGCTCGGCGGCCGGGGTCGGATGCTGCTCGAAGAATCCGGCCACGTCATCCCGGCGGGCGTTGGTGGTAAAGGAGTTGGTGATGGCAACCAATCGCATCAGGCCAAACCCGCCGCCGCCATAACGCCGGTCGAATTCGTCCCATTGTTCCTTCAGGAACTCCCAGGCCAGGTCGCGGCCGCGGTGATTGGCGGCAACCGCAGAAACCACGAAGATGGTGTCCTGCAGGCGCACATCGTCGCTCAGAGAACGGTCCAGCGTTTCCCGCAACAGGTCATGCTGTTGGAATCGCGCCAGCGACATGAGCAGCCTGATCTTTTCTTCATGCAACTCCGCTGCCCGTTCCAACTCCCAGATGCGGTCGTACACCGCCCGGTCGCCTTCCTGCGCCACCAGGCTGAACACCACGCCCCGCAGGTCAGGCCGAACGTTGGACGGGTCTTCCTGGTACTGCTCGAACAATCCCTGGGCCTGGCCGATCACGGCAGGGTCGCCATATACGCCCGCCTGGCTGAGAACGGTTGACCGCAGCAGGGAGTCCAGATGCCCTTCGCCCGGCCGTGGCTCCCACCCGGATTTCTGCGCCGCCGGCGCGAACAACTCGCGTCCGAAAGCCCGGAATGCTTCCAGGCACGGTTCTTCTGAGATCAGCCCTTCAATTTCCCGCAGGTTGGTGGCCAGATCGCTCCAGACCGAGGCGTCATTTTCATCCTGGTACGCCTTGGCCAGCGTGAGGAACCGCGTAACCGGCAGCAACCCCGCCTTCGCCAACGCGTAAGCGTCATTCTGGATGCCCAGTCTATCGGTCGCGGGCAGCGCCTGATTTTCGATCGCGGGAACCAACCGGTCCCAGTCCCCGTCGGTGTAGTTCACCCGGTAGAATCCGGTCTGGTCCGGGTTTACCTTGAACCATTCAGGTTCCGAGGGCGCGGCAATCTCCACCGTGTCGCTGGCGGCGTTGACGAGGGTCGCCGTAATGCCCGCGCCCTGGGCCGCCACGGTCAGCGGCACCGGCCACACCTGTTCCTCATCGTCGCCATCGGACCCGTCTCCCGGCGCCGAATCAAACACGAACCGTTCCTGTTTCACCTCCAGCGACAGGCCGCCGCTGGTTGGCGACGCCGCCACGTCCAGCACCGGGTAGCCCATCTGGCCGGTCCAACTGCTCATGATCGAGTTGACGGGCTGGCCCGACGATTCTTCCAACGCCGTCCACAGGTCGGTGGTGCGGGCGTTGTTGTACGAATGCCGGTTCAGGTAGATGTTCAGGCCGATTCGGAAGGCGCTGGGCGTCAGGAAATGCTCCAGCATACGCAGCACCGACCCACCCTTGCTGTAGCTGATCGCATCGAACAGTTGGCTGACCTCCGCCGGGTTCAGGACTTCCTGCTCGATGGGATGGGAGTTCTTCAGGCCGTCCAGACTGAATGCCCGGTTGGTGTCCATGTTCACGAACTGCGTCCACATCGACCATTCCGGGAACAGCCAGTCAACGGCTTTGGTCCCAACCCACGTCGCGAAACTCTCGTTGAGCCAGAGATCATCCCACCATTCCATGGTCACCAGATCGCCGAACCACATATGCGCCATTTCGTGCGCCACCACTTCGGCAACCCGCTGGCGCGTTCCGGCCGACGAGTTCGCCGGGTCAACCAGCAGCGCGGTTTCGCGGTACGTTACGCAACCCCAGTTCTCCATTGCGCCGGCGGCAAAGTCGGGAATGGCCAGGTGGTCCAGTTTGGGCAACGGGTAAGGGATCCCAAAATAATCGTTGAAAAAGGACAGCAGTTTGACCGACGTATCCAGCGCGAACTGACCTTGCTGCTCCTTGCCGCGGGTCATCCAGATGCCGACCACCGTTCCGTCCGCAGCCTCTTTCTCAATGTGCGTCAGGTCCCCAATGACAAAAGCGAGCAGGTAGGTGGACATTACCGGCGTCGTGTCGAACTTCACCGTTTTGACGCCCGGAGATTCTCCCGCCCGCTCCTCGATGATGGGCGTGTTGGATACCGCCTCCATTTCCTCGGGAACGATCAGGGTGACCTGGAATGTGGCTTTCACCGCCGGTTCGTCCCAGCACGGCAAAGCCCGCCGCGCGTCCGTCGCCTCGAACTGCGTGGTGGCCAGATACGCGGTTTCGCCTTCCGGGTTGGTGTACTGGCTTCTATAGAAACCCCGCAGCTTGTCATTCAACTCCCCGGTGAACACCATCCGCAAGCGCTGGTTTCCCACCAAACCATCAGCCGGCGATCCCGGGAAACTGATGGTCGCCGTCTCGGCGTCGGCGTTGTAGGCAATGCCGGATGCTTGCTGTTCGTGTTCCCCGTTGGTATCGGTCCAGCCGATAGTTGCCGACTTGATGTCGATCTCGGAGCAGTTCAGCATGATCTCCGAGGTGCCGGGTTCCATTTGCACCGTGATGTCCACCGCTCCGTCGAAAGTGAAGTCGTCAAAATTGGGTGTCAACGTGAGATCATAATGGACTGGGCGAACGTTATCGGGCAGAACAACGGCTTCGGCGGACGGCATCGGTTCTTCCTCCGGGTTTACGGCTGGGTTGGAAATTCGGGCCAAGTTTATCACAAGCAACATTTTCCCTTCCCAGCGTGCTTTTTCCCGCGCGCCATATGCACTTCGCGACCATCACTTGTGCGCATCACTTGTGCGCAGCCATTGATTGCGGAATAATGGGCGCCGCCCAACATATCTACCCGCGGAAACACATACCGAAAGGCCGCATCGGCGAACATCCCAATAGCGGGCCCGCTACCGGGCCCGGGTTTGCCCTGTGTGGCCGACCATAACGGAGCCAAGTTCGAATGAACCACGAAGCGCTGCTGTCACTGGGGCTTCTGGTAATTGCCACTAAGCTTGCCGAAGGCATTTTCCGTCGCCTCCGTCTGAATGCCATCGTCGCCTACGCGACGGCCGGGATATTGCTGGGGCCGGTCCTGAATCTGACCGGCATCTGGTCAATAGAATCTTCCGGACATCTGGAACTCCTGCTCACGCTTGGAGTGTTTATATTTTTCTTCCTGATCGGCCTCGATGAGATCGATATTTCCAGTTTTATGTCCACCCTCAGGGGTCACTACTTCGTTGCCGCCATACTGTCGGTAATCTTTTCGATGAGCATCGCGATGCTCGTGACCACAGACCTGGTCTTTGACTTCGGTCTGAGCCTGAACTTTACCGAAGCGATCGCCCTGGCTGGCGTCCTCTCCATGACCAGCCTGGGCATTGTGGCAAAAGTGCTTTCGGACGAAGGTCGACTGAAAGAACCGGTCGGGCTCCAAATCTTCACGGTGGTGGTCATCTCCGAATTGATCACCCTGCTGCTGATCGGTTTCAGCATCGGTGAACATTCCCACGAGTTGTCCGTAACGGGCATCCTGATCCTTCTGGGAAAAATCGCAGGCTTCGCCGTGGTGTCGTGGGTAATGGCGTCCCGTGTGCTGCCTCCAACGGTGTCCTGGCTGCAGCGCCTGATCCAGGTGCCGCAACTCTCCCTGGGTTTGCTCATCGGCGTCCTGTTCCTAATGGTGTACGGCGCGGAACTCATGGGGCTGCACGGTTCCCTGGGCGCGTTGCTGTTCGGCGCCTCGTTGTCTGGATTGTCATACCAGGTGCGGCGCGAAATCCTGCCGGGACTGCGCAGCGTTGCGGAGGGTTTCTTCGTGCCCCTTTTCTTCGCCTCCGCCGGTTTGCATTTCAGTTTCTCGTTCATCACCCTGAATCCCTGGACCATGTTGGCTTTGGCTTTGGTCCCCCTGTTTGGGAATTTCCTGGGCGCTTTCATCGGCGCGTACCTGTCGCGCCTCACCGTCCCTTACGCGGTGGCGTCGGGACTCATGGGCAAGGGTGTCGCGGAGATCGCCCTCCTCCTGGTCCTGTGGGAAACCGGCACCATCGACGAGGTCGTATTCTCGTTCCTGGTGCTGGTGATGTTTGGGTACATTCTGTTGATGCCGCCCGTCATTACTTTCGCCGTCGGGCGCGCCAGCCGCAAACCCGACCTTCCGGACCATTTGGACGACATCCCCGCCGGTGTAGTCGGTTTCGCTCTGGACGACATGACTGTTGACGACATCCTGGACCGGTCCCGCAGCCACCCCGACCCGTCAGTCTCGGTTCGGGATTTCGCCGAGCGTTGGGTCGTTCCCCACCAGCACGACTACGTGGTGGCTGAGAAGGGCACGCTGAAAGGCATCGTTTCATTGGAGATGCTGAGATACCTGCCCAAAGGAGCCTGGGCCAAAACTCCCCTCAGCGATGTATTGCGCACCAGCACTCCGATGGCCTACCCGGAAGACCACGTGGAAGACGTGCTGCACCGGATGTCGGAACACGCCGTCTCCGTCATCCCGGTGGTCGACGAAAAGTCGGTCCGGTTTTTGGGGGCGGTCACCAGCAACGACATCGTCGAACTCATGACCCTGGAGGGCACCGGCGCGCACTGAAACAGTTCGTGCCCGCCCAGTGCTATAATTGGCGAGCCGTTTTGTAATTTTGGGCGCGCTCGCTAGCCGCCCCCCGTTCTAGGAGGATTGAAATTGGCCGCCCGTACCATGTTCGAAAAAATCTGGGATGCCCACGTCGTGCGCGAAGAGCCGGGGCAGCCGTCGCTGATCTACATCGACCTGCACCTGGTCCATGAGGTAACCTCGCCCCAGGCATTCGATGGTCTGCGTATGGCCGGCCGCCAGGTGCGCCGCCCCGACCTGACCGTCGCCACCGCCGACCACAACACCCCCACCTGGGAACTTACGCGCCCCATCGAGGACCAAATCTCCAAGGCTCAGCTTGATGCGCTGGACCGCAACGCCGCCGAGTTTGAGTTGCCGTTCTATTACGACCGCTTCAGCGAGAACCAGGGCATCGTACACGTCATCGGGCCGGACCTCGGTTATACCCTCCCCGGCAAGACCGTCGTGTGCGGAGACAGCCATACTTCCACCCACGGCGCCCTCGGCTGCTTTGCCGTCGGCATCGGCACTTCCGAAGTGGAACACGTCCTGGCCACCCAAACCCTGCGCCAGTTCAAACCGCGCACCATGGAAGTCCGCGTCGAAGGCGAACTGCCCAACGGTGTGTCAGCCAAGGACGTCATCCTGGGCATCATCGGACACATGGGCGTCAACGGCGGCACCGGACACGTCATCGAGTACACCGGCGAAGCCATACGCGGCATGTCCATGGACGGCAGGATGACCGTTTGCAACATGAGCATCGAAGGTGGCGCCCGCGCCGGCATGATCGCGCCCGACGACACCACGTTCGATTACGTTCGCACCCGGCCCTATGCGCCCAAGGGCGCCGAACTGGAAGCCAGGATAGAAGAATGGCGCGGACTGACCACCGATGCCGGGGCTTCCTACGACCGCACCATCGTCATCAACGCCTCCGATCTGGCCCCCTTCGTGACTTGGGGCACCAAGCCGGACATGGTGGCCGCCATCACCGACCGGGTCCCAGACCCCGCATCCTTCGGAACCACCGCCGAACGCGAGGCCGCGGAACGCGCCCTGGAATACATGGGCCTGGAACCCAACCAGCGCATCGAGGACATCAAGATCGACCGCGTGTTCCTCGGCGCCTGCACCAACGCCCGCATCGACGACCTCCGCGCCGCTGCCAGTGTAATTCGCGGCCGGCAGGTCAGTTCCGACGTTTACGCGATGGTCGTCCCTGGCTCCGCCCGCGTCAAGGCCGAGGCGGAAGCCGAAGGCCTGGACCAGGTGTTCAAGGACGCCGGGTTCGACTGGCGTGTCGCCGGCTGCTCGATGTGTCTGGGCATGAACCCCGACATTCTTGATCCGGGTCAGCGCTGCGCCTCGACTTCCAACCGCAACTTCGAGGGCCGTCAGGGCAGGGGTGGCCGCACCCATCTGGTCAGTCCCGAGATGGCCGCCGCCGCCGCCATCGCCGGCCACTTCGTGGACGTTCGCGATCTGTAAACACCCCGTGCCATCACCCTGCCCTCGACAGGAGAGGGTTGGTGTGAGCGTGAGGATGAACAATCTACCGGCCCATCTTCCCGCTCGGCGGGAATCGTGAGGAAAAGCAAAATGGAACCCTTCGTCAAACTGGAAGGCGTCGTCGCTCCCCTGGATGCCGTCAATGTTGACACCGACATGATCATCCCCGCCGTGTACCTCAAGAGCATCGAACGCACCGGCTTCGGCCAGTATCTGTTCGACCGCTACCGGTACAACGATGATCGCTCGGAAAACCCCGACTTCCTGCTCAATCAGGACGCCTACCGCAACGCCAAGATCCTGGTGTCGGGCCCCAACTTCGGTTGCGGTTCGTCCCGCGAGCACGCCCCCTGGGCGCTGGAAGACTACGGCATTCGTTGCATCATTGCTCCCAGCTTTGCCGACATCTTCTTCAACAACTGCTTCAAAAATGGCGTGCTGCCGCTGACCTTGCCCGAAGCCGATGTGCGTCGGATCATGGACAAATCCAAGGAAAACCCCGGTTTCCAGATCACCGTGGATTTGGACGCAAAACAGGTCCGCGACGGCGATGAAGAAATTGTGGTGGACTTCGAAGTGGACGAGTTCCGGCGCTACTGCCTGCTCAACGGCCTCGACGACATTGGCCTAACCCTCCAGCACGAGGAAGACATCTCCGCGTTCGAATCCCGCCAAAGCTAACCGGCGCTCGATCAGCAGCCCATCAAAAACGCCTCGCCGGTTCTGGCGAGGCGTTTTGCTTTTGACGGTCGGAGCCAGCCTTGCTCCACTTCCTCCCGCGTGGTCGATTTATGGAAACCGGAAGCGAACCAGCCATTAAGCCTGCTCGCCAATCCCGAACCACTCCCGCACCCGTTCCGCGTAATTGGTATCGTAACGCTGCATCCTGCCTTGCCTCACCTGCTCATCCAACGACGGACGCCGGACCCCGCGCGGGGCCAACGGCACATACCCGATCACGTTGGCTTCTTCCAACGCGGCGATGTCCGCATCCGTTCTGCCCAACAGCCCGGCCAGTATCTGCCGGTTGTGCTGGCCCATGATCGGCGCCGGCTTGGGTGGGTCCGCCGGCGTTTCCGACAGTTTCCACGGGCGGCTGGCGTAGGGCAGCGGGGGCATGCCGGTATCGGGGTGGTGCGGCACCACTTCGTAGAATCCCCGTTCCTTCAGGTGTTGGTTGAACAGCAGATCCTCGCTGTCCATCACCGCGCCTGCAGCGATTCCTGCCGCCTGCAATTTGCCCATCAACTCGTGGTTGTCGTGGCTCCGGGTTTCAAACGCCAGCATCTTGTCCAGTTCTTCCCGATGCCGGATGCGCAGCAGGACATCCCGGTACCGGTCATCCGCCGACCAATCGGCTCGCCCCATCACCTGGCACAGAGCCAGCCATGCCTCGTCGCTGTCGATGGCAATGGCGATCCATCGGTCGTCGCCGGCGCAAGGGTAGCAGCCGTGCGGTGACATCGCCGGATCTTCGTTCCCAAGCCTGTCCTGCACTCGCCCGTTGACTGTCCAGTCCAGCAGCGCTTCCGGTATTGTCGCGCTGCACGTCTGCGTTTGGGACACGTCGATGAACTGTCCCTGACCCGTATTCAGCCGGTGCATCAACGCCAGCATCACCGCCGCCACTGTGTGTTCTCCGGCCGTGTAGTCCGTATAGGGTATCTCCGACATCATGGGGCCGCCGCCCTTGTAGCCGGTGATGTAGGCCAAACCGGCCGCGCCCTCAGTCGCCGGCCCGGTCGCCCCGAAATTGGACCACGGCCCTTCAAATCCATAGCCGGTTGAGGACACCATGATTATGTCAGGCCTTATCTTCCTGAGGTCCCGATACTCCAGCCCGAAATTGCGGATCACCCTGGGCGTGAAGTTCTCTGCGAAAACGTCCGCGGTTACGATCAGGTCCCGCAGCACGTCCCTGCCTTCATCTCTGCTCAGGTCGAGAGTCAATCCCAGCTTGTTGCGGTTCTGCTCGTAGAAGTTCGCCCCCCGATTCCAGAAGTCCCCCTCCACGTCGTTGTGGTAGAGGGAGTCGGTGCGGTAACTCTCCAGCCTCTGCACCGATTCCAGGCGAATGACTTCCGCCCCCATATCCGCCAACCACTTCATCGCGGACGGTATCGCGATCAGTTGGCCCATCTCGACGATGCGCACGCCCTGCAACGGTCCTGCCATGTCAGATAACCTCCGATGCCGTCAGGTAGGCCATCCGAGTGGCGTCATATCCCAACGCGCCCAACACCTCGCCGTTGTGCTGACCCAGGGCCGGCGCAGCCGATTCAACCGCCCACGGCGAACCGCTCATGAGAAACGGCGCGCCCGGGAACGTGATCTCGCCCAGTTCCGGATGATCCAGGGGCACGTAGTACCCGCGCGCGTTGATCTGCGGGTTGTCCATCGTTTCCTCCGGCGAATCGATCACTCCGTATATAAAACGCTTCTGGTGGGCCGCGTAGAAAATGTCCTGTTTTTGTTTGGTGGCGAAAATCTCGTCCAGTATCTCGCCCAGCGCTTCCGCGTTCTCCAACCGCGCCGATGCGTTGTCGAACATCGGGTCATCAAGCGCCGGCGCCTCCAGGAAGTCCACCAGTATGTTCCAGTCCAGGGATGCTCCCAACCCTGGATTCGGCAGCACGTAGCCATCGGACACCGCCCGCAGCCGCGTCAGGTCTCCGGTGTGGTTCGGTTGCCGGCGTCGCACCGCTCCCGTGTACGTGTAGTTGTTGGTGACGTCTCTCAGCGCGGACGCGATGCTCTCCTGGATTGACACGTCCACCCGCTGGCCCTGGCCGGTCAGTCGCTGGTGATACAGCGCCATCAGCGTCGCGGACGCCAGGTTAGTGCCCGCCTTGAACTGGGCCTGGTGCAGCGCGTGTTTCAGCGGTTCGCGGTCGTATGCGCCGAAGATGTACATCAAACCGCCCAGCGCGTATTCAACGATCTCGGTCGCACGGTAGTCCCGCCATGGCCCCGTCTGCCCGAAGTTGGACACCGACGCCACCACCAGCCCGGGGTTGTGGGCGTGCAGCGTCTCGGCATCCAGACCTAACGCAGCCATCACTCCCGGCGAGAAATTCTCCACCAGTGCGTCAGCGTCCGAGATGAGTTCCAGCAAAATCTCGCGGCCCTGCTGCGTTTTCAGGTTCAGCATCAGGCTCCGCTTGTTGGTGTTCAGGTACAGGAACGGCAGGCTTTTCTCAGGGTGGGGGTCGTCATGGTGGAACGGCGGCAGACGACGGGCGGGGTCTCCGCCCGGCCGCTCGACTTTCAACACGTCGGCGCCGAAATCGGCCAACAACTTGGTGGCGTATGGGCCGGCTATGTGGTGGGTCAGGTCAACCACCTTGACGCCGGCCAAAGCTCCGTGGGTCAATATCTAACTCCCGATTGGGTTTGCCCCGCCATTCTAGCCCCGGAACCCGGTGGGCACAATCCAGACAACCAACCAACCGCCCGCGATGCTATACTCTCGCGTATCTGAGCGCCGGCGGTTAACCATGTCCGCCGGACGCTGCCCATAGAGGTTCTAAAGTGCAAACCATTGAAGCAATCGCCGAAATCCTGAAGCGGGAGGGCGTCGAGTACCTGTCCTGTTTCCCGACTACGCCCGTCATCGAAGCGTGCGCCGCCGCCGGCATCCGGCCCGTCATCTGTCGCCAGGAACGCGTCGGCGTCGGCATCGCCGACGGCTACAGCCGCGTCACCAACGGCCGGCCGCCCGGCGTCTTCGCCATGCAGTACGGGCCTGGCGCCGAGAACGCCTACTCGGGCGTCGCAACCTCCTTCTCGGACTCCGTGCCCATCCTGCTCCTTCCCCTGGGGCACCCCCGCGAACGCCAGGGCGTCTTCCCGATGTTCGATTCCATCGAAAGCTTCGCCAGCGTCACCAAGCACCTGGAGCGGCTGAACCTGTCTGCCAGCACCAGCCAGGTGATGCGACGCGCCGTCAACGCCCTGTACACCGGCCGTCCCGGACCGTCCATGATCGAAATCCCCGCCGACGTGGCCCTCGAAGAGGTGTCGGAAGAGGCGTTCTACTGGGGCGGAAACGTGCGTCGCTCCGCATCGCAGGCCGACCCCGACGACGTTGAGGCCGCCGCCCGCGCGCTGTGTTCCGCCACCTACCCGGTCATCCATGCCGGCCAGGGCGTCATGTACGCCGAAGCAACCGACGACCTGATCGAGTTGGCGGAACTGCTGTCCGCTCCCGTTATGACAACCCTGCTGGGCAAGAGCGGCTTCCCCGAACACCACCCCCTCGCCCTGGGCAGCGGTTCCGGCGTGATGTCCGGCACCCTTTATCACTTCATGCGGCGCGCCGACGTCATCTTCGGCGTAGGGTCCAGTTTCACCAAGCACGGCATGTCCATGAACCTGCCGGCCGGCCGCACCCTGATCCAGAACACCAACGACCCCCGCGACCTGAACAAGGACTACGACGTCCAGTTCCCCCTCGTCGGCGATTCCAGGCTTGCCCTCCGGCAGATGATCGAAGCGTGCCGCGAGATAGTCGGAGACACCCGGCGCAACAACGCCGAGATAACCGGCGAGATCGCGTCCGTCCGGCAGGCGTGGCTGGCCGAATGGCAGCACAAAACCACCGACGCCGGCCCATTGGTCAATCCCTACCGGGTGATCACGGACTTCCAGGCCGCCGTGCCGTCCGACGAGGCCATCATCACCCACGATTCCGGCAGCCCTCGCGACCAGATCACCCCGTTCTACCGCGCCGGCGGCCCCCGCAGCTATCTCGGTTGGGGGAAATCCCATGGCCTGGGCACCGGACTGGGCCTGGTAATCGGCGCGAAATTGGCCGCGCCGGAGAAGATGTGCGTCAACTTCATGGGCGATGCCGCCTTCGGAATGGTGGGCCTGGACTTCGAGACCGCGGTGCGCAGCGGCGCCCCCATCACCACCGTCGTCCTGAATAACTCCACCATGGCCGTGGAGACGGGCGCCATGCAACGCTCCCATGAGCTTTACAACACCCGCGATCTGGGCGGCAACTACGCCGATATGGGTCGCGCCATGGGCGGTTACGCTGAGCGCATCACCGACCCCAACGAGATCATACCGGCCTTCCAGCGCGCCCGTCAGCAGAACGAAAACGGCAACGCCGTCCTGCTTGAGTTCATCACCAATGAGGAGATTGACTACTCTCACAAGCGGGCGTTTTAGCGCGGCCCGGCCGTTGCCGTCGCCGCCGACCCATCCGTGAGCGCCGCGCCGGGGCGAATGATCATTCGCCCCGGCGCCACTGTGTCCGGATACCATGGACCCTTCCGATTTCCAACGCGTCATCGCTGAGGCCGCCTCGCTGATTGCCGAGGGCGACCGTACCGCCGGCCCCTATTTGCTCCGGAGCGGTGCGCTCCTTGGCCTGGGTCGCCAGGCCGACGCGCTGGCCGACCTTGACCTGGCCGTCATCATTGAACCCGGCAACGCGGAGGTCAGGGTCAGGCGCGCCGAGATTTTCGGGAGGCTTGGCCGGTGGCAATCCGCAATCGACGATCTTGACGTTGCAATCGAATCGAGTCCGGCGCACGCGTCGGCCTGGTCGCTGCGGGCCGCCGCCAGGCTCGAAACAGGCCGCTGGCAAGAGGCTGAATCGGATTGCCACCGGGCCATCACCCTGAACGACACGCTGGCCCTGGCCTGGCGCACCCGCGGACGCGCCCGCTACCATCTGGGCAATCTGGACGCCGCGGTCACAGATTTTGACCGGGCAGTCACGCTGTCTCCCGACGACGTTGAGTGCCTGTACTGGCGGGGGTTGGCCCTCCGCGACGCAGGGCTCAACGATGCCGCCGTCATTGACTTCACCAGGGTGATCGAACTGAACCCCCGGTTCACCCAGGCCTACGTTTCCCGGGGCAAAAGCTACTCCGCCATTGGAGATTCAGCGGCCGCCCGCTCCGATTGGGCCATGGCCGCCCAGATGCTCCACCAATCCCACTGAATCCACCAAATCCCATCCTCACCTTCTCAATTTGCTCATCACGCCACGGAGGTTTCCAAATGGCCGATCTCAAATCCAGGTACCTGTTCATCGCCAGCATGGACATTGACCCCGACCGCGAGGCCCTGTTCAACGACGTGTACAACACCGAGCATTGTCCGCTCCTGAACCAGACTCCCGGCGTGATCGGTGTAACCCGTTACGAAACCCAGCGTCTGGTCATGGCGATGGGCGGCGAGGTTCGGGAGATTGAAATCCCCGGAACCCCCAAGCATCATGCCGTGTACCAACTGGAAAGCCCGGACGTTCTCACGAGCCCGGAATGGGCGGACGCCGTGGACGCCGGCCGCTGGCCCGAACAGGTCCGCCCCTACACCGAAAATCGCCGCCACGTCCTCCTGAAACTCACCTACCCGGAATCCTGATCATCCCCGGTCCACAGCCCCAGGCAGGGCCATACCAACGTCGCGCCACTTCCGCGCACGCGCAGCCTGTCGCTGGACCCGCCCACGGTTCGACAGACTCACCACGAGCGGGTTATCAGGCAACTTGCCGTTTTTCAGGCGACGAGCAGGTTATCAGGCGACTTTGGAATGGCCCCTGACATCAGGGGTTGGAGCCTGCTCCCGCCGTCTTCAAGCCGGCACGCCGGCCGGTTCCTGCGGATCCGCTACTGACTGGTCAAC
This sequence comes from Dehalococcoidia bacterium, assembly GCA_963668585.1. Classification (GTDB taxonomy): domain Bacteria; phylum Chloroflexota; class Dehalococcoidia; order Lucifugimonadales; family UBA3495; genus Bin87. The sequence continues at coordinate 2,014,241 of OY764869.1, read as the reverse complement.
GCCGCCTCGATCCGATTGGCGCGCGGCTTCAGCACGGCATACAGCGCGTTGTTCACCGGGGTCGGGACGCCGTGCCGTTCTCCCATGCGGATGACAACCCCGGTCAAGCCTTCCAATTCCACGGGGCGGCCCTCCGCGAAATCCTTGGCCAGCGACGCCATCCCCGTAGCCGGGAAGTTGTCCAGGGCATTCATCGACCACTCCAGCGAATCGGGTTCAAGCGGCGCTCCTGCTGCGTCTCCGACCGCGAGCGCTTCCGCTATGGCGGCGCGAATCGCCTCCCGAGTCTCGGGGATGCTCCGCAATTCTCCGTACATGCACCCGCTGGCCGCGCACACACCGGCGGAACCCGACAGGTATGCAAACTTCTTCCACAGCATTCCCGTCATGTTCTCCAGCAGTTCCACCCGCCAGCCTGCCCCCTGGAATACCTCCAGAAGCCGTTGTCCGCGTTCGGTGATCCCGATGGTCCGCTCCCCGAAAGATGCCGAGCCCGGACCGCCCTGCGTGACCACTCCGGGTTCGCTGATCCGTCCTTCAAGGTACGCCGACCCGATCATCACCCGTTCCGCCCCATAGACTTCAACCAACCGCTCGCCGTTGTCGATGCCGTTCTGCAACGTCAACACGATGGTGTTGGGCCCCAACATCGGGCCAATCGCGCGAATCGCCGCGTCGTTGTCGTACATCTTCACGGTGAACAGGACGAGATCCTGGTGGCCGACATCGGCCGGGTTGTCGGTTGCGTTGCCCGGCGCGTTGAATTCACCGTCGTTGCCGCTGATCACCTGCAGCCCGTTGCGACGGATCGCGTCCAGATGCTCTCCCCTGGCGATGAACGTGACGTTGTGCCCGGCTCTCGCCAGCAGCCCGCCGAAATATCCCCCAACGCCGCCTGCGCCCATAACTGCAATATCCATTTCGCTACCCCTCGATGGCCTCCACCGGATGGTCAAACTGCTCCCGCAGGTCCCGTTTCATCACCTTGCCCATCACGTTCCGGGGCAATTCGTCCACAAATACCACTGATCTGGGCCGTTTGAATCCGGCAAGACGTTGCCGGCAATGCTCAATCAGGTCGCCTTCACTCACCGAGTCGTCCTGCGGAACCACGACGGCGCGCACTTCTTCGCCCCACTCCAGATCCGGAACCCCGATGACCGCCGCCTCCGCGACGCCCGGATGTTCCGCCAGGATCTGCTCCACCTCTTCGGGAGAGATCATCTCGCCGCCGCGCTTGATGAAATCCCGCGCCCGGCCCGCCAGATAGATGTAGCCGTCATCATCCTGCCACGCCAGGTCGCCGGTGTACAGCCAACCGGAGCGTATGGTGTCCCCGGTGGCCTCGTCCTGCCGCCAATAACCGCTCATCATGCGCGGCCCGCGCGCCACGATTTCGCCCACGTCGCCGTCGGGCACCGGTTCCCCCTCCTCCGTCACAATCATCACCTCGACATCGTCCAGCGGTTTTCCGATGGAGGTCAGGCGGCGCAACTTGGTCTCAACCTCCTCGGTTGTGCCGGTGAGGTCGTGGTCGTCAGGCGGCAGCATGGTGATGGTCGATGCCGTCTCGGTCTGCCCAAAAGCGTTGATGAAGCGCGTGCCTGGGAATTTGGCGATGGCGTCGCGGATTACGGGCAGCGGCATCGGGGCCGCCCCGTAGGTTATGACGCCCAGCGACGACAGGTCGTATTCCGGAAACCTGGGATGATCCATCACCCTTTTCAGCATGGTCGGCACCAGCATGGCGCGGTTCGCCTGATGCTCCACCGCCAACTCCATCCATTCCTCGGGATCAAATTGCGGCATCACCACCAGGGTCCGCCCGCCGAACACCGCCGCCAGCGCGGCCTGCAGTCCGGCCACGTGATACATGGGCACCGTCAGCAGGTTGGTTTCCGCGACGTCAGGGTCGGCCGGCGTAACGTTGGTGAGCAAAAACGTGGTGAAACTGTCGTGGGTCAGTTGCACTCCCTTGGGGATGCTGGTGGTGCCCGACGTGAACATGATCACCGTGGTGGCGTCCTCGTCGTCTTCGGGAAAGCGCATCTGCTCCGGGTCCGCGTTCACCAGCAGATTTTCGTAGGTGTGCCGACCTTCGGATCCTTCGACGTCCAGCATGACAATCCGGTCGTTGGGCACACCGCCCGCTTCCGCCAGCGCAAGGTAGCGTTGGCCGATGAAAAGGAAACTCGGCTCCACTATGCCGAGCATCGTCGCCAGTTCGTCCTCCTTCGCTCGGAAATTGATGGGCACGTAGATTGCATCCAACTGCGCCGCCGCAAAGTAAATCTCCACCAGGTGGTGGCAGTTGGTTTGCATCGCGGCCAACCGGTCGCCGGGCCCGATGCCCAGTTCGGCCATGGCGTTGGCCAACCGGTTGACCCTCTCCTGCAGCCTCTCGAAACTGTACGCCTGACCGTCGAAAACCAAGGCCGGGCGGTCAGGCACAATCGCGGCCGCTATCATCAAGATTTCCGTGGTATTCATCCTCTATCGCCCTCATCCGTCAACGCGGCATCAGCCGGCGCACGGGGTTTCAGTCCAATCATCATACGTATCCATCAAACTCGCCGCCAGCATTTTCTCCTGCTGCAATGCGCGGGCGAGATCTGCGTCTGCTCCAATTCTCAACGACGCGCGCATCGCCCACAATGCGTCCGGGGAAACCTTCGCCAACTCCCGGGCGAGGCTCCACGCTGATTCCAGCAACGACGCTTCCGGCCCCGTCCTGGTAACCACACCCAGTTTCATGGCTTCCAGGGCGTCAATGCGGCGTCCGGTCAGCAGCAGGTCCAGCGCGGCCGACGGGCCGGCGTTGCGTGGCAGCGTTTGCGAACCGCCCGCCGCCGGTATCATCCCCAACTGCAGTTCCGGCATCGAGAAAACCGTATCATCCGCAGCTATCCGCACGTCGGCCAGCAGCGCTATCTCCACACCGGAACCGATGCAGTAACCATGGATTGCAGCCACCATCGGCTTGGGCAGCGCGATCAGTTGTCCCCATACGTCCCGTTGCCAGCGCACATTTCGCGCGATGACCTGCGAGGGAGCGGTGCCAAATTCGCTCAGGTCCGCTCCGGCGCAAAAGGCCCTGCCCTGTCCGGAAATCAGGACCGCCCGCACTTCCGAATCCTCGGCCACCGCGTGCAACGCCTCCGCGAAGTCATCGCGCATGGCCACCGAGTACGCATTCAACTGGCGCGGACGGTTCAGCGAAAGATGCGCGACGCCACAGTCCTTCTCATAGATGATGGTCGGTTCCCGCGTCGTCATGGCCAGGTCTCGCCGTCAGTCCAGCGGTATCGCGCGCCGCATCATCTCGTCCAGGTCAACCTCGGTGCTGCCCGCGCCGATTTCCCCCAGTTTGTTGGCGTCGCTCACCGAGAAGGTGAGCAGTCCGTGGCGTTCGGCAACCTGTTCAACAACCGCCGGTCGGATGTGCCAATCGTGATGATGGTTCGCGATTTCAATGCCCTGCACCCCATCCTCGATAACTATGTTCGGCGTGTAGTAGCCAGGGTGGCAGTAGTTGCGGAACAACCGTCCGCCGGGCAGGTAAAGCTCCACGCAATGGTACTCGTCAAATGGGCTGCTGGCCGGACGGACGTCGATCTCCTGTCCCGGTATGATGATCACCTGCCCCTCGAAGTCGCGCTCGATCAGGCGGTGCAGTTCGAAGCCCCAGTCACGCCGCCAATGATCAGTTACAGCGATTCCATCGAGGCCGGCGCTCTTGATCTGCGTGATCACCGCCTCGGCCATCTCCGGCGTGGGCGGTTCGAATCCAAACATCTCTCCAACGTGTGTGTGCAGGTCCAGTCTCACCGTCATCCTTGCCATCCTGTCAGCGTCCCTGGAAATTCGGGAGGCGCCTGTCCGAGAAAGACTGCAGACCCTCCGTCCGGTCGTGCGTGCTTTGGAGAATGATGCTCAGGTCCGCTTCCAACCGCAAGCCCTGCCCCAGGGACAGATCACCCGCAGCGTACACGGCTTCCTTGATGTAGCGGTTGGCGATGGGAGCGGCCGCCACCACCGCGTTGATCAGTTCGGCAGTCGCCTCGTCCAGCCCCGCTGGCGGCACAACCCGATTGATCAGCCCTGCCTCCAGGGCTTCATGGGCTGAGAGGGTTCGGCCGGTCAGCAGCATATCGCGCGCCATGCCGGGACCAACCAGCCGAGGCAACCGCTGTGTCCCTCCGTCGTATGGGAATCGTCGCTCTGCCAGCATGCCCGCGCCAATCCGCGCGTCGGAGGCAGCGATGCGCAGGTCGGCGGCCATCGCCAACTCCAACCCGTGCGCGATGGCATCGCCGTTCAGGATCGCGATTGTCGGCATCGGCAGGGTGGCAAACGCCGCCGCCGCGCCCATTCGGTCAATCCACGCCAACCGCTCGGGCATGGGCGCGGCGCACACGTCCGCCGGCGGGGTTTGCCGACCGACCGCGAAACCGGCCGGACTGCCTGAAATCGTCGCAACCCTGATATCGTCCTGCTGTGCGAGTCCGTCGCAGCACTCCCGCAGTTCCGCCGCGACGTCTTCGTCAATCGTGCAACCGTCCGCCGGAGGCGGTAGCTGAATCGCTGCCCGGTATTCGGACACTTCCAGTTTGATTTTGCGGTAGGTCATATATGGTGGCCGTGATCGGTTGCTTTATCCCGTTACCAAATTGGGCTAAAATGGCGACCCCTCTCTGGATGCGCTCATGAAGTTCAGCAAATTATACGACACTCACGCGGCCGCCGTTGCCGATATACCCGACGGCGCAACCATCCTCGTTGGCGGAGCAACTCGCGCGAGCGAACCGTCGGGGCTGCTGGCGGCCCTGTTGCGGCAGGGAGCCTCGGATCTCACCGTCGTCTGCGACCTTTCCGACTGGGATGGCAGCGAGTCCATCCTGAAACTGGCTCACGAGAATCGAATCACCCGCCTCATATCCCCCAACCCATTCGTTGGCGAGCATGGCGGCGTGATTCCGGAATTGTGGCATCTGGCGGACATTGAGGTGATACCCATCCCGCAGGGCACCCTGGCCGAACGTCTTCGCGCCGCCGGCGCCGGCATCGGCGGCATATTCGTGAACGTGGGTTTGGGCACCCGGTTCGACGACGGAAAAGAGACCCGCTTCATCAACGGCGTCGAGTGCGTGTTGGAATCGCCCTTGCACGCCGACTTCGCTCTCCTGAGAGCAGATGCCGCCGATGGCGTGGGAAACCTGGTGTACCGGGGCGCCCAACGCGGCTGGAACTCGGTGATGGCAGCCGCCGCCCGAATCGCCATCGTTGAAGCCGATCACATCGGAGAGCCCGGTTCCATCGATCCTGAACTGGTCATCACCCCGGGCATATTCGTCAATCGCATCGTCACCGCCGTCGGCGCGCCCACTTACTAGGTACGTTCCATGCCTCTCCCCGATTCTTCAGCCCTGGTTGTCGCCCAACGCGCCGCCCGAGAAATCGCGCCCGGCGCGGTTGTCGCCCTCGACTGCGGCCTGCCGGAATTGGTGGCCCGGTTCGCGCCGCCGTCCTTGGGCGCGATGTTCCTGCGCGCCGATGGCACCCTCAACGGAGCGCCGCTGAACGCCGCCGACGCCGCCGCGATTCTCCGTGGCGGATACGTTGACCTCGCCATCATCCACCCGGCACAGGTTACCGCCGACGGCAGTTTCGTGAGCCGCCTGTACGCTCGGGACGCCTCTATCGCCCCACCCGGTATTGGCGTTGACCTCGCTTCAAACGCCCGCCGCGTCATCGCTCTCCATCCCCAGATCAACGATGACGATGCTGAGATTTGCTTCGCTGACGCAAGACTGGAGCGTCCAAAGGACGGCATCCAGTGCATCGACACCGTGATCGCCGACTCAGCAGTCATCGAGATCAGGGACGGACAATTCGTGCTGTCGGAAATCGCTCCCGGGAATACGGTCGATGATGTGCTGGGCAAAGTCAGCTTTCCGGAACTGGTGTCGGCCGCTCCAAATCCCGCAGAAATGGACCTGTCGCCTCCCGCCGAATCACCCAGATCCAAGGTTTTTCCCGATGGCCCGTCCGCGCTTCACGACCTCCCTGACGGTTCCACCGTGTTCATCGACGGTTTCGGCGGACCCGGCGGCATGGCACACTACCTGCTGATCTCCCTGCGCGATCGTGGCAGCCGCAGTCTCACCATCGTCAGCAACACCGCTGGCATCGCTCGCGTGGTGAGTTTCGGCACTCCCCCCGGACATACTGCCATCGACCACAGCGTGCTGATTGAAAACGGGCAGGTGGCCAAGGCAATCGCCTCGTTCCCGGTGTCTCCGTCCGTTTCGCGCCCATCGGAGTTCGAACTTGCCTACCGTCGTGGCGAAGTTGACCTGGAACTGGTGCCCCAGGGAACCCTGGCCGAACGCCTGCGCGCCGGCGGCGCCGGCATCCACGCCTTCTACACCCCTACCGGCGCCGGCACCCTCATCGCCGAAGGCAAGGAAACCCGCACCATCGACGGCCGGGACTACGTGATGGAGTACGGACTGCGCGCCGACTTCGCCATCATCCGCGCCCACAAGGCGGACACCAACGGGAACCTGGTGTACCGAGGCACGTCGCGCAACTTCAACGCCGTCATGGCGCCCGCAGCCCGCGTCACCATTGCCGAGGTCAACGAAATCGTCGAACCCGGCCAGTTGGATCCTGAAGAGATCGTCACTCCCGGTGTCTTCGTCCAGCGCATCGTAAAACGCCCCGACGGTTTCACAGGCTACGAATAATCGGAGACCAGCCCATGACTTCGGAAAAAGATCGTCTTGACCGCGCGATTATCGCCATGCGCGTCGCCCGGGAACTACCGCCCGGCGCCACCGTCAACCTGGGTATCGGCATCCCCACCCTGGTCTCCATGTTCGTCGCTGACGACAGCGTCGTCTTTTACCACAGCGAGAGCGGCGTTTTGAATTGCGGCCCCCTTGCCGAAGAGGGCAACGAAGACATCGACCTAATCAATGCCGGCGGCCAGTTCCTTGAACCCATCCCCGGCATGGCCTATTTTTCATCCGTTGACGCCTTTGCCATGATTCGGGGCGGCCACGTGGGCGTCACCGTCCTCGGCGCGCATCAGGTGTCGGCCACCGGAGACCTCGCCAACTGGATGCTCCCCGACCGGGGCGTCGGCAACATCGGCGGCGCAATGGACCTTGCCGCCGGAGCCGACAAGGTGATCGTCGCCATGGAGCACAACGACCGCAACGGCAACCCAAAGGTCGTGGACGAATGCACTTTCCCTCTCACCGGGCGCGGGTGCGTTTCGCTGGTGGTGACGGACGTAGCGGTCATGGAGCCAACGCCTGATGGCATGGTGCTGCGGGAAACGGCGCCAGGCTGGACCCCCGACGAGGTGCAATCCATCACCGGAGCGCAACTGATCATCCCCGACTCGGTTGCCGAGTACGAGGTCTGAAATCCCGCGTTTACGCCGGAACATTGGGATCTCCGGCGGTGGTCAATCAACACGTTGACCTGAATGACGCGGCGATGTCCTGGCATCGGGATGCGGGCGCGGTTGTCAGTATCGCCCGTCGGCTTGCGCTATCCGATGAATTGCGCTAGCATTTTCGCCGAAATCACCCAGTACATAATGGCAATTCGCTCCGCGTTTTCGCCAACGAAAGGAGACTTTTCACGATGTTCAACCCCATCGCGTTCCTGAAGCCCCGCACCGCATACGCCCACTGCGACATCCCCTGCGGCATTTACGATCCGCTGGTCGCCAAGATTGCGGCGCAGACCGTGCAGAAAATGGTCCTGCGGATGCAGAACCTTGAGGCTCCTCAGCCCGGCGCCCCCGCCAGCGAGCGCCAGTCTTTCGCCAATACCTTCTCCCGCTACGTGACCGTCAAGGAAGAACACGCCGAGAAGTGCAAGGAAGAGTTGCGCATCCTGTGGGCCGACTACGCCTGGCCCAACACCGACGCCGGCGACATCGCCGCCAAGTTCAACTCCGCTCTCAAGCTGGCCGGCCAGTGCAAACAGACCGTCAGCATGGAAAATGCCGAGGCCCTGGTCGCCGCCTGCGACGACATCGCCTCCGCGTTCTGGTCCACCAAGAACGTCGAGTACAGCGACCCCAACGCCGCTGCCCGCTACGGAGCATAGGCTCGCTTCAAATACCGGCAACCGTGGGGGCGAATGATCATTCGCCCCTACCTTTTTGCGGTTGCGCCCCTGAGGTACTCGTTGATCACCGGCAGGAAATCGCCGGCATATCTGTCCAATTTGGCCGGCCCTACCCCAGACACTCGCAGCATCCCCTGCCTGTCGGCGGGCCGCGCCTCCGCCATCGCTTTCAACGTCGCGTCGCTGAAAACCACAAACGCCGGAACACCCTGCTCGTCCGCCAGCCTCCGGCGCAGCGTTCTCAAACGCTCGAACAGGTCAGCATCATAACCTTCCGATACGACACGGCCCCGGCCTGAACCGGACGTATCCGCGCGACGCTGGTTGCGCCGGCCCGCGGCCTCATGGTCAACGCGCATGGCGAGAGTGAGCGTTTCGCGGCTACGCAGCCATTCACGTCCGGCGGGCGTCACGCTGACCGTAGCGTATTGGCCGTCGCTGCGGCCCAGCAGCCCTTCCTCCACCAGGGAGTCTGCCAATCGGCGCAGCCCTTCGCGGTCGTAATCGTCAACGATGCCGTAAACGCTCAATTTGTCGTGGCCCAGTTCGCGTATTCGCTGAGCCCTGCTGCCCAACAGCACATTGCTCACATGGGCTATGCCGAAGCGTTCGCCGGTGCGGATCACTCCCGACAACAGTTTCTGCGCGATCACCGTTACGTCCACGGGACGCCGTTCTGCAAGGCATACATCGCAGTTGCCGCAGTTGTCCTCGATAATGTCCTCCCCGAAGTAACCGAGGAGGTACTTGCGCCGGCAGGAGTCCAACCGCCCGTAGTCAACCATGCGCCGTAACTGCCGCTCCGCGACCGTGCGAGCATCAACGTCCGTTATTTCCTGGATGAAATATTCGTGCTTCGCGCGGTCCGCCTCGCTGAAAAACAGCACGCAATCGCTGGGCAGCCCATCGCGCCCGGCCCGGCCTGTTTCCTGGTAATAACCCTCCACGGATTTGGGCAGAGCGTAGTGAACCACCAGCCTGATATCGGGCTTGTCGATGCCCATGCCGAACGCGATGGTGGCAGCAACAATGGGCACGTCGCCGTCGATGAATCGCTCTTGCGTGATGCGCCGCGTTTCAGCATCCAGGCCCGCGTGATAGGCCAACGCCGGATGACCTTTCGCCGTCAGGCCGGTCGCCACCTCCTCAGTCTCCGCCCTGGAAAAGCAATATACGATCACTGACTGCCCTTGCCGGTCTGCCAGCAACTCCAGCAGCGATTCCCAGGCTCCCCGCTTGGGAATCACGCGGTAGGTCAGGTTGGCGCGGTCAAACCCGGAGACGAACTCGGCGCAATCTTCCAGGTCGAGTTGCGCGACAATATCCCCGCGAACCCGTTCGGTGGCGGTGGCGGTGAGCGCCATCACGGGCGTTCGCGGAAACTCGGTCGTCAGTTCCGACAACGCCCGATAGTCGGGCCGAAAATCGTGTCCCCACTCACTGATGCAATGCGCCTCGTCAATCGCTATGAGGCGTACATCCAGCGCCCTCAGGAAATTCCGGAAACCGGGCATGACCACCCGTTCCGGCGCAACATACAGCAGGCTCACCATTCCATCCCGCGCCCGCCGTCCAACGTCGTCAACGCTGCGGCTGTCCAGGGCGCTGTTGATGAATTCAGCCGCTATGCCGTTGGCGCGAAGAGCATCCACCTGATCCTTCATCAGCGCGATCAACGGTGAGATCACCAGCGTCATGCCGCCCACGGCCAGCGCCGGCAACTGGTAGCACAACGACTTGCCGCCTCCCGTGGGCATCACAACCAGGCTGTGCTTCCCGGCCAGCGCGTGGCGGATAATCCGCTCCTGCCCGGGCCGGAAAGTTTCGTACCCGAAATGGCGCTTCAGAAGGCCCGTCAGTTGATCGTCGGCCATGCCTTCAATCAGCAGGGGCGAACCAACATTCGCCCCTGTCCTCGTGTTGCCGAGTTATCGTTGCGATGCCTAACGCATTGCCGCCAATGCGTCGCCGACCACTTCGATGGTGCGGTCGATGTCCGCGTCGGTATGAGCGATGGACACAAACCCTGCCTCAAACTGCGACGGCGCAGTGTACACTCCCCGCTCCAGCAGGGCGTGGAAATACCGGCCATACGCGGCGGTGTCCGATTGCTCAACCTCTGCCAGCGCCGACACCGGCCCGGCGTTGAAGAACCCGGTGAACATCGACGCCACGCGGTTGATGCTGGACGGAACCTCAGCCCGCGCGAACGCGGCGCTCACCCCGTCGGTCAGCCTGATCGCAGTCGCTTCCAACTGCTCATACACTCCGGGACGCTGCAACTCGGTCAACGTCGCCACGCCGGCGGCCACCGCCAGCGGGTTCCCCGAGAGCGTGCCCGCCTGATACATCGGACCCAGCGGGGCGACCTGCTGCATGACCTCGCTTCGTCCGCCGTATGCTCCCACGGGCAGACCGCCGCCGATGATCTTCCCCATGGTCGTGATGTCCGGCGTGATCCCGAACAGCGTCTGCGCTCCGCCGTATCCCACCCGGAACCCGGTGATCACCTCGTCAAAAATCAACAACGCCCCCTTGGATTCCGTGATGCTGCGCAGTCCTTCCAGGAATCCCTCGGCCGGAGGCACCACGCCCATATTTCCCGCCACCGGTTCCACTATCACCGCCGCGATGCCATCGGGCCAGGCGCTGAACAGGCCTTCCACCGACGCCAGGTCGTTGTAAGCGGCGATCAGGGTCTCGGCGGCGTAGGCTTCCGGCACTCCTGCGCTGGTCGGCACGCCGTGGGTCAGCGCGCCCGATCCGGCCGCCACCAACAGCCCATCGGCGTGTCCGTGGTAATTCCCTGCGAACTTCACAATCTTGGACCGTCCGGTGTGCGCCCGCGCCAGGCGCAACGCCGTCATGCACGCCTCGGTTCCCGAGTTGACCAGACGCACCGATTCCACCGACGGCAGCGCCGCGCAGATCATCTCGGCCAACTGCACTTCCTGCTCCACCGGCGCGCCGAACGATGTGCCGTCCGCCGCTGCCCGCTGCACCGCCTCCACCACCGCCGGATGCGCGTGTCCCAGCGCCAGCGGCCCCCAGGAACCCAGGTAATCGATGTACTCGTTACCGTCAACGTCCCAGACCCGCGCTCCCTGCCCTCGGGCAATGAACGGCGGCGTGCCTTCCACGGCCCGAAACGACCTGACGGGGCTGTTCACGCCGCCGGGAATAACCCGTTGCGCCTGCTCAAAAAGCCTTTGCGACTTCGTCTGTTCCATGTGTATGGTTCCTCCCCGCGCCCGGCCTTACTCGAATCCCTGCAGCCACCGCGCCACTTCTTTGGCGTGATACGAAATAATGATGTCCGCGCCGGCGCGGCGGATCGCTGTCAACAGTTCCAGCGTCACCGGCTTCTCGTCGATCCACCCGGCCCGAGACGCGGCCTTGACCATCGAGTATTCGCCGCTCACGTTGTACGCCGCCAGCGGGTAGTCGTACCGTTCCCGCGCCTCTTTGATCACGTCCATGTACGCCATGGCCGGCTTGACCATGACGATGTCCGCGCCTTCCGCGATGTCCGATTCGATCTCTCTCATCGCCATTCGCCGGTTCGCCGGGTCCATCTGGTAGCTTCTGCGGTCGCCGAATTGCGGAGTCGAGTCGGCGGCGACGCGGAACGGCCCGTAGAAAGACGAAGCGTATTTGGCGGCATAACCCATGATCGGCGTATCGTCGTAGCCGTGAGCGTCCAGCGTTTCACGAATCGCCCGCACCTGGCCGTCCATCATCGACGACGGCGCGACCATGTCCGCGCCGGCCTGCACCTGCGTGAGCGCCGATCGGGCCAGCAGGTCCAGGGTCGCGTCGTTGTCAACCCGCTCCCCGTCAATCACCCCGCAATGTCCATGGTCAGTGTACTCGCAGAGGCACACATCGCCGATCACCATGAGCCCGGGAGCCCGCTCCTTGATGGTGCGGGTGGCCTCCTGGATGATCCCTTCCGGGTCATAGGCGCCGCTGCCGATGGCGTCTTTCTCCGGCGGCAGCCCGAACAGCAAAACCGAGGGTATCCCGAGTTCCACGACTTCGTCGATCTCTTCGCCCAATCGGTCAATGGACGTGTGGTAACAGCCCGGCATCGGCTCTATTTCGTTCCGGACGTTCTCTCCGTGCGTCACGAACATCGGATAGATGAAGTTCGAGGCGGTGAGGCGCGTCTCGCGCACCATTTCGCGCACCGGGCCCTTCTCCCGGAGTCGTCGCATTCGCAAATCGGGGTGCTTCAACATGGCGTCCCTCCATGTGGATGGCCAACTGTTCCAGCGGCATTGGTCCCGAAGTGATTCGCCAAGGCGTCGGCCAACCCTTCAACGTTGTGTTCGGCGGCGATGATGTCCACCGACAGACCCAGTTCCTCAGCGGTGGCGGCGGTTATCGGGCCGATGCAGGCGATCAGGCATCCGTTGATCAGATCGCGGTTGTCTCCAAGTATCTCCAACAGGTTCCTCACGGTTGAAGAACTGGTGAAGGTTACCACATCGATTCCCAGTTCAATCGCCTCGCGCGCCCGCTTCTCGATGCCTTCCGGTCTCACGTTGCGATACACCGGCACCCGCCGCACGTCAGCGCCCAGGCCGGCCAGCCCCGACGCCAGCGCGTCCCGCCCGATGGCCGAACCGGGCAGCACAACCGGCCGGCTTGACCATTCCAGGCCCGACAGTTCGGCGATCACTTCCTCTGAGACCGAGCGTTTCGGCACGAAATCCGGTTCGATTCCTCGTTCGCGCAGCGCCTTCCTCGTCGCCGGCCCGATCGCGCCAATCGTGGCCCCCGCGAAATAGCGGGCATCCATTCCCATCGCTGACAGCCGTTGCCAGACGTATTCCACCGAGTTGACGCTGGCGAATATTATCCAACGCCCCGGCGCGCCTGCGGTCTCGGTCAACGCCCGGTCTGCCTCCTGATAATCGTCCAGCGGCCCGATCTCTATTGACGGCAGTTCAACCGGTTGGGCGCCCATTCCCGCGAGCAACTCGATCAGCCGCGATGCCTGGGTACGCGAACGCGTCACCAGCACCCGCTGGCCCCACAGTGGGCGCCGGTCGAACCAACCGATTTCATCGCGCAGCCGGGCAACCTCCCCGATGATGGCGATGACCGGCGCGCCGATGCCGGCCTGCCTGCCCTTTTCCACGATGTCGTCCAGGGTTCCCGTAACCGTCCTCTGCCGGTTCCAGGTTCCCCATTGCACCAACGCCACCGGGGTGTCGGCGGCCATGCCGTTCTCCCGCAAGGTCGCAGTGATGCCCGGCAGGGTCGCCCAACCCATCAACGTCACCAGCGTCCCGCCGGACCTGGCCAACGCAGCCCAGTTGGTGCTGGTCTCCCCCTTTGCGGGATCCTCGCTGCCCGTTACGATGGTCACCGAGGTTGACACCCCGCGATGAGTCACCGGAATCCCCGCGTACGCGGCGGCAGCCACGGCCGAGGTAACTCCCGGCACAACGTCGAACGGTACGCCGGCCTCGACCAGCGCCTGCGCTTCTTCACCCCCTCGCCCGAACACAAACGGGTCGCCGCCCTTCAATCTAACCACCTGCTTCCCGGCCAGCCCTTCCGCCACCAGCAGGTCGTTGATTTCAGACTGGCGCAGAGCCTGCCGCCCCCGCTCCTTGCCCACGAAAACACGTTCGGCAGTCGGCGGCGCCAATCCCAGCAATGACGGATCCAGCAACCGGTCGTACACCACGGTGTCCGCCGATGCCAGCGCTTGCGCTCCCTTTCGGGTCAGCAGCCCAGGGTCGCCGGGCCCGGCGCCCACCAGGTAAACCTTGCCCACCGTCGCCATCGAATCCGCTAGTCGGCCAATAGCTTGGCCGCTCCCTGCTGCCTCAGCGATTCCCACGCTGCGCCGGCCAATTCGCCGGGCGCATCACCCGAACCGGCCACCTTTGCCCGGTACGTCGAACCGCCGTCGGGCGACCCCATGAAAACGGTCAGCAGCAGTTCATTGGCGGCGTCCCCAAAGTCAGCGTAGGCTCCCACCGGCACCTGGCAACCACCACCCAGCGCCTCCAGAAATGCCCGTTCCGCGGTTACCGCCGCCGTGGTTTCGGCATGATCGATTCCGGCCAGCAGATCCGTCATCCAATGGTCATTGGCCCGAATCTCCACCGCCATCGCCCCCTGGCCCGGTGGAGGCACAAAGTCCTCCGGCTCCAGGTATTCGGTGATCACATCCTCAAGCCCCATGCGCAGCAGGCCGGCCGCCGCTATCACCGTTCCGTCGCACTCCTCCCCTGATGCCTTGCGCAGACGGGTTTCCACGTTGCCGCGAATGGACACGACCTCCAGATCAGGGCGTATCTCCGCAATCTGCGCCGCCCGCCTCGGACTGCTGGTTCCAATCTTTCTGCCGGCCGGGTAGTCGCGCAACGTGCGGCCTAAATGAGACACCAGCACGTCCCGAGGGTCCGCCCTTTCCAACACGGCGCCGATCCTCATCCCATCCGGCAGCGCCGTTGGCATATCCTTGAGGCTGTGTACCGCCATGTCGATTTCGCAGGATTCCAGCCGACGCTCGATTTCCTTGACGAAAACTCCCAAACCCATGCCCGCCAGCGGCGCCGTCTGGTTGGCATCGCCCTGCGTGGTGACGGTCACCACCTCAAACTGCATCCCGTGGTGGGTCTCGCGCAATTTATCAAGGGTAAGCTCAGTCTGTATCAGCGCCAGCCGGCTTCCCCTGGTGCCAACGCGCACCACCTTTTGGGCGCCGTCAGCGGCGGCCACGGCTGCGTCCGCCCCGGGAATTTTCTCCAAACAACCGCAGCGCCGCCGGGAAAATCGACGCGCTTTCGCCGCCCCTCAACTCGGCGGTGGGTTGATGCAACAACTTCTTCACCAGCGCATTGGTCATCGCGTCGAGCCTGGCCGCCAATTCGCTGTCCTCGTCCGCTCCCAACATCCTGAGCGTTCGCGCCACTTCTTCGCGCCGAACCGCATCGGCGCGGCGACGCATCCCCACCGTCAATTCCATCGTGTCCGATGAACTCCACCACTCCACGAAACGGCCCATCTCAGACTCAACCACATCGGCGGCCCTGAGAACCTCACCCTGCAATCCGTCAATGTCGATCTCTGCCATGCTCCCCAGAGCATCGATGTCCACCAATTGCACCTGCTCCAGGTCGCCGACGCCGGGATCCACATCCCTGGGCACCGCGATGTCCACAATCAAGACCGGCGCATCACCCTCGCGGTTGCGCAGCGCCTCCGAAACCATGGCCACATCGACCACGTATCCCGGCGACCCGGTGCTGCTGATGACCAGGTCAGACTCGGCCAGCGCTCCCGCCAACTCTTCAAACGGCGTGGCGACGCCGCCCAACTCTCTCGCCAGTTCCTCGGCCCGCCAGTAGGTGCGATTGGTCACGGTAATCCGATTCACGCCCGCGTCGGCCAGCGCGCGCGCCACCATCCGGCCCGCGTCTCCGGCGCCGATCACCAGCGCTTTCCGGTCATCCAGACGATCAAACATCCCGCGCGCCATCTGCACCGCCGCCCGGCTCACCGAACGCGAGTGCCGGCCAATGCTGGTTTCCCGATGCACCCGGCGACCCGTTCGCAACGCCGAGTGGAAGACTCGGGTCAACGGGCTTTTCATGTACCCGCCCTGGCTGGCCGCGCTGAACGCCGCACGCACCTGGCCCAGAATCTGCCGCTCCCCCACGATCATCGACTCCAACCCCGAAGCCACGCGAAACAGGTGGGCGACACAGTCGGTTTCCCACAACTGGTACACGTGACGCTCCAGTTCAGGACCGGGAACACCCGAATATCCGATCATGAAGTCGCCGACGCGCCCCACCAGGCCAATATCGTTGGCGTCGTACACGTACAACTCGGTCCGGTTGCACGTGGAAAGAATCGCTGATTGAGGGACGTACTCCGCCAGTTGTTGCAGCGCGTCCGGCAGTTGTTCCCGCTCGACGCTGACGCGTTCCCGCAGGTCCACCGGCGCCGTGCGGTGGTCGAGTCCCAGCACCAGGAGGCTCAATTCACCGCCTCCGCCGCTCGCAACGCTGCGCGTTTCACGCATCCGCCTGCCCTGCATTCGGTCAGGTCTGCGCACATTTCAGGTATGGTGCTGTCCTGCAACTGCCACAGGATGCTTTCCACCGCTTCATCTTCCCGACCGTTCTGCACCGCTTCCAGCAGGTCTTCCGTTATCACGCACTGCCAACGGGTCGGGTCGATGACCGTCCGTTGCTCCTTGATTACCCGGCGCGCCCTCCCCAGGGCGCCCGCGAGGTCGGCCCATTTCAGGGCCGGCGCCTCGGCCAGCGTTTCCCGCATCTTCCGCGCCAAAGCGGGACTCGCTCCGCCCGTCGATACCGCCAGCGTAACCGGGTCCCTGCGCACTATCGACGGAGCGATGAACGTACATTGGTCGGGATCGTCCACCACGTTCAGCAGCACTCCGCGCTCTTCCGCTTCCTCGTAAATCTGGCGGTTGACGTGCCAGACGTTGGTGGCCGCGACCGCAATGAATGCGCCCTCCAGGTCGCCCTGGCGATACTCCCGTTGCTCAAGGGTGACATCGCCCCGTCGCGCCGCCCGCTTGATGCCTTCCGTGGCCTCCGGACTGATGACAATAATGCTGGCTCCGGCGTCCCGCAGCGCCGCGATTTTGCCCTGTGCAATGGTGCCGCCACCCAGGATGACGCACCGCTTGCCGGCCAGGTTCAGATATACGGGATAGTATTCAGGCATCGTCAGACCAACGCCTCCGCCAGTGCCTCGGCTTCTTCCGTCGTATCCCAGAAACGCTCGTAGTCCTCAACGAAATACCGTACCCGGGTCTTTTTGTATTCGCGCGTGCTGTACAGCAGCAGGTTCTCGGTGATGCCGGTGGCTGTTGCGATGTCCCGGCCAATCTCTTCGCACTCATCCCGACTGGGAGCGTGGACCATGGTGAAGTGACTGTATTCCCAGTCCGGGAACGTCGGCCTTTCGTAGCAGTGGGTCACCGCCGAGTTCTCCGCCATGATCATCCCCACTTCTTCGGACCGTTCCGGCGGCACCTTCCAGACGATCATGGCGTTGGCCCGGAACCCGGAACGCCGGTGATACAGCACCGCGCTGAACCGCCGCATCAGTTTACGCTCCTGGTATTCCTCCAACTGTGCGAACAGTTCCGGCACCGTGAGCCCCAACCGTTCCGCCATGCCGTCGAATGGACGCGACACCAGCGGCAGGTCCTCCTGCGCTTCCCGGATCACCTGCTTATCCCAATCGGTGATTTCCTGCGCCTGATTCCAGTCGGAAGCGGGCCTCCGCGTTTGCTGTCCAATCCCGTCGGGACTGTAGTTGTACGCATCGCTCCGTCGGTTCACCATGTCAAAGTTTACGCCTATCTTGAAAAACCGGATGGTCGGCATGATGCGGAACTCGATGGCGTTGGTTTTTTCCGCCATCCATTTGACCGTTTCTTCCAGATCGCCGTCCGGCGGAACGGCCAGCGTGAACCAGAGATTGTAGTACGAGCCTTCCCGGGCGTAGTTGTGGCTCACGCCCGGATGCCGATTGATGAAAATCGCGCCAGGGTGCAGATCCTCGCCCCCGTAGGCGAACGCCACCAGGGTTGTCTTGTAACCCAGCCTCCGGGTATCGAATATGGCGCTGATCTGCCTGACCACGTTCTGACGCTTCAGTTCCGTCAGGCGCTCCAGCAGTTCCTCCTCGCTGATCCCGACATCGTCGGCGATCTCGCGATAGGGTTCCTCGACCACGGGAAACTTGCTCTGCACGATGTTCAGCAGTTTGCGGTCGGTAATGTCCATGGTTTCGGTTGTCATGCGTCGTCACCCACAGTGGCATTGATTCGGGCGTGTCGCCCTTCGTTTCCATCCAGCAATGTTAATCTCGAATTGTAGGCGTCAACCAGCCCCAGCAGAACCTGGTCGGAGATCTCAATCACCTGGCGCAACTGTTCCGGTTGCGCCGTCTCCACCACCGCCTGCCGGAAGAACAGGAACGCCTGCACGGTGTCGGTCAGCGGTACTCCGCGAACCGCCATTTCAGAGCCATACTCGTGGCCCAGCATGTGTGTTTCCGACAGGGTTTCCCCCTTGCGCCGGCTCCGACCATGCAAACCGCTCTGCAGCAGCAATGACAGCAGTCTCCGCCCGAACAGCCTCATGCGGTCGCGCCCTTCGGCCTGAAAACTCTCCATCCATGACTGCTGTGCCGGGTCCAATTGGCTCAGCTTACGCCGAATGCGCCGCAGCACCAGGTCCTCGGGGTCGGTTTCGATCTGGGCAGCCGGGACCGGGTTCGCGGTTCCGTCCCGCAGCAGCGCCTCGATGTCCTCGCGCAAGAACCGGCGGTGTCCGCCCACAGTGCGGTAAACCGGCAATTTACCCCGGTCCGCCCACTGCCGAACCGTGGCATCGTTGATCCCCAGAGCCCTGCTCACCGCTCCCAGGGACATCCAGCGGGCGCCATTTGCTGCATCCGTCGCCACAAAAACCTACAGTTTTCTATACAATCCGATTAATACACCCAATTCTGTTGGAAAATCTTAACATACCCCCCGCTCCAAATCAACATCGCCAGGTTCCAGCCAGGACCATTCGATTATTGACCGCATATACCGTATATGAGGCCGTCCGCTCATCATATGCGGCCGTCCGCTCATCCTGAGCCTGTCGAAGGACGCGCGGACGGCGAGCAAAGAACCGTACCGGCAACAGCAATTGCCTTTGGTCGGGATAGTCGAACGGCCACGGCTTCCTCCGGTGGTTGGCGTAGCGTCATGTACAATGCCGACACTCGGCCAGCGCGCCCACCCAACCGTCCCGAATAAACGCAGCTTACGAATGAACGCAGCTTACGAACCCGCCCGCAGTCGCCTTTTCGCTCAACTTGCTTCCGCCATGGGAGACAGCCCCGTGCTGCATGCGATGCGGGCCATACCCCGCGAGGTCTTCATATCCACGGAACTGCGCCATCGGGCCTACGACAATCGCCCGTTGTCCATTGGCCACGGCCAGACCATCTCTCAACCCACAATGGTGGCCAGGATGACCCTGTCCCTGGCGTTGCGTGGCGATGAACGTGTACTCGAGGTCGGTGCCGGGTCCGGCTATCAGGCCGCGATTCTGGGCGAATTGCTGCCCTTCGGGCGCGTGGTCGCCGTCGAGCGTGTTTCCGGCCTGGTGGTTGCCGCGCAACAGAATCTCCGACGATGCGGAATTTCCAACGTGGAAGTCATCCAATCCACCGACGTCCTGGGCGCGCCCGAACTCGGGCCGTACGATGCCATCCTGGTCTCGGCGTCCGCACCGTCCGTGCCCGATGCCCTGGTCGCTCAGCTTAAACCCAACGGCCGGCTGGCCATCCCCGTGGGCGACCGCGACGGCCAGATCCTGACGCTGGTTCGCCGCACCGCCGGCCAACCCGTGATCCGGAAACTTGCCGAGTGCCGGTTCGTGCCCCTCGTCGGGCCGGGGGCATGGCCCGAAAATTATTGGGACTCTCTCCCGCTCCTGCCGACCGTGGAACCCTGACTGCCGCGATCATCCTGCACTGCCACTGACCGTATGGCATAATAGCCGCAGCCAGTTCACGGAGGGACCCAAATGGCCGGAAAAATCCAGATACGCCAGATCAATCATGTGACCACCATGGTCAAGGACACCGCCCGGGCCATGGAGTTCTATAACAATCTGCTCGGCATCAAGCAGATTCAGAGTCAGGTTGACAATCCAGCCATCACCTGGCTGCAACTCGACAACGGCATCATGGTCCACCTCATCGAGACCGATGAGGCTCCCGCCAAGCCCGGCAACATTCACCACGCGTTCCAGGTCGATGACCTTGAGGAAACCCGCGCCACCCTGGAATCAAACGGGTTCGAGGCTCTGCGTGGCGGCGTCCGGTACGACGGCCAGGCCTATTTCTTCATTGAAGACCCGGACGGCAACAGCGTCGAGTTCTGCACGGCGTCCGGCTACGCGCCGGCGCCCCCTCGCCCGGCATAGCGAAGCGATTCCATTTCCCGGTGAGGGAAAGAGGTCAGGACGGGGACGCGTTTCATTTGTCCTTGCCCTCCCGCGTAACGCCCGATGTCAACCGACAACATAGTGCTCGTGGGCTTCATGGCCACCGGCAAGAGCCACGTTGGTCGCCTCATCGCCCGCCTCACCGGGCGTCGCATGGCGGACATCGACGAGGAAATTGTACGGCGCGCCGGCAAGCCCATCCATCGGTTGTTCAGCGAGGACGGGGAAGCCGTGTTCCGGGCCATGGAACGCCACGCGGCCATGACCCTGTGCGAAGGCGGCAACAAGGTCATATCCGCCGGCGGCGGCGCGTTTGCGCAGGAACTGACTCGCCAGGTCCTGCTGGACAGCGGCACGGTGTTCTGCCTGACCGCGCGGCCTGAGACCATCCACTACCGCATCTCCCGCGGCAGTCCCAACGCCGCCGTCCGCCCGATGCTGGCCGGCGGCGACCCCCTGGAACGCATCGGCCAGTTGCTCGACGAACGCGCCGAAGCCTATGCTCACGCGCACCACGCCGTGTCCACCGACGACCGCACCCCCGAACAGGTCGCCGAGGCAATACTGACGATTTACCAATCCGGTTCACACGATGGCCGGCCAAATTCCGACCCAACACCCGGAGGACTCCGATGACCAACCCCGACCTGGCCGCAACCGTCCACCACTCAGGCGGCAGTTACCCCGTTATCGCCGGCTGGGGTATCATCGACCGCCTCGGCGAACACATACAGGAACTTGGCCTGGGCAACACCGCCTACATCATCACCGACGAAAACGTGATGCGACCCTACGGACGCAACGCCCAATGGGCTCTGCAGCGCGCCGGCATCGCCGCCCACTGCTTCATCATTCCCGCCGGTGAAACCAGCAAGTCATTCCAGCAGGCTCAGGAGATCTACGAGTGGCTGGTGGGACTCAAAGCCGAGCGCGGCCAACCCATCATCGCCATCGGCGGCGGCGTATCCGGCGACCTCGGCGGTTTCATCGCCAGCACCTTCCTGCGCGGCGTCCCCTTTGTCCAGGTGCCCACCAGCATGGCCGCCATGGTGGACGCATCGATTGGCGGCAAGGTCGCCGTCAACCTTCCTCAGGCCAAGAACATGGTAGGCGCGTTCTACCAGCCCCGCGCCGTTCTGGCCGACGTCCAGGCCCTGGCGACCCTGGGCAAGCGCGAGCTTTCCGAGGGGTGGGCAGAGGCCATCAAGCACGGTCTCATCCTTGACCCGTCCCTGGTTGACGTGTTCGAGGAACACGCCGAGGCCCTCATGGAAGTGGAGCCCGA
The DNA here is from genome assembly GCA_963668585.1 of Dehalococcoidia bacterium. Taxonomy (GTDB): domain Bacteria; phylum Chloroflexota; class Dehalococcoidia; order Lucifugimonadales; family UBA3495; genus Bin87. The sequence continues at coordinate 1,992,785 of OY764869.1, read as the reverse complement.
AATCTCCACCGAGGTCATCCGCCGCAGCATGGCCATCAAGGCCGACATTGTCAGCCAGGACGAACGCGAAACCCTTGGCATCCGCATCCTGCTCAACTACGGCCACACCATCGGTCACGCGCTTGAAGCCTCCACCGAGTACGGACGCTTCATGCACGGCGAAGGCGTGTCCGTCGGCATGATGGGCGCAGGGCGCATCGCCCGGGAAATGGGCATGATTGGCAACGACATCCTGGACCGCCAACGCGACCTGCTACAGCGATTCAGCCTGCCCATCACCGCCGCCAACGTGGACCTGGACGCCGTGCGGGGCGCGATGTCCCTGGACAAGAAGACCGTCGGCGGCGCCAACCGCTGGGTCCTTCTGGAAGACGTGGGCAAGGCCACCGTCCGCCGCGACATACCCACCGAGGTTGTGGACGACACTCTGGCCTGGCTCACCGCCTGACCCGCGGTCAGTTCCCTTCGGCTATCACCCGTCCGGCGCTCCTCAACTCCCGGAGCCTCGCGAGGCGTCGACCCCGCCGCGCCTGTGTGCCCACCGCGATCGCCAGCAGTACGATTATCGTCAAGGCAACCAGGCCGGAAACCCCCAGCAGCATCAACTGCCCGGTCTGCGCCAGGGCGTCCGAATCCACCAGTCGCGCCAGTTGACCCAGGCCGACCGCCACGCCTGCGTTCAGCACCGTAAGCCCAAACAGGCCCAGGATGCGCTGCGAATTGACGAACCGCGTCGCCAGCGCTCCGATCTGTGTGCCTACCGACGCTGCGGAAAACATTATGACCGCAATGACGGGGTCCACGCTGCCGCTGAGGGAATACAGGAACGCGCCCAACGTCCCGGTGATGATTATCTGGAACAGGTCGGTCCCGATGGCCACGGCCGGTGGAATACCCAACCCATAAACCAGGAACGGCATCAGCAGGAACCCGCCGCCCGCGCCCAGCAACGCGGCGATGAACCCGATCAGCAACCCGGTGATCATCGGCACAAACACCGACATCTCCGCGATTTGCGCGTTGGTGAACGCAGGCCGCAGGTTGATCTCGCCGACGCCGGGGAGCGACACCCTGGCCGGACCTATCCGCACCCTGTGAAAGCGCCGCGAAATCCCTCCGCTGCCGGCGTCAGACGGGCGGTAACGCAGGCGGCGCAGCCAATTCCCCACCATCGACGACCCGAGGCTGAGCAACAGCACGAAATACACCGCACCCACCACCGGGCCCGCAATCCCTGCGGCCGCCAATTCGCTGTTGACCCGCTCACCAAGGAACACGCCGGGAATCGTCCCGCTGACGATCAGCACGGCCAGGCGTATGTCCACGTTGCCCAGGCGACGATGACGCAGGGTGCTGGTGATCGCGGTGCCCATGACCATCAGCAGCCCGGTTCCAACCGCGTAAATCGTCGGAACGCCCAGCACCAGCAATCCGCCGGTGATGAGGAATCCGCCGCCCACTCCAAAAAAGCCGGTCATCGTGCCCACCACGATTCCCAGCAACGCCAACAATACCGGCGAAACGACGACGTCCGCTATCGGGAAATACAAGTCAGCCTCGTTGCCGGGCCCTGCCAACGTTCAACACGCGCCCAACCAGGGAAATGCCCCGACCCACCAGATCCCAGAAGAAGTACAGCGCCACCGCGGTGATCGCCATGGCAGCAATCACGATCACGGCCCACAACGCGCCGTATTCGCTCCATCTCAACAGCGCCTCTGAAATAAAAGCGGGCACTGTCACGCCTCACTGGTCCGCAGGCCATCTGCGAGGGACATCATTGCTTGGCAATCTCGTTGCATCGGGATGGCGGCGCTAGTAAATTGACTCTTATGAACTCTGCACCCATCAGCTTCCAACTGACTGCCGTTGACGGAGCCGCCAGGCTCGGGCAGATTACCACGCCCCATGGTTCGGCGCAAACGCCGATGTTCATGCCGGTGGCTACCCAGGCCACCGTGAAAGGCCTCACATTCGACGAGGTTCGCAGCCTGGGAGCGGAGACCGTCCTCAGCAATGCCTACCATCTGTACCTGCGGCCCGGCGCCCGGCGGGTTGACGACGCCGGGGGCCTGCACAAATTCATGGGATGGGATGGCCCAATCCTGACCGACAGCGGCGGATACCAGGCCTTCAGCATGGGTTCGCTGCGTCGCATCACCGACGAGGGCATCGCGTTCCGGTCCCACATTGATGGCAGCCAGCATTTCTTCACGCCCCGGTCAGCCATCGAGAACCAGCACGAAATCGGCGCCGACATCATCATGTGCTTCGATCAGTGCGTTTTCTCGGCCGGCGAATCGTCCGCCGTGCGGGAAGCCATGGAACGTACCCATCGCTGGGCGCAGGTCTGCTTCGATGCCCATGCGTCCAGCCCCAATGCCGGGCGCCAGGCCCTCTTCGGGATTGTGCAGGGCGGCACCATGCCTGCCCTACGCGCCGAATCCGCAGATTTCATCACCGGCATCCCATTCGACGGATACGCAATCGGCGGGTTGGCGGTGGGCGAAACCAAGGCCGAAATGCACGACATGACACAGCAGGTATGCACCGCGTTGCCGCATGACAAGCCCCGGTACCTGATGGGTGTCGGATCCCCCGAGGACCTCGTCAACTCGGTGGCGCTGGGCGTCGATATGTTCGATTGTGTTCTGCCCACCAGGGTTGCCCGCAACGGCGCGCTTTTCACGCCCACCGGCCGCATCAATATCGGCAATCGCCGCTACGCCGAGGTTGACGACCCATTGGATCCGGCCTGCGACTGCTACACGTGCGGCAACTACTCGGCTGCCTACCTGCGCCACCTGTTCAAGGCCCGCGAGATGCTCGGCCCCCGGCTGGCCTCGATGCACAACCTTCGTTTCATCCTGCGCCTCATGGCAGATATTCGGGAGTCCATCGCCGCCGCGCGATTCACAAAGTTCCGCGCTGATTTCCTGGCGGCTTATCAACCCACCGACGAAACGCGACGCCAAACCCAAAAGCATCGTTGGGTTGCCGAACGGGGCGCGTGACCCAGGCGGCGCCCATGACCCGTTTGATCAGGGACGCCGCGCTGATTACGGGTCCGCGGTGGTTCTCAGCCGAAGGCGGTTATTCTCGCCCGTGCCCCTGCAGAGCGGCCACGATATCAGGCACCACCGCGTCCACCCGGTCCTCAATGGCCCGGGGATCAAGCGCCGCCACCGGATGCTTCAGATACACCGACCCGGTGTAGTCCGGGCGACCCAGTGAAACAATGTGCTGCTCCGCTGCGGAACAGAACGCCTGCGTATGCACCACCACCGTCCGCACGCCCCGGTCTTCCAACTCCATCGCATCGCGCAAACTGCGCGCCACGCAACTCCCTCAATCCCCCACCGCGGTCACAACGAAATCGCACCCGGCCAGTTCTTCTATGATCTCGGGCGCGGCCGGAGCCGTAAACACCCACTTGGATCGCACCAGCGAGTCAGTCATGCCATGGCCGTCGGCCAGTCGCTGCCTGATTGCTTCCAGGATCACGTCGGCATTCCCCTTCCGGTTGTCCAGGAATCCGCCGGTCAGTCCTTCCAGGGTTTCCAGCGGCGCGGCCCCCCGACGTTCGGGCTCCTCCTGCCGGTCGGTGGGATCCACCAACCCCAGGGCAGCAATGCGAGCCTCCAAATTTCCGTTGTTCATTGCCATGTCGTGCGTCCTCCGCATTCAATCGTTCCGAGCAAGTCCCGCAACTACTTTACGGGTGATGACGTAATCCGAGAACCCCAACCGGGAATATACACCGAGTGTCGTCCGGCGCCGCCGGCGACCATTATGTGAATGTCCTCCGGACGCCTGACCACCGGCACCATCGCCGCGTCGTTGTCCCGGTCGATCCAGCGCGGCCACAGCGTATTGCGGTGAGTGTGCCGCCCGTGTATCCCGCCCAGTTTCAGCAGCGACAACGGTTGACGCGCCATTTCGTACAGGTACGACCGCACATCGTTCTTGCTCCAACCCGCGCTTGCGATGATTTCGGCGTGCTCCGGCCCCAGCACCAGCAGAACGTCGCCCATCACGTTGATGTTGTTGCACCCCGGGATGGCCATTGACACCGCGAACGTGGTCAACAGATCGCGCGGGTTGTCAGCGCCGTGGTTGTTCAGGTTGTGCGGCGCTTCCGCAGGATGCACGGTCACCACCGATTCCCCTGGCTTGAAACCCCGCTCAACATGGTATGGCTGCCACGGGTTGGCCTCTTCATTCTCCGCGATGCAGTAGGTGTACTTGCCCGGATGGCCAAAGGTTGCCCGGTCTTCGTCGCCGGGCAACGCGCCGCCCAGGTTGGTCAACGCCAGTTTCACGGCCCTGCCGATGGTCGCGTTGGCTCGGTTGCCCTGCCCGAAGCAGTTGCCGCCGGAGTTCATTCCCAACTTGTCGGCCGCCGGCCCGTTCACCACCACCAGCGGCGTGGCGATGTGCGTGGAACACTGCACCGACGCCAGGTTGAACCGCGGCAGGAGCAACGCCTCAACCGCCGCAATCACCACCGGAAAATACTCCGGCAGACACCCCGCCATCACGGCGTTGGCCGCCAGTTTCTCGACGGTGGCACGTCCGCCGCGCGGTGGAATCTCGCCCACCAACTCCAACGCCGACCGGCCGGATGCCTCCACAAACTCCCGCACCCGCTCCGCCGTGGGCGGCACGATGGGCAACCCGTCCGTCCACCCGGCCTCGTGAGCCAACGCCTGCGCTTCTTCATGGAAGTTCGTTGCAGCAGAAATCGTCATAGCCCACCTGCCAGTTCTTGCAAATGCGGCTCGAACACCCGCCGAAATTCCAAGAGTCGATCCACCATCCAGTCTTGCATCGCAATCCACGTTTCCTTGGGATCGGCTATATCACCGGCACCAACAGCCGAGATTATGCACCTGCGCCGGCCTTCGATGTATTCCCAATCCAGGGACGCCGAAATCCCAGCCTCAATGGATTCGCGACGCTCGAGCAACCCATCGAACAAGCTCTTATTCCAAACGTCGTCGCTGCTATCGATTACGATTCGCACCGCGGATTTTTCGCCCCTCAGAAAAGCAATTCTGTAATCAACATCGCGGATTTCCGCCCTGAAACCATGCCACCGCCCGTTATCACCTTGCTCTGTGCTTGACAGTTGATGGTCCACCAGCAGTGTTCGCAGGGGTGCCTCAAAAAAATCCTCGTAGCGTTGTTCGATGCTCGAAACAGCCATGGCAACTCCTAATCGATCTCGCCCTGTCGCGGGCGCGTCGGCTCCACAAACAAGTACACCCTGACTGCATCGGCGGCGCTCATACGGGCGGTGTTTAAGGGGCACACGACCACTTGGGATATGCCTGTTGCCTGCCGGGGGTACTTGCTGTTCAAAACGGATACTGCCTAATAAACCTTGTACTCCTCCAGCACCGCCGCATCCAAATGCAGCCCCATCCCAGGCTCGTCGGGCGCGATGATTTCGCCGTTGTCCCACTCTGGCAGCACGCTGTTCAACTGGTAGTACACCGGGTCGCGCTCCTCCTCGAATACCTCAACGAACAGGCCGTGGGAGTGCGCCGGCAACAGTTGTACCGCCAACTGCGGCTCCTCGTGGTGAGCCATCCGGACCCCTCGCATCTGCGCCGCTCCGGCCACCCTGCGCCATTCAGATATGCCGCCACAGATTGCCGCGTCGATGTTCAGGATGTCCACCGCCTCTGTATCCATCAGTCGCTGCCCGCCCCATGAACTGCTCTCACCCTGTCCCGCCGCCACCGGGATTCCGGTACGCAGTCGCACCTGGCGCATATCGTTGTCGGCATCCTGCCACCGGCATGGTTCTTCCAGCCAGGCCAGTCCCATTTCCCGGGCCGGGCCGGCAAACTCCAGGGCTTCCTCCAGCGTCCATGCCTGGTTCGCGTCGCACAATATGATGAAATCGTCGCCCAGGGTGTCCCGTATCGCGCGCACCCGCAGCAGGTCATCAGCCACCGCCACTCCGCCGACCTTCAGTTTCACGCCGCCGATGCCGCGCTCCCTTTGATGCACCAGGTCCTCCACCATGTACGCGGTGTCCCGCCCCTGCACGTAATACGCGAAGCGCACCACCGGAGACCTGTCGGCATAACCGCCCAGCAGCGTCCGAACGGGAACCCCCAGCGCCTTGCCGGTGATGTCCCACAACCCGACGTCGATTGCCGCGATGGCCCGCATGGCGATGGCCTTGTTGCCGATGTGCGGAGTCTGCGCAAACATCTTCTGCCAGCACCGCTCAATCGCCATCGGATCCTCGCCCTTCACGGCCTCGGCCATCGGCCCCACGACCAGGTCCTTGAGCAATTCGTAACCCGTGCGTTCGTCCCCGGAGTACACCTCGCTGACCAGACCCTCGTCGGTGTGGACGCGGGTTACGATGGTGCAACGCGACTCGATCTGGTAAACGCTGCCGCTGAACCGGGTGCTGAGAGGGATGCGGACGATGTCCGCTTCCACGTTTGTGATTCGCATAGTTTTCCGCCTTTGGCTCCGTGTGTCGCCATGAATTATACCCGTTCACCCTGTTTCCGGGGCCGTGGCCCCGGCACCCGTGCGGCATCCTTTGGTACAATTCAGTCAGTGCCCCGCTAAAAATCGATGGCAAACAACGAGGACGCCATGAACACACTCAAAACCTTCTTCCTGCTGATGGTCTTGACCGGCATGCTCCTGCTGATCGGCGCCGCTCTCGGCGGACAGGCAGGCCTCGTCATCGCGCTCATGTTTGCGCTGGCGATGAACTTCGGCGCCTATTGGTTCAGCGACAAAATCGCCCTCAGCATGGCCCACGCCAAACCCATAACGCGCGAAGACGATCCCGAATTCTACGACTTGGTTGAGGAGCAGGCCCGCCTCGCCGACATGCCCATGCCCAGGGTGTACGAAATCGATTCCGATTCTCCCAACGCCTTCGCAACCGGCCGAAACCCCCAGAACGCCGCCGTCGCAGCGACCACCGGCATACGCCGCATCCTGACCCGCGATGAACTCGCCGGCGTCATGGCCCACGAAATGGCCCACGTCGGCAACCGTGACACCCTGATCATGGCCACCGTGGCCACCATCGCCGGAGCCATCTCGATGCTCGCTTTCATGGCCCAGATCGCCGCCATCTTCGGCAGTTTCGGCGGACACAGCGACGATGACGAGGGCGGTGGCACCAACATCGTCGGCCTGTTGATCCTTGCCGTCGTGATGCCCATCGCAGCCACGCTCATCCGCCTGGCCATCTCCCGCGCCCGCGAGTATCAGGCGGACCAGACCGGCGCCCACAACTGCGGAGACCCCGAAGCGCTGGCCCGCGCCCTGGAAAAACTGGAATTGGGCTCCGAAATCCGACCCATGAAAGTGAACGAGGCCGCCTCGCACCTCTTCATCGTGAACCCCCTCAGCGGCCGGTCCATGGCCCGCCTCTTTTCAACCCATCCGCCCATCGAAGAACGCTGCCGTCGCCTCCGCGCCATGAATGTGCGCCCCAGGTTCGATGCCGTCGACACATCCGGAGTCGACACGCCCATCGGCAACGACCAACCCAACTACGAAATACCGGACAGCAGCGACCGCCCGAATTTCTGACCTGCGCCAGATTCACGTAGTAGCGATCTGGGATTGGCCCCACGCCGCAACCAGCGTTGACACCATCCCTGCGCCACACCATAATCTACGTGTTATGCGTTTCGATGTTCGCCTGTTTGCTTTGTACCGGGAGCGCGCCGGGGCGTCGGTTGTCTCGGTAGATGTGCCCGAAGGTTCGTCCGTCGGAGACTTGACGGCGGCGGTGCGGTCGGATTATCCGCGGTTGGCGCCCCCTGAGGTGAGAATCGTGGTGGCGGTGAATGCCGAGTATGCCGACGATGACCTCCCTCTGCACCCCGGAGATGAGGTATGCCTGATACCCCCGGTCAGTGGCGGCCATTCGCCCAAACCCGTGTGATGGAGGTCGTACATCCGTGATTGTTCTGACTGAAAAACCCCTCGACCCGGTGGCCGTCACCGACTCGGTTCGCAAGGACGGCAATGGCGCGGTCGTGACTTTCCTGGGCACCACCCGCGACAATTTCGGCGGCAAATCCGTGACCAGGCTGGAATACGAAGCCTACGACGTCATGGCCGTCAAGAAACTGGAGGAAGTGCGGGCCAGCCTGTGCGCCGATTACAGCATTGAAGACGTGGCGATTGCCCATCGGACCGGCAGGGTTGACGTGGGTCAGATCAGCCTGATCGTTGCGGTAGCGTCGCCGCATCGCGTCGAGGCCTTCGAAGCGTGCCACGAAGCGGTCAACCGGATCAAGACCATCGTGCCAATCTGGAAGAAGGAATGGTTTGCCGACGGTTCCAGGTGGGTCGCGTGCGAGGACCACGAGTTCGCCGACGAAGCTGAACACCGGCATGCGCACGCCGCCCGGCACGCCGTAACGACCGGCGACTGAACCGAATCAGCGGAGGCCGTCGATGAGATGGACCCGCACCGTCTGGGCTTCGAGGTCTATCTGTTGCACCACCTGCGAGATTGCGGGCAACAGTAACTCATCCCCTGCGTCGCCGGAGACCACGTAAACGTCATTGCTCCCGGTGGCGAGAATCTCCTGAATGGTCCCGAGCCTTTCCCCCTGGTCGGTGACCACTGAAAGACCGACCAGTTGGTAGTGGTAAAACTCGCCAGGCGGCAGGGCGTCTTCCGCATCGATCGCTGCGAAGATCCACTCTCCCGCAAACTTGCGGGCTTCCCGGGAATCCTCAACCTCGGTCAGTTTGAGCAACGCGTGACCGCCCGCAACGGGTTGGTACGAATCAACGGTTGCCGATACTCCGGCGACTTCAAGCGTCCTGCCCGACCGGAACCGGTTGGGATTGTCCGAATACGGTTGTATCCTGAGGGCACCATCGAGGCCGTGGGGACGGATAACCCGGCCAATTAACACGGCGCCGTCCGGAGCTATTGGCTCCTCCGGTTTTTCGGGGACACGCGAAACCGTCCGGCCATCACCTGAAGCCGGTCTTCGGTTCCGCCGAAAGCGTTGCCGGTTAGACAATCTCCAAGACGGCCCGTGTGCCGTCCTTGACCGCGGCCACTCTGAGGAGAACCCGCATCGCCTGGGCCACTCTCCCCTGCCTGCCGATCACTTTCCCTTTGTCTTCCGGGGCCACTTCCAGTCGGATCACGATCTGGTCGCCTTCGTCTGATTCAGTGACCTTCACCGCGTCAGGGTTGGACGTCAGTGATTGGGCGATGAACTCAATCAGCTCTTTCATCGGCGTGTACCTTGTCGAAGATTCCATTGAAATCGAAGATACGCCGCACGGGATCAGATGGTTGCGCGCCCTTGCGCAGCCAATCAATCGCCCGGTGCTCGTCTAGGGTTACCGCCGGTGGGTCTGCCATTGGATCATAGTGGCCGATGCCGTCAATATAAGCGCCGTCTCGAGGGTTCCGCTTTTCCGTGACGACTATCCGGTAATAAGGGCGTCCCTTCTTCCCCACTCTCCGCAGGCGAATCCGTAGCATGTCAACTCCGTGTCCAAGTTTCCAAATATCAGTGTATCAATTTATGGTTCACGTCCCGATTTGTCAAATTGGCGCTCGGGACAGCGAATCCTGATCGGTCAAGGTTGCAGCGGGGCGAACCTTCGGTTGCGTCTTTGCAGCGTTCGCGAACAGGACTGTTAAAAGGGTATCGGGCCCAGACTGGACCTTTGGTTCTCCGCCCGATGCTCCCAAAACCTTGGGGCGACGGTAGACACTGGTCTGGGCCCGACTGACGGGCTAAATGCCGTTTCTTAGAAAAGCGATGACGCTAAGAGGCGCTCACCCCGTCGTGTCCAGACTGGTGCCTACCATCGCCCCAGCATGTTAAACTATGTTCCATATAGCAATCACCTCCTTTCTTTCAAGTTCCGCACAGCGGTTGTCCCAAATTTACAGGCCGGAAAAGAACTTGTCAACCCATTCACAAGACAATTCCCAGGTTGGCCAATCAGGCAACCGGCGCACCCGCGTGGTCTTCATGGGCACGCCGTCATTCGTCGTGCCGGTGCTGGACGCCCTGCACGACGACACGGCGCTGGACCTGACCGCCGTCTATTGTCCGCCGGACCGCCGGCGCGGTCGCGGGCAACGGTTGGAAAGTTCCCCGGTCAAGGCGCGGGCGCAGGAGCTGGGCATCCCGGTGTTTCAGCCGCCAACGTTCAGAGACCCCCAGGCCATCGCCCAGCTCAAATCGTGCCGACCCGACGCCATCGTGGTCGCGGCGTACGGCCGACTGCTGCCTCCGGATGCGCTGGGGGTTCCTGAATTTGGGTGCCTGAATCTGCACCCTTCCCTCTTGCCGCGATACCGGGGCCCATCTCCGGTGGCCGGGACTATCCTGGCCGGCGACGATACCACCGGGGTCACCGTCATGCTGCTGGACGAGGGCATGGATACCGGCCCGATCATTGCGCAATCGGAACGGGCCATTTCCCCTTCCGACGATGCGATCTCGCTCACGGCCTCACTGTTTCTGGACGGAGCATCTCTGCTGCTCCGGACCTTGCCGGGATGGATCGACGGAGCGGTGGCGGCCTTTCCTCAGGATGACAATCTCTCGACCTACACCAGCAAATTGGAACGATCTGATGGACTGGCTGACTGGGACTCCGGCGTCGAAACTCTTGTCCGCCGCCACAAGGCGTACGCCCCCTGGCCGGGACTGTACACGCATTGGGACGGCAAGGAGATCAAGATGCTGGAAGTCGCGCCGGCAACGGGCCCCCCGGTCGAATCCGGTTTGGTAACCTCGGTTGACGGAGCGCCCATCGCCATCGGCGCCGGGAACGGTTGGTTGGCCGTGCATCGGTTGCAGATGGAAGGACGGCGCCCCGCTACCGCTGAGGACTTTCTGAGGGGATACCCGCTCTTTATGGGCTCGCGGCTGACGAAAGACGATCATCGATGATCATGTCGGCGCCGCTCAACGACCGACTCCAGGATAAAATTTCTTGGTGCCGCAACGAACGCACACCGCGATGGTGGCCGGCCGGCCGTTCCTCATCGTAATCACCTCAACATCGCGAGATGGGGTGTTGGCGTTGCAACGGGCACAGTAGATGATCGGTCCACTTGATTGTGAAGCCATGGGTTATCTCCCCAACTTTCGCTGTCAGGTCCAGCCTATGTTCCTGTTCGCCGTCGCGCTGTACGCGCTGCCTGGGCCGGACCAATTTGGTCAATCGGCGGGCGTTGCGTAGCAAACGCTTTCGATCAGAAATCTGTGGCTTTAGGTGGCTATGTCGCCGTTCGCCGCTTATTCGTTTCATGTTGATCCCCGGGTATTTCCCGGATTGCCTGGTCACTATTATTTACGAAAAACGCACTGCGCCGGATTGTACAACCATGTGGGCAGTTGCGCTTATGCCCGACACAGGAGTTTGGCAGGCAATTCTCAGACGCGCCGCGACGGGAGTTTGGGACCAGGGCCATTGGAGTATTGACGATAGACGAGGTATTCCGCTCATCCTGATCCTGTCGAAGGACGAATTGATCCTGTCGAAGGACGAACGGACGGTGAGCAGAGAATCGTTCTGGCAGCAGCAATCGCCTTTCGCCGGGATAGATGATCGAATGGCCCTGACCTGGGACACCGTCGCGCCTCCCTGGCCGTTGCCTTGGTGTAGAATGCGCGGAACGACGCCTGGCCAAGTTCGCTACGACGCATGGAGGATGTTATGGCTTTCGATGGAATACCAAACGAGGCGGATGTCCTCAATTGGTACCGGAATGAAAACAACTGGGGACGCTGGGGCCAACAGGATCAACTGGGCGCTCTGAACCTGATCACCACCGCCAAACGGACCCAGGCGGCGGCCCTGGTGCAAACCGGCGAAACCGTCAGTTGCGCCCGCCCGATCACCACGGACATGGCGCCCGACATCAGCCATCAGGTGCAACGGTTCATGGTTGACAGCGGCGAGGGCAGGGACACCGACCCCCTGGAGCGGCGAAATGCCAGGCGCGGCGCGGCGGAGTTCATCGGGATGGTATTCCACGGGCAGACCATCACGCACATCGACGCCCTTTCCCATTACTCCTATGACGGCCTGATGTACAACGGCGTGCCGGCGGCCGTGGTCACCTCCCGCGAAGGCGCCCAAAGCCACGCCATCGACCTCACCGCACAGGGCCTGGTGAGCCGCGGCGTGCTGTTGGACATCGCCAAAGTCAGGGGCGTGGACTGGCTGCCTCCCGACGCGCCGGTATTGCCCGAGGACCTCGATGCCGCCGAACGCGACCACGGCGTGCGAGTCGAACCGGGCGACATCCTGCTGGTGCGGACGGGCAACTACCGCCGGCGGTTGGCGGAAGGCCCATTGCCCTCCTCCGAGCCAAGCGTGGCCTGTCAGGTTGCCTGCGCACCCTGGTTCAAAGAGCGCGGCGTAGCGATGCTGGGCACCGACACGTCCAACGACGTCAGGCCCAATCAGTACGAAAATATCGTTTCCCCGCTTCACATCGCCTGCCTCGTGTACCTCGGCATATGGTTGATCGACAACGCCAATCTTGAGGAACTCGCCGAGGCTGCGCAGCGGCATAACCGTTACGAATTCATGCTTTCCATCGGCGCCCTCCGGTTGCGCAACGTCACCGGCAGTCCGGTGAACCCCATCGCCATCTTCTGAAGGCGGTCGCACGCCGGGTTGAATCCCGGAGTCGGCCCAACGGTTCCCAGGTCGTCCAACTCTGAAAACCCGCCAAGGGATGCCATGCAAACTCCGTGGACGTGTCAGGTTTCGCCCAGCAGGCGGTCAGGCCGATCCACCAGACCGGGCGTTCCCGCAACGCCATAATTCCCAACCAGGAGCCAACGTATGCCTGACCGACAACGCCTGACCCAGACTCTCATCGACCTGATCAAAATCGACAGCCCCACCGGGGAAGAGGATGCCATTGACAGCCATCTCTCCTCCCGGCTTGCTGGCCTCGGCGCAACCGTCCGGCACGACGACTACGGCAACCTCGTCGCCAGTCTCGCCGACGCCAGCGGAAACCGGCAGTCACCGGTGATGCTCTCGGCTCACATGGACACCGTGGAACCCGGCCGCGGCATCAAACCCATCCTGGACTCTGATGGCGAGACGCTCCGGTCCGACGGCACCACCATCCTGGGCGGAGATTGCAAAGCGGGCATCGCCATCGTGTTGGAGGGCTTGACCTCCGCCATAGAAGCCGGCGGTCCGTTCCGGCCGGTCCAGGTGGTGTTCTCCCGCGCCGAGGAAGGTGGATTGAACGGCGCGCGCAACCTGGATTTCTCCCTTATCGAGGCAAAAACCGGCATCGTTTTCGACGGCGAGGGTCCCGTCAGCAGAATCTGCGTCGGCGCTCCCGCGCAGAATATCGTGCAGGCCAACATCACCGGTGTGGCGGCCCACGCCGGCCTGGAGCCCGAAAACGGCGTTTCAGCCCTGGTGGTCGCCTCCCACATCCTCACACGCCTGCCCCTGGGCCGCATCGACCCCGAAACCACCAGCAACATCGGCCTTCTGCAAGGAGGGCTAAAGCGCAATATCGTGCCCGAACATGCCTACCTCGATGGTGAATTGCGTTCCCGCAACGGCGCAAAACTGGAGAATTACACCGGAGAGTTTTACCGGGTGTTCGAGCAGGTTGGGGCAATGTATCCCAAGGCGCGCATTGACCTCGAAATTTGGAATCAGTACCGAGCCTACGACATACCCGCAGGGCACGCTGTCCTGAATGACATCTCTCGCGCAGTGACCGGATCGGGTCTGGCACCCACTACGGAAACCACCGGCGGCGGATCTGACGCCAACGTCTTCATGGAACACGGGATCGTCGCTCTCCCGGTGGGCATTGGAGTCCGCGACTTCCACACCATCCGCGAAACCGCCAACATCAAGGAAATCGTCGATGGCGCGAAAGTCTGCCAGGCTTTCATAAATTCCGCCTGACCCAACTTCCCCGGCCTCAAAAAATACCAACCAAAAGATCCCGCCCCTGTCGACAGGCAGACCCCAGGGCCGGCTGACAGACTCACACCCGCTGCAACGCAGGGTACCGAACCACTCGATCCCGACACATCAGGGGCAACCGACTGGGCGTCCCGGTGCAGGGCCATTCGATTATCGACTACAGACGAGGTAGCCCGCTCATCTGTTGACGATCGATGACGTAGTCCGCTCATCCTGAGCCTGTCGAAGGACGAGCGGACGGTGAGCAAGGAATCGTTCCGGCAACAGCAATTGCCTTTCGTCAGGATAATCGAATGGCCCTGTCGCGGTGCGCTTTCGCTTGACAGTATCGCGACAGTTGGTTAAATTTTTGAACGGGATTGATCCGGCCCGGTCCAGATATCAGCGCGCCGCGCTAACTCTCTAACTTCACCGCACGGCAGGCTAACCAAAGTGGGCACAACTCCAGCCGCATCAGATGAGATTCGACAGTCCGCTCTGTCGGTCAACGGTTCCCCAACCGATGGCGGGCCATCCCTCCCGCCCATGTTCGACCGCTATCGCCTTCATCTCGAAGAAGCCATGGCAGCAGCGGTCCCGACCTTGGACAGCCACCCCGTCAACACCCTGTTGCGATACCATCTCGGCTGGTCGGACCGTGGCGGGGTTCCTTCTCCCACCCCGGCATCCCAGGGGAAAGCCCTGCGACCCACTCTGTGTATGTTCGCTTGCGATGCCTTGCGCGGCGAACCGCGCCACGCTGCTCCCGCAGCAGCGGCGCTGGAATTGATCCACAACTTCTCGCTGGTTCACGATGACATACAGGACCGGGGCTACGAGCGCCGGCACCAACCCACTGTTTGGGCGGTTTGGGGCACGGCACAGGCCTTGGTCGCCGGCGACGCGATGCAATCATTGGGAGATTCCACCTCAATCCTGAACGACGGTTCCGTTTCATCGCCCACCGCCATCCGCGTCTCGGGGTTGCTCACCGAAAGTTACCTGGAGATGATCGAGGGCCAGTGCCGCGATTTGCAGTTCGAAGCGAGAGAAACCATCGGCACCGACGAATACCTGGATATGATCGCCCTCAAAACGGGCGCGTTGATCCGCAGCAGCCTGGCAATCGGCGCGACGGTGGCCACCGACGACGCGGAAACCATCGAGGCAATCTCCCGGTTTGGCCGCGCCATCGGCCGCCTGTTCCAGATCCGCGACGATTACCTCGGCATCTGGGGAGACGACGCCATCACCGGCAAGTCAACCGATAGCGATATCGTGCAGCGCAAGAAAAGCTACCCCATCGTTCTGGCCTTCCAGCAAGCCGCGGGGTCTGATCGTGATGAACTCCTTCGGCTTTACGCCAAAGATTCTCTCGACGAATCCGATGTGGACCGTGTCATGGACATATTGGACGCGCTGGGCGCCGCCTCCCAAACCGACACGCTCACTGCGAATACCGCTGACGAAGCACGCTCCGCATTGCAGGCGCTGGCGTTGTCCGACTGGGCCGCTGCTGACGCTGCCAGCCTGATCGATTTCATGGCCAACCGATTGTTCTAACCTGCGCACACTAGGGATTTTATACGGAGCCCATAACCATGGTTCAAACTAATACCGACGCACCGAGTGACCTCCAGCCAGGCAGGCGGCCACCAGCCAAACGGCCCATCGAGTTGGGAATACGGATGGGCTGGTACATACTCAGCAACCGATTGCGAGGCCGGAAACGGTTCCCGCTGGTTACCATGCTCGAACCCCTGGAGATGTGCAACCTGGCGTGCATCGGATGCGGCCGCATCAGGGAATACCGGGGCGTCCTGGATAAAATGATGCCCGTGTCGGAAGCGATGGACGCGGTCCATAAATCCGGCGCGCCCATCGTATCCATCGCCGGCGGCGAACCCACCATCCACCCCCACATTGACCAGATCATCAACACCCTGGTGGAGGAAAAATACTTCGTCTATTGCTGCACGAACGCCCTGCTGCTCCCCAGGATGCTTGAGAAAATACCGCCCTCAAAATACTTCTGCTGGGTGATTCACATGGACGGCATGGAAGCCAAGCATGATGAATCCGTCGCCAGGGACGGCGTGTTCAAGCGCGCCACCGAAGGCATCCGCATGGCCATTGACCGCGGGTACCGCGTTTGCACCAACACCACGGTATTCAAAAATAGCGACGTTGAGGACCTGCGCGAAATGTTCCGGTTCGTGGGCGACCTGGGCGTCGAAGGTTCCATGATTTCCCCAGGCTATGACTTCGAGGACGCCCCCGACCAGGACCTGTTCCTCACCCGTCAGGAGTCGCGCAACATTTTCCGCACCCTCCTTGACCCTAGCCAAACAGAGGGAATGCGCTTTTACAACAATCCGCTCTACCTGAATTTCCTCCGTGGTGAACGCGAATACCAATGCACCGCTTGGTCCAATCCCACCTACACGGTCATGGGTTGGCGTAAGCCCTGTTACCCTCTCGCCGACGAGCACACCGAGCAACTTGACGAGATATATGAACCCGAACTCTGGGAAGAAAAATACGGTGTCGGACGGGACCCACGATGCAACAATTGCATGATGCACTGTGGTTTTGAGTCGGCCACCATTTTCAACGCCATCGGGAAACCACGTGAATGGGTGACCTTCATCAAATCCGGAGCGGCGCACAAAGGCGGTATCAGCGTCGGATAGCGACGGCCACGCGCCGCAACGAGCGCCAACGAGAGAATCCTGGGCTGGAAACACACCATACAGCACGCTGAGTTGGGTATTGCGCCAACAGGTATCCGCGGTTCTGAACAACGTGATGCTTGCAATAGTAGCACCCATGGCAACCGAACTAACCGGCATCAGCCGGGCCGTCCGCGACCCTCAAAGTCGTGGGATAACCCTGCACGTCACCGGTATTGGCGAAACCGCGACCCGCGCCAGCGTCCGTGAGATCGCCCGAACCCGGCCGGACGCTCTGATCCTGGTCGGTTTCTGCGGCGGCGCAGACCCCGACCTGTCCACGGGCGATTTGCACGCCGCGCAACTCCATCTGTCTCCTGATCTTTCGGAATCCATCGCCGCCGACTCCGGTTTGCTGTCGGCCTTGCTGAGTGCTGCGAAAACCGTGGGGAACTGCGTCGCCATTGACCCGTCGGCCACCGTCAACACGGTCGCCGGGCCAAGCGCAAAATCCCGGCTTCGCGCTTCCGTGGGAGCGGCATCGGTCAACATGGAGGATTACTGGGCTGCGGATGCCGCGCGCGAACGCGACATTCCGTTCGCATCCGTCCGCGCCGTCCTGGACACCGCTGGGGATGAACTGCCGGACTACATTGCACGGGATGGCGGGAGCATGGCCCGCACCATCCGCGGCTTGGCGCTGCATCCCGGCCGAGCGCGCAGTTTGATGGCATTGGCGCAACAGGCCCAGATCGCCAGACGCTCCCTGACGGAATGCGTACTGGCTGCCATCAACGGCCAGTCCGTTTTGCAACCCGCGTTCAACGGTGTTTCCCGATGACCACGCTGGTTACCGGAGCCACCGGGTTCATCGGTGGCAATCTGGCGCGCGCGCTGGCCCATCGGGGCGAGGCCGTCCGCGCACTGGTCAGGCCATCCTCCAACGACCTCGCCATCAGGGACACCGGAGTCCAACAGGTTGATGGAGACATCCTCCGGCCCGAGTCCCTGCGCCGGGCGGTGGCGGGATGCGAGACCGTTTACCATTGCGCGGCTTCCTATTCCTTCTGGGCAAAGGACCCCGACCTAATCTGCCGAACCAACATTCAGGGGACCAGGAACGTCCTGGACGCCGCCCGCAACGCCGGCGTACGCCGGCTGGTCTTCACCAGTTCGGTTTCGACGATCGGGCTGCCATCCGGTCATCCCGCTTCGCCCGACGGCCCCCTGGGCAGCGAGGATATGCCGGCGGACCCGCGCCACCTGGTGGGACGATACAAGCGGTCAAAGCATCGGGCGGAGCAATTGGCCCTGTCCGCCAACGATGACGACTTCGACGTGGTGGTGGTCAACCCGTGCGCCCCGGTGGGCGAGTGGGACGTCAAGCCCACGCCAACCGGGAGGATTCCGCTGGATTTCGCTCTGGGACGCATCCCCGGTTATCTGGCCACCGGTATGAACCTCGTCGACGTCTCTGACGTGGCGGAGGGCCACATCCTGGCGATGGAGCGCGGCAAGGCGGGCGAACGTTACATCCTGGGCAACGAAAACCTCACCTTGATTCAAGTGTTCGCCATGCTGGCCGACATCACCGGCCGGCCGGCCCCGCGCTGGCGCTTCCCGTATTGGCTGGTCCTCAGCGCGGCATATTGCGATCACTGGCTCGAAAGCGGCCTCTTGCGTCGCGAACCCGCCATACCAGTCGAAGGCATCAAAATCACTCGGCACCCCATGTACGTCGATTGCCGGAAAGCGGTGGACGAACTGGGCCTTCCGCAAAACTCCGTCGAAAACGCCCTGGAAAAGGCGATCCGGTGGTTTGCCGACTACGGATACCTCCCCGATTAGAACGTGACCGCCAAACCCGGCATTGAACCATGATCCTGCGTAAATCTGACATACGATCCCAATCGGGCGGCGAGAAGGGCGCGCCGCCGCTTGAGGCTGTGGAATCGTCCATATCCAGGCTGCAGGACTACTTCCGGGGCATACAGGACAAGCACGGCTTTTGGTGGGGAGAGTTGGAGTCCAACAACACCATGGAAGCCGAGTACGTCATGCTCTCCCGGTTCCTGGGCCACGACAACCCGGAACGGGAAAAACACATCGTCAACTACCTGCTCAGCAAACAGCGGGTTGACGGCTCCTGGTCAATTTACTACGGAGCGCCGGGCGACCTGTCCACCTCGGTGGAATGCTATTTCGCGTTGAAACTGTGCGGCGAAGATCCTGAATCCGCTCATATGCGTCTCGCCCGCGAATTTATCCTTGACCGTGGGGGCGTTCCGCAGGCGCGGATGTTCACCCGCATCTGGTTGGCCCTTTTTGGACAGTGGGAATGGAAAGGCACCCCGCGGCTGCCCACCGAAATGATGCTCTTGCCCGACTGGGCGCCGTTCAGCATCTACCGGTTCGCCAGTTGGGCTCGCGGATGCATCGTGCCCCTGTCCATCGTTCTGTCTCGCCATCCGGTCCGGCAGATACCGCCGGAGCACGCCATTGATGAACTCTTTCCCCACGGAAAAACCGGAACCGATTATTCCCTGCCCACTCCCCCCGGCTTCAACCTGCCGCGATTGGTCCATCTCGTGGAGCAAACCATTGGCTCCGTGTACCACCGAGTCCGTTTCAACCCCTTCCGCAATATCGCCGAGCAAAAAGCGGTGCGTTGGATTCTTGATCACCAGGAAGATGACGGCAGTTGGGGTGGCATCCAACCCCCCTGGGTTTACAGCCTGATCGCCCTCAGCGTGTGCGGTTACGACAACGATCATCCGGCCATGGCCAGGGGATTCAACGGTCTGGAAGGATTCGGCATCCAAAAAGGCGACCACTGGACGATACAGGGTTGCATATCCCCGGTGTGGGACACCTGCCTGATCGTTCAGGCGCTCTCGGAAAGTGGCGTCGCGCCCGACGACCCAATGCTGGCATCAGCCACCCGTTGGCTGATTGACAAACAAATCCTGGTGGCCGGCGACTGGCAGGTTCAGGCTCCACGATTGCAACCCGGGGGCTGGGCGTTTGAGTTCCACAACAGTTACTACCCGGACATCGACGACACTGCCGAAGTCGTTCTCGCCCTGAGGCTGGGCAGACTGCCGCCCGGGGAGGACGACCAGCGGCACAACGCCATTGAGCGGGCCGTGGACTGGGTTGCCGGAATGCAAAATCGCGACGGAGGATGGGCGTCGTTCGACAAGAACAACAACCACGGA
Organism: Dehalococcoidia bacterium; assembly: GCA_963668585.1. Classification (GTDB taxonomy): domain Bacteria; phylum Chloroflexota; class Dehalococcoidia; order Lucifugimonadales; family UBA3495; genus Bin87. The sequence continues at coordinate 1,972,942 of OY764869.1, read as the reverse complement.
TACGTAACCGCGCTGACCTTCAGCGATTTCGGCGAGGTGCTGGACCCCTCCAGCGCCGACGTCACCGCCCACATCCTCGAAATGTTCGGCAAGCTTGGGCATACGATGGACAACCCCGCGACCCAATCGGCTTACCGCTATCTGAGGACGGAACAGGAAGATAACGGGAGTTGGTTCGGTCGTTGGGGCGTCAACTACATATACGGGTTGGGAGCGGTATTGCCCGCTTTGGAAGCGGTTGGTGAGAATATGCGCCAACCCTACGTGCGCCGCGCCGTGGAGTGGTTGGTTGAACACCAGAATCCCGATGGAGGATGGGGAGAGTCCTGTGCATCATACGTTGACCCTTCCCAGCACGGCGTGGGACCCAGCACCGCCTCGCAGACCGCGTGGGCAATAATCGCCCTCATTGCCGCCGGCGACGCTGACCACCCGGCCACTCACCGGGGTGTACAGTATCTGCTGCGTACCCAGAATACGGACGGCCAGTGGGACGAACCCCATTTCACAGGGACCGGTTTCCCCGGATACAAGAAAGGCGAACGGGTTGAACGAGTGCCCAAGCCCGGTGAACGCGGGTTTCAAGGTGAGGAACTGTCCGCCGGGTTTATGATAAATTATCATCTATATCGAAATACGTGGCCATTGCTCGCATTAGCCCGATACCGCAAACGGATTTTTAGCGAACGACACAGCGGCTATACTTGGCGCAACGGACACCGGAACCATACGCTGTTGTCCACCGTCCAGATCGACTCATGAAGTTTCCCGATAGCGTCTCCAGCCTCCAAAGTGATGCCAATGAAAGTTAAGAATTTTTCCCTGAAGGTCGACACCAAAGATGCCCCCCAACTGATTGATATTACCGATTGGGTCAAAGGCTGCGTCGCGGAGTCTTCGGTCAGCAACGGCCTGGTGTTGGTATATTCGCGGCACACGACGGCGGCCGTGAAGATCAACGAGAACGAACCCATGCTGATCGAGGATATGGCCGAGTTTCTCGAACGGATCGCACCACGGGACGCCTATTACCGACACAATGATTTTACGATCCGCACGGTGAATATGACCGAAGACGAATCGCCCAACGCCCACGCGCATCTGCAGCACCTGATGCTTGGCTGCAGCGAGACCATTCCCCTGGTTGACGGCAAAATTCCGTTCGGACAGTGGCAGAGCATCTTTTTCATCGAACTTGACCATCCACGCCCACGGGAAGTCATGGTTCAAATAATGGGTGAGTGAACCGCGCCGTCGATCCAAGGCATGGCGTACCCGCACACCGACACTGGCAACTCATGGCGCTCACCCGGACACCCACCACCTCCGACACCGTATCTCTGGTCGACGCCTTCGACTATTGCGGCCGGCTGGCGCGCAGTCACTACGAAAACTTCAACGTCGGAGGCTGGATCACCCCCAAAGACAAACTGCCCTACGTTCACGCGATTTACGCCTGGTGCCGAACGGTTGATGACCTCGGCGACGAAGCCGGTTCGGACGCCGCCGATGCGCCGATTGCGTCCGACGGGCGCGTCAACGACCAGATTGCGCAGCATCGGCTGGACCAACTGGATTGGTGGGAATCTGAACTGGATCGCACCTACTCGGGCCAACCAACTCATCCTGTCGCCATCGCCGTGCAGCACACCGTCAATGAATTCGGCATCCCGAAAGAACCGTTCCTCCGTCTGATTCATGCCAACCGCATCGATCAGGATTCCGGGCGGTTTGCAACACTCGCGGACGTTTTGGACTATTGCGCCTATTCAGCCAACCCCGTGGGGCATCTTTTTCTCTATCTGTTCGGATACTCCGATCCGGAACGCCATCGCATGGCTGATCAGACCTGCACGGCCCTGCAACTGACCAACTTCTGGCAGGATGTCTCCCGCGACTACCATGACCGTGGACGAATCTATCTTCCCACAGATGACATGGCGGAATTCAGCGTCACTGAGAACGAAATAGCCTCCGGGACCGCCACGTCAAATTTCAGGAGCCTGCTCCGGCATCACTGCGATGTGGCGATGGAAATGTTTCAGGAAGGAGCAAAACTGGTACCGACATTGGACCGGCCGGCTCGCCTTCCGGTTGCGTTGTTCACACGCGGCGGCGTCGAGATCCTGAACTCCATACGACGGCAGGAATACGACGTGCTTGCCCGCCGTCCCAGGCTATCCGGTCGTCAAAAAGCCTGGCTGCTGGGATCGGCCTGGCTCTCCAACAAAGTTGGTCTGGGGTATGGTCTCCCCGGAAATTGAGGCAATCCAATGACCATACGGGGCCCTGATGCAGTGACCCACACGCCCGCCGAACTGGCGCGTGCCTATGAGGAATGCCGGCAGGTGACCCGGCGTGAAGCGCGGAACTTTTATTTCGCATTCCTGACCCTGCCGGCGCGACAACGGGCTGCGATTTATGTCGCCTACACATTTTGCCGGTACTGCGACGACTCGGTTGACGCCGAAGGCACCGTGGAAGAAAAAGTGGCCCGGGTCGCCTACCTTAGAAACAAACTGTCGGAGGCTTACGACGGCAGGGCGACGGAACCCCTATACATTGGACTGGCCGACGTAGCGGCGAAATTCAGCATCCCGCAGGAGTATTTCCACGAGGTGCTCAACGGCGTCGAGTCGGATCTCGTGAAAACGCGGTACGCAAACTTTGAGGAATTGCGGGAGTATTGTTACCAGGTCGCCTCCGCCGTGGGTCTCATCTGCATTCACATCTTCGGATATCAGGGCGGTGAAGTCGCGCGCCGGCACGCCATAGACCTGGGACTGGCGATGCAGTTAACCAACATTTGCCGAGACGTGCGCGAAGACTGGGATTTTGGCCGGGTCTATCTCCCGCAGGACGAATTGCGCCAGTTCGGCGTCACTGAAACCGACCTTGCGCAGGGGCGAATCACCGAGTCGTTTTCAAATATGCTCCAGTTCCAGATTGACCGGGCCCGCGGGTATTTCGCCAGCGGCCGCTTGTTGCTGCCATATTTGCCCCGGCGGTCGCGCGCCTGCCCTGCCGCGCTGGGCTTCATCTACAGCGGCGTGCTGGATCAGATTGAAACGAGTGGCTACGATGTATTTGGCAGTCGCATCGGGTTGAGCAAACCTGCCAAACTGGCGTTGATGGCCAAAGCCTGGGTCATCGGCCCATGGCTCAAGTGACAACCCCCTACAATCGTATAGAACGGACACATTCCGCTCAAAGTCGCTCCGCTCTGGTCCTGGGCGGCGGTCTGGCCGGCATCGCCGCTGCGATCCAACTGGCGGAATCGGGATGGGAAGTGACGCTGCTGGAGGCTCGCGCGACGCTCGGCGGGCGAGCATTCTCGTTCAGCGATCCGCGGAGTGGCCTCACGCTCGACAACGGACAGCACGTCATAGTAGGCGCTTGCCGGAATCTGCTGGCCCTGTTGGAGAAGATCGGTGCCCGCGACCTTTGGAGCCTGCAGTCGCGTCTTGACGTGGCCGTGTACGACGACTCCGGTCGCCTGGGCCGCCTTTTCGGAGTTTCGGCTCCGTCGCCGTTGTCCCTTCTGCCGGCCTTTGTGACTTACCCGCATTTGAGTTGGCCGGATAAATTGGCGGCCGTCCGTGGTCTGTTGTCGATGATGCTAACGCAACGCAGCAACCCCAGTTTGGAAGAAATCACTTTTTACGACTGGTTGCGGGCGCACCACCAAACGGATCGCGCCGTTTCAAATTTGTGGAACGTGCTCATCGAAGGGACCCTCAATGACAACGTGCGGGACGTCAGCGCTTCGATGGGATTGATGATAGTGCAGGATGGCCTCCTGGCTGGGCGCAACACCGCGAACATCGGCTACCCCACCGCGCCGTTGAGCGAGGCTTTGGGTCTGCCCGCGCAACGTTATCTGGAAGGCCTTGGGGTGCGTGTCGTCACCGGTTGTCCGGTGCGCAGCATCAACGCCAACCGCGACCGGGTCGTGGATCACGTCGCCGCCGGCAACGGCATGGTCATGGAGGCAGACGCTTTCGTGAGCGCTGTGCCCTTCTGGGTATTGCCCGGCCTGGTCGGGGAATCGCTGGCCTCGGCGGAGTTTTACAGGCAACTGTCGCAGTTGGAAACCTCACCGATCGTAAACGTGCATCTGCTGTACGACCGGCAGGTGATGGTTGGCGATTTCTGCTATTTTATCGAGAGTCCTCTGCAGTGGGTTTTCAATTCAACCCGCATTTTCGGCGCCGACCACCCGGGCGATCATCAATCGCTATCAGTTTCCATCAGCGCGGCCTGGGACCGTGTGGACTCCGGACGGGACCAGATCGCGGACGTAATCGCCGCCGAGATGACGCAAGCGTTCCCGGCGGCCCGGGAGGCGACCCTGTTGGACTGCGTGGTGGTCAAGCAACGCAACGCTACTTTCCGGTGCGTGCCGGGAGCCAACAGATTCAGGCCGGATCCCGGTACGGATTCGCCCAACCTGTTCCTGGCCGGCGAATGGACGAACACCGGGTGGCCGTCAACTATGGAGAGTGCCGTCATCAGCGGATATAATGCCGCTCAGGCAGTTATGTCGGCTGCCGGAGCGCGAGTCCATGCGGAGAATGACCGTGCCTGACCAGTGGGTTGAACAGAGAGAACAGTTGACGGAGGCAACCCGGGAAATGTTCCGGCGAGGACTCGTCGGCGCTTACTCGGGGAACACGAGCATCCGACTGTGCGGAGTTGGCGAGGAAGGACTGTTGCTGGTTACGCCCACCCACTACCCTTACTACCGGTTGAACCCGGAAGATCTGGTGGTCGTGGATCTGGACGGCAACCCGGTGGAATCAGGTGGAATGGCGCCGTCTTCGGAAACACGTTTGCACCTGGAGATCTATCGCCGGCGCAATGACGTGCAGGCGGTGGCGCATACCCATTCGATCCACGCGTCGGCGGTTTCGGTCATCGGGCGCGACATCCCGCCTCTGATCGACGAGATGCTCCTCACCATCGGCGGCCCGGTGAAAGTCAGCAAGTACGCGTTTCCCGGCACGCAGGCGTTGGCCGAGGAAGCGTACGCGGCGCTGGCTCAACGCAATGCCGCGCTGCTCAGGAACCACGGCGTGGTCAGCGTCGGTCCGGATATTTGGGAAGCCCTCGAAGTGGCCGACCTGGTGGAACGGTTGGCGCAAATCTTCGTGCTGGCCCGCAATTTCGGCCCCCGCGCCGGTTCAACCTTGCCGGAAGACGCCATCGCCGCGGAACTGGAAATGTTCCGAAACGCCCACTGACCCGCCCGTCACCACGACCGTTCGAACCCATACCGGCCACCAGGCTAACGCTCATGACGACGCCCACGCAGACAACACCGGCGTTCCCGCAATCGGTAGCCGTAATAGGCGCGTCCACAAGTTTCGGCTCCCTGATGTTGGAGCGCCTGGAAACGGCCCTGCCCGACTGCCAGTTGGTCGCGATTGACAGCCATCCGTTGCTCCATCCCGTCAAACAAGTATCCGCCTACCGTATGGAACCAAACCGCACGGGGGCAATATTGACCATCGACGACATCCCCGAAGTCATGCAGATGAAAGCGTGGGATATGGTGCTGGACAATCGCCGCCTGACCATGGCCGATGTGCCGGACGTTCTGCACCTGGAATCGGTGGATTCAGTGATTCATCTGGGTGCGCATTATGATCGACCGAACTGGGCGCAGTTTCTGAGCGATTCCAGCCACTGGGTGCAGGCTTGCCGTCTCGCAGGCGTGCGCCAGTTGGTTTTCCTCTCCGACGTCAGAGTGTACGGAGTCCGCACCGACAACCCTATTCCGTTGACTGAACGCTCGGAGACCCAACCCGCCGCAATCCACAGGCCAGTCCTGGAGTCTGAACAGGCAGTGCTGCAAGAAGGGATGGGTGAGCAGTCCGGGGACGGTCTGAAAATCGTCATACTGCGCACCGCCATGACGGTGGGACCCGGCGGCTCCAGCCCTGCTGCGGATGAATTTCTGTGGCCGGCCGTCGCGTCGAACCGAAACCGCGACTTCCCGTTGCAATTCCTGCACCAACACGACCTGACCCGGGCGATCCAGTCCGCTGTAGCCAAACGGCTGGAGGGCATTTACCACGTCGCCAGCAAGGGCATCGTGTCGTCCCAAACTTTCCTGGAACTGTGCCGGTCTCCCGGCGCGATCAGCGCGGAAAAATTCGGACGGACGAGATTCGTCGGCGCAAAAAAACTCGCCAAACACCCGCTGATCGTATCCAGCAACAAGTTCAGGCAAACATCCGGTTTTGCGCCCGCCTATTCTTCCGAGCAAGCCGCGCGCGCCTACTGCCACTCGTACCTGCTGGAACCCAACACCCGGCGCTTCCACGATGCCACCAACTGATCCTGTCCCCATAATTGTCGACACCGACCCGGGGGTTGACGACGCCATCGCCATCCTCATGTTGCTTGCAGACCCGACGGTTGACGTGGTCGGCATCACGACCACGGCGGGCAACGTGCCCCTGGCCCACGCGACGCGCAACACCCTCGCCCTGCTGGAATACGCCGGCCGTTCCGATATACCCGTATATCGCGGAGCGGCGCGTCCGATCAACGGCCGCTATCGTTACGCGCGACACGTCCACTCGGCCTCCGGGTTGACCAGGCCCCTGCCGGAACCGACCACCACCGTGTCCGCCACCAAAGCCGTGCCATACCTGGCTCGGACGCTGCTGGCCGCTCCGGGCACTCTCACGGTGGTCGCGCTGGGGCCACTCACCAATCTCGCGCGGCTGGCGCGGCAATATCCCACCGCGCTTTCGGCGGCCCGAAGCATCGTGGTCATGGGCGGCGCCGTCAATACCGCAGGCAACGCGACACCGCACGCGGAGTTCAATTTCTACAGCGATCCCACAGCAGCCAGGCAGGTGCTGGAGTATGGGGCCGAATTAACCCTGATCGACCTGGCCGCCTGCCGGCAGGTATTTGTCGCCAAGAATGAAGCTACAGCGATTCGCACCAACAGCCATCTGGGAACCTTGGCCGCGGAACTGCTGACGAGTTGGTTCGCAGTGGATGACTCCCGGCGCCGTTTCCATCTTTACGATCCGCTGGCCGTCCTGGCAGTCTCCCGTCCCGAGGTGATGCGGCTGGAGCGGACCACCATGACCGTGATGGACTCAAGCGTCCCGGATGATGAGTTAATGTGGGGGCAATGCCGATTGACCAACGAGACAGAAGGACCGATTTCGATAGCCGCGCCGGATGGTGTGGACAACCAGGCGGCATTGGCTGCCTTGCGCGACCTGTTGGACTGGCGATAGTCCGAGGATGATTTTATGCCCGACACACGCACCGTCCTGATAGTGGTATTCGACGGCCTCCAACCGTCGCAAATTACTCCCGAACTCATGCCGAACCTCTCTGCATTCGCGCGGTCGGGGGTTACATTCGGCAATCACCACCCGGTATTCCCAACCGTGACCAGGGTCAATGTATCGAGCATCGCGACGGGTTGCCTTCCCGGTGAACATGGCCTGGCCGGCAACACCTACCTGTGTCGGGATTTTGATCCCCAGAGAGTGATCCCGGCAATGGAACCCATCCTGCAGGAGGTGGCCGACACCACCGGCCAAGTGCTGCTGGCTCCCACGCTGGCCGACATATTGGGCGCTCAGGATCTGGAATATGTGGCCATTGGCACCGGCACCAGCGGCAATGCCTACCTCCACAACCCAAGGGCCCATGCGTCGGGTGGCGCAACGATCCATCCGGATTTCACTCTGCCTCGATCCCTGCACGCGGAACTCATCGAGCGGTTTGGCGAATGGCCTTCGGCCGACATTCCCAACAACGCCAGGCTCACGCACGCACGCCGGATTTTGACCGAGTACGTCTTGCCCGAACGAAATCCCGCCGTTGCGGTCCTGTGGTCGTCTGAACCGGACAAAACCCAGCATGAGGATGGCGTCGGGACCGGCAGAGCCAACCGGGCCATCGCGGAAGCCGACGCTGAATTTGGAATATTGATGCAGTGGCTGTCCGAGAACGGCCGCGTTGAATCCACCGACGTTTTCATCGCGTCCGATCATGGCTACTCCACCATCAGTGACGTGATTCCGGTAGAGGCGCTGATCAGGGAGGCCGGCTTCCCAACCGTTGACCGCGACGGCGGCGTGGCGGTCGCCGCCAATGGCGGATCCGTACTCTTTTATGTCAAGGCCGGGGATGCGACGACCGCTGACCGGTTGGCAAACTGGCTTACCCAACAGGACTGGTGCGGCGCACTGTTCGCTTCAGGGCGCATCGGCAAGCCTTCCGGCACGCTCCCGCAGGCCCTCATCGGCTGCGACGGGCCCCGTTCGCCCGACCTGATCATGTCCTTCGCATGGAACAGCGACGCCAACGCTGCGGGATTCGCCGGCCACGCTTACGCCACGGGCGGGAAGCCGGGCCAGGGTCAACACGGCAGCATGAGCAAGCACGAGTTGCGCAATGTCGGTTTGGCGAAGGGGCCTTCGCTGCGCGCCGGGGCCGTGATCGACTCTCCAACCGGCAACATCGACCTGGCGCCGACCATATTGCATTTGTTGGGAATCGACGGCCCGAAAACAGGGATGGCTGGCCGAGTCATCCAGGAAGCGCTGACGGACTGCGACGACGACCCGCCCGCCGCGGCGACCGAGACGCACCATGCAGAAGCGGACGGCTACCGGCAGGAGGTGCAAATCACCCGAATGGCGGGGGCACGATACGTTGACTGGGGAAACCGGGTCTAGAAGTTGGCGGAGGGAGTGGGATTCGAACCCACGAACCCTTTGTGGGGGTTAACGGTTTTCAAGACCGCCGCATTCGTCCACTCTGCCATCCCTCCGCGTCCGGCGTTCCTAGTATATCAGGCCGCCTGAAACGATTCGGCGGGGACTGGCGCAGTCCCCGCCATGAAGCGCCTGTGGACAACCGGGCGCGATTGTCAGACTCGCCGCAACAGTTCCGCTTCCAACCGGTCAGCGTCGAATGCTTCGGTGGATGATGCGACCTTGACGTCGCCTTCGCGCACCATGCGTTCAGCTTCGCTTTCTTCCAGAACCTCGGGGAACGCCTCTTCCTGCTCACGCTGGCGGATCACGTCGCGGTTGTGATCAACGAAAAGGCGACGCATCGCCACGACCACGGAATCTGTGGACGACAGATACTCGGGCATGTCGTATTGGGTGTACTTTTCTGCGTCGTAGTCCTGGTTGCGGAAGTTGAAGTTTAGCTCCCAGTTTCGATAGGGCCAGGTCACGCTGCTGACCAGTCGCCGGAACAGGCCGGGACGTTTTTCGTATCTCTCCACATTGAGATACACCATCCTGGTGAGATTCTCCTCCACCGGCACCGGCCAGCGGGTGCTGCGGAAGTACCGGTTGTTTCCCCCGGTCCGCGACATCCCGGGCAGCCGGGTGCCGTTCCATTCATTGACGTCCGGCGTATCGGCCGGCGCAGCGCGGCGATACTGAGGGTCCTGACCCCTCCGGCGGGCCTTCCAGTCGAAAAACCACGTCCACGCCAACCGCCAGCGGTGCAGGGGCCAGACGCCATCAACACCGGGATAGTACATCTGGTAGGGGATGTTCCCGTCCTCGTCGTAGTAGTACCTTTCGGTGGACGCCTTGCCGCTGCCCGGCCTGTAGTGCACGTTTTTGTTGTTGACCAGGTTGACGCGGTAGCCCAGCGGCGTGCGCGGCCTGCCTCCCACCCGACTGCCCAGCATCCGCAGGGCGTTGCGATGCACCATGAAAGCGTTGTGCGCATCCATCGTGTTCTCCAGAACCAGCACCCAGTTGCAGTCAAACATGCAGAACGAAGGGCGGCAGATATTGTGCTCTTCGAACATTTCCGGGGGAATATCTTCCTGCGGATCGACCGGTTCGCCCTCGCCCATCCAGACAAAAACCAACCCTTTGAGAGTCACGGTGGGGAATTTCCGCGCCTTCATTCCAGGCGCGCCGACCATCATCGATTCCGGGCCTTCGGTCAGGAACGCGACGCAGTTGCCATCGCCGTCGAAGGTCGCGCCGTGGTACGGGCACGTTAGGAAGCCCTCGAAATAACAACGGCCCATGGACAGGTAAACCGCGCGGTGGGGGCACCAGTCCAGCAGGGCCTGCACCTCGCCCTGCTTGTCTTTGAAGAACACCACATCAGTGTCCAGCATCCGCAGCACGGTCGGCTCGTTTTTCTTGACATCCTTCGCGGGCAGGGCCGGATACCAATACTCACGGAACCCCGTGGGAGGAATACGGCTGCGACGGTCCCGGGGATTGTCCGGAACCTTGAAGGGCGGCGTGGAATCGAACCCCTGCGTACCCCGGCGCATTTTCTTGTAACCGCCCGGATAACCGGAAAGCGGTTTGAGCAAGAGGCGTTTCAGTCCCATATTCGCTCCTCCCGTCTCATTGGGTGTTGGATTTCGCCTATATTAGCAGAACAGGTGATGCTCCGTCGTTATGGTCCTCCATCGGGCAAAACAGCGCAGCGCTTCGCCTCACGAAACGGAACGAAACCGGCAGCAGGTGCCAGCGCCATTCGCTTATAGAAAATAGTCGAAGCCGTCCGTTCATCCCGAGCCTGTCGAAGGACAAACCACCCACCGCAGGCACTCACAGCCACAACCCCAAATCGTGCCCATCCTAATCTACCCATTCATCTCGTTCATCCTGTACATCCTGTCCATCCCTGTAAAAAACCCCCTTAACATCACCAATACGAACGTATATCCTAATACTGTCTAGATCAAGCAGCTGCTCCACCACAACCCCAGAGAGGCAGATTTCCGGATCGACGGCCAACCCCGTCAGCAACAAATCGCAACCGGTCCAGGTGGCAATTCGCCGATATCCGACCAACGTACTCACCGGCGGTGCCGCACTGGCCCACCGGGATTGTTCGGGCCCGCGTGGTAGGGACTCAACCAAATAGTCCTGCGACCACGAAACTGCCGTTCAAATAGTTGCGTACTGGCCGTGCGCTGACAACGATCCGGATTCCCGCCTCTCACACCAACCCCAAACCAAAACCAACCAACCGCCAACCAACGAACCACCAACCGCAGGGACGAGAAACCCTCCACCCCTCCGGAAAGACGCCGCCCCCCAGGCGCCGTCCCACCCTGGTGGTTCGCCAACGGCCATGCACACGCATGGGCGGATCTCAAACCTGCCCGCGCAAACCACACCCGTCCAGCCATGCAGCAGCCGGGCACATGCCCCACATCAGGCTGATCGGGACCACCGCCAGCGTCCTCAGAAGGGGTAGGGCTGGCCTCCGCCAACGGCCAGAACCTGGCCCGTGATGTATGAAGCGTCCGGGGATGCCAGGAACGCGATGGCCGCAGCCTGCTCGTCGGCCTCGCCGCGTCGCCCCATGGGGATCTCCGAGTTCCGCGTTGCCGAACGGTATTGCTCCTGGTCAGCCTGTTCGGTGGGCGGAAGTTCGGGCGGAGCGACGCCAACGCCATGGTCTCGGGGAGTTACGCGGTCGTCTGCCGCGGTTCCGCTGGGGGCAATGCAGTTGACTCGGACGCCAAGGTGCGCCACCTCACGCGCCAACGAGGTGGTCAACCCGATCTGCCCGGCTTTGGCGGCGGCGTAGGGTACCCGAAACCGTCCGGTAACGGCGTGGGTTGCGATGTTGACGATTGCTCCCGATCCCTGGTCAATCATGTAGGGCAACGCGGCGCGGCAACACCACATCGCAGTCCAGAAACTCCGGTCCAACTCGGCGCGGATTTGATCGGGAGTGTAGTACTGAAATGACTGGAACCAGATGGTTCCGCCGGCAATGTTGGCCAGCACGTCAATCCTGCCAAAGGCGTCGTGGGCTTTGGACATCAGCGCTTCGGCGTTTTCCCACTGGGACAGGTCGCCCAGAGCGATTTCACAGGAACCGCCGAAATCCTGAATCGCGCTGCGCACTCGCTCGCTGGATTCTGCCACCATGTCGCCGATTACTATGGAGGCGCCTTCTTGTGCCAGGCGCCGGGCGGTAGCCGCGCCGATACCCTGTCCGCCGCCGGTCACAACGGCGACCCGCCCTTCAAATCGTCTGGCTCCTGATGCTTTTGGATCCAATATGGAAGGCACGGCGCAACACCCCTTTGCTTGCCAGCGAACGGACCCCGGCGTGGTCAGGTGATGGTAACGTCTGCGCTGGAGAAAAACTGCCGGTCGAGGTCCGGGTCGGTTACTCCCAACAAGCCGTTGGTGTAGAGTCTGCAGGAGCGCAGCCACAGGACCAGGATGGCGTTGTTGACGTACATCTGCGGCAACTCACGGCCGTACTCATGCCTGGCGTAGGCGCGAATACCGGCTTCAAAAAACCGCTCCAGGAAAGGAGTGGGTTCGTTGTCTAGGGCGCACGCTTCGAGAATTTCGGGTGGCGCTTCGCTGCAAAGCATCACCGGCGAGGTTTCCGCAAGCCTGACGTATTCAGGTTCCTGGTCATACGTGATCATTTTCGTCAGCGCATTCAGTTGAATTCAGGGGCGAATGAAATACTCGCCCCTGTTTGATGAGATCTGCTCCGAAACTTCGCGTTCCGGTCTGGATTCGCCTACAGGTTCATCTGGGGGACCAAGTAGCCGTCCATCTTGTTGTAAATCTGGAGGCGACTGCGCTGCGCGTCGAGCACCACCAGCCGACCGGTCTCGTCAAAGTACAGGTCGGTGGGCAGGGCGAAGCGCCACTCGGATTCGGTGGTGGCAACTTCCCGGCGTCGCTTGAGGTAGTCGGCGTTGGCCTGCACGGTCATGTCCGCCCACTTGCTGAGTTGCTGGGCGTCGCCAATCAGGGAGATGATGAAATTGCCGTCGCGGTCAAACACCTGCACCTTGCCGGGGTGCATGCCATTGTCGCTCCAGTCCGCCACGTACACGTCGCCCTGGGGATCCACCGTGACCTTGACGGGCAGATGGAGTTGGCCGCGCTTGGTGCCAGCCTCGCCGATCTGCATCAGCCATTCGCCGTCGGAGGTGAATTTCTGTATCCGGTGGTTGCGATGGTCAGCAACGTACACGGAACCGTCATTCTGGTCCACGGTTATGCCCCACGGAGAATTGAACTGGCCGTTGCCATCGCCCAACTCACCCCAGGCGGTGACGAACCGGCCGTCGGCGGTGAACTTGCGCACCTCATGGCTGCGCCCGTCGGTGCAATAGACGTTGCCGTCCGCGTCGCACGCGATGCTGGCGGTGCCGTGCTCCTTGCCATCTTCCGAGGGGACGGTGCTCCACTTCCTTACGAAGGATCCGTCTTTCCCGAATTCGGACACCTGGTTCAGCCATTCGTCGGCAATCAGGATGTTGCCGCCGCTGGTCAGCACCATGCCGGAGGGCCAAATGAACTCCCCGTCGCGGTCGCCGTACTTGCCGAATTCGCCGGTGAACTCTTCGTCCCCGGGTTCGTCACCCAGGTCGATGATGCTGACCCTGGCGCCATAGGCGACACGGTTCCACGGCACGTTGGAGATGCCTTCGAGTCCACGGTTCAGCACATAAACCGTGTTGCCTTCATAGACCATGGCCGTCGGCTGACTGAAACCCATCCCGGACGCGGCGCCGCGCCCCACCGAATGGCTGTAGTCATACACGCGGCCCTTTGCGATTTGCGTAAGCATAGTTTTACCTGCTCAAAGCCTTGTTTTGATGGGCGAAGCAGTTTCGGCGCTTGCCGCACTGCTTTCCCATGTTGACGGGGCCAGGAGAATGCACCCGCTGGCCCCGACCGGTTTTTGCCAATTGGCGCGTCCCGGTGACCGGAACCCGCATCGATTAGACGAACGCCACCTTTTCGAAGGTGCCGCTGACGATGGGGTTGGCGTCCAGACCCATCCAGTTTTCCAGGATCGAGGAGTACACGCTGCGGAAGTCGGTGCCGGGGACGAGGTCGCCCTGCTCCAAGTTTTCTGCGCGGGAAGACGGATATTCGCCGTACTCGCCGCCCTTGATGCCGTCGCCCATGACGAACACCAGACCGGCTGCGCCGTGGTCGGTGCCGCTGCCGTTGTCGTGGACACGGCGGCCGAACTCGGAGAACATCATCAGGATGACGTTGTCGCTGGCATCGTTTTCACGGAGGTCGTCGAAGAAGCTGGCAACCGCGCCGGAAACGTCGCGCCACAGCCCGTCGTGCATTCCAACCTGGTTGGAGTGGCTGTCGAAGCTGCCGTGGTCGCAGTAGAGGACGCGTGCGCCCAGGTCCGCCTGGTGGACCTGCGAGACGCCCTTGAGCTTCCGGGCAATCGGGGTGTCAGGATACTCAACGGTGCTGCTGTAGCGCTCCGGAGCCACGTTCAGGATGTCGGCGGCCTTGAGGCTGTCGAGTCCGGTCTGACCCAGGTAGTCCATGACAAACCCGTTGCCGATGGTGGGGGAGTACAGGCGGGTGAAGCGGTTGATGATCTTGTCCCGCTGCATCTCCTCCTGGATGCTGGTGAGCATCCCGAAGTTGTTCAGGTCATCGACGCACGCAACCGGCACGCCCGAGAGAGCCAGGGCTCGGGGCAGGCTGGGGCCAAAGCTGACGGCCGTTACCACGTTGTCCTTGTTGGGGTCGATGTCGCGGGTGGCGCGGCCCAACCAGCCTTCGGTGCCGAGCTTGTCGGGTTCGCAGGTGTGCCAGATGTCCATGCTGCGGAAGTGGCTGCGTGGGCTGTTGGCATATCCTACGCCGTGGATGATCGCCATGTCGCCGGAATCCCAGAAGCGCTTCAGGGGTGCAACTTCGGGGTGGAGACCGATGCGGTCGTTGAGCTTGACAATGCGGTCGTCAGACACGCCAACCACCGGACGGTTGTCGCGGTACAACGGGTCGGAGTGCGGGATGACGGTGTTCATGTAGTCGTTGCCGCCGGTGAGCTGCAACACTACCAGAACTGGGTCTTTCCTGGTCGCGGTCATTTTTGCTTGCTCCTGTGAATGTCGGTCCGCCTGGGGCGGATGATCAACCTGTGATTGCGGCGCAACGATTGACGCAGCGCCGCAACGCTGAAATCAGGCGTACTGGTAGTCGCGCAGCGAGACGATCAACTGCAGCATTTCCGAAATGCGCTCCTTGGAGGCATTGAGGTCGGCGTCAGTGCCCCAGGACAAGTTGCCCTGGTTCTGAGCGTGCGAGACCAACTCGGAGCGGGTCGCATCGTCCACTTCCAGCGGGCCCATCAGGTCCAGACAGTTGTCCACCATGGCCTGCGGGGTCAACTCACCCTGGGCCTGCATACGTCCAATCATGGAGCGGATGCCCGGGCGATCAACGTCGCTGACCATGTCGGCGGTGAAGTTGATGCGGCGCATCAGCGAACCGCTGTTGATCCACTCGACGCCGGTGTGCCAGCCTTCCACGCTGGGGGGATTCAGCAGGTCCTGGCCCATGTAGGTGGGCTGGCGCGCCATTTCGCCCAGACCGGGGGCCGGGAACTCGAAGCCGCCAACCAGCCGCAGGGTGCCAACCACCACTTCGGCGGGGCTCTTCAGCCTGGCGTACCGGGCATTCTTGAAGAAATCGCTGTTGAAGAGAACCCTGAGCACCTCGGTGAGGTTTCCGTCGGATTCGACGAAAGCGTCAGCCAGGGCGTCAATGGCATCTTCGTCCACCGGCGGAATCACCTGCCAAGCCGGAACCTGCGCTTCGTCGGCAACGAAGAAGTTGTACAGGTGGCGGGCGATGAACGTGGCGGTGGCCGGGTGCTGGCACACTATGTCAATGATGTCATCACCGTTGAAGTTGCCAGTTTCCCCCAGGAAGGTTTTTTCGCCGTCATCGTGGTCTTCCGCAAGGTACTGGAATTGCCAGTCGTGGCGACCGATGGGGCCACGCGGAAGCTTCGGCTCAAAGGTCCAGCCGGTGAAAGCGCGGGATGCTTCGCGGACGTCAACTTCGGTGTACGTGCCAACGCCCATGCTGAACAGTTCCAGCAGTTCGCGGCCCCAGTTTTCGTTGACGGCATCGGCGTGGTTTTCGAAGTTGTCCAGCCAGTAGATCATGGCGGGGTTCTTCGAGATTTCAAGGAGCAGATCCTTGTAGTTGCCCATTCCCTTTTCACGGAACAGGGCGACCATGCGGGTGATCTCGTCGTAGTGGTCCACCTTGGAGACACCGGTGGCGAAGACCTGGTGCCAGAACAAAGCCATCTTTTCTTCCAGCGGCCGCTTGGTGTTGGTCATGAAGTACAGCCACTCGGCGGACCCCATGCCCTGGATCGTGCCCGGGCGCCAGGTCCACGGGTGGTACCGGACCAGTTCATATCGGTCGATTGCCGGCTGGCTTTCGGGATCGAGGAGTTCCTCGACCGTGGCCTCGTACCCGTTGGCGACTCGCTGTTCGAGTTCCTCCCGGGTGGCTCCAAAACCGGCGCGACGCATCAAGTGGGCCATCAAGGCAATGTCCTGAGATGCCATCACTTCGCCTCCTATAAGCGTGTTCAAAAATTTTCAGCTATTATCTGATATGCTCTAATCGCTGTCAACGACGCGGCAACCCCTCCACAGGGCCATTCGATTATTGACGATAGACGGGGTGGTCCGCTCATCCCGAGATTGTCGCCCGCCCATCCTGAGCCTGTCGAAGGACGAGCGTACGGTGAGCAGAGAATCGTTCCGGCAACAGCAAGTGCCTGTCGCCCGAATAATCGAAAGGCCCTGAACCCCTCCATTCCAATGCCAACCCAATCCCGATCCCACGAATACCGGCAACAGGGTCCGCCAACCGAACCGGCGTCAATGTTGCGGATCATTGCGCTGGCGTTGGCCCTGTTCGCTTTCGCTCTGCCCATCGTTGGCCCTCTCGATGACCACCACTTCGCTGAGCGAACCCATACTCACGGGCACATCTACCTCGACGGCAGGGCGGCGAGCCACCAGCATCTGCTCGAATCAGGGACGGTCCACGAGCACTCCGGCGCGCGGGACGACGCGAACGCTCTCCGAAATTGGCACGGCGCCGGATCTACCGTATATCTAACCGATCCTACCGTCAGCCTGATGCTCGCGACCCTGAACTCCCCTTCCCACAATGCCCCCGAGGCGTTGCGCCCTACGCCGCCCCGTGGCAATGAAACCAACCCTCTCGCATCGTCCAGAGTTCAGAAACCCCAACTCGCGGGCCGACACATCGCGCCGCCGCTGCCGCCGCCAATCGCATAAACCCTCACGCAACCGGTTGTATGTCCACAATCACGGAGGGTTTTTGTGATGCTGTTGAGTCACTTAACATCGCGCCGGCCGGCCTGTTGGCTGGCACTATCACTCGTCCTGATCGCCGTTCTGATCTTTGCGGCCTGTGGGACGTCCTCGCAGCCCGATCCTGCGACTCCTGACGCCACCGTGGAATCCCACGGGGCAACATCCGACGGCGAAAGCCCATCGCACGCTGACCATGCCACCCCTGGCAACGATACCGTCGGGCAGGTCGCGCCCGCCGATGCCGTCGTGATCAACCTGCCGGTTGTCGCCCGCGCTACCACACTTACGCGCAACGACCTGCGGGTCACACAGGGCGAGACCATCCGTCTGTCCGTGACCGCGGATGAGCCCGGCCAGATTCACCTGCACGGGTACGATCTGACGACCGACGTTTCGCCGGACAGTCCGGGCGAATTGGTCTTCGAGGCCACGACTGCGGGCGCCTTCAGCATCAACTATCACGTCTTCGCTGGCGACGGCACGGCCCAGGATAGCGAATCGCACGGAGATCACCAGCACGGAGCGGAGACGCAAACCGTCGAGTCCAGCGTACCCATCGGCGTCTCCATCACGGCGGAACCTGATGCAAACGGCGGTATCGCGGTCCACATCGTTCCTGACGGATTCCGGTTCGCTCCGGAACTGGTGGACCAGCCGGACACTCCAGGCGCGGGCCACGCCCATATCTATATGGATGGGGTGAAACTGGGCAGGGTGTTCGAGCACGACCATCACATCGCTGACGTGTCGCCCGGGGATCATGAAATCAGGGTTTCGTTGAACACCAACGACCACGCCGAACTGACGATTGACGGCTCCGGCGTCGAAGACATCGTCACGGTTACCGTACCGGATGTTGGCCAGCACGCGGGGCACGGACACACAAGCGACGACACGGGGGGACACGACCACGGCGAACACCAGGAAATCGTGGCCGAAGTGCATCTGGGCAACCTTGAGGTGTACCCCTAACGGAATGGAAACCTGACCAAAAAGCGTAGGGGCGAATGATCATTCGCCCCTACTGGTTTCTCCGTTCGTTGCGGTGCGGTTGGTCAGCGCTGGTCGATGGGGACGTATTCCCGATCCATCGGGCCCGTGTACAGCAGGCGCGGGCGCAGCAGGATGTTGTTCTCGTACTGCTCTATGCACTGCGCCGACCATCCTGGGATGCGACCCAGCGCGAAGATTGGAATGAACAGGTCGGACTCGATGCCCAGCAGGTGGTAAATCGATCCTGCATAGAAGTCCACGTTGACGTAGATGCCGCGGTCCCGGTAAGGGGCCATGACATCCTCGGAAAGGTGGGTGAGAATCTGGAACCAGCGCGGGTCGCCACGCTTCTCGCCCAGGGCTTGAGAACGCTCGCGCAGGTGACGGGCGCGCGGGTCCTCGGCCTTGTACACGCGGTGGCCGAAACCCATGATGCGTTCGCGGTTATCAAGCTTGTTGCGGGCGTATTCCTCCGCATTCTCCGGGTTGCCGATTTCCATCGACATCTTCATGACTTCTTCGGCCGCTCCACCGTGCGCCGGCCCTTTCAGCGTACCAATGGCGCCGGAGATCGCCGCGTGGAGGGTCGAGTTGGTCGATGCCGCAACGCGGGCGGCGAACGAGGAAGCGTTAACGCCGTGCTCAGCGTGGAGGATGAAGTCAACGTCCATCAACGACACGGTTTCATCGTCGGGCGCTTCGTTGAAAAGCATGTACAGGAAGTTGCCGGCGTGGTTCAGGTCCGGGTTCGGCGCGACCGGTTCCAGTCCGCTCCTCAGCCTGTGGTGGGCCGTTACGATGGTGGGAGCCTGGGCGGTCAGGCGCAGGGCCTTACGGATGTTGGCTTCCTTGGAATTGTTCTCGGATTCCTGGTCAAACGCCGACAGCCCGATCATTGCCGTCTGCAGAACATCCATCGGATGTGCGCTCTTGACGGAATCGATCACCGAGATGATCTCGTTGGGGATGCGGCGGTTCGAGCGGAGATATTCGTCCAGCTCGGCCAACTGAGCGCTGTTGGGCAGTTCACCGTACAGCACCAGGTAGATGATCTCTTCGAAGGTGGACTTCTCGGCCAGATCGTGGATATCGTAGCCACGATATAGCAGTTTTCCGATGTCGCCGTCGATGAAGCTGGACTCCGTGGTGTCCATATAGACGTTCATCAAACCGCGATGCAGTTCCGGCTGGTCGGCCATCAGTGTCCTCCTTGATTAAAGGGCGGCGCCCAAAACGCCGGGGTTTTACGTTCGCTCCGGCGGCTGATTATGCTAGCATCGGCCGCGCGGGAGTGTCAACCAAAATGGGGCTGCGGGCGAGTTTGGATCCGCTGGAGACCGCCGGTGTTCCGGTCGGATACAACGGCAAATCGCGTCATTTATTTTCGCTTCAGCGCTCTCAGCGCAGCTTGCTCCACACCTGCGGGCGTCAGGCCATTTTTCACCATCAGTTCGTTGGCCGGGCCGGAGCTGGTGTATCCGTGCAGGGCGACCATTTCGACGGGCGCAGGATGATTGCGGGCAACGACGCCGGCAACCACGCTTCCCAGACCGCCATGCACATAGTGTTCCTCGGCAGTAACGATGGCTCCGGTTTCACGCGCGGCGGCAATTATGGTGGATTCGTCTGCAGGGGCCAGCGTGTGCAGGTTGATCACCCGGGCGTCGACGCCCTGACCTGCCAGATTCTCTGCGGCGTCCAGCGATGGCGCAACCAGTGAACCGCAGGCGATGATGCTGACGTCGCCTCCCGATCGCAAAACATCCGCCTGGCCCATTTTGAACCGGTAGTCTTCGCCATGCACCACCGGCGTGGCGGCGCGGGACAGCCGGACATAGAGCGGGCCCCGGCTCGTGGCCGCCGCCCGAATCACCTGCTCGGTTTCCGGAGCATCGGCCGGCGTCACCACACTGAACGATGGCAGTGCGCACATCAGGGACAGATCCTCGATGCTGTGGGCCGACATGCCATCCTCGCCGGTCAGGATCCCCGCGTGGGTACATACCAGCTTGACGTTGAGCGACGGTTGGGAGATCAGCACTCTGAGCTGGTCATAGGGTCGTCCGGTGCCAAAAACGCTGAAGGTGCTGACAAAGGGTATCTTGCCGGCGGCAGCCAACCCGGCGGCGACGCCGACAATGTTTTGCTCAGCCGGGCCGAAGTCAAAAAACCGTTCGGGATACTGGTCGCGCCAGAGATGCACGAACGTTGAGACGTTGAGATCACCTCCCAGCACGACGATATCCGGATGCTCCTCAGCCATGGTGAGCAGGGTGCGGCCGTATGTTTCGCGGGTTGCCGCAGATTGCCGATTGGTGGTCATCAGGCCAGCTCCTTCAGGGCTGCTTCGTATTCGTCGTTGGTTGGAGCCCGCCCGTGGAACCCGGGGTTGTTTTCCATGAAACTGACGCCCTTGCCCTTCACCGTATTGGCTATGATGGCGGTGGGCCCGCCTTCAGCAGCGGCGTTGAGGGCATGGAGGACCTCGGCATGCTCATGCCCGTCGCAAGTGATCACGTTCCAACCGAAATCGCGCCAACGGTCGGCGAGGGGTTCCAGCGTCATCACCTCATCGGTGAACCGGTCGTTCTGGATGCGGTTGCGATCTATGATCGCGGTCAGGTTGTCGGCGCGATGATGCGCGGCCGACATCGCCGCTTCCCACACTTCCCCTTCCTGACATTCTCCGTCGCCGAGCAGGGCGAATACGCGGTAGTTCTTCCCGTCCAGGCGCGCGGCCAGGGCATGCCCCAACGCAAACGAAAGGCCCATTCCCAGCGAACCGGAGTTCATCTCCACGCCGGGCGTCATGGGGTGAGCATGACCCTGGAGCAACCCGTCGGTTTTCCGGTACGAGGACAATTCGGAATCGTCGAAGTATCCGGCCCGGGCCAGTGTCACGTAGAATCCCGGTGATGCGTGGCCTTTGCTCAGGACAAACCGGTCGCGCTCCGCCCAGTCCGGCGCCTGGGGATCGTACCTCAGGACCCCGAAATACAGCGAGATCAGGATGTCAATCTCGGATAGAGAACCGCCGGTGTGTCCACTGCCGGCGTCAAAGATCATTTTCAGGATTTGACGTCGGGATTCGAGGGCGGTGGCGCGCATCTCCTCCACGGTCAACATCGGTTGGTTCACTGCAGCCAAAGCGTCACCTGCCATTGACGAGAATGAAATTGCGGGGCGTCAAAGATTATATTCCCCGGTACCGCCAGTGTCCATATTGGGTGCGCTAGAATGGAAACCACAAGCGCGACGCCATGATCGTTGATTTCCACTGCCATATCCTGCCCCCCGGTTACGCCGATCAGCGGAGCCAGATCGCACAACGCGACGCCACTTTCGCCGCGCTGTTTCCGGACGCGGCCGGCCGCATCGCAGACGCTGAAACCCTGCTGCGAGACATGGACGCCTCCAGCGTGGACCGCGCCGTGATCATGGGGTTTGGGTGGACCGACCCGGACGTCGCCGCGGATGCCAACGACTACCTTCTGGAAGCGGCAGGGAACCATCCCGACCGCATCACCGCCTTTGCGTCCGTGAACCCCGCTTGGGGCCGCGCCGCGCTGGTCGAGGCGGAGCGTTGCCTGGACGGTGGCGCATCCGGCATCGGCGAACTGCACGCCGACACGCAGGGTTTCGACATCGCTTCAGAGCCGATCATGCGTCCCCTGATGGCTCTGTTGCGCAACCGGGGAATGCCCATCACCGTTCATGCCTCCGAACCTGTGGGCCACGCTTACCCCGGCAAGGGTTCCACCACTCCGGAAAAGTTGCTGCGGTTCGTCCTGAACTTTCCGGAAAACCGCATCGTGTTGGCGCACCTTGGCGGCGGACTTCCATTCTATGCTGCTATGCCGGAGGTCGATTCCGCGCTGAGCAACGTCTGGTATGATACCGCCGCTTTACCGTTCCTGTATCGTCCGAACGCCATTACCGCCGCGGCGTCAACCGCCGGAGTGGAACGGATTCTGTTCGGAACCGACTATCCGCTGCTATCCCATCGGCGCGTCGTCGAGCACATCGTTTCAGCCGGACTGGCGGATGCGCAAACCGATGCCATCCTCGGCGGTAATGCGGCGTTCCTGCTGCCGGAAACAGGCCAATGACTGAAGCATCCGCATCTCCCCTCACCGAGACCCTGCCGGATTACCTCCGACCGGGGCTCGATATTGTGCTCATCGGGCTGAACCCATCGGCCTACTCGGTGCGGCTTGGACATTATTTCGCCAATCCGCGCAACCGGTTTTGGGCTGCGATCTCTGCGTCCGGAATGGTCGGCAGGGATTTGGGGCCGGAGGACGACGCCAATCTGCTGCTCGATGGCATTGGATTCACGGACGTGGTGAAACGGGCCACCCCGCAGGCCTCCGGACTGACTGCCGCAGACTACCGGCGCGACGCACCCCTGCTGAAGCAAAAAATATTGAGATTCCAACCATCCATCGCCTGTTTCCACGGCGTAACCGCCTATCGCGCCTACCTGCGATACTCGGAAGGAATCCGCGATGCCGGGGTCATTGAGTTGGGACGACAGGGGAGACCAATCGGGAACAGCCGGGTATTCGTGCTGCCAAATCCCAGCCCGGCCAACGCGCGCTACTCACTGGATGAATTGACGTCGTGGTACCGGGAACTGGCGGCGTGGCGGTCGGAGTTGAAGGTTGGCGGCTGATCCTCAAATGCTGCGCACCTTCATCGCATTGCCGCTGCCGGACGCGTGGGTGGCGGCGCTGGAAGGCGTGATTGAAACATTGCGTGGGGACGCTGCGGGCGGCGTCCGCTGGGTGGACCCGTCCGGAACCCATCTGACGCTGAAGTTCCTGGGCGCTACCAAAGCCGAATTGGCGCCGCGCATAATCGCGGGACTCGAGCGCGAGTTCGAAGGCGCCAAGCCGCCGGTTTTGTCCCTGTCCGGTTTGGGCGCCTTCCCGGCGGGCCGCAACCCCAGGGTTCTGTGGGCCGGAGTCTCGGGCCAACTGGACCTGCTGGGCGACTGGCACGAGCGCGCCGAAAGAGCGGCGACCGGCCTGGGATGGACGCGGGAGAACCGCCCGTTCCGTCCACACCTGACCATCGGCAGGGTCCGCGACCGGGCTTCGGCCGCCCAGCGCAGGTCTATCAACGAAGCCCTGGCTGCTACGAACATCCCGGGCCAGGCCGACTGGCAGGCTCGCACGGTCCAACTTTATCGCAGCGACCTGACTCCGAACGGAGCAATCTACACCAACCTGGGCGAGGTCCGCATCTGATGGAAAACACCGTCGAACACACCATCCACCCGATCGCGCCGTACGATTTTGAACTCACTGCGGGACAACCCAACTATTCCCGAGACCAGCAGTTCAAAACCGAAGACTACTTGGACGGAGCATACATCAGGCTGCTGGACCTGGGGGACAAGGCAGCGTTGGCGACGGTGAGATCCAGCGGTTCCACCGACAACCCGGCGCTGACAGTGGAATTGACCGGCGACGACCTTGACGACGCCGACGCCCGGCGGGCCGGCGAGAAAATTTCCTGGCTGCTGGGATGCGACCAGAACCTGCGCCCCTTCTACGACTCCGTCAGTGATGACCATGTGCTGTCGGAGGTGGTGGGGCAATTCTACGGGTACCACAATACGCGCACCGCATCGGTGTTCGAAGCGCTGGTGCAGGCAGTCATGGGCCAGCAGATCGCCACCTCGGTGGCCCGGATCGTGCGCAACCTGCTGATCGAGAAGTACGGAGTCCGGGGCTCCATCGGCGGCCAGGAGTGGTACGCGTTCCCCAGGGCTGAGGCGTTGGCGGCAACGGAAGTGCCCGATCTTCGGGAGTTGAAACTCAGCGTCAGGAAGTCCGAATACATCCAGGGAATCGCGCGGACGGCCCTGGAATTGCCGGCCGGGTTCGAGGAGATGCACGACCTGCCGGACGATGAAGTCGTCAAGCGCATGGTGGCGATTCGCGGCGTCGGACAATGGACCGCGCAATGGGTTCTGGTGCGGGCATTGGCCAGGCCTGACGGGTTTCCCATCGGAGACCTCGCCCTGCGCCGCACGGTGTCCAGCCTTTACTTCGACGGGGCAGAGATCAATGACGCCCAACTGCTGGAGTTTTCAGAGCGATGGTCGCCGTGGCGTTCCTACGCCACCTCGTACCTGTTCGCAGCGTTGCGCGCCGGCCGGGTCGCCGGCTCCTGATCAACTGCGGGACTTCACCGGAGCATCCGCATCAGCCCTTTCGGGTTGTTGGAGAACTGGCGCATCAGGCGTTGCGTCTGCTTGAACTGGTTCAGCACCCGGTTCACGTCGGAGGGATTGGTCCCGCTGCCCAACGCGATGCGCCGGCGACGACTCCCCTTGATGATGTCCGGGTTCTCCCGTTCCTGCAGGGTCATGGACCTGATGATGGCTTCGGTTTTGCGCAGTTCGGACTCGTCCAACTGACCTTGCATCTTTTTGGTCTGCCGGCCCAGTCCTGGCATCATTTCCATAATTGAGGCCAGACCCCCCATCTTCTGCACTCCCTGAATCTGGTCCAGGAAATCGTCCAGGGTGAAACTGGCAGTGCGCATCTTGCGTTCCAGTTCCTTGGCTTTTTCTTCGTCAACCGCCTCCTGGGCGCGTTCGATGAGCGTCATCACATCGCCCATGGCCAGGATGCGCGACGCCATACGGTCTGGATGGAAAGCTTCCAGAGCGTCGCTGCGCTCGCCGGTTCCGATGAATTTGATCGGCACGCCGGTGACCCGCGTTATGGAAAGGGCCGCGCCACCCCGCGCATCGCCGTCCATCTTGGACAATACCAGCCCGTCCAGCGCCACCCTTTGATGGAATTCCTGGGCGGCGTTGACCGCGTCCTGGCCGGTCATGGCGTCCACCACCAGTATGGTCTGGTGTGGGGAAACGGCGCGCTTGACCTCCTCCAGTTCTGTCATCAGGTCGTCATCGATGTGCAGACGCCCCCCGGTATCCACAATCGCCCAGGTGAGTGCGAGTTCGGTGGCGCGGCGAACGCCGGCGACCGCGACCTTGGCCGGTGTCGATGTAGCAGGGTCTTCTGAGTAAACTGGCAGATCCAGTTGTTTGCCCAACGTTTCGAGTTGGGAGATGGCGGCGGGCCGGCGCAGGTCGGCGGCGATGAGCATTGGACTGTGGCTCTGTCGCTTCATGTGCAACGCGAGTTTCGCTGCCGTGGTGGTTTTGCCGGAGCCCTGGAGTCCCACCAGCATGAGCACTGCCGGCAGTTGGCTGGAAGGAGTGAGGCGATGGTCGCCGGCGCTCAGGACTTCCGTCAACTCCTCGTGGACGATTTTCACGACCTGTTGGCCGGGAGACAGGCTCTCCAGCACCGCGCTGTCCAGGGAACGATCCTTGACCGCCGCCACGAAATCGCGGGCGACGCGGAAATTGACGTCGGCCTCAAGCAGGGAGCGGCGCACCTGGCTCAGGGCATCATCGATGTCCTTCTCGCTGAGCCTGCCCCTGCCCTGTAGGCGGTTGAATATTCCGGTCAGCCGGTCGGTAAGATTGTCAAACATGCTGAGTACCTATTCCCATCGGAAGGTGCGGTTGGCGATGATGAAGGCTACCACAAACCAAACGGCCATTCCCAAAAAGTTGGGCCACTGCGTGATGATGGAGTCTCCCTGCACCGTCATGCCCCGGATTGCTTCCACCAGGAATGTCAGCGGGAGGTAATCGGTTACCGTTTGCAGGATTTGAGGAAGCACGTCGCGCGAGAAAAACACGCCGGACAGGAACATCATCGGCAAAGAAACGATATTCGCCAGGGGCGCCGCCTGCTGCTCGGTGCGCGCCCAGCCCGAAACGGCGAAACCCAGGGCGAGGAAAACGGCGCCGCCCAGTCCAGCCGCAACCAGCACTGCAAAGAAGTTTCCGGCAAACTCCGCGCCAAAAAGGAACACCGCGACTCCGGTAAGAATCAGGGTCTGCACCAACACAACCAGCAGCCTGGTGATGACCTGGGACGCCAGGAGAGTCGCCGGGCTCAACGGCGTCGCCAGCAAACGCCGCAGGACTCCCTCCCGCTTCATGGTGACAAAACTGAAGGACACGCTGAAAAGCCCCAACTGCATGATTGCCATGCCGATGATGCCTGGCATCAGGAAATCGATGTATCCCAGATCACGGGCCTCTACCGCCACCGCTTCCAGGGTCACCACGCGATCGATATCGCTGAGAGCAAAGTTCATCTCGTCGATGCCCGACCTCAGGATTCCCAGGCCAACCTGGGACTCGGCGGCGCGGCTGGCGTGATACAGGGCCTGGATCGTGGCTGGCTCCCATTCTGCTCCTTCTTGCCCAGCGGTTGGGCCGAAGTTCTCCGGAATGATGATCACCAGATCACGCTGTCCATCGGTCAACGCGGCCAGTTCGCTTTCCTCACTCCCCATGCTGACTCGGAGCGCCTCGGCGGCGTTTGCCTCCTCGATGAACCGGCCGGAAGGCTCGTTCTGCGCCCTGTCCACGATGCCGACGTCCACCTTGCCCAGTTCGCCGAAGTTGAGCAGGCCGAAGATCACCATGATCACCAGCGGCAGGAAAAAGGTCCAGAACAACGCCGCCCGGTCCCGCGCCCACATCCTTATGGACATCCAGGTCAGGTATATGGCCGGTCGCGTAACCAAGTCAGAACTCCCGCAGCGAACGTCCGGTCAGGTCCAGGAAAACGTCCTCCAGGGTGGCGAGGCGCACCTCGTGTTCCCGGTGGAATCCGCGGCCGATCAGGTCATCGATCAGCGCGGCCGGAGTGTCCAGCGTCACGATTTGGCCGGCGTCCATAACCGCCACGCGATCACACAGTTCTTCGGCCTCTTCCATGTAGTGCGTGGTCAGCACGATGGTTCTGCCCTCCGCGCGCCAACCCGCTATGGTCTCCCACATCAGCCGGCGCGCCTGTGGGTCCAGGCCCGTGGTGGGTTCGTCCAGGAAGATCACCGCCGGATCGTTGACCAGCGCGGCGGCGATGGCGAAACGCTGTTTCTGGCCGCCGGACAACGTGCGGAACGACGCGGAACGCCTCTCCCAGAGGTCAACTGCGGTCAACAGGGGTTCCGGGTCAACCTTGACGCGATAGATGCTGCCCAGCACTTTCAGCAGTTCGCCAAGTTGCAGATGCTCGAAGAACGCGCTGCTCTGCAACTGTACCCCGATGATGTTTTTCACCGCCCGGGCATCCCTGCTGACATCGATGCCCGCCACGCAAGCCCGCCCGCTGTCAGCGGTTCTCATGCCCTCGATGATCTCAACAGTGGTGGTTTTGCCCGAACCGTTGGGGCCCAATAGGGCAAAAATCTCGCCCGAATGCACTTCGAAGGACACACCGTCAACGGCCTGGATATCACCGTAACGCTTGCGCAGGTTCTCCACCACAATGATGGGATCGTTGCCAACAGTCACCTTGCGATTGTCGTCTGATTGCATTCTCGTCTATCCCCGAAAATTATAACACCGGCTCCGTGGGGTTGACGCTGCGGCAGCGGTGGGCGCGGCATGGTTGCGTCCACGCGGATGATACAATCGGCGCAGATATGATCCCGCTTAAACTCGCCGTGCGAAACTTCCTATGCTACCGGGACGACGTGCCGCCCCTGGATCTCAGCGGCGTGCATGTGGCTTGCCTGTGCGGCGCCAACGGCCACGGGAAATCGGCGCTGCTGGACGCGATGACGTGGTGCCTGTGGGGACAGGCGCGAACCGGGAGCCGAAATCACAACGCGCTGATCGCCTACGGTGAAACCGAGTGCCGGGTCGAGCTTGACTTCCTCGCGCAGGGGCAAGCGTACCGGGCGATCCGACGACGACGCAGTTCAGGGCAGGGGAGGACGGAACTCGACCTGTTCGTTCTGAGCGACGCTGACGAACCGCGTCCCATCACCGGAAACTCCGTGAACGAAACCAGCGCGCGGACCCGGAGCCTGGTAGGCATGGACTACGACACCTTCGTGAATTCTGCGTTTTTGCTCCAGGGACGTTCGGACGAATTCACGCGCAAAACGCCGTCGGAACGCAAGGAGGTGTTGTCCGCCATCCTGGGATTGGGACTCTACGAAGTATTACAGGCGGCCGCACGCGGTCGTCGCTCGGAATGGCAGGACGATGCCAACCGGCACGAAGGCGCTCTGACCCAAACCAAATCGGCGCTGGATGCCGTTGCGGATCCACAAGCCGAGTTGGCGATGATCTCCGAGAGGATGGAATCTCTGGCCTGGGAACTGGCCGACTCGGCGTCTGCCGCCCGGGAACGGCGTGAGGCGTTGGGGTTGTTGCAACGCAAACAAACCGGACTGGCCGAATCGGAGAAACGCATCAACGCCCTGCGCAACGACATCCGGCAAGCCGAATCGAACATGACAACCCTCGCGCAGCGCATCGGCGCATCCCGGAACCTCGCTGCGCGCTCGGACGAGATCCGCGCCGGCGTGCAGCAATTGATGGAGGCGCGAGACGATCTCGAACGCCTGGAATCCATACGATTGGAGTACAACCGACTGCACAACCGCCGCAATGATTTGCAGGTGGCGATTAGCAGGGAGCACGCCGCAGTATCCTCTGAAGCTGTCGAACTCGAACGCCGGATACGCGAAGACCTGAAACCTGCGGCCGGCCGGGATGAATACATCGTCGGCAAGTTGGCGGAATTGACCGCTACAGAGCGCCGGATGCTCGCCGAGCAGGACACCATCGACGCCGAATCCGCAGAGTTGACCAACCTGTCGGCCGGGATCGCCACGCAGGGAAGCGAACTGGAGCGGTGCATCGTCGAGGGGCGCGAACTCAGGCAGAAACAACGGGAAATGAGCGGCGCGGGCGGACCGGATGCCCTCTGCCCGCTGTGCAGAACTCCGCTGTCGGAAGATGCGTGCGACAACATCGCAGAGTGGTATGAATCGGAAATAGCCGCGAAACTGCAAAGGCACAAACATCTCGCCCGTGGATTGGAAGAATTGACCCAACGCCGCGAACATCTATCGGGGGACATTGAATCCCGCCGCGGGAACCTGACCCAGCGACAGCGGCAATCCCAACAGGCACGGGGGCGACTGGAACAGGAACGACTGCAATGCGACGAGGCCAGGAATCTCCTGATGCGCTTGGAGCCGCAACTGCTCGACCTGCGAACGGTCATAGCCACCGACCATTTCGCGCAATCGGAGCGTGAGTCGTTACGGCAAATCGAAGGTGAGATCTCCGCGCTCGCTTATGACGACGCCAGGCGCGAGGAGGCATTCCGCTTGACGCAATCCCTGCAGCGCTGGCAGACGGAGCAGGTGGCTTTGGATTCCGCGCTGGCGCAACTGCCGCAGGACGAGGCCGAGTTGCGCAACAATGAAACGCAGGCTGACCGGTGGCGCCAAGAACTCACGGACACCGAAAAAAGCCTGTCGGAAGACCACGCGGCGTTGGCCGAGTTGCCCGAACTCGAACGCGCTACCCGGGACGCCGAGGCCCGGTTGACCGGGTTGTCGCAGGAACGGGACGGGTTGCTGGCAAAACAGGGGCGCCTGCAGGGCGACGCGGAAAGAAGACGAGCCTATCAGGCGGAAATTGTTCGGTTGCGGCAAAGGCACACTGCAGCCCAGGCAGAACAGGCAGTGTATGCCGAGCTTTTCGCGGCCTTCGGTCGGAGCGGCGTCCCGGCAATGCTCATCGACGCTGCGGTCCCTCACATCGAAAACGAAGCGAACCACCTGTTGGGGCGCATGACGGACAACCGCCTGACCGTAAAAATGGAAACGCAACGGGTAACCCAGGGCGGCAACACCACAGAAACCCTCGACATTTTGATCAGCGACGAATTGGGCTCGCGGAGCTACGAACTGTTCAGCGGTGGGGAAGCCTTTCGTATCAACCTGGCCTTGCGCATTGCTTTATCCAAGGTGCTGTCCCAGCGATTGGGAGCGCCGATGCCGACCCTGTTCATAGACGAAGGATTCGGAACGCAGGACGCGGCGGGGCGTGAACGCATCGTGGACGCCATCGCATCCATTCAGGATGAATTTGAAAAAATCATCGTCATCACCCACCTGGACGAGTTGAAAGATCTTTTCCCGGCCCGCATTGAAGTGCTCAAAACCGAAGCCGGTTCGCAGTTCTGGCTCAGTTGAGCCACCGACGAAGGAGAATTGAAAATGCTCACCGACGCACAACGGGAATTTTTGACCAACAATCACAACGGGGCGTTGAGCACGTTCCGCCGCAACGGGGCAGCGCAACTGAGCGTCGTGACCTGCGGCATCATGGGAGACGGCGTCGCGTTCACCACCACCGGGGACCGTGCCAAATTGCGCAACCTGCGACGCGACCCCCGCTGCACGATCCTTGTCGGTACTGGAGACTGGCGCAATTTCGTGGTGCTGGAGGGTGAAGCGCGGCTGGTGGGAGTTGAAAACTCCAGCGCGGACGAGTACCGGGAAACCCTGCGCGACGTGTACCGCACCGCAGCAGGCCAGGAGCATCCCAATTGGCCCGAATATGACCAGGCGATGCTCAATGACGGCAGGTATGGCGTGATCGTCACGCCGAGCCATGTGTACGGGCGTACGGACTGAAACAGGGCAGCCGTGAGGCTACCCTGCTGAATCCAGCCGCGTTTGCCGCAGCGGTTATATGATCCCTTCGGCGAACCGCAGGGCTTCCACATCCAACGGAATCTCGTCGTACTCGCCATTCAATGCTGCCAGGACCCGCTCGCCCGACAGGGGCAGTTGCTTCACCCTGACCCCGACTGCGTCGTACACCGCGTTGGCAATCGCCGCCGGCGGACCGAAACCGGGGGGTTCCGCAACGGCACGGGCGCCGAAGGGCCCATCTTCCGCCGGCGCCCTGATCAACACGTCCTCGATTTCCGGCAGGTCGATGGCCAGGGGCATCAGGTAAGACGCGAACGAAGGATTACGCACCGCTCCGGTTTCAGGGTCAAACTGCTGGTCTTCGGTCAGCGCTCGCCCGATTCCCTGCACCACGCCGCCGTCAAGTTGACCCTCCACGGCCATGGGGTTGATTGCGACGCCAACGTCCTGAGCCTGCACGTAGCGCAGGACTTTCACCTGTCCGGTGTCCCGGTCCACCTTGACTTCAGCCGCCTGCGCAGCGAAAACCGGGGTGTATGGCATGCTGGACAGTGACGCCGTGCCGATGATCGGCCCGCCGCGCGAGGTGATGCTGGCGGCGGCCAGTTGGGCAAAGGTCAAGCCCTGAGGCTCGTTGTCCAGCACGTACACCCGACCATCCTCACAACCGAGGGCGTCTTCGGGAACCCCGAGGCGTTCGGCCGCCAGCGCCATCAGTTTCTGCACCGTGTCCTCGGCTGCGCGCTGTACGGCGGTGCCCTGGCTGTACACGATTCGACTGCCACCCGATTGTCCGGTGTAGGGGGCGAGGTCGGTGTCCCTCTTGGCGACTACCACCTTGTCCATGGGAATGCCCAGGGCTTCGGCGGTGATGGCAGCCAACGATGTGTCGCTGCCGGAGATGTCAACGGAACCGGTCAGCAAACTCACGGTGCCGTCGTCGTTCACGCTGATGGCGGCGGTGGACGGGCCACTTCCGCTGCGCCATTCGCACAGAGCCAGCCCCAGGCCGTGGCCGTCCTCCAGGTCGCGGGGCCAGTTCACTTTTTCCTTGATGGCTTCCAGCGTCTCAATCAGTCCGTTGGACGGGACGACCGCGCCACTCACCGAAACGTCGCCCTCCCGCAGGGCGTTGTGCAGTCGCAGGTCGTACGGGTCTATACCCAGTTCGTGGGCGATGTGGTCCATGTGCGACTCTACGGCGAACGTCATGTCAGCGACCCCCGAGGCCCGGTAGGAACCGACATAGATCTTGTTGGTGTACACGCCGTAGGAACGCAACCGGAAGTTGGGGATGCGATACGCTCCGATGCCGTGGCCGATGCCCGAGTTTGGGCCGGCTCCCAGGTATGCGCCGACATCGAATATGGTGTAGGCCTCCCTCGCTACTATAGTGCCGTCATTCATCACTCCTGACCGGATGTAGTTGGTGACCGGCAACCGAGGGCCGTTCATGGTGAAGACCTCTTCGCGGGTATTCACCAACTTGACCGGACGCCCCGTGCGGATGGCCAGCAGCGCGGGGAACGCCTCGAAGGCCAGGCGCAATTTTGCGCCGAACCCGCCGCCCAACTCCATGGGGACCACCCTGATGCGGGAAACCGGCATCTCCAGCACCGCCGCTAACCCGGCGCGAATTTGATACGGCCCCTGAGTAGAGGCGTAAATCACCAACCGCCCGCTCGGTTCCACATCCGCAACGCAGGCCATGGGTTCAAGGAAACCCTGGTTGATGCCCTGCGATCGGTACACATCCTCCACCACCACGTCGGCTTCATGCAAGGCCTGCTCCACGTCGCCCCGGTCTGCGTCCAGCAACGTGCTGACGTTGTGCCCCATCGTGAACCCGTAACCCTCGTAGTTTTCCAGTTCAGGATGCACGGTGGCGGCGCCTTCCGTCATGGCCGTGAGCGGATTCACCACCGATGGGATGTCTTCGTACGACACCTTGATGAGGTCGACGGCTTCCTGAGCCGTGGCCTCATCGTCAGCGGCCACGGCGGCGATGGGCTCTCCGACGAAGTTGACCACCTCCCGGGGCATCATGTAACGGTCCCGCAACGCGCCGGACCCAAACCGAAAATCGGGAAAGTCGGTTCCGGTTATGACGGCGCGCACGCCCGGCAGCGCTGCGGCAGCGCTGGTATCAATGCTGACGATTCGGGCGTGGTTCCGGGCGCTGGGAAGGAGTTTGCAAGCCAGCATACCGGGCAGATAGACATCGGACGCGTACGTGGCGCGTCCGGTGACCTTCTCGTAAGCGTCCACGCGGGGATGATTCTGTTCCAGAACTTTGAACTGGGTGGTGGTGGTCATCAGAACTACCTCAAACTAGCAGCGGTAACCATTCGCAAAAATGTGGCGACCTACGACGCTTCACGCATCTCAGCGGCAGCGGCCATTATGGCTTCGATAACGCGGGAATAACCTGTGCAACGACAGAGATTGCCGCCAATGGCGAACCGCACGTCTTCCTCGGTTGGGTCGGGGTTCTCCTGCAGAAAGCCGGTCGCCGACATGATCAATCCGGGAATGCAGAAGCCGCACTGGAGACCGCCATGCTCCACGAAGGCGCGCTGGACCGGGCTGAGTTGGTCAACCCCGGCGAGTCCTTCAATGGTGGTGATCCGGGCGTGGTGGGCGCTGTGGGCCAGGACCAGACAGGACGTGACCGGCTTCCCGTCCATCAACACGGTGCAGGCTCCACAGTCACCTTCGTCGCAGCCTTTTTTGGAGCCGGTCAACCTGGCCTCGTCGCGCAGGCAATCCAGCAGCGAATAGAAGGGCTCAACCAGCAACTGCCGGTCTTCGCCGTTGATGTTCAAAGTCAGGGGTTGTTTCATGGATTCAACCTCGAATCTACCAGGCGGTTTGCACAGCCAGGCGGCGAATGTCAGCGAAGGATGGAGGATCGCCGGCGGTGGTGGCGGCGTGTCGCAAGGTGCGTTCCGTCAACACACGCACCATTTCCCGGCGGTAGTCAGCCCCGCTGCGCACGTCGGCAATCGGAGTGCAGGATTGCGCGGCAATGCGCGCAGCCTCTGCGATATTCGGTGCCTCGGGGGATTGAGACACCAAACGGCCCTCTGCTCCATAGGCTCGCAGGGGCGTCGGAGCGACAGCCCCCAGGGCTATGTGCACAGAGGCGCACGTCCCGTCCGCAGCAAGACTGACCACGGATGCAGCGCCCACCGCAGAGATGTCCATTGCCCCGCGTGGACTGTGCTTTATGTAGAGCCCGCCGGTATTCGGAAGAGGGGCGGGCAGGCGTAGTTCGGTCAATATCTCGCCGGTGGTCAGGGCGGTGCGTCCCGGCCCCACGAACATTTCGTCCAACGGCAGCCACCGTTCGCCATTCGGTCCGGCGATCCGGCATTGCGCGTTGTAGGCCAGCAGCGCCGGGAGCGTATCGCCGGCTGGAGAGGCATTGCACACGTTGCCGGCCACGGTGGCGAGATTGCGTACCTGCACACCCGCGAACGCGGCGGCGCCGGCGACCAGAGCCGGGTAATGGGCCCGTGCTTCGGCGTTGTGTTCAATCTCCTGCACGGTGGCCAGGGCGCCGATGGACAGCCCGTCATCAGGATTCCAGTCAATGTAATCGAGACCCGGCACGTGCTGTATGCACACCACGACATCGGGTCGCCAGGAACCGGTGCGCCAACGCACCAGGAAATCTGTGCTGCCGGCTACCAGACGAGCATCGTCTCCATGGTCAACCAGCATTTGAACCGCCTCGTTCAGCGAGTGCGGTTCCAGATAGTCAAACCGAGCCATGGGTCCCTCCACCTCCGGCACGCGTTGGGATCAGAAGGGGCCGTGGCATCGGTCAGGGCCCTCATGCGCCGGACGGGTGGATTATAGGGTTGCGCAACAAAAGCGGTCAACGTCAAACCCTGCCACCACCGGCCTCGGCGAATCATCAACCGTCCCGCTTCGGGTGCAGGGCCATTCGATTATTGACGACAGACGAGGCAGTCCGCTCATCCTGAGCCTGTCGAAGGACGGGCGGACGGTGAGCGGGGATGCGTTCCGGCAACAGCAATTGCCCTTCGCCAGGACAATCGAATGGCCCCCTCGGTGAGCGTAGGGTGTGGCATACCGCCGGCCGCAGTCGTCACCGTTGACAGGGAGATGAGCGTCTCCAACGGCCGCAGTCGGATACGAAATTGGGACGGGTCAATAACCCGTCCCAAAAATCGCTGGCGTGTTTGGAGAACCTACCGGCCGTTGCCGAAGGGTTGGATTAGTACACGCAGAGTGCCGTCATTCTCCTTCCGCTGTGTGAGAAGCTTATGGCCGGCCTGCTCTGTCCAGTAGATCACATCGTAGATGTTCAGCGCGTCGTGCAGGATCGCCTCAATGAACGAAGTGCGGTCATATTCCATCTGGCGACTCAATGCCGCAATCACCCCGGCGCAGTTCTTGCCTCGTCCATCGATCACGGTCCAGCCGCTGCCGTTTTGATGACCGTTTCCACTTCCGTTGCCGTTGTGAACGGCGCCGACCGGCGCGCGGACATCGATCTGGCCGCTCTTCCTGAGATCAAGCTGTTCCTTGAAGTACGCCACGGCCTCCCAGGCGACTCCCCGGTCGCGTTCGCCACTGGAGCAAACGGCTCCGCGAACACCGACGATGTCGGGGTTGATCCGCGCCAATTCGTCAAGGTTCTCCAACTTGAGGTGGCCGCTCAGTGCGGTGCTGAGTCCGGCGGCCTTCGCTTCCATCACCATGTCGCGCAGGACGGGCTCAGGCATGAAGTCGAAGAGGTTGCGCCCATCCTTTGTCAGCGTGTCGATGAGGAACCCGTCGCACTCGCCTTCCATGGCCAGTTGGACCATGAGATGCGGGTCCAGGCCACCATCAAAGAGCAGGTTGTCGGCGAACAGGGAGCCGATGAGCTTGGTCTCAGAATCGCCAATGGCGGCGCGGGATTCTCGCAGCACTTCCACCGCCGTCTCGTAGTCCGCAACCTGGAACCCCACCTTGACCGATGTAGCGTCCATCATCGTTGCCGCGTGGACGGCCATGGCCACCGTGCCAGGCTGGTTGGGCACCACGCCAAGGGTTACGCTGACGTGCTTGTGGGATGGGATGATATCCCGCACCTCCCTGACCAGATTGGGATGCGCGGAACCCACCAACGCTTCCTGCAGGTTTTTGAGATCGATGATGTCGGCGCCGCCCCGGTCCGCTTCCAACGCCTCAGCTTTGTTCTGGGCGCTGACCAGCAGCATCATGCCCGATTCGTCGAGTCCGCTGCGTCCATTGCGGACGCCGTTGCCGTTCAGCCACTGGGCATGAGGACGGCCGTGAATAACTTCGTGTTCGGGAGGATGCGCCGCTGCGAGGCGTGGAAGCAGCGGTTCGAGTTCGCTCCACAACTCGCCCTTTTCTTCAGCGGTCAGGTCGGTCAGAGGGGCCCGGACACTTCCGCCAGCCATTCCCATCATCTCGCCCCAGGCTTTGCACATCGAGACCGGGAGGCAGCCGTTGGTTTTCTTCATGGTTCCGCCCCACCACTTGTCGGACAACGCCTTGATGTCCTTGATGTGGCGATTGTAGAAGTCCATGTCCAGATCGCCGGCGGTCGCCTTCTCGATGAACTGCACGTAGTAGTTGTGCAGCGGGGTATCGAAACGCCAGTCGGAGGTGTTGGCGAACATCACCTGCTGGTGGAAACCCAACTCCTTGGCCTTGTGGAAGATCCATTCGTCAGGAGTGCTGATTACCGCATCGCGGCCTACGAGCAGGTGAGTTTCAATGGAAATCTGCTGGTTGAAACTGGCTTCCTTGACGCCCACGACGTTGGGGATCGAGCACAGGCGCTTGAGGCCCTGAGGGCTGATGGTGATCCCAAACTGCGGGGAGTTGTAGAACATAATTGCGAGGTCGGTGCTGTTGGCAACCTGGCCGACAAACTCTATGACCTGATCCTCGGTTTTGGTCACCATGTATGACGGCGCGATTATCAGGAGGTCGAAACCACGCGCTTCCGCGTGTTCCGCCAAGGCGATGCTTTCTTTGACGGAGGTGTCGGTGATGTGCGCGCCGATGAGCCAGTGTCCCGCGGCCTCATCGGCCACGGTATCCATGACCAGTCGGCGTTCCGACTCGGTCAGGCTCCAGAATTCTCCCATGTTCCACGTGCAGCCGCCGCCGCGTACCCCGAGGCTTTGAACGTGCCGGACGTTGCTCCGGAGTCCTTCGGTATCGACCCGGTTATCGGGGGTAAAAGGCGTGACCAGCGTGGTCCACTGCCCCTTGAGCGACTGCCAAGCCCATTCCTGGGCCTCATGCTTGCGGTAACCGGCCATCTTAGTCAGCCTCCAAAAGCAGATTTCATCAAATTGCCAACTTGAACGGGGCCATAGGCGCGGCCCGATTGGCTGCGAATAGTGTAAGCGGGCAGGGGGCCGCCGTCAATCAATGCCCGGCGTACGCCGCCCACGGCCGCGGCATCAGGTGGCATCAGCCATAGCGCTTGATTTGAGCCCTGGCCTGCTACTCCGCGGGTTGGCACCGGGGGCAGAACCAGGTGCTGCGATTCCGCACCCGCAGCAGTTGCACCTCAGTCTGGCAGCGCGGGCAGACCTCCCCAGGATTGCGGGGGATGGTCCACGGTGACAGCGCCGTGGGCGGGTCCGGCCATTCCGCCTCCCTGGCGGCCGCGTAAGCTTCCGTTGACCGGGTCAGGGCAGTCACGATGGCCCGTTTCAGACGGATTATGTCGTCCTCAGATAGATTGCTGGCGCTGCGCTCAGGGTGTATCCCGGACAGAAACAGGGCCTCATCGGCGTAGAGGTTGCCGAGGCCGGCGATGACCGATTGCTCCAGCAACAGGGCTTTCAACGGCGCCTTTCGGGTGGACAACGCATCCGCCAGCGCCGCATCCGTAAATGATGGTTCCAGGGGTTCAGGGCCCATCCTCGGCATGGCGTCTGCGGGGTCCGACAGGAGCCAGAGATGGCCAAATTTGCGCGGATCGATAAAGCGCATTTCCCGCCCGTCATCCAGCGGGAAGGTGTGGCGAACCATCGGCGGCGGCTCGCTTTCGCCGTCATGGATGCGGAGGCGGCCAGTCATCCCCAGGTGGAGAATCAGGTGCTGGTCGTCGTCCAACGGGGCAATCAGGTACTTGCCGCGACGCCGGACGTCCAGCACACAGCGGCCGGCAGTCCCCTCTATGAACTCGCCCACCGACGGTTCGCGGACCGTTCTCGCCCAGGAGATTTCTGGAGCGCCCAGCCGGCGGCCCACGAGTCCTGAGCGGAGCAGGTACTGACGGGTGTTCTCTACCTCGGGGAGTTCGGGCATTGCCGGCTAACCCGTCGGTACGCGGCGGACTCCCAGGGTGATCTCCATGCCCTCCACGCTGGCAGTTTCCGATGTGGCGTCGTCGTCGGGAGGCTCCGGCAGCAGCGCATCGCTCAGGGTTTCCTGCATGATGTAATCACCGTGGCCGGCCATTACCCGGGCAACGTCCTCGGGCCCCTGGAAGTACGTGGAAATGTGATCCGTTATCTCAAAGCCCGCGTTCTTGCGAAGGTTCTGGATGCGGCGAGCCAACTCCCGGGCGAGTCCCTCGTCGGCAAGTTCCGGCGTGATGTTTGAATCTACAGCAACCATGTAACCCGCTTCGATGGCGGCGGAAAAACCGTCAACCGACACCACAGAATCCGAGCCGTCTCCGGCTGCGGCGGTCGCCTGGGCGTAGAGGGTATCTCCGGCGGCTTCCGGGCGCAGATCTTTGATATTCAGTTCCTCCAGGATCTGCTCCCGAACCCAATCGAGGTATTTGACCTCGTCGGGCGTGCGGGTGCGCACCACTGCGGAGGCCAGCGGCTGCCTGACCTTGAGTCCGGCTTTGCTCCGGGCGGCGCGACCCATGCTGGACACGCGGATGGCCAACCTGGTGGCGTCCATGATGGACTGATCAATAAGCCGGTCGTCGGAGACGGGATAACTGGCAAGATGCACGCTGTCGGGGGCATCCGGGTTGAAGCGCAATTCCAGGTTGCGGTACATCTGCTCGGAAACAAAGGGAGCCAGTGGGGCCATCAGCCGCGCAACCGTGGTCAGGCAGGTGTACAGGGTGGCGTATGCGCCCATTTTGTCGGCGTCTGATTCACTCTTCCAGAACCGGCGGCGGGACCGGCGGACATACCAGTTGGACAGCACGTCGATGAACTCGGCGATGCGACGTCCGGCGTCGGTGGGGTTGTAATTGTCCAGGTGGTCGTCAACAACCTGCACCAGTTGGTTCAATTCGGACAATATCCAGCGGTCCAGTTCCGCTTCGGGCTTCCAGTCTTCGGGTATCTGGGAAGGCTCGAACTCGTCGAGGTTGGCGTAGTTGGTGAAGAACGAATACACATTCCACAGGGTCAACAGCACCTGTCGAAGGGTCTGCTGGACCAACTTGTCCGAGAAGCGCCGGGGTTCGCCCGGATGCGACGCGGTGAAGAGGTACCAGCGCAGGGCGTCGGCGCCGTGTGTATCCAATATGGAGTCGGGTTCCACGATGTTGCCCAGCCGCTTGCTCATCTTGCGCCCACGGGCATCCAGGATGAGACCCAGGCATATGACGTTGCGGTAGGCGACATCGTCCTGCAACAGCGTGGACAGGGCGTGCAAACTGTAGAACCACCCCCTGGTCTGGTCCACCGCCTCGCAGATGTAGTCGGCGGGAAGCCTCCCGTCAGTCTCAATGTCCCGGTTCTCAAACGGGTAATGCCACTGGGCCAGCGGCATCATGCCAGAGTCGAACCAGCAGTCCATCACTTCAGGAATCCGTCGGAGCACGCCCGCGCAGCCATCTTCCGCGCAGGGCCACGTCACGTCGTCCACGTATGGCCGGTGCAGGTCCAGATCGGCAAAGTCCTCATCCGTCCGTTCCGACAGTTCGGCGACTCCGCCCACGCAATCGGATGCGCCACAGACATCGCACTGCCAGATTGGAATGGGTGTACCCCAGTACCGTTCGCGGGAAATCGCCCAGTCAACGTTGTTGCGCAGCCATTCACCGAAACGGCCTTCCCTGATGTGCTCGGGATACCAGTTGATCCTGGAATTGTTGCCCACCAACTGGTCTTTGACGGCAGTGGTCCGGATGTACCAGGAGGTTTTGGCGTAATACAGCAGCGGGGTATCGCAACGCCAGCAGAACGGGTAGGTGTGCCGGTAGATGCCCTGGTGGTACAGCAGGCCGCGCGCGTCCAGGTCGGCCACGATTTCAGGGTCGGCGTCCTTGACGAATTTGCCGGCGAAGGGGTACTGGCCCGTAACCATGCCCTGAAGGTCAACCGGTTGGATGAATGCGAGTTGGCGTTCCCGACCCAGACCAAGGTCCTCATCTCCGAAAGCGGGCGCGATATGCACGATCCCGCTACCATCATCCATGCTGACGAAATCCGCGGGCACGATGCGGGTCGAGTAGGTGTCGGCGTCTTGCAGGGTGGTTTGTCCGGAGTCGTCGGTAACGAACTGCCGAATTGGAGTCCCATACTGCGCGGCGTCGTAGAGCGGGCGATAGGAGAGGCCCACGAGGGCATCGCCTTTCACCTCTCCGGTGATGGTGTAGTCGTCATGCAGGATGCCCAGCAATGCGGTGGCCAGAATCATGCGGATGCTCGCGCCGTTCTGGTCCGACGTTTCCACGATTGAGTAATCGGAATCCGCGCTCACCGCCAGGGCGGTATTGCCGGGCAGTGTCCAGGGGGTGGTGGTCCAGGCGAGGAAGTAGGAAGGTACGTCGGGAGCGCTGCCATCCACCCATTGGGTGGCCTCGAATTTCACGAACACCGACGGGTCCGGGGTGTTTTCGCGGTATCCCAACGCCACTTCATGCGACGACAGGCTGGACACGCACCGCGGGCAGTGGGGCGCGCCGCGCCGGTCCTGGTAGAGCAGGCCGCGATCCCAAAGTTGCTTCAGAATCCACCAGCCCGTTTCGATGTAGTCGTTTTCCAGCGTGACGTAGGGATCGTCCATATCGACCCAGTAGCCGATGCGGTCGGTCATCACCTCCCATTCCTTAACGTACCGGAATACGCTTTCGCGGCAGCGCCGGTTGAATTCGGCAATCCCGAACTCTTCGATCTCGCGCTTGGAGGAGATGCCGAGTTCCTGCTCGATTTGGAGTTCCACCGGGAGACCGTGGGTGTCCCAACCGCCCTTGCGTATGACGCGGCAACCCTTCATGGTCCGGTAACGAGAGACGACATCCTTAAATACGCGGGCGAGCACATGGTGAATCCCCGGGCTGCCGTTGGCAGTCGGCGGGCCTTCATACATCATGAACAGCGGGGCGTCGGGCCTTTCCTCCAGGGAACGGCGGAAAACATCTCTTTCTTTCCAGTAGTCCAGCACCTCAGCGTCCAGATCCGGGAAACTGACTCGACTGGAAACCACGTCAAACATAGCTGGAATACCTCTTTGCATCTTGCGAATCAGCCAGCCCACATCCGGCCAGCCCTCTGGTTTCTACCCCTTCGCGAAGCGATTATAACGCAACGAAATCCTCTCCAATCCTCTCCGCGGTCGCGCGCTTGTTGGCCAAATCATTCCCAAAAGGCGTGGAAGTGATGGAGCGGTCCATGCCCCTGCCCGATGGGATACGCAGCGCGGATGGCGGCGGTGACGTATTCTTTGGCCCTGTCCACTGCCGCCGGCACGTCAAGACCGTGGGCCAGTCCCGCCGCCACGGCCGAGGCGAAAGTGCAACCGGTGCCATGGGTGTTGGTCGAGGGGATTCGATCGGTTGTGAACTCCATGAATGCGCGGCCGTCGAACAGCACGTCGGTGGGAGGACCATCGCGGTGCCCGCCTTTGATAACGACGTTTTGCGCCCCCATGCCAACAATCGATTCGGCGGCCCGTCTAACATCGTTGTCGGAGGTTATCGACCTCCCGGTCAAATCCTCGGCCTCGGGAATGTTCGGAGTGACGACGGTCGCCAGCGGAAGCAGGTCGCTGCATATGACGGAGATGGCTTCCTGCCTGAGCAGGCGGTCGCCGCTCTTGGCAACCATCACCGGGTCCACCACTAGATTGGCGATGTTGTGGCGGCGAACTGCTTCCGCCACCGTGGCTACGATGTCTGACGAAGACAGCATCCCGGTCTTCACCGCGTCGGCGCCGATGTCCGACACCACCGCATCAAACTGGGCTGCTATCACGTCGGTGGGTATCTCATGCACTGCGGTGACGCCCACCGTGTTCTGGGCGGTTATGGCCGTCAGGGTTGAAGTGCCGAATACGCCCAGCGCCGAGAGGGTTTTCAAATCCGCCTGTATCCCGGCGCCTCC
This sequence comes from Dehalococcoidia bacterium, assembly GCA_963668585.1. Lineage (GTDB taxonomy): Bacteria > Chloroflexota > Dehalococcoidia > Lucifugimonadales > UBA3495 > Bin87. The sequence goes on along the minus strand of OY764869.1, from coordinate 1,930,900 downwards.
GCCGGAATCAGAGCCGGCAACGGTCATCACAGTTGGGGGTCGAGTGGTTGTCATGTTGTTCGTCGGTCGCCAGGGTGGACGCTAATCGGGTTCGTCGGGCAGCCGCCAATCCTCGTTATCTGCGATTTCGTCCGGACTGGCCGGAAGATTCATCGCAACGGCGGCATCTCTCAGCAGGCTGATGTGCTCCTCGTCGGTGAGGACACCAATCGGCAGCGCCGGCAGCGTCTCGATATTCAGCCCGGCGCGGACACCCAATTCAAGCGAAAGGCGGACCGCGGATTGATTGTCCACCGCTTCGGTGATAATCACAAAGTCGTAGCGACCCAACACGGCATACTGGGTTAGAACCTTGCTGGTGGTGGTTTCGACGGCGGCGGCGGACTCACTGAGGAGATTGGGGTTGTCATGGCCCATGCGCCGTCCCCGTCCAGAGTAATTTGCGAGCATTACATAGAGTGGCATTGAGGGCACCTGAACAAAAGATATGGGAAGAACCCGATTCAGTATAGCATCGTGAGCGCGCGCCTGATTCGCGGCCCACATTGACCGCAGCGTCATTCGATTGTTGACGATAAACGAGGTAGTCCGCTCATCCTTCGACAGACTCAGGATCAGCGGACGGTAAGCAGGGAATCGTTCCGGCAACAGCAATTGCCTGCCGCCAGGCCAATCGATAAACCCTGCATCACCACGCCGCCGTAGAACGGACAACATCGCGGCAGCATCCGCGCCCCGGAGTCGGGACAAAAGGTCGGTTCGCCAGGGACATGAGGCGTGAAGCGCGGCCAATGACAGTGCGGAACCCACCGTGCTATCATCCCGCAGATTATTGGACACCACCGGCACGGGATGCCCGAAGGGAGGTTATCGATGGACATCGGCCTCAATATGTCGATTTCTACGAATTCTATTGACGTCGCGGACATAGCAGCCAAGGCGGAAGCCCTGGGGTTCGAGTCGATCTGGTTGCCGGAGCATCCGGTGATGCCGGTCAACCCAGTTTCCAGGTATCCCGGTTCTCCCGACGGTTCCATACCCGATTACATGAGCGATATGGCGGACCCGTACATCGGACTGGCCCGCGCGTCCGCAGTCACCAACAGAATAAAACTGGGCACCGGCATAACACTGATACCGGAAAGGAACCCGCTCATCCTCGCCGGAGCCATCGCCACGCTGGACCGTTTCAGTGAGGGACGTTTCCTGCTGGGGATAGGCACCGGTTGGCTTCGTGAAGAAACCGAGATCATGGGCGGCAATTTCGACCACCGGTGGACGCAGGCCAGGGAGAGCATTGAAGCCATGCGCGCCCTGTGGACTCAGGACGCCGCCGAGTACCACGGACGCTATTATGATTTCCCCCTGGTGCAATGCAATCCCAAACCCGCTCGCAAAGGCGGCCCGCCGGTGATTCTGGGCGGCAACGCACGAAACGTGTTCCGTCGGGTGGCCAGGTGGGGGGATGGATGGATGCCGACTGCGGCCAGCCCTGACCAGATCGCCGCGGGGCGCGCAGCAATCGACGAACTTGCCGAAGCCTCGGGCAGGGACCCGTCCGACATCTCAATATCGGTGTTTGGCCAACCACCGGACCGGGACCTGATCGCCGGTTTTGAAGCGGCCGGCGCAAACCGGGTGATCGTCAGATTGGGAGACACCACCACTGCAGCCGCTCTGGACGAACTTGACCGGATCGCTGAAGCTGTTCTGTAATCCGCCAACGCGTTTTTGAATGCCGCGACCGGAGCCGTCCGCCACATCATGAAACATGATACCAAATCAGCTTAAATAGCTTGCAACATTGCGTATTTTGCGCATTTTATAGTAAACGGTGGCGGATATCGTCACCGTTTTCTTTATCCTGCCAACCTGGAGAAGGTTGTTTATCACGATTCACGATATATCATCGCAGTGCATATCATACATTCGGTGGCATGATTTAATGTTATTGTCGTTCCGCCATCATGGCACGGCGTTATACGCCATATTCGTTGTGATACATCAATAAATCGTTATCAACAGGGTCAAGAAATACGAAATCAGCGCACGATACAAAGATGATTTTCGATTGACTCTGCTGTCCCGAATTGCCTATATTGCGCAAACCTGCGGAGTTAGGCGGCCGCAACATTCGCCAGACTGCGCGGGTGGAACAACCACAACATAACCATTTCGGAGGGCCCATGGCGTATAGACGATTATTCCGATTCCCCATAGTAGCGTTCGCCGTAATGTTGGCCGGTTCCGCCGTCATCATTGCGTGCGGGGGCGCTGCTGAAGAAAGCGGCGACTCGGCGGTCGCGACCGCGGAGCCTGCCCAGCAGCAACAACAGGCAGAAACCGTCAATACTCCCGCTCCGGCCGCGACCAACACGCCGATTCCGGCCGGCGCAACCTTGGCTCCGACGCCGACGCAACGAGCGTCGGTGCTCCAGGCCACTCCGCGGCCAACGCTTGCCCCGCAAACAGAGGGCGAGTTGGTTACCGATCGGTTGATCGCCGTCCTGGACCCACCGTCATTTGAGTCCATGCTTGACTGCGAAGTCACCGGCTCCGGTGTGGTCAACTACCGCATGTCTGCCGAGTTTATGGTGGACGCCGGTCGGTTCGACGGTTCCTATGAGCCGATGCTCGCCACTGAATGGGGCATCACGCCGGACGGCAAGACCTGGAACTTCAAGCTCCGACAGGGTGTGCGGTGGCATGACGATTGGGGTGAATTTACGGCCAGGGACGTCAAACACTCGCTGGCTTACTACACCAACCCTGAATGCCGGGCGTCCTACTCAGACTATTTCCGTTCCGACCCGGGCGGTGACGTTGAAATCGTAAACGATTACGAAGTCAACATACATATGAAGAAGCGCCCCGCTGTGGACTTCCTCTACTGGTTCTCCGGCTACCGTGGGGTTCCCATCAGCAGCGCCGCCCAGTGGAATCAGGCTTGCCCCGGCGGCGATGCCGATTTCGGCGCCGCCGACGGAGGCGAAGCATTGCACTACTGCAAAGCCAGCCGGGACCTCGTTTATGAAAAGTCCTCCCGCACTGGCCCTTACGAGTACGTCAGCTTTGAGGAAGGCGTGGGATGGGAGTGGTCGCGCATTGACTATGATCACTGGCGCGTGAACCCTGAATTCGCGGAAATCGAAATCAAGGACGTTCGCGAACCGGCGACCCGGTTGGCCATCATGCAGGCCCGTGAAGGCCACATTGCCGCCATCAACCGGGCACTGTTGCAGGATGCCATCGACGACGGCTTGGAGGTGTTTGACAGTTCAGTAACTGCGCAAACCGCCTTTGCCATATTCGGTGGTATGTATTTCGCCACCGGCTCCAAGGGCGTTGACGTAACCGCGTCTGCCGAGCAACAGGCCGCAGACCGCGAATCTTACGACATCGTCGGATCCCGCGACGAGATGATGCCGTGGAACGAACCAGGCGAAACTGGAAAACTGGTCCGCATGGCCATGAACAAGGCCCTTGACCGCGACGAACTAAACAGGGCCATCTTCAAGGGCGCGGGTGGTCGCCAATGGGTCGCCACGCTGGTGCCGGACTTCCCCGCCGGTTTCAACCCTGAGTGGGAGGCAAGTTGGGATGAACTGTACGGATTCGACGAAGCCGCAGCCAGGGATCTGCTGATCGAAGCGGGCTACCCCAATGGTTTCTCCTTCCGGATTCCGGTCTTCCCATTGAGCGGTGTCCCGGAACAGCCCGACCTGATGGAAGCCATGGCAGGAATGTGGACCAAGATCGGCCTGGACCCCTCGCTTGATCCGGTCGAATTCTCCAACTGGCGGAACGAATACCGCGGTCTGAACACCGACTGCTGCATCTATCCGTTCCGAGGTCCGGCCGCCCCCATCGACACGCGCGTGCACTTCTACTTCAGCGCGGAACGGTTCTTCCGGGCCTACACCAGCGACGATATCCAGGAAAACAAGAACAAGGCGCTGCGGGCGCTCAACGAAGCTGACGCCACCGCAGACTGGCAGAAAGTGTCCGATGAAATCTTCTATGAAGTGGGGACCATCCCCGGTTGGACTCTGCCGGTGAGCGCCGTGGTTGACCCCGAAGTGGTCGCGGAGTACATCTTCCTCGGCCCCAACAACGGAAACTACGTCTACCTCGAACACGTGAAAGGCGTGCGCGAATAGCAGACGGTTCATACCTAGCACATTCCACCCCGGCGTCCTGCTCCAAGTTTTCAGGACGCCGGGGATGCTGACAACCTGAGGGAACGCACGCTTTTTAGGAACGGGTATCATGCAGCGTTTCATTGTCTTGCGGCTGTTACAGGGACTCCTGGCCGTTTTCGTGATCAGCCTGATCGTTTTCTCCCTGTCCCGGGTTGCCGGCGATCCATTGGCGGCAATCCTGGACGAGGAATCAGGCAAAGAGCAGATCGAGCGAATACGGGCCCAGTGGGGACTGGACAAACCGCTCCACGTCCAATATTTCACCTACATGAAGCGTCTCCTCACCGGAGACCTGGGAACGTCATTCAAGTGGGACCGCCCGGTCGCCGAACTCATCGCCGAACGGCTCCCAGCAACCCTTCAGTTATCATCGTTCGCGCTGATCATCACCGGCTTGATTGCCTTCCCCATCGGGGTGCTCTCAGCCGTCAAAAAGGACTCCTGGTTCGATGCCGGGGGCAAGATGTTCGCCATCCTTGGCCAATCTGCGCCGACCTTCGCCGTCGGCCTCATCCTGATGTGGATCCTGGCCGTGCAACTGGGATGGCTGCCCACCTCAGGAAAAGGCGGGTTGAAGCACATGCTGATGCCCGGCTTCGCGCTGGGGTATTACAACGTGGCGGCGATCATGCGCCTCACGCGCTCCTCAATGCTTGAAGTGCTGGATACCGAGTACGTCAAACTGGCCCGAATCAAGGGAATCCCAGAGTGGAAAATCGTGTGGAAACACTGTTTCCGCAACGCCCTGATTGGACCGCTGACCTACTTTAGCCTCATATTCGCCGTGGTGATCACCGGTTCAGTGGTGATTGAAACGGTCTTCGCGTGGCCCGGAATCGGACTGATGGTGATCGAAGCCATCAACTCCAAGGACCACATAACCGTACAAGCCGTGGTGATGCTCTTCGCGTTGTTGTACGTGGCGATAAACATCGTCACGGACGTAACCTACGCGTACGTTGACCCGCGCATCCGCTACGGATAGGAATTGCCGGAGGGAAATGATTCATGGCTGTGCAAACCACCGCTCCTGGCGGACAGGCAGATCAATCCGCCCCGACGGCGGCACAAGGAGGGTTTACAACCTCCAACGTCTGGCGTGAAATCCGACGGTTCCCGGTCATACCCCTGCTGGTGCTGATAATATTCCTGATCGTGCCGGCCGCTTTTGCCGACGTGTTGGCTCAGCACGACCACACCATCGGAGATCTCCAACGGGTCCTCGAACCGCCCGGATGGGTTCCTGACCGCGCAACGGAACGACAAATCGTCCAACGCGCCCGGGACCAAAACGCCGAAGTAAGCATCAACAATGCCCGCCGGAACTTCGACAGCGGCGCTGGTAACTTGATAGACGCAAACGGCAACGGCCAGCCCGACATCGGCGAAACTATGGTGCGCGTCGAGCCCGGTGGCAACTGGGAATACCCCCTCGGCACCGACAAGCAGGGCCGCGACGTTCTCAGCCGACTGATGCACGGAGCGCGGATATCCCTGGCTGTTTCGTGTCTTGCCATCCTGCTCGGCGGCTTCCTTGGAACAGCGCTGGGGATGCTGGCGGCATTCAGAGGAGGTCTGGTTGACGCGGTGCTCATGCGCATCGTGGACATCAAACTGGCTTTCCCCTCGATCCTTTTGGCCCTGACGCTGGTCGTGGCCATCGGGTCGGGATTCAGCACTGTCGTCATCGTGATCGCTCTGCTGCTGTGGGCGCGCTACGCTCGCGTGGTCCGCGGCGAAGCCCTGTCGATCAAGGAACGCGACTTCATCGATCGCGCCAGGGTGGCCGGGGCGTCCAACACCAGGATCATGGCCCGGCACATATTCCCCAACGTGTTCAATACAGTCATCGTCCTGGCGACCCTGGAAGTAGGACACGTCATCATCCTTGAGGCGACGTTGAGTTTCCTGGGCGCCGGTATTCCGCGGCCGCAACCCGCCTGGGGACTGATGGCCGCCGACGGACGGGAGGTCATCACCAGTTCATGGTGGATTTTCCTGTTCCCGTGCTTGGCCATCGTTTTGACCGTTCTGTCCATGAACCTGCTGGGCGACTGGCTGCGCGACCGCCTCGACCCCAGGCTGCGCAACGTCTAACGGGAAGCAGCAATTCACATCGTCAAACCGGAGGGCAACCCACGCAAACAGCTTCGAGCCAACCCATATAGAACCAAAAGGAGGGTTCCATGAGAAGGATAAGCCCGTTTCGTTGGCCAATCATGATCACCGCCGCGGCTTTGGTGGCTATGCTCTCCCTTGTCGCGTGCGGCGGGGCCCAAGAGTCTGCGCCAGCAGCGGAATCGACCACTGCGCCGGCAGCTGCGGCCCCTGAGGCCACTCAGGCGCCCGCCACAGGTTCATCCGGACAGCAAGAGGCGTCTCCGACTGCTACATCCGCCCAGCCGGCGGCTACGTCCGCCCCCACTCGCCCGTCGTTCGTCGGGACCACACCGGTGGCGCAACCCCAACCGACGGAAGCATCGGCGGCAACTGATGGCGAGTTGAAGACTAGAGACCTGATATTCCTCTTCTCGCAGCAGACGCGCCAGGGCATCATGGACTGCGACGTAACCGGCAGCGCGACCAGCCAACACCGACCTTCTCACGAATTCCTGTTGGACCCCAACCGGTACACCGGAGCCATCGAGCCGCAACTGGCAACCGACTGGAGCGTCAGCGCCGATGGCAGGACGTGGAACTTCAAGCTGCGTGAAGGGGTTGAGTTCCATTTCGGATACGGCGAATTCACCGCGCATGACATCGTGAATTCCCTCAACTACTACACCAACCCCGTATGCGCGGCGTCATACTCGGACTATTTCCGAACCAACCCACAAGCAGTTCCGGAAGTGCTGAGCGACTATGAAATCAACATTTCCATGGGCGCCCGGCCCGAGTTGATTTTCGATTACTGGATCTCCGGCTATCGCGGCCTTCCCATTTCGAGCAAGGCCCAATGGGACACAGGGTGCCCCAACGGAGAGACCGACTACGAATCCTTCGACACCAGCGCACACCTTGATGGCTATTGCACCGCCGGGGAAGACACGCTCCTGGAGCAGGGCCCGGCAAGGCTCGGACCCTACCAGTTCGCCAACTTCGAAAAAGGCATTGGCTGGCTATGGGAACGCGCGCCAGGCGACCACTACCGCGTTGACCCGGACTGGGACAGCATCGAAATCAAGATAATTGAAGAAGCGTCCACCCGCCTGGCCGCTATGCTGGCGCGGGAAGCTCAACTGGCCACCATCGACCGCGCTTTGGTGGGACAGGCACTGGATGATGGTCTGGAACTGTCTCCCAGCCAGGTGGTCGCCGTCAACAGCATGATGGTATTCGGAGGAATGTACTTCGCCACCAAGGAAGGGCCCGAATTTGATCCCTACACCGCCGCTTCTTACGACTCGACCGTGCCGTGGGCGGCCCCGGGCGAAACGGGCAAATTGGTGCGCATGGCGATGAACAAGGCCATTGACCGCGACGCCATCCGCGACATCCTGTTCGACGGCCAGGGCTCAGAAGCCCGCGTGGCCGGGCTGATCCCCAGCGCCGAGGCGTTCGGCGGCGAATATGCCGGTTACAATCCCGATTGGGAAGGTTCCTGGGAAGAACTCTACGGACACGACCCGGCGAGGGCTAGGGAACTGCTGGCCGAGGCCGGCTATCCCAACGGATTCAACGTCCCGATGATCAGCTACACGATGAGCGGACTGCCGGAGATGAAGGACTACGTCGTCGCCATCGCCGGAATGTGGGAGAAAATCGGTCTGACCACCGAGATCCGCGAGATGGAATTCTCCGCGTGGCGGGCGGAATACCGCGGCGCCACTACAAACTGTTGCGTCTATCCCTTCCGCGGCTACGCGGAACCGCCGCACCCGACGGTTCACTTCGCCTATAGCCCGGAACGCTTCATGCGCTTCTATGTGAGCGACACGGTGTGGCAGAACACCTTCAACGCTCTCAACTCACTCGATTTCGATGAGCAACTCGGTCACTGGCACGCCGTGTCTGACGAGTTGTTCTATGAAGTTGCGACCATTCCGCTGCATACGCTGTCGGTTCAGGTAGTGATAGATCCCGAGGTGGTCGCGGAGTACATCTATCTCGGACCATACGGTGGGCAATTCACCGACCTGGAACACATCACGGGCGTCCGTTACTGACTCTGACGGGATACCCAATCACAACGGTCAGCAGCAACCTTTCCTCCGGCGTCGCTCTGAAATGGTGTGACGCCGGAGGCGCCGGACTTCAACTGGACGGGGGGAACAGCAGCCATGCAACGCTACATTTTGCGAAGAGTTGCCCAGGGCATCCTGGCAATTTTCATAATCAGCACGGTGACCTTCGCGTTGGCTCGCGTTTCTGGGGATCCCCTCAACGTGTTGCTGCCGGAGGAAGCGTCGGAAGAACAGATAGAGTTGACCAAGAAAGAGTGGGGGCTGGACAAGCCCCTGCACATGCAATACATCCTATACTTGGGGAAGTTGTTCCGTGGCGATCTCGGTGAAGCGTTGGCGTGGCCAAACGCCTCCGCCGGCGAGTTGATCGTCGAACGATTGCCCAACACCGTCAAACTGTCAGCCCTAGCCCTTATCGTCAGCGGAGTGATCGCTTTTCCCATCGGCGTGCTCGTCGCGATAAAGAAAGACACACCCTTCGACTACGGAGGGAAGCTGTTCGCCATCCTTGGCCAGTCGGCCCCCACGTTTGCGGTGGGGCTGATCCTGATGTGGATTTTTGCAGTCCAACTTGACCTTTTCCCAACGTCGGGCAGCGGCGGGTTTGAATACATGATCCTGCCGGCGGTGGCATTGGGTTACTACAATGTGGCCGCTCTGATGCGCCTGACCAGATCTTCCATGCTGGAAGTTTTGGACACCGAGTATGTCAAGCTGGCCCGGATCAAGGGCGTCGCTGAATGGAAGGTCATCTGGAAGCACTGCTTCCGGAATGCGTTGATCGTGCCACTGACTTATTTCGGCCTGATCGGCGCAGTCCTGATCACCGGTTCGGTGGTCATCGAAACAGTGTTTGCCTGGCCTGGCCTGGGAGCGCTGGTGATTGATGCCATCCTGTTCCGAGACTACGTGGTGGTGCAGGCCGTGGTGTTGCTGTTCGCCACCGCGTTTGTACTGATCAACATCATGGTGGATGTGCTGTACGCCTACATTGATCCGCGGATCAGATACTCATAGTCAGGGTTGGGACGCTAATCGTATCCGGATACGATTGAAAGAACGAGGTGCATTATGGCAGCAGTCACTACAACTCCGGAGGCATCGGCTCCCGCAACTCCTCAGCCCGAGAATCGGGTGATCGCGGGCCTGCGGGTAGCCCGCAGCCTGCCGGTGATACCGCTGTTGGTCCTCATTGCGCTCCTGGCGGTTCCGGCGATTTTCGCAAACCAGCTCGCGCCCCACAGCCAACGGATTGGAGTGCTTGACGACGCCAAACTTCCACCTTTCTGGATATCGGAAAGTTTCGAACAACGGATGGTGGTGCAACGGGCCGATCGCAATCGTCTCGACGTCGAAATTGGCCTGTCCAACGCCCAGCGCAAAGTTGAACGCGGCGAGGCGACCATCATTACCGGTGGCGAAGATGGCGAGGTCAATCCGGGCGATACCCTCCGGTTCCTGTCCCAAAAGGGCGGCTCCATGGAGTACCCACTGGGCACCGACAAACAGGGTAGGGACATCCTGAGCCGCATCATGCACGGCGCCCGGATTTCACTGCTTGTATCCTCGCTCGCTATCCTTCTGGGTGGCGGATTGGGCACCGTGCTGGGGATGCTCGCGGCCTACCGTGGCGGCAAAACCGACGCCGTAATCATGCGCGTTGTCGATATCAAACTGGCCTTCCCTTCCATACTCCTGGCATTGGTGCTGGTAGCCGCCATCGGAGCCGGTTTCACCACGGTGATCGTGGTGATCGCGGTGCTGTTGTGGGCGCGCTACGCGCGTGTCGTGAGAGGAGAAGCGCTCGCCATCAAGCAGCAGGACTTCATCGACAGAGCGCGAGTTTCCGGCGCTTCCAACGCCCGCATAATGATGAGGCACATTTTCCCCAATCTGGTCAATACAGTGGTAGTATTAGCCACTTTGGAGGTGGGCCACGTCATAATCCTGGAGTCCACCCTGAGCTTCCTGGGCGCAGGTATCCCGGCGCCCACGCCGGCTTGGGGGGTTATGGTTGCTGATGGGAGAGACCTGATCACGACCGCTTGGTGGATTTTCCTTTTCCCTTGCCTGGCAATCGTCCTTACGGTACTCTCTATGAACCTCCTGGGAGACTGGCTAAGGGACAAACTGGACCCCAAATTGAGGAACGTTTAACTCATGACAGCTGTACAAACTGCCACTGACACCATTCTGGAAGTCAGCGACCTCAAAACCTATATTTTCACTCGCGCTGCCATCGTCAAAGCGGTGGACGGCATCTCGTTCAACCTGCGCAAAGGCGAGACTCTGGGCATCGTTGGAGAGTCCGGCTGCGGAAAGACCATGACGGCCCTGTCTCTTCTGAGGTTGGTCCCCAAGCCCGCGGGGCGTATCGTTGAAGGCCAGATCGTGTTGAACGGCGAAGACATCCTCCAAAAAAGCGAGGATGAGATGCGAGACGTTCGTGGCCGCCAGATCTCAATGATCCTGCAGGACCCGCAGACATCGCTGAACCCGGTCTTCACCATAGGCAACCAGCTTCGGGAAGCCCTGGGGATCGCGCACAGAGAAAACAAAAGCTCGATGATCTCCAGGGCAGTTGACGCCTTGCGCAAGGTGAACGTCGCGGCCCCGGAACGACGGCTCGACGACTATCCGCACCAGATGTCCGGCGGCATGAAACAACGCGTGGTCGGCGCCATCGCAATGTCCTGCGAGCCCGGCATCATCATTGCTGACGAGCCCACAACCGCCCTTGACGTCACCATCCAGTTGCAGTATCTCCGCCTCCTCAAGGAAATTCAGGCGGAAACCGGTCTGGCGATCATCTTCATCACTCACGACTTCGGCGTGGTGGCGAGGATGTGCGACCGGGTGGCGGTGATGTATGCGGGGCGAATCATTGAACAGGGAGACGTTCGCGACATATTCAGCCGTCCGGCGCATCCCTACACACAAGCCCTGATCAATTCAGTTCCCAAGTTGGAAGAGCGGGTGGACCGCCTATACTCCATTGACGGACAACCGCCGCTCCTTTCCAACCTCCCCGAGGGTTGTCGCTTCGCGCCCCGGTGTCCCTACGCGGCCGACCAGTGCTATGAAGGCTACCCGCCGTCGTACCAGTTGGCGGAAGCTCATCATGCCGATTGCTGGGCCCTGGACCCCGATTGGCAGGGTACCCAGATAGAGGAATTCATCCCTCCCACCGGGTCTGCCGGCTAACTCCGTACATCATCGCACTCCCCCATTTCAAATTGAGGAGGACCGCTCCCCATGGCAGTGGCAACTAACGACAATCTTCTGGAAGTTCGCAACCTGAAGAAATATTTCCCCGTAACCAAGGGTCTCATAATGATGAAGACCATCGGTTACGTGCAGGCGGTGGACGGCATTTCGTTCTCCATCAAACAGGGCGAGACCGTTGGCCTGGTGGGCGAATCGGGTTGCGGAAAAACCACCACCAGCAAACTTTTGTTGCGGCTCGAACGCCCCACCGAGGGTGAAATCCTCCTCGAAGGCGAAGACATCAACTCGTTCCGCGGAACCCAGTTGCAGGAATACCGGACGACGGTGCAGGCAGTCTTCCAGGATCCGTGGTCGTCGTTGAGTCCCCGCATGAGGGTTCGGGACATAGTTTCAGAGCCCTTGGTGGTCAACCGAAACGTGACCACACAGGAAAAGAATGAGCGTGTCTCCGAAGTTCTGGCACAGGTCGGATTGCACTCCCAGCAGGCGACCAACTACCCGCATGAGTTCAGCGGAGGGCAACGACAGCGCATCGCGGTGGCGTCCGCGCTGGTTTCTTACCCCAAGCTGATTGTCCTGGACGAGCCGGTGTCGGCGCTGGACGTGTCCATCCGCGCCCAGGTCATGAACCTTCTGAAAGACCTGCAGGAGCAGTACAACGTCAGTTACCTGCTGATCGCGCACAACTTGGCCACCGTCCGCTACATGGCCCACGAGACTGCGGTAATGTACCTTGGCCAAATCGTCGAGTACGCCGAGACCGAGGAACTCTACAGCAACGCCCTGCATCCCTATACCCGAGCGTTGTTCTCCGCCGCGCTGCCGTCGCACCCGGACTTGATTCGCGAAGACATCGTGCTGCAGGGCGAGGTGCCATCCCCCATCAATCCGCCCACCGGATGCCGGTTCCATCCACGCTGTCCGTTTGCCATGCCGCAATGTTCGGAGGAAGCGCCGGTGGAAAAAGAGGTATCGCCTGGCCACCGCGTCTCCTGCCACCTGTACTGAGATCACCCGCATCACCGAAAAACCGGCCTCGTCCAGCGGACGGGGCCGGTTTGCTATTTGGCGCCAGGGTCGGCAACTCCGGCAGGGTTACGACATCGGAAGGGCGATCGCAGCGCTCACTTTATGCCGTAAACATGCCCGTCATCGGTACGGACAATCAGCAATTCGTTGCTGATAGTGGGCGGAATCTTGATTGGCCCACCGACAAATATCTTCCAGTCGAGCGACCCGTTGAAGCGGTCCAACGAATACAGGTTGCCTGCTCCGTCGCCAAAGACGAGCCGATCCTTGATAACCACAGGTGACGCCAGAACGGACTCCTCGGCGTCGAACGTCCAGAGTTGAGACCCATCCAGGGCGTTCAGGGCGTACATCGTGTGGTCAAGACCGCCAACGTACAGAATTTGTCCGTGCTCGTCTTCAGCCAACGCTGGCGCGCTGTAGATACCCTGAAGTGGATTCTCCGGCGCGAACCGCCATAGGCCTCCCTGCTGTCCGGGTGGCCGTGGTATGCCGGGAACTTGCCACAACCACAACTGGGCCCATACCTTCTTGAATTGATACAGGCCGGGCACTTCTCGCTCCTCGGCGCTGACCGCATACAGTTGGCCGCTGGAGGAAAAATACGCCCGCGTCCCGTCTTCCGAAATAACCGGAGAACCCCAGATCGTTTTCAGCGTCCGGTACCGGAACCACTCCTGCCCAGTGCGGGCTGAGAGTACGTAGAATATCCCCTTGTCGTCCCCGACAAACAACTTGCCATCATGGATGGCCACGGCGTCGCTGGCGTCGCTGTCCAATTGAGTTTGCCAGATCACAGACCCATTGTTGGCGTCAAGCGCATACAACCAGCCCTTTCCTGAACTTATGTACACTAGCCCATCGGAGATAACAGGGGAAACTTCCACTGTATCTTCCGCAGGAAAACTCCACCAGGCATCGCCCGTCAACGCGTTCCAGGCATTCACGGTATGGTCGGTGCTGCCAAAGAACAGATACGACTCCACAACCGCGGCGGCCCCGGTGATGCGTCCCGGCGTGTTGCCATCCCAACCTTCTCTGATCTTGCCGTCGTGTTCCGCAACCGAGTAGATCCCGTCCGCAGACCCGACGTATATGTTGGAATGCTGCGCCACCGGTTCAGAGTTCAACGGTTCGGCAATGAAACTATTCCAGACCACCGTTCCCTCCGGAGGCGGAAAACCGACGTCAATGCTGCGGCTGTTGCGTAAGTCCCGGCCCGAGATGGTCCAAACACCGGGACTCACGTCGGCAGTCATCTGGGACTGGATCTTTTTCAGCAGGATCAACGGATTCGGAGCGAACGGGTAGTTCACCCAAACCACGAACACGATCAGCAGGGCGACTATGGAAGCGAATATTAGCCTTTTCCATGAAAGACGGGCAAACAGCCAGTTGTGCCGCCGGTGTTGAGCCCACGCGGGCAGGCGCACCACAACCTGGGAGCATCGCTGGCAACGCGCCCCGACTCTCTGGTCAACCAACCCGCAATACGGGCAGGCAGTGGACAGCGGGTCTTCGCGCAGCACATCATCGTCAAGCAGCCCGCCATCGTCCATCGGGGTCGTGGCGGGTTCCGCGACTGCCGCGCCCGCAAATTCTGCCGTCGGCGTCGCCATCCTTTCGGAAGTGAAGGCGAATTCCGGGTTCTGCGCCGGCCGTGCCGGTATTCCGCCGACGTCCGGAGTCGCCAGGGGCGCGTCCACGGAAAGGGCCGGCGGGTCGCGGCCCACCACCCCGTCCGAGACGTCCAGTGGCTCCGGGACGGGGTCGCGATCCAACCCCGGAATCGCTTCGGGTAACCGGGATTCCGGTGCGTCGCTTTCCTGGTCGCGCAACCTGCCGACGAAGCGGCGAATGAAATTTGAAAAACCTGCCATGGCAACGGTATCCGATCCGGGACGCGCCTAATTGGAGGTCAGGGCGCCGTTGATGAGCAAACTGCGCACGCCCGGAATCAGTTCCTGCGCGCGCGCCTGTAGCGCTGCACCATCCACGTTGGTGATGGGGTGTGGGCACATCAGATACGGGAAGTTGGGAACACCCATGAGGCGCGTGTACGCCCGGGCGGTGTTCGCGAACACCGTCGTGATAATCGTGGCTGCGGGGATGCCCTGCCGCTCCAGGGTTATTCCGTCGTGCAAACTGCCCGACGAGCAGCCCCCTCAATCACCCACGCCGGCGATCACAAAGTCCGAGTTCCGATGCAGGTCAGCCATGACTTCCGGGTGCGGCGGCAACGAAGCGCTGTGTTTCTGGACGTAATGGATATTCGAAAACTCGAACTCCTCGTCCAGCGCGCGCGCAATGGCCCACAGAATGGCATCCGAGTTGGCCTTGGAATTGTCCAGCAGCCCCAGTCGGCCGCCCCGAAGGTCAACCGGGCGCGCCGCCATGACCAGCGGGGATTCTCCCGGATCAAACCCGGTCGGATCAATCAATTGAACGGTTGCGGCATTGCCAATAGTCATTTCATTCTCCTCTTTTCTCCGGGTTCACGCACCTTCAGTAATCTCGGTGATAACCGCCGGCACGCCGAAATAGTTCATGATCAACTCGCTGTAGATGCCGCTGTCGCCTCCCGCCTTAACAATCAGGATATCGTCAGGGCTGTCCACCGTCATCTGTTGTTTCTCATCGTCCCCCTCAACCACCGCTCCGTTGGCCATCCCCAGTCGTTTCAATTGCCCCGTTGATCGCCAAGCACGCTCGTACAGGTATTCCTGCATATCCCGGCGGCTCCAGCCCTGGCGCCCCAGGAGTTCGGAATGCCAGTGGCCGACGACCCAAACCCACTTGATTCCGCGGCCGAAATAGATCCCCAAACCGTGAGACGCCATGCCATCGGCAATCGAATCCAGCAGACTCTCTCCCGTCGTACCATATCGATTGCCGTGCATGGACGGGTCCTGGATTGTCGCCACCGTCACCGTTGACTGTTCCGGTGAAAAGCCCATGCTGGCGTGGAACGGTTCCCAGGGGCTATTTTCTTCGTCTTCCCCAAAGACCACGCCGAACTTGGTCAGGCTGCCCATGCACCCGCGGTCCAGCACGCCGGGGCGTTGCTCAAACACGTTGATTAATATGAGCCGCAGGGCGCGTCCGATGGTTGAGTTGGCGCGGTATCCCGGACTGAACAGATTGTCGGTGCAGTTCAACTCAATCTCACGCCGTATCGGGCCATTGACGATGGTGAGCAATCCGGTGGAGTTGGTCACCGCCGACACCTCGTGAATGCAGTTGGGGTCGTGCTCGAACAGCACCCTCAGCGTGGCCAAAACGATGGGAAAATATGCCGG
This sequence comes from Dehalococcoidia bacterium, assembly GCA_963668585.1. Classification (GTDB taxonomy): domain Bacteria; phylum Chloroflexota; class Dehalococcoidia; order Lucifugimonadales; family UBA3495; genus Bin87. The sequence continues at coordinate 1,914,958 of OY764869.1, read as the reverse complement.
AAGGCAACCCGCCATCACCGCGTTGGCGGCGGCCTGCTCGGCGGTCAGAGTCCGTCGCCGCACCGGCACCTCACCCAACACTGTGTCCGGCGACAAGCCAACCGCTTCCAGCATGGCATCCACTCGCTCGGCGGTGGGCGGGATCACAGGAAGGCCGTCAGTCCAGCCCCGGCGATAGCACTCCTCAATCGCGTCCAACGTATCGGGGTATTGATACACTTCTGCGCGCCGGGTTGGTTCAACCACGTTTCAACTCCTGTGGACACGATTAGGCTGGCTCATTCTACCAATCACCATGGGGCAATCTCAACATGATTTGCTTTCGGAACCTTCGCTCCTGGAATTCAATGCGCTCGGCAGGCCAATTTGAGCCCACGATCCGCAGGCCAACAGTACCGAGGCGGGCTCGCTCCGCATGATTCCGCCGAGCCCGGTGTCATCGACGCCATCGGGCGCGCATTCCACCCGCGCCGTGGTGGCCCTGGCGACATCCCACACCGGTCTCACCAACCGATACGCTCGCGTGCCCAATCCCGGTTTGCCGTTATAGCCCCAATATCGTTCGGTGAGAAATTCGTCCAGCGAGCCGGGTGGGGCCTGCTGGGGCGTCAGGTTCGTTTCCGCCCACATCCGGTGCGAGCCTTCACGGTTTTCCCACCAATACTCGACCCTGCGCGCCGGAGACTCGTTACCGCTCAAGCCGGCGTTGTACGCGTGACCCACCGTCGCTACTTCAAAAGGTTCTCCATAGAGCATACGGGCCACTCTCGCCGTAACCCGGTGGGGCACCAGTTGCCGCACGAACACTACGCCCGGTTGCCTGTCAACATCGTGGAATTTTCGGCGTACGTAAAACCGCAGGTTGATTTCGTCGTAACTGCGGGCCGGCGCGGGAATCCCGAACAGGTTCACCTTCTCGAACCTGAGACCGACCAAGCTGACATACGCATCGCCGTTCCAACGGTCTATCTCCAGGCCGTCGGGCGTCAAGTTCTGAACTGTTTCATCTGGCACCGGCCAGGAAAACAGCAGGATATTCCGCCACGTCGCCGAGAGGATCGCCGGGCGCCGGCGGGAAGTGGGGAGTTTCAGCATCCCGCTACCTTTCCAGATCGGCCAGCCTCTGTTCCAAACGACGCTGTTGCAATGAGACGGTCAGGTCTCCCCGGGTCCGCTCCAGAACGCCCCGCATGGCGTCCGTGCTGTGGCGTAATCCGCCGGTAACGGCTTCTGGAAAATCTACCGTGACCAGGATGCCGTAGATTTCGTCCATCAACTCCATCAGTTCTTCGCATCGGTCAGTGTCGTCGCGACGCAGCGCGTCGAGGATATAGCGCCGCAATTCGCCGATCACTTCGGCCATGCCATTCAGGTAGGCGGGCGGATCGATGCCCAGCGTTGCAGCGTCGGGGATTTCGCCGCCGGAGATGACCGCCAGCGTGATATTGGCTTCAGTGAACTCTTTGCGCGCATCCGACAGGAAACCCGCGTAGTAAATCTCGGGGTTGTCCGTCCTGATGCTCAGGGTATCGTTCAAACGGCTCGACGCCTCGCCAATCAGTCGGCTGGCTTCGTCAAAATCGTTCCGGTGGACTGCCCGTATCGCGTTGGCGGAGTTGCGTATCACCTGGCGTGAGACTGAAAGCGCATGTTCCCGCGCCTGATGCCGCGCCGTGAGTTCGCCGACGGCATGGGCTGACATCGCCGCAAGTTGCGGCCCGTATCGCGTTGGCATCGCTGCGCCGCCTACACGCGACCGCCGGCGACGCGGATGGCCTCGGTCAGTGCTGCTGCTGCGGCCTCCGGGTCCGGGGCGCTCCCCACAGCCGCAGTCACGCAGATCGCATCGGCTCCGGCCTCCACCACCGGCGCCACGTTCTCCGCCGTGATCCCGCCGATCGCCACCAGGGGAACCTGGGCAGCAGCGCGGGCCTGCTTCAGTCGCTCCGGCCCTTGCGGAGCCCGCGTCACCTGCTTCGTCGTGGTCGTGTACATCGCGCCAAAGGCGACGTGGTCCGCGCCCATCTGCTGGGACTCGATGATCAGGTCGATCTCGCGATTGGACCGCCCGAGCACCTGACCCGGAGCCAGGACTTTGCGCGCTTCCGCCACCGGCAGGTCGGTCTGTCCAACGTGCAGACCCACGTGGTCAGGGCCCAGCGCCGCCGCCAGGTCGGCATGGTCATTGATGATCAGCAGCGCATCGTTGGCTGCGCAAAGGTCGCGCAGGGCAATGCCCAACGGCATTTGCTCGCCTTTGTCTCGCAACTTGTCCCGAAGTTGCAGGATACGCGCTCCGCCGTTGATGGCCGCGCGCGCTATGTCCAACGGATCTCGACCACCGGTCACCTCCGGGTCAATGATTACGTACAGCCCGTGGATGCGGTCAGCCCGCCCACGTCGCAGCGCCTGACCAATACGGACCTCAGCGTCATCCAAGGCCCTGCGCACCTGCAGTCCGGAATCCGCGGGAATTACGCCGTCGGTTTCCAGCAGCGCCAATAATCCGCGGGCAGTCGTCGCCAGGCTGAGCATTTCGGTGCGGCCGCGCGGTTCGCCGGATACCGCGGATGCGCGTTGAGGGTCGCTCAGGCCGTCCCCCAACCAGCCAATTTCCCCGCGCATTAACCCTTCCGGCGCTGCGTCGGAGGCCAGCATGCCGTCGAGACACGCAATCAGCGCCGGCAACAGGTCCGTTGGAGCGTTGTCATGTTGAGTGGTCACAGGTCAAGTCCTTTGGGAGTCTCGCCGCTCCTGGCGGAATCGATCGACTGCCGCACCGAATCCGGCATGTCCACCCCATGCCGCGAGAAGGATTCCTCGACGTTGCGACCAATGTTGCGCGGGTCGCTGTAGTAGTCGCGGCTGCTGGCTCCCATGGGGTTGGCTTCATGAACGCCCGCCACGGTCTTGCCCATGGCGAATGTTGACATCCGGCGTTCCATCTGGCTTCCGCCGCAGGATTCGCACCCGGGTTTGACGTGGCTGCTTATGGAGCGGACGAAGACAGACACCACGGCCCGGCATTCCTGGCAACGATATTCGTAGATTGGCATGAGTTTCAGTTGTCGGGGTGATTGATCTCGTGCCGATGCTCGTGGAAGTCCGGCGTTACCAGGCCGCCCATGGCGTCGCCCATGCGCCCCATGTGCGAATCTATGCTGCCCACATGGCTGTTGTCCAGGTCGGCGGCGGCGTTATCCGGCATCCAGTTCAGGCTGTCCCCCCAGGAACGGTGGAATGAAAACCCTGAGACCAACCGGTCCAGGTCATTGCTCGCGCAGTTGTTGCACGCCAATCCATCGGCGGGCGACCAACTGTACACCAGGCGGGACTGGCGCTGGGCGCATTGGTTGCATCGGTATTCGTACATCGGCATGGTGAGACGCATTTTAGCACAGCCCATGGCGCAAATCGCTGCCGTGGCGCCTTGCGGCTTGGCGTCCCCATTTCGCGCTCTGGCAAACACCCGCCCGTTGATAAATATGCCACATGGAGTGACGCGAGGTGTGCGGCGGTTTCGGATGCGCCTAATGTATAATGCCGCCCAAACGCGCCGCTGGCCCGCACGTGTCCAGCGCGAAGTTGGAGGGAACCCATGGCGAGCAGCGGCCAAATGTCAATGCAGATGTCTTTTGGCGCATCCGGCCGCAAGTCGCCGTTGCTGCTGCTGATTGACGGTCACGCCATGATTCACCGGTCTTTCCGAGCCATCAGCGTCAGCCGCAACCTCACCGTGTCCACCACGGGCGAAGACGTCACCGGCGTTTACGGTTTCGCCAGCGTATTCCTTCGTGCCCTCAACGAATGGCAGCCAACTCACGTTGTCGTCACCTTCGACAACCCGGCGCCCACCTTCCGCCACGAACGGTTCCCTGAATACAAGGCGCAGCGTCCACCGACGCCGCCCGAACTGCGCGGTCAATTCGACCGGGTGAAGGAAATGATGTCAACCTTCTCAGTTCCGGTGTATGAACTGCCGGGATTCGAAGCGGACGACATCATCGGAACCCTCAGCCGGCAGGCCGAAGCCGCCGACGTCGAGACGGTGATACTTACCGGCGACCGGGATACCTTCCAGTTGATCTCGCCATCGGTCCGCGTTGACCTTGCCAGCAGCGAACGCGACCGCCGGATCGTGGGCGAGGAAGAACTGGCCGAGCGATACGGCGGTCTGACTGCCGCTCAGCAACCGGACTATAAGGCGCTGGTTGGGGACAAGTCGGACAACATACCAGGCGTCCCGGGCGTGGGAGACAAAACCGCCACCACCCTGCTTTCCAATTACGGCACCCTGGAAGGCATCTACGAGCATCTGGACGAAATCACTCAGAAGCGCGTCAAGAACAGCCTGGAGGCGAACCAGGACGCCGCTTTCGAGTACCGCGTACTCACCACCATCGACCGTAACGTGCCCACCACGCTGGACCTCGACGCCAGCCGATTTGGCGATTACGAGCGCGGCGACGTGGTGGCCCTGATGACGGCGCTGGAATTCCACAGCATCGTCGGGCGAGTGCCGTCTCCCGATGCTCCCTGGACCTCGCTGCCATCCGATCCGGCGGCCCCGCCGAACCTGGTCCCACGCGTCGATGATGCGCCAGCCGAAACCGACTATCGGATCGTTTCCACCTCCGCGGCCCTGGAGGACATGATAACCACCATCCGCGCCGCAGGGGCCTTTGCCTTCGACACCGAGTCCAGCAGCACGGACCCCATGGCAGCCGAGTTGGCGGGACTGAGTTTTGCGGTGCCGGAAGGGACTGCCTGGTATGTGCCGGTGGGACACACCACCGGCGAGCAACTTTCGCTGGAAGAAGCGCTGGCCGCCGTGCGTCCGCTGTTTACCACCCCGGGAATCCGGCGTTCAGCCCACAACGCCAACTACGACCTCACGCTGCTCAGCAACTACGGCATCGACCCCAACGACGTGATCGACCACGACACCATGATCGCCGCCCACCTTTTGGGCAACAACCGCCTTGGACTGAAGCCTCTGGCGCTGTCGATACTGGGTCGGGAAATGACCGAAATCACCGATCTCATCGGCAAGGGCGCTCGGCAAATCACCTTCAACGAGGTTGACATTGTCGCCGGCGCTCCCTACGCCGCCGCGGACGCCGACTGCACGCTGCAATTGCGCCGTCAGTTTGACCCGCTGCTGGAGATTCAGGGTCTGTCGGGCCTGATGTCCGATGTTGAATTGCCCCTCGTCCCGGTGCTGGTGGAAATGCAGCGCTCGGGAGTAAAACTGGACGCTGGCATCCTGCACGAGATGTCCCGAGATCTCAGGGAACAACTGGACCACATTGAAGCCGATCTGTACGCCGACATCGGCCACACCGTCAACATCAACTCGCCCAAGCAGTTGAGCGACCTGCTCTTTGGGGAGTTGGGCCTGCCCAAAACGCGCCGCACCAAGTCGGGCTACTCCACGGACGCCAACGCCCTGGAATCGTTGAAGGGGATGCACCCGGTGGTGGACAGGATCCTGGACTACCGTCAGGTATCCAAGCTGAAGTCAACCTACGTGGACGCGCTGCCTGAAATGATCAATGACCGCACCGGGCGCATCCACACGTCCTACCACCAGACCGGTTCGGCAACCGGGCGGGTCAGCAGCAGCGATCCCAACCTCCAGAACATCCCGGTGCGCACCGAGTTGGGGCGCCAGGTGCGTCGCGCTTTTGTTGCCGACTCGGGCTGCCGGTTGCTCTCCGCCGATTATTCCCAGATCGAACTGCGCGTTCTCGCCCACCTGTCCCAGGACCCTTCGCTGCTGGAAGCCTTCCGACGCGGCGAGGACATCCATGCCGCGACCGCCAGCCAGATGTTCAACGTGCCGATCAACGAAGTGGACTCCGAACAGCGGCGCATCGCCAAGGTGTTGAACTTCGGGGTGATCTACGGCCTGGGGCCATACGGCATATCTCAACAGACTGGTTTCAGCCGCGAAGAGGGCCGGAATTTCATCGACACCTATCTCGCCCGCTACCCTGGCATCAAGGACTACCTGGAATCGGTCAAAGAGCAGACCCGGGCCACCATGTACGCTGAGACCCTGCTGGGCCGCCGGCGGTACTTCCCGGATATCCAGTCCACCAATCACAACACCCGCGCCGCCGCCGAGCGCATGGCGATCAATATGCCGATTCAGGGCACCGCCGCGGATATTATGAAGAAGGCGATGATAAACGTGCAGGCACGCATTCAGCGCGATCAAATGCGCTCCAGTATGATCCTGCAGGTACACGACGAGTTGGTGTTTGAAGTGCCGGACGACGAGATGAACGACATGACCGCGCTGGCGATGGACGAAATGCCGGCAGCGTTGGACCTGGACGTGACCCTGAAGGTGGAGGTCAAGTCCGGTTACTCATGGGGCGATTTCTAATCAGGAGGTTCAATTTTCGTGGAATTGCTGCGTAGCTTGGTGTTCGTTCCCGGGAACCGGGCCAATATGCTGGAACGGGCCCTGGGGTTCGGCGCCGATGTGGTAATGGTTGATCTGGAGGACTCGGTTCACCCCGGAGGAAAAGCGGCCGCTTGCGAACTGGCCGTTGAGTGGGTCCCCAAATTGCGCGCCGCCGGCCGACGCGTCATGGTGCGCGTCAACTCCCTGGACACCGGACTCACCGCTGACGAACTGGCGGCGGTGGTATCTCCCGATCTGGCCGGCATCAGCATTGGCAAGGGGGACACAGCGTGGGACCTGCAACAAGTTGACCGACTGCTGGCGCCGCTGGAAAACAGCAGGGGTATCCCCGCCGGCAGCATACGTGTGATTCCGTGGATTGAAACCGCCATGGCCATCGTCCATGTGTATGAGATGGCGCGCGCATCCCAGCGCATCGCGGGAATCGCGTTCGGTGGAGAAGACTACACCAACGACATGGGCATAATCCGCAATGATTTTGGAGAGGAGTCCTACTACGCCCGGTCTGCAGTGGCGATCGCCGCCAAGGCGGCCGGAGTCGCCGCCCTGGACGGCCCGTTCGTCGGGTTCCGCGATCCCGACGGCCTGAGAACCGACGCCAGCGCGGGCCGACAGATGGGCTATACGGGCAAGTTCGCGATCCATCCCGCACAGATCGACATCATCAACGAGACGTTTTCCCCGAGTCCCGAGGACGTCGCCTACGCTCAGCGCGTGGTCGCCGCCTGGGACGAAGCGGAAGCGGCGGGTCGCGGTTCACTGTCCATCGACGGGCGCATGGTGGACGTTCCGGTGGTCAAACGGGCGCAGAACCTCCTGGCTCTGGTCGCCGAAATCCAGCGCCAAACCGCCGGCGCCTGAGGCCGTCGAATGCACGGCGACCGGATCATCCTGACCGGGATGCAATTTTACGGATTCCACGGAGTGAATCCGGAGGAGCGTCGGTTGGGGCAACCCTTCCTCGTGGATCTGGAGGCCGAGTTGGACCTGGGTTCCGCCAGCGTGTCCGATCAACTTGCCGACACGGCCAGCTACACCCACCTGTACCGTCTGGTCAAAAGCGTGATGGAAGGCGAACCGCTCCACCTCCTGGAGGCAGCAGCCGGTGCCATCGCCACCAGCGTCATGGAACAACACCCGATCATTGACGCGGTGAGGGTGCGGGTTCACAAGCCTCGCCCGCCGATTCGTGGATCGGTGATTGACTCGGCAGCGGTTGAGATTTATCGACGGCGACAACAAGCGTGAGCGGGCGCCAATTGGTTGGCGACTTGGAGAGAAACACCATGGCAACAGCGGACAGAGGCATCAGCGACGGTGTCGCTTTGAGATTCAACGAAGCCACCAAACTCCAGTACATTGACCTGGAGAGCAAGCCGCCGCTTTACAAAATATATCCCGACCTCAGACCTATCAGGTTGCCCGACGTTGCGGGCGATTCAACCTCCGGCATGGCGACTCTCGACGCCATCCGCGGCGGCAACGCCGCTTCCGCTCCACTGACGCTGGAAAATCTGACCAGCCTGCTGTACCACTCAGCGGCGGTAATCCGGAGGAGGCAACTCCGCGACGGCGAAGTCCATTACCGCGCCGCCGCGTCCGCCGGTGCGCTGTACCCCACCGAAACGTACGTGGTGTGTGGCGACCTGGAAGGGCTGAGGGCCGGGGTATATCATTTCAACCCCCGTGATTGCACCTTGGCGCGACTGCGCAACGGCGACCTGCGCCGTTGGGTCGGCGGAGCCATCGACGACCATTCGGCATACCCGGCCACGCTGATTTTCACCACCGTTTTCTGGCGCAGCGCGTGGAAATATCGGGAACGCAGTTACCGTTATTGCTACTGGGATCTCGGAACGATGACCGCCAACCTCCTGGCAACCGCCAACGCCGAGGACGTGGCAGTCCGCCTCCGCTTCGGTTTCGTGGACCGACTGCTCACGGGGTACTTTGGAATCGACGGGCAGGCCGAAGCCCCCTCCTTGGTCGCCTCCGTGGGCACGCCCGACGGGATGCTGCCAGATGGCCCCGGCGACGTTCCCGGGATGCTCCCGCAGGAGAGCAATGACCTTGCGGCGGGAGCCCTCGACTACCCGATGAGCCGCGAGGTTCACCAGGCATCCGCGCTGCTCGACTCCGCGTCAGTAGCGCGCTGGAACTCGGACACGCAAAGGGCCTTCCAATCTGACAAGGACGAATTGGACGGCACCGGCGACAATTTCCGCCCCCTGCGTTCCGGATCCGACGGCAGATTCGACGCCGACGTGAACCTGGAGGCATTGCCCTCAACATCGCTGGAAGACTGCATCCGATCCAGGGGTTCCACTCGCCGGTTCGCCAGGGAATATATCCCATGGGAAGCGTTCCGAGCCGTGGTGGACGCTGCCGGCAGTGGCATGAATGCCGCCGGCCTGGGGGACGGGATCGGTCCGCATCTCGGTTTGTATTTCATAGTCAACGCCGTCGAAGGACTCGAGCCCGGCGCATATTATTACAACCGCTACTATAACGGCCTCAGACTCCTGAAAACCGGCGATTTCCGGGAGATGGCCGGCCACCTCGGATTTGAGCAGGCGCTGCCGGCGGATGCGTCGGCGGTTGCGTTCATCACGGCGGACCTGAACACCATGGAACGGCAACTTGGGCCGAGAAGCTACCGCATGGCACAAACCATCGCCGGAATCGTCGGTGGACGCCTCTATCTGGGTATGCACTCAGTGGGTTTGGGCGCGACGGGACTCACGTTCTACGACGACAGCGTGGCGAGGTTCTTCTCGCCGCACGCCGCCGGTCAGCAAGCCGTGTTCGTCGTTCCCATGGGTGTGCCGGACGCCACCAACACGGTCAGGCCGTTCCGTTCTCGCATCGCAGTGAGCCTGGACGCGCGGGCGCGCGGCGCTGGGCAGGAGGGCTGACGGCAGCCTGCTGGCCCACTACTCCCAGTCATCGGTGTCTTCGGGAACCAACCCCATCAGCGGATCGACCTCAACGTCATCGGTGTCCAAAACCGGCACGCCGATGTCTCCATCTTCACCGCCGTCATCAATCTCGCCGGCCACCAGCGCCACGGCGTGTTCTTCCTGGTCGGACTCGGTGGCCGGGTCCATGGTCGCATTGGGCGCATCCATGTCCTCAGGTTCATCTTCGTCAGGCAAATCGGACTCGGCGGGATGGGGCGCTGCAAATGCCTGGCCGGTCGGTGGGAAAGAGATTATGTCACGCTGGGAGGGGTGCTTTTCAATCTCCCGAATGATTACCGAGACGTCCTCACCCTGGACTCCAACCACGGCCGCCGAATAGCGATTGCCTCCGGCAATCAGCTTGCGCAGCCTGCGGGATATCCGCAGTTCAATGGTTCCGAGACGCTGTCCAACGACGGATTCGACCACCAGCGCGTCGCCGTCCACGGATAGCGTGACCACGTCGCCGGCGCCGATGCCCGAAAACGTGGATGCACCGATCGCCCGCCGCAACGTGGTGGTGCAGGATTTGCCCCCTTCTTCTATGAACAGCGGCGACCACCCCTTGAGGTTGGCTCCGCCGGCCTGACGCGTCGGGCCCGTGGATTCCAACTTTTCCAACCGGGACAGATTTTTGCGGCCAATGCTGTTGTTGGGATACCGGCTCAGCAAGTCGTCCAGCACAGCGCGCGCGCCGGCGGAGTCCCCAAGCTCCAGGAGTGCTTTGGCAAGCCGGTTGGACGCCTCGCTGTCTTCGGGACACATTTCCAGGATCGTGCGGTTCAATTCAGCGGCGCTGGCCCATTCGCCTTTCAACGCCAGTTTGACTGCATCCTTTCCCAAATTCACTCGAATCCGATTTTCTGTCATTGTTCCCCGGTCGGGTCGAGACCATGCGCGTGTCGTATCCTGCACTGTCATGACGTATCCTTTTGGCCGAATATGGCGACGGTCGGCAAATTCCCTTATGTGGGACTTCTAGGATTACACGCGCGCCAGTCACTGTTTCAATACATCAGCCAGCGGATTTGGGAGATTCTTGAAACTCAGCAAATTGCCATGCAGGAGAGCAAACCGAACGCCGACTAACCGTAACCTCCGGTGGCCCAATGCCAACGGATTCTGACCAGGTCCCTGAAGGTACGCCAGCCATCACGGAACGGGCGCACCTTGCTCTCAGACCGATAGTGCCATTCAATGCCAACTTCGACAGTCTCGAAACCGCGTCGCCGCGCCAGGAAGAGTATTTCGGCGTCGAACGCGAACCCGTCGAGCATTTGCAGCGGGAACAAAGCCTGCGCTGCAGCCGCTCCAAACACCTTGAACCCGCACTGCGTGTCGGAGATGCCCGGGGTCGCCAGGAGCCGGGTGGCCACGTTGAATACACGGCCCATCAACCACCGCCCGCGGGGTTCCCCAACCCGCTGCGCTCCGGGCGCTTCGCGGGACCCGGCCACCACGTCCGCCGGGGGAGCATCGGGCGGCAATAATTTCTCCAGGAACTCAATGGGCATTGACAGGTCGGCGTCGCACAGGAACCGGTACTCGCCTCTCGCCGCCAGCATCCCGGCCTTCACGGCCGCGCCCTTGCCCCGGTGAGGCAGACGCAGGAGTCTGAGTTCAGGATAGACCGGAACCAGACCCTCGACCAGGCTCGCAGTGGCATCTTCGCTGCCGTCGTCGGCGACGATGATCTCCGAGGAGTACGGCCTCCCGGACAGGTACCCGTGAACGATCGCGAGGGTTTCCGGCAATCGCGTTGCTTCGTTGTAGGCCGGAATCACTACGGTCAGGTAACAGGTTGACATCGCCTGAAACCTTGCGGCGGTTAACCCTCGTCCAGTTGGAAACCACGGTGCAGCAGGCGCACCGCGTCACGCGCCTGATCCTGGTGGATGATGCACGAAATCCGGATCTCCGAGGTGGTGATCATGTCGATGTTGATGCCGCCGTCGGCAAGGATGCGGAACATCCTGGAAGCGTAGCCGGGGGTATTCTGCATCCCGGAACCCACCACGCTCACCGAAGCCAGGGAAGTGTCGCTGATAACCTGCGCCGCGCCCAGGTCGGGCTGCATGGCGGACATCTGGCGCAACGCCATCGGCAGGTCGTCTGTGGTCACGGTGAAGCTGATGTCGGTGGTGGTGCGGTCCGCGCTGGTATTCTGGACGATTGTGTCCACACTGATCCCCGAAGACGCCAGGGGTTCAAACAGCGCGGCGGCAACGCCGGGCTTGTCCTCAACGCCGCAAACCGTGACCTTCGCGACGTTGGTCTGGTAAGCAATTCCCGTTACCTTGATTCGTTCTTCCATGTTGGCGTCATCCGAAACTTGGTGGATCAGCGTGCCGGGCGCGTCTGTGAAACTCGAGGCTACGTAGATCGGTACATTGTAAACCGATCCCAATTCAATTGAACGCGGGTGCATTTTAGCCCCGGCCGCAGCCAGTTCCAACATCTCGTCGTAACCCACTTCGGCCAGTTTGGCGGCTTTGGCGACCACCCGCGGGTCGGCGGTATATATGCCCTCAACGTCGGTGTAGATGTCGCAGCGGTCCGCGTGCAGGGCCGCCGCCAGAGCCACGGCGGTGGTGTCCGACCCACCACGGCCCAGGGTTGTTATGTCCTCTTCCGGCGTGAGTCCCTGAAATCCAGCCACGATCACCAGGCGACCCTTGGACAACTCTTGCCGCAACCGCCCCGGGTTCACCTCGCTGATCCGCGCCCGCCCGTACGCGCTGTCGGTGCGAATCCCTGCCTGTGGCCCGCTCAGGCTGATCGCGTCATACCCCAGATTGCGCAGCGCCATCGACAGCAGCGTGATTGATACCAGTTCGCCGGTGGACAGCAGCAGGTCAAGCTCACGCGGGTCGGGCTCATTGGCGACGGTTCGCGCCAGGTCGATCAACTCGTCAGTGGTATCTCCCATCGCAGAGACCACAGTCACCACCTGGTGCCCATCATCGGACACGCTGGCGATGCGTCGGGCCACGTTGACGATCTTGGCAGCGTCGGCGACAGAACTGCCCCCGTATTTGTGAACGAAAAGGGACACGATCCTACGACTCTTCGGTGGACAGTACGTGTGCCCCCTGCCTGGTGGGGCGAGTAATCTCAACACGCCCTTCGACACCGGCCAGACGGGCGGCGTCGAACATTTCGTAGGCAACCGTCATTGACCTTTCCTGAGTCAGCGCCAGGATGGTGCTGCCGCTTCCCGACAGGAAAACGCCCAACGCTCCCGCGTTTCGCGCCGCCTCAAAGATCACCTTCATGGGCGGAAAGATCGACTGACGGTATGGCTGGTGCAAACGATCCTCGGTGGCGATCCGCAAGTATTCGGGGTGGTTCGATTGCATCCCCGCTACCAGCAGCGCGGCGCGGCTCATATTGTACACCGCATCTGCGACGGATACCTCCGACGGCAGCACCCGACGGGCGTCCGCCGTGGCGATCCGGCGGTCCGGGATGAATAGCACCGCATTCAATTCGTCGGGCACGTCGATGGGAGCGGTGTAGAGCCGATCGTCATCGATAACCACCAACTGCAACCCTCCATGCACCGCTGCGGCGACATTATCGGGATGCCCTTCAATGGTGGCCGCCATTTCGAGCAGGTCATTGGGCGTAAAGGGGTTATCCAGCAGTGCGTTGGCCGCAACCAGACCGCCGGAAATCGCGGCGGCGCTGCTGCCTAACCCTCGGCTCAGCGGGATGGCGTTCTCGCATTGCATCGCCAGGGGCGGTATTTCAACGTCGGCTTCACCATACAGAAACCTCGCGGCCCGGTAGGTGAGGTTATCCGAGTCGTCGGCGAGTTCGCCCTCGCCTTCCCCGGCGACGGCAACGGATGTATCTGCGCCGGCATCCAGCGTCTCAACCGTCAGGTGATTCCAGAGGTCGAGCGCCATGCCCAGACAGTCATACCCGGGGCCGAGGTTGGCGGTGGTCGCGGGGGCTCGGACTCTAACGGTTGCCAAAACGTTCTCCGTTGTGTCGCAGGGGGTTCAGGCCAACACGCGTTGCGATACGTAACGGCCCAGGTCCCGGTTCTCACGGAACTCAAAGCCACCGAAATCCCCGCCCACGCCGATAATCGGGACGCTGCTTTCGTGAATGGAACCGTGGGAACGCAAACCGGGCGGCAGCGAAATTTCCTCGGGATCGCCAAACACAACGTCAGCGGCGCCAGTTACCAGGATGTCTCCCAGGCGTTCTCCCATCAGGGAAAATTGAGCGGCCGCCTGCTCTCTGTCCAAGGCCTGTTCCACGCCGTCCGTCTCGTTGAGCGCGCCGATGGCGTCCTGAAGAGACGCCGGGTCGTCCAGATGAACGTAGATGCAGCCGCCCAGGTTCGAATGATGCACCACGTATTGGTCCTTGATGACGGGCACGGCGGTCGCCCCGATGTTGTGCCGGGCCAACACGGCCGGCAGGTGCAGCATGCGGCGCTTGTCCGACATACCGTGGTCCGCGGTGATCAGCAACTGCGCATCCGGCACATCGTTGAACAAACGGCCGAGGGCATCGTCCAGAATTGCCACGTGGCGCCGCGATTCGGGATGATCTGGACCGAAGGTGTGCATCGCGTAATCGGTGGTCGCGATAAACGCCAGATCATAGTGTTCCTCGACCAGCGCGTGGCGTGCGGCGTCGATGGTCCAACCGTTCACTTCCAGAGAGTACACATGGGGAGCATCGCCGAGTGCGGCAACTGCTTTTTCGGTAGGCTGTTCTGAAGAAAACGCCAGATTCGCCGAGCCTCCCAGAAGCCGGCGCAGTTTATCTTTGGACGCCGACAGCAAAGAACGACCACCCTGGCGACGGCACAGATCGAAGATTGTGTCCGAGCAGATGAACTCGCCTGATTCGACGTACTGCTCGATGCCGGCGGCGCGGTCCAGCCAGTAGTTGGAAACTATGCCGTGCTGAGCTGGGTAGTGCCCCGTCACCATTGACGTATTGTTCACGTTGGTGACGCTGGGCATCATCCCGCCGGCCGGTACCTGGAATCCCTCTCGGGAGAACCGCTGCAGATTGGGCGCAGGGCATGATTCCAGGTATTCCGGATCAAGCCCGTCGATCATCACCAATATGGTAGTGGTTGGCATGTCATCACCACCCAATTTCCTTTGCGTCAAGCCTGGCTTGCTGCGCCGCTTGCAAATAGTCGTTCAGTAGTCGCGGCATCAGGAAACGGCGGCGTACCCGATCCCTTGCGTTGTTTCCAATTGTAGCGCACAAATCGGCATCCGATAGCAACTGGGAGATGCGTCCGGCCGCCTGTTCCGCGGTATCCACCAGGTAGCCGGATTCGCCGTCCACAATCTGCAACCGAATGCCGCCCACGTTGCCTCCGATCATCGGCTTCCCCTTCCACATTCCTTCGGAAACAGTCAGCCCGAATCCCTCGCGCGTGGATTTTTGCAACAAGACCCGCGAATGAGATTGCAGAGCGTTGACTATTTCGTCGTTGGTGGCCGGCAGGTTGTCGGGAGAGAAGAACAGGTGGATGTCGGGGTCACACCCGGCATGGGCCCGAACTGACTGCAATACTTTCTCGCCTTCTGGGTCGTCGTTGGCCTGGCTCAACCCCAACAATGCCAACTGGAGCCCGGGGTGCGATTCGCGCGCGATCCGGTAAGCGTCGATCACGCCCCAGGGATCCTTCCACGTATCGAAACGGGATACCTGCGTCACCAGGGGTCGTTCCGGATCGATGCCCAGGGATTTCACGATACCGCTGGCCTGTTCGGGCGACGTCTCCGAATTCTTGGGCGCGAACGGGTCGATGGCAGGCGGCGCCACGAACACCCGAGTTTCGTTGGGCGCCGGATTCGGAGCGTAGTCGTCCAACGAACAGATCAACGAATCATACGCATCAGTGAACGGCAGCAGTCTCTCCATCAGCGACGGATTGGGCTCGGTGAGGTCTATGTGAACCACCCAAAGCCGCGTTTGCGCGTTGCTCCGGTTCAGCAACCGACCCAGGGGCAGCAATTGCGGGTCGTGCAGAAACCACACGTCGGCGGAAAGGCCGGTGTCTTCGACTTCTCCGGCGATCTCTTCGAGGCATCCGAAATAAACAGCGAATTCGCTTTCGGACAGTTCCCCTTCCGCGCCCTGCAGCATGTTGTGGATGCGCTTGGTGACGTCGAAAAAGCGCGCGTCGCTGGGGGTGATAACCGCCCGGCGAGTGTCGATTCCAAACGCATTACTGAGGGGCACCAGCGAATGGAGGATTTCAGCGACACCGCCCCCGTAGGCAGTGCTGTTGATGTGGATCACGCGGCAGTTCTTGAAGTTTTCGGCCACCCGGGTTAGAGCATCGGCATCATCCGGCGTCAGCAGTTCAAGGTAGCGAGTTGCATCCGTAGTGGGGTATTCGATGATATCTATCAACCCGGTTCCGCCTCCTGCGTCGAATATCGTAACCGATATAGTATAGGCATCCGTCAATCCTGTACACCGTCAACGGCGGCACGTTTTCGGGGCCATTCGATTATTGTCGGTCGCTGGCTTGGTCCGCTCATCCTGAGCCTGTCGCAGGACGAGCGCACGGTGAGCAGGGAATCGTTCCGGCAACGGCAAATGCCTATAGCCAGGATAATCGAAAGGCCCTGGGCACATTTTTGCCACAGGTTTCCCCACGGATTCGGAAGGTTTACGCTGGCAAGATCAACCCCCTGCCTGGAGCGTGCTCAGGATCCCCCACGGACACGTCGGGCCACTCTACCGCCGGCAGACCGCCCGAGTCAGGGCATAATCGACTGCGTCCGCGCTCGCGCCGCAGTCACTCCACCGTTACGGATTTCGCCAGATTGCGCGGTTGGTCCACGTCGCAGCCCCGTCGGACAGCCACGTGATACGCGAAGAGTTGCAGCGGCACCGTGGCCAGAATTGGGGTCAAATGGTAGGGCGCTTCGGGGATGTACATGGCGCCATCCACGATGCCGGAAAGGCGGCGGTCATTCTGGGTGAGGACGGACAGAACCGCCCCGCCGCGTGCTTTGACTTCCTGGATGTTGCTGGTCATCTTGTCGTAAAGCGCATCTTGTGGCGCGATGGCCATGGTGGGCATCCGGTGGTCGATAAGGGCGATAGGGCCGTGCTTCATCTCGCCAGCAGGGTATGCCTCAGCATGGATATAGCTGATCTCCTTCAATTTCAGGGCCCCCTCGGTCGCAATGGGAGAGTTGATCCCGCGGCCGAGGTAAATGAAATTCCGGCGGTCGTAGTACGACTCTGCCAAATCCTCCGCGGCGGAGGAATCGCTGACGATGGTTCCCAATTGCCCCGGGATGCGCGCCAACTGATCGATCCACCGGGCTGCGGTGGAGGCATCAGCGTGTCCCCTGGCCATGGCAAGGCGCATCGCCAGCAGATTCAGGATGGTCAGGGATGCTACGAAGGTTTTGCTGCTGGCGACGCCGATTTCTATTCCTGAACGCATCAGCAGCGTTGCGTCGGCCACGCGCGCGGCCTGGCTGTCCGGAGCGTTGCAGATGGTTATCAGCCCGGCATCGCTGCGCCGTACCTCCTCCATCGCCGCGACGGTATCCGCGGTTTCGCCCGACTGACCGATGGCCACCACCAGGGTTTTGTCGTCCAGAATCGGTTCCCGGTAGCGAAACTCGGATGCTGACTCGGCGTCCGTGTAGATGCCCGCCATGCGCTCTATCAGGCTTCTGCCCACTTGCGCCGCGTTCAGACTGGTTCCGCAGCCGATCAGCACGACCCGCCGAAGATTCGCGATTTCAGCGTCAGACATCGCCAATTCCGGCAGCGAGACACGTCCCGACGCAAAATCGACCCGATCCCTCATGGCTGCCACCACGGCCTGCGGCTGTTCCATGATCTCTTTCAGCATGAAGTGCCGGTATCCCGCGCGGTCAACGAGGACGTCGTTAAGAGAAACCGTGCGCAGCGTTTTCTCCAGCCGCTGACCAGACCGGTCCAGGAAGGTGATGCCGGTACGTGTGACCACCGCCGCTTCGCCGTCCTCCAAAAACCCCACCGGCAGGTGCCCTCTCTCGCCGATTATCGGCAACAGGGCCGGCAAATCGCTGGATACCACGCCCTGGCCCGCGTGGTGGGCCACAGCGACACCACCGGCGTGTCCAAGCCGCAGGGCGCAAATGCTGTCGTCGTCGCCTTCCCGCACCGCCACTATCGCCTGGGGGCCCTGCACCAGCCTTCCCATGCGCAACACCGCATCCGGCAAACTCAGGCCTTCGTTCATCCCCTCTTCAACGAGGTGGGGTATTACCTCGGTGTCCGTTTCCGACTTGAACCGGTGCCCCCGCATTTGAAGCTCAGTTTTCAGAGCGAGGTAATTCTCCACGATCCCATTGTGCGCCACGGCGATACGCCCGGTGCAATCGGTGTGGGGGTGAGAATTGGCTTCCGTCGGACTTCCGTGGGTCGCCCATCGAGTGTGACCCAACCCGGCCGAGCCGGCCGGAGCCGGACACGACGCATCGTGCAGCAATCCGAGAACTTTCCCAACCGTCTTGCGAACCTGCAGTCCGCCTTCCGGTTCAACCACCGCGACCCCGGCGCTGTCGTATCCCCGATATTCCAGCCGCCTGAGTCCTTCAACCACTATGGGCCAAGCCTGTCGGTCTCCGACGTAACCAACTATGCCGCACATACGCGTTCAGCCGCCATCCGGGTCGGAGCTGCGCACCGTGAGGGTGGCGTCCACGTCGCCTGGGCGGCCATCTGGGGAGGGCGATTGAACCCTGAATGGCGATGCCGGCAGGAGGTGCGGAACGAAATCGTCGCAGTCCAGGACCAGCGGCGGGATCACCGCATCCGGTGAGGTGTCAGGGATGGCCATCGCGATTTCCATGATGGCGGCGGCCAATGCGTGTGGGTTGTGTCGCACGAAAACCCCGGGCGCCAACAGGGGACGCTCCACTATTCTGCCCGCCATCGTCAGGGATTCCGCCTCATCCAGCAGCACCGGATGTTGTCCCTCCGCCGAGTACCGAGACCGCACGCGTGGAGGTATCGGGGTGTTGTTGACCAGCAAAAAGTCCAGCGGTTGGCACGTGCCCAGGTATTCCATCAGCAGCGACAGGAAATCGGAGGTGCGGAATCCGGCGCTCTCATTGGGCTTGGTCATAAGGTTGCAGACATGGACCTTGACAGCCCTGGAGTCGTTGACTGCTTGCGCCACGTCCTCCACCAGCAGATTCGGCAGCACGCTGGTGTAGATGTCTCCGGGCCCCAGGACAACCACGTCGGCATTGGCGATCGCCTCCAGCGCCGGCGGATAGGCGTAGGCTTTGGGGTCCAGGTAAATGTAATCGATGGGCACGTCCAGATTGTCGCGTCGCGAGTCGATGGTGGATTCTCCGACCAACTCCGACCCATCCGTCAGCCGGGCGCACAGGGTCGCCTTGCCCAGGGTTACCGGAAGCACGGCGCCCGTGATCCCGAGGATTCGTCCAGCCTGCTGAATCGCGGTGATGGTATCCCCGGTCACCTCCGTCAGCGCGGAGAGGATCAGGTTTCCGAAGTTGTGTCCGTTCAGGCCGTCTCCGGTGGAGAACCGGTAGTCAAACAGCCGGCGCATCAAGTTGGAGGTTTCGGCATCGCCGGCCA
Source organism: Dehalococcoidia bacterium (assembly GCA_963668585.1). Lineage (GTDB taxonomy): Bacteria > Chloroflexota > Dehalococcoidia > Lucifugimonadales > UBA3495 > Bin87. The sequence goes on along the minus strand of OY764869.1, from coordinate 1,895,950 downwards.
GCGCCATCAGGCAGCGCCGCAGGTCGCCCGGCGGCAGGTGTCCGAGTTCATCGCGCAACCGGCCGCTGCTGCCTCCGCTGTCGGTCATCGCGACCACAGCCGTGATATTGCAGTCCAGTGACTTCAGGCCGCTGAGCGTGGTGTGATTGCCAGTGCCGCCGCCGACGACAACAATGTTCTTTCTGGGCATGGGTCAAGGGCAGAGGCTGGTGAACTACGGCCCGGTCCTGATTCCTACTTGAACCGGCTATCGCCCCGGAACGCCCCGAGCAGTATATTTACTACCGGAGCAGGGTGTCAAACGCCATTATGTCACTCGGCACGCGCCGACGCATCCTCTTACCGCTCATCTTGAGCCCATCGCAGGATCGTCCTGAGCGGGTGGATGGGGTCGGCGGTCGGTGATCGAAGTGGGCCCGGGGCACGTATCAGGCATCGTCCCCGTACCGCTGTTCAAAGTAGGGGATGACGGTGTCGCCCATCTGCTCCACCACGCGCATGGCCGTGCGCACATCCATCCCTGGGTACCAGATCCGGAACATGAAGTGGTTCGCTCCCACGCGCTGGTGGTGGTCTTCAATCTGCTGTATCACTTCTTCGCTGCTGCCGAGGATGAAACGATCCCGCGCCAGTTCCTCAAAGGGTATGCGGAAGTCCTCATCGCCGGGCAGCGCTTTGTCCTGTCCCCAATCGGCGTAAGCCTGATACTTGGCTTCCATGTACGGCTGTGCGTTTCGGATCGCTTCCTCGTGGGTGGGCGCGATGTGCATCTCCTTGATGATGGGCATTTCCGGGGGCATCTCCTTGCCGCCGGCATCCAGACCCGCCTGGTAAATGGCGGTCTGGCGTTCCAGGGTTTCCAGGGTGGCGTGGGGGTTGACGAACCACGGCAGGCCCAGTTCTCCGGCCCGGCGCACCACCGTATCGAAATTCGCGGCCACCCAAATGGGCGGATGGGGTTCCTGGACCGGCCGGATGGCGCAGGTGGCGTTGTCCAGGTTGAAATGCTTGCCGTGGAAAGTCACCTCGTCCTCAGTCCACAACCGCTGCACCAGTTCCAGAGACTCCATGAAGCGGCCCACCCGGTGGCGCCGTTCGACGTTGAACGCCTGGTACTCAATGTCGCGATAACCGAGTCCCACGCCAAGCACCACGCGGCCGCCGCTGATCACGTCCAGGGTCGCCACCGTTTCGGCGACGTCGGCGGGAGAGTACAAGGGAAGCAGCAGAATGGACAGGATGAGTTGCATGTCGCCGGAGTCGGCGGCCAGGCGCGCCAGCAACGGGATGCTCTGCAGGTTTTGGTACGGCGGCGACAGGAAATGCTGTCCGCAGGCAATGGAGCCGAATCCGGCGTCTCGCGCCAGCTTGGTCAACTCGACCGTTTCGTGGAATCGCTGGGTGGCGGAATCTGTAGAGGGATGCTGGGGCATTGCCATGATGCCGAATTTCATTGTTGACGCTCCAAGTTTTACGCTCGAATGGATATTTGTGCCAGGCCCTTCAGGCATTTCAGCCGTTTAGCAGGCTACCGCGAAACCGGACGCTTTCCGGTTTGTGCCGGGCACGGCGGAAACGCGTCGTACCGAGCGCGAAATAGCATACCATGATTGCCCACCGCCACTGGGCCCCTGTCGTATTTCGTTCCGCCCGGCGCGCGGCCTGGGCCGCGTTGGCGCTTATTTCTGCCTGGGATGCCTGGCCAGGAAATCGTCCGCTATTTCCTCAAAGGTAACGAACCGGACGCCATCGTGGGAGCGGATGTATTCGGTGAGACGTTCCAGCATGAGCAACACCTGCGGTCTCCCGCTCACGTCCGGATGAATGGTGATGGGGAAAATCGCCTCATCGTATTCCCGATACACCCAATCGAACTGGTCGCGCCACATCGACTCGATTTCCCTGGGATTGACGAAACCGTGGCTGTTGGGCGACTTCTTGATGAACATCATGGGCGGCAGGTCGTCCAGGTACCAGTTGGCCGGAATCTCCACCAGGTCGGTTTCCTCGCCCCGCTGCAGCGCGTGCATCCAGTGATCCGCCGGCATCCCGTAATCAATCTTGGTCCAGCGGTCGCCCACCCGGACGTAGTAACACTCGAAGTCGCGGTGCATCAGGCTGTGGTCGTATTTGATGCCGTGCTTCAGCAGCAACTCGTTGGTCACGTGGCTGAACTCCCACCACGGTGCCACATAACCCCGGGGACGCTTGCCGGAGAGTTGGGTGATCAAATCGATGCAGCGCACCAGCACCGCCTCTTCCTGTTCGGGCGTCATCGAGATGGGGTTCTCATGAGAGTAGCCGTGCAGCCCGATTTCATGCCCCTGCTCCACAATCATCGCGCACTCGTCCGGGAAAGTTTCGATGGAATGCCCGGGAATGAACCAACTGGTTTTGATGTCCAACCGTTCGAACAGCTTCAGAAGCCTGGGCGTCCCCACCTCTCCCGAAAAAAGGCCCCGGGATATGTCGTCGGGAGAGTCCTCACCCCCATATGACCCCAGCCAGCCGCCCACAGCATCCAGATCCACGCCGAACGCGCACAAGATTTGTTTATTGCTCATTTCACTCGCCTCCTCGCAGGAGCGGTTTATACGTTTATGCTGTTGAACCCCGCAGTTTGATTCGATCGCATATTGCCCCGTGTCAATCGCAATTTCGGGTGGTCGTTGCGAACATCAGCCGTCGGATGGTGGGCGACTTCGCGACATCATCATGCCTGGCCACAGATGCACGGAGCCACGCCCGATGGGGGAGAATCCCGGAATCAAGCGTCTATCCGGTATACGCGGGCTGCGGTATCGTGGAACAGCGCGGCCCGCTCGCTGGCCGAGTAACCCGAGGACAACCGTTTGAAGGCGTTGTACAGGACGTTGTACGAATAGGACGGCTTGTCCACAGGGAAGTTGCTTTCAAACATGCACCGTTCCGGGCCAAACTGCTCGATGCAGAAATTCATCAGCGGCCCGAGGGTTTCCGCCAACTCCTCCGACCCGATGGGTACGTCCCGGTCGTCCCAGTGGTACCCGTACCGCAGTTGTCCGACACCGCCCAACTTCATGACAATGTTGGGACACTGGGCCACCATTTCAACGCCGCTTCTCCACGCGGACAACACCTCGTCGTCCCGATTGGCGTAGGAACCGACGCGCACCAGTCCCCCGATATGATTCAGAACGATGGTCAAATCCGGTAGGGCCCGGGCGAAATCAGCCAGTTCGGACAACTGCGGGAAATATAACGAATTTTCCAGAATCAGCCCCAGGTCGGACAGCGCCTTGGCCCCGTCCCGGTAGCCGGATGTGGACAAAGCCCCGCGAACATCACGGTTGGCCAGTTCCGGGCTCTCATCCCATCCGGTGGAGTGTCGTACGCCCCGGAACCGGTTGGGACTGGCAGACTGCATGGCTTCCAGGACCGGGCGCGCGGCGGCGCCGAGTTTCAGGTCGGCGTGCCCGATGATGGCGGCGGCAGCCCTGGTGGGGCCATGGTCGCCGGTGGCGCTGGCGGACGCGATGGTCTCGATGTATTCCACCTCGCCCACCGGGCGCATCTCTTCGGGCCCGGTCTGGCGGTATTCGCAACGCACCTCTATGAACACCGTTGAGCGCACGTTGTGGCCACTGTTCACGTCCGAAGTGAGTTCAGGAAGCAGATATCGCTGGTAGGCGGCCGGTTCCGGGCGGGAAACCCAGAAATGGTGGTGGGGATCACAGATCGGTATTTCAGGCTCCAGGGTATCTTCGGTGGTCTGCGCCAGCCAGTCTTCGCCTTTGATGTCCATTGCTTCCTCCCGGGTGGATTGCAGTGCCCCGATACTAACACGGGCGACTTCGGGCCGACCCGGTGCGCCAAAGGGGCTGGCCTGTTGCGCAAATCGCACATCCCGGCGCCGCACAATCGCGCATCGCCCGGGTATTCCCGGCATCCGACCAATGCGGCATGACGAGTTGGCGTCGGCAAGGCGACCGTTTTTTCGTTGCCGAGCCAGTCTGCCGCCACACGGACCGTTCGCGTGCCCGGCTAGAACAACTCCCGGCTGGCGATTTCCGCCCCCTCACGCATGGATCGCAGTTTCAACCACACGATCCCGGCGTCCACCCGATTTGATCCTGCGGAGGTATCGAATCCGCAGTCGGTCCCGGCCAACACTCGCGTCGGGTCCCCTCCTGCGGCGGCCACTGCCTGATGCAGTCGGTCGGCCACCAGACGGGGGTGCTCAACGTAGTTCGTTTTGGTGTCGATCACACCGGCCACAAGCAGCATCCCGTCAGGCAAAGGCCGTTGGTGGTACACGCGATGCTCGTGAGCATGGCGTGGGTTCGCCATCTCCATCACCAGGGCGCCGACATTCGCCTCATAGAGCAGGTCCAGAATATCCTCCAATGGCACGTCGTAATGATGCGGGCCTTCGCTGTTGCCCCAGCAGACGTGCAGCCTCACGTTGGCGCGGGGGATATTGGACAGGGCGTGGTTGATCGCCCGGATGTGCAGGGCCACCAGTTCCCGAAAAGACTCCAGCGACTCGTCCTGGTAGGACACATGGCGTTCCATCGCCAGGTCAGGGCAGTCCAGTTGGAGTATGAGGCCATTGCCTATGATGGTCTCGTATTCTTTGCGCAGTTCTTCCGCCAGGGCGTACACGTAGTCTTCGTGGCTGGGATAAAACCGGTTGGCCATGGTCAGCGCGACTATGCCCGGAGACGCCGCCGTCATGAACAATTCTTCTGGCGCTCCTCCGGCGGAGTCCACCGCGTCGCGAAGTTGCCGGCATTCCTGCTCGACGAGGTCCAGCCGTTCGTATGCCAGCGGCCCGACGCAGGTGGGCACGTCCCTCATCAACTGCACCACTCGAGGCCGGGCCACGAGGGGGAATTCGTTCTGGTCCCGATGCCCCCGCCGGGTCCATGCTCCCCCGAACCCGGACACTCGTTGGGTGACGTACGTGGAAAAGCTGACGCGCGACTGCTCGCCGTTGTTGATGACATCAACGCCAGCCGCCAACTGCGCCTTCACCACCTCGTCGGTGGCCTCATGGCCGGCGGATTCCAACTCCGTCTCATCAACCGCATCGCCCCGAACCAGCGCGGCGAGCATCTCAACCAACCCCGCAGGGCGGGGCAGGCTACCGGTGTGGGTGGTCAGGATTCTCGACTCACTCTTGTTCATGACTTTCTCCACAGGCAACTGCGCCGGGTGCGGGAAATTATCAACACCGGCTGGCTGTTTATCAAGCAGACTCCACATCTAACCGTAACGGAAACGGACCAACCTCCGCTGCACCCGCCGCCAATCGGGGCGCCGGAGTGAGGCGATTGGCGTGCCCTCCCTGCCCGAACCCTTTCCTTCACGCGTACCCGGTTCGCACCGATGAATCATCGGCGTCAAGGCTTGAGGGATTTGCGGGTTGGCACAATTGAAGACGCTCCACCGCAGATGGTTTTTAATCCTGGCAAACCTCGCATCCTGATCGTGGTGAGTGTTCAAAACTCGGCGCGCGCGGCAACTTTTCCCTGTTGCCCCAATCGGTTGCGGGCCATATCATAGAAGGTGGACTGCATTTACGATGCGCGGTCCAGGAAAATAACAACATTGGAGCGAACATGGCAACTGGAAGCACTTACAAGGTAGTCGAGCTGGTGGGATCCTCCAGCGAAAGCGTACAGCAGGCAATTGACGGCGCCATTTCCCGGGCGGCACAGTCCATCCGCAACCTGGACTGGTTCGAAGTGCGGGAAATCCGCGGAACCATCGATGGAGACCACGCCAATTGGTATCAGGTCAAAGTGGGCGTGGGCTTCCGTGTGGATTCCGGAGAAGACATCAAGGAAGACTGACCGTCGCTTTACCCGCGCTCGTCGATCCTGCGAGCGCAGCCGTTGGCGCTCCCGGGCCGAACCGCCCGGGGCGATGCGCCTTGCGGCGAGTAACGGAATCTGCGCCCGGTGAACGCCGGGCGCTTTTCCTTTGCCGCCGGCCGCCCACATCGTTGACCTCTGGCAACGCGGATCCATCAAGGAATCCCGGAGCAGGCAACATCACACGGTTGCAGGGGACGGGTAGCCGATTGCCGAAGACTTGAAGCTCAGGTTCTGGTACTCTTTCGACCGGCCGATCTGTGATGTCCGGCCGGCAGGAGACTAAAATGCGCAGCATCGACATTCACGCACACCTGACCCCCCAATGTTTCTGGCGCGCAACCGAATCGGGCGGCGACTGGCACACGCTGCGGCGAGAGCAGGACGCCATGGGTCGCCCCATCCTGGTGTCCGGCGGCGGACGCGGCCAACTGCCTCCCAAATCCAGTTGGACTCCAGAGCAGCGGCTTGCTGACATGGACTCCCTCGGCGTGGACGTTCATGTCGTTTCGCCTTTCGGGGGATTCTACAACTACGACATGGACCCCGCCGTGACCATGGCGACGTCGCGCGAATGCAACGACGAAATCTCCCAGATGATGCAATCTTGGCCTGACCGCTTCGCCGGACTCGCCACGCTGCCGATGCAGGACGTGCCCGCCGCCATCTCAGAGTTGGAACGGGTGATGGTTCAACTGGGTTTCAAGGGCGCGATGATCGATGACAAGATCAACGGCAAGCTTCTTGACGAGCCGGAATTCATGCCCTTCTGGAAAGCGGCGGAGCAGTTGGGCGCGGTCATCCTGTTTCATCAGTCCGGCGACACCATCGTGGACCAGAGGATCAAGCGTTACCACCTGCCCAATTCCGTTGGGAACCTGGCCGACCGGACGTTGACCTTCGCTGCGCTGGCGATGGGTGGAGTGATGGACGCCTGCCCTGACCTGCGCATCTGCCTGTCTCACGGCGGCGGTTTCGCCTGTTACGGAGCGGGACGCATGGATCGCGGCTGGGACAGGACTCCCCCTGCGGATCGCCTGTCAGCGCTGCCGCCCAGCGCGTACCTGAACCGGTTCTATTACGACTGCATCGTGTACACCGAACAGTCATTGCGTTTCCTGATCGACTCAGTGGGAATCGACCGGGTGGTGTTCGGCACCGACTGGCCCTACGATATGGCCCAGGACTGGCCCGTCTCCTGGATCCTGAGAATGGACAGCCTCACTCAAGACGAGAAGGACGCAATCCTGTGGAAGAACCTGGAGAACCTGCTGGGGATCTGACCCACACCCGGTTCAACCCCCACACTACGGAAGGTGATTCGTGAGACACATCGACGTTCATGCCCACCTCGCTCCCCAGATACTCTGGAACGCCTTCGAGAACGGCGAATCCTGGCACGGCATGCGGCACGAGGTCCACGGCGACCACGAATTCATCGTGGGCAACGGAAAGCGTATCCTGATCAATTCGCCAAAGATTCGCTACACGCCGGAACAGCGCCTGGCCGATATGGACGCCGAAGGCACGGATGTCCAGGTGGTTTCCATCCATACCCCGCTGTTCCCCTACCACTGGGAACCGGGCGAGGCGATACGAGCATCGCAAGAGGTCAACGACGAAATAGCCGGCATGACACAGAAGTGGCCGGACCGGTTCGCCGGGCTCGCCACCCTGCCGGTGCAGGACGTTGACGCCTCCATCGCCGAACTGGAAAGGGCGGTCAACGTCCTCGGACTCAGGGGCGCGGAGTTGGACACCGTAGCCAATGGACACAATTGGGACGAAGCCCATTTTCTGCCGCTGTTCAAGGCCGCCGAATCGCTGGTGGCCATGCTTTTCTTCCATCCTCAGCCACAGGACAACATCGTGGCGGTGGAACGAACTTTGCGGTACGGCCTCCCCAACAGCGTCGGTGTGGTTCTAGAAGATGCGCTGGTGGTCGCCACGCTGATATTCGGCGGCATCCTGGACCATTGCCCCAATCTCAAGGTGTGCATCGCCCACGGCGGCGGCGGCGCGTGCTTCGCCATGGGACGCATGGACCACGGATGGGACGTGCGCTCGGAAGCCCGCGTGAACATCCTCAAACCGCCCAGCGCGTACCAACAGCAGATTTACTACGATTTTCTCACTAGCAGCGAAGCCGGTTTGCGTTTCCTGATCGACGCCGTGGGTGCGGACCGGGTTGTCATCGGCAGCGACTGGCCCTTTGTAGGCTGGGACCCATCCCCCGGAGGATGGCTGGAAGGGCTCCAGAGCCTGTCTCAGGAGGAAAAGGAGAAAATCTCCTGGAAAAACCTCGAGGCGCTGCTGGGAATCTGAGCGTAGCCCCGACACTTCCACCTCTGAAATATCCCAAACCACCCGCCCGGTCGTGTGAACCGCCGGTGAGCGACCACGTACGAAACCCGAGGGGGTTCTGAATGACCCTACCCAATAATGCCGGCCCCATTGCCTGGCGAGAATGGAGCGAGGAGAGTTTCGAAGCCGCCCGGTCTCAGGACAAGCCGGTGTTGCTCACCCTCGGCGCTACCTGGTGCCATTGGTGCCACGTCATGGACGAAACGTCCTACTCGGACGAACGCGTAATTGAACTGGTCAACTCGCGATTCATCCCGGTGCGCGTGGACGTTGACCAACGGCCGGACATATCGCTGCGATACAACCAGGGTGGTTTCCCTTCGGTCGCATTCCTGACCGCCGACGGTGAATTTCTCGCCGGACGGCCCTACACACCCCCGGACGAGATGGCGACGTTGCTGGCGCAGGTGTCCAGCGGGGAATTCGTCCCGCCGGCCCGCCCCGCACGTTCGGACACCACCGCACCGAAAACCCAACCGGAGGACGGCGCGACCGTCGATGCGGTGTTCCATAGCCTGGCGGGTCTCTACGACGAGGAATTCGGCGGTTTTGGACTCGAACCCAAGCAACCCCCGTGGGAGGCGCTGCAATTCCTCTGCTCCCGCTACGCTTTCACCGGAGACCGCGCGATCCTGCAAATGGTCGAGACCACCCTGCAGGGAATGTGGCATGGGATCTACGACCGCAAGGACCACGGTTTCTTCCGATATTCGGTCAGCCGCGACTGGAAGGTGCCACACTACGAAAAGATGCTGGTCAGCAACGCCAACCTGGCCATGGCCTACCTGGAAGCGTTCCGGATCACCCGCAAGACACCCTACAAATCGGCCGCTGACGGCACCTTGCAATACCTTATGTCAACGCTGTTCAGTGCCGACGCCGGGATGTTTTTCGCCAGTCAGGACGCCGATGAACCGTACTATCAGATGCCGTGGAAAGATCGGGACGCTGCCTCGCCGCCGCCCGTTGATCACACCTTCTATGCCGGGTGGAATGCCCTGGCTGCCCACGCGTTGATCCAGGCGTCCAACTCGCTGAACCGACCGGATTTGCTGCGGAAGGCCAACGGCATCCTGTCTCGATTGTGGCAGGATTGTTCCACCCCTGCCGGGGAATTGCGTCACCGCGCCGATGGGTCCGGCGACGCCACGCTCACGCTCGCTGACCAGGTGAACTTCCTGCGGGCATGGCTGGCGCTCTATCAATCAACCGGTCAGCCCGTCTTCCTGCAACGCGCCGTCGCGTTGGCCCAAGCCGTCCAGCAATCGTTCGGCGCGCCCGACGGTGGTTGCTACGACACCACCGCGCCCAGATCATTCGAGGCGGCGTTCCTGACCCGTGAACTTGCGGTCTTGGACAACAGTTGCTGGGCGGAAGCGCTCCTGGCTCTGGCCGATTTGACCGGCGACGAAACATACTCGGCATGGGCCGCCGCCACGTTGCGAGTCTTCGAGGCGGCGGTTCCCGGGAAAAGCTACCTGGGCGCTCACGCCTCCAGAACGATGGAAGAGGACGAGGAAGCGCTGTTCTTGCCGGCGGGCGCTGCGTGGGGTCGCGCCAGCGACGCGCTGACCAACGGGCTGGTGAGTCTCACGCTGGTCGGCGATTCTAACAGGGCTGACTATCGTCGCCTGCACCGCGCGGCCCTGGGAGTCCATGCCCCTCACCGCGTCGTCCAGCCGTTGGATGTGGAGCGCGACGCCGGCCGGATCCAGGAGTTGGGGTTCCCGCTGCGCCATGAGGCTGCCCTCTACGCGTGCTTGGGAGACCGGTGCCTGGCCCCCATCACGTCGTCCAGGGGCGTGAGGGAGATGGCCCGTAGCAACCCCTGGGCGAATGCGTAAAAAACGCCGGGCCACCCATCGGCGGCCCGGTTCGTTGACTGGCTCCGCTGTGGCAAAACCGCGGTCGGAGACTGCGCTGCCGTTGCCATCCCTCCCGCCGGTGGACGCTACCAGGATTTCAGTACCGGCAACACCTCTTCGGCGAAGAGCTTGATGCCCCGTTCGGCCACCTCGGGCGGCGTGCCTCCGAAACGGAAGGCGACGTTCAACTCAAAATCTCCGAGCAACGCCCGCCGGTCCTCCAACCCCCTGAGGATCTTGTCGGGCGTGCCCCAACTGGCCGCCTTCATGAACCCTTCAACCGCCCCTTCGAGGCCGGTGGATCGGGCGATTTCGGCCTTCTGCTGATAGGCGTCGTAACCCTTCACCGTCCCGAAGTGGTCGCCCAGGAATTCATAGTGATAAAAATTGCTCTCGACAAACTTCCCCTGGTACTGCCGGGCTTCCTCTTCGCACTGCGCGAGGTCGGTGCCGCAAATCACGAACTCGGTCAACATCAGGTTCGGGGGTTCGGTGCCATGAAACTCCCGGTGCAGGGCCCTGCCGCGTTCGATACCCGGCATACGCATCTCCCACGGCCGGTCGGCGAACATGATGATGTGCGCGCCAAGCTTCGCGGCAGACAGAACGGAATCATCGCTGGCAGCCACCGCGTAGATTCTCCCGTCGAATGAATGCTGCGGCCGGGGCCGTATCTCGGTGCGGGCCTGCTTGTAATGCGTGCCGTCGCCCTCGATGAAACCGGTATTCAGGGCGTTGACTATCATGGGCGCCGCCTCATCGAACCGTTCCCGGGACTCATCCATGCTGATCCCGAAGGTTGCAAATTCCCGCCGCGCCAGGCCTCGCCCGAACCCCAAGCGGAGCCGGCCGTTGCTCAACAAATCGAGCACGGCGGCGTTCTCGGCAACCCGCAACGGGTTATGCCAGGGCAGGATGACCGCAGCGGTGCCCACGTCGATGTCGGGATGCTTCGCCGCAACGTGCGTCATCAACTGGAGATTGTCGGGCACGAAGGAATAATCGTTGAAATGGTGCTCAGCCGACCAGAGGCAATCAAATCCCGAATCGGCAGCGATTTCCGCGAGTCGCAACTCCTCCTGCCACATCTGGCCGTCGGAGCCCTCTTCCCAGCCGTAACTGGAGAAGATCATCATCATTCCAACATCCATCCGGTCACTCCTTCAAATCGTTTGCGGTTTCCTGCCAACCAATGGCTGCCCACTCAGAAGCTGGGCCTGACGGGATACGGGGTCAACTGGAGTTCATGCGTCCAGCAGGACTTGTCCTGCGTGTGCAGGTAATAAAACGCCTCTGCGATCTTGACGGGATTGATCAACAACTCCGGATTTTGCTGGGCGCGCGGCATCGCTCGGGTGCCGGGAGAGTCGATGGTGCCGTCGATCACCACATTGGCCACATGGACACCGTGCTCGGAATACTCCTCCGTCAACGCTTGCGCCAGCGTCCGCATCATGACCCTGGGGTAATACAGAGACTGACCGGTGTATCGCTTTCGGCCACGCAGACCCGCCGCGTTGTTGGAGAACAGGATCGAACCCTCGCCCCGCTCCCGCATGGCCGGCAGGACTTCCTTGGCGACCAGGAAGGGGCCGCTGCTGGATATGTGCTGCGCGGTTTCAAACATCTCGAACGGCATGTGCTCGAGCAACTCCATCTCCGGAGGAAGGTCGCGTCCCTCCAGGTAGCCCGCGTTATAAACCAGCACGTCCGGGTCTCCGGCTTCTTCCCGGATCTGGGCGAACGCGGCCGCTATGGACTCAGCGATGGAGAGGTCCAACTCCACGATCATGCTGTCCCCGCCCTGCTCTTTGATGGCGGCGTCCAGCGGAGTCGCGTTGGCTGCACTCCGGGTGGTCAACACCGTGTAGAAGCCTTCCTGCGCGAATTTTTGGGCGATCGCTCCGCCGACGCCCCAACGCACGCCCACGGGAAGGTCGCTGTCATCGATCTCCCCGCCGTGGACAAGGTGCGTGTTGCGACCATCGGACTGCCATTTGGATGTCGCCCCGATTACCACGGCGACCGGTTTGTTGTTTGTGTTCATGTCGGATTCCTTGTCCAGGTTCAGATTGTCTGACATCGATGAACCATCAACGCCCTGCTGGCGAAGTATGTGCATTCGGGGAATCGTTTCCCGGCATCGGTGCGCTGGGGTACCGGCCCGCGTATCGCGGCCAATCTGAAGATGCGAAGAACGACCAACCCGTGCGTACTTTACTACAACCTTGCAGATGGGTGCTAATTCCCCCAGCGATGGCGACTGTTCGGAGTTGAGCGACTGTCTCACGGCAATACCGTGCGCCCTGCGGCCGACCCACCGAAATGCCGGCATGGACGGCACACGGGGGCTTTGCTAAACTGCGCGGCACAGATGCCAAAACTTGAGGAGACAGCTGAGATGAAGAAAGTAGTCAGCGAGATCAGCGGCGTGGTTTTTAGCCTGCCGTGGCTGGTGGCCAAGGACGAGGGATTGTTTGAAGCCGAAGGCATTGACATGGAATTCGTCACTGCGCTCAACAGCGGCAGGGTCAACCCAACCGAAAACCCCGACGACGTGAACCCCATCCTGGGCCACGTGGCTTTTGAGGAGGCCCAGGTAGCAATCTACCGGGCTTGAGAAGAAGGGCAGGTCCGTCGGGCCTATGAAAGCAAACAGGGCGCCCGCATCATCGCCCTCCGATCCGCCGTAGCCAGCCAGGCCATCCTGGTTCGCCCAGACTCTCCGCATTACTACCCCGGCACGCTGGGGAACAAACCCGTGGCCGTCCAGTTCCATGCCGGTTCTCACTACGTCGCGCTGCGGCTTTTGTCGGGCTATCTGCCCGAGGAAAAGATCAAGTTGGTTCATCACGGCTCTCCCCAGTTCCGTTTTGAGGCCATGATGAAAGGCGATGTGGAAGCCGCCGCCCTCATGGAACCCTGGATTACCCTGGCCGAAAAGCTGGGCTGCCGCCCGGTGTGCGAGGGCCATTACCTGGGCGCCGAGAACGCCAGCGACAACATGGATGAGGAAACGTTCGCCGCCATCAACCGGGCGATCGTCAGCGCCGTGAACCGGATCAACGCCGACAAACGGAAGTATCTCCACTACCTCATCGACGAGCCACGATTCGCGGCGGTGGCTGCCCAATACGGCGGGATCACCCCCGAGGACTTTCACCTGTCCCGTATCCGATACTCGTACAACACGCCTTACACCGACGAGATCGTTGAGGACACCTACCACTGGATGGTACGCTGGGGGTTGCTCGACGGCGCGGCGTGCAGCGTGGACCTGATCGACAACCGCCTCGCGGAACCGGCGGCAGCAGACGATTAGCGCCTGTTCACACTACCCATGCGGAGATGATGACATCTCCGCATGGCGATTACTGACTCTGAGCGGTGGCGCTGTCCAGCGCCATGATCAAGGTTCGCTCTGACGGCGCTGGCCCTCCCAAAAACGGATCCCAGTGCATGGGCAAGTCCCAGGTTGCCAGACCAACTGGGTTTCTATGGTTCCCGCGGATGCTGGAACTGCCATAACGTTGCCGTTTTCCCGGGTCAGGCCCGTGATACGCCGGAAGGGCGCAGCCTGCTCGTCCGTCTTGCCCCGCAGTGTGCAGCACGGCTCTCCCACCCACGAGCGCCCAAATCGCTGGAAGCACGGCGGCAGCACGGCCGGTCGGCCGCTACACCTGCGGCGAGACGGCAGGGTGGGCGCAGCAGTACCCGCGGGAACATCCCCGCTCCCACCACGGTCTGTCAATCGCGCGCCGTGGCGCCCCAGTATGTTTCATTGTATCGTTGATTGCGAAGTTATCTGTCTCGCCGGACGTGGGAGGACGGGAAGTTGAGACCTTTGATCGCAATGATCTGTGCCCTGGCAGCGCTGTCCATCATCGGTTGCACCAGTCCACCATCGCCCACAGAGGTTGAAGTGACCCGAGAAGTGCCGGTGACGCGGTTGGTCGAGAGAAGCAGGGAGGGAATGGTCGAGATTGAGGTCACACGCCAGGTTGAAATAACCAGGGAATTACCGGTGACCCGAATCGTCCCCTCGCTTCCTCAATCCAGCGACCAGCCTGTGGGCGAGGCCCAGGAGGTGCGGCTCCGGATCCTGGCGATCAATGATTTCCACGGCAACATAGCGACTTCGTCCGGCTCTTTTGGCGGGGTTGGCCGCGCGGACTACCTGGCAGCCAATCTCGCCGCCGCCGCTGATGGAGCGAAGAACTCCGTGTTCGTGTCGGCCGGGGACCTCATCAGGGCGTCACCACTGATCTCGGCGCTTTTCCACGACGAACCCACCATTGAAGCCATGAACCTGATGGGCCTGGACTTCAACGGCGTGGGCAACCATGAGTTCGATGAGGGAATGGCAGAACTGCTGCGAATGCAGAACGGCGGGCCGCACCCGGTCGACGGCGACCTCGACGGTGATCCCTTTGCGGGCGCCGACTTCCAGTTCCTCGCCGCCAACGTCATCGATGACGCGACCGGGAAAACGATCTTCCCGCCCTATGCCATCCAGGATTACCAGGGCGTGAAGGTGGCGTTCATCGGATTGACCCTGGAAGGGACGCCCAGCATTGTCGCCCGCAGCGGGGTGGAGGGCCTGACGTTTCAGGACGAGGCCGAAACAGTCAACTCCCTGGCGCTACGCCTGCGTGAAGAGGGTATCGAAGCCATCGCCGTCCTGCTTCACGAAGGCGGGTTCTCCGACGGCGGGCAAAACGATTGTGGATCGGGACTCACCGGCCCGATTGCGGACATCACCGCCCAACTCGACGACGCGGTGGACCTGGTGATTGCTGGTCATACCAACGATCAGTTCACCTGCGAGATCGACGGCAAGTGGGTGACCATGGCCGACAACGGCGGCCGCCTGTTCACCGTCATTGACGTGGCGCTGGACCAGACCACCAAAGACCTGACGGTCACAGCGATCAACAACGTCCCAAACTCCCAGGCTGGCGTCACCCCCGATCCCGCGCTGACCGCGCTCATCGACAGGTACGCCGTGCTGTCGGGGCCGTTGGCAAACGCAGTCATCGGCGTGACCACCGCAGACATCAGCAGGGACACGAACGCGGCCGGCGAGTCGGCGCTGGGCGACGTCATTGCGGACGCTCAGCTTGCGGCGACCCGGGACGCCGATACGGGCAACGCCGTGGTCGCGTTCATGAATTCCGGCGGCATCCGCGATGACATAGTATTCGCCGCTACCGGCAGCGAGACTGATGGTGAATTCACCTTCGGCGAAGGCTTCGCCGTCCATCCCTTCGGCAACAGTCTGGTCACCATGTCGCTGACCGGCGCCCAGATCCACATCCTGCTCGAGAGCCAGTTCGACAATCCGGAACCGGGCTACAGCAGGATCGTCCAGGTTTCCACGGGGTTCAGCTACACCTGGGACGCCGCCCAACCAACCGGCTCAAAGGTGGATCCGGTGAGTATCACCATCGAAGGCCAGGTCGTGGATCCTGACGCCGGCTACCGCGTGACCGTCAACAGTTTCATGGCCGATGGCGGCGATCGCTACAGCGTACTGGCCGATGGTACGGACAGGCTCGGCGGCGCGCTTGACCTGGATGCTCTGACCGCCTACTTCGCCAATGCCGAAGCGGTCGCCCCCGGCCCCCAGAACCGTATCACCCGCTTGAACTGACCCAAAGCGGCCGCGCATTCCACAGATTCGATGATGTGGTCGTAGAGAAAGTCCACGGCGGCGACCAAAAACCGCCCGCCGCCCATTGGAGGTGCCAACGTCGCCCCACGTGTGCCTTGAAGCTTGCAGAGCAACCCAAAGCCCAACGTTGTCGCGCAGACTCCTGGTTCAGTGGACGCCGGCGTCCCATTAACCTCTTAACCTCGGGCCCCGCCGGCGCGGAAACGCGGCGGGGCCCGGATCAGTGTCAGTTCTGGTTGTACACAGTGGGGTCGTACACCACCGGCCCGCTGTAAGCCCACGGCCCATTGCGCGGGTTGGTGTCGCCGGATTGGTGCCACACGTACGCCGCCCTGACCCTGAAGTTGTACCGCTCACCCTCAACCGGCGCCGCGCCGTTGCAGTACCTGGTGAGGTTCACTGTCAGCACATCGCTGCTCAGGGTGTTGTTGCCCAAGCCGACGTCGCGGTACCTGCTCTGAGAGCACCAACCATCGGACTCACCGTCGGCGAGTTTGTACTCAATGTCATATCGATACTGCGGGACCGTGTTGCCGTCAGCGTCCCGGATGGGCCGCTTGTTGCCGAAGTTTCGCACCGGGCGGAAATCGGGATTGTTGGGATAATACGGATCCGGCCTGTCCCACGCGACGGTGAACCCGCCGGCCGCCCGAACCTCTGCGGAAACCGTGGCCGGAGCCCTGGGCGCGCCGGACATCACGAAATAGTCTCCTGTGGTTGTGCTCTCGCCCAGCAGGTTGAAAGCTTTAATCCGCACGTAGTATCGCCCATGGCCCGCCATGCCGGTCAGCAGATGCGAACGCGCCGACGGGTCATCAACGATGACTTGGTCATCGTCCTCGTACGTGCCTCGGGTACGCCATTGGATGATGTAGCCGCCCACGGTGCCGCCGCTCGACGGCGGGTCCCAGGAGACCAGCAGGGACGCCTTCCCTCCCACAGCCTCGATGCCCGCCGGCGTACCCGGTGGCCCGCCGGCCAGGTCATACACCACCGGCCCGCTGTACACCCACGGCCCATTGCGCGGGTTGGTGTCGCCGGATTGGTGCCACACGTACGCCGCCCGTATGCGGGTGTTGTAACGTTCGCCGATGACCGGCTCCGCGTCGTCGCAGAAGCTGGTCAGGTTCAAAGTCAACGCGTCGCTGTTGAGGGTGTCATTGCCCACGCCCACGTCGCGGTAACTGCTCTGCGGGCACCAACCACCTGGCTCACCGTCGGCGAGTTTGTACTCAATGTCGTATCGGTACTGCGGGACCGTGTTGCCGTCAGCGTCACGGATGGGCCGCTTGTTGCCGAAGTTGCGCACCGGACGAAAATCGGGATTGTTGGGATAGTAAGGGTCTGGTCGGCCCCAGGTTATGTTGAACCCTCCGCCCGGACGTACCTCGGCGGAAACGTCTGTAAGACCCCCGGGCGCGCCGGACATCACGAAGACTTCCCCCGACGGCTCGCTGCGGCCCAGGAAGTTGCGTGCCAACACCCGAACGTAATACCGTCCGTGTCCAGCCATGTTCCTGACCAGTTCCTGCGTGTCCCACGGTCTCCAGACGTTGACCTCGTTGCCGGGTTCATAGGTGCCTCGGGTGCGCCATTGCACTACGTAACCGTCATGTATTGTGCCCGAGGCAGGGCGCTGCCAGTACACCAGCAGCGAGTTCTTGCCGCCCACCGCCGATATGTCGGTGGGCGATTCCGGCGGGCCGGCGGGCGCAACCGTCTTCCAGGACGGTTTGCCTATCGTCCCATCATGTGACACGGCCGAGACGCGGACAGTGTAGAAGACACCGTTTTGCAATCCCGGGATTACTGCTGACTCAGTCGCAGCCGGAGCCAGGTCAAGGCGCCGTGATTCGTCAAAATCCTGGCTCCCTGTCTTCCAGTCAACTTGATAACCGCTTAGCTCGATTTCGCTATGCACCGGTTCGTCCCACGTCAAACGGATCTCGTGATCTCCAGGCGTTACGCTCAGGGAAACCGGAGCGGCCGGCTTCCCCGGAACCGCGGAGAACGCGACCCATCGGTTGTGCCCGTCATTGTCCTGGATAACCGTTGGCGAATTGCTGTGGACAGCGGCTACGCGCACGAAGTGTTCCACCCCGTCGGTGAGGCCATCAATGGTGTGTGACAGGTCGGCAGTTTCCGACACCAGCGCCCGCCGCGTCGCGTCAAAGTCTTGATCGGCTGTGCGCCACTGTACGGCATAGTGGCTGACATTCGGCCCTGTCTCATACAGATGAGGGTCCCACGTGACCGCCAGCGACCCGTTATGGGTGACGATCGCCATGTCTTGAGGTTTTCGCCAGTGGCATCCGCCATCCCGCCACGGGTTCCCATGGGACGGCCCGGCGGACCCCAGCGCCCAGTTCGCTTCTCGCGGTGAACAGAATCCTCCGAACATGTCGCGCATCGCGTAGGTGGCGATGCGTTTGTTGTTCGCCACCTTCAGGTCAGCCCAGACCGCGTCCATATCCACCGTTCCGTCGCCACCGTCGTAGTGTTCGTAAAACCAGTCTGCAATCTCGCCTTTCGCGACACTGCGGGCCACTCTGATGCTCTCTGAGTCGGGCTTGCCATTGCTGTTAGCTATCTCGCGGCAGTTCCAAAGGTACCCGACCCGATCAGTTGCCACGCGGTGCGTTTGGTAGCCCAATAAGTCGGCATAGATTTCTCCGACTGGGCAATCCCCTTTGACTCGGTGGTTGAAATAGAGCCAACCGACACCAACTGCTCCCGGCACGTCCGGCACGCGATGGTCCAGCACGAAATGGTGGGCCAGTTCATGCAAAACGACCACCTTCGACTTGTACCCCGACGTAGTGAATCCCCAACGCAAGCCGCGAGCCACGCCACTGAAACCCTGCGCCCCGCCGATGGAATACACGTAGAACCCTGGGTTGTTGTAATTGCCCACTCTCACTGGAAGAGGATGATCGCTCCACGCAGTGCGGACCCAGGCATGGTCATCCCCATACTTGTCGACCACATTGTTCTCGATGTAGTTTGTGGCCTGCTCATTCCTGGCGCTGTTGGAATTCGTCGAATTGGGACTCCTGGTGAGTTCGTATCCCGTGTCTATGGAACCGCGTATCGAAACCAGGATGGGGTATTCCTGTTCGGTGTCGAGAGTCCAGCCTGCCGCCGCGTTGGCATCGTGTCCGCTACCTTCGACAAACCCCACCCGGTAATGCTCCGTACTCGTTACGACAACGTCGTTCTCGAATACCACGAAATAGTCCGTTTCAGAAGCCAACCGGGCATTGGGCGGAGCCGAGAACGTGTTTTGCGCGTCGTTCGAAAACGATGCCGGATTGGTCAGGGTGTACAGGATGTTATCGGGGTTGCCGTCCGAATCAGATGCATAGATGCTGACCTGGGGCGTGTCGCCCGAACCGACGCCTTTCACGTAAGCAACGATCTTTGAAATGGTGTAACCATCATCGTTGTTGCCGGTCGTGAACCCCTGGGCCTGGGCGTACACCACGCCCTCTCCGGGCCCAACCCGTTCCCAATGCTCAGGATGCGAGATCCGGCCGAGGTTGCTGACCAGGGTTATCTTGGATACGGATTGTCCTTCCCCTTGTCCGGTGCCGACCAGTATTGTCGAGTCGGGAAGATCACCGGATGCCCGCGCTCCGGGTTGCAGGGAACCGACCGCCAGAGTCGCTGCCAGCGCTATTCCAGCCGCGGCGATGGACGCAAGCGCAATCGCGATTGGGCGGCGATTTCGTCTATGTGAAGCTATGTGCCACATGGAAATGCTCCGTTTTCTGATACTTCGGTACGTTGTCGTGCCGGAGCGATGGCTCCCGGATTAGCAGCGATGGATGGAGCGCGCCGCCTGAGGCATGAGGTCCGCCGCGTTGATGGCGGCAAGTCCACACCTATTGAGAATCGATTATCGGATCGGCAGGAACCTCCATTCCGCTCGCTTTGCGTCGCATCGCACGGTTGACCGACCGCGACTGTGAGGATCGCGACCCACCGGTAAAACGATGGCGTTGCCGGACAACGCTCCTTGAGGCGTCGGTCGCTGCTCCCCAACCGCAACTCGGCCCATCATCAACTTAACGCCTGCAAAGTCCTGAGTCTGTGACAACCCACATAACGCACATTTCCAGTACAGTTTTTTGATTTTGACTCGGATTCAACAACCTGGTGGCACATCGTGGTGTCATGGCGTCCAGTCCGGTGGGGATTTTGTAACGGGTGATGTGCGCGCGCACGGTGCCTGCACGATTCACGTCCGCAGTCCGGGAGCGACGGGCGTTATTGGACAAAAATCGGACACATCCCAATGCGCCAGCAATCCACATCCAGTCAGGTCCAGAGGACAGCGCAGCGGCAACCAATCAACGGCCCGCCCGCCGCTGCGGTCAATGGTGTCCGGCAGCGCATGGGACCAACGAGCCCCGTCGAGCCTTCGGCTGCTGCTATTCGCGGCCGGGTTGCGCAGTCAAAATCGTGGGCCACCGTTTGCGATTGCAGACGGTGGCCTACAGCGCCTCCGGCGCGGTGTTCATGTGTAGCGCGGGATGGCCTGCCTATGCGTTCCGGTCCAGCGTTGGACCCCGGGACACCCAGAATTCAGCCCTCGACACCAAAGCGCCCGTCATTGTCTCGGCGGTCTGGCCCGCCAGTCAAAGTCTTGGAAGCGCCAGCGCCCGGAGTTGCACGATTGGT
The DNA here is from genome assembly GCA_963668585.1 of Dehalococcoidia bacterium. Classification (GTDB taxonomy): domain Bacteria; phylum Chloroflexota; class Dehalococcoidia; order Lucifugimonadales; family UBA3495; genus Bin87. The sequence continues at coordinate 1,875,506 of OY764869.1, read as the reverse complement.
ATTTGGGAGGTTACCGGCCAGTCCCCGCACCGGTTAATCCTTGTGTCAACCCTCCCGGGATCAAGCACGTTCACCGCGATAGACATGACGCGGTGGCTATCTTCTTGCCATCCCATGCGCTTTACACCACATGGCGGGATTCTCCCATGACGTGTTTCGAGCGATGACATTCACAACGTTTGAACGGTGGCAGGCCGGCCTGTTTCTATCGACTCATACGCTTGAAGAACCAGCGCAAGGTCTGCGATGCCCTCCTGTCCGGTCATTGCCGGCTCACGTCCCTCTGCGATGCTGCGGTGGAACTCCCGCGCCATGGGCGCCAGTCCGTTGGCATGGTCTTCCACCTCAATAATGGTTTGCGAGACGCCGTCGTCGAATCGCAACCGGGGCCGGCCAACCTCGAAATAAAGGCTGCCGGTGGTCCCTGAAATGGACACCCAGGAGTGTGGCGCTGACGGCGAGACGCTCCAGGAATGATTGATCACTCCCACCACACCGTGGTCGGACCCGGTCACCACCACCACTCCGTCCTCTGCATCCAGGCCCGGCTGACCCGGCAGAATCCTACGGGCGTAAACCTGGTTCGGCCGACCCGACAGGTACGCCAGCGCGCTGACCTTGTGTATCCCGCCGTCAATCAACACGCCGCCCCCATTGAGGTGCGCCTGATTGCGCCAACCCGACGGCCGGAACGGATACTGCTCCTGCAACTGCACGAGCCGCAGTTGACCCAGGCGACCCTGATCCACCAGGTTCCTGGCCTCCCGCACCGCCGGCAGAAACCGGTAGTTTTCCGCCACCATCAGGTTGACGCCCGCTGATTGAGCGGTTCGCACGATGTCCTCGGCGTCGGTCAGCGTTCCCGCGATCGGTTTTTCGACCAGGACATGCTTGCCCCGCCGGGCCGCCAGTTCGACGTGCTCCCGGTGCAGGTGATGCGGCGTGCAGATGTACACGGCGTCCACCCTGGGGTCGGCTGCTCCGTCGTCGTAACTCCCGAATGCGTCCAGCCCGCCCAGGCTTGCCGCGTATTCCCTGGCCCTCACCAAATCCCGACTGGCGAAATACAGGTCAATTTCCCCGTCCAGATGCCCGATTGACTCGGCAAACGTCCTGGCAAAAGAACCGCAACCCAGTATGCAAAGACCGAGACTCAATGCGCCACCGCCGTCGAATGGATCCCATCCGGTCCGAAACCAGACCGGATGGCGTGGCGGTCAGAATAACTTACCGCCACGCTCGCATCCAGTTTTCAGGGCAACCGGAGCTTTCGGATATTTCCATCCATCAGCCCCGTTGAGCCAGCCGAAGGACGAGCGGACAGCGCGCGAAGAATCCTTCTGCCCACAGGTGGCCGGTTACGCGGGTAATCGAATACCATGCTCGCCAATCATGACCCCGGACGCCGGGCATAGGCCATCCGATGGACACGGACCCACCTCGGGAACACTCGCCGCATCAAATCGGCGGGGGGCGATATGTTATGATATTCGCGACAATTCACCGCCTCACGGGCCAACCACTTCACCGCGGCCCGATGGCTAGAGGTTCTGATGCCCCGGCTCACTCCACAGGAAGTTGACGATTACCTTGCCGGCCCTCATGTGGCCCACTTCGCCTCGATTCGGCGGAGCGGTGCGCCACATATATCACCGGTCTGGTATCGTTGGGAAGCAGGCAGCCAGCCGTACACCGGCATCGCAACCGTTGTATCCGGTGAATCGGCCGTAAAAACCCGGAACGTCCGCCGCAACTCTAAGGTGTCATTATCCGTTGCCACCGACGAGTGGCCCTACCAGTATGTGATCCTTGAGGGCGACGCCACCGTCACCGAAGAAAACATCAAGGACACGGTGCGCAGCATCTTCTCCCGCTACGAAGGCGCGGAACGGGGCGAAGAAGACGCCACCGAACTTACCGAAGGCGATCAGCGACTGGTCTCCATTGTGATCAGCGTCAAACGCGTTCTCTCCTGGAAAGGAGATGGCGAGTAACCCCGCCCGATCCGCCGCTCAAACCGCCGACGCCGTCATTATCGGCGGCGGCGTTATCGGCTGTGCGATCCAGTACCATCTGGCCCAGCTTGGCGTATCCAACACCGTCCTCTTGGAACGCGACGTGCTCGGTTCCGGCAGCACCGGCCGCTCCCAGGCCATCTGCCGGATGCACTACTCAAACCCCATAACCACCGAACTGGCGTGGCAGAGCCTGCAGGTCTTTGCGGATTTTGATGCCAGAGTCGGCGGCACTTCAGGCTTCGTGAATACCGGCTATCTCGTGGTGGTCAACGAAGCAGACCAGGGAGGGCTGGAGCGCAACGTCGCCATGCAGCAGGAGTTGGGGGTGCCGTCCTCTTTGGTGTCCGGGGACGACCTGGCCCGCCTGGCCCCCATGGTGACTCTTTACGATGACGAGCGGGCCGCCTGGGAACCGGAATCCGGCTACGCCGATCCCTACCAGGTCACCGTTTCCTACGCCGCCCGAGCCCAGGAGGCTGGTGCCCGGATCGTAACCCGCAGCCCTGCCTCGGGGATTGATACCAGCAGCGGGCGCGCGCAGGCCGTTGTCCTGGCAAACGGCGACCGCATAGCCACCGATACCGTCATAGTCGCGGCCGGTCCGTGGTCCAGGCAGGTGCTTGCCGGCGTGGGCGTCGATGCTCCCCTCGTTCCGGTGCGCCACCAGGTTGCCACCGTGGCCCGTCCCGTGGAGGTGGTGCCGCACCATCCAACGGTTGGCGACATCAGCCAGTCCTTCTCATTCCGGCCCGACGGCTCCAATTTCACCACCATGGGCTTCGGCGACGACGACGAGCAGTCCGACCCGGAAGCGTATCCTCAGGGTGTGGACATTGCGGAGGCGGCATCGGCTCGGGCCAAACTGGCCCGCCGAGTCCCCGGCATGGCTGACGCATACTACCGCGGCGGTTGGTCCGGCCTGTTCACCACCACGCCCGACTGGCACCCCATACTGGACGCGGTTCCAAGCATACCCGGACTATATTGTGCCATCGGTTTCAGTGGGCACGGGTTCAAGCTTTCCCCGGCCATCGGCAAGTCTGTCGCCGAACTGGTGGTGGAGGGTCGCGCCCGCGACGTAGACCTCTCCCCTCTGCGCTTCACCCGATTCGCCGAAGGCGACCTGCTGGAATCCAGCTACCGTTACCGCGTCCTGGCCTGAACGTGGTATGGTCAACGCGGCGCCGGCGCCCGTCCGCCGCCCCGACGACCCTGATCAACCGCACCGGTCCGGTGATATGGAAAAACTCCATGCCAACTTTATGATGGCATAATGGCCGACAACGACAATTCGAAACGTCGCGCGGCATTTTCCCCTGTTTGCCGATAAAATGCAGCATATATTGGACTCCCACTGACTTTCTCCCCACGGAGCGACACTCCCAATGGTCACTAACTTCCAGTCTCACTACATCCCCAACACCTCCGCTGAGCAGGACGATCTGTTGGCCGCCATCGGTCTCCAGAACATCGACGACCTGTTTGTGGACATTCCGGACAGTTTCCGCAATCCCACGCTGGAGCTTCCGCCGCCCATGTCGGAGCTTGAAATCCAGCGGGAACTGGGCGAACTGGCCGGCCGCAACCGCTCCCTCGCCAGCGGGCCGTCGTTCCTTGGCGCCGGCTCCTACCATCACTTCATCCCGTCAATCGTCAAGGCCATCATGACCCGTGGCGAGTTCCTCACCGCCTACACGCCCTACCAGCCCGAGGTTTCCCAGGGCACGCTGCAGGTGATCTTCGAGTTCCAGACCATGATCAGCGCCCTCTATGGAATGGAGGTCGCCAATGCCGGTATGTATGACGGCGCAACCAGCGTCGCCGAGGCCGTCCTGATGGCCTGCCGCGTCACGCGACGCCAACAGGTCATCGTCGCCGACACCGTGGCGCCCGCTTATCGCCAGGTCATTGCCACTTACTGCCAGGCGCAGGGCATCACCCTTGACATCGTGCCCGCCGAGCATGCCGGCGCCGCCGTCACCGAAGCCACCGCCGGCATCGTCGCCCAGTATCCGAATTTCTACGGTGAACTGGACGACCTCAGGGGACTGGGCCAAGCCGCGCACGCCGACGGCGCCCTGCTGGTGGTGTCCGCCGACCCGCTGGCCATGGGTATGCTCACCCCGCCCGGCGATTTCGGCGCCGACATCGTGACGGGCGAAGGCCAGCCGCTGGGCATACCGCCGTCCTTCGGAGGGCCGTACCTGGGACTCTTCAGCTGCAAGCAGCAGTACATCCGCCAGATGCCCAGCCGACTGGTGGGGCGCACCACTGATACCGAGGGCCGTACCGGTTACGTCCTCACTCTGCAGACTCGCGAACAGCACATTCGCCGCGAGCGCGCCACGTCCAACATCTGCACCAACGAAGCCCTCTACGCCCTGGCATCGTCGATATACCTGGCAGCCATGGGACGGCATGGTTTGCGCGAGGTCGCGGAGCTTTGCTACCACAAAGCCCACTACGCCGCCAACGCCATCGCCAACCTGGACGGCTATTCGAGGCCACAGTCCGGAGAGTTCTTCCAGGAATTCGTGGTCACCTGTCCCACGGCCCCAGCCAAGGTCAACCGCCAACTGATGGAACGCAACATCCTGGGCGGCCTGGACGTGAGCGACCGTTACGACAACGGTATGCTGCTCTGCGTCACCGAGATGAATACTCGCGCCGAAATCGATGCTCTGGTCGCCGCCCTGGCGGAAATCGGGTAACGGGACGGTTCCCCCATGCGTCGCCTGCGCACCAGCTACCTCGACGACTGGGAGGACATGGAGGCCACGGATAACCCCCGTGTCCGCATCTTGGGCGTGTCCGTGCATCCCATCGCGGCTCTCGCCGCAATGATGGGCGTCGTGATAGTGCTGATGGCGTTGCTGTTCCTGAGCAGGGCCGACTGGTTTCCAAAGTCCGAAACCGCCCGTTGGTCGATAACCGCCGCCTCCGTCGCAATCCTGCTGGCCGTCTGCGCCGTATCCGTGATGAGCGTCTGGGCGATGGCGAAGGTCATCCGCTATTCGAGGATCCACCTGGCGAAACTCGACGGAGCCACCGATGAGGAGGCCCGCCAGGAGAGTGAACGCTTCATCCGACGCAAGGTGTATTTGCGCCTTGCCGTGTACGCGGCCGTGTCGCTGGCGCTATGGGTGGTCCTGGGCAGTCCGCTGATATTTGACTGGGGCGGACCCGTGCCCTACTTGTGCGGCATCGCCGTCATGGTGGCGGTATTCATCCTCTACACGTCCGGACAGGCCGGCCGCATCTGGGGAATGCTATGCCGAACCAACGGCAGGTGAACGAATGGCATCATGATGATCACCTCACACAAATCCGAACTCGGACGGACCCGCGAACCAACTGCCCCGTCCGTTTCGCCGGACACCAAACTGATTTGATCGACCACCCCTTCCATCATTTGAACATACTCCCCCGGAGACAAAACACGAAATGCTGAACAAAGGCGGAAACCGCGACACCACCAGGATGCTAATGGACCGCAGCGTGACCGGACGCCTGGGCGTAATCACCCCGTCGCTGGACGTGCCTGCCGCCCCGTTGCCCGACGCTGCCTACGTGCGCGAATCCCTGCCCCTGCCCGAGGTTTCGGAGCCTGAGGTAGTGCAGTACTTCACCTCGCTGAGCCAGTTGAACTTCAGCATCGACACCCACTTCTATCCCCTGGGTTCCTGCACCATGAAGTACAACCCCAAAATCAACGACGAGGTGGCGTTCCTCCCTGGGTTCGCGGGCATTCACCCGCAGCAGCCGGCCGAGCAGTCGCAGGGCGCGCTGGATCTGCTGTACCGATTGCAGGACTTCCTCACGGAAGTTACTGGCATGGACGCCACCAGCCTGGCCACCCTGGCCGGCGCTCACGGCGAACTGGCCGGCGTCCTGATGATGCGCGCGTACCACCTGGCTCGCGGCGACTCGGGACGCACCAAGATGGGGATTCCCGACAGCGCGCACGGCACCAACCCCGCCTCAGCAGCCATGGCCGGTTTCGACGTGGTGACCATCCCCTCAGACGCCGACGGCAACACCGATCTGGACGCCCTTCGCGAACTGGCCGGTGATGATCTGGCCGGCGTCATGATCACGCTCCCCAGCACCTTGGGCCTGTTCGACAGCCACATTATCGAGGTATGCCAGATCGTCCACGACTGCGGCGGACTGGTGTACGGCGACGGCGCCAACATGAACGCCCTCCTGGGTCGCGCCAAGCTGGGCGAGTTGGGATTCGACGTGTGCCACCTCAACCTGCACAAGACCTTCAGCACGCCCCACGGTGGCGGCGGCCCCGGGGCCGGCCCAGTTTGCTGCGGCGAGATCCTCGCGCCCTACCTGGCCGCTCCGGTGGTCGAGCGCACCGAAAGCGGCGAGTTCATCCTCTCCGAACCGGACCAGAGCATCGGCAAGATCAGCGGATTCCACGGCAACTTCGGCGTCCTGGTGCGTGCCTACACCTACATTCGCACGTTGGGCGCGGCCGGCCTGCTGTCAATCAGCGGCAACGCCGTGCTGAACGCCAACTACATCATGCACGAACTGAAGGACATCTACGCTCTGCCCTACGACCGCACCTGCATGCACGAGGTGGTGTTCTCCGCCGACCGGCAACGCGAACGCGGTGTCAGCGGCCTGGAAGTCGCCAAGCGTCTGCTCGACTACGGGTTCCACGCGCCGACCATGTACTTCCCGCTGATCGTCCACGAAGCGCTGATGATTGAACCCACCGAGTCCGAGACCAAGGAAACGCTGGACGCTTTCATCGACGCGCTGAGGGCCATCGATGCCGAAGCGACGACCCAACCGGAACTGGTGCAGCATGCCCCGCACACCACGCCGGTATCCCGCCTCGACGAAGCCACGGCGGCAAGACGGCCCGTCCTCCGCTGGGAACCCGCGGAGGCCGCGGATTAGCAAAAGCGGATTGGCAAAAACGGAGGGCGGCTCGTTTGAACCGCCCTCTTTTCCAAGCGCTGCGGATCCCCCGGCTGCCTAGCCCCCCTGCTCTGCTTCCAGCGCGCGGCGGATGTCTTCCGGGTCAACCTCTACCTCCACGCCCGCGCGTTCCTCTTGGAGCAGCATGGCGACGCGCGAGTCGCGGCCCGCCCATCCACGGTTCAGGGCCTCGGTCATCTCGGCCAGCGTGGTGTTGGCCAACTTCATGGGCACGTCGAACTCGCGGCCCACGGCCACGGCAAGGTCAACGTCCTTGCGGGCCAGGCGCAGCGCGAAGTCCGGCGGGTCGTAGTCGTTGATCAGGAAGTGCTGCGCCAGCCCTTCGAACATTCCCCGGCGTCCGCCCGCGCCCTTGCGTACGGCGAGCCACAGCGCCAGCGGGTCAACGCCCGCCTTGATGCCCATGGTGAACACCTCGGCCAGCGCGGTCTGCACGATGTAGCCGGCGCAGTTGTGCACCAACTTGGCCACGGCGCCGCTGCCGATGGGTCCCACGTAGTAGGCCGCGTCGCCGATGGAATCCAGGACCGCCTTGTGCTGGTCGAACACCGCCCTGTCGCCGCCGACCCAGATGGCCAGGCGACCGCTGGCCGCGCCGGCGGGGCCGCCGCTAACGGGCGCGTCCAGTACGTTGATGCCCTGGGCGGCGACCCGGTCGTGGATCTGCCGGATCAGGGTCGGTGAGCTTGTGCTGAGGTCGAAATAGGTCTTGCCCGCCACCATGCCGGACATGATCCCGTCTTCACCCAGCGACACCGCCTCGACTTCCACCGGACCCGGCAGCGAGGTGAACACCACGTCCGAGGCCTCCGCGACCTCGCGAGGCGTGTCGGCCCACTGTGCGCCCGCTTCCAGGTGCTGCGTGGCGGATTCCCGGCGTATGTCATGGACAACCATGTCGTTGCCGCCCTGGAGACAGTTGTAGGCCATGCTGGCGCCCATGGTCCCCAGGCCGATAAATCCCACTTTTGCCATAGTCAAAAATCTCCTGTCGCGTCCTGTTGTGCCACGCCCGGCCGCCGGACTGGCAAGCGTCATTCTATCAGAGCGCCGGCGCACAGGACGGGGGCAGCTTTGCGTCCGCCAGGGCCATTGGACTATTGACCATTGATTAGGTAGCCCGCTCATCCTGAGCCTGTCGAAGGACGAGCGGACGGTGAGCAGCGAACCGTTCCGACATCAGCAATTGCCTTTTGCCGGGATAATCGAATGGCCCCGATGCGTCCGCTCCTTCCCTTGCCGCACAAAAACCGCGCCGCCGGGCCGGCTGACCGGGCCCGGCGACGCGCACCGTAAGCGGATGCGTGGACGCGTTGTTGCAGCGGAATCAGTCCGCTGACGTTGCCACCGGCGCGTCCTGGAAGTGGGGCATGACCTCGGTGGCGAACAACTCAATGGAGCGCATGACCTTGCTGTGGGGCAGGCCGGCAAACCCGAAGTTGCCGAATACGTGGTTGATGCCCGCCGCCTGCACCTCCTTCAGCCGTTCGACCACCACCTCGGGGGTTCCGCGCAGCGGAGGCAGCCCGGCGTGGCCCAGGTCGTCGCGACGCTCGCGGTCCTGCTGACGGTTCGCCCAATGCTCGTATCCCTTGGCGATGTTGCCGTTCTTGTCCATCGGCATCCCGATGGGCGCGCCATTGCTGCCGGCGGAGCGTAGCACTCGGGACGAGAAATCCTCCAGGCCGACGGGGTCGCGCTCGGCTTCCTCCATGGTCGGAGCCACGTAAATCGACTTGGACATGGGCGGGTTCAGGTGAGCGTGCGGATGGCCGTACTCGTCCATCTTGTCGCGCCACCGCTGGATCACCTGGGGAGCCTGCCCGAGAATGTCCGTGGGCCCGCCGGTGATCACCTGGATCTGTCGGCTGGCGGCGAAATCGATGCTGGCCGGGCTGGTGCTGACCGCCTGGAACAGCGGCGGATGCGGCTTCTGCACCGGCTTGGGCAGCACCCACAGGTCGTCGACGTTGGTGTACTTGCCGTGGAAGGTGAGCCGTTCTTCCGTCCAGGCTTTGACCATCACGTCCACGGCTTCCTGGAAACGCTCGCGGCTGGTGTCGATGTCCACGCCCACGCCGTCAAACTCCTGCTGCTGGTAGCCTGAACCGATCCCGAAGTTGATGCGGCCTCCGCTGAGCACGTCCAGCATCGCCACTTCCTCGGCCACCAGGACGGGGTTGTGCAGCGGCAGAACGATTACGGCCGTGCCGATGCGGATGTTCTTCGTCCGGCCGGCCACCGCCCCGAGGAACGACCAGATGCCCGACAGCAGACCGTGGCGGGAGAAGCGATGTTCCCCAAGCCAGGCTTCGTCCAGGCCGGCCTCGTCGGCAAAGGCGATCTGGTCCAGCGCGTCGTTGAGCGCCTGTGGGGGAGTGAAGTCCTCGTGGTAGGGAACTATGGTAAAGATTCCGAACTGCATGGGAGCCTCCTGTGCCGGATTCTGCGCGGTTGATGGCCGCAACTGTATCACAAGGGATTTTGTTTTACATGGATATGCAGGATGGACAGGATTTCTGTGGTCCCGGTTGCCGGGCCGGAAACGATGTGGCACCATTACACTTCCAACAACCGAATCAGGGACAAGGAGCGGAGTGATGAGCCTGGATATATTCGACGTGTCCGGCCAGAAGGTACTGCTGACCGGCGCCGGTCGCGGGATCGGCAAGGGTATCGCCCTGGCCTTTGCCCAGGCCGGCGCGGACGTGGCGGTCACGGGCCTCACGCCCACCGGCGTGAACCGGGTTGCGGAGGAAGTGCGCGCGCTGGGACAGCAGTGCCTCCCGCTCACCGGCGACGCCACCACCGCCGCCGACACCGATGCCATCGTGGCGCAGACCATCGCCGAGTTCGGCCGCATCGACACGCTGGTGAACTGCGTCGGCGACGCCATCCGCAAGCCGGTGGCCCAACTCCCCGGCAGCGACGTGCCTGGCATGACCGAGGAGGAATGGCACAGCATCGTTGACATCAACCTCACCGAGGCTTTCCAGGGATGCCGCGCCATCGGCCCGCACTTCCTGGAGCGTCGGCAGGGCAATGTGATCAACATCAGCGGGTGGGCATCCTTCCGTGGCCGGCCCATGTCGTCCGCATACGATGCCGCCAAGGCAGGCCTCATGCGGTTCACGGAGGTTGTGGCGCAGGAATGGGCGCCCTTTGGGGTGCGTTGCAACGCCATCGCGCCAGGAACCTTCCCCGACCCTGAGCAGATGTCCGCCGAGGCATTCGCCGCGCGGGATGCCGGCGCCGGCGAAGCCATACCGCTTGGACGCGTCGGCCGCCTTATCGAGGTCGGCTACCTCGCGGTGTACCTGGCTTCCCCGGCGGCCACGTACGTGACGGGGCAAACCTGGGCCATCGACGGCGGCGTCAGCATCAAGCATCCTTAGCGGTCGGCAGCCACATCAAACCCGGTCGGCCGCGATATAACTGATTGCGAATAGAGGTCTCGGACGAATCAATTCAATAATGTGGAGAGGGAGGTTTCACCATGACAATGCGGTATGAATTGCTGGCCCACCGAATACTGGAAGGGGCGGCGGTGCGATTCCCGAGAAAAGAGATAATCACCCGAGTGGGTGAGGGAACGCACCGCTACACCTATGCTGATTTGTTCACTCGCACGGCCCGGCTTGGTAACGCGTTGCGCGAACTGGGCATCGGTGTAGGTGACCGTGTGGGTACGTTCGCGTGGAACAACTACCGGCACCTGGAGGCATACTTCGCTCCGGCGACCATCGGCGCGGTGACGCACACGGTCAACATTCGCCTGGCCCAGGATGACATGGCGTACATCATCAACCACGCGGGGGACAAAGCGCTGCTGATTGACCCGGACCTGGCTCCACTGATCGAAGGGATCGCAGACAGGCTGACCAACGTGCAGCACTTCGTCATTTTGGGCGACCCGGACGAGGTAACCACGACGCTGCCGGGCGCGGTGTCCTACGAGACGCTGCTGGCGGCGGCGTCTTCGGAGTACCAGCCCCAATATGTCGACGAATATTCCACGATGGGTCTTTGCTACACCTCCGCGACCACCGGATTGCCCAAAGCGGTGGCGTACTCACACCGGGCGGTGTACCTGCATTCGATGGCTTCGGCGATGACCGATATGTTCGATCTGTCGGAGCGGGACATAGTCATGGCCATAGTGCCGATGTTCCACGCCAATTGTTGGGGTCTGCCATTTGTGACGACCATGACCGGCGCCAGCCAGGTGTTCCCCGGGGCGCGACCCGACCCGCGCGTCATCTGCGAGTTGATCGAGCAGGAAGGCGTGACATTGAGCGGCGGCGTGCCGACCATCTGGATCGCGGTGCTGGACTACCTGAGCAGGTCGGGCGTCGAGTACGATCTTTCCTCGCTGAGCAGGCTGATCAGCGGTGGGTCAGCAGTGCCGCTGGCGGTGCATCAAGCCTACCGGGACCGGCTGGGCGTGGAGATAATTCACGCCTACGGCATGACCGAGGCCGCGCCGCTGATCTCCGTGAACCGCCGGCGAAGCTGGCTGGATTCGCTATCGGAGCAGGAGCAGTTGGAACTGTGCGCCAAGCAGGGGACGGTTGCGCCCGGAATTGAAACGAGACTGGTGGGTGAAAACGGAGAAGAAATCGAGTGGGACGGAGAGCAGCGGGGCGAGCTTTTGTTCCGCGGCCCCTGGATCGCCAGCGAATACGTGAACGACGAACGCAGCGGCGAAACCTTCGTGGACGGCTGGTACCACAGCGGAGATATCGCATCCATCGACCAGGACGGTTACATCCAAATTGCCGATCGGACCAAGGATATGGTAAAGAGCGGCGGCGAGTGGATCTCATCGGTGGACCTGGAATCCGCGATCATGGCGCATCCCGACGTGCTGGAGGCGGCGGTAATCGCGGTGCCCCATCCCCAGTGGCAGGAACGGCCGCTGGCGTGCGTGGTGCAACGGGCCGACCCTTCGGGACCACTGACCAAGGAGATAATCCTGGAGTTCATCGAGCCCAGGTTCGCCCGTTGGTGGCTGCCCGACGACGTGGTGTTCATCGACGAAATACCGAAGACCAGCGTCGGCAAGTTCGACAAGAAAGTATTGCGGGAGCGGTTTGAGGGCAACGCCTGAATCGCCCGACGCCGGCGGCGCGGCTATCGTTGCCGCCGGCATCCGCAAGGACTACGGCGACCGCGCGGTGCTGCGCGGCGTTGACCTGTCGGTCGCCTGGGGTGAAATAGCCGTGCTGTTCGGGGCCAACGGCGCCGGCAAAACCACCCTCCTGCGCATCCTGGCTGGCCTGACCCGCCCCGACGATGGGACGGCCCATCTGGCCGGACGACCCATGCGCCAGCGGAGTGGACGAACGCGGCGTCTGGTGGGATTTGCCGGCCACCAGACCATGCTGTACAACGACCTCACCTGCCGCGAGAACCTGGCGTTCTACGGACGGCTGTACGGCATCGGGGACGCCGACCGGCGAATCAACGCGGCGCTGGAGCGGGTCAGCCTGTCGGACCGCTCCAACCGACGCGTGCGCACACTGTCCCACGGGATGCAGAAACGGCTCTCCATGGCCCGGGCCATGCTCCACGATCCGGCGGTGCTGCTGCTGGACGAACCCGAGTCGGGCCTGGACGCGGCATCCGTGGAAACGCTGGGGGACCTGCTGAGAGGCTGGGCGGCATCGGGCAGGTCGGCGCTGCTCACCACCCACAGCGCTGAGGTCGGAATGGCGTGGGCCGACCGCGCCCTCATGCTGGCCGGCGGCAGAATCGCCCCCGACGAGCCGGCCGGACCGGGAATGCTACAATGAAACCATGGAACTGCTGCGGGGCGCGCTGACGGTTGCGTGGAAGGACGTTCGCCTCGAACTGCGCTCCCGCGAAGTGGTAGCCTCTGCGCTGGTGTTCGGCCTGATCGTGGTGGTGGTGTTCAACTTCGGTTTGAACCGCGCGCCGGGCAGTCTCGCCCCGGTCGCCCCGGGTCTGCTGTGGATCGCCTACGCATTCATCGGCGTGCTGGCGATGAACCGGGCCTTCACCCGCGAGCAGGAACAGGGCGGCCTGGATGGACTGCTCCTGTCGCCCATCAGCCGCGACGCGGTGTTCCTGGGCAAGATGCTGGGCAGCCTGGCGTTCATGCTGGTCATCGAGGCGGCCCTGCTGCCCGTGTTCGCGGTGATGCTGGACCTCCCCACGTTGTCGCCGACCCTGGGGCTGGTGATCCTGCTGGCCACCATTGGCTTCGCCACTGTGGGCACCTTCTTCGCCGGGATAGCCGTGCAAACCCGCTCGCGAGAGATCCTCCTCCCGGTGCTGTTTTTCCCGGTCATAGTCCCTGTGATCATCGCGGCGGTGGAGGCATCGGCGCTGGCTTTGCAGGGTGGCCCCATGACGGCGGTTTGGACACGCTGGGCTCCGTTGCTGTTGGTTTTCGACGCGTTGTTTTTGGTAATATGTCCGTGGATTTTTGGCTACGTGTTCGAGGGATAACGAATTTTGGCAGCGATAGCGGGCCAGCAGCGCGGCAAAGCGTCGCGGAAGGCGACGTACCGGGATCCACGCATCTGGATGCTGCTGCTGGCGGCGGCGCTCACGCTGGTGGATGGCTACCTGATTTTCATGGTGGCGCCAACCGACCTGGTACTGGGCCACATCCAGAGAATCTTCTACATCCATGTGCCCATATCCATCCTGTCGTTCCTCGGTTTCCTGCTGTGCGCCATTGCCGGCGTCGGCTACCTGATCAGGCGAACCGAACGGTGGGACCGACTGGCCCACGCATCTGCCGAGGTCGGCGTGGTGTTCGTAACCCTCGCCCTGGTCACCGGCGTCATCTGGGCACGACCCGTCTGGGGAGTCTGGTGGACCTGGGAACCCCGGCTGACCACCACCCTGATCCTATGGTTCATCTACGTGGCCTACCTCATGATCCGAAACTATGCTCCGACTCCGCAACAGGGACGCACCTGGTCGGCGGTGGTGGGAATCATCGGCTTCGTGGACGTGCCCATCGTGTATTACTCCGTGCAGTGGTGGCGGTCGATTCACCCTGTGCAGGTCATCGGGCCCGAGGCCGCCGACGATGCGCTGGAACCCATAATGGCCCGCATCCTCGTATTTTCGCTGGTGGCCATGCTGACGCTGTTCGCCTATCTGCTCATGGAACGGATGGCTTTGAGGGGCGCCGAGGACGCGTTGTCGCAATTGCGCCGAGAGGGAAACTCCGATTGACATGACCGAACTACCGCCTGCCAACCTTCCATTCCTGTTTGCCGCCTTCGCCGTGGTGTGGGTGGTTTTCTTCATCTATGCCGCCTATATGTCGTGGCGGCGACAGTCGGTGCAGAGAGAGTTGGACGATATGCGGCGATCCGGCGCATCTTCCTCAGAACGCATACTCGGCGATGCGCCCAACGATGACGGGGTATAATCTTAAGCGACAATCTGCAACGGCCAGCGGACACTGAGCGACAATGCAATCCGACAATTATTCAACCCCACCCGGCGAAACGGCGGCGTATCTGGAAGCTGAACGCGAGGAAGAGCGTTCCGGCTGGCAAAGCCACCGGACGCGCCTCATCATACTGGGCGGAGTGATTGCCCTCGCGGTTGCCTACATGGTGTACGCCGCCTTCCCCGGCAACACCCTGTACTTCGTAACCGTCAGCGAGTTCGTGGAAGACCCAACCCTGCGCGACGGGCAAACCCTGCGAGTGGCCGGAGCCCTGGCTCCCGACAGTTTCCGCAGGGACGACGGATCCGCCCTGTCGCGTTTCGCAATGGGCGACAAGGAACCGGATGTCCCCGGCGTGGCGGCGGGCAGCCCGCAGTTGGAAGCGACCTACGTCGGCGTCCTGCCCGACCTGTTCTTCAACCCCCACTCCGAAATCATCCTCGAAGGACACTACGACGCGACCAACTCGGTTTTCACAACCGACAACATTCTGGTCAAGTGCCCCTCAAAGTACCAGTCGCTGCAGGCGGAAAACCCCGACACCGTCCCGGGCGCGGCGGAATCGCAGGCCGGTTACTGACACCGGCTTTGAATCGCAAAGGCCCCCGGCGTGCTGCGCCGGGGGCCTTTTGATTTTCGGTTCGACGGGCGCCTAGAACGTGTAGGCGTCCATCAACTGGTCCATGCTGCGGGTGCGCGCCTTGGACCGGATGACGTTCATGTTGCCGTCCAGCGACTTCCGCGTTTCATCCTTGAAGAGTACACCCACCGGCAACCCGCCCTGCTGCACCAACTCATAGGCTGCCTGCTTGCTGCTGGGATCATGGTCGTCGGGGATGTCCCACAGGGCCGGCGCGATGCCTTCCCTGGCATTGCCCTTGATCAACTGATAGGTGTCGTTGTAGGTGACGCACGGGGACTGTACGTGAATCATCGACATTCCGTCGTGATTCATCCCCTCGTTGATCAACTGCGCCAGGACTCGCGGTTGGCCGGAGAAACCCGACGCTATGAATGACACGCCCAGCGTGAGGTAGAGTTCCAACGGGTCAAGGTCCTCTTCGATCTTGCCGAAGGGGGTGCTGCTGGTGACGGCTCCCATCTCCGTGGTGGGAGAACTCTGCCCCTTGGTCAGCCCATACACCCCGTTGTCCATGATGACGGCCGTGATGTTCACGTTGCGCGCCGCCTGTGGAGCGATGTGTTCGCCGCCGATGCTCAGGAAGTCGCCGTCGCCGGCAACCACCACCACGTTCAGTTCCGGCCGAGCCATCTTGACGCCCATGGCCACCGGCAGGGTGCGCCCGTGGATGCCATGAATGCCGTAGGGCTGCTCACCTTCCAGGAGGTGGACCAGGTTGCCGCTGCAGCCGATCCCGGCCACCACGACGTTGTTCTCGATGGGTTTGCCGGTCTCTTCCAACCGGTTGATCATCGCGAATTCCAGCGCGCGACGGACTCCGAAGTCGCCGCAGCCCGGGCACCATTTGAAGTCGTATTCGGGGTTCTTCTTGCTCATACCCGCGCTGCCTCCGTTTGCTCAGACACAATCTCTTTGACTCGGGACACCAGGTCGCTCACCTTGAACGGCAAGCCGGTGTATTGCGTGATAGCCTGCGCCTTGACGCCTTCCGAGCGCAGGATGCCAGCCCACTGGCCCTGATAGTTCAACTCCGGAACGATCACCAGGTCCTTTGACCGCAGTTCCTCCAGCAGACGCGGAGGCAACGGGTTCAGGAACATGGTGAAATACCAGCCAACGTCCACGCCCTCTTCGCGCAACTGATCGTAGGCTTCCTGCGCCGGCCCCTTGGAGCCGCCCCAGGACATGACCGCGATGTTGGCGGAGGTGTTGTCAGCCTCGTAGTTGTCTTCTTCCAGCAGCTTTAGCTTGCTGAAACGCCGTTCGGTCATCTGGATGTGGCGAGCGGGCAGGTGGGTGGTGTCGCCCATTTCGTCATGCTCGCTGCCGTTGGCGACATACGCGCCGGGACCGCCGGGCAGCGGCATGGGCGAAAGCTCATGGCCGGAATACCGGTGGTAGCCATTGCTGCCTTCGTAGGTCAACCGCTCTTCAACGGGGATCTTGCTCAGGTCGGGTCGCGGTATGTTCTGCACCCGCTCCGCCATGGACATTTCGCTCATCAGGATCACCGGACCCTGGTAGCGCTCCGCCCAGTTGATGGCGTGCGCCCCCGCCAGCAGGCATTCCTCAACGGAACCGGGCGCGATGATGGGCATCCGCACGTCGCCGTGAGCCGGATACATGCAGCCCATCAGGTCGGATTGCTCCGTCTTGGTGGGCAAGCCGGTGGCCGGGCCGCCGCGCTGCACGTCCACCACCACCAGCGGTATTTCAGCCATCCAGGCGAGACCCAAACCCTCGCTCATGAGCGAGATGCCGGGGCCGGCGGTGGCCGTCATGGACTTCTTGCCGGCATACCCTGCTCCCAGGATGGCGGTGATTGCTTCAATCTCTGAGGAAACCTGGTAGGCGAACTTGTCCTCTCCGATCAGGTTGCGCTCCATCCACAGCAGGATGGTGGTGGCCGGCGAAATGGGGTAGCCCGCATAGAATTTCAAACCGGCGTGCATGGCCCCCAGCGCGATGGCTTCGTTGCCCTTGAGCATCATCTGCGTGTAGTCGGGCGGGTTGGGCGGAGCCAGATCGCCCAGCACGAAACCGCTCTCGGCGGCGTGCTGCCGCCCCAGGTTCATGGCCTGGATGTTGGACGTGATGATCTCCTCGTCATTGTCGCGGCCACGCCGGAAACGCGCTTCGACAAAGTCTTCCAGGTACTGTTGGGGCATGTGGACCAGTTGCGCCAACGCGCCAATCACAACCATGTTGGCGGCGCGGTTGTTGCCGGTGGAGCGGGCCAGCGAATCGATGGCCAAACCGAATGACCGCGGATCGGTCATCGTGAAGTCATCGGCGTTGTAGATGATGACGCCGCCTTCACGAACCTCCTCGGCGTGAGTTTCGTAGGCTTCTTCGTTGAACGCCACCAGGACGTCCACCTGGTCGCCGGAGCTCAGGATAGGCTCCGTGCGGATTCTGGCCTGGGTCCAGGTCGGGCCGCCCAGAATCTGGGAGGGAAATGTGGCATAGGTCAAAGCGTGGTAGCCCACCTGCGTGGAAGCCTGGGCCAATCCTTCCGCTGAGGTAACGACACCCTGTCCGCCCTCACCGGCGAACCGGACGACGAAGTCGTTCATTTGCATCTGGAGGTTCCTCCGAACCGGCTATGGTCTGCCTGGCGCCCGCGGTGCCTCTGGACAAGCGGCAAAGTTTCAATCGGCAGGTTCATAAAATAACACCGTCCCCCACTTCATTTGGGAAAGGTGTTGCGTTTAAGCCGACTGCTATATTTGCGGGTAAAGCACCCTGTTGGGCTGCATTCGAGACCCGGTCGCGTCATTGCGAAAACGAGGCGAGCACGATTGCGCCGAATGTGTTTAGCGGACGAAATATAGCATCGCAGTCCCGGATTTGTCAATTTGTGCGCCGGTCCAAGTCGCCCAATTCCAACACTCACCCAACCACCCACTGCAGCGGGGAATAACGCCCTCCTCTCGGCCAAACGACACAACTGTTTGGAAACAACGAGGTATCCGCGCACTCAAACCGTCTTTCCGGCCCCAAACCGGGATGCAGAAATTCGTCGCCCTGTTTAAATTTGACGGCGTGGGGTTGTTCGAGGTTCCAGATTTGGCACGAACGGCGCGTCCCAAGGAGGGAAATCCGCCTGGTGTGACATGGTTGCGGGCGCGGCAGGGCCATTCGATTACTGACCATGGATGACGTAGTCCGCTCGTCCTGTATTGACCGTGCATGAGGTAGTCCGCTCGTCCTTCGACAGGCTCAGGATGAGCGGACGGTGAGCAGAAAACCGTTCCGGCAACGGCAATTGCCTTTTGCCAGGATCATCGAATGACCCTGGCGGACGCGGCCCGCTGCTTGCCCGCCCGTTGGGGGGTGTGCTAACATCGTTCCGCCATGCTACGCGACGCCGCAGCGGACATTCGTACCTACTGACGCGCCGGGCGCTTTCGCTTACTGCGGCCAACGCTACGTCCGTTCACTCAACTCGCGGCCAACCAGCAGCAATGCCCAATCCGGAAAACGCTCCTCCCCGGACCATTGGTAGCGGCAGCTTTCGACAGGCTCTTGCCGACGCCGCGCCGGAGCATGGTGGCGAAACAGTCATCACCATCGGCGTTTTCGACGGCGTGCATCGCGGGCATCGCCATCTGCTGCAGCGTATGTTTGAACTGGCGGCCCCTTCCCTTATCCCAACGGTCATCACGTTTAGCAACCACCCCGCTGAGGTGGTCAACCCCGACCGCACCGTCAACAAGATCATCACGCCCGAAGAGAAGGTCGAGCTGCTGTATCAGGCCGGCGTGGGCCGGGTGATCTGCCTGGAGTTCACCAACGAACTGGCCAACGTGGACGCCAACGAATTCACCACGCTGCTGGTGGACTGCCTCAAAATGAAGGGCATTGTCACCGGCCCCGATTTCGCGCTGGGACGCAACCGCAGCGGCAACTTGGACTACCTGCGTCGTCGCGGTTCCTCCCTTGGATTCTGGGTGGAAACCGTGCCGCCGCTGGAACTGGAAGGCGAAGCCGTCCGCAGCCGCCGCGTCCGCAACTCCCTGGCCGATGGCAACGTGGACGGCGCCGAATATCTCCTGGGTCGCCCCTACGCCACCGATGGCGTCGTCGTCCATGGCGCAAAGATGGGTCGGCAGTTGGGATTTCCCACCGCCAACATCATCCCGACGCAGAACTTCGTCATACCGGCCGATGGCGTGTATGCCACCTACGCCACCGTGAACGGCGTGCGCCACATGGCCGCCACCAGCATCGGCGTCAGGCCAACCTTCGGCCTGAGCCAACGGCTCATCGAGGCCCACCTGCTGGATTTCTCCGACGACATCTATGACGAGAACCTGCGCCTGGAGTTCGTTTCCCGGCTGCGCGGTCAGGAAACTTTTGACGGCATCGACGCCCTCATCACCCAGATGAACCGCGACGTCGATAACGCCCGCAGTATTCTTCAAGAACACGACCGGCTGGACCACGCATAACCGGCCGGAACCACGGCGAGGTTGACAGCGTGACCAGTCGAGTAGAAGTTCCCGAAAACCTGTCCCCCATCCTGCAGCGGGGCGTCAGCCGCATTATCTCCGAGGAGGAGTTTGCGGCCATGCTCCGGAGGGGCCGTCCCCTGCGGCTCAAGATGGGTTTCGACCCCAGCCGGCCCGACATCCACCTGGGCCACGTGGTCGGACTGCGCAAACTGCGCCAACTCCAGGATCTGGGCCACCAGGTCATCCTCATCGTCGGCGACTGGACGGCGCAGATCGGCGACCCCTCCGGCCGCTCGGCCACCCGCACCATGCTCTCCCACGCCGAGGTGCTGGAAAACGCCGAGTCCTACATGCGCCAGTTCTTCAAGGTTGTGGACCGCGAGCGCACCCAGGTCGAATGGCAGAGTCAGTGGTTCGGGGAGTTCACCCTTGCCAACGTCATTGAACTCACCAGCCGTTTCACCATCAACCAGTTCCTCCACCGTGAGGATTTCGCCAACCGCTACTCCCAGAACCAGCCCATCGCCATCACCGAGATGCTCTACCCACTCATGCAGGCCTACGACTCTGTGGTTATAGAGTCCGACGTGGAGTTCGGCGGCACTGACCAGATGTTCAACCTGCTGGTGGGCCGCGAGTTGCAGGGCATGATGGGCCAGACCCCCCAGCAGTGTTTCATGATGCCCATCCTGGTGGGCACCGACGGCGTCCAGAAGATGAGCAAGAGCCTGGGCAATTACGTCGCGCTCGAGGAACCGCCCGAAGAAATGTACGGCAAGCTCATGTCCCTGCCCGACAGCCTGATCACCTCATATTACGAATACCTAACCGACGTTCCGGATGCCGATATCTCGGAGATGCGGCAGGCCATGGAGTCCGAAACCGCCAACCCCATGGACTTCAAAAAGCGTTTGGCCCGCTACATCACCGGCGTGTTCCACGACGATGACGCATCCCGCACCGCCGAGTCTCACTTCGAGCAGGTGGTGCAGCGCCGCGACGTACCCGACGATATGCCCGAAGTCAGCCTGGCTGAAGTGGCTGACCTGCCCATGAACCGGTTGCTTGCGCAGGCGGGGTTGGCGTCCAGCAACGGCGAGGCGCGCCGTCTGATCGCACAGGGCGCCGTGGAAATCATCCACCCCAACGGCGGACGTGAACCCGTAACCGCCGACGCCAGCCCGACGCTGCAAACCGGCGACGTGGTCCGCGCCGGCCGCCGCCGCTACGTGCGGCTGGTGAGGTAGCGGCCAGTGGCTAACTCACCGGGGCCCAGCATCAGTTCAACGGCTGGATAGTATGATTGCACAACCTAACAGCGGCCAAGATCCTTTCAGTGAGGAACGTGAAAAACTGGACGATGTGATTCGCATCATCCAAGCCCGTTCTTCCCGAATCCGCTCCGGTTCGCCGGCCCAAGCCGGTGATACCAGGACCGCCGACCTCATTCAGCAACAGCGAGTGAAAGAGCTGGCAAACCTAGACTCTGCGTCACAGCAACCCTATTTCGGTCGGGTAGATTACTTGCAACTTGATCCTTTGGACCCTGACGCCAAGACCATATACATAGGAGAAAACGGCATTAGCGAGACGAACATCGTCAATTGGACAGCACCGGTTGCTCGGCTTTGGTACCTCAATGACAATGACAGCAGGTATCGCGCTCCCGCAGGGGAAATCCAAGTCAGGGTGGACCTTAGGCGCTTCCTGCGGATTCGCAATCAACAATTGACCGAGCTACATGATATGTACCGGCGTGCCCTGCCTACCGGCGGCGCTGCCTCCCCAAACCCCGTGCTAACCGCCGCGCTCAGCAGCACTGGTGTATCCGATGGCCACCTTTCCGTGATCATCGAAACCATTGAACCGGAGCAGTACGAGAGCATTGCGAATGTAACCGACCAAGTCTTGGTAGTGCAAGGCGCAGCCGGCAGTGGGAAGAGCGAAATTGGATTCCATCGCATTGCCTATCTACTCTCTCCATTCAACGACCTTCCTGAACTAGAACGTCCCACACCCGATACAACTCTTTTCATCGGCCCCTCCAGCTCTTTCTTAGAATACGCCGCCGACATTCTGCCTAGCCTCGGTGTTCGCGCAAACGTCCGGCAAACTACCCTCCGGCAGTGGTTGACCGGCTGCCACTCCCGGCAGCTGATTTTCAATGCTCGAATATGGGACAACCTACTCGGAAAGGGCGAGATGACCGCCTACGATGAATCTGCCGAATCGTTCAAAGGCTCAATGGCGATGGTCGATACTTTGGGCCGACATATCAGACAGTTGACTCGGGATATGCGCGGGGGTTTGCGTACTCTTTCAGCGTTGATGTTTTTCTTCGCAGGGCGGCGTATCACTGTTAGCGAAGCTGAAATACTAACGGCTCTTAACCGCGTATTCCCCAGCAACTCCAGCATGGCTCAGCTGAACGTGAAGCGTCGGGAGTTCGTCAGCACTATCGTCGACATCATACTGTCCAAGACTGATTTGGTTGGCAGGTCCCGAGACCAGGAAGAACAACGGCTTCGTCAACGCATCTCCTTAGACTATGTAGATCCCTGGCTTACTCCCACGTGGCCCGAAATCGACTTTCAAAAGGAATACGCAAACGTGGTATCCAACCCAGAGCGGTTATCGGAGCTTTCTCTGGGGGCAATCAGCATCGAAGAAGCCGAAGAGTTGCACATATATTGGAATGGCCGAGATGGCCGCTACGAATTTGAGGATTCCGACATTGGTGCCTTGACCTATCTTGATCATCTCCTCAATAACACCATCAGACGGCGTAATCGCCACATCGTAGTGGACGAGGCTCAGGATGTTTCCCCTATTGAGTTCATGTTGCTCCGGCTTAGTTCGGTCAACAACTGGTTCACCATCCTAGGCGACACGGCGCAACGACTCACGCCCTATCGAGGCATCCGCCGCTGGCGGGATTTGGAAAGGCCACTGGGTCGTTTCAACACCAAAGTCCAACACGCTCGCACGTCTTATCGCTCCAATCAGCACATTACCCGATACAACAACCGCATACTGCGGCAGTTTGACACCTATGTCGACGCGCCCATCGCATTTGGTCGCGAAGGGCACCGGGTTGAATACCACCGGCACGCCAGCCGAGGGGATATGTACCCTACGATTGCCGGCGAGTTGGAACGAATAAGGTCGCTGGGAGACCTCGCCGATGCCCAAATTGCCATCCTGGTTAGAGATGTGAACAACCTGTGGGCGTTTCAAAGATTTTGCAAGGACAACGGTATTGATGAAGTCGGACGGTTTGGGTCGGAGGTTCATGACTCAAAAGCCGTCTTGGCACGCATACCAGAGGTGAAGGGCCTAGAATATGACGCCGTAATTGTGCTCGGGGTTAATGATAATTTTAGTGACACCGTATTCAATAAGAAGCTCCTTTATGTGGCGTCAACCCGTGCCAAACACTACTTGGCAATTCATTGGGCCGGTCAACAGTCTCCCATCCTACGAACAGTCTCTGACCGAGGTATCGTTCAATTCGACCACAGGCAGAGACGATAACGCCAACGATCTAGCAACCGTGAACGTCGCAATGTGTCCCTGCCCTCGGTCTGGACTCCCGCTGCGTTATACTTCACCAGTGCGAATGCGTTGTCCCAACTTGGAGGTCTCCGGTAATGACCACCGCCAAAAAACCGCTCACCGCCGATGACCTGCTGGCCATGCCGGACAGCGGGATGCGCCGCGAATTGATTCAAGGAGAACTGATTGAAATGCCGCCGGGCAGTGATGACCATGGGTTTGTCGGTTCAGAGTCCTCCTGGCAAATTGGTTCTTTCATCAGGCAGCACAATTTGGGTCGCGACCGCATCGCCGAAACAGGGTTCCAACTAAGTCCGGACACCGTTCTGGCTCCAGACTATGCTTTCATCTCTTATGAACGCATGGCAAACAGGCCAGAGTCCCGGGGTTACGTCAGGGTCATCCCTGATCTGGTGGTGGAAGTATTTTCGCCCAACGACCGCCAACCGCAGGTGGACCGCAAAGTACACCTGTGGCTCGACGCCGGCGTGCGATTGGCATTGGTGGTTTATCCGGCAACACAGGAAATCGTGGCCCACCACGACGACGGCACAGTCCAACGGTTCGGCATCAACGATACGCTGGTCTGCGAGCCCGTGCTATCCGGCTTCAGTTGTCCCGTCTCCGACATCTTCACCTACTGACACGCCTCCAACGCCGATTCACGGCCCCAAGGTCATACCGATAGGAGTTTCCCGTGGTTCTTCCCAACGAACATGACATTGACGCCATCGAACAGCGCTTCGCCGAATGGCAGCAGCGCGCCGACGCCTCGCCCCGGCGCAAGTCGGCGTACAAGACGCTGAGCCAGATCCCGGTGGCGCCGGTGTATGGGCCGACGGACGTGGCCGACAGCGACTATCTCCGCGACGTCGGCTATCCCGGTGACTACCCATACCTTCGTGGCGTGCATCCCTCCGGCTACCGCTCGCGGCTCTGGACCATGCGCATGTTCGCCGGATTCGGGGAACCCGCAGAAACCAACGAGCGGTTCCGCTTTCTCATGGATCAGGGGGAAACCGGCCTCAGCGTCGCCTTCGATATGCCGACTCTCTACGGTTACGACCACGACGACGACCGCGCCCGCGGCGAGTTCGGCAAGTGCGGCGTCGCGGTGTCCTGTCTGGAAGACATGCAAACCGTTTTCGACGGCATACCCCTGGACCAGGTCACCACGTCGATGACCATCAACAGCCCCGCCGCCATCATCTGGGCCATGTACATCGCCGCCGCCGAGCGTCAGGGCGCGAAAATCGGCTCCCTGGGCGGCACGCTTCAGAACGACATCCTCAAGGAGTACATCGCCCAGAACGAGTACATATTCCCGCCCAACCCGTCAATGCGCCTCGTGGTGGACACCGTCGAGTTCGCCACCGACAATATGCCGCGCTTCAACCCTATCAGCATCAGCGGCTATCACATCCGCGAGGCCGGCAGCAACGCGGTGCAGGAGTTGGCGTTCACCCTGGCCGACGGGTTCGAGTACGTGCGCCACTGCGTGGAACGGGGCATGGCGGTGGACGACTTCGCGCCGCGACTCAGTTTCTTCTTCAACGTCCACAACGACTTCTTCGAAGAGATTGCCAAGTTCCGCTCGGCCCGCCGCGTCTGGGCGCGCGAGATGCGCGAAACCTTCGGCGCCGAAAACGAACGCTCGGGCTGGATGCGCTTCCACGCCCAAACCTCCGGCGCATCGCTCACCGCGCAGCAACCGGAGAACAACGTGGTGCGCGTTTCGCTGCAGGCTCTCGCCGCCGTCCTCGGCGGCTGCCAGTCGCTGCATACCAACGGCAAGGACGAGGCCTGGGCCTTGCCATCCGCCGAGGCAGCCCTGCAAGCCCTCCGCACCCAGCAGATCATCGCCCACGAAACCGGAGTCACCGACACCGTGGATCCCCTGGGCGGCAGCTATTTCCTGGAGGCCTTGACCAACCAGGTTGAAGCCGGCGCCTACGAATATTTCCAGCAGATTGAACGGCTCGGCGGCGTGATACCGGCCCTGGAATCGGGATACCTGCAACGTGAGATCGCCGACGCGGCCTACATCTACCAGCAGGAAGAGGACCGCCGGGAGCGTATCACCGTAGGGGTCAACGAGTACGTGGCCGAGGACGAAAGCCTTGGCATCCCGATACTGCGGGTCGATGAGGCCGGCGAGCAGCGGCACATCGCCCATCTGAATGAGGTGCGCCGTCGCCGCGACGACCGGGAGGTCGCCGTCCGACTCCGCGCCCTGGAAACCGCAGCCCGACAAACCGGCAGCGACGCCAATTTGATGTACCCGTTGGTCGAGGCCGTAAAGGCGGAGGCGACCCTCGGCGAAATGATGGGTGTGTTCCGCGACGTATTCGGCGAATACCAGCCCACCTGGGGCTTCTAGCCGGCCACGCCGAGCGGTGAATCACGACATTTTCGGAGGCCGCCATGGTATCGACAAGGGCAAAGGGCAAATACACCTACGCCGACTATTTCGCCACGCCCGAGGGCGAGCGGTGGGAGTTAATAGATGGAGTTTTGTATCACATGGCCGCAGCGCCCAACATCAAGCATCAGATTGCTGCCAAAAATTTGTCGACCCGATTCGACGTTCACGTGGCTGCGCGGGACCTTGGTCTGGTGATACCCGCTCCATTCGCCGTTCTGCTGCCGGATGAATCTACCGTAGAACCGGACTTGGTGTTCGTACGCGCTGAGCGGTTGGGTATCCTGACTCACCGCGCCTGTGAAGGCCCGCCCGACCTGGTGGTGGAAATCCTGTCTCCGTCGAACACGAGGTACGATTTGGAAACCAAGCGCGAACTGTACGCGCGCCACGGTATCCCGATGTACCTGATAGTTGATGCTGACGTAGAGTCGGTCCGCGCCTTGACCGCACCAATCATCGACGGCAATGTTGGCGTGTACACGGAGGAATCTGTGTTTCACATCGGCGACATCATAGACATTGGGATGATCCCCGACCTAACCATCCCGGTGTCGGAAATCTTCGCCTCCCCGTTGTAGCGCCCCGGCGTCCGGTTCGCGTTAAATTGTAGGGGCGGGTTTGAAACCCGCCCCCGTTTGTTGCCGATGTGATCTCGACCCTAAGCGGTCGCTCCGTCCTTGGCCTGCTTGGCCGTGTCGATCACTCGCTGCTCGATGTTCTGCGGCACCTGCTCGTAGTGATCGAAATCGAATCGGTAGGAACCGCGCCCTCCGGTCATGGATCGCAGGTCCTGGGAGTAGCGCTGAACTTCGGCCTGGGGAACCTCGGCCTCGATGATGGTGTACCTGGTTTCCGGAGCCATTCCCAGGATCCGGCCCCGCTTGCTGTTCATGTCGCTGATGATGTCGCCGGTGTAGTTCTCCGGAACGGTGACGTACAGCCTCAAGATGGGTTCCAGCAGGACAGGCGACGCTTTCTGCATACCCTGTCGCAACGCCTGGCTCCCCGCAATCTCAAAAGCGATGGGCTTGCCGTCCACCGGATGGGTACTGCCGTCGTAGATAACGGCCTTCAAATCTACCACCGGGAAGCCAGCCAGCACGCCTTCTTTCAGGGTGTTGACCACTCCCTTTTCCACCGCTGGGATCAATTCGCGCGGCACCCGGCCGCCGACCACTTCGTTACCGAACTCGAACCCCTCGTCGCGGACGCGAGGCTCCAGCCTCAGCAGCACGTGGCCGTACTGGCCGCTGCCGCCGGTCTGCTTCTTGTGGCGGTACTCGGAGTTCGTAATCTGCGTGATGGTTTCCCGGTACGGCACCACGGGCAACTTGACGTTCAGGCTGGCCCCGAACTTCCGCTTGATGCGGTCCAGCGCGACCTCAATCTGCACCTCGCCCATTCCGGTGAGCAAACTCTCGCTGGTCTCCGGATTCCTGGTGAACTGGAGGCTGGGGTCGTCCTCCACGATGCGGGCCAGCGACGTGGACATCTTGTCCAGGTCCGCCTGCGTGGCCGGCATGACAGCCAGCGAGTAGAACCCCAGCGGGAACTCGATGGAGGGCAGCGTAACCCGGTTGTCGCTGGCGCACAGGGTGTCGCCGGTGAGGGTTGCGTTCAGCTTGCCGATGGCCCCGATATCTCCGGCCACCACTTCGGCGACATTATCCTGATTCTTGCCCTGGGGCAGGTACAGTTGGCCGAGACGCTCGGACTCGCCCTTGTTGTTGTTGTACACCTCGCCGTTGGAATTGGCGGTGCCACGGAAGACGCGGAACATCGACAACTTGCCGACGAACGGGTCGGAAGTGGTCTTGAAGACCAGCGCGGCCAACGGCCCGGAGGCATCGGCGGCTATGTCGTCGTCGCCCGAAGATCCCGGCAAGTCAGCCGGAGAGGGCAGAAAGTCCCGGGTGAACTGGACCAGTTCGTCCACGCCGATGTTCTGGGTGGCCGCAGAGACCAATATCGGCACCAGGTCGCCGTTTCGGATTGCGATGCGCGCGCCGGCTGTGACTTCAGCCGCCGTTATCTCTTCGCCTTCAAGATACTTGTCGGCGAGATTGTCGTCGGACTCGGCAACCGCTTCGATCAGACGCTCGCGGGCGGAGTCGAAATCGCCCACCACACCCGCGGGCAGGTCGGCCGGCGGATCAATCACGCTCACCAGCCCGCTGAAGTCCAGCGCTTCTCCGATGGGCAACTGGAACGGTACGCACTGGTTGCCGAAAATGCTCTGGAGTTCCTGCACGTTGCGCTCGAAGTTGGCGTTTTCCCGGTCCATCTTGTTCAGGACGATGGCGACGGACCGGCCGTTCTCCCGCGCCATGTCCCACGACCGCTCGGTGCCAACGTCCACTCCCGACGGCGCGGCCACCAGGATAATGGCGGATTCCACCACCCGCAGGGCGCCCACCGCTTCTCCCAGGAATTCGTCGTAGCCGGGCGTGTCCAGGATGTTGATCTTGTCGTCGCCGTCGGTGACGCGCAGCAAACTGGTCTGCACGCTGGCGGCGCGGCGGGCTTCTTCAGGCTCGTAGTCGGAGACGGTGGTGCCGTCCTCGACTCGGCCAATGCGGTTGATCACCTTGGCATTGAAGAGGATGTTTTCGGCAAGCGAGGTCTTGCCGGCGCCACTATGCGACAACAGCACGACGTTTCTGATGGTACTGGCGGATACGGCCATGGTGATTACCTCTTCCGGTGCATGGTTGGGTTGTGGTTTCCCGATTGTAGCGAATCTGTACTATCAGTTGCAACCGAACTGCCCATTGGTTACAATCGTAGGCCAGCGACCGGCAGTGAGCCGCTCCTTCAGCGACTCCCCCCTTGGGACCGGCCGCTCCTTTCATGCCTGTGCCAGTCTGGCTAGCGCGGGCCCCGTCGCGCGTTCACGGGCGGATAACCGGAATCCACGGCCAGGTCGCTTCCCCTCGCCGCCGCAGAGGCCAATGCGTCGCAGCGTTCGTTGTTCGGGTCGCCGCTGTGTCCTTTCACCCACCGGAACTCAACGCGGTGGCGTTCCAGCAGGTTGAGCAGCCGTTCCCACAGGTCCGGGTTCACCGCTGCTTCGCGCTTGTTGCGCATCCACCCGTTGCTCCGCCATTTGACCGCCCAGCCCTTGCTGACCGCGTCAACCAGGTAGCGCGAGTCGGAGTGCAGGGTAACGTCGCAGGGGCGGTTCAACGCCTCCAGACCAACGATTGCCGCCAGCAACTCCATGCGGTTGTTGGTGGTCAGCGAGTATCCGGCGGATAACTCTTTTCGCCGACCACCGTGATCCAGAATCACACCGTAGCCGCCCGGGCCGGGATTGCCCAGGCAGGCTCCGTCAGTGTGGATGGTTACCTCTGTGGCCACCACTGACTAGCCGGCGCTATGCCGCGCCACGCATTCCATCAGGGCATGAGTGAGACCAATGCACTTGCTTCGCACTTTGGCCGCCCATTCATCCTGCGCGGCGGATTTCCACGCGTCGGACTCGACCACCGCCGGGCTGGCGATGCGGTACACGGCGCCGTACTTCTGCAAGCCGTCAAGGTTGGTGCTCTCGACGCGATACCGGGTTGCGCTCTCCACTCCGTCCACTTGGCAAAGGCCGGGCAGGTGAACGGTATCGTACAGATGGTTGAACTCGTCCTCGGCATCGGGGGCAATGTCAGTCTGCACCACATAGATGTATGGCGCGTCGGCTGATGCGTCGCCGGCATCGGCGATGAGATTGAGAATGGTATGGGTTCGGTTGGTGGCGTGAGGGCGGATCTTGGTGGCCCAGTCGCCTTTTTCGCCCTCGATGCGCCATCCTTCGGAACTGGGCACGCTGGGGTCATCAATCCTGTAGACGGCAGCGTAACGGGCGAACTTCGGAGCGTCGGTGGACTTCAGCAGGAAGCGATCGCAGGAATAGACGCCGGGGGCCTGGCATAGGTACTTGGCATGCTCGGTGTCATAAACGCGGTTGAAATCGGCTTCGTGCTCAGCAGGAATGTCCATCTGGACGAGGTATGCGTAGTCGGGCATGGTGGGGCCTCCGTTGGGTCAGGGTGTGGTCGTAATGGTCAAAGATCAATCGCTACGGACGTTGGTGAGAATGTGGATAGCCAAGTCGCGGCGGACGTCGTCGGGGGTTTGGTTGAAGGCACTGATGGCGATTTCAACACGTTCGATCAGGTCAATCACATCGTCTGCGTAGAATTCGCTGTGGGGATCATAATCAGCGGAATGGCGACGTCTCTGAGCGATTGCGAACACCTCGCCGAAGTTTCTGATAGCTCCGGGAAACCGTCCGCTGAGGCTGGCACGGCTGAGTTTGTTCCGGCTGGTGCGATGGTCGGCGGCGCGGTGCGCCTGCTGCCAAGCCCACCGTTGCCGCTCAGCCGGCGACGCTCCAATCAGACTATTGGCGTTGCTGGTAGCCAGTGTATGGAACATTGCGTAGCAAGCGCAACTGACGGCGCGGCACAATTCGGTTTGGGAGACAGACGCCGGGCCGCTTGCGATTACACCGTTAACCAGAGCACGGGCCAGTGCGATAAGCTCCAGAGGGTTCATCTGAGAATCCGCTCTTTGTTGGGCTCCCATTCCCGTTTGGCAATGAAGTGAGGATCCAGGCGCAAGTCGATGCCCAAATCATCCAGTAGGGGTTCGACAAACTGGTACAGGGTGATGGTGCGGGAATTGTCCATGTAAGCGTAGTCGCCCTCCCACACAATCCACGCCTCCAGGTAATCCTCGCCGTACCAGTCGTCGTGGCGTTGTCGTACGACGATGGGTTCGAAGTTGAGATAGGGATGAAACCAGCCGTTGAGGGTATCGCCGATGATGGCGGCCACACGCTCGACGGTATCCCTGGTAACCGTAGCCATAATGATTGTCCCCTGGCGGTTCGTTTTGGTACGTTATGATCTCGCGCGAACTGGCGACAATAGCGAACCGCCGTGTGTCCCGCCATTATTCTTGCAGGTTGCCAACCATCATGCAAACGAACGACGCTGAATACGACAACGGCCTGACCTGTTTAGGCTCAAAACCACCTCTCTGACTGACGGCTGGGCTACTTTGCACGAGGAAAATGACTACATCCTGGACGATTCTGATTATGGCATCGGATGGGATGACGGCGCCACCCGCGCCAAAATCGAGGCCTGGGTCAAAAACTTCGCCGAGAACGAATTCCCGGCGATGAACGACGTGATCGTGAACTGCCTCGAAGAATACGAGGCAGAAACGAAGAATCAGTAGGTCAGCGCATCCGCCGTGCCCTCGGGCAAGTCCACCGCCAGCGCCTGCAGCGCGTGCGCCAGGCCGTGGTAGTAGGACACCACCACCAGCATATCAACGATGCCAGCGTCTCCCAGGATGCCGCGGACTGCCTCGAACGTGCCGTCGGAGACGCGGTGCTGGCGCAGCAGTTCGATGACGAAACCGGATATCGCGGCGTCATCGCCGCTGAGGCCGTTGGGCGCGCGATACTCGTGGATGGCCGCGATGTCGGCATCGGTGAGCCCCGCGTTGCGGGCGGCAGGCTGGTTCACCGTCCACACGTAGTGGCCGCAGGCTTCCCGTGCCGCCGTCAGCACAGCCACGGCCTTGACGCGAGCCGGCAGCGGCGTCCCGAAGCGGGCGTAGCCGCCCAGGTGGGCAAAGTTGCTGGATGCCTCCGGGTTGTTGAGCAGGGCAGCGTAGTTGCGCTGCACCCCGCCGCGTGAGGTCTCGATCTCGTCCCAAACCGCCTGTCCGGCGGCGTCCATGCTCTCTCTGGTGGCGAAGGGTACTCGGGCCATGATTGACGTTTCTCCTTGATCGGGTGGGCGGGTACGCCGGATATGGATACCGGCGACGATGTGGAACCGCCGCCGGCAATTGCGCTCGATTGGGTTTGACCGATTAGCCGCCGTTCTTATCCCAAAGCTGCTCCATGATGGCGCCGGGGGACATGGGAAGCTGCTCCATGCGCACGCCGATGGCGTTGTGGATGGCGTTGGCCATGGCCGCCATGGGTGGCACGATGGGAACCTCTCCGACGCCGCGCACTCCGTAGGGATGGCCGGGGTTGGCCTTCTCCACGATGATGGTGTCGATCATGGGGAGGTCCAGCGCGGTGGGCATCCGGTAGTCCAGGAAGCTGGAGTTCACCATATCGCCCGAGTCGCTCATGAAGTATTCCTCGTTGAGCGCCCAGCCGATGCCCTGCACGGCGCCGCCCTGCATCTGGCCTTCAACGTAGCTGGGGTGAATCGCCTTGCCGGCGTCCTGCACGACGGTGTAGCGCAGCACTTCAACCTTGCCGGTTTCGGGGTCAACCTCAACGTCAACCAGGTGGGTGCCGAAGGCTCCGCCTTCTCCGCCCGGACTGACGCTCACCTGCGCGGAAACCGGTCCGCCGGTGCGGGCCAGTTGCGAGGACAATTCCTTGAAGGACATCTGCAGGTCCTCGTCGGAGTTGTGCTTGAAGATGCCGTCCGCAAGCTCAATTTCCGAAGGGTCCTTTTCCCAGATCTGGCCGGCGCGGTCGATCATCTTCCGCTTGACCTCCTCGGCACACTCATAAGCGGCCCAGCCGGTGGCGAAGGTGGTGCGGCTTCCTCCGGTTAGGAACGTGTAACCCACCGAGTCGGTGTCGGCGACCTGCGGACGCACGTCCTCGGCCGGGATGCCCAGGACTTCCGCCGCCTGCATGGCGATGGACGCGCGGGAACCCCCGATGTCCGTTGAGCCTTCCACCAAACCGATGGTGCCGTCGGCGTTGACGCTGATGCTCGCGCTGGACGCCAATCCGATGTTCATCCAGTAACCGCTGGCCACGCCGCGGCCTCGGTTGGGCCCCGAAAGGTCGGACTTGTAGTGGTCGGAGTCCTTGGCCGCCTCCAGGGTTTCAATGTTGCCGATGACGCGGAACTGGGGGCCGTCAACCCTACGGCTGCCCTCCTTGCTGGCGTTCTTGAGGCGGAACTCCAGGGGATCCATTCCGCACTTGGCGGCCAGCTCATCCACGACCTGCTCTCCGCCGAACGCGGCGATCGGCGCTCCCGGAGCGCGATATGCGAAGGATCGCGGCTTGTTGGTGACGATGTCGTAGCCTTCGACCCGCTGGTTTTCCAGGTCGTAGGGCGCGAAGACGCACTGGGCTCCGGCGGTCACGGGTGAAGCGCCTGGGAATGCGCCGGCCTCGTACATCAGCACCGCGTCGGCGGCGACCAAGGTGCCGTCCTTCTTTGCGCCCATCTTGATTTTTACGTGGGCTCCTGCGGTGGGGCCGGTGGCCTCGAATGTCTCGGTGCGGCTCATCTGCATCTTCACCGGACGGCCGGTCTTCTTTGAAAGCAGCGCAGCCAGGGGCTCCAGGTAGATCGGAATCTTTCCTCCGAATCCACCGCCGATTTCCATGGGGACCACCTTGATCTTGGATACGGGCAGGTCCAGGACACCGGCCAGCGCGTCGCGGGCCACGAATGCGCCCTGCGTGCTGGTCCAAACGGTCAGGTACCCGTCGGTATTCCAAAGCGCGCAGGCGTTCTGCGGCTCAATGTATCCCTGGTGTACCGTGCGCGTGTCGAACTCGCGCTCCACCACGTAGTCGGCATCGGCAAACGCCTTCTCGACGTCGCCCTGCTCGTGGACGAAGCGGTTGGAGACGTTGCTGTGCTTGTCGGTTTCTTCGCCCAACTCAGTGGTGGTCATGTCTTCGTGCAGCAGTTCAGCGTCGTCTTTCATCGCATCGAGGACGTTGGTGCTGGCGCGCAGGACTTCGTAATCGACCTTGATCAGCGCTGCGGCTTCCTCGGCGACGTGCGCGGAATCAGCGGCCACGGCGGCGATGGGGTGCCCACGGAACAGAGCCTTGTCCGCTGCCAGGATGTTGTTGCTG
This sequence comes from Dehalococcoidia bacterium, assembly GCA_963668585.1. Taxonomy (GTDB): domain Bacteria; phylum Chloroflexota; class Dehalococcoidia; order Lucifugimonadales; family UBA3495; genus Bin87. The sequence goes on along the minus strand of OY764869.1, from coordinate 1,842,141 downwards.
GCGGCGCGGGCGGACATGGGCGGGTTTTCCTTGCCGGCGATGGGCAGGTCGGCGCCCGTCACCACGGCGCGAACTCCCGGCAGCGCCTCGGCGGCCGAAGTGTCGATGGACTTGATGCGGGCGTGAGCGTGGGGACTGCGCAGGACCTTGCCGAACAGCGTCCCGGACAACTCAAAGTCAGCGCCATATTTGGCCCGGCCGGTAACCTTGTCAGCGCCGTCGTGGCGGATAGGCCGCGTACCCACAACGTTGTAGCTGGTATTGGAAAGGACTATATTCGCCATACGGCACCTCGCAATTGATTTGATTGAACCGGACACGCATCCCGTGGGCTGCGCAACACGGCCACGATGTTTGCGTTCAGAATTGCAAGCGGATTTTAGCATAGCGGGGGGCGGTATCCCAACCCCTGCCGGCTCCGTGTTCAGGTCAGCGGCAAGGGCGGTTGCCACCACTTCCCGGTGTCATTCACCGTTATCGAGTCAACCCACTTGACCCAGTCGTAACCACGCTTGTGCGGCTCAACCATCCGGCCCGGGAACCCGTGCCCCGGCGACAGCGGCGCGCCGTCCACCCGGCTGGCCAGGATGGCCCGGTCCGATTCCGCCAGCGAGTACCGGCGAAAGTAGCCGGTGCGGGAGCGTATCGTGATGCTGGACGCCCCCGGCCTGGGTCGCGCCCGGGCCAGCAGTTCGCTGACCGGCATCCCCGCCCATTCGCGGGTGGTATGCCAACCGCCCGTGCAGTCCAGCGTGGCCATAAGCCGGTGGTCCCAACTCTGCAACTCGGCGATATCCAGTTCGTAGGGGCGCTCCACGTGTCCGTCCACCCGCAGACGCCACGCCGCCGCGTCGATGTGGGGCACGCGGTCATTCAGCCACATGGTAACGGGGAAGTCGGGCCCGTTTTCGGGATACGATCCGGTGTAGCGACGGACGGCGCCGGGTCCGTCGGCCAGGATGCCTGCCAGTTCCGCTGTGCGCCACAGCATCAGGCCGGCCAGCGCCAGACCTCCCACGCGCAGCAGGTTGCGCCGGTCGGCCAGATAGCGGGTCCGAAAACTGATCCGATGCCGCAGCGAGTGCCACACCAGCAGCGGAATCAGCATCCAGGCCAGGTTCAAATGTATCGTTGTTCCCGAAAAGCCCAACCATGAGTAGCTTCCCAGGTGGCTCCACGCCAACCCAAGGCCCACGACGGTCAGCAGTCCCACCAGCAGGATCAGCGACCACAGCATCTCCCGGCCCGAACGGCGCCAGTTATAGCCGGATTTCAGCGACCCCAGGATGTTGCGCGACTTCCACACGAACAGGGCCAGGATGGCAAACCCGAAAATGCGGTGCAGGTGCATCGCGGCGATCCACTCCGGATTGGAGTGGATCAGGCCCAGGTACCCGGTGACCAACTCCAGGCCAACCAGGACAATCAGCGCGACGTTGGCCCAGGGGAACCGCATGGTTTCAGCTCAACACGCAGGGGTCGGCGGTTGCTTGGCATTTCCTGTATCCGCCTTCGTTCACAGTTCGCCACGTCACGAATACGATGATCGTCAATCATCGGATGGCGCGGTGCAGCCTCGCGCCATCCTTGGATCCCATGGCTCAGCGGTGGTCGCCGGATCGATCCGCCGACCACCGCGTCACCGGCCGCTTTCTATACCGAGGTCTGCGTCACCACCCTCGGGGCCACCCTGCGGGAAATCCAGCGGCCGTCCGATGAATCGCCGAGCAACTGCCCGTCGCGCACTATCACCTTGCCGCGCAGCATCGTCATGATCGGGTAACCCTCGCACTGGAAGCCGTCCCAAATGGAATAGTCCGAATCGGCGTGAAGTTCTTCCACTGTGATCTTCTTCTTCAGGTTGGGATCGAAAATCACGATGTCGGCGTCGCTGCCCACGGCGATGGCGCCCTTCTGCGGGTACATCCCCAGGATCTTCGCGGCGTTGGTGGAGGTGATGGCGGCGAACCGCTGCAGGTCAACGCGGCCCGTGGCGGCAAGCTTGGTGTAGGTGACGGGCAAACGGGTCTCGATGCCGTTGTGTCCTCCGCACAGCGTGCGGATGGTTTCGCCGGCAAGCTTCACGTTCCGGTAGGTGGTCCATTCGTCCGTGGCTGTGGTGCAAATCGGGCCGTCCACCAGACCCTGTTGCAGCGCGTCGCGGTCGTCCGTGTACTTGATGGCCGGGTAGGTGTGGATGGCCAGGCCGTCGGGTTTCAGATAGTCGTCGCAGGTGAACTCCAGGTAGTTGTGCAGCGCCTCGCCATACACCGGCAACTGCGCCATGCGAGCCTCGGCGATGGCGGCGACGCCCTCCTTGGCCGTGGTGTGAACGAAATAGATGCCGGTTTCCGTCTTCTGCGCCAGGCGCACCACCTTGCGGAAAGAGATGTCCTCGGAAATGTTGTTGTGGGCCAGGTGCAGGTTGGAGGCGTGGTCGCGTCCCTCCCGTTCCAGCTTTTCCTCCATGTAGGTGACGATGTCGTCCTCTTCGGCGTGTACCGCCATGATGCCGCCATGCTTGCCCACTTCCTGGAATATCTCCCACAGGTGTCCCATGGGGACACGGGCGTGGAAGGTGGTGAAAATCTTGAAGCTGGCAACCCCGGACTGGATGGCTTCCCCAATCTCCCCGATGGTGCTGGGCGGGATGGCCCCGGCCAGAATATAGTGGAAGGTGTAATCCGTGTAGGAATGCCCCCGGAAAATATCCCGCCGCGTCTCGATTTGAGCCATGATGGGATCGGAAGGCGGCACCGCGCCCGGCGTCAGGGGCAATGCGCCGGCGAAGTCCACGTAGGTGGTGACGCCGCCGAACGCTGCCGCCCGGCTGGCCGCCTCGGGAGGCTGCGTGAAAACGCCGGTATCGCCGCCCGCCCAATAGTCGGGCACCGGCACGTTGATGTGAGCATGGGGTTCGATGCCGCCCGGCAGCACAATCATCCCGGTGGCGTCGATGGTCTCAACGGCCCCCAGGCCGTCCAGCACCCCCGGGGCGCTCACCGACACGATCTGCTCGCCCTGAATGCCAACGTCCATGAGGCCGGAGCCATCCGGCGTCACCACGGTCCCGCCCTTTACGATTAAATCCAGCACGATGACCTCCCCAGTTCCCGCGTTCGGTGTGGCGCCCAATCGATCGGCTGCACTAACGGCGCCACCGTGGGCGGATTATAACCGAGTCAACCGGGGCGTGGCCCAACCTGCGGAAGTCCTTGTGCTATACTGCCGCCGACCCCGAAACCAACCGATTCATACGGAGGCGCCTGATGGTTTCTCCCCTCGCCGCTACGCCCAACCCCTTCCGTGGTGTGGTGGTCAAATCCGACGAACTTCCTCCCAGTCCCGATGATTTCGCCGCGTCCCTGGACGCATCCATAACCGAATGGCACGAAGCCGGCTACGAGGTTGCCTGGGTGGACATTCCCATCGAACTGGCCACTCACGTTCCGGTCGCTACCCAGCGCGGTTTCACCTACCACCACGCTGACGACCACGGCATCACCGCAACGCTGATGCTGATCCCCGATTCTTTCATACCGCCCTATGCCACGCATTACGTCGGGGCCGGCGGCGTCGTCCTGAACGACCGCGAGGAGTTGCTGGTGGTCTGCGAGCGCTACCGCATCGACAACCGCCCGCCCTTCTACAAACTACCCGGCGGCGCACTGGAACCGGGCGAGCACATCGTCGATTCCATCGTCCGCGAGGTGTTGGAGGAAACTGGCGTCGAGGCTGAATTTGAAGCCCTGACCTGCTTCCGCCACTGGCACGGCTACCGCTACGGCAAGTCCGACATCTACTTCGTCTGCCGCCTCCGCGCCCTGTCCCACGAGATCAAGATGAGCGAGCAGGAAATCGAAGAATGCCTCTGGATGCCCCTGCGCGACTTCATGGCCGACGACGACATCAGTCCGTTCAACAAGGGCATCGTGCGCTCCGCCATCGAAAGCGACGGCGTCATGCCCGCCGATATGCCCGGCATGGCCCCCGATCCCACCCGCGAGTATTTCCTGCCCAACTTCACCACCTGAGCGGCGGCCCATGACGCTTGCCCCGGTTCCGCATCGCTTCCGACGCATCGGCGCGTTCGCGCTTCTCTGCGCGCTGACGATTACGCAGGCCGGTTTCAGCGGGTCCCCACAGGTATCACCACCCTCCGCGGAACCGCAAACAGTCGGTCAGGTGACTGATCTGGCAGCCAGCGCCGACGGGCAGGCGGCCGGATCTGTCAGGCTCATCTGGACCACCGCTGAAAACGCACAGGTACATTTCGTCGCCTACCTCAAGTCGTCGGACCTCTTCGTCCGCAACTTCGGTGATATGCGCATGGCTCCCTTCTCGGGATCCCAAGCCGTCATCACGGATTTGGATGGTGGGACCCCCTACCACTTCATCGTCATTGGAATGCGCTGGAACTTCGTGGATTTCGGCACGGTCTGGGGCGGATGGTCACAATGGGTTTCCGCCACTCCATCGGGTTCGCCTCCATCGGGTCCCGCCCCAACCCTTCCCACAGCCGAACCTCAAAGTGTCGGCCCGATCACCAACCTGACCGCTGCCGTTGACGGACAGGACACCGGCGCCGTGCGGCTCACCTGGACCGAAGCCGAAAACGCTCAGGTTCACTTCATCGTCTATCTGCCGTACGCCGATGCTGCCGTCAGCGACTTCTCCGCCGTCCGGATGGTTCCGTTCAACGGTTCGGAAGCCGTGATCACCGGGTTGGACGGGGGAACTCCCTACCACTTCATCGCCATCGGCATGCGTTGGAACTTCGTTCAATTCGCTACCGTCTGGGGCGCTTGGTCCCAATGGGTCTCGGCAACACCCCGAGACGCCGCACCGGAACCGGTCCAGGTGCCAGGTTCCATCCTGATCCCCGACGCCAATCTGAGGGCCGCGCTGGAAAGGGAACTTGGCAAACCATCCGGCGCACCCATCTTCCCCGTCGAGATGGCTACGCTTCATCAGGTTGTCCAGCGGAACTCTCGAATACGGGACCTCGAAGGGATCCAGCACGCTACCAACCTGCGGGCATTGGTTCTTGATTCCAACGACATTTCGGATCTGACGCCTTTGGCGGGACTCACGGATTTGCAGACTCTGCATCTCGCCCACAACGACGTTGAGGATCTGTCGCCGTTGGCCGGACTCTCCCGTCTGCGGACACTGCACCTCTCCCGCAACAATGTTTCGGAACTGTCTCCGTTGGCCGAAACTCGTGCCCTGGGTACGCTTCTCCTCTCACACAACAACATCTCGGACCTGTCCCCTTTGTCGCGCCTGCCCTCCTTGCGCACCCTGCAACTGGCGAACAACTCAATAACCGATCTGGGTCCATTGGTGGACAACACGAGAATCGGCAGATACGACCGCATCGTCGCCATCAATAACCCTCTCAACGCCGCCTCCATCAATACCCATGCTCCCACACTGAGATCCAGGGGCGTTGAAATCCACACCGAAGTTCTCTTCACTGTGGACGACGGCCCACAGATATTCAATAACAATCTCGTTGTCCTGCCCGTGTCGGAGAACCTGGTGACTGACCAATACTCATCAACTGCATTTTTGGCGCCCTTCTACCAGCATTTTGAGGATGAGTTTGATTTCCTGCTCCTGGTTTCCAATTTGGACTATCAGGAAGACCAGGTGCGTTCCTACTCCGGCCAGAACCAAAGGATCAGGAACGACGTGGAAGGCATAGGGATCCGAACATACTCATTAAACCAACGTTTCAACGTCGGTGAAAAACTGCAGAGCAGGACGCATCTGACTCGCTACGATAGTATCAGGCACGGTCCGGCGCTCCACGAATTGCTGCACCAGTGGGCGAATTATGCCATTCCGACATCTTCGCGTGGCCATTGGGGATTCAGCAGCGCAGACGGTCAACTCGGCGGTTTCAATCTCAGCGACTTGAAGGATTTGGGGAATGGCCGGTACACCGCGGGTTACTTCGGGCTCGTCGCCAATGGCGGCAATGGCCTCCCTTACAGCCCCATCGAACTCTACCTGGCCGGCTTCATCCCGCCGGCGGAAGTCCCCGACCTGTGGGTGGCCGAGGACGGAGAGTGGCTGCTCGATGATGACGGCAACCGCGTGATTACCGCCAGCAGACATCCAATATTCACCGCCAGCAACATCAAAACCTACACCATTGAGGACATCATCGCCGAGCACGGCCCTCGCGTCCCGGACCATACCCAGGCACAGCATGACTTCCGTGCTGCGGCTATACTCCTCATCGACGAAGACCACCCCGCAACCCGGCAGGGGTTGAACATCGTGAGCGAGCACGTATCCTGGTTCAGCCATCCCGGCGGGGATTCCCACAGGTTGTACAATTTCCACGAAGCCACCGGCGGGAGGGGCACCATCACCATGGATGGCCTCTCCGATTTCCAGAAACCTCAGACCCCCTAGCCCGCATCAATCCCAGGAGGAACTCCATGACCACCACCGAATCCCAACAGCGATACCGCGTCATCGGCACCCGACCCGTGCGCCACGACGGCGTGGACAAGGTAACCGGCGCTGCCCGCTACGGCGCCGACATCAACCTGCCGGGAATGCTCCACGCCCGCATCCTGCGCAGCCCCTACAGCCACGCGCGCATCCGCAGCATCGACACCAGCAAGGCCGAGGCTCTGCCCGGCGTCGTCGCCGTTGCCACCGCCGCGGACTTCCCAATCATCGAGAACCGGATGATCGACTTCGCCGAGGTGCAGGGCAATGCCCGCATGATCGCAGAGAACCTGTTGGCCAAGGACAAGGTCCTGTATGTCGGCCACGCCGTCGCCGCCATCTGCGCCACCAACTCCCACATCGCCCAGGAAGCGATGTCGTTGGTCGAGGTGGACTACGAAGTGCTGCCCACCGTGCTCACCTGGCGCGACGCCATGGCCGAGGGCGCGCCCCTGCTGCACGAGGACATGACCACCTACTTCCGCATGGAGCGGTTCGCTCGCGGCGACGACACCGGTGTCAAGAGCAACGTTGCCGGACATATCCAGCACAGGGTCGGAGACGTTGAGCAGGGTTTCGCCGAAGCCGACATCGTCATCGAGCGCGAATTTGACACCCAGACCGTGCACCAGGGCTACATTGAGCCCCACGTGTCCACCGCCATGTGGTCCGCCGACGGCCGCGTCACCGTCTGGACCAGCACCCAGGGCATCTTCAACGTCCGCGCCCAGACCGCCGCCATCATCGGCGTCCCCGAAGGCCAGGTGAAGGTCGTGCCCATGGAAATCGGCGGCGGTTTCGGTGCAAAGGGCATCACGTACACCGATCCGGTGGCCGCGGTCCTGTCAAAGAAGACGGGCAAGCCGGTCAAGGTCGCCATGGATCGCACCGACGTCTTTATCGGCAGCGGCCCCGCTTCAGCCACCTTCATGCGCTGCAAGATTGGCGTCAAGAACGATGGCACCATGGTCGCCGGCCAACTCCACATGGTGTATGAGGCTGGCGCATACCCCGGTTCCCCCGTGGGCGGCGGCGCCCTCACCGGCTTCGGTCCCTACAAGATGGACCATATGCTGGTGGATGGCTACGACGTGGTCTGCAACAAGCAGAAGGTGCAGGCCTACCGCGCTCCGGGCCAACCACAGGTCGCCTTCGCGGTGGAAGCCGTGGTGGACGAACTGGCCGAAATGCTTGGCCGGGACCCCATTCTGTTGCGCCTCCAGAACGCCGTACAGGAGGGCGACCGGATGCCCAACGGCGTCCCCCACCGCGTCTTCGGTTGCCGCGAGCTGGAAGAGGCCATGATCAACAGCGACCACAACCGGGCGCCGCTGGAAGGCCCCAACCAAGGCCGCGGCATCGCCGTCGGCTTCCGCTGGCAGGCCGGCCAGGCGTCATCCGCCACCATCAACGTCAACGCCAACGGCACCCTGAACCTCATCACCGGCTCGGTTGACATCGGCGGCACCCGTACCGCCGTCGCCATGCAGGTCGCCGAAACCCTGGGCATCGATATTGATGACATCGCCCCCACGGTCGTGGACACCGACACCGTCGGCTGGACCGCCTCCACCGGCGGCAGTCGTATCGCCTTCGACACCGGCCTGGCCGCCATCGCCGCCGCCGAAGACCTGCGGGACCAGATGGCCGGACGCTGCGCCATGGTGTGGGAGGTCGAACCCGACCAGGTCGAGTTCGCGGACGGCGTCTTCACCTGCACCACCACCGAGGAGAGCATGACCGTCGCCGAAGCCGCCAGCCGCATGATGCGCACCGGCGGCCCGCTCACCGCGTCGGCCTCCGCCACCTCCACCGGTGTGGGTCCCATCTTCGCCGGCAACATCATTGACGTCGAGGTTGACCCCGAAACCGGCAAGGTGGACATCCTGCGCTGCACCGCCTTTATCGACTCGGGTACATCCGTGCATCCCAGCTACGTCGAAGGCCAGATGCAGGGAGGGACCATGCAGGGCATAGGCTGGGCATTGTCCGAGGACTACACCTACGCCCCCGACGGGACCATGCTCAACTCGACCTTCCTGGACTACCGCATGCCCACCGCCCTCGATATGCCCATGATCGACACGGTGGTCATCGAAGTGCCCAACCCACGCCATCCCTACGGATTGCGCGGCGTCGGCGAGGCCCCCATCATCCCGCCGTTGGCGGCGCTGCACAACGCCGTGTACCATGCCACCGGCGTCCGGGTGAACAGTCTCCCGCTGTCACCCACCAACGTGCTCGCGGCTATCCAGGAAGCAAACGGCCAGTAGCCTTCCCATCACATTACCCGGTACGTGGCTCCGGCACAGGTTTAACACCGGGCCTCGAAGCCACATACCGGCAGGGCACAATTAAAGACCCCCGCCGGTGGACTGCATTGCAAACGCAATCACCACCGGCGGGGGTCTCCCATGCCCAGGCCGGATTAGGAGAACTGCCACAGGTTCAGCGCTGTCGCGCCGAAGATCTTGCCGATATCCTCGCTTGGGCACCAGGATTCCATCTGTTGGATGGTGTGTCGGAGGGAGTTGCGATATCCCTCGCGGTTGGTGACGCGAGGCCAGTCAGAACCCCACACCATGCGGTCCGGCCCGTAGGCGTCGTAGGCCATCTGTACCCATGGCGGCGTGTTGCGATACGGAAACGGCGGGTCGCTGATTTCGCCCATGCCGTGAATCTTGATGACGGTGTTGGGATGCCGCGCCAGTTGCAGAGCCTGCCGGTACGTGGATTCGGGAGGCATCTCAGGCGCGCCGATGGCGTGGATGCCCATGCCCGCCAGGTGCTCGATGATGAACGTGAGGTTGGGCAGTTCGGCTACCAGCGCGTCAAATTCGGCCGATGCGAAACCATCCGCCGGCCCACCCACGCTGACCGACATTCCGAGGTTTGCGGCCGCCCGCCAGATCGCCAGCGGATCGTTGCCGGGCGAGCGGTGGAAGTTGCGGATGCGCAGCGTCTCGGCGCCGGCCTCGCGCAGGCTGTCCAGCGTGTCCGGCGCGGCCGGGTCGTCCACATCCACCCGGCACACCACCGAGAAACGCCCGGGGAACCTGCGGATGCACTCCAGCACGTACGAATTGTCCAGGGTCGCCGTGGATTGCACCAGTACAGTTTTGGAAACGCCGTTCAACTCCATTTGAGCCAGCAGCATTTCCACGGGTTCATAGTGATCGCGTCCAAGGTGAACGTGCGTATCTACAATCATCATTGCCAAACCACCTCATTCCAACGGCTCAAACGAGCGGCAGGATACATGGCATACGGATTTTTGTATAATGCCGGCATCGAGCGTTGATCCGACTGCCGGCCCACGCCGGCCTGATTCCGTCCGGAGCAGAGGAGGTATTGCCGTCATGATTTCACAGGCAGACAACATTGCGCTGACGCAGGTGGGCGCCGGCACCCCCATGGGCGAGTTGATGCGCCGTTATTGGATGCCCGCGCTATTGTCGTGGGAACTCGCCGAGCCTGACGGCGAACCCGTTCGGTTGAAGTTGCTGGGCGAACAATTGGTCGCCTTCCGCGACACCGACGGACGCATCGGCCTTCTGGAAGAGCTTTGCCCGCACCGGTTGGTGTCGCTGTGGCTGGGTCGCAACGAGGAGTGCGGCCTCCGCTGCGTGTATCACGGCTGGAAGTTCGACGTGAACGGACAGTGCACCGACATGATGAATGAGCCGGCCGACAGCGACTTCCCGTCCAAGATGACCACGACGGCCTATCCCACCGTCGAGATGGGCGGAGTCATCTGGGCGTACATGGGCCCGAAAGAGCACATGCCGCCGCCGCCCAAGTTCGAGTGGGCCGCCGTGTCGGAAACGCACCGCCACGTCACCAAGAACATCCAGGAGTGCAACTGGCTCCAGGCGCTGGAGGGCGGCATCGACTCCGCCCACGCCACCATCCTGCACCGCACGCTGCGCGCGGACACCAAGCACGCCGGCCTGCGCATCGACTCCGCCCATGTGCAGGGTCGGCCGCCGGAACTGGAGGTGGACATCACCGACTACGGCTATCGCTACGCCGGTATCCGCTCTCTCGGCGACGAGGGGAACCACGTCCGCGCGTACCACTTCATCATGCCATTCCATCAGATCCGCGCCAGCCAGCGTGGGTATCGCGGCCGCCCGGGGCCGGTGGGATTCCTGGCGTCCGGCCACATGTGGGTCCCCATGGACGACAACAGCGTCATGGTCTGGAACTGGGACCTGTCCTACGACGACCCCATCGAGGCCGAAGAGCGCACGGAGATGGACCGCAGCTACGGCCGCGGGCCAGAGCACATGCTGGACAGTTTCCGCACCCGGGTCAACCGGGACAACAACTGGATGATTGACCGGTCGGTGCAGAAGACCGAGACGTTCAGCGGCATCGAGGGCGTCAACGCCCAGGACGTTGCCGTGCAGGAGAGCATGGGCTACATCGTGGACCGCTCACGCGAGAACCTGAGCCGCACCGACATGGCCATCATCTACGCCCGGCGGCAACTGCTCCAGGCCACGCGCACCGTTGCCGAGGGCGGTACCCCACCGGGAGCCGGCGACAACTACTACATGCTGCGGCCCGCCCAGGCCGTCCTGCCCGTGGACGTGGACTGGCGCGACGCCCTGTGGGACGACCTGTATCCCGACGGCTCCCAGCAACGCAACGGCCAGTAAGCGACACCGGTTCCAAACAGCGACACCGGTTCCAAACTATGTAGGGGCGGGTTTGAAACCCGCCCCTCTCTTGCGTCACTTGCTGTAACCGGAATATTCAATCGTCCAAGCCAAGGTCCCGCCTCAACTCGGCGGATGAATAAACACGTTCCTGGCCGGCGCGAATGCGCTCTAGAACCACGATGGCAAGGTAGTAGTCCTCTATGTCGTCCATCCCACGCGTGATCATCTCGGCGGTGAGGAACCCTATTGAATAGCCAGTTTCTGCGCTGAGTACATTCAGTCTGACTTCAGCGTCTTGCGGAAGCACCATAGTAGCATTTGTACTTTGTTTCTATGTCTGGGTTTAGCCGTCGAGCGTTTTTCGAGCCGAGTCGATTTGCCGTCCCATCTGCCTCCCGCGTTGATAGATGTAATCAACGCATTCTGCCACTTCTTCTGTGAGTCGCTCTCTGGTCGCTTGGTCGGCTTCTTTATTCAAGAGACGTAAACGGTTAGTAATAACCCACTTGGTTCCCTGCCAACTACGTTCGGCATGATTCCAAACTTCCCAGTAATCAACATCTAAGTCCTTTCCGATCTGCGCTATTGTTTTCCCCTCGTGGGCCATCCGTCTAATCCGCGCCACAGTGATCGCGTCGAGTTCCATAATGCCCCCAAATAACGTCTTAGATGTAGGTAGTTGACCGATTAATCCAAAGCAACGCGGACCGCATCATGACGATAACGGTCCGCGTTGGCATCATTGCTGTCGGGGTTGCCCTAGCCTTCCTTCAGCGCCGGTATCACCTTCGTTCCCAGCAACTCTACGGAACGCATCACGTCCTCGTGGGGCATATGCCCCTCGTTGCCGTAGATGAGGATGTAGCCGGGCTCAAGATCCCTGCGGATGTGCCGCAGTTTCTCGGTCACGGTTTCGGGGCTGCCCACGATGATGTTGTAGGCATCCTGCAGGTCTTCGTAGGACATCCGGCGACCCATGGTTCCCGTGCCGATCAGCGGCCGCGACATCTTGATGCGCAGCGCCTCGCGGGACTGGTATCCGGGAGGGTCGTTGAATTCCATCGGTCCACGGTTGCGGTGGTTCTCGGTCCACAGGAAGGTGCGGCCGATTTCCTGCGCGCGCTCGTCGGTGTCGGCCACCAGGCAGCGGATGAGGTACCCGAAGTGCTCGGGGCCAGCCTCGTAGCCTTCCGCGGCCGCGGTCTCGTGGTAGATGCCCTTGAGCTGCTTGGTCAGGTCAAGCAGGGAACCCAGGTTCATGTACGGGTAGCGGTGTTTGGCTGCCCAGATCACTGACTCGGGGCTTCCCGTGCCGGGGAACCACACCGGAGGGTGCGGCTTCTGGATCGGCACGACCCAGGGGTTGACCATGCGGTGAGGCCAGTATTCGCCTTCCCAGCGGAAGGGGCCGGGTTCCGTCCAGCACTTGACGATCAGGTCGTGGGCTTCCTCAAACCGGGGGCGGTTCTCGGTGGGCGGGTAGCCGGCGTGCAGGGTCTCCACGGCGGTGCCGCGCACGAAACCGGAAATGATGCGTCCGCCGCTGATGCAGTCCAGCATGGCGATCTCTTCGGCCATCTTCACCGGATCGTTGACGGCGATCACGTTGCCCAGCATTGCGATCTTGGCGCGCTTGGTGCGCTGGGTGATGACGGCGGCGTCAACGTTGACCGAGGGCTTCATGCACCAGTAGGAACTGTGGTGTTCGTTGGACATGATGCCGTCGAAACCGGCTTCGTCGGCCAACTGGTACTGGTCATGGTAGTTGGAATAAAGGACGTGGGCCTTTTCAGGGTCGAAGTAGGTGTTGGGGAAGTGCATCCGACCCGATTCGTAGGGTGCCAGGTCGTCCTCGGTCACATGGCCGTAGGGTTGTTCTGAGAACCAGAATACTTCGAGATCGTGCGCCATGATGTTTGCTCCTTCTCGGTGGTGCGACGCTTGACAGGTTGCCGTGCTTCCTTGGCGGCAATGCCTAGAGGCTGTTCAGAAACCCGGTGACCGCGGCGACGAATTCGCCGCGCTTCTCCACGGCGGGTGAGTGTCCGCAGTTGTCGATGATGCGCAGTTGACTGCCCTGGATGGCCTGCTGGAAAAGGTGGCCGCACTCCACGGGAATGATGGCGTCCTCGTTGCCCCAGACGATCAGCGTGGGTGTTTCCACGCGGGAAAGGGTATGCGGCAGGCTGGGGTTGTGGAGGTAGGGCTTCCAGCAAAGCTGGGATGCCATGATGGCGTTGGAGTGGACTACCAACTGCTCCTCAGGGCTCAGTTCCCGCGCGTAATGCTCGTAATTCTCAACCTGCCCCGGGTCGTGGAACCGCTGCTTGAGGCGGGTGTCCGCGGACACCATGAAGATTTCCGCAATCTGGCCCTCGCGCGGCCTGATGCCGGCGGCGTCCACCAGGACCAGAGCGTCGATGTTGTGGTCATCCATCGCGGCCATCTCTGCGGACACCCAGCCGCCCATGGACGAACCCATCAGCACGATGTCCTGCAGGCCCAACGCGTCTATGAACATATGGTTGAAATGAGCCACATCCGTGATTGTCTTGACCCAGTCGGGTGATTCGGTACCGTTGAACCCGGGCTGGCTGGGAACAAATACCGTGTACTCCGCAGAGAGGTCTTCATGGTATGGCTGCCATCCGTTGGAACCACCGGCTCCGTGAAAGAAAACCAGCGGGGGACCATTTCCGCCAGAGTACATTTCGACGGCGGTACCGTTGACATTTACGGTAGTCCGAGACCCATTCTGAACTGTTGTCATACTCTCGTTCCTGTGAGGGATTGGGATGGCGATATTCTGTTACAGGGGTAATGTTCTGTCAAGGCTGCGAGTATCTGTTGCCGGGTCGGTCAACCATCCTGAAAGAATGGGCCGGCTGTCCCCTTTGAAACCTGCCCCCGCGCTTATCGACAATGGTAAAGTCAGTCCGCTCATCCTGAACCCGACGAAGCACGACCGACCCGCCGCAATCCCATCATCCTGTAAATCCTGTCCATCCCTGTAAAATAACCCCTTGACACCACCAATGCGAACGTATATCCTAATACCGTCTAGATCAAGCAGCTGCTCCACCACAACCCCAGAGAGGCAGATTTCCGGATCGACGGCCAACCCCGTCAGCAACAAATCGCAACCGGTCCAGGTGGCAATTCGCCGATATCCGACCAACGTACTCACCGGCGGTGCCACACTGGGCCACCGGGATTGTTCGGGCCCGCGTGGTAGGGACTCAACCAAATAGTCCTGCGACCACGGAACTGCCGTTCAAATAGTTGCGTACCGGCCGTGCGCTGACAACGATCCGGAATCCCGCCTCTCACACCAAACCAAAACCAACCGAAACAACCAACCGCCAAGCAACGAACCACCAACCGCAGGGACGAGAAACCCTCCACCCCTCCGGAAAGACGACGCCCGCCCGGCGCGTCCCACCCTGGTGGTTCGCCAGCGGCCATGCACACGCATGGGCGGGTATCAAACCTGTCCGCGCATACTCCGTCCGTCAGCGATGCAGCAGTCTGACACCTGCCCAACATCGCTGATCCGGTCGCCCGGTCCGCCCGCCATTCCATTATTGCCGATAGGCCAGGCAGTCCGCTCATCCCGAGCCTGTCGGTCGGAGGATCACCGCTAACCTGCAGAAGCGCCAGTGGATGGTGGGTGAGGCAACGTTTCCCTGCCCCTCCATGGTATGGCCCTGGAGTCGTGCCCGTCTTGCCGGACTCCGGCATTTCAATTACGATACAGTTTAGTTACTTCCTCACCATCCCTGCACTGAAGACGAGGATCAATGGCGGAATCCACCAAAGTCCTGGTAACCGGAGGCGCCGGTTTCATCGGCTCACATTTGGTCAACGGCCTCCTGGAACATGGGTACACGGTGGCGGTGGTAGACGATCTGAGCACAGGTCAGTTGCGCAATTTGAACCACCAGGCGACCTTTTACCATTGCCCAATCAACGACCCCAGGATCCTCCAGATCATCCGGCGCGAAGGGCCGGAGATTGTCTTCCACCTGGCGGCGCAGAGCAGCGTGCGGAACTCCACGGTTGATCCGGTGGGGGATGCCGACACCAACGTGCTGGGCACCATCAGGCTTATTTCCGCAGCCAACGAGGAAGGCGTGGAAAAGATCGTGTTTTCGTCCACCGGCGGCGCGATATACGGAAACCCGGCGACGGTTCCGTGCGACGAGCACACGCCGGCCAATCCGCTGACGCCGTACGCGCTGTCCAAATATGTCAGTGAACAGTACCTGGATTTGTTCCACCGGACCTACGGGCTGAAATACACCATCATGCGGTACGCGAACGTGTACGGCCCGGGTCAGAATCCGAACGGAGAGGCCGGCGTGATCGCCATATTCGCCGGTACGATGCTGCGCGGCCGCAACCCCGAAATCTACGGCGACGGCCTGCAGGAAAGGGACTTCGTGTACGTATCCGACGTTGTTGACGCCAACCTCGCGGCGATTCATGATGGCGATGGTGGAATCTATAACATAGGCACCGGAGATCCGGTCACCATCAAACGGATCTATTCGCTGCTGAAGGAATACACCGAGTTTGACGGAGAACCGGATTACCGACCCCGCAGGGCCGGCGAAGTCCTGAAGATAGCCCTTGACTCCAGGCGGGCGTTGGAAGAACTGGGTTGGGAACCCAAGGTATCACTGGAAGAGGGATTGCAGAGATCGGTTGACTATGTGCGGGAAGCGACGGCGCGGCGGTCTGCCAGGGCGCGGTCCACCCATCCACGATGATTGTCCACAGCAGGCGGGACACCCGTCGCAGCCCCGGACATGACCGGATACCCGTAACGCCAGAGGAGGGACCAATTCGATGGCAAACGATTATGACGTTGTGATTCTTGGCGCCGGCGCGGCCGGCATGTCGGCCGGCCTCTATTCCACCCGCGCCATGCTCAGCACCCTGATGATTGAAAGCATCGGACCCGGCGGCCAACTCCTCATCACGGACGATATTGAGAACTACCCTGGATTCCGGGAAGGCGTCAAGGGTCAGGAACTCGCCGATGAAATGTACAATCAGGCGGATCGGTTCGGCGCCAAAATGGAGTTTGCCGAGGTCGAATCGGTGGAAAACCTGCACGACGACCGAAAGTTGGTTCGCACCTCTGAGGGAGATTTCACCGCCAAGGCGCTCATCATCGCCACCGGCGGGTCCCACAACAAGCTGGGCGTGACCGGCGAGGACGAATTCGGCGGGCGCGGGGTTTCATACTGCGCCGTCTGCGACGGCAACTTTTTCCGTGGACAGGACGTCGTCGTGGTGGGCGGCGGCGATTCAGCGATGGACGAGAGTTTCTACCTCACCGGCATCTGCAACTCGGTGACCATCATCCACCGGCGCGATGAATTGCGCGCCACCAAGGTACTGCAGGACCGGGCTTTCTCCAACCCCAAGTACAAGTGGCTGTGGAGCCACGTCGTCGAGGAGTTCGTGGGCAACGACGTGCTGGAAGCCGCCCGCGTCAGGGACGTGAAAACCGGCGAGGTGTACGACTATCCGACGGCCGCCGCGTTCGTGTACGTGGGCTTTCACCCCAACACCGAGGCCTTCAAGGACAAACTGGACATGGATGAACTGGGCCACATCCGGGCCGACATCCACATGCGGACCAACATCCCCAAGGTGTACGTGTGCGGCGACGCCCGCGCCGAATCAACCCGCCAGTTGGGCGCGGCGGTTGGCGACGGCATCACGGCGGCGTTGGCGGCGTTCCACGATTTGTCGGCGTAAAAATCGCCTTTGACAGTGAGGAAACCGTAGGGGCGGGTTTGAAACCCGCCCTTACGCATACCGATGTTGGTGTCGGATCTTCACAATAGCCGCCACAATTCGCGGGCCAGCAGGGTGAGGCTGCCGACGATGATTACGGACAGGACGGCGTAACGAAACACGCGGAGACTCATGCGGCGGGCGGCCCATCCGCCGGCCGTTACTCCCACCAGTACCACCGGCGCGCCCATGCCGATGTTGTAGGCCATTTCTCGCGGAACCAGGCCGGTCGCCACGTACAGAACGATTCCCAACACGCCCGCCACTAGGAAATAGACCGCCAGGGTCGCCCGCATCGTCTCACGCGGCCAGTCCTGACCGATGGCGTAGATGGCGGCCAGCGGCCCCCCGATGCTGAGGGTGGTGGTCAGCAACGTGGTGGTGAACCCGAACCCGACCGCGCCCCAGCGTGATCGCACCGCCGGCACGTTGACGTTGAACAGCGTCAACAGCGCGATTGCCAGGATCAACCCCACGATGCACAGTCGCAGCACCGTGGGGGCGGCAACGTTCAGCAGGAACACGCCCAGCGCCACCGGGGGCAGGCCGGCAGCGATGAAGAGCCATGATTCGCGCCACCGAAAATGCCGCCACGTCTGCGCCAGGATCAGCACCGTGGACAACACGATCATGGAGTTGGACAGCACGACGACCTGACGGGGCGCCAGGATCAGCAGCAGAAACGGGGCCATGGTCAGGGCCATGCCGAAACCGACGGCGCTGAACACGAAAGAACCCAGCAGCAGCGCCGCCACGCCGATGGCCAATTCCCAGCCAGCCAGCATCAATCAGCCCATGCTCGACGGCCTTGCCGCGAGGGATCCTCGAGAAACCGGCCGATTCCTGCAGCACGCCGGGTGGTCGCGTTTCACAACAGCCTCAGAGTCTCGCGCACCAGCAGCGATATACTCCCGCCGATGGTTATGGCCAGGACGGCGTAGCGGAAAACCACGGCGGTCATGCGGCGGGCCACCAGGCCGGCAACCACCGCTCCCAACGCCACCGCCACCGCCAGCAGCCCAATGTTCTGCGCCGTTGACACCGGCACCAACCCAACGACCGCGAAGAGCGCCAGCGCCAGCGCCGACGCCAGGAAAAAGAAGAGCGCCAACGTGCTGCGGATAGTGTCCCGCGACCAGTCCTGCTCGATGGAATAGAGCCCGGCCAACGGCCCGCCGACTCCCGTGGTGCTGACCAGCAGCGTGGTCACAAACCCGAATGCCGGGGCTGCCCACCGTCGCCTGGCGGCAGGGAGGCTGATTCGGAACAGGCTCGCCACTCCCATGGCCGCTATCAATCCGACGATGGTTATTCGCAACGCGGCCGGGTTGGCGGAATCCAGAAGCGCCACCGCCAGGGGAACCGGAGGCAGGCCGGCGACAACGTAAGGCCACGACTGTTTCAGGTCCAGGTGTCGCCAAGTCTGCAGCAGCGTAATCCCAGTGGTCAGCACGATCATGGCGTTGACTATGACCACGGCTTCCCGGGGGGCCAATATCAACAGCAGCACGGGCATCGTCACCATGCCCAACCCGAAGCCCAGGGTTCCCAGCACGACGGAACCCAGGAACATCATCCCCAGTCCGATGACCAGGTCCCACCCGGCTAGCATCACGCGGCGTTGAACAGCCCCAGTTGCGCCGCCCTGAGCAGCGCGCGCTGAACCTGCACCACAGGCGGGCCATCGCGCGCCAGCACGATTTCAACGCGATCGTCGGGAGACAATACCAGCGACCGCTCACCGTCCAGCGCGATGGTGCAGTAGCGTTGTTCCAGGCACACCGGCACACCTTCGTGCAGCATTTCCCATCCCGCGATGACGGCCGGCTCCACCATGCCGGGACCCACCGGCGCAATGACGGTGGTGTGGGCATCATCCGCGGCGTCGCGTCCGGCGAGGCGGTAGCGCAGGCCGCCGACGTCCCCCAGGGACAGGGGATGCAGGCGGCCACCCACCGAAGACAGGCCGATGCCGGCGGGTTCGGCGCGGGTGAGGAAAACCTCGTACACGGTGTCCAGGTCCCAGATGGCCCGCGTCGCCACGTAACGCTCACGGGAAATTGCCACGTCAACGAGAGCAAGGTCGCGGGGTTCGCCGTTCACATGGATTTGCAGCGTCTTGCTGACGATCGCGGCGTCCGCCGCGCTTAGCCTGCCGGAAGCAATCAGTCCGGCAGTAATGCCCGCCAGGGTGCCCTCAACCATCACGGGGAAGATGTTGTTGGTTCCCGTGGATATGGCAACCAGGGGTATCTGATTGGTGCCAACCGCAACGGCCCGGTTGGTGCCGTCGCCGCCCAGGGTAATCAGGCAGCCGACTCCCATGTCGGCCATCATGGCCGCCGCCCGCGTCGTGTCTCCCTCAGTGTACAGGGGCGACATTGGCAGCATCTCCAGGGGGATGCTGATGCCGGAATCATCGGCGGCGCGACGGCACAGATTGCCGCTGTCGGGCATGGCCACCACGCGCTCAACATCGGTGGACTGGAGTCCGATGAGGGCGCGCCGGACGGTGTTCACCTTTTCCCAATCGGGCACCACACGGCCCTGGGCCACCAGCCGGCGGATGTCCTTGCTGGCGGCGGGGTTTGCGATGATTCCGACAGTAGCCATATTCAAAACGCCTCGCGCAACCGATGACGCCGCGATGCACGGCGCAACGGACGGCCTACTATACACCATGCGAGAATCCGGACGCGTCGCAGCCTTTCGTTCGCTGGGACATCCAACGCAAACGGGGTATGATGCGGCGCGGCCCATGACTGTAACGTATTACACGGCAAATTCGCCGAACTCCGCCACCGCGCAGACCCCGCAGGGAAGGATGTTACAGGGAAGGATGTTACAATGCGAAACAACGACGACAATCGCCTGACGTGGCGATTTTTCGACGGTGCGGTATCGATCAGCATCAGCATGCTGCTGGCGGTATTGGTGGCCGGTTGTCAGGGTTG
Source organism: Dehalococcoidia bacterium (assembly GCA_963668585.1). Lineage (GTDB taxonomy): Bacteria > Chloroflexota > Dehalococcoidia > Lucifugimonadales > UBA3495 > Bin87. The sequence goes on along the minus strand of OY764869.1, from coordinate 1,822,238 downwards.
CGCCGGTGTGCCCCTGTTGGGTTATGTCACATCGTTGACCGAATGGGATGATGGAATCATCATAGTGGCGACGCTGCTGCTGTTTCCCACGTCGATGGCATTCTATGGAGGGATGATAGTGTTTTTCGCCGCCAAAGAGTTCGTCGAGAAAAGAGCCGCCAAACGAGGCCGGCAGGCGGAAAGGGAGCGCATCCAGCGGGAATTCGCCAAACTGGGCGCTCCGCTCACGCCGGAGCAGATCAGGATACTGGCCGGCGACAACGGCGCCGACGAACCCGCATAGGCTCGCCCACGTCGGTCGCCGAGTCATACCATCAACAGGAGCGTCTAGTGGACACTGAACTCGCCTTCGCCCCCGCCACCGAAATCCGGCGCATGATCGCCGCCGGTGAGATCTCTTCGGTCGAACTCACCGAATTTTTCTACCAGCGCATTGATTCGCTGAACCCGCAACTGAGCGCCTACCTGGCCCTCTGCCCCGACCAGGCGCTGGCCGATGCGCGCGCCGCCGATGAGGCCGTGCGGCGCGGCGACGACCTTGGCCCTCTCCACGGCATACCCATATCGATCAAGGACCTGGAGTTGACCAAGGGTGTCACCACCACCTTGGGTTCCGCCATATACCGCGACCGCGTTCCGGAGATTGACTCCATCGTGGTGGAGCGGGTCAAGGCGGCCGGCGCGATTGTCCTGGGCAAGACGAACACGCCCGAGTTCGGGCAGTCCGGAACCACCGAAAACCTGGTCAGTGAACCGGCCCGCAATCCATGGAACACGGACTATACGCCCGGGGGCAGCAGCGGCGGGGCCGCCGCCGCCCTGGCTGCCGGCCTCTGCACCCTGGCCACCGGCAGCGACGGCGGCGGCAGCATACGCATCCCATCGAGTTTCAGCGGCGTCACCGGCATCAAACCGTCGCACGGACGGGTGCCGCGCTACGGTGGGTACGGCGGCCCCGCGGTCAACCATTTCTCACAATCCGGCCCGATGAGCCGCACGGTGCGGGATACCGCGCTGCTGTTGCAAACGCTGGCCGGGCCCGACTCCCGCGACCCCAATACCATGACCGATACACCACCGGACTACACCGCCGCCCTGGAGGGTGGGGTCGAGGGATGGCGCGTTGCGTGGAGCGACGACCTCGGATACGCCGCCGTGGACCCCGAGGTGGTGCAGGTAACCCGGGCTGCCGCCCAACTTTTCCAGGAGATGGGAGCCATCGTCGAGGAAGCCGCTCCTGAGATTGAGGGCGATCCATTCCCCGCGTTTTCGACGGTCTTCGGAGTTGCATCCTACACGTCCAATGCCGCCCTGTACGCGGAACGCCGCGATGAACTGACGCACTATGTCCGGGCCACCTTTGACGCCGCTTCACAGTGTTCGGCTGCCGACCTGTCCCGCGCGCTGGCCTACGTGGACCGTCACAAGAGGCGGTTCGCCGACTTCTTCAACACGTACGACCTGTTGCTGACGCCAGCGATGGCGGTGACGGCATTCCCAATCGGCGAGCATCCCACCAGCATCGCCGGACGTTCGGTGGATGGGTGGTGGGGCTACCTGCCGTTCACATACCCCATCAACATGAGCGGGCAGACTGCGGCCAGCGTGCCGTGCGGGTTCTCCGCCGCCGGATTGCCCATCGGCCTGCACCTGGTCGGACCAGCGGGCGCCGAGGGGAGAGTCCTGCGGGCAATGGCGGCGTTTGAAGAAGCTCAGCCCTGGAGCCAGCGCCGACCGCCAGTGTCCTGATCAATCCGCGACCGCGAGGCTATGCCAACACGTAGGGGCAGGTTTGAAACCTGCCCCCAATTCGTTACGACGTCCAGCATACGTGGAAAAACGTCCGGGTCCTGCCGCGTCAGAAACTCTTCCATAACCTTCGGCAGGTGCAAGCAGGTTATGTTGCTCAGCAACGGCGCCGGGGGGTTCCGTCGCCACCGTGCGCCTTCTCGCCGCCCCGGTAGATGTCCACGGCTCCCACTATTCCGTCATCGATTCGCACCCGCTTGCCTACCAGAATGAATGGATTGGTAAAGGTTTGGCAAACCCAATGTGACGACAAAAAACCCCCTCCGACAGGTGCCGGAAGGGGTCGCGAAGTTTCGCCGTTACGGGCTTACTTGAGGTGCTGGTTGAAGAAGGCCACGGTACGGGCCTGGGCGTCAGAGGCGGCAGCCTCGTTGTAACTGTCGCGGTCGTCGCAGTTGAAGCCGTGGCCGGCGTCCGGGTAGGACTTGAAGTCGTGGGACTTGCCGGCGGCGGTGAGGGCCGCAGAGATTTGAGCCACATCGTCAGGTGTCGGGTTGCCGTCGGTGTCTCCGAAGTTGCCCAACAACGGGATGCTGATGTTGGCGGTGCCGTCGATGGGGGTGACACCGTCGCCATAGGCGTTCATGATTCCGCCGCCGTAGTAGCACACGCCGGCGCTGAGGCCGTCGCAGGCGCTGGCGGCCAGATAGACCACGCGGCCGCCCATGCAGTAACCCACGATGCCGATCTTCTGCCCTCGGGTGCGCGGGTAGGTGCGCTGCAGATAGTCGACGGTGGCGTTGATGTCGGCGATGATGCCCTGGCCGGTGAGTTCGGGCATGTAGTTGTTGATGGCGGCGTCGAAATCGTCGGGTGTGTAGCCGAGCATGGGGTTGGGGTTGCGCTCGTTCCGGTGGAACAGGGCAGGAGCGACGGCCACATATCCCTCAGCGGCGAAACGGTCGGCGACGCGCTGAATGTGCTGGTTCGCGCCAAACGCTTCCTGGACCACGATGACGGCGGGCAGGCTGGTGCCCGCGCTGGGCGCCGGGAAACTGACGTAGGCGGCCATGTCCCCAGCCTCGGCGATGTTCGCGCCGGACTCACGGTCTTCCATTGGGTCTGGCATTCTGATGTTTTCCCAGAACGACGGCATAGTATTTCCTCCTCCATTGGTTACGGAAACGACAACGTTACAGCGGCGGACAAGCCACGGGCGTACCGTGTGGCAACCGTAGCGTTATTGCGCCGGAATTGTAACAAAGGTTGTCGGGGCAAACAAGCGGCTGTATTCGGTGGCAGAGCCATTCGATTACCCTGGTGAAGGGCGATTGCTGTTGCCAGAACGAATCTCTGCTCATCGGCCGCTCGTCATTCGACAGGCTCAGGATGAGCGGGCGGGATGGTCGATGGGCATGGGCATGACCGGCTGATGCCGTCAGCAACCAATTCCCCGTTGCTGGTGTATCCTGTGCCGGCGCCCGTCGAACCTACGACAGGACAACCAACCGCAACGCAGGAGTCGCGCCATGGACAAGGTCAGAAACAATCATCCCGATATCGCTCCCTCCGGTCCCACGTTCAGCAGAACCGTGCGGGTGGGCAACCTGCTGTTCATCGCCGGATGCACGGCCCGGGGCACCGACGCCCAGGGATCCGGCGTGATGGAGCAACTGCGGGTCACCCTGGACCGCATTGTACGCATCATGGGCGCGGAAGGCGGAACGCCCGCCGACATCGTCAAGATCACCACCTACGTCACCAGCATCCCCGACTGGCGGCAGGATCGTGAAGCGCAGGAAGCGCTGTTCACGGAATACTTCCAGGGCGAATACCCTGCAAATACCCTGGTGGAGATCACGGCGCTGGCGGAAGCCGGCCTGGACGTGGAGATTGAGGCAATCGCCGAACTCAGCTAGTCCCCGTTTACACTTCCGTCATTGCCTGACATTTTCCGTTATTTCCCCGAAAGCGAGTAGCCGGAAAGTATAAAATGATGCCAACGGTCCCGTTGCCGAGACTTTCCTGGGTTCCTGATTTCGCAGGAACAACGCATGGTTTTCAAAGTGTGAAAGGGCCCCACCGCGGCAGGGCGACCCGACCTGTACCCGGCGGACCAGGGTCTTTTTGTGTCGCCGCACATCCCGCTCATGGCGAGGCCGTGGAACCATGTGTGCGTCCTTGGACGGGCCCAGGACGAGGGGAAACATCTATCGGTTCGACGAGCGGTAAGGTCTTGCCGTACTGCGAATTTGCAGAGACCGTGCCGGCGGAAGATCGCTACCCGCTCCCCTGACCGGCACATCCAGGGAAATAGCGGTCGGGACGAGTCGCCAGCCTTCAGGAAACCTCACCGTAGTGCAGGGCCACACCGCCCAGTCCCAGCCGCCGGTATCCCACGTTGACCAGACCGGCCTGGCGGTACACTTCGGCCAGGCCGTCAGCGGTGAGGAAGTAGTCCACGCTGCTGGGCAGATAGGTGTAAGCCGTTCGGTCTCCGGCCACCAACTGGCCCATCAACGGAACCAGACGGTGGAAATACAACCGGCCCAGGGCGGCGCGGACACCCGGCGGCATCGGCGTGAGTTCCAGCGTGGTCACCCGGCCGCCCGGCGACACCACCCTGGCCATTTCTGCGATGGCCGCCGGCACGTCCGGCATATTGCGCAGGCTGAATCCCGCGGTGGCGCAAACGAAGGAACCATCTGGGAAGGGCAGACGCAGGGCATCTCCCATGACGAAGCCCGTTGGCGTCGCCTGATCGCCGGCGGACGCCGGCTTGTCCACCGCAATGGTCAGCATTTCGGACAGCAGATCGACCCCGACGGCACGGTCGATGCCGGGGCAGCGGGCCAGCGCGAAGGCCAAATCGCCGGTGCCGGTGGCCACGTCCAGCGCGGCGCCGTTCAGGCCGGCGGCGGTGAACCGGGCCGTCTCCCGCTTCCAGCGGTGGTGCAGTCCGCCGGTCATGAGCGAGTTCATCAGGTCGTAGCGCGGCGAGATGCGGGCGAACATCTCCGCCACGTACTGCCGCTTGTCGTCGCCCCGCAGGTGAGCCATCGCGCTATCTTTCAGCAGGGCTGTAGCGGAGCATCACCACGCCGTCATCGTAGGCGTGCGTCTCGCTGAGGGTCAGGGTAGTGGGCGGAGCGTCGCCGCCGAACAGCGGGACGCCGCGTCCCAGTGCGACCGGCATCACGAAGATCAGGTATTCGTCGATGAGGCCGGCGCGTCGGAACTGTTCCGCCAGGTTCCCACCGCCCACCAGCCAAACCGTCCCGTCGTATTGAGATGCAATCTCGCGCGCGAAATCGACGGGGTCGGCGCGGACAAACTCAACGCCGTAGGGGTTGTCGTCTGGCGGGTGGCTGGTGAATACGTACGCGGGTTTGCCGGCGTAGGGCCATTGGCCGAAGCCCAGCACCTGGTCGTAGGTGCGCCTGCCGATCAGCAACGCGTCCACGCCCGCGTAGAACTCCGAGTAGCCGTAGTCGTCGCCATCGCCCTCCGGCAGCCAGCCGACGCCGCCATCGGCATCGGCGATGTAACCGTCCAGGCTGGCAGCGACGTAGTAAGCGATCTGGGACATATCGTTTATCGCCTCACGCCCTGCGCGTATTCGAGATATATATAGGTGCCGTTGTTGGGTCCCAGGAAGGTGTAGTCGGACACCACGCGTGGGTGTACCACGGCGTGCGCAGGCAGAGTCCAGCCGGGGATGGTGGCCGATTGGTAGTACAATTCGTCGGCTATCCCTTGCCAATTTGCGGCGGCGGAGGCGTGGTTCCTTGCCTGCAGGGCCCGGTCCCTCCATAGCTGGATGTTGTCGCTGGTATAGGCGCGGTGAAACCGTTCGGCGCTGAAGTAGAAGTGGACCAGGATATCAATGGGCGCTGCCGGCCCTCCGTACGGATACACGCAGCATTCGGTGTTCAGCCCGTGATATTCAAACCGCCAATCGGAAACCCGGGTTGGCGCCACCGACGGGACCAGGCCAACCCGTTGCCAGTACGCCGCCATCGCCTCCATCATGTCCGTCAGTTCCGGCACGCCGGTCAAGGTGAACACCGGTATGCGGAACGCGAAGCCATCGGGGTAACCCGCTTCCGCCAGCAACTGCCGGGCCCGCTCGGGATCATACCCGTACAGCTCTTCCCAACGGGACTCCCACCCGGGCCGGAGACCGGCCTCGTAACCAACAGGGAAGTCCGGAATCAGGGCCGCAACCCACTGCTGGCTCCCGCTATTCTGGAAGATGGCAGCGTTGAGAGCCTCACGGTCAATGGCCTTGTTCATCGCCATCCGCACCTTCCGGCCGTTCTCACCTGGGATATTCCAGGGCATTTGCTCGTCGCGATTGGCGGCGATGTCCGAGGCATAGTACAGACCGCCGAAAAAGGCGAACGCATTGTTCACGGGAATCGAGCTGTCTACGATTTCCAAGCCCCCATCCGAGGCGTCCTGCAGCAATTGACGGCCTGATTGAACGATGTGCGCTTCTTGTGCCGCTATGAGTGCATGGCGGGTTCTCTCTTCCCTGACGCTGTAAATTACGATCTCGGCGAAGTCAGGGTCGATGCGCCAGTGATCGTAGTCCACCCGTCTCCATTCCCAAACGCTGCGATCTTCGTCGAAGCTCCCGAATTCGTATGGGCCGGTGCGCGCCGACTTGGCGTACACCAGGTCACGGCTGGCGGCGCAGTAACCGCCCACGTAATCGGCCGCGCCCCCGGGGCAACGCTGGTCCCACTGGGCCTTGCTGCTGATGGGCAGGCCACGGTGTCCGGAGATCCAATAGATCAGGTCAACCGCCGGTCGTGTCTGCGTACGAACATTGACCTCGTAATCGTTGACCACCTGGACGTTGGCGCCGGGGTCGCTGCGAAAATAACCGGAGTAGCTCGCCCGGCAATCGGGGCTGGTGTAGTAATCCATCGAATGCGCCACGTCATGGGCCGTGAACTGACCCCAGTTGTCATGCCAGCGCACGCCCTGCCGCAGTTTGAAGTTCCAGGCGCGCCCGTCCGGAGACAAACTCCACTCCGTGGCCAGCATCGGCTCATACTCCCCGGTGTGCCGGTTGGCGTCCACAAGGAACTCGACGGACATCCGATAGTTGGCCACGCCCGAACTGGAAGCCTCGCAGTCAAGCATGGACTCCGACGACCGCGGAGCAAGCACTGCGATCAGTTTGTTACTGACCAGATTTCCCTGCGGTTGCACTGGCGTCACCGGCTGTGGTCCGGTTACCGGTTGCCCACTGCTGGGCGTGATCAGTTGGGCCCAATCGCTCCATGTTGCCCCTGCAAACCGTTCCCGCGCAGCCCCAACAATGAACCAGTAGGCCTGCTCCGCGGGGAGGTACTTGACGGTGTAGTCGGTGGGACGTTTCGTGTCGGCAAAATGAAATGCTTCCAGCCAGTCGCCGGCCGCATTCGCCACCCTGAACTCTCCATTATGAGCCCAGCCGACCCGATGCACCGGCGCTGGATCCCGGTGCCAACTCACCACGACGTGGCCCTCGGGCGTGGGTGCGGCAGTCACGCCGGTAGGTTTGGGGAACGACTGCGCGTTGGCGCTTCCCATTGTGAACAAAATCAGCAGAATAAGCGCAGCCGGCGGCAGACAGTTCCTGACAATCTTTCGCATCTGTCATACCTCCCGGCTGTGGCTTTTGTCCTCAAAGACAGCGTTTGGGTTCTACAATAGCCGACGTGTACGGCCTAACCGGCTGCAACCCACATCTACCGCTCCCGGTCATGGTACTGCATATCGTCCGGCAGGTGGTCGGTGATGCCCAGCGACACCAGGGCGCGCTGCACCACGAAGCGGACGACGCCGTTCATGTCCAGCGGTTTCAGGTAGAAGGGCGGCTCCGGCGGGAGGATGGTTGCGCCCATGCGGGAAAGCGTCAGCATGTTTTCCAGGTGGATGGCGTGCAGGGGCGTTTCCCGGGGGATGAGAGTGAGGGGCCGGCGTTCTTTCAGCGTGACGTCGGCGGCACGCAGCAGCAGGTTGGGGGTCAAGCCGTGGGCCAGCGACGCCAGGGAGTTCATGCTGGCCGGCGCGATCACCATGCCCGCCGTTGGGTACGTGCCGCTGGCGATGGGCGCGAACAGGTCGCTGATGGCATACTGGCGGAAATGCGGGTATTCAACCCAACGGGCCACGGCGTCGTTGTAAGACTCGTCAAGCTCTTCCTGCCACACCATCCTCGCCGCGTTGGACGCGACGGCCGCCACCGGCGTGCCGCAATCAAGCAGCGCTTCAATCAGGTCGCGCGCAATGATGGCCCCGCTGGCTCCGGTTATGCCGACCACCACCGGCGGACCGGCCGGCCTGGTTTCGACAGAGGCGTCCGTCACCATGGCAGAAAGCCGTCAAAGGGCAGCGCCACCGCCAGAATCGTGAACGCCAGCAACTGCGTCGATATGTATTTGTTGAACGCGAAGGCTTTTCCTATGGTCGCCGGCTCCCCGGACTTCACCATGTTGTTTTCATATATCAGTAGAATCACCGCCACGATCCAGCCGATAAAGTAAAACACGTTCAGTCCCATCCAGATGCCAACAGCCAGCAGTGCGGCTGCCGCCAAGCTGTGCAGAACCCGGGTGGTGCGAATGGCGTTGCGGACGCCGAACCGCGAGGCGATGGATTTGATGCCGTTACCGCGGTCAAAATCATAATCCAGGCTGCCATAGATGGTCTCGAAACCGCCGGCCCACATCATCACGGCAAAGGTTATCAGCACGGGTTGCCAGTGCAGTTGCCCCGTCACTCCGATCCACGCGCCCGACGGCGCGATGGACAACGCAAACCCGAGCATCAGGCTGCACAGCCAAGTGTAATACTTGGCGAAGGAGTACAGGATGACATAGGCTGCCGCCACCGGCGACAGCATCAGGGCCAGCGGGTTGAGTTGCCACGCTGCGATGAAGAAGATGGCGGCGCCGGCCGCTGCCATCCCACCCACTTCCAGGGGTTTCAGGATACCGGCGGGTATGTGGCGGCCAGCCGTGCGCGGGTTGCGGGCGTCTTCACGGGCGTTGATGATGCGGTTGGCCGACATACCCAGAGTGCGCACACCGAGGAAGGCCAGTGTGATCCAGATGAAGGCGTGCCAGCCCGGCCATCCGGTGCCGCCGGAATAGTGGGACGCCAGCACCATCCCAATGTACCCGAACGGCATGGCGAACAGCGATTCGGACACGTTGATCGCGTTCAGGTAATGCGGGACTTTGCCCACAATGGCGCCAAGAGGGCCAGATTGTGCCGGGGGGTTCTGCATGACAGCCTAATGGTAGCATACCGATGTGTCCGCGCTTGCCGAAGCCATTCGATCATCCGGGTCGAAGGTGATTGCTGTTGCCAGAACGATTCCCTGCTCACCGTCCGCTCGTCCTTCGACAGGCTCAGGATGAGCGGACAACCTCGTCTGTCGTCAATAATCGAATGGCCCTGCCCCGCCTGGCGAGGCCAGGCGCCGCGCATTCCGAATCCCGATAGACTGGAACCAAATGCAGTTATAGTGCAGCAAAGTAGCCGACCGTGACCGAAAGGGACCACCACTACCGCTCACGGAGGTCTGAAATAACCGCCGCCGATGCCTCAACCAAGACGCCCAAAACGCAGGGGCGTTTCCGCCTGCCCGATCCGCCCGAACGCGCGCCCGATGAAGCTACCGGTTACGACCACCTGCACGAAACAGGCAACGCTCATCATCTGGCAATGCACTTCGGCGCTGCCGAATCCACACTGGTGGGAGCCGATCGCTGGAACACCGCCGATTCGTAATCCTTCCGCACGCTGGCGCGGTACCCTGACCTGCTGATCGCCTTTGGCATGGATCCGGTGGCCTACAAGAACAGCAATGGGTACATCATTTCCGATCAGGGCAAACCCCCGGACTTCGTCCTGGAGGTCGCTTCTGCCAGCACGGCGAGCGTGGATGTGGGCGAAAAGCGGTCGGACTACGCGGCGCTGGGCATACCGGAATATTGGCGGTTCGACGAGACCGGCGAGCATCACGGCGCGAGGCTGGCTGACGACCGGTTAGCGGACGGTGTGTACGTGCCGATCTCTTGGCAAGAGTTACCCGACGGGAACGTGCAGGGATTCAGCGGAATCCTGAATCTGTACCTGCGGTGGGAAAACGGCCAACTGGGTTGGTACGATCCGGAAACCCGCCGGCACATAACCACGTTTACGGATGAGCGCGAACGCGCAGATCGGGAACATGAGGCCCGGTCGCAAGCTGAATCCCGGATCCAGGAGTTGGAAGCAGAGCTGCAACGATTCCGCGAAAGCTGATCTCTACCGCAGGTTGGCTGGCGGGACGATGTCGTCCAGGCCCAGTTCGGTCCACCGCTGTGAGACGCGGTCGCGCACGTCCGCGCTCATCTCGATGTCCGGCGGCCATTCCCGGTGGTAGCCTTCCTCGGGCCCCTTGCGCGTGGCGTCGATGCCGACCTTGCTGCCGAAGCGCGGCGTCGGGGACGCCACGTCCAGGTCATCAATCGGCCCGTCCACCAGCACCAAATCGGTGTTGGGATTGATGTTGTTGGCGACGCGCCACGCAACCTCGGACGGATTCTGAACGTCCACGAAATCATCCACCACCACAATTACCTTGGTGAGACTGAGCAAGCCCAACCCCCAGAGTCCGTACATCACCTTGCGGGCGTGCCCGGGGTATTCCTTCTTGATGGACACCAGCACCAGGTTGTGGAAGATGCCCTCGGCCGGCATATTTATGTCCACCACCTCCGGCAGAATCAAGCGGATCAGGGGCAGGAAGACCCGCTCAGTCACCTTGCCCATCCAGTAATCCTCGGTGGGCGGACGGCCGACGAACGTGGTGGGATAAATGGGATTGTTGCGTCGTGTGATGGCTTCCACATGAAAGACGGGGTACGGTTCGGCCAGCGAGTAATAACCCGTATGGTCCCCGAAAGGGCCCTCCGTGCGTTCCTCTCCGGGAACGACGTAACCTTCCAGCACGATTTCCGCGTTGGCGGGCACCATCAGGTCAACGGTTTTGGCCTGCGTCAACTCCACGCCGGCGTCGCGGACGAACCCGGCCAGGGTCATTTCGTCCACTTCCGGAGGCAGCGGCGCGGAGCCTGTCCAGATTGACGCGGGGTCGCCGCCCAACGCCACGGCCACCTCGAGTTTCTCGGCGCTTGCCCGGTAGTGGCGGGCGCCCACCTTGTGGGTCTGCCAGTGCATGCCGGTGGTGCGGGAGTCGAACACCTGCATCCGGTAGATGCCGTAGTTCTGCGTCCCCGTCTCCGGGTCTTTGGTGATCACCAAAGGCAGCGTGATATACGGCCCGGCATCCTCGGGCCAGCACTTGATGATGGGCAGGCTGTGGAGATCAACATCATCCCCGGTGAGCACGACTTCCTGGCAGGGGGCGTCGCGCACCGTGCGGGGTTGATATGCTCCGATGTGCGCCAGGCGTCCCAGGGTCCTCAGCTTGTTCATCAGGCCCTGCGGCGGGCCGCCCAATACGAGGTCGATCATCGATTCGAGACGGCCGGCCAACTCGTTGGCGTCGTCCACCTCCAGAGCCCAGTTCATGCGGCGCTCGGAGCAGAACAGGTTGACCGCCACCGGCATATCGTAGCCGATGACATTTTCAAAGAGGAGAGCGGGACCGTCCGCGCGCAGCAGGCGGTATGCGATCTCGGTGATTTCCAGTTCCGGGCTAACCGGAGCAGAAATACGGCGCAAGTCCCCCTTGCTTTCGAGAAAAGTGAGGAACTCGCGCAGGTCTTGGTAAGGCATCAGATGAGGTCCGATTGCCCCGTCCGGCCGTCAGCGGGCCGGGACTGCCGCGACCGGCTGTCGCCAGCCGGCCGGTCGAGTCTGATGGTGTCAGGAGTTGCGCATCTGCGAGAAGCAGTCGCTGCAATAAACCGGGCGGTCTCCGCGCGGGCGGAAGGGCACGGTTGCGTCGGCTCCACAGTTGCTGCACACAATGGCGAAGGATTCGCGCTGCCCACCGTAGCCGCCGCCACCACCGCCACCGCCGTAGTTGTCCCGGGGCTGGCCGCGCCGGGCGTTGCGACAGGGTTGGCATCGCTTGGGGTAGTTGGTGAATCCGCGGGAAGCATAGAATTCCTGCTCGCCCACCGTGAACGGAAACTCGGCGCCGCAGTCGCTGCACTCGAGATTTATATCTGACAAAGCCACAATAATCCCTCCGTTGGGGTTGTTAATCGCGCTGCACTTGGTTGGTCGGATTCGTCGGGCACAGCGGTTTCCAATACCCAAGGAAGGCGGACCTGCGCAACCTGTGTTGCACTTACTATACTGGCAGTTGCCAGTACAAGCAACGATTTTGACAAGTGTTTTAGGGGTTAATCAGCCAACCAATGCCCTGGATTGCGCTTTTCACGGGTTGCAATCCGTCCAGCGGAGCGTCGCGGACAAATAACAAATGCCGTCGATTATTCGCAATTAGGCCTGATACTGAAATTGTACCTTTCTCAGGCAGGCTCTGCAACAAACACGGGGATCTTGCGGGAGGTTCTGCCCTGGTACTCGGAATATGGGGGAAACGCTTCCACCGCGATATCCCACAGCCGGGCCCGTTCCGCGTCGTCCTCAACCTCGCGCACTCGCATGGCGTACACGTCGGTCTCGTCCCGGATCTCAACGCTGGCGTCCGACCGCAGGTTGTACACCCAAACGGGATTGCGCGGCGCACCGCCCCGTGAGCCTACCAGAACGTAGTTGTCGCCGTCCTTGACCCGCATGAGGGGGGTCTTGCGGATGGCGCCGGTCTGGTTGCCGCGGTTGGTGACGATGATTACCGGCAGACCGGTGTCCCGCAGCGTCGTGCCTGCGGTGCCGCCGCTGCCTTCGTACTCTTCCACCTGCTCCCTAACCCAGTCCTGGGTTGATGGTATGTATTCGGCCATAGTCCACTCCTTGTCGCGTATTCGCGGACCATATCATAACCCGAACCAAGACAGTGTTGTCCATCGTGTCATTGTCGGCAATCCAAACCCGCTATAATGTTTCTGCACTTTTCTGGAGGCCCGACATGGACGGTAAGACCGCATTTGCCACGATCCTGGAACGCGAAGGCGTTGACGTCGTTTTCTGCTTTCCCAACAACATTCTCATTGACGCCTGCGCCGCCGCCGGGATTCGTCCCATCATCTCCCGCATGGAACGCACGGCGGTCAACATGGCCGACGCCTACAGCCGGGTGAACAACGGCAACAAGAACGGCGTGGTGATCGTGCAGGGCGGCCCCGGCATTGAGAACGCGTTTTCCGGCGTGGCCCAGGCCTATGCCGACTCTTCGCCCCTGCTGATGGTGCCCAACCATCCCGGCACGCGGCGACACGGAATGTCCTCGGACTTTGACGCGGCCCGCAACTACCAGGGCGTTACCAAGTGGGCCGATTCCGCCAACCACACCGACCGCATCCCTGAGATGATGCGCCGGGCGTACACCCAGTTGCGCACGGGCCGGCCCTATCCGGTGCTGGTGGAGATGCCCAACGACGTGCTGTCCGGCGAGATATCCGAGGAGCAGTTCCACTACCAGCCCCAGCGCAAGCATCGCTCCGCCGGCGACCCACGGGACGTTTCCCGCGTCGCCGAGTTACTGGTCAACGCCCGCCGCCCGGTGATATACGCCGGCCAGGGGGTCCTGTACGCCGAGGCCACGCCCGAGTTGGTGGAGTTGGCCGAGTTGCTCAACGCGCCCACCATGACCACCACGCTGGGCAAGAGCGGTTTCCCCGAAAACCATGCGCTGGCCCTGGGCGCCGGCGGCAACACCTGCACCAAAATGGTCGGAGACTTCCTGGCCAAAAGCGACATGGTGTTCGGTATAGGCACCAGTTTCCAGAGGACGCTGGCCTCCGCGCCCGTGCCAGCCGGCAAGACCATCATCCAGTCCACCATCGACGAGAAGGATCTCAACGGAGAGTACCCGCTGGAGGAGATCATCGTCGGCGACGCCAAACTGGTGCTGGCCCAACTCATCGAGGAGGTCAAGGACCGCCTGGGCGGCGAGGGACGGCGCGGCGACGAGTCGGTAGCCGCTGAGATCCGGCAGGTGCGCCAGGAGTGGCTGGCCGAGTGGATGCCGCGGCTGTCCAGCAACGACGCGCCCATCAGTCCATATCGCGTGGTTTACGAACTCAACGCCCACCTGGACAAGGCCAACAGCATCGTCACCCACGACTCCGGCAACCCCCGCGACCAGATCGTGCCCTTCTATGCCGCCACCACACCGCGCGGCTATATCGGCTGGGGCAATTCGACGCAGTTGGGCAGCGGTTTGGGCTACGCAATGGGCGCCAAGGTGGCCTTCCCCGACAAAACCTGCGTCAACCTCATGGGCGACGTGGCGGTGGGCATGGCGGGCACCGACTTCGAGACGGCGGCCCGCGAGCAGTTGGGCATCATAACCGTCATCATCAACAACGGCGCGATGGGCGGTTACGAGAAGAACATACCCATCGCCACCGAGCGCTACGGCACCAAGTACGTTACCGGCGACTATTCCGCCATGGCCGCGTCATTGGGCGCGCACACCGAGTACGTCACGGATCCCGACGAGGTTGGCCCCGCCATCGAGCGCGCCAAGGAAATATCGGTGACGGGTCAACCGTGCGTGCTGGAAATCATCACCCGTGAGGAGCCGGTGTTTTCGCAGTACTACCGGTAGGCGCTGGGTCGGCCATGCTATGCTGGAATCGCGAGGGTGCGCCATGAAAACCATCACCATATCCGTTGACGACGAGACTTACGACCGCTGCCAGGCCAGAGCCGATGCGGTGGGTGCTTCGGTGGAACAGTGGGCAGCCGAGCGCCTGGCGAAGTCAGCGCCCAAATCGCCAACCGAATCCGAAAGGGAACGCTTGCGCGAGTCGTGGAGCATCGTACAGGCCCGTATAGACGCTCGGGCGAAGGCCAGAGGCGATGAACTGCGCACTGCCACCAAACTGACGCGCGATGAGCTGCACGACCGCGATGCGCTTCGTTGATACGAACATCGCGCTCTATGCAGTGAGCCCACTCCCGGAAAAAATGGACAAGCGGTCGATTGCGGTTGACCTGATTGATGGCGACGACCTTGCTCTGTCGACGCAGGTGCTGCAGGAATTCTATACGCAGGCCACGCGGTTCCGACGCCCGTGGCTGATGGCGCACGACGAAGCGGTGGGATTCATGACATTGCGTTTGTTGCGTTTTCCGGTGCAGGACATCACGCTAGACTTGGTGCAAGACGCATTCGCTCTTCGAGTTCGGTTCGGCCTGAACTATTGGGACTGCGCCATACTCGCTGCGGCCCGTATGCTCAGTTGCGAGGCTGTTTACTCCGAGGACATGAGCGACACGCAGGACTATGACGGCCTGCGGGTGATCAATCCCTTCTCCCATTTGCCCCAGTTGGCCTAGTCAATAGTACCCGTGCCCGAAACTCCCATCATTGTCATTGGCGGCGGACCCGCCGGTTCCTGCGCCAGCGCGCTGCTCGCCCGGCAGGGGCATCCCGTCGTGCTGCTGGAGCGTGAACGATTCCCTCGCGCCCACGTCGGCGAATCCCTGCTGCCGGCCAGCATACCCATCCTTGAGGATCTGGGAGCGCTGGACGACGTGCAGCGGGCCGGCTTCACCCTCAAGCGCGGCGCGACGATGATCTGGGGGGCCGATCGCAAGCCGTGGAGTTGGCACTTCAGCGAGACCAATGCCAGCAACCCGCACTCGTACCAAGTGTGGCGACCTGATTTTGACGCCATTCTGCTCAACAACGCCCGCCGCGCCGGCGTTGACGTGCGCGAGGGCATCCAGGCCACCGGCGTGGAGTTCGACGATGCCGGAACCGCCGTGGCCGTGCGCTGTCGTGCCGCCGATGGCTCGTCCGGCGAAACCTCGCTGCCTGCCCGTTACGTGGTTGACGCCAGCGGCCAGGGCAGTCTGATATCCCGCCAGTTGGCGTTGAGGGAATGGGACGATTTCTTCCGCAACCTGGCGGTGTACGGCTACTATGAGGGCGGCGAACACCTGCCGCCACCCGACGAGGGCAACATCCTGATCGAGTCCCAGGCGAACGGGTGGCTCTGGCACATCCCGCTCAGCGGCGGATGGGCCAGCGTCGGCGCGGTGGTGGACGCCGAAACCGGCCAGCAGGGCATCCGCGAACAAGGCGCCCAGCGGTTCCTTGAATCTCAGGTCGCCGCCGCGCCGCGCCTGGCCGAAATGCTGGCGTCGGCCCAGTTCGTATCCGGCCCTGAGGTGCTGCGCGACTGGTCCTACCGGTGCCGGACCCTTCACGGCCTCGGCTACATCCTCGTGGGTGACGCCGGATGTTTCATCGACCCCCTCTTCTCTTCCGGCGTACACCTCGCCCTGACCTCCGCCACACTGGCCGCCGCCGCAGTAACATCGGCTCTGGACGATCCAACCATCGCCGCCTCCGCTGGCAACGTGTATCAGCAACTCTATTACAAGGAGTACGGGCACTTTCGGGAACTGGCGCGACTTTTTTACTCCAGCAACCGCACCGCAGATTCCTACTTCTGGGAGGCCCGACGACTGCTGGACAACGACCCTTCCCTGTCGCCGCGCCAGTCGTTCATACAGGCCGTGGCGGGACAGCCGGCCCGGGGCTACGAGCGCGTGGTGTTATCCCACGGCCTCGCTCCAGCGGCTTTTGGCGACAGCGTCGCCGCCGTAGAGTCGGAACGCCAGCGCCGCCAGAGCCAGGGGTTGCCCCTGGATGCCCCGCTGCGACTGGCCGAAGGCGTGCTATTGCAACGTCAGCCGGTGCTGGCCGGGGACAGATTCGTCTGGGGCGTCGGGTTGGTTACCGACGGACACCCCGAAGGACTGCCCTGCAGCGCGCTGGTGGCGCAACTGCTCACGCGCCTGAACGGCAGGCGCACCGCCATCGATGCCATCGCTGACCTCTGTAACGGAATGGATACCGCGTCCATCAAGCAGGTCGAACCGGCCGCGCGTCAGGCGTTGCAAATCCTCTACGTGGACGGGGCCGTAACGACGTAGGGGCGAATTACCACTCGCCCCTACGATACATCGGTGTCAACGCAGCCCTACGGCTTCACCCACGTTTCGGACCAGGCGATGCATGCGGCGCTGCTCTGGGCAAGGCCGCGCATTTCCAGGGACACTACGCCGGGCAGCGCCTTGTCGCCCACGGTGATCTGGGCCTGCCGCGCCGGGAAGAAGCAGCTATACACGCCATGAGTGCGGCCGGAAGCCTCACCGGCCGGGTTGTTGAGCATGTAGGGCGTGAAGAAATCGTGCCAGCTGAGCACCACCGTCTCCGTTGACGCCGTGATGATCTCGTTATAGGCGCTGGCGATGCTGCCCGACCGGCTGAATTCCGCGCTGATCACGGGCAGGGAGGTGTCGCCGAATTCCGGAAACAGCATGCTCTCGATCTCTTCCTGCACGTAGCGGGTCATGGCGATGTTGTCGGAGTACACGCGGACGGGGTCGCGGTCCAGGTCGTCGCTCTTCAGGAACAGGACGTGGCCGGCACCGGCCGGCGTCCAGAGGACGCGCCAGTGGCTCGTTCGAGTGGTCTGCGCCCCGCCCTCCTCCTGCGCAAGGCGGATAAAAGAGTTCTCGCCGGTGAGGCGTATCTGTACGGGATCAACTGGGCTGGTCATAATTTGATTCTCCTGGTAGAGCTGGTTCGAATGGTGGGTGATCCGGATCTGTTCCTATAGCCCGTCGGCCGCTGCGCGCATGGTCTTGAGGTACTCGTTGCTGGCGCCCTGAATCAACCGACCTACGGTGTTGTGGAAGTAGCGAACGCCCAGTTCCAGGTAGTGGGGCACCAGGTTGTCGGGGCAACTGCAACCTGCCGTGATGCCAGCGGCGGCAATCTGCTGCACGCCCTTTTCCACCAACGCCTGGACCTCCGGATGCGTCTGCTGGCCTGGGTAGCCCATGCTCTGCGACAGGTCGCCGGCGCCGATGAAATATACGTCCACTCCCGGCACTTTCACCAGTTCGGGGATGTTTTCGATGGCCTCCACCTCTTCCAGCATCAGGCACACCAGGGTGTTGCGGTTGGCGTCGGCCACGTAGTCCGGGGTGGCCTGGTTGAACCCATACTCCGCCGGGCGACCGCCGCTGAACAACCCGCGGTCTCCGTCGGGGAAATACTTGACGGCCTTGACGGCGGCTCTTGCCTCTTCAGCCGTGTTGACGTGCGGCACCTGCACGCCCCACGCGCCCCGGTCTAGGAACGGCGCGATGATCTCCGGCCGGTTGCCCACCGGGCGCACGATGGGAGCGGTGCCCGAATATTCGGCGGCGCGGATCATATCCTCCGCCAGGTCCACGGTGATGCTGCCATGCTCATTATCAATCAGCACCCAGTCGTAGCCCAAGAAGCCCAGCATCTCCACCACCGCCGCCGATGGGAAGGTGATCATCGACCCGAACACCGGCTGTCCCGCAGCCAGTTTCTGCTTCATCGTGTTTTCGCGCATATCGTGTCTCCTGTCGTCCGGTTGCCCGAATCCTATGCCCCTGGTTACCCCCAGTCAACATGAGATTGAACCTGATTCCGGGCATATCGTACCGTAGTGTTCGACCGTTGACGGCTATCCGGTCGTCTTTTGACGCGCTCAGCATGAGGGGTACGCGCCGATACAATCGCCTGACTGACGGAATAGTGCCCGTTCGCATTTTGAAAACCATACGCCGTTGCTGCGAAAGCAGGAACCCACACAATCCTGGGCAACAGTACCGTTGTCATAATTTCATACTTTCTGGATTCCCACTGTCGCGGGAATAACGGAAAATGTCAGGTAAATGACGGAAAGAGTGAACACGCCCCAGCCGAAACCGTCTATAATTCAGCCATGTAGGCAAACCTCAATCGGCCCGGTTGCATCTATAAATGTCGTCGGTCGCCCCAATAGGAGACGGCACAATATGGCAGTCAGAGTCCTGGACGTTCACGCTCATATTACGCCGGCCAGTGCGCTGCGCGCGATGCAGAATGGGGATAGCTGGTTCGGCGTCAGCGCCCCCGCCCTCTATAATCAGCACCGTTACAACCCACGCACCTTCTGGACTCCGGAGCAGCGGATCGCCGATATGGAGTCCCTGGGCGTGGATGTGCATGTCCTGTCCACCAACGCCAATATGTACTTCTACGATCTGGACTCGGACCAAACCCTGGCAATGCACCGCGAGTGCAACGATTACGTTGCCCAGCTCAGCGAGGAATACCCCGACCGGTTCGCCGGCCTCGCTCATCTGCCGATGCAGGACGTGGGCGCGGCCATCGAGGAACTGACCCGCTCGGTGGAGCAACTGGGACTCAAAGGCGCCATGATCGG
This sequence comes from Dehalococcoidia bacterium, assembly GCA_963668585.1. GTDB lineage: Bacteria > Chloroflexota > Dehalococcoidia > Lucifugimonadales > UBA3495 > Bin87. The sequence continues at coordinate 1,803,132 of OY764869.1, read as the reverse complement.
CGACCACGTGAACGGCCGCACCTTTGACGACCCGTATTTCAACCCCCTGTGGGCCACCGCCGAACGCCTGGGCGCGATGTTCCTGATCCACCAGGGCGGCGGAACCATCGTATCCCCTCGCCTTGACCGCTACCATTTGCCCAACACCATTGGCAACCTGGCCGACCGGGCCGTAACCTTCGCTTCCTTCGTATTCGGCGGCGTGATGGACCGCTACCCCGACCTCAAGATCTGCCTGTGCCACGGCGGCGGTTACGCCTGCTACGGCATCGGCCGCATGGATCGCGGTTGGCAGGTGCGGCCCGAGGCGCGGGTGAACCTCAACCAGCCGCCCAGCGCATACCTCAGCCGCTTCTACTACGACTGCCTGACCCACAGCGAAGAGGGTTTGCGTATGCTCATCGACATGGTGGGCATCGAACGGATCGTGTTCGGCACCGACTGGCCGTTCGATATGTGCGCCGACTGGCCCGTCTCGTGGCTACTGGGCCTCGAGAGCCTGTCCCGCGAGGAAAAGGACGCCATCCTCTTCGCCAACCTGGAGCGACTGCTCAACATCTGACCTGGTCGCACCAACTCTGCTCACTCTGCGTTCTCGCTGTCCTGAGCCGGTCGAAGGACACATATCCCGAAAATCAGCAACCCCAACAACCAACAATCGGAGGGAACTTTTCATGGGACTCAACGCTGACAACATTCGTCTCAAGGCCATCAACCACATCACCTACAACGTTCGCGACAAGGACGTCGCCCTAAAGTGGTACCAGGAAGTCCTGGGCGTGAAGCAGATTCCGAAGATGGTGGACAGCGACAACCTATATTGGCTGCAGCTTCCCAGCGGTGCAATGGTCCACATCATCGAGAACCCCGACGCTCCGTCCGCGCCGTCCCATCACACCGCCTTTGAGGTTGACAACATCTCCGCGGCCCGGGACGAACTGCAGAACATCGGCGTGGAATGCACCGACATCCAGACCCGCCACGATGGCCAGCAGGCCTTCTACTTCCACGATCCCGATCACAACCGCCTGGAAATCTGCACCAAGTCAGGATTCGGCGTTCTGGTGTAAATCTCCGCATAGCGCCAACCACCGCAACACGAGCCATCCCTGGATGTGGGTCGCGTGGTGAGGTCAGTCAGGTAGGGGCAGGTTTCAAACCTGCCCCTACAATCGTCTGTGAGCCGACTGGCAGGACGCGCCGCGTACTCTAGCCGAGCGTTGTCGTCAGCACCGACATGGGACGCGCGCCCACCGCGTAGGTCCCCAGCGGAGTCAGTTCCCCGGTGTCGCCGTTCATGCTGTAGGACGCCAATTGGCCCGTCGCGGACCCGGCGGCGTACACGTAGCGGCCCGAAGGGTCGAGGCTGAAGGCGCTGGGCACGGCCTCGGTGGCGGCATGATCCGCCGGGGTGAGCCGGCCCTCGCCGTCCACCTTGAAGCTGGCGATGCTGTTGTGACCCCGGTTGGGCACGCACAGTAGGCTGCCGTCGGGTGAGAACTGGATCTGGGAGCAGGTGTTGCGCTCAGTCACGCCGGCCGGCAGGGTGGACACGGTTTCCAGCGGCGTCAGCCGGCCCTCGCCATCAATGGTGTAGGACGACACGCTGCACCCCTGCTCGTTGGAGAAGTACACCACGTCCAGAGTGGGATGGAATGCGAAGTGTCGCGGCCCGATCATGTCGTCCTGCGACAGCGTGGGCGGGTCGTTGGCGGTCAGCGCACCGTTGGACACATCGAAGCGGAACTGGTAGATGATGTTGGGCGCCGGGATGTTCTTGGGCGGCTCCAGCACGTTGTCGTTCTGCCGGGCGATGTGGGGCACGTAGGCGAAGCGGTTGGAGCGATCGGTCTGGATGGCGTGGGCGCCGGTGTCGGTGTCCAGAACCGACGTGGGGTCCGCGCCGACGCTGCCATCGTCGCCCAGGGGATGCACGGCGGCCTTGCCATCGGCGTAGTAGGACGACAGCAGGAACCGGCCGGTGCGGTCGGGGGCGAGGAAGGACGGCGGGCCCGGCGGTATGACCGACCCGGTGCGGGTGAGTTCGCCAGTCTGCTGGTTGATGCGGTGGCTGGTGATCTCGGGAACCTCGCGGTGCCCGGCGTAGAGCGTCTGCCGGTCGGGGCTGATGGCCAACAGGGAAGGGCCGCCGGAAACGGCTTCCTCGCCCGCGATGGTCAAGGCTCCGTTGGCCTCGTCCATGGTGAAGATGGACACCTTGTTGTCATCCTGCGCCGCTACGTACACATAGGTTGCCATTTCTGCTACCTCCGGTTCGGTCAAAATCACGGTGGGCTTTGTCGCGGATAGGGGCGGGTTTGAAACCCGCCCCTACGCTTTATCGAATCAACGTCTCGGCCATCTGCTCCAATTGCTGGCCCATTTCCTCCTCGGAGTCGTTGTGGTTGGGCCACACGCAGACACGCAGCGCGCCGGCGTTGAGGAAATCATCCACGGTCTGGCGGGTGGTTTCTGGTGCCTGGCCGAACACAGATATGGTCAGCGCCTGGGGGTCGCGGCCACGTTCCGCCGCGAGGGCATCCAACTGCTTGCGGCTGTCCTCGATCTGGCCGGGCGTGGCGCGGTTGGGCAGCCAGCCGTCGCCGTAGCGCACCACGCGTCGCAGGACGTTGCGGGCATTGCCGCCAAGCAGGACGGGCGGGTGAGGCTGCTGCACGGGCTTGGGGTACATATACACGGGCGGGAAGTTGTAATACTTGCCGTGGAACTCGGCCTGGTCCTGGGTCCAGAGTTCCTTCAGGGCGCCGACGGCCTCCTCGGTTTGCGTCCAGCGGTGGTCGAAGTCGCCGCCCATCATCTCGGTTTCCTCGCGGTTCCAGCCGGCGCCGATGCCAAAGACGAACCGGCCGTTGCTGTGGCGGTCGAGCACGGAGATCTGCTTGGCCAGAATCAGCGGGTTGCGCTCGGGAACCAGCGTGATGCCGGTGCAGAGCTTGATCCGGTCGGTGACGGCGGCGGCCATGGCCAGGGACATATAGGGATCAGAGAAGTGACGGTAGGTCCAGGGTATTTCGCCGCCGGTAGCGGGAAACGGGCTGGCGCTGGTCACGGGCAGGATGGGATGCTCGTGGTACCAGATGGATTCGAAGCCCAGGTCCTCGGCCTTCTTGGCGATGAACGCCGGGTCGAGGGTGTAGGCAGGCAGGGGTACGATAATTCCTACTGACATTGGTTCGCTCCTTGACGGGAGAGTGCTGTTTGATTTCAGGTACTGTAATCTGCGGTTCGGTCGAAGTTTATCAGATGGACTCCGATATGGGAGCGCGGCGAACCGGTGCATTTGGCTACTCGGCGGCGGCGTTCAACAGGCTGCCGGCGAGTTCCCTGGCATCGTCAAGGCTGCTGACGAACCGCTCTTCCGGAACCCGTCGGAACACATGGAGCGACCGCAGCGTGTCGGCCACCGGGCCGGACAGGTTGAGCACGATGCACTCCGTGTCGGTGGCGATGGCCGAGTCAATCAGTCGCTCCATCACCAGCGCGGCGCTGTCGTCCATGTGGACGGTGTTGGAGAAGTCGAAAATTACCACCTCATGCTCCTCGATGTCCGCGCCCACCAACCAGGCCAGTTGGCTTGCGGAGGCGAAGGAAAACTCGCCGCGCAGATCTACCAGCCCCACGCGAGCCGAAAAGTGGTCCGCGTCGGCCGCGTCCGGTTGGCCATCGAAAAACTCGCGATCCAGCAGCGGCACGGATATCACCCGGCCCAGTTCACGCCGTTCCGAGTCCCTGGCCCGGGCGAATCCGGCCACGATGAGGCCGACCGCGATGGCCGTGATCAGGTCCACGAACACGGTGAGCGCCATGGTGAGCAGCATCACCAGCAGGTAGTCGCGCCGGACCTGGCGAATGCGCGTGATGAGCCGCCAGTCGATGATGTCCCAGCCGGTTTTGATCAGAACGCCGGCCAATGCGGCCAGCGGTATCGGCTCGGCGATTCGGCCCAGGCCAAGGACGAGGACCAGCAGGACCGCGGCGCAGATAACGCCGGAGACGAGGCTGGTGCCGCCCGCCCGTATGTTCACGGTGGTTCCAGATGTGGCGCCGGCGCCGGGAAGCGCTCCCAGCAGTCCGGCGGCGAAGTTGCCGATGCCCTGGCCCACCAGTTCCCGATTCGCCCGGTGGCGAGTGCGGGTCAGCGAGTCTGCCACCAGCGAGGTCACCAGGCTGTTGACGGACCCGATGAGCGCCAGGGTCAGCGCCGGCTGCACCGCCGACAGCATCACGTCGGGCGATACTACCGGCAACTGCAGGCTGGGCAGACCCTGCGGCAGAGCGCCTATGACCGGCGCGTCATCCAACCACAGCATCGCCACCGCGGTTCCGGCCACCAGGGCAAGCAGCGGCCCGGGCAAAAAGCGATTCAACCGACCCGGCCAGAAAACGCAGATCACAAGCGACGCTGCCCCCACTACTAAGGCGTGCCAGTTCGCCAGCGCCACCGCATCCGGAATGGCGCGGATGATTCCGACCAGTCCGCCGGACGCCGGGGAAACGCCCAGGAATGGCAGTATCTGGATGACTATGATGATGACGCCGATTCCGGAGGTGAAGCCGGCGATCATGGAGTAGGGCGTGTAGGTGATGAACCGGCCGATCCGCAGGATGCCCAGGGCAATCTGCATCAGCCCGGCCAGCATGACGATGGTGAAGGCTTCCGCCAGCGTTTCCGCGTGCTGGGTCAGCACCACCATCATCGCCACCGTCATGGCGGCGGACGCGTATGCGATGCGGGCGGCGGTGCCGCCGAATACCGCCGCGCAGAACCCTACCGCGATGGCGCCGTACATGCCGGCGATGGGGCCCAATCCGGTGGCGACGCCGTAGGCCAAGGCCATCGGCAGCACCGTCGCAGCGGTGGTCACGCCCCCGAAGGCATCCCCGAACAGCCTGTGCAGGTCGTAGTTGAGGCGCACTGGAACCCAACCGGCGGCGGGAGATGGAGCGTCGGTATGCCGGAGGCTGGGTTTACTGGCCGGACCCGATCCACTCGGCGACGCGCTCGCCGATCATGATGGTGGTGCAGTTGGTGTTGGCGCGGATGACGTCGGGCATCACCGAGGCGTCGGCGACCCGCAGGGACTGGATGCCGTGGACGCGACAATACTGGTCAACCACGGCCATCGCGTCGCCGTCCGGCCCCATCTTGCAGGTGCCGGAAAGGTGTTGGCCGATGCAGACCTCGCGCAGCATCCAGTCGTCCAGCGCCTCATCGGATACCAGGTCGGCCTCGGTGGGCGAGATCAGGCCGTCGTAGATGTTGCCGAACTGCTCGTGTTCCAGCAGTCCCAGCACGATGCGCACGGCTTCCCGCATCCGTTCCCGGTCCCAGTCGGCTTCAAGATAGCGACAGTCGATGTGCGGCTGCACGTCGGGGTCGGTGGATTGCAGGGTGAGTTCGCCGGCGCTTTCGGCCAACTCCATCATGCAGGTGAGACGGATGCCCTCGTTGTCGAAGGGGTCGCCGCCCAGGGGGGTGGAGAAGGACGAGGGGAAGATCTGCATATCGTTGCGGGCATCGGAACCGCTCGCGGTGTAGCGCAGCACCGTCTGGATGCGCGGGGCGTCGGGATCCAGCGGGAAGTCGTCCTTGACCTTGACGCGGACGGGTACCAGAGGATGGTCGCGCAGGTTCTTGCCGACGCCGGGGATGTCCTTGACCACGGGGATGCCCAGGTTCCGAAGTTCGTCAGCGGGGCCAACACCCGACAGCATCAGCAGTTGCGGGGATGCGACCGCGCCGGCGCACAACACTATCTGATCGGCTTCGATGCGGAAAGGCTCGCCGCCGCTCTCCACTTCGACTCCAACCGCTCGTGGCGAGCCTGTCGAATCATCCTCAAACAGGATGCGTCGGACACTCACGTTGGCGCGGATGGTGAGGTTCAGACGGTGGCGGTTGGGGTTGACGTAGGTGAGGGCGGTGCTCATGCGCACGCCATTTGGGTTGTTCATGGGGAAGGGGCCGACGCCGGTGGAATCGGGGTGATTGTGGTCGTACACCTCGTTGTAGCCGATTTCGGTGCAGGCCTGGACGAAGGCATCCTGCAACGGCAGCCAGTTCTCCCTGCGGTGTCGGCGCACCGGTATCGGGCCGTCAAAGCCGTGGAAGTCGTCATTGATGTCGGTGTCGGTTTCCTGCCGGCGGAAGAAGGGCAGGACGTTGATGTAGCTCCACTGGTCGTTGCCCCACGACGCCCAGCGGTCGTAGTCCTCGGGCACGCCGCGCAGGAATACCTGTCCGTTGATGGCGCTGGTGCCGCCCACCACGCGGCCACGCGGGACATTGACGGGTTCAGTCTGGAGCGGCGTCCCGGTACCGACGAAGGACCAATTGTGGGGAGCGCCCATCTCTGAGGCCCGGGGGGCGTAGCCGAATTTCAGGTCGTCGGGGGTCTGCTCCAGGTCGGGATAGTCGGGGCCGGCCTCCAGCAAAAGCACCGAGCGGTTGGGGTCTTCTGACAGGCGGGTGGCCATGGTCCCGCCGGCAGAACCGGCGCCGATGACGATGACGTCGTATTTCATGGATCTCTCCTTGGATGTCGGGATCGCTGGCGACAATCGGTTGGGGGCGAATGATTGCTCGCCCCTACAGCGCTCCCAGGAATTCGTCGGTGGTGATGACCGTTCCCTGCCGGGGGTACACCTTTTCGGTGAGGACGCGATGCACCTCAGGGTCGCCGTCGGAGCAGGCGTCGGAGAGGACAATGAACGAATAGTTGATGTCAACGGCCCAGCGGACGGACGACAGCACGCAGCCACTGGTGGCAACGCCCATGATGACCAGGTTGTCGCAGCCAATCTCGCGCAGGGTAACGTCCAGCGCGGTGGTGGAGAAGGGCCCGGGGCGGACCTTGGTGATGACCAGTTCGCCCCCGGCGGGCGCCACCCCCGCGTGCAGTTCCACGTCGGGCGCATATTCTGCGAAGGGGCCGCCGCGATGCACCACGTAAATCACGGGGATGCCGGCCTGTCGCGCGCCGGCCAGGGCTTTCGCGGCGTTCGCCACCACGGCATCCGGTTCGGAGGCGATGTTGGAAATGATGCGCTGCTGGAAATCCATGATCAGGACGGCGGTGCGGCCGGCGTCGATCTTCGTTGCTTGTTGGGTCATTTGGTTCCTCCCTGAACTATCGCAATCGGCTCACTGAGGCTGGGCGGTATTATAGCGTCCCCTCTCAGCGGCAAGCAGTAGGGGCGACGCATGCGTCGCCCCTACGTTGAATCGTGATGGCGGTGAGACTCACAGGTTGAGCGGGTGTTCCTCGTAATCCTTGATCTTGTCGTACACCTGGATGCGGTGGCGGCTGGCCTCCAGCACGAAGATGCGGTCATTCTCGTCCACGCGCACGGAGACGGGACGGCGGAAGCGCCACTCGGGTTCCAGATCGACGCGACGCCGCGCCTTGACGATATCGGGGTTGGCGTCGATGTAGGTCTGGGTCCACGGCGAGGGCTGCTGGGCATCTCCCACCAGGGAGGTGATGAACCGGCCATCGGCCGCGTACACCTGCAGCCGGTGGTTGCCCCAGTCGGTAACGTACACGTCGCCTTCCGAGTCCACGGCAACGCCGGTGGGGCCGTGCAGATCGCCGATGCCGGAGCGGGGCGCGGCCTCGAACTTGAGCAGGAAGTTGCCGTCGGCATCGAATTTCTGCACGCGGTTGTTCTTCCAGTCGGCCACGTACACGTTGCCGGCGTCGTCCAGGCACAGGCCCCAGGGCAGGTTGAACTCGCCGTCGTCGTCGCCGTGGCTGCCGAAACTGCCCAGGTGCTTGCCCTTGTGGGTGAACCTCTGGACGCGGTGGTTCTGGCTGTCCACCACCAGCATGTTGCCGTCGGCGTCGAATGCCAATCCGCAGGGGCCGTTCAGTTCGCCCTTTTCGCTGCCGGGCTCGCCCCAACTGCGCACGAACGCGCCCTCGGGATCGAACACGGACACGCGATTGAGGAAGTCGTCGGAGGCGTACACGTTGCCATCGTTGTCCAGCGTGATGGAGCGGGGCCAGATGAATTGTCCGTCGCCGCGCCCGTTCGCGCCGAACTGACCCAGGAACTGGTGGTCAAGGGTAACGCGACTGATGCGCTGCCCCAACTCTTCCGCTCCGCGACTGAGCACGTACACCATGTTGTCGTCCGCCAGGGCAAAGTCCTGGGGAGTCCAGAAGCCCTGCCCCGACATGCCGTACATGCCGATGCAGTAGCTGTAGTCAAAGACTCGGCCGGCGGCCACTGTGGTAAGCATGGTTATTCTCCTTGACGTATTGGTCATTCCGGCGAAGGCCGGAACCCTGACTCAACTCGTCACCGTGGTGCGGGGGTGAATCATTATTCGCCCCCACGTTGCAAAGCATCCCGCAGAAAGGCTCTACACGAAGTCCAGCTTCTCGAAGTTGCCGCCCACGATGGGTACGGCGTCCAGACCCAGCCAGTTCTCGATCACGGTGGAATACAGGCCGCGGAAGTCGTAGTTGGGCTCCAGGTCGCCTTGCGTAAGGTCCTCGGGCCGCAGGGACGGGTAGGCGCTGTACATGCCGCCCTTGACCTGGTTCCCGATGACGAAAGCCGCGCCGGCGGCGCCGTGGTCGGTGCCGGTGCCGTTGTCCTTGACCCTGCGCCCGAACTCGGTGAACAGAACCATGATCAGGTTGTCGCCGGCGTCGTGTTCAGCCAGGTCGTCGAAGAAGTCGGTGATGGCCCGGGACATATCGATCCACAGCTTGGTGTGCATCGGCGGCTGGTTGAAGTGAGAGTCGAAACTGCCGTGCTGGGTGTAGAACATCTGGGTGCCCAGGTCGGCAAGGTACACCTGCGCAATGTCCCGCAGGTACTTGGCGATGGGGGTGTCGGCGTATTCGACGGTGGACGAATACTGCTCCGGGGCGGAACGGACGATGTCCGCGCCCTTGAGGGCGTCGCGGCCGGTCTGGCCCAGGTAATCCATGGTCGGGCCGGTGCCGACGGTGGGCGAGTACATCCGGGCGAAGCGGTCCAGGATCTTGTTGTGCTCCTCCTCGGCGGAGATGCCGGGGACGCTGGACAGCACGCCGTAGGACGCCAGGTTCGACACGGACGTAACCGGCGTGCCGCGCAGGGCCAGCGCACGGGGCAGTCCCTGCCCGAAATTCACGCCCTTCAGGACGTTCTCGCCGCGGGGGTCGAGGTCGCGTATGACGCGGCCGGCCCAACCCTCGGTGCCGACGATGTCGGGCTCGCAGGTGTGCCAGATGTCCATGCTGCGGAAATGAGAGCGCGGCGAGTTCTCGTAGCCAATGCCGTGGATGATGGCCATCTTGCCCTCATCGTAGAGCTTCTTGATGGGAGCCATATTGGGGTTGAATCCCAACTGGTCGTCAATGGGGATCACCTGATCGGCAGGGATGCCCACCTTGGGACGGGCATCGTGGTAGTGCTCATTGGTGTAGGGGATGATGGTGTTCAGGTAGTCGTTGGCCCCCGTCATCTGGAGCACCACCACCACCGGGTCTTTCTTGGTCGTCGCCATTCTGTTCCTCCATACTCGGTATGGGCTGTGCTGCGGGCCGGTGCGAATGGTCGTTCGCACCGGCATCATGAGGGTTATGCGAACTGGAAGTCGCGGGATGCGGCGATGAGGGCCAGCATCACGCCGACGCGTTTTTCGGATTCGGCGGCCTGTTCGTCGGTGTCCCAGCGCAGGTCGCCCTCGGTGCGGGCCTGGTCGAGGAGTTCGGCGCGCGTGATGTCGCCAACCTCCAGCGGACCGACCATTTCGAGGCAGGCGTCAACCATATCCTCGGGGCTGAGCGAGCCTCGGCTACGCAGGTTGGCCACAATGGACTTGACGCCGGGAAGCGAAACGTCGCCGAGCAGGTTGGCGGCGAAGTTGACGCGCCGCACCAGCGCGCCACCGTCGATCCACTCGCTGCCGGTGTGCCAGCTTTCCACGCTGGGCGGGTTCAGCAGTTCCTGGCCCTGGTAGGCGCACTCGAACGCCAGCGAGTTGAAGCCGGGGCGCGGAGCGCTGAAGTTGCCGGCCAGCCGCGCGGTGCTGATCACCAACTCGGCGGGGCTCTTGACGCGGGAGTAGCGCGCCTGTTTGAAGAAGTCGGAGTTGAAGAGCACCCGCATCATCGCCCGGATGTCGCCGTCAGATTCGTCGTAGGCGGCCACCAGTTGGTCGATGGCGTCCGGATCGTTGGGCGGCGTGATGTTCCAGCTGGGCACCTGCGGCTCGTCGGCCACGAAGAAGTTGTACAGGTGGCGCGCGAGGAACCGTGCGCTGGCCGGCTGGTTCACCACGATGTCGATGATGTCCTGCCCGTCAAAGTTGCCGGTGTGTCCCAGGAAGGTCTTTTCGCCGTCGTCGTGGTCTTCCGGCCGGTACTCAAAGTTCCAATAGAAGCGGCCCAGCGGGTTACGCGGAATCTTGGGGCCGATGGTCCAGCCAGTGAAGGCGCGGGACGCTTCCTTGATATCGTCCTCAGAGTAGTTGCCCACGCCCATGGAGAACAGTTCCAGCAGTTCGCGGCCCCAGTTCTCGTTGATGGCGCCCATGTGGTTGCCGTTGTTGTCCAGCCAGAAGATCATGGCGGGATTCTGGGCCAACTCCACCAGGATATCGCGGAACTTGCCCAGCCCAACGCGGCGGAACATGGCGATCTGCTGGGTGAGTTCGGGCGGATTGTCCACCTTGGAGTTGCCGGTGGCGAAAAGCTGGTGCCAGAAAAGCGCCATCTTCTCTTCCAGCGGCCGCTCGGTGTTGATCATGCGGTACACCCACTCGGCCTGGTTCAGCGGCGGACCCAGCGCGCCTTCGTAACCGGGCATGTAACGGTACAGCAGGTCGTCGTCAACGGGTTCAAACCGCTCCGGATTGAGCAGGTCTTCGACCGTCGCCTCATACCCTCTGCCGGCTCTTTCCTGCAACTCATCGTGACTGGCGCCGAAAGCGGCCCGCCTCAGCAGATGGCCCATCAGCGCGATGTCTTCCCTATTAGCCATCGGTTCACCCCCCTTTCAAGAACTGTTCAGCATGGAGCGACACTATTGTCCAATTACGTCAATCGATGAGGCTTATGCTACGGAATGGGTTGCGGGCTGTCAAGAAATTCACGCCGCCGCGCCTGTCTTCCCAAATCCCCATGCCCCCCCGCGCCGCCGCCAATGTGGCCGGAGTCATCCCTCAACCCGCCGCTTCCAGTAGTAGTACACGAAGCAGTCGGTGGGGTTTTGCGGAACGAACAGTGGCATGGCCGACACCAGTTCCCAACCCAGCGCGCCCCGTTCGTTCATGAACTCCTCGGTCACGGCATCTACGTTCATACCGTTGCCCACGAAACCGCCGGATCGGATGGGCATTTTGTCAACCAGATATTCCCATTTCATAGTTTGTAAGTCCTCTGGATTTGCGCTCAATCGGCAGGGGCAGGTGTGAAACCTCCCCCTGCGCGCAGGTGACGGGCGGCGGCGGCCTACAACCCCGCGCTGACCCAGTCGGCGCAGCGTTCGCCGATCATGATGGTGGTGCAGTTGGTGTTGGCCCGTATCACGTTGGGCATCACCGAAGCGTCGGCGACCTTGATGTTCTCCAGTCCGTGGATGTTCAGGCGCGGGTCAACCACGGCCATGGGGTCGCTGGCCGGCCCCATTTTGCAGGTGCCAGACGCATGGGTGGTGTTGAAGACGGTGCGACGCATCCAACTATCCAGCGACTCGTCGGACGCCAAGTCCTCGGGCGAGGGCTGAATGATTTCTTCAACGATGGGGCCGAAGGCGTTGTGTTCCAGCAATCCGACGCTGAGGCGCACCGCCTCCCGCAGTCGTTCACGGTCGCGTTCGGGTTCCAGGTAACGGTAGTTCAACGACGGCTGCACATGGGGGTCGTTGGCGGAAAGGCGCACCTCGCCGGCGCCGTCGGCCAACTCCAGGATGCACTGGATGCGAACGCCGCCCGCCTCAAAGGGGTCGGCGCCGCCGATGGGCGTGGAGAATGACGACGCCATGATCTGCATGTCGTTGCGGTCGGGCGATCCGGTGGCGGTGTAGCGCAGGGCGGTTTGGGTGCGCGGCGCGAGAGGGTCCTGCTCGTGGTCGTCGCGTGCATTGCAGATGACGGCGACAATGGGATGGTCTCGCAGGTTCTGGCCCACGCCGGGCAGTTCGTGAACCACCGGGATGCCCATCTCCCGCAGGTGGTCGGCCGGCCCAACGCCGGACAACATCAGGATCTGCGGCGATGCCATCGCGCCCGCGCTGAGGACAATCTGCCCGGCCTCGACCTGGAAGACCTCGCCGCCGCTTTCAACCTCCACGCCCACGGCCGTCTTGCCCTCGAACAGGAGGCGGCGCACGACTACGTTGGGGCGCACCGTCAGGTTTAGTCGGTGGCGCACGGCGCGCAGGAAGGTGAGGGCGGTACTCATCCGCACCCCCTCGGGGTTGTTCATGGGGATTGGCCCAACGCCGCCGGAATCGGGATGGTTCATATCCTCATCGGCGGGATAGCCGGCCTCCAGGCACGATTGCACGAACGCCTGCTGGAAGGGCAGCCACGTCTCCCGCGCGAAACGGCGCACCGGGATGGGGCCCTCGGAACCGTGGAAGTCGTCGCTGATGTCCATATCGGTTTCCATTTTGCGGAAATAGGGCAGCACATCCGTGAAGCCCCAGCCCTCGTTGCCCTCGGAGGCCCAGCCGTCATAGTCCTCCGGAACGCCGCGCAGCAGCACCTGGCCGTTGATGGCGCTGGTGCCTCCGACCACCTTGCCGCGCGGCGCGGGCAGCATCTCGGTCTGGTCGGCGGAACCCTGGGCCCACCACGTCCAGTTGTGGGGCGCGCCCTGAGCGGAGGCGTCGGGCTTGTAGCCAAACTTCAGGTCGTCGGGGTAATGCTCGTATTCCGGATAGTCGGGGCCGGCTTCCAGCAGCAGCACCGAACGGTTCGGGTCTTCGGCGAGTCGGGAGGCGACCACGCACCCGCCGGAACCCGCACCAATCACAACAACGTCATACTTCATCATGGCACCTGCCGTAGCATAGACTGAAGGTCTGGGTGAAACTCGGGCAAGGATAAAGCACGGCGTTGGCGTTGAAAAGGCCGGCCGGAGATGCGCAGGCCCATTCGATTATCCTGGCGAAAGGCATTTGCTGTTGCCAGAACGGTTCCCTGCTCACCGTCCGCTCGTCCTTCGACAGGCTCAGGATGAGCGGACTACCTAATCTATAGTCAATGATCGAATGGCCCTGGGCGATGCTGCGACAGTTTGGGTTTCGGGAGATGCTCATGCGTGCCCTGCCGTGAAGATCGTCAGAATCAAGATTTACTGGATTTGTTGATTGGCGGGATTGGGTACTCTGTATCGTTGGTGATTCCAATCCTGTGCATCCCCAAATCGGGCAATCCTGATTCTGACAAAATTCCAAGGATGGGAAGGCATGGTTCCCGGGGGCATCGCTCTGCGAGGATTGATGACGGCGCAACCACCAAGGACTATAATCCTGCCCACCGAGCGCGGCGCTGCGCCAGGGAGGACGCTATGAATTTCGGGATGTTCACCGACTTCCACGTCGGCGAAAACAAGACCCAGGCCGAAGCCTTCGACGAATCCTTCAACCAGATTGACGACGCCGAGGCGATGGGCTTCGACACTGTGTGGCTGGCGGAGCACCACTTCAGTCCGGAGCGGGCAGTGCTGGCGTCGCCCATGGTCATTGCCAGCGCCATCGCAGCGCGAACCCAACGGATCCGCACGGGCTTGGCCGTGCAGGTGCTGCCACTAACCAACCCTCTGCGCGTGGCCGAGGAAGCGGCCACCGTTGACCACATCAGCAAGGGCAGGTTCGAGTTCGGCATCGGGCGCAGCGGGCTGACCAAGTACTACCAAGGCTACAACGTGCCCTATTCCGAAAGCCGCGCACGCTTCCTGGAAGCGCTGGAAATCATAATGAAGGCGTGGAACAGCGACGAGTTCTCCCACGACGGCGAGTTTCACAGCTACCAGGACGTGACCGTCGTGCCCAAGCCATTCCAACAGCCCTACCCGCCCGTGCGCGTGGCCGTGGCCGGCGAGGACACCTTCCCGCTCATCGGCAGGCTGGGGCACCCCATCTTTGTGAGCGCCAACACCGGGAAGGCGCAGTTGCAGGAACGCCTCGCGTCCTACGTGTCCAGCCGCGCCGAGGGCGGGCACACGGGAACCGCCGACATCGCCATCCGCATTCCGGTGTACGCCGCCGAGACAACCGAGCAGGCGTACTCGGAACCGCAAGCCAGCGCGATGTCAGCGATTCAATACGCGGCCAGCGAGTTGGTCAAAACCGCCGCCAGTGAGGAAACCGCCGAACGCATCCGTCGGACCGCCAACACATCCTACGAGGACGTGCTGCGGCAGCGCGTCTTGTTCGGCACGCCGGACGAAATCGTCGAGCGGTTCCGGGGATACCAGGAGGACTTCGGCGTCACCGGCGTGGTGATGGAGGTCAACTACGGCGGGCGCATACCGTACGACCGGGTGAAGAACTCGCTGCGGCTGATCAGCGAAAAGGTGATGCCGCACTTCAAGTAGATTCCTGGCCTCCCCGTAAACGTGTAGGGGCGGGTCTGAGACCCGCCCCATGGTTTTCAGGATGGTGAACGGAGTCAGTGCGCCGCCCCGACCAACGCGGCCTGAGCGGCCAGTTCCTCGTCCCACGGGCCCGACAGGCGACCCTTATCGGTGCCGCCGATCATGTAGCCGCTTTCGTCGTGTCCCCACTGTTCGCGGGGCATTTCGTAGGACAACTCGATGCCGTTGCCGTCGGGGTCGCGGATGTAGATGCCGATGGCGTGGCCGTGGTCCGACACCCGGTCAATGGTGATGCCTTTCTCCTTGACGCGGTGGTACAACTCCGCCAAGTCATCCAGCGTGTCCATGTACCAGGCCATGTGGTTCAGGCCCACCTGCCCGCCCTGCGGGCCCATGGCGCCGTCGCCCACCTCGGTGAGGGCGATCTCGTGGGAGTTGCCCAGGTCGGCGGACATGAAGGCGGCGCGTCCCGGGAAGAACCCATAGGTGTGCAGGCCCAGCAGGTCCTCATACCACTCGCGGGAGCGTTCCGCATTGCGGACGAAAATGTTGACGTGTCCCAGACTCCTCGGTGTGTAGCCCATGATATCCTCCCTTTTCCGCAACGAATGTGGGTGGTGTTGCGCCATCATAGCAAGCGGGTTGGCAAAAATAAAGGTTGGGCACGCAACCCCGAAGTTTTACTACACTCGAGAGTTCCCTACCGTCCTGCCACCATTCCAGTCAGAGTGTGAAGTTTCTCCAGGACATCGTCCACCGTCCCCTGCGGTAGCCGGCATACGGTTCGAGCATTGCGCGCTCGCCAGTCCAGGCTTTTGACCTGGTCGGCCAGGATCACACCAGTTACGTCGAGTCCTTTTGGAATATCGACCTCAAAAGGATAACCTTTGACCTGGTTGGTGATCGGACAAACGATAGCCAAGCCAACCCTTTCGTTGTACGCACCCGGTGAAAGTACGACGGCGGGACGGCGCCCTGCCTGCTCGCTACCGCGTTGAGGGTTGAAATCGATTATCACCGCATCTCCGCGATGCGGTGCAACGACCGTGACAGTCATAACGCTTCTTTGCCGACCGCGGGACCCGTGTCCACCTCACTGTGCAGATTATCGTCAGTCACACATGCCAACAGATCATCCAGCAACACCGGTGGTCGCCGCGTTGGACAGACAACGATCGAGTTACCCAATAGCGACACATCGACGTTGGAGTCGGGCTCCAAGCCAAGTTCCGCAGCAAAGGCCGGCGGAATTTTCAATGTGAGGTCGGAGCCCAACCTGCTCGTATGGACGTCATTGCCCATCTTCATGCCTCCACTTGCGCATGTCCTCACCCAATTGTTCCATTCCCATAAAACCGCAACCCCACTTACCCGATCTCGTTGCTCAGGCTGTAGATCTGACCCGGGCGACCGCCGGCGGGCAGACCCAGCGGCAAGTGTACGTTGAGCAGGAAGGGACGCTTCTCGTCCTCCACCACGCGCAGGCCGCGCTCGATGGCCTCGCCGATGGTGGCCTCGTCGGTGGCGTCCGCCGCCTCGACGCCGAAGCCCTCGGCCAGTTTGACCGGGTCAATGTTGTCCAGCACGACGCCGCGATACTCGCCGGTGTCCTTCATCTGCGCGCCGGCGTTGGCCCACGAGTTGGCGACGATGCCGTACGCGCCGTTGTTGGAGATCACGTACATCACAGGGACGTTGTGGCTGGCCGCCGTCCACAGGGCGTGGTCTGAGTAGTAGAGGGAGCCATCGCCGACCAGGCCGACCACGGGCTTGTCGGGCGCGCCCAGCTTTGCGCCGATGGCCGCGCCAACTCCATAGCCCTCGGACCCACCGGCGGGGCGGATGTACTGGTTGTTGCCGGCTTCGCCGGTGTTGTCCAGGATGTCCTGCGCCACGGCAAACTGCTCGATGGTGACCAGGCCGCCACCTCGCCGCTCCAGCGCCGAGTCCAGCGCGTCGCCGAGAACGACGGGGCGGACTCTGCCCTGCTGAGCGGGTATGCCCTGGGCGTTGGCGCGGATGCGCGCGCGGAGCGCCGCCGCCTCCTCGCGGGCCCAACCGCGCCGGTCGGACATATCGTCGGCATCGGTGGCGTCCAGCAGGCTCTGAGCCGCGCGCCGTTCGTCGGCCAGCACAGCCAGATCAAGGCCGGGGATATTCTCCAGGTTCTCGGCGTCGGCTCCGATGGCGATGGTGCGCTGGGTGTTGAAGAAGGCAGCGTAGTCGCTGGCGTTGCCCGCACCGTTGTGGGTCACGCCGATGCACAGGATCAGGTCGGGGTCGATGTCGGCAGCCTGTTCCAGCCGCCGGCCGCCGGCGTGCAGCGGGTGCTTGATGGGGACGGCGCGGGGGTCGCCCACCACCGGGACGCCGAACCGCTCGGCCAGGGCGGTCACCTCGGCAATCGCGCCGCTCTTCCACACGCCGTCGCCGACGTACATCATCGGACGCTTGGCGTCGCGCAGGGCGCTGGCCACGGCCTCGACGTCGGAGTTGGAGGGATAGCCAGCGCGGAAATCGGGGATGCCGCCATCGATGATGTTGGCGGTGTGCTGCTGGGGCCCGAGCAATCGGTCGTACACGGCCAGATGCACCGGCCCCACCGGCGGCGTCATGGCGACGCGCAGGGCACGTTCCAACGCGGCCGGCAGACCCTCAGGCTCGATGACCGTCCAGTTGGCCTTCATCATGGGCGCGGCGATGGCTGTGGGGCCGGCGTTGTGGCTCACGTCCAGGCTGATCTTGCCGGCAAAGCTGCCGGTGTCGCCGGCGAAGGTGATCACCACCACGGGCAGGCTGCCGGTCCAGATGTTGATCAGTTGGCCCATGGCCTGGGCCAGTCCCGCGCCAAGGTGGACGACCATCACGCCGGGAGCAAGGTCGGCCTGGGTATAGCCGCCGGCCATGGCGGTCACCGCTCCTTCGTGCAGTCCGAGGATGCCGTGGATGTCGGAGCGTGCGTGCAGCGAGTCGAAGAACAGCGCTTCACGGGAACCGGAGTTGTTGAAGACGTACTTGACGCCGGATGCCACGAGTTGCTCTACCATGAGTTGTGGCGCGCTGGCGGTCATCTGCCTGGTCTGCATGGGAATACTCCTTGGGAGGTATGCGTAAGCGAATGGTGAAAGCATAGTAAGCCGGCGCCGGGCCGATGTCCACCTGGGCCCGTCTCCGGCCGCAACGAACGGATATGGTTGTTGGGTTCGCCCTGGGCGGATGGTTCGACGCGCCCACCGTGAGGGGTCGGACGGAGCGACTGCATGGTCGGATGAGCGGTGGTTGCGCGGCGCGGGCAGGTTTCAAACCTGCCCCTACGGGCCGCGGGCTCGGACGCAGGGAATCAGCGTGCTGAGGCGATGCCCTCTCGCAGCGCATCGGCGGCGGTGGGGCCGAACCGAGCGGCGATGATGGTCGCGCCCTCTTCGGCGATGCGCCAGTCGCGGGACTGGATTTCCTCTACGCTTTGACCGGCCAGCCGGCCTCCGTAGTCGGCGACGAAGCGGGCCAACGCCTCATCACTGCCTCCGGTCATCTGTCGGAACAGGCGGAACATTGGGTCGGTGCGGGCGGCGTTCCAGGCATCCTCGAAGGACAGGTCGGCGGGATGGTTATCGAGCAGTAGCGCAACGCCAAAGTCGATGAGCCGGATGCTTCCGTCGGGTCGGACGATGATGTGGGAACGGCCCTCGGGGTCGGATATGGTGGCGTCGTTGTAGCAGACGCCGGCGGCGTGCAGTCCGGACAGTGCAAGAGCCAAGCCCGCGCCGATGGCGCGCATCCGATCGTCTGCGACCTGTTCCTCCGTCAAATCCGTCAGAAACTGGCCCTGAACAAACTCCTCGGTGATGAAACCGTCGATGCCGGGCAGTTGTGCGGGACCCACGCCCAACTCGCCGGCGATGTTGGCGATGTGCGCCTCCCGGCTGGCCTGGCACGGTTTGATGACGATGCCGGTGGAACCGCTCTTGATGATGGCGACACGACCCCGGGTGCGGCCATCGTATTCCACGGTGGTCTGCGAGCCAGAGGGCCCGTACACCAACGGGTACGTAGCCGGGAACAGGCCATACACGGAGAACCGCTCGATAAGGTCGTCGGAGAGCAGCAGGTCCCACAGCGCGGGATCGGTTTGGGCGACGGGCCAGAGCGGCCACAGCGATTCGGGGCATTGCGCGGCGAACACCGCGGCATCGCGCTCCCGGATCCCGTCAGGAATCAGAACGGGCAGTCCCGCAATGACCTCCCGGATCACAAGCAGTTGAGCGTCGGAGTAACGGATGTTGCGTCCCCGCCCGGTTCAGCCGGTGTCGGCCAGCGTGAATACGCCGGGAGTGTGGGCGTCTGGTACCAGAACCCGCACGCGCAGCACCGCGTCGGGATTGATGGGGCCGTACACGTGAGGGTAGATCTCGCCGGAGCGGGCCGGCTCGCGAATCAGGGGCGAGTCGTCCGGCAACCGGTCGGTGTCGACGTCCAGCGCGAGCAGGTCGGTGCGGCCGGCGAAGAGACGGGCGGCGACCCGCAGCATCTGCTCCTCGTCGGCGCTGGCGTGGATGAATCCCTCGTCAGCCAGCGATGGCGCGCGGTATTCGCCCGCCGCGACGCCAGCCTCCCAATCGGAGCGGAAGGCAAGGTGGTAGATGATGGTGGGCATCCGCTAGCGGCAGGCAGCGCGAACGGCCCGGGAGATGGCGGCCAGGCGCGGGTTGTTGGTGGCGCTGGCGCGGAACCCGTTGGTGATGTAGGCGACGGCCAGGCCCATGTCGGGGTCGGCCCAGCCGACGGACGTGCCGGCTCCGCCGTGTCCGAACGTCCCGGCTCCGTGGTTCGGGGTGGCTCCCATGCGGTTGTCGTCGAGCACCAGGCCCAGTGAACGACGCATACGCGTGCCCAACGAGAAGTCGTTGGCCTCCAGTTGCAGCCGCGTGCCTTCAACCACGGTTTCCGGTTTCATGATGCGCACGCCGTCCAACTCGCCGCCGTTGCCCATCATGGCGTAGAAGCGGGCCAGCCCACGGGCGGCGAAGATGCCGCCGCCGGCCGGGTGCACCGCCTGGTGAACCTCGGGCCGGTTGTAGGGACGGATCATGCCGGGGCGGTCGCAGTCCTCCATGGCGTGGATGCGGGAGACCCGGTGTTCCAGTTCCGGCGGCAACCCGACGTACCCGTCCATGATCCCCAGGGGGTCCAGGATTTCCTCGCGCAGGAAGACACCGATGTGCCGTCCGTCGATGCGCTGGACCAACTCACCGATCACCCAACCGTAGTTGCGGGGGTGGTACGCCATGATCTGGCCGGCGGGATAGTCGGGGATGACGTTCTCCATGCACTCAACGACGTAGTCCCAGTCCTGCCAACGGTCCCAGGAAAGCTCCGGCGGCGTTTCGGGGAACCCGCCCCGGTGAGTCAGGATGTGGCGAATGGTCACGCCACCCTTGTTGTGCTTGGCGAAACCGGGCCAATAGCTGGCAACGGTGTCGTCCCAGTCCAGTTGCCCGCGTTCCCAGAGGATGTGCAGGCACGCGGCGGCCAGCGGCTTGGTTGAGGAATAAAGGATGAACATCGTATCGGCGTTCACGGGAGTTCCGGCAGCGTCGTCAGCCAACCCGCCCCACAGATCAACGGCCAGCTTTCCATGCCGGTACACTGCCAGTCCGGCGCCAGGATGCAGCCCCTGATCTATCTGCTGACGGAAAAGGCTCTCCAGTTCCTGCACAGCGGCCGGTTCCATACCTACTTGTTCTTGAACGACGGTGGTGGTCATCGATAATCCCCTTCAGTTGGCAAACGTGGTTTCCAGGTTGGCAGACAGATCAAAGAAGTGCTGCAGGCTCTGGTTGTAACGGAAGAAAAGGTCGGCGCGAAGCTGATCGCCGGTGGCGTTGTTGGATATTTCATTCAGCATATCCAGGCTGACCAGAGTCTGGCCGGCTTCGGCGCCGCCGTTGGCCTTGATGTTTTCCAGCATTCCGCGCCAGGCGTCGGACTCCATTTCGATGAAGAAGTCCACGTTGATCAGGTCGTACTCGGTGCCAACCTTGACCCCCTTGCACTGGAACGCCTCAAAGGTCACTACGAATATGTCGTCCCCGATCTTGACGCCCATGTCAGCATCCACGGTGCCGAACTGACGGTAGCCGGCGTCCTCGTTGACCAGATTTTGCAGAGCCTCAAACCAGGCCAGCGACGGAAATGCGATTGCTTCGTCAGCCATTCAGTTCATGCCTCCTGGAAGTGTTGCCGGCCGGCAGCCGGCTCTATTCTTTGAAGTAGGGATCTCCGGATTTTTCGGCGGAGGAGAATGGGGCCATCTTCCGCAGATAGTGATCCGGGTCCGAAGTCGGTGATGCGTTGCCCAGCGCGCTGTCCACCATCTTATAGTAGCGCGGGTCAAGGTTGCGGTATTCATCAGCCTCGGTGCGGCCCTGGGAGAATGACGACATGATGCGCTCCATGCCCGCATCGCCGCAGTGCTCGCAGTTGACGGCGGTGGCGGCCGACGACACCTTGAAGAAGAAACTGCTGACCCGGCGGCAGACCTGGCAGCGGTATTCGTAGATTGGCATAGCGTCAACACCGTAGTCGGACGGGGATTATTTGGGAGCATACCCCTGACCCGATCCCGTCCAAATCCCGCAGGCGATGGTATCGGAACGGCCCGGCGGTGTCAAAAACCGTCAACCGCGCGCCGGTTGGCCATCGTAGCCCGCAGAGTGGCGCTTGATGTCGATGACGGGCGATCCGTCCTGCGCGTCGAGGTCGGTCACGCCGACGATGCCCTCGCCGGTATGCTCATCAATGCGCACGACATGGACGCGCGCCACGGTGGCGGCGATGAAGTTGGGCCGGTACTGGCTGCGGGTGGCAAATACACCGCGGATGGGATTGGTCGGATTGTGTCCCGGGTGGAGTTGAAGCTCGTAGCCCGTTTCCCGAGCGCGGTGCAATGCAAACAGCGTGAGAATCTGATCCCCCGGCTCCAGGCCCAACAGGCCGTCGGCAAACTCGGGCAGCACCACGATCTGCGACGGCCAGCGACGCATCTGGTCGGACGGAGCATAGCCGCTGAACCGGCTCCTCACGTATCCAATGGGAATGATTTCAATGGGTCCGGAGCCGGGGTTGGACATCGGTGTCAGTCGGCGGCGACGGTGGATGCGCCCGCCGAGGTCAGGGACGCGAGCCATTCGAGCACAGCGGCCCCGGCCTCCGGCATCATGTTGGTGAGCGAATGATTGCCGCCCTCCAGCACCAGGTATTCGGCACGCGGACTGTTGACGGCCGCGATGGTCATATCCCCGGGCACGTCCAGCAGGCGGGTGTGAGTTTCCAGCGACCCGGTCAGCACGAACAGGGGAACACGAATTTTGGGAGCGTGCTGAATGATGTTGTACCGTTCCGCCGGCCCGTGCTTGTCCAGGTAGGCCGCCGCCGAGAATATCTCCTTGATGGGAAAGTCCACGGAGAAAAGGTCAAGGGCGCGGCCCTCGGCTTCCATCCGGTCCGCAGTTTCCAGGTTGCCGCGAAACTCCTCGGCGTCCTCCGACTCCATGTAGTAGGAGCAGGACAGCCGCACCGGCGACACCGGTATGACGGCGGCGACGCGCGGGTCGTTCTCGACAGCAGCGTAATAGGCGACCTTCACTGCCCCCATGCTGTGACCCAGTATGCCGATGCGCTGGAAGCCCAAACCGGCGAGGTAGTCAATCCCGGCGCGCAGGTCCTGCCGCCCGGTGTCGAGGATCTCGAAGGCGTTGCCTTCCGCCGCGCCGGTCTGGCGGTCCACCCAGACGGTGTCGTGTCCCCGGGTGTTGAGTGTCAGTGCGCCGTATCCCCGGTTGCGCAGGTCGTTGGCCATGTTGGCCGTGGCCGGCGTGTAGAAAGCGCGGCCGGACCCGTGGATGCACAGGACGGCGTCAATCGCGCCGGTAGGTCCGGCGTCGGGAGAGGGCGCGAAGTATGCCCCGTCCAGTTCCATTCCGTCGGCGGCGGTCAGGCGAATCAGGTCAACCAGCATGGCGACGTCCTCCGTGTGAACATATTGCGAATACCCGCATATTACCGCTGTTCCAACAGGAATGCCACCAACCCATCCACGTCGGCATCCGACAGGGTGAGGGTATTCATAACGCTCAGCATCAGGTTGCAGTCGGTATCGGGCACGGTGTAGGCGCACGAATCAACAATCGATTCGCGGATATATTGGTCGGCGGTGTAACCTGGGATCCGTTGCTCGGCCACCGTTGCGATGCCGTTCAGATCGGGTCCCAGCACGCCGTGAGTCAGCCCTTCGACGGCGTGGCAGGCACCGCACCCGCCGCCGCCGGCGAACAGGTCTCGTCCAGCGGCGATGGTCTCCGGGCTGACTGGCTGAGCCGTGTGCAGCGTCGGGTCCACCGGCGGATTTGAGGAGGGTGTGGCCGTGGGCGCCAGTGTTGGAGGAGCGGGCGGCGGGACAGAACCGGAGTCGCCGCCGCTGCAAGCCACAGCGACGGCGATGATAACCAAAGACAGTGCGGTGAGCGCCAGCGCAGGGCGACTCATCAGCGACCTACTGCAAGCTCAGCAGGTATTCCACCAGGGCGTCAATGTCTTCGTCAGACAGGGCGGGCAGTATGCCGGCCATCGTGGACAGCATCAGGTTGCCGTCATAGTCCTGATCGAGTCCGTCGGCGGTTCCCGCTGCGTACACGTCCGGTTCCAGTATCGACTCCCGAATGTAGTCCTCGGCAGAATAGCCCGGTATCCGGTTGGCGGAAGCGGAACCGATGCCGTCCAGGGACGGACCCAATACTCCCTGGGCTACACCGGAGATGGTGTGGCAGGACGAGCAGGCTGCGGCTCCAACGAACAGCGCTTCTCCGGGCGAAGAGGCCGCTCCGCTGCCCCCGGCCGGCGCCGGCGGCAGGCACGCGCCCACCGGGCAGGGGGTGGGAACCACCAATGCTTCGACGTGATGACCTTCCTCCACATGATGCTCGAAGTGGATCTGACGATCTTCCGAGAATGCGCGCGGCGTCGGGCGGAACACGCCGAACAGCAGCACCAGCGAAACCGCAACCACCAGTCCCAGCACCAGGCCGGCCACGAATATCTGCCACAACAGTTCGTGTTCGAACTTCAGGTGCATGAAGAACGCGACGACGCAGAAGAATTTGATCACCGACAGGATGACCAGCGGCGCGATGACAACAGCCGAGCCCTGCAGTCCCTCCGGAACGATGATGAGGAACTCGACCAGCGTGATAATCCCCAGGAAGATTGCCAGTATGCCGTACTGCTTCAGGCCGCCATGGACTCCTTCGGGAACGCGCCCGAAGAAGAACCGCCCGACGCCGGCGTCAGCGTGTGCGTCGTGCTCTTCGTGGGGCAGCGCGCCTTCGTGGCCGGGGTTACTGCTCATTGCTTGGGTGCCTCCTGGGAAACAATAAACCTAGTTCGCGATTGGGTCTCAGTTCCGCATCAGGTGAAGATGCCGGTGATCCACTGCCAGCCCTGCATCGCGGCGTGTCCGGCGTCGGGGCCGGCGTCAAAACCGCCGATGAGGTAGAGGAGGGTGAAAATCACGATCCAGACGATGTCAACGAAGTGCCAGTAGAGTCCGGCAATGTCCACGTCCAGACCCGAAGGCCGTCCGGCGGGGTTGCGGGCCGCGATGATCGTCAGGCACACCAGCCAGAACAGACCCAGGGTAACGTGCGCGCCGTGGAATCCGGTCAGCGTGAAGAACGTGCTGCTGAACAGGTTAGTCTCATAGCGCAGGCCTTCGACGCGGAACAGGTTGAACTCATACACCTGGAAACCGATGAAACCGGCGCCAAGGATGATGGTAAATACCAACCATTGTACGAGCCGTTTCTGGTTGCCGTTGCGGGCCGCCGCCACCGCCATCACCATGGCGAAGGAACTCATCAGCAGGACGAAGGTGCTTACGGTGGTGATGGGGACGTCGATGATGTCGGCAGGATAGGGGCCGACGATGCTCTGCCCGCGATACACCATGTAGGTGGCGATGAGAGAGCCGAAGAAAAGGCAGTCGGAACCCAGGAACACCCACATGAGGAGTTTCCGGTGGTTGATGCCGGTGGTGGTTTCCTCCTCGTGTGCGGGAGGATGCGCCGCCGCCTCGTGTTCCGGTGGGGCGTGTGTGGTATCTACGTGGGCCAACGGGCGCCTCCTGCTTGCAACGGTTTATGGAATAGCCGGAAACTGTTTCAGGCCGGTTGGTTGGGATGGCCTCAGTGGTGGCCTTCGGCTTCGACGTGTTCGGCGGTCGCCGGTTCGTTGGACCAACCGATCACGCCGATGACCGTGATCAGACCGCCCACAAAACTCACCGGGAACCTGATGTAGTCCCAACCCACGTCAATCAACAGTCCGCCGGCCAGCCAGGCCACACCAAACGAGGTTATGAGCGGCCAGTACGAAGGGCTGGGCATGTGAATGGTCGAGGGGTCCACGTGCGGCTCACCCTGGACGGTTTCGCCCCGGGCGGCGGCTTCACGCTTGGTGATCCAGTAAGCATCCTGGCCCTTCACCACCGGAACCTTGGCGAAGTTGTACGCCGGCGGCGGCGAGGAGATGCTCCACTCAAGGGTGGGCGCGTCCCATGGGTCGTGGCCGGCGGGTTCGCCCTTCTTGATGCTGCGGAAGAAGTTGTGGATGAAGATCAGCAGGCTGATGACGATGACGAAGTATCCGATGGTCGCCAGCAGGTTCATCCCTTCCCAGCCGAAGCCTTCGGCGTAGGTGTAGATGCGGCGCGGCATACCGTTCAGGCCGGCGTAGTGCATCGGGAAGAACGTGAGGTTCATGCCGATGAACATGAGCCAGAAGTGCGCCTTGCCCAGCACTTCGTGATACATCTTGCCCGTGATCTTGGGATACCAGTAGTAGATGCCGGCGAAGATGCCGAATATCGCGCCACCGAACAGCACATAGTGGATGTGAGCAACGATGTAGTAGGTGTCCTGCTGCTGGAAGTCAGAAGGCGACACCGCGTGGGACACGCCGGAGAGCCCGCCGACGATGAACAGCGCGACGAATCCGATGGCCATCAGCATCGGGGTTCTCAGGTCGATGGAACCCTTCCACATCGTGCCGATCCAGTTGAAGATCTTCACGCCGGTGGGCACGGCAATCAGCATGGTGGTGATGGTGAACACCGAGTTGGCGATGGGGCCCAGGCCCACCGTGAACATGTGGTGGCTCCAGACCGCCCAACTCATGATGGCGATGACGATGCCGGAGAACACCACGACCGGGTAACCGAACAGGGGCTTGCGGCTGAAGGTGGGGATGATTTCTGAAACCACGCCCATCGCCGGCAGGATCAGGATGTACACCTCGGGATGGCCGAACAGCCAGAACAGGTGCTGCCAGAGGATGGGGTCGCCGCCGGCGGAGGTGTTGAAGAAGTTGGCGCCAAACTGCCGGTCGGCGGTGAGTTCGATCAACGCCACCGTGATGATGGGGAAGGCCAGCACCAGCAGGATGCTGGTAACCAGGGTCATCCAGACGAAAACGGGCATCCGCATCAGCGACATACCCGGCGCCCGCATATTGATGATGGTGACCACGAAGTTGAAACCGGCGGCCAGGGATGCCACGCCCAGCACCTGGAGGCTCAGCGCCCAGAAGTCCAAGCCCTGGCCCGTGCTGTACGGGGCTGCGGTCAGGTTGGCGTACGAGAACCAGCCGGCGTCCGGCACCTGTCCAATCAGGAAGCCGGCGTGCATCAGCAGCGCGCCGAACAGGAACGTCCAATAGGAGAAGGCGTTGAGACGCGGGAAAGCCACGTCGCGCGCGCCGATCATCAAAGGAATCAGGAAGTTGAAGAAGGTTGCCCCGAACGGCATGATCACCATGAAGACC
Organism: Dehalococcoidia bacterium; assembly: GCA_963668585.1. Taxonomy (GTDB): domain Bacteria; phylum Chloroflexota; class Dehalococcoidia; order Lucifugimonadales; family UBA3495; genus Bin87. The sequence continues at coordinate 1,776,691 of OY764869.1, read as the reverse complement.
ATGGTGGTGCCGTGCATGGTGAACATGGCGTTGAACCAGTCCGCCGACACCAGGGAGGCGTCCGACGTGGCCAGTTGCAGCCGCATTATGCCGGCCTCGATGCCACCCACGACAAAGAAGAAAAACGCGGTAAAGCCGTACAGTGCGCCGATACGCTTGTGGTCAACGGTGGTCAGCCAGCTCCACAAGCCGGTGTATGTGGTCGGGCGGGGGATGACGCCGGTGATGGTTACCATTGCTTCAGTTCCTACGCTGCAGCGCGGTCGTTAAGGCCGTGGCCATGCGTTAGCGGTGTACTCTGTTTGCCTTTGTATATTCTATCCGAGGTTTACTTCTGAGCCATCAGGTATTCCACCAGATCGCTCAACTGATCCTCCGTGAGGTCGGCGCGGTGGTCCGTCCGTGTCTGGTAGATGGCGGCCAGTTCGGACATGCGGTTGCCCGGCTTGATGTCGTCGGGATTGCGCAACCACTGGCGCAGGGTTTCCCGATTCAGATCAACCAGGCCGGATCCGATGGTGGTGCGCGCGGCGAGGTCGGTCAGGTTGGGCGCGGCAAACGCAGTCGGCGGCTCGTTGCCAGTCCGGACATCTTCAAGGCGTTCTTCCGCCGGCTTTTGCAGCCATTGGGTGTACGCGATGTAGGTCTCCATTCTGGCGTGCTGAACACCCTCGCCCACTTCGTCAACCGGGTCTGCCGACCCCACCGTGTGGCAGGTGACGCACTGACCATCACCCAGGAACACCAGTTGCCCAGACGCGGCTGCCGGCGACATCGGCTCGGCCAACTCGCCGCCCCAGCCATCTACCCAAGCCTGGTAGTCGACGTCGGACAGGGCATGCACCCGGAATTTCATCTGAGCGTGGGCTGTCCCGCAGAACTCGGCGCATTGCCCGTAGTACATCCCGGCGTCTTCCGCCAGGAACCACATCTGATTGGCGCGGGTTGGCACCACGTCCTGCTTGCCCGCAAGCTTGGGTATCCAGAAGCTGTGGATCACGTCGTCACTCTTGAGCGTCATGATTACGGGCCGGTCTGTGGGGATCCGCATCTCATTTGCCGTGGTGATCAACTCGTTGCCTTCCACGTCGGGGTTGGCGTCTTCGTAGCGGAACTCCCACCACCATTGATGCCCGACGGCTTCAACGTGCAGGGGTTCCTTGCCCTCGGCGCGCGCCAGCGCCACGGCCTCGCCGGGTTCAAGCTTGAACAGGACAATTACCGACCAGATACCCAGGCCCAGGATCAGGATCGTGGGCACGACGGTCCAGGCGATCTCCAAGGGGGTGTGGCCGTGGATCTGCGGAGGCAGGGGGTCGCCGGGCTTGCGCCGGTAACGGACCGCCGCATACAACAAAGCGCCCTCAACCAATACGAACACCGCCACCATGGTCCACAGGAGTACGTTAAATAGGAGCAGTTGCTCACGCGCCACCGGGCCGTTGACGCCGAAGGTGGATTGCGGGGCGTCAGCGTCGCAACCGAGGGCCGCGAGCAGCAGTACGCAACCGAGAAGCGCCAGGGCGACGAGCGAGCGCCGACCATTGCGACGAGTGGGGAAATCAGAGGCGCTGCTCACCGGGATGGCACGGTTTGGATCGGGACCGATGGCCGTTTTGGAGTTGGTCGGTGAGTCTTTCTCAGAGGAGGGCAGCAGCCCCATCGTGAACCCCCGGATACGGCGAATTGGCAACGCCCGCCGTATGTGCAAAATTTCACTAGCGGCGGTTACCATAGCACACGCTCATTTGCCTGTCAATTTGCGGCCAGCCCTACACGTGCCAATTTTCGGCCGTTTAAATCGTCAGAAACAGGGCTTGCAGAACCACGTATTGGCAGAATGGGGGACACACCATTGCAGATGGTTCCAATCCCGCCAATCCCCGATTCTTGATGATGCTGATTATGTCGATTTTCAAAACCGGATACGCATGAAGCCGCCAACCCCGCGCCTGACGGTGTTGATGGCGTCCGCCAGCGAGTGGCAGGAGGCGCGGTTGGACCAGGGCCGTGCCTGGAAAGAGCGGACGGTCAATTGAAAGAAGGCGGGTTTTGAAACCCGCCCCCATCTGATGGCCTGGTTGTCCGGCGATTTACAGGACGTGGTACATCAACCGGTGGTCGCGCAGGACGTCCTGAGCGAAGTCGTTTTCGACGTCCCGCCACACCGAGTGGATGTGGTTGGCCTCGTTCTGAATGTTGTCGAACTCGACGATGAACTGGCCGCCGTGGATGCGATAGTAGTGGTCGCGGCTGCGGTCGAGTCCGCCGGCCCAGACCAGGTGGAAGTCGTCGAGGCCGGATTCGCGGATGGTTGCCAGGCGCTGTTCGGCGACGGGCGCGGGCGCGCCGTTGACGTACTCGGCGATGAGGTTCATCAGGATTTCCTGCTGCGTGCCATTCATGTCGCGGGCGGCGAGGCCCTCATCGTTGTGGATGGGTTGCTTGCTGGTATTGTAGCCCAGGATGTCCCAGGGGGCCTTGTCGTGGATGACGGCCTTGCTGCGCTGGCCGGCGTCCAGGGAACCCATCAACTCGATGGCCAGGTCCTCGCGGCGGCCGAGGATGCGCTGGCCTTCCTTGGGACCCTTGCGGACTTCGGCGGGGTTGGCGCCGAGGAAGAATGGCGTGACGGCGATGACCTGGTCTCCCCACACGCTGTAATGGACGGACAGGTGGTGTCCCTCAACGCGCCAGCCCCAGGGGTCGGGACGGCCCGGGTCGCCGAACACGGTCCAGTAGTAGAGTTCAGGGTCGCGCACGAAGGTAACCTGGTCCCATTCGACTTCCAGGGGACCCAGCACCAGTTCGTGCTCGATGATCAGGTTGGCCTGGCGGTTGGTCTCCTCGGTGAGGCCGGTGGCCAGCAGTTCCAGCGCCAGTTTCCGCTGCGGTTCGATCATGTCGCGCAGGGGCAGGCCGTGGCGGTTCAGCGGCGGGTAGTACCAGAAGATGCGTTCGCCGTCCAGATAGTGATAGGTGCCCTTTTCGCGCTGCGACCGGTCCAGGCTGGCAAGCCATCGTCGGGCAGAGTCCACCATGGCGGCGGATACCTTGGCGTGGGGGTGCGTGAGGCGAGCATCAGTCATCGCGCATGACCTCCTGATGATTGCTTGTGGTTGCGTTGGCGGCAGTTTATTGTCGCCCAATCACAGGTGTCAAGAATTGGGGCGGCCGCGCCGTTCCAGGTTGCGGATGGCCTCTTCGATGCGCCGCACCTGCTCGGTGTCGCCGGAGGACAGGCGAAAGCAGCGGTCCAGGTAAAGCTGGGCCAGTTGGGCAGCCACGGGGCCGGTGTCGCCGGCGGCGGCCACCAGGGTGCCGATGCTGAACTCGTCGGGCAAGTGGCGGCCGAGGGCGGTCATCTCGGCGGTAATGTCGGCAATGGCAGCCGTATCGTTGCCCTCCTGGGCGAAGCGGAGGCGGCCGAGCAGTCGGCCCATTTCGGCGAGGCGGTCGCCCTCGCTCATGAAGCTCCACAGCACTTCGTTGACGCCCAAGCCACCGGTGTCGCTCTCGGCGGAGGCATCTGCGCCGGCGGTCTGGCCCGGGGATCCCAGGGGTATGGCGGCGTCATCGGCAGGGATGGACGCGGCCGTCGAGCCCGATGCGCCGGAGGCCTGATTCCAGGCATCCGAGTATTCCTGCACTGCGCTGGCTACGGACTCCATCATGCGGGCCAGGTCGTAGGAGAACATGCTGCCGCCGTACACCAGGTCGTCGGCGCGCAGATTGGCAAGCTGCACCAGACGGTCGTAACCGCCGTCCACCAGTTCGGACATCGGCGGCATGGCGAAGGCGGCGAAGTTGGCCAGCGGGCCGGTGTCGCCGCTGCCCAGGTGCGCGGCCAGGAAGGGCGGGACATACTTGGTCAGATCGGCGGTGATGGGGAGGGTCACGATGTAGGTGCCGTACACGTTGTCCGGCTCGGTGTCCACGCGGAAGTAGAGGAGGGCGTGGCCACGAGGTCGCGTCGGGTCGCCGATTTCAAACTGTAATGCCATGCGTTGAGTATAGATTAGGAACGCGGTGAAGGCAAAGCGCAACGCCGAACGATTCGAGAGCGGCCGGCCAGCGGGGCCGGGTGCATGGGCCGGCGGGCGGGGGGGTGGGGGGTCGTTGGAAATTTTGCCATTTCGCGGCCTACCTGGTCTGGAGCCATATTTGTGGGCAAGAACGGAGCCGAGACGGTGCCCCGAAAAATGGCAGAGTTTGGTATAAAGTCTGCCATCTCCGAATCTGAGGCCGGTCGATGTTTGAGAGGTAAAAAATGGGTCGATACAGTGGACCAGACCGGGAGTGGGAGGCAATGTTCGACGCTTTGTTTTTGGAAGCGCACCCGAGACGCGAGGTCTTCTGGTTCCTAATGTCCGCTCTAGTGTTTGCGTTCGGCGTGAGCACAGTAATCGAGTTCATTCTCGATTGGAATGGAATCAGCACGGAGGGATTGGGGGTGTTTGTCATGGGAGGTATGGCAGCGCTCCTGTTGCACACAGCAGTGAAGCTGCACATCATCTTGGGGTGGATTGCGTTTATGCCTGCGGAGAATGATGAACAATCCGACAGAGCGTCGGCTCTCGGTTACCTATCCGCTTTGGAGTCCGCCAGCAACAGTTCGAATAAGACCTTTGAACCCCAAATCAAAGCATTGGCCGTCATCTTGCTAGCAGTCACGTACATCGCGAATTCCAACGAGCCAGATCTAGCCAAAGCGCTAACGCTTCCTTTTGTGGAAGATCATCCTTTGGTCGTGGCCGCGTTGTCAGTAACCTTGGGGACGTTCTTCACTAACCATAGAAATGTGTGGTATCTGCTTGGGGGCAGCGGACGGTTGCGCCGGATAGTTCTGATTTTCGCCAACATCAGGTTGGGAATGGTGTTGGGATTCATTGCAAGCGCGCTGTTTGCCGTAGCATGCACGACATGGGCTTCGTGGCTGATTGATTAGGCATCCGGCAGCTGTAGTTTCCGGGGGTTATGGTCCGCTAAAGTGATATCGCGGTGAGATGTCCCGAAGTGCCACCGAATTAGGAGAGCGTTTCCTTGGCCCGTAACGTCAAGGCCCACACAAATGGATAACGGCAAGAGCGCATCCGAGCTGACATACGGCACCGTAGCGCCCCTGCCGATGGCAGCACTAGCTGGTCAAATCCCGGCCATTGTGACGACGATCGGGATACTCTGGTTTGCCGACTTTCCGCGAGCTGAGTGGCCGTTCGCGGTTTTGGTGTTTTGGATTTTTCGACCAGTAGGTCATCTACTGACGCTATTACCGATCCTGTTGATACTTCTCCCGTTTCTGCTGCTAAAACGGCGATGGCCGAAATTTGACTCGCGGAGCATTTTTAACCCTGAAATCGACCCCGAAACGTCTGCCGTCAGCGTATCCGAGGCTGTACAATCCCGGAAAATTGGAGCAGTGATCGGCGCACTATCGCGGGGTATAGTGGCATGGTGTGTCGTGCTTATAGGGTCGGCTCAATTTGCACCTTTGATTGGCTTGTCTCCGCTGAATCTTTCGATCGGGATGTTCGCCGTGGCTGCTCTTTGCTTAGTGTTGTCAGCAATCCTGGTTTCCCTGGGAACCGCGTCGCTGGGCTTTTATTTATCTGATGATCGCACCGATGAATTGTGGCGGCAACTGTGGCTAACTCATTCGTTGCAGTTCTTGGGCATAATAAATTGGCCGTCCTATGGCAGGCCTTGAGATGGAACCTGAGTCTCTCGCTTTCGCGCAAATAACATCTTGGTTCGCATAACGGTCATTCCGTTAGTCAGTCCCCGGATTCCGTCTTTGTGAATTGACCGACTTGCGTTCAAAGTCGGTCATTCTTCTTGTCCTGATCAGGCGGCGCCACGTCCGGGCCCTACCGGCCGCTATGGTATAGTCCGGCGGAGCAATTGCTGACCGCGCGTTCAGGAGGTTTTCATGGCTGTCGAATTCTGGGCGATGGGGCGCCCCTACCCGAGCGGACACAACTCGCCGGACTTCAACGGCGTCAAGCAGGCGATCCGCGCCGAGGAAATCGGGTACGACGGCATCGTCTATGTCGATTCCCAAAACCGCTACGGGGATACCTACGTGTGCATGGCGCTGGCCGCCCACGCCACCTCCACCATCAAACTGGGTACCGGCGTCACCAACTCCTTCACCCGCCATCCGGCCGTAACGGCGTCGGCCATCGCCACGGTGCAGGCGGAGAGCGGCGGGCGGGCGTACCTGGGCATCGCGCGGGGAGATTCGGCCCTGGCCCACCTGGGGCGCGCGCCGCACTCGGTGCCTGAGTTCGAGAGATACCTCGCCAGGCTCCAGGCGTACCTGCTGGGCGAGGACGTCCCCTTCGAGGCGGGTGGCGACATCAGTTCTCTGGACCTTGCGAATTACCGCGACTCCAGCCTCATATTCTGGATTGACGAGGTGCAGCCGCCCAAGGTTCCGGTGGACGTGGCCGCCACCGGCCCCAAGGTAATATCCGCCGCTGCCCGCCACGCCGACAGCGTGACCCTCAACGTCGGAGCGGACCCGGGACGCATCCGGTGGGGCATGGACGTGGCCCGCGCGGCCCGCGCTGAGGCCGGCCTGCCTCCCGATATCCACTTCGGCGCCTACGTGCCGCTGGTGGTGAACGACGACCCCGAAGAAGCGGTGCGCATCGGCGCCGGCAATGTGTCGCTGTTCGCCCGCTTCTCCACCATGTATGGCTCCGTGGTGGGGCCGGCTTCGGCCGAGCAGCGCCAGGTCATGCGCACCATCCACGACAATTACGACATGGAGCACCACGGACTCGCCAACGCTCCCCAGGATGCGGTGGTGACCCACGATTTCGCCAGGGACTTCGGCATCTTCGGGCCGCCCACCTACTGCGCCGACCGCCTGGCGGAATTGATCGACGTGGGGGTCGAGAGGTTCATCATCCGGGGCGTGTCCCAGGATCCTGCCGACCCCGAATCGAAGGCCGCCGAGCGCTTCGTGGATGAGGTGGTTCCGCTGCTGAGCGATTAGGAAGCGCGTTCCCCAGCGCTCCTCCCGTCTCACTCTGACCCACAAAAGCCCGCTCCTGGCTCGTAAAGGGATGTCCCTGCTAATCGGTGGGGGCATCCCCCTTTTGTTGCCTGCGGGTTCCTCGGCGCTGCGGGCCCGCCCGGGCAGTTGATGCCGATGGACTCACGCGTGCCCGGTTTTAGAAATCATCAGAATCATGATTATCAGGATTCCGGGATTGGGAGGATTGGAGACGCTCCAGGACAGATGGTTCAAATCCTGCCAATCCGGACTCTGACAAATTCCGATACTGGGTACACTTGAGGCTCATCACCGCTTGCGCTCTTACGTTCTATTATGGTAATGTCTCGAATGTTTGTTTCAAAATCGTCGAGGGCAATGCTTGAACGAGTAAGGAGTTAGCGATGTTGGCAATGGCTCAAACCTGCGCGGTGACCGGATTGGACGGCCAGATCATACAGGCCGAGACGGATATTTCTCCCGGTTTGCCGGCTTTTCACATCGTTGGGCTGCCGGATACTGCGGTCCAAGAGGCCAAGGAGCGGGTGCGCGCCGCGCTCCGCAACAGCGGCTGCGAGTTCCCCATGCGGCGGATCACCGTAAACCTGGCGCCTGCGGATTTGAAGAAGGCGGGGCCGGCCTACGACCTGCCCATCGCGGCGGGCATCCTGTTCAGCACCGGACAGGCGGCCCCGCCCATTGAGCCGGCGATATTCCTGGGCGAACTGTCGCTGGACGGCGGGCTGAGACACACCGCCGGCATCCTTCCAATGGTATGGGTGGCGCGCGAGCAGGGGATCCGGTCGGTGTACGTGCCGGCGGCGGACGCCGAGGAGGCAGCGCTCGTTGACGGCCTGCAGGTGTACCCGGTGGCCACGCTGGCCCAGCTTTTGTCGCATCTGCAAGGCGAGACGGCGATCGAGCCGTATCCGCACAGCGGGGTGTATCTCAACGGGAACCGCAACCCTCCCGACAACACCGACCTGTGCCACATACGCGGGCAGGATCACGCCAAGCGGGCGTTGGAGGTCGCGGCGGCCGGGTTCCATAACATCCTGTTCAGCGGACCGCCCGGATCCGGCAAAACGCTGCTGGCCCGCGCCTTGCCGGGGATACTGCCGTACCTGACGCCCGACGAAGCGCTGGAGGTCACCAAGATTTACAGCGTCAGCGGCAACCTGCCACCGGACAGCCCGCTGATTGCGCAGCGGCCGTTCCGCTCGCCCCACTACACCATATCCAACGCCGGCCTGGTGGGCGGAGGCCGGATGCTGCGGCCCGGCGAGATTACGCTCAGCCATCGGGGCGTGCTGTTCCTGGACGAACTGCCGGAGTTCGGCCATGCCCTGCTGGAATCCCTGCGGCAACCCCTGGAGGACAAGACGGTCACCATCACCAGGGTCAGCGGAACGGTGACGTACCCTGCGAGTTTCATGCTGGTGGCTGCGATGAATCCCTGCCCCTGCGGGTATGCCACCCATCCGCGCAAGCAGTGCGTGTGCAGTCCGTCGGCGGTGGCGCGATACCAACGGCGCATCAGCGGCCCCCTGCTGGAACGGATTGATATATTCGTGGAAGTGCCCCCGGTTGAGTACGACAGCCTGCTGGCCCAGGCGGAAGCCGAGTCATCCGAGGCGGTGCGGGAACGGGTGCTGGCGGCGCGAGCCATCCAGGAAAGTCGGTTCACCAGCAACGGCGAGTCCCCAACGCTGTCCAACGCCGAGATGTCCGGCTCCAGGATTTGGGAGTACTGCGCTTTGCAGGACGACGCGGAGGCTCTGCTGCAGCGGGCGTCGCAGAAACTGGACCTATCGGCGCGCGCCCTGCACCGGGTCGTCAAGGTGGCGCAGACGATAGCGGACCTGGCGGGCGCGGAGCGGATCGGACCTGCACATCTGGCAGAGGCGTTGCAGTACCGGGCCCGGGGACTGGGCTGAGCGATGCCTTGCGGAGCGCGGTTGGTGCGGATAGCATATGAATCAACGAGACCGGAGCAGCGACGAGCGGCAGTGGATATCCTTTCTGGGTGTTCCCCTGGAACGGGTGAGGGCGCACTTCTGGGTTTTCAGCGCGTGCTTCGTCGCGACCCTGGTGTTCTACACCTACGTTCACGCGGTTGACGCCGCCAATCCATCCTGGCGTCAGGCGCCATCACTGATAATCGGAGACACGACACGGGCGGCGGCATTCTGGGTGTTAGCCAGCCCCATCGTAGTGGAAGGAGTCGCCATGGTATTCGCCGCATTGTATCGCGAGAAAAAACGGCGTGAGGCGGAAGAGAAAATTCAGCAAGCCGCTGAAAAGGCGGCCGAGCAAGTCCAGCAAGCCGCTGAGCAGGCCCAACTAGCCGCTGAGCAGGCCCAACTAGCCGCTGAGCAAGCCATAGTAGAAACACACGCCGCATGGCGCGAATGGAACCAGCGCAGGATGAAAGCTGAGGCCGAGGGGCAACCCTTCACAGAACCGCCACCCGACTTCGAACCCGGTCCCACAGGATCAGCCTCCCGGACATCATGATCGGCCTGGCCTGACCACCGAAACCATTGGCAGGTCATCCTCCGGGTGAGCCTCCGTCGGATATCGGCGAGGGGCGCCCGATTCTCACGGAGTCCATAGGGAGCGGCCCTTGCCAGTCCGTGTATTGCCCACTATCATAGCCGCATGGCAGAGCGAGAGGTACGATACAAACTGGGAGCGGCCCAATCGGTGGGGGCGGAAAGTTTCGGACGCCCCGGCAGGCGGACTTTCCGACTGGTCGCCGAGGCAGGGCGGGCGCAGTCCTATATCTGGTTGGAAAAAGAGCAACTAATGCAGTTGGGACTCTACCTGCAACAGGCGGTCAAGCAACTCGGCGACTCGGCCCTGTCCAAAGACAGCAGTCCGGGCGAAGACGCATGGACCGGCGATCCGCTGGAGCAGGATTTCCATGCTCGGCAGATGCAATTGCAGTACGACCAGGACACCAACTGCTTTGTGCTGCACGCCTTCGAGAGCGACGAGGATGACCCGGACGCCGGGGCGCAAACCTCGGTCAGCTTCTGGATGACCATGACGCAATGCACCGAGTTGGCCGACCAGGCGCTGAGAATCTGCGCTTCCGGGCGCCCTCCTTGCTTCCTCTGCGGCGCGCCCATAGACCCGGACGGGCACCAGTGCGCCCGCGCCAACGGCCACGCGGTGTTTGAAACCGGCTAGGCGGAATGCCTAAGCAGTGCTCTCGTGTCTGAAGTCGATCCTTCCGACCTGGATCTGTTGTCCCGGGGCGAATTCCTCAGTTGGGAACTGACGCCGCACGGTTCCAACTACACGTTCCTCGCGGAACTCGAACTCGACGGTCGTTCCGGACACGCCATCTACAAGCCCCGCAAGGGCGAGATTCCCCTGTGGGACTTCCCCAGCGGTACCCTGTTCAAGCGAGAGTGCGCGGCATACCTGTTGAGCCGGATCCTGGGTTGGGATTTCATACCCCTTACCGTGATACGCGACGGCCCTCACGGCATCGGTTCGGCCCAACTATTCGTTGACCACGACCCCAAGGAAAATTACTACACCATTTCGCGCGACAGCCTCGACGAGTCCGACGCCGACCAGTTGCGGATGATGTGCTGTTTTGACCTGGTCGCCAACAACACCGACCGCAAGGCGAATCATGTGCTGCGCGGCTACGACGGAAAGTTGTGGGGCATCGACCAGGGCCTCACCTTCCACGCCGATACCAAGATCCGCACGGTCATCTGGGATTTCGGCGACGAACCGATATCCGATGAACTGCTGGAACCGTTGCGCTGGCTCTGCGGCCAAATGCTGGCACCCACGGGCGAAGTCGCCGAACTTCTCACCCTGATCGACGGGGAAGAAGCGCGCGCCCTGATGCAGCGGCTGCAATGGGTGCTGCAGGAGGCTACCTTCCCGGGAATCCCGGGGATGCGCCGGCGACGCCGGGGTTAATTGCCGTCCGCGAGCAGACCGTAGTCGAACTCCTCGAGGTTCTCGATGATCACGTCCGCTGCCGACAGGTCGAGGTGTCGGGTTGAGTCGGTGAGCGTGCAGACCGTGTAGGCGCCGGAGGACGAAGCCGCGGCCAAGCCGATGGGAGAATCCTCAATGGCGACGCACTCGGACGCCTCCAGGCCCAGGAGTTGAGCGGCCTTGATGTAGATGTCCGGCGCCGGTTTTCCGTTGTCGATGTCGTCGCCGCCAAGCTTCACCGGGAAGGCATCGAACAGCCCGATGACCGATAGCTTCAGGTCCACCCATTCCCGCAGGGACGACGAGGCGACGGCGATGGGCAGGCCGCGACGCTGGGCTTCAGCGATCAGCGCGCGCACGCCGGGGCGGGCCACCAGATCGGAACGCAGCACCTCCTTCACCACATCGTTGTAGCCGGCCAGCAACTGCTCCGGCGTCTGCGGTATGTTGCGCAGTTGCTTGACCTGCAACCAGGTTTGCTCAACGGTGGTTCCCAGCAGGTAAAGGTTGTTCTCCTCTTCCGTTATGGGGGCCGCGCCGCAACGCTCAACCATGACGTTCACCGCCTTGTGGAATAGTGGTTCGCTGTCCACCAGCACGCCATCCATATCAAACAGAATCCCTTTGTACGCGGCCATCCGTGAAGCTCCTCCTCGATTATCCGTAACATTCGCGGCTATGCAGGTTGCCACGCTTTCGTCGCACTGGCAAGGGTTGCCGTTTGCTCACCAGGGCCATTCGATTGTCCTGATGTGGGGCAGGTGTCAGGCTGCTGCATCGCTGGGCGGGTTGGGGGATGCGCGTGGGCGGGTTTGACACCCGCCCATGCGTGTGCATGGCCGCTGGCGATCCACCAGGGTGGGACGGCGCCGGGCGGGCGCCGTCTTTCCGGAGGGGCAGAGGGTTTCTCGTCCCTGCGGTTGGTGGTTCGTTGGTTGGCGGTTGGTGTTGTTTCGGAGGGTTTTGGTTTGGTGTGAGAGGCGGGATTCCGGATCGTTGTCAGCGCACGGCCAGTACGCAACTATTTGAACGGCAGTTCCGTGGTCGCAGGACTATTTGGTTGAGTCCCTACCACGCGGGCCCGAACAATCCCGGTGGGCCAGTGCGGCACCGCCGGTGAGTACGTTGGTCGGATATCGGCGAATTGCCACCTGGACCGGTTGCGATTTGTTGCTGACGGGGTTGGCCGTCGATCCGGAATCTTGCCTCTCTGGGGTTGGGATGGAGCAGCTGCTTGATCTAGACGGTATTAGGATATACGTTCGTATTGGTGGTGTCAAGGGGTTATTTTACAGGGATGTACAGGATTTACAGGATTATTGGATTGCGGGTGGGACGGGCCATTCGTCCTTCGACGGGCTCAGGATGGGAGGACTGCCTCGGCTATCGTCGATGAGCGCGGGGGCAGGTTTGAAACCTGCCCCTACATCGTATGGCCGGAGTGTTGGGCCAGGTCCTCTCGATTATCCTGGCGAAAGGCAATTGCTGGTGCCGGAACGGTTGCCTGCTCACCGTCCGCTCGTCCTTCGGCAGGATCAGGATTATCGGGATTCGGTGATTGGCGGGATTGGAACCGTCAGCGGTAGAGTGTCCGCAATCGTGCCAATTCGCAAATCCCACAAATCCTGATTCAGGCGATGCGCCAACTGCGTGGGTGTGGGAGAACCTGCCAGGTTGTGAACCCCGTCCGTCCGCCGACTCACTCGCTGAGCAGGAAGCAGGACGACGCCTTGAAAATGGCCCACAACGGCAGGCCGGATTCGATCCCCATGGCATCCAGTGACGTTCGGGTGATGTGGCAGCGCAGCGTGGTTCCACCGCAGTCCAGCGCGACCTCGTAGCCCGGGGGCCGCAACTCGATGCCGGTCACCACGCCGTCCCAGGTGTTGCGCGCCGACGACTGTGGCAGCGGTCCGGCAGCGAGGATGATGTCGGAGGCGCGGATGCCGACGGTCACGTCGTCTCCGACGGCGCAGCCGTCCGCCAATGGCGTCTCCAGCGAGCGTTCGCCGGCCTCGCACACCATCGTTCCGTCCTGGGGCAGGCGGGCCGCGACGCGCATGGGCAGCAGGTTTTCGACGCCGACGAGACGGGCGACGTGTCCCTGCCCGGGCTGCTCCAGCACCGACAGGGGCGGGCCCAGTGCCACGGTTTCGCCGCCGTCGATGATCTGCACCGCATCGCCCAGGGCCAAGGCTTCTTCCCGGCTGTGCGTCACCATGATGACCGGTATCCTGAGTTCCCGGACGGCGGAGCGCAGTTCCGCCCCCAGCGTCCGGCGCAGTTCCATATCCAGAGAGCTGAAGGGTTCGTCCAGGAGCAGCAGATCGGGCGACGGGGCCAGGGCGCGCGCCAGGGCCGTCCGCTGCTGCTGACCGCCCGAAAGTTGCCAGACCCGGCGTTCCTCAAGGTCGGTCAATTGCAGCCGGTCAACCAGTTGGGACACGCGCTCCCGGGCAGGAAGGCTGCGGCGATTGGCCAGGCCGTAGCCGATATTCTGACGCACGGTCAGGTGGGGGAACAGGTGGTTTTGCTGGGTAACATACCCGATTCCGCGCTGATGTGGCGGTACCCATACCGGCGCGGCGGCACTCTGCTGTCCCGCCTCAAACACGGTGCGTCCGGCGATGTCGATGCGGCCGGATTCGGGCCGCGCCAGGCCGGCGATGGTGCGGAGCGCGGTGGTCTTGCCTGCGCCCGACGGCCCGAACAGCACCAGCACTTCGCCGGGATCCACGGCAAACGACAGCCGGATGTGAAACCCGCCGACGCTCACTCTGAATTCCCCGCTCGCCGCAGGATTGTTCATACGGTGGACTCCGCGCTGCGCTTTAGCAGGAAGCTGAGCAGGGCCAGCGACAACGCCGACATCAGCAGCATCAGCGCCGCCAGCGCCAGCGCGGCCTCAAGGCTGGATTCCATGGCGGTCATGATCGCCAGCGGCATGGTCTGGGTGCGGCCCGTGAGGTTGCCCGCGAACATGATGGTCGCGCCGAACTCGGACACCGCCCTCGCCCAGGCCAGCGTCGCGCCGGTCAGCAGGGACGGCCACGCCACCGGCAGAGTCAACCGCCAGAAGGTGTGCCAGGGCGAAACACCGAGCGTCTGCGACACCTCCTCGTAGGCTGGATCGACCCCGGCGAAGCCGATGCGCGCCGCCCTGATGTAGAAAGGAGCGGCCACGAAAATCTGCGCGAAGATGACGGCGATGGTGGTGAAGGGAAGGGAAACACCCACCGAGGCCAGGGTCGGCCCCAGCAACCCGTTGCGTCCAAAGGCCATGAGCATGGCCACGCCGGCCACCACGGGCGGCAGGACGATGGGCAGTTCCACGAAGGTGTCCACGATGCGAAGGAGCCGGCTGGTGGGCCCTCGACGCGCCAGCAGCAGCGCGAACGGCGTGCCGACCAAAACCACCACTGCCAGGCTGATGACGCTGGTGATCACCGTGAGCCGCAGCGCCTGCAACACCGGCGGACCGGCCAGTACCTCCAGGAACCCGTCCTGCTGCCCGGCACGCACCAGCAAGGCTACGATGGGCAGCCCGATGAACAGCACATAGACCACGGTGGCGATGACGCCGGCCGGGGCCAGCGCGCCCAGCGAGACGCCTCGATTGCCATTGCCAGCGGACAGGAACATCAGCGCAAGGGGCGGATCAGACCGGGGTCGCCGCGTGATTCGCGGGGACGAACGGGTCCGGTTGACGCCCCCTGACATGGGGGCGCGTCGCCGGCGCATGACTTCGGTATTCCTGCTTTCGCTGCGACGACCGGCTGATCAGCGATGTTGCAGGGGAGTGTGGGGGGACAATTCGGGAAGAGCCGTCGTTGAGCGAGCACGGGCAGGCGATGTTGGTCGGCGGCACGAACCCGAACTCTCGGAGGATGGATTGCCCGCCGTCACCCTGCACGAACTGAATGAACGCCAGGGCCGCCTCCAGCCGTGGGCTGCCGGCCAACGCGGCGATGGGGTACTGCGCCGCCGGATTGAACTGCAACGGGATTTCCAACACCCTGAATGAGCCGGCATACTGTGCCGCCTCCGCATCGGTCTCGTACACGATGCCAGCGTCCACCTCACCGAGCGCGACCTTCTGCGCTACGCCGCGTACGCTGGTCTCGTTGGTCACCACGTTGCCCATTACGGCGGCGGCGAAACCGGCCGGGAAATTGACACCGTCGGCCATCAGTGCCAGGGATTCGCGGGTGTAGGCACCGGCGGGAACCTCGGCCGCCGCGATGGCAATGGTGACGCCCGGCTGCGTCAGGTCGGTCAGCGTGCGCACGGCGTCAGAGTCCACCGGCGCGGCCACCGCCAGGCGGTTGGCGGCAAAGTACTCGGGGGCGCTGCCGAGCAGGCCGGCCTCTTTGACGGCGGCCATCTCCCACCAGTTGGCGGATGCGAACACATCGGCCTGTGCGCCGTGCTCCAGTTGCGTGCTCAGGGTCTGGCTGCCGGCAAAGTTGAACACGACCTCAATATCTGAATGCTCCGACTCGAACGCGGTGGCCAACGCCCGAAAAGACTCGGAGAGAGAAGCGGCCGCGAATACCGTCAGAGTGTCCTGCGAGTTGGCGGAACGCTGGCCGGCGGGCGCGCAGACAACAAACGCGGGGACGACCAACACAATGGAGGCAACTGCGCAGATGGTGCGAGGGTTCATAACCTCAGCATTATAGCAACGGGCGAACATGGGCCGGGAGCGGGGCCAACCGGGACTTTCAATTTTTTGCACAACAACCGTCCTATTCGCTTGTCCTCGGTGTGCCGAAAGGTAGTCCTGGCAGTACAGCAACCGCCTTCGAAATCAACCAATGGTCGAATGGTCATTCCAGTGGCGACCGTTTTTACCCTGGCGTTGAGGTTGTATCCATCGCGGTTCAGCAGGTGGCCCCGGGACAGATGGGGAGTTTGCCAGATGGCACTCCGGCCCGTTGCCGCGGGGATGCCGCCCAGGCAGCCTTTACGAAAGTATTTCAGACCCGGGGCCGAGTCAATTCGACCCAACCGACCACCACTGGATCGCAGAGGCGGATAGCCTCAATCGGCAGCGCGGAGGCGACCGAGGGCCGTGTTGACGCCAGCCTTGCGGTGACCTCTATTCGCCCGGCCGGTTCGTCGGGCGGGTCTGGGGTCCAACCTATTCCATTGATCCGGTTGTTGCCGGCGTGCAGGCGCGGACGCGCATATGCGAAGGGCGTGCGTCGATATGCACAGACAGAGATGGCATGGTGCACATGCCTTGCTTGCGGCGTCCAATATATTGACGCTCACACCGCATACCGTGATCCGATGCTAGCCTCAAACGATACGTTCCGTCTCGGCCACGCCGAAATAACAGCCACCGACTGGGTCAATCGCGATCCGGTCACAAAATATCAATCCGGTACTGCCATCGACACGAACCGAGCGAGACAATCGCTGACTCTTCGCGTTGCCGGGCCGTAACACCCAAGATCGGGTTCGGGTCTGTCGCCCCATGGCGAAACGGCAGGATACAACACGAGCGCTCTTCGCATTTGAGGTGTGCATATGAGATATTCGAGGTTCCCACATTTCCGTCTAGTGGGATTAACCACGGTCATCGCATTGGTCGGTATATTCGCCGCCGTTGCGTGCGCGCAACCTTCCACCCAGCAGCAACCTCCCATTGTCGAGGTTGAGCAGCCGCCCGAAACCGCCGCTACCGCCGGCAGTCCTGGCGACCCAGGGGTGTACGACGACCGGATTGTGTTCGGCCAATCGGCTGCCTTCACTGGAGCAGCCCAGGAACTGGGCAACAACATGAGGCTCGGGATACTGGCGGCTTTCCATGAAGCAAACGCCGCCGGAGGAGTCCATGGCCGTCAGGTTGAATTGTTATCGCTGGACGACGGTTATGAAGCGGACCGCGCTTTCGCCAACACGCAGCAACTGGTCAACGGCGGCCGGGCGTTTGCGCTGATCGGCGCCGTTGGAACTCCGACCTCGCGCTCCGCAGCGCCAATCGCGGTTGCCTCACGCGTTCCATTCCTGGCTCCGTTCACGGGCACCGACATCCTCCGCGACCCGGAACTGAGCAACGTGTTGAATCTGCGGGCATCGTATTTCCAGGAAACCGAAGAGATGGTCGCCCGCCTCACCGAGGACCTGGGCATCAAGCGGGTCGCCATTCTGTACCAGAACGATTCCTTCGGTGAATCCGGATTGCAGGGCACACGACTCGCGCTGGAGAGACGAGGGCTGGAACCGGTCGCCAGTGGTTACTACAAGCGCAATACCGCTGCTGTGAAAACCGCTCTCCACGATATCGTCGCTTCGGATCCGGAAGCCATCATCATGATCGGAACCTATGGCGCAGTGGCCCAGACCATCACGCTGGCTCGGCATGATATTGATCCGATCTTCATGACCACGTCATTCGTTGGCAGCAATGCGTTGGCATCGGAACTTGGCCAGGAAGCCGCAGGAGTGTACGTGACCCAAGTGGTGCCCTTGCCTGAAGACGACAGCCTGCCGATGGTGGCCGCCTATCACGCGGCGCTGGAGGAATACGACGCCAACGCCATCCCGGGCTTCGTGTCGCTGGAGGGATATCTGGCTGGCCGCCTGGCGATCGCGGGACTTGAAATGTGCGGACCCGCCGTCAGCCGTGAGTGTTTCATATCAGCCATCAACAACTCTCCGTTGATTGACATTGATGGATTCGAGATCAGCTACGGGCCCGGAGACAATCAAGGGTCCGACGCGGTGTTTTTGACGGTGATCGGTCAGGATGGGGAATACCACCTGGTTGATGAATTGGGAGGGACGTACTGATGGGTCAATTGCGCATATCCTCACCTCTCGTCGTGATCACCATAGCTGCGCTGGTGTTCATCATTGGCGCGACGCTGGCCGGTTGGATTGCAACCGACCGAGTGGAGCCCCGCGTCTCTGGAAATAGCGACACCGCCATCCTGTCGGCCGCCTTCGGCATAGCCCGACACGCCAGCCTGTTCGAGTCTGTGGCGTCCGTATCCACCGGTTCGCCCATGACTCCGGAACAATTGGCGGAACGTTCCGCCGCGATGGACGCGGACCGTACGGATTTGTACGGGCATCTGGCCAATCTGGAAGGGCAGGGCTACGACGAGCACGCGGCGGCGATCCGGCAGCACGCCGACTCCCTGGCCGCCAACATCCAACTGATCGAAAGCCGCCGGCCCGAATTGCGCCGTCTGCTGTCGGAAAACCGCAACAACTACCGGTCGCTCCGATATGACACCAACAAGAAACTGGATGCCGCGCTGGTTACCAGTCTGGATGACCAGTTTCACCACATTATGAACGGCCACGATCGACCGGCAACAACCGCTCAAGAGTCAGTGGGATCATTATCCCCAGACGACGTGCTGCGTTACCATCATATTTTCAACCTGCTGGACAGCGGACACGTCGGGGTTGGCAAGTTGTTGGGTGGCAGTCTTACCTCGTTTCCCGAGAGCGTACAGTTGATTCGGGAAGACTACGACGCTGAGGCGCAGCGCATGGAGTACAGCGTTGCATACCTGTCGGAACACAGCGCCGCGAATCTGCGGCCGGATGTGATCCCTCTGGTTGAAGAGTTGCTCGCACTGGGCGGGGAAGACGGGAATTTCTGGCGAGACCTGGACGTAAGGTTGGAAATGGTGGATGCGGAACGAGAGCAAATTGCAGCCAACGGTGAGATCCTGGAAGCATTGCTCCACGGAGTTGACCTCCTCGTCGATGACGTGAACCAACGCTCGGCCGCCAACGCCGGGTTGGCGGCACAAACGATCAGCACGTGGCGCGTGATGATCCTGGCCGTGGGCGCGGCAGGGGTTCTCGCAACGCTGGTTACGGCCGGTTACTTCGTCGCCAGAGGCAACCGGCAATAGCGCGCCATCAGGATCGGTAAACACGCCGCGTCGGCATCGCCCAAGCCAAGGAACCGGCCGCCTTCACGCTGAGCGAAGCGGCCGAGACCTTCAGGGTGAGATTGTCCAGCCTGTCTTTAAAACGCCGAGCGTGGCCAACGGCGGTGATTCAGTCACCACCGTTGGCCACGCCGTTGTGGGTCGGTTCCCTAGAAATCGGGTTGGGGCGCTGCTCCCCAGCCCTGGGGGATGTTGACCAGGTTCGGCTCGATGTCCTTGACGGAAGTCTGGCCGCAATAGGCCATGGCACGGTCAACCTCTTCCCGCATCAGTTCCAGGACGCCGTGGACGCCATCGGCCCCGTCGATGGCCAGCCCCCAGAAGAGTGGACGCCCGATACCGACGGCCGTGGCTCCCAGGGCCAGCGCCTTGACGACGTCGCTGCCGCGGCGGACGCCGGAGTCCACGTACACTTCGCAATTGCCCTTGACCGCATCGACGACCTCGGGCAGCATCTCGATTGCGCCCATGGTCATGTCCAGTTGGCGTCCACCATGAGTGGATACTAGGACTCCGTCGACACCGCTCTCGGCGGCGATGTGCGCGTCCTCGGCGGTGCGGATGCCCTTGAGCACCAGCGGCAGGCCGGTCAGGCCGCGTAGCCATTCAATCTCCTGCCAGGTTAGGGGAACTGTGCGATTGACGTTCCAGCCGACGGACTCGTCGGTGCCGCGCAGCACATTCTCCGGCTTGTTGACACCTCGGAAGTTGCCCTGCTCAAAGTTCCGGTTGTACCGGTTGCGCAGGTCGCGCTCCTTGGGGCTGGGTGTGGGGGTGTCCACCGTCAGGGTGATGGCCTTGAAACCGGCCTCTTCGGCGCGGCGGACCAGCATTTCGGTGAGGTCGTAGCCCCGGTGATAGAGTTGGAAGAACAGGGGACTGGTGGCTTCCTCGGCGACCTCTTCCATGCTGCAGTTGGAACCGGTGCTGAGCATCATCAGGGTGTTGGACATGCTTGCGCCGCGGGCGGTGGCAACCTCTCCCTCGGGATGTGCCCGGTGATGGGAACCTGCGGGGCAGACGAACACAGGCATACTGATTTCATTGCCCAGCATGGTGGTCGAAAGGTCCCGCTCGCCGATGTCGCGGAGGAACCTGGGACGCAGCGTCAGTTCCTCGAAGGCGGTGCGGTTGCGCCGGGTGGTGAACATGTCCATAGCCCCGGCGTCGATGGTGTCCCAATCGTCGTGGGGCAGGACCAGCCTGGCACGTTCCTCGTAGTCGTAGAGGTTTATGGGGTCGAGTCGCATCTTGACCTCCCTTTGGAGACGGATCCTGCCCGCCGCTCCTAACCCGACGTGAGGGGATGGGGCAGCGTTGTCAGTGGGTAGAGTTGACGGCGTCCTTACTTTACGACCTGGGACGGCTGCGGGCAAGCCCCAGGGTGATGGCGCGGGCGTGGACGAACCGGCCGGTATATCCGGAGGGTGGCAGTCCGGGTATTTCCTACGTGCCAGCCTGCTGCCCGCTGCCCGCTGCCCACTGCCAAGTGGGCCGGAACGCCCCTCAGTTGGCAACAGGTCGGAGGAGAGGCGAGTCAGGTAGTACGGATTGCGACCGACCCACCGCAGAATCGGCGCAGGCCGATGCGGGCCGAAGGAAGTGGCCGGTGGGAAGGGGCAGTTGGCGCGTGTCATCTCTTCCAATGGTCGAATCATGAAGGGTTCGACGCGCTTCGTATTGGTGGCAGTCTCAAATCATCTCCTAGCTGGCAAGAACGCTACGTCTGAGCCTGGGTGTGGGCTGGCCTGAAAGGAGCGTCTCTGAAGACATCGCGTGAGGGTCGAGGCCGCTCCAGAGCCAGCCGAGCGTTCAGACGACCATCCTGTACGCAGGATGAGCGGACTACAGGGTCAGGATGAGCGGAGTACCTCATCCATGGGGAATAATCGAATGGCCCTGCTCGTGACAGGGATCCGGTTGACTGAGTCTTTCCCAGTCAGTACATTGGGCGACCCTTGGAAACGCGCCGCAAAAACGAGTGCGCCGTCGAACGACTGTATTAGATGCGGGATAGTACGCGGCGGTTTCCGATTGCAGAGGATGTGGAATGGGACACCCGGGAACGTGGGGATGCAGAGACGGACTTATCCAAAGCGCCAGCATTTCGCCCGCCGTTATGGTAACGACCGGAGGTCCAGGATTCACCCGCAAGCTGGAGAACACGTTGACGCCGTGCGCCATTCATTCAACGCTCCGTTCCGGCCTTTCGTGCTCGCCACGACGTTCGTTGGGCAGGAGAGTCTGGATTGTCACCGGCAAATTGCCCACAGGATGAGCACTGAAATATGACCTTACGTTTTGTTCACGCCGCTGATCTACATTTGGACAGTCCGTTCACTGGGATCAGGGCGGCCGCACCGGAAAATGTGGCGGGCGCGCTTTACTCGGCCACGTTCGATTCATACAGGAACATCATCGACATCTGCATCTCCGAAGGCGTGGACGCCCTGCTGGTGGCCGGTGACATCTATGACGGCGCGGACCGCAGCCTGCGCGCCCAACAGGCCTTTATCGACGGCCTGCGCAGCCTGGATGCCGCCGGCATCCGGTCGTTTGTGTGCCACGGAAACCACGACCCGCTGGATGGCTGGGAAGCGCGGCTGTCCTATCCGGTCGGCTGCCACCGATTCGGTTCCGACTTTGAGGCGGTTCCCCTGTTCCCCGATGAACCGGAACGCGCCCTGGTTTACGGCATCAGCTATCCGACGCGGGATGTGTATGACAACTTGGTTTCGCGTCTCGGGCCGGTGGACGAGAACGCGTTCACCATCGGCCTGCTGCACGCCAACGTCGGCGGGAACACCGACCACGCGCTGTACGCCCCCTGCACGCTGGATGATCTGGCGCAGTCGGGGATCGATTACTGGGCGCTGGGCCACGTTCACACTCGCCAGGTCCTGCGCGAACGCGCTCCCACGGTGGTGTATCCGGGCAATCCGCAGGGCCGGCATCCCAACGAGACCGGCGCACGGGGCGTTTATCTGGTGGAAGTGGATGACAACGGCACCGTGAGCCTGGACTTTCGGCCCACGGACACGGTGCGGTGGGAGCGAGTCAACATCGAGATCAGCGGGTTGGAAACCGAGCAGGACCTGCTCAACGAGATCGACGACGCGATGCAGAACCTTCTGGACGGCGCAGAAGGGCGGTCGGTGGTGGTCCGCATGGCCCTCACCGGCCGCGGCGAGTTGAACCGGTTCCTCCGGCAGCCCGGCGCGGTGGATGATGTCCTGGCCGGCGTCAACGACCAGTGGGCCGAGCGGCTGCCCTTTGTGTGGTGCGAACGCATCGAGGACGAGACGGCGGCGGCCATAGACCGCGACGCCCTGCGCTCCGGCGAGGACTTCCTGGCCGAGGTGCTGCGCACCGCCGATCAGGTCAGGGAAGAACCCGCGGCCCTCGATGATGAACTGTCCGAACTCTACCAGCACCGGAGATTCAGGCAGCATCTTGCCGGTTTCACCGAGGAGGAGGTGGCGGCGCTGCTGGATGAGGCGGAGGCGATGGCCGTGAACCTGCTTGCCGAGGACGACCGCTGATGCGAATAACCAACCTGCACATCGACGGTTTCGGGCGGCTTGCCGACCGCAGTTTCGGCCCATTGGAGCGTCCGGTCACGGTATTTTACGGGGCCAACGAGGCTGGCAAGAGTACGCTGCTGGAGTTTATCCGTCGGATCCTGTTCGGGTTCCCGGATGGACGCAGCAGAGGCAACCCTTATCCGCCCTTGTTGGGCGGCCGACACGGCGGCCGTGTGACCATCGCCACCGACGCTGGGCAGGCCATTACCATCGACCGGGCGCAGGGGCGTGGCGACGGCCCCGTGTCCCTCACCACCGATACGGGCGATACGCTTCCGGCCGGCGACCTGTCAAGGCTGTTGGGGAACCATTCGCGGAGCGTGTTCCAGAACATCTTCGCCTTCACGCTGGATGAACTGAACAACGAAAGTTTGCTGGACGACGACAGCGTCAATTTGCAGATCTACAGCGCGGGCATCGGGGCGATGCGGCTGCCCGACGCGTTGGCCGCATTGGATCGGCAAAAAAGTGAGATCTTTCGACCTCAGGGGAGAACCCAACTCATCCCAAGCGTTGTCCAAGGCATCGAAAGCACGGATACGAAGCTGAGAGAAATCGCTGGGTACGCGACGGAATATCGCCGCCAATCGGACCGGCTGGCTGAGATCGAGCGGGAACTGGGCGAGGTGGGCGCGCGCCGCCTGAAAATCGCCTCGGAACAGGACCGGTTCGAGAACCTTGAGCGCGCCTGGGATCACTGGAACGAACTGATCAGCGCGGAACAGCGATTGTCGGAACTGCTCGCAGTGGAGTCATTCCCGGAGAACGGCGTGATCCGCCTGGAAACGCTGGAGGCGCAGGCCGAAACTGCCCGGGAGGAACTGCACGCCGGGGATGAACGGGTGCAGCGCATCAGAGCGAGCGTTGACGAGGAAATCGAGCATCTGACCATCGTGGAGCGGTCAAGCGAGGTGCGCGCGCTGGAGCGCGGTCGGGGCGCGTTCGACCAGTCGGTGAAGGACCTGCCCGAGCGGCGGGCCGAACTGGCGAGCAAGCGCTCTGAGCTGGAAACCTCGCTGGCGAACCTCGGGCCAGACTGGGACACCGAACGCCTCGACAGGTTCGACCTCTCGCTGGTGGTCCGCGAGGAAGTCGCCAACCACGGCGAGCGTCTCAGGAACGCCGGGGCCGCCGTCACAAGTTCCCAGACCGCGCTGGCGCAGGAGGAGGCGACGCTGGCGGAGGCCGTGGAGTCCACGCAGCGGGCGCAGGCCGAACACGATGCGGCGACGCCTCCCGAACTGGACGAAAACGACATCCGCGAACGCCGCCGGCGGATCCGGCAGTCCAGAACCACCCTGGATGAATTGGGCAGGGTCGAAGACCGGAGTAGGGATCTGCGAGGGCAGATCGGCGATGAACCGGAATCTGGAGCGAGTGCGCCGCAGGCCGGCCGGTCCAGATTGCTCGCGGGTGCGCTCGGTGTGGTGGGCGTCGTGTTGCTGGTGGCTGGCCTCTGGCTGGCAGCCACCACCTTCGGAGCCGGCGCAATTTTGGCTGCCGTCGGCGCGGTGCTAGCCACGGTGGCGGTTTTCTGGTTCATGCGGGGCCGCTCTGACGGGCAACCCACGGCCTCACCGGCGTCAGCGCGAGTCAGGGGACAAATCAGCGACGTGGACGAGCAGTTGGCGGGGATACGTTCGCGTCTCCAGTCTGATGCCGATGCGCTGGGCCTCGCGGCGCTCAACTCCGACACGCTGCTGGAAACCGAGGAAGGACTGGACGCGGCGGACGCCAATCTCAGGGAGTGGCGGCAACTGGAAGCCACGCTGGCACAGGCGACCGAACGCGCCGAGCGCCAGACCCAGCGGCGAGACGAAGCGCAGCAGGCCGTGCAGGATGCTCAGGCGGCGCTGGAAGCGGAGCAGCAGGCGTGGCAATCCTGGCTCGAACAGCGTGGGCTGCGGGGCACGTTTACGCCCGATGGCATCCAGGAACTGCGCACGCTGGTGGACCTGGCGCGAACCCACCACCGCGATGCGGTGGAGATGGAGCGTCGCATCAGCGCCATTCAGACCGATATCGATGAGTTCATTGGATCGGCGCGGCCGCTGGCGGAAGCCCACGGTTTGGCGGCGGAGTGGAGCGACTACCCCAGGGTCGCCGGCGTGGCCGACGACATCATCGAGTTGCACCGCGACGTGACCGAAGCGTCCCGCACCCGCGCCGACGCCGTGAAGGAACTGGAGGAGGGTGAGCGGGACCTTGAGGCGCGGCGCAAGGGCCAGCAGGATGTTACTGATCAGATCGATGCGCTGCTGAAATCGGGGGACGCCGGGGACGCCGACGACTTCCGCCAGCGCGAACGGGTTTTCCAAGAGCGGGCCGGTCTGAACACCATAATCTCCAACGCTTTGGAGCAGATGCAGCGGATCAGCGGGCCGGGCGATGCGCTGGACTCACTGCGAACCACGCTATCCAAGACTGACTTGCAGACCATCCGCGACGGCGTTAGGGAATGTGAGGCGCAGTTGGGGGACATCGACGAACAGCGGTCCGAACTGGACACCGAGCGCGGCGCCGTCCGGACGACGCTGGACGGGCTGGCCGGCGAGGAGGATTCATCGCGGCTGCGGCTGGAGCGGCATCGGCTGTCGGAGGAGTTGCAGGGGCACGCGCGGGACTGGGCGGTGCGCACGATTGCCGAGAGCCTGATCCGGCAGGCGCAGAACAAGTTCGAGAGGGAGCGGCAGCCGGACGTGATCCGCCACGCCGAGCGGTTCTTCCTCGATGTCACCGATGGGGCGTACCAGGGCGTGTACTCCCCGCTGGGCAGTTCCGAGATCAACGTCAGGGACGCCGCGGGCAACGTCCGGACACCCCAGCAGCTGAGCCGGGGCACCCGTGAGCAACTGTTCCTGGCCCTGCGCTTCGGGCTGATCCTGGAAATGGGCCAGCACTCGGAACGCCTGCCGGTCATCGTGGACGAGGCACTGGTCAACTTCGACCCGACCAGAGGCACCAGGGCCGCCGGCTCGTTCATCGAACTGTCCGAAACCAACCAGGTGCTGGTATTCACCTGCCACCCGCAGATCGTGGACTGGTTCGTGGATGCGGCTGCGCGACGAGGTGTGGTCGAGCCGGAGATTGTCCGCATCTGAGCGCCTGGCCACACGCCGGCAACCGGAATCCGGTGCGTATGCGGTCAATGTGGCCGCAGGTTGGCCGGCAATTTCCAACCGGTGACGGAGTTTAGAGTTCCAGTCCGGCAATCCGAGAGGGGGGCGCACGCGTATATTATCATAAGCGATATATATTATTATTAAATCTGGGTGTAGAGGTCGGTCTAACCATAACTCAAGCCGACCTACCTGAGGAGGATAACCATGAAACGGCAAATTGCTGTACGAATCCGAACTATCGGGGCCGCAATTCCGGCTGCGGCGACGCGGGTCGCGGCGGTGGGCGTCCTGGCGGCGGTGGCGGCGCTGGTCACCCTTGCCGGCCCGGGGCCGGGCGTGAGCCACGCAGCGCAGGAACCCGCGAGTCGTCCCGCAACAGGAAGTCATGACCTACAGCGGAACGATATGGCCGTGCGAAACCAGAGCGTCGAGCGATTAATCTGGTCGGCAAACCTGAAGGTTGGGAAAGCCAGCGACTCGCTGCAATCTTATATGGGCTACCTACCGGCGCTGAGTCCGCCCGAAGGGGACCTGGACGCCAAAGAGTTCACCCACAACGACGTGCACTACACGATCCTCGGGGTTTTCCAGCAGGAATTCGGCGAAAGCGTCAAGCAGCTTGTATTCAATGCAGACGCGCCCCTGGACGACGACCTGTACTTCAAGGCCGGCAACCTGGTGTTTCCGCTGAGCGAGGCCGCGGATCTGGGCTCCGGGCGAAACATCCACGCGTGGCGGCTCGAGGAGGCGCTGGACTGGCCGGAAGGCGAGATCATTCCGGTGTCGCTGTTCAAATTGGTGGAACAGGCCACGCCCCCGGATCCGACCGACGGCGATGATCCCGAAGAATTCATGCTGGCCGTGTTCGGCATTGCGGGGGAGTTGACCGAGTCCGGTCAGTTCCATACGATCGCAATTTCCCTGGAAGCGGGGAAGGCCTACATGGTCGAGATGAAGGGATCCGCAACGGGCGACGGGACGCTGTCCGACCCTTGGATCTCGGGCATCAACGGCCGGTTCACGGTGGACGGACAGTCACGGTGGGAACCCGCGTGGTATGACGCGTCGGGTCGCACCTCTGAAGTGGTCACGTTTCCCGGCGGCACGCAGTATCAGGTGGACGAAAACGGCAGGATGTTTTCCTCCCTTACCGGGAGCGACGGAATGACCGTGCTACGACCCGTGACGGGCGGCAACGACGATGGCGGGGAAGGGTTCAACGCCAGACTGTTCCTGGTGGACTTTCCCGAGGGCGACTACCAGGTCGTGGTGTCGGGCGCGCCGAATCCACACGACACCGGAACGTACACGTTCAGCCTGATGGAAGTCATGTCTGATGACCATCAGGAGAGTCCGGACGCTCCCGGCGCGCTGACTGTGGGCGGCTCTGCCGTTGGAAATATAGAAGCGCCCGGGGATGTGGACTGGTTCGCGGTTGAACTGGAAGCAGGGGTCGAATACACCATCCATATCCGGGGCCAATTTTCCGATGCCGGCACACTGGCGGATCCTCGGTTCGACGGCATTTACGACGACGTCGGCTGGCTGTTGGATGACACCTGGAACGACCGCCGGCCGCCTCCCAGAGTCCTCAGCGACAGCCGGCTGACGTTTACGCCCACGGACAGCGGCACCTACCACGTCGCGGTGTCCGGTTACAACATCTACCTCCCGCACCGTTCAACTCTTCCCGTTGGCACGTACACGGTGTCGGTGGAGGTACCGGAGTGAAGTCTGAGGCAGGCAGAAGCGGGTGATGAACCTGTGCTGCCGGCCCGGCATCGTCATGAGATGCCGGGCCGGTCCTTCGTCAGCGCAACGTCATTGGGTGTCCGCCACCGTTTCGGCCCCCAAATCCGCCGCGATTTCCTCCAGTTGTTCCAGGGCGGCGCGCAGGTCCTCCATGATCTCCTCGGCGATGACGTCGGGCGGCGGGAGGTTTTCGGAGTCCTCCAGGCTCTCGTCGCGGAGCCAGAATATGTCCAGGTTGGCCTTGTCCCGCTGGGTGAGTTCGTCGTAGGTGAAGCGGCGGAACCGCTCGGACTCCTCCCGCTGCGTCCGGTCGTCGGCGCGGTAGCAGGACACGAAATCGTCCAGGTGCGCCCGGGTCAGCGGGTTGGTTTTCAGCGTGAAGCGCTGGTTGGTGCGCAGGTCGTAGATCCACAGGTCGCGCGTCCACGGCGTCTCGCTGGCCGGCTTGCGGTCGAAGAACAGCACGTTGGCCTTGACGCCCTGGGCGTAGAACACGCCGGTGGGCAGCCGCAGCAGGGTGTGGGCGTCGCACTCGTGGAGCAGCCGGCGGCGGATGGTCTCGCCGGCGCCGCCCTCGAACAGGACGTTGTCGGGCAGCACGATGGCCGCGCTGCCGGTGGTTTTCAGCAGCGTGCGGACGTGCTGCAGGAAGCTCAGCTGCCGGTTGCTGGTGGTGGCCCAGAAGTCGGGACGCTCCACGGTCAGGCTCTGCCGCTCCGTCCGGCCCTCCTCGTTGACGAAGGTCAGCGTGGACGTGCGGCCGAAGGGCGGGTTGGTCAGCACCATGTCATAGTGGTCGCTGGGTTGCGCGCGCAGGCTGTCGTCCACCCTGATGTTGCTCTGGTCGCCGCCGATGCCGTGGAGGTACAGGTTCATCACGCCGAGGCGCGCCGCGCTGTCCACGATCTCCCAGCCGTGCAGGGCGTCGTTGCGCATAAATTCCGACTGCTCACGGTTCATGGTCGGGTTATGCCTGTGGACGTACTCGTGGGCGGCCAGCAGGAAGCCGCCGGTGCCGCAGGCCGGGTCGCAGATGGTGGTGTCCGGCCCGGGCCGCATCACATCGACAATGGCCTGGATCAGCGGACGCGGCGTGAAGTACTGGCCGGCGCCGGTCTTCACGTCCTGGGCGTTGCGCTCCAGCAGCGACTCGTAGGCGTCGCCCTTCACGTCGGCGCTGAGGCCGTGCCAGTTCTCGCTGTCGATGAGTTCCTTGACCAGCCGGGTCAGCATGGCCGGTTCCTGGATGCGGCTCTGGGCCTTGCCGAAAATCACGCCCAGCGTGCCCGGCTGCCCGGACAGCGTTTCCAGGATGTGGCGGTAATGGAGGTCCAGATCCGCGCCGTCCCGCGCCAGCAGGCTGGGCCAGTCGCAGCCCACGGGAATTGGCGGGGGCTGATGATCGGAGAGCAGCGACAGCGGCGGCTGGGTGAGTTCGTGCATCATCTTGAGGAAGATGAGGTAGGTGAGCTGCTCCAGGTAGTCGCCGTAGGACAGGCCGGCGTTGCGCAGCACGTCGCAGTAGTTCCACAGCTTCTGGCCGATGGTGGTCGCGGTGGTCATGACTTCGCCTCAGCGGGAACGGGTTGTTGTTTTTTCGATCGCCTGCGCCGTGCCGGCGGCTTCTTCGCAGCCGAGGCCGCCGCCTGTTCCGCCTCGCGCTGGGCGCGGATGCGTTCCAACAATACCGATGCCGGCTCGTCGTCCGGGTCCTGGGGCACCAGTTGGCCGGAGAAGGCCCGCTTGAGGATGCTCTTGCGCAGCCGCTCGGCACGTTGCAGGCTGGCCTCCACCGCCGTCTCCGCCTGCTGGATGACCGACAGCCGCCGCTCCACCTCGGCCACGATGCGGCGCTGCTCGGCGAGGGGCGGGAGGGGCAGGACGATGTCTTGAACCCGGGATTTGTTCAAAGCTGGCTGATTGTTGCCAGAACCAATCCTACGAGTGGCTTCGTATTGACCCATCAGGTAATAGAAAACGAACTCAGGCGGAAGGCCTGCTTCGGAAACTCTCAATGCGGCAGAGTTTTGATTGTTGCACCCGGGAATATCCAGAATGGCGACTTGCCCGCGGGTCTTGCCTTCGCCAATCATGCCCAAGAGCACCGTCCCTATTGGGTGAAGATTAACGCTTGCGTTTTGGTAGCCCGCTTGAGTGATCGTCTCGCGTGTGGCAGTTATGCGGTTGAAAGCAACCTCGCTGCTGCTAACCCAAGCGATTTCGCCTCCCCAGTGATCCTCCCGAGACCTGCGCGGTGTAGCTCCTACATAAACGTCGCAACACTGGTGGACAGTCGCCCACACCCACCCCTCCGGCAGCGGCGGCAGGTCGGACGTGTCGGGTACGGCCGGCTCCTTGTACTTGCCCCGCCGTTTTTCCTGGGACTGCCAGCGTGTCCGACGTTCCGTCAGGATGCGCTCCAGCAGGACATCGGCCGGCTCGTACTGCCGACCCTCGGCGCGGGCCAGTTCCGCCTCGGTGGGCACCAACTCGCCGGAGCAGGCGGCCCGCAGGACGCTGGCCCGGTAGCGTTTCAGGTTCGCCTGGGTCCGCCGCAGCGCGGCGACCGACGCATCCAGCCGCGTGAACTGCTTCTCGATCTCAGCAACGATGCGGCGTTGCTCGGGGATGGGCGCTATCGGAAATGCGTGAGAGCGCACGTCATCGCCCTTGATCGCCTCAAACGTAGTGCCAGTGGCTTTGGCGCGCAAATCATCAACGGAGGCACGAATCCCGTAAAGGATGTACCTGCTTGGTATGTCGCCTTCCGGCCTGATGGCGGCCAATCCTCGCCCTATGCAAGAGCGGATGCCGCACAAGTTTGTCGGCCCCACCGGAGCGCGCACAGAGATGAGCACATCGTTCGGTTCCGCGATCTTGGACGGAGTTGAGCACCATTTGACAGCGGAAGGGTAAGTGTCGCCGAACTCAGCTTTGCCTTGCAGAAAGGGCAAGCCCACGGCGTCCGTGTTGTAGGTGTGGCCGGGTGGGGACTGGCCTTGAACTACGAAACAGGTGCCGCCCAAAGTGGCTACGGCCCAACCGTGGGGCATATCATTCCGGTTCATACCGTTGCCTGCGCGGTCGCTAGGCCAGTTGGTCGTATTCAGCGTGCGTGCCTATCCATACCCAAGTAAAATCACCGCCATCTTCTATGGCGAGTGCTCGGTACGACATACCGACACGGGCCGACCAATAGGCACCTACTTTCTTGAACTGCAGCGAAGGATGCTGTGTATCACCTTTAAGAAGGTTATAATTTTTGCGGGCTGTTTCTTGGACTGACTTCGGGAGTTTCTCAAACGATTCCCAGAATCGAGGTGTAGCCCGGTGCATCAGAGTTCGCGAAGGGTACCCTGTGCTTTGGCAGCCTTCGCTTCTTCCATGAGAAAATCGAGACGACCAGCCGCCGAATCTGCTTCAATCTCTCGGTCCCACTTATCCCAGTCCTGTTCGTTTTGTTGGTAGCGTGCCACGAATTCGTGGCGTGGCTCGGCCTGCGTTTTCCACTCAATATACAAGCGCATTGCGTCTTCCAACACGAAAACGACATCGCAACCAAGCATCTGCGCTTCTTTTCGTATGGCCTCTAGCAACTCCGTCTCAACTTGAGCGGAGAACCTCTCTTTCGTCGCAACCATGGCTTGGTCTCCAAATCGGTCTGTACCAGCGTAGTATAACGCATTCTGCGGTGATGTCGCTGAACGGTCAAGGCTGATCATTTGCGACGCAGCGTTCCAGTTCCATTTCAGGTGGTTGGGCCGTCCGTAGGGGCAGGTTTGAAACCTGCCCCTACACATGTCGGACCGACTTGGCAATCCTGACCGCCCAGATGGCAACGGTGGTCCGCTTAACGCACCAGCTCCAGGTTCAGCTCGTCGATGATGGACTGCAAGTCGTCGCCGAACAGGTTGTAGGCTGCGGTCAGGCCGCCATGCTGGTCGAGGGGCGAGTCCTGAAGGTCCCGCATCTCGGCGCTGACGTTGCCGGCGATGCGGTCGCGTATGGCCTCCAGCCACCAGCGCTGCTCGTCGGTGAACTCGCGTCCGGCGGTTTCCTGCATGGCCAGCCAGCCGGCAAACCGATGGTTCACGTGGTCGGCGAAGGGGGCCAGCTCGTTGGCGTCGCCGGTGGCAAAACGCACCAGGGCGACGATGTCCGCCAGTTGCCGCTGACCGGAGCCGCGCACCCGGGACTCGTCCAGCCGCTGGTACGCCTGCCACAGCCGCTCGGTGGTCCACGACCGGGGCGGCGCCTCCATGGCGTCGGCCAGTGCGCGGATGTCGTCCAGGCGCAAACGCTGCCGGTAGGGCCGCTCGTACAGCACCTGCAACGCGGTGATTTCGTCCCGGTTCTCGTCGATGAACTGCCGGAACGACTGCACGGCTTCCTGGGCCGCGTCGTCGGTGAATCCCGCGTCCAGCACCACGTCCTTGCTCACGGTATCGATGGTCTGCTCGTGAGACTGGTGGATGGTCTCCAACCTCTGGCGCAGTTCGGGGTTGGACGCGAAGGGTACGGCGGCTTCCTCGCGCAGTTGCTTCTCCGCCTCGGCGATGGCCTCGGGCGGCGGTTCGTCCAGGCCGGTGGACTCCTGGGCCGCTTGCAGCGCGGCGTCGGGATCGGTGGCCCGCACCAGGCTGGTGATGAGGCTTTGCAGCGGGACGCCTTTCGCTGCGGTTTCGATTGATTCGCGTTCGGCCGGCGATATCTTGTGGGACAGCCGCGCCAGCCGGCTGGCCAGCGACGAAAGGTGGTCCGGCTCGCGGCTGCCCTTGGCGATGAGGTCCAGAAGCTGCGCGAAGGTCTTGGTCGGTTCGCGCTCCAGCGAGTAGGAGTCCGACAGTTCAGACTCGGTAACGCCCACCGCGTCGATGATGACGAAACGGTCCTTGTTCACGGCGTCAGGCGTGACCGCGTTGAAGTCCGTGGTTGAGATGACGCGCACGCCGCGGCCCTTCATCTGCTCGAAGAAGTTGCGGCTCTGCACGTTGCGCATGAAGAACACGATCTCAACGGGCTTGATGTCGGTGCCGGTGGCGATCATGTCCACCGTCACTACGATGCGCGGGTGGTAACCAGTGCGGAAATCTCGGATCAACTGGGCCGGTGCGCCCTCGTCGCTACGGTAGGTGATCTTCCGGCAGAAGTCGTTGCCTTTGTCGAATTGTTGCCGCACGACCTTAACGATGTTGTCAGCGTGGCTGTCGTCCTTGGCGAAGATGATGGTCTTGGGCACGTCCTTACGCCCGGGGAATATCTCGGTGAACAAGTTGTCTCGGAAGGTACGAATGACGGTGCGGATCTGGTCTTCGGCCACTACATCCCGGTCAAGCTGGTTGCCGCTGTACGTCAGGTCCTCGTCCAGTTGTTCCCAGCGCACCTTGCGCGTCTTGCGATCCATGCGGTCAACGTATTGCCCCGCGTCTACGGTGGAACCTTCCTCGGTGATCTGCGTGCGGATGCGGTAGATATCCGAGTCGACGTTTACGCGATCGGCCACCGCCTCCTCGTGGGTGTACTCCATCACCAGGTTCTGCTGGAAGAACCCGAAGGTCTGCGCCGAGGGCGTGGCGGTGAGGCCGATCAGGAAGGCGTCGAAGTACTCCAGCACCTGCCGCCACAGGTTGTAGATGGAGCGGTGGCACTCGTCAGTGATGATGAAGTCGAAGGTGTGGATGGGGATGTCGGGGTTGTAGTCCACAGCGCCCGGCTGCGGGTTGACCTGGGCGAAGTCGAAGCCGGAGAGTTCATCCTTCTCCGGGTCGAGGTCTTCACCCCGCAGCATGGAATACACCCGCTGGATGGTGGAGATGCACACCCGGTCCGCCACACCGATATGGCCTGAATTCATCAGCCGGACGTTATACAGATCACTGAACTTCCGGTTCTCCCCGGGAGGTTGGAACCCGTCGAACTCCGATTTTGCCTGTTGGCCCAGGTTGTTGCGGTCCACCAGGAACAGCACCCGCTTTGCTCCCGCGTGCCTGATCAACCGGTACACGAGGTTGCAGGCGGTGAAGGTCTTGCCGCTGCCGGTGGCCATCTGGATCAACGCCCGCGATTTCGCCAGCGCCAGCGATTCCTCCAGGTTCAGGATGGCACGTTCCTGCACCGGCCAGAGCGCCCCGGCATCCAGCGGCGGCATTTCGGTAAGGCGTTGGCGGAGGTTCTGGGCGACGGCGTATGCGGCGCCTGGCTCCGCCACACCGGCAGGGTTCGTCGGCGCGTTCGTCGCATTTGAGCCGAGCCAATCCGCCAACGCGTCTGGGGTATGGAAGGCGAAGACGCCGCGGCTGCGCGGTTCCGGATCGAGCAGGTTGGTGAAGCGCGTTTCCGATCCGGTGGTCTCGTAGAGGAAGGGCAGCGGTTTGCGGTGCGCGGGCAGGGCGTCCGGCAGACCGTCGCTGTACTTGCCAGATTGGGTTTCGACGCCGGTGAGGGTGTGGCCGGCCGGCTTGGCTTCAACGACGCCCGCTGCCTTCTGATCGACATAGAGCAGATAATCGGCGGTGCCGTGGCCGGGTTTCAGCGCGAACTCGCGGATTGCCACGCCTCGGGCGGCAAAAAGGTTGGTCGAGTGAACATCCTGCACAACCCACCCT
Source organism: Dehalococcoidia bacterium (assembly GCA_963668585.1). Classification (GTDB taxonomy): domain Bacteria; phylum Chloroflexota; class Dehalococcoidia; order Lucifugimonadales; family UBA3495; genus Bin87. The sequence goes on along the minus strand of OY764869.1, from coordinate 1,742,734 downwards.
GCCTGGTCCAGCAGCGTGTCGATTTGTGTGCGGGCTTTCTGTTCAGGGGTCATGGCTGTTGGATCAACCGTGGAACGCAATCTTGAGATTGCATGGCTGCCATCGTAGCCAAACGCCGAACGCTAGTCCACCACTGTTCGCATCACAGCGAAATCCCGGCGCGCTTCCCCCTGAAAATCTTCGGGGGAGGCCAAATTAGACAGGTAGTTGGCCCAGTAAACCTCGCCGCAATGAGCGCATCCCACCCGCATCAACGGCGAAACAGATCTATTTGCAAATTCCAATAGTGATAAACACACTGTCAGGGCCGGTATTTTATACTCAAATATGGGATTTTATGGCGGAGAGGGCGTCCGTCTACTTTGACGTGGTTTTCTACTCAAAATAGCGGCCAATACGCTGTCTTGGAGTGTTCATATACCACTGCGTATGCCAATTGCATAGCGTTGTCATTGGCTCTTCTCGACATGGGCAGCCCTGCACTTTGCACAGTTGTGGAAGTGGCGGTGGACACCGCCGGCGGCATTCCCCACCTGCTGGTGTCCATAGGCGATTCCGACAACACGCCAAGGAACCGGCAGTTCGACTACGCGCGGGGGTCGGGCACCCACACATTGGAGTTCGACTATTGGGTGCAGGCGGATGATCGGGACAGCAATGGCATTGAGTTGGGCGAAGGTCGGCTGCGACTGAATGGCGGCGCCATCGAGCACGCCGTCACCGGCCGGGCGGCCAGCCTCTCTTACCGGGTGCTCGGATCCATCAAAACTTTCGGGGATCACAAGGTTGATGGAAGCCTCGAAAACCAAACGATCAAGGCTTGCGGAGCCGAGGTGATCGACCGCAAGGCGAGCCTGGATATCTGCTGGGACCTGGGGCGGGCTGTGCCCACCGATGCGGACGTGGTCATCGAAGCGTCCAGCCGGTACCTGTGGGAATGGACGCTCGATTTCGACCTGCCGGTCCAGGAACCTGCCCCACGCTGGAAGATAATTGCACGCGGGGACGACTACGTCGCGTGCGGCGAAACGGACACCTGCATCAAGTTTTCGGACGGCGACATCTTCCGGGGCGCGCCTTTAACCTATGACCTGCGCATCCGCCGCGGTGATACCGTGCTGTCCAGATCGCCACGGCTCAGGACCCAGGCTCCAAACTGGGATGACTCTCCGTTGAACGCGAAACTGTCCACCGTCCTCCTGCCGGACAAGCTGGAGTCATACCCCGACCGGGTGGCCACCGGGACGTTCCGCTCCGACCTGGAGCTAACCGACCCCGAAGTGTCAGGGGTCATGGTGGAGGCGGTGAAGGACCTGGAACTCTCCGATTTCGAGGTGACCAACGGCGGCGCTACCGCCATCCAGGTATCCTCCGGCGGCGTGTACGTGATCACCATCGAACCGACGACGCTGGGCCAACCGGTGACCATCAGCCTGCCCGCGAACCGGGTGACCGGGGTGGGCGAAGGCCTGACGGACGGCGAGAACAACTACACCAGAGGCAATACCGCTTCCAACATATTCACCGTGGAGACTAAGGAGCCCTAACGGGGTCAGGAGGGCGATCAAACGGGCGCAAAGCGTCATTTTCCCCGGAATCTTTCGACGCTTTTGCCGGCTCAAACTGCTTCGCCTGCCCAACTCATAAACAACTTCAATAGTGGATTGTCCGCAATCGCACCGCAGGATGGTCAAAATGCGGACAACTGGCTTTTGAGGCGGTCCTTTTTTGTATCCGGCATTCTCAAGCTGCGTTTGCGAGCCGTAGAATTTTTGGTGGCGACATCGCCTACGTAGGTCTCGCAGATACGCAGGACCGCAGATATAAGCATCAAGTCCCCTAAATTAGGGGCGAGTTTGGAGATAAGCAAATGTTGCAAGGGAACACTCAATAACCAGTTGACGACGGATATTTCCGGATAGGCGGGGTAGTCTCCCGCAGTCGTACCGAGCGGAGCCGCGGTTGTTGGCCGCGAGCGTGTTGTGCCGCTCCCGGCGACCATTCGTTCAACCTGCGCACCGCGACGCCGGCAGGGCGCGGCCTAGGCAGGCGTGGTTCGAGTCAACGCGGCATCCAGTATCGCAACGCAGCCTGACCGGCTACGCCTGCAACCCCGACGTGCCTGCGACCCCTTTGCGTGATGGATCAGCACGATTGCCCGGGATAAATACATCACCCACGCCAACCGTGCGATCCCCGCACAAGGTGATTGCAGCTCTACCAATATCAAAGGACATGGAGGGAATTAACCCACAACAACCTCACATCGCATAAACAGCAAGCGTTTCCACGGAGACCATAACCAACCCAGCGGTTGCAGCGCTCATAACTGTTGTGACCGGAACTGAGGGAAATAACCGTGATCACCAGCACGATAAGCAAGATAACTTTTGCCAACAATACACTGATTTTTTCAATCGCAATTCTTTTTGCCACTCTTCTGCTCGTAATCGGCAGCCACGACACGGTCCGAGCCGGGTCGTCGGCAAGCTTCAGGGGTTTCGACCTGCACAGCGACCACAACACTCCTGAAGGCGTGTGGTCCGATGGCTCCACCATGTGGATCCTGTCCGACAACGGGAGCGCAAGCAAGTTGATGGCCTACGGTCTGGCGACCGGATCCCGTCTCTCCAGCAAGGACATTGCGCTCGCCAGTTACAACGCCAAGCCCCAGGGCATCTGGTCCGACGGCGCCATCATGTGGGTGGTGGACTGGGACGACGAGAAACTCTATGCCTACAACCTGGATGCCGGCACGCGCATGTCGGACCACGACATCAATCTGGACCACCACAATACGGCTCCCCGGGGTATTTTGGGCGGCACCTCCGTCATTTTTGTGGTCGATGTCTCCGATGATTACGTTTACGCCTACAACCGGGCGAACGGCGAACGGTGGCATTTCAAGGAATTTCACCTGCACAGTGGCAACGATCAGGCCTGGGGCATTTTGTGGCAGGACGGATCGTATTGGGTGAGTGACTTTGACGACCAGATGTTGTACCGCTACACGGATCTGGGTTCCGGCCAGTGGGAATCCAGCCCGGCATTGCGGCTTCCGTTGGAGAACGCCGACGCCAGGGGAATATGGACGGATGGCGAGACCATTTGGATCGTTGACGACAACGACTCTCACGTTTACGCGACTCTGCACAAGGGGTTCAGGCATCCCGATGAAGACATTGGCATCAGAGATGTGTCCACGCCCACCGGCATCTGGGCAGATGGCGAAACCCTGTGGGTCGCGGATTCCGGCGCGGGCAGTTCCGGTCAGATCCAGGGATATGATATGAGCGACGGGTCCCGCGACCCGTACGAAATCATCGACCTGACGGCGACCAACGATTCCCCCGTGGCCATGTGGTCGAACGAGGAGTTCATGTGGGTGGCCGACGATGACAATCGGACCCTTCACGCCTACGCGCTGGACGGCACGGGCGACTACAGCCCAACAGATTCCAAGGTGTTGCCAACCGCGAATTCCGACCCCACCGGCATCTGGTCTAACGGCACCCTGATCTGGGTCGCAGATTCGGAGGACAACAAACTTTACGCTTACGAGTTGGCTCAGATGGCACGGCGGTCCGGCCGGGACATCACCCTGGATCCCGGCAACCAGGATCCGGGCAATATCTGGTCCGACGGCAAAAACATCTGGGTTTTTGATACGGCGGACCAGCATGCGTATGCCTACGGCCTGCGCTCCGGCAACCGCAAACTGGGACGGGAGTTCCGCCCCGTCCCGGCGAACAGCGACTTCAACGGCGGGCTGACCGGCCATGGGCTGCGCTTCTGGGTGGTGGACACCGCGGACGAAAAACTGTTCGCCTACGGCAAGCGAAACACACCACCCGAATTTGTCGAATCGACGACGCGGTTCACGTTCTATCACAGCCTGGCCGGCGGCAGCCTCGTCGGGATCGCGCCCGAGGCGATCGACGTGGACGGAGATACGCTCACCTATTCCCTCAGCGGCGGTAGTGTACGGTTCCGGATCGATTCTGCGACCCGAGAGGTTCGCACCAGAAACGGCGCCATTTTCGATTCCACTGGCGAGCAATTTTCGTTGACCCTGTCCGTCACCGACGGCAAAAGCATACTGGACCACAGCGACGGCAGCGTCGATGCCTCGATCATTATCCCGGTAACGGTGGTTGCCAACTACGACCCGGAGTTCGTCACCGCCGACGGCGCGACCTTTGCCGTCGACGAGGGTGCCGGGGACACCGTCGTCATCGCAGACCTGGACGTTTCAAACCTGGACGGCGACACACTGACTCTCGCTATCAGGGGGCAAAATCAGTACCCGTTCGAGTTGGCCGATGGACAGATCAGCCTCAAGCAGGGCGAGACGCTGGACTACGAAAGCGTGTCCACCTATGACCTGACCTGGACTTTGCGCATTTTCAAGCGGCGTAGGCGAGGGAATCCACGAGTCGGTGGTACAGAGCCACCGGTAGTTCCTGCGTGTCGGGGTCAGCGACCGACAGTGAGAAACCCTCTGACGCCAGCCACAGGTGGCGGCGCACCAGGGCGATGGCGTCCACGAAAGTCGGCGACGGTTTGTCGTACCAGGCCGCTTTGCGTTGGGTGATGGGGTGCCGTTTTTGCAACGCGTGGGCAGCCAGGGTGGTCCAGGAGAAGAGCCCCAGCAGGGCGGGTGTGGTGCGGGCGATGGCCAGGTCGGACCACTGGCGCTGGGTCTCCACGCCCAGGTGGGTCCTGACCTCGTGAAAGGTGACTTCCAGTTGCCAGCGCAGCACAAACCATTCCAGGATTTGGGTCGGGTCTGCCGCCGGATCGGTACAGAGCAGAGCCTGGGGATCGAAGGCGCCCTGGGGGTCGCGGATCAGCACCCAGCGGATGGTGACGGGCGGCTTGCCAGAGCGGTACCACACCGCGGTCTGGGAGGTGAGTTCCACTGCGCGGGTGGTGCCGTCATACCAGTCCACCTCGGCGCTGTCCCAAGTCACGTCGGCCTGGTCGAGCAGTGTTTTCAGCGATGGCCGCCGCGGGCCCTTCAGCGGTGGACGACCTTTGTGACCCGGCTGACGGACTGGCGCTGGTGCGTACAATGCGGCGTCCAGGCGCAAGCGGGCAATGAGGGTGACGGGTTCACGCAGGGACTGGCAGCAGTGGAGCAAATCCAGCACGGCATAGCCGTTGTCGCCCACGAGCACCAGTGGGCGCTGTGGCAGCCAGCGGCGCAGTTGCATGACCATCTGCCGCGCCCAGTCGGTGATCTTCTTGTGCCGGCGTCCCTGTTGCTGATGGTATCGAGACGAGGGCGCCAGCACCGTGAGCACTGGCAACGCCCAATGGCGCCCCGCCCAGGGGACTTGTCCCAGCCACATCAGGGAGATCCAGCGCAATCCACTGGCCTTGACCACTTGAGACCGACTGGAACGCACCGGGTCGCGGTAGATGGCCCTGGCCCTGATCTTGGCGCCACGACGCCGTTCCAGGGTCTCGTCGATGCCGAAGATCAGCGGGCCGTCGCCGCGATCCAGGTGCTGGAGCAACAGCAGCAGCAGGACGTGTGCCACCTCACGGGACGACCACACCGCCCGGTTGAGCACCTCGTGGTAGCGAGCGTAGTCGCGCTGGTCGCTGCGGCCCATGACCCGCAGCGCTGCGGCCACGGTGCGCTGGCCCGGGGCGAGGATCGTACCGACCAATAGCAGTTGGGCTTTCTGCCAGGTCGGGTTGGTGAACAGCGTGGCGAAGTGAAGGAGCAGGGGTACAATGGCATCGGGCAGGGTGAGCATGGCTGGACCTTTAGTGGAATTTGGGTCAGGCCAGCTTACCCTGTCTTTATACTTTTCTAAATTATGCGTAAAGCCTAGCTGACGATACGGGTGCGCGACGGCAGGGATGGATCGGGCAATGCGGACGAAGCCTGGGACGATGAAATAACCGTCACGGCGCAGGTCATCAACGTGGATGAAGCCGGTGAGGTTTCGCTGAGCTCCAACAACCCCCAGGTGGACACTGACATCTGGGTCTCGCTGACCGACCCCGACGGATCCATTACCAATCTCAGATGGCAATGGCAGAGGGCCGATACCGCCGATGCCACCACCTGGACAGATATCCCTGGGACCGCCTCCGCTCGCTACATTCCGGTTTCCGACGACGCCGGAAAGTTCCTGCGGGCCCAGGCGTCCTACGAGGACGGCCAAGGCGCCGGCAAAACGGCCCACGACACCGCCAGCAACGCCGTGTTGGCTGCCCCACCCACCAATCAGCCGCCGGCATTCGACGATGGATCCTCCGCGAGCCGATCGGTTCCGGAGAGCGCAGACGGCGGCGATGCCATCGGCACAGCCATCGGCGCCACGGACCCAAACACCGGCGACACACTGACCTATGGGTTGACCGGCGGGGACGCCAACCAGTTCACCATCGAGGCAACGACCGGACAGGTTTCGCTGGCCGCATCCGCCTCGCTCGACTATGAGACCAAATCTTCATACATCGTCCGAGTGCGAGTGCGCGATAGCAAGGACCCTTACGGCACGGCCGACACTGAGTGGGACGCCAGCATTCCCGTGACAATTTCCGTAACCGACGTCGACGAACCGGGTGTCCTCGGGTTCACAACCGAAAACCCACAGGTGGGCCAGGAAATAGGCGCCTCCCTCTCCGACCCCGACGGCTCCATCAGCAACCTCACCTGGCAATGGCAGCGCGCCGACTCCGCCGAAGCCACCACCTGGACGGACATCAGCGACGCAACCTCGGGAGACTACACTCCAGTGTCCGACGACGAGGGTAAGTTCCTGCGGGCGAACGCAGCCTATGATGACCGCAACGGTTCGGGTAAAACCGTGCACGCGGTGGCGACCAACGCGGTGCAGCCGAAACCGGCCAATCAGCCGCCGGCATTCGACGAAGGTACGAGCGCAACCCGCTCCATCAGCGAGGAGTCCCTGACCGGAACCCCTGTTGGGGCGGCGGTAAGCGCCTCTGACCCGGAGGTGGACGATTTAACCTACTCCATAGGCAGCGGCACGGACTCTGATCACTTTGACGTCGACTCCGCAACCGGGCAACTGAGCGTAGCGCCCGGAGCCTCCCTTGACTTCGAGGGTAAACCGTCCCTGGAGGTTGCGGTGCAAGTGGCGGACGGGAAGGACGCCAGCCACAACCCCGACACCGCTGTTGATGCAACCATCACCGTGACCGTCAACCTGGTCAACGCCGATGAACAGGGCAGAATCGCCCTGTCGTCAACCAATCCAGAGGAAGGTGTTTCCCTGACGGCATCCGTAACCGACCCGGACGGCGGTGTTGCCTCCATAACGTGGCAGTGGGCCAAGTCCGAGGATGGCGCCACCGGCTGGGCCGACATATCCACTGCGGTCATGGATACCTACACCCCGGCCGCCGTGGACGCCGGCGCATATCTTCGGGCAACCGCGCAATACACCGACGGCGAAGGGGCAGACAAACAGGCGTCCTCGTCCTCAACCAATCCGGTGGCCGGCGATGCCAACGAGCAACCAAGGTTCCTGGAGGGCGAAAGCGCCGAACGCTCCATCGCCGAAAACGCGCTTGCCAGCGCCACGGTGGGGGTGCCAATTGCCGCGTCCGACCCCGAGGGGGACTCGCTGACGTACTCGTTGGCCAACGGCGGCGATTCTGACAAGTTCACGATTTCAACAAGTACCGGTCAACTTTCGGTGGCTACGGGCGCCGCCCTGGACTACGAGAGCAAGCCGGTCCTGGAAGTAACCCTGCAGGTTTCCGACGGGATGGATGCTGACGAAAACCAGGATACATCCGTAGATGACACCATCACGGTGACCATCAACCTCATCAATATTGACGAACCCGGAGAGATCAACCTGTCGTCCGCGCGGCCGGAGGTTGGAAAGTCTCTCACCGCATCACTTACCGATCCCGATGGCAGCCTGACCAACACCACCTGGCTCTGGGAAAAGTCTGGAGACGGTGTCGAAAATTGGGAAAGTGTCAACGGTGGAACAACTGACACCTACACGCCGGTTCTGGAGGACCGGGACATGTACCTCAGGGCGACTGTCCGCTACACGGACGGCCAGGGCCCTGGCAAGAGCGCCGCAAAGACGTCCGGCAACCGGGTCCAAGCCCGGCAGCAGGGCGGAGGCAACCCGGCACAGGCTACCCTAGGTTTCTACGAGGAGTGCCGGAGAGACCACCGCCAGGATCTGGTGGCGCGATGCGGTAAGAACCAGTTCGCCGCCTTCCGGGTAGAACTGGACGGTCGCTACACCATCGACTGGAGCGGCTGGGACCGAAAACATCCCGGCGCAACGGGGTACACCATCATGCTGAGCGAGATGGTTCACCGGGCATACTTCCAAAACGGCTCCCAACTGACGCACAGCGACACTCAGAACGTTTACGAACGCTGCGATTTCATCGACGGGCGGTGGAATTGCCAGGGTCGCCTGAGCAGCACGTACGACGAAGACATGAGCGGCGAGCTGACCCAAAGTGGCGTTGTTGCCACCGCGACCGACCAAACCCAATGGACCTCCGCCCTCGAGGCGCCGGGCCTTTGGGTGTCGGAAAGCACGTTCCATCGATGGTCCGGAGATGCCGCCGACCCCGCCAACGAACCGACTCCGGTTACATACGTGACCAAAAGGTTCGAGATGGACCTCTATCGGTTCATCGCGCGTGGAGTTCCCGGAGGTTACGGCACCGTGTTGATCGACGGCGCCAACGGCTTTGATGCTCGGGAGTAGAAGGCGAAACCGTCGCGCTCGATCCTCCGATCCTCCGGTGGTGAGGGCACTCTGTAACCAGCCCCGCTGATCTCGTCCGTCACCGGGGCTGCCTCCCTTCAAATATACGCTTCACGCACCTGGCACACTGACCCACAGTCCCGTTCCGCCGGGATCGACGCTCTGCCCACCTGCCCCGTCAACTCTCATGCCTCGGCTGACCAACTTCACCCATCCCTTGGGCGGATCCGGGCGTAGCAGGGAATGTGACCAATGGGTTCCGGTGGGTTGGCTGCATAGCCACCCGGTACGCCGTCGGTGGGCAAATCTGGGAGTGTGCCGAGCGCGTAAGGGCGGCGGCAAACCGCAGGGCCGCGACTCAACAATGTCTGTGACTGGTTAGTTCCCGTCCAAACGGGGCTGTGCCGTCTGGGCGAAGGACTGCGTTCGGGCATGGGTAAACTTGCGTTCTGTGGGCGAGAATAAATTTACCCCTGGCTTGGCCGAGGCGCCGATTCCGTGGCAGAGTAACCGTGTCATGGAACTCGTATGATGTACCGCGTCCTGCTGGGACGGTCTGAGCGCAGATTTCCGTCCTGGTGTCCGGCCTTGTGCTCTGGCCTTATTCTGGCCGGCGACGATGCGTTCGCGGGTGGTGTTCCGCTGCCATTCCGCGAACACCAACGACATCTGGCGCTGCGCCCTTGCGGCCGCGCTGCCGTCGGATGTGTCGATGGGATCACGAAGGCACTTGATGTAAATGCCTGCGTTGGTGAGTTCCTCAACCACCTGCAGTCCTTCCAACACCGTCCGGGCGAACCTGCCGAGGTACTGGACTGCGATCACGTCCCCGGACTGGATCCGGTCCATGAGCGTAGTCCAGCCGGGTCAGGTAAATTTTCCGCCAGTGTATATGTCGGTGCGGATGAGGTTCGTGCGGATGCCGTCCGCCATGAGCGCGTCTACTTGGAGGTCGAGGTTGCGCAGGTCTTCCTCTCCCTAGCTGTACCTGGCTTAGCCGTAGTGGAGGTTGTCGGCCCTTGTCATTTTCTTCACCTCTGCGGAAACAATCATGCAAAAAATTAATAGTGATCGCGCCCACGAATCTAAAAACATCCCGGCGAGTTTCGAGACGCTTGGTTATGTTGTGCGGACCCGTTTGTCCGTGTTCTGCTCACGCCGCCAGCTTCGGGTACAGGGTGCGCCGGCCGGCCACGACCTGCGGCATGAGGTCCTGGTACAGGTTCCGGTCCTTGACGTCGGCTTTGATGGCGCCGTCCCTGTCGAATAGGATCGTTCAAGTAGGCGAAAAGAGGTTGATCCGTGACACATTCCGTAATTTCCAACAGAACAACCCCATTGGCTTCAGCTCATGCACGATGCTACGTGGCAGCCAACAACATTACGCACTCCGGTATGACAATCCAGCTCATGACACTGCAAGGTTGCTGGATTGGGAAGGCGAAAGCGCCGTGCCAGGAACTTGACGTTCTCCAGAACGACGAGGCCGACGAACAGCACAACCGAGAATGGAGCAGAAATGAGCCAATCCGTACCAACAACGCCTGAAGAAGCGGCCCGCATTTTGGCCCAGATGGACGAGTACGAAGCCATCTCGACGCGCTTGCGAGCCGAAACTGGAGTCATGAGCCGAATGCATCCCCACCAGTGAGCGGGCATGAACTCCGACCAGAAACTAACCTTGCTGACACCCTGCTGGAACTGCTGGCAAGAATCAGGCCTAACCTGGACTTTGTACAAAAACTAGAAAAATGAGGAAGACAGGGTAAGCTGGGTTGACCCCACATCTCACCGTAGGTCGACCATGCTCACCCTGCCCGATGCCATTGTAACGGTTCTCTTTCCCTTCGCCATTTTGTTCCAACACCGCACTTGGCGAAAGGCTCAGATCCTATTGGTCGGCACGATCCTGACCCCGGGCCAGCGCACGGTAGCCTCGGCGTTGCGCGTCATGGGCCTCAGCAGCGACCGCAACTATGCCCGCTACCATCATGTACTGAACCGGGCAGCATGGTCGCCCCTTGGAGCGTCCCAGGTTTTGCTCCGGCTGCTGATCGGGCATCTCGACCACGGCGACGGCCCCCTGGTGTTCGGCATCGACGAAACCCTGGAGCGGCGGCAAGGTCCAAAGATCAACGCCCTGGGTGTCTACCGAGATGGCGTGCGTTCCAGCCGCAGCTATACAGTCAAGGCCAGCGGTTTACGCTGGGTCTCACTGATGTGGCTGGGACACATCCCCTGGGCCGGTCGCTATTGGGCCTTGCCCTTCCTCACCGTGCTGGCGCCCTCGGAACGCTATCACCAAAAGCGGGGACGCCGCCACAAGAAGGTCACTGACTGGGCCCGCCAGATGATCCTGCAACTGCGGCGCTGGCTGCCGCATCGGCCGCTGGTAGTGGTGGGCGACAACGGCTACGCCGTCCTCGACCTGCTCCACTGCTGCCAGTCGCTCCGTGAACCGGTAACCCTCATCACCAGGCTGCGCCTGGACGCCGGTCTCTATGATCCCGCGCCACCCCGCTCACCGGGTCAAACTGGCCGACCCCGGGTGAAGGGATCACGTCAACCCACCCTCAAGCAACGCCTTGATGATCCCAACCTGCGGTGGGACACCGTGTCGGTGTCCTGGTATGACGGCGCCGTCCGCACTCTGGAACTGGCCTCCCAGACCGCCCTTTGGTACCACCACGGCAAACCGCCCGTGCCCATCCGGTGGGTGCTGGTTCGAGACCCCAAGGGCGAACTGGACACTCAAGCCCTGCTCTGCACGGATCAATCGGTCAACCCAATACAGATCCTCCAGTGGTTTGTGCTGCGTTGGCAACTGGAAGTCACCTACCAGGAGGTGCGGGCTCACCTGGGTGTGGAAACTCAGCGCCAATGGTCAGATCGCGCCATCGCCCGCACTACGCCCATCCTGATGGGTCTGTTTTCCTGGATCGCCCTGGCGGCCCACACGCTGCAGCAAGAGAGCCCCATCACCCAACGCACTGCGGCCTGGTACGACAAGCCGTCACCCACCTTCGTGGATGCCATCGCCCTGGTGCGACGACACCTGTGGCTGGCGTCCCAGAGTTTTTCAATGTCGTCGCCCGACGATGACCGGGAAAAACAGGCTCTCGATTTATACGCCCGGCTTATCGATTCCCTCGCCTACGCCGCTTGAACGTACAAAGTCCAGCTAACAGGGTGTTGGAAATCGCAGCGGTATGAGTGCAGGGTGGTAGGATGGGCCATCCGAGTAGTGAGGGATTGCCACTAGAGGTAAGGCAGCACACCAGGCAATGTCAACGCCGACGAAATTCTGACCCAGGTTCGCCGATGTGGAGTTGACCCACCTCTTCGATCACTCCCGCGATCGCCGGTTTAAAATTGACCCACCTCCTTGTTTATTGTTCAGCGACTTTGTCAGTCGGCATAGTTGTCGCCGGCCTCCTCCGGCGCTGCGCCCAGTTGTTGGTGCGACGGGAATAGCCCCGCCTGGCGTTTCTCTCTGAGCCGGTAGCTCTCGCCGCGGATGTTCAGCACGTGGCTGTGGTGCAGCAGCCGGTCCAGCACCGCCGAGGCGATCACGCTGTCGCCCAGCAGCTCGCCCCACTCGCCGAAGCCTTTGTTGGAAGTCAGGATGATGCTTCCCCGCTCGTAGCGCGCCGACACCAGGGTGAAGAAGGCGGTGGCCGACTCCCGGTCGTAGGGCCAGATGCCGAATTCGTCCACGACGAGGACCTTGGGAGCCAGGTAGACTTTCATCCGCCGGTTCAGGTTGTGCTCGGCCCTGGCCTTGCGCAAGTCTTCCATCAGGTCGTAGGCGCGGACGAAGTAAGCGCCTTGCCCGTTCTCGATGGCTCTGAGGGCCAGAGCGATGGCCAGGTGGGTCTTGCCTACGCCGGGCGGTCCCAGCAGGATCACATTGGTGGCCTCGGCGACGAAGGCTAAATTCGCCAGTTCCTTGACCAGCCGTTCGTCGATGGAGGGCTGGAAGCCGAAGTCGAATTGCTCCAGGGTGCGCTGGAAGGGCAGGTGAGCCAGCCTGGTTCGGGTGGTGAGGTAGCGTTCCCTACGGGCGGCGACCTCGACGCCCAGCAGTTCGGCGAGCATCTCGGGATAGGGCAGTTGCCTGCTGGCGGCGGCGTCCAGAGTGTTGTCCAGGACTTCCACCGCCTGCTTGAGACCCAGTGTTTCCAAATGTTGACGAGCCTGTTCCAGGGCGATCATGCCACACCCCCCGCCACCAGTTCGTACACGTCCAGCGAGCGGCGTTCCACCTCGCCCGCGGGGATCTGCACCGCCACGGCCTCCCTGCGGGGCCGGTTGTCGCCCCTGGGCAATCCCGACCACTGGCCCGGCAGGATGAAACGCTGCTTGGGCTGCTGAGCGCGGGGATGTACGGCAATCCGCTCATCGCCGGCCCAGACTTCCACCGTCCCCTGACGCTCGCCCACCTGCACCGTGGTTTCCACCCACTTCCAATGGACACCGTAGTGGGAGCCCTCCCAGCTGACGAAACCGTCCCGGGACACCTTCCGGTCCTGCCGCAGGTACGGCGCCAGCCTGGCCCGATCCGGCAACCGTCCCAAGCGGGGCCGCTCTTCGGCCAGCGCCTCCCAGGGCACCCGGTTGGTCGTCCCGTGGATCCGGGCGTTGGCCACCGCGTCACACCACTCCAGCGCCTGACCATTCAGGTCCGCGTCATCGGTGAAGCGGATGCTGGGCCACATGTTGTACCTCACGTACTTCACCCCGCTCTCCACCTTTCCCTTGGTCTGCGGTCGGTATTCCCGACACAGCCGGGCCTCAAAGCCAACTCGCAAAGCGAAGTCCAGCATCCGCTGGTTCCAGATGGGACGCTTCTCCTCGTCCTTGCCCAGGGTGACCACCTTGGCATTGTCGTACAGGCACCGGCACGCCACGCCACCCAGGTACTCGAAGGCGTTGACGTGGCACTGGATGAAAGCGGCCGTGTCCGCCCGGCGCACCAGTTCCACATAGCAGGCCCGCGACCAGCCCATGGTCATCACGAACACCCAGACGCTACGCCGCTTCCCGTCCTCGCCGATGTACGACAAGCTGCCCCAGTCCACCTGCGCCTGCTCTCCAGGCGCGGTCTCAAACCGCATCGTCGCCTCTGGCTGGCGCTTCCGCCGCCGCGGCGACACGTAACCCTTCAGGATCGAATAGCCACCGTCATATCCGCGTGCCGCCAACTCCCGGTGCAGCACCACGCAATTTTCCAACCCCTCGGCCATCCGCCGGTCGACGTACTCGGTGTACGGATCCAGCTTCGAAACCCGCTGACGCCGCGGCTTGGGCCGCATTGCCTCCGGCGACTTCAGGTACCGACGCACCGTGTTGCGCGATATGTCCAACTCCCGGGCGATCTCCCGGATCGAACACCCCGCTCCTTTCAGCTCGTAAATCTCTTTCATCATTCCCACCGTTAGCACGTTGTTTGAAGCACCTCCGCAGCGTGTCCGCGGATGATGCCATTGCCATCGGGTGGGCCAATTCCATTTCGGCGATTTTGCACATTTTAATATCGGCGGTAACAGCAACGATGCTAACGGCGGTTACGCCCGACGACCTGGCTCCCCAATGTCATCCCATCCGACGCATCAAGCCCATGGTGGATCAGGCCCCGGCTCAACTATCACCCACCTTTGACCGGATGTACGCGGCCAATGGCCGGGCGTCGATACCGCCGGAGCACCTGCTGAAAGCCTGCCTGTTGATGGCGCTGTTCTCGGTGCGCAGCGCGCGACAGTTCTGCGAACGGCTGGAATACGACCTGCTGTTCAAGGGGTTTCTGGACCTGAACATCATGGACCACGGTTTCGACCACTTGGTGTTCGCCAAAAACCGGCAGCAGTTGCTGGACGCGGACGTGGCCCGTGAGTTTCTGCTGGAGATCGTGGAGCAGGCCAGGGAGCAGAGGTTGCTCCCAGAGGAACACTTCAGCCCGACCCTTGACCAATCAGGGGACGCTATTGGGGGCCTGGGCATCGGTGAAGAGGTTCCGGCCCAGAGATGATGAAGACCCACCTTCAGATGGGGGACGCAATCCGGAGGTGGACTTTCGGGGTGAGCGGCGCAGCAACGATACCCACCGGTCCACCACTGATCCGGAGGCTGGCTGGCCAAAAAGGGCAAGGGGAAGGAAGCGAAGCTGTGCTTTGGGGCTCACATGCCGATGGACAATCGGGAAGGACTGGTGGTGGACGTGCGTCTCACTCCCGCTGGCGGCGCGTCGGAACGGGATCCGGCTTTGGAGATGCTGGAGGCGGTGCCCAGCGCCGGACGCATTACCATGGCCGCCGACCGCGGCTATGACACACGGGGCTTCGTCAGGGGATGCCGAAAGTCTCGGGTAACGCCGCATGTGGCCCAGAAGCAGCGTTCGTCCATCGACCGTCGCACCAGTCGGCACGATGGGTATCGTCTCAGCCAGAGTGCCAGGAAACGGATTGAGGAGGTCCTTGGCTGGGTGAATACGGTGGGCGGCGGGCGGAAACTGCGCTACTGCGGAGTGGCGCGCAACCGGTTCTGGATGGAGATGACGATCGCCAGCTACAACCTGGTCAGGCTGGCCAAGCTGACGCCGGCGTCGGCGTAAAACCTGGGACAGGTCTGTCCCAACCACCCCCAATCAACCACCGGGGCCGATCAATCGCCCCGTGACCAACGTCAATTAGCCCGCCGCCCCAATGAACTATACGTCCACACCGAACCGCGCGACCCTTCATTGCCTGCACACCACGCAACAATGCTCCATTTCAACACCCTGCTAAGGACAATGGCTGACCATCGGCCTGGACGACCATCTCCGCCGCAGTATCGGCAACGCAACGGAAGTTCAAGAAATCTCGATTGGTTTCGTTATCAGACCACATGGAAAGTCACGATCAGCTTGGATCAACTCACCCATAGGACGTTAGTTGGCTCCAGAGGCTTACAGCGCGGGATCGCCCACAAATCTCTACCAGCGCGTTGGGTTATTGGTCCTCGTAGCTCTGTAGGCACTGGATTATCACTTCGTTTATGGCGGGAAATTGGGTAGCGGCGAAGTCTGATACCGACGCCTTTATCTTATTCTGAACCTCTGGATCATCCCAAATGTCGAAATCACTTTCCCGCAAAATGTTGTCTCCCGCGTGCAGGAGCATGATCCCCGTCTCAAGAACCATCCCAGCTCTGCTAAACAGTTCGGGATGCCGACTTATACTTCCTACTATACGCTCTCTGACTGACTCATCCTCTCCTCGAAACAAGGTAAGCTGAAGACGAGCGGACTTTGCATCCACATAAAACTCAAACCGTAGCAATGCATTGGACTGGCTAAATTCTGACCCGGTTTGACGAGCGCTGATGGCGTCCCATTCGGGCGGACGAAACCTGAAGTATGGCGTATAATTTAGATCGATTAGCCAACCCTGTTGGCGGACCGCCTCCATCAACAACTGCTTGGTTTCGGCCGCATAGTCCGGTCTGTGCCGGTAAGCCAGTTCCATCGCGTAACGGTTGGCAATGTAAATTTCTCGGGCACGCTTTTGGATGTCACTGGGGACGGGCGCGATTCTCCTCCTCAGGGTGTTGGCGTATTGCCCTAGCAAGGCTTGAACATCCGCGTGAAGCCGTTCCTGATGCTCAACGAGCACGCGTTCAACCAACTCTAGAACGGTATCGTAATTTACCGGCGTCCAGGTCGACCGGTCCTCCACCTGTTGGGGAGACATACCGGTGGGGGAAAGGAACACGTAATGTCTGGTGTAGTTTCGATAGTCCCTTTCCAAGGCTCTTCGATAAAAGGTTAGTTGTCGACCGCTCTCCGGGGCGAAGACCTTGTTTTCGATGGCACACAGGATTTTGAGACGTTCATTTACGACCAAGATGTCGAGCCAGCCGCTGCCGCCGTCCACAACCGTGTACCATTCGCGTTGGGACGTGGCTTCCGACCAATCGGCGTCGTGAATACGATCCTCGGCGATTGTTGGAGTTCCGAGGTCTGAAGCGTGGCCGGCGCTGCAGAGCAGGAAATTGGTTAGGAAATAGTCGCCGAGGCTGTGGTCACCGTTGGGATCTAGCAGCCAAGTCAGCAACCGAGAATGTACGTCTTCCTGCCACCAGAGATTCAGGAGCTCGAATAGATCCACTCCCTCTGCCTGTCGTCCGCCGTAGTCAAACGACCTGCCTAGCGACACTAGATCACTTGCCAGGGTGTCCAAAGCGTCCAACCGGCACACGAGTTCAACATTGTTCGTTCCGTGCACATCAGTCACCATGTTCGCTCCTATATTCTAAATTGTTATGGGGAGATTTTGCCGGGTTGGTCGGGTAGTCCATCTGCATACCGCTGTCGCCATCCTGGATCACGAAATCACGGCGGTCGCGATAGAGACGAGCGCGGTTGAGGACCTCCTCATTGTCCCAGTCAACCCGATCCGGCGGGATCATCAGCCAGTACTTGTAATCACCCACGAATAGGTATTGGTTACGCATGGCGAAGAACCTACCGGGTACGCCCTCGCCATTATTTAGCCGCTCGCAAACGGCTTCCAGCAACTCCCGCTGGTTGTCTTTTTGCAGCAGCACGTATTCGTGAGGCCAGGTTTCCTCATAAGTGCTGGCCCAACGCCACGGGGCGCGTTCGATGAGATCGGAGAGTTTCATGGCAGGACCACCTTTTCCTTATCGTCGTCAGTTTCGTGAAAACCCTCTATTGGCGCGCGACCAACGCCATCCAAGCCGGGCGCGGCGGGATTCCCAGTAGGGTCAGTGGTCGCTGACCAGGGTTCGATTCGAGTAGGGATCTCTGCTATTGGCCGGATGCGCATCTATGCCACCGTGTTGGCTGCAGTAGAACGCGAGACACGGTCGGTTGCACGGAACACGCGTGGCTTGCATGGTCACATATTGGGCGCATTGGCGTACCACGATTCGTCTCCTTATCGTATTGCGGAGATGACTTGATCCGAGTTCGTTTCCCGATACTGCAGTCGGAGGGATCAGAGGGCCAGCGGCATCTGGCCTTCATACACTTGGCGGGATGGATACAGCTTCCTATCGTCGGATATGTACAGCAGGTTCAGCTTGGCCAAGCGCACCGTGAGCGCCGTGATCGTCACCTGGAAAAGGTCGCGCAACGCGTAAAGGTTGGGCCAGCTGAGCAGATCAACGTCTCGGATGGCTTCGCGCAGCAGGTGCGAGGGCATTAGCAAAAAGCCCATGAACTGATGGGCTTGACGTTCCTTGGCGTCTCCACCCGGGCCTGATTGCCGGTACAGACACCCGAATTCCCGCTCGAATTGGGGCAGGGCAGACTGATCCAGGAGCGCGGGGTCCACGTGCGCTTCCCAATGGCCGGCCTCATGCGCCAGGACGGTGTTGTACAGGCCTGGCGTTTCGTCAATCAGTGCCAGCCGGGTCTCGTTGAACACCACGGTCCGGTTGTTGGGATCCAACCCGGCGAGAATGGACTGGCCCTGTTCTTCGGGGATGGTGTCCCACAGGATGCTCAGGTCAAGGATGTCCTCCAGGATGCTTTCAACCGGCACCGGGGGACAGTCAATCGGTCCGTACCGACTCTCATATCGCGCCAGCAACCGGGTCGCCATCCGTTCAATTTCAGATTCTGCCAAAAAGCTGTTCGTCATCATTATTCAGTTTCCTGCCCTTGTATCAGCCTTTGCCACTCGTCTGCAGAACGTACATCATCCCCCAGAGAGCGTAGAAATCGAACTGCGCCTGGATTGCGGGCCAGCGTTTCCGCCAAATCTGACGGTATCTTGCCAGCCAATGTGATCAGTTCATCGGACAATTCCGTTCCGTCCAGTCCCAATTCTTCGGCCAGCACCGCTGCGATATTCTTGATGACAGTCTCGCTTGGTGGCTCAACTCTTCCGTTTTCGATCTTGCTCAGATAGGTGAAATCAACGTTCACGCGCTCGGCCAGGCCGCGCTGGCTGAGCCGCGCTTCGCGGCGTAGGGCTCGTAGGCGCTGTGGAAAATCCATGGTTCGACCTCTCGTTTGAATGGTAGTCGTTGTTGAGTTGATAATCAACACCCATGTGAAGTATGATTTCGGGGCGAGGAGAAATATGGAAAATCCCTTCTTTGACCAGCCAATCATCAACTCTCCGTACGAGTACCCCGCTCGGCACTGGGAGTTGGACGCCGAGGGTCAACCGACCCAACAGATCGTCGAAACCCGCCGCGGCGCCGAGTTCATCACGCCGATCCCCAAGCCGCGCCAACGCGGAAGGGCCCGTGAACCCCAGGGCCGGTTGGTGATGGATGAAGGGGCGGGGATGTCCACCGCAGAGCAGGAGTATGACGTCACCGCTGCGGTGAACGAGATCCGGCGCCACGTCGATCAATGGCGCAACATACCCTCGCCAAGCGACTGGGGCGTCACCCCCGAAACGGCCCGTCTGCTGCTCCACTGGCGGCAGCACAAGTTCAGCTACTACCGTCCCTTTTTCTGCCAGGTGGAGGCTGCCGAGACCTTGATCTGGCTCACCGAGGTTGCGCCACGGCTCGGGCAGAACGAGCGGCGCATCCTGCAGCGCCTGGAAAACGCCAGCAAAGAGGCTAACCCTGCGCTGTTGCGGGCGGCGCTGAAACTGGCCACCGGTGCCGGCAAGACCACGGTGATGGCGATGATCATCGCGTGGCAGACCATCAACGCCGTGCGACATACCGGCAGCCGCCGGTTTACCCGCGGTTTCCTGGTGGTCGCGCCCGGCTTGACCATCAAGGATCGGCTGCGGGTGCTCCAGCCCAATGACCCGGACAGCTACTACGCCAGCCGGGAATTGGTCCCCAGCGATATGCTCAGCGACCTGCAAAGAGCGAAGATCGTCATCACCAATTACCATGCCTTGCATCGCCGAGACGAAATAGAGTCTTCCAAGGGTAATTTAAAGTTTCGGCAAGGACACGGAGAACCTATAGACACTCTCGAAAGCGAAGGCAAAATGCTACAACGGGTCATGCCGGAGTTGATGGGGCTCAAGGACATCATGGTGCTGAACGACGAGGGGCACCACTGTTACCGCCGCAAGCCTGGCGAGGACGACGAAGGCAGGTTGGCCAGAGAGGACCGCCAAGAAGCGGACCGCAACAACGAGGAGGCGCGGGTCTGGATTTCCGGCCTGGAAATGGTTCAGCGCAAGCTGGGCGTGCGGCAGGTGGTTGACCTGTCGGCCACCCCGTTCTTCCTGCGCGGGTCGGGCTACGCGGAGGGCACCCTGTTCCCGTGGACCGTGAGCGACTTCTCGCTGATGGACGCCATCGAGTGCGGCATCGTGAAACTGCCCCGCGTTCCCGTTGCCGACAACATCCCGGGCGAGCGGGTACCGGTGTTCCGCAACCTTTGGGAACACATCCGCGATGATATGCCCAAGGCCGGTCGCGGCAGGAATGCCTACCTCGATCCCCTGGACCTGCCGGTGGAATTGCAAACGGCTCTGGAAGCCCTCTATGGTCACTACAAAACGACCTTCGAGCAGTGGCAGGCATCGGGCGCAACGGTGCCACCGTGCTTCATCGTGGTATGCAACAACACGTCCACGTCCAAGCTGGTCTATGACTACATCTCCGGCTTTGAGCGCGAGAACGCCAACGGCACGACAACCGCCCACGCCGGACGGTTGGAGCTTTTCCGCAACTTCGACGAATCGGGGAATCGTTACTCGATTCCCCGCACCCTGCTGATCGACAGCCGCCAACTGGAATCCGGCGAAAAGCTCAGCGACGACTTCCGACGCGCCGCTGAGAAGCAGATCGACCGGTTCCGCAGCGAGCGGCTCGAGCGAACCGGGGACCGCGAGGCGGCGGACAACATCACCGAAACCGAGCTGCTCCGCGAGGTGATGAACACCGTCGGTAAAGACGGCCGGTTGGGCGGGCAAATCCGCTGCGTAGTGTCCGTCTCCATGCTGACCGAAGGGTGGGACGCCAGCACCGTGACCCATGTCCTGGGCGTGCGGGCCTTCGGAACTCAGTTGCTGTGCGAGCAGGTGGTCGGTCGCGCCCTGCGTCGCCAGTCCTACGATCTCAACGACGAAGGCCTGTTCGATGTCGAATACGCCGACGTGTTGGGCATCCCGTTCGACTTCACGGCGCGTCCGGTGGTGGTCAGGCCCGGCCCCCGACGGCAAACCGTGCAGGTGCATGCCGTCTGGCCGGACCGGAACCACCTGGAGATAACCTTCCCGCGCGTATCCGGCTACCGGGAGGACCCGCCGAAGGAGGACCTCGTCGCCAGCTTCACCGACGATTCCCGCTTGCGCCTCACGCCGGACTTGATCGGGCCCACGGTGACCCGCAACCAGGGCATCATCGGAGAGGGCGTGGACCTGAACCTGGTCCACACTGGCGACCTGCGCACCTCCAGCCTGGTGCTGCACCTGACCAAGCGGCTGCTGGAAACCAAGTGGCGCGACCCCAACGAGGACCTGAAGCTCCACCTGTTCGGCAAGCTCCGAAACGTGGTCCGGGAGTGGCTGGACACCTGTCTGGACTGCCGGGGCGGAACCTATCCGGCGCAGGTGATGTACCAGGAACTGGCGGACATGGCGTGCAACCGCATCACCGCCGCCATCACCAGCCGCACCGGCGAACGTTCGGTACGCGCGCTGCTGGACCCGTACAACCCCGTCGGTTCCACCCGCTACGTGAATTTCACCACGTCGAAGCCCGGGCTCTGGACCACCGACTCCAGGAAGTGCCACGTCAACCTGGCCGTACTGGACAGCGACTGGGAGGCCGAGTTCTGTCGGGTCGTGGAATCCCACCCTGCGGTGACGGCCTACGTCAAGAACCACAACCTGGGCCTGGAGGTGCCGTACCGGTACGGCTCGATCCCCCGCACCTACATCCCCGACTTCATCCTGCTGGTGGACGATGGCCACGATGACCCCCTGAATCTCACCGTGGAGATCAAAGGCTACCGCGGCGAGGATGCGGTGGAGAAGAAGAACACCATGGAGGCCTACTGGCTGCCCGGCGTGAACGCCGCCGGCGAGTTCGGGCGTTGGGCCTTCGCCGAGTTCACCGACGTGTTCGATATCGAGCAAGGCTTGGCCCAATCAATAGAGGCCCACCGCCGGGTTGCGCCGGAAAACGCAACGGGCGATCGGCAAAGATATGAAGGTCTTGATTTCAAAGAGCTGCTGGCAGCGGCTCCGCTGGAAGGCATAGACGTCACGAGGGGGAGGGACTTGCCCCGGGATATCGAGTTCTGATGTTCCTGATGGACACCAACGTGATCTCGGAAGTTAGAAAGGGAGCCCGTTGCGATGCACACGTCCGCGATTGGTATTCCTTCGTCGACGAAGCGCAGCTCTTTATCAGTTCGCTCAGCATCGGCGAGATTCGCCGAGGGATCGAGCTTGCCCGGCGGCGCGGCGATCTGCCTCAAGCGGACGTCCTGGAGTCCTGGCTGGAAACGGTCCGGGCGCAGTTTTCCAGCCGCGTACTGCCCGTGGACGATTCTGTGGCCGACATATGGGGACGGCTTTCCGCAACTCGTCCGATCCCAGTGATTGACGGTCTGTTGGCTGCCACCACGATTGTGCATAATCTGGTACTCGTAACACGAAACGTTGCCGATGTTGACGGCTCGGGCGCAACAATACTTAACCCGTTTTTGCCCGCCACTGGAGAGAATAAACCATGACCAGCGCCAGAAGGACCGGGAACCGCCGCCGCGAGCGCACCGTGGAAGCCCTGCGCCACGAGGACGACACCCGCACCAACATCCCCACCGCCGAGTACCAGTCCATGGTGCGCGAGGAGCAGGAGACGCCCCTCCAGAAAGCCTACGAGCGGCGCAACCGCGACCTGGATCCCCAGTTGGTGTGGCGGGGCAAGGACGAGCAGGACCTGTCCGACCTGGTGGTCAACGTGCCGCCCCTGTACATCCAGGAGAAGGTGCATCCCAAGGCGCTCATCGCCGACCTGATACGGCAGTCCCAGCAGGGCCGGCCGGATTATGGTGTGCAGGCGGACATGTTCGCCGACTTCAACGGCCTGCCAGAGGGCGCGGACCGCACCGACTTCTACCAGCATGACGGCTACTGGCAGAACCGCATGATCCTGGGCGACAGCCTGCAGGTGATGGCGTCGCTGGCCGAGCGGGAGGGGCTGCAGGGAAAGGTGCAGTGCATCTACATCGACCCGCCCTACGGCATCCGGTTCAACTCCAACTTCCAGTGGTCCACCACCAGCCGCGACGTGCGGGACGGCAACACCGCCCACATCACCCGCGAGCCGGAGCAGGTCAAGGCCTTCCGCGATACCTGGCGCGACGGCATCCACTCCTACCTCACCTATCTGCGTGATCGCCTCACCGTGGCCCGCGACCTGCTGGCCGAATCCGGTTCAATTTTCGTGCAGATCGGCGATGAGAACGTACACCGGGTTCGGGCGCTGATGGATGAGGTATTCGGGGAGGATAACTTTGTTAGCCTCATCTCATTTCGCTCTAGTGTTCCTTTGGGTGCGACATTCATTCCAGGAATCATGACCTATGTGATTCTTTACGCCAAATCCCGTAGTTCAATGAAATTCCGGCGTATGTTTACCCAAAGAGACCCGAGTGACGAAACCCGTTATTCGTTTGTTGAGAAGGCAACAGGCGAATTCAAAAGGTTATCTGCCGAGGAGCGCGGCGATATAGAGAATATTGCGGCAAGCAATCGTCTCTTTGTAGCAGAAAATCTGAACTCCGCTGGGCGAACAGAGTCTTGCGTATTCCCATTCCGCTTTCATGGAAGGGAGTTTTCCCCTACGCAGGGAAAAAGCTGGAAAACTAACCGCCCAGGGATGGAACGCTTGGCCCTTGCAGGCCGACTAGTAAATCCGGCAAATAATCTCAACTATAAGCTGTATCTGGATGATTATCCCGTAAGGGAATTCACTGACGCGTGGATGGATACACAAGGGGCAAGCGACAAAGTTTTCATAGTCCAGACTTCAGTGAAGGTAGTCCACCGCTGCATCCTGATGGCCACCGACCCCGGCGATCTGGTGCTGGATCCCACCTGCGGCTCCGGTACCACCGCCTACGTGGCCGAGCAGTGGGGACGGCGTTGGATCACCATCGACACATCCCGCGTCGCCCTGGCCCTGGCCCGGGCCCGCATCATGGGCGCCCGCTACCCCTACTACATCCTGGCCGACAGCAGGGAGGGACAGGTCAAGGAGGCCGAACTGTCCCGTCGCGACCCGTCGCAGATGCCCACCTATGGCAACGTCCGCCAGGGCTTCGTGTACGAGCGTGTGCCCCACATCACCCTGCGGAACATCGCCAACAATGCCGAGATCGACGTCATCTACGAGGAATACCAGCAGCGGATGGAACCGGTTCGGGAGGCGCTGAATGGCGTCCTTGAAGCCGAGTGGGAAGAGTGGGAGATTCCGCGAGACGCCGATGAGTCCTGGCCGGACACGGCAACGGAATTGCACGCACAATGGTGGGAACTGCGCATCAAACGCCAGAAGGAGATCGACGCGTCCATCGCCGCCCACGCCGAGTACGAGTACCTGTACGACAAGCCCTACGAGGACCGCAGCAAGGTGCGCGTCGCCGGCCCCTTCACCGTGGAGAGCATCTCGCCCCACCGGGTGCTGGGCGTGGACGAGAACGGCGACGTGATCGACGGCATCGCCGAGCCCCGCAACGGCTACGGGACCGGCTACGACTTCGGCACGATCATCCTGGACAACCTGCGGCGTTCCGGCGTCCAGCAGGCCCACAAGGAGGACCGCATCAACTTCACGTCGCTGATGCCGTGGCCCGGCCGGCTGGTGTGCGCCGAGGGCAAGTACATCGAGGGCGCCAGCGGCGACGAGGATGACGATGCCATGACCGGGCCGGAGAAGCGGGCCGGCATCTTCATCGGCCCGGAGTTCGGCACCGTGTCCCGTCCCGACCTGGTGGAGGCCGCGCGGGAGGCCGCCGAGTGCGGGTTCGACGTGCTCATCGCCTGCGCCTTCAACTATGACGCCCACACCACCGAGTTCGAGAGCCTCGGTCGCGTCCCCGTGCTGAAGGCCCGCATGAACGCCGACCTGCACATGGCCGGCGAGCTGAAGAACACCGGCAACGGCAACCTGTTCGTCATCTTCGGCGAGCCCGACATCGACATCCTGGAGTCCGAGGACGACCAGATCCAGGTGCGGGTCAACGGCGTGGACGTGTTCCATCCCAACACCGGCGAGGTGCGCAGCGACGGGCCGGAGGGCATCGCCTGCTGGTTCATCGACACCGACTACAACCAGGAGAGCTTCTTCGTCCGGCACGCCTACTTCCTGGGAGCCAGCGACCCGTACCGCTCCCTGAAAACCACCCTGAAAGCCGAGATCGACGCCGACGCCTGGGCCACTCTGCACAGCGACACCTCGCGCCCCTTCCCCAAACCCGACACCGGCCGCATCGCCGTCAAGGTAATCAACCACCTGGGCGACGAAGTGATGAAGGTGTTTCGGGTGGGGTGAGTGGGGTTGATTTGGCGCGACCTGCAGCGTTTGACGGTTTCGCGGGCTGAGCTCGAATACTCTGATGCTATTCCGCATAGCCGACACGTTCACCGCCAGCCTTGGGCGGCTGTCCAACGAGCAGCGGCGGGCCGCCAAGACCTCCGCATTTGATCTACAAACCAATCCGGCCCAACCCGGCCTGGGTGTTCACAAGCTGACCAACACCAGGGATCCCAATTTCTGGTCGGCGCGCGTCAACCTCGACCTGCGCATCATCTTCCACCGCGCCGGCGAGGATGTGGTCCTCTGCTACGTCGGGCGACACGACGACGCCTACCGCTGGGCGGAACGTAGGAAGCTGGAGGCCCATCCCACCACCGGCGCGGCCCAACTGGTCGAACTGCGCGAGGTGGTCCAGGAAATCGCGGTGCCCGTGTACGTGGAAACTCCGGTTGCGCAGTCGCCAAAGCCGCCGCTGTTCTCCCACGTCCCTGACCACCAGTTGCTGGGCTATGGCGTCCCCGCGGAGTGGCTGGGCGACGTGCGGACGGCGAACGAAGACAGCGTGCTGGATCTGGCGACCCACCTGCCCACCGAGGCGGCAGAGGCCCTGTTGGAATTGGCCGTGGGCAAGTATCCGCAGCAGTCGCTGCCGGCGCCGTCGGGCGCGGACCCCTTCGACCATCCCGACGCGCTGCGTCGCTTCCGTGTAATGCACAACGTCGAGGAACTGGCCGCGGCGTTGGAGTACCCCTGGGAGCAATGGATCGTATTCCTGCATCCCGAGCAGCGGGCGATGGTGGAGCGCCGCTACAACGGGCCGGCACGGGTGTCCGGTTCAGCCGGCACCGGCAAGACCGTGGTGGCGCTGCATCGAGCGGCGCATCTTGCCGAAGCCAACCCATCAGCCCGGGTGCTCCTCACCACCTTTTCCGACGCATTGGCCCGCCTGCTGCGAACCAAGCTGGAACTGCTGGTCAACCACGATGAGGCCACCCTCAAACGCATCACCGTGGCGTCATTGGACTCCGTGGTCCTGGACCTTTACAGCGAGCGATTCGGCAAACCCAACCTGGCGCAACGGGCTGACGTGGAAAGGCTCATCGACGAAGCCGTCCAGTGGCGCGGGAGCAATTTCTCCCCAGCGTTCCTTTACACGGAATGGGACCGGGTGTTGGACGGCTGGCAGCTGGATTCCTGGGATGATTACCGCAGCATCCGACGGGCGGGTCGCCACCGCCGTCTGTCAGAATCCCAGCGTGAGACCCTGTGGCCGATTTTCGAATGGGTCAAGTCTGGATTGCAGAAGGAGAATTTAACCACCCTGGCCGAAGTTTTCGGGCGGTTGACGGTGGCGATAGCGAAGACGGGTGACAGGCCGTTCGATTACGTGGTGGTCGATGAAGCCCAGGACGCGAGCGTTCCCCAACTGCGGTTTCTCGCCGCGCTGGCCGGCGGCAGGGAGAATGGCCTGTTCTTTGCCGGCGACCTGGGCCAGCGCATCTTCCAGCTGCCTTTCTCCTGGCGAGAGTTGGGCATCGACATTCGAGGGCGTTCCCAAACCCTGCGCGTCAACTACCGCACGTCGCATCAGATCAGGATGCAGGCTGACCGTTTGCTGGACCCCGAGATCGCCGATGCCGACGGTAACCTCGAAGCGCGTACCGGCACCATCTCCGTATTCAACGGCCCGTCGCCAATGGTGAAGGTGCTGGAAGATGAGGAAAGCGAAGTTGAGGCCGTGGCCGAATGGCTCAGGCAAGCTCTATCCGATGGCCTGGAGCCGCAGGAAATCGGCGTGTTCGTCCGCTCTCCGGCTCAGATGGATCGGGCAACTGAGGTTGCCAGGCGCGCCGGCGTGCCTTTTGCCATCCTCGACGAGCATGGCGACACTACCGCTGGTTGCATGACCATAGGGACCATGCACCTGGCCAAGGGCCTGGAGTTCCGCGCCGTCGCCGTCGTGGCCTGCGATGCGGAAGCGATCCCGCTGCAATCCCGCGTCGAAGAGATAACCGACGAGGCAGACCTGGACGAGGTCTATAACACCGAGCGCAACCTGCTGTACGTAGCCTGCACCAGGGCGAGGGATCGCCTGCTGGTGACCGGCGCCAAGCCGGCGTCCGAGTTCCTGGACGACCTGCGAGATTGACGCGGCCGCCCACCGCTCGGCCGCATTGGCTCCGGACGTAACGGGTCCTTGGGGCACTGCCTTCGAGGCCGCAGCAGGGGAAGATGATCCCGCCGTGGGCGGTCTTTCACCGTTCTGGATTTATCCAGGCGATGCCCGAATACAACGGAGAATAATGGCCCTTCCGCTGAGCCGCGATCAGGACCGGTGGGATCGATTGCAGGGATCCTTGGCGCTCTACCGGCTCGCGTTCGGCCAGCCACGACAGGAAGATATGCTGGCCGCCCTCCAGCGTCGCGGCATTGCCAGCCAGCCAGGCCAGATCGCCGACCTCCGGATCGATCTGCGGCCGCCCACATCTGCCGGCGCCTGACCCTGCAGACTGGCCCGCCAACGCGGGCGCGCTTTGTGGAAACCCAGCGGTTCCGCCACTTCCGCTACCGCGAGTTGACCCAGCGGAACAAGGCCAACTCGGGCATCGTCTGGCTGCTCAGCGAGATTCTGGGTGACCCCCCAAACCTGCTGCAGGACGACCAAATTGCCGAGGACATCATGGAGAATCTGCGGGCCGCATCGAGGCAGGTGATCCGAAGCTGCCCATAATCTGAGATTTTTCGGCACTGTGGGCGGCTCGATTACAATAGGTCAACGAGTTTGATGGAGGCAGCTATGGATAGCAGGTTTCGGTGGTCTCCGTCGGATAAGCCTTGATGAATCAGCCGTCGCTGTGGGGCAGGTCCAGCACGAAGCAATGCACCTTCTGCTCCACACCGCCATTCACTGCCACCGCCTCGCCGAAATCGCACTGGGCATGGCCCGTCGGATGCGACAATGGCACGAACATCTCCCCCACACGCCCCCGGTGCTCCCTGACGCAGTCCTTGACTATCGTGTACTGGCTGTCGAAACCGTACTCGTCCCGCAGTCGCTCGAAGATGCGCTTGGCCGTATGGCGCTGCTTCCTGGGAACCCGGGCATCGCCTTCCAGGATGGCGTCGATCACGTCGGTGTAAGGCTCCAGCTTCGGTCTCTTTGGAGGGCTCTGGCGTCGGTAACCGGGCGGTACCGAATAGGGCAGCATCTTGCGCACCGTGTCTCGGTGCAGACCGAACACTCGAGATGCTTCCCGAACACTCATTCCCTCCGCCAAGCAGGCCAGGCGCACGCGCGGCTACAACTCCGATTGGTACATCCATTTCATCCTCAAAAGGCTGCTGAATAACCTTACGGTGGACGGTACCGTTTTCCTCCGCCACAAGCCGACGCTGGTGACGCCCACGAGGACCAATTTGCCGCCGCCGTTTGCACCGTCGCTGTACTTGCCCGATTGGGTCTCCACGCCGGTGAGGGCGTGGCCGGCCGGCTTGGCCTCAACGACGCCCGCCGCCTTCTGATCGACGTACAGCAGATAATCGGCGGTGCCGTGGCCGGGCTTCAGCGCGAACTCGCGGATTGCCACGCCTCGGGCGGCAAAAAGGTTGGTCGAGTGAACATCCTGCACCACCCACCCTGCCTGGCCCAGCAGCGTGTCGATTTGTGTGCGGGCTGTCTGTTCGGGGTCATGGCTGTTGGATCAACCGTGAAAGGCAATCTTCAGATTGCATGGCTGCCATCGTAGGCAAACGCCGAAGGCTAGTCCACCACCGTTCGCATCACAGCGAAATCCCGGCGCGCTACCCCGGGTAATCCTCGGGGGAGGCCAAATTAGACAGGTAGTTGGCCCAGTAAACCTCGCCGCAATGAGCGCGTCCCACCCGCATCAACGGCGAAACAGATCTATTTGCAAATTCCAATAGTGATAAGCAAAGTGATAATCACACTGTCAGGGCCGGTATTTTATACTCAAATATGGGATTTTATGGCGGAGAGGGCGGGATTCGAACCCGCGAGAGGCGTTAACCCCTACGCGATTTCCAGTCGCGCCCATTCGTCCACTCTGGCACCTCTCCGCTCAGCGCGCCGATGGGCCACGGCGCATGGCGACAGGCATTATAGCATGATGCCGCGGCTGGACTGGAATGCCGGCTATCGGGTCGCTTGGGTTGGTCGGCTGCGCGCAGGTCGATTACGTACAGGTCGATGTTGACCATCGTGGGACAGGTTGATACCATCTCCGCCAGAATTTTTTGCCCCGCACCGTATGCGGGGGAGTGTCAATGACCTTTCACGCAATTTTTGCCAGACTCTTTCTCATCTCAATCGTATCGGTTTTCCTTGGCATATTGGCGGTGGCCTGTACCCAGGAGGAGACGCCGACCCTGCGAGTCGGCGGCATACCAGATCAGGATGCGCAACGACTGGCGCGACGCTACGAAATCTTCGCCAACTACCTGTCAACGGAGTTGGACGTGCCGGTGGAATACGTGCCCAGCGTGTCCTACTCGGCGGTGGTAACGGCTTTCAGCCAGAACGACGTGCAGTTGGCCTTCTTCGGCGCCCTGACTGGGGTGCAGGCCCGGATGCAGAACCCGGGAGCCCGGGCTATCGTACAGCGGGCCCACGATGCCGAGTTTCACTCCAAGTACGTCGTGCGTGGAGGCGACCAATTCGCTGATCTGAACAATCTGGATGATCTGGTTGGCAAGACTGGCGACCTGACCATCACCTTCGGCAGCGAGAGCTCCACCTCCGGCCACCTGATGCCGCGGTATTTCCTGGGAGAGACCGGCATTGACGTCGCCAACGATTTCCGCACGCCACCGGGATTTTCCGGTTCTCACGACAAAACCTGGCAGCTGGTGGCGGCCGGTTCCTACGACGTGGGCGCGCTGGCCGAGGACGTGTGGGAGCGGGCGGTGACGGAGGGCAAGGCCGACCCAACCAAGGTGCGCGAGTTGGACACTACGCCGAACTATTTCAACTATAACTGGACGGCGCGGTCGGATTTGGACGAAGTGTACGGCGACGGTTTCACCGAAAAGGTGCAGACGGCGCTGCTGGCGTTGAACCCCCAGGACCACGGCGAGATCCTCGAACTGTTCAGCACCGAACGATTCATCTCCACCGAGAACGGGAACTACCAGGCGATTGAGACCGTGGCGCGGGAATTGGGAATAATCCAATGACTGCAGCCGGCGTCCGCCTGCGGCGGGCCGGCGAGCAGTTTGCTGTAGCCCAGCCCCTGGTAGCGATCGACAACGCATCTAAAGTTTATGGATCGAACCGTGGCCTGTCGCCGCTGAACCTGACCATATACCCCGGAGAGAGGGTCGCGCTGGTGGGGCCATCCGGAAGCGGAAAGACCACCCTGCTGCGTCTGCTGGCCGGAGGGCTGGTGCCCGACCACGGCGCGGGCGCCATCCGCATCAACGGGAAATCCCCAGCGGAGCTGAAACCAGGTCGTGAGTTGGCCTCGCTGGCGGGCATTGTGAGCCAGCGGTTTGACCTGGTGCCCCACCTGCCCGTGCTGCACAACGTGCTGGCCGGCCGGCTGGGCCACTGGAGCCTGGCCCGCTCCGTGATGTCCCTGGTGTGGCCCATGGACCGGCGGGCGGCGCAGGATGCCCTGGCGAGGGTCGGGCTGGCGGACAAGATCAACGAGCGACCCGGACGCCTGTCGGGCGGCGAGCAGCAGCGGGTGGCCATCGCCCGCATGATGATGCAGTCGCCCCTGGTGGTCCTGGCCGATGAGCCGGTGGCGTCGCTGGACCCGGCCCGCGCGGAAGAGGTGATGGCACTGCTCATCGGCCTCATCTCGCCAGAGGACGACGATGGCGACAACCACCGCGCACTCGTTGCCAGCCTGCATACCGCCTCCCTCATTCGCCGTCATTTCACGCGGGTGATCGGCCTGCGGGACAGCAGGGTGCAGTTCGACCTGCCGGCCGAGCAACTCGACGACGTGGTGCTGGATCAACTGTACGACCTGGGGGACGACTCCGCCGATGTCGAACCGCTGGCCGGACTGGCGGCGCGGGACGGATGAGCCACAACCGCCATGCTATGATGCCGGCGCGCGATCAACGGAGAAAATGCCATGACCACCGGTGACGAAACTTCCTCTGATGAACTGACCCAGGAAGAGCGGAAACGCGGCTACGAGGAGAAGAAACGGCGGGCGGAGGAGATCTATGAGGCCCGAATCCGCCACCTGATTGGCCCGGAGGACGAGGATAAATTCGTGAAAATTGATGTCCTCACCGGCGAATACGAGATTCACGAAAAACAGGCCAGCGCCGCCCGCAAGTTAAGAACTCGCCGACCCGATGCCGTCATCCACACCATGCGCCGGCATAAAACCCATGTCATACGTTGGCGCACCCCGCGTATTGTCCGCAAGGAAAAGACAACCGAGTGATGCATTACGGAACCGTCAACGATGCGCTTGAAGCCGTTGTGTCCCTAATCATATTGGGGGAAGAAGGTGCGGACGAAACCTTTGACTTCATCGTAGATACGGGCCTCACCGAGGAAATGGTGCTCCCACAGCACGTCATTGACCAACTCGGTCTGCCGTTGGACGACACAGTCCTGCTTGCTACGGGCGACGGAAGGGCGCAACTCATCGAAACTTATTCGGCACGGGCGATATGGCACGGCCAGCCTCGAGAGATTCACGTTGCCAGCATGGGAGGGGAATTTCTCATCGGGATGGACTTACTTCGGGGCAGCAACCTGAGCGTCGACGCCGTGGCCGGCGGCGGCGTGACCGTCAGCGAGTTGCCTGCTGCGTGCTGACGCGCGCGGCGGGGTGTGACATTGTCCACGCGGCTGGAATCCTGGCTCACCGGGCCGCGTCTGCTGACGCTGGGGATAGTGGCCGCCATGGCCTGGAGCCTGTCCCGGGTCGATTGGCAGCAGCCCGTCGCGCACACCGGCGGCGGCGCGGCAGCGTTGAAGGTGCTGCTGGCGCTGTTCCCCCCGGACCTGGCGCCGGATTTCCTCATGATCTGCGTGGTGGCCAGTTGGCATACCCTGGCCTACGCCGTCGCCGGCATGTCGCTGGCGGTGGCGCTTGGCCTCCCGATGGGGGTGCTGGCTTCGGGCGTGTTGGCGTCAACAGCGAACGGTTCCCGGACGCGGCGGCGCGCGTCGATGGTAGCGGTGAGGTTCGCGCTGGCTGCGATGCGATCGGTCCACGAACTGGTGTGGGCGTTGCTGTTCGTGGCGGCGGTGGGCCTGTCGCCCATGGCGGCGATTCTGGCAATGGCGATCCCATACGCCGGGATTTTGGGCCGCATCTACGCGGAACTATTGCAGGATGTGCCGCCTGAACCCGTGGCTGCGCTGAAAACCACCGGAGCGTCGCCGCTGCGGGTGCTGCTCTACGGTTACTTTCCCATGGCGCTGCCCGACCTGCTGAGCTACACCTTCTACCGGCTGGAATGCGGCATCAGGGCGGCGGCCATCATGAGTTTCGTCGGCATCGACGGCATCGGGTTTCAGATTGAACTTTCGCTGGCCGACCTGCTGTTTCGGCAGGTTTGGACGCTGTTGATATTCCTGGTGGCGCTGGTGGTGGCGGTTGACTGGTGGAGCGGGCGGGTGCGCCGCAGCATGGCCTACTGATGGCACGAATCGGCACCGACAGCGCCGGGCATAAGGACGGAACACGCCCACGTTTCAGTGTGCTGCGGGTGTCGGTGTACGCGGCGGCGCTGCTGATTGTGGTCGCCTGGGGGTTTATCCTGCTGGACGGCGACAGCGGCTTCAGCGACCTGTTCCGGGAGCGCACCTGGCAGAACGCCGGCCGATTCGTCGCCAACCTCGCCGGCGCCGGATCCGATCAGCCGTCGCCCTTCGTTCAGCCGACGCGGTGGCTGGACACGGGCCGCCTCGCGATGAACACCCTGGCAATGTCCGTGCTGGCGATGGGCATCGCGGGGGTCGGCGCGCTGGTCCTGCTGATGCCCGGAGCGCGCAGCGTCAGCGACGGCACGCTGGGGGGAACGCCATCACGCGCCGGAACGGCCGTGTACGTCGCCACCCGGGCGTTCTACACGCTCACCCGCGCCATACCCGAACTGGTGTGGGCGATGCTGATCGTGTTCTTCCTGTCGCCGGGGATATTGCCGGGCGCGCTGGCGTTGGGCATCCACAACCTGGGCATCGTGGGCCGGCTCACGTCCGAGGTGGTGGAGAACCTGGACCCGGCGCCGGCGCGGGCATTGCGATCAGCGGGCGCGTCCAGCCCCAAGGTGCTGCTGTACGGCGTGTTCCCGCAGGCGCTGCCCATGTTCCTGACCTTCCTGATGTACCGGTGGGAGGTGGTGATCCGCACCACGGTGGTGGTGGGCTTCCTGAACGCCGGCGGACTGGGGCGGGAGTTCCGGCTGCGGATGTCGTGGTTCCACTACGACGACGTGGGGATGCTGCTGGTCTGGTACCTGCTGCTGGTGGTGGCTGTGGACGTGCTCAGCGCCCAACTGCGCCGACGGGTGCGGTGGGAGTGACCACCCGGCCCGTCGCGGGATGCCGAGACGCCGGTGATCTCCATCACTGCAGGCGCGGCAGCAGTTCCTCGGAAATGAGTTGCAGGTAGTCCAGCCGGGCGGAGAACTCCCCGGGCAGGTTGAGGCTGGCCAGCCCGATGTAGTCCAGGCCTTCCTGTTCCCGGCAACGGTTGATGATTTCGGCGCAGTCCTGAGGGCTGCCCGCCACCGCCCAATCGGCCAACTCGCGTTGCCCGCCGAGTCCAAAGTCCACGGTGGTGGTCTCCTGCATATTGAACGCGCCGTACATGCCGGCTTTCTTGGCTGCCATCTCCCTGGCCTGGGTGATGGCAGTTTCGCGGTCCCTGGCGATGGCGATGGAACGGTGGGCGCCGATTCGCCCAGTGGAGTCCTTGCCCAGTTCATCCAGGGCTTCCTTGTACTGGCGGGTCAGGACGTTGATGTCCTCCCACCCCGGCTGCGGGCCGAGGATAACCCGGTCGCCCAGGGCCGCCGCACGGCGCACGGCCCCCCGGCTCTGCGCGGCGATCCAGATGGGGGGATGCGGATCCTGCGCGGGGGTGAGGGCCAGCCGGGCGTCGTGCACCTGCCAGTGCTTGCCGTCGTAGTTGACCTCCTCACCGCTCCAAAGCAGCTTCATAAGCTCAATGGACTCCTCGAACCTGCCGACGCGGTCTCTGCGGTTGGTTCCGAAGGCGGAAAGCTCCGCCACCCGGTAACCCAGACCCACACCGAGAACGAACCGGCCATTGCTGATGTGGTCCAGCGTCACCGTCTGCTCCGCGATGTCCACCGGATTGTGGTAGGGCAGCAGCAGGATGCCGGTCAGGAGCGTCAGGCCCTCGGCATCGGGGGCCAGGCGGGCCAGCGTCTGCATCGGCTGCATCCAGACGGTGGGATGGGCGATGTAGTGCTGGGGCATGTAGATCACCGAAAACCCCAGCGATTTGGCGCGCCGGCATATCTCGGCGGCCTCCTCCACCTGCTGGTGCATGGGACGGTCGGCGTCGTCCATGTAATCGCGTATGTAAAGTCCTACTTCCATGAACCACCCCTGGATGCTGATGGCAACGTTGGCTAATCGGTGATGTAGGTGTGGGTGATGACCTCCCACACGTGGCCGTTCTCGCACTCGAAATAGAACCCGCGACCCTGGTGCAGATGGTTGATCTCACCGTCCGTACGCGAGCGCGGTCCGCTGCCGAAGACTACCCCCTCGTCCCTGATGCGCTGCAGGATGGCGTCGAACTCATCGTCGGATGCCAGGAAGGCGTAGTGATTGGAGCGGGGGTTGTCCGAGTCGTCGAAGTCCAGCGTCAGTATGTCGTTGACCTTGACCGGCGCGAAGTGGCCCCATGGCCCTTCGTACTTCAGCCCGAAGAGACGGGCGATCAACTCCGCCGACTTCACCTTGTCGTAAGCGGGCACAATTGTATGGTCCAGTTGCAATGGCATGGTCGTCCTCCTTGGCGCTGAATCAGCACTTGTCGCCGTCACCCGCCCAGTGATCGTACTTGCGGCCGGCCAGGCCAACCACCTCGGCCACGTCCTCCTCCAGCAGGTAGCGCTCGGCCACCAGATCCATGGCAGCCTGGGTCACCTGCTCCAGGTAGTCCTCTCGGCTGGAGTAGCGTTCCTCGATGGATGCTCGCGGGTCGCTGGCGGATTCGCGCTCGGCCTGCGTGGCGGGCAGCGGCAGCGTCCAGCCGGCCAGGCCGCCGGTGATGCCGATGAAGAGGCCAGGGTTGCCGATGCTCTCGTCGCGCAGGTTCCATCCGGTGTAGGTCGCCACCGGAACGGTCAGGTCGGGCAGGCGGATGCCGCCCCGCTCGTTGAAGGACTCGTCGAGGTCGGCCACCAGCGCCGGGAACTCTTCTCCCACATCGGCGGGCAACTTGATGGTGCGCCCCAGGTGCGCCTCCGGGCCGTAGTCCAGCCTGACCGCACGGGTGGTCTGCGCAGGGACGCGCACGCCGGGGAGTTTGGCAAAGCGTTCCAGCAGGGTTTGGGACTCCACCGCCGTGCCGTCGTCCAGGCTGGGGTGCCGGCTGGCGGGAGGCTCCTCGCCGGTGGTGACCCAGCGGTCCAGGTTGTCCAGCGCGGCCCGCAGCAGAGGCGCGTAGTCCACGCTGTTGAAGGGCAGTTGCCCCTTGATGCCGTCGCTGGCGCGGATTTCCATGGGAGGAAACTCGCCCGAACCGTGCATGCAGCCGGCGAAGTGGTAGCGGCGCACCAACGGCGATTCGGGAGCGTCGGTCAGGGTCTCCAGATCGGTGTGGATCAGCGCGGCATCCCCGCGCCAGTACTCGGCTGAGGTGTTGGTGAACATGATCCTGGGCACCGTGCCCCGCCGGTTCAGCCCGTCGAGCAGGGAACCTTGGGCGCCGGTCACGGGGTCAGTCTGCGGGGTGTCGGTGAAGGGGAACATCTCGGGGATGATGTAGCACACGTCCTTGGAAGGCTGCCCGAAGCGCAGGTTGAACTCGCCGCGCATCGCGCCCGCCACGTGGGGGATGATCCCGTCCAGCGCCGGCCGGTCGTCCTCGTCCTCGTTGATCCCCACGTGGATGTACTGGCGCAGGAACCGGCCGCTCTGGGAACGGCCCATGGCGTAGGCATGGTCAATGGCGCCGGCGCAGGGGTTCCCCGCCGATGCCGGGGCGTGCTTCAGGAAGGAGACCACGTCGCGCATGGCGGCGAAGCCCAACCCCACGATCCGGCTGCCCGTGGTGGTGTACACCAACTGGTAGATCTTCCCCGGCTCGAAACCGGAGGGCATGTAGATGTGGCTGTGCTGCGGCTCCAGGTCTGCATCCTCGACGCGGACGAAGGACCACTGGCTGCGGTCCACCGGCGTGGCCGGACTGTTGGGCAGGTCCTGCACCGTCAGGGTGGCGTCCGCCTCGTCGGGGTCGGCGGCGGGATTGGGGAGATGCTGCCGGTCCGCCAGCAGGAACACCTGGGTGGGTTCGTTGCACTGGAACTGGCACATGATTTTGCCGGTCAGGGAACCCTGGGGGCCGACGGCCTCCGGCGCGTGCAGCCCGATGAGTCCCGGGGTTGGCGGCACGTCGGCCTGCCAGCCACCCCAGACCACCGTATAGCCCCGGCGCATCAGGTAGCCGTTGCCCGCCTCCAATGGAGAGGTGGGGTCCGTGGCGGTGGGAACGCTGTTGAGGCTCAGGGCGGTTTTGCGGCCCCGGTTCACCACGTCAAACAGGAT
This sequence comes from Dehalococcoidia bacterium, assembly GCA_963668585.1. Taxonomy (GTDB): domain Bacteria; phylum Chloroflexota; class Dehalococcoidia; order Lucifugimonadales; family UBA3495; genus Bin87. Next base: position 1,705,774 of record OY764869.1, on the reverse strand, counting down.
GCGGCGGTTGCCCCGGTCAATGTTCACCGGCTGGAGCATGGCGAAGTCCGCCGAGAACTCCACCTGGCCGGCGGCGTTGCGCGGCGCAAGCTCAAGGTCGGTGATGCCCTGGTTCCGGGCGTGCGACGGGTCCACAGCGTAGTGGGCCGTGCCTTCGAGAAGCTCATACGCCCCCACGTCGCCGAAGCTCTCGCCGGACGCGAAGTTGGTGCGTTTGTTGATTTCCAATTCTGTTATTGCCAAGACGCCTCCGGTGGGCCGACGGCCGATGCTCTGTGCCCGATATTATGTGCCCAATATTCGGTTGGTGGTTGCCAGTTTACGAGGGGATTTTAGCACCTGCGGGCGGCCCGTTCGCTACGCTGCTCAAAATCCGTCACATTTTGCGCTCGTACCAGTGCAGTTCACCGGTCTTCTGGAACCCTGCGGACTGGTAGAGGCGTATCGCCGGCGCGTTGCTGCCGTCCACTTCGAGCCGGACGTAGTCCGCGCCCGACGCCAGCAGATGCTGCATCCCGGCCGTCAGGATGGCGTTGCTCATGCCTCTGCCCCGAAACTCCGGCGCGAGGCCGATGGATCCGATCGACCCCTGCCGGCGACGACCGTCCGACATCAGCAGGGTCCAGCAGTATCCGGCCAGTTGCTGCCCCTGGAACAGCAGCCTGATGCCGTCGTGCGATGTGTTGGCCATGCGCACGCGGTGGGCTGTTTGCTCTTCGGAGTAGGGCGAGAATCCCCACGAGCCGGCGAAAGCGGCGTTGTGCGCCGTGGTCAACGCCGCCACGTCGTCAGGCCCGAAACCCCTGACCAGGCAGCCCTCTGGGAGTTCAACGTCGGCGATGCTCGCCCCCTCCCAGGTCATGTCCCAATAGACCCGCGCCATCGCGAACCCTTCGCGGGCGAGGGCCGCCGCCCGGTCGTAGGGAGGACGCAGGGCGATATGGGCCAACGCCGTGCCCACTTCCCGGGTGCGTTTCAGGCCCGCCCTGACCAGGGCGCGGTAGGATTCTTCGTATGCGTCCCCCGGAGCCGCGTGGATATTCAGCACGCACCGATCCGCCAGCGGTTCCGGGAAGACCAGGCAGAAGCCACGCAGCATACGCCGGCCGCCGTTGCCATCCTCAAACAGCAGCGCGCAGTCCCGTTCCTGATCCCGGCCCGGCAGACTCATGATGTCCGCGAAAACGCTGCGGTGCGCCGTGCCGTCCGCATTGCCGGCGCCCGCAGGGAGGGGCACGACGAAATCCAGCAGGGCCGGCAGATCATTGGCGGTATAGTTGCGGACGGTGATCATGCGGTGGTGCTTTGGTTGGGCAACCGTGGTCGTCGGGCAGCGTGGTCGTTGGGGGACCGTGGCGCTGCCCAAACCCTAACCGGCGAGCGCGGCGTCGAGGCGGCGGTTGGCTTCCGCGAGAACCTCGGCGGGCAGCGGCCCCTTGCGCACGGCCGAGACGTTCTCGTGCAGGTGCGCCGGGCTCAGCGTGCCCACGATGGTCGTGTGGGCGTCCGTGTTGGAGATGGTGGCGCGCAGCAGGAACTCGGTGGCGGTCATGCCGTCCAGCAGGTCGTCGAGTCCCGCCTGCTCCCATCGCTCCCATACCTGGGCGCTGCCCTGTCCCTCGCCCGGCTGGCCGCGCGCCACTCCACCGCGAATGACGACGCCCAGTCCCGCCGCTGCCGCCGCCGCAATCGCCTCGCCATGCTCCGGTTGCAGGATCGAATACGGTACCTGCAGCACGTCGAACACGCCCATGTCTATGTGGTCAAAGATGTTCGGCAGAATCGAGGAGCAGCCCAGGTGGCGGATCTTGCCCTGTCGCCGCAGGTCTGCCAGCGTTGCGATGGCGTCCTCCTGTTCGAGAATCTCCCGGGCCGGACTGAAATGGAACTGCACGATGTCCAGGTAATCGGTCCTCATCCGCGTGAGGCTCTGGTGGCACGCGTTGACGATGCTCTCCCTGGTGTAGTTGTGGAAACGCGGCATGGGCACGCCGAACCGGGTGCGCTCGTCGGGCCGGAACCCTGCGTTGCTCAGCGGACAGCCGCATTTGGTGGCCAGGTAGAACTCGGACCGGCGATGCGCGATGCACTGGCCGATGTGTTCCTCGGCCTCGCCGTAGTCAACGGCCACGTCGATGTAGTTGATGCCGGCATCCAGTACGGCGTTCAGGATTGCTTCGGGCTGCTCCGGCAACAGCGGCCGGCCCACGCCGGCCACCATTCCGCGAAGTTCCAGCGCGCCGAAGCCCAGCGTGGTTACGTTCAGCCCCGTGCGGCCCAGCGTTCGTGTCGGCAGGTCTGGCATGGCAGTCGTCATGAGAGGGCACCTGTCCGGATCCGAGGCGTCATTCCGATCCACTTCCCTCATTCCGCCCCAAGCTTGTGTTAATATTCAGCCTGAAATTTCATCGAGGGAGGAAGGATCATGGGATCGATACGATTATACTCCGGCGACGACGGCCATTCCCACATTGAGGAAATTGACCCGCCCAGCGACCCGATCTGGAGCCAGTTGCAGGACGCCAGGGGGATCATATTCCGCGCCTCGCCTCCCGGGTACTTCAGCGACTGGCACGTTGCGCCCCGCCGCCAGTACATCATCACCCTGTCCGGCGAAGCGGAAATCGGCCTGGCCGACGGCACGGTGCATCGCCTGGGCCCCGGCGATGTGAACCTGGCCGAAGACCTCACCGGCCACGGGCACACCACCCGCGTCATCGGCGACGTCCCGCGTGTGACCGCAACCATCCACCTGGACGATTAGGCGGACACCGGGCCATTCAATACCTGCCCGGTTGTCAGAAAGTCCGCTCATGGTGAGCCTGTCGAACCACGAGCGGACGCTGTCCACCAACCCGTCGCCGGTTATTCCCGCCTTGCCCCACGCCCCACCCCCGCAATCCGTGGCATAATCGCTCTTATGCCAACACCCAAACTGACCCAGGCCGTGGAGGCCTACTTCACCCACCTGCGCCAGATCAAGGGATCCGGTGGCGCAACCGCCGAGCTTTCGTCCTACGTGCCCCTGGCCAACCTGCTCAACGCGGTGGGCGGGACGCTGCGGCCCAGGGTGTTCTGCGTCCAGGAATTGGCCGATCAGGGCGTCGGCCATCCCGACTTCGGCCTGTACACCACCCGGCAGGTGCAGAATGGCCAACCCAAGCCGGGCCAGAAGCCGGAACGCGGCGTCATCGAGGTCAAGCCCGTCGCTGACGACGCTTGGCTCACCGCCGCCAGCCAGCAGGTCGTCGGCTACTGGCAGGGTTACCGGCAGGTGCTGGTCACCAACGCCCGCGACTTCGTCCTGGTGGGCGAGGACGCCGCCGGCCACCCGGCGAACCTGGAATCCATGCGGCTGGCCGATTCGGACCAGGACTTTCTCAAAAAGCTGGAACACCCGCGGGCATTCGCCAACGAGGTCGGCCCCGGCCTCGGCGAGTACCTGACCCGCGTGCTGTCTCACTCCGCCTCGCTGGCCGAGCCGAAGGATGTGGCGTGGCTGCTGGCATCCTACGCCCGCGACGGGCTGGCGCGGGTGGAAAAGGCCGGCGACGCCGCGCCCCTGGCAACGCTGCGCCAGGCGCTGGAAGATTCCCTGGGCGTGAAATTCGACGGCGAACCGGGCGCGGCCTTCTTCCGCTCCACCCTGGTGCAGACGCTGTTCTACGGCGTCTTCTCCGCATGGGTGCTGTGGGCGCGGCAGACCCCCAAACCGGATGGCCTCTTCAACTGGCACGACGCCGTCTGGCATCTGCGGGCCCCGGTGCTGCGCGCGTTGTTCCAGCAGCTTTCCGACCCCGGCAAGTTGCAGCCCCTGGGACTCGTGGAGGTGCTGGACTGGACCGCCGCCGCGCTCAACCGCGTGGAACGCGACGCCTTCTTCGCCAAGTTCAGCGAGGGCGAGGCCGTGCCCTACTTCTATGAACCCTTCCTGCAGGCTTTCGACCCCGACCTGCGCAAGCAGCTTGGCGTCTGGTACACCCCCGCCGAGGTCGTGCGCTACATGGTCGCCCGCGTGGACAAAGCCCTGAAGGACGACCTCGGCATCCCCGACGGGCTGGCCGGCGACAACGTGTACGTCCTCGACCCCTGCTGCGGCACCGGCGCATACCTGGCCGAAACGCTGCGACGCATCGCCGCCAACCTGCAGGACAAAGGCCTCGGCGCGCTCACCGGCGCGCGGGTGAAGCAGGCCGCCACCCAGCGCGTCTTCGGATTCGAGATCATGCCCGCCCCCTTCGTCGTCGCCCACCTGCAGGTCGGCCTCACCATGCAGGAACTGGACGCCCCGCTGTCCGACGACGGCGACGAACGCGCCGGCGTCTTCCTAACCAACGCGCTCACGGGCTGGGAACCCACGGTGCAGAAACCCCTGCCCTTCCCAGAACTTGAACAGGAACGCGAACGGGCGGAGCAGGTGAAGCAAAGCACCAAAGTCCTGGTCATCCTGGGCAACCCGCCCTACAACGGCTTCGCCGGCATGGCCGTGGACGAGGAAGCGGAATTGACCGCTGAGTACAAGAAGACCAAGCAGGTGAAGAAACCAGAGGGCCAGGGACTCAACGACCTCTACGTCCGCTTCTTCCGCATGGCCGAGCGGCGCATCGCGGAGAAGACCGGCCAGGGCGTGGTCTGCTTCATCTCCAACTACTCGTGGCTGGACGGCCTCTCCTTCACTGGAATGCGCGAACGCTACCTTGATGCCTTCGACGCCATCCGCATCGATTGTCTCAACGGTGACAAGTACAAGACGGGCAAGACGACGCCGGAGGGCAAACCCGACCCCAGCATCTTCTCCACGCCCGAAGACCCGGTGGGAATCCAGGTTGGGACCGCGATCGCCACGCTGGTGCGCAAAGCTGAACATGCGCCGGCGCAGTCCGTCGGCTTCCGGCACCTGTGGGGCCAGTCCAAGCACGACGACCTTGTGGCAACGTCGGAGAGCCAGCCCGAAAGCCTGTACGCCGGCGTATCGCCGCTATTGTCGTTGGGGTTGCCCTTCGCCGACCTCGCCGTGAGCGACGGCTGGCAGGACTGGCCGGCGCTGCCCGACCTGTTCCCCACGTCGTTCCCGGGCGTGAAAAGTGGAAGGGATTCGTTCGTAGTCGACATAGACCTAGACCGACTCAAAGAGCGTATCGAAGACTATTTCGATCCCGGCATTGGCCACGATGAGATCGCACGCCGCTATCCATCCGCAATGCGCAATCCGAAAGAGTACGATTCTCGTTCCGTCCGCGAGGCGCTTTGTGCAGCGGGATGGCCTGCTGATGACCGCTATGTACGCTACGCTTATCGCCCACTCGATACCCGGTGGCTCTATTGGGAAGATAGGGAGAAATTAGTCGACCGCCCACGCCCAGAGTACAAATCGCACGTTTTCGACGGGAATTCCGCGTTAGTGTTGCAACGAACGGCGCGACCTCACCTGTCGCCGCCGATATTGATCCGTGAACTTGGCGACCTCAATCAAATGAATAGCGGGATTTATTGTATTCCGGCGTGGTTGCACGACGACGGCTTTGAAGCGTCAGAACATCAAGGAACCCTGCGTCGTCCGAACTTGTCGTTCGATGCACAGGATTATTTGGAAAAACTCGGCTCGGACATTGAGGACTTGTTCTACTACGTACTCGCCGTTTTGCATGATCCGAAATATCACGAGCAAAACGGCGATGCGTTGATGATGGACTGGCCGCGCATCCCCCTGCCCGGCTGGCCCGACGGCGACGCTCACGGCGCGGCGGATGCCCTGGCGGAATCGGCAGCGCGGGGCCGGCATCTGGCCGCCCTGCTGGACTCCAACACTCCCGTCGCCGGCGTGACCACCGGCGCGCTGCGTCCCGAACTCGCCGCCATCGCGGTGCCCACCACCACCGACGGCGGCAACATGGCCGGCGACGACTTCGCCGTAACCGCCGGCTGGGGGCATTTCGGCACGGGCGATGCCGTCATGCCCGGCCAGGGGCGGGTCGTGGAGCGGGCCTACACCGCCGCCGAGCGCGCCGCGCTGTCCGACGCCGTCCCCGATTTTGAACGGGTCTGGGGCCACGCCACCTTCGACGTGTACCTGAATGAGCGGGCCTGCTGGCGCAACGTCCCCGCCGCCGTCTGGAACTACCAGCTTGGCGGCTATCAGGTCCTCAAGAAGTGGCTGTCGTACCGCGAGCGCAAGGTGCTGGACCGCCCGCTGCAATGGGAAGAGGTACAGCACTTCACCGACACCGCCCGCCGCATCGCCGCCATCATGCGGCTGGTGAACGCCGCCGGCCGGTAACAGCGCCCGTCGCGCCGGCCAGACCTCGCCCATGGTTCGACAAGCTCACCATGAGCGGGCTACCTTGCGCGCGGCCAGCATCACCACGATCGCCGCGCATGGTGAACCGGGTCTTCCGGTGCGGCAATAGACCTCAACCGGCCGGCGTGTTAGATTACGGCCTGTTTCCGCACTGAACCCGTTCCCGCAGTTCGCACCACCGGCGCAGGCCGCCGCGTCCGCGTCGCGAGACGGTGGAAACTGCAGGAACGGCGCCATCACTGACACGCCATGCCGGACCGGAGGCGAAATGCCCAGGGCAGCAGCAGACCAGTACGTTTCAAAGGTTAGCAAGCCGGATGACATCGACCGGTTCTGGGAGGACGTGCTGGCGGAAACGGCGCAGATTCCGCTGGACCCGGAGGTCAATCATGACCCGTTGCGTTCCACCGAGCGCATCGATGTGTACGAGGTATTTTTCACCAGCCTGGACCACGTCAGGATCGCCGGTTGGTACGCGGTGCCCCGCCAGCGGGAGGGCCGGCTGCCCGGTCTCTTGCAGGTGCCCGGCTACAACATGGAGCCCCCAGTGCCCAAGGCCTGGGCGGGCAAGGGCTACGCGGCGTTCAGCGTGGCCCCGCGCGGCAAGCTGCGCAGCAACCGTCAGTTCAATCCCGGCTACCCCGGACTGCTCACCTACGGCATGGTTGACCGCAACACCTACTCCTACCGCGGCTTCTACATGGACGCCTGCCGCGCCGTGGAGTTCCTGCTGTCCCGCGATGAAGTGGACGGCGACCGCATCGGCGTTACCGGACACAGCCAGGGCGGGGGATTGACCGTTTCCACCGCCGCGCTACGTCCTGAGATCAAGGCGGCGGCGGCCGGCGCGCCCTACCTCTGCGGCTACATGGACTCCATCGACCTGACCGACGCCTATCCCTACCAGGAGATCGCCGATTACCTGCGCCTGTACCCCGACCGCCGGCAGCAGGTGGAAGACACGCTGGCCTACTTCGACGGCATCAACCTGGCCCACCGCATCAACTGCCCAATCATCGTGAGCGTGGGCCTGCAGGACAGCACCTGCCCTCCGGAAACGGGTTTTGCCATGTTCAACGCCATCGCCAGCGACGACAAGCGCATGTACGCCTACGACGGCCACGGACACGACGCCAACAACCACGAGCACGCGGCCGTAGTGGACGCGTTTCTCGCCAAACACCTGCAGAACCAACAGGGATGAAGGCATGACCACATTCAGCGGCGCAAAGCCGGACAACTTCGATGGCTTCTGGCAGGACATGCAGGCGGAATTGGCCGCGCTGCCGCCCGCTCCAGAAGTCCAGGAAATCCCCCTGCGCTCCACCGATTTTGCCACGGCCTACGGCGTGCATCTCACGTCCATCGGCCCGTACCGTCTCTATGCCTACCTGAGCATCCCCAGGGGGGACGGGCCGTTTCCCGCCCGCTACTATCTGCCGCGCTACGGCAGCGTGGTGGACCTGGTGCCGCAGGGAACCGCCAACGGCCAGCGACGGGAGCACGTCACCTTTGCCATCTGTGTCCGGGGCCAGCGGTTGGCCGACCAGCCCTACGCCGCCGCCTTCCCCGGCCTGCTCACCGACGGCATCGACGACCCCGACGGCTACGTGTACCGTGGCATCGTGGCCGACTGCTGCCGGGGCCTGGAGTACCTGGCCTCCCGCCCGGAGGTTGATGCCGCGCGTATCGCCGCCATCGGCAACGACCTGGCATTCACCACGGCCGCCCTGTGTCCGCAGGTTACGCACGTGGTCTGCGCGCCCGCCCTGCTGCACGCCACTGCCGACCTGGCCCGGCGCACCGGCGCCTACCCGCTGGAGGAGATCAACGACTACCTGCGCCTGTATCCTGACCGGGAAACGGCGGTGCAACGCACCCTCTCGCACTTCGACCTGCGCTGGTTCGCCCCTCGCGTCAACGCGACCATCCTGATGATGGCCGGCGCCGACGGTTCCGCGCTGGACGCCGCTGCCCTCGATCAGATGATACGGGCCATGCCGGGCGAAACCGACGTTCACAAGGCCGAGCATTCCGGCTACCGGGACGGACGGCACAGCGAGGAATGGCTGTCCCGCCAATTCGGAATGTCGCAGCCCAGCCTGCCGCCCCACTGGCAGGACTGACCCGGGCGGACGGGGCGCCGGCGGCCATCCGTACCAGCGACTAATGCGCCGCGATGAACTCCAGCACCATCCCGTTCCACACCTGCGGGCGCTCCCAGAAACCGGCGTGTCCCGCGTCGTCCAGCGACGCAAAACGGCCGGTGGGTATGTGCGCAGCCAACATTCGCATCAGGGCCGGCGGCGAGAGCAGGTCGGCCTGACCTGACACCACCAGCGTGGGCACGCGCATGGTCGCCAGCCGGGCATAGGTGATCGGCTCGCGCACCGGTTGGGTGGGTATGCTCCCATACGGACGGCTGGCCTCGTCAATTTCCAGCCACCTCGCCGCGCCTTCTGGGTCGGTGCCCCGGTAGGACGGGCCGAGTTCACGCAACTCAACCGGCAGGTTCTGGATGTCCGGCGGACGCAGCCGGGTCTGCACCTCCAGGTACTCCGCGTCCTGAACGCCTCCGATGGTGTTGGCCGCCACCAGGCTGCGCACCCGCTCCGGATGGGACAGGGCGTAATCGATCCCGGTGATGCCTCCGGCGGCGGTCGCCACCAGGTGACACCGCTCCAGGCCCAGGTGTTCGACCAGGCCGTGCAGGTCGTCGCCCTGATAGCCGGGTTGCAGGGCATCGTCGGTGGGGCGTGAACGGCCCCAGGTGCGCCGGTCGTAGGTGATGCACCGGTAACCGGCGGTGTTGAACGCCGGCAGTTGGTGTATCCAGCAATCGCACGTCCCCGATGCGGCGTGCAGGAACACGACGGGGATGCCGTCGCCTCCGGTATCCTCGTACCACAGGTCAACGCCCGGCAGATTCACGTAGGGCATGGGTTCGCTCCGATATGGCGGCGAGTCCGGTTCGGCGGATCGGAACCGGCGGGGTTAAGGTGGCGGAACGACCAGCCGTGAGAAGGACGTCCCGCAGTCGTAGATATGCGGTTTGGCGAGGGATGTCAAGCGTGGAGGATTCCAGCGGACGGTTGGCGCGAGGCCCGGTAAAGTTACGTAAATCCGTCAACGGGACCGCTTGCGCCCGGATTGGCCGGGTCGCCAGAATTGACCGCAATTGCATCCTTGGCCGGCCGCCGCGCAATCTCGGCCAGCGTATTCGACCCTGGGTTATTGAGGATACTGTTATGGTAATTGAAACTCGTAGAGATAAAGGGGCCCTGATAATCCAGGCCGAAGACAGGCTGGACATGACAAACGCCCAGGTTTTCCATGACCAGTTGGATTCCGCGATTGAGTCGTCTGAGCGGGCCGTCGTCATTGACCTGGCGGGGCTGACCTACATCAGCAGCGCGGGCCTTCGCGTAATCCTCCAGATGGTCCGGAAGATGCAGCGGCAGGATGCCCGCCTCGCGCTTTGCTCGTTGTCCAAGGAAGTGCTGGATGTGTTCAACACCAGCGGAATTTCCCAGGTTGTTGACATTCGACCGTCTCGCGCCGATGCCATCGCCGCGGTGAACGCCTGAAGCGCAATGGATCCCAACGCCGCATTGCGTCTCCGGCAAACCGGCCTGTTCAACGGGAACAGTTCGACAGTGGAGAGAGTGCCATGAGGTATCTGGCTATCGGTATGGTCAGCGGCATCGCCATCGGTATACTGGTGGCACTGGTGGCGATGTACGGCGTGGAAATGCTGCGCGGAATATTGCCCGGTTGTTAACCCGTTACACCAAAATCGCCCTCACAATCTCTCAGCCCGAACCGTCGCAGCCACCGATATGTGCCCTCATGCGTGTTCAGTTGGCGGCAACGAGTCATCGGGCACAGCACCTGCGGTTTCCATCGGTTGGCGAGGTATGGGTCGTTACACCACAAAAGCCTCGGTTCTTGACATTTTCAAAACTATCACGCGTAAAATGGAAGCCGGGATTGTTTGCTTCACCGCGCACCCGCACCGCGCACACGCAAGTTCGTGGCCGTCCTGAGTATGCTGCCGCCCGATGCCGTGTTCGCAAATCCACGTACACCACCACCAGAGTTGGATCCTTGGCGTCCCCGCCCGGTTTGAAGCCAAGGACCGCCTGATGGACCTGGACTCCACAACCGGTGCATGGCTCGTCAACCGAGAGACCACGGACGCCATCACGCACATTTCTGATAAAGGCGCAGGGAATACCAGCAATGACGGCAAAGAAAAACGGACTCGTGGCAGAGTCCGATCTTTCCAAGGGACATTTACTATCAGGTTGGCCCCTGATTGGTTTGGGCGGTTTCGACTTATTCCCCTCACTGGTCGTTATGCGCAGGACATTGCCCCGCAATGGCCTCCACCGCCTCATAACGCATGGTAGCACCGATTGGAGCCATTTCAACCCTTTTCCGCACGTTCTCACGAAACTGTCACACTCCTTCACAACCTCTGCACAAAACAGCGGACAAGTACATCAGGATGGCCGTTTATGCACAGCAATCACGTATCGTGTGCAAACTGATGCGATGCCAACCCGTACACCCAATTGGCTCGGCGAACCGACCCGCCCACCCTTGTAGCTCAGGAAAGGCACACGGACCAGACCGACGCATTTAGGTCAGTTCATTCGCCGTCCATGGCGTCCAGGAACCCTGTGGTGTCATCTTCACCGACCGGGCAGGTGCCGGGTTCCCATTCGATCAGTCGCAGGGATACCTGCTGGCCGTCCTCCCAGGCAAGGCTGCTCTCATCCCAAACCACCTGGGCTTCGTTTTCCCCATAGCCAGAGTGATGCTGGCGTCCTCAAAGGCGAACTCCAACCCGTCAATGAAGGAGTATCCAACGTGACGTGTGGCCAGCGTCCAAGTCGGGGGCCACCATCACGCCCAGGGCGTTGCCCAGCGTCTAGAGGGCCACGACGTTGACCGCCTAGTCGTTTCCGTCGGCAACAAATGCGACGTTATCCAGCGCGCCGGTCCGGACGTTGAACACCCTGTACGCCAGTCTCTGGTTTGACGGCACCGGTGAATCGGTGTGGCGCGGAGCGAAGTATATGAGCGGCAGCGGCACCAACACGCTGAGGTTCGTGTACGAGGTGAAATTGGGCAACCTGGACACGGACGGACTGATCGTGGGAGCCATAGACGCCCAGGGTCTGGGAGAAGGCAAGATCCAGGCGCTGGGCCACGACGTGGACGCCGACCATACCTTCAGCGCGCAGCGCCCCGGTTACAAGGTTGACGGCCAGCGTGCTGCTGAGCCACACGGAACTGGAAATTGAGGAAGGCGAAAACGCGACGTACACCGTTGCACTGGCGTCGCAACCGTCAGCAGACGTTACGGTCAGCATCACCCGGTTCCCCGAAGCCCTCTGGCCCTGCCCTTCCTTACCATGACCTTCTCGCCGGAGGACTGGAATGTGCCGCAGGAGGTTACGGTGGTGGCCGAGAGCGACGATGACGCCGATAACCACGAGGTTTTCCTCAATCACACCGCGCACGGCGGCGGTTACCACCTTGAGACTGCGGAGACGCGAGTGGTCATCAGGGACAACGACAGTTAGAGTCCAAATCATTCAGCAGACTTGCGACACCCCGGAAATCACATGACCGATGGATTGGTCCAGGGCACAGCTGAATAGCCAAGTGGCCTGAACTCCGATAATCGGCCCGGGATCCTAACATCGATACCGGGCCGAACTGGTGATGCGAGATGCCGAAGAGAACGGCCACGGCCGAGGGAAGCATCAACACGCCAAAGCGGGGGTGAGGGTCACCTCGGTAAATATGGTTATGGTCGCGGCCCCTCGGATGGGCATCTCGGAGAGGAAAAGGCCATATGCAGGCGGAACCGCTACGATGGAGAAAGTCCCCGCGGCGCATTGCGCAACCTGATCCTCAGGCAGTTCGCGTGCTGGCGGAAAGACGAGATTACCTCGCAATCCTGGCGCAACGACCAGTGATGATAATAAGGCGAAACTTGGATATGCCAACCTCCCGTTTTTGATGTGGTTTTATCGCATCAGGCGCGAAACATCCCACGGGCGAAAATCGAGCCCGCCGCGCCTCCTTGTAAACGTCGGTCCAAAGGACCGCTTGGACGCGCCTTGAGAGTATGGCCACGGCGCCCCACAGTTGACTGGCTGCCGGTGGCGTCGCCAGAATCGACGGCGTTCAGCCCATCGTCAAAACAGTGAGAATGATGCGGCCTGTCAAACGGGTTTGAACCTGTGTCGAAGCCGTGGCCGCCCATGCGTGTGGTTATCACTAACAGATGGGTTCTAATTGCATCTTGTTATCACCACAATCCAGCAGTAAATTTAGAGTGTCTTGTGTTTGTGGGTCCGTTGGGGATGCCTGGTTGGCGGACGATTTTGTGGGTAACGTCCGCAAAGTATCGTCAAACTGATAGTGTGGTCCATGGCAAAAATCGGAGTACAGGTGTAGTACATGATCCGGAGAGTGCTGGATTGAGTGTCATGAGCATGGCATCCGAAAGGTTGCCGCGGCTCTTTGGCTGGGGTAGCCAAACCAGCCCCGAGGAACTTCTGCACACCGCCAGGGTGCTGTTGTGGGTGCGGTGGTTCGGATTGACCGCCGCGTTTGTGGAAATTCACTACCGCGTTGACTACTGGTCCCTCAGCCACATTTTCAACACGTTCTACTGCCTGGCATTTCTGTCGGCCAACGGGTACGTTCATTGGCTCATGCGCCGCAGAGGAACGGTAAAACCGCTGTGGCTGTTCGTACTGAGCGCCCTGGACGTGGCGGCGATCTCATTCAGCGTCTCCTTTTCCGGCGGATTCAACAGCCCATACTTCGCGGTTTACTACGCCGCGCTGGCGGTGTTCGCTTATGTTTTCACCTCTCCGTGGATGGTCCTGTCCTGGACGACGCTGGTGGCGGCCATCTACTCGGTGCTGAGCGTTGTGGCGGAGCCCGGTCTGGACCTCGCCGGGAAGGATGAGCAGCACCTGTTCTACCGATTGGTGGCCATGTACGCGGTTTCGGTCGCCGTCGGCATCATCGCCCGTCTGGAACGGGAAAGCAGGAGACAGGGACTGGAGCGGGAGCGGGAACTACAGCGGCAGCGCATTGAGATCTCGCAGACCATCCACGACACGACGGCTCAGTGGGCTTACATGATCGGCCTGGGCGTCGAGCAGGCGATGGAGTTGGCGGACGAGACGCAGGAGGACCTGAGGGCCAGGCTCCGGCTGGTCAGTGAACTCTCCAGGTCGGCCATGTGGGAGTTGAGGCATCCCATTGACGGCGGGCAAATATTTCGTGGCGAAGAGCTGGGGCAGGTGCTGGAAGCCCACGCGGCGACATTCACCGTCATCACGTCGGTTCCCGCAGATATGGTGCGTCGGGGCCGGGAACCGGCGCTTTCAATCATCGCGAGGAGCCTGCTGTTCTCCATCGCCCACAACGCGCTGACCAACGTGATCCGGCACGCGGAGGCGGGCCGGGTGGTGATCATGCTGGAATGCGATGAAGAGGAGTTGCGGCTGACGGTGTCGGACGACGGCATTGGTCTGCCGGAGGACTACGAGACCAGGGGCCATGGGTTCAGAAATATGCGGGCGGACGCTGAACGTATGGGCGGAAATCTTCAAGTAAAATGGGACTGCGACGGCGGCGGGACCACGGTCACCTGCATTGTTCCCTGCCGGAATATCAGAGGAGAAGAGTAGATGAGTACCGACAACCGAACCCGCGTGATGCTGGTCGACGACCACCAGGTGATGCGCGACCTGTTGAGTGACGCCCTGGAGAACACCGGGGAGTTCCAGGTGGTGGCCCAGGCCGCGGACGGAGCAGAGGCGCTGAAGGTGGCGGCTGAGTTCACTCCCGACGTGATCATCATGGACGTGATCATGCCGGTGATGGACGGCATCGACTCCTGTCGGGAGATTATCGAACTGCTGCCCGACACCAGGGTGCTGATGCTGACGGCTTCAAATGAGCAGGACGCTATCGTGAGGTCGATCGCGGCCGGGGCGACGGGTTATCTGCAAAAGTACTCCGGGAAGGAGCAACTGCTGACGACGCTGCGTGAGGTGACCGAGGGCGAGTTCCGGATCCCGGGTAATTCGGCCCGCTGGCTGGCCCGGGCGGTGCGCGGCCCGCTGGGGGACGGCGGGGTGGAACGTCTGGAGTCCCTGACGGGGCGGGAGATAGAGATCCTGAAGCAGTTTGCGTCGGGTTTGAGCTATCAGGAGATTGGGGACGTGAGGGAGATCAGCGCGCTCACCGTGCGCAACGCGGTGTCGGGCATCCAAAAGAAACTGGGATTCGGGACCAGGCAGCAGATGGTGGTGTGGGCCATCAGAGCCGGCGTGGTCGACGACGACGGCGGATAGGCCACGCGTCGTTCCAAAACCGGGGCCGGCGCTCTCGGCCCAGATACGTCCTCCGTGAGCTTCCACTATTCTCTTGCAGATGGCGAGGCCCAATCCCGTTCCCCCCAGGTCGTGCTTCCCCCGATCCCCGTCGCGCTGGAAAAACTTGCGGAACAGGTGCGGCGTATAAAGGGCGGAGAGAAAATGTACCGCGTGGGCGGTCGTAATCCCCTGAACAGGGCCTTTTCAAAGTTGTGCGATTTGCTGTTGTCCGCTCGTCCTTCGACCGGCTCATTATGAGCGGGACGTGACGCGACTTTGGAGAGGCCATCGTCGTAGCCGCGGGACAGTTGCCCTGATGCATATGCTGGGATAGCATGGCGCAATCATCACTCGCATTTATGCCCGCACGGTGCAGAACTCACAACCATAGGAGGCTAACAAAATGGCGCTCTGGACACCGGACCCAACATTTTACCCATCGGCTCGCCTGGCCATGGAGGCTCCACAGGAGCGTCTGGCCTACGTTGCCGTGCTCAATCCCGGCACCGACCAGCCGGACGCAATGACGGTGGTGGATTGCGATCCCAACTCGCCATCCTACTCCCAGGTCGTCCATTCGTTGGATATGCCCAACGTGGATGACGAATTGCACCACTTCAACTGGAACGCGTGCAGCGCGGCTTTGTGCCCGTCATCTGCGCATCCCCATCTGGAGCGCCGCTATCTGGTTGTTCCCAGCCTCGCGAGCAGCCGCATCTACATCATCGACACACAGCCGGATCCGGTCCGACCCCGGATCGCCAAGACCATCGAGGCCGAAAAGGTGCAGCGGGCCGGTTACAGCCGCCCCCACACGGTGCATTGTGGCCCCGATGCCATCTACGTGAGCGCTCTGGGATCCTCCGACGGAGGCCGCCCCGGAGGGATCATGCTGCTCGACCACTACACCTTTGAGCCCATTGGCCCCTGGGAACTGGACCGCGGACCCCAGGAGTTGGCCTACGATTTCTGGTGGCACATCGGCATCGACACCATGATGACCAGCGAGTGGGGCACGCCGGAAATGTTCGAAAGCGGGGCCAGGCTGGAGGACGTGGTCGGACAGAACTACGGCCACAAGCTGCACTTCTGGGACATGCGCCGCCGTTCGCATCGCCAGGAGGTTGATCTGGGCCCGCAACACCAGATGGCTCTGGAACTGCGTCCTGCCCACAATCCGACCCGACACTATGGCTTCTGCGGCGTGGTGGTCAGCACCGAAGACCTGTCCGGTTCCGTTTTCCTTTGGTACCGCGACGGCGAGGAGTGGACTGCGACCAAAGTAATCACCATCCCCGCCGAGCCGGCCGACGCGTCGGTTTTGCCGCCGGCCTTGCAGCCCCTGGGCGCGGTGCCGCCGCTGGTCACGGACATCGACCTGTCGCTGGACGACCGCTTCCTCTACATATCCTGCTGGGGCACCGGCAAATTGTTGCAGTTCGACGTGTCCGACCCGTTCAACCCAGTGCAGACGGGCGAACTGGAAATGGGCGGCGTTGTGCGCAAGGCGGCTCATCCCAACGGCGCAACCCTCACCGGTGGCCCGCAGATGGTGGAGATCAGCCGCGATGGACGCCGTGTGTATCTCACCAATTCCCTCTACTCGTCGTGGGATGACCAGTTCTACCCCGACGGACTCAATGGCTGGCTCAGCCGCATCGATGTGAATCCTGAGGGCGGGATGTCGGTCAATCCCGATTTCTTCGTGGACTACGGCAAGACCCGCAGCCACCAGGTCAGGCTCCAGGGCGGCGACGCTTCGTCGGACACATACTGCTTCCCGTAGCGCGTTTTCCGTTTATGCGATGCACGCGGCAGTCTGACTGTCCAATCCGGATGGGCTGGATTGCCGCGTGATTTTGCTGCACGCACTGATACCCGATCCGGCGGCCCTGGCGTCGTTGGGGCCCTGGCTGGGTCTGGCGGCGCTGGGGGTATTTCACGGCCTGAACCCCGCAATGGGTTGGCTGTTCGCCGTGGGCCTGGCGCTGCAACGCCAGCGGCCCGCGAATCTATACACCGCCACGGGATTCATCGCCGTCGGACACCTGGCGTCCGTGCTGGTGGTAATGGTTGCACTGCTGGCGGTGGGCGCGTTCCTGCCCCTGCTGTGGGTGCGCATCGGAGTGGGCGCCGCGCTGCTGGCCTTCGGATTGGTCCGGCTGGCGTTGTACTACCGTCATCCCCGGTGGGTCGGCATGAACGTGGGCGGGCGCGACCTGATTGCCTGGTCATTCCTGATGGCCACCGCTCATGGCGCGGGTTTGATGCTGGCTCCCGTGGCGCTGGCCCTAACCAGCAGCGAGGCCGCGTCGGGCGTCGCCGGCGACTTGGGCGAGCACGGCGCATTCCTTTCGCTGGACGACGCTCCGATTTGGTGGGTGATCGGTCTGCTCGGCCACACCATGATCATGCTGGCCGTCATGCTCACGGCGGCAGTCATCGTCTATTATCGGGTCGGCCTCGCTTTCCTGCGCCGCGGATGGATCAACCTGGATTTGCTCTGGGCCGGCTCTCTGGCGTTGGGGGGAGCCGCGACCCTGGCATGGGCTTTCCTCGGCTAGCAGCCCGTCTGGGGATTCGGGATGATGGGTTGAAGAGTGTTGCTCTGGGAATGGATGGGCCCACATACCCAGCTATAAATCCCCGTCCGAACCATAAGCGGCGTCGATCAATCTACCGCCAACATATCACCGCAGAATACACCGCGTAGCAGAGTCTCCGCACGTGGTGTAGCGGAAATCGGGTGGCACGAAGAAGAGAGCCGCCGCGTCATCCTTGTCGGAACAACTACAACCCCGATGAGAGAGGACCGCGATGGACAGGAACAGCATGGACCCTTATGAACTGCCGCGTTATGCCATTTTGTGCGTATCCAAGCAGCCCTTGATTTGGCTCCAAGGTGGTTTGGTCGGGGTTGCAGCCCGGGCTCACGTATTGTCCATGTCAATGCAATCGCAACGTCCCAATCACACGATAGGCATAACAATAGCCATTGCAAATGGTTGTTATGGAAATTTTAATCACCCGGCCAAAGCGGTCGTTTATTGAGCCCATACCACAAAATCAGAGTGTGAACACCATGCCATCATATGATTAACAAACCGGTTGACGTGGCGCGCCTTGGGCGCCAGGTTCTTGACCTCCGACTCGCAGGTCGAACACCGCGGCTCTCTCCTTTGTAAACAGCGGCGTCGAGTGCGTGAACTTTGCAGTGTTGTCGGTTTCGCTGCCCGGCAGGACGCCCATCGCAAGCCGCTCGTTCCGATCGGTGGCGGTTCCATCGCCACTCAGGCAGTCGACGTGGCGTTTTGGTCCAACGCGACGGTTTCGACCGGTGTGGATCAGGTAGGAGTCGGGAAACCCACATCCCTGATGGAAGTGCCGGAAGACTAAATCGCCCACTTCCAGATGGCAACATCGCGATACATCCGCTGATGGTTCAGGAAACCTTCAGGGCAGAAGTACCGACGTGATAATCACTCGCGATCTCGACCGGATATGGCCGCTGTTGGAGTTCCTCTCCGACTCCATCCGGGTGTTCCCGCTCCTGCGCCAAATATCTGGTTTACCTGACCTCGTTCCACCAGAGCGTTTCTTCCGACGGTTGGCGAGACACCGGACAGCAACCTGACGGCCACGGTGGTTGGTCTGATGCGAACCCCTCTACGCGGTCGCGGATACCCTGGCGCAGTAACCCCAACCGCTCGGACACGCCGGATGCAAACGATGAGCCGTACCTCGTCAGGGAACACCCTACGATTACGTGCGCGTCTCTTGAAAAATCAGTCAGTGTATGCGACACTCACTTTAATATATTCCCTCGATCAGATAAGTCTTCGTCCGATGCATCAATATAGTGTTGGCGAAATAGCCCCTCCCCAGTCGCCCGGTTCGCACAGCGCGATCAGGCGTCATACAAAATACACACATAACTCATGCACAACGGCAATGCCCGATACCTACTGCGGCTAACTGAAGATCCACCCGGCCCCACAGACCTGGCGGACGTGGTCGGTTCTTTCCCGTCCCGGACGACGATATTCGCGGCGCTTCGAGCGGTCCGCGGATTTGCCGGTCATCCACGGGTCGCCTACCGACCTGCGGGCCTCTCTGCGCCAGCCATCAACGTCCCGTCAGCCTGCCTGGCGACGCCCGCCGACGCCTCCGAAACCTCCGCCTTCGGGCTTGGCCCCGCATCAAGGCATTCTGCGTACCCTAGAGCCAGGGAGACGGCCGATCGCAGTCGCAGGGAGTCCCCCGCGTCAGGCAACCGGGGACATCAAGCAACTATTCCAACCCGCTGGGATGGTATGCGGCGGTCAGCCGGATTGCCGGCACGTATCGACGGCGCTCGCATAGCCCGGTGATCGACCTATGGTTGTTCCCTCACTCTGCATTCCCGGATACCAACGGGCCAGCGCTGCCGACCCGGCAATGGCCTATCGGTACCTGAAACATGTGCATATGGGCGATCCCATGGCCGACGCGGTCGCGGAATCCATCAACGCCCTCGACCGTGGCCAGTCGCGTCGTTTCATTGAAGCCGGAATGAACCAGCAATATCACGCGATGCGAGAGGCTCCACAGGCTCTCCGGGACTTCTTTGAACAGATTTCCACGCCACCCGATTGGTACAGCTCTGACCGTGTTTTGCCCGGCCGCCAGCTGTTTCACCGGTATTCCGACCTCTTCATGCCCGCGTTCTTCGTGGTGACTCTCCTGAACGCCACCACATTGATCAGCAAGGGTTTCTACACGACCGGCCGGGTCCTGAGTGGACACGCCCCACAGCGTATACGGGAGAACACGCGACACTTCATCGAAATCATGCTCCCCGGATCCCTGAACCGGCAGGGCGACGGGTGGAAAGCATCGGTTCGCATCCGGCTCATGCACGCCCACATCCGGCGCCTGATCCGCGAATCGGGCGATTGGGACGAATCGGTGTACGGCACGCCGCTCAGCTCAGCGCACATGGGCCTGGCGTCATCCAATTTTTCGGCCACGACGTTGCGCCAGGCAGAGCAGTTGGGGGCGCGGATGACCCTCGAAGAGCGTGAAGGCTTCATGCAGATCTGGCGCTATGCTTCGCTTTTGATCGGCACCCCGGAAGAACTGCTTTTTGAAGGCAACGAAGCAGTAACCCGCGAATTCAATCGAACCGCAATGATGTGTGAACCTCCTCCTTCCGAGGAGTCGGCGGCGGTCGCCGGCGCGCTGGTTCACGGTCTCCCCGACATAGCCGGCGCGACCGACCCAAAGACGGCCCGCAGGTTTTCCAGCAACATCTACCGGGTTGCCCGGGCGCTCCTGGGCCATGAAATCGCTGACCGGTTGCAGTTTCCCAGGATGTACACGTTCGGCCTGTTGCCTGCAATGAGGTTGCACCGCATGATTTTTGGACCGTCAGGGCAACTGGTGCCGGAAAAATCTTACAGCCGTTTCGGCAACAACTTCGCCTTCCTGCTGGAAGTTTCCCACAGCCTCGAACTCAATTACAGACTGCCCGAGCAGTTGCGCGCTGAATAGGTCAAACCATGGCGAGCAACTCCCGACCAAACCCTGCCAGCCTTCCGATTTTTGCTCTCAGCGCCGGTCGGTGCGGTTCAACGCTGGTCCCAGATGCGCTGAATCTCCATCCAGGGTCCTCAGCCTGTTGGAATTCCGTTCGGGCACCGGGCGGCAAGAGGCGCCGGACCGGCGAGGCGTCGCGCGATCAATGGGGCCGGCATGACCTGCTTCGCCCGGGCTGTTGCCCCCTGCATGAGCCTACGCCGAACGCCGGCGATCACAATAATTTTGATCCGTACTACCACAATCACAACGTGCCCGAACCGTCCATGCAGTCGGGCCACCAAACACTCACCCTCAATTTGGGCTAACTGGGAGCATTGGAATGGCTGATATATCAGCAATGGTTAAGAAGGCGGTCTTGCCGGCCGCTGTGCGAACGCTGCTGACCTGGGAGCATTTGGAGTCGGGCGTCAGTTACAACCCCATTTCCCGTAGAACCCTGGATGATCCCTATCCCTTGTACGACAAACTGCGGGAGAAGGATCCGGTGCACCGGATGCGTTTGTCCAACGCCTGGGTACTGACCAGGTACGAAGACGTTGATCAGGTGATGCGTGATCACCGGCAATTTTCCCGGGGCACCCGCAAGGAGGCTCCCTTTGCCCGAGGGGAAGAGTACCGGAGCATGCTCCGCATGGACCCTCCCGACCACACCAGGATCAGGTCACTGGTTTCCAAGGCGTTCACGCGCCGGGCAGTCGCGGAACTGGCTCCAAGGATCCAGGCTATCGTTGATGAACAACTGGACCAAGTCGAAGGCCAGGACCGTTTCGACCTGATCCAGGTTCTGGCCTACCCGCTGCCGTCGCTGACCATCGCCGCCTTGCTGGGTCTGCCAACTGAAGATGCGGACCTGTTGGGGAGATGGACCGACGAACAGGCCAACGTCTTTTTCCCCAATCTCAGCAGAAATGAAAAGCAGAAACTGGTCAACCTCTCTGAGGAGATTTTCCAATACGTCGAGCGGCAGTTGGAATTGCGACAGCGCGAACCGCGAGCCGACATGATCACCGCCCTCATTGAGGCCGAAGAAGAAGGGGATCGCCTCACTCGGGAGGAAGTTGTTGCCACTTTGTCCCTGCTGATGGTCGCGGGCAACGAAACAACCAGGAACCTCATTGGCAACGGGATGCATGCCCTGCTCAAGAATCCCGAACAATTCGATATGCTGCGCAAGAATCCGGAGATGATCGACTCAGCCATTGCCGAGGTGTTGAGATACGACGGTCCGATCCAGTTGGGAGCGCGTTATGCGCCTGCTGATACGGAGATCGGCGGGCGCCGGATACGCGCCGGCCAGGTGCTGGTTTGCGCCATCGGCGCGGCGAACCGGGACCCGTCGGTATTCACCGACCCCAACGTGCTGGACATATCCCGCGACGAAAGGAGCCATATTTCCTTCGGGCGCGGTGTGCATCATTGCCTCGGTGCGCCGCTGGCCCTGCTGAAAACCCGCATCGCGTTCCTGACGCTGCTGGACCGCTATCCCCACATGACGCTGGCAGCCGAACCTTCATACAACAAAAATTACACCATACAGCGAGGTCTGGAGGAACTGTGGGTTGACGTGAGCCGATGATCGTCTCGTCGCGCCCAATTTTCCTATCGATTCAGAACTCCTCAAGCCGAGGCCGATTGTCCCCCGAAAACCGAACCGTGCCGGCGACATCGCTCGGCGTTTGCCGCCTTGGCGAGGCACAACACCCAGGTTGATTTAGTCCCTGCGGGCCCAGGTTCCAGCAACATAACTCTCGATCCAGGACCATAACAAGATGATCAATTCCACCAACGTATTTTGGCAGGACTACACCGTCGCCCGGGCCGACCGCACGGCGCTCATTCACCAGGAACCCCTCGTCCTGTGGCTGACCGGCCTGTCCGGCGCCGGCAAAACCACGCTGGCCAACTTCCTGGCCCAACGCCTCTTTGACGATGGGCACTTCGTGTACGTCCTTGATGGGGACAATCTCCGGCACGGGTTGAACCTGGACCTTGGTTTCGAGGAGGCGGACCGGCACGAGAACGTCAGACGCATGGCGGAGGTCGCGGGCCTGATGTACGACGCCGGACTCGTGACCCTGACCGCCTGCATCTCGCCCTTCAAGTCGGAACGCGATTTCGCCCGCAGCCTGATCCCGCCCGGCAAATTTATCGAGGTGTTCGTGGACACCCCGCTGGAAGTGTGCGAGCACCGCGACCCCAAGGGCCTTTACCACCGCGCCCGCGCCGGCGAGATTCGCGATTTCACCGGCATCGATTCCCCCTTTGAAGGGCCGACGCACGCAGAGGTCACGGTGGACACCAGCTATTTGTCCCCGCTGGATTGTGCGGACATCGTCATGCGCTACCTGGCCGAGCATCAATTGCTTTCGGGCCGCGCCGCCTCTCATACCGTCGCGGCCGCTCGGACGTGATAACCCACCGGGCCCGCGCAATCCCGCCGCCTGGGATCTCGAAATGCGGCGCGCTGCAAGCGCCTCACGCGATTGACCCGCGCATCCCTTGCAATCACTCCACGGCGTGGAGCCAGACCGTCCACCAAAATCCGCTTAATGCCCTAAGCCTCAATGCCGCCTTGAACGTTACCCAATGACAAGTACGGAAATGACCGCGAACCATGGAGAGACGCTGGTGCGGCTCCCCAGGCGACGCGTGGCCATTGCGCTGGTCGGCGTGCTGCTGGCAATATTCCTGTCGGCGGTCAGCCAGACCAGCATCGCCACCGCGATGCCACACATAATCGCCGACCTGGCCGGGTTTGACCATTACACCTGGGCTGCAACGGCATACCTGGTCGCCGCTGCGATAGCCGCTCCCGTCGGCGGGAGGCTCAGCGATCTCTACGGCCGCCGGTCGTTCTTCATCGTGGGCCTGTTGATCTTCGTGGTGGGTTCTGTCCTGGCCGGGTTGAGCCAGTCGATGACGCACCTCGTCGCCGCCCGCGCCGTCCAGGGAGTGGGTGGCGGGATCCTGATGGCGAACTGCGTCGCCGCCATCGCGGACCTGTTCGAGCCTCAGCGGCGTGGGAAATTCATGGGCCTCGTGGGGGCAGTCTATGGATTGGCTTCGGTCATAGGGCCCGTGCTGGGCGGCTATATCACCGACCACTTCGATTGGACCTGGGTGTTCCTGGTCAACGTCCCGGCGGGGATTGTGGTGCTCCTGATCCTGCTCCGTTTCCCGGAGAGCGGTTCGGCGACCAGGAACCTGAAGGTCGATTACCCTGGTATCGCGACCCTGGCGCTGACTTTGACGCCCATCATGCTGGCCCTGTCGTGGGCGGGAGCGCATCATCCCTGGGCGTCGCCGCAGGTGTTGGGATTGCTAGTGCTCGGCCTGGCGATGGCCGGGGCGCTCGTATGGGTAGAATCCAAAGCCGAACACCCCATCGTTCCCCTGGCGATATACCGGAACCGCACCGTGGTCTCCTGTATCGCCATCACCGGTCTCACCGGGTTCGGCTTTTACTCCTGCATCGTCCTGATGCCCCTGTTCCTCCAGGGAGCGTTGGGTTCATCGGCCAGCGGCAGCGGACAGTTCCTCACCGCTCTGATGCTCGGACTGGTTGCGGGCACCATCATCTCGGGGCAATTGCTTTCCAGAACCGGCGGACACTATCGCATCCAGGTTGTGGCGGCGATTGCGCTCATGGTTGGCGGCGTTTACCTGCTGTCCACGATGTCCCAGCAGACCGGCCCGGCACAGGTCATCCTGTACCTGGTCATGGTTGGGCTGGGGTTCGGCGGCGCGCTGTCGGCGATGAACGTCGCCGTGCAGAACTCGTTGCCGCGGGGAAATGCGGGGGTCGGGGCCGCCACGTTGCAGTTTTACCGGATCGCGGGCGGCAGTCTTGGATTGGCGGCGCTGGGCGCGGTGATGACGGGTCGCTTTGCCTCACGGCTGGAAAGCGCTCTGCCCGCGAGCGCTGACCCGACCGCCGTTGCCGCGGAAATCGATGCCCTGAAGCACGACCCCGGCGCGTTGACCGACCCGGCAACGATTGAACATATGCAGGCCAGCCTCGCCAGGTTGGGCCCGGCGGGTTCTCAGTTGGCGGACACGTTGACTGTATCCATGAAATCCTCCCTCGCCGGTGCGGTTGGAGATGCGTTCGTGGTCGGCGCCGTCATCGTGGCGCTGGCAATAATCGCGGCGCTGTTTTTGCCGGGGCGCGCATCGGGGTCTCACAACAGTCGATGCAGCAAAGACAAAAAGCCACACTCAGGGCCGCGCCCGACACCGGACGCATCGACCTGACCAGCCCGGGAGCCACACTTCCCAGCCGGAGGTCACCGCAAACATGAGCCAACCCAAGACTGCACAGACGATCCCCCCGGTGTTCGTGATCAGCACCGGGCGGTGCGGTTCAACTATGGTCTCCAACCTTTTGAACCTGCATCCTCGAGTTCTCAGCCTCTCTGAACTCTATGCGTTCACGGGCCTGACGGCTTTCTCCCGCAAACGCCGGTCCGGCGAGTGGATGTGGGATCTCCTCAGCAAACAGCAAAACCACACGCGCGTGATGCTGCAGGGGAACTATGAGGAACTGCTGTACCCGTTTGACACTCCCGGCGCCCGGTTCACGCGGGCCGACGTGCCGCCCATTATGTGCGCCACCATCCCGCATCTGACGCATGACCACGACGCTTTTTTTGACGAGATCGAGCCGGCTGTACGATCCCTGCCAACCCAGAGTCCGACACAACAGTACCGGGACATCTTCGGCTGGCTTTGCTCCCGGTTCGACCGCGTCGCCTGGGTGGAGCGTTCCGGAACATCACTGCTGTCAGCGTCAGTCCTGTTGAAACACTTCCCCGACGCGCGGGTGATCCACGTATACCGCGACGGCCGTGACGTTGCGCTGTCGATGAGCCGACACTACCTGTTTCGCGTACTCGTTACATCCCTCACGGTATTGCGGGCGGGACCGGTGGATATGCTCAATCTGATCAGGCACGACTGGATCTGGGAACAGATCATCACGCGAATGGCTCCCGCGCTGAACACGTTCACTCTGAAACGGAACCTTCCGAGCGACAGATTGGATCTTTCGCATTTCGGTGAGTTTTGGAGCCGGTTGATTGAACACGGGGACCGGGTGTTTGAGCGATTGCCTCCCGGTCAACTGTTGAACGTCAGATTTGAGGACGTGCTAACAGATCCGGAAGGCCAGGTACGTCGCCTCATCAGGTTCATATCGCCGGAACTCGAGGACGATGACTGGGTGCGCCGGGCATCTGCGATTCCCCGTTCGACCCGGTCCCGGTTCCCGGATCTGGAACCCGAAATGCGGGACAGGCTCACCGCCGCCTGCCGCCCCGGGCTGGATCTGCTGGGTTACGCAGCCTGACCGGCAGCCGTAATGCAGGGATATTCAGCGCCGGCATCTCCTGTTGCCGTATTTTCCTATCTGAGCGTTGAGGAGAGATGAATGGCTGCCATGCCCACAATTGTCAGAAAGGCGGTCTTTCCGGTAGCGATAAAGACGCTGCTGACTTGGGAGCATCTGGAATCGGGAGTCAGCTATAACCCGATCTCACGCGAGAACATCCAGAATCCCTACCCCGTTTATGACCGGCTTCGTGAAAAAGATCCGGTCCACCGGTTGCGCCTGACCAACGCATGGATTCTGACAAGATACGAAGATGTGGACCGCGTCATGCGCGATCACAGCCAATTTTCCAGGGACGACCCCAACGAGGTCCCTTTCGCCCGCGGAGATGAATACAAGAGCATGCTCCGCATGGACCCGCCTGACCACACCAGGATCAGATCACTGGTTTCCAAGGCTTTCACGCCTCGGGCCGTCGCCGACCTGGGCCAGACGATCCAGACCATTGCGGATGATCACCTGGACAGGGTTGCCGGCAAGTGCCAATTCGACCTGCTGAAAGAACTGGCTTATCCATTGCCGCTTTTCAGCATCGGCGCCCTGCTGGGTGTTCCCGCCGAGGATGTGGACAAGTTCGGGCGCTGGTCCACCGAAGGGGCCAATGCGTTCATACCGCATCTGAGCGAGGCGGAGAAACGGCGCATCAGGAACGCCTCCGAGGAGGCCTTTCAATACACTGAGCGCCAGATTGAACTGCGGCAGCGGGAACCGCAGGACGACATTATCACCGCCCTGATCGACGCGGAAGAGGCTGGCGACCGGCTGACCCGCGAGGAGTTGGTAACCACACTATCCCTGTTGATGGTCGCGGGCAACGACATGGCGAAAAACCTGATCGGCAACGGCATGCTGGCCCTGCTGAGGCATCCCGATCAGCTCGAAACCCTCCGCCGCAATCCCGGCATGATCGACCCGGCCATCCACGAACTGTTGAGATACGACAGCCCGATCCAGCTGGGCGCCCGCTTCGCGCCGGTGGACACGGAAATCGATGGGCGCCGGATACGTGCCGGCCAAACGGTCATCTGCGGAATAGGCGCCGCCAACCGCGACCCTTCCGTTTTCCCAGACCCCCACATTCTCGACATATCCCGCGAGCAACGGAGCCACATCTCCTTCGGCCGGGGCGTGCATCACTGTCTCGGCGCGCCTCTGGTCATGCTGCAGGCGCGTATCGCATTCACGTCGTTGATCGAAAGGTTTCCTCGCATCACCCTGGCGCGCGAACCCAAGTACCGGGAAAGGCACGTCATACAGAGGGGATTGGAGGAGTTGTGGCTGGACGTCGGCCAATGATCGCCACGCGGCGTTTCACCCGGTGGCGCACCCGGCGGCACACACGCTTCTCCCGTTTTTGTGACGCGGTGTCCCTTCCCCGTTTCACGCTGGCCGGGTCCCGTGCGAGCCTGCCCAACTTGCCCTTTCCGACGCGGATGCTGCGAATGGCAACCGCTTTTCCTCGGCCAGGCCCGGTATAAAGGCGAATGCTACCCCGGCCGCCCGTCCGAGGATTGGGGATGATGGGTTGAAGAGGGTTGTTGTTGGGAATGATCAGGCTGGGAAGGCAAATCGAACACCACGTGAAGGGGCAGGACCACACCGCCGCTATCCAAAAACGACACGCCATCCAAGGACAGGTGGACAGGGCCCGGCACCTCTATTTGACCGGGGAAATCGACTGGAAAATCTATACGGTCACGAAAAACCGAGCCGAGGCTGAGATGGTTGGCGCCCACATCCCGGAAATCGGCGAAGCGACCGATGCGGGCAATCAGTTGGCGAAATTTGGCGCAGAATGGCGCTCGTCGTGCGTCAGTCGCCGAAACCGGATTTTTGCGGACCTTTCTCGAGGCCGTGTACGTGGACCTTGATCAGCGAGCGATCGTCGGCGTTCTCCCAAAACCGGATACCTGCCAGACCATGCTCACCATGGCGGAACGCAGCGATGTTTCGTTGCGATCAGCCCAAACCGGACATTTAACTGGGAATGGTGGAGACGGGGGAGAGTCGCACTCCCCGTCCAGAAACTCCGCTGATCGGATATGCTACAAGCTTGTTCGGCGCTTTAGTCTCGCTGCCGCCGACTCCCGCCGACAGGATTCGGCAACCGCCAGCCGATAAAATCTATGGCCCCGGCTATCGGCGTCCCTGGGGTAGCATCCCGGAATAATTGGACGTCCGCTTCCCAGCTTCCGGGCATACCGGTGGCAGACGTAGCCGCGGTTAGGCGGCTAGAGCGAATTCACGTTCGCCAGTTAATTGTTCGCCACTGTTTTTAGCGAGGGCAGCAGCAACCTCGGCCTGCAATCCGTCAGAGACCGCTCCTGTCGAACCTACGCGTCCCCAACTGTCGGTCCAACCGACCCGATGTTCGGCAGGACCGTCTATAATCTTACCACCTGGGCGCGAATCGCGCAAAAACGGGACTCCAGCGCAAATTGCACGCAACACGGTGTTGACAACGCCGGATCGATGGAGTACAGTCGTTGAACGCAATCGCCGTTGATGGCCCCGCGCCTCCGGCGAGAGCAGGCACTTTTACAGTTGAATAGTGGAAGGAAGCAAGTAAGGTTCTATTAAGAGAGTTTGATCCTGGCTCAGGGTGAACGCTGGCGGCGCGCTTAATGCATGCAAGTCGAGCGTGATCGTGGCTTCGGCCACAATGATAAAGCGGCAGACGGCTGAGTAACGCGTGAGTAATCTGCCCTCCGGTGGGGTATAACCTCGGGAAACTGAGGATAATCCCGCATACGATCTGCATCCCTTGGGATACAGATGAAAGGCTCCGGTCGCCGGAGGAGGAGCTCGCGTCCTATCAGGTTGTTGGTGGGGTAATGGCCCACCAAGCCTATGACGGGTAGCTGGTCTGAGAGGATGACCAGCCAGAGGGGGACTGAGAACGGCCCCCACTCCTACGGGAGGCAGCAGCAGGGAATCTTGGGCAATGGGCGAAAGCCTGACCCAGCGACGTCGCGTGGGGGACGAAGGCCTTCGGGTTGTAAACCCCTTTTCCGAGGGAAGATAAAGGACGGTACCTCGGGAATAAGCCCCGGCTAACTACGTGCCAGCAGCCGCGGTAATACGTAGGGGGCAAGCGTTACCCGGAATCACTGGGCGTAAAGTGCGCGTAGGCGGTTGGATAAGTCTCTTGTGAAAGCTCCCGGCTCAACTGGGAGAGGTCAAGGGATACTATTCGACTTGAGGATAGCAGAGGTAAGCAGAATTCCCGGTGTAGCGGTGGAATGCGTAGATATCGGGAGGAACACCAGTGGCGAAAGCGGCTTACTGGGCTATAACTGACGCTGAGGCGCGAGAGCGTGGGGAGCAAACTGGATTAGATACCCAGGTAGTCCACGCCCTAAACGATGGATACTAGGTATGGGGGGTATTGACCCCCTCCGTGCCGTAGCTAACGCGTTAAGTATCCCGCCTGGGGACTACGGCCGCAAGGCTAAAACTCAAAGGAATTGACGGGGGCCCGCACAAGCGGTGGAGCGTGTGGTTTAATTCGATGCTAAGCGAAGAACCTTACCTGGGCTTGACATGTTGGTAGTAGAAATCCGAAAGGATGACGACCTCGGGGTAACTCGGGGAGCCATCACAGGTGCTGCATGGCTGTCGTCAGCTCGTGCCGTGAGGTGTTGGGTTAAGTCCCGCAACGAGCGCAACCCTCGTCGCTAGTTACACTCTCTAGCGAGACAGCCTCCCGCAAGGAGGAGGAAGGTGGGGACGACGTCAAGTCATCATGGCCCTTATGTCCAGGGCTACACACACGCTACAATGGCCGGTACAATGGGTTGCTAAAGCGCGAGCTGGAGCCAATCCCACCAAAGCCGGCCCCAGTTGGGATTGCAGGCTGAAACCCGCCTGCATGAACGCGGAATCGCTAGTAACCGCAGGTCAGCATACTGCGGTGAATACGTTCCCGGGCCTTGTACACACCGCCCGTCACGTCATGGAAGCCGAGAACGATTGAAGTCGCTGAGCTAACCCTTTGGGAGGCAGGCGCCGAGGTCGGGTTCGGTAACTGGGACGAAGTCGTAACAAGGTAGCTGTACCGGAAGGTGCGGCTGGATCACCTCCTTTTCAGGGAGACCTATGGTCGGTGAACGCCGCAAGGCGCGACCCGTCCCACTCCCAGGTCAATCAGCGGACGTTCCCGCTCGATGGCTCGTCTGGTCGAGTTCAATTGGACTCCCGGAGTCAGAACGGCAGGTTCCATTAGAAAATCCGCTGCATACCGGCAAAATTGCCGGACAAACTCGCAAATCTCTTGCTTCCTTTCACTAATCAACCGAAAAAGCGCATGGAAAATACCGGGCCCGTCAAAACGGCCCGGTTTCCTTTTGCCCCGCTTTGACATCATAGTATCCGCCCATCACCTTGCCCCACGGCAACACTCTACCCAGTATGCGCATCTCCGACCTCGGCGAATTCGGCCTCATTGAACTGGTCCAGCAATGGACCAAGCCCGCTTCCCCAACGCCGGATGCCCGTCGCCCATTCAACCTCGCCGTCGGCAACGGCGACGATGCCGCAGCCATCACCTTCCCCACCGGGCCGATCACCGAACTATACACCACCGATACCATGGTGGACGGCATTCACTTCACCGCTGCGACCACTCCCTGGCGCGACCTGGGCTGGAAGGCCGTCGCCTCCAACATCAGCGACGTGGCCGCCATGGGCGGAGACCCGGCCGTTGCGCTCATCACCCTGGGCCTGCCTCCGGATACACCGGTGGACGACGTGAAAGAACTGTACGCAGGGATGATGCAGATTTGCAACGAATACGGCGCCAGCATCATCGGCGGCGACATGGTGCGCTCCCCAGTGGCCTTCGTCACCGTCGCCCTCACCGGAACCATCGGGGGGATTCCCATGGTGCGGACCGCCGCCCGACCCGGGCATCTGGTGGGGCTGACCGGGCCGGTGGGCAGCTCCGGGGGAGGCCTGCGACAATTGCTTGATGGTCATGCGCCGCAAGCGTCCGACCTGATCGAGCAGCACCGGCGTCCCCGTCCACATATCGACGCCGGCAAGATACTGGCAGCCGCACGGACCCCTTCCGCCATGGACGTGAGCGACGGGTTGGCGGACGACCTGGGCAAACTCTGTTCCGCCAGCGGAGTCGCCGCCATCATTAACTCGGACCGGATACCAGTGAGCCCGGAACTCAAAACAGCGTTCCCCGACGACTGGCTGGACCTCGCCCTCTACGGCGGCGAGGATTATGTCCTGCTGTTCGCTGCGCCACCCGATATAATGGATGACGCCATGGCCCGACTGCCCGACGGCGCGGCGGTCATCGGAGAAATCACCACAGGAGAACCCGGATCCGTCACAGTACTCGACCACAGCGGTGACCCATTGGCCCGTCGCGGCGCCGGTTGGGACCATTTCAACGCCTGATTTCGCGACGACACCGGGCAAACCACGACGTACCCCAATGGCCGACCACATCATCCTCCACACCAACAATGCCGATGAGACTCGGCGCGTTGGACAAATCATCGGGGAATCCGCGCTGCCCGGCGACATTTTCCTGCTCACCGGCCCTTTGGGAGCGGGCAAAACCTGCCTCACCCAGGGCATCGCCCGGGGTCTGGGCGTCGATGGTTACGCCCGCAGCCCCACCTTCGTACTGATGACCCGTTACCAGGGACGCCTCACCCTGCACCACGCCGACCTGTACCGCATCGACCATCCGGCCGAGGCCTGGGATCTGGGGTTCGAGGACATTGTCGCGGCGGGGGAGGATATCCTGATCGTCGAGTGGGCCGACCGCGCCGCCGAGATTTTTCCGGAAGATGCCCTGTGGATCGAACTCAACTACGCCGTGGACGAATACCCGGCCGCCTGTGAGGTCATGCCCGACGAGGACGGTACCATCCCCGCGCGTCATAGCATCACCGTCGCGGACGCCCCGGAACGGTTTGCCGCCCTGATGGCCAATCTGGCCGCAGGATCACGCTGATGCTTTTGTCCATCGATACTTCATCCCGGTTCGGCGGCGTCGCCCTGTCCGAAACGGACGGTTCGATCATCGAGGCCCGACTCTGGCGGTCCACCGCCAACCATACCGCCCAATTGATGCCGGCCGTCGCCGAACTGCTGGCGGCGCGACACATCCGGTCCGCCGACCTTGCGGCGGTCGCCGTGGCGCTGGGTCCCGGGCCTTTCAGCGCCCTCCGCGTCGGCGTCAGCGCCGCCAAGGGACTGGCCATGGCCGCCGGATTTCCCATCGTCGGAGTCGATACGCTTGCCCTCGAAGCCACCCCGCACCTGACGCCCCGCGGCGTGGTGTCGGCATGGCTCGATGCCGGCCGCAATGAGGTCGCCTCAGCATGGTTTGATGGCAGCGGCCAGAGAATCAGGGAAGACGCCATCGCCGCCCCGGCGGACCTGTTGGAGCAGGAACCTTCCTTATCCCCGCCGGCGCTGATCTACTGCGGCGAGGCCGCCCATGCCAGACGCCAGGAAATCCGGGACATCAGCGCGGGCGTGGACGCTTTCGACCCGGACGTTTCGCCGTGGACTCCCGCAAACCGGGTATGGGCTCTGGCCGCCCTCGCCGCCCTTCGTCTGCAGCAGGACGACACCGACGACCTCGCCACCCTCCAGCCCTACTACCTGCGGATGCCCACCATCGGCACGCCCAAACGACGCGACGCGGTGCGCCAGGGCCGGCCCCGGCAGAGCGCCGCCTCAACCTGAAACATCCACCATCGCCAACCAGGAGCATACCAACCAATGGAACAAACCTTCGTCGCAATCAAGCCCGACGGCGTTCAGCGCGGCCTCATCGGAGAGGTGATATCACGCCTGGAACGCCGGGGCCTAAAGCTCGTCGCCATCCGCCTGATGCAGGTGGACGAAGATCTGGCCGGTCGCCACTACGCGGAACACGTCAACCGACCATTCTTCCCGTCGCTGGTCTCGTTCATCACATCCGGCCCCATCGTGGCGATGATCTGGGAGGCCAACAACGCCGTGGCGCTGGCCAGGCAAACGATGGGCGCGACCAACCCGGGCGAGGCGTCGCCGGGCACCATTCGGGGAGATCTGGGCGTGGACATCGGCCGGAACATCGTACACGGTTCCGACAGCCCGGAATCAGCGGAGCGCGAGATCGGACTGTTCTTTGGATCCGACGGCGCGCTGGATTATTCGCGCAGCGCCGACCAGTGGATCATAGAATCCTGACCACCTGAGGAGCGCGACTCCACAGTCGCTCCAGGCCGAAGAAATTCCGCTCTTCCGGCCCGAATATGTGGATCACCACGTCGGCAAAATCCAGCAGCACCCAACCGGATGCCGGGGTCCCTTCGCGATGATGACGCGCCACCCCGGCTTCTTTCATCGCGTTGGTCATGTCCTCTTCCAACGCCTCAATCTGACGCACCGAGTCGGCCGTCATCACCACGAAGTAATCGGCGAAAACCGTCAATTGGCGCAGGTCTATCATCAGGATGTCCGTGGCCAGTTTCTCGGCGGCAATGTCAACCGCCAGCCGGGCGGTTTCGGTAGGGCTCAATGTTGAAGTCGTTGTCATTCCCGCATCGATCGTCATTCAAATTGCGCCGTTGCAATGAGCGCGCCTGACGCCAATGAGCGAGTATAGGCCGGCGGGGGCTTGCCTTGCAATCCCCGTCGTTTGTGATATATTACACAAGTCAATTTTCCGGCGACGCCGGTACGTCGCGTTGCCCCAGCAGAGTTGGGGTTTTACACCGTAATTCTGCCGGCGGCTTTTCTTTTACCTTAGTTGCAGGGTGCGGTTATGAATTCGCTCAAAGAACTGGCCCAATCCGGCTTATATTCTCCGGACCAGGAACACGACGCCTGCGGCGTCGGCATGGTGGCCAATATCAAGGGCGATAAAACCCACGCCATCATCACGGAATCCCTGCAGGTACTCGACAACCTCGGACACCGCGGCGCCTCCGGCGCCGACCCCGACACCGGTGACGGCGCCGGCATCCTCATCCAGACGCCCGACGCCTTCTTCCGCAAGGTCTCTTCTGACCTGGGCATTGCGCTGCCGGCCGAGGGCGAATACGGCGTCGGCATGGCTTTCCTGCCTCAGGACGCCAGCGCGGTGGATTCCTGCGTCGCCCATATCGAAAAAGTCATCGCCAACGAGGGACTGATCCTCCTGGGATGGCGTGAAGTGCCGCTGGATCCATCGGCCATCGGCCGTGATGCCCGCGCCGTCTGTCCGACCATCCGCCAGTTCTTCGTCGGAAAGGGCGCCGCCAACACTCCCGACCGCGCGTCGTTCGAACGCAAGCTGTACGTCACCCGGAAGGTGATCACCAACACCCTGCCCGAAACCGGGATCACCGATGACGACGCCGATTTCTTTTACATCTGCAGCCTGAGTTGCAACACCGTTGTGTACAAAGGCCTGCTGGTGTCGTACCAGCTATCCGGTTTCTATCTTGACCTCAACGACAGCGACATGGTGTCGGGCTTCGCACTGGTCCATTCGCGCTTCAGCACCAACACCCTGGGACACTGGAAACTGGCGCACCCCTATCGCTACCTGGCGCACAACGGGGAAATCAACACCCTGAGGGGCAATATCAACTGGATGCGCGCCCGCGAGCATGAGTTCCGTTCCCCGCTCTACGGCGACGACATCAACAAGCTTGCTCCCATCTGCGACCCTGCGGCCAGCGACACCGCGAGTTTCGACAACGCCCTGGAACTGCTGGTCATGACCGGCCGGGATCTCTCCCACGCCATGCTGATGATGATCCCCGAGGCTTGGGACCAGCATGAAACCATGCCGCAGGAGAAGAAGGACTTCTACGAGTTTCACTCCTGCATGATGGAGCCGTGGGATGGCCCCGCCATGATGCTCGCCACCGACGGCAAGGACGTTTGCGCGGTCCTCGACCGCAACGGCCTGCGCCCCTTCCGCTACACCGTGACCCACGATGACAAACTCGTGATGGCTTCGGAAACCGGCGTCCTCGAACTGCCGCCCGAAAGCGTTCGCGAGAAGGGCAGGCTCCAGCCGGGCCGGATGTTCCTGGTCAGCTTTGACGAAGGACGCATCATCGGCGACGAGGAACTCAAGCACACGCTTTCCAGCCGCCAACCATACGGCGACTGGCTGAAGGACAACAAGGTCTCCCTGGAGGATCTGCCGGACGCCACGGTCCCTGCCCCGGTGGGCGAGGACAACCTGCGCCAGCAGCAGCGCGCCTTCGGATACACCATCGAAGAACTGCGGATGCTGACCACTCCCATGGCCGCCGCCGGGTACGAAGCCATCGGTTCCATGGGCAACGACGCCTCTCTGGCCGTGCTGTCAGACCAGAACCGTTCCCTGTTCGACTACTTCAAGCAACTGTTCGCCCAGGTTTCCAATCCGCCGCTGGACGCCATCCGCGAGGAACTCGTAACCTCGCTGGAGGCTTTCATCGGAAGCGAACAGAACCTTTTTGAGGAAACCCCTCTTCACTGCCGGCAGCTTCGCCTGAAGTCCCCGCTGCTCACCGACGAGCAGTTGGCGCAGATTCGCGCCCTTGACCTCCCCGGATTGTCCTCCGCGACCATTTCGACGCTTTTCGATGCGCGGGCCGGCTCGCTGAAGCAGGCGCTGGACAACCTGTGCGATGCCGCATCCCGGGCCATCTCCGACGGCAAGAACATCATCATCCTGTCGGATCGCGGCGTGGACGATGCCCACGCGCCGATTCCCAGCCTGCTGGCTACCAGCGCGGTGCATCACCATCTGACCCGTGAGGGCACTCGCACCCGCGTCGGGCTGGTCGTCGAATCGGGCGAACCCCGCGAGGTGCAGCATTTCTGCCTCCTCGTCGGCTACGGCGCCGGCGGCGTCAATCCCTACCTGGCGCTGGAATCGGTCCGCGACCTGGCTGAACGTGGCGAACTGAACGGCGCCAAACCCGATTACGCCGTTTACAACTTCATCAAGGCCAACGAAAAGGGCATCCTCAAGGTCATGTCCAAAATGGGCATTTCCACCGTCCAGTCCTACCGCGGGGCGCAGATTTTCGAAGCCATCGGTTTGAACGACGATCTGATCGAACGCTACTTCACCCGGACTCCGTCGCGCATCCAGGGCATCGGGCTCGACATCGTCGAGGAAGAAACACTGCAGCGGCATCAGTCGGCATTTGACGACCCCTTCGTTCCGGGTATGCAGGAACTGGACATGGGCGGCCAGTACCAGTGGCGTCGTCACGGTGAATTCCACCAGTGGAACCCCGAGGCCATCGCCAAGCTCCAGTACGCCACCCGCTCCAATGACCAACGCGCCTACCGCGAATTCGCCGACGAGGTCAACGACCAGAGCCGCAAGATGGCGACCCTGCGCGGCCTGTTTGAATTCAAACCCGGCCAGTCCATCCCCATCGAAGACGTGGAGCCGGCCGTCGATATCGTGCGGCGGTTTGCCACCGGCGCGATCTCGCTGGGTTCCATCAGCCGTGAAGCCCACGAAACCATGGCAATCGCCATGAATCGCCTCGGAGCGCGCAGCAACACCGGCGAAGGCGGCGAGGATTTCAATCGCTACGCCCCCGACGACAACGGCGACAATCGCTCCAGCGCAATCAAGCAGGTTGCCTCGGGGCGTTTCGGCGTCACCCCCAACTACCTGGTCAACGCCACCGACCTCCAGATCAAGATGGCGCAGGGATCCAAGCCCGGCGAGGGCGGACAACTCCCCGGCCACAAGGTGGACGAATACATCGGATGGGTGCGCCATACCACCCCCGGCGTTGAGTTGATCTCACCGCCCCCTCACCATGACATCTATTCCATCGAAGACCTGGCGCAACTGATCCACGACCTCAAGAACATCAACCCTGAAGCACGCATCCACGTCAAACTGGTCTCGGAGGTTGGCGTCGGCACCATCGCCGCCGGGGTCTCCAAGGGACACGGCGATGTGGTGCTCATCAGCGGACACGACGGCGGCACCGGCGCGTCGCCGGAGTCGTCGATCAAGCACGCCGGACTGCCCTGGGAACTTGGCGTCGCCGAGACCCAGCAGGTGCTGGTCGCCAACGACCTGCGCGGGCGCATCGTGGTGCAAACCGACGGCCAGTTGAAAACCGGCCGCGACGTCGCCATCGCCGCCCTCCTGGGCGCCGAAGAATTCGGCATGGCCACCGCCGCCCTGATCGTCAACGGCTGCATCATGCTGCGCAAGTGCCACCTCAACACCTGCTCGGTGGGCATCGCGACCCAGGACCCGGAACTGCGCAAGCGCTTCGCCGGACAACCGGGGCACCTGGTCAATTACTTCTACTTCGTTGCCGAAGAACTGCGCGAAATCATGGCCGAACTGGGCTTCCGCACCGTGGCGGAAATGGTCGGCCGCGTGGACAAACTCGAAACCCGCCAGGCCGTTGATCACTGGAAAGCCTCGGGCATCGACCTTTCCAAACTGCTCACCATCCCGCCCAAGGCCGACCGGGTGCAGACCTACTGCTGCATCGACCAGGACCACGGACTCCAAAAGGCGCTGGATCACCAGTTGATTGCCCAGGCCCAGCCGGCCATCGACAACGGCGCTCCGGTGGAAATAACCCTGCCGGTGAGCAACGCCAACCGGACCGTCGGCGCAATGCTGAGCGGACGCGTCGCCCGCAAATACGGCGAAGACGGACTGCCCGACGGCACAATCAACATCAACCTCAACGGTTCCGGCGGACAGAGTTTCGGAGCGTTCCTCGCCCCCGGAGTCTCCATCAGGCTGGCCGGCGACACCAACGACTACATGGGCAAGGGCATCGGCGGCGGTCGCATCGTCATCGTGCCCCCCGACGGTTCGGGTTTCGTGCCTGAAGACAACATCATCATCGGCAACGTGGCCCTTTACGGCGCCACCGGCGGGGACGTGTTCATCCGCGGCCGCGCCGGCGAACGGTTCGCCGTCCGCAACAGCGGAGCGCGCGCCGTCGTCGAGGGCGTGGGCGACCACGGCTGCGAGTACATGACCGGTGGCGTGGTGGCCGTGATCGGCAGCGCCGGCCGCAACTTCGGAGCGGGCATGAGCGGCGGCATCGCGTTCGTTTATGACCCCGACGCCGATTTCCACATCAGATTCAACGATGGAATGGCCGATTTGGAAGACCTCACCGAGCAAGAGGACATTGACCTTCTGCACAGCCTTCTGTCCGAACACCTGGAACGGACAGGCAGCGGCCCGGCCCAGCGCATACTGGACGATTGGGCCGCCAGCATCGGCTATTTCCGCAAGGTCATGCCGCGGGATTACCGCCGCGTCCTTCAGGAACGCGCCCGGCAGCAGGCGGCAGGACTGGTAACGGTTTAACCATGGGTAAAGTCACCGGATTTATGGAATTCGGGCGGTTCTCCCCCGACCGCCGCCCACCCTCAGAACGCGTCGGCGACTATCGGGAGTATTATCACCGCTGGTCCGACCAACAGGCGGCCGAACAGGGCGGACGGTGCATGGATTGCGCAGTCCCGTTCTGCCACATGGGCTGTCCCCTAGGCAACGTCATCCCCGATTTCAACCACCAGGTTTACCTCGGCAACTGGGAACGGGCGTTGCAGGTGCTGCTGAGCACCAACAACTTCCCCGAATTTACCGGCCGCATCTGTCCCGCCCCCTGCGAGGCCTCCTGTGTCCTCAGCATCAACGCCGATCCCGTAACCATCGAGTACATCGAGAAAGAGATCAGCGACCGGGGCTTTGAACAGGGTTGGATCAAACCCGAACCTCCGGAAACCCGCACCGGCAAAACCGTCGCCGTCGTCGGCAGCGGCCCCGCCGGCCTCGCCGCCGCTCAGCAACTCAACCGCGCCGGCCATAGCGTCACCGTTCTCGAACGGGCGGACTACATCGGCGGCCTGCTGATGCTGGGAATCCCTGACTTCAAGCTCGAAAAATCGGTGGTTCAACGCCGAGTCTCCCTGATGGAAGCCGAAGGGGTCGCGTTCCGCACCGGGGTCAACGTGGGGTTCAACTACCCGGCGGAACAGTTGCTGAATGAATTCGACGCCGTATGCCTCACCGGCGGTTCCACTCAGGCCCGCGACCTCGACGTGCCGGGCCGCGAACTGGCGGGCGTCCACTTTGCCATGGAATACCTGCCCCAGCAGAACCGCACGCTGGCCGGCGAAACTGTACCGAATCAAATCAGCGCCGAGGGCAAACGCGTGATCATCCTTGGCGGCGGCGACACCGGCGCCGACTGCCTCGGCACCGCTCACCGACAGGGCGCCGAAATCGTCCAGCAGTTCGAGTTGCTCCCCGAACCCCCCGAAACGCGCCCCGACGACAACCCGTGGCCTCTCTGGCCCATGATACTGCGCACCTCCGGAGCCCACGAAGAGGGTGGCGTTCGGGATTACAACATCCTGACCAAATCCCTGTCGGGTGAAAACGGGCAGGTCAACAAACTCCACGCCGTTCGGGTGGATTGGGCCAGAGGCGAAAGCGGCCGCTTCCAGATGTCGGAAGTCCCGGGCAGCGAATTTTCCGTTGACGCCGACCTGGTGCTGCTCGCCATGGGGTTTCTCCACCCCGAACACGGCGGCATGCTCGATCAACTGGGCGTTGAACTTGACCCCCGCGGCAACGTCAAAGTTGACGACAACAAGATGACATCCGTGCCCGGCGTGTTCGCCGGCGGCGATATGGTGCGCGGCCAGTCCCTGGTCGTATGGGCCATCGCGGAAGGACGCGACGCCGCGCAGGGAATCGACCGTTACCTTTCATCCGGCGTGACTCACCTGCCCCGTTCCACCTCCTCCCTGTAACCGGGGCGTTCCGGTCCGGGCATCGAAAAGGGCGGCCAGCATCCGCCCTTTCGTCAAC
Organism: Dehalococcoidia bacterium; assembly: GCA_963668585.1. Classification (GTDB taxonomy): domain Bacteria; phylum Chloroflexota; class Dehalococcoidia; order Lucifugimonadales; family UBA3495; genus Bin87. The sequence goes on along the minus strand of OY764869.1, from coordinate 1,666,256 downwards.
TGAACATGGCAAACGGGCCGATGATGGGAAATTCCATCACCCCGGCAACCCGCCGCCTGTTGGCCCATTGGACGGCGTCCTCACGCCTACCCAATTTGGGTAGTTTGCCGGAATCAAGACTTTCAAGACTCACGGATTGCCCGGATTGTGACCATTTGGGCCAGAGAAATCCCAATCCTGATAATTCATAAATCCGGCGAATCCTGATTCTGACGTTTCCCTGCCACCAAACTGGGTACGCATGAAGGACGGCATCGTCGTGACGTGCCCGCAGTTTATGCGATAAAATCATCCGAGTTGTTCGTAACAGCGCTGACGAGGTGTGCATCATGCCCCAGGAAAGCAACCGCGCGGTTTACCCGCCGGAAGGTTGGCAGAACTCCTTAGACTCCGAGCACATTGGCCCGGACCGGTTCGGCAACGGCCAAATGTATGACGCCAGCGTGGCCGGCGCGCCGGCCATTCGCCTGATCTACGATGCCCGTGATGACCAGATCACCGTTCGATGCCTCCGGTGCGACCCGCAGGATCAGGCCGGCGGCCGTTACCAGGATTACCGCATGATCGGCATCGTCAGCATCAACGCCACCGCCCTGCTGGTTCCCATGAATACGCCCCGCATCATGAAACACCTCTCCGACGTTCACGATGTTCAACTGGATGGGGTTGACGACATGAACTTCTTCAACTGCCTGCTCGACTGCTGCGATTTGTAACGCGCCGGCCGGAGCATCCAACCCCGGCGGCATCGCCCACGGATTTGATCGCCCGGCAGATTCAGAACCGCCGCAGCCGACCCGAAGATTCCCTGAGGATTGCACATGAACTACGATTTCATCATCGTCGGCGGTGGCTCCGCCGGCTGCACCCTGGCCTCGCGACTCACCGAAGATCCCGACGTTTCCGTTCTGCTCCTGGAAGCAGGCCCCGACTACCCGGACTTCGAGCATCTGCCCATCGACCTGAAAGAGGGCAACAACGTCTGGCGATCCGCCTACGGCCCGCACAGTTGGGGATACTCCGCCAAGGGCACACCCGAACAGGAGGAGCCCATCATCATCCCACGGGGCAAGGCCATGGGCGGCTCCAGCAGCATCAACGGACAGGTGCTTTTCCGTGGCGTCCCAGAGGACTACGACAACTGGGCCGTGTGGGGCAACGATGAATGGTCCTTCACCAAGGTCCTGCCCTACTTCCGCCGCCTGGAAAACGACCTGGACTTCCAGGGCGACGACTTCCACGGCGACAGCGGCCCCATCCCGGTGCGACGCTACAAGCGCGAGGAATGGCTCCCGGTGGCCGAAGCCTTCTACGACACCTGCCGCGCCTTGGGCTTTGCCGAGGACCCCGACCAGAACCATCCCGATTCCAACGGCGTCGCCGCCCGCCCACTGAACAACATTGACGGCGTGCGCATGAGCACTTCGCTCACCTACCTGTCCATGGCCCGCCATCGGCTAAACCTCACCGTGCGGGGCAGCGTCGTGGTTCGCCGCGTCCTGTTCGAGGATAAGAAAGCCATCGGCGTGGAAGCGGAGAGCAACGGCGAAGTCTTCGAGCTTTACGGCGACCAGATCATCCTCAGCGGCGGCGCGATTGCCTCACCGCAAATCCTCCTGCTGTCCGGGGTCGGCCCCATCGACCACCTTCAGGAGATGGGCATACCCGTGATTCATGAGCTGACCGGCGTGGGCGAGAACCTGCGCGACCATCCCGCCGTATTCAGCCTGTTCCGGGGCATCGGCGACCCGCCGGAACTGGACGACCCCAGCATCCAGGTTGCCTTGCGATACAGCCCCGAGGGCACCGGCACCCGCGCCGACATCCAGCTTTCCCCCATCCTGATGACCAGCGAACACCGCCCGTCCAGCGTGAACATCGAGTCCGACGATTTTCATTTCGGGTTCAGCGCGGCCTTGCAGAATGCCGCCACCGCCGGCAGGCTGCGGCTGGCTTCCACCGACCCTCATGTGCAGCCCGACCTGTTCTACGACTACCTGTCCGACCCGGTCGACCGTCAGCGGCTGCGCGCGGCCGTGCGGCTCGGCCTGGAAATTGCGGAACAACCGACCTTCCGGGAGTTCGTGGCCGAGCGACTCTCCCCGACCGACGAGGACCTGGCATCCAACGCCGCGCTCGACCAGTGGATGCTCCGCAACGCGTACACCCAGCACCATTCGTCCGGCACCTGCAAGATGGGGCCCGGCTCCGACCTCGACGCCGTCGTTGACCAGTATTGCCGCGTGTACGGAATGCAGAACCTGCGCGTCGTTGACGCCTCCGTCATGCCCGACGTCATCCGCGCCAACACCAACGCCACGACAATCATGATCGCGGAGCGCGTCGCCGATTTCATCAAAGAAGGCATCTAACCTCACGGCAGAAACCGGTCGGGGCCGTGAGGCCGCCGCCAAATCTGCGGTAAACTTCGCACCACAAACTCACTCCAAGGACGGCAGCAGAACATGACCAGCCCCAACACCCGTATCGAACGCGACTCCATGGGCGAAATGCAGGTGCCCGCCGACGCCCTTTACGGCGCATCCACCATGCGGGCCGTGCTCAACTTCCCAATCAGCGACCTTCGGTTCCCCCGCCAGTTCATTCGCGCCCTCGGCCTGATCAAACTGGCCTGCGCCCAAACCAATATGGACCTCGGCGCACTTGACCCGACGATAGGCAACGCCATCGTTCAGGCGGCCCAGGAGGTTGCCGACGGCAAACACGACGACCATTTCGTACTGGACATCTTTCAGACCGGATCCGGCACCTCCACCAACACCAACGCCAATGAGGTGATCGCCAACCGCGCCTCCCAGATCCTGGGCGGCGACCTCGGTTCCCGTCTCGTCCACCCCAACGACAACGTCAACCTGGGGCAATCGTCCAACGACGTGATCCCCACTTCCATTCACCTGGCCGCGCTGCTGGGCATGAGGGAAGAGTTGATCCCCGCGCTGGAACTGCTGCGCGACGCTCTGCAGCAGAAATCCGACGAATTCTGGCCCATCGTCAAAACCGGACGCACTCACCTGCAGGACGCCACCCCGGTGCGCCTCGGTCAGGAGTTCTCCGGATACGCCGGCCAGGCGGACTACAGCATCACCCGGGTGCAGCGCGCCGAAGCGGCCCTCGCCGAAGTGGCGCTGGGCGGCACCGCCGTCGGAACCGGCGTGAACACCCACCCCGAATCATCCGCCCGCACCTGCGCACGCATCTCCGAAATCACCGGCGTCAACATCCGGGAGACCGGCAATCACTTCCAGGCTCAGGCCGCGCTGGATGGCATCGTCGAGGCCAGCGGGCAACTCAAAACCGTCGCCATCAGCCTGCACAAGATTGCCAACGACATCCGGTTCCTGGGCTGTGGGCCCCGCGCCGGGTTGGGCGAAATCAACGTGCCGGAAGTCCAGCCGGGCAGCAGCATCATGCCCGGCAAGGTCAACCCGGTCATCTCCGAATCGGTGATCCAGGTATCCGCGCAGGTGGTCGGCAACGACGCGGCGGTCGCGCTGGCCGGAGCCGGCGGGTATTTCGAGTTGAACACCATGATGCCGCTGGCGGCATACAACCTGTTGCAGTCGGTAGCCCTGCTGTCCGCGTCCGCCCGCAACTTCGCCGAGCAGTGCGTCGTGGGCATCACCGCCACCGACACGGGCCCGGCCATGGTGGAAAAGGGCCTGATGCTCGGCACCGCTCTGGCCCCGTCCATCGGCTACGACGCCGCCGCCGGCATAGCCAAGAAGGCCGCCGAAACCGGGCAGACCATCCGGGAAATCGCCAGGGCCGAAACCTCCTTGAGCGAGGATGAACTGAACACCCTCCTCAACCCCGAAGAAATGACCAAACCCAGCCTGGAAGTTCGGGGCGGAGGCGGCTAGAAGCCCGCTTCAAAACGCCAAATCGGAGGAATCTGCACACGTCTCAATTGACAAAACAAGGTGGTTGCGGGTAACATAGCAATACTTTCGACGTAATATGAATGTTGTAGCCAGCGCCCAGAATTTTCACCTGCACCCTCTAACCTGATGCACTTTTGATTCGGCTTGCCGTACGCGGTGGGCCGAATCAACGTGTCTATCGGAGTTTCATAAGGGGCAGGTTCCGCGTCTTTAATCCCTCCCCGTACCCGCCAGGAGTGTGTATCTTATGGTGCTTACCCGTAAACGCTCAGGCCGAAACGACCGCGGGTTGACCGCCCGTGATGTCAAGACGTACTCCGACTCCGGAATCGCCAACGCCCTGGATGTCCCCAACCTGATCCGAAGCCAGATCGAGTCCTTCGACTGGTTCAAGACCAACGGTTTGGCCGAAACTTTCCGGGATTGTTCGCCGATCGTCGCCGGCATCACCCGACGGTTCGCCAACGGCGAAGCCTCAAGGCGGGCGGAACGCTTCGAACTCTATTTCCTGGATCACTGGTTCGACGACCCTCCATACTCCCCGGAAGAATGCCGGGAACGGGAAATCACCTTCTCTCAGCCTCTGTACGTAAAGGCTCAACTCAGGGACCAGGAAACCGGGGAAATTACCGAATCCGACATTTTCTTCGGCGACGTTCCCATGATGACCGGCACCGGCACCTTTATCATCAACGGCGCCGAGCGAGTCCTGGTCAGCCAACTGCAACGCGCCCCCGGCGTGTACTACGAGCGGGAACTTTCCCAGGACCCGGCGTGCCCCGAATGCGGCAAGCTGGAAAACTGGTACTACAAGGGCCGCATTTCCGCCAGCAGGGGCGCCCGCATCGAACTGTCCACGTGGACTCACTACTACTCCCGCCGCCGCAACCTGCCCGAAACCATCACGGTGAGCGTTGACCGCCGCCGCCGCATGGGTGTCTCCACATTCCTGCACGCTCTTGGCGTTGTCAGCGCCGAAGAGATGCGCGCCCTCTTTTCCGACATCGATTACCACGACTGCCGACCCTTCGTCGCCGGCGTGGAACCCACTCCCGACCGCGACTACAACCCCAGGGAGGAGGAACTCCGGTCCCTGTGGGACCGCATCCATCCCGACCGGGAATTCGTCCGCGAACAGGCCCACCGCATCGGTTTGGCCCAACGCAACCTGTACAAGTGGCTCCGCCCCGGCGAACCCGCCGTACAGGTGGACGCCGCCTGCACCTTCGTCATGAACCACTTCTTCGATGGCCGTCGTTTCGACCTCGGCGAGGTGGGCCGCATCAAGGTTGACCAACGCCTGGGCCGCTCCCAGATGCAGACCATGACGGACACCCAGAAAACCGTCCTCGCATTTGTAAGGGCCCAACACGCCGACACCGGCGAAGGCGTCACTCCCGCCGAGATATTCGAGGCTTCCGGGCGCGAGTTGCGCATACTGTCCGACCGCGATGTCGATTCCCTGATTACCTACGGCTATGTGATCCGCCGAGACGACCGTCGCATCGAACCGTTGAACCTGTTCGCCGAGGTTCCCTCGGAACCCGTCGCGGTCCCGGTGTCATGCGCCGACGCCGCCAACGCCGGCACCCTGCTGGCAATGAGCGAAGGCCCCGCGGACGACACCCTGCCGGCCAGCGTTCAGGGTTTGGTTACCGATAATCTGGGCGACCCGGTGGCGGTCACCACTCAACAGATTTCCGCCGGCACGGTTTCGGATGACACCCTCTCGTCAGGCGAAGTGACCATCCTCAAGAACCGCTTCCTCGCCGAAGAAAGCATCGTTGAGCCGGGCCAATTGATCTACGCCCAGCGCATGACCCAGGGGCCGCTGCAATCCTGGCGCCTGACTCCGGTTCGCGCCCGCGCATCATGGATCATCGGCGAGGTCATCGAAGTTGACTGCGGGCCCAACGACAACATGCACAAGGTACGGTTCAACCTGCCCGGCATCGCACTGCCCGAACGCCGCGTCCTCGATCTCAACGACATCATCGACACCCTGTATGAGTTGATCCAGCACCACACCAGCAACGAAGACCCTCGCGACAACATCGACCACCTGGGCAACCGCCGCGTGCGCGTGGCCGGGGAATTGATGCGCGACCAGGTCAGGATCGGCCTGCTGCGGATGCACCGAATGTTCCAGGACCGCGTGGGGCGCCTTGAAAAACCCGAGGATGCCGTCCCGGCCAAACTGGTCAACGTCCGCCCCGTCACGGGCGCAATCCGTGAGTTCTTCGGTGGCGACAAGCTATCCCAGTTCATGGACCAGACCAACCCCCTCGCCGAACTGACGCACAAGCGCCGCCTCTCGGCTCTCGGCCGCGGCGGACTCACCCGGGAACGCGCCGGTTTCGACGTTCGGGACGTTCACGCCTCTCACTACGGTCGAATCTGCCCCATCGAGACCCCGGAAGGCGCCAACATTGGCCTGCTGAGCAGTCTGGCCGCCTACGCCCGCATCGATCGGCTCGGTTTCATCGAAACCCCTTATTGGCCGGTGATCAAGCAACTCTGGCTGGGCGACTGTAGAAACCCCGGATTCCCGGGCTATTTCGATCCGATTGGACACATCGTCGCCTCCGACGTTTCCACCCGCAAGGGCGAGACCATCGTGCACGCCGGCGAAGCAATCACCGCCGACCACCTGCGTCGCCTGGGAAGGCTCTCTCCGGACACCGTCATCGACGTGGTTCCTTTCGTGGACACCCGCCCGGAAAACGTCCGGTATTTGACCGCCGATTTGGAAGAACAGTTCAACATCGCCCAGGCCAATTCCAATTTCGACGACCTTTACCAGTTCACCGACGACCTCGTGGAAGTGCGCGAGGGCGACAACTACCGCCTGGCGTCCCCCGATTCCGTGGAGTACGCGGACGTTTCACCGCTGCAGATCATGAGCGTTTCGGCGGCCTTGATCCCCTTCCTGGAGCACGATGACGCCAACCGCGCGCTGATGGGCTGCAACATGCAACGGCAGGCGGTCCCTCTGCTCCAGCCCCAGGCTCCGCTGGTGGGCACCGGCATCGAGAGCCGGGTGGCCCGAGACAGCGGCCAGGTGCTGCTGTCCCGCGCCCAGGGCTCGGTGGTATCCGTGACCGGCCACGAAATCCTCGTGGTTGACGACTCAGGACGGGAGAACTCCCACCGACTGGTCAAATTCGCCCGCACCAACCAGGGCACCTGCCTCAATCAGCGGCCCGTGGTGCAGAAGGGTGATTACGTCAACGTCGGGGACGCTCTGGCCGACAGTTCTTCCACCGACGGTGGCGAGTTGGCGCTGGGCCAAAACGTCCTGGTCGCCTTCATGTCCTGGGAAGGGTACAACTACGAAGACGCCATCATCATCAGCGAACGTCTGGTGAAAGACGACCAGTTCACCTCCGTACACATCGAAAAATACGAGGTGGAAAGTCGGTCAACCAAGCTGGGCGATGAGGAAATCACCCGCGACATCCCCAACGTCGGCGAGGGCAACCTGCGCGACCTGGATGAACGGGGAATTATCCGCATCGGCGCAGACGTGGGCCCCGGCGACATCCTCGTCGGCAAGGTGACCCCCAAGGGCGAAACCGAAATGACCGCCGAAGAACGCCTCCTGCGCGCCATCTTCGGTGAAAAATCCAAGGACGTCCGCGACACTTCCCTCCGTGTGCCTCACGGCCAGCGTGGCAAGGTCATCGGCGTCAAGACCCTCAGCCGGGAAAAGCGAAACGACGACGAACCGGCAGACTCCCTGCCTCCCGACGTCAACGAGGCCATCCGCGTCTGGGTTGCCCAGACTCGCAAGATATCCGTCGGCGACAAGATGGCCGGACGACACGGCAACAAGGGCGTCGTCTCCCGCATCCTCCCCGAAGAGGACATGCCATTCCTTCCCGACGGCACGCCCGTGGACATCATCCTGAACCCCATCGGCGTTCCCTCCCGCATGAATCTCGGCCAGGTGCTGGAAAGCCACCTGGGTTGGGCTGCCCGCAGCCTCAACTTCCAGGCCCTCACCCCTGTGTTCGAGGGCGCCGACGACGACAACATCGAAGACTCGCTGGCGCGCTGGTGGTTTGGCCAGCAGGCCTCGGCCGCCGGCAACGAAACCGAAAACGACATAGATCCCGCCACGGTTCGCGAATGGATCCGCGACCAGGGCTACGACCCCGACGTAATCTTCGACGAGGGCCAGCACGGCAAGGCGCGCGAAGCGTGCCTGTACCTGTGGCTGCGGGACGTGGCCGGCGAAAACCCCGACGGCCTCTCGGTCGGCGAGATGCACCAGCTCGCGCTGGACGTGCATCGCCAACGCCTGATCTCTCCTCCCACCTTTGCCAAGTTCCAACTCTTCGACGGTCGCTCCGGCGAACCCTTCGACCAGCCGGTGGCGGTGGGCAGCATCTATATGCTCAAGCTGATCCACCTAGTCGAAGACAAGATCCACGCCCGGTCCACCGGTCCGTACTCGATGATCACTCAGCAGCCGTTGGGCGGCAAAGCCCAGTTCGGCGGCCAGCGGTTCGGTGAGATGGAAGTCTGGGCGCTGGAGGCCTACTCCGCCGCCCACAACCTTCAGGAGGTTCTTACCATCAAATCCGACGACGTCACCGGTCGGGTCAACACTTATGAATCCATCGTCAAGGGCAACCCAATCAGTCAGCCCGGAATCCCCGAATCCTTCAACGTTCTGCTCAAGGAACTACAGAGCCTGGGCCTGAACGTCCGCTTGGAAGAAGAGGAAGAGCAGGATGACGCCAGCCTGGGTCTGCCCGGTGAAGACGACTATCTCTTCGCTTCGGAGGTGAATTAAAACATGGTCAGCAGGATGTTAGACAATCGCGAAGCCACTACCTCCTCCGACTTCAACGCCATTCGCATCTCCATCGCCTCGCCCGAACAAATTCGCGGCTGGTCCTCCGGTGAGGTGCAGAAGGGCGAAACCATCAACTATCGCACCCAGCGCCCCGAAAAGGACGGGCTTTTCTGCGAGAAAATCTTCGGTCCCACCAAGGACTGGGAGTGCCAGTGCGGCAAGTACAAGCGCCAGAAGTACAAGGGTGTGGTCTGCGACCGCTGCGGCGTCGAAGTAACCCGCTCCAACGTGCGACGCCAGCGCCTGGGCCACATCGCCCTGGCCGCTCCGGTCGCCAACATATGGTTCGTCAAAAATACCCCCAGCGTGATGAGCCTCACCCTCGACCTCAAACTCTCGGACCTCACCCGCGTCCTGTATTACTCGGCATACGTCATCAACCAGGTTGACGTTGACCTGATGCGCGAACAGTTCGAGCAGCATGAGGGCGAGGTCGAACAGATCCGCGGCGAACTGATCCCGTCTGCCGACGGCGCTTTGCAGAACATCGCGAACCGCATCGCGGAATGGGACATGGAAGGCCGGCGTGTCGAAGCCGCCGCCGCCCTCGGCATACTCCCCGACCAGCTCAACAACCTGGTCGCGTCTGCCCGGGACGCTCTGGCCCGCCTCGCCTCCGCTGACCCCGATGGCGACGAGGATTACGCGCCCGCGCTGCAATCCCTCCAGGATTTGGCCGACACCAGCGTTGCCGCCCACGCCGCGATCATAGCCGTCGGTGTCAACTCACTCAGCGTTGAGGACCTGGACTCGCCCGAACAGCTATCCATCCTCGCGGTGGACGGCGACCCCATTGCCGCCGCCATCTCGCGCCTGAACCACGGCACCACGCCCATCACCGAACGGATGCAGTGGCTGAGCAACAACGTCTCGGCTGTCGTCTCCGCCTTCTCCGATTGGCGCGACGACCCGACGGAAGAACGCCAGGACAACATCGCCGATGCCGCCGACCGCCTGTCGGTTGACATCACCGAAGTTGGCGAGGCAATCCTCGTTCCCACCCTCAACGACCTGCGCGGCATTTTTGCCGACGCCGATCCTCAATCGGAAGGCGCGCCGGGCTATCATTCGATGTCCGACGACCTGGCGGCAATCCACGGCATCCTGACGGAAATCGAGGAGGCCGTGCGCACCTGGAACAACCGCCGCGGGGAGACCAACCCCGAAGGCCGCGGCTGGAACGTCCCCGCCTTTTCCGCCCTGTTGGAACGCCTCCAGCCCGAAAGCGACGACATGAAAGCCATCGCGCGGCTCGAGAGCCGGATCGACGGCATCTCAGAAGTCGTTGACCAGCAGGGCCGCCTGAAAGAGATCGGCTCATGGCGCGAGGAACTCGTCAAGCTGCAGGACCTCATCGGCAGCATCGACGGATACCTCCTGCGCGCCCTCACCGAGCGGCGCAAGGAAGCCGTTGATCTGATCCAGGCCATGCGATGGCTCCGCTGGGACCCGTCCCAACGGCTCCGCAACGCCGACGTGGACTGGCTCTGGGATGACCTGAAGCTTCCGGCCTGGTCCAAGGACGAAGCCGAACTGCCCGATGAGTTCTACATCGCCCGCAGCGGTTCTCCCGGCCTGCATCTCACCATCCTCTCCACCAGCCGCTACGACCGGCTCAAGCCCTTCTGGGGCGACTCCTTCGATGCCGAAATGGGCGCCGAACCCATCCTCGATTTCCTGAAACTCATGGACGTCGACCTGGACCAGGAACGGTATTACACCGAACTGGAAATGCGGGCCACGTCCGCGCAGATTCGCACCAAGGCCGGCAAGCGCATGCGGCTGCTGGAAACCTTCCGCCGCAGCGAAAACCGGATGCAGGACATGATCATGACCGTCCTGCCCGTGCTGCCGCCCGAACTGCGCCCCATGGTCCAACTGGACGGCGGACGCTTCGCCACCAGCGACCTCAACGACCTCTACCGCCGCGTCCTTTCACGCAACCACCGGCTCAAGAGGTTCGCCAGTATGCGCGCGCCGGGCCTGATGATCCGCAACGAAAAGCGCATGCTCCAGGAGGCCGTGGACTCCCTGATCGACAACGGACGCCAGGGCAAGGCCGTCAAGGGCAAGCGCGACCACGCCCTCAAATCCTTGAGCGATCTCCTCAAGGGCAAGCAGGGACGCTTCCGGCAGAATCTGCTCGGCAAGCGCGTGGACTATTCCGGCCGTTCGGTAATCGTCGTCGGACCTGAACTCAAAATGGACGAGTGCGGCCTTCCCAAGCGCATGGCGCTGGAGCTTTTCAAGCCCTTCGTCATGCACCGGTTGGTGCTCAGCGCCCTGGCTCCCAACATCAAGGCCGCCAAGCGCATGGTCGAACGCTCGTCTCCCGAAGTCTGGCACATCCTGGAAGACGTCATCAAAGACCGTCCGGTGATGCTGAACCGCGCGCCCACCCTCCACCGCCTCGGCATCCAGGCTTTCAAGCCCGTGCTGATCGAGGGCAGCGCCATCCAGCTTCACCCGTTGGTCTGTTCCGCGTTCAACGCCGACTTCGACGGCGACCAGATGGCCGTGCACGTCCCGTTGTCCGCCATGGCAGTCAACGAGACCGGCACCGTGATGCTCAGCATCAACAACATGCTCTCCCCCGCCTCCGGTGAACCCCTGGTCGCGCCCACCCTCGACATGGTCATGGGCTGCTACTACCTCACCGAGTTGGTCCCCGACGCCCACGGCGCCGGCAGCATGTTCTACGACATCAACGAAGCGAGGATCGCTTACTCCGACGATCAGATCGACCTGCGCGCGCCGATTACCGTTCTCTGCGTGTCCGGCGTCGAGAACAAGCTCGAGACCACCATGGGCCGGTTGATCTTCAACGAAGCCCTCCCCTCATCGTTGGGATACAAGAACGTCCTCATGGATCGGGGCGCCATCAAGGATTTGACCTCGGAACTGCACCGCAACCTCTTCAACGACGAGACCGCCCGCGTGCTTGACCGCATCAAGGAAATCGGTTTCTTCTACGCTACCAAATCCGGCATCACCATCGCGATCAACGACATCCAGGTATCGGGTCGCAAACGCGCCATCCTCGAAGAGGCCACCAACAAGGTAGCCGAGCACGAGGACAACTTCATGATGGGCATGATGACGGAGGACGAAAAGTACGAGCGGGTCATCGAAACCTGGACCCAGGCCTCCGACGACATGCAGAAGGTGGTCCAGGAAGAAATCGGCAACTACGGCGGAGTCGGCGTCATGGCCGCCTCCGGCACCAAGGGAAATATCTCCCAGATCAAGCAGATGGCCGGCATGCGCGGGCTGATGAGCGACCCCGAAGGCCGCATCATCGAGCGCCCGGTCAAGTCCAGCTTCCGTGAGGGCCTCACCGCCCTGGAGTACTTCATCTCCACCCACGGCGCGCGCAAGGGCTTGACCGACACCGCCCTCCGTACCGCCGACAGCGGGTACCTCACCCGTCGCTTGGTTGACGTTTCGCAGGAAGTCATCGTTCGCGAATACGACTGCGAATTCGCCGAGACTTTCTACGTCCAGGTGCGGCCCAACGACTCCGACCTCAGCACCATCCCGGAACGTATCATCGGGCGCACGGCCGGCGACGTTATCGCCGACCCCCGCAGCGGCGAAATCATCGTTGACCGCAACGAAATGATCGATGAGGAGTTGGCGATCAAGGTCAAGGAAGCCGGTATAGACCGGGTCCCGGTGCGGTCGCCCCTGACCTGCCAGACTCCCCGGGGAATCTGCCAGATGTGCTACGGCCGGCTCCCGGCCACCGGCGAACTGGTGGAAATCGGACAGGCCGTCGGCGTCATCGCCGCGCAGAGCATCGGTGAACCTGGCACCCAGCTAACCATGCGTACCTTCCACACCGGAGGTATCGCCGGTACCGACATCACCACCGGTCTCCCCCGTGTCCAGGAATTGTTCGAGGTCCGGCCCCCCAAGGGCGCCGGCGTGCTGACCCACATCGACGGCATCGTGTCCATCGAAGAGGACGCCAACGGCTCCCGCCGTATCCGCGTCATCTACGACGACGAGGAACGCCACGACTACGTGCTCCCCGAAGGCGCCATTCGCCTGGTTCAGCCCGGCGAGCCCATCGGCGAAGGCAACCTCCTGGCCGTGGTGGTGGACTCCGACTCCGCTGACCACGCCGCCTCCGGCGGTGAATTGACCGGCGCCGGCATTGTTCAGGAAGTCCGTTCCGACTATCAGGGTGAGGTGGAAATCTCCCCGGATGGCGTGACGGTGGTGTGGCGTGAGGAAGAATCCCGCGCCTATGACATCAGCTCGCAGATGACTCTGCGCGTCAACAACGGACAGCAGGTGCTGGCCGGCGACGCGCTGGTGGACGGCCCCCTCGACCTGCGGGAACTGCTGGACATCCGCGGGCTGGAAGGCCTGCAGCATTACCTCGTCGACGAGGTCCAGGAAGTCTATCGCTCTCAGGGCGTCAGCATCCACGACAAGCACATCGAGGTCATCCTGCGCCAGATGCTTCGCCGCGTCCAGGTGGAAACCGCCGGCGACACGGAGTTCATCCCCGGCGACGTGGTGGACAAGTTCCGCTTCCAGGACCAGAACGACCGCGTGCTGGCCGAGGGCGGCGAACCCGCCACCGCCAAGACATTGCTCCTGGGCGTGTCCAAGGCAGCCCTCACCACCGACAGTTTCCTGTCCAAGGCTTCCTTCCAGGAAACCACCAAGGTTCTCACCATGGCTGCGGTCGCCAGCGACCGCGACTGGTTGCGTGGACTGAAGGAGAACGTCATCATCGGCCGCCTCATCCCGGCGCGGCTGGAGTCGCTCCTTGCTTCCGAGCAGAGTCTCGCGCTTCGGGAAACCTTCGAGGATTACGAAGACGACGTGCTCGCCCCCGCCTGGCTCTCCGGCGACGGAGATGGCCCCGAGGGTCTCGGCCCCATGCAGCGCGCCGCCATCGACCTGCCGCAGGATGTCATCGACGAGGAGTTGATCGCCGGTCAACCCACGCCCGCTTTCGCCAGCGGCGGCGGACTCGGCGATGCCGGCTACCAGATCCGCACCGCCGAAGAAGAGGCGGAGTTGGTCCGACGCGCCCAATCTCTCACCGACAGCGACTCTGAAGTCGACCGGGAGGTGGAGGACAGCGCGTCTCGCATCTTCTCACCCTTCGAAGAAGAGAGCGAGGACATACCGGCCCTGTAGGGTCAACCGCCAATCGCTTTTGGAGCGACGCAATATCCGGTAGGGGCGAATCATGATTCGCCCCTGCTCTCTGCGTACGGGAAGCGGGGCCAGATACGCATTTTTATGCTCGGTTTGTCAACCATTAAATACCATGATATTCTTTTGGTCCAAGATTTCTAATTCTTTCTTTGTAGCAAAGAGGCCAGCGTGATTGCCCCAGTTGAGCTTTCAGTAAACCTAGCTCCAAAACGTGACAAAGGTCTCGTGCTCCGCAACCCAGTGATGATTGCATCTGGGACCTTTGGCTCCGATGGGTACGGAAAAGGGCAATTAACTTGGCCGTTGGACGAATTGGGCGCAGTCGTGTCCAAGACGATCACCCTTTGCTACCGCCAGGGGAATGACGAACCTCGGCGTTTTCCCGATTCTTTTCAAGACGGCTTGTCATCAACTGAGCCGTTGTTGTTAAACTCATATGGGCTTAACAACCTCGGTTTTGAGGCCGCAATATCGAAATACGTGCCCAAGTGGAATGCAACTAACGCGACCGTGGTACTCAGCATTTCAGCCTTGGAAGACGAGCAATGGGAAGAATTGGCTGCATTAACCCGAGGGGTTGATTTCTTTTCCGCGATCGAACTGAACCTCAGTTGCCCCAACATAAAAAAGCGGGAATTATTCAGCCATCACGCAAAGGATACGGAAGCAGTGGTGGATGGTGTGCGTCGTCAAACCGACCTTCCTATTTGGGCCAAGCTATCGCCCAACGTTCCTAACATTGAAGATATCGCGTGTGCCGCTGAACGAGCCGGCGCCGACGCGCTTACGATCGCTAACACCATGCCAGCCCTGCACATAGACGTGGACTCTTGGACTCCCGTTTTGGGAGCGGGTCACGGAGGATTATCCGGACCTGCAATGCGATATATTTCTTTGGGTCTGGTTCATAGAGCATCCCAAGTTGTCGGCATCCCGATAATCGGTGTCGGTGGAGTAATCACTGGGCATCACGCTGCTGAATATTTGCTGGCTGGCGCATCCGCCGTGCAAGTGGGGAGTGCCAACAAGGCGGACTTCAGAACTCCGTTTAGAGTTCTTACAGAGTTGGAGACCCTCCTAAACCAATGGGAAGTCTCCAACGTCTCCGATATCATCGGCGCCGCCACATTCCCCTGACCCGGAATCCCCCGCCGGCAGGCTACCAGGCTGCCCTCAGCACCGCTTCCAGTTCCTCAACGCCGTTGATTGGCCGCACGTTCCGGTGCAGCCCGAAATCCGTCATCGCATCCTCCGCTATGGCCTCAATGCCGTCCGCCGGCACGCCAACGTCGCGCAGCGCGCCCGGCAGTCCGATGGCCTCGAAAAACCCAGACACCGCGTCCGACGCTGCTTCCGCAGCCTCGGCATCGCCGGCTCCGGGTTCGCGCACGCCGAGGGCATCCGCCACTCGCGCTTGACCCGTCAGGTTGTAGTCGCGGTTGAATCGCATCCCCGGTCCGGTGGTGATGGAATAGGCGGCGCCGTGGGTGCAGTCCGGATACCGCGTGTCCAGGCTGTGCGCCAGCGCGCTCACCACGCCCAATGCCGAACCGCTGGCTCCCGTGTCCCACGCCCGGTTGTACATGAACGACGCCACGCACAGGTTGATCCTCGCCACCCCGTCGGTGGGGGCCCTGCGCACCGCCGGCAGATTTTCCACCAGCAGGCCCAGGGATGCCAGCAAGTCCGCCGTCGCCATGGCGTTCAGAACCGGGGCTTGCAGGGCGCTCACGACTCCGCTGAACAACGAACCGGACGCGCTGATGCACAGATCGCTGGGGGCCGTCAGCAATGCCGACGTGTCCCAGATGACCGACGACGGCCGCGTTTTCGGGTCAAACATTTCCAGCCGGTGACCGGTCTCTCCATCAATGATCGCCGTGCCGGCCCTCGTCGTCGCCGTCGTCGCCGTGGTCAGCACCAGGACGTTGGGGATTTTGGGCTGCATAAGCCTCGGGCTGATGGGTCGCTGCCCGGGCGGATACTTGGTCGCGTGATCCCGCGCGTTGCCTCCCTCAGCCAGCATGATGATGATGGCCCTGGCCGTCACCACCGCGCTGCCGCCTCCCACGGCGATGATCAGATCGGCGCCCGCCTCCCTGGCCAGCCGGGTCCCTTCCAGCACCGACGACTCCGGCGACCCGGTTTGCACGCCGTCAAACACGCCGGCGGGCGGTCCTCCGAGGGCCGCTTCGATCCGGCCCAAAAGGTCGGTTCGCCGGGCCACCGACTGGCCGCAAACCACAAACGGCCGTTTCGCCCCCAATCTGTCAACCTCCCGCTCCAGGTTGGAGATGGCATCGTCTCCCGCGTACACCCGCACGGGGTATGCCACGTGCCTGAACGGATTCACTTTGACGTCGGTCATATATGCTCCTGCGCCTGGATAATCTGAGCCTCAGTTCGGCCGCAGTGTACTCCACCCTTCATTCGGTCGCCACCGCTTCGCGCGCCGGGAGATGCCCCCCGTTTTCCTGATGTCAACCGGCCCTATGCTAAAATCGTTCTGACGATATGCCAGACAACCATTCACAGTCCGCCCAGCCTTTGGAAATCAGGCTGACCCGCTACCGCACCCAGGCGTTGCGGCTGCTCAACTCTGCCCAGACCACAATGTCGCGCGGTCAGTGGAACCAGTCCGAAGATTTGCTCTGGGGTAGTCTGGTCGCCGCCGCTCGTGGCGTGGCCCTGTGGCATGGCGATGCGGCACAATCGGACGCCGAGTTGCGCGATTTCGTCAACCGCCTCGGAACCCAGGAACGCGACCGCTACATCCGCGATGCCTTTGACCATCTCTCCGCCTGGTCCGACACCGCCGAGCGCGTGCGGGAACGGCGCAGCCGGGTCGATTACCTTTTCCTCGCCATGGACGATTTGACCGAGGCCATTGAACGCCTGGTCGCTCACATCCCGGGCGGCGACCTCCCGAGTCCCTCCGCGGACCCGGACGCTGAAGTCGTCGATTCAGGCCGGTGACCCTCATGCCCGGACAATCGCTGCCAATCATTCCGACCCTTGCGGAGCCGCAGCCTCCGACTGAATCCGTCGGCGCCCCGTTCGCCGGGACCGTGGCCATCGAAACCCATGGCTGCAAACTGAACCAGGCGGACAGCGCCGTCCTTGCCCGCCAGTTCTCCGATGCCGGCTATCGCCTGGTGGACGCCAGTGCGGACGCCGACATCATCATCGTCAACACCTGCACCGTGACGGCAACCGCAGATTCCAAAGCGCGACAGGCTCTCCGGGCCGCAAAACGCGCCAACGCCGATGCCGTGGTTGTGGCCGCCGGTTGTTACCCGCAACGCGCCGCTGACGAACTGCGCCAAATGCCCGAAGTTTCCCTGGTGGTGGGCAACGAGGAAAAGCCCCGCCTGGCCGGCCTGGCCATCGCGGAATTGTCCCGTCGCAATGGCAACCGGGCCGCCACGCCGGCTGCCGGGCTGCCGGACAGCGCCGGCATCCTGCGCCGCAATCGGGCGATGGTGAAAATCCAGGAAGGTTGCGACCAGGTGTGCGCCTATTGCATCGTCCCCAGGGTTCGCGGACGCGAGCGCAGCATCCCGGCCGACGATCTGATCAAAACGGTCCGCCAACACGTCGCCGCCGGTTTCAGGGAGGTTGCGCTGACCGGGACTCAACTGGGAACCTACGGGTTTGACCTGGACGGGGTCGATCTGGCGCGTCTCCTCGCCCGGATCCTGGCGGAAACCGACGTGCCCCGGCTGCGCGTCTCATCGCTCCAGGCCCATGAGATAAACCCGGGCCTGCTCAATCTGTGGCGCGACCCGCGACTCTGCCCGCATTTCCACGTCCCCCTGCAGAGCGGTTGCGACGCGACGCTGAAGGCCATGCGTCGCCGCTACGACACGGACACATTCCGGCGCTCGGTCGAACTGATACGCGACAGCGTGCCCGCCTCCGGCATCACCACCGACATCATTGTCGGCTTTCCCGGTGAAGATGAAAACGCCCACTCCGAGAGCCTGGATTTCGCCGCCGAGATGGGCTTCTCCGACACCCACGTTTTCCCGTACTCCCAGCGTCCGGGCACCACCGCCCACCACCTGCCGGGCCAGGTCTCGCCCCAGGAAAAACGGCGTCGTGTCGCTGAAATGATTTCAATGTCGGATGAAGGTTTTAAAAAATACCGCATCGACATGACGGGCCGCGTTCGCCCGGTCCTCTGGGAAACGGTCCACTCCGCCCCTGATGGCTCAACGACGCTTTGGAGCGGCTTGACCGACAACTACGTCCGGGTCAACGCTGAAACCCGGGCCGACCTCGCCAACCGCATCACCGATGCCCGGTTGCTTCGTTTGGATGGCAAATCGATGCTTGCCACCGTGGACCTCTAGCCTTCGGGGTCAATCGACCATCGCCGGCCTTTGACTTTCATTCCCCCGAGGGTGGCGGCCGCGACTCGGGCGTCCGGAAATTCCCGCCCGCAACGGTCGAGATGAAAACGGTTTTCCGACGGCATAACCGCTCAGAGCCAGTGGGTTTCCTTTCCCTGAATACGTCGTTCCTGCGCAAGCGGGCGCCCAGAGCGCCTACAGGCAGACGGGATTGAGCGGGCCAACGAGTCTCCGGATTCCGGCCCTGTGCCGGAATGACGTGTCAAGAGCGCGCAACCCTCGTTGAATCCCAACAACCACTCATGCGATTGTATCGCCGCACGATTCCGGTAATCCGAAAAACCCTGTCTACAGTTCCACAGGACGCAGGTAGGCCATGTCCTGGTTCTTGCTGCGATGCAGATAACCTGCCCTGGTTTCGTTGCCGTGCGCGAAGACCATCAGCCAGCCCCGTTTTTCCACGTCGGCCAGGATGTCGCGTTTCTGGTCCATCGTCTTTTCGGGTTCGTAGTCGAAGGAAGACAGCACCGTGGGCCAGAGGTGGTGTGGTGTCGGCACCAGGTCTCCCAGGTAAACGATTCGCTCGCCGCCGTGGCTGAATACCGCGATCTGGTGACCTTTGGAATGGCCGTCGGTAACCAGCAGGTTCAACCCGGTGAACAGTTCCTTGTCGCCGTCCAGCAGTTCGAGTTGCCCTCGCTCGGCGATCGGCGCGAAGTCGTCCGTCCGGAAAACGTCAGCCTGGCGCACCGACGGCTGCTGTGCATCTTCCCAGGCCGCGCGCTGCACGTAGTAGGTGGCCTTGGGAAACGATGGTACCATGTCACCCATCCGATCCATCCGGGTTGCTCCCCCGGCGTGGGCGAAATGCAGGTGGGTGAGGATGACGGCGTCGATATCCCTCGGCCCCAGACCCAAACCCTTCAAACTCCTCATCAGCCGGCTGGGAACGAGGCCATACATCTCTTTGTCCCTCAGATTATCCTTGGGACCGACCCCGGTATCAATCAGAATGTTCCGCCCGTCGCACTGCAACAACAGGCAATTCAACCCCATAGTCAGCCGGTTTTTGCGATCGGTGGTCACCTGGTTTTCCCACATCATTTTGGGAATCCGGCCAAAGATGGCGCCGCCATCGACCTTGAACAGCCCGTCGCTAATCACCGTTACCCCGGTTGCCAACATCCGTCGTCCTCCATTCGTCCACGAACGATTTTCATTTATCCAGCCCCTATTCACCACAGCCAAACGATTCGTATTTTTGAAACCCGTTTATTGGTCTGCCAGAGCGCTCGCTCCCTTGTGGATAATGCCGGAAACCGCGGTTATGGTGCGGTTGATCCGGATTAGGCTCGCCTTTACTTTACAGCCTGTCTTTACGTGGGCGTCAATACGAAAATCCATAATTTCATGGAAAATTCATAAATTTTCACCAACCTTCACAACCTCCGGCAACCTTATGTAATCCGGTACCCGGAACGGCCCGGATGGCCCATCGGAATATCCCTGGTGCTTGCTGCATGAGCCCGACCCAATACCCGGAACAGCCCGGACTATCCCGTTTCCGTCGCCGACTCTATGCCCTGCTGGAGCCTTCGACCGGCTTCGGTTTTCAGGGTTCACGACCGGGCAGATTCAGCCCCGCTTTCTGGGTCGAAGCCATCCTGGTGGCGGTCATCATCGTCAACTCGGCTTCCCTGATCCTGTGGACCGTGCCCAGGTATGCTTCCACCTTTGAGGTCGGGTTTCACGCAATTGAGTACTGCACCGTCTTTATCTTCCTGGTCGAGTATGCGCTCAGGTTCTGGACAGCGCCGGAGACCGAAGGCGCGGGCCTCTCCGACTGGCGAATCCGCTGGCGATACGTGCGGTCCCCCAACGCGCTGATCGACGCGGCCGCGTTGGCCCCGTCAGCGGCCGCCGCGATCATCCTCCTGTTCGGCGGAGGCGGGCCCAGCCTGTCCTTCCTGCTGACGGTGCGCCTGCTGACCCGCACCGCCAAACTGGCCCGATATTTCCCGGCGGCCCGCAAACTGGGCTCGGCGGTGCGGGCCAAGGGCAGCCAGCTTCTAACCACCGTTGCCGCCCTGATGGTGGCGCTGGTGATCGCCGCCGCCCTGATGTACTTCGCGGAAACCCAAGCACAACCCGACAAGTTCCCCAGCATACCCGCGGCAATGTGGTGGAGCGTCGTTACCCTGACCACCGTGGGCTACGGTGATACCGTCCCGGTGACCGGAGCGGGACGCGCGCTCGCCGCCGTTATCGCCGTTTTGGGCATCGGGCTGTTCGCGCTGCCCGCCGGCATTCTCAGCGCGGGTCTGCTGGAGGCCGACGCCGCCGAAAAGGTCACGCGAGCCGGGACGGCGGGTTCACCACCCGGCGGCGACATCTGCCCGCACTGCGGCCAACCCTTGACGGTAGAGCCCGATGGCGGGCAGACCGGACCCGGTTAGGCGGAGGACAGTTGTGCCAGGGCCGCCTCCAGGCGACGGATCACCCGGTCCTTGCCCATCACTTCCATCATCTCGAACAGCGGCGGCGTGGCGGTTCGCCCGGTGATCGCCGTGCGTAGCGCCCCGAAGAACTGCCGCCCCGACAATTCCAGATCCTTGCCGGTCGCGCGCAATAGCGCTTCCAGCTTCTCGTTTTCAAATTCCTGGCTCTCGACAGCCCCAATGTCGGTAATGGCGCGACGCAGCGCATTGACCGAACCCGGAACATCCATCCCCCGCTGCACAACGCCCTTCACGTCATACTCCAGCACATCCTCGAAGAAGTACGCCAGCATATCGGGCGCATCGGCCAGGGTTTTCAGCCGTTCCTGCACCAGCGGCACGATGCGCAACAGATAGGCCTGGTCAATCGGCAGAAGATTCTCGGGATAGGCTTCCTCCAGGAACGGCGCAATCCGGTCCGCCAGATCCTCGACGCTCATCTGCCGAATGTACACGCCGTTCATCCATTGCAACTTGTCCAGGTCAAAGATGGCGGCCGGCTTGCCCACCCGTTCCAGGGCAAAATTGTCCCTGATGGTGTCCACCGTCATCACCTCAGTCTCGCCGTCCAGCGACCACCCGAGCAGCACCATGAAATTGATCAGCGCCTCCGGGAGGAATCCGTCGTCCTTGTACTCCAACAGAGAGGTCGCCCCGTGCCGCTTCGACAACTTGGCCCGGTCCGAACCCAGGATCATCGGCAGGTGCCCGAATTGGGGCATCGGCAAGTCCAACGCCCTGAACAACTGGACGTGGCGCGGAGTGCTGGGCAGCCACTCCTCGGCCCGCAGGATGTGGCTGATGCCCATGGCATGGTCATCCACCATCACCGCCATGTGATACGTCGGAAATCCGTCACTCTTGACCAGCACGAAGTCGTCGGTCAGTTCATTCTGCCATTCCACGTGTCCCCGAATCACGTCTTCCACCGAAGTGATGCCGGATTGCGGCATGGCGAACCGCAAAACCGAGGATGCTCCGGAGGCTTCGTGAGCCGCCCGCTCCGCATCCGACAGATACCGGCAATGACTGTCGTAGCCCTGGCGCTGCTTGTTGCGGGCCTGCTCTCTCCGCAAATCCGCGACTCTCTCCGGCGTGCAAAAGCAACGATACGCATCGCCCGACGCTATCAACTGCTCGGCCGCCGCGTGATAGCGTTCCAGCCGTTCGGATTGAAAGTACGGGCCATACTCGCCGCCAACTCGCGGCCCTTCGTCCCAGTCGATCCCCAGCCACTCCAGGCCGTCGAGAATATTCTCCACGGCGCCCTCGGTGATCCGGGCCTGGTCCGTGTCCTCCACCCGCACGATGAACCTTCCACCGTGCCGGCGGGCGAACAGCCAGTTGAACATGGCGGTCCGTATGTTTCCGATATGCGGGTTCCCGGTAGGGCTGGGCGCGTAGCGAACGCGAATGGAACTGGACATACTGGCGGCCTCCTGTTAACCGCTTTCCCGAATGGTGGCCGCATACCGGGCATCGCGGTGTCGTCGTTGGATTGGACAGGAATTGTCCGTCGGGGTCATCCTTGCTGACGGCTGATGCGGGCCCAACTGTCCCGCAGTGTGGTCGTCCTGTTGAATACCGGCGCGCCGGATCTGGAATCGGGATCGGCGCAGAAGTATCCCAGTCGTTCAAACTGGTATCGGTCGCCCTCCACCGCATCGGACAACGAGGGTTCTGCCATGGCGGTAACCACGTCCAGCGATTCGGGGTTGATGAGGTCAACGAAGTCATTCCCAGACCCTGCGGCGGATCCGGCCGGGTCGGGGTCGGTGAACAGGTTGTCGTAAAGCCGCACTTCAGAAGGTACGGCGTGGGCCGCCGAAACCCAATGGATGGTTCCCTGCACCCGCCGTCCATCGGGTGCATTCCCGCCACGGCTGTCGGGGTCGTAGGTGCAATGCACTTCCACCACGTTGCCCTCGCCGTCTTTCACGACGTCGGTGCAGGTGATGAGACAAGCATACCTCAAACGTACCTCCCGGCCGGGAGCCAGGCGATAGAACCGTCGCGGCGGGTTCTCCATGAAGTCATCCCGCTCAATGTAAACCTCTCGGCTGAACGGGACCCTGCGGGTTCCCATGCCCTCATCCTCGGGGTTGTTGACGGCCTCAAACTCTTCGCTGTCGCCATCAGGGTAGTTGGTGATCACCACCTTGAGCGGATTCAGCACCGCCATCCGTCGGGAGGCGCGCCGGTTCAGATCCTCGCGCAGACAATGCTCCAACAGCGCCAACTCGGTCACGGTGTTGCGTCGCGCCACCCCCACCCGTTCGCACATGTCGCGGATCGATTCCGGAGTGTACCCGCGACGCCGCAGGGCGCTGATCGTGGGCATTCGCGGGTCGTCCCAACCTGCCACGTGCTCGTCCTCCACCAACCGGCGGAGCATCCGCTTGCTCATCACCGTGTGGGTCAGGTTCAGGCGCGCAAACTCGATCTGCCGGCTTCGGTAGATTCCCAGCGCTTCCTGGCACCAGTCATACAGCGGACGGTGATCCTCGAACTCCAGCGTGCACAGGGAGTGGGTGATGCCTTCTATCGAATCCGACAGCGAGTGGGCATAGTCGTACATCGGGTAGATGCACCAGTCGTCTCCCGTCCGGTGGTGTTCCGCGTGGCGGATGCGATACAGCACGGGATCTCGCATATTCACGTTGGGCGACGCCATGTCGATCCTGGCCCGCAGCACGTAGGTCCCGTCCTCAAATTCGCCGGCCCGCATCCTGCGGAAAAGGTCCAGGCTTTCCTCCACCGACCGGTTTCGGTGTGGACTCTCCTGTCCCGGTTCCGTCAGCGTACCGCGATACTCGCGCATTTCATCGGCGGTCAGGCTGTCAACATAGGCATTGCCGTCCAGTATCAGCTGTTCGGCGTACTGGTATAGCTGCTCAAAATAGTCCGAGGCATAGTACAGGTGCTCGCCCCAGTTGAACCCCAGCCACTGGACGTCGGCCAAAATCGACTCGACGTATTCGATGTCCTCCCGCGTGGGGTTGGTGTCGTCGAACCGCATGTGGCAGCGCGCGCCGGAATACTGCTCCCCGACGCCGAAATTCAGGCAGATGGACTTGGCGTGCCCGATGTGCAGGTAGCCGTTGGGCTCCGGTGGGAACCTCGTCACCACGCGCCCGTCGTAGGCGCCGGCAGCCTGATCTTCGTTGATGATGGTACGGATGAAATCGTTGGGAATATCCCCGATGGGTTCACTCTGACTGTCGCTCATTTACCCTTGCCAATCTCCCTGATTCAATGTGATTCCGTGGCCATGGTCAAGATTATAGCGCACCACCGGAACGAAGTGCGGTCAACACCGCCTGTAAATCCCCGGGCAGGTCGGCGCAATGCTCCATCCATTCACCGGTGGCGGGATGCCGGAACCCCAGCCTGGCCGCGTGCAGAAATTGACGGCCCAGCAGTGCGCTGCCTTTGCCGTAAACGTCGTCCCCGAATACCGGATAGCCGGCGTAGGCCAGATGCACCCGTATCTGGTGCGTGCGCCCCGTCTCCAACCGCACGTCCAGCAGCGTATGCCCCGGTAGTTCCTCGCGGGTGTCGTAATGGGTGCGCGCGATGCGGCCGCCGGCAGTCACCGCCATCCGCTGTCGATGCCGTGGGTCGCGGCCAATGGGGGCGTCAACGGTCCCAGATTCCGGCGTAACCAGTCCCACCGCGACAGCCTGGTACTCCTTCAGCGCCTCCCGGTCCCTGATCTGATCTGCGAGTCGCTGGTGTGCAGTCTGGGTTTTCGCTACCACCAGCAGCCCGGACGTGTCGCGGTCCAGCCGATGCACAATGCCGGGACGCAACTCCCCGCCGATGCCTCGAATGTCGGGACACCGGGCCAGCAGCGCGTTGACCAGCGTGCCGTCCGGATGGCCGGGGCCGGGATGCACCGGCAAGCCGGCCGGCTTGTCCACAACCACCAGGTGCTCATCCTCGTACACGAACGCCACGTCGATGTCCTGCGGTTTCAGATCAGCCGGCGCTACCGCCGGCGGCACCGTAACCTTGATGGCATCGCCGGAGCGGATGCGCTGCGCCGGCCGCGCCGGGCTGCCGTTGACCGCCACGTAGCCATCCACGGCCAGGGCCTGCAGTCGGCTCCGTGAAAGGCCGGCGGACGCCAACCTGCGCTGGCCAGCCAGCCACGCGTCCAGCCGGGCCGGCCCGGAGGTTTTCTCAACCACAAAGTCGTACTCGTCCACCATGTCGATCGTCTCGCGCGGCGTCATGGCCTGTGATCCCGAGACGCGCCCTGCTCGGATGACAGAATCCGCTCCCGGACGCCGCAGTCGGCGCACCGTGCGCCGTTCCGCAGGGTGATCATCAAACCGTCGCAAATCGGACAGGTCGATGTGTCGTCCGCCACGCCGTCAGGAGTTGCGGTCGCGGCGGTCGTTTCCTCGCGTCGCATGACCAACAGCCACCCCATCACAATCAGTCCGACCACGATTGCCGAGTCGGCCAGGTTGAAAACGGGCCAGGGGCCCACGTCGATGAAATCGGTCACGTGTCCCTGGTGAACGCGGTCGATCAGATTGCCCAGCGCGCCGCCCATCATCAGCGAAATGCTGACCCGCAGCAGGCGGGTGGGATGCGGCTGGCTCTGGTAGATATACGCCAGCACCAGCACGCCCACCAGGGACACGAACAGCAACGGCAGATTCTGGTCCTGAAAGAGTCCAAAGGCGCTGCCGGTATTGTGAATATGGGTGAACCTCAAAAACCCGGTCGGCGGCCACGAGTAACGCCATTCCAACGTCTGCCGGACAACAAACTTGGTAAGCTGGTCCAATACCAGCGTCAGCAGCGCCAGTTGCAGCAGAGTCCAGTCCCGATAGATCGGGGTCCGACCTTTGGACAACCGGCGCATGGTCTAGGCAGTGGCCAGGTGATTCCGGAAGAACTGCACCACCGTTTCGGCCATTTCCCCTTCCTGTCCAACCCAGAAATGGTCCGCTCCGGCGACGACGTGATAGTCGGCCGGCGGGTCGAACTTCGCCAGTTGTTCGTCCACGCCTTCCGCGCCGACCAGTCGGTCGCGGTCGCCGGTGATGATCAGGCGGGGCGTTTTGTCCTTCTGCAACGGGCTGCCCGTGATCGCGTCGATGGATGGGGCGACCAGCGCAATCGCCCGGGGCTTTTTGTAAAGCTGCTTGTGCGCGCAGATCACCCGGGTGCTGAACGAGTATCCGCCCAGGCCGATGCGGTCATCATCCACGTCCGGCAGCGCGCCCAGAAACTCCATCGCCATCTGGGCTTCTTCGTGTTCCTTCTCGCCCTTCGTGTGCTCGCCCTGGCTGTTGCCCACCCCGCGGAAATTGAACCGCAGCGATGCGATGCCAGCGTCAGCCAAACCGAAGGTCACGGCCACCACCACGTTGTTGTCCATGTTCCCGCCCATCAGCGGGTGGGGATGGCACATCACGACCCCGGGGAAAGGGCCCTCGCCATCCGGCAGGGCGATGATTCCCTCGAAGGTCATACCCTTGGTGATGAAACTAACCGCGCTCTGCCGCATGATTCCGCCTCCGCGCTGCCGTTTTGTGGCTGATTTCGGGCACTCATGATAGCAGGTTTCAGCGTCGGCGGCCCGGTAGTCCCGGCCCACCGTTGATGCTAGAATGACCGCCAGTGAACGTAACTGCAAGATACCCACGGAGGCTCCATGAACCCCATTGACCTGCGCAGCGATACCATTACGCACCCCACCGATGAGATGCGTCGCGCGATGGCCGCTGCCGATGTCGGAGACGACGTTTTCGGCGAAGACCCCACCATCAACGCGCTGCAGGAACGGGCTGCGGAAATGATGGGACAGGAAGCCGGTCTCCTCACCGCCAGCGGCACCATGAGCAACCTCATCTCCGCGCTGGCATGGTGCAGCCGCGGCGATGAAATGATCATGGGCCAGGAAGCCCACATGTTTTGGAACGAATCCGGCGGCCCTTCCGCCCTGTCCGGCGCCCAGATCCGTCTCGTCCCCAACGACGCCAACGGACGCATCGCTCCCGAGTCTGTGGCCTCCGCCATCCGGGACGCCTCCAACATCCATGTCCCGGCCACCACGCTGGTCTGCCTGGAAAACACGCACAATCGCTGCAGCGGGGGCATCATGACGCCCCAGGATACCCGCGACGTGGTTGACGTGGCCCATGCCGCCGGCGCCGCCGTTCACCTTGACGGCGCCCGCATCTTCAACGCCGCCGTCGCCCTGGAAGTCCCTGCCGCCGAACTCACTAAGGACGTGGACGACGTGAGTTTCTGTCTCTCCAAGGCCCTGTCCTGCCCTGTCGGCTCCGTCCTCTGCGGGTCCCAGGAGTTCATCACCCGCGCGCGCAAGTGGCGCAAGATGGTGGGCGGCGGAATGCGCCAGGCCGGCGTGCTGGCCGCCGCCGGACTGGTCGCCCTCGACACCATGGTCGAGCGCCTGGCCGACGACCACGCCAACGCCCGCCGACTCGCCGCCGGACTGGCCAACATCGACGGCCTCACCGTTGACCCCGACAGCATCCAGACCAACATCGTCATCTTTGAGGTTGACCGGGACAAGGTCGGCGACGCCCGAGAGGTGCTCGCGGCCCTCCGCGAAGACGGCGTCCTGGTGAGCCACAGCCGCGACCAGTCGCTCCGCATGGTCACCCACCGGCAGGTCTCCTCAGCCGACGCCGATGAAGCCCTGTCCCGCGTCAACGGCACCGTGCGCCGACTGGCCGCCGCCAGATGATCCCTCGCCAGATGATCCCTCGCCCGGTGCTTCCGGCGTCCGATTATTCCGGTTGCCGTCCCGATGCGGTGGCGTTTCGGATATCACGGATTCCAGGAACAATAGAGGCGACCTTCAAATAGGGGCTTGCCATGGCCGACTTCACAATCAACCGCCAGACCACCGCGTTGCTCATCGCCGACTTCTGCGCCGATGCGATGGGCAACCTGCCCCACGCCGTTGAGCGTGGCGTGGTTGCCCTCACCGCCCAGTTGCAGGCTGCGGCCCGCGCCGCCGGGTTGATGGTGTGCTACTGCGCGACCGTCTTTCGGCCCGGTTACCCTGAAATCAGCGAACGCAACAAGACGTTCAGCGCCCGCAGGGCATCAGGACAGCCGGCGGTATTCGATCCGGTGGCCCTGATCCATCCCGACGTTCGGCCCACCGAAGGCGAGGTCGTGGTGGGCAAGCACCGGGTGAACGCCTTGTTCGGAACCGGTCTGGACGTCGCGCTGACCGGCAGCAACATCGACACCATAATCCTGCTTGGATATGCCACCAGCGGCGTGGTCCTCTCCACCACGCGCTTCGCCGCCGACCGCGACTACCGGCTGTACATCGTGGAAGACTGCTGCGCCGACAGCGAGCCCGACGTGCACGACTTCCTGATCGGTCGGATCCTGAACCGTCAGGCCGACATCGTGACCGCTCAGGAGGCGATGACGGCCATCAACTCCGCGTGAAGCCGGGCCTCGCCCCCTGGCCCGGAATCCCGCAACGGTGGCAATGCAGGTGATTGGCAATGCTACGGCGCACGGCAACGCCCTCGGCCAATATCTCGGTTTCGGTCAGCTCCCGCCCGCTGTACCCCGGCGATGTCGTTGACGCTGAGATAGCCGTCACGCCCCGAGAAACCTTCGTCGCCGCCGTGGGACTCCTGCGCTTGTCCCAGACCGAGGTGCTGCGCATCGACTCGGCCCGGGACGCCATACCTCAGATGATGCTGCCAGGACGCCGTGGACGAATGGGCGCCGGCGCTCCCGATCACGTTGACCGGGTATTCATCCAGGACGCGCAGCTTGAAGGCGGAGCGACGCACACCTACCCCGTGCAGGTCGCGTTGCCCTCCCCGGCGCCGCCCACCGTGAAAGGCAAATACGCCCAGATCACGTGGCAGATCTCTGCCGCCATTCTCGCGAACGCCGAATGGGTCCGCAATGCCGACGGTTTGCTGGGCAACCTGACCCGGTCCCGCGCCGGCGAAAGCAGCCAGGAACTGGTGGTGTTCACCCACCCCGACGCGGCGCACATCGGCGGCGAACGTCTGCCCGACCGGCCCCAGGCCACGCGCAGTTCCCGAAACGTCAACCTGGACCTGTCCCTGGATTCCGGCCTCGCCGTGAATGGCGGGGAAATGTCGGGCACCCTCTCGGTGCAGGCGCATCAGCCTTTGAGAGCCCGCGAACTGCGCGTCGAGTTGGTGCGCTGGGAACGCTCCGGCAACAAGCAGGCCCGCGTCGTCGAGAGCAGCCAGGTTTTGCAGCGGCCCGCCGCCCAGGACCCCGGCGATCAAACCGACTGGGCCTTTCGCCTCCATGTGCCCGACCGCCTCATGCCCTCCGTTCTGGGACAACACACGTTTGTCGGCTGGCAGGTGCGGGGCATAATCGTTAGGACCCTGCGGCCCAACCTCACCGTTTCCCAACTGGTGCAGATCTACACGTCGCCCTGACCCCATTGGGGATTCGTGCATCCGGCAGATCCTCACGCCGTCAGGGAATCCTCTCCAATAACCATCAACAACCATCAACAGGGAAACCCGGCCTTCCCCCAGGGAAGCATATTTCAGAATCTCGCATGAGCGCATGGCTCAGGTTTATGACAACAATGGGACGCATAAGTTCCCGGAGGATTGATGCCCGCCAGAATCAGACTCGCTACCGAATCCGACGCCGCCCAAATCCTGGAGATCTACGCCCCCGTCGTGCGCGACACCGCCATCTCGTTCGAGGAGGAACCGCCATCGGTGGCTGAGATGCAGCAACGCATCCGCCAGGTTATGAAACTCCTGCCGTGGTTCGTATGCGATGTCAACGGTCGGGTGGCGGGTTACGCCTGCGCCAGTCCGTTCAAGGCGCGGGGCGGATATCGATGGGCTTGCGAACTCACCGTGTACGTGCATCCCGAATTCCATCGCTGCGGGATCGCACGCTCCCTGTATGCCGCCCTGCTGCCTTGCCTGGCGGCCCAGGGGTATCGGGTGGCCGTGGCCGTCATCACCATACCCAACCCGGGCAGCATCGGCCTTCACGAAGCCATCGGCATGCGACGCGTGGGAACCTTTGAGAACATCGGGCACAAGCACGGGCAATGGTGGGACGACGGCGTGTGGCAACTGGAACTCGCGCCCCTGTCCAACGACCCAAAACCCCCGTCAACCCATCACGAACTTGTGGGCTCGCCCGTGTGGGAAAACGCTCTCGACACAGCGTCCCGCCTGCTGAGAATCCACCCCGGGACCTAACTGCCGTCTCCCCACCAGCGGCGCAGCCTCTCGCTGATCGCCGCCTCGGAACCCTGGTCGGATGGCTCGTAATATCGGCGTCCGGAAAGTTCCGGAGGCAGGTAGTCCTGCGCCTCGAAGTGCCCCTCATAGTCGTGGCTGTACTTGTAACCCGCTCCGTACCCCATGCCGCGCATCAGTCCGGTCACGGCGTTCCGCAGGTGCAGCGGCACCGGTTCGTGCGGCATTCCTCGCACATCATCCAGCGCCTTTTCCAGCGCCATGTAGGCCGCGTTGCTCTTGGGCGACGTCGCCAGATACACCGTTGCCTCCGCCAGCGGGATGCGACCCTCCGGCATCCCCACAAAATGCACCGCCTGTTGTGCGGCCACCGCCACCGGCAATGCTCCGGGATTGGCCAGGCCAATGTCTTCCGCCGCCAGTATCACCAGCCGACGAGCTATGAACAGCGGGTCCTCTCCGGCCTCCAGCATCCGCGCCAGCCAGTAGAGCGCGCCGTCGGGCGACGAACCTCGCACCGACTTGATGAACGCCGAGATGGTGTCGTAGTGGCTGTCGCCAGCCTTGTCATACTGGGGTGTGCGCCGTTGCAGCGCATCCGAGATGGCGTCCACCGAGACATTGCGCACGTCGCCGGTGTCAGGCTCGGCGGCCAGCACCGCCATCTCCAGGGCGTTCAGGGCCACCCTGGCGTCGCCGTTGGCGACGTTGACCAGTTGCGCCAGCGCATCCGGTTCCACCTGCGGGTTCAGCATCCCCAAACCGCGCCGGTCATCCGCCAGCGCCCGGCCGACGATGTCCGTTACGGCGCCGGCGTCCAGGGCTTGCAGGGTGAAAACCCGGCAGCGCGACAGCAAAGGCGCATTGACCTCAAACGACGGGTTTTCGGTGGTCGCGCCAATGAACGTGACGGTGCCGTCCTCAACGTGGGGCAGAATCACGTCCTGTTGCGCCTTGTTGAACCGGTGGATTTCATCCACAAACAGGATGGTCGGCTGCTGGTAGAAGGAGCGTCGTTCCTGCGCGGCCGCCACCGCTTTGCGCAGGTCGGCCACACCCGCCGAAACTGCGGACACCGGCTCAAAGTAGGCGCGGGTTACGGTGGCGATCAACCTCGCCAGCGTGGTCTTGCCCGATCCCGGCGGCCCCCAGAAGAGAATCGACGGCACCCGGTCGGCAGCAATCGCCCGCCGCAGCACCCGGTCCTCGCCGAGAATGTGTTCCTGTCCCACAAACTCGTCAAACGACGCCGGACGCATCCGCTCAGCCAGCGGGGCCGTCTCCCGGACGTACTCCTGCTGCCCATATTCAAACAGGGAACCGGTGTCGCGCCGACCGGTCATTTTCAATCACCGTAGCTTGTCAATCGAGAGCGCCCAACAAGCCGCGCTCCCTCATGCGGTTCCGTTCTGGAAGTGGGGCATCACCTCTTCCGCAAACAGCTTCATCGATCGTCCCACTTCTTCGTTGGACAGGATGCCGCCGATGTTGAACCAGCACATGAACTCCTGAGGCTGGTACAGATCACGGAACTCAGCCAGCCTGTCAATCACCTGCCGGGGCGTGCCGATGGCTCCCAACTCGCCGTAAATGTCCTCATAGGTTAGCTGGCTGGCGCGGCTGGAACCGCGGGAATTGTTCTGCATTCCGCGCAGCGTGCCCAGGTAGTTGTTCACCGTTGGCGCGAAACCCGCCTTCGCCGATTCTTCCGTCTCTCCCACGTACACCGGCACGTTGACCACCACCTTCACGGCCGAGGCATCGTGTCCGTGCTCGGCCAGCGTGTCCCGGTATGATGCCAGACCGTCGCTGACCCCCTGCACCGTGATGATCAGCGGCGTCACCAGGATGCTGTGGCCCAGGCTCCCCACCAGCGGGAAGGTGTCGGCCCCGTTGGACGCGATGTACACCGGCGGGTGCGGCTTCTGGATCGGCCTGGGTTCCAGCCGGATCCCTTCGGCCTGATAGAACTGCCCGTGATAGTCGAGCGAGTCTTCCGTCCAGGCCCGCAACGCCAGGTCCAGGCCCTCCACGAACCGGTCGTTTCGTTCCTCGATGGGAATCCCGTACCCTCGATAGTGGTTCGGGTTGGAACCCCGTCCGATGCCGAAAACGGCGCGTCCGCCCGAAAGCACGTCCAGCGTCGCCACCTCCTCAGCAATCCGCAGCGGGTGATGCAGCGGCAGCAGATTGACCGCCGTGCCCAGCATGATCTGCTCGGTGGTCTGCGACAACGCGGACGCCATCATCAGCGGCGCCGGCATCACCGAGAATTGGCGGGCAAAATGCAACTCAGCCAGCCAGGCCATGTCGTAGCCCAACCGGTCCGCCAACTGCACCTGCGCCATCACGTCGGCATAACGCCCGGCCGGCGTCTGACCTTCGCCGCAGGGGATCTGGTAAAAAACGCCGAACTCCATATCGTTACTCCGGGGTGATCGAGTCGGATCTGGCAGCGCCAATTATAGCGGGATATTCCCGTGCTTTTTGGACGGCAGCGTGTCCCGCTTGTTTTGCAGCATTTCCAGCGCCCGTATCACCGTGGGGCGCGTCGCCGCCGGGTCAATCACGTCGTCCAGGTAGCCTCGGTTGGCGGCCACGTAGGGGTTCGTGAACCGATCCTGGTAGTCGGCGATCAGTTCGGCCCGCCGGGAATCGGGGTCGTCTGCCGTGCCGATCTCCTCCCGGTAGATGATGTTCACCGCGCCGTCGGGCCCCATCACCGCGATCTCCGCGCTGGGCCATGCCAGGTTCACGTCCGACCGCAGGTGCTTGCTGCTCATCACAATGTACGCGCCGCCGTAGGCCTTGCGGGTGATCAACGCGACCTTGGGCACCGTGGCCTCCGCGTAGGCATAGATCAGCTTGGCTCCGTGGCGGATGATGCCGCCGTATTCCTGCTCGGTGCCCGGCATGAACCCCGGCACGTCCACCAGCGTCACCAGCGGGATGTTGAAGCAGTCGCAGAACCGGACGAACCTTGACGCTTTCGCGGATGCGTTGATGTCCAGCACGCCGGCCAGAAACGCCGGCTGATTCCCCACCAGGCCCACCGTCCGGCCCCCCATGCGACCGAATCCAACCACCACGTTGGCCGCGTAGCCGGCATGCACCTCCATGAAGTCCTCATCATCCACCATGTGGTAGATGATCTCCCGGATGTCGTACGGCCGGTTCGGTTCTGCGGGAACAATGCCGCGCAGAGCCTCGTCAGACCGGCCGGCCGGATCGGCGGTCCGGTAGGTCGGCGGGTCGTCCAGGTTGTTCAGCGGCAGGAACGAAATCAGACGGCGCAGTTCCTCCAGGCATTCCTCCTCCGAATCGGCGACGAAGTGGGCGACCCCGCTGCGGGAGGCGTGAGCATCCGCGCCGCCCAACTGCTCGTGCGTCACGTCCTCTCCCGTCACCGCGCGCACCACGTCCGGCCCCGTGATGTACATCTGCCCGGTGCCGCGCACCATGAAGATGAAATCGGTGATCGCCGGCGAGTACACCGCGCCGCCCGCAGACGGGCCCATGATCACGGAAATCTGCGGCACCACGCCGGAGTACAGGGTGTTGCGCAGGAATATGTCCCCGTAGGCCGCCAGGCTCAGCGCCCCCTCCTGGATCCGCGCGCCGCCCGAGTCGCAGATGCCGATCATCGGGCAACCCGTCTTGGCCGCCAGATCCATCACCTTGCAGATCTTCTGCCCCACCACCTCCGATAGCGAACCGCCGAACACCGTGAAATCCTGGGCGTAGGCGAATACCTGCCGCCCGTCGATGTTCCCGTATCCGGTCACCACCGCGTCTCCGAGGAAAATCTGCCGGTCCAGCCCGAACTCGGTGGTGCGATGCGTGACGAACCGGTCAATCTCCTGGAATGTCCCCGGATCCATCAGCAATTCCAGGCGTTCCTGCGCCGTCTTCTTGCCCCGCTGGTGCTGCTGGTCAATCCGGCGTTGCCCGCCGCCCTGGGCGGATTGCTCGCTGAGTTCCAGCAGGTGTTCCAGTTTGGCGTCGCCCGTCGATTCGAGAGGTGCTTCGTTGGTCGTGGTCAAGTCGGCCTCCGGCGGCAATACTGCCCGGCGTCCGTTCGTTCGGACGCATTTCGGCAGTCGGTTTGGCCGGTATAATAGCACCGACCGCCACCATCCGGCGGAAGGGAGCATCGCGTTGTCGCATTCCGATACCACTTCACCAGCACCCGCCCTGAACCTGACCGTCGCTCACGGCGAACCCTTGGTCTGGGGTCGTCGCACCTACATCATGGGCATCATCAATCTGACGCCCGATTCCTTCTCCGGCGACGGCCTTGCCCTTACCGACGACGTCAGCGCCGCCGTCGCTTTGGCGCAACGCCTGGAAGCCGAAGGCGCCGATTTCATCGACGTGGGCGCCGAGTCAACCCGGCCCGGCAGTCAACCCATCTCGGCCGAAGTGGAAACCTCGCGTCTGCTCGCCCCGCTTGCCGCCATCTGCGCGGCCGTCAGCATCCCGGTCAGCGTGGACACCTACAAAGCCCGGGTGGCGCAGCGGGCGGTTGCCGCCGGCGCCGCGATGGTCAACGACGTGTGGGGTCTCCTCGCCGACGGCCCAATGGCTCCCACCGTCGCCCGCGCCGGTGTGCCCGCGGTCCTGATGCACAACCAGATCGGAACTCAATACGACGA
Source organism: Dehalococcoidia bacterium (assembly GCA_963668585.1). Taxonomy (GTDB): domain Bacteria; phylum Chloroflexota; class Dehalococcoidia; order Lucifugimonadales; family UBA3495; genus Bin87. The sequence continues at coordinate 1,631,565 of OY764869.1, read as the reverse complement.
CCTGGTGCCGGACGTGATTGAGGGACTGCGCCGCAGCGTGAGCATCGCCCGCGCCGCCGGCGTCGCCGACCACAACATCATCCTTGACCCCGGCATCGGCTTCGGCAAAAACGCCGACCAGAACCTCGAACTGCTGCGTCGTCTTCCCGAACTGCGCGCGGAGGGTTTTCCCCTGTTGCTGGGCGTATCACGCAAATCCACCATCGGCCGAATCCTGAATCTGCCCCCGGACGAGCGGACCGAAGGCACCGCCGCCGCCGTCAGCATGAGCATCGCCGGCGGCGCAGACATCGTGCGCGTCCACGACGTCAGGGAGATGGTGCGCGTAGCCCGCATGACCGATGCCATCGTACGCGACTGGAGGCCGGCAGAATGGCCGAACCGCTGATCACCCACCTTTGTCTGGGCGGAAACCTGGGCGACCGTCTCGCTGCCCTGACGGAAGCCCTGCGTGTGCTGGACGCCACCCCCGGGTTGCGTTTGTCAGCCTGTTCCTCGGTGTACGAAACCGAACCCTGGGCCATCGCTGACCAGCCAAACTTCCTCAACATCGTCGCCGCCTTCGAGACCACTCTGACCCCCGTGGACCTGCTCGCTGAATGCAAGCGCGTGGAGTCGCTGATTGGCCGCACCGAGTCCTACCGCTGGGGCCCCCGCCTGATCGACGTGGACATCCTGCTCTACGGCGGCCGGCGGATCAGCGTTGACGACCCCGACCTGCAGATACCCCACGTCCGACTGGCCCAGCGGGCCTTCGCCCTCGTCCCGCTTGCCGAAATCGCGCCGGACATCCAGGTTCCCCCCGACGGCACGACCGCGCAGGCCTTGCTGGCAGACGTGGATGGCAAAGACGGGGTGGTCCGCTGGGGCGATGCCCCAGTCGCCTGACATTCGCCCCAACTCGCCATGCGCAAGATACTCCCATTCGCATCGCTGGCGCTTCCCCTCGCAGTTTCCCGGATGTAGGGGCGAATCATGATTCGCCCCCACCCATTGCGCGATGCAACATGACCCATCGAACCAACCCTGGCGAAAAACCAACTTAGACACCTCTCACGCTTGCCAGCCAACGAGAGGTGTAGGATTATTGACACACCAGCACAACCGTCCATCACAAAATGCCGACGGAGGCCCACACCATGTCCATCACCAACCTCACCCGCAGCGCCGTGCATGGCCAGCAAGGCATGATTTGCTCAAATTCCCCGCTTGCGGCCGCTGCCGGTCTGCGTGTCCTGCAGGACGGTGGAACGGCGTTTGACGCCGCTCTCGCCGTCGCCGGTGTGGAGGCCGTCACCCTCGTCCCAATGTGCGGCCTGGGCGGTGATTCTTTCATCCTCGCCTACGATGCCGCCTCCGGGACAGTCACCAACATCAACAGCAGTGGAGTCGCCGGTTCCGGCGCTGAGGCCGAATACTACCGCCAGCAGGGTCTCGCGCTCATGCCCATCACCGGCCCTCACTCCGTCTCGGTGCCCGGAGAGGCCGCGGCGTGGGAAACCATGCACCGCAACTTCTGCACCATCCCCATGCCCGACCTGCTGGCTCCGGCCATCCACTACGCCGAAAAGGGATTCCCCGTTCCTTCCCGCGTCGCCCGCTCTTTCGCCAACAACGCGGAACTGCTGGCCCGGCACACCGCCACCGCCGACATCTACCTCACCAACGGACGGCCGCCTCGGGAGGGAGAATTGCTGGCCAATCCCGACCTCGCCAACACCATCCGCCGCGTCGCCCAGGGTGGCGCGGACGCCTACTACCGCAGCGACCTCACCTCCCAGTTGGTGGCCGGACTCAACCAGGCCACCGCTGACGGCGGGCTGTTCACCGAAGCGGATTTCGCCTCCCAGCAGGCCGACGTCTGCGAACCCATCAGCACGCGCTACCGCGAGCACACCGTTTTCCAGACCCGCCCTCCCTCCCAGGGATTCATTCTGCTGGAAATGCTGAACATCGTGTGCGGCCACGACCTCTCCTCCATGACGCCCAACTCCGCCGATTCGATTCACCTGCAGGTGGAGGCCAAGAAAATCGCCTACTCCGACCGCAACCGCCTGGCCGGCGACACCAACTTCGTCGAATGGCCGTTGGACGGCCTGCTGTCCAGCGAGTATGCCGACATGCGCCGCGACCAGATTCACCCCTTCCAGGCCGGCGACGAGGTGCGCCCCCTGGTTCCCACCAACGGATTGGGCGACACCACCTACTTCTGCGTCGCCGATGGCGCCGGCAATGCCGTCAGTTGGATACATAGCCTTTCCAACGGTTTCGGTTCCGGCGTTGTCGCCCCCGGCACGGGCGTGCTGTTCAACAACCGGGGCGGCCGCGGTTTCAGCCTGGAAGCCGGCCATCCCAACGTCATCGCCCCCGGCAAGCGCACCATGCACACCCTCAACTGCTACCTCACCACCGTCAACGGCGAGGTTGCCATCGTCGGCGGAACCCCCGGCGGGGATTTCCAGCCCCAGGGCGGCATCCAGATGCTGACCAAGTTGATCGACGGCGGCCTGCAGCCGCAGGATGCAGTCGAATCCCCGCGTTGGTTCAGTTTCCCCGGCACCGATCCTTCCACCATCAACCGGCCCGGCGAATTGCGCGTGGAAGTCGGCATGCCCGACGACACCATCCGCGACCTCAAGCGCATGGGCCACACCGTGGTGCAGAACCCATTGGGCTCCTACAATGGCGTGGTGCAACTCATCACGCGCGACTCGCGGCGGGGCGTCCTCACCGGCGCGTCCGACCCGCGCGGCGACGGACAGGCGGTGGCCTATTGATGGCTCGCCGCCAATCGCTGCTCACTCGCGCACTTCATTTCGGCGTCCCGAAACTCATAGCCATCACGTGCATCATCGCCTTGGTCGGCGCGGCCTGCCAGGCCACAACCCCGGCAAACACCCCCGCGCCGACCCTCACCTCTCCACCGCCGGCAACCCCTGCTCCTACCCCAACGCCGCCCCCTCCCACCGAACCGGTGGAGCCAACGGCGGCGCCGTCGGCGTCGGCGCCGCCGGAGCAAACCCGCCCGCCCACGCCCACCATCGCTCCAACCGTCGCGGTTCCACCGCCGGCGGTTTCCGAAGCCGTTGTCGCCGACACCGGCGCGCAGGTGTTGGAGTTGACGGAACGGCTGCTCTGGCCCCGCACGGTTGACGCCGATTTCCTGTGGGGATTGTTCATCGCCAACCGGTCATTCGGCAGCGGCGCCCCCGGCCAGGTCGAACCCGATTACACGGCCAGGATGCTGGCGCTGTGGCACCCCGAAAACGTCTGTTACTCCATGCTCGAGTCGGCAATCGCCAGCCTGGACGCTGAGAACGGTTTGCACCCGCTCGAATTCGTCCTGTACGTGGACCACATTGCCGCCGAGTTATCGCCCTGCCTGGACGAACAACTCCTCCAGGTCGGTCCGGAGCAGTTCTTCACCCTGTCAACGGACGTTCGCACCCACCGCATAAACGCGTGGTTTGACAGCATCTGGCGGGATGCCAACGACCAGTCCTTCGCCCTCGACGCCGTATGCCGGGATGAGTTCTATTCCAACCTCTCTGACGCCGTCGGCGCGTCCGATCCTAGCCAGCTTGAAACGGCGTGGGTGTCCGCCATGGTTGCAGTTTCCGGATGCGCCCGCGAGGCGATGCGAGACTACTTCGCATTTATCCAACTGGATACCGCGCAGGTGTTTGCCATGCCGCCCGATGAGCGCTACACCACGGTGAGTTTGCAGATGACCATGACCGGCCACATGATCGCCATCAGCCAGAGCAAGCCGTATCAGTCATGCTGGCCCGACTACGAGGCCAATATCCCCCGGGTCGCCGCCGCTGGCAGCCCGTCACAACTGGACGCAATCAGGAATGCCACGTTGCAGACCCTGTTTGAGTGCCTGGACGCCCTGCCCGCCGTCAATCCCTTCGCGGGACAATAACGGCCACGGCGACAACCGTGCACATACGCGCCCGGGTCGTCAGGCGTCGGGGAAATAATAGACTGCGGGCAGCCCCCGGTAGCGTTCGTCCAGGTCCATACCGTAACCAACCACAAAATGATTGGGAATGGTCCGCCCGACGTAATGGTACTTGACCTCGACCTCGCGACGTTCGGGCTTGTCCAACAGCGTGCAGTAGCGCAACGACGCCGGGTGCATGGACTCGATGAAGTCCGTCACGGCCACGCAGGTGTGCCCGGTGTCCGCAATGTCGTCAACGATCAGGATGTGGTTGCCGGAAACCTGCTCTCCCGTCAGGGTTCCCGCTATCCGCACCGAACCCGACGATTGCGTGCCGCTTCCATAGCTGCTGGCCCGCAGATACTCCACCCTGTGCACCACCGCCTGGATTTCACGCAGCAGGTCGGACGAGAAAACGGCGGCGCCTTTCAAAACGCAAACCAGCACCAAACCGGTGCTGGCGTAATCCCGATCAATCTCTCGGGCCAATTCGGCTACGATGGACTTTAGCTCTGCTTCGGAGATTAACAGCGTGAGTCCATCGGCAGGCATTACACGTCCAAATTCTGAACTTCGGTGGCGTGGCTCTGGATGAAACTCTTCCGAGGCCCCACCTGTTCGCCCATCAGCATGGCGAATATGCCGTCAGTGTCTCCGATACTGTCCACATCGTCAAGGTCATTTATGGTCACGCGGAGCATCTTCCTTGCCGACGGGTCCATCGTGGTGTCCCAAAGCTGGTCGGCGTTCATCTCGCCGAGACCCTTGTAACGCTGCACCGACGGTTCGGAGCGGGCCGTGGACATCTTCTTGATCAGGGAATCCTTTTCGTCCTCCGAGTACGCATAGGCGATGTTGCGCCCGCGTTGCACCCGGTACAGCGGCGGCTGAGCGATGTACAGAAAACCGTCCTCGATGAGTTGACGCATCCGGCGGTAGAAATAGGTCAGGATCAGGGTGCGGATGTGCGAGCCGTCAACGTCGGCGTCGGTCATTATGATGATCCGGTGGTAGCGCAGCTTGGCGATGTCAAACGCCTCGCCCTCGCCGGTTCCCACCGCAGAGATGAGCGCCCGGATCTCCTCATGGCTCAGGATGCGTTCCACCTTGTCCAGGAAACGCTCGACGTTCAGAATCTTGCCCTTCAGCGGCAGAATCGCCTGGAACTGGCGGTCGCGCCCCATCTTGGCGGAGCCGCCGGCGGACTCGCCCTCCACGATGTACAACTCGGATTTGGCCGGGTCTCGCTCGGAGCAGTCGGCCAGTTTGCCCGGCAAAGAGGTGCCATCCAGCGCGTTCTTGCGCAGCACCAGGTCTCGGGCGCGCCGCGCCGCTTCCCGGGCGGCATGGTTCGTCTGGACCTTTTCCAGCATCCCCTTCGCGGAGGTGGGATTTTCCTCCAGGAAACGGGTCAACCCTTCGGAGGTCGCAGCCTCAACCCGGCTCCGGACCTCGGGGTTGCTCAGCTTGTTCTTGGTTTGGCCTTCAAACTGCGGGTCGCCCATCTTCACGCTGATTACCGCCACCAGGCCGCCGCGCGTGTCCTCACCGGAGAATGAGTCCTTGGCGTCCTTGAAGAAGTTCTGCTTGCGGGCATAGTCGTTCAGCACGCGGGTCAGCGCCGAGCGGAATCCCGCCAGATGGGTGCCGCCCTCGGGCGTCAGGATGCAGTTGGCGAATGTTCGCTCGTCGGCAGCCAGATTGTCGTGTCCATCGGTGTGGTGGTACTGGAAAGCGACCTCAACGTCGGCATCGTCAGCGTTGCGCTGGTAATAGAAGGGATCCGACATCACAACATTGCGCTTGCGGTTGATGTTCCGCACCATGCTGGCCACGCCCGTGTCGAAGAAGAAACTGCGCTCAATGTCGCCGTTGCGTTCCGCTTCATGAAACTCGCTGATCAGCCGGATTTCCAGCCCCTTGTTCAGATAGGCCGTTTGCCGCAATTGGGCCACCAGCCGGCCGAAATCGTAGCTGATCTCGGGGAAAATATCAGGGTCGGCGTGGTAGGTTACCCGCGTCCCCTGTCGTCGCACCCGCTGGTGCGTAACCAGTTCGGTGGTGGGGATGCCTCGGGAATAGTCCTGGGTGTATCTGACCCCGCCACGGCAGACCTCGGCGTGCAACTCCGACGCCAGCGCGTTCACCACCGACGCCCCCACTCCATGCAGTCCGCCGGAAACCTTGTAGGCTGCGCCGTCGAATTTTCCGCCGGCATGCAGCGTGGTCATGACCGTTTCCAGCCCGGACACGCCGGTGTCCGGATGAACGTCGATGGGAATGCCTCGCCCGTTGTCGGAAACGCTGACGGCGCCGTCGGCCGCAAGGTGCATATCGATTCGGTCGCAATACCCCGCCAGCGCTTCATCAACCGCGTTGTCTAGCAGTTCCTTGATCAGGTGGTGCAGTCCGTCCATCCCGGTGCTACCGATATACATCCCAGGCCGCACCCTGACCGCTTCAAGGCCTTTGAGTACTTGAATATTGTCCGAAGTGTATTCGGATGAATTCTCACTCGCGGGAATCGTTATCGGTTGTGTCATATTTCCCCGGTACGCCTGTTTACAGCCTTCAAAACAAAACAACCGGCGCTACAGGCTATTATTCCATTGGATAATACTGTCGGCTGCCGGCGTGGAACTAATTATAGCATAAACTGGGTAGCTTTACCACATTACAAGCACGAATATAGGCGATTTTTTGTAATCTTACCTGATACTTTATGTCTATGACTCCCGCTCGGAAGGGTAATACCATCGCCCCGATAACAGGCTTTCGATGGCCAGGCGCATCGGTTCAAACAACGGTTGCGGCGGATCGGTCAGCGGATACCACCCATACTCCCCAAACGACCCGTCTTCGGCGGTGGGAACCGGATCCTGTTCCCCCATGTCGCCCAGAAACTCCACGTCAACATAGTGCCGATCATAGGCGACGATGTTGCTGAGGCACAGAATCCGCAACTCTCCCACCGTCACCCCCAACTCCTCCATTGCCTCACGGCGCGCGCATTCTTCCAGCGACTCCCCAAACTCCAGGTGTCCGCCGGCCGAACCCCAGGTATCCTCGCCGTGCGCCCCCCTGCGTTTCGCCAGAAATACCCTGCCCTGACGCACGAATACCACTCCCACCCCAACCAACGGCCTGTTTGAATGCGTACCCACCACGGCAGTATAGCACCGCAACCCGCAACTCTCTGTGCGCAGACAACGCATGCAGGCAATCGGGATAGCATGCACGACCACCCAGCACCATACGATGTAGGGGCAGGTTTGAAACCTGCCCCGCGCTTATCGACGAAAACCGAGGCGGCCCGCAAATCCTGAGCCTGCCGCAACAACTCCCACCCGCAATCCAATAATCCTGTAAATCCTGTACATCCCTGTAAAATAATCCCTTGACACCGCCAATGCGAACGTATATCCTAATACCGTCTAGATCAAGCAGCTGCTCCACCACAACCCCAGAGAGGCAGATTTCCGGATCGACGGCCAACCCCGTCAGCAACAAATCGCAACCGGTCCAGGTGGCAATTCGCCGATATCCGACCAACGTACTCACCGGCGGTGCCGCACTGGCCCACCGGGATTGTTCGGGCCCGCGTGGTAGGGACTCAACCAAATAGTCCTGCGACCACGGAACTGCCGTTCAAATAGTTGCGTACCGGCCGTGCGCTGACAACGATCCGGAATCCCGCCTCTCACACCAAACCAAAACAACCAACCGAAACAACACCAACCACCAACCGCAGGGACGAGAAACCCTCCACCCCTCCGGAAAGACGACGCCCGCCCGGCGCCGTCCCACCCTGGTGGTTCGCCAACGGCCATGCACACGCATGGGCGGATCTCAAACCTGCCCCTCCCATCAGGCTAATCTAACGGCCCTGGGCAGGCGGCCCAGTTCTCTGGACTCCAACATTTGCCGATGCTAGACTTCGGCGGCTGTACGCAACACGCCTTGAATCCACGCCCCACAATCAGGAGCCCGTTCCAATGGCAAGCATCAACAACCCGGCAGATTTGCCCCTGTCTCGCACTGGACAAACCGCCCTTTCGGTGTGCGAAACCGCGGCCCGGAAAGCCGGTGAATTGGTTCTGGCCCGATTCCGCACCGACGTTGAAGTCAGCCTCAAGGGCCGCGCCAACGTGGTCACCGACGCTGACCTGGCATCCGAACGGCTGATCCTTGATTACGTCGCAACTGAATACCCCGATTTCGGCATCCTGTCCGAAGAGTCGGAACCTGTCGCCGGTTCATCTCCCTACACTTGGGTGGTGGATCCCATCGACGGTACCCGCAACTTCGCCGAGGGCATTCCCCATTTTTGCATCGTCGTCGCCATCGCCGACGGCGACAACGTGGTGGCCGGCGTAACCTATGACCCCGTCCGCGACGAACTCTTCGCGGCCCAGCAGGGAATGGGCGCGTTCCTCAACGGCCAGCGCATCCAGGCATCCGACCGGCACAGCATCGATGAAGCCATCCTGGGGTTCGACTTGGGCTATGACTTCGGGCAGGCCAGGCACCTGATGGAAATGGTCGCCGGAATCTGGCCCCAGATATCAGGCTACCGTCTGATGGGTTCCAGCGCGCTCAGCATCGCCTACACCGCCGCCGGCCGCATCGACCTCTACGCCCATCACAGCCTGTCGTCCTGGGACATAGCGTCCGGCGTCCTGCTGGCCAGGGAGGCCGGCGCCCGCGTCCTGGACCGAGCCACCCTTGGCGATGCCAACCTGTTCTCCCCCGGCCTGATCATCGCCACTCCCGCGCTCATGGACCAATTCCTCGCCATGACCGAAGGCACAACCTGGCGCGGAATGTAGCCAACCGCCGCGGCACGGCTATCGCGAGATCGACGCCCAACCAGCCCGGCCCACCAAAATGCGGCCGTGAAGATCAATCCGACACAAAACAGTGCACTTATTTTCCGTTTGACGGTCTATGTGAACTCGGGGATTGGTGTATCTGGCGAACAATAATTGCCTTATTCATGCACCGCCCCCGCCTCAACCAACTCGTCCACTTCGGCGGCCGTGTAGCCGTGCTGCAGCAGGACTTCGCGGCTGTGCTCTCCCAGCGCCGGCCCTCGATGCCTTATGCGACCCGGCGTCGCCGACAACTTCACGGGCACGCCGATGTTTTTCACCGTGCCCATTTCCTCGTCGTCCAACTCCACCAGCATCTCCCGCGCCAGCACCTGCTCGTCTGAATACACCTGCTCCATGTCGTAGATCGGCCCGGCGACCACGCCCGCCGCTTCCAGTTGCTCCATCCAGTGCGCGGTTGTGTGTTCGACCATGATCGCTTCCAGCAGTTCCGCCAACTCCCCTTCGCGCGCCTTGCGGTCGTTGGGCTCCCGATAGCGCGGATCCTCGATCAGCGCGTCCTGCCCGATGGCCCGGCAAAATTGCTCCCACGTCGGCTGCGACGCCGCTCCGATGTTGATGTATCCGTCGCTCGTCCGCAACGCCTGGTAGGGCGCATTCACCCGGTGCGCCGACCCCAGCGGGCCCGGTATCTCACCGGTGGCGAAATACTCCGACGACTCCCAGATCGTGTAGGCGATCCCGGCTTCCATCAACGAGCCATCCACCTGCTGACCCTGCCCCGTGCGCTGAGCGTGAATGTACGCGGCCAAGATTCCGAACGCGGTGAAACTGCCCGCCCCAATGTCGGTTATGGGCACCCCAACCTTGGCGGGCGGTCCTCCCGGAAACCCCGTAACCGACATCAGACCGCTCATCCCCTGCGCCACCAGGTCGAACCCGCCCCGGTTGCGATACGGTCCGGTGCCGCCGAATCCCGATATGCTCGCATACACCAGCTTGGGATTGATCTCCGCCAGCGTCTCGTATCCCAGGCCCAGCCGTTCCATCACGCCGGGCCGGAAGTTCTCCGCCACTATGTCGGCGGTCTCGGCCATCCGCTTGAAAACCGCCTTGGCCTGGTCGGTTCGCAGATCCATGGCGATGCTGCGCTTGTTGCGGTTCAGCGCCAGGAAACCGGCGGCGAAGCGTTCGGAGTATCTCGATCCCATCCGTCGCGTGTCGTCGCCCCCGTTGGGCCGCTCGATCTTGATGACGTCCGCTCCCATGTCCGCCAGCAGCATGGTGCACATCGGCCCCGCCATGATCTGGGTCAAATCCAGCACCTTCACGCCGGCCAGGGGCCCGTCCGCCTGATTGTTCTGAGTCATTGCTGTCACCTATACGAATCCCTCCCGCCCCGTGGAGTAAAGGCGCGGAATGGGGAGAGTGTTCCGGAGTTTGACGCTCCCAACCGTCAGCCGGCATAATGATCCTGTCTGCGGAAGGGGCACAATGGGCGAAATTATACTCGGCGACAATCTGGATGTCCTGCCCACCTTTCCCGATGGGTCGTTCCAACTCATCTACGTTGATCCGCCCTTCAACACCGGCAAGTCCCAGTCTCGCACCCGCATCAGGGTCACTCCCGACGCCGACGGCGACCGCACCGGGTTCCAGGGCCGCCGGTATCGCACGCAGGTAGTTGGCAACAGCCGATACGCCGATGATTTCGACGACTACATCGGCTTCCTGCGCCCCCGCATGACCGAAGCCCGCCGCTTGCTGGACGACCACGGCAGTCTCTTTTTCCACGTCGACTACCGTGAGGTCCACTACTGCAAGGTCATGCTCGACGAGATTTTCGGCCGCGATTCGTTCATCAACGAGATAATCTGGGCCTACGACTACGGCGGCCGCCCCAAAACTCGCTGGCCCGCCAAGCACGACAACATCCTCTGGTACGCCAGGGACCCCAACAACTACACCTTCAACTACGACGCCATCGACCGCATCCCCTACATGGCCCCAGGTCTGGTCGGACCTGAAAAGGCCGCCCGGGGCAAGACACCCACCGATACCTGGTGGCACACCATTGTCACCGGCAGGGAGAAGACCGGATACGCCACTCAAAAACCGCTGCACATCATACGTCGCATAGTCCGGGTGCATTCCAACCCTGGCGACCGTCTGCTCGATTTCTTCGCCGGCAGCGGCACGCTTGGTGAGGCTGCCCACCTCGAAGGCCGCGATTTCACCCTCATCGATAACAATCCGGAATCCGTAAATATCATGCGAGACCGTTTGCCATACGCCTCACAAGGAGCCCATCCCCTTGACTGCAACCAATCAGACTAAACAGGACGCCGACTTCATCTTTCACGAACTCACCCGATCCATTTGCCCCGAATGCAAGACCGTCATCGATGCCCAGATAATCATCCGCGACAACAAGGTCTATATGCGCAAGCGTTGCCCCGAACACGGCTGGTTCGAGGGCATCATCAGTTCTGACGCCGAAATGTATGTCGGCAGCGTCCGATTCAACAAGCCCGGCACCATCCCCCTGGACTTCAGCACCGAGGTCAAGGATGGCTGCCCCCTGGATTGCGGCCTGTGCCCCGAGCATAAGCAGCACATCTGCCTGGCCCTCATCGAGGTCAACACCGCCTGCAACCTGGACTGTCCCGTCTGCTTTGCCGACGCGGGAATCGGCTACAACCTCACCCTGGAACAGGTCGAGTCAATGCTCGACCGCTTCGTCGAAATCGAGGGCGACCCCGAGGTCATCCAGTTCAGCGGCGGCGAACCCACCATCCACCCGCAACTGCCGGAGATGATCCAGGCCGCCAAGGACCGCGGCATCCGCCAGGTGATGATCAACACCAACGGGGTACGCCTCGCCCACGACGACAATTTCCTCGCCCGAATGGCCGCCCTGGACCCGGTCGTGTATTTCCAGTTCGACGGCCTGCGCGAGGAAACCTACCTCACCATACGCGGCGAATCTCTGCTGGACACCAAGATCCTCGCCCTGGACCGCCTGGCCGAAAAAGGCATGACCGCAGTTCTCGTGGCCGCCATTGAGCGCGACGTCAACACCGACGAGGTCGGCTCCATCGTTGAGTTCGGGCTGCGGCATCCCGCCGTCAGGGGTGTGGTTTTCCAGCCCGTCACTCACGTCGGCCGGCACATCGACTTCGATCCCATGACTCGCGTCACCATCCCCGACATTATCCACGGCATCGTTGACCAGACCGACGACCGCTTCGTGCTGGATGACTTTGTGCCCGTCCCCTGCTGCTTCCCCACCTGTCAGGTCAACTCCTACCTCTTCGTTGATGGCGACACGGTCACGCCGCTGCCGCGCCTGCTGGACATTGACCAATACCTGGACTACATCACCAACCGCGCTCTGCCCAAGGCTCCCGACGCGGCCGCCATCCAGACCGCCCTTGAAGGCCTGTGGTCCGCCTCCGCCGTCGCCGGCACCGAGCAAACCGCCGGCCAGTTCGAGTGTGCCTGCGGCCCCGGCCTCGACCTGCCCAACGAGATCAACCACCTCAAGGATCACATCTTCCAGATCGCCATCAAGGACTTCCTGGACGCATGGACCTTCAACGTCAAGCAGGTTATGAAATGCTGCGTCGGCATCCTCACCCCCGACGGTCGCGCCATTCCCTTCTGCGCGTACAACTCCGTCGGATACCGCGAGGAGATCCGCGACCAACTCACCCAACAGCAGGGCAGGCGTCAAACTCGCGCACTCTCCGTTGAGGGCCAGGAGCCCGCAGGAGGGTGAGCCACCCATGCTTGACACCTACTCAGCCAAAATCTGCTGCGCCGACCTTTATTCGTCGGAGTTGGCCCGCCTCATCCTCGGCGACAGCCTCCATCCCGGCGGCCTCCGCGCCACCAACCGCCTCGGGAGGGCAATGGGATTGCAGCCCGGCTGGCGTGTCCTGGACATGGCCTGTGGGATGGGGACCAGCGCCACCGCCCTGTCCCGCGTCTTCCACTGCCAGGTGACCGGTCTGGAACTCGGCGCCGAGGCGGCGGCAACATCTCGCCAGCGCGCGCTGGACCAACCCATACCCTCCGACGTCGCCTTCGTGCGTGGCGACGCCGAGATGCCGCCGTTTCGCCCGGGCGCGTTCGAAGCCGTAATCATCGAATGCGCCACCAGTCTCTTCGCGGACAAAGCATCGGCCATCGCGGAGGTTCACCGCCTGCTGCGGCCCGGCGGCGTCATCGGCCTGTCCGACGTCTTCGTGGAACCGGGCAGCCTTCCGCCCGAGTTGGACGGCACCGTTGGCATGATGCTGTGCCTCACCGACGCCCTGTCGGCCGGCGGCTATCATCGCCTGCTGGAATCCGGCGGCTTCGATGTCATGGAGCGGGCGGACCTCTCCGAAGAGGTCTTGTCACTTCTGTCGGATCTGCGCGGCAAGTTGACCATCTGGTCAAGCCTCAACCAGGCCATGCCGGCCGCCGCCGAGGACATGCTGCACACGGCTCCGGACCTTCTGGAACGCGTTAGGGACTCGGTCAGCAATGGCAAAATCGGATATTGCCTCTACGTTGGACGCAAGCCAGCATGAAGCCGGCCACGGGCCCTGTGTTATGATGCTGGCCCAATTCCAAAAACTTGACCGCAATAACTTGCCAGCCCCTCATAACGTAGCCAAATGATGTTTGCCGACCTGGTTTCCCTGGTGCCTCGCATCCTGGCTGCGGCCTTGGTCGGCTACCTGCTGGGCAGCATCCCGTTCGCCTACCTGGTCGCCCGCTGGAAAGGTGTGGACATCTTCGCCACCGGCAGCCGTCGCGCCGGCACCGCCAACGTATTCTGGCAAGTCGGACGCCTCCGGGGCATGATGGTTTTTGCGTGCGACGTCCTCAAAGGCTCGGCGGCCGTGTACGTCGCATGGATGCTCGGATCTCACGAACTCCTGGGCCTGGTCGCCGGCATCGCCGCCATCGCCGGCCACTGGAAGAGCATCTTCACCGGATTCAGGGGCGGCGACGGCATGGTGGTGCTGGTCGGCGTTTCCCTGGCATACCTCAACTGGTTCGTCCTCATCGGAATTGTTATTGGCCTCGCCGCCGTGCTGCTTTTCCGCCGCTCCGTGTTTCGTTCTTCCATCGGCATAATCCTGGGATACGGCGTGATGCTGGCGTTGAACCAGATCATCAACCATCGCAATCTTGAAGTGATGCTCGGGTTGACGGCCCTGGCCCTCGTGGTCATCACCCACAACATCCTCACCCATGCCGACCACAGACCCGAAACCGTGCCCGCAGTCATCGACCCCGACCTGCTCATCGCCGATGTGCTCGAAGTCCACAACGAAGCCGCCGAACTCAGCGAGGACGCCATCCTCCGCCAGGTAATCCCCCCTGACGACGACGAGGAAGCCAACCGGACGTCCCGTCTCGGCGAGTGACCTACCGCCGGTCGAGGGCCGCGTTGTCGCGAAATCGGCCGCTTGCCTCTACCCTGTCACTGCTTCCCCGAAGCGCATGAGGAACCGTTCCGGCCACGGTCATAGCATGGTGCGTCGTCGCCGTGCGTCAGGATATTCGGCCGACGGTAATGCTCACTGCCCTTGCCGTTCGTCCCGCATCCGCGACAGGTCCAGCACCCACCCCAGGGTCTCGTCCGATTCCGCCTCTGCGTACAGGTCGGGTTGCAACCTCACCGCCTCGGCCAGATGCTCGGCGCAGCGCCCGATGTCGCCAGCGTCCGCATACAGGCGGGCCGCGTTGTAGTAGGCGCCGGCGAACCCCGGCAGCGCCTTTTGCGCGGCCAGGTAGTCCGCCAGCGCGGCGTCAACATCCCCCAGGCTCTCCTGCGCCGCTCCCCGGTTGCTCAGCACCTCCGCAAAATCGGGTTGCAGCCCCAGCGCCGCGTCGTAGTCCGCGATGGCTTCCTCGTACTGTCCCAGCGCATCGTACGCCAACCCCCGGTTGTTGATGGCTTCCACGTCGTCCGGGCGCAGCCTGATTGCCGCCGAGTAGTCCTCGATGGAATCCCGGTATTTGCCCAGGCGGTAACGGACCCGCGCCCGGTTGAAATGTGCGTCGGAATTATCCTCGTTGTGTTCCAGGGCAGTATCGTAGTCCGCCACCGCGCCGTCGGTGTCGCCCAGTTCGTCCCTGGCCACGCCCCGGTTCAGGTAGGCGTTGGAGATGTCGGGGCGCAGCGACACCACATCGTCGAACGCCGCGACCGCCTCCGCGTACCGCCCCAGTTGGTTCAGCACTATCCCGCGATTGTAGTGCGCCTGCAGGTATTCGGGGTCCAGGTTGATGGCGGTCGCGTAGTCGTCCAGCGCCCCTTCCGGGTCCCCCATGTCATCGCGCGCATTGCCCCGCTGGTAATACGCCGGAGCGGCCAGCGCGTCCAGTTCCAGCGCTTTGGTCAACGCTCTGGCGGCCTCTGCCGGCTGTCGCCTTCGCAGGAAGGTCACGCCCAGGTTGAAATGCACCGCGAAATCTGCCGGCCGCTCCCCAGCCAACGCCTGGTACACGGCCAGCGCTTCGGCGTAACGCCCAATGGCGAAACAGCCGTTCCCGAATATCATGCTACGTGGTCTGCGGCCGGTGGGCAGACCCTGGTCGGCCTCGGCCAACTGTTCCAGCAGAGCGGCGACCTCGGCGGCCTCCTGCCCCTGCAACCGACCGCCCCTCGGTCTCGGCGTCAACGCGGCTGTACCCAGTCCTTGCCATTCCAGCAAGCCCGCCAGCCGACCCAGCAATCTGTCCGCAACGGGGTTGACCATCTCTCGCATAACCTGTGCCGTTCAGAATATGACCCCTCGTCAAGCGCGCGAGGGGTTTTGTGAAGGTCGCTTTCCGCCGCCACTCGATCCAACCGGAACATTTCCAGAGGAAACGGCTCCAATCGGAACAACGCGGCCGAATGGGAACTACAACGTCGAAGCCCGGTCGCCGCCCATCTCCGGACGCAGAGCAATCTGGGCCAGCGCCAGCGCGGTGTAGTACGACACCGTCAGGGTAAGGTCCACCGCGCCACGGTCTCCCAGCAGCGACCGCACCGCCTCGAAATTCTCGTCCGAAACGTCCTTCTCCCGTATCATCTGCTGCACAAACCGGGCAACGTCCGCCTGCGCGCCTTCCAGGCATCCCGGGGCATTGCCCGTGCGTATGCCCTCAATCGCCTCATCCGAAACGCCGGCCCGGGCCGCCGCCACTGCGTGTCCCGTCCACTCGATTCCGGAATCCCACTCCCTCGCCACCAGGATGATCGCCAGTTCCTTCAGGTCCTCCGGCATCGCCGATTTGAACCGCAGGGTGGCGCCCATCGACGTCAGGTGTCCCGCCGCATCCGGGTTGTGCAACAACGCACGAAACTGCAGTCCAACCTCCGCCGCGCCGCGATCTTCGCGTATGCGGTCATAGATCGTCTGGCCGTCGCCATCCAATTCTTCACGTGCCACGTAAGGAACCCGCGCCATATCGATACCCTCCGGCAAATCTGAAACCAGCATACCATCCCAATTCACAGCCGTCACTCCGCTGACTGCGACTCCAGGGCCATTCGATTATCGACGACAGATTAGGTAGTCCGCTCACCCAGTGTTGACGACAGCCAAGGTAGTCCGCTCATCCTGAGCCTGTCGAAGGACGGGCGGACGGTGAGCAGTGAACCGTTCTGGCAACAGCAAATACCTTTCGCCAGAATAATCGAATAGCCCTGCTGCGACTCCCGACGTGCCGGATATGCCGCAATCCGTGCCGACCGCACGTTAATCGGTTATCCTGCCACCATGCTAAGCGACCTCTGGGTGATTGCCGCCTCCATCGCCATCCTGGCCGGCCTGCTGGCGAGCCAGGCCCTGCTCATCGTGGTGGGAGTTCTGGTGCTGATCATCTGGATCACCGGCAAACACTGGCCCCGCTATGCCTTCCGTCGCCTGACCTATTCCCGTCGGCTGGAACGGCGTCGCGCCTTCATCGGAGACGTGCTGGACTACCACATCACCGTCAACAACGACAAAATCCTGCCGATGATCTGGCTGGACATCTCCGACACCTTTCCCCTGGGCCTCCAGACCGGCGGGACATTCCGGCGCGGCGTCGGCGCAGAGGCCGAACTCGACCACCGCATCACCACCTCCCTGCTGCCGTACCAGCGCGTCACTTGGCGGTATCGCGTGCGGTGCCGGGCGCGGGGATACCACCGCATCGGCCCCGCCCGCCTACGCAGCGGCGACGTGTTCGGCCTCACCTCCGCAGAGCAGTACATCTCCGATGTGGACTATCTTCTCGTGTACCCTCGCGTGGTGGACCTGCGCCGGAGCATGACCATGTGGGAGCGTCCCCTGGGCGCCAACCGGGGACGCAGATTCATCCAGGACGACCCCAGCCGTTTCGTGGGACTCCGTGATTATCTGCCCACAGACCCGCTCAAGCACATCGACTGGAAGGCCACGGCCCGCCACGGCAAGCTGGAATCCCGCATCTTCGAGCCGGCGGCCACCCGCTACATGCTCATAGCGCTCAACGCCCGCACCGGCGATTCTGCCTGGCAGGGCAGCAACCGGCGGTTGTTCGAACGCGCCGTCACCGTCGCCGCCTCCATCGCCGATTACGCGCAGCGCGAAGACTACACCTTCGGGTTGGTCAGCAACGCCATCGCTTCATATTCCAGCAAATGGATGTCGGTGGCCCCCGGGTCGGGCAACCCGCAACTGGAAGCAGTGCTGGAATCACTGGCGATGGCCGGCCCCTTCTGGGTTGCCGAGTTGTCCGCCGTCCTGCGCGCCGAGACCGACTCTCTGGTGTCCGGAGCAACCGTCGTGGTGGTAACCGCCCTGGTTTCGCGGGCGGTGGTGCAGGAAACCGAGGAAATCAGACGCCGAGGCCATCGCGTGGTCATCTTCTACGCCGGCGACGGGGAACCCGGTCGCGCCGCCGCCCAACTGCCGCCGGAGGTTCCCGTGTTCCTCGCCGGCCCATCCCTGGCGGGCCTTGAAGAAATGTGGCGAGACGACTGGCTCGACGAAGACGCCAATCCTCCAACCATCGAGGAGCAGCCCCAATGACCACCTTCGTGAGGGGTGGACTGGTGACGTGCATCACCCTTTTCCTGGAGGGCTTTGCGCTGTTTATCGCCGCTCGCCTGCTGGCCAGCGCCATCCGGCTGCCCGACGCTGCCATCCCCCTGGGCATCGCCATGGTGGCCATCGGCTGGTCGTTCCTGTTGTCCTGGTACGTTCAGAATATTCGCTTTTCCCTGAACCTTCGTGGTGTCATTGGTCTGATCGTCAGCGCGCTTTCCGTTCTGGTGCTGGCCGGTCTCAGCATGGGCGCCGGATGGTTCCCCATCGGGCTGGTGTTTTCCGGAGACCTGCGCGCCATGGCCGCCCTGGGCATCAGCGCCACCTTCATGTTGCTCCTGTGGTGGAGAGGCACCACAATCGCCCGCGACGACGTCACCCTGGACGTGGTCAGAAACGCCTTCGTGAGGGGCGTGGTCATCGTCATTGCCGCAGTGGTCGCAGACCCGCTGGTGGACGCCCGCATCATCCGCCTGCCCGTTCTGCTCACCTTCTTCGCCATCGGGTTGGGTGGTCTCGCTTTCAGCCGCTTCGCCGTCGATGGCGGCGTTGGACGCATCAGCCGCGCCTGGATATTGGCCATCGTCGTCAGCGTCGGCGTGGTGCTGTTGCTCGCCCTGTTGTTGGGCGCGATCGGGGTGGGCGGCCTGGACGGCGTGGCCCGCGCCGTCGTCCGGGGCATCGGATTCATCGGCCTGTGGACGCTGCGGCCGGTTCTGCTGCTCCTGGGCTTGCTCGCCGCCGGAATGGTCGCCATCGGCAACTGGGTGTCGGGACTCTTCGGAGGCGGCGACCTCAGTGGGCTGGAACTCGCCCGCCTCCAGATCGAGGAGTTCCACGAGAGCCTGCGCGAAGTCGAAGGCGACGGCCCTCCCAACGTCATCCTGACTGTCATCAAATGGCTGGCGTTTCTGGCGGCAGTGTCGCTGGCCGGTTGGGTGCTGTTCCGGATGTTCCGGCGACGGCGTCTCACGGGAAACACCTATGCCGATGGTGAAACCCGTGAATCAACGTTCACCCTGCAGGCTGCCGGACAGGACATCGCAGACACCATCGCCGGATGGGTGAATTGGGCGACCAATCTGCGGCGGCGCCGGCCGATCCCGGCCAACCCCCGCGAGGTGTATCACCGGATGCTTGAGGTGGCCCGCACCGTCGGATTCGCCCGCCGAGAAGGGCAAACCCCTCACGAACACCGCAGGGAGGCCAATCAGGCGTTGCCGGACCCGCCCATGTCGCGCATCGTCGGCGGATTCCAGCGGTATCATTACGGCCCCCGGCCCAACGACCCCGACGCCGAGACCATGTCTTCACTGATTGAAGAACTCGACGATCTGGAGCGCCACTGATCGGATCTCGCTCTCAGGGCGCTGCCCTCCTGACTAACGCCCGGGAATCCTTGGATGCTCAATTTCCTTCGGAATTTGAACCCATGGCCAAAGTGCAACGTGTGTGGCGAAGCCGCCCCGATGGGGTTCGACCGCTGCCTGATCCACCGGGATCAGGACGGCCCGCGCCGTGCCGACCGCAACCCAACATCCGATTCTGAATACGACCCTGGAGCAATTGGCTTGCCGGAAAACAACTGCCCATTCTGCGCGACGGCGAACTTGCAGGTTGCGCCGTTCTGCACCAATTGCGGGAGCGCATTGCCCATGCCCGGCCGCGCGGGCAGCGAACAATCCGGGCAGGATACGGACCCCGTGTCCCGGCTGGCCCTGCAGTCTGAGATCGACGAGTTGCGCACCATCCTGCGAGATGCCTCCGGCCGCTTGCTATATCTCCAGCGCCACCTGGACCAACTGGATGCTCCAACCGAACGTGCGCCGTCCGCGGTAACCCGTCCGGCGCCTGCGGCCAGGGTCCCTGAACCGGTAACGGCCGGCGCAGCGCCCGGACTTGCAGCCTCCACGCCGGCCGATGCCCCAACGCTTCAAACAGCCCCGCCAGCCGAGGCCGGCAGCGTCGACTCCGCTGACGGCGATCACGGTGTCCGGCCAACTATCACCCCGTCCTTCGACTGGGAAAGACTGTTGGCGCGAAACTGGTTTGCCATCATCGGAGCGGTGGCCCTTGTCGTGGGCATCGGCTTTTTCCTCAAGCTGGCCTTCGACAACAACTGGATCGGAGACACCGGACGCGTCGTCCTGGGGGTGGCCCTGGGCTTGGCCCTGTTGGGGACCGGGGAGTATGCCCAGCGACGCATACCCGTTTGGGCGCAGCCCGTGACGGCGGCCGGCGCGGTCATCCTCTACCTGTCCATCTACGCCGCCTTCGGACTGTACCAGTTGATACGTCCCGACGTGGCCCTGTTGTTCATGGCCCTGGTGGTGGCGCTGGCCGCGCTGCTGGCGCTGCGCTACGAGTCCATCGTCGTCGCGCTGCTGAGCATCATCGGCGCGTTCCTGGCCCCGGCCCTGTTGGGTCCCGACCTGCCCGACATCCGGTTGGCGCTGGTCTATATCCTGGTGGTTGACGCGGGCATCCTGGCGATTTCCACCTTCCGCAACTGGCGGTGGTTCAACATGGTTGGCTGGGCCGGCACCTACGGAGTCTTCTTCTTCTGGACCAGCCGATTCTCCGATTACGACCCCGTGCTGGCGCAGGCCGCGCTCACCGTGATGTTCCTCATCCTGTCCGCCGCCACCAGCCTCTTCCATCTGCTGTGGCGGCGCGCGCCCGGCATTCCCGACCTGGGCCTGATGACCCTCAACTCGGTGGCCTTCTTTGCGCTCACCTGTCACATCCTCTGGGACGACTACCGGGAATGGTTCGGCCTGATCGCCCTGGGCCTGTCCCTGTTTTACGCGCTGATCGGGTTCGTCGCCATCCGCCGGCCATCCACTCCGGCGGAAATCGCCATCTTCGCGCTGCCCATAGCGATCGTCTTCCTCACCATCGCCGTGCCCCTCCAACTGACGGGCGTGTGGATCACCGTGGCCTGGGCCGCCGAGGGGGCGGCGTTGGTGGGCGTCGCCTTCTTGCTGGGACGTTGGCAGTTGCGTGCTTTCGGCCTGGGCGTGCTGGCCATCGGGCTGGGGCATCTGATGGTGATCGACCTGCTGGAGCGCGGCAGGCAGATTGACCTGGAGAGTTTCGTTCCCATCATCAACGAGAGGTTCCCCATCATGGCGGCCATGGTCGTCGCTCTGTACGCCGCCGCGTTCCTCTACCATCGTTACCGCGAGCAACGGGAACGATGGGAGGAGTTCGTCCTCTGGCCGCTGCTGGGCGTCGCCAACGCGCTGACAGTGGTCGCGCTTAGCCTGGAACTGGTCAGCTATTTTGACAGCCGGGCGCTGGCGGCCGACATTGGAACCGGCAACCTGGCCGCACAACGCGGCATAAACGCCAGACTGCTGTCCCTGACCGCGTTGTGGTCAATCTACGGCTTCATGCTGACGGCGGCCGGGCTGTGGCGGCGCTGGCCGCTGGCGCAATGGGGCGGTCTGGCTCTGCTGGGGCTCACGGTTCTGAAGTTGGTTATCGTCGACACGATCCTGGTCAGGTTGGCCCACCTGGGGTTCACGCCCCTGTTCAACTTCCAGTTCCTGACCTGCGCGCTGGTTGTAGCGCTGCTGTCCGTCCTCGCCTGGAGGTTCAGCCGGCAGGGGCATGGAGGAAACCGATTTGATGCCTGGGTTGTTCCGGGGTTGCTGGCGGTGGCCAACTGTGTCGCCTTGTGGGGGCTGACGTTGGAGACGTACAACTACTTCGACGCGCGCGCCCACCGCCTGGGTACGGACACCTTCGGAGCACAGCAACTCTCCCTGACCGTCCTGTGGGCGGTGTACGCCGTGGGGATGATCGGCGTGGGCATCGCGCGGCAGTCCAGCCGCATCCGCCTGGCCGGCATTGCCCTGCTGGCTGTGCCGCTGGTCAAGCTTTTCGGATTCGACGTTTTCCTGCTGGAACGGGAGTACCGCGTCTCCGCGTTCGTCACCCTGGGCGTCCTCATGCTGGGCACGGGGTTGGTCTATCAGCGTTACAGTCAGGCCGTAAGAGGGTTCCTGTTTGGACGGACGGCCTGAAAACCAGCGCCGACTGCTGGTGATCGCGGCTGCCGTCCTGTTGGCGGCTGGGGCCGTGCTGTTCGCGCTGGATGTTCGGGGGGAGTCGCCGGATGGCGATTGGCAGTTCATCAAGCCCGTCAACCTGCCCATCGATCTCTCCGGCACGCAGTTGGCGGAGGTCGAGGTGGACCGGGAGGTGTACGCCAACACGCAGCCTTCCCTGGGCGACCTGCGCCTCACCGTGGCCGACGCTGCCGGCGAACGGGAAACGCCCTACAAACTGCTGGTCGAAGCGGGCGACCGGCGCCGCGCTGCCGTGCCGGTCAGAATCCAGGACCTGGGGCACGTCCCCAATGAGCATACGTCGTTCATCCTGCACGTCGAGTCGGCGGGCGACCTGCACAGCGAGGTTGAAGTCCAGACCACGTCCGCAAACTTCCAACGCCGCGTCTCCGTGTCCGCCAGCGACGACGGCGCAACCTGGCGCGTTCTGGAGGAGGACGGCAGGATATTCAACCTGACCATACCGGAGCGCGGCTTTTCCGCCGGCGACACTCGCGTCAGGTACCCCGCCAGCGGCGCGCGCTTCCTGAGGGTCCGCATTTTTGACGAGGGACATGAGCCACTGGCGGTACAGGGCGCCGCGGTTTTCTTTTCCCAGCAACTCCGGCCACGCCGCCACCAACTGCCCCTGGACATCGTCAGGCGCGCTGATGACCCGGACCTCAAGCGGACCGTCCTGCTGGTTGACGCCGGCAGCCCCGGGTTTCCCGTCAACACAATCCAACTGGGCATCCCGCAACGGAATTTCTACCGGCAGGTCTCGCTGGAAGGCAGCCATGATTCCATGGCATGGATTCCCCTGCAGTCCGGTGAGGTCATCTACAACTTCGACACCCCCAGGGTTGTCGGCGATGACCGGGAGATAAGATTCCCGGAATCGAGGCATCGCTACTACCGGATCACGGTCTTCAACGAGGACAATCCGCCCCTGCCGGTTGAGACTGCGCAGGCCGACGGTTTCATCCGCAAGATCATCTTCGACGCAACGACTGGCGAAACCTACCGCCTTTACTATGGGAACCCCAGGGCATCCGCGCCGTCCTACGAGTTGGAGCGGTTGTTCCCATACCTGGTCACCGAGAACCTGCCGGCGGCCCGGTTGGGGCCGCAGGATGCCAACCCCGCATTCGATGCGCGGCCGCCTCCGTCCGATGTCGTGCCTTTCACTGAACGCTACCCGTGGCTGCTGCCTTTGGTGGTGGCCGTGGCGGCTTTGCTGGTGGGCCTGTTCCTGGCCAGCCTCATCCGCCAGGTGGGTGGCCGCCTGCGGCCGCCGGAGGAGTAGAGAACCGCATCGGGAACCAGCGGCATCGTGGACGGCAAGGCGATGTCGAGGGTGTCGCCGGCGTCGTCATCGGCGGCGGCGATGCGTAATCCGTTGCCGGTTTCGCCGGTGGCGCGTTCCGGGAATGACAGGGGCCGCAGGTTCGCAGGCCCGGCCCAAAATCCTCGCTAGGGCAGGTTTCCCAGGGCCTGTTCACACTTCCCGTCATTTGCCTGACACTTTCCGTTATTCCCGCGACAGTGGGAAGCCAGAAAGTACAAAATGATACCAACGATACCGTGGCCGAGACTTTTCTGGGTTCCTCCTTTCGCAGGAACGACGCATAGTTTTCAAAGTGTGAACAGGCCCTAACCCGCCGCCACGCCATCGGTCAGTATCACTCCGGAATCCAGCAGGGTCTGGTAGCGGCCCTCCAGGCCATGTTCTGCCAAAATCTCCCGGGCGTGGGTTCCCGGCTTGGGCGCGGGTATGCCCGGGCGCACCGGGGTGCGCGATAATCGCGGCGCGGGGCCGCAGGTGGTCACCGGCCCCAACTCGTCATGCTCGCGGGTGAGGCTGAGACCGTGGGACTCCACCCAGGGGTCGGTCATCAACTCCCGGACGTTGGTGACGACCCGCTGCGCGCCGATGCCGGCGGCGGCCAGTCGATCCACCCAGAAAGCCACGCTGTGCCCCTGGAACCGTTCTTCCAGCGACGACGCCAGCGCATCGCCACGCAGGGAGTCTATTCCGGACAGTCCCTCCAGGCCCGAAAGCGTTGACAGGGCCGACTCCGGGGCTCCAACAAACACCCAGCCGTCGCTGGCCTGGTAGGCACGATGCAACGGGCCGGTGCCCAGGGCGTCCTGTCCGCTGGTTTCGTTCCACTCCTTGCCCGCATACTGCTGCATGAAGGGCGATTGCAGCGTCATGGCGGTGTAGGCCAGCGCCGAGTCTATGTGCTGGCCCTCTCCGGTTCGCTGCCGGTGCAGCAGGGCCAGGGCCACCCCGTAGGCGCCCATGAACCCCGTGCCGTAGTCGTTCACCGGGTTGGGCTGCGATTCGGGCATACCATCACCACCGAAGCGACGGGTCATGCCGGCGGTGGCCTGGGCAAACCCCTCATGTCCGGGGCGCTCCGCCCAGGGGCCAATGTGTCCGTACGCGTTCAGCGAGGCGTAGATTATGTCGGGCTTGCGCTTTTTCACCTCATCGTAACCCAGGCCCAGCCTGGTCAGGCTGCCGGCCCGATAGTTCTGGGCCACTACGTCGGCGTCCTCCAGCAACTTCCAGAAGACGTCGCGCCCTTCATCAGACCGCAAATCGAGCAGGATGCTGCGCTTGCCCCGGTTGATGTCGTTATGCCGGGCCACGGTGGAGCCGCGCCTTGGGTTATCAATCTTGATGACATTGGCCCCGTACTCGGCCAGCGTGCGGCCCATGGTGGGGCCGGCCAGGATGATGCACAGGTCCAGCACCTTCACCCCGTCAAGAGCGGCGCGCATGGTGTCCTGGTGCGCCGGCGCCTCGGAAGCGGCGCGAGGCTTCAACTCCGCGAGAATCTCAGACCGGTGCTGGTCGGGAGTGGGCGCCGGGCCGCGCACGCTGCCCGGGGTCAACGACATCCGGGCGTTGACTCCCGGCTGCAGCATCTGGCCGTAGGTGGGGTCTTCAACTTCCACCACCATCTGGGAGGCCCGGGCGTGGGGATGGTCAAACCACTCGGCGCTGGTGCGGCACACCGCGCCCTCGCTGCCCGCCTCGGCGATAAGGTCTTCCCATTCCTGCGCGGTGCGCGTCAGGAACAGATCTTCAATCCGCCGCTGGGCCTCGGCGTGAAATCCTGCCCCATCCAGGGGGCGGTCGAAGTCGGTGAGCCCTTCGTCGTCCCACGAGGTGATGCCGGCGGCTTCAACGAACTGGCGGAAGTTATTGTTGCCGGGGCCGCCGAATCGCACGTACTGGCCGTCGCTGCACTTGAAGATGCCGCCCCACAACTCCTGCAGCGTGGGAATGGTCTGCGGAGCGTTGTGCACCCGCACCCCAAAACGCCCGATGGACTGGAACATGCTGTCAAAAAGCGGCACTTCTATTCGTTGCCCCACTCCATCGCGCTCCCTGGTATTCAGAGCGACGACGATGGCCACCGCCGACTGGAACGCGCCATAAACCGAGGCGATGGGAATGGCCGTGTACACCGGACGGGGGCTATCGGGGTTGGGCGGTCGGTAACTGGCCGCCGCTGCGCCCACAACTCCTTCGTAAGCCGGCATGGCGGCCCTGGGATCGTCCGACGCGAATCCCGGGATGGAGCAGTAAATCAGGCGCGGATTGGCTCGCGTCATCTCCTCGGGTCCCAGCCCCAGCCGATCCATGGTCCCGGGCCGGAAGTTCTCCAGCACCACATCGGCGCTCTCGATGAGGGACCGAGCGATGGCCGAGTCATCCGCCCGCTTGAGGTCCAGGGTTATGCTCCGCTTGCCCCGGTTCCATGTGGAGTTGGCCGGCGTCTGCCAACGGGGCCCGCCGGGAGGGTCAATCCGCACCACGTCGGCGCCCTGATCCGCCAGCAGCATTCCTGCCAGGGGCCCCGAAATGTACTGCCCAAAGTCAATTACCCGAATGTGTTCCAGCGCTCCTGCCATGTCTGAACCTTCCACCTGATTGGTCAAAAAGATTGTCTTCGTCGATGGAACGCACGCTAACACTGCGGGTATGAGCGGTCAACCGATAGTGTAGAAACGAGGAATTTTCGCAACGCTGTCCCCAAGATAGGGTTGATGAGGTCAACAATGACGCGAATGGAGCGAGAGTGTTTACCCGTGAGACGTTTCATTGGCCTGCGCTGGCACGTTCCCTTGTTGTATCTGGTCGGCATCCTGACATTTGCTAGCATATACACTGCGCATGATGATCCTGGGTTCTTGGGTCCGTACTTGCTTTTGTTGGGGGAATTCTTAGCTGGGGGTTTTTACTCCGGTACGGCGATGGTAGCAGGAGGTTGCCGCATCTTGCAGTGGTTGCGGCAGCTCTTTGCGGGACATTCATCGTGTTGGTAAGTATGTCGGTGTGTTCCCCGGCTGTTCTTCGGCCCAGCGAGCCATGTTCTGTTGCGCACTACGGTCACGCTCTTGTGGCACTTTCGACCAACTTTTTGATTGCGTTGGTCACAGCTGCCGTATTCGCGGCGGTCCATTTATTTTGCGTTTACCATCGGCAGACCCGAAGCCATTGACAGGAGTAGCGAAGTTGCCCTTTAGAAACATCGTGCCATCATATGCGTGGCGACAGGGCGCTTCGTTATCTCGTCCGGTATCCAAAATTGACCCTCTCGGTGTGGGTGTCTATAATCGTTTGAGCCCATAGCAGCAGCGGGTCTCTGCCCAGGCGGCGGAAACCGCGATGACCAAGTTTGCAACGTATGTGAGGAGGACTTTCATGGTTCAACAACAGGCAGCGGTACTGAGCCCCGAAGCTCTAATTGAGGAGTTCGAGAAGAACGGCGTCACCCACGTGGTGACGATTCCCGACAGTGAGACCAACTACCTTTACGAGTTGATGAAAGAGGAACCCTGGCTGGAAATTGTGCCGGCCTCCCGGGAGGGCGAGACCTTCGCCATCTCCCTGGGGTTGCTGGTCGCCGGCAAGACCCCGGTGGTACTGATCCAGAACACGGGCATGATGGAATCGGGAGACTCCATCCGGGGCATGGTTCTGGACGCCGGGTTCCCGCTGGTAATGGTGGTTGGCTATCGTGGCTGGAACCGCCACGGCGTCATCACCGACTCGGCAGCCACCTACACCGAGCCGTTCCTGAACGCCTTCCGCATCAACTACTACCTGGTGGAGCAGGATGCCGACAGTACGCGCATCACCACAGCCTTCGAGGAAGCCCGGGCCACCAAGCGGCCGGTTGCCATCCTGGTGGGCGACGAATACCACGGGTTCAACCGCTAGCCGGTAACCCCTCTACAAAAATGATTGTCCCATCGGCGCCCGACCACGTGTGGTTTGTCTTCTTCGGGCGGGGCAGAGTACGGAGCAAGAAAGATCCACGCAACGGAGGCAAAGAATGATTCAATCCGCAGACGTATTCCGAGTATTCCAGGAGCACCGGGGCGATGCCATCGTGATTCCCACCGGCACTTCCGGTCGTCACTGGCGGGAATTCAGCACCGACGAGAGCCGGGACCTGAACCTGGGGGGCGCAATGGGCCAGACCACTTCGGCGGCCCTGGGGCTGGCCCTGGGACTGCCTGATGAAAAGGTGGTGCTGTTCGATTCCGAAGGCGCGCTGCTGATGAACATGGGGATACTGGCTACGATCGCCGGCATGAAGCCGGAAAACTTCTGCCATATCCTGTTGGACAATGAGTGCTACGCCACCACCGGCGGGCAGCCGGTTCCCAACGCGCAGGACATCAACTATGCCGGCGTGGCCAAGGAAGCCGGTTATACTTCTGCCTACAGCTTCGACGATCTGGAAGAGTTCGCCACCAATGTCGAGCAGATAATGAAGGATACCGGCCCGGTGTTCGTCGCCATCAAAGTTGTGCCGGAGGTGGAGAACGAGCCAATAGGCATGCGGGTTCGTGTCCCCACCCGCAGCCGCGCCGAAACCATCCGGGATTTGCAGTCGGAGTTGGGCATCAGCGCCGATTAGCATCAGGGGCGTCGGAGTCCGGAGGAATGCCCGGCCGGTTCCCCATGAGGGCGCCGGGAGGGAACCTGAAAACGCCGGGTGACGTGGGCCAGGGTCCGTTTGAGTACGGCCCTGGCCTTCTCCATGCCGTTGCTCCGCTGGCGCTGGAGGCCGCGCGGCACGGGTCTGCGCCGGTGTGGTACAGGTACAATGCGGGCTGCGGGCAGGGCCGGTGGGTATCCCGTGGGAACTTTCGCATACCCGCGGCATCCCCAACGCGCCGGGGCGCAAACCGGATGAGGGGCAGATTCCTTCGCCGGCATGAATGACGGGTTGTGCCGGCCGACTGCCAACTATCGATAGACCGATTCGCTACACGAACTGGAGACAGGCAATGAACAAGCGCGAAGAACTCAGGCGCAAGGGCAACGAGATACGGGAACGGCTGCAACACGGAACCTATCCGGTGCGGGAACGGCCCCGGGCGACGACCAGCATCCCCGGGCTGCGAAACTACACCGGAGAGTCCATTTTCGGCGCGGTGTGGTCGCGCCCCGGCCTGGACATACGCTACCGGATGCTGGCGACCCTGTCGGTGCTGACCTCGCTGCAGCGGCTTTCGCAATTCCAGACCCACGTCCACAGCGCGCTGAACATGGGGCTGGGGCCGGAGGAGATCCAGGAAGTGCCGATTCATTGCTCGCTCTACGCCGGGTTCCCCTCGGCGGTGAACTCGCTGGAACTGGTGCATGAGGCCTTCCGCGAGCGGGGCATCGAGGCTCCGCAAACCGAAGTTCCCGAACTCAGCCTGGAGGAGATGGAGGAACGGGGGCGCCAACTTCGGGACCAGCTTTTCGGCGCGGAGGGGCAGCAGGGTTACGCCAGCGCGGTGATGGACCTGGCGCCGGACCTGCGGACGCTCACCTACCAGTACGGGTTTGGAGAGATATTCTTCCGCCCGGGTCTGGACCTGCAATCCAGGGTGGTGTGCGCCATCGCCGCGCTGGCCGCGCTGAAGGCCGATGACCAGTTGCGGAACCTGCTGCGGGCCGGCCTTCGGGTGGGTCTCTCACAGGAGGAAATTGTGGAGGTGCTGATCCAGACCGGAGGCTACGCGGGCTATCCGGCGGCGTTGAACGCTATTTCCATAGCGGCCGAGGCCTGGAGTTGAGCCAACTGCGACCGGGTTGACCCTGTCTCTCCGAGCCGAACGACAGTATAATGCGGCCCACTTCCGCTGGGGGAACCGCCATGACTGCCGTTGATTACTCCGTGCTGGACAACCCCGAGACCTCGGCCCGCTCGTTTCACCCGTTGCGAGGCTGGAGCGAGACACCTCCGGGCGCGGTGGACTATGGGATCACCGTCGGCGACGGCGAAACGCTGTCGTGCCGATTCCACGCGGTGGGGCGTGAAAACCCCACCGTTCTCTTTTTCTACGGTGGGGGCGAGAACGTCGTCCGTTACGACGAACTCGCGCCGCACTACAACGGAATCGGCGCGAACTTCTTTGTGGCCGACTACCGGGGCTTTGGCGCATCCACGGGCACGCCCAGCTTCAACGCCATATTGTCCGACGCGCACCGGGTGCTGGACTGGCTGCAGGATACGATGCGGACGCTGCGGTTCACGGGTCCGCTGTACGTCATGGGCCGGTCGATGGGGCGTCATTCCGCCGGAGAGCTTGCGGTGAACGCCGCCGACCGGATCAACGGCGTCATCATCGAGAGCGGGCGGCCCAACCTGGGGCGGATTGCCGAGGGGCTGGATGCTGAGGCGGCCCAGGCGCTGGAGGACGATTACCAGGCCAGGTTCTATTCCATAAAGATTCCCGCGCTGGTGATCCACGGCCAGTGGGATGAATCGGCGCCGCTGGCCGAAGCGGTGGATATGTTCAACAAGCTGGAAACCGCCCACAAGCACCTGGAGATCATACCGGGCGCGGGGCACAACGACCTGATGTACGTGGGGTTCCGGGAGTACTTCAACGCCGTCAGGGGCTTCATGGCCCGGTACGCCGGCCCGGGCGCGGAGAATGCGAACACGGGCGACATTACTGACAGTTAGGGGATGCGCCATGGCGTCGCTGTGTTAAAATCCGGCCATGCCGCTATCTTCGTTCCATCCCATCATTCAACGCTGGTTCCGCAGCCGGTTCGACGCCCCTACGGAGGCGCAGGCTGTGGGGTGGCCGGCCATAGCGCAAAATCGGCATACGCTGATCGCCGCTCCCACCGGGTCGGGCAAAACCCTCACCGCCTTTCTGACCTGCATCGATCATCTGGTGCGGCAGGGGATGGATGAAGGACTGCCCGACGGGACGCAGGTGGTGTACGTTTCGCCCCTGAAGGCCCTGTCCAACGACATCCAGAAAAACCTGGCGACCCCGCTGGAAGAGATAGCGGCCCTGGCCGAAGAAACCGGAACCCCCATACCGCAGATAACCACGGCGGTGCGCACCGGGGACACCCCGGCATCCGAGCGGCAGAAACTGGCCAAGCGGCCGCCGCACATCCTCATCACCACCCCGGAGTCGCTGTACATCCTGTTGACCTCGGAGAGCGGACGACGGGGGTTGAAGCACGTCCGGACGCTGATCCTGGACGAGATTCACGCCGTGGCCGACGACAAGCGAGGCGCTCACCTGGCCCTCTCGGTGGAGCGTCTGTGTGAGCTTTCCGACCAGCCCATCACGCGTATTGGCCTGTCCGCGACCCAACGGCCCCTGTCCGAGATGGCCCGCTTCCTGGTGGGCAACCGGCACATCGACGCCGATGGCAATGCAGACTGCGTCGTGGTGGATACGGGCAGTCGCCGCAGAGTTGACCTGTCCGTGGCGCTGCCCGAGCAGGAACTCGGCCCCATCGCGACCCATGAAATCTGGGGCGAGACGCTGGACGCCATCGCCGGACTCACCGAGACCCACGCCATCACCCTGGTTTTCGTCAACACCCGCAGGCTGGTGGAACGGGTGGCGCATCAGCTTTCGTCGCGGCTGGGGGAGGAGGCGATTGTCGCGCACCACGGCAGCCTGTCCCGGGCAACCCGGTGGGACGCCGAGCAGAAACTGAAAAACGGGCAGGTCAGGGTCTGCGTCGCCACCGCCTCGCTGGAGTTGGGCATCGACATCGGCGAGATAGACCTGGTGTGCCAGATTGGTTCGCCCCGCTCCATCGGATTGCTGGTGCAGCGGGTTGGCCGGTCGGGACACACCGTTGGTGGTGTGCCGAAAGGCCAACTGTTTCCGCTGACCCGGGATGAGATGCTGGAGTGCGCCGCCCTGTCCCGGGCGTTGCAGCGGGGCAACCTGGACACCTTCGTCATTCCATCCTGGCCGCTCGACGTGATGGGCCAGCAGATGGTGGCCGCCTGCGCGGCTGAAGACTGGGACGAGGATGCGCTGTTCGATCTGTGCCGGCGGGCCTATCCCTACCGGGACCTGCCGCGGGAGCAGTTCGACCAGGTGGTGAAGTCGCTCTCCCAGGGGTTCGCGCCCCGCCAGGGACGAAACGGCGCCCACCTGCACCGGGATGGCATCAACCACCGGGTCAAGGGACGACGGGGAGCCCGCATCGCCGCCCTGACCAGCGGCGGGGCCATTCCCGACAACGCCGACTATGACGTGGTGGCCGACCCGGACGGCACCTTCGTGGGCACCATCAACGAGGACTTCGCCATCGAGAGCATGGCCGGCGACATTTTCCTGCTGGGCAACACACCCTGGAAAGTCCGCCGGGTGGAGAGCGGGCGGGTTCGGGTCGAGGACGCCCAGGGCAATCTGCCGACCATTCCCTTCTGGCTGGGTGAAGCCCCCGGCCGCACCTGGGAACTCTCCGACGAGATAACGCAACTTAGGGACGGCATCGACCGCCTACTGGACAATCCGCGCACCGCCGAGGAATGGGTGGTGTCCGAAGCCGGCGTGTCGCCGGAGGTCGCCCGACAGTTGGTGGCCTACCTGATAGAGGGCAAGCGGGTTCTGGGAGTGGTTCCCACCGCAAGTCGGGTGGTGGCCGAGAGGTTCTTCGATGAGAGCGGCGGCATGCAGTTGGTGATCCACGCACCCTTCGGCGCGGCCATCAACCGGGCCTGGGGCATGGCCCTGCGCAAGCGCATCTGCCGAACCTTTGACTTTGAACTCCAGGCCACGGCCACCGACGACGGCCTGAACTTCTCCCTGGGGCCCAGCATGGCCTTCCCGCTGGGGGACGTGTTCAACTACCTTTCGCCCAACACGGTGGACGAAGTGCTGACGCAGGCGGTGTTCCAGGCCCCGCTGTTCGGGACCCGCTGGCGATGGAACGCATCGCGTTTTCTGGCCCTGTTGCGGCACACCGGCGGTAAGAAGGTGCCGGCGCCGCTGCAACGGATGCGCTCCGACGACCTGCTGGCCGCCGTATTCCCGGCCCAGGTCCAGTGCCAGGACAACGCCATGCCGGGGGACATTGAGCCTCCCGACCATCCGCTGGTGTTTGAGACCATCCGCGA
Source organism: Dehalococcoidia bacterium (assembly GCA_963668585.1). Taxonomy (GTDB): domain Bacteria; phylum Chloroflexota; class Dehalococcoidia; order Lucifugimonadales; family UBA3495; genus Bin87. Next base: position 1,599,249 of record OY764869.1, on the reverse strand, counting down.
CTGTCTGACCGAGGCCATGAACCTGGAAGGACTGAAAGACGTCCTGGCGTCCATTCGCTCTGGCGATATCGAGGTGTTTGCCCGGGACACCGTGCAGCCCTCGGTGTTCGCCCACCAGATTCTCAACGCCATGCCCTACGCCTTCCTGGACGACGCGCCATTGGAGGAACGGCGGGCCCGGGCGGTATCCCTGCGGCGCGCTCTGCCGGACGACGACCGCGACCTGGCCGCGCTGGATCCCGACGCCATCCGCGACGAAACGGCCTACGCCTGGCCCGCCATCCGCGACGCCGACGAACTGCACGACGCCCTGCTGACTCTCGGCGTCGCTCCAACCGACGTCCTCGTGTCCCGCACCGAGATGGCGACACGCGAGATGCTGCTCACATGGCTGGATGACCTGGCCCGGGCAGGGCGCGCGCTGCGCATCATGCCACCTGAGGGCACGACCCTCTGGCTGGCCGCCGAACACGCCGCGCTGGTGTCCGCCGCATACCCGGATGCGCCGTTGGGGGGGAAGGTCAGCCTGCTGCCCGCAGACATCCGACGCGGCGGCGCCGAAATCGAGCGCGAGGATGCAATCCTGCATCTGCTGCGCGGCTGGGCTGAGTGTTCCGGCCCGTTCACCGTCGGCGAGATGGCAGGGCTGCTCTGCCTTTCTCGATCCGATGTCGATACCGCAGTGGTCGGATTGGAGAACGAGGGTCTGGTCCTGCGGGGCAGTTTCCGCCCCGACGCTGACGAGGAGGAATTCTGCGACCGGCGCATTCTCGCCCGCATCCACCGCGCCACCGTGGGCCGGTTGCGGCGGGAAATCGAACCCGTCCCGCAATCCACCTTCATGCGCTTCCTGTTTCAGTGGCAGCACGCCGCCGCCGGCTGGCAAACCACCGGCGAGGGCGGTCTGCTGGACGTAATCGACCAACTCCAGGGGTTCGACACCGCTGCCGCCGCCTGGGAACCCGAGGTGCTGGCTCGCCGCGTCTCCGACTACGCTCCGGAACTGCTGGACCGACTCTGCACCGGCGGAGAGGTCGTGTGGGGACGCTTTTCGCGCGGCAACAGCGGGTCATCCGGCGCAGGCCAGGGGTCGCGGGCGGCACCCCTGACCCGCACGACGCACATCACACTGTCGCTGCGCGAGTCGCTGGACTGGCTGCTTGACCCATCTCCCGACAGCGTTGACGGCCTGACGGGAGCGATGGCGGAGATCATGGACGTATTGTCCGACCGGGGCGCCTGCTTCCAGGCCGACCTGATCGCCCGCACCCGACGCCTGCCGTCAGACGTGGAGGAGGCGTTGTGGATGCTGGCCTCCAACGGGATGGTGACGTGCGACAGCGTCATCCCGCTCCGCGCCCGCATCAAGGGGAAGCAGAACCGGGGCCGGGCCGACCGGAACCGCAACCGCCGCAGCGGAAACCCCGTATCCGGTTCCGTGAGCGCCCGTATCAGCGGCAGCCAACCCTCGGCGTCCCACCGGCCCCGTTCGCAACGGCAGGGCAGCGCGGGGCGGTGGTCGGCGCTGGAGTCCCTCGATCCCGTGGCGGAACCACTGGAAGCAAAGGCCATGCAACTGCTCAACCGGTACGGCGTGGTGTTTCCCGAGTTGATGGCCCGGGAAAGGATGGCTCCCCGCTGGCGCGACCTGGTGCGAGTGTATCGACGCCTGGAAGCGCGAGGAGAAATCAGGGGCGGGCGGTTCGTGTCCGGTTTCGTTGGGGAGCAGTTCGCCTTGCCCGACGCCGTCACGGCCCTGCGGGATGTGCACCGCGCTGCCGCCACCGGCGCGCTGGAGGTGATTGCCGCCTGCGACACGCTGAACCTGGTGGGGATAATCACGCCTGGCGAGCGTGTCCCATCCCAACCGGGCAACCGGGTCGTATTCCGTGACGGCGTCCCGGTGGCGTCGTTGGAAAAGGGCGTCGTCGTCAACCGCTCCAACGCAGAAGCCGCGGCCCTGACCGCCGCCGCGAATCTCCTCTACGGCCCCATCTCTCCCCCTCAGCCGGAACAGCGTCGGCCTGTGGAAACCTACCAGGACTCCATCCAACAGACGTGGCCGCTGCCGGACCGTTCAATGCTGGAGTCCGCACCCGCCGTCCGTTTCAACCTCAACTGAATCTTGGGCAGGCGGTGCCGCCCGGGCCTGTCGACGGGTCAGTCCCTTCGTTGACCAATGACTGATGGACGACGGTGACGGTGAAACTGTTCGCCGATTATGTAACGCGCCACCTGAAATGCGGGGCGTTTTCCGCGTTACAATAGCGGCGACAAGCAACAGGATCCCATCGAGGCAACAAGGAGGCCAGAATCATGACGACGGTAGGAAGCGGCAAGTACACCTACGAGACGGTGGAAAACTGGGCCAGGCTGCCAGAGGGCGAGTCCTTCGCCATGGTCAGCGCGGTGGCCACCGACTCCCAGGACCGGGTATTCGCCTTCCAGCGCAAGGACCCACCCATCCTCATCTTCGACCGGGACGGCAACCTGCTGGATAGCTGGGGGAACGGCGCGTTCTCCTTCGCCCACGGCATCTTCATAGAGGACGACACGGTTTACCTGACCGACCGCGACAGTTCGGTGTGCCTGGTCTATACCATCGACGGCAAGCCCATCCAGATGCTGGGACGCCACGGCGTCCACTCCGACACGGGCTGCGAGAATCCGGGCGACCTCTGCCCCCGCGCCGCCGGCCCCTTCAACTACCCCAGCGAACTGGTGCCATCGCCGTCGGGAGACCTCTATGTGTCCGACGGATACCGCAACGCGCGCGTCCACAGGTTCAGTTGGGACGGTCAGCTCAAACAGTCCTGGGGACAACCCGGCAAGAGCGAGCCCGGGCACTTCCATCTGCCTCACAGCCTGCTGATCCACAACGACACAATCTTCCTGTGCGACCGGGAAAATCACCGGATGCAGTTGTTCAACCTTGACGGGGAGTTCATCACCATCTGGGACGACATTCAGCGGCCCATGGACATTTCTGCGGACAGCGAGGGCAACCTGGTTGTCAGCGAAGGCAGCGTCAACGATTCCTCGGCTCGCATCAGCGTGCTGGACGGTTCGGGGAACGTGCTGGCCCGTTTCGACTGCCGGGGACCCGGCCACGGCAGTTGGGTGGACTCCCGCGGCGACATCTATGTCGGCCTCAGCGATGGCACCGGCATCGACAAGTTCGTTCGGCAGGGATAGCCCCGGGCATCAGACCTTAAGAATCGCGCAAACCACGACGGCGGGGAACATTCCCCGCCGTCGATTTGTCCGGCGATATCACCGGGATTTTTGTGCGGCGCAGTTCAGTCGGCAGCGGCGGCGGTCCCCTTCGCGGCCTGCTTGTCCATAAAGTCCCTGATGGCATCGGCGTATTCCGCGCGTGGGAACTGCTCACCGTTGGGCACCTTCATGCCGTCGCAGAATATCTCCAGCCGGTTGCCGTCCGGGTCAAGGAAGTAGAAGGACCGACTGCCGCTGCCTTCCAGGTTTCCGCCGGCCTCAATGCCGTGGGTCAGCGGGCCGCTGACAATCTCCGCCCCGTGGGTGTGGATGTGGGCCAGCGCCCTCATGAACTCGTCGCGGTTTTCCACCTCAAAAGCCACCTGCTGCACCAATCGGGCGCGGCCCGGGACATTCTCCGATACGTCCACGCCCTCGGGGGCGCTGGCAATGACGAAGTCGTGGTGGGTCTCGTCGAACCGCAGGAAGGCCGACTCGGACCCGTCGGGCCGGCGGCGCCGGGAAGTAACCTTGCAGCCGAGCACCTGGGTGTAGAACTCGAATGACCTCTCAAAATCGGAAACCAGAATCCCCACGTGTCCAACTCGCTTGATTTGAATCCCCATAACAATTCCTCCTACGTAAATTGTGATCAAGTGGTGGGCCAATGACTGATTATCACACCAATCGAACCGGAGTGGATTGGTCCCGATTATATGCGCTGGGACAGGACTTGTCCGCCCGCTCACACCGCCATTTGGCCCGTTCGATCATTGGCCGCAGAACAGGAGATGCGTGCGCGGTTCGACAGGCTCACCACGAGCGGGACTCTGTGGGTTCACCATGAACAGACTGCCTGCTCTGCCATTGACAACCGAAACACCCTGTTGGCCAATGCGCGGAAGGTTGACGCGCATCTTGGGTGGGTTGCATACTCGGCTTCGCAAGCGAGCCACCCTGGCTGGCAGCAAACCGGTCAGACCGAGGCAGATACCCCCGGGATCCGACCGGATACACTGATGCGAACCGAAGCAGCCGGCCCCATGGTCGGCCAGACTGTAACCCGAACCACCGCAGGGGAGGTGAACCATGGCAGGACCGTGTACCGGCCTAACCGTCCTGGATTTCTCATTGGGGATGCCTGGGGCCATCTGTACCCTGGTGTTGGCCGACTACGGGGCCGAGGTGATCAAGGTTGAACCCCCCGGCGGCGACCCGTTCCGTTTTCAGCCGGCCTGGATTTCGTGGAACCGGGGCAAGCAGGGGATAACGCTGGACCTGGAAACTGCCGAGGGTCGCGAACAAGCCCGCGCGTTGGCCGCCAGGGCTGATGTACTGGTGGAGTCCTTCCGCCCCGGGGACATGGCCGACTGGGGGTTGGCGTATGACGACCTGTCGCAACTCCACCCGGGGCTCGTGTATTGCTCGATAACCGGCTTCGGGCAGAAGGGCCCACTCCGCCGGGCCAGAGGATATGAGGGCATCGTTGCGGCCAGGGCCGGCCGGATGCTCAATCTGGAAGGACAGCCCAACCGCGACGGCCCGGTGTATTCGGCGGTGAACACCGGAAGTTGGCACGCCAGTCAGGCCGCGGTGCGCGGGATCCTTGGCGCCCTGCGCGTGCGGGACCAGTGCGGGCGCGGGCAATGGGTCCAGACCAGCATCGTGCAGGCGCTGGCATCTCCTCACGACAACAACGTGGGAGACGGCGGGCTGGTGAATATGCAGATGCGGAAGCGGGACCCGGACCGGTTTCCCCGGAGGCCCGGCGGTCGGGGGTTGTCTTCCATTGGGTACGTCCCCGTGCGGACCAGCGACGGCACCTGGCTGCAGCACGCCAACCAGAGGGTCCCGCACATCCAGGGACATCTCAAGGCCATCGGTCTCGGGGGACTGCTCGAGGACGAACGGTTCGAAAGAGTCCCTGCGGTCAACGAGGAGAACCGGGAACTGCTGCGCCGGGAGATACTGAACAAGCAGTTGGAGAAGACCTCCGACGAATGGATGGAGATTTACCTGGAGGACGGCAACATCGCCGCCGAGCCGTATCGCGACTGCGTGCAGGCCATGGACCACCCGGCGGTGGTCGCCAACGGCACGGTGGTAACCATCGATGATCCCCGCGTGGGTCCACTGCGCACCCTGGCGCCGCTGGTGGATTTGAAGGAAACGCCGGGAGAACCCAGCGGGCCCGCCCCCGACGTGGGTCAGCACAACGCCGAAGTGCTGGCGCGTCTGGGGCAACAGTCCGCGGGCGCAAACGGCAGCGCTGCCCAGGCTGGCGGCGCGGATGTGGTGGCACATCCCCTGTCGGGCGTCACCGTACTGGATTTGGCGACCATCCAGGCCGGGCCCTATGGCGCCGCCCTGCTGGCGGACCTGGGAGCGCGCGTCATCAAGATCGACGCCACCGACCGGCGACTGGACGAAGGGCGACGCTCCACCTCGCAGGCAATGGCCGATGCCAGGACCTACGCCGGCAAGGAGGGCATACAGGTTGACCTCCAGACCCCCGAGGGCAAGGAGATCATCCACAAACTCATCGCCAAAGCCGATGTGCTCACGCACAACTTCCGCCTGGGCGTTCCGGAGCGTCTCCAGGTGGATTGGGAGACGTGCCGGCAGATCAATCCCCGCATGATCCACGTCTGGATGGGAACGTACGGTGAACACGGCGAACACGCGCGTCGGCCGGGCGCCCACCCCATACCCGGCGCGATCATGGGCGGCGCGATGCGACAGATGGGCCGGGGGATGCCGCCGCCGCCGGACCAGGAACTTGATGTTGAGGAAACCGTGGAGGCAACCCGCTGGCTGATGAAGTCCAACTGGGGGCCGGACCAGAACACCTCTCCCGCCGTGGCCACCGCCATCATGCTGGGCCTCCGGGCGCGAGACCTGACCGGCAGGGGCCAGCCAGTCCATCTCACCATGCTCAACGCCAACGCCTGGACCAACGCCGACGAGTATTACGACCACGCGAACCGCCCTCCCATCACCATGCCCGACGAGGAGATTCACGGCCTGCACGCCCTGTACCGCCTCTACCCATGCCGTACGGGATGGGTATTCCTGGGCTGCCTGTTCCAGGACGAGTGGGAGGCATTCTGCCACGCCGTGCAGCGACCCGATTTCATCACGGATGGCCGCTTCTCCACTCCCGAGGCGCGTCAGGCCAACGACGACGCCCTGATCGGCGAGATCTCGGCGATCTTTGGCGGGCGTACCGCCGACGAATGGGAGGAGTTGCTGATCAAGGCGGACGTGGGCTGTGTCCGCGCCGACGGATCCGTGGAGGGCGAGTTCTACGCGGAGCATCCCCACGCAAAGGCCAACGACCTGAGCGTTGAGGTGGAGCATCCGTATGTCGGAAAGTACCTTCGCTACGGCGGGTTGGTCGAACTGTCCCTGACCCCGGGACTCTACCGAACGTCCATACAGATTGGCCAGCACACCAGGCCGCTGCTGCGGGAAATCGGGTACGATGACCAGCAGATCGAGGAGCTTGGAACCCGGGGAATCGTCCAGTGGGCCGACCCCTCGGTGGGCGGAGAGCCGTAAGCCGGCGCGCCCGGAATGCTGCGGGCCGGCGCAAACGTGGATATATTCGGCGCAACCGATTTGAGAAGGGAGGCCATGCTTGGCAATACTGGTCAGTTTTGACATCGACGGCACGCTGGAAGCCGGAGACCCGCCGGGGCCGGTCACCATGAACATGGTGAGGAAGGCGCAGGATCACGGGTGCATCATCGGCAGCGCGTCCGACCGCCCGCTGCCGGTCCAGCAGTCCATCTGGGACAGGCACCGCATTGAGGTGAGCTTCGTATCCCACAAGCAGAGCCTCCCGGACGTCAAGTCCCGCTTTCCCGCTGAGGAGTATTTCCATATCGGCGATACTGAAATGGACCGGGAACTTGCCCTGGCGGCGGGTTTCAATTTCATCTGGATGGACGCCGGAAGTACCGAGCCCTGGATCAACGGTACGGCAGCGGAGGGTTAGAGGGTGGGTTCGGAAGGTTCCTGCGTCGGGGTTGGCGCGGACTTGCAAAACGGCCGCGATTCCGGGTCGGGGACGCTGCGACAGAGCCGGTCAGACGACCCCGCCGAGCGACAACTTTGACCGTCCAACTCACACTACATATAATCCCAGCCAGGCTGTGCCGGTGACGACGGCGCGCAGCCAGCAGGTTTTCACAGGAGGGTAGATATATGTCAACGATTCCCGGGCTGGAGAGACCGGCCCCGGTTCCCAACGATCTGAACAGGCCTTTTTGGGACGCCTGCAATGAGCGACGGCTGGTTTTGCAGAACTGCACCGACTGCGCGAGGCTCCACTATCCGCCCACGGAGCGGTGCAACCAATGTGGCTCGGCCGACAACCTGGAATGGAAAGAGGTGCAGGGCAAGGGGCACATCGACGTGTACATGGTGATCAGGGACTCCCGGATCCGGGGATTCCGGTCGGCGCAGCCCATCAACTTCGCGGTGATAACGCTGGACGAAGACCCGGGCATAAACTTCCTGTCCAACCTTCCGGGCACACCGCCGGGCGAAGTCCCCGTCGGCGCGCCGGTGGAGTTGATATTTGAAGAGACGAGCAACGGCCAGTTGGTCCACGAGTGGCAGGTAATCACCTAGACCGCCCAGGTCCCCAGGCACACGAGCAACAGCACAGAGGACATGAGGGAGCCGAGATGGTTAGCGATACCAGTTGGATGAGAAATCGGGAAGGTTTGGGAGTCTGGGAGCACCGGGGCAAGGTGGCGGTTGTCGGTTGGGGTCAGTCCCACATCGACCGGCGCTGGGACGGTGTGTCTCTGGACCGGAGTTGCGGCGGCCTCACCAAGGAGGCGTGCCTGAAGGCGATAGCCGATGCAGGGCTGTCGCTGGACGACATTGACGGGCTCATCACCAGCGCGGAGACCCGCGCCGAGCAGACCTGGGCGCCGCGCCCTTATTTTGACCCGCCCTACGACACCGAAGACGGCCTGACCTACACTTCCGCCGAGTGGATTCAGCGGGAACTGGGCTTCAAGAACGTCCAGTACCTCAAATCCGACGCGCCCTACATCGGCCCGATGATGGGCCTGGCCGCGCAGGCCGTGGGCGACGGTTTGTGCGAAACCGTGCTGGTGTGGTACCCGATGGTCAACCTGGAGGGCCGGTACGGGCACAACAATCCGCAGAACAACAACCAGGAGGCGCCCGGAGCCAACGCCTTCACCCTGCCCTGGGGTTACCAGAGCGGCGCAATGTTCAACAACCTGGTGATCTTCCAGCAGTATTGCAAGAAATACGGCAAGTCCCACGACGGACTGGCTCCGCTCTGTTTGAACCTGCGCAGGAACGGCCTGATGACTCCCTGGAGTTACTACGCCCTGCACGAGCCATATCAACTCACCCGCGAGGACTACCTGAACGGGCGCGTGATCGAGGAACCGCTGGTGATCTACGACTGCGACCGGCCGGTGAATACCTGCGCGGCCTTCATCTTCACCACCGCCGAGCGCGCGAAGGACCTGCGGCAAAAGCCCGTGTACGTCCTGAACCATGCCCAGAACAACGGCCGCGGCCGGAGCACCATGGCAACCCTGGAAGAGCATCAGGAAGCTGTGGCGAGCCTGGCTCGAAAGATGTGGGAAGGTTCTGGTTTGGGTCCCCAGGATGTTGATATATTCAACCCGTATGACGGCTACCTCACGTTCACCCAGCAGTTCCTGGAGGGTTTCCAGTGGCACGGCGTGAAGTGGGGAGAAGCCCACGACTTCTACGCCGACGACATCAGGGTCGAAGGTCCGCACCCCTTCCTGTCAAGCGGCGGCAACAACGGGACGGGACGCACCCGCGCTGCCCTCTACTCCGATAGCCTTGAGCAACTCAGGGGGACCGCCGGGCCACGGCAGGTGACGGGCCGCGCCGAAACCGCCCTCGCGGGTTGCAACACGCCGGACAGCAACGGGTTCATCATGTTAAGCAATCATCCGAGTTGAGCAATCATCCGAGTTGAATGGCGGCGGCCCGTATCCGGCGGTTCGCGAGTCTTGACCGGAGTCCACTCATGCGGAAGCGGGAGCGGCGTACGCGTTGCTCCCGCTTCCGTGCATCATGCCGAACCCTGTCATTGAACTGCCGCTGAGACGCCACACCGTCACTGGCCACCGTCCGCTACGCCGGCAGTCATTCAGTCGTCCAGCAGGACATAGACCGCACCCGATGGCGTGAGATCGTGGTGGGAATGGCCCTTGCCGGTCACGTCCTCCATCAACCGGATGTCCCCGGCTCTCAGCACGCGCTTCGCTCCGTCGCTGGCTCCGATCTCGACCTCGCCGGACAGGTGGATAATCAACCTGCGTTCGGGAAGGGGATGAAAGTCCATCTGGCGCGACCCGTCAAACTCCTGCACCCGAACCTCGGATATATTGATCAACGCACCCAACTCGGGGTGGTCTTCCAAGTTCAGATCCTCGATGTGGCTCTCGCCGTCGGCGTCCGAAAATACCCGGTATATTGCCATTTCGACTCCTCTACATTCCTGGGTTGCATACCCCGGCGGACCGTTGCCCGTTTCGCAACCGTCCGCGCTCGGTCTGCGCATTATCACACGCTTTCGGGAGGGCGGACGACACCACAGATGCAGGTGAACCGAACGTGGCGCCGGCCATCACTCCTGACCCTGGAATCCCAGCAGCCCGGTGTCCGGCGCGACGCCTTTCGCCTGCACCAGCGCTTTGAAGTCGCCGTACTCGCTGGCGTCCACCAGGGTCATCATGGCGATGCGGTTCAGTTCCGTGCGGGCGGCGGAGAGTCCCAGCGACGGGAGGGCATCGACGAACGAGTGGAAGCCCAGGTTCTCCAGGAACCGGCTTTGCAGGGCGTAACCCACGGTGGCCAGGCCGTGCCGGTCACCCAGGCGCATAAGCGACGTGAAATCCACCAGGCAGGTGATGTCCTGCTGCCCGATGCGCTGGTACGGATCGCTGCCGGCGACGTGACGGTTGTAGCAGACCAGCGTGCCGCCGGCGTTGGCGGGCGCGTAGAGATCGGGCGCGAGTTCGCCGTAGTCGATGGTGAGAACGAAACCGCGATGCAGCGCACCGGAAAGTTCGGCAACCCAGTCGTCCATGGCCAGGTTCACCTCACCCCGATACCCCTCGGCGAAGGACGCGCCCAGGCCGTCCAGCCTCTCTTCGATTCGCGGCGTGGATGGCTCGTCCAGAGTTTCGGTGAGGTTTCCTGCCACCAACGTGACGAAGATTTCCCTAACCCTTCCGTCCAGGATGGCGAACCGATGGACCGGGAAGTTGTCCACCAATTCGTTGCACAGGATGCAACCGACAACATTGCGGAACGCTCGAAGTCCCTGGGTTTTTACTCGCTGGATTGACGGCGTCGCGTCCTGCCGACCGGAAGAAATCGAGACGCCAGCGCCGCTGGTCCAGTCAAGGGTGCGGTCGGTGGGTTGGAACGGTTCAGGCTGATAGTCGGCGGCGACGTAGTACAGCGCCTGGGCGAAACGGGGGGCCGTGCGGCGGCAGGCCTCCACGATGCTTTGGGCCAATGCCCCGTCTCCGGAACCCGCCTCGATCACATGAAAAACCGGCGGGTCTCCGAGCAGATGCCACATCTGCTGCAACTGCCGCGCGATCAGCGCGCCGAAAACCGGATGGCTCGTTGGGGAAGTCCCGAAGTGGGCGTTGATCCGGTTGCTCCGGGCGGAATAGAAACCGCCATTGGGCGAATACAGGCAGGTTTCCATGAACCTGGCGAATGTAATTCGCCCATCCCTTTGAATGAGATCCCTGATCTCCTGCTCAACCGCTGAGCGCAACGCCGCCTCCCGAACCGGCCCGAACGTTCCGGCCGGTAACGCAACCTTATCAACGACAACGGCGGCGGTGTCAATGGCAACAGGGACGGAGGCCTAGCAGGGCCATTCGATTATCCTCGAGACAGGCACTTGCTGTTGCGGGAACGGTTCCCTGCTCAACGTCCGCTCGTCCTTCGACAGGCTCAGGATGAGCGGACTACCTCAACTATCGTCAATAACCGAATGGCCCTGCCCTGCAGTGGGGTCGGATCAGGGACGCGGCGGGGCGTTCACCCGTACGATGCGCCGTGGGTGGCCAGCAGTAGGATGAGAGTGATCAGCGATATGAGCGAGGCGCTGAATCCGATGACGTTTGGTTTCAGGCAAAGCTTCACGAGCGACAATGCAGCTGTCTCCATGTATAACCGGCGCCCCAATGGGGCGCCGGCGGTGTTCCTCAGTTATCAGTTTTACGAGGAATTGCTTGTATGCTCTCAAGATTACGCGCCACGTGTGAATCTGACGTGAAAATGGCACTGATTTTCATATAAACTTTGTGAACAATCGCTGCCACAACGCTGCCATGCGGTCCAACGCCACCCGCGGACGCCGGAAATTCAGACCGCCAATCTGCGCCCCATCGATGCCCACCCACCCTTACCGCTCATCCTGAGCCTGTCGAAGTACAGGGGTACGGCCAGTGTGGAAACATTGTGAATGAGGTCGTCGCCTCCGGGCAGGACCATCTAATGGCGTGGGAACAGGTTGCCGGACGCTTGACCATCGCCCCGGTTGTGAACGACGATTGTGCTTGAACCTGAGGCTCCCCGGTTGATACCGTGTTCAAATTGAATGCTGCTCCCCGCAGCATTCAATCCAGTAAGCCCAACCTGAGGACGAATACCATGAAATATGATGTGGCGATCGTGGGCGGAGGCTCCGCCGGTTCGGCGATGGCGGCCCGGCTGTCGGAAGATCCGGGCCGCTCGGTGCTGCTGCTGGAAGCAGGGCCGGACTACCCCGATTTTGAACAACTGCCCGACCAACTGAAATACGGATTCGCCGCTGCTCCGGAACCGCCCTCGGCACGAACCGCCGGCGGCCATCCGGTCTGGCTGACCACCGACCGCCATAACTGGCAGTTCACGGCAACCTCAACCGACCTGGCGCCGCCCATGCTGGTGCCGCGAGGCCGGGTAACCGGCGGGTCCAGCGCCATCAATTCCTCGGCATTTTACCGGGGCGTTCCCGAGGATTTTGACGCCTGGGCGTCGCGGGGCAACGACCAGTGGAGTTACGAAAGGGTTCTGCCCTTCTTCCGCAAATCGGAAACGGACGTTGACCAGCACGGCGACTACCACGGATCAGAAGGCCCCATCTTCGTGCATCATTCCAACCCGGACGCCTGGGACACGTCACAAAAAGCCTTCTTCAACGCCTGCCGGGCCAGCGGCTTTGAGGCGGCCGACGACCACAACCATCCGGACTCCAACGGCGTGGGACCGGGGGTTACCAACAACCACAACGGCGTCAGGTTCAGCACAGCGCTGGGTTATTTGAGCCAGGCGCGCCACCGACTCAACCTGACCGTGCGGCCCAATTGCGAGGTGCGCCGCATCATCTTTCAAGGCAGGCGCGCCATCGGTTTGCTGGTGGACAGCGGAGGGCAGACATTTTCCGTTGAAGCCGAGCAGATTATCCTCAGCGCCGGCGCGGTGGGCTCGCCCCATCTGCTGCTGCTGTCCGGCGTGGGTCCGTCCGCGCAACTGGAGAGGCTGGGCATTCCGGTGGTTCAGGACATCCCCGGCGTGGGCAGGAATCTGAAAGACCACCCCAAGGTGTACGTCACATGGGAAGTCGGGGACGGTTTTGCCGCTGATACCAACCGGGGAGCCGGCAGCGCAGCGCTGCGTTTCACCGCTCCCGGATCACATCTCAGGAACGACCTGGGAATCAACCTTTCCGTGCAGATCGCCCCGCGCGCCAGGGGGACTGCGCCGGCGTCCCGACCTCAGGAAACCCCGGCCCAGGCTGCGGGCCCGGTCGGTCGGCACGTCGAAATGATGATCGCCCTGCTGCTGCCGGAAAGCCAGGGTGAACTGACGCTGACCTCGTCCGACCACCGGGTGCAGCCGGCCATGCGCTACAACTACCTGGCCGAACCCTTCGACCGGGCGCGGCTGCGGGCCGGTATCCACCAGGCCCTGGCCCTGGCCGAACGACCTGAGCTGGCCTCCCTGGTGGGCAGACGCATTGATCCGCAGGACCACGACCTGCTGAGCGATGACGCGCTGGACCGATGGCTGATGCGGGAAGCGACCACCTACTCCCACATCGCCTGCACCTGCAGGATGGGGCCGTCCGAAGACCCGCTGGCCGTGGTCGATCAGCAGGGGGAAGTGCGCGGCGTGGAAGGCCTGCGCGTGGTCGATGCATCGATCATGCCCAACCTGGTGCGCGCGCCGATCAACCCGGCGGTGATCATGGTGGCGGAACGGGTCGCAGACTTCATCCGGGCAGGTCGGTGATCGACAAATTGCGGCGGTGATGAGATGGGCACGAGGGGCTACTGACCATAGCCGGGCAGGGCGTCCACGCTTTCCAGCAGGTCGAGAGTCAGGGCGGTCGCATGCCCCAGCAGATCCCGGTTGATGTGTTCCATGGTGTCGGCGGGAGAGTTGATGCGGGACAGGTCGTTGCCCCAGAGGAAGACGGTCGGCACCCAGGCATTGCGGAAGTTGGCGTGGTCGCTGCCCAACAGGGACGTGCCGCTCACCTCCAGCGGGATACCCTCGCGGGCTGCGGTCTCCTCGACGTGGCGCACCGCCCACCGGTCGCCCGACACCATCAGTCCGTCGCCGGACCCGATGGAGTCCAGGTTTATCATCAGGTGGATTTCCGCCAACTCTTCGCCGGAGAGGCTTTCCACATAATGCCGGCTACCATGCAGCCCGGTTTCCTCAGAGCCGAAGGCCACGAAACGCAGCGAGAACGGGAAGGCGCGACCCGCCAGCCGTTCCGCCACGGCCAGCAGCGCGCCGGCGCCCGACGAGTTGTCCGATGCGCCCACGGAGTCGGGGACGGTGTCGTAGTGGGCACCGATCACGATGACGCCATCGCCCGTGCCGGGCAACTCGGCGATGACGTTCTGAGACTGAACGGCGGTGTCCTGTACGACAACGGTGACTTCCACCGTCTCGCCTGCGATCAGCGATTCCCTGAGTTCAAGACCGTCCATCTGGGACAGGGAGATGGCGGGTATCCGGCCTCTGCCGCCCAGTGAGCCTCGGAAATTTCCCTCCAGGTTGTTGTAGATGATGGCCGCCACGGCGCCGGCGTCATGCACACGGGCCACCTTGTCGCCGAATCTGATTTCGCCCCGCTCGATGAGCGCTATTTTCCCTTCCAGACCCTCGGCGGGGATGTCCTCCGGCCTGGCGAGACCCACCAGCGCCAGCGGCCCGGTCGCGTGGCCGTCTGCGGTGCCGGTCAGGATGTTGACGTCCGGGGCGGCCGTGTCGGGGTCGGCGAGTTCCAGTGCGCCCGTGGGCGAACCCCAGGAGAACTCCTGCACTTCCGGGCTGTATCCCAACTCCTCCAGGCGTCCCACCAGGTACTGGGCCGCCGCGTGCTCAAGGTCGGTGCCGCTGGTTCTGACCCCCACGTCCTCGGCCAGTTCGCTCAGGTAGCTGAACGCCCGCTCTTCCAGCAGGGGCAGGTCGTCGAAGATGGCCGCGCTTTCGGGAGACCGCCGCTGGCCGTCCGTGGGCGTTGTCTCCGGCCTGATGCCCGGCGTTGCGGTGGCAGCAGCCACGGTGGGCGGCGGCGCTGGCGTGTCCGTAGGGATGGCCGTCGCGGCGGCAGCGGCCACGGTGGGCGGTTCCGTGGGCGCTTCGGTGGGCGCCAGAGTCGGAACCGACGTTGGCGGCCTGGTTAGTAGGACCGCGGGAGCCGAGGCATCCGCGGCGGTCGGGGCGGATTCGGATGGTCCGGAGGAACAGGCGACGCCGGCCAGCAACAGCAGCGCGAGCAATGCTGAAACAGCCACGGCAAGCCGAGATTGGCGGGCCCGGAGTCCGATGTCCTTTTGAATGTGGGTCATGTCATACGCTCCAGAGTCACAACTATGACAGTTGATACGACGATGCGGCGATACGGGTTTGCTACGTTTCGCGTTTCCATGGTACAGGGACACACCGGGTGCATCGGGCGTGTTCACACTTTCCGTCATTCTGGCCAAAGCGGGAATCCGAAAGGTACGAAATGATGCCAACGGTCCTGTTGCCGAGACTTTTCTGGGTTCCTGCTTCCGCAGGCACGACGCATGGTTTTCAAAATGTGAACCAGCTCCAGGTAGTCCGCCCGTCCTTTCTACAGGCTCAGGATGGGCCGATTACGTCATCGACCGACAATAATCCAATGGCCCTGAGGGGTTTAAGGCGACGGCGTTTGACATTAGCGGGGCGTTGAAAATAGAGTTGATGAGACGGGCAAAGCTCGCCGGCTTCTCTTTGGGGCCATCCAGGGACTGTTTTACACACGAGGAAGCTTATACATGGCATTGCAGTTTGGGGTTTTCGACCACATTGAGCCCATTCCCGGCGTCCCGCTGGACAAGATTTACGGGGAACGGTTGGACCAGATAGAACGGCTGGAGTCCGCCGGATTTTACTCCTACCACCTGGCGGAGCATCACACGCCGGCGGTGCATAGCCTTGCGCCGTCTCAGAACGTGTTCCTGGCGGCGGCGGCCGAGCGGACGAGCACCATTCGGCTGGGACCCTGCGTGTACGTGCTGCCGCTGCACCACCCAGTGCGCCTCATCGAAGAAATCTGCATGCTGGACAACCTCAGTGGCGGTAGGATGGACATCGGCGTGGGACGCGGCGGCGTGATCGAGGCCTATTTCTGGGGGCAGGAAGGCGACGTGGAGATGAACTACGCCAGGTACCTTGAGACGCTGGCGGTGGTCAAAGAAGGACTGGGCAACGATTCGCTGACCTACCAGGGCGAGTTCTACAGCTTCGACGACCTGCCGATGCGTCTGCGCCCCAAGCAGGACCCATACCCGCCCCTGTGGTACATGCGCAACGTGGAAACCTCGGCCATCAACGGGATGCACTCCATCATTGTGGGTAACCTGGATTCGTTCCAGGCCAACGTGGAGCGCTACTTCCAGCTTTGGGATGAGCACCAGGGGCCGGGCGCGCTGAACGTCCAGGGTGAAAAACCCAAGATCGGATTGGTCAACCACCTGTACCTGGCCGAAACGGACGCCGAAGCCGCTGCCATCGCCCAGCCCGCGTGGGACCAGTACAAGTGGAACCTGGCCGCGCCGCGCCGACTTGAGGTGGAGCGGCGGGGACTGACCCAGTTCTCAGGAGACAACACCAATCCCAGGCCGTCGAATCTGCCGGACCGGGAGGCGCAGGCCGCCGCTGCCGCTGCTGCTGCCGCCACGGCGCGAAGGTCCGGTTCCGCAGCACTTGAGGAGCACGCCGCGCCGGGAGGCGGCGGGTTCAACGTCGTGGCCGGCTCCCCGGACTCCATACGGAACTACATGGACGCATATCTGGAAACCGGCGCCAACTACTTCGTGGCCGCCTTCCAGTGGGGCCACCTGTCCGATGAGGAAACCAACCGCTCGTTGGAATTGTTCGTGTCCGAGGTTATGCCCCACTATACCCAGTAACCTGGGATGCTGCCCGTCGGGTTGAACGGGCGCGTTGGGAATGGGGCGTCGGCGCTCCCGGAGACCTCCCGGCCATCCCCGGGAACATACGCCGGCACGCGTCGGCGGCGGTCAGTCGCTTGCGGTGGCGGCGGCGGGTCTCAGGTTGGCGGGCAGGTGGGTCTCCCAGTCGGGAATCTGCCTCACGCGAGGCGAGGGCAGCAACCAGGACTGGATCAGGGCCATGGTGCTGAACCCCAGTGACAGCAGCAACGGCGCAAGGTAGGTTCCCGTCAAGTCCCACAGGACGCCGCCGGCCAGGGGCGCCAGTCCCATGCCGAGGCCGCTGCCCAGGCTTTGCCATCCGTACAGGCTGCCCTGGGGGACGTTGCCGTAATACTGGCGGTTCGCGATGGGGAACGTGGGCACTTCGGTGCTCTGTCCGATGCCGAAGAGTATGCCGAACAGGTAATACGCCCAAAGGTCGTTGAAGAAGATGATCAGCAGCAGCGGGAAGACCTGCAGGGCCATGCCAACGACCCAGACAATTCTGCAACCCAACCGCTCCGCCACCACGGGCACAGCGGCGCGGACGACGACGCCCACGACCTGCTGGGCCGCCAGCACGCCGGTGGCTGCGCCCAGAGACAGGCCCCGGTCCACGGCGATGGCCACCACCAGCACGTTGATGATCTGGTGTCCCATGCATCCCCAGTAGTGGATGCCGATGAGGTTCCAGAAGGTGACCGTGCGCCTGGCCTGCTGGATGAATACCCTGGCCCTTACCTTTGTAATCTCATCCCGCCTGGGCCTTTGAATCGGCTCGTCCCCAATATCGCCGAAGGGGCGCAGGCCGATGTCTGCGGGCCCGTTGTAGAAGAACTTGACCAACACCAGCAGCAGCGCACCGCCCGCCATGCCCGGAAGCCAGAAGATCCACTGGATCCCCAACTGGCCAAAGGCCGCGCCGATCAGGAAAAGGAACGCAACGACGCCAATTCCCTGGAAGGACCAGACCACCCCCATTGCGGCTCCCAGGTGCCGCCTGAACCAGAGGGTAATTCCGGACACCGGCAACACGGTGAAAATGGTGGATGCGATGCCCAGGATGACGCCGAAGAAGAGGTAGAACTGCCAGAGGCTGCTCATGATGCCGGTGAGCAACATGCCGATGATGAACAGCACGGCTCCAATCAGCAGGAACCAGCGAACTCCGTAACGGTCGCCAAGCCAGCCGACGTAGGGACTGGCGAGCCCGAAGATTATCCACTGGAGGCTGAAGGCAAGGCTGATTGCGCCGTAGCTCCAGCCGAAATCCGCGGAGGGATCGCTGAGATACGGAACCAGGGCAGCGGCGGCGAAACGCACCGAAGAGGTGATGAACCCCATCATCGCGGCGATGGCCACGATGATCCACGCGTAATGAATTCGGTTCCTCAGTTGCATCAATACCACAGGTCAGCGAGAGGCTGGCATTGTAACTGAAATCGCCTTCGGCTGCCGAACTGGAGATTCGGGCGGAAATTGGCTGCGATCACGAATCCAGGGGCATACATAAGCGGCCCCGACCAGGTTTGGCGCCCGTTGGCAAGGCCTTGTCCAGCATGAGGCTAGGACACCAGTTGCCAGTAGCGACGACCATCGGCGCGTACCACGCGGCCGAAGCCGCCGTGGTGGCAGATGGCCATGATGGCATCCTCGGACTCGGCGCGCTCGATGATGGCGGCGCGGGTGGCCGCGCCCTGCTCCGCGTCCATGTCGAAGCTGAACTTCCAGGCGGTTTCGGTAACCTGCGCCGGGCCGTGGAAAACGTCGCCGAGAATATAAGCCCGCTGTCCGCCGGATACGATGGCAAGGCTCATGGAACCTGGGGTATGGCCGGGCGTGGGAATGGCGGTGATTTCGCCGGTCAGCGCGCCCTCGCCGTCCAGCAAATCCAGCGCTCCGAGATCCTGGAGCGGGCCGAGGGTCTGGTCCCAATGGGGCGGGAACAGTTCCAAGACCTCCGGGCGTTGGAAAACCTCCCAGTCGGCGCGGTGGGCGACGTAGCGGGCGTTGGGGAAGGTCGCCCGGACCGGGGCGCCGGATTCGTGGGTGAGGTTCCAGCCGACGTGGTCGAAGTGAAGGTGGCTGAAGAAGACGGTGTCGATATCGGCGGGGTTGACGCCGGCCGCTTCCAATTCCCGCAGCAGGTGGCCTTCCGCGCCGCCGACCATGGCCTCTATGGAGTGTGGGTTGGTGGCCGCGCCGCCCAGCCCGGTGTCCACGAGGATGGTCTGACCCTCGGAGCGGATGAGATAGCACTCGAAGTGGGCCAGCAGGTGGTCGCCGCGGAAGCCGTCGGGATAGCGCTCCTGGTAGGGGACCCACGCTTCTGCGGGAACCTCGGGAAACACATCGCCGAGGGGCAGCGTCGCCTCGTTGTCGTTCAGCGACAGGATTTCCACGTTGCCGACGGTCAATCTGGCTTCTGGCATGGGGACATCCTCCTGGGCGAAATGGGGAAAGGATCGGCGCAAACTGCCGCATCGGCATGATGCAACCCGCCCTCGCACACGGTCAAGGCCGCTGGATCATGATCTGCAAACGATGCCGATCAGGGGCATTCTAGCCCATGAGCGCGGAGGGCGATACGGGCGCGGCCGTCCAATCCGTCGCAGGTTTCCGGGAGGGCGAGGCGGCCTGGCCTTCCGTTGTCATCCCGGTCGCCTTTTGCTATCGACGCCTCGGCCCACTCAACGGGCGCGGAGGGCCAAGGCGCGGGTTTTGGGATGGCCCTCAGCGAGTCGGGGTATCCATGGTGGCGGGTGTACGGATAAAGGTGCGCCTTCCAGCCTTGAAAGCCATCGTCGGGGAGACGACCTCCGACACCGCTGCGGCCCGGCTGTCGCAGTCCAGCACCGCCAGGTCAGCGGCCTGTCCGACCGCGAGTCCATATTTGGGCAACCGCATCAGGCGGGCGGCCCGACTGGTCACCATCTCGTAGCACTCCTCCATAGACGGCGGATCGCCCACCTGGCAGATGTTGGCATAGAGGTTGGCCATGCGGACCAGCGAACAGTCCCCAAAGGGCGTGAACGGGTTGAGGACGTTGTTGGTGGATAGCGAGCAGTTCACCCCCTGGTCCAAAAGCCGGTGCGCCGGCGTAACCCCTCGCATGACCGAATGTTCCTGGTGTCTTCCCATCAGGTAAAGGTCGGTCGCGGGGAGGACGGTGACCGCCACGCCCGCCGCGGACAACCGCTGAGCCTGTTCCCTGAACCGCTCCGCCGGCAGCGCGGATAGCTTGGTGACGTGGCCGATGGCCACGCGCCCGCCGTATCCGTAGCGTTCGGCCAGGTCGCACACGTAGTCCATGTCCAGGGTTTCGGCTTCCGGTCCGAAATCCAGGTGCATGTCTATGTCGATATCGAACTCGCGGGCGATTTCAAAGACGCGGTCAATTTGGCCCTTTGGGTCGCTGTCGGTGTAGGGGGCGGCGCCCACCACCGAGCCGCCTTGGCGCAGACCCTCGATCATCAATTCGTCGGTGCCGGGATTATTGAGCAACCCTTCCTGGGGAAATACGCAGATCTCAATGTCCATGGCCCACTTGAACTCTGCCACCAGCGGCAGGATTCCCTCCAGGCTGCGCAGGCCGATGACCGGGTCAACCTCCAGGTGGGTGCGGATGTGGGTCGTGCCGTTGAGGACGCACTTTTCCAGCGTCCGCCGGGCGCGTTGATAAACGTCCTCAGGCGTGAACTCGCTCTTGAGGCGGGCGACTTCGCCGATGGCCTCGTCCAAACCGCCCTGACCCGAAGACAGGCGGTCGAGCAGGCAGGACTTGTCGAGGTGGATGTGGGTCTCGACGAAACCCGGCGTAACCAACGCACCGCCCAGGTCGTACACTTGGGCGTCCGCCTGGAGGCCGGCCTCGATGGCCGCTATGGTCCCGTTCTCGATGCCGATATCAACCAGTGGCGCATCAGGGCCGTCGGCGGCCCTGGCGTTGCGCAGGATGGTGTCCATAGCGTCCCTCCTGCTACTGGCAGACTGCCGGCGGGGAGTTACTCGTCCTGGGGGAGGAAGGCGTTGGGGACGACCGCGCTGCCCTGGCCCACGCCGGTGGTATCGCCGCGCTGGTTCTCGACCTTCACATCCACCGACACCCGGCTGCCGTTGACCTCGCGGCTCACGCCGGTAACCGTCCCCGTGAAGGTGATGGTGTCGCCGGGACGCACCGGCCGCAGGAATCGCAAATCCACCGTGCCGGCGTGATTGAACACCTGGCTGCCGAAGTACCGGCGCAGCAGTTCCAGGGCGAAGGACAGCGACATTCTGCCCGATGCCACGGTGCCCTCGGTTCCCAGGGTCTCGCGGGCGGTCTCCTCGTCGGTGAACTGGGAGGGTTCCGAGTCTCCGCCGCTGCCCTCAAACAGGTTGATGGCCTCCTGGGTCATTTGCTTCACCAGCGGGGGCAATTCGTCCCCCACCTCGTAGGCGCGCACTAGCCTCCCCATTTTTTGCCGACCTCCGTGGGCTGCTTCAACTCGTGGGTGATAACGCGGTCGATGAGACGGCCGTCCTCGTCAACCGAAACGGCCTCGGTGACGATGTAGTTCTTGCCCCGACGCAGGTACTTGTCGGCGATCCAGGCCCGCACCGTGATGGTCTTGCCGGCGACGGGCGGGTTGTAGCAGTGGAAGGCGCACCGGGCGTTGACGGAACCGGCGTCCCGGTACCGGGCGTTGTACTGCTTGACGTCCACCTTGTGGGAGATGGTCGGGAAACTGGCCTCCGGGTCCATCACCCCCAGGCGGTAGGTGTCGATCATCTCCTGGGTGAGGAGGTACTGGTACGTCTCGAAGGTCTCACCGACCTCCAGGGCGTCCCAGTCCAGGAGTATTCGGTCATCCGCTGCTACCATGGCTGCGTCTCCTTATCATGCCAACGGTCCTGTTGCCGAGGCTTTTCTGGGGTCCTGCTTTCGCAGGAACGACGTATGGTTTTCAAAGTATGAACGGGCCCTAGATGCCCCGCCAGGAGCGCCGTCCCTCCACCCGCACGAAGTGGCCGAAGCCGGGGTCGGGGAAGTGTCCGGCGGAAACCAGAATCTGCTCGTTTTCCAGCATATCCAGCACCGAGTGGCGCGTGCTTCGGGACACGTCGGGCTGGATGTCGAATATGGGGCACCAGTCGGTGTAATGCGCCTGGGCCGGGTTGTGCGCCACGTCGCCCAGGATGTAACCCCGCTCTCCGCCCGAGGCGATCATGATTGAGACGTGGCCCGGCGTATGCCCCGGCGTGGACACAGTGGTCAGTTCGTCGGTGATGTGATAGTCGTCGTCAATCAGGTCGATGAACCCCAGGCCTTCGAGGGGCACCACCTGGTCGCGGACGTGGGTGGCGCCCGCCAGTACGTCGGGCTGGGTCCAGTAGTCCCAGTCATTTCTCGGCACCAGGTAACGGGCGTTGGGGAAGTTCGGCTTGCCGTCGGTCAGGTTCCAGCCGACATGGTCGGGGTGCAGGTGGGTGAACACCACCAGATCGACAGCCTCCGGGTCAACGCCCTTGGCCCGCATGTCGGACATCAGCGTGCCGTCGGGGGCCTGCAGACCGGTATCGACGATGATCAATTTTCCCTGGGAACGGACGCCCGTGGTGCCGTACCTGCTCCTGATCTGGTCGTGTTCGTCCAGCAGTTCAGGAAACTCCCGCCACTGCTCGATGGTGGTGTCAGGGAAAGGGGTGAGGGGAGACCGGATGGGCATCCCGTCGTTCAAACACAGCAATTCAACATTGCCGACACTGGTCGTGTAGCTGGGCATATCGGTATTGCCTCTCGGTTGGTTGGCCTTCTTGCGGTGTAGCGTTCCGGGCATCATATTACCCCATAAACCGGGCCCTGAGGTAGTCTGGTCATCCATGGACGGGGGCCATCAATGGCAAAGGATTGTCACCTCCGGGCCGAAATGCTACCGTTCCTTGCTCAATGGGTTTGCAGGGTCTGTCGATGGCAGCGCAGGTTTCGCCACCGTGATGGTCCCGCCGCGTCACTACGGTTGCAAGGAGTCCGACTGTGCGAAATGATCCAATCAGCCTGTACGACTACGAGGAACGGGCCAGGCACATCCTGCCCCACAACAATTGGGTGTTCATCGAAGCCGGCGCGATGGACGAGATCGCCACGGCCCGTAACCGCACCGCCTTCGAAGAACTGACGCTGCGACCGCGGTTCTTGCGTGACACCACCGAGCGGAAGATCGCGACCACCGTACTGGGTAGCGACATCAGTTTTCCGGTGATGATCTCGCCCACGGACGCCCACACCAATGCGCACCCTGAAGGGGAACGGGCCACCGCGCGCGGAGCCGGAATGTCCAACACGCTGATGATGTGCAGCACCTCGTCAAACTACAGCCTGGAGGAAATCGCGGAATCGGCCACCGGGCCGCTCTGGTTCCAGGTTTCCCACCGCGGTTATGATCTCACTGAGGACATGGTCAAACGAGCGGAAGCCGCCGGTTTCAAGGCCATCGTGCTGACCATTGACGCCCCGTTCCCCAGTCCCAAAGAACGGGACATCCGCAACCGCTATCAGCGTCCCGGCCCCCACGGCAACTTTCCCGACCGGCCGGACCACAGTTTTTCGGTGGGAATCGACGGCGTACCGACAACATCGGAAACTCCGCAGTCCCCGCCAATCATCTGGCGGGAGTTGGAGTGGCTGCGGAGCCTGACCGATCTGCCGCTGGTGTTGAAGGGAGTCCGCGTCGCTGAAGACGCCCGCATGGCCGTGGAGCACGGCGTCAACGCCATCCTGGTGTCCACTCACGGCGGGCGCCGGTTCGACAGCACGATGTCCAGCATTGAAATGGTGCCCGAGATCGTCGCCGCGACGCGGGGACAGGCGGAGGTGTACGTCGATTCCGGCGTCCGGCGGGGCAGCGATGTCCTGAAGGCGCTGGCCCTGGGCGCCACCGCCGTCTCCATAGGCCGGCCGCTGTACTGGGGCCTGGCCGTCAACGGCGCCGAGGGCGTACACCATGTGCTTGAGTTGCTGCGCGAGGAATTTGAGCGCGCCATGGCGTACTGCGGCCAGACCAGCGTGGACCACCTGGAGGACCGGCTGCTCAACATACCCCGCAACTGGGGCTCGTTCCGTACGGAAAACGATCTCGCCGACCATCTCCCCGTGGTGTAGGACCGTACCGCATCGGCCACCATCGGTCCCACCGGTCTCAGGGCTACGGGCCGCGCGTTGCCAGAACCCTTCCCTGCTCACCCTCCGCGCGTCCTTCGACAGGCTCAGAATGAGCGGACTACCTTAACCATCGGCAATAGATGACCAGGCTACCTTGACCATCTTCAACAATCGAATGGTGCTGGTGGGCGGTTACGTCGTGTTGCCACCCGACTCTGCCGTGGTTACAATGCCCCAATTGCGGATGCCCTGCTCTGCGCCCCGCCTTCCCGACGACTTCCGGCCCGGTGCACAACAACCCATCCAGATTCCTGATAATGGAGAGTGATTCGGTTTGAATATCGGCTTGTCGGACGGGATGAACTACGTGCGGGAGCGGTACCACTACGCCTGGCTCGTGGTCGGAATGGGCACCCTGCTCCGGGTCACCGCCAATTTCGTCAGCCAGGCCTTCGCCGTCATCCTCGTCGTCCTGCAGACCGACTTCGCCTGGGGCGTCACCGCCATCGTCCTCGCCCAAGTCTTCCGCAGCGTTGCCAGCGCCCTCCTTTCACCTGCTTCGGGATGGCTCGGCGACCGCTACGGAGCGCGCCGTTCCCTGTTTGTCGCGGCGGGCCTCTACGTGGCCGGAATGCTGCTGCTCAGCACCGTGAGCCAACTCTGGCAGCTTTACATCTATTACAGCCTTCTGTTGGGACTGGCCCAGGCGCTGTTCACCGTCAACATACCCACCACCGTCGCCGCCTGGTTCAAGAGGAAGCTTGGCGTCGCCGTCGGCCTCCAGCAGTCCGTTGGAGGCATGGGAGCATCGGTGACCGCGCCGGCCCTGGCGCTGCTGGTGGCCGTGACCGGATGGCAGGTCGGGTTCTGGATCATCGCCGCCGTGGGCGGAGTGATCCTGTTCTCCCTGTTGTTCTTCTTCTACAGCGACCCCGCCGACCGGGGGATGAAGCCCCTGGGAGCCACCGACGACGAGCCGGCCCCGGCGCCGGCCAATTCCGAAACCGCCAGGCTGCGCACCAAGGTGTTCATGCAGCACGCCCGTCGGACCCGGGCTTTCTGGAACCTGCCGTTCATCCACTTCCTCGGCTGCATGGGGCACGCCATCGTCATCTGGCATGTGGTCTTCTTCGCCACCGAGCAGGGATTGTCCCTGGCGGCGGCGGCCTGGACGGTCACCATCTATACCATGGCCAGCGTGAGCAGCCGCCTGTTCATCCCCATCCTTGCCGACCGCTGGGGCGCAAAGGCGACCATGATCCTGCCCTATTTCCTGCAGGGCGTCACGGTCATAATGCTCTTCTGGGCCCAGAGCGCATGGGAGTTCTACGTCTTCGCCGTCCTCTTCGGCATCGGCTTCGGCGGGGAAATGTCAGCCTTCCTGATCGCCAACCGCCAGTACTATGGCATGGGGCCGGTGCGGTCAATCTTTGGATACCAGCACCTCGGGTCCGGCTTCGGCATGGCCCTGGGGGGACTCATCGGCGGCGTGGCCTACGACTTCCGCAATGCCGAGGCGCCGGTGCGGTTCCTTGGCTTCATCGACGTCGGGGGAGGCTCCTATGACCTCGCCTGGACCATTTCCATTGCCGCCAGTCTCGCCGGAGTCATCTTCATACTGTTGCTGGAATCGTCCTCACGCGTCCTGATTCCCAACTGGGAAGATTCCCTGCCCAGGGAGGGACAGGCCTCGTCTGCGGATTAACCCGCAACGCCCGCCGGTTCCCTCTCCGGTTCACCCTGAGGCGTCGGGGTTGGGACCTGCGGGGGTTTGGCCGCCAGTGCCATGATTCCCGCCAGGAACACTGCCACGGCGAAAATCGTGAACGGAATCCGGTAACTGTCGAAATAATCGAACATGAACCCGGCGATTACCGGCCCCAGCGCCTGCCCGCCAACCTGCACCGACATGGTCAGCCCCCGGATTGTTCCCAGGTTCTGCCGCCCGTAGTAGTCTGCCCACACCAGCCGGATCAGCAGGTGCAGGCCGCCCACGCCGAACCCGACTCCCGCCGCCGAGATTATCTCCGGCAGCAGCCAGTCGCTCATCACCGTTCCCGCCGCCGCCAGCGCCACCACGAAGGCCGCTCCCATCATCAGCACCCGGATGGGCATACGCCGCGCCAGGGCCGCCCAGAAGAGGCTCGCCGGCATCTGGGCCAGGGCGAAGGTGCTCGCGCTCATCGCGGCAAACCGCGGGTCAACCCCCTGGCTGATATAGTGGGAGACCTGGTGCAGGCTCAACCCTGCCTGGACCATCATCCCCGCGCCGGAGAAGATCGCCAGGATCCAGAACGCCTGCGTTCGCAGGGCCTGGCCCACCGTGAAGTCGGTCTCGGCAAAGCTGCGCGAATTGCCGGAAGTCCGGGCGCCGTCGGAATCCTGGTTGGCGGAATCGTCCCGCGCCGGCGCCGGGTCGGGTTCCAGACCCATATCCTCAGGCCGCCGCGCCACCAGCAACAGCGACGGAACAACGCCCAGCGCCAGCGCGAGAATGCCCAGGGTTACCCACGCCGTTCGCCAGTCGTATCCGGTAATGATCAACTGCATCGCCCAGGGGACGATGGCCAGACCGGCCCCCTTGGTGATGTGGTCCACGGCCAGCCCTATGGGACGGCGCCGGATGAACCAGTTGCTGATGGCCGTGGGGAGTCCCATCTCCATGGGCCCGGAGAAGATCATACGCCCCGGCACGTACAGCAGATAGAAGGCCACCGGATGGGCGACGAAGGCCAGCCCGATGGCGATAATCCCGGTGGCGAATGAGCCCGCCCCCAGGATGACGCCTGCCCCGTACCTGTCCAGCCATCTGCCCACGATGGGCGAAACGAAGACCGCGACCAGCCCACCCAGGCTGACCGCGCCGGAGAACATCCCCACCGACCAACCCATGGATTGGGTCATGGGAACAACGAACACGGAAAGGGTGGCCACCGCCATCACGGTGCGGGCCGACAGACTTAACGCCACCCCGTTGCCGGCGATCACCCACCCATAGTAGAAGGGCAGGGAGTGGGCCAGCCGCGTGCGCAAGCCGTTAACGTTGGTCATTGCCCCATCCCGAAAGCCGCCCGTTGCACGCCGGCGCCAGGGCCCCGTCTGCCCGGGTGGCCCTGGTTTCCGACCACGTCACAGACCCTGGTCGGCTTGGAAATCACCCACGATCGGCACATTGCGGCGAGTGTATCCAGCGACCCCTACCCCGTCAACTGGCCACACCTATCACGGGTACCCAGTTTGGTCGTATGTACCACCCCATTGGGTCATTGGACGGAGATATTAACGCAAAGGCGCGAAGACGCAGAGACGCAAAGGAACCGCTGTGGTCGGTGTGGAGCGTGTCTGATGATAATTTCGGTTTCCTGGCGGGTGAGTCCCATCCCGTTTGTTAAAACTGGGTACGCGTGAGGGATGTCAGTATCTTGCGTGTGGCGCGTTGAGCTGAATGTCAAGCGATTGGAGCATCGCCATCGGGAAACCGCGAGGGGAAGCGCCGCCGATGCGAATGGCAGTCTCACACGTACCCAGTTTCAGTGCTGGTCATCACGACAATTCCTGTCGGCCGACCGTTGTTCTCGCGAAAGCGAGAATCCAGTGATCGCAAGCGCCAAACACCTCGCCAAGTCTCCTCATCGTTCGGTTCCTGGGCGCCTGCTTTCGCAGGAACGACGTATGGTTTTCAACGCGTGAACGGGGGCCAGGGGTGTAGCTATCCCAAGCCCCCCAGCAGGGCCGGTCCGCGAAGCCGCGGGGGTTGTGGCGGCACGGAACCGGGTTCCAGCCGCGGCGGAAAACCGGGGCTACACCGAACCTCCCTCAGCCAGGACGGCCAACTCCTCCCTGGACAGTCCCAACTCCCCGCACAGGACCTCTTCGTTGTGCTCCCCGATGAGAGGCGCGCGCCGGGATATCCTCCAGGGTGAGCCGTTGAAGATGGCCCCGGGGCCTGGGTGTCGAAATGTCTCGCCAAGTTCCGGGTATTCCACATCCGTCCAGAACCCCCGGTCCTCCAGGTGAGGGTCCTGCATGACCTCGTCCGGGGAACGGATCGCCCCCGTGTTGGAGGCACGCTTCTGCAGGCCGTGGTAGGCCTCGTCCCGAGGGATGTTGGCGAGGAAGTTCACGAAAATTCCGCGAATGTGCGACTGGCTCTCGGCGACGACCGCTGGGTCCTGGTACTTTTCATCCAGCAGGTCGCCCGCCAGGCCGTGCTCATCCATCCACGGCGCAAGCGTCAGCACGCGCTGCGGGGTAATCTGACCGACGTTCACGTATTTGCCATCCTCGCAGAGGACCTGGGCGTTGGGCCCAGTGTCGGTGTTGCCGCCTCCGGTTCTACGAGGAACCACAACTCCTTTGTAGATGTACTGGTTCACATGGCCCTCGGTGGTGAGCGCGCAGGCATCATGCACCGAGACATCTATGTACTGCCCCCGGGTCGTCACCGACCGGTTGACCAGCGCCGCGGTGATGGCGATGTAGGCGTAGTGACTTCCGATGTGCCAGGCCTGCCCTCCTCCGGGAGCGATGGGCGGCGCACCTGGCGCCACGTCGTCGTCATAGCCGCACCTGGCCATCTGTCCGCCCGCCGCCAGATGCAGCAGGTCGCTGGTCTGGAAGTCCTGCCACGGCCCGGACTGCCCAAAGGGCGTCAGTGAGCACATGATCAGCCCAGGATTGCTCTTTGCCAGGTCTTCGTACCCCAGCCCCAGGGAGGCCAGATAACCGGGCCTGAAGGTCTCCAGTACCACATCCGCCTTCTCCGCCATTTGACGGAACAGCCGGCGCCCGTCCTCCGTCTCCAGGTTCAAGGTAATACCGCGCTTGGAGGTGTTGTAATGCCAGAAGTAAAGGCTCTTCTCCAGATCCGGTACGTCCTGGTAGAAGGGCCCCACGGTTCGGGCTGCCTCGCCGCCAGGCGGTTCTATCTTGACAACGTCTGCTCCCATGTCGGCCATCTGCTTGCCACACCACTGGCCCTTCTCATCGGCGAGTTCCAGCACCCGCAGCCCCCCAAAGGCCCCTGCCGAGTTCCCGTCCGGCGTCCCCGCCGGCGCCGGCGCGGGATTCGCTATCGGCTCATTCCCACTCCACTGTACGGGCGAGGCATCCTCCATCATCTCCTTCAGGTAGGGATAATCTTCCATGCTGAGATCCTTTGGCCAGAAGGCGCCGTCGGCGAAGCCGCTTGCCAACTCCTCGTGGCTGATGCCCAGCAACCCCTCGAACACCTCTTTGTTGTGCCCGCCGATCAGGGGGCCCGAACGGCTGTTGACCGCAGGCGTCGCCGACATCCTGAAGGGAGCGTTTTGAAGGGGCCAGGTCCCCAGCGCGAGATGCTCCGCGTCCCGGTACATCTCTCGATGCCTGAGCTGGGGATCGTTTTCCACCCGGTCCTGGCTGCTCTGAACGGGCATGGCGGGCACTCCCGCCGCCTGGCACCGCTCCATGATCTCGTACTTGCCCAGAGTCCTGGTCCACGCCTCTATACCCTGGTCCATCTCCTCCTGCCGCTGCAGGCGACCTTCAAGGGTGGCAAACTTCTCGCCGGTGGCCCAACCGGGAGAGCCCATTACCTCCACCAACTTCCGCCACTCATGGTCGGAGAAGCAGGCGATGGCACACCAGTCGTTGTGCTCCGCCGGACTGGTCCTGTAAGCGTTGTGCGGCGCCCCGGTCCTCCCCCGGTAGTTGTCCACCAGGGGCGTGCCAGGCCAGTGAGCGCGGTTGCCCGGCGGGTAACCCTCGCGCATGGTGGACCGACCGTTGGCCTGGATGTCCAGAAAAGAGGGACCATTGAGGGGGACGCCCAGGATCCACTGGGAACTGTCGATATGCTGTCCCTCACCGGTCATGTTGCGATGGTAAATCGCACTCAGAGCATACATGGCCCCGTACAAGCCGCCGGTGTCGTCCAGGTAGGACCAGCCCCAACCGGCGGGCGGCTTGTCCGGCAGGCCCGAAGTGTAGGTCAAACCCGACAGGGCTTGCGCGATGGCTCCCATTGTTTGATAGTCCCGATCCCGACCAGTGTGGCCGAAGCCGGACATGGAGAGGTAAATGATGTCAGACCGGAGTTTCCTCATTTCCTCGTAGCCCAGACCCCACCGATCCAATACGCCGTAGGCGAAGTTCTCGATGACGATGTCGGACATGGCCACCAGGCGACGGGTAAGGTCAATGCCTTGGGCGGTACGGGTGTTCAGGGTGACGCTCAGCTTGTTGGAGTTGGTGTCGCTGAAATGGCCGTTGGTGTTGAGATTGGCGGGAAAGCCATCGGGTGTGCCCGCTCCCGTCGCAATGTTGTCGCCCCGAGTATTGGGGCTCCGGGGCCATTCAACTTTGATAACCTCGGCTCCCAGCGCCCCCAGCCATCGGGTGCACCAGGGGCCCGCCCGGACCCAGGTGAAGTCCAACACTCGGATTCCTGACAAAGCTCCCGGTGTGGTTGCCGCTTCTGATCCGCCTTGCACCATGGAATAACCTCCCGGCTATGACTGACTTAAGGTTAACTCGCCTCATTCTAACCCAACGTGGCCGATGGAGATTCCCGAAAAACAAGGCCGCGTTGGTCGTGCTCCCCCTGGCCCTGGTCGTGGCCTCCTGACGCGGCTACCGTCGTCGGCTACCATGTGGCGGTCGGATTGGGCGTGCCTCTCTTCGTTGCCGGCATTTCGCTGTTGTCGGCAATGTGCGGCGTTGTCGCTACACGACGGGTTCACCGTGAGCCCGGCATCCCGAGCGGAGGAGACATTTCATGAACCTGCACGTGCGTCTGGCGGTGGCGGTTGTGGCCGGGAGTCTATTGTTGGCTTGTGGTTCGTTTGCTCCCGACGCGGGCGAACCGGACTTGCCGCCGTTCCCGGATATTCCCGCCATTGATTTCACAGCCTGGACACCTGGAACCGATCCGGATTTGGACAAGATTTTTGACAGGTTCGGGCGCAGCACCGGTCCGAAAGGCGCTTACGATATTCGGGGGGAGAAGAACCTGGAGACGAATGAGTCGGCGGGCGCGGCGCTCAAGCACTACCGCGACCACCTGGTCGATCCCAGTTGGGACATTCAGGGCGAGGACAGGGAAAGTGAAGTTGCCTGGCTCATCTGGAAGGCACACGACAGCGAGGACAACCTCTGGTTCGGGTCCCTGGTGGCCACGCCATCCGGCGAAGGACGGGTGCGGGTTTGGCTGTCGCTGTATTCCGACGACTTGCGTTGAGCGCCGGTCGCGACGCGCGCGCTCAGGTCGTTGCGGATTTCGCGCGGTGATTCGAAACTGGCCGCGACCGACAACGCGGTTTCGGCCGCGTCGGCGGCGCCGTCAATCCGGCAGGCTATGGAAGTCCAGTCCCCTCTGGTATGGACTCGATGATGTTCCGCAGGCTCGGATGTTTTCGGATGATGATGGAGAAGCGGACGTCCGTCTTACCGCAGACGGCGACGATGGAATGGGTGCGGAATCCGCTGTCGCCACGCAGCCGATGGCGGCACGCGTCCTGCCGGCGCGCAGCGCGTCAGCTCGGAATAATTCAACCCGAGATGCCGCGATGATGTTGCAAAACCATCGAATACGACAGCGCCAAGGCGCCTTCAGACTCTCCACCCTGCACTATTAGCTTGTCCCATTGACCCGCCGGCCGCCTGTCAAACGGCCGCGAGGACTCCGCTGCTCCGGGGCTTCCCGGTTGCTTCAATTGAGTCGCCGGTGGTGGTGGAGAGCGTCATTCCCTGGCATTGAGCAGGAAAGGGGTCTCCAGATACCCAGGTGGCACGGCGCCGGCGCCAGAACTCCCAGGCTCCGGGCACTATCCTGCGCCGTTGGGATTTGCGCCGCTGGGGTGGTACTGAAGGGACGAGCGGGCGAATTGGGCTCAGGTGCCCCTTTTGTTGCAACCCGATACAAGGCAATCCTATACATAAGATGGGGGAAATAAAATACAAAGGTAACCGATTGCTCGGAAGACGTATGGGCAGCGTGGGCAGTGCGCTTATTGCCTCAGCAGCGATGGCCACCATCGTTGGGACCTTGATCATGGTCTCAGCGCCAGGCAGGACAGTTTTTGCGGACGATGGGTTTTATGCGGTGTGCCCCTCCGCGATAGAAGAAGGCGAAACGGGTCAGATGGAGGTGCGTCATTCAAGCCACCGAGTCGCCGGGGTGACCCTCTTCACGTACCAGAGCGGTTTCACCGCCGACAGCAGCGACTTCGTGAGTTACGACCAGGAATTTATGCGGAACGACTCGGGCAACAAGGCGCTGACGGTGCCGGTCATCACGAAGGAAGATAGCATTCCGGAACACGACGAGACCTTCTCCATTGGCTTCTGGCAGCAGGGGGAAGATGGCGATGCCTACACCCTCGGAGAGGTCATCAGCGTGCGGGTCGATTTCAACGAAAGCGTGACGTTCCACGGCAACCTGGAACTGGAGTTGGAGCGTGGCGGAGTCGCTCGCCGGGCAGCGTTTTGTAGAGAGTTGGGCCAAATGCAGCCGGCCTCGGAGCGCACCTTCGTCGACAGCATCGCCTTTCACTACCAGGTGCAGGACGGGGACGCCGACACCGATGGCATCGGTATCGGAGCCAATAGCCGGACGCTGAATGGCGGCAGCATACGGGACTCTGCCGGCAACGCCGCCGCGCTTTCTCATGGCGCTGTGACCGCAGACTCCGGCCAGAGAGTGGACACGTCGGGCACGGGTTAACCCCCGCCGGCGAGAAAATGGTACCGGCCAAGCGGGCATGAGCAACGCCTCGGTCGGTATCGAGATTGTGCGTCCACGTCGAGAATCGGAACACTGTCAGTCCAGCAGGATCTCCTGGCTGGCCGTCAGATCTGGACGTTCGGCTGGGCAGCCATTTGCCGGGCGATGTCGTTCGCGGTGGCGTCGATCGGTCGTTTTCCGCGGCGCGGCTGGACCCGCCAGGGGCCCGTCATCGCCTGCGCCGACCATTTACTGACTGGCCAACCCCGTGGGCAACCGGAGGAGAACCCGGAGGTTATGCGCCGGCCCGCTTGCTCTTGTTGTCCATGTCGATCTCCCAGATGCGACGGTGAGACTGCCAAACCGACCACACCAGGGCCGCGGTGAGAACTCCCAGGATTACGGGCAGTGCAATGGGCAGCCAGGCGGTACCGAAGAAAACCATCGCGGCGTTGGCCAGAATGAAAAACAGCCGAATTTCCGTTGGGCCGACCCCCAACATCGATATCTGAAATTCGTTGGTGGCGGCAAAAGACAGGAACGAGTTGACCATCAGCGCCCCGCCGACCACCAGCAGGCCGGCGAACCAGTAGGGGGCTATACCAGGCAGGGCCAGGGAGTACCCGACGATGATCGATGCGAGGAACAGGAAGTCCAGAAAGTGGTCCATGTAGAAGCCCCACTTGATCAGACCGGTGGCGCGATGGCGGCCCACCGCGCCGTCCAGCACGTCGCTCAGGTACTGCAGGGCGATGAAGCCCGACACCAGCCACAACCAGTGGAGGCTCTCGCGGGCCAACAGGCTGGCCGCAACAATGCCGATGCTCCATACCAGCGTCAGCATCGTCAGGTGGTAGGTTTCCAGCCACGATGGCACTTTGGGGACCAGCCAGGCGACTATGCGTCGTTCCAGATTAGCGAATGCCCATTTGCCGGTCTTTTTGTCGCCGCCGAATTGAGCTTGGATCATGGTCGGCTCCCTCTATCGTATGCGAGCGCAGTATCCCTGGCGTTGCGCTCGGTCGGACTGATGCCGAGCGCTCCGCGTCCCGGCGGTTATTCCCGCCCCTTGAGGGTCAGCATGATCAGTCAGCCTCCACGCCAACCGGTGTTAACGAATCGCGGTAGTACTCCATGCCCAGGTGGGTGATCTGGTCCTCGCCCATCAGCCAGCGCAGGGTGTTCTTGAGCTTGGTCTGCTGTATGAACAGGTCGTGCTCCGGATAGACGGACGGCGCGTGCTGGGGGCTCTTGAAATAGAAGGAGAGCCACTCCTGTACGCCCGTGAGGCCGGAGCGCTGGGCCAGGTCCATGAACAGGACCAGATCCAGCAGCAGGGGCGCGGCCAGGATGGAGTCGGAGCAGAGGAAGTTGATTTTGAGTTGCATCCGGTGGCGCAGCCAGCCGAACAGGTCGATGTTGTCCCAGCCCTCCTTGGCGTCCCCGCGGGGCGGGTAGTAGTTGATGCGCACCTTGTGATAGGCGTCGGCGTAGAGATCGGGGTACATCTCCGGCTGCAGGATGTACTCCAGCACGCCGAGTTTCGACTCCTCCTTGGTCCGGAAGTTCTCTGGCTCGTCCAGCACCTCCCCATCTCGGTTGCCCAGGATGTTGGTGGAGAACCAGCCGTCCACCCCGAGCATCCTGGCCTTGAGCATAGGCCCGATTACCGTCTTGACCAGCGTCTGGCCGGTCTTGAAGTCCTTCCCGCAGATGGGCACGCCAACGTCCCGGGCCAGCGTCTCCAGCGCGGGCACATCGGCGGAGAGGTTGGGCGCGCCGTTGATGAATGGAACGCCTTCCAGCAACGCCGCGTAGGCATAGAGCATTGACGGCGGAATTCTGGGGTCGTTGTCGTGGAGACCAGACACGAAGCTCTCGATGTCCTGGTGTATCTCGCATTCCTCAATGAATATTTCGGTAGATGCGCACCATGCCATCACCAGCCTGTCGCATCCGTTCTCGGCCTTGAACCGGCGAATGTCCTCGCGAATTGCGTCGACGGCTTCCAGTTTGTTGCCCATCGGCTTTACGTTGACGCCATTGATGCGCCTGACGTAGTCATTGTCGAACACTGCCGGCATTGGTTCGATTGTATTGAGAAAGTTGGCGACAGGTTCGATCTCCTCGTACCGGTCCAACACTCCGCAGTTTGCGGCAGCTTGGTAGGCGTTGTCCGGAATGGGGTCCCATGCTCCGAACACGAGCTGGCCGGGGTCTGCCAGCGGGACGAAGTCCCGTATGAATGGAGTCCGTTGGTCGGTCCGTTTGCCCAGGCGTATGGTCGCCATCTGGCTCACCGAGCCGATGGGCTGGCCGGAGCCGCGCCGTATGTGCTCCACGCCGGCGATGAAGGTTGACGATACCGCGCCAAGGCCCACCAGCAAGACGCCAAGCTTGCCGTCGGGCGACTCTATGCTGGGCGTGTCTGCAGAGACGAAGTCCTTCGGTTCCAGGGCCATGCCATTTTGGCGGGCGAGTTCCAGCAGTTTTTCCTGCCACTGGGCGGGTATCCTACCGATCCTGGCCCAATGCTGCACGGTGCTCTGTCGCCTGCCCAGGAGACTCGCCAGCGCCGACTGGCCTCCGAACCGGTTGATGATTTGTTTTGCGGCGTTTTGTTCATTTTTCATGCTGGCAATTCTAACGAAAATTTCGTTAGGGGTCAAGCTTTATGCATTCGCGATTTCGTAGTACGTCCCAAACTGGGGCATCCTGCCCGGTCTCTGGAAAGATGGCAAAACCACCAATGGGAAGACACCAAATCGCAAGGCAGGAATTGGAGCGCCCACTACAATGCAGCCGAAATCGTGGTGCCGGTGGACATCCCCCAAGCACAGGGGCCGCCTGCATCAGCAACCGCGCACTTTGATAATCATTCCATGGAATGTTCCCAAAGATCGATCATCACCGACGTTGAAGGTGGTCGGCGGACCCGAAAACGAGCACACCGTTCATGGACCAGGGCGTGGTCGAGGCGGAAGAAATGCGCAGGCTGGAGGAGACCTGTGTCGGCGTCTGTAGATTTGGCCGACAATTGGTCGGCAAAATAGCCAAAACGGCCCCTTTTGGAGCCGTTTCTGAGTAGGAAATCCGGGAAGTGGTGCCGAGGGGCGGATTCCAAAAGTGCCCAAGATGGGGTAGGTTTTAGCATGTTCCGGGCGGTTTTTCCACTTGGAGTGGGTATAACCACACGCTCAAATCCGACCTAATATGACCGGTTGGGCGGCAAAATGGCGGCAATCAATCTTCCTCTCCATCAATGACATGGCGACGTTTTCGGCCACATCCTTCTGCCATCCGGGCAGCACGTGGCCGTAAAGATCAATCGTGGTGCTGACCTCGCTATGTCCCATTCGCCTGGACACAACCACCGGGTTATTCCCCTGATCCAACGCGATGGTCGCATGGAAATGCCTCGGCCCAAATCCACCGAAAGGATATGGTCAGCCGGAGGAAACCAGGGACGAGAGGAGCCGGATAGAGATGACGCGCGCTTGACCTGCTCCAATCTTGATGGCACAGGGTGTGGTAGCCACGCCGAGGGGATATTGACTGGCCGCAGTGCCGGCGGAGGGCGAGAGTAGCTGGGCCAACGGCAGCTGGAGACATTTGGGGGCCAGCCTGGCGCGGATCGGCCAGGCGATTGGGTAGTCCAGCGGATGGTCAGAGGCCGCGGTTGTCGTCGGGAAGGGAGGCGCAGGGCGCGCAGTTTCGCCAGGGCGGAGTTGAACT
Source organism: Dehalococcoidia bacterium (assembly GCA_963668585.1). Lineage (GTDB taxonomy): Bacteria > Chloroflexota > Dehalococcoidia > Lucifugimonadales > UBA3495 > Bin87. The sequence continues at coordinate 1,562,930 of OY764869.1, read as the reverse complement.
GGTTTTGCCAGGGCCAGCCCTGTGGGAGATGCAGCGTGAGGCGTCGCGCCTTGCGGGTGAGGCGTCCGGCCAGGGAGAAGAAGCTTCGTCGGAGGGTCTTGGTGGACGCCAGTTGCTCACCCAGCCCAATGCGCGTTGTCCAGCGGGCGAGGTGATGTGCCAGCACTTGGATGGCCAGCCAGGCGGCGTTGGCGGGGAAGCGTCCTGAGGGGAGACGGTTGAGGCCCACGCCGTACTTCAGATCGCGGATGGCGTTCTCGATCTCGGCGTGGCGGCGATGGTCGGCCTCCAGTTCCAGGGTGTTGCCGTCTCGATCGGTGATGAAGGCGTGATAGCTGCAGTTGGTAAAGAGGGCCAGTTGGGAGCCGGGCGTGGGCTTGACCCGGCGTACGATCAGCCGTACCGGTACGGCGTCGGGCTCACTGCCAAATGGGGTATAAGTTGCCTCCGCGACATCAGCGGCGCCCTCCATCCAGTACGGGATGGGCGTCCAGTCCGTCTCAGGTATGGCCTCGATGATGTTGCGCACGCTCTGGCGCTGTCGGACAGTGATGGAGAAGCGGACCTTCGCCTTGCGGCAAACGGCGACAATGGCGTGATTGTAGAAGCCGCTGTCGGCACGCAGGGTGAGTGGTCCGGTGGCTCCGGCGTAGCGCACGCGGCTCACCATCTCCCGCAGGAAGTGGGAGGCGCCCCGAGCGGTGCTCGCCTGCCCTTGCGCAGCCGACACATCAGCACCTCTCCGGTGCCAGCGGCGCTGGCCAACGGCGGGTGATAGCCCCGCTGGCCAGCGTAGTTGTGGCGCTGCGCCCCCTCCTTGGCCACTCCGTAGGTCTCGCAGTCCCAGGCGCTGGGCCAAAGTGACCGGCAGGATCAGCCCAGCATGGGCCACCAGGCGGTGGTCATCAAAGGCGACCTGGATGCGGTCGGGGTCGTTGCGTGGTAGCATCCGATAGATGCTCCTTGTTTCAGGGTGGTTTTCTGTTTCAGGGTGGTTTTCTGTTTCAAGAACCATTATCCCCGAAGCCGGGAGCACCTTCTCATCCCCTCACCACACCGCCACATTCATCTCTTCGGTGGATTGGGCCCTGGGCTACTCGGCCATCCGCGCCGGACACACCGTCCGCTTCAGCCATGCCGCCGACTTCTTCAAAGCCATGGCCCAGGCCCGGGTGGACAACCCGGTGGACAGAGCCTTCCGGTCTTTGCTCACTCCCGACCTGCTCATCCTGGACGACCTAGGTCTCCGCCGGCTCACCGCCCAACAGTCGCGGATCTGTACGAACTCATCCTCAACCGCCACCGGTCATCCAGCTTCATCATCACCAGCCACCGAGCCGTCGAAGAATGGCTCAGCCTCTTTGACGATCCCAACCTCGGCAACAGTGCCCTGGACCGCCTGGCCAACGCCGGCTACCAGATCGTAATCGACGGATCCAGTTACAGAGAGCGGCTGTCCCCACACCGTGCCCTGCTCAACAACGAAGGGGGAGATTGACCGGCCAACAACAACCTGATATTAGCTAAATCACCGCGCTCCCCAGGTGGTCAAAGACCGTGCAAATCTCGGTCAATGACGGTGAAAATTCACATCCCGTCCTCAGACGAGGTGCATGCATTGATTGTCAACCTGCACACGAGCGCCAGCGCTCCGATACGGGAGACGGCAGACCAATTTGCCCGGCCATGGGTTACACGCCAATGCAGATCGCACTATGGCGGTGGTTCAGTCGGCTGCTGCCGGGGCGAAGCCAGCCCGCTCGGCGAGGGCGAGATCCAGGGCGCTCCTTTCCTCCCGCTCGGTCTCCGGCGAGAACCGCACCGCCAACACCAGCGATGACGCGACCACCACGGCGACGCCCACAATGAGCAGGGCATCGGCGTAGGTGAGGCTTTCCGCGCGGAACAGGAACCCGAAAGCCACGGCTCCGGCGTTGCCGCCCGCGCCCACGATGCCGGCCACGGAACCCAGAGCCCTGCGGTTGATGAAAGGGACCACCGAGAAGGTAGCTCCCTCGGACATCTGCACAAACAGGCTGAACACGATCATTGCGCCCACGGCCAGGAACAACGTCGCCATCTGGGAGAACAGGATCACGGCCAATCCTTCGACCAGGAGCACCGCGCCCAGAAACATCACACGGCCCCTGAGGCCAAACCGGATGCCCATCTTGTCGCCAAAGAACCCTCCCATAGTGCGAGCGAAGATGTTCATCAGGCCGAACAGTCCCGCGACGATGCCGGCGGTGGCGAGATTCAGCTCAAAGCGATCGTAGTAGTACAGCGCCGCGATGTTGTTGATGGTCAGTTCCACGCCGAAGCACGCCCCGTAGATGACGAATAATGCCCACACGCGGGGGTCCCTGGCGGCTTCCAGGAACGAGCCCTTGCTTCCAGCCGAACCCGGCATTAGGCCGCGGGCGCGCAGTTCCCGGTAGTTCCCCTGCGGACAGTCCTGGGTGAGGAGGTAGTAGGCCACTCCCACCAACAGCAGGGCCGCACCGGGTATCACCATGGCGATCCGCCAGCCCAGGACTTCGCCAACGCCGAACATCAGCACGCCGGCGAATACCAGAGGCATGGCCATCTGGGCAACGCCACCGCCCATGTTGCCCCAGCCGGCGGTGGTGGCGTTGGCGGTGCCCACCACGTTGGGGGCGAACATCACCGAGGTGTGGTACTGGGTGATGACGAAGGACGCGCCGATCACGCCGATGGCCAGGCGGAACAGCAGGAACGTCTCGTAGTTCTGTGCCAGCCCGATGCACATGACGGGTATTGAGCCGATGATGAGCAGGCCGCTGTAAGCCAGGCGGGGGCCGATGCGGTCGCACAGCCAGCCGAAGAGCAGGCGGGCCACGATGGTGATGGCAACGGACGCGATGATGGTGTTGCCGATCTGCGCCTTGCTGAGCAGCAGGTCCTCGCGCACCACCGCCATCATCGGCGCGATGCCAAACCATCCGAAGAAGCACAGGAAGAAGGCGAACCAGGTTATGTGGAACGTCCGCATCTGCGGGGACGCCAGGCTGAACAGGCGTATCCGGGTGGCTTTTCCGCCGTCTGCGGCGGCATTCAGCAGGCTCATTCTCTCAACTCCGACGGCGGCGAAGCGGGTCGGCTACGACCCGGATATCGCGACCAGGATCTCCCCGGCTTCATTCAACGAGACCAGGTAGGTGCGCAGCGCAGGACAGTCGTTGCCCAGCGGTTCTCCGGTACCAACGTCGAATCGGAAGTTGTGCAGCGGGCAGATCAATGCTTCACCGCCCAGCAATCCATCGGCCAAGGGGCCAGCGCGATGGGGGCATTCCGCCTGGGTGGCGTACACCCGTCCCTGGCGGTTGCGAAACACCGCGATTGACGTACCGGCGATCTCGAACCGGCGTCCCTCCCCAATAGGTATGCGCGCGGCGCTGCCGAGATTATGTGTCCCGCAAGATGACATATCGCTCACCGCAAACACATCCGGCGCTTTCGTGATCAGAACCATGACGCTACCTCGCTGCGGTCGCCGGCTCCACCAATTCGGCCGGAGTGGTGACGAACTGGTTGGGATGCACCGGGTGGTCGGCCTCCAGCCAGGGGTCCTGGTACGCATCCACGGCGGCCTGCATGTCCCGGTCCAGCCGGTCGCAGATGCCCTCGCCGTCCTCCACCAGGATCTGGCGCAGCCGTTCGATTCCCTGGCGTTCCACGAAGTCGTAGGTGCGTTCCAGGTAGCGGGCGTTTTCCCGGTAGTACTGCATGAACCTGCCCATCATCAGCACGGTCTCATCATGGGAATCGGTGATGCACAACACATCCCCCTTGCGCACGCGGGAGCCCGCCGCGCCACCGATGTACACCTCCCACTTCCCGCCCTCGATGGCCGTGGCTCCCACGTCCTTGGTGGTGGACTCGGCGCAGTTGCGGGGGCATCCCGACACGGCCAGTTTCACCTTGTGGGGACTCTCGATACCCTGGAACCGCTGCTCGATCTGGACGCCCAGCGCGGTGCTGTCGCCCACGCCGAAGCGGCAGAACTCGGTTCCCACGCAGGTTTTGCAGGTGCGGAACGCCTTGGTGTAGGCGTGGCCCGACGGCATCCCAACCTCCTGCCATACCGCCGGCAGGTGTTCCTTGGGGATGCCCAGCAGGTCGATGCGCTGGCCGCCGGTGATTTTCACCATCCTGGCCTCGTATTTCTCGGCGGCGTCGGCGATACGGCGAAGCTGGTCGGGCGTGGTGATGCCGCCGTAGATCCTGGGCACCACGCTGAAGGTGCCGTCGTTCTGGATGTTGGCGTGGACCCGGTCGTTGATGAACCGCGCGTCCCGTTCGTCCTCGTACTCCGCACCCCAGATCGTACGCAGCAGCGACGCCAGGCCCAGCTTGCTCCCAGCGTCCTCCCTGCCGCCGGCCAACGACTCGAAAACCCGGGAAACGCTCCTGAGTTCCATGGCCTTGATGGCGCCCACCAATTCCGGCTTGGTGAGGGGAATGCCCGGCACGTAGTAGTGCGCCGATGGGTCGTCGGCCACCAGGCCGTTGGCCGCCAGTTCCAACACCGCCTGAACCTGCATTTTGCAGGAGCCACAGCCGGTTCCAGCGCGGGTGGCGTCGCACACCGCCTTCAGGCTGCGGCATCCGCCATCCACCGCCGCGATGATCCTGCCCTTGGTCACCCCGTTGCAGTTGCAGATCTGGGCGTCGTCGGGCATATCTTCCACGTTGAGCGATGGACCGGCGTCGGCGGGCAGGGGGAACAGCAACTCGGAGCGGTTTTCGGGCAGGGCCTCGCCCCGGTCGAAGGCCTGCAGAATGCGCGGCATGGTCAGGCCGTCGCCCAGCAGGATGGCGCCGGTGACCCTGCCATCCCGGACGATGACCTTCTTGTACACGTTGCGGTTGGGCTCGACGTAGGTCACCACTTCGTCGTCGTCGTCCAGCGGGTCCTTGCTGCCGGCCACCGCCAGCTCCACGCCCATCACCTTGAGCTTGGTGGAGACGCGGGAACCGGCGTATGCGGACTCGGCGTTGCGTCCGGTGAGCCGTTCGGCGAGCACCCGGGCCTGCTCCCACAGTGGCGCGACCAGTCCGTACACCTGGCTGCGGTGCTCGGCGCACTCGCCGATGGCGTGGATGTCCTGGTCGTTGCGGCAGGTGAGGCCGTCGTTGACCAGGATGCCGCGCCGCACGTGCAGACCGGCCATCCGCGCAAGGTCCACGTTGGGGCGAATGCCGGCCGACATCACCACCAGATCGCAGTCCAGCGTGTCGCCGTCCTTGAACTGGAGGCCCGTCACACGATCATCGCCCAGCACCGCTGTGGTCAGCTTCTCCAGGTGGAACCGCACGCCCAGCCCTTCCAGGCTCTGCTGCAACAGTTGGCCCGAGAGTGGGTCAAGCTGGGTGTCCATCAGCCAGCCCATCAGATGGACTACGTCAACCTCCAGCCCCCGGTTCATCAGCCCGCGGGCCGCCTCCAGGCCCAGCAACCCACCACCGATGACCGCCGCCCGACGCGCGCCCTCCGCGTGTTGGATGATGGAGGCGCAGTCGTCCAGCGTGCGGAACACGAAGGCGCCCTTTTTGAAATCGCCGTCGTCGTCGTACAGGCCGTCCATGGGCGGCACGAAGGCGCTGCTGCCGGTGGCTATGACCAGCTTGTCGTAGGGAAGCAGCAACCCGCCGGAGCCATAGGCCATCTTGCCCTTGCGGTCGATGCCGATGGCGCGCACTCCCGAGTGCAGCGTCACGTTGTTCTCGGCGTACCACTCCAGGGGGTTGATGAAGATGTCGTCGGGGTCGTGGGAGCCTGACAGCACGCCGGAGAGCAGGATGCGGTTGTAGTTGCCGCACGACTCCTCGCCGATGACCGCGATGTCGTAGGTATCCTGGCCACCCAGGTTCACCATTTCCTCGACGAATCGGGCGCCGGCCATACCGTTGCCTATCACCACCAGTTTCTGCTTTTTTGAGGCATTCATCATGGCTAACGCTCCGTTGTTGTTCTGTTGTCATCGGCGGTGTCTTCCGCGCCATCGATGCGTACGGCGCAGACCTTGAACTCGGGCATCCGGCTGGTGGGATCCAGAGCCGGGTTGGTGAGCAGGTTGGCTGCCTGCCGACCGCCCCAGTGGAATGGGACAAACACAGTGTCCTCCCGTATTCCGCGAGTCACCTTCAAATGGAAGTCGGCCCGTCCCCTCCGGGTGATCAGCCGGACGGCCTGACCGTCCCTCAGCCCGTAACGTCCGGCGGTGGACGGATGCACCTCAGCCATGGGTTGGGGGTTCATCTCCGCCAACTCGGCGATGCGCCGCGTCTGGTTGCCGGACTGGTAGTGGGCGAGGTTGCGGCCCGTGGTGAGGAAAAGAGGATATTCCTCGTCCGGCGCTTCATCGGGTTCCTGGTGGCGCACGGCAAACATCCGCGCCCGGCCGCTAGCCGTGGGAAAACCGTCGGTGAACAACCGGGGCGTGCCCGGGTGCGCCTGATCGGGACAGGGCCAGAACACACCGTCGTTGGCGTCGATCCCGGCGTAGGTGATACCGGAGTAATCGGCGGGGCCGCCGGCTGACGCTCTGCCCAACTCCTCAAAGATCTCCTCGACGCTGCCGTATTCGAAGTGGCGTCCACTGCCCAACCGCCGGGCCAGTTCGCAGATCACGGCGACATCGTCCATGACGCCGGATGGGGGTTCGCAGGCCCTGCGCCGGCGGATCACCCGGCCCTCCAGGTTGGTCATGGTGCCCTCTTCCTCGGCCCATTGGGCGGATGGCAGCACCACGTCGGCCAGGACGGCGGTCTCGGACATAAAGAAGTCGGACACCACCAGGAAGTCCAGCGAGGCCAGCCGCTCGGCGACATTGCCAAGGTGCGGCGCGGACACCGCCACGTTGGAGCCCATCACCAGCATCGCGTGCACGCCCCCCTCCTGTCCCAGACTGTCCAGGAGTTCGTAAGCCGACCTGCCCGGGCCGGGCAGCGAGGGCTCGTCCACTCCCCAAACTGCGGCAACGTGCCGGCGCGCCGCGGGGTCGTCGATGCGGCGGTATCCGGGAAGCTGGTCTGCCTTTTGGCCGTGTTCGCGTCCGCCCTGGCCGTTGCCCTGTCCGGTGATGCAGCCGTAGCCGCTGTGGGGCCTTCCCGGCAGGCCCAGCGCCAGCGCCAGGTTGATGCAGGCTGAAACATTGTTCACGCCCTGGGCCTGCTGTTCCGCGCCCCGCCCGGTCAGAATCATCGCCGTGCCTGCCGCTCCCAGCAGTTGGGCCGCACGGGTCAGTTCCGCCTCAGCCACGCCGGTGATCCGCTCCACCCGTTCCGGCCAGTAGGTCGCGACTGCTGCCCGTACCCGGTCGAATCCTTCGGTGCGTTCCGCCACGTATTCCGCGTCAACCATCCCGTCGCGGATGAGTATGTGCAGCAGGCCGTTGGCCAGGACGGCGTCGGTTCCCGGCATCAGGCGCAGGTGCAGGTCCGCGCGCTGGGCCGTGGGGGTCAGCCTGGGGTCTGCGACAATCAACCGGCCGCCGTTGGCGCGCTGCTCGTCAAAGTACTGCATCATGGGCGGCATGGTTTCCGCCGGGTTATCGCCCATGAGCAGAACCACCTGGGCGCCGGCAATGTCCTCCACCGGGAAGGGCAGGCCCCGGTCGATTCCCAGCGACCTTATGCTCGCCGCCGCCGCTGATGACATGCAAAAGCGTCCGTTGTAATCGATGTTGGCCGTCCGGAGCGCCACCCGGGCGAACTTGCCCAGCAGATAGCTCTTCTCGTTGGTCAGCGAGCCGCCGCCAAAAACGCCCACGGCGTCATTGCCGTGGCGATGCTGCGCCTGCCCGATGGCTTCCACCACCCGGTCCAGGGCCCCATCCCACGAGGCCGGCCTCAGCAAGCCGTCGGCGTCCCGCACCAGCGGCGTGGTGAGCCGCTCGGGATGATTCAGAGCGGCTGCCGCCGTCCACCCCTTCACGCACAGCGATCCCCGGTTCACAGGGAATGCCGGATTGCCGGCAATCTCCACGTCGCCAGCATCGTCCACCGACAACGTCATGCCGCACTGAAATGCGCAATAGGGACAATGGGTCGCCGTCGGCGGCGACGGCGCTCTGGGATCGTCAGTCAAAGTCATGGGCCTCTGGTGAATATTGAGAATGATGGTAGAGGCTCTTTATTGCGCGAACTTTTCGGCAGCGTAAAGGAATGGTGTCGTTGGCATTAACACAAAGTGAACCGGGCGTTACCCCGCTGTAACCCGGGCCTGCCAACGTTGGCACTCCTACCCGGCGCGATGTTATGGTGGTGTCGCCGCCGTCAAAGGCGGGAGAAACGCCATGCACAGCCGCGCCTCATCCGACATCGCCGCTATCATCCTGGCCGGCGGCCGGAGCCGGCGGTTCGGGCGGGACAAGGCCCTTGAGCCAATCGGCGGCGAACCAATGATCCGTCGGGTCATCCGGCGCTCGGCCGATGCCGTCGATGCTTCCGACGTGGTGGTCGTGGTCTCCAGCCTGGAGCACGGAGCCGGACTGCCGCTGGACCCGCCACATCGAATTGTCCCCGACGTGTCCCCGGGTTCCGGGCCTCTCGGAGGCATCTACACCGGACTGCTGGCGATTCGCGCCGAATGGGCTCTGGTGGTGGCGTGCGACATGCCCTTGCTCTCAGCGCCCCTGCTGCGCCACATGTCAGGGGCCCGCACCGGTTGGGACGCCGTCGTGCCGGTGGTGGAAGGCCGTCCAGAGCCCACCCACGCCCTTTATTCCCGGCGGTGCCTGCCCGCCATCGAGGAACGCCTGCAGACGGGTGAACTGAAAATCTCGGGTTTCTTTGACCGCGTGAACGTTCACTACCTGCCGGAAGATGAGATCAGGCGTTTGGATCCCGGGCTGTTGAGCTTCATCAACGTCAATCGGCACGAGGACCTGGAGCGGGTCCTGGAATTGGAGGATGCACACCCATGATCGGACCGGAGACCGACCTGACGCCGATACATACTCCCTCTTGCTTTGGAGACATGCCATAGGGTCTGATTGGCGTGGTCGCGCCGGGTGGGGTCACATGAACGCCTGGACTTCATGGCGCGGGAACCGTGGCCAAGCGGCGGCCGGATGCTCTTTATCGTCCCGCCGTGGTCGGGTAAACGACGACGAAATGAGCCCCTTGCACCCGTCTTACGCACACCCGTTCGCTAGGGGGTGTCGTCAAAAGAGTTTGCTCCAGACCATCACTGCCCGGAGTTGGCAGATGGCCAGGTAAGACGCGGCTCTCTTGGCATAACGGGTCGCCACGCCGCGCCACTGCTTGAACTCCAGAAAACCGTTCTCCACCAGGTGTCTCAACCGGTACAGCGCCGGGTCATGGTCCCGCTGCTCCCTCCGGTTCCTCTTCGGTGGTATCACTGGGTCCATGCCCAATTCCCGGGCCGTGGCTATGATTTCATTGGTGTCGTAGGCTCTGTCCGCCAGCAGGCACTGGGCCTCGATCCCCTGGATCAGAGGCAATGCCTGGGAGGAGTCGGCTGCCGTGCCCTCGGTAACGGCCAGCCTGACCGGCATGCCGTGGGAGTCCACCGCCAGGTGCAGCTTGCTGTTCAGCCCCCTTTGGTGCGGCCCATGGCCTGGTTGCCGCCCCGGGCCCCAGCGCTATGGGGATGGGCCTTGATATAGCTGGCGTCGATCATCAGCCATTCGAAATCAGGATCATCCATCACCGCCTCCAGCAGTCCGGACCACACTCCCCGATCCCGCCAGCGGCAGAACCGCCGGTGAGTGTTCTTCCAGTCTCCGTAGTCCGGCGGCAAATCCCGCCAGGGCGCTCCGGTACGCAAAATCCAGCACACGGCGTCGATAAACCGACGGTTGTCATGGGCCGGTCGGACCTGCTTGCCCTCTCCCCCGGGCAGATGCGGCCTCAATCGCTCCCAAACATCATCAGTCATATCGTGGCGCCGGTGCGCTGCTCGCATACTCCCCACCCTCCAAACTCTCCCAACTCACTCCAATCTATCACCCTCACATTGTTTTGACGACACCCCCTACGCGACAATTAGGTTTATCGCGCATCTTTTGCCCACCCAGATCGTTCCTGAAACCCTGCCTCTGACGACCTGTCCATTACCACTGCAGCCAGTCCGCAGATCATTCCCCGCGAACCCGAAGCCCTCTCCAAGCTCAGGGCCGCCGACCGGGGCCTCGACGTATCCCGGAGTCGGTCCTCTCCGACAACACCCGCCGCACCTACGATGCCCAGTGGCGCATCTTCATCGGCTGGTGCGACCGGGTGGACCTTTCCGCTCTGCCGGCCGAGCCCCTCACTGTAACCTGCTACCTGGCCGCCCGGGCGAACTCCGGCGCTTCTATCGCGACGTTGCGGCTGGCCGCCTTCGCCATCGCCAAGGCCCACCATTGGGCGAAGCTGGAGTCGCCCTGACGGAACCCGGGAGTGCGCGCCTCTCTGAAAGGATGGGGGCGACGTGCATCGCTGGGGCGACGGCTTGGTCCGCATCACCGTTATTCGTCGAAGACCGACGCCGAGGCCCAGGGCGCGGTGGTGGCCATCACCCCACCTCCAAGACGGCCCTCGCCGCCATCCGGCCGGCGGGGGTTGGCGGCGAGGCGAGGGTGTTCGGGCTGTCGGAGTCCCAGATCGCCCGGTGGATCAAGATGATCGCCGGGGCTGCGGGGTCGGCAGATTGGGAGTTTTCCAGCGGCCACAGCGGGCGCGTGGGCATGGCCCACCGCATGGCCCAGAACGGCGCCCCACTCAAGGGATCGAGGCCAGGGCCGCCGGAAGCAGGGCGGCGGCATGGTGGGCCGCCACACCCGCAGCGAGACCGCCGTGTCCGCACCGCTGTATCTGTAAAATATGGTCTATCCGCGCGCGGAGGAACCCGTGGGTTCTGCCACCGCTCTCACGGGACGGTCTATCCCCGCACGTGCGCCGGAACCCTAACGACGAGCCATTTGCCGCCTTGTGAATCAGGTCTATCCCAGCCAATTCCGCGCCGCGCGGAATGTCCTCGTAGACCTTGTCGGCGTATTACTCGTGCGGCAGGAGGCGCTGGCCCACCAAGAAGGCTCCGAATTTCATCCGGTTAGTCCTCCTGCTCGATCTCCGCGTACACCGCCCGCATGGAGGTACCGGAGTCGTCCTCCACCTCGGTGAACCACTTGATCAGAGAACGTGTCAGCTGGTCGACAGACTCATCAACTGAGGCAGCCTCATAGCGCTGGCGCACGGTGGGCAGGGTTACGCGAGATTGTGCTTCGCGCATCCAGACGATCTTTTCCCTGTCGGTCATGTCTGAACCGGCCACGCGCAGCCGCTCGGCAAACAAGGCGTCGTCCTGGTCCTCGGGGACGCCGCCCAACTCGCGAATTCGCCGGTCGAAGATGTCTCCGTGGCTGGTCTCGCGCTCGGCTACCACAGAGAGGCAGGCCTTCAGCCCCGGATGCCCGGTCTTATCGGCCCACGCCTTGAGGTAAACTCCAGCCCGGTGCTCCTGCAGGCGAATGTCGTTGAGCAGGCCTATGTATTCTGGCTTGTCCGGCATGGCGATACCTCACTATATCGAGCATTGGGGAGTCGAAAGCGGACGCGGCTGCCATCATTTCGTGATAGAACACCAGCCGATGATTGTCGGGCAACGCGGTTGCAGGCGAGTTTAGTGCGCCGCCCCTGGGGTGTCAAACCTGGCTGCGCCCAGCGCGTGATAAAATGCCGCCACGATATCAGCCCGGTTTCAGGAGCGGTTTTGCCTCAATTGACTGAAGCGCAGCGCGGCATGGTTGCCACAATCAGAGAGTTTGTCCGCAGGGAAGTCCAACCTGTCGCCCAGCAAATGGAACACGCCGACGAGTACCCCTTCGATTTGGTGGAGCGGATGAAGGAACTGGGCCTGTTCGGCGCGGTGATCCCCGAAGAGTACGGCGGGCTTGAGTTGGATGTCACGTCCTACGCCCTGGTCATCGAGGAAATCTGCCGGGGATGGATGAGCCTGAGCGGGATACTGAACTCCCACCTCATCATGGCCTACATGGTCACGACCCATGGAACACCGGAGCAGAAGGAGCAATTCCTGCCCCTGATGGCGACCGGCGAGAAGCGGGGCGGCATCTGCATCACCGAGCCGAACGCGGGCAGCGACGTCCAGGCCATCGAGACTCGCGCCGTCCGCGAAGGCGACGAATACGTGGTGAACGGGGCCAAGAGCCTGATTACCAACGGCCGCCACGGCAACACCTTCGCCCTGGTCGCCAAGACCGATCTGAACGCCGACCCGCCCCGGCGCGGCATCAGCATCTTCATCGCCGAGAAAGGGCCAGGCTTCAACGTGGTTCGGGACATATCGAAGCTGGGCTACAAGGGCGTGGATACCTGCGAGCTGTCCTTCGAGGACTACCGCGTATCCGGCGGGAACCTGGTCAGCGGCGAGGAGGGCAAGGGTTTCTACCAGATAATGAGCGGGCTGGAGTTGGGCCGCATCAATGTTGCCGCCCGCTGCCTCGGTGTGGCGCGGGCCGCGCTGGAAGAATCGACCCGGTACGCCAAGCAGCGCGAAACCTTCGGCAAGCCCATCGGAGAACACCAGAGTGTGCAGATAATGCTGGCCAACATGGCGACCCAGATACAGGCGGCCCACCTGATGGTGCTCCACGCCGCCGAGAAAAAGGACCGTGGCGAGCGCGCCGACATGGAAGCAGGAATGGCCAAGCTGTTCGCTAGCGAGATGTGTTTACAGGTCGCCACCGATGCCATGCGCATCCACGGCGGCTACGGCTACACCCAGGACCTGACGGTGGAGCGCCATTTCCGCGACGCCCCGCTGATGATGATCGGCGAGGGAACCAACGAAATTCAGCGCCTGGTCATCGCCCGCCATCTGCTCAACAACTACCCCACCGGCGACTTCCTGTACGAGTCGGGGTTGTAGGCGGGCTGGATTTGGCGAGTGTAACACCCGGTTTCGAACCGGTCGGGTACGACGAATAGTTTTTTGAGAACCGTCGCTGCAATACTTGATGGAGGTCCTCAGCCATGGTCCAGAACAACAACGAAACCGGCATGACACGCGCCCTGGGCAGCTTCGCGCAGGCGCTCGAGTACGAAGATCTGTCGCCGGAGGTGATCGACTGGGCCAAGTACCTGTGCCTGGACTTCGCCGCAGTTACGCTCAACGGGTCCACCACCGGCTCGGCGCGCGCTGTCGTTGATGCGCTGCAGCGGTTGGACCGCCCCGGGCCGTCGGTGGTCGTCGGTACGCCCCATCGAGTGCTGCCGGAGTACGCTTCGATGGCCAACGGCACCGCCTTTCACAGCATAGAGATGGACGACGTGAACAACGAGGCGTCGCTGCATCCGGGCGTGGTGGCCTTTCCCACCGCCCTTTCGATGGCCGACCTGGCCCATGTGTCGGGTAAGGACTTCATCACCGCAGTGGTTGCAGGGTACGACGTCATCGTACGGCTGGGCCGCGCATTGCAGCCTGCCGAGCATTACGGGCGAGGCTTCCATCCCACCGGCACCTGCGGGGCTTTCGGCGCTGCGGTGGTGGCCGGTCGGCTGCTGGGGCTGCAGGGCGACGACTTCATCCACGCCCTGGGCATCGCGGGCAGCCAGACCGCCGGCAGCATGGAATACCTGGCGCAGGGAGCCTGGACCAAGCGATTTCATCCCGGCTGGGCGTCGCACAGCGGTTCCTGGGCGGCCCTGCTGGCCCGCTCCGGCTACACCGGCCCCACCACCATCCTCGAGGGGCGCGACGGCTTCCTGCAAGCCTATTCCGGCAACCCCGACATGTCGCTGGTGCTGAAAGACCTGGGGGACGAATATCTGATTACCCGCACGGGAATCAAGCCCCATGCCTGCTGCCGTTACAAGCAGGGACCCATAGACTGCCTGATAGACATCCGCAAGACGCATGGCCTGGAGGCCGGTGACGTTGAGGAAGTGACCGTCGGAGTACTCAGCGGCGGGTTCAAGGTGATATCGTCTCCGGAAGCGGACAAGGCCAACCCCAGGACAGTCGTGGATATGCAGTTCTCCATGCCCTTCGGCGCGGCAGTGGCCCTGGCCTATGGCCGCGCGTCGCTGGAGGAATACGCCGACGGGGTGCCTGACCGCCCGGAGATAAGCCGCATCCTGCCGCGGGTGAAGTGTGTGACCGACCCGGAGTTGGACGCCCATTTCCCTCGCGAGTTTCGCGCCTGGGCCGAGGTCGCCACCGCCGACGGACGCCTCCTGCGCAGCGACATCCGATACCCCAAGGGCGACCCTGAGAATGCCCTGTCGTGGGCCGAAATGAAAGAGAAGTTCGCCGTCCTTACGTCAACTGTCATCAGCCCGGAACGCCAGCAACAAATCATCGCCGCCATAGAATCGCTGGACGAAATGGAGGACGTGCGAGATCTGGCAGCCCTCCTGTCCACGGAATAGGCCACCAACCAGCAAAGATGAGCAAGAGACTATGACTCCTCCGATGCAGGGTGTCCGCATCCTCGAAATGTCGCAGGCGATCGCCGGGCCGATGGCGGCGCGGACGCTGGGCGACATGGGCGCTGAGATAATCAAGATCGAGCAGCCCGCCGTGGGGGATATGTCGCGGCGCATCGGCCCCCACTTCCTCGGCGGCGAGAGCGCCTATTACCTGAACTTCAACCGCAACAAGAAGAGCGTAACCATAGACCTGCGAACGCCGGAAGGCAGGGAAGTCTGCCGCCGGCTCGTGGCCGTGTCCGACGTGGCGCTCGAGGCATTCCGGCCTTCGGTGCTGGAGCGCCTGGGACTGGGCTACGAATCGTTGAAGGCAATCAACCCGTCCATCATCGCCTGCTCGCTGTCGGCCTTCGGGCAAGAGGGGCCGTACCGTGAGCGGCCCGGCTTCGACGGCATCGTGCAGGCCATGGGCGGCGGAATGAGCGTCACCGGCAACCCCGGCCAGCCGCCGGTGTTCATGGGCTTTCCGGTGGGCGACATGGTCGGCGGCTACGTGGCCGCCCTGAGCATCGCCTCCGCGCTGTACGGGCGGCGGGTCACCGGCGAGGGCCGCCGCCTGGATATCTCCCTGCTGGACGTTCAGATTGCCCTGCAAGCCCACCTGGGCCAGTTCTACCTCGTGTCGGGCGAGGTGCCGCAGCCCATCGGCTCCAGCCATCCGTCCAACCTGCCCGTGGGCGCGTTCCAATGCTCCGATGGCAAATACGTGCAGGTTCACTGCGCCAGCCAGGAATTCGCCATGAAGACCCTGCGCATGATGGCCGGCGAAATCGAAGCGCTGCGGGGCATGGATGAAGACCTGCGCTTCACGACCGCCCCCGCCCGCATCGAGAACCGCGATGCGCTCGAAGCAGCCCTGACGGCAGGCTTTATGACAAAGCCGCGCGCCGAGTGGGAGCAACTGCTGCTGAAGTACGATGTGCCCGGCGGCCCGGTCAACGACATTGGCGAGGCCCTGGCCGACCCACAGGTGCAGCTACGCGACATGGTGGTGGAAATCGACCATCCGGTCGCCGGCGCCTACCGCACCGCCGGCAACCCCATCAAGACCGGCAGCCCCGATAACTTCGCGCCGCCGCCAACCCTGGGTCAGGATACCGATGCCGTCCTGACCGGGCTACTGGGATATAGCGGCGCGGAAGTGGCGGCGCTGCGCGAAGCGGGAGCGGTTTAAGGGATAGTATGACAAACAACCCCGCGAAGAGAATCATCACAATCGCCGGGCCCAGTGGGGCCGGCAAAACCACCCTGGCGCGTACACCTCCCCGGCCAGGTCCCGGCAGATGCGCGACACCTGGCTTTTCGAGATGCCGTCGCAGCCCAGGGACTTGATCAGATCGTCCACATTCCTGGTGGAAACACCCTCCACGTAGTCCTGCTGGATCACCATCACCAGCGCCTTCTCGCTGCGCCGGCGCGGTTCCGCAGGTTGGGGAAGTAACTCCCTTCCCGAATCTTGGGAATGCGCAATTCCATCGTACCCACCCGGGGGGCCCAATCTCGGCTGGGGTAGCCGTTGTGGTTGGTGCCACGCTCCGGGTTGCGTTCCCCATACTGGGCGCCGATCTGCGACGACACCTCGGCGTCCCCAGTGTCTGGGTACTGGGCAGGCTATGATGCCTAGCACCAGCACCCGCAGGGAGTCCACGTCACCCTCCATGCCACGCTTGCGCGGTAGTTCCAAAAGGTCCACGTTGTTCTCGGCCATCGCGTTCCTCCTTCATCGGGTTTGTTGTAGTTCCGATAAGGATGACGCGGTGGCTCTCTTCTTGCGACCCGGTTCCTCTTACACCACTTCCTGGGGCTCTACTTCTGTCTCCTCCTCCTCAATTCAACCCCAGCGTTGGGAAGCCGTTGGCCCGGTGCGCCTCGAACAGCGGGTAGAACTCGTCGATAGTCATCCCGAAGGACGTCTCGAATACCTGCTGCCACGTGGTGCCGGGCTCCAGCAGCGTCCAGAACTTGATGAGGGCTGCTTCACTCGACTCCGCCGCCAGCAGTTCCGCAGCCAACGCGGCCAGATCGAATCGATCGTTGCCGGCCAGCAGCCCGTCGTAGGTTTCTGTCTCCTTGAGCGTGACATCCACCCGGCGTGCCCGGTCGAGAACATGCTCGCGCCGCTGTTCGTACGTCCACTCGCCGCCATTGGCCAGGGCTACCCATCTGTGGAATTCGGCAACGCCCTCCTGCATCCAGGCCGGACCAATTACCCGCACTTCGGAGTGGGTGTTACTGAATCGTCCGTGTTTCTGCAGCGCGTACTGGTAAACGTGGCTTAGTTCGTGCGCGGCCACGCCAACCAGAGCCAGCGGGCCGTGTCGGGCTGCCCGATGCAGATGGATCATGACCCAGCCCGAATCCTCGTCTTCCAGGCCCGCCAGTCCGCCCCAATCCCCGCTGTTGACGGATTCCCTCGCGTTGTCCAGGGGCCTCCTTTCCAGTCGGGCCAAAGTCTGCGCCATCAACTCCCGGTCAGCGTACAGATACACCGTGGCATCATCCGGCAACTCGGGCAGACCCAACGGCGTGGCGTACCGGTGCAGATGAAGAACTCCCTCGCGAACGTGCGAATAATGTGCGTCGGGAACTCCGGGGCCCAACTCCCATTTCAGGTAGCCAACCTCAGAGTCGTCGAACCGCCTGACTTCGTCCGATCCGGATGGCGGCGATCCGCAGGTGTGCAGAACCAGTCCCAGAAGGTCGTTTTCCTGCACACTCAGTAATGCGTTGGGAATGCAGCCGGTGAGGTTATTCCCCGCCAGCCGCAGGCGTTCCAGGTTGGTAAGGTTGCCCAGAGACGTGGGGACATCCCCGGTCAGTTGATTGTCGGCCAATGACAGACGTGTCAGGTTGGACAGGCTTCCCAGTTCAGAAGGAATCGTTCCCGTCAGTTGGTTTTCATTCAGGTTGATATGTGTGAGATTGCCCAGATTGCTGAGCCAGGTTGGAACGGGTCCTGACAACCTGTTCTGCCACAGGTTAAATTCTTCAAGGTTGTGCAGGTTTTGCAGTTGCGGTGGAATCGGACCGGACAAATCATTGCCGCCGAAATTGATCAGGTTCAAGTTGGACAGGTTGCCCAACGTGCCGGGTATCGTCCCGTCCGAGCGGTTCCGGCTGAGCGCCAACCGTCTGAGATTGCCCAGGTTGCCCAGCCACGAGGGGATGGGCCCGGTCAGTTGGTTCTCCCACAGATAGAATCGGTCCAACTTGCTCAGGTTCTCCAGTTGATCAGGAATCGGTCCCATCAACCGGTTTTCGCTCAGTTGCAGATATACCAGTTCCGACAACGATCCCAGTTCAGGCGGTATTGTGCCGACCAACCCGTTGTCCAAGAGCCTGAGTTCAACCACCTGTTCATCGCTGTTCGTCGTAACCCCGTGCCAGTTGTTGAGTGGTTGGTCGCTCAACCAGCCTGCGCGATTCGTCCAGTTCGGCCCGCCCGTCGCGTTGTACAGCGCCACCAACGCATCCCGTTCGCTGGTCGAGGCGCCGGGCGTTGCCCCGCAGAAGTGCAGTCCCAAGGCGGCGAAGTCGGTATCAGCAACATCCTGCAATGCATCCGGTATGCAGCCGGTCAGTTGGTTGCCCGCCAACCGTATCAGCGCCAGGTTGGGCAAGTTCCCCAACTCTGCGGGAATGTCCCCGGTCAACCGGTTATTGCTGAGAGATAGTCGCTCCAAGCTGGTCATGTCGCCCAGCCAACTCGGAATTGACCCGGTAAGTTGGTTCCCCGCCAAGACCAGCAGCGTCACGCTGGAGAGTCGGCTCAGACTCTGGGGAATTTGCCCGGTGAATTGGTTCCGATCCAGGCGCAGCCACTCCATCTTGGAAAGGTCGCCCAACCAAGGGGGAATCTGGCCGTTCAACCGGTTGTCGCGCACGGAGAACCGTTCGACGTTGGTCAGGTTGGCCAGCGATGGCGGCAGCGTTCCCGTCAATTGATTCCGGTAAAGGTAGAATATCCTGATTTCGGACAGATTGCCCAGCTCGGGCGGAATTGGACCTGAAAACTGGTTTTCCAGCAAGTACAACTCTTCCAGATTGGCGAGTTGCCCCAACTCGGCCGGAATGCTACCCGCCAACCCGTTGCGGCCCAAATTCAACCGGGTGAGCTCCGTGAGAATCCCCACTGCTGCCGATATCTCGCCGCTGAGATTGTTATCGCGCAGTGAGAGTTCGACCACCCGCCCGTTCGCGTCAGTGGTTATCCCATGCCAATCGTCCAGCGGCCGGTCGCTCAGCCAGTTGGTTCGGTTCGTCCAGTTCGGTCCGCTGGTGGCGCGATAGATCGCCTCCAGTGCGACCCGGTCGATCGCCGCGCTGCCCTGAGCCCCCACCGGACACGCCGAGAGGGCTGCCCGCACGGTAACGCTTGTCCACGACGACCACTGCGCCTCTCCAAACCGCTCATCCACTCTCCCCATGATGAAATAGTGGAACGCGCCCGGATTCAGCCGGGACACCGCGTATGACGTCTGCCCCCTGTTCTCAACGTCCACGAACACGAAGGCGTCCAGCCACTCGCGATTGTCCGCCAGCGCCGCGCTGTAGTCGGTTTCGGCCATCCACCCGACACGATAATACTTTGCCTCAGGTATGGCTTCCCAACTCACTATCACCTCTCCCGGGTTGGGTCCATCACCCACGGTGGGTTCCGGAAGCAACGTCTGCGCCGACGTGGTCAAGGGATTCGCACCCAAAGCCAAAACCCCGGTTACCAAAAGAACAACGAAAACTACTCTGATATACCGCATAGTGTTACCCCTAATGATCCAATGAGAAATAGTGTGTACATACCCAGGGAACGCGGCCTCGTCTGCATTTTTTGGCCCGGCGGAGACGACGTTACGATCCCGTACTCATAACCTGTGCTCGTAATCGGAAAATAGGAATGACTCTGCCGCCCATAATATCACCGGCCCGGCAGCGCGACGCACCATATGTGTTTTGCAGCATCGCCCTGAACCGCGGTACTGCCTCCGGTACCATCTGCAAGTGCGCTGCGTAGGCATTCGGCTCAAAACACGCCCTTGGGCAAGTCCGCCCTTGGTAAATTCGAGGGGCGCCTGCCGAGTTATGGGCCTCAACTGCCCGGCAACAGCGCCGGCGTCTTGCCCGTCTGGTAGCGCTCCTCGATCTGTGGGCGCATCAGATGGCGATCCGTGCACGCGATTGGCGCCGATGGCGAACGGCGATTGGTTTGGGCGCAGAGCGCGTGCCGCTCGTAGCGGTTAGCCGAACCAACCGAGCCACTTGTTGGCGATAAGTGCGGTGAAGGTCGCCACGATGGCGACACCGATGCTGACGGAGACCCACTGGTCGGCCAGACGGCTCTCGTTATCAACGAATCGGACCACGTAGTGGTTGGAGATGGGACCGAGTTCCAGCCACCCCGCGTCACGCTCCCGGTGCAGGTCCCAAACGTTCACCAGAAGGAATACGATCACGGGCGAGACCATCATGGCGAACAGTTCGATCAGGAACCTTTCCCAACCGACGTTGGTCATGGGATGGGCGAAGATAGCCAGGAACACGGTTATGGCGGCAAAGATGACGAGTGCGAAGAGCTCTCCCAAAACTATGGCGGACTGCCGGGAGCGGACCAGCGCGTCCAGGTCCGATTCCGATACGTTGAGCATCTGGCGGTCAGCGTCATTGAAGGGCGACACGCCGGTAATGTGGCCACGCGCTTCGGAGTAGGCTGCCTTCAGCTCGGCATAGTTTTTGGGGCTTGTCAATCCGCAGAATGCATTGCAGCACATCCTTATCCACGACGCCGCGTTCTGCCAACAGCTCCAGTCTCCTGAACAGGGCGAAGATGCGGTTCTCCCCAGCGTCGGTACGGTTCACGATTCGTCCCGTACGGAAGGCCAGCAACAGAGTGAATACGGTTCCGGACATGCCCACGGAGGCAAAATACTCGGGGGTGCCCCAATGCCAGTCGGCCACGTTTAGGAAGCTCAGAAATTCGTCCCGGAGATAGATGACGAGGCCGAATATTCCCAGAGCCAAGATGAGGCTCCTGAACCCGAAGCGGATTTCGGCTTCGAAGTTGACCAGCAAATTGGTCATGATGATGATTATTCTGTGACTATAAGCCTAATCACTGCATGGCGATGCCACTTCTGTCCGCTGTGGAGGGGCAAAAGTATCCAGGCTTTTACCGGCGCCGCGGACTATTCTTCGAGGGCTGCGCTCAACAGCCGGAAACACTCTCTGCACACCGCTGGCGCGCTGCTGCGGTAGGTTAATCGGAGAGTTGGCGAAGGCCTTGGGGTGGCAGGGCAGGGCAGTGAATGCGTCGGCTTCTGAGCGCCTGAACGATGCCGTTCAGGATTTTCATGCTTGCTTCGGTTCGCCGTTTGGCCGCCGGGAATCGCGAGAACGCAGCCGCCACTATCTCCAGGGCTTGTTGGCGCAGGGACCAAACCGGCGCAACGCCGACAACCTTTCGGAGGAGATGGGCGGATCGGCCCGGTCGATGCAGCGATTTCTCACCAAGGCGCGCTGTCATGATGACGGAGTGATGGGCCATCCCGAGGATCGTCTGGCGTCGCGGCTGGAAAATCCGGAGGCGGTGTGGTTGGTGGACGGCAGCGACTTTCCCGAGCAGGGTGCGAAGTCGGTGGGGGTGTTCAGGCAGTACCGCGGTACGTAGGGGAAGGTGGCCAACTGTCAGGCCGGGATGTTCCCTGCCTACATCGGTCCGCAGGGGAGGGCGCTGGTGGATAAGCGGCGGTATCTGCCGGAGGGTTGGACTTCGGACGATGCCCGGCGCCAGTCGGCGAGGGTGCCGGAGGAGCGACGCGCCGCCCAATTCCTCCCCGAGACGGTGAGCCGAGTACGCTATGCCGAAACCCACCGGACCACTCACCGCGCGTGCCGACAGAGGCTTCTACACTCACGCCATGTTGTCCGCCCGCCGCGATCAGAGGTCCGCCTCTCCATCACCGTCCGCCAGCGTCAGAGCGTGCGAAACCGCAACCTGCAACTTCAATCCTTCATTGCTCGTCGTTGCTTATCTCCGTCGAGCAACGGGCGCACTATTATTCACATAGCCAAGTTTTATTGAGTGTACCCACATACATGAGCAATTACACGAGAATTGGCACGTAACCCGCCGGTCGTATCACGCTATTGACACACAATGATCCTAAAATGCGACCCTGTGAAACGTGACACAGCGACCTTGAATAATCATATATATGGCATAAGTCGGTAGCGGAATAGCCCATTTAACACCACCACCCAAACTTGTCTGAGAAGTCGAGTCCCAATATAACGCGCCAGAGGGATTGGGTGGCATCAAGATAGCCCCCAATTACTCCACCGGAACCAATGCAAACGCCAGAGGGCGGGCCGCGATGGCCAACAACAGGATGCGCGTCTGAGCCCTGCTACCCAAGCGTGACACGGACGGCGGCCTGTACTTGCCGCGGGACTCCAGCCCTGCAGGCGCTTTTGACCTGATTAACCGCGAAACCCAGCGGCTTCTCAATCCAGGTATTTGACCTTCCATAACGAACTTTTGGGCTGCGGCCGATACAGGAGAATCCCCGAATGGATATCCGTGACCACGCCTCGGATCGGTGGCGCTTCGCGACGAGGCGGGCAGGATTCATGGCATCGTTGGCCCTGGTCCTCATTGCCGGCGCAAGTTCACCTGCAATCGTCCATGCGTCCGCAGCCCCCGTAATCACCAGCGATTACGTTTACGCTGTCTCCGAAGGCACGACTGGCGTGACCACTCTGACGGCCACCGATTCCGATACGGACGCCGGCGATCTCACCTGGTCAAAATCCGGCGGTGCGGACGCCTCGAAGTTCGACCTGAGCGCAACAGGCGTGCTCGCGTTCGCCGAGGCGAAAGACTTCGAGAACCCTGACGATGACGATACCGACGGCTCGTACCAGGTCACCGTGGAGGTGAGCGACGGGGCCAACACCGACTCAGCGGACCTGGTGATCACCCTGGAGAACGTCATTGAGATGACCTCGCTCACCGGGTCATCGACGGTGAATTACGAGGAAAACACAGCGGTCAGGGTCGCCACCTACTTGGCCTCGTCGGAGCAAGATGCCCACGGCCTCACGTGGAGTCTGTCCGGCGACGACGCCGACCATTTCAGAATTGACGAACCCGGCGGGGCATTGCGCTTCGACATCGATCCAGTTTCGCCAAACCTTTTTGCGCAGCAACCGGACTACGAGGATCCAGAAGACGATGATGAGGACGGCATCTACAAAGTCACCGTCCAGGTCAGCCGCGGCGCCGACAGCCACACGCTCGATGTCGGGGTGACCATCACCGACCAGGATGAGGCCGGGATTTTGACGCTGTCCACGACGCGGCCTGAGCAGGGCGAAGCGGTGACGGCGAGCCTGACCGACGAGGACGGCGTCGTTGGAACGCCCACCTACACCTGGGAACGCTCGGACGGCCGCAGCGACTGGGTGGCGATTTCCGGAGCGACCGCCGCCAACTACACGCCAACCGCCGGAGAAACCGGTCACTTCCTGCGCGCCACCGTGAGTTATGAAGACGGGCATGGAACCGGTCAGTCGGCAATGGCTTCGTCGAAGGAGGTGGCGGTCGGGAAACTGCTGCATTCGCTGGCGGTCACCACCGACGATTCCAACGGCGGCGCGAACTGGCGGCAGTTCAGGCCGGCCTTCGATTCCGCCACGCTGCACTACTCCGTCGGCTGCAACAATTCCGACACGATGTCGTTGACGCTGGCAGCAGCGGATGCGGACGCGCGCATGGCGGTGAACGGGGCGCAGGTCGAAAACCCGGGCGCGGAAACTGCCACGACCGTTTCGCAGTCGGTTGAGGGAGATAGCAAGGTCCGCATCACGCTCACCGCCAGCGATGGCAGCCTCACCACCTACGTTGTCCACTGCGCGCCGGACGAAATGCTGGAGGTAACGACGGTGAAACGTGTGGAAGCGGGTTACATTGAAGACTTGATCATGTTCCCGCAGTACCTGAACGGAGACTCAAACCTCTTGATCATTGACAACAACGGCGTGCCCAGGTTTATCCGGGACCCTGACTTTGGATACAAGGACGGGCTGTACTTCCGCTGGTTCCGGATTGACGAGGGTGACGAGTGGCGTTACGGGTACGGTACCCGGGTGGTGCCAACTTGGGGCATGGTGGTTCTGGACCAGAATTTCGAGGTCCTGGAAACCGTGCAGACCGTGGCGCCGCTGAGAGAAACGGACTATCACGATTACCTGGTTCTGCCCAATGGCGACTACCTGCTGATGTCCTACGAACCGGCAACCCGCGACTTTAGCTTCCTGCCGGTCGGAGATCACGGCACGGAAGAAGACGTCCGCGATTCCGTGATCCAACACAGAACCGCAGAAGGCGAGGAGGTCTATCGGTGGAACTCCTATGACCACATGGGCTTCGAGGACTGCAACGTCGCAGGCTCCGTCCTCCACGACTACGCCCACGTCAACTCCCTGCAGATGCTGGACGACGGCGATATCGTCGCTTCGTTCCGACGGTGCCACAAGATCCTGCGTATCGACCCTGATGAGGACACGGTTGTGTGGCGGGTGGGCCCCACCGCCATGACGGACGAGCAGTGGGAAACGAAGGACCGCGGCCCGGCGCCGTTCACCTTCATCGGCGACCCCGCCGGGGAGTTCGGAGGCCAGCACGCCGCGCAGGTACTGCCGGGCAATCGCCTCATCCTGTTCGACAACGGCACTCCAATCCTGGTAAACCCGTGGACCGGGGAGCGCAATCGAGAGAAGGACATCTACGGCCGGGGCGTGGAATATGCCATCGACACAGAACATGGCGAAGCCGTATTCGTCCGCGACCACTCCCTGCACGGCACCCGTTCAATTCCGGCCGGTCCGGTCGGGCACATCGATCTTCTCAGCAACGGCGATTGGCTGGTGTCCTGGGGCGACGGATCACTTATCCCCAGTCGGGACACGCGCGACGAAGTCGCCACCCAGGTTGATCCGAATACCGGGGTCGAAAAGTGGTCCCTCAAGGCGCTCCGCATTAGAAGTTGCTGCAGGCAGGCCCACAAGGTGCGCGCCATTTCACTGGACCCGGTGGCGCTGACGGATGTTCCGCAGCCGCTGGCGGCTGAATTCCTCACGGAGGAGAGTGCGTTCTCCTACGCCGACACCACTGACCGACCCGCGGTGGTAATCGCGTTCAACCGGCCTGTGGTGGACTTCACCAAGGACACGCCATCGGTGAGCGTCACCGGCGCCACCATCGACAGCGTTGACTATCACGGAGAGGCGGGTGTGGCCGCGCACGCGTACAAATTCAAGCTGGTCCCCGACGGAAGTGGTGACATCACGTTCACCGTGCTGACCGACAAGATCTGCGACTCCGCCACCGGCGGCATCTGCACTGCGGATGGCGCAACGCTGGCGACAGCGCCCACCGCCGGGCACGAGATCCCGGAACAGGTCAGCGTCAACTTCGCGCAGGCCACTTACACCGTTGCCGAGGGCGCCACCGTCGAGGTCGGGGTTACGCTGAGCGCAGACCCCGGTGAGACGGTCTCGGTTCCCCTGACCACCGCCGTCCAGGGCAACACGTCCGCCGATGACTACTCCGGCGTCCCCTCAAGCCTGACCTTCGACTCGGGAGAAACGTCCAAAACTCTCACCTTCTCCGCGACACAGGACACCATCGACGATGACAACGATAGCGTAGCGATCGGCTTCGGCACTCTGCCCTCTGGGTTCGGCGCCGGCGCGACGTCGGAAACCACCATATCGATCACCGACGACGACGACGGATTGGCCAAGGTCGGTTTTAACGCAGCGAGCTACGCGGTATCGGAAGACTCCACCGTCGACGTGATCGTTTCCCTCGACAGCGCTTTAACGGAAGCCGCGACCATCCCCATCACGACGACTAATCAGGACGGCGCAACCGGCGACGACTACTCAGGCATTCCTGCCAGCGTCACATTCGCGGCTGGCGACACATCCGCAACGTTCACCTTCAATGCAGCCGCCGACAGTCCGTACGACGACAACGAGAGCGTATTGATTGGATTCGGAACCCTGCCGGACGGCGTTGACCTCGACGCTACCACCGAGACTGTCGTGACCATAACCGACCCCAATCCACCGCAGGTGAAGGTCAGTTTTGGCTCAGCAACCTACACGGTGAACGAAGACGGCGGGCTGTGGGTCCCCATTACCCTGGACGCAGACCCACAACGTGAGGTGGTTATCCCATTCACCAGGACGGGACAAAACGGATTCACCGACGCAGACATCGCGCGGATTTGGGAGAGCGTGACATTCCAGTCGGGCGAAACATCAGTGAACTGGGGCTTCAGGCCAATGGATGACTCAATCGACGATGAGGGCGAGAGCGTCGTCATCGGATTGGGCACGCTGCCGGACGGCGTCAGCGCCGGTGACATCGCCGAGACCACTGTCAGCGTGATCGACAACGACCCAAGCAGCGACGCTACACTCAGCGCCCTGACCCTGGCGGACGATGATGGGAGCGCCGTCAGCCTCACGCCGGCCTTTGCCGCGGCGACTGCCGAATACTCGGCGTCGGTCAGTTACGATGTCGGGTCCGTGACGTTGACGGCCACAACGAACCACAGCAGCGCGTCGGTTTCCGTTATCCAGAGCGACGGAGCGACCACGGCAAATGCGGCGACGGTTAACCTGGATGTGGGCGAGAACCTGATCCAGGCCACGGTGACCGCCGAGGACGAGGTCACCACGTTGACCTACACCGTCACGGTCTCCCGGGCCCCCGCATGGTCAGCCACCCTCACGGTCGGCGTACAAGACGACACCAACGCGCCGCCAGCATCGGGCTACTCCCGATGGACCCGGATGGGCACGGTCTCCGGCAGTGACTTCACCGCCGACGGGACTTCGTACTGCGTAATGACGGTGCTGCAACTGGCCGACGCTCTGTTCCTCAACATGATGCGCTCCGAGATGCCCACCGACTTCACCCTGACGGTGGGAGACCGGGGGTTCCTGGCCAGCGAGAGTTCCAAGCCTACCTCCGGCTCCGAGGGACGCTACCGGTGGGCGCTGGACGACGAACTCGACTGGGAGGCCGAGGACACCGTTCTGGTCAGCATCGTCCCCGACGAGGACTCCGGCGCCCTGCCGACCAGGGCAGCGCCGCCGCCGGCCGCGTTCGCCCACCGCATCCCCGACAGCCATGACGGCGAGAGCGTCATCGCATTCGGGCTCTCGTTCACCGAGAACCCCCACCTGAGTTTCAGGACCCTGCGCGACGAGGCGTTCGACGTGACCAACGGCACCGTCACCAAGGCCAAGCGAAAGTCCAAGGGCTCGGACCAGAACTGGCTAATCGACGTCAGGCCCGATTCCGACGCTGACGTCACCATCGTGTTGCCGCCCACCACGGACTGCGCCACCTCCGACGCAATCTGCACCAGCGACGGCAGGAAGCACTACAACCGCGTGGAGTTCACGGTAGCCGGCCCATAGACCCCAAGACCAGGGGACCAACGGGGACTAACCGTCACTCAACCCCGACATCGGCCATCCAGTAGCCCACGCCCCGCCTGGTGAACAGATAGGTCGGCTCGCCGGCCGCGTCGCCCAACTTCTGCCGCAACCGCTTGACGACGGACCGGACCAGGCCGGGATCGCCGGCATCATCGTAACCCCACACCCGCTCCAGTAGTTGGTCATGAGTCATCACCCTGCCGGCATGGGCCGAAAGCTCGGCCAGGAGCCGGTACTCGGTGGCGGTCAGGTGCACCGATTCGCACCCCAGGGACACGTCGCGGCGCGAGTAGTCAATGACCAGGTCGCCAACCACGTAAGGGTCCCGCGGCGCCTCGGCCGGCGCCGACGACGCGCCGCGACGCAGGGCCGCCTGGATTCTCGCCAGCAGCTCGGAGGGCGAAAAAGGCTTGACCACGTAATCGGCCGCGCCCGCCTGGAAGGCCCGCACTATGACCTCATCCTGACCATACGCGGACAGAAAGATCACCGGCGCCGCCGCCAGTTCCTGGACGCTTTTCATCAGCTCAATCCCATCGGCGCCCGGCAACATCAGGTCCAGCAGCACCAGGTGCGGAGCGGCCTCATCCATCAGCCGGGGCACTTCCCGCGGGTCCGCGGCTATGCTGGGAGAATAACCCGCCCTGGACAGCACATCCCTCACGTACCGGAGGGTCTGAGGGTCATCGTCAACCACCAGAACCCGCGGGCGCTCCCCCGCCGCCCCCACCAGCGGAGCGCGCACCGCGCCACCTTCGGCGCCACCCGCGCGACCTGCCGGAGAATTTTCCGCCACCGGAAGGGTGAACGTGAACCGCGCGCCCATTCCCGGACCATCACTCTCCGCCCAGATGCGTCCGCCGTGGGCCTCGACTATGCCCCTGGATATGGCCAGCCCCAGCCCGTTGTCATCCTGATCCTCATTCGCAGACCGGGAGAACTTGCGGAACAGCCGGGGCAGCAGGTCCGCCGGGATGCCCCGCCCACGGTCCGAAACGGAGACCGCGACGTGAACGCCCAGCAGCGTTGCCTCCAACCGTATCACCGAAGACTCCGGAGAATGCCGGAACGCGTTGGACAGCAGGTTGTTCAAAACCTGCACCACCCGCCGACGGTCCGCCATCACCATCGGCAAGTCCGGCGGCAAGTCAATCCGAACGCCGCCCCCGACTCCCGCAGCCAGGAAGATCCCCTTGGCCTCCTCCACCAGCGCGGAAACTTCGACCGACGCCGGCGACACCGAAAGACTGCCAGTCTCGATGCGGGCGATGTCCAGCAGGTCGCTGATTAACCCGCGCATCCGCTCCGACTGCTCAAGGATTATCCGGTGAAACTGCCGCACCTCCACCGGGTCCAGCGTCGCCCAGTCGTCCAAAAGCGTATGGGCCGAACCCCGTATCGACGTGAGCGGCGTCCGCAACTCATGGCTCACCATCCCCAGGAACTCGGCGCGCAACTGCTCCATCTCCTGCAGCGGGGTCATGTCCTGCAACGTCACCACGAACGACTCGATCTCGCCGTCCTCGCCGCGAATGGGCGTGGCATTGACGATGGCGGTCATGCTGCCGCCGTCGGGGATGCTCAGGACCACCTCCTCCGCACGCACCGTCTCGCCGCTGCTGAGCGCAGCCGCCATCGGAAGCTCACGCATTGACATCTCGGTCTCGTCGCCGCGCCGCACCGTGAGCATCTGCAGGATCTCCTCCACGGACAGCGACTCCGAAAAGTGCTCCCGACCCACCCGCCGGGTCTCCCGATTTATCGAAACCGGAACCCCGGTCCTCGCATCGAACACAATCACGCCCACCGGCACAGTGTCCACCAGGGCTTCAAGGTCCGCGCGCGCCCGTCGCTCGTCGCGGTGATAACGGGCGTTGGCGATTACCAACGCCGCCTGCGAGGAGAACATCAGCAGGGTCTCCTCATCCTCAGACGAGAACTCCCGGCCATCCGCGGTATCGCCCAGGTAGATGACCCCCGACGGCCGACCGCGATGGGCAATTGGTGCAAACAGCACCGGCAGCGGCGAGTTCACGGCCGCCGGAAAATCGAGCTCCGGCAGGGCCAGATCCCGCGCGTACCTCTGGAAGTCGGGATGCCTCACCGGACCGGAGAGCCCCCCGATATGCTTAAAGAAACGCAATCCGTCCGCCACGTTCCAAAGCATCCCCGCCTCCTCCAGCGACAACCCCGAAGCCATGAAATCCTGTATCTGCAGCGAGTCGTCGAATAGCACCATCACCCCGTAGCGAGCGCCAGTCAGCGACCGGGCACTCTCTAGTACCTCCTGCAACACCCGGTCGAAATCGAGGCTGTCATTGATGCGCAGGCTCGCCTCGCTCAAACGCGTCAGCCGCTGCTGCAAAGCCGCAACCTGCCGGGTCAAGTCATCATTACTTGCCATCTCTTATTCCTGTCAGACAATAGACAAATATCTATTAACTAGCATTTATTACAGTAGTCAAGTGTTCTCAATTTACGCAATAATCCCAATGATTGCAGGCGTACTGCTGCGTAGTATGGCCGCCAGGCCATGTAATGTACACACAGACGCGACAACCTGGAGCAGAAATTTCCGACATTGGTAACCCAAATCCTCATTATAACCTGTAATGTTCGGTCAAAAAGTGTAGTGGGTGAAGTCATCCTTGTTGATGTTATTCAGGCAGCGGGCCCCCAAAATGTTCTTGGCCGTCAAGGTCTTGGCGTCGAGATTGTCGGTGAATGTGAAGTAGCGACGCCCTTCGGCCCATTCGGCGTGCTGCTGGGTGCCGCCACTGCCGCCGTCACCGTCGGTCAACTGCTCGCTGCCGCTGGGCAAAACAGTGGCCGCGTGCGGAAAGAAGCGTCCTTCGCACCGCTGCGGCATCGCTCCGATATAAGCTTTCCCGGGCCCCACTGACCTAACCGCCATCGCTTGAACAGAGGCGGCGACCGTCAAGCAAACAGGCCCTGCACGTGATCACCCTGGTGCAACTGCGCCACTGTGAGCGTACGCGCCCCTACGGGGCGCACCGAGCTAAAGATGGGCTGTCGCAGAAGGATGCTCCTATAGATGTCAAGAAGGGTTTACGGCCATCGCGGTCCTCCCTCATCGGGTTGGTAGTTGTTCCGATAGGGATGGTTCAGTGGCTCTCTTCATGCCGCCCGATTTCCGCTACACCACGTGCGGGCACTCTACTCCGGCGGGACATGCAACTCGCCAGATGCCACCCACGGTGACCATGGTTCCTTCAAGCCAGACGAGTGGGAACGGAGGCGAGTTTCGAGGTCGCGTCCACCGACGGCAGCGACGGGGAATACGGCGAACCCGGCCGTGCTTCCCCAGGATCAACCGTGATAGTTAAAACAATAACGGCGCCATCAAGACGCCGTTTTCCTACTTGAATTTGGGAATTTGTGGTGGGCCTAAGTGTACCGTATTGCGAACTTTCCGGTGGGAGTTGCGGCTTTAGGGCGCTGGTTGCCGACCTCTTGTGGCCGTTTGAGATCATCAGCCCTGTAAACGGTTGGAGGCTCGTCCTTTGTAGTAAGAGCGGATTGGCCTACAACGTCAACTGCACTCGCTACCACCACGAACCAGCTGAATCCTCGACCGTGCCCCCCATTATCGCCGCCGCACCCCTGCCGACGCAATCGGAATGCGAGCCCCTCTTCTGTTTGGGCCGGAGACCGATAAGCCCAAGCGCTAGAAGCTCCCCTCTGGGTGCCCACGTCTGAATAGCCCTTCCGGTTCATCGAGTAGGATTCGTCCAGGCATCTATCCCCGTCCGTGAGGATCAGGCTGAAACGGCGCCAGATGCCCCGCAATCAACTGTGGACTTTCATGCGTCGAAGCCCATGTGTTCAAATATTGTATGGTCAACTATACAATAGAACGTGTTTACGAGAACGTGTTCACGACCTTACCAAACGAAAGAGTTGACCGGCGGTTGGGCAGGCTTCGCGACCGTCATGCTGTGGACCACTCTGTGGCCCACATTTATGAGAACTCAGCACGGAACCGGAAAACGCATCCGCCTCATCGCGTTCACCGCGCGCGGGGCCAAGTTGATCGTCATGCCATCCGGCCCCGTTACCGAATGATCTATCCAGCCGCGTCCAAGCTGATGGCCACGCTGGCAATCGGAGTCTTACCTAACGGCTCCGCTGCGTCCGGGGCCAATCGTGCCGTTTTGCGCGCTACCGGGGGTTCTTTTGTTGATGTGGCATTGGTGGGGCGTTGGTGCGAATCGTCATCGTTTGTCTATGGCTTAAGACCGAAGGCAGGGGCGGGCCTTATTTTCCCGGCGCCCGGTCAGCGGGGTGAGCGGAGTGAGCGAAGCCGGTTGCGCAACGTACACGGCCGACGGCGCAGCGGACTACTCCAGGCCGGTCAGGAGACCGGTCGGGAGAGAGGAGAGTTCAGTGAAACTTCAACGGAACAACGATATTGACGAGCTGAACAGGATATTTGAGCTCCAGAAGTCGAGCTACTCGCCCTCCCGGGCGCCGACCTATGGCGAGCGAATGGACCGGCTCAGCAGAATAGAGCGGCTTTGCAGAGACAACGTGGCAGCGATTACCGGCGCGCTGCAGCGCGATTTCGGGAGCAGAAACCCCGACTTGATCTTCATTGCGGACATCTACCCGCAGCTCGCTCATGCCAAACAGGTGAAGAAGAAACTCAAGCATTGGATGAAGCGACAAAAGACCCCGTCGGGACTGTTGTCGCTGGTCGGCCAGCGGACCTACCTGGTCAACGAGCCGCTGGGAGTCGTCGGCGTCATGTCTCCGTTCAACGCGCCCGTGAGCTTGGCTCTGGACCCGGCAATCGACGCCATAGCGGCCGGCAATAGCGTAATGATAAAGGTCTCCGAAAGCACGCCGCATACCGCAGACCTGCTGCAATCCCTGGTGGCGAGCCACTTCAGGGAGGAGGAGCTGGCCGTGGTCGTGGGCGAGATCGAGGTGTCCAGGGCCTTTGCGGCCCTTCCCTGGGACAAGCTGCTCTTCACGGGCGGTTCGGAGGTCGGCAAGAGGATACTGGCGGCAGCGGCCGAGAACCTGACACCGGTGATTCTCGAGCTCGGCGGCAAGTCGCCCTGCGTTGTATTGGACGATGCGGATATGGCGACGGTCGCCTGGAAGATCGGACGGGTGCGCCAACTGAACGCAGGACAGGTCTGCATTGCCGGCGATTACGTTATTCTGCCAGAGGGGCGTCTGGAACAGTTCGTCGAAGCCCTCATTGATGGCGACCGGGCGGCCTACCCGTCCATAAGGGACAACAGCGAATATACGTCCATCATAAACGAAGGGGCATTCGACAGAATCGTCGGCTATATCGATGAGGCCAGGGCTGCGGGCTGCCGGGTCATTCAATCCAAGCCGGTGGGTGAAGATGTGCCGGACCGCGCAACCAGGAAGATTCCGTTGACGGTGGTAGTCAACCCTCCGGAGCGTCTCCAGGTGTCACAGAATGAAATATTCGGGCCGGTTCTTTCCGTCTGCACCTATGAGGAACTGGACGACGCAATCGAGCGCATCAACAGCCGGGAGAAGCCCTTGGCCCTGTATATCTTCGGCAGGAACAGGATCGCCATCGACCGGATCATCAATAACACGTCGAGCGGCGGGATTACCGTCAACGACCTGCTCCTCCACGCCGATTCCGAGACGATGGGGTTCGGCGGTGTGGGGTACAGCGGGATGGGCCGGTACAAGGGCGGCTTCATCGGGTACCAGGCGTTTTCGAACCCCAAGGCCGTCGTGGAGCAGGGGCTGATGCGGCGATTTTCGGGAGTCTTCTTCCCACCCTTGAGCAGCGACCGGGCCAGGAAGTTCCTCCGGCGGCGGGTTGGGGTGAAATAGCGGCGGCGCCATTGGGAGAACATGGAATCTCCTGCGTCAGTTCACATCGCCGCAGCTTTGCTTGTACCGCGGGTTGGGCGCGCCGCCGGATGAGGCTTCGATGCGCCGACTGGACTCGAAAAGCGGGTCCACGGCCGTCAGATCAACAACCCGCCGAGAGCCCCCCGGTGGAGGATTCTGCCCGGCTATCTGCTTGCCTCGTACGAGGCCGGTAATGAGGAGAGAGTCTCCGCACCGCTCTGCTGATATTGAAGGCGGAGGCGTTGCGGCGCTCAAGGCCGTCTGCAACCGGTTCGACAGACGGCAACGGGTGTGGGGACAGCAGCAGGTGGCGGGATGAGGGTCGTGTGTTGACCGGCACGAGCCGGGAAGGGTGAATTGGCGCTCCGGGCGGGCAGCAAATGGGTTCGACGTGACCAGCGTCCCAGGCGCGGCGGCCAGCAACCGAACACCTGAAGAATTACACCCGAAGAATAGGTTAAGAGCAGGTTGGGCGGGCCAAAGGGCAGGCAGCGACATCCATAATAACCGTAAAGAGCTGCCGTTGGCTGGCGGACTGGAATTCCGGCCGGCCGCTGGGACGGTGGAAACCGGGCTGAATTTGCGCTGGCCGGTCGCTGTACACCTATCGCATATCGCAGGCGATTTCCTGACCCGCTGGAACTCCTGCTTAGAGACGATGGCGGGGAAGGCGCTCTTCACCCGCACCGGCTCCTGTCCGTCCCTGGCCTTCCGGCCCCATACCAGGATGTCCCTTATCCAATCAACTCAACATCAAGAACTCCGGTATTCCTGAGCGGTGAACCTTGGGCGCCTCTCTTTCCGGTCCCCTTCCCGGTGTTTTGAAGGGTTGTCTGGGAGGTAGGCGATTATCAAATAGCCAGCTGTAGCTGGGTTTTGACAACCGCTTCCGGTCGGCCACCGCCATGCGGGGCGGCCCCATCGTCTACCGCTGGCGATGCCGGCGTCGACGAGGCAGTTCTCCCTTCATCCGGGCCGGTTTCACCGGCGACGCGTTTGCCGCCAGCCAGTGCCTTCCCGTCCGGGAGCGTTACATCGGGCCCAACCGGCCCTAGCGCGAGTTTAGGCAGGTCGCGAGCTGCGTTGAGCGCCATGCTCAACAAGTTGAGCGCGGCGTTCTCGTTGCGGTCGTGTTGCACGCCGCAGTCGGAACAGGTCCAGTATGGTTCCCGACCCAGCTCGGCGTTGTGAGCGCCGCAGTCGGAGCAGAGTTTGCTCGACGGATAGAACCGGTCAGCTTCCACCACGAAGGTGCCGTACCAGTCTGCCTTGTAGCGGATCTGCTGCAACAGTCCACCGATGGCGGCGTCGCGGATAGCTTTCGCTTGATGGCGGAGCTGGTCCATGCCCGCCACGTTCAGGCTCTCGATGGCCAGCACCGCGTACTTCCTGACCAGCAGTCGGCTGACCTGGTGGTGCGCGTTGTCCCGCAGTCCGACGATGCGCCGGTGAATGGCATTGATGCGCCCTTGCGCTTCATGCCAGCCTCTGGAGCCCACGGTACGCCGTGCCAGGGTACGCTGCCAACGGCGGAGTTTGGCGAGCATCCGGTACAACGCTTTGGGATTGTCGTAATGCACCAGTTCGCTGTCCACGGCCAGCGGGGTTATACCGACATCGACAGCGCCACAGAGGTGGGTTTTCTCCTCGGCGTCGACGGGCGGCTTCCAGTAGTCGACGCTGGCGTACCAGCAGCCGTTCTCCTTCTTGATCCGCACCTCGTAGGGGATGCCATCCGGGAGCTCTCGCTTGAGTTTCACCGAGCCCAGATAGGGCAGCCTGATGCGACGGTGACCATCGTACTGCACTCGCTCCACGCCGGATGCGGCCAGGAACGAACCGGTACCCTGACGGTTCTTCTTCTTGAAACTTGGCCTAGTGGCCCGCAGTTCGGGATTGCGCCAGTTCTCATACGCGCGCCTGAAATCACGCGACGCGCCCTGGGCGACGAACTTACTCACCTCGGTGGCGTACTGCATCCCGAACTCGGGCTGATGCTTCAGGTCGTTGAACTGTTTCTCCAGCTCCATGGGACTGGGCCAAAGTGCGTGGACCTGGGCGCGGGCCGACTGGTGGGTGGCTACCATCAGGTTGTAGACGGCGCGGGCAATGCCCACCGCACGGGTGGCATATCGTTCCTGCTTGACCGTCAGGCTGACCGTCACCTTGATGCCGGCTTTGAGCCAATCCTCGGTGTCGATTTCCACCGTCATTGACCCGTCTTGACCACGGTCATGGACCCACCCTGGAAGCATGGCGATTTGATAGATAGCAGGTTGCTTTTGGTCGGTCAATCACCTCCTTGGTTGCCCAGGAGTGCGCGGTGTGGCGAAAGCCGCTCCCGGTAGCTGGTTCCGTCGATTACGATCTGGTAGCTGGCGTTGGCCAGCCGGTCCAGGGCGCTGTTGCCGAGGATAGGATCGTCGAACAGGCTGAGCCATTCGTCCACGGCCCGATTGCTGGTGATGACGAAGCTGGACGACCGGTGGCGGTTGAGGATGAGTTCGTAGAGGTCGGCGGACTGCTGGGCGGTGAGGCGGTGCAGTCCCAGGTCGTCCAGGATGAGCAGGTCTGGGGACAGGAATGACCGAAAGGCGCGGTCCACCGAGTTGTCCACCCGGGCTTGTGCCATGGCCTTGAAGAAGTCGTCGGCGTGGCTGAAGCGCACGGTGTGTCCAGCGCGGATGGCTGAGTAGCCCAGGGCCTGGGCGAGGAAGCTCTTGCCGACGCCTGCCGGTCCCACCAGGAGGACATGCTCGTGCTTGTCGAGAAACTCCAGGGAGCAGACGGCGTCCAGCAGACGGCGATCCAGGGTAATTGACGCTGACCAGTCGAAGTCCTCCAGTCGGCAGGTTTCCTCGAAACCGGCGTTGTGGAGCCGGACTTCGGTGCGCCGGTGAGCGCGGCGATTGACCTCGTCGCTGAGAATGATCTCCAGGAATGATGCGTAGTCCAGCTGTTCCCTGCGGGCCAGGGCGATGCGTTCGGGCAGGGTGGCGGATAAGGCGCCCAGCTTGAGGCTTTTGAGCAAGGGCGTGAGTTCTGTAACGCGGGTCATGGGGTGATCTCCTCGGGTCAGGCTGGCTGACGGCGGTACACGGTGGTATGAGCGAAGACGCTGCCGGGACGGGCGAAGCGTCCCGGCGGTAAAGGCAAAGGCAGTTGGGGCGTGGTTTCCTCTTCCAAGGCCTGCACCAGGATGCGTTCCACGCGGCGCACGTCGATGAGATCCACGTCGAGGGCGCGACGACAGGCGGCGTCCAGACGCTTTGCCGTGTAGCGCTCGCCCAGGCGCAGTAGCTTGTGTCCCTGGCGGATCCTGGACCAGGGCGCTTTGTCATCAAAGAGACGGTCGGCGAATTCGGCGACCCCCGGTCCCAGCTTGGCGGCGCTGCGCTTGATCCAATCCGGCACCCTGGTGGTGTAGGGGCTGATCTCCGCGGGGTAATCATCAGGGTCGGTGGATCGCCCGCCCGCCGGCTGGCGGACGTGAGTTTTGATCAGCTGGCCCCGGTGGTAGATGCGCACCAGCTTGCTGTCCACCCTGACCTCCACCTCCTGTCGCGGTGGACACACGTCCGACGGCACCGAGTAGAGCGCCTGCAGGCACTGGATGTGGTGATCGGGATGGACCTTGGCGGTGCGCCAGTCGGCGATGTCGTAGGGCTCTCCGTCCCAGGGAAGCAGGGCGTGGCGCTCCTCATCCTGGAAGACCACCAGCGGCTGCTTGCGGGTGGTGCCGTGAATGCGCATTCCGGCCACGTCCAGACACCACTTCGGCGCAGCTGCTCTTACGTGGGTGAAGTCGTCGAAATCGGCGCCTTTGTAGAAACGCTCTCGGGCGTAGGGCACGCCACGCTCCACCTTGGGTTTGTCCTTGGGGTGGCCCACCCTCGCCGGATCGGCGATGAAACCGCGGCGCTGCGCATACTCCAGGAAGCCCCTGGTGAGAACGGGATGCAGCGGATCGGTGCCCACCACTGCGGCGGGGAAATTGTCGATGACCAGGTACTTGGGCATCCCGCCGAAAAAAGCCCAGGCCGCTTCCAGTCCGGCGATCACGTCCGGCAGCTTCTGCAGTTGCATGGGCCAGACGAAGCAGTGCCGGGAATGGCACAGCACGATGATCATGGCCCAGACCGCCTTGCGCTTGCCGGTGGTCGGGTCGGTGATCATCCCCAGCCGGCCGAAGTCGGCCTCGGCCACCTCACCGGGCGGCGTGTCCTCCATCCGCACCGTGGTCGTGCTGGGCCTCCGCCAGTTCCGCTTCAGCACGAAACGACGCAGCGACTGATACGACAATACGCATCCTCTGGCCAAAAGCAGCTCGTGGATACGGGTCATCTGCAGCCGGTCGTTGGCGATCCACTGGTAGATCTGGTCCGCCCACGGCTCCAACTGGTCCTGGCTGGGCGTCTCCACCTGCCGTGGTCCCGACTGACTGACCGCCGCCAGGCGGCTCAACTGCTCTTCGGTGGGAACCGGCCCTTCCTGGGCAATCCCCTCCGCCTTTGCCGCCAACAGGTAACGGCGCACCGTGTTGCGCGACAGACCGGTGCCCGCGGCGATCTGTCGCCGGCCCGCCCCGGCCTGCCATCGGCGAATTATCTCTTGTATTTCCATCCTGAAAACCTCCCGGTACGCCATCGCTGCACCTCAAATACGAAGTGCGGCAATGGTCGCCGTTATGGCTTCCAGAGTGGGTCCATGACCCTGTAAATCCTGGGTCCATGACCCTGGCAATTTTTCGGGATTAACGGGTCAAAGTCCTTGGTCAATGACAGCCTCGGGGCAGGTGGTGCGCTGTTTGGTGCGTGTCCTGACCATGCGGGCTATTCCTGCGCGATGCTGATCGCTCTCCTGGCGCGGTTGGCGGCGCTGCGCCGACCGTAGAGCCGCGCGCAGAAGCACGTCAGTATCTCGGTCATGTCCCGCACCAGGTCATCATCGACTTCCTGGTCCTCGACGACGCGCAGTCCTCCACCACGTGCTTCCAGCATGGCCTGGACCATGCCCACGCCGAACCTCGCCAGCCGGTCCCGATGTTCCACCAATATGGTCCCCACCTTGGGATCCGACAGCAGCCGGCGTAGCTTGGGTCGCCGGTCGTTCAAGCCGCTGGCAACCTCGCAAACAACTCGATCCAGCTTGATCCCATTCTGCCCGGCATGGGCCCACAGCCGGTTGGCCTGCGGCTCCAGCTGCGGTTTCTGCTCGTGGCTGGACACCCGGGCGTAGCCCACGGTGAGCAGCGCCGGTTCTTCGTCAGGCAGTATCACATACCAGAGACGCCCGATCCTCTCCACCTGCAGGTGTGGTGGGAGCCGACCCTCATTGAGCATCCGCCAAGTGGATTGCGGGTCCAGACCATACTGGCGGCCCCAGTCGGTGAGTCTGATGCGTTTGCCTATAACCATACATATTAATATATATAATTATTCAGCAGTTTCCAAGGCGCGGATTTCTGAAGAATTTCCGGTCTATGGGGACGCGACAAACCTTGCGCCGGCTGTGGCGGCAAGCGTATAGTCTAGTTTGCTATTTCTCGGTATGGCACGAAAAGCCATGAGTTCAGCGGAGACGCTGGTCAACCCTTTCCGGCAGCGCCAATCGGCGTATCGCCAGGCCGCCGGGCAACCCCAGCGTCAGCGTCGGCCAGTAGATTACACTGGAGTGTGGTTAAGATGTTGAGAGAGTTCTGCAGCCGTTACATACCCCTTTCAGCCTCCCCCCGACTCAGGGGGGTGCGGTTCATGAGGGGCGGCAACCGTCAGGCGTCGCCGGCGTCTCGATGGCGGCGGCGGGGAGGGTTATTCGGCGTTGGGCTGGTCCTGATGCTGGCGGCGCTGGTTCTTATGCCGCTGCTGGCGAGCGGGCCGGAGGAAGTCTCCGCGCAGGGTCTCCCGACACCCAACCCGGACGGCACCTACACCGTCCCGCGGGACTGGCCGCTGAGACCGGCCGGGATTAGCCCGGGCACTACCTTCCGGCTGCTGTTCCTGACCACCAGATGGGACGCCGCCACGTCCACCGATATCGCCATCTACGACGCGATCGTCCAGACGGAAGCCCGCAGGATCACCGGGAACCCGAACCAGATCGCGCATCCCGCGATCCGGCCCTATGCGTCGCTGTTCAGGGTGGTGGGATCGACGGCGACGGTGGACGCCCGCGACCACACCAACATGAACCCCGACACCGACGGCCCCGGCGTGCACATCTTCTGGTTGAACGGGCCGCTGGTGGCTGCGAACTACAACGGGTTCTGGAAGGATACTTGGGTAAACTGGGAGGAGGCCGACCGACGCGACCAGGCAGGCACCCAGTCCCCCAACGACTGGCCCTGGACCGGCACCAACAACGGCGGCACCAAGTCCGGAAACCCGCTGGGCCACAGCAGGGGAGTCACCCAAGGCCAATTCAAAGCGAACGCAGGCGATAGGGACCCGCTAGGCCATAATGTTGCCCCACGCACCCAAATGCACTCCTTCTACGGAATTTCGCCGGTGTTCATAGTGGAGGAGTTTGAGACTCTGGTACCGATCTTCGGCCGCGCCGACCCCAGCAAGACCACGGTGGAGGTGCTCCACTCCTCCATCGATGAAGTGGTCCGCTACTCCTACGATGGCATAGACCCCTACAACCGCAGCAACGTCTACGAAGACGAGCGGCCCGGGGCCTCCTTCATGGTGGATGAGCATGAGTCCTGCGCTCCGAATGAGGGTTCGGCGGTCGTGGGCGGCAACTGGCATCCGGACCCGTCTACCTTTGGCGAATACCGGAAGCTGACCTACACGGTGAAGCTGGCCCAGCCGCCGCCGACCCGGAAGAATGCGGTGGTGGCCATCTTCGGCCCCGACGACAAGCACCCGAGGGACCGGAAAGGATTCAAACAGCAGTACGAGGATATTTTCAAGAAACAGATGGCCATTACCGGCCGCACCAGCCCCATGAGAGGGATGGGCAATCAGTTGCCCGAGGGCCGGGTTACGGTGCCTACCTCCCGCCTGCTTTTCTCCTCGACCAACTGGGACGTGCCGCAAGAGGTCGAGGTGTGGGTGCGCTGCGCCAACCCGCATAACCCCTGGGAAGACATTCACATCTTCCACGGCGTGTACCCGCAGGGCACCACCGGCGCGCTTGGCAACCCGCCCGTCGCCGACTGGTTCGAGGTTACGGTGACGGTGATCGACGCGAATACGTCGCCGCGGCCATCGGACCTGAATTCGGCGGACGCGTATCCGGGGCGGATACGCATACACCGTGAGAGACTCGGCGGCGGTTTCAACATCGCTGGCGGGAACTGGCAGGTTCCGATCCAGCTGCACTGGCGCACCGCGCAGATTGACGCCTTCCAGGCCGGCGATGCCGCCGACAGGCTAAAGGTGAACGACGCCGACGCCGCCATGGGGAACTTCCGCAAGTTCGAGGTCAAGGTGGAGGGCATGGCCAAGGGCATGTCGGATCCGCGCTCGGACGGCGGGCCGACCTACGCCGACGGAGACCGGCTGCCGACGACGCTGACGTGGGACGTGAGCCCGGAAAAGCTGGTCGCCGGGAAGGGCGACCCATTCGAGAATTACTACCCGGCATACTTCCTGACCCCGGACCTGACTATGGATTCGGTGGTGTACAGCCCGGGCAGCCCGATCTATCGGATGACGGTGACGCCGTACTCGATTCGCGGCTTCCGGGTGCCCGGCGAAGCGGTGGTGCAGTGCATCCACGTGCGCAGCCCCGACGAGGACCCGGTGACGGGGGCGGGCGCGACGGAGCACAAGGCCTTCTACCCAGTCGCCTGCCCGTCCAACTTCCCGAACGCGCCGGCGAGTCAGCAATTGGCGGAGCCGCCGATGCTGACGATTTCCAGCGCGTCGCAGTGGGTGGACGAGGGTACCGACGCCACCTTCACGATCACGGCCGACCGCACGCCATTGCTGGACAGGACGGTCAAGGTCTACCTCTCGCAGGAGATGGGCGAGGGCCTGAACTACGTCGGCGCCGAAGAGGCGACGACGATCACGCTGCCGGCCGGGCACCGCTCGGTCGACTGGGTGGTCACGAGCTACTCAGATGACCAGGAGCGCGCCGACGGCACGATCGAGGCGCGAATCAATCCCAGCGACGACTACGGCGTCACCAACCCGCGCGGCGTCAGCCTGCCGCTGATCGACGACGACAGCGGGTCGACGGCGACGATCAGTGTCAGCGCCGGCCCTGCGATCATTGAGGGCGACCCGGCCAGCTTCACGATCACGGCGACTTCGGCTCCGTCGGCTGACCTCGATGTCAGCGTGACGGTCAGCCAGAGCGGCGACTTCGGCGCGAGCACGGGCAAGCGCACGGTGACGATCCCGACATCGGGTTCTGCGACGTTGACGATCGCGACGAGCAACGATGGCGCGGGCGAGGCCGACGGCACGGTCACGGTGACCGCCGCGGCGGGGCCGCGCTACACGCTGCACGCCACGGACCACGCGGCCAGCGTCGCCGTGTCGGACGACGACTACCAGGTCAGCGCGGCGGTGCTGGCGACGGTCTACCAGCACACAGCCGACGACGGCATGGGCAACATGAACCGACGGGTCTGGCGCACCGTGCTGATCGCCTTCGGGCTCGGGGAAGACAACTGGATTCGCGGAGGCATGCGGGCGATGACCGCGGCCAACGCGAGAGCGCAATACGGCTCGGACCCCGTGTGGCAGCCGGTGATCGCCGAGCTGGATGCCTACGAAGCGGCAGTCCAGCAGCAGCAGAACGCCAGGCCAGTGATTAGCGTCACGGCCGGCGCCGGCATAACCGAGGGCCATGGCGCGAGCTTCACGCTCACGTCAACCCCGGCTCCGCCGGCCGCCCTGTACGTCAACGTGTGGGTGGAAGAGACCGGCGCCTACGGCGTCACGAACGGCCGGCGGCAGGTGGTCGTTCCGACCACGGGCAGCGCCACGCTGAGCGTCGCCACCGACGACGACAGCAGGGGCGAGCCGGCCGGCGTCATCACCACGACGCTGAACACGGGCAATCGCTACACGATCGACGCGACGAACCGCAAAGCGAGCGTCGCGGTCGCCGACAACGACGGCGTGACGGTGGATCCGCAGCTGATCGCGGACGTGCGCAGCTACATGGCGGAGACCCAGCACGGCCCGGTCCACGTGAACCGCTGGAAGCGGGTGCTGGAAGCTTTCGGCGTGGAGGAGTACGCCGGTCTCGAACCGATGACGTCGGCGGAGGCGAAACAGAAATACGGAACCTGGGCCAGGTGGCAGCCGGTGATCCCCGTGCTGGAGGCGATTGAGGCGGCGGGTCAGACCGTTGTCACGCCTGTCACGCCCACGCCGGAGGTCAGTATCACGGCCGGCGCCGACGTGACCGAGGGCGGCAGCGCCGAGTTCACCATCTCCGCCAGCCCGACGCCGGCGGCGGACCTGCCGGTCAGCGTGACGGTCAGCCAGAGCGGCGAATACGGCGTGAGCACGGGCGTACAGACTGTGACCATCCCGACCACGGGCATCGCCACGCTGACCATCGCCACCAGCAACGACGCCGTGGACGAGACCGACGGGTCGGTGACGGCCACGGTAAACACCGGCAGCGGGTACACGGTGTCCTCGTCCCAGGGCGCGGGCACGGTCAACGTGGCCGACGACGACGCCACGCCGGTGACCCCGGTCGCGCCACAGCCGACGCTGGACCCGCAGTTGGTGGCGGATGTCCGCAGCTACGCCGGCGAGACGCAGCACGGCGCGGGTCACGTGAACCGCTGGAAGCGGGTGCTGGAAGCCTTTGGCGTGGAGGACTACCCGAATCTCGAACCGACGACAGCCGGCGAGGCCCAGGCCCACGCGGACATTGGCCGGGCGAGGTGGATTCCCGTGGCTGAGTACCTGGTCGCGCTGGAGGCGGCGAACCCGCAGCCGGCGCCCGCGCCGACGAGTGAGTCGGTCAACGCGCAGGTGCTCGCGGACGTGCGCAGCTACGCGGCCGAGACGCAGCACGGCGCCAAGCACGTGAACCGCTGGAAGCGGGTGCTCGAAGCCTTCGGGGCCGAGAGCTACCCCGACCTGGAACCGATGACGGCGGCGGCGGCGCAGGTCTATGCCGATGCCGGCTGGGGCCGGTGGGTTCCGGTGGCGGCAGAGTTGCAGGCCATTGAGTCAGCGACGCCGGCGCCCACGCCAACACCCGCGCCGGTGGTTACGCCGGAGGTGAACATCCTGAGCTCCGTTGGGGGTTCCGAGGGTCAGACCGTGACGTTCGGGATCTCCGCGAACCCGGCCCCCTCATCGGACCTCAATGTGGGCATCAACGTGGTGACCACGGGCGACTTCGGCTACGGCGCAATTCCGAGTAGCGTGACCATCCCCACGGGCGGCAGCGTCACGCTGAGCATCACCACGACGGACGATTCGGCGGACGAGCCGGACGGCTCGGTAACGCTGACGCTGAACGGCGGCAGCGGCTACACGGTGGGCGCACTGGCGTCGGAGACCGTCAGCGTGACGGATGACGACGCTACGGTCGCCCCGGTGGTCCAGGACCCGGAGGTGAGCGTCACTGCCGGGAGCGACGTAACCGAGGGCGGCAATGCCGAGTTCACCATCACGGCCAGCCCGGCGCCGGCGGCCAACCTGCCGGTGTCGGTAACGATCACCGCCAGCGGCGACTACGGCGCGAGCGCGGGCCAGCGGACGGTGACCATCCCCACCGGCGGCAGCGCCACGCTGACCATCGCCACCAGCGATGATTCAGTGGACGAGACCGACGGGTCGGTCACGGCAACCGTGAATACCGGCGACGGCTACACGGTGTCGAGCTCCCAGGGCGCGGGCACGGTGTCCGTGTCGGATAACGACGTTACGCCGGAGGTGAGCGTCACTGCCGGGAGCGGCATAACCGAGGGCGGCAATGCCGAGTTCACCATCACCGCCAGCCCGGCTCCGGCGGCCGACTTGGACGTCACCGTGACTGTCACCCAGGACGGCGACTACGGGGCCAGCACGGGCGCACAGACCGTGACCATCCCCACCGGCGGCAGCGCCACGCTGACCATCGCCACCAGCGATGATTCAGTGGA
Source organism: Dehalococcoidia bacterium (assembly GCA_963668585.1). GTDB lineage: Bacteria > Chloroflexota > Dehalococcoidia > Lucifugimonadales > UBA3495 > Bin87. The sequence goes on along the minus strand of OY764869.1, from coordinate 1,518,982 downwards.
CGAGACCGACGGGTCGGTCACGGCAACCGTGAATACCGGCGACGGCTACACGGTGTCCGGCTCCCAGGGCGCGGGCACGGTGGCGGTGTCGGACAACGACGTTACGCCGGAGGTTAGCATCACCGCCGGGAGCGGCATAACCGAGGGCGGCGACGCGGAGTTCACCATCACCGCCAGCCCGGCGCCGGATGCTGACCTGGACGTCAGCGTGACTGTCACCCAGGACGGCGACTACGGCGCGAGCACGGGCCAGCGGACGGTGACCATCCCCACCGGCGGCAGCGCCACGCTGACCATCGCCACCAGCGATGATTCAGTGGACGAGACCGACGGGTCGGTTACGGCAACCGTGAATACCGGCGACGGCTACACGGTGTCGAGCTCGCAGGGCGCGGGCACGGTGTCCGTGTCGGATAACGACGTTACGCCGGAGGTTAGCATCACCGCCGGGAGCGGCATAACCGAGGGCGGCGACGCGGAGTTCACCATCACCGCCAGCCCGGCTCCGGCGGCCGACTTGGACGTCACCGTGACCGTCACCCAGGACGGCGACTACGGGGTCAGCACGGGCCAGCGGACGGTGACCATCCCCACTGGCGGCAGCGCCACGCTGACCATCGCCACCAGCGATGATTCAGTGGACGAGACCGACGGGTCAGTCACGGCGACGGTGAATACCGGCGACGACTACACGGTGTCCTCGTCCCAGGGAGCGGGCACGGTGGCGGTGTCGGACAACGACGACGCGCCGGCGCAACAGCTGCCGGAGGTATCAGTGGAGGACGCCCAGGGTAGCGAAGGAAACTTATACCTGGAGTTCATGGTCACACTGAGCGAAGCGTCGGAAGAGACCGTAACGGTCTGGTATGAGATCCGCGAGGGAACCGCCACCAATGGGGTGGACTACGCCATCGGCAACCTCAAGGTGGTCTTCCAGCCGGGTTGGACGTGGGCCTATGCCGGCGTGAACGTCTACGACGACAGCCGCCGGGAGGACGATGAGACCCTGGAGCTGGTCCTGACGGAGGCGGAGGGCGCTGTCATCACCGACGGCACGGCCACCGGGACCATCCTGGACGACGACTAGTCCGGCTGGACCGTACTGCCCGGAAGTCCGGCGGGGCCGCCTCCTGTGGACACAGGGTACAATGCGGGGGCCGGAAGCAGGGAGAGCTGCTTCTGGTCTCCGGTGTGAAGGCAGCGGACAACGCAATTCCCGCTGCTCAGTCAAAGATACCCGGCGCGTGGGTTGGGTCTGCTGGGAGGTCCAGGACCGTCACGATGTCCTGAAGCGCGGGTATCCGGCGCAAGTCTGACCGGGCTACATCAGGGGCAGCACAGTATTCGAGGGATCGGAAACGGCGGCGCCCAGTTTAGAGTTTTCGGTCAGCCCGGATGGCAGGCAGACCGACCGCACCCGTGCTCTCGCACAACAGCCGGAAGCCCCCGCCGGTCCGGCGGGGGCTTCTCTGGAACTTCCCCCGGTCCCGGACCGACCATGCGTCCTTCAGGACCATCAATCGGCGGGTCCATCGGGAGGGGCCGGTTACAGTGCCAGTGCGAATACAATGGAAAAGGCTCTTGATTTTGTCCAGTGTGGTGGGCTGGCATTTTCGCAGGAACCCGCGCCGCCCTCCTGAGAAATAGAGCCTGGGCCGGGACTCGACACGGGGATGAGCGGCTTCGCGTCAGTTGCAGAGCAGTTCATCTTCGTACCAGGGGCTCCGCAAACTTCGGGGCCTGTTGGCCCGGATTGGGGACGAGGCGCTCCGCGCTGGTTGCTGGTTCGGAAGGCAGTTCAGTCCACCGGCGGTCAATGCCGGACCATCCCGACGTACCTGGGAACACGAATGGGCCGAAAACATGGAAGACGACAGGGCTCCGGGAGCAGCTACCGGCGGTCTCTTCCCTCCGGAGGCGGGAGAGGGAACTGGCCAGATGGAGACATGGGACGTGCCACGCAGACGGCGCTCATCGCGTGTCCTGCTGAAAACTGCAGCCGTGTGGGAGTTGCTGGACCGGCTGGACCTTTCCCAGAACGAGCTGGCCCGGCGCTGCGGGATTTCCCGGGGCTACATGACTCGGCTGATGCGGGCCGAGCGCAGCCCGTCGCCGCGACTGCGGCGGCGGATGCAGGAAGTCCTGGGCGTTGATGACTTCCACGTCCTCTTCTTCATCGTGGAGGAGGAGGAGGACGGGTAGGGGCCGATGGGCGATTGGACTAGCGTCCCGGGCCGGAAACGCAAAAAGGCCGCATGCATGAGTAGCCAGGGGGAGGGCCGTCGCTGATGAAGCGATGCCCTCTCCCTCTGGCGTCGCGTTGCGAGGTGCCACGCCCACCGGACCAGGCTCAGAACAGCCTCAGCGTCTCCGGCTGCTGTTGCGCCGCCTCCCCTTCCCCTTCGGTGATTCCAGCCTGGGCCGTCGCCTGCTGGCGGCGGTTCCGCTGCCTGGGCGGGGGAGCGGGTTTCACGTAGGCCTGATGCTGCGGCGTCTCCTCCCAGACGGCCCGGGCCCGGGCCACCACCGCCGGGAACAGGTCGGCCAGTTCGAACAGGTCGAGGTCGTCGAAGGACTCGATGTGCGGGTCCGACGCGGGCCGCTGCACCCCGATGGTAGCCCGGCCCGCCCGGATGGACAGGACGACCTTCAGTTCCTCCGACGTTTCCGTCTCCGCTGGAGCGGACTGCTCCCCGCCGTCTTCGTTGGTAACATCGGATTCCTCAGCAGCGGTCTCCGTGTCGGCGTCCGGTGCCTTGGCGGTTTCCGTGTCTCCCGCGTCGTCCGTTCCGCCTCCGGCGGGAAGCTCCCCGGCAACCTCGGCAGGCGCATCATCCGGCGCGGTTCCGAAGAGGAACTCCTCGGCGCTCACCACGTCCGGGGAGTGGATTTCCGTTCCGGTTTCGTCAGTCAAGGCATCTCCTTTCCTGGTCTCGTCATCGTATGGCGAGTCCTTCCGGGACCCGCTCTTGATTTCGCCCAGGGTCATGGGTTCCCAGTAGAGGTCCCGTTCCACGGCGGGCACACCGCCGAAGACGGTAGTCTCGGCCAGCTCGGTCAAATCAAAGTACCCAATTTCCTTCTCGAACCCCTCCACCAGGCCGAAACACTGGCCGGTCTGCGGGTCCAGTTCGGTGATGTACCAGGTCCAGCTGCTGTACGGACTGAACAATTTGGCGAGGGCCAGCACGTCGTCGTAGTCGCGAGCCTTCTCATTGGCGCCGAGGGCGGGGATGGTGTCTGCCAGCTTATCGGTCATCAATTGATGTCCCCGCTTCCCGCTGTGGTTGTCCTGCCACATCGCAGTCGCGGTGGCGTTTTCCTTGTGGTCAGTCATGGTCTCATTCTCCTTATAAGTTCGGTTTGTAGGGGTTGGTTTGCGCCAGTCAACCGGCGTCGGCCCGTCCCACCAGCCGCGCCACCGCCTCCGGGGTGACGTAGGAAGGCGTTACGGTGCCCAGGTCCATGTCCAGGTAGAGGCCCAGGAAAGGGCAGGTGCCCGCCACCATGCGGCGGACCACCTGCAACACCAGCGACGCCATCATCTGGTTGATGGTGGGGTCCTGGTCGGTGAGGTCCAGGGCCGCCGCGCAGTCCACGTCGGGCGGACGGGTGGACACGGCGGTGAGCAGGTCAGGCCGTTGCAGGGTGGGCGCCGGGGCCATGTGGCAGGTCTCGCCGGTGAAGGGCGGTTCCTCCAGGGCCACCTTTTCCGCTATGTTGCCAACGAGAACCTGGCCCCAGTTGGTGTCGTTGCCGGCGTCGATGAGCCAGCGGCAGGGGTCTCCGGGCAGGCACTCGGCCATGGCCCTTCTAGAGGCGGCGTTGTCGGCGCAGCCGATGATCAGGCCGTCGTGGGAGGAGAGGCCGGGGTAGCGGCTCCCCAGGGGGCGGTATTCCTCCCGGAAGGGGTAGACCGAGTAGCCCACGGGCCGCCGGTATGCTTTTGCCAGCCGGTCGGCCAGAGCCTTGCTCTTGAACTTGCCCACGTCCTCGGCGTAGAAGTTTTGCCGGAGCAGGTTGTGGGGTTCCACCCGGTCGTGGTCCACCAGGACGATGGTGGCGTCGCGGCCCTGGAAGAGGCGGCAGAGGCCCTCGGCGACGAAGCCGCCAGTGCCGCCACAGCCGACCACGGTGATCCAGGGGTTGTCCAGCAGGAACTGGTTGTCCAGGTAGTAGGGCATGGTTGCGTTACCTCCTTATACATGTGGGTTGCTTGATGTTGGTTCGGGTTCCTGGCCCGCCAGCTGCAGCCACGGCGGGTGCGGGCCGTCGAGGACCTGGGACCAGTACAGAGCCGCGAAGTGGCCGTAGATGCCGAGCCGCAGGGCCAGTTCCGGTTCGGGGGTGTCCAGGCTTCCCACGACGCCGTAGACACGAAACCCCTGCTCGTCCCGGTCGTCGGTGGCGGAGAAGAAGGCGGAGTGGCGTCCGTGGGAGTGGAACTCAGCGATGACGCCCTGGGGCGGCAGGTAGGTGAGGGATGAACCCGTGCCCTCCTGCGGCGGCACCACCAGCCGGTAGGCGTCGCCGTCCCACCGGACGGCGAAGAACCGCTCGGTGCCCGGAGCGGCCAGCATCCAGCCCAGCCCCAACTCGAAGACATGGGCCGGGATGGGGCCGTGGGCCAGCGTCACCTTCTCGGTTACGGGAGCCAGCCCCCGCACCTCGGCGGGAGCGACCAGGACACGCGCCGTCAGGTGGGCGCTCTCCGACTGGACGTAGAGGCCGCCCGACCCGAGAACGTAGTCGAAGCCGATCCCTTGAGAACCGGCGAGACCGGGGGGGTGGCTCACCAGGTAGCCCACCGGCGAAGCAGCGGCGCTGGGAGCAGCGTCGTCGCTAGGCGTAGTAGCCCCTCCGTCCTTCGGAGGCCGCCATGACGTGGCCCACGGTGCATTGGGGAACCAGGTCCTCAACCGGGTACTCAGCCTGTCCATCCAGTTCCTCCCATAACGCTTGCAGGTTGTCGGGGTGCTTTTTCGACCGGTCCCTGGTATCTCCGGTAAGGGAGAAGAAGGACTGGAAGAAGGATTCGGGGATCCGTCCCACCTCCTCGGGGAAGCGGTGGCTGCCGGGGCAGACCCGCCCGTCCCGGAAGACGTTGAAGGCGGGAGCGCGGTAGAGCTGCTGTCCGGCATCCGTAGGCCGTTCCAGGGCGGCGTAGACCCAGGGCGCCCGGCCCGGCGAGCAGACGAAGACCAGCCCGGGCATGGGCAGCCGGAGCCTTGCGGGAGGCTGGAACGCCTCCCGTTGCAGAGCCACCGGCCAGACCTGGGGCGGGCGCCACAGGGCCACCACCTGCCCGGTCTCCCCCTGGTTCCACCAGAGGGCGCTCTCGGGCAGCAGCCCTGAGGAAAAGCCCAGGTGCCGGATGAACACGTTGGCGATCTCGTCCGCCGAGACGGTCCTGACCCAGTTGCGGTCGGCCTCGAAACCCCGCAGCAGGATGGTCTCGCCGTACACCTCCAGTTGGGCTTGGAGGGTGTCCCGGGGCAGGTCGTCCCGACCCGGCAGGGACCACTCCGCCCGGTGAGTGTCATTGGTCGTCATCATCGCTTTCCTCCTGTTCTGTCGTTGGTTCGGGCAGCCGGGGCAGGATGAAGTCCAGCATTTCGGCGAACCGGCCCGGCAGGTCTTCCTCCAGCCAGTCGGCCAGCTTCACCACCGAGTCCACCAGCGCGCTGGCCTTCCGCCACTCCTGCGTCCCCTCGGCGATGATTTCGTCCTCCCAGGGGTCGGAGAAGCCGTCGTAGTCGCCATCCTCAAAGGAGTGGTCGAGGAAGAAATTGCCGGTCTCGGCCCGCACCCAGGCGGCGGCCTGGGCCGCGCCCTGGAATTCGGTCTCCTGCACCGCCTCGGTGAGAACGTCCAGGGGTATGCCGCCTTTCGGAATCCGTTCCAGTGTCTCCTGTGGGATGCGCTGGGCGGCGCATCCCAGCCAGGCGGTGCGCAATCCGCCGGGTTCGTCGCTGTAGAAATCGGGGGGTTCCGCCAGCAGCGCCAGGGCCGAGAGGCCCTCCCGGTAGCCGTCCCACATCTCGTGGAGGCCGTCGTAGCCGAAGCCCATCAGCTGGAAGGGGATGCCCCGCCGCAGCCAGGTGAAGGGCGGGTCCTCGCCTTCGTCCACGTAGAACTCCAGGTAGGGGGCGTAGAGGGGGAAGTGGCGTTCCTCGAACAGCCGGGCGAAGCGTTCCAGCCGCCCGCCCGCGTCGGGTATCGCCAGCATCGTTTCCGCCTCTTCGGGAAAGAGGCGGCGCGCCAGTCCGGCGAACCAGGCGTAGTCCTCGGCGTGGCCCAGCCGGACGATCAGCTCCCGCAGCGACGGCGGACGCCGCAGGAGCCTTTCGGCCAGGCTGCTCAGTACCGGCGGGGCCGCAGTTGCCATTGCATCGCCTCCAGCAGCCGCTTGGTGGCGGCGGCGTAGTCCTGGGCCTGGGCGCAGGCCAGTTCCACCTCGGCCTGCCGGGCCGCCGCCGCGTCCAGGTCCAGCCCGCCGTCGGGCAGGGTGAGCTCCGCCGCAAGCTCGGTGATTTTCAGGTCCGCCGGCGGCGTTGCCGCCAGCAGACCCGCCAGGGTCCGGTTGTCCATTTGGTTGCCTCCTTTAGCTGTGGGCGATGGTGAAGGCGCCCTTGGTACCCACCCGCCGCTGGAACTCGATGATGGTGTCCTCGCCCCGCGTGGTCTCCTTGACCGAGGCGTTGGCAATCTCGCCGTAGAAGTCGGCCAGCGTGGACTTCACCTGCTCGACGGTCATCTCGGGGTCCGGGTCGGGGAACTCGCGGTCGTCGTACACAAAGACTCGTGCCATGATTGGTCTCCTTTACTGAATGGTGTCGTTTCGGTTCGTTGCCGTTTGCGGGGAGGCCGCCGTTTCATCGGCGGCGGCCCCTCCCGTGTGCCTTTGCGGTCTAGCGCCCCGCGCCCACCAGTTCGGCCTCCCGCTCCTGTTCCTTTTCCAGGGCCCAATCGAACAGGGAAGCGGCGGCGGGTTTGGCCTTGCCGTTCCGTCCCCTGGGCTTGACCGGTTCCTCGGACAGGAACTCGGCCCAGGAGAAGAGGGACTGCTGCCCTTCGGCGGGTCCGGATTCATCGTGGTGGCCGTCGCCGTGGGCTCCGTTGCCGTTCCCGTTGGCGTGGTGACCGTTGCCCAGGACCAGCTCCACCGTCGCCTCGATGCCGTCGCCGTGCCCGTTGCCGTTGGAATGATGGCCATTCCCGTTGACCGCCACGGCCTCCGGCTCGACCTCGACGACCTGCCAATCGCCGTCCACCAGGAACTCCTCGGCGCTGGCCTCGGCGTCCCGCGCCCGGGCGAACACGTCCTCCACCGACTCGCCATCGGTGTCGGTTTCGTCGCCGCTGACGATCTGCCGGGCCAAGGCCAGCATCAGGTCGTCGCCGTCGTCGCCGAAGGCGGCCAGCCCGTCCTCGGGAAGCTCCCCCTCCACCGCCAGCGAGCTTTGCAGCTTCTTGGCTACCAGCTTGAGCGCGTCGGCCTGGAGGGTGTTCCGGTAGGCCATGAACACCACCTTCACCGGCCTTTTCTGCCCGATGCGCCAGGAGCGCCGGGAAGCCTGGCGCATGGTGTACACGCTGTAATCCGTCTCGAACCAGCAGAGGGTTGGGAAGTCGATGAGGTCCAGGCCGGTCTGCACCAGGCGGGGGTGGCAGATGAGCACGTCGATGCCCTGCTTGACCTTTTCCTCCACCCAGGCCTCCCGCCGGTCTGGGGCCACCGAGTCGGCCTTGAGCACCGCCACCCGGAACCCGTGCGTGGTGAGGAACTGCTCCATCCGCTCGGTGATGTCCCGCGTTCCCGTGTGGGTGGCGTAGACCAGCACCTTGCGCCCCGCCAGGCGTTCCGCCGCCACCAGGTCCACCAGCGCCTGCTCCTTGGGGTAGAGCTTGTCCTCGGACAGGGGCGGCATCTGGATCAGGACGTTGCCGGTCTGGGGATCGAAGACGGTCTCGCCCCGGGTGCAGCCGTCGGGGTAGGCCAGGAGGGTTTGCAGGTAGGTCGCCAGCAGCCGCTTGGAACCCTTCTGAAGCGCCGCCGCCAGCGCCTGGCGCAGGGTGTCGAACACCGAGTCGTAGGCCCTGCGCTGGGAGAAGCCGGTGTGGTCCGCCTCCCGGTCCATCCCCGACAGCAGCACCTGCTCCTGGTAGGGCGGCAGCCCCGAGGCCACGTCGGAGAGGCGCAGGAACACGCTGTTGCCGATGAGATGGAACAGGGCCGAGGGAGCCAGGCCGGGCCGCTCCCTGACCGTCTTGCGGTATCCCTTGCGGCGGCTGTTGCGCCCGTCCTCGAAGGCGTCGCCGTCGTCGGCGTGGCGCACCGTCTCTTCCAGGAAACCGTAGCGCTGTATCCAGCGGCCCTCCTCCGACCTGCCGAACTCGGCCCGGATGTCGGGCGAGAAGCGGTACAGCAGGTGGAAGAGGGTCGAGGAGTAGCCTCCGGTAAGCGTTCCGGTAAGGGTGAGGGACTTGCCGCAGGCGTCGGCCAGCACCCCGGCGGCGATGCCCTGGGCGGAACCCCTTCCCTTGTATTCGTGGACCTCGTCGCCTATAAGCAGGTCGAAGAAGCCCTTCATCCGGTGCTTCACGTAGTCGGAAAGCGGATACCGGCGCGGGCCGGAGCCGTCGGCCTGCCACAGGGCGGAGCCGCACAGGTCGCAGTCGCGGCGCTTTCGGGAGAGTTCCGCGTCGGTCAGGGGCACCCCGTCCCTGTCCACCACCTGGGCGTGGCAGGTGGGGCAGCAGGGGACCTGGAAGGGCTCCCCGGTCTGCTCGTCCCGCACCAGCCGCCCCCCGGCGGCCCACCGCTGGACCACGGCGGGCTGCCAGCGGTAGGACAGCTTGGCCCGCTCCCGGGACATGACGGCGAAGAGGGGCGCGGGACCCACGGAAAGCCGGAGCCGTTCCAGGTCGGTGATGGAGGCGACGATGGCGGCCCGGGCGCCGGGCACCGTGTCCTCCACCTCCCGCTTCCACTTCCGGGTGAGGTGAGGCGGGCAGAGGATCAAAACGCGCCGGAAACCGGCGGCGTGGGCGGCGGCGGCGCCGATGAAGGTCTTGCCCGTGCCCATTTCGCCGACGACGGTGGTCCCCCTATGGGCCTGGAGGGACAGGGCCGTGCCCTTGATGGCGTCCTCCTGGCCTCCCATGGGGCTGCGCAGCAGCCGGGGCAGTTTGACGGGGGTTTCCGAGGGGCGGTACAGGGGCGGGTAGGACTCCACCACCCGCTTGGCGATGGCCTCCTTGAAGGTGTCGATGAAACCTGACAGGTTCATGGGTGTTCTCCTTGACTTGAGGGTTGCCGTTGAAAAATGCGAAGGCCCCACCGGTACTTGAAACCGGCGGGGCCTTCGTGATGCGGCTGGCGGGGCAGCCGTCGGGGTAGTTGTCGTTTCCGAGTTAAGCGGCGATGTCGGTGATCTCCCCGCCGTCCAGGTCCAGGGCCACCACGGTGGTCTTCAGCCGCTCGCGGTAGACCTCGGTGTTCTCGGTCTCCTCGGCCAGCACCATCTCTTTGGTCGTCCTACCCTTGACCAGGATGCGCTGCCCGTCGGCCTCCAGCACCAGGTTGTCCAGGAAGCCCGCCGCCACCAGCATGGCCAGGTGTCCACGCCGCAGGGGCATCAGGGGCCGTGTGCGCCGGTCGTCGGCGGGCCACAGGGAGTCCCGCACCTCCTGGCTTGCCCACAGGCCGGTCTTTCTGGCCTCGGCGACGGCGGCCAGCAGGTCAACCGTCCTGGTGGCGAAGAGGATGTCGCCTTGAGGAACCACCGGCGGGTCGTAGACCGGGTAGGGACGGTACGAGAACTCCTCCGGCTCGCCGAAGGACCACTCCCGCACCTGCTCTTCGGCGTAGGGGTCGGGGCTGGGTTCGGCCTTGCGCCGGCCGATCAGGACCACCTGGTCGAACACCTCCCTTTCGGGAGTCGGGAAGGCCCAGCAGCGCAGGTCCCGGTAATGGGATGACAGGTAGCGGGCGGAGACGGCGAGGCGCTGCTTCGGCACGATGAACAGCAGCAGCCCGCCGTCGGTCAGGTAGCGGGTGGTGTGGGTGAGAAAGGCGTGCTCCACCCGCTTGTCCTCTTTGTCCCAATCGTAGGGCGGATTCAAAACCAGCACGCTGAAGGCATTGTTGGCAATCGAGGTGGCGAAGAGGTCGCAGGCCAGGGCCCGGTCCAGAACGTTTGCCGCCTGTTCCGCCCTCTCCCTATGCAGCTCTACGCCGCAGGTCTCCACCGGCACCGTGCTGCGGTCGCGCACCAGGTCCGCGAACTGGGCCAGGGCGTCGCCGGCCCCGCAGCAGGGGTCCAGGATGCGCAGGGTGTCGGCGCTGCGGGGGCGGCCCCGCGCCCCGTAGAGCAGCTGGGCAACCAGGTCAATTACCCTCGGCGGGGTCGGGTAATACCCGCCTTTCGCTTGAGCAGCGAGTCTCATGTCAGTCCTCCTTTCTAATTGGTATCGGTGTCAGGTGAGGCAGCAGCCCCGCCGGTGGACGGGGCCAACCGGCAGGGGCAGGGCTGGCAGAAGTGGCAGTTCCACCGGATGTTTTCGGGTGAGGCCAGCATCTCCATGTTCAGGGCCACCAGGACTACGGCTGCGCCGCACTCGTTGCAGTGATAGGTCTCGCCAGCGTGGAGGTCCTCGCCGGTTTCCTCCACCTGGCAGAACCGCGCCCCGCAGCTGGGGCAGGGAAAGAACAGGGTCTGCGTGTCGGCCATCGCGCTACCTCCCGTTGCTGTGATTGCCGTTGTTGTGGTTCCCGTTGATGTAGTGTTTCAGCCCCACCACCTCGCCCTTGGCGAGGGTCCGCTGGAAGCAGAGGACTTGCGAGGTGTTCTTATCGGCGGCGCAGGCGGTGCAGAAGGCGGTGAGCAGTTCGGCGCGGCTGGCGACGGTAACCCGCTTGACCAGCACCTCGGAGCCGTCGGTCAACTCGTGGCGGTAGAGCTTCTCGCCGGGGTTGTTCCAGTCCTCCTCGGCGGCGGGCCGGTAGAAATGGGGCTGCCCGCTCGACGTCAGGTGGTCGGCGGCCCCGTGGGGGCAGAACCGGCAGGTGTCCCCATCCGGAGAGAAGAGCTGCCAGGCCTTCCAGTTGCGGGCGCGGCGGCGCTTGTTGCCCCGCTTCACCGGGTTCAGAGTCCTATCCATAGCTGTCTTCCTCCTTATCGGCGTCATTTATGTCATCGTTGTGATCGTTGTCGTGGGAGTTGAGGGTCAGAGTCCCCGCCGCCACCGCCGCCGACAGGTCGGCCTTGAGTTCCTCCCCCTTGGGGTTGCAGGTGTAGGCCAGCAGCCCGGCGGACTCCAGGGGGACGATCTCGCCGGTGTCCAGGCCCCGCCGCCAGAGCCAGTCCCGCCAGGAGCGGTGCAGGGGCAGGGGGCTGCGCCGGTCCAGGAAGCGGTGGTGCAAACCGGGCGCGTCGGCCTGGTCCTGGGCCAGCAACAGGAAGTCGCCCCGCTCGAAGCTGAACTCGGCCAGGCGCGTGTACACGAGGGCGTGCCAGCCCCGGCTGGCGGGCAGCCGGGCTATGCGGGTGGTCCAGGTGCCGACGGTGTGATTGGGAACCTGGCACTGCTGGTATCCTCCGCTGAGCGCCATGCCCTCGACGCCCCGGATGAGGTGTGCGGTGTCCGGGGGCTGCTTGAGCAGGGAGGCCCAGATGGCCTTCAGCGCCGTCTGCGGCCCCACCATGGACAGGAACCAGAGGCCGCCGGTGTCGGGGTCGCGGGCAAAGGCGTCGGCGGTGGCCGAGTAGCCGCCCGCCGATATGGTGTAGAGATCCTCGCCGTTCACGGCGGGTTGGGTGGGAATCATGGGTTGCCTCCTGTAGGTGTGGATGAACGGAAAGCGCGGGATGGGGTTCCCGCGTAAGGAACGGCGGCAGAACGCCGGTCTCGGTGTCTATGGGGTTAGCTGTCCATCAGCTTCTTTTCCTTGAGGCTGACCCACCTGTCGCCACCGATGACCACGTGGTCCAGCAGGTCGATGCCCAGCAGCTTTCCGCCCTGGACCAGCTCCCGGGTGATGGACACGTCCTCGGGGCTGGGCGTCGGATCGCCGCTGGGGTGGTTGTGGGCGATGACTATGCTGGGAGCCGACTCGATCACGGCGGCCCGCAGCACCTCGGCGGGACGGACAATCGAGCTGTTTACATTTCCCTGGTAGACAATCCTCTGACCCATCACCTGGTTGCGGGTGTTGAGCAGCAGGACTCTCAGTTGCTCCTGGGCCAGGGCCGACATCTCCCGCCCCAGCAGGTTGAACACATCCTGGGGGCAGCTGATGGCCGGTCTGTCGGCGGGGCGCTCCGGCTGGAAGTCCACCTGGTAGCGGGCTGCCAGTTCCCCCAGCAGGGCCAGGTTGGAGCGCAGGGCCTCCAGCACGGCCTCGCCCTCCGGCGTGGCCGGGGCGGCGGGTTCGGATAGGATCAGGGGCATTTCTTCCTGTTTGGCTTGCTTCTTGCGGGGCATGGTTCACTTCCTTGACGGTGAGATTGGGAAACGAAAGCGGGGCCGCTCCCTATCGGCAGGGAGCGGCCCCGTGTTGCGCCCGCCGGTGGCGGGCGTCGCTATGTAGTTGACCGGCTAGAAGGGGAGGTCGTCGTCGGCAGGCTGACCGGCGCCGGTGTTGGCGTAGTCGCCGGAGTTGTTGCCGTTGCCGCCCCTGGAAGAGTCCAGGAACACCACGTCCTGGGCGTGAATCTCGGTGCGGTAGCGCCGCTGCCCGTCGTCGCCCTCCCACGAACTCTGCACCAGCCGGCCCGCCACGTAGAGCCGCTGGCCCTTTTCCACGTATTGCGCAACGGCCTCGCCGAGCTTGTCCCACACCACGACGCTGTGCCAGTCGGTGGCGTCCTCGCCGTTCTTCCGCCCCCGGTCCGTGGCCAGGCGCAGCTGGGTGACGGCGATGCCCGACGCCGTGTACTTCATTTCGGGATCGGCGCCCACGCGCCCCAGCAGTTCAACCTTGTTGATGGTCTTCGCCATGATCGTTCCTCCAGATGAGTTGTGAATTTGGGTTGTCGTGGCGGGGCCGATCCTTCCTACCGGAAAGGCCGGCCCCGTGTTGCGCTCCGTAGCCCGGAGCGTCAGGCTTGGGTTAGCTCACCCGCAGGTATTCGGAGACGTTCTCGGTGACGATGCCCGCCCGGGTCTCCGGGTCGAGGAGCGCGTTCAACTTCTTGTGGTCCACGTTGTAGCGGGTGGACTTGACCATCCCCACCGTGCGGGTCTTCTTGCCGCCCTCCAACTTCGCCTTGGCCTCCCCCCGCTGTTTGAGCCAGGTCCGCAACTGCCCCAGCGCCCACTGCTTGTCTTCCTCGATGGCTTTCAGCATCTCCTGGGCGTTTTCGTACTCCAGGAGCGCCGCCCGCGCATCCTCGTCGCTGACCGGCCCGGCGTCCTCGTCGGGTTCGACCTCCGGTTCGTCGGCCATCGCCGCCATACCCGGCAGGCAGGCGTTCAGGAAGGGGCAGCGTTTGCACTGCCAGTCGTCGTCGGTGAAGTCCCGTTCCGGCAGGACTTCAGGGTCCGGCCCGTTGATGACGTGGTGGGCCGCCAGTTCGCCCAGCCGGGCGCAGGCTTGCTCGAAGGCCCGCTCCACCCGCCGCGCCGGTATCACCTCGTAGTCCCAGGTCCGTCCGCCGGTGTCCAGCGTGGCGATCACCACGTCCCGGGCTTCGTCGAAGGTCCCGTAGGTGTAGAAGGCGGCCTGCCAGACCGATTCCGGGTGGCTGCGCTCGGCTCCCAACGTCCGCCACTTCTTGAAGGCTTCCGGACCCCGGGTCTTCACCTCGACGATGCTGGGTTCGCCCCCGAAGATGGGCGCTACGCCGGCGGCGTCCACGTGGCCGCTGACCAGCAGCGTGGGGCCGAGGCGCAGGGACATCATTTCGGGGTTGTCCCTATCGGTGGGGGTGATGTCCCAGCCGGCCCGCTGCATGGCCCGCAGCACCACCGGCTCCAGGGCGTTGCCCGCCTCCAGCATGGTCAGGGAGTCGTCGCTGCGGGGGTTGGTGACCTCCCAGCCGGTGGCCTCGTACCACAGGGCGCGGCGGCAGTTGCCCACCGCCGAGGCCCGGATCTCCAGGGTCCCGTCCGCGTCGAAGCGAGCGTTGGGCCGGGAGTAGATGGCGTCCCTGATGTCGTCAATCGTCATGGTCATGGTTGTCGTTCCTCCGTCATGTTCTATGTCCGGTAAATGAGAGCGGGGCCGCCCTCCGCAGAGAGACGGCCCCGTGCGCCTTGATGGGTCGGTGTGGAATGTTCAGTCGGCGGCGATGGGCAGTTGCTCCGGCTCCGCGTCGGCCTGAGTTGCCAGGTAGTCCCGCAGCACCAGGGCGATGGCGTCGCCCAGTCCCCTCACGTACACCGTGCTGCCATCGTCCATCCGGTTGGGCCAGGGCTGCATCTCGCTGATGCCCTGTATCTGGTCGATCACTTCTTCCAGCGGCGTTCCCCGCCGCAGGTGCAGGGACACCAGCCGGCAGGCCAGCTCGGTCATCCCGTGTTGCAGGCTGCCCGCCTTGCCGAGGGATCCGAAGACCTCGAAGGGTTGGCCGTCCTCGTTCAGGCCCACGGTGACGAACAGGTTGCCCAGCTCGGTGTTCAGCCTGGTGGTGAGGCTGGGCAGGCAGCGGGGCCGGCGGCGGGTGACGGTATCGGCGTTCATGGCGTGCCTCCCGTTTCCCGCAGGTAGGGCAGCGCCGGAGCGTAGCGGTCGAAGTAGCACGCAATCCGAATGGCCAGTTCCCGCTCCCTGGCGTCGCCCAGGCCCAGCAGCGTCCGGGCGATGGGTTCCTCGCAGTCCTCTTCAGCGAAGCAGGGGTTGAGGAACGAGTCCCGCACCAGGTCGGGGAGTTCCTCCCACCGCTCCCGGCTCAGCTTCAGCCCGCCGTGGCCGGCGGTATCGACCCGCCAGACGCCCTCGGCCAGTTCCTCTATGTCCTGGGACCAGCCCCAGGGGGTGTGGATGGTGGTTGCCGTCATTTCCGTTTCCTCCTTGTCGTGTGTAGTCCGGTAGATGAGAAGCGGGGTCGTCCCGTTGGTGGAGACGACCCCGTTGGCTGGAGTTGGCAACGGCGCTTAGCCGTTGCTGTTGCTGCCCTCGCCGTTCTTCGCCTCGTTGACCTTGCGGGCGGCCCCTTCCACCAGGGGCTTGAGGTCCCTGGCGGGCAGGTCGTCCAGGTCCTTGCCCGTCTGCTTCTTCACCGCCTCCCGCACCTGGTCTTCGCCGAAGCCCTGCTCCGCGCCCAGGGCGATGAGCCGCCCCCGCAACTGCTGGAGGTAGCTGCCTTCCCGCCGGCCGTTCCCGTTGTTGCCCTGGCCGGAGTTGCCCTTGGCGTTGCCCCTGGCATTGGAAGGCTGCGCCCCGTTCCTGCCGTTGGCCGTTGGCTGGTCGCCGTAGAGGCCGTTCCCGAACCTATCCCCGAAGCTGCGCATCGCCCGCTTCAGGCCGTCGGTCACCGCGCCCTTGGCGGCGGTCTCGTGGCCCTCCGGCGTGTCCTCGGTCACGATGTGGAACCCGATGTCGGTGCGGGACGGCGCGCCGTTGACCGTCACCCGCACCGGCGCGCTGTAGGCGTAGTTGACCTTGACTTCCCCGGTCCTGACGTCCACCTTCTCAATCCGGCGCAGGCTCACGTCCCCCACCAGTTCGTAGCCCCAGCCGCCGTAGCCGAAGATCCGGTTGGCCTGGTCGATGACGGTGTGGCCCTCGATGTAGTCGTACTGGCGGTTGCCCCGGCCGTCGCGGCGGGAGACCAGCGCCGGGTCCAGGGGCTGCTCCAGGGCGTTGACCACCGCCGGCGGCAGCCCGTCCCACAGGAGATCGTGGCCGCCGAGGTCGGCGACGCCGTTGCCGTTGAGGTGCCCGTTCCCGTTGCCGTTGAGGTTGACGCTCCCGTTGGGGTGGTGGCCGTTGCCATTGCCGTTGTAGTGGCCGTTCTGGTTGTTGCCGTTGCCCATTTCGTTGCTCCTTTGCGTTGTGATGTTGGGTGTGCCGTTGGTTGCGGCGGCCTGCCGCCAGCAAGCCGTTAGCGGGGACTGGCCCCGTCGTGCAGTTGGGTTGTGGGAAAAGGAAAGGCCCGCCGGTGAAGGCGGGCCAGTAGATGGGGAGTTGGGGGTTGAGCCGGTTGGACTAGCGCAGGTTGTATGCCGCCCTTGCCAGCAGTCGGCGGAAGAGGAGTGGTCCGTTGGGCAGCGTCGCCAGCTCGCCCACGTCGGCGATACCCTGGGGAAGGTTGACCACGGCGGCCCGGTTGCCCAGCAGTTCCTTGAGTTGCTGGGCCGCCGTGTTGCCCGCGTCATCGTTGTCGAAGGCCAGGAAGACCCGGGGGCAGCCGCGCAGCGCCGCCGCCACCTTGTCCATCCCCTGGGTGCCCAGGGCGGCCACGGCGGGGTAGCCCCAGGCCGCCAGCGTCAGCCGGTCGAAGACACCCTCGGCGACAACTACCCAGGGCGGAGACGGTCCGAGGGCCGCCAGGCCCAGCGCCGGCTTGGGTCCGGGCACTGCCTGGAAACGGGGTTTGGCGCCGGCGTCAACCGCCCGCCCGGTGAGCCACCGCACGAGGCCGTGGGCCAGGTCGGGCACCGTGATCATCCCGGCGAACCGCTCCGCGCCCCGTTCCAGGAACAGGCCGGAGTCCCTGAGCCGCCCGTTGTCGAACCCCGCCAGTTGCAGGTACTCCCGCAGGCCGCCACCCGTGGCGTAACCGAGGCCCATGCGCAGGGCCGTGTCCAAACCGATGCCCCGGGAGGCCAGGTATTCCAGGGCGACCCGGCTGCGTCGCAGTTGCGCGCCGTAGAACCTGGTTGCTGCCGTCAGCAGCGCCGGGTCCCTCGGCGGAAGCGGCGGAGATGATGATTTTCCG
This sequence comes from Dehalococcoidia bacterium, assembly GCA_963668585.1. Taxonomy (GTDB): domain Bacteria; phylum Chloroflexota; class Dehalococcoidia; order Lucifugimonadales; family UBA3495; genus Bin87. The sequence continues at coordinate 1,502,093 of OY764869.1, read as the reverse complement.
GGCGCGACCGGCGCCGTGGCCACCCGCGTCGTCCCGTCATCCAGCCTGCGGATGGCCTCGGGCAGGGTCAGACCCTCCATCCGCCCCACGAAGTCCAGAACGTCGCCCCCGGCGCCGCAGCCGAAGCAGTAGAACTTCTCGGTGTCGGCGTACACGGTGAAACTTCCTTCGACTTCGTTGTGAAAGGGGCAGACGCCCTGCCTGACCCTTCCCTTGCCCCGCAGCGCAACCCCAGCGGCCTCCACCGCATCGCCTAGGGGGTGCCGCGCCTTGAGTTCCTGCAAGTCAACCGTGGCGTTGGCTACGACCATGCCGCACCTCCTTTCGCCAGGGGCTTCATCCCCCGCAGGCTACGCCGCGAGACCGCCTTGCCCACCGGCCAGCGCATTCCCAGGACCGCCGCCACTTCCAGGTTGCCGTCGCCCCGTTCCACCAAGACCTCCGCCTTCCCGGTGCCGGGGCTGTAGAGCATCGCGTTGCAACCGGCGAACCGGCGCCGGGCGATGTCCAGCCACTCGGCGTAGAGCCACCGCATCTGGCCGTCAGTCGCTCCCGTGGCGTCAACCTCCGCCAGCACTGACAGAGCGCCGTCCAGAACCTGCCCCGCACCCGATGCGGGGTCGGCGGACTGCCGCAGCCGCCGCGCCTCGTGGACGCTCCGGACCAGGCTGGCATTCGGCGCACTGTCCGCGTCCGTATTCACCCCGTCGCCCAGCAGCGCCGCCAGGAGCCGGTCCACCAGTTCCTCCAACCGGCGGACCGACGCCGTGGATTCCAATGTCATCGTCGTCATGGATTGCCTCCTTGTCGTTTCGTTATCGCTAGTCGTTTCTGCTAGGCTGCCGGTGGCAGCGGCAGCGACAATTGGCCTGCCGAGCCTGGGCCGCCGGTCGCTTCTTCCCCGCCTGGACGATCCGCCGCACCACCAGGGCGGCGATGCCCAGCCCCACCAGGTTGAGGAAGAACGTCCCGCCGCCGGACCCGTTGAGCAGCGGCGCCAGGATGAGCAGGGCCACCACCACCGCCAGGGTGAGCCGCTTGTGCCGCCAGCAGAACCGGCCCGCCTTCACCGCCGCCGAGAATGTCCGCATCACGCTATTCATGTTTGCCTCCTTTGGTTTCTTGTGATTGACCTTTGCGCGTTTGACCCACGCGGCATCCGGTCGCGGGCTGTGCACCTTGAATTGGGGAATGATGAGAAACGAAAGCCGCACTCCGACCCGGCCCGGATGCCTGGCGCGGGAAACGGAGCGATTAAGGGGGGATAGAAACAGCGCGCCGCCGCCGGAGAGACGCTGGTATGCGTTCACCGGACGGCGGGCGAAAAAGCAGACGCAGCCTGGCCCAGGTGATGGTCAACGACCTGGGGGACTGCGCAGGAGAAAAGGGGCGCGGCCAGCCGACGAATGTTTCGCCGACCGTCGCACCAATCGCAAGGCTGCGGTCCGGCTGGGTTTCAGCCGTCAAACCGCAGACGTGAGGAAGCGGCCGAGGCGCCGTCAGCGCATCAACCGCAGGTGTGAATGAAGGGGCCGGGGTTCCTGGCCGGGGTACTGGTTCTGTCTGCCACCTCCTGGGCAATGGTGAGAATGCCGATGTCCTGGTGCACCGCATCGAGACGGACGCCGGAGGAGCGGAGCTCGACCCCGGTTCCGCATCACGCAGCGGGCGGGCGGTTATCCCTGGTGGGCCATTGCCGGGAGAGCAGGGCTCGATCCCAAGTCAACGGTCCGGGTCGGGGATGGACCCTCCAGTTTTCTGGGCTGGAAACACTGGAAAAAGCCAGACAACGCATTCAATTATTCACGGCCGTCGCCCACCTGGGAACCCCGAAAACCACCTCCGCGCCCAGCGTCGGCCAAAGTGTTCGCAACCATGCAGCAATGGAGTCGCAGGAACGGAACTGCCGTTCCGCCGGTCTCATCGCCAGCCTATTTCCGCCAAATGCCCAGGGTGAGAAACCGCCGCAGCTTGAGCATCTTGCGGTCCACGATCACATCGTCCAGCATCTCGTTACGCCGCCGCACCTCCTGGCGCCGGTCGCCCCAGTCCCAGGGGTACGTCGCCGGGGGCAGGGTGAGTTCGTGCTTCTCGATCAACTCGATTTCCAGCTCCAGCCGCCGCTGCCTGGCATTGAGCCGGTCCATGCCCTCCCTGGTGCGAGGCACCGCGTCCCGGGCCTCGCGCCACTGGACGATCACCGCCGTGGCCGCGTCGCCGTACACCAGCTCCTCGCCGGGTTCCGCCTCCGCCGTCACCAGGTCGTAGAAGTCCCGCCGGGGCCGCTCCACCACGGGCCTTGACCCGGCGCCCCGATTGCCCGCCGGCGCAGCGCCCTTGGCACTTGAACCCACACCTGCCGCCCCGGTTCCCGCCGTCTCCAGCGCCGCCACCCGCCGCTCCAGTTCCGCCAAGGCCCCGGCCTGTTCCTCCCGCGCCCGCTCACCCTCCCGGCGCACCGCCCCCAACCCCTCCGATAGGGCCTTTTCCAAGTCGGCCACCCGCTCCGCCACGCCCGCCGCCTGCCGCCGCTGCCGGTCCGCCGCCGACCCGCCCCCCTTGAGCAGGTGGGTTTCCAGCGCCGCCGCCAGGACCCGCGTCAGCCGCCGGGACTCCTCGAACCGGCCCAGGGTGCGCACGCTGACCCCCAGGGTCTCCGCCGCCCCGGGCTTGCCCTGCGCCTCGATCATGTCGCCCAGGAGCGCCACCAGCCGCATCTCCCCCAGGCTGTCCACGCTGCGGCTGGCCTCCGGGTACTGCCCGCCATCCGCCGCCGCATCGCCCTCCCCGGCGGCGCACTGTCCGATTTCGTTCTTGCCGCTGTCCACGATATGCCTCCCTGGCCGCTGGCGCACTGTCCGGTTTCCAATGTGGCCCTGTCCACAGGGGCTGGAAGCTGCCCTGGAACCAAAGTGTTCGCTGGAACCGTCCAATAGGGGGCGGTTTCCCCCGCTTTCAGGTTCAACCGGACAGGGTTGGACAGTCCGCCACCAAACTCCAATCCCTGTACACGGGTATGACACCACACCGGCCCCCCGCAATCCCATGCCTCATAGGGGGTGACGCGCGCGTCACCCCCTATGAGGCATTCCGCCCACCCCGGCCCGTCGCCAGACTTGGTTCTCGCACATCTGGTCCCAAACCGACCGCAAGGAGGCAACCATGTTCCGGCGTTTACTATCCGGTTCCCGCAGAACCCGGCGGCTGACCCTGCTCGCCGCCGCGCTGCTGCTTTCGGCCATCGTCGCCGTACCCATGAGCGGCCTGGCCCTGGCCCAATCCCCGCCCTCCGACGACATCAGCCTGGTCAACCGTGACCGGCAGCTGGTGGAGCGCAAGAAGGAGGGCGATTTCGTGGCCCGCCCCATCTTCAGCCGCCAGGTTGAAGTCCTCTACTACGCCATCCGCCACCCGGACACCGGCAACTGGCTGACCAACACCTACCAGGTCCGGGGCGGCGAGAAGCGTCTCGCCGAGGGCTGGGAGTACACCTTCGAGTACCCGGCCCTCAGCGAGCAGCCCGAGTTGCATCCCGAACAGCCCTTCCTGCTGATGCTGGCCGTGCCCCGACAGGGCGGCGGCGAGCGCCACGTCTTCTACGCCCTGATTCCCGTCCACCAGCCCAGGGGGTTGTGGGACCGGGTGCTGGGCGCCCTGGACCCGGACCGCTGGGCGCGGGCCGGAGCCAAATGGGTGGTCCAGGGGGTCCACGGGACCCTGTGCGGCGTGTTTCAGGGCGTGTTCCAGACGGACATCGAAGACTGCGGGGGAGGGTAGCGAGCATGGGAGACATCCTCACCGGAACCCCTCCGAACCTCACCTACCTGCACCCCTTCGTGCAGCAGGCGTGGTGGGCGGTCTGGGCCGTCACCACCGCCGCCCTCACCGTGATCCTGGGCTGGATGGGCCTGAGCTTCATCGTCCAGGAGCATCTCGGAAGGCATCAATCGGGCTGGCGGGAGATGGTGCCCCGCCTGGTGCTGGGCCTGGTGGCCGCTGCGTCGTCGTTGTGGTGGTGCGCCCTGGTCATCGACGTGGCCCACGCCGTTTCCCAGTTCATCGCCGGTAGCCTGAGCGTCACCCCCGGCGACCTGCTGCGGGCGCCGTTGTTCGCGCTTTTGGCCGCCGTGGAGACCGGCGAGGTCGGGGTGGCCGTCTTCATCGCCCTGCTCTACCTGGTCTTCGGCTGCATCCTGCTCTACCTGCTGGTGCAGATGGTCCTGCGCCTGGCCCTGATCGACATCCTGCTGGCGCTGGCGCCCATCGCCCTGGGGCTGTGGATTCTGCCCCACACCGCCAACTGGGGCCGCCACTGGCTGCGGATGTTTATGACCACGGTGTTCCAGCAGGCGGTGCAGCTCGTCGCCGTGGCCCTGGGCTTCGCCTTCCTGGGGGAGTTCGCAACCATCGGCGAGTTCGAGCCGGCGCAGGACCTGGTGTGGAAGCTGCTGCTGGCCATCGCCTTCATGTACCTGGCCACCCGGGTCCCCTCGATGCTGGGCCAGCAGGGGACCTTCGACGCCTGGCTGCACACCCTCTACTTCGGGATGTCTCTGCCCGGCGGGATGATGCGCACGGCCCGCGCCCTGGCCCTGGTGGGCGGCGGAACTGCCGCCGGCGGACCGGCGGGAGCGGCGGCCGGGGCAGCGGCGGCGGCGGGAGGAGCCACCGGAGCGGCCAGCGCCGCCGGGAGCGCCGTGAACTCGGCGGCCCAGAATGCCACCCCAACGAGTCAGGGCGGACCCGCGCCCAGGAGCCAGGGGCCGTAGTCCACGGGAGAACCACGACAACAGACCGGCGCGGACCCGTTCCGCGCCGTCCAACCCCCCGGAGGTGCGCCATGTGCCAGTAGCGAGACGGCGACAGGACCGACAGCCAACCGACCGAACAAGCAAGAAGGAGAAGGAATTTATGGACGACCTGACCCAGACCATATCGAACCTGGTGGGCATCCTGCTGGGGCTGGTGGGCGTGGTGGGCGTGGGCTATTTCATATATGGCGCCTACCTCTACCTCACCGCCTCCGGCGCCCCCAACCAGATGGAGCGGGGCAAGAGCGCCATGATGACCGCCCTGGCCGGCATCGTGCTGGCATTGGTGGCCTACGGCGTGGTGGAACTGGTGATGAACGCCGTGGTGGGCAACCCGGTCGACCCCAGCGTCCCCGATCCCACAACCAGCACCGGCGCCGGCGGCGACACCGCCGGAGTTTAGGAGGGACGCAATGAGAGAGCACGAAGTACCGACCCACGTGCAGGCCGAGGACAAGGCCCTGCTGTGGTTCACCTTCCCCCAGGTGGTGGCGGTGGTGGCGACCTGCGCCGTGGCCTACGGCGTCTATCGCTACTTCCCCTTCGGCCCCTCGGGGCTGAAGCTGGGCATCGCCATCCTGCTGGGCGTGGTGGGCATCGCCATGACCGTGGGCAGGGTGGGCGGCCGGGGACTGCCCCTGGTGGCCGCCGACCTGCTGAAGTTCAACCTGGGCGCCCGCCGCTACGCCGGTTCCCCGGCGGAGCTAGCAGTCAGCGAGCCGCCGCCCCAACCCGAGGCCAAACCCGACCCGTTGCGGCTGCTGGCCAAGAAGGCCGCCTCCGGCGTGGGCAAGGCGGTGAAGGCGGCCCGGCGCAAGGGCCGGCGTCCCTTCCGTCCCCACAGCTGGTTCGGCAAGCGCCGGCCCGAGGGCAAAGAGCCGGTAAAGAACCACCGCCCCGCCACCACCGGGACCGGGAACAGGAAACCCTGGTACCGGCTGCTGGCAGTGGCGGGGCTGCTGACCCTGACCCTGCTGGCCGTGCCCGGCAGCGCCCTGGCCGACGACCCGGACGACAACCCCTACGGCGACGCCTGGCGGCTGGACGAAATCTACTTTGAGCCGCCGAACCCGGTGCCCGGCCGCCGCGTCTACGTCGAGAAGCTGGCCGTCTCCGGCGACACCGCCGCCGTCACCCTGCGGGCGGCCCACGACCTGGACCTGAAGGGGCGGGTCTTCGGCGGCAGGACCGGCAAAACCCTGAAGATGGGCTTCAACACCAGCCTTACCGCAGGCCAGGCCAAGAGCTACAACCTGACCCTGGACGGACCGTCGCCCTCCTTCACCTTCTCCTGGCAGGACGCCCTGGGCCGGAGCGGGGCGGCGTCGCTGAAGAGCCACCAGATCCCATACCCCCTGCCCAAAGCGGACGGCGAACTGTGCGACCTGGAGGTCACCTCCCTGGAGTGGACGCCGGGGCGGATCACCGGCGTCGTCGCCTCGGAGTGCATCGACGAGACCCGCCACGAAGAGGACCTGCCGGTCTACGGCGGCCACTTCAGCCAGTCGGTCCCGGCCCTGCTGGACGCCAGCGTCACCGCCATCACGGGAACGGTCAGCGTCCGGTGGGGCGGCCATTCCGCCACGGCGACCTTTGTCGCCGACGGCGAGACCGCCTTTTCCCTGCCCGTTGCCAACGCCAGGGCGGTCCATGACCTGGAAATCGCGGCGGACCTGACGGCCACGCTGAACGTCCCCCTCCCGCCCATGTTGCAGACCGTCCACCACCCCGCCCGCACCGACGTGCACACCCGCCGGGTGACGTGCAGTTGCGGCAAAAGCAGCTATACCAAAACGGTGCGCGTCTACGTCCATCACCCGGAGCACGTGCGGGCGGTGGAGAACCGGCGCGCTCCGGTCACCCGCACCCGGACCGAGAGCGTCCCGCTGGTCTCGGTCCCGAAAAAGGCGCCGGCCGTAGGCGTGGGAGCCGACGCCCCCTACCGGGAACTCCACGTGCCGCCGCCCAAGCCCCCGCCGCCCAGGGCGGAGCAGAAGCCGGTGGGCGGTTCCAACTGGTGGAGCTGGCTATGGCCCGGCGACTGACCGCCCTGTTGCTGTCGGGGGTGGCGGCGTTGGCGTCCGTCGCCGCCACCCCGCGGCAGGACGAGATGGAAAAACTGACCGCCGCCTTCGACGCGGTGCTGACCGGCATGGCCTACCTGGGGGCGGGCCTGTGCTTCTTCGCCATCGTCTGGGCCGGGTTCCTGCTGATGGCCGAGGGCGCCGAGGGGGAGAACCGGGGCAAGGCCAGGAACGCCGTCTTCATGGCCATCGTCGGCCTGGTGGTGGTGCTGCTGGCCAAGGCCATCGCCGCCGGCATCATCGGCAGGATCATCGCGGTCCTGCCCTAAATCTAGCAACGAAAAGGAGTTCCGAATGGTGAAACTGACGCTACCCAATCCCAGCAACCTGAAGGACCTGGCCCAGCGCTGGCCGCCGGGCCGGTCCCAAGCCCAGGAGTTCGACGGCGGGGAGGAACCCGCCGCCGAACCCAAACCCCCGCCCCCGCTGCCCCTTTTCTTCATGCTGTCCCACCTGGAGGACGACGGCCCGGTGCGCCTCGACGGGGTGAAGCTGGCCGTCATGGAGGTGATGGGGCTGGAGCTGGACGAACCCAAGCTGGGCGCCTTCGCCGGTTCCCTGAACGCGGTGGACTTTCCGGTGCAACTGCTGGTCCGCCAGCACCCGCCGGTGTTGCAGGGCTTGAGGGACAACCTGACCGAAGCCCAGCCCGAGGACCTGCCCCAGCAGACCAGGGACGCCGCCGACAGCCTGGGGCGGCTCCTGACCACGCTCGAAACGAGAGAGGGCATCCTGGACCGGCGCTTCTACGCCGTCTGCGAACACACCCGCGCCGACGAGTTGCGGGAGCTGCTGGTCCGCGCCGGCCTCGGCGTCTATCCCCTCTCCGGCAACTCGCTCAAGCTGCTGCTCCTGGCGTGCGCCCTCGGCGGCTCGCCCAACGAGCGCGACGAAGACGCCGAAATGGAAATCGAGGTGAACCGCCGGGACATCCGCGTCGGCAACCGCCTGGTGCGCTCGTTGCACCTGGGCAAATGGCCCCGCAGCCTGGCCCCCGGCTTCCTGCAGGGTTTGATGGCCGCCGGCGCGCCCATGGACCTGTCGGTGCATTTGGGCGCGATACCGGCGGAGCAGGCGGCCCGCACCCTGGAGTGGCAGAAGGTCCGGTTTGAGTCGGCCCAGTCCCTGTCATTCAAGCGGGGCCGCTCCATGTCGCCCGAAGCGGAGATCGCCTTGGAGGACGTGAGCCGCCTGCGCGACGAGGTGCAGCGGGGAAGGGAGCGGCTGTTCCACGCATCGTTGTCGGTGACGTTGCACGCGGATAACGCCGACACGCTCAAGGACCTTACCCAGAAGGCCCGAGCCCACTTTGCCGCCACCCTGGGCAAGCTGGACAACCTGGCCTTCCGGCAGCGCGAGGGGCTCCTGTCAACGCTGCCGTTGGCCTTGAACGCCGTGGCGACCTGGCGGACGCTGGACACGTCGTCGCTGGCGAGACTGTTTCCCTTCTCGCCGCCGGACCTGGACACCAGGAGCGGCACCCTCTACGGCATCGACCTGCGGGCCTGCGCCCCCATCGTCTACGACCCCTTCGACGGCACCCACCTCAACGCGAACACCGCCGTATTGGCAAGATCGGGTTCGGGAAAATCCTTCGCCACCAAGCTGGGGGTCCTGCGGGGGCTGTGCCGCGGAGTGCGGGCCTACATCATCGACCCCGAGGGCGAATACACCGACATGGCCCGCGCCGCCGGTGGCAGAGTCCTGTCGCCCGGCGTCCCCGGCCAGGGCATGAACCCTTTCGTCATCGACCGGGGGGACAGCGAGGAACTGTTGCAGCGCATCGGCAGCCTGCGCCGGTTGATTGAGGTGATGGTCGGGGAACGGCTCAGCGCCGAGCGGCGTTCCTCCCTGGACCACGCCCTGGCCGGCTACTACTCCGAGAGGAGGGAGCGCACCGGCTTCCGCGACTTCTACGCCTACCTGGAAGGGGAGACGCCGGAGATCGCCCACCTGCTGCGCCCCTTCGCCACCGGCAGCCTGCGGGACCTGCTTTCCGACGAGGGCGACGACCTGCTGGCCCGCGAGGCCCTGGTCACCGTCTTCGACCTGCACCTCCTGGAACCGGAACTCAGACCGGCGGCGGCCATGGTCTGCACCGAGACGGTGTGGGCCGCCGCCGCCCAGGACCCCCGGCCCCGCCTGCTGGTGGTGGACGAGGTGTGGTCGATCATGCAGCACCCCGAGGGAGCGGCCTTCATGGTCAGCATGGCCAAGCGCGCCCGCAAGCACCGCCTGGGGTTGCAGTTCATCACCCAGGACGTGCAGGACCTGCTCTCCGAGGACTCGTCCAGGACCATCACCGGACACAGTGGCCGTGCCCTGCTCCAGAACGCCGCCTTCAAGCTGCTGCTCCAGCAGGACGCCGCCGCCGTCAGCACCGTGGGCGAAGCCTTCGACCTGCCCGAGGAACTGCAACGCTGGCTCTTGTCCTGCCCGCGGGGGGACGGCCTCTTGCTGGCGCGGGGCAACCGCTTTCCCGTCCGCATCGAGGCAACCCCCGAGGAGACCGAGGTAATCGAGTGGCGGCCCGGCCCCAGGCACTAGCCGGTAGGGGAATGGCGGAAGCCCGCAACCGATAGCGCAATCCCGATACCAACAACCAGGCCGATAAGCAACTAAAGGAAGGACCATATGAATTTGCAACTGAACCCCAGGAAAATCCTGTTCGGCGACCGCCAGCCCAGCGCCCCGGTGCTCTTGGCGGTGACGCCGCCCCGCACCGGCGAGCGCACCATGCTGGGCGTGGAGAACCTGCTCCAGTCCATCGCCGTCCCCGAACCCTTCTCCCTGGAGCTGGCCGGAACCGCCGACGGCGTGACCCTGCTGGCCCGCTGCCTGGACCGGGAGGTGGTAAGGGGCCAGCTGGCCGCCCACTACCCCCAGGCCCGCATCCAGGAGGTGCCCGTGGACGACGACCCCATCTTCGTCCACCGGGGCGAACAGGCCTGGGGCATGACCCTGCGGGCCGGGGGGCCGGAGTACGTGCCGCTGCGCACCTTCCGCGACGACGACCTGCTGGACCCCGGCTCCGACCCCCTCATCGCCATCATCGGCGCCCTCTCCAATCTGAAGGACGGCGAGCGGGTCCTGGCCCGGCTGCTGCTGCGCTCCCTGGGCCCCGACTGGTCCCAGGCCCACCAGCAGAAAGCCTTCAACAATCCGGGCCACCAGCGCCCCGACCCCTCCTACACCTACCAGACCCGGCCCCTGCAACTGGACGGCGTGACCATGGCCGTCCTGGGCGTTGCCGCCCTGATCGGGTTGCGGGGCTACCTGTGGGTGCAGCAGGGCGAAATCCTGAAGACGGCGCTTTTGGCCGCCGGTTCCGCCCTGGGCCTCACCGTGGCCGGTTGGGGCTGGTGGCGCTGGAAGCAGGCCAGGAACCGGGTCTACGATCCCCTGATCATCAAGGAGAAGGTGGGCCGCATCGCCTTTGACGGCCAGCTTGAGCTGATCGCCGTGCTGCCCGAGGCCGCCGACGCCGGGGAGGGACTCCGGCGGGCCAGGGAGGTGCTGGAGCCGGTGGCCGCCGCCTACCGCCACTACGACCACCCCGCCGGAGCGCGTTTCAAGGTGAGCAGGGTCAGGCCAATCGTCCCCGTGATGAACCTCCACCCCGCCGGGCCGGGCTTGTTTGGCAAGCGCAGCGTCCTGGGCGTGCGTGAAGCCGCCGCCCTCTGGCACCCGCCCGGTGCCCGGGATGAGACGCCCCTGCTGGAACGCTCCGGCTCCCGGGCGCTCCTGCCCTCGGCCAAGGGCGTCCGGGGCGGCGCACTAGTGGGCGACACCACGGCGGGCCGCTCCCGGCAGATCCACTTCCCCGAGGACCTGCTGCGCCGCCACCACCTCTACGTGGCCCGCACCCGCATGGGCAAGTCCACCCTGATGCACCACATCGTTTCGCACAAGCTCAAGGAAAAAGCCGCCGGCAACGACCACGACGCCATCGTGGTGATCGACCCCCACGCCGACCTGGTGGCCGGACTGCTGGAGCAGGTCCCCGAGTCCATCGCCGACCGGGTGAAGCTCATCGACCTGGCCGACCCCCGGGGCTACCCCGGCATCAACCTGCTGGACGCCCGCGTCTTCGCCGACCGCGACCGCACCGCCGATTCCGTCGTGCGCATCGCCCACGGCCTGTGGGAGCAGTGGGGTCCCCGGATGCAGTCCATCCTGGAACACACCGTCAAAAGCCTCCACGAGGCCAATCGCCACCCGGCCACCGCCGATGACGAGCAGTTCACCCTCCTGGACGGGCTGTCCCTCCTGGCCGACGACAACTACCGCACCGGCGTACTCACCCGGGTCTCCGACCCCTACATCCTGGAGTGGTGGGGTAGGGACTTCGCCAGCTGGCGGAGGGACTACCAGGGCGACGCCCTGGCCCCGGTGCAGACCCGCCTCTCCTACTACGCCTCCTCGGAGACGGCCCGGGCCATCATCGGCCAGCCCCGCTCCACCATCGACCTGCGCCAGACCATCCGGGAGGGCGGCGTGCTGCTGGTGTCCACCGCCCAGGGCGTTGTTGGCCGGGACGTGGCCGCCCTGGTGGGCGCGTCATTGCTCAACCTGGTGGACGCGGTGATCCGGGAGCAGGGCGCCCTGCCGCCCGAGGAACGAAGGGGCGCCCTGGTGGTGGTGGACGAGATGCAGTCCATGCCCGGCGTCGATTACGAGTCCATGCTGTCCGAGCTGGGGAAGTTCGGCGCCAGTTTCATCCTGGCCACCCAGAGCCTGGCCAAGTTGGAGGACCTGTCCCGCACCATGCGCGACACCGTCCTGGCCAACGTGGGCTGCCTGGCGGTGTTCCAGGTGGCGGGCAGCGACGCAAGGCAGCTGGTGTGGGAGCTGGGCAAGGACCAGGTGTCCGAGGACGACATAGTGTCCCTGGACGTTCACCACTGCTACGTGCGCGCCACCGTCGGCGCCGAGCGGATGCCGCCCTTCTCCATGATGGTGCGCAAGCCCGAGCCGGGCAGTCTGGCCGTTGCCCACCGCATCCGCGCCGACGCCGCGGCCTACGTCACGCCTCAGGCGGAGATCGCCGCCCAGCAGGAGCGGGGCCGCCAGCGGGTTCACGAGTACCGCCGCGAGGTGGAGCGCATCCGCCAGAGCCAGAACCCGCCGGACCCGAAGCAGCAGCCAGCGCCCAAGAACCTGGGACGGGACGGGCAGCGCAGCAAGCACTTCCAGCCGCCCACCGGCGGGGCGCAGCCGGACGGTGAGGAGTCCGATGCTGGCGGCGAAGCCGGCGACGGCGGCGGTGAAGCCGAGGGTGAGGACCTCAGCCCCTACCGCCAACTGCTGATTGACCGCCAGAACACGACGACGGAGGAGGGCTGACCATGAGATTCAACCGTTGCCAGGCCGACGCCCTGCGGCGCCTGGCCGATATGCCCTTCCTGGACCGGCTGGAACTGGCCGCCCTCACCGGCTGGTCCCGGGGCGCGGTGTACCAGGCCGTCGGCAAACTGGAACGCGAGGGGATGGTGAGAGCCGTCCCCCACGCCTCGCCCCTGGCAGCCCCCACCCGCCGCCACGCCCTCACCGCCGCCGGGGTGGACCGATTGGCGGAGCTGGACGGCGTATCCCTTGACGAAACGCTTTTCCTGCTGCCCGTCTCACGCCAGTGGCGGCGGGGGCTGCTGGAACGCCTGGACGGTGTGGCCGTCATCTACCGCCTGGCCTCGGCCATAAACCAGATCTATCACCCCCTGGTATTCCGCTGGTACCGGGCCATGCCCCTGGACGCCGCCCTTGTCCTGCCCGACGGCCGGACTTTGGCCGTGGTGCGCCAGGGCAACACGGCCGACCGCACCGCCTTCGGCAAGCGCGTCTGGCGGCTGGGGCAGTTGCCGCCCACCAGCGCCGTCCTGATCCTGCTGCCCGACGAGGTGCGCCTGCGCCAGGCCCGAAGGCTGGCGGCGGCATTGTCCGGCCCGGTTTTCCTGGCCCTGGAGAGCGACGCCGCTTCCGCCGGGTCCGGGTCCGCTGTCTGGCGCACCCCCTCCGGTCCCGCGCCCCTGGACCTGCAAACGGCATTGGCCCACACCGGGCCGCCCCGGTCCTGGCCCCTGCGGAAGCCGCCAAAACGGGCCGCCATGCCCGATGATCTGGACACGGGGGCCGACTGCCTCCTGCCGTCCCGGCTCAAGCCGGTGGAGAAGCGGGCCGTGGACCTGCTGGCCGACTGGCCCTGGCTTTCGCCCCAACACCTGGGCGCATTGCTGGGCGTAAAACGCTCGCGTTTGTCCCAGGTGACGCGGCGGCTGCACGAGTTGAAGCTGTTGATTGACACCGGCGTTGACGGGGAGCGCCGACTGGCCCTGTCCGATAGGGGGCTGGTGATGCTGGCGCGCCGGGACCGTTCCTCCGTGGGCGACGCCCGCCGGCGGTGGAGCGCCGCCCTGCTCGACCCCGGCGCTCCCCTGGACTGGCGCAACGTCGCCGGAGCCCGGACCCGCCAGTTGCTCCGCAACGTCGAGCACACCGCCGCCGTCCACGCCTTCGCCGCCGCCCTGGCCCGCCAGGCCCGTTCCCGCTCCCGGGAGATCGTGCAGCTGGACCCGCCCCGCCGGGCGTCGCGCTACTTCCGTCACCAGGGAGTGCTGCGCTCGGTCCATCCCGACGCCTTCGGCATCGTCCGGCGAGGCGAAAATACCTGGCCCTTCTTCCTGGAGTGGGAGCGCCGGGCGGTGCGGCCGGCAACCATGGCCGCCCGCGTCGCTCCCTACCTGCGCTATTACACCACTACCAGGCCCACCGACGACCACGGCAATCAACCCCTGGTCCTGGTGGTCTTCGACGACCCCATCGCCCTGACCCACTTCCTGGAAGTCGCCGCCCGCGAGATGGCACGCGCCCGCGTGCGGGTGCCGCTCCTGGCCTCTCACAGGGAACTGGTGGAGAGCGCCGGGCCTTTGGGACCGGCCTGGATTGCCCGCAGCGGCGACCCGCCGGATTACGCCTTTCAACCCCGCTGAACACCCACGCCAATCTTGGAGGAAACAATGAGAATCTACTACGTGATGGAGACCCAGGGCCGACGCTGCCACGTCCGCACCGCTCTGGGCGTGGACGCCCGGGCCTGGAACCGGCTTTACCGCCGCGTCCGTGAGTGGCGCCGCCAGATGGAACAAAGCCACGGCATCCCCGCCGACGCTTGCCTCTACCCCAGCGACCTGCTGACCAACCCAGCGTCGTCCTGCGGTTGTGGTTGCCACGACCAACCGGCGTCGCTACAAGCGGCGGAGATCGTGGCCCAGGGGCTGCGCGTCATCGAGGACCTCGCCGTGGAGACCGGCGGCGTCCAGATAATCAACGCCTGCCTGGACATGGACGAAGCGCCAGCCCACCGCCGGGTCGCCCTGGACCGCCTGTTCAACCGAGTCAACGCCACCGCCGCTCGGGACGGTGGTTACGCCTTGCTCATCTTCGGGCAGGAACCGGACGATACGGTGGTCCGCACCTACGAGCGCCTGCGCAGCTACAACCCGGTTCCCGTCCGCGACGGCGGCGACGGTTGGCACACCCGCAACCTGCCCATTGAACGGATAATCGGCGGACCCGTCTTCCGCAATCCCGATACCGACTGCCTGCTCCAAATTGCCGGACTGGTGGCCCAGACCCTGCTGTGGCGGGAGGAACCCGGCGCCGGTGTGGACTCCGGCGCTTTTGCCGTTCTGGACCGCGCCCTGAACCGGAGGGCGTCGAGGAACGATTCCCGGGGAGTGGTCAGGAAATGAGCAGGAAGCTCGGACCGGACAGGGCGGAGCTCCGCCTGGCTGCTCCGTATTATGCCACTGAACGCTGCAACGACAATTGACGGCGGTAGCGGATCACGCTAGGCATTGGCTACCACCCTGCCCCTCGCTGGTAGGGTTGAGACCGCCCGCAAAGGCCGTCTGTGTCTTCGTACGAGAACGGCTCAATAACCGCTGACGTTATCCAAGGTGAGAGGGATGAGGAATCCCTACTTTGATGGGTGACTAAGGCAACAGGAACTTGAAAATCGCCCAGACTGCCAAGACTAACAGGCCGAATACACCAATCATCAGGAGCCCGCCCCTACTTTGATTGGACCCTATAAAGGGGAGCATAAACCCGAAAGCCGCCAACATCGCCACTATGAAGAGCAGCCCCAAAATAACTAGGAACGGAAGGTCAAACGGTGATGCTTCAGCGCCATTGGCAACCCACAGATACGAACTGGCGATGCCTCCTATGCCGCCTAGAATCATCAGGCCCTGGCGTGCCCTAATGGCCTCGATCAAAAAGACGGTTGCCACGCACAGCGCAACCAAGCCGTCTTGCATCGTTACCTCTTTTTCAATTCCGGCCTGAATGAATGCCAAAACCGCAACTATCGCGGCTGCTGTGATCCACCACCTAGCCAAGAGCCACATCATCGTCCTCCTTTATTGCCCTCGCCGCTGTTGCACCGCGCAAGTTTTTAGACGCACCGATCCATTTCAATAGGGGAGCAGGCCATTATTTACCAACGTCGGCACCGCCCGTAGATTCCGGTAGGAAGTGCCAATTCAAGAGGCACCGGGGATATACACAGTGGATACAATAGTCTATCAGAGCAAAGAAATACGGAGTTAGCGAAATGGCGGGATTGGAATCGGTGCTTAATCCGGACGGGGTTCGCTTTGTTGAAATCGTCGATGACTTGGGCCTGGACCGATTGGAAACGCGGTACACGATCATGGACGACAAAGAATACAAGGAGCTACTTGAACACGATCTAAGCGAAGCAATGCGGGTCTACTGGAGCGAAACCCTCGGCAGGGCGCATCTCGCCTCTGCTACAGCTATTTTGAGAAGCCGACGTTGGCTTTCCGGTGTTGAGCAAGCCTGGGCCCAGAACAATCTTGTCCTTTTCGCCGCTGCCCTTCGAGGTCTCATGGAATCGGCCGCCGATGCCTCCACCGCCCTCATCGGCACTCCGTTGACCCTAGCACATCGCCATGCTGCGATTACTGAATCCCTGGAAGGCCGCGCCACCTCCTTGCTGTTCTCTTCAGTGTTAGAGGACGAACTTATTCACTACTCCCACGCACGGAGTCTCAAGGCACCGGAGCGGGCCAATGCGCCACCGACCCACAAGGTGCGTCAAGTGCAGGAATACCTGACAATCTTTGGGGACCAGAACGCCCACAGCATAAAGCAATGCTACAGCGATTTGTGCGACCTGACGCACCCGGGGGCCTCTTCAGTGACCATGTGGCTCGACACCGATGACCCGACCGGTTCGGAGTTCAGGCTTTCAACACGCCGGGACCAGACGCTCATCGCCGATTTACTTGACAATTATCCAACGATGACTTTGGAACTGTTGATGTTCGCCTTCAACGGTCCGGTGATAACCCTCAATATCCTCAACTATTTCCCCATTGCAGTCCTGCACACGCCCGCACTGTTGAATTGGTAACTGGATGGGGTTCCCGCTTGGACAAAGTGTCGAAATGAACTGGAACGCGAGGGAGCCCGACCAAGGGCATTTGCTCCATAGTCCAGCAGGTATGCACCAATCCACGCTTCCCGCTTGACGCTGCGGCCACGGCAGCCATAACATTTGAGTACAAATTAGGCAAGGAGGCAAACGCCATGACAGCCTCTTACGCAACTCTGGCCCACGTTTCCGACCTCGTGCACACCGAGATTACCGGATACCTATCCAATGCTTTCGTCATCGCCGAAGTGACCTCGGAACTGCTGCCGGGACCTGACGGCGACGACTACATCAGAACCACTGTCATCCTCGAAGACGACCATCCCGAACTCGACCCCCGCGCTCTCAACAAATTCGCTCTCCACATAGACCCACTGTGCAAGGAACGAGGCTTCGACCGGCCGACCATCGCCTACGCGGACCGGAGCGAGATTCCAGCATGACCACCGGGGCCGTCCAGCCGGCCTTTCAACCCCCGGTCCCGGTCAACTGGGTAGAACTCATTGCCGCTGGTCGGTCAACCCTCATCCCGCAACCGCCGACCGCGCAGCCCGCGCCTGGAGCCGTCCGACGGGCCATCAGCACCGCCTACTACGCGGCGTTCCATGCCCTGGCCGCCAGCAACGCCGACGCGCTCATCGGTCCCGCCCATGACCAACTGACAGCCGAGGCCTGGATTCGTATCTACCGTGGCCTGAACCACAACCATGCCAAAGCTCAACTCCAACAGAACCGCGCCTACCTGTCATCCGATGCCCAGATATTCGCCGACCTGTTCCGCGACCTCCAGAACGAGCGGCATAACGCGGACTACAACCCGCGGGCAATTTTCACCGCTCGGACGGCGACCACCTGGTTGAACAAAGCCGAAGCCGCCATCGTGGATTTCCTTCAGACCATCCAAAGCGAACGCGCCGCAATAGCTATAATCACCCTGACCAGAACGCGGTGAACACTCGGAAAACCACGGCGTACTCCTTCCTCGTTGTCCAAGCGTCACCCTTGGGCAGCTCAGCCTGAGCTTCTTCCAGGCCGGCGCCGCCAAACACGCGAAAAGGCCGGACGGAATAACCCGTCCGGCCCTGCGATGCGGTGATTTCAGATAATCTGCGCCAACTACCCCAGCGCTTCGCTACCGTCCTCCGGCTCCCCCAACTCCGGCAAGAGCAGATGGAGCAGCCCCATTCCAGCAGCCAATCTGAACAGCGACACCAAGTGGCCGGAACCCGGGGTGGCCCCGGCCTTCCAGCGCCACACGGTCCGGGCGTTGACCTTGAGCCGCCGGGCCAGGCCCCGCCAGCTCAGCCCGGCGGCCTGCCGGAAAGCGTCCAGCCGGTCCGGGAAGTCCGGGGGGAACTCCTCCGGCTCGATGTGATAGACCCACTGCTGGCGGCGGCCCACAGAACTACTCCCGCACCGGCCAGGGCTGGGATGCGTCCAGCAGCAATACCGCCACGCCGCCGGGCACGGAGCAGGCGAACTCCACGATGGCCCGCAGCTCGTCATCGCTGGGGGGCCGCCCGATGCGCCACAGGGATCCCCGGCGGGCGGGCAATCCTGCGGCCAGGGCGACCTCTTCCAGCGACACGCCGGAGCGGTCCTCCAGCCGAGCCAACCGCACCGGGAAGTCCTGGGGCAAGGACGGCGCCGGGAACCGCAAGAACCGGTCCCGCTCCGTTCCGCTCATGTGCCTACCTACCAATCTCGCCGCCGCCTTCCCCGCCCCTGACCCATAGGGTCAAGGCACCGGCGTCGCCCTGGCACAACACCTCGGTCCCGCCGGGGATGCTGCGGGCCAGTTCGGTGAGCGCCAAAATGTTGGCGGCGGAGGGCTTTCGCTCGCCCCGCCGCCACAGCAGGATGGCCCGGTCGGTCACGCCCAGCAAGGCGGCCATCTCCTGCCAGGTCAGTCCGGCCAGGACCTTCAGGCCCTCCAGCCGCCGCCCGAAGTCATCGGGCCAGGCCGGCGGACGGAACTCCGCCAACAGGTTCCGCTCTGCCAACGTCATGCAGTTACCTCCTCGGTTTGTAAATCACGATCAGGTCCTCGTCCAGGAGCAGGTCCAACCCACCGGGCACCCGCACCGCGAGGCGCACCAGGGCCAGCATGGCGCCGCCGTTGGGTTCGCCGCCTTGCGTGCGCCAGCGCAACAGCTGGCGGGGGTCCACCCCCAGGGCGTCGGCCATCCCCTCCCAGGTGAGACCGGTCAGCTCCTTGAGAGCCTCCAGCCGCCGGGGGAAGTCATCGGGCATCAGGGCGACGCCCGGCGGGACCGGGCGGTAGCCGGGCGGTTGGCGTTCCTCACTCATCTATCTCCTCCAGGATGAAAAGGTCATCGAAGCGGGTGACGCCCAGGGCGTCCATGAAAAGCTGGCGGGTCTCGCCGGAGGCGTAGCGCCGGCCGTTGAAGATGTCGGAGACGAAGCCCGGGGACCGGCCGATGCGCCGGGACAGATCGTTCTGGCTCATGTTGAGCACGTTGAGCCGTTCCCAGGCCTTGCGCTGGTGCAGCCGGGCCCGGAAGACGGGCTTGGTGCGCTTCACGGCTATTCCTCCTTCTGCCCCGGACGCCGGTTGCCGTCAACCTCGATGTCGGGGTCGGCGGCAACGGGATACGCCTCGGGATGTTCCAGGTAGTGGCGGGCGATGATGCGGGCCAGGACGCGCAGCCCTTCCATGCGCTGGCGCTCCTGGTTCCTGGTGAGTTTTCGCTGCTTGCTCAAAGACTGCGTCTCTCGCTGGCGTCCGGCCTGACCCTCCGGGGGTAGCCCGGAGGGTGCCGGTGCGTTATACTCGGCCTGGGCTTTAGATAGCCCGTTCTGCGGGTCTGAGTGTAGCAATCTCCCTCCACAACAGGCAATGGACAGAAGGGCTGCACCGGCGTATATGGACAAAGTGTTTACTGTTATGTAACAATCAACTCGCAGAAACGTAACACCTGTTCGGCCCCAACACCGACGGACGGGGGAGTGCCAATCATGGACCAACCAGAGGACAGCCTGGAAGTCGAGGAACGGCGGGAAGCGGAGGACTACGAGGAGATCGGCGCCCTGCTCAAGCGGCTGCGGGGACGGGTCAGCCTGCGGGAGGTGACCCGGCGCACCGGCGTCTCCAGCTCCTACCTGTCCCAGATTGAGAGAGGGGATAAACAGCCCGGCGCCAACGTGGTCCGCAAGCTGGCCGAACTTTACCGGGTGGACGTCCAGCGGTTGCTCCACCGGGCCGGCCACGGGCCGCAGCCTGACCCCTACGGCGACGAGGCCCAGGACGTGGAAAGGGCCTACCGCTTCGTGCTGGACGACCCGGCATTCCGGGTGGGCACCCGGCCCGACGGCCCCATGACCCTGAGCGCCAAGCGGTTCATCGTGGAGATGTACGAGAAGTTCACCGGCAAGAGGCTGTTGGAATGATGACGAAGACCCTGGGCGGCTTCTGCCGCCACCTGCTGGACGACGACCCCTGCCGGCAGGCCCTGGACCCGGAGAAGGTGGCCGCCCGTTTCGTGGACTATTTCGGGCTGTCGGCCCGTCCCACCCTGGAGGAGCTGACCTGTCTGGCGCAGCGAGCCGGGTTCGGCGAAGTGCGGGAGGAACAGATGGATGGGTTGAAGGGCGCCCACGTGGGCCAGCCCGGGGGCGAGTACCACATCTACCACCGGGAGGACCTGTGGGAGGGCGCCAAGACCCAGACCGTGCTCCACGAGCTGTACGAGATCGTCCTGGAGAACATGGCTGAAACCGATTCCAACGGCCCGTGGGACCGGAGCGTGTGCCCCCAGGCGGAACGCTTCGCGGCGGCGGTGCTGATGCAGCCGGACATCTTCATCCCCTACGCCCGGGCCAGCGGGCTGGACGTGGCGGTACTCCACGACCAGTTCGGCTGTTCCTACGCCTCGGCAGCCCTGCGGCTGGCCGAGGTGCTGCGGGACCAACCCCTGATGGTGGTCCTGTACGAGCGGGAGGAGCGGGGCGACCCGGCGGGCTGGACCGAGCCGCCCGTGCTGTGGGCCAAGGTGGTGAAGCGGACGGCGGGCTTCCGGCCCCGCCGGTCCCGGCTGCTGGGCGGATGGCGGGGCGGAATGCCCAACCCGCGCCGTCCCGTCCCCGAAGGATCGTTGGCCGAGGCAGCGGCCCACAGCGGCCGGCCGGAGTACGCCGAGGGAGACGGCATCGTCGCCATGGCCACGCCCATCCTGTGGAAGGGTCGCCTGGCCAAGGTGATCGTCGTGGCGGCGCCCTGGGAACATCGCAGCGTCCTGGAGCCGCAGTTGGGCCGGCGGGATTGGCGGCACTATCCCCGTAACCACGCCAGGGTGGTGACCGCCGCGCCTTGACGGACCGGGCCGGACGGCTGATAATAATAGTAAGACAACCTATTATCACAGCTGGCAAAAAGAGAGAACATGCCCCCACGCCGGAAATCCAGGACCATCACCTTCTCCCTGCCCCCGGAGATGTTCGACCAGGTGCAGCGCGTGAAGGACGAGGAGGGCCGCGACATGAGCGAGTTGGTGCGGGAAGCCCTCCGCCTGTACATGGAAGAAAGAGAACTGCGCCGTGAGCAACGCCTGGAAAGGCTGCGCTCCCGACGGGCTGACCGGGAAGATGATCAAGGAGGACACAGCGATGAGTAAGAACACCGACCTGGCCCCGGTGGCTTTGTACGCCCGGGTGTCCAGCGACCGGCAGGACGTGGACCTCTCCGTGGCCGCCCAGCTCCGGGCGCTCAGGGACTACGCCGAGAAGAACGGCTACCTGGTCGTCCGCGAGTACATCGACGAGGCCGAGAGTGGCAGGATCGCCGATAGGCCCCAGTTCCGTAAGATGCTGGACGAGGCATCCAAGCCCGACTCTCCCTTCCAGGAAATCTTGGTCTGGAAGTTTTCGAGGTTCACCCGCAAGCGGGAGCACGCCGTGGCCTTCAAGTCCATGCTCCGCAAGAAAGGCATTCGCGTCGTCTCCATCACCGAGCACGCCGACGACACCCCCACCGGCAAGCTCATGGAGGCCATCATCGAGTCCGTGGACGAATTTTACTCGGAGAATCTTGCGCAAGAGGTGACGCGGGGGATGCGCGAGGCCGCCTCCCGGGGCTTCTGGATGAACGCCAGCGCCCCTTACGGCTACCAGCGGGTCTATGTCCAGGACGGGGCCAAGAAGCGCCCCCGCCTGGAACTCAACCCGCCCCACGACGCCGTGGTCCGCCGCATCTTCGACCTGACCCTACAGGGCAAGACCTCCCTGGACATCCTCAAGACCCTGAACAGCGAGGGCATTCCCTCCCCCAACGGCAAGCAGTGGCGCAAGACCACCGTCCACAAGCTCCTCACCAACGAAGCCTACACCGGCACTTTGGTCTGGGGTCAGAAGGCAAGGGACGGACAGGAGCCGGTGCGGGTGGAGAACGCCTTCCCCGCCATTGTCTCCCAGCAGGAGTTCCAGCGGGTCAGGAAGCTGCTGGAAGCCAGGGCGCCCAAGGTCACCCACCCCCGCCGCGCCGCCAGCCCCTACCTGCTCAGCGGCCTGGCCAGGTGCGAGACTTGCGGCAAGGCCCTTACCGCATCCGAAGCCAAGAGCGGGAAGTACACCTACTACGTCTGCCAGTCCCTGCTCAAGCAGGGCAGCGGGACCTGCGACACCCCCAGGCTCAACGCCAGGAACTTCGAGGAGATCATCGTCTCCAACCTCCGGGACAATATCCTCACCGAGTCCAGCGTCCGCGACTTAGTTAGGCTGGTGGACGAGGAGATGGACGGGCTGGCCCGTGAACAGCGGCAACACCTGGAGACCATCGAGGCCGAGCTGGAAGAGGTCAAGCGGAAGCTGGACCGCATCTGGCATTTCGTGGAGAGCACCGACCTGGACATGGCCGACGCCTCGGAACGCATCCTGGAGCACCGCCACCGCCGGGAGCAGCTGGAAGCCGCCGCCGAGGAAGCCCGGGCCGTCCTGTCCCAGCGTCGGGAACTGCTGGATAGCGCCGACATCATCGCAGCCTTCGCCCAGGACATGAGCGAGTTCCTCAAGACCAGCGAACTGACCGAGACCAAAGCCTTCGTGCGGTCATTCGTCAAGGAGGTGCTGGTGAGGCCCGGCGGAGCGACGATTGTCTATACGATCCCCACGCCGGAAGATAGTCCCATAGGGGGAGCGGACGCCGCCGAAATCGCCTTGAATGGCGGAGTTCGCAGTATTGGACATGGTGGTGGAGCTGGCGGGAATCGAACCCGCTACCTCTTCAATGCCATTGAAGCGCTCTCCCAAATGAGCTACAGCCCCACGGTCGGCGCGCCACCATTGGTGTGTGGTGACGCGCTGCCATTCTAGCAAACGTGTTGCGGAATCCGCAACCGCGCCGCCTAGCCCTTCCGCGTGTACTTCACCACCGTGCGGCCGGTGCTGCCCTCGTAGGGCTCCACCACGTACAGATCCTTCTGGCTGTCCACCCACACGCCGTGGCAACTGCGGTGCGTCAAATCGCCCCACTGCGCCAGGCGGTTCCCCTCGGCGTCCAGGACGCTCAGCATCCCGCCGTTGTGCTCGGCCACGTACGCCACGCCCTCGTCGTCGACGCAGATCACCGCCGGGCCAATCAGCTTGCTCGGCCAGTCGGTAATGTGCGTCCCGTCCTGGTTGAACACCTGCACCCGGTCGTTCTCGCGGTCGGCGATCAGCAGATTGCCGTCGCTGTTGATCCATGCGCCATGCGGCAGGTTGAACTGGCCAGGGCCGCTGCCCGGCTCGCCCCACGAGAAGATATGCTCGCCCGACGCGGTGAACTTGTGCACCCTCGAGTTGGCATAGCCGTCGGCGATGTAAATCTCCCCGTCGTCGTTCAGCGCGATGCCGGCTGGCATGTTGAACGGTTCGGCTCCGCGCACCACCGCGTGCCACGAGTTGGAGTCAAACGACGTGTTATCGGCGCCGGTATCCGAACGGTAGCCCCGCTCGCCGATGGTCATCACGACCTCGCCGTCCTTGGTCATCTTGAAAATCTGGCCCCGGTTCCGGTCCACCAGCCATACGTATCCCCATTGGTCGATGATGATGGCGTGTGGGAACTCGAAAATGCCGGCGCCCCAGGACTTTATGAACTTGCCCTCCCGGTCCAGGACAACGATGGGATGCTCGGGGTTGCGGTTGAAGCAGTAAATCCGGTCCTCGTCATCGCCGAACACCGCCGCGGCCGGCATCGGGATCCCGTCGGGCAGTTGCGCCCAGTTGCGGTCAAACTCATAGGTGTGCGCGCCGTTGCCGACGACATTGGTGGCAGTAGTCATCAGACCCTCCTCGTAGTTCGCGTTGTGGTTCTCAGATACCGTCTTTCCCCCGATAGCGGGAATCCAGTGGCGCAAAACCAGTCAATTGTTGACGTACCCTAGTTTTACCACAAATCGCCGCCGCTTACCGGCGCGCCACTGATTTCGCCAGGAATATGTCCGGCTTCCCCATCCCGTTGGCGTCCGGCAGTACCCCCGCGACCGAGAACCCCATCTTCCGGTAAAACTCAAAAGGGTGCCCTTTCCGGTCTTTGATGCGCGCCAGATGCTCCAGAAGATCAGGGAACAAATCCACGCCCGCCAGCGACGTCATGTCATCCTCATCATCCGAACCCAGCCAGATGGTCAACCCGCCGCGCTCCCGCACCCGCTCCTCCATGTCCTCCACCAGCGCCCGCCCGATGCCCTGCCTCTGCAGAATCGGCCGCACCACCAGCACCGTCAACTCCCACACGTTCCCGTTGTACAACGGTTCCGCCGCCGCCCAGCCCAGGACGTGGCCGCCGTCGTCAAGAGCCACGCGAGCGATTCGCCCGTCAAGCAACTCCTCGTCAACCGTTCGCGCCGCTGTATCCAGGTCGGGCCACGCCTCCGGCCAATGCTCAGCGAACCCCTCCACTAGCAGCGCGGCCGCTTCCCGGATGGCAACGTCCCCGGCCTCCGCGAGGTTGACTATCCGCACCACCAACCTGTACCAACGGCCCGGCGCTACAACTCGCGGAAGTCAATCACGCCGGCCGACCCCAGCGCGTCCGGATCGTCGTCGTCCGGCCCCGTGGGGTTCCCGCGCCGTGCCTTGGCGCTCCACTCTGCAATCTGCACTTCCACCAGCGCGGTGGCCCCCAGGTCGCCGGAGGCCGGCGCGTTGTAGTCTTGCCCCACCGCACGGTCGGGGAAGTACCGTTGCACCATCTTGTCGAAGAGGTCGAACTTCTCGGTCTCGTCTGTGATTTCGCGGGCGACGCCGAACACCGTCGCGCATCGGTAATTCATGGAGTGGTTCATCGCCTTTCGGGAATACACCAGACCGTCGGTCAGCGTGACCGTGATGCAAACCGGCGCGCCCGAGGCCATGTGCTTCAGGGCCCGGCTGCGAACCGAACCGTGCAGGTAGATCAGGTCGGGAGTTTCGGCATCGTAGTGGTAGCTGAACGGAATGACGAACGGGACGCCGTCCTGTATGAAGCCCAGATGGGCGACCATCCCCTGGCACAGAATATCTTCCGTCTCTTCGGGGACTGCCCGCTCAGGATGATTCCTGATGCGGGTGCGTTCGGTGATTTTCACTCGTTATGCTCCAATCCCCGGTGTCGTAACCCGTATGCTGTACAGCGACGCGCCCGACGTTAGAAACAGCGTCCGCATATCGTCGCCGCCGAAGCAGATGTTCCGCGTAACCTCGGGTGTCTCCAGCACGCCCAACTGCTCTCCGGACGGTGATACGATCCACACGCCGCCTGATCCGGTACACCAGACGTTGCCCGCCGTGTCCACCTTCATCCCGTCCGGCACGCCCAGCGCCGTCGAGCCCATCTCGATCAGGATCCGGTTCCCGCTCAGCGTCCCGTCTGCCGCCACGTCAAACGCGCGGATGCGCCGGTTGGGGCAGAACTCGCCGCTCTCCTCCCGGTCAAAGTCCGCCGCCTCGGCCCGGCTGATTGCCACGTACATCACCGATTCGTCCGGCGACAGCGCCAGTCCGTTGGCGTACTCGCATTCGTCCGTGGCCAGGTGAACCGCCCCGCCGGTGTCCAGGCGGTAGATGCCCGCGAACGGAATCTCGCGCAACTCCTCCGGGAAGCGAAGGTGCGGGTCGGTGAAATAGATCGTGCCGTCGGTGCGGCAGATAACGTCGTTGGGCTTGTTGAACCGCTTGCCGTCCCAGCGGTCCGCGATGGTGGTGACGTTGCCGTCGGCGTCCATCCGCGTCACGCACCGGTGGTCGGCGCCTTCGCACATCAGCAGGTTGCCCTGACGGTCAAATGTGCAGCCGTTGCCTTCGCCGGTGTTTTCCCTGACCACCGTGGTTTCACCGGTTTGAGGGTCCCATTTCAGCAGTTGTTCGCGTCCCAGGTCAACAAAGGTCAGGTAACCGCCCGGGTGCCACAGCGGCCCCTCGGTACGGTCCAGGGTCCCATCCAACAGTGTCAGTTCCGTTTCCGCCAGCAGTCCGCCCAGGTCATCAGCCATCTCACCGCCTCCTGTGTTGTGCGTTCGCATGATTTCCGCCGTTTGATTATATCAACCATTCATCCTGGCGACCCATGAGTGGTTGAGGAGGAATCCAGCGCCCACTTCGCCCGCTCATAAAGCAAAGGGGCGACCCGGTGGATCGCCCCTGAAAAACCCGTGATGTTGTGGCGAAAACTACCGCCCCATGGCGTAACCATCCCGGCGCAGGTCTGCTCCGCCGGACATCGTGCCCCGTGCCCGGTCAATCTCAATGGCGCACAGCGATCCCATGCGGGGAGTCCACTCGTTCCACACGTCCACGTCGTGGCCGCGCTTACGCAGGTCGTCCACCACCGAAGCATCGATGCGCGACTCCACGCCCACCAGGCCCGGCCGGTACGCGTGCGGCCAGAACGAGTTGGGGAAACTCCAGGTCGATGCCCTCGGCGCTTCAATCGCCTGCTGCACGTCCATGCCGAACTCGGCCACGTTGAGGAACAACTGCACCATTGATTGCGGCTGCACGTCGCCGCCCGGAGTGCCGAAGGGCAGCCACGGCTTGCCGTCCTTGAACGCCATTGCCGGATTCGGCGTCAGCCGGGGACGCTTGCCCGGCGCCAGGCTGCTGGGATGGTCCTCGTCCAGCCAGCTTTGCGCGCCGCGCGCAGACACCATGAACCCCAAACCGGGCGCGATGGGCGCGCCGCCGAAGCCGTCGCTGGGCGTCGCCGAGAAGGCGTTGCCCCAGCGGTCCACGGCGCAGATGTACGACGTATCCGCCGACAGCGGGCCGGCCACCGCTTCCGGCTGTTTGGCGCCGTAGCGCACTCCACCCTGCTGGTGAGCCCACGGGTCGCCGGCCAGAGGCATCTCCGGACTCGCCCGGTGCGGGTCAATCTCTCCACGGCGCGCGTTCGCGTATTCACGGGACAGCAAACCCGCCATCGGCACGTCCACAAAGTCGGGGTCGCCGTAATAGGTATGGCGGTCGGCAAAGGCCAGCTTCAACGCTTCCAGCACCGTGTGGATGTAGTCGGCGGAGTTGTGCCCCATGCCTTGCAGGTCGCATCCTTCGAGGATGCGCAGGGCGTGCAGGTTCATTGGACCCTGGCACCACGGCCCGCAGGCGTACACGTCGATGCCCTTGTAGTCAATCATCGGCGGCGCGTCCACGCCTACCGAGAAATCGGCCAGATCCTGCATCGACAGCCATCCGCCCTGGCTCCGTATGAAGGCCACCATCTCCTCGGCGATATCGCCCTTGTAGAAGAGGTCCCGCGCGGCGCGCAGGCCGGCTTCCCGTCCCTGCCCGTTGATCGATCGTTCCGCCTGGATCATCCGCCGGAACGTCCTGGCCAGGTCGGACTGCACGAGCAGATCACCGATGCCCAAGGCCTTGCCGCCCGGGTAGAAAATATCCATCGTGCTGGTCCACTGGCTGGTATCGCCCTCGTCAAGGATGATGTTGTCGCCGCTGCTCACCAGTGCCCGGTGCAGTGTGGCCGGAATGGGGAACCCGCCCTCTGCAAGTTCCAGCGCCGGCGTTACAACCTGCTCAAAGGTCATCGTCCCATAACGGCTCAGGGACGTGATCCATGCGTCCGGCGCGGCCGGCGTCACGGTGCGCATGACGCCGTGCGGCATCTCTCCACCGTGTTCCTTCCGGAAATAGTCGATTGATGCTTCGGCCGGCCAGCGGCCCAGGCCGCTGATCTCCCTGGTGTCCCCGGATTCGGCGTGGTGAATGATGATGGGGGCAACCCCGCCGAAACTGGTGTATTGCGGCAGCGTCACGTTGATCACCATGCCGGCGGCGACGCCGGCGTCGATGGCGTTGCCTCCCTGTTCCAGGATCCTGTAGCCGGCTGCCGTCGCCAGATAGTGTCCGGTGCTGACCATGTGGGTCACACCACCCACCAACGGGCGATAGTTTCTCAATCCAATGGGCATATCAACCTCCGCGGCCTGCCTGTGCCGCACGTTCCGCCAATCATACTGGCGGCAGTATAAGGCATCGTGTCCGGCCGTGCCAGTTGAACCCCGCGGCTCGCCTCCCGCTGATGGATCAGCCCCAGATGTTTATCTCGCCCGACCGCGGGGTCTCCACGGCCAGGCGCGTCCGGCGGGCGCTCGCAATCGGATACAAAACCGCAGCCTCTGCTCATGCGTATTAGCAGTTGTCAGAATCAATTCGATTCGACACAGGAAACCTCAGTAATGTTCAAATGGAGCCCGACAAACCATAGCGGAACGAACTCGAGACTGGAGCCCACGGGCCTTTAATGAAGCAATCGGATGCACCCTCGCCGTTTTTGTAACAGCCGGCGCCAACGTGTGGCAAAAGGTTGAATTGCGTCAATGAATTTTTGCTACACTACAATTTTCATGTTAATTGCAAATTACGACCGCTAATCACCCTGATTCTGCATGGGCGGTTGAATAAGTGACGAAAAAATGAAGTGCGAGTGAGCAAAATTGCATTATGGAATAATTTTGTTACGGAATGGTTGCATTAATTTTCAATTTTAACGCTTGTCAGATCAATCATATGACGGGATAATAATTGCCGATTCACTAACTGCATAATAGTTGGTGCCCTGAATCATTATGGTGCGGAATACGTTTTTGCACAATTCACTATACCGATGTGCGAGAAGTTTCGATGTTGGAACGCAACGCCCAACGCTCCAGGGCCATCCAGGTTGGCATGCTGATGCGTGCCTACCGTGAATCCTTCCCTTTGGAAGACGGAACCAGGGGATTAACGCAAGATGAACTCCTGCGTCGCATGGCATCCGTGGACGGCGACTATGTTCAACGATACAGCCACACTACGGTATCTCGTTGGGAATCAGGGTCGACGCGCCCCAGTGCAGAACGGCTGGAAGTCTTCGGCAAAGCGCTGAACCTGTCCACGGCGGAAGTCAGCGGACTGATGGTGCTGGCAGGATTCGCGCCAGATTCAGACTCCGAAACGGATGCGCCGGAGTTGGATGATGCCCTCACCCTTGATGAATTCCCCGGGCCCTACTCCGGCGCGCGGATTGATCACGATTTCGACGAGGTAACGGAATCCGAGAACGCGGGACTGTTGGGAATAATTCCCCAGTCCGTACGGCACGGCTTTATCACCTGCGCGTTCCCCGGTCTGGCAATTGTCGGCATTCCATTCTTGTTGGCGGCCTTCGGCTGGAACCAGAGGTGGATGCCAATAGCCCTCATCGGAATTGTCCTGGGCGTGCGGTTGGCGGCGGGTTACCTCAAAATGATGCGCCCCTACGATCTCTGCGAGTTCATGTCCGTATCCGTGTTCGTCATCCTGACCACACCCTTGTTGCAAAGCGCCCTGCTGCATGCTGACTACTATGGCTTCTACGCGATAGGAAATTTTGCCGGCACTCCCACCCCATACATGCTGGCATTGCTGGTCAACCTGTTCCTCTCAACCATGGCAGGAGGGCTTTTCTTCGTCCTATGGAAATCGCAGTATGCCAAACTGAACCCCGCCAGCAACCCCGTTCGCCGCGCCCTGACCGTGGTGGTCCCTCCCTGGTCCCTGGTGTTCATCACGATGGTGGTATTCACGAATGCTGAAATGTTGATACAGATCGGGTTGAGTCTGGCTGCGTTGACCACCATCTGCGTCATCCTCCTGGTACTTCGTGATCCGACCGTCATTCCCAACGACCGGGACCGGCGTTTCATGCTATTGGGCGTCCTGGTAGTAGGAACAATTTTGACTGTCACCGGTGGCGTGATGATGGTTGCCATATATCTGGCGCCAAACTACCCTTCGTTCCTGCTCGACCACAACCTGTTGTTCTCCTGGGATATTGACTACGACCGACTGGGTTATCCCGCCAGTGAAGCGATGGAACGCTTGAATGTTGGTTATCTGTGGCATTCGATGGTGATTTTCATTTACATGGTTTCCGTGGTCGGCGGCGGTTTGCTGGCGGCCATATACCGCTGGCATATCGATCATCCATCCGGACAACCGCTGCAGGACACAACCTGAGTTGTTCCACCCCAACCGGGACGGCATCATTGGCCTCGGCTCCGGTGTTTTTTCAAATTCCGGCGGCGGTTCGGGTCGGTAGGCAAGCTGTCGCTGCGGGATACGCTCCTGCCCTGCAATCCGGCGCCCTGGTCTCTGCCGCCACGCGCGACCGTGTCCCGTTCCCGCAGCCTCCGGTGCGACTCCACATGGCGGGAAGGTTCCGTAGGGTGACGCCTGACGCGACGGTAGAGGATCGGTCGCACACTCGGATCCGTCAACGGCGCCTGACCCATCTCGGTTTTAGCAGCGACTATCGACCACAATATTATCTACACATTTGATAATGTGTCTGATGAATATCGCACACATAGCGATGCGCGGCGGCGTAGGCGCACGCGTGAGGGCGGAAGGGGATCTACTCAGGAACGGCGGACGGATTACACGACTCTGAAACAGGGCGTGTGCGGGAATGGCCAGGCTCACCACGCAGGGGACAAAGCACAGGCGGACGATGAGCAGGGAACCGTTCTGGCAACAGCAATTGCCTTTCGCCAGGATAATCGAATGGCCCTGAGGCTTGTCACGCCCGCTTGACACTATCGGCGGCGCTGACTACGCTGGCATCGGCTTGAGCAGGCTGTCTGGACCGGCCCGCGCGCCGCACGCTAACCGGCGTTACGGAGGGAACTTGACCATGGCTACGTACGATCTGATCATCAAGGGCGGCACCGTTATCGACCCCACCGAAGGCCGACACGGTTCCTTCGACGTCGGCATCACCGATGGGAAAATCGCCGCCGTCGCGGCCGACCTCGCGGCCGAGGATGCAACGCGAGTCGTCGAAGTCTCCGGCAGATACGTGATCCCCGGGCTCATCGACCTCCACACCCACGTGTACGAGGGCGTCAACGGCAACGGCGTGAACGCCGACCTCGGCGGTGTGCGCGCCGGAGTCACCACCATGGTGGATGCCGGCAGCAGCGGGTGCGATACCTACGGCGGTTTCCCTGCCCATATCATCCCAAACAACCACACCGAAATCATTCCCTTCCTCCACATCTGCCGCACCGGACTTGCCACCACCCCCGACATCTTCGCCCCCAGCAGCATCGATCTGGAACGCACCATTCAGGTGGTGGAAGAGAGCAACGGGGTGATTAGAGGCATCAAGGCCCGCATGGTCTCCCCCGCGCTTGAAATCATGGGCATGGAAATGCCCCGGCAGGCCAAGCGCGCGGCCCGGGAGGCCGGCGTCCCCCTAATGGTGCATATAGGAGACACCGAGAAGCGATACCCGGCTGAGGTGATCCGCGAACTGCTGCCAATCATGGAGCCCGGCGATATCGTCACACACTTCTTCACCGCCAACCCGGGCGGAGTATTGGACAGCGACGGCAACCTGGTGCCCGAAGCCCGCGAAGCCCACGAACGCGGGGTCTGGCTCGACACCGCCCACGGACGCGCCAACTTCAGTTTCGACATCGGCGAGCGTGTCCTCGACCAGGGCGTGGAGCCACACTGCATCAGCACCGACCTCACGGTGCCCGGACGCGTCCGTACCGTACACAGCATGACCGAAATGATGACCCGTTTCCTGGCGATGGGGTTCACCCTCGACCGTGTGGTCGAGATGTGTACCATCAACCCCGCGCGCGCCATTGGCGAAGAGGACCGCCTGGGCAGCCTCGCTGTCGGCAAGCAGGCCGATATATCGGTGCTGGATATCGAGGACGGCGACTGGGTGGTGTACGACGTGCTCGGCAACGGCAGGAAATCCGAACGCGCTGTGGTTCCGGTAATGTCGGTGAAACGCGGCGAGGTTTTCGAGGCCGGCTGGGGTCCCCGCCCCTGGGGCTGGACGCCTGACGCCGCCTAGCCGTCGCCCAACATTGATGACCAGGTTGAAACGGGATTTGAACTGAATGACTTTCGAAGAATTTATGCAACGTAGGGGGCGATATTCACCCCAAGAGGATAGCAGGATGGTTGAAGTGATACTCAGTTCGCCACGCGGATTCTGCGCCGGCGTAGTGCGAGCCATCGATGTCGTCGAGGAATGTCTCAAACGATTCGGATCACCGGTGTACGTCAAGCACCAGATCGTCCACAACCCCTACGTGGTTGCGGAACTGGAGCGCAAGGGAGCCATCACCGTCGAGGAAGTGGACGAGGTGCCGGAAGGTTCGCTGGTCGTTTTCTCAGCCCACGGGTCGCCGCCCGAGGATTTCGAGCGGGCCAACGAGCGCAACCTTCGCGTCATCGACGCCGTCTGTCCCCTGGTCACCCGCGTCCACAACGAGGCCAAGAAATACCACCGCGAGGGCAAACGGGTGCTGCTGGTGGGGCACCAGGGCCACCAGGAAGTGCGCGGCACCATGGGACAGGCTCCCATGACCCTGATCAACGATACCTCTCCCCTTTCGGAGCAGGCGGTCAACGCCGACCTCGACTGGCCGGAGGAAACGGAAGTCGCCGTCATCACCCAGACCACCCTTT
Organism: Dehalococcoidia bacterium; assembly: GCA_963668585.1. GTDB lineage: Bacteria > Chloroflexota > Dehalococcoidia > Lucifugimonadales > UBA3495 > Bin87. Next base: position 1,469,790 of record OY764869.1, on the reverse strand, counting down.
CCGTGGGCGACACTGCCAACGCCATCGGCGCCATCCAGGAGCGGTTCCCCGCCGCCCTGGTGCGCAACGACATCTGCTACGCCACCACCAACCGCCAGGACGCCGTTACCCAGATGGCCGGCCTGGTTGACGTCGTGCTGGTCATCGGCGCGCAGAACTCATCCAACTGCAACCGTCTGCGCGAGGTTGCGGAAGCCAACGGCGTGCCCGCCTACCTCATCAACGGCCCCGATGAGATCAACCCCGAATGGCTCGTGGGATGCAAGCGGGCCGGCGTCACCTCCGGCGCGTCCACTCCCGAGGTGCTGGTGGAAGCCGTCATCGAAGCCCTGCACCCCGAGCGCGTGACCCTTCTGGACGGCGCAGAGGAGGACATCACCTTCACCCTCCCCCGGGAGTTGCGCTAGCCATTGAGGCTACTGCATCAGGCTGTTGCCGTTGGGAACGTAAGTCCACCTGATGCCACAACGTTGGGCCTTTTCCTCAAAGTCTGTTGTGATCACTTCGGCTGCTACCGCCGGCAGAACCTGGCGGCCCAGCAGTTTTGCAGCCAGGGGCGCGCGTTCAACGGCGCGTTGTATATCGCTGTCACCGGCAGTGTACGAAACCTCTACGGCGAACATTACGGGGGACCCATCGCCATCACTGCCTTCCATGAGAAAATCTACGGCCTGTATTTTCTCGGCCTCCGCGCGGGAGACAAAGCCGGCACGGGTGCCATAGCCCAGGTAATGCTTCAGATCGGGTCGGGGATAAATGCGAAACAGATCTCCATTGGATGATAGTCGGGCGAAAACATCGCCCGCTTTGCGCTCAACGGTCAACTCCGTCTGCCAGCCTTTGATGGTGGACAATTCCTGATTCGTGCGCTGCTGCTGTTCTGCCAATCCGTCAACTCGCTCGGCTATTCTGGCCACCAAATCCTTGAGGTCGGCCATCTGAGATTGATGGGCAGCGTTGGCTTCGGCCTGGGCAGCGTTGGCTTCAGCCTGTGCTACCGCCATCTCCGCCAGGATGCGCTCCACGCGATCAAGCCGGTCTTCGTTCGATTCTTGTTGAACGGTCATGGTACTCGCCCGATTGATCCTTGTTGTGCATATATTATACGTGACTCTGGCAGGGTGACTACCACTCCGACCGGGGCGGTCGTTGCATCAGGTCGGGAATGCACTCCGCCGCCGGCACTCCTTCAAACAGCACCTGCGACATCAACCGCGTAATTGGCATATCCACTTCCAGTTGTTCCGCCAATTCCAGCGCGGCCACCGTGGTGTTCACTCCCTCCGCAACCGCATCCATGCCGGCCAGTATGTCGGAGAGTGAACGCCCTTTGGCCAGTTCCTCGCCCACCCGTCGGTTGCGGCTCAACGGACTGCTGCACGTCGCCATCAGGTCTCCCAGGCCAGCCAACCCTGCGAACGTCAGCAGTTCAGCGCCGGCGGCGATTCCCAGACGTCCGATTTCGCTGAGACCGCGCGTGACCAGGGCGGCCTTGGCGTTCTCGCCGACCCCCAATCCGTCCGCAATCCCGGCGGCCAGAGCGATGATGTTTTTGAGCGCTCCGCCCAGTTCCACTCCCACCACGTCGGCGCTGGTGTACACCCGAAACGCCGGCGACATCAGGGTGTCCTGCGTTAACTGTCGGGCTGATTCATCCGCGGACGCCACCACCGTCAGGGCCGGTTTGCCGTCAATTATCTCTCCGGCCAAGTTTGGGCCCGACAGCGCCGCGAACCGCTCCGTCGGGTAGTTTGGCAACTCTTCCGCCAGGACCTGGCTCATGCGCAGTCCACGGGGCAGTTCCAGCCCCTTGGTAACGCTGAGCACAACGGCTTCCCCGGGTACGCACTCGGCAATTTGCCGGATGTTCTCCCGGAATCGGTCGGACGGCACCGCGATAACCACCAGACGGGCATCGCCCAACGCGGCCTGCGGGTCATGCTCGGGCGACAACGCTGGAGGGAATGGAACACCCGGCAGCCGGCGGGTGTGTTCACCTGATCGCCGCAGTTCGTCGGCTTCGCACTCGGTCCGGCACAACAGATGCGTCGTTATGCCGGCGCGGGCAACCAACACTGCCAACGTGGTGCCCCACGTGGTTGACCCGACCACTGCGGCGGACAGGGGTGTGTTGTTCGACACGGAGGACAAATCGTACATCAATAGGCCGGCGACGAATCGTCGCCGGCCGGGTTCGCGGTCAGGTTCGCGGACTAGTTATCCGCGCCCTGCTTGTTGAAGTGCGGCATCACGTCGCTGGCGAACCACTCCAGCTGTTCCATGGACGCGCTGGTGGGCATTCCCATGTTCGTAACGCCGATATTGATCTCCTGCAGGCCCGGATAGCGTTCCTGCACCTGCATCAACTGCTCGGTGATCCGGTCCGCCGGGCCGACCAGGTACTGGCCGGCGGCCACCGACTCTTCGATGCTGGGCATCTTGAGACCCTGGGGCACCGGACGGCCGAACGCGTTCAATGCGTCCAACTGCTCCTGGGTCAAACCGGCGATGAAGCCCAAAGGCCCAAACATCTTGACCCGTTCTTCCATCCACAGGCGGGCCTGGTCCATGGCCTCCTTCTCGGAGTTGGCAATCTGCACCGAGTACCCGACGGCCAGGCCTTCGCCCAGTTCCCATTCCTTGCCGTGTTCGGCGTGAATGGCCTGCCAGCGCTTGATCACGTCGTCGCTCGCGCCGCCGGTGGCCGCGCCGCCGCCGATGATTCCCTTGATGCCCCACTTGGCCATGAAGTTGATGGCCCGGTCGCTGGCCGACACCACCGGCTGCCACCACTCGACCTCATGTTTCGGCCTCGGCACCAGCGTGATCTCCTCCAGGTCGTAGCCGCGATAGGGCACGTTCGGCGGAATGTCATAGTGCTTGCCGTGATGCGAGAAACTGCGCTGGTTGAAAGCCTTCCAGATGACCTCCACCTGCTCCTCGAACAGTTCGCGGTTGGCGTTCTGGTCCATGATCGGCGCGCCGAACACCTCAACCTCACGGGTGTGGTAGCCGCGACCCACGCCGAAACGCACACGCCCATCCGTCAGCCAGTCGGCGGTGGCGTAGTCTTCGGCGAGACGCAGCGGGTTCCACATCGGGTTGATGTTGAACCCGCAGCCGAAGCGGAGGTTCTCGGTCAGGTGAGCCAGGTGTACCCACAGCATCAACAGGTTGGGGATGACTTCGTACCCTTCCCGCTGGAAGTGGTGCTCTGCAGCCCAGAAAGTGTCGTAGCCCAGGCGATCCATGGCGATCGCGATCTTTTCGGCCTTCTCGATTCCGCCGCCGGCCAGTTCCTCATCGGATAGCCAGCGGTCGTTGGCCGGTGTGCCCTGGTAGCCGGGGTTGTCCATATCGACGTTGCCGGCCCAAAGGCTGCCAAACTTGGTAATCATCTGACGGATTCCTCCTTCGCGTGGTCTTTGCTATTTCGTGCCAGTCATGGTAATCGGTTTTGCCGTGGTTGTCAGCCTTGGCATCGCCCTCACCGATCCCCGGGATTCCCTCCGACGGAACCGGCGCATCGGATGTGTCGCCGGTCGCCCGCCGGTGCGGATGCCTTCTGAAATCGTAGGCTACCGCAAGCCTCGGAAGAAATCGCGCATGTCGGCCACCAACTCCGCCGGCTTCTCCAGCGCCGCAAAGTGTCCGCCGCTGTCCATCTCAGTCCACCGCTGCACGTTGTAGGTACGCTCGGCCCACGACCGGGGAGGCGTGGACAGTTCCTTCGGGAACACGGCAATCGCGCACGGTACGTTGATCCGGTCATCCGGCCCGAAGTACCACGGCGTCCGGCCGTTCTCGTAGTACAGGCGCGTGCTGGAATTGATGGTCTGTGTTGCCCAGTAGATCATCACCGTCGTCAGCAGGTCGTCCTTGGTGTACACGCTTTCCACGTCGCCGTTGCAGTCGCTCCACGTCCGGTATTTCTCCACGATCCACGCGCACAACCCCACTGGCGAGTCGTTCAGCCCATACGCCAGCGTCTGCGGCTTGGTTCCCTGGATGTGCGCGTATCCGCCCTCCGCGGCCGCCCACGAAACGCGCTGGTCGATCATGGCCAGTTCATCGTCAGACAGACCGGCCGCGAAGTCCCGGCGGTAGCCGCCCTGCGGTGTGCCGATCACCTGCTCCAACCGCTCGCGCATGCTCAGGCCCTGCAGACTCGCTCCCTGGTAGGGAATCGCCTGCGTTACCGAGGTGGTGTGAATCCCAAGCACGTGGTCGGAGTGATGGAACCCAAGGCGCGCCGTCACGCCCGCGCCCCAGTCGCCGCCCTGCGCCGCATACCGCTGGTAGCCCAGTTCGTCGGCCATCAACTTGTCCCAAAGCTCGGCGATCCTGCGGGTGTTCATCCCACGTTCCCGGGTCTGTGCGCTGAAACCGTAACCCGGCATCGAGGGCACCACCACGTCGAACGAGTCGGCCGCGTCACCCCCGTGGCTGGCCGGATCCGTCAGCAGCGGGATGATCTTGTGCATCTCGTAAATTGAGCCGGGCCAACCGTGCGTGACGATAATCGGCATGGGGTTGGGCCCCTTGCCCCTCTCGTGGATGAAGTGGACGCCCTGGCCCTCGATGGTGGTGTAGAAATTGTCAAAAGCGTTGAGGCTCGCCTCGGCGGCGCGCCAGTCAAAACCGTCCCGCCAGTACGCCACCAGTTCCTTGATGTAGTCAAGGTTTGAGCCGTAGTCCCATTCGGCTCCGGGGATCTCGTCCGGCCACCGCACGTGCGCCAAACGGTGTTTCAGATCTTCAAGGACATCGTCCGAAACCGATATGGTGTAGGGTTGCACCGCCATGTGAAACCTCCGCATAGAATCTGCAATCAAAGTGTCAGTGTGCCGCGCCAGGCGGACACGGCGGCAGTTTAGCACAGCCTGAAAACCGGGATTGCGCTGCCCTTTTGTCAATATGGTAAGAGGGCTCATGCGTACGCAGTTTGTCATTGCGATTTGTTCGGCCGAATCCGCAAAACCGTCGCTCCTACGAAAAACCAGTCGCTCCTGAGAAAGCAGGCGTACAACAATACTCCACGGAAGTGCCTGGACTATCGGACACCTGCGGAACTATTCGCCAATGACGTGTTGCACTTGAAATGTGAGTCCACCACCCCGCATCCGCTGAATTCCGGCAGCGTGTGACTCCGAGCCAGGAGGGCCACACAATCCGCCACCACAGCGGTTGGAGCAGGTGTCCAGAATGTGGGGCTCGGTAACGGGGCCATTCGATTATTGACGATAGACGAGGTAGTCCGCTCATCCTGAGCCTTTCGCAGGACGAGCGGATGGTGAGCAGGGAACCGTTCCAGCAATAGCAATCGCCTTTCGTCAGGATAATCGAATGGCCCCGGGCTCGGTAAACGAGCAATCCGCAGTCCCTTCGGCGATCGATCGATCGATCGGTCGTCCGTGGTTGCCTACTACCCCCGCAACGCGCTTTGGGACGTCCACTCCAGGCTGCGTCGTGCCAGACGACCACGGCATTTTCGCGCCATTCGCCCGGCAGGGCCTGTTGCAGGGCGCTGAGCCCATCATTGCTGGCGCTCTCCTTCTTATCGCCCCACCACGACGACGCACTCATCCTTGCGGTGGATTGGGGGTTAGTCAGCGCTGGAAAGGCAAGGGTCGAATTGTGCGGGGTACCATGCAGGCACCGGCGCCCGAGCCCCGTCTCCTTTGGGGTACCACTTTACGGTAAACTCTGGCATTCTGGTTCACGTAACGGCTGTTGTAGGAACCGCAGCGGTATCAACAGGGTTGATCCTTGCCGTGAACCCGAGCAGGGCGCGCGCTATGTCTGACAACTTGTACGTGTTGCTTGACGACTGACGTCAGTCGTATCTACACTGACGCTGCATGATACAAGGTTACCGGGACCGACGAACCGAAACGTTTGCCGCAGGAGAGTTCGTCCAGCGTTTCAGAGCTTTGAACAGCAAGCGGCGCGTCGGCTCTCAATACTGCACGCGGCCCGGTCCTTGGAGACGCTCAGAGCGCTGCGTGGCAACCGACTGGAAGCGCTGCGCGGAGATAGGGCAGGACAGTACTCCTTCAGGATCAACCGTCAGTGGCGCATCTGCTTCAATTGGCCAGAAGGTCAAGCAGGGCCGTCAGACGTTGAGATTGTGGACTATCACTGAGGAGGCGCTGGCGACCATGTTGCAACGAGCCGTACATCCTGGGGAGGTCTTGCGAGATGAGCTGGAGGAGAGGGGCGTGTCGCCGGCGAGTTTCGCCAGGCAGATTGATGTGCCGGCGAATCGCATCAGCCAGATTCTGGCCGGCAAGCGTGCGGTGACCGGAGACAGTGCCCTCAGGTTTGGCCACTGGTTCGGCATGGATCCCCAGTTCTGGCTGAACCTGCAGGCGCAGTATGAGTTGGCGGTTGCGGAACGGTTGGTGGGAGCAAAGATACGTGCCCTGCCCACCGCGGCAAGCGGTCGGTAAAGCTACGTCCGGCGCTGTGACCAAGATATGCTCGAGCAGAAAAAGGCATACACCCACCGCTTCTGGGGGAAGTCGGACCGCAGGGCACCGGAGCGCATCCACTTGCTGGAGCATCACCTAGCGGACGTTGGAGCCTGCTTTGAAGTGCTTGTGAAGCAATCGACGATACGCCGGCGACTGGCGCACACCGCCGGCTGGGACGACATTGACGATGCCACGGTGGCGCGCCTGTGCGTGTTCGCGGCTCTCCATGACATCGGCAAGGTCAACATCGGGTTCCAGAGGCGGATCTGGGTGCAGGGTGATTACCCCGAGGGCCGATGCCCGCCCGGGCGCGCCGGACACACTGTGGACCTGATGCCGGTGCTCAATGGGAAAGACGCCGCGACTTCCAAGTGGTTCTGCGACTCGCTTGGTTGGTGGTGGGATGCCACCGAGACATGGGATGACCGTGGGGGCGAAACAGTCTGCGGCCTGCTGGTGGCTACGCTGTCGCATCACGGACGGCCGCTGCAACTGGACGACGGGCGGTCCGAATTTCCGCAGTTGTGGCGCCGCTTCGGTGAGCTGGATCCACAGGAGCATGTGAGTCGCATTGGCCATCTGGTGCAGGAGTGGTTCCCAGCGGCGTTCGATGCCGATACCCGGCCCCTGCCATCGGCGTCGGTGTTCCAGCACCATTTTCTGGGGCTGTGTAATCTGGCGGACTGGATTGGCTCCAATGAACTCTGGTTCCCGTACGTTGATGAACCCAGGGACGACTACATCGACATCGCCCGTCGGGGCGCTCATCAAGCCATTAGCAGCATCGGCGTCGATGTGGCGACCCAGCGTCAGAGCGCGGCCCAAGCCGGCGTTCCCGATCTCGCGGGTCTGTTCCCTCACATCATTGAGCCCAACGCCATTCAGGAAGCGGCGTACTGCACGCCGGTGGACGAGCGGCTGGTCATCATCGAATCTGAGACGGGCTCCGGCAAGACGGAGGCTGCGCTGTGGCGGTTCGCGAGGCTGTACGAGGCGGGTCTGGTGGATGGCCTCTACTTCGCGCTGCCCACCCGAGCGGCGGCAAAGCAGATCTTTGACCGGGTGAACCGCTTCGTCGCCAATATGTTTCCGGCGGACGGGCGACCCGAGCCGGTGCTGGCCGTGCCCGGCTACCTACGGTCCGGCGATGTCCACGGCCAGCGACTGCATGATTACGAAGTGTGGTGGGACGACCATGCCGCCGACGGTCGCCGCTGGGCCGCCGAGAGTCCCAAGCGGTTTCTGGCGGCGCAGATCGCCGTGGGCACCGTAGACCAGGTGATGCTGGGGTCGCTGAAGGTGAAGAACGCCCACATGCGGGCCTCTGGCCTGGCGCGGAACCTGCTGGTGGTGGACGAGGTCCACGCGTCGGATGCCTACATGAGCGAGGTGCTGGCCGCAGTGCTGGATGCCCAACTGGGCGCGGGAGGTCACGCGCTGTTGATGTCGGCCACGCTTGGCTCGACGGCCCGGCATCGCTGGCTGGGCCGGCATCGCTGGCTGGGCAGGGATGCCGCAGACGCGCCGACCCTGGCGGAGGCAATCGATGCGCCCTACCCCGGGGTGAGCACGGCGTCGCAGATGATTGACGCTGGGGAGAACGACCAGCGCAAGGACGTGAACATCCGGTCCGAGCCGGAGATGCGGGATTTTGGGGCCGTAGCAGCCCGGGCGCTGGAGGCGGCGCGATGCGGCGCCAAGGTGCTGGTGATCCGTAACACGGTGGATCACGCCATCCGCACGCAGGAAGCGCTGCTGGAGGCGATCAGACCCGAGGATATCAATCTGCTGTTCTCGGTGTACGGCACCCCCACACTGCATCACGGGCGGTTCGCCGCCGTTGACCGGGAGATGCTGGACACGGAGATCGAACGCCGCCTGGGCCGAGGACGCCCTGCCGGCGGTTTGGTGGTGGTGGGCACACAGACATTGGAGCAATCCCTGGACATCGACGCCGACCTGCTGGTCACCGACCTGTGTCCCGCTGACGTGCTGCTCCAGCGCATCGGCCGGCTGCACCGGCATCGGCAGAATGACGGAACCCGACCCGGCGACTACACCGAGCCTCGCTGCATCGTGCTCACGCCGGGGGATGACCTATCGCCGCTGCTCTCCTCCGGCGGTACCGCCAACGGGCTGGGGCCCCACGGCGGCGTGTACCGCAACCTGCACATCCTTGAGGCAACCCGCCGGCTGGTTGATCAGTATTCCCAATGGCGCATACCGGAGATGAATCGGGAACTGGTGGAGATGGCGACCCATCCCGAGGTTCTGGAGCGGATCACTGAGGAATTGGGAGACGAGTGGAAGGAACATTCCATCGGCACCGCCGGCGGCCACATCGCCGATGTGCAGACCGCGCGCGGACACCTCATTCGCCGGGACAAGTCATTCTTCACTGACAACCTGGACGTGTTGTTCCCCAGCGACGACGAGCGGATACGCACCAGGCTGGGCGACGACCGGGTGGAAATCACGTTCCAACCGGAGGCCGCCAGCCCCTTTGACGCATCACGCGCTATCGACCGCATCGCGCTATCAACGCGGTGGCTGCCAGGGATCGAGCCGCCTGATTCGGTGGAGCCCGCGCCGGCCGGCGGCGGGTTCGAGTTCAGCATCGGCGACCGGCGCTTCCGCTACGACCACCTGGGCCTGCGGCGGGCGTAGTCGCATCTCACAATGATGGACGGGATGAATGTGCATAGGGGCGGACGAACTGTCTGCCCCTCGCCTATCCCCGCGTGTGCGGGGGAACCTACCTGAACCAACGGGTCCAGGCTGATGCGTCGGGTCTATCCCCGCGCGTGCGGGGGAACCTGTTTCCGGTCCTGGGTGGCATAAATCGCTCCGGGTCTATCCCCGTGAACCCATCTAAACCACAATTATCTGCGGACACGTTTAGGGACTTTTTTTTACCTATGTGGATGGTCTCGGTGGCTGAGGCGCCTTTTGCTCCTGCGCCGAATGCTCGTATGTCGTAGTGGATCACCGCACGCTGGTCCGTGGCGCCTTCCTCGAGCTCAAAGACTTCCACTTTTTCGATGAAAATCTGCAAGAACTCCTTGATCGCTTCCGGGTCCTCAGGGTTGGTCCAGGTCTTGTAGTCCAAGGCCGTTTCGATGATGCCGGCTGGGTCGTTCACGAAGCGGAGAGCCTCTTCCGTAGCCTCATCAATCTGGCTGCCTTCTTTTTCGAGGTCTGCCCGTTCAATCTCGAGGTTGGCAAGGTCGTCTATGAGCGATTGCAGGTTTGGGGCTTGAGCGCCAGCTTTTTTCAACACGTCGTTGATGTTCTTGATCGCGGTGTTGACCTCCTGCTTCCGTTCACGGATATGGGTTAATTGGGTCTGCCGTTGTGCTAGCATCGGTCTGCTGGCTTCGGCGACGCCGCTAACTACCCTAGCGAGGGTTTCCGGGGTGAGGAAGTGATGCACCACTCTGTCTTTGATGCGTTCCAGCAATGTGATCAGGTTGGCGCTCTTGAAATCGCATACGTCAGCGCCCATATTCTTCTTTCGCGAGCAGCGTACGACCAATTTGCCTTTCTGTCGTTGCAACTCAAGGTTTGAGTCTATTCCCAGGAGCGCGCAATGACCGCACTTGAGGAAGTTGCTCAAAGGGTTTGGGCTGGAGTGAGAGCGGGTTGGCGCTCGGCTCCTGTGCCTGCTCGCGATTCCCTTGTTTACTTTTTCCCAGCCCTCACGGCTGACTGCTGCCTCATGGTTGTCTTCCCGAAAGATAGGTGGGGCATTTTCCTGGGGTCCCGGTATCCGGGACTTGGGATTCGATCCACGGAAGAGCAAGCCGAAATATTTCGGGTTCTTCATGATCCCGCGCGCTGTATCGCCAGTCCATTCCTTCCCTCTGGGGGACGGGAGACCCTGTAGACGCATGTGTCGGGCGAGGGACATTGGTGTGGTGCCCTCTTCGGCCAAACGCCAGAACTCCAGGACGTGAGGCCATAGGTCCGGGTCTGGGACCAGCTTGCCGCAGATGGCGTGATAACCGTTCTCGTCCAACTCGTCCGTCTCGTGCTCGAGCATGTAGCCCCAAGGCGCGGGTCCGATGTGGTGACCCAGTTCTGTGGCGGTTCTCTGACCACCCTTGGTGCGTATGGAGATCCGCCTGCTTTCCTTCTGTGCGCTGACAGCTCGATCCATCCATTTCTCCGCCGAGTAGTAGTCGTATTCCTCGGCGTCGATCGCTATGTGCAATGTGATGCCGGCATTGACCATGCGCTCGGTGTATTCGATGAAATGCCCCAAGTTTCGGGTGAAGCGATCTATGTCATTGAAGACTACGTCGGTAACGCAGGTTGTTTTGTCGAAGACGTAGTCGCACATTCCGGTGAATCCACGGCGTCCCGTGGCGGATAATCCGGTGCCCACGTCTGTGAATATTTTGTCGATAGTTAGGCCCTTGGATTCGCAGTATTGCGCGGAACGTGCGTCTTGGGTTCGTAGGGGGTGTCGTCAAAAGAGTTTGCTCCAGACCATCACTGCCCGGAGTTGGCAGATGGCCAGGTAAGACGCGGCTCTCTTGGCATAACGGGTCGCCACGCCGCGCCACTGCTTGAACTCCAGAAAACCGTTCTCCACCAGGTGTCTCAACCGGTACAGCGCCGGGTCATGGTCCCGCTGCTCCCTCCGGTTCCTCTTCGGTGGTATCACTGGGTCCATGCCCAATTCCCGGGCCGTGGCTATGATTTCATTGGTGTCGTAGGCTCTGTCCGCCAGCAGGCACTGGGCCTCGATCCCCTGGATCAGAGGCAATGCCTGGGAGGAGTCGGCTGCCGTGCCCTCGGTAACGGCCAGCCTGACCGGCATGCCGTGGGAGTCCACCGCCAGGTGCAGCTTGCTGTTCAGCCCCCTTTGGTGCGGCCCATGGCCTGGTTGCCGCCCCGGGCCCCAGCGCTATGGGGATGGGCCTTGATATAGCTGGCGTCGATCATCAGCCATTCGAAATCAGGGTCATCCATCACCGCCTCCAGCAGTCCGGCCCACACTCCCCGATCCCGCCAGCGGCAGAACCGCCGGTGAGTGTTCTTCCAGTCTCCGTAGTCCGGCGGCAAATCCCGCCAGGGCGCTCCGGTACGCAAAATCCAGCACACGGCGTCGATAAACCGACGGTTGTCATGGGCCGGTCGGCCCTGCTTGCCCTCTCCCCCGGGCAGATGCGGCCTCAATCGCTCCCAAACATCATCAGTCATATCGTGGCGCCGGTGCGCTGCTCGCATACTCCCCACCCTCCAAACTCTCCCAACTCACTCCAATCTATCACCCTCACATTGTTTTGACGACACTCCCTAGGGAGAAGTTGTCCTTTTGGGATTTACCCGACACCCTGCGGTATCTCACGGCCTTTCTGGCGATGTTCAGTTGTACCGCAGTCTGTTGCGCGGCGGAATGGTACATGGTGGTAGGCGACATTATTTTGCTCTCTTACAGGAGTTTCCTACCGGTGTAGTGCTGGTAGATCTGGACGACGAATTTCTGCGCATCGAGTGGCAGGATGTCTGCCGGCTTCTGATAGTGGGCTACGTTGGGGTCGGTGATGACGAAGTCAAACGCTCGCTGGATGTCCATGACCGAGTCCGCGCCGGCTGGTTGCGGGACTTCTCCCTCCATGCCGGCGACACTGAGCAGGTGGTCCATGGATACGGAGTAGTAGCGGCTGAGCTTGGTCAACGTCCTCATGCCGGGCTTTTTGAGGCCGAGTTCCAGGTTGCTCAGATAGGCGTTGGTGATCCCGGTGTCGGCTTCCACCTGCCGGAGTGTCTTGGTTCCGCGAAGCTGCTTGAGCAGTTCGCCAATGGGCGGGCGCTGTCTGGTTTTGGGGTTCCTCTGGTCTGGTGGGGATTCGGCCTCGGTGTCTACGTCTTTTTCGGAAATCCGTTCTTTCGTGACCATTTTCCTGCCATCCTTCCCTGGAATTGCTGTTCGCTCTGCTATAATAGGTGCGGCGGTGCTTGCATCGACTACCCAAAAAGGAGATGACTGGAGCAAAGCTCGAGCCAGTATATCAGATGAACGAACGTGCACACGATCATACCATCGGACCGGAGGTGAACAAAAAAGTTGTCCATACGGACAACGACAAATTGATACGGGCTGACGAGGTGCTGGTGAGAGCGGTCTTGAAACAGAGATGTGCGCTGTTCGCCAAGCTCAAGGCTCTTCGAGATGAAGAACCCGTATCAGAGGAATCGGCCTCGGACCTCTGGGAAGAAATGCCGCGAGTGGCTAAAGAATATGAAGCCTTCGATTCCGGCGAAGATGCCGCTGTTTAGAGCACGTTTAGGGCTGTCGCTGGCAGCCCAAGGAAAACGCTGGGTTCGCTGTTAGATTGACTATTGAGGACCTTTGGGAAAGAAATGCCGCAAGTGACCAAAGAGCATGAAGCGTTGATTTGCACGGAAGCGTTCGATTTGCACGAAGGTGATACTGTTTAGAGCGAGCTTGGGGCTGTCGCTGGCAGCCTAATGGAAACGTTGGGGTCGGTGTCGCATTGACCACTGACCAGGTGGTCTGCTCCGTGAGTACTCCCGACCCATAAAAAGGAGCAACTCTCGATTTGAGAGTTGCTCCTTATTTTTTCTTTATGTGTTGATGCCTGGTCAGAGCATGAACGCGGGGTAGAGTTCCATGCGGTCCTCTTTGATGGTTTCCGACGGTGAGGCGGTGGGCATATCGACCTGGTACACGATGAGTGCGGTCTTCGAGTCGACCATGATTTTCTCGACCAGGAGGTCCAGCAATTCTTGGGCCTCGTCGAGGCTGTTGCCTTCCAGGAAGGTGGCCGGGTTGGTGGCATCATCCCGGATCCCCTGCTCGTCGCTGATGAAGGAGATCTTGTCCAGCTCGTCACGGGCGGCCATGGACTCAAGGGCGCGTGCCGCGGTGAGCTGGTCCAGTGCGCCGACCTCGGTTGTCGTGTCTTGGTAATGCTTGGTGCGGTTTTCCGCGGCTTGGAAGACGGTGGGTTCCTGGGCGTTCGCGTCTGCCAGAGCCGCCTCGGCGCGTTCCATCCTCTTGCGCTGGGCATTCTCGTGCGGTTCGATGGTTGCCTTGATGGCCTGGGTCAGGTGAAGAACTTTGTCATCGGTGACGAGCCTGTTCAGCAGCCCGTTGAACACTGTGCGGAGCAGGAGTTGCGTGCCAACCGGGTTGGTGGGACAGTCGCGTCCAGAATCGGACGAGGGGGTTGGGCAGTAGTAGATTTGCCCGGTGTGCGCCATTCTGGCTCCGCAGTTGGCGCAGTGGACGATTTCATCGAGCGAAGGCAAGCTGCCATCCACGACGGTTTTGTCAGTCATATGATCTTTCTCCTTGCTTCAGTAATAGTTTTTCAGAATGCGCGGTATTCGTCAAGAATGCGGTTTTGCTGCTGAACGGCTATGGGTCTGGGTGTCTGCCGTTCCTTGGAGGTTGGCGTGGCGTGACGATGGTCGGCGGTGTTGGGTAGGTGGTTTCTCGGTACCGGGCTGCGAGCCTGTTGAGACTTTCCGCCTGTTCCCTGCTGATTGTTCTCACGGGGTCGGGAGTGAAGCTGCCGGGCAGTGCTTGGTATATGGGAGTTCCCCGCTGTAGCACCTGCTCGTCCTCGGGCCAGTTGGATGTCTTTTGGGTCTCCACCATCTTGAAGGTGGCGGTGACGTAGCCCACGGCGGTTATTATGCCGCGTACTCTGGCGGTGGCGTTGGTTTGTCCAATGCTCCGACTGGCCAGTGTGACCGCCGTCTCGACACGCAGGTCGTGGGATTCGCTGGGCGTGGTTAGCAGCATGATTGCGCCGTCGTCGGTGGTTCTGTCGATGAATCCCAGGGGTAGTATGCGGGGAGCCGGCATTTCTGCTCCTTTGTTAGCCAAAGAAAAAGGACAGGCTGTTGCCTGTCCCTGTGGCCGGGTGGTCGTGATTTGTGGATGGTTGTAGGATCGCCGTATCAGCCCGCCGAATGTCCGCTGGAAACGGCCTCCGGGAGCGTTCTAGGGCCTGTGGGGAAGATCTCCTCTGCCGTTTTGCCTGCAGTGCGTTCCGGGATTAGTATGACCAAAATCTCGCGCAGGAACGACGGGTTGATTTTCCGATGTTCCACCCGCCTTGATTGGGACTCCCCGGGAGGTTACACGATGAAACTGGATGGTCAGGTAGCAATCATCACGGGTGCCGGGCGGGGCATTGGGCGAGCTATCGCCTTGGCCTATGCCCGTGAAGGCGCAAATCTGGCGCTCGCCGCACGCAGCGAATCCGAGTTGCTAAAGGTCGTCGGTGCCGTTTCGGAACTGGGCGCTGAAGCGGTCGCCGTTCCCACCGACATTACCAGCAAGAAGGACACAGAACGGTTGGTCCACACGGCTGTTGAGCGATTCGGACGTATTGACGTTCTGGTCAACAATGCCGGCATCTCTGGGCCCGTCGGGCCGTTGCAGGGCAACGACATCGCTGATTGGGTAAATACCATCAGCGTCAACCTCACCGGCACCTTCCTGGTGTGCAGGGCTGTCATTCCTGTCATGCTGGCGCAGTCAGAAGGGAAGATCATCAACCTGTCGGGAGCCGGCGCGACCAATGCGTGGAGCAACATGTCGGCCTACTGCTCCAGCAAGGCGGCGGTGGTGCGGCTTACCGAAGTTTTGGCGCAGGAACTAGACGGCAAGGGAATTGCGGTGAACGCCCTGGGGCCGGGCTCGGTCCATACCAGCATGTGGGACAAGATGACCGAGCAGGCCGCCGAGGCGGGCGCGGACTTCATCCATCAGCTCGGGCTGAGGGTAACGTCGGGCGGCGGCGCCTCCATAGACGAGTGCGCCGAGCTGGCAGTGTGGCTGGCCTCAGACGAAAGCGGAGCGTTGACCGGAAGGTTGATTTCGGCGTCGACCGATGATTTTCGCGGCCTGCCGGCCAAGATTGGGGAAATTATGGCCGGGGACGCATACACGCTGCGACGTGTGGGGCTGGACTAGAGCGTGCGACAACTGCTGTTTTCCGCTGTCGCGACGATCTGATTTACTTCTCGCGGGCCACACCGCCTCCGTTGCCTTCTCGTGCACTTGGTGCCATCCGCGGTGGGAACCTTCTCCCGCCTTTGCTGCCCTGCACGCGGGTCTCGCCCGTTGCCCGTGCCGCGTCGCACGAGCTGTACGTCTTCACCGTCGGCGTGGCGGTCGCATGTGGTTCCGGTGCTGTGGTAGGGCGGTGCTGCCTTGAGATACCCACAGGTTTGGCGGTTCCCTGCAAGTGTTGAGCATCTCCTCGAGAGCGTCGCGTTCGGCCTGCGTGACGGTGAGTTCCCAGGTGGACTTGATGGCGATCCAGTCGATGGCGTACTGGCACCAGTACGACCGGGCGTCGGGTCGCCAGTCCTCGGGTCCCCGCGCGCCCTTGGAGAGATTGGCGCTGGCCGTGGTTGCCGCGTCGAGCGGTTCGCTGCCCCAGTTGGTGTTCCTCGGCTGCGACTGCGTCCACGGCGCTCTGAGGGGCCCCGAGGACGATGTGCCGCCGGTCCGCGCCGGCCGACGAGGCTGTCGAGGTGTCGAACTATACTGTGAGCCTCCGGTCGCTCGCCAGTTCATCGCGGCGTACCGGCTGCCGTTGAGCGTGTGGTGTACCGATGAAACTGGTCTCCCCACCGTTTCTTCGGACGGTCTCACAGCGTCGCTGCTGTGCGTCGCGGCGCGGAAACGCAGATACAGGCGGCGTCTGGAGCGGGCAGCGCATGTCCACACCCGTCTCAGGTACCTCCCGCCTCATCTTTCGGCTGGGGCCCGGTTGTGTCCGTGCGTTCACCAGGGAGGCGGCCGGTCGGTCAGGTCGTCGGAGTCGATGTGGGCGGTGGCTGTCGCGTCCGCGAACCGTAGGCGTTCGGCGGCGTTCAGAGGCTTGGCGGAACAGATCGGGCACTCCTATTGGCAGCAGTCAACGGCTGATCGCCAGGGGCTGTACCTTATGGACAAAGCCCGTTGATTTCGGTCGGCGGGCTTTGGCAGTCTATATTGGTTTGGTCGGCGAGGGACTACGTTTGGGTCAGCATGGGTAGCAGCCGGTCGATCAGGTTCTCGACGTCGTCCAGGCCGTCTGCTACGTCGTCGGTTTCCATCTCGTTCTCGTAGAAGTTCTCGTGCAGCAGGTTGGCCACCGCGAAGAACCGGTAGATGTCCCGGTCGCCGGTCTCCGCCCTCAGCCGGCTGGCCACGGCGGACAGGTGGCGGCGCCGGTCGTGGTCCCAGCCGCGCGCTTCGGCCACGGCCTTGAGGATCTGGGCGGCGGCGCCCCATCCGTTCTCGGACGCCTGGGCAAGGTCGCCGACAGCGAGGTCATTCCTAGCCCGGGCTAGCAGATGCTCACTCGCCTGCTGATATGTCTCCGTGCTCATCGACAATCTCCTGTTCGGCCGTGAGTTTGTGTTGCTGGCCGGCTCCTGCGCTCCATTCGTGCTGACGGGCCGCTCAGCGCGCCATCGCTGCCATGTCGGGCGGTTCGCCGACGCAGTGGGTGGGTTCTAGCCTGCGACGCCGTCCTGGGCGCTCTGAAGGCCCTGTCGAGTACGCAGTCCTCGCCAATCCCCAGCTGTTTCGTGGCGCCGTGTTCGGGCGGTCCGGACGGTCTTGCGGCCGTGGTGTCCCATAGGGGCGCCGCTGGGCTTTTGGTGCCCGGGTACGCGGCGTATCTCTCGCGCTATCGCCCATTGTCACCAGTCGGGAACGCCATTACTCCGTTCGCGTCCACGGTGGCGTCATCATGATCGCCGTCCTCGCGTCACCGTCAGGCTCGCGATGTAGGCTCGTTCATCGCGGTCTACTTGCAGATAGTCGATGCACACGAATTCTGCCATGGCGAGCCAGACGGTAGCCTGATGACCGGTCAGAACCGCGCCTGGGTCATAATCCGTTGAGTTGCGCCTATCTTGCAATTCGCCGAAGAGGTCCGCGAAGTTTTGCGCTCCCGTCGAGAATTCCTGTCGGTGCTGCCGTAGCTCTTGTCGGGCCGGACCGTGGTCGATTCCTCGGTAAACCCGAGTCCATGCCGCCGCAGTAATTGGGTCGTGTGGTGTTCCAATCAGCACGTCCGCGTTGCTGGAGGCCAGGGCGTGGAACAGTCCGTAGTAGCCGCTGCTGATGGCGCGCCTGACATGCTCGTCCGTCGGTGGCTCGCCGTTCCGCTGTGGGTTGAGCAGGTCCCGGCCTGCGAAGATGAGGTTTCGCCAAAAGATTGCGCGTGGCATCACACTTCCGGGCTGGGTCATCTGGCCAGCTCACTCCGGTTCGAGAACGAGATGGCGGGTATCGGCTCGACGCCGGCCCCCTCGAACATCGGCCTGATGGCCTGCTTGAAGTCCAGCAATTCGCGGGCGTCCAGCTCTGGATGGTTGTCCTCGAGGATCACGTTGACGTGGATGTAATCTTCGTCGTCCGGGCTGGGCAGACTCTCCGCCTCGACGCCGTTGATGGCGAACTCGCCGGACAGGTGTTTGGGCAGTTCCGTGCGTACGATCCGGGCGGCCTCTTTGAGAATGTCCGCGCTGGTGGTCATGTCGTGAGCCTCCTGCCAACTGGTCTTTGGATTGATGCTATCTGCCCGGTTCCGCCCGGTCAAACCTGATCGTCGTCCAGCGCCGCCGGACGCTCAGAAGTCCGCCGTCGTTCCCTCTGGTGTGTCTCGGTTCGCTTCAACCCGGTCCGGACAATCGCCGGCCGTGATGTCGCAGAACCGGCACTCCTGTGCGCTCGGCACCCGCTGGGGCGGGACGTCGGCCGCCAGCCGCCGGATCAGGGCGCCTAGATCCTCGATGAACTGGTTGGGTAGCGCTCCCCTCGGGACTCGCACCGTGCGCGTAGGGTATATGACCTCGCCGCCGATCCTGACGTCCCGGTACTGCGGCAGGGCCAGAGGTAGAGCGTACTGGTAGATCATGACCTGTACGCGGTGCCAAGGCTGTTCTCGACCGGTCTTGACGTCGATGATGGTGGCGTCTCGGTCGGCGAGCACCACGAGGTCGGGGCGGCCGGCCAGTGTGGCTGCCTTCCCGCGCAGCTGGAAGGCATTCTGACCCTCGATGTGGACGGCGTAGCCACGGTCGAGCCATTCTTGGCGTTGCTGGTTCAGCAGCGCCGTGTGGCGCATGAGCCACTCGGCCTGATCGAAGTCGGAGGGTTGCCGTGTCCATTCGACGTAGTGGGCTTTGAACCAGATCGCCCACTCGCAGGAGTTCTCACCGGTGAGTAGGCGGGGAAGCCAGGTCGTCCAGATGTAGGGGAAGGCGCGTTGAGCAGCGGGCATGTGGGGGCTCTCGGCGTTGGTCGTTGGGGATGCCTCCAGTTTATTGGTGCCTGAGCGCCGCCCGCCATGGGCTGCTGTCATCAAAATGTCGGGCTGGTTTGTTGTAGCCGGGATGAATCTGCACGAAATCCGCACAATATCTACCCGATAATTCACGGCCATTTCACATCGGTGGTCTAACCTGAACGTTGTACGTCAAATAAGACGTGGGCATGGGCTCGCCCGACCGGTCGGTGGGTCGATGTCATCCACGGGATAACGTGGATGAGGTGAGCGGTTCGTGCGGCGTCACCGGGTGAGGGTGTGTCGGTCGTTGGTGTTGCTGCGCGAACTCAATAACTGTGTAGAGGTTCACGGGGATAAGAGGAGCGTCATGTCTTACGTCCTTCGCGTTGCGGCGGCTTACGTGGTGCTGGTCGGCATTGCCGTTGCCATCCATTTCATTGTCACACCGTTTTATCACGCGGGTGATGCGCCGTTCACGTTGTGGCGCTACATGAACTGGTTCATCGCGCCTGCGGTGCTCATCACGGTGGTGGCGAGCTACGCTGGCAAGCGCAGGATGGACGGCGAAGGGTCTTCTGACCTGAAGCGGTATCTCGAAGTCAACACGGTCTTCTATGGGGTGGTGGCTGCGGGCATCATCTACTACTGGAACTGGGCGCTTTCGCTCTCGCCAGGCAATGTGCCGGACGGACAGTTCTGGTCCGTGCTGGGGGCGGCACTGCCCATCCTGATGGTGGTGGCCGGCATTCGGCTATGGAACCTGCACGTGGGTCATACGGCTCCTGCGGCAAACGGGTTGCAGGTGTAACCCGCTACCCGAGACAGTTTGATGGCGTGCTCCGATCATTTGAGGCAAGCGGGTAGAAGGGTAGACCTGCTACCTGCTCACAGTCAGTGTTGCCGGCGATGCCGGCGGTACTGTTCTCCGGTCATCCAAGCTGGCTTCACCCTGGGGGTATCCCGAGGCCAGAGCCTGCTTGTCACGGAGCATCATCGCCGGTTTACGGGCCTCGGGTGTGGTGCCAGGCTGCGTGGTCCGGCGCTTCGGGCACAGTCGGTAGTGGAGCGGGGGTCAAGAAGATGTCCTTGAGACGTCTCGGCCCGAGGCGCCGCCGCACTCCGACGATGATGCTCATGTTCGCTGTGCTGGTGGCGTTATTGATGCTCGGAAACGGCGATGAAAGCCACGCCCAGCAGTCAACCGTCGTAGTGGAGAATACTGCCCAATCCGGCGGCGTCCGTATCCAGTGGCCCGAAACTAATTGGAGGGTAACCAAATTCACCACCGCCAACGTTCGCCACCAACTGGATCGTGTCCGGGTAACATTGAGTTCAGATGATAGTGCGCAAGTCGGTATGGTCATCCTGCATGATAACGCGGGCAAGCCGGGAAGTACCTACGCGAGAATGTCGGGCGACGCTGGCACACTTGGCGCGCGGCAATTCGCTAATTACACTCCGGACGGTACCACCTACCTGGAGCCGTTCACGACGTATTGGGTGGCGGTGTCAGCGTTTGGCGGAACGGCCAAGATTCGTGTAGCGGACATAAACGATGACCAAGATGGGCTTAGACACTGGACCATCGGCGACGACACCAGGGACCGTGATGGGAACTTCGTTAGTACCCACTCCATCAGCATGACGGTTTTCGCCACTTCCGCGCCTGCCGACAAACTGGCGGTCAGCAACCGGGCGCGGGGAGAGCAGTCGTCGAACTTGGCGGAAGCTCGGGTCATCGGAACGTCTTTCACCACAGGCAGCACGAAATACGTGCTGAACAAGGTTCGGCTCCTCATGACCAGAGAATCTGGCGCTTGGGTCGGCGTCAGCATCAGGAACAACGCATCGGGAAACACAATCGGAACGACCATCGAGGCTCTGACCGCCAATGGAACCGTCAGCACCGGCGACATCGCGCAAATCGACTACAGTTCCGATGGACTATTCCTCGCTGCCAACACGACCTATTGGGTCGTAGTTGGAATAGCGGGTGGAAACGGGAAAGTAGAACTGGCCACCAGCGACAGTGAGGATCCCGAGGCCGCTACCGGATGGAGCTTGGGCAACCACACCGAGGACATCAATTCTGACGATGATTATTCCGCAAACTCCCTGAAAATGCAGGTCTTCGCAGATGAAACTGAGGAACTTGACAGCGTGGTGGTGGTTTCCCAGCCCCTGGACGGGGATACCTACAAGGGCGGTGAAAACCTGGAGATCGAGTACAGGTTCACCGCGGAAGTAGTTCACGTTAGCGGTACGGCGCGGCTAAACTTGGGAGATCAGGCACGCCGCGCCGAATACATCTCGGGAAGCGGCACCAATACGCTGCTGTACAGTTACGTCGTGCAAAGCACGGACGTGGACACCGAAAACGGATTCAACATCGGCGCCAACAGCCTGGGCTCCAGCGGGAGCAGCAACATCAGGACCGCAGCCAACAATCGCCCCCTCATCCTGACCCACAGCAGCCAGGACGCGGGCAACAGCCACAAGGTTGACGGGAGGACCGTCGGCTGCTTCCGATTCTGGTGCGCCGACCTGGAAGCGGCCACGGCCGGGGGGCCGCAGATCCTGGGCTTCCGCGACCCGGGGCCGGGCGAAACGTTACAGGGATCACTGTCCAACCGGGTGGTGCGCCGCAGCGGCTCCGCCTACGTGGTCGATCAACTGACTGTACGGGACGGCAACCAGTTGAAACTCGTGCTGGACCGGCAACCGGACCCGGGCCTGCTGCAGAACACCAGGCTGCGGGTGGGGACTCAGGATTTCCGTCTGTCGGACGGCACCTTCGATGCTGCCGGAAACTCCGTCACCTGGAGCAACTCCAGTCTCAGCTTGTCCTCAGGAAGCACCGTGCGGGTTGCCATTGACATGCTTCCTGTGTCGTTGCAGTTCGGGAGCGACTCCCACACGGTGGGCGAGGGAGATGACGTCGGTATCACCGTATCACTGGGTGGTCCGTTGCCGGACTCCGTCGAGATACCCATCGCCGCGACCAACCAGGACGGCGCCAGCGACCAGGACTACTCTCTGACATCGGATACCTTGACGGTTGCCGCCGGCGACACGGAGGCCACCGTCGATTTCACTGCCCTCCAGGATGACCTTGACGACGACGGGGAGAAGGTGGTTCTGGCATTCGGATCCGACCTCTCGGACCGCCTCCTGGTCGGCGCCACCGGTGAGACCACGGTGAACATCGCCGATGACGACCATCCGCACGTGACGGTCCAGTTCCCCCAAAGCGACTATACGGTCGCCGAAGGAGACACCGTCAACGTGACCGTCAGGCTGAGCGCGGCGCCCGAGCGCGAGGTGACCATCCCCATCACGGCCACGGGACAGGACGGCGCCACCTCCGCCGACTATACCGTGCCCACCAGCGTGCCCTTCGCCGCGGACGAGACCGAGAAAACCATAACCTTTGAAGCGGAGGACGACGATGCCGACGACGACGACGAGAGCGTCAAGCTGGGGTTCGGAACCAGCCTTCCCGAGCGGATAACCCCTGGCACCGCGAATGAAACGACGCTGACCATCGGCGACGACGACCACCCCACCGTGACGGTGTCGTTCGCCCAGGCTGCCTATACCGCGGCCGAAGGCGCCACGCAGCAGGTCTCCGTGAGCGTGAGCGCGGACCCTGAGCGCACCATCATCATCCCCATCACGGCCACGCCCCAGGGCACGGCCAGCGCCGCCGACTACACCGTGATGCCCAGCGTCACCTTCAATGACGGAGATACTGGCTCCAAGACCTTCACCATCGAGGTCACCCAGGACCTGATCGACGACGACAACGAGAAAGTGACTCTGGGATTCGGGACCATGCCGGACCCCCGGGTCAGCGCCGGGACGCAAGGTGATACCACCGTCTCCATCACCGACGACGACACGGCGGATATCCTCTTCAGCCCCACCTCGTTGACGGTGGAGGAAGAAGACAGCGTCGGCTACACGGTCGCCCTCGCGACGGAGCCGACGGTGAACGTGAGCGTCACGATCACCGGCCACACCGGCACCGACCTGGAACTGGTGAGCAACAGGCTGACCAATGACGTCCTCACGTTCACCTCGCTCAACTGGAACATGCCCCAGACGGTGACCGTCGAAACGGCTCACGACGATGACGGCGTGGCCGACTCCGAGACGCTGGCCCACATGGCGGTGGGGGCAGAATACGATGGCGTTGACGCCGACCTGACGGTCACCGTCAACGACAATGACCCGCTGGGCATCATTCTCCAGCCGCTCGAGCTGACGGTGCCCGAGAGCGGCACGGCCGACTACGGCGTCAAGCTGGCCACCGAGCCCACCGCGGCGGTCGCCCTGAACATCACCGGGCACAGCGGCACCGACCTGACCCTGACCGGATCCAGCCTGCTCAACGACACCCTGAACTTCTCAGCCGCCAACTGGAACACCTTGCAGACCCTGACCGTCGCCGCGGCACACGACGGCAACCGCGAGGACGACCTGGAAACCCTGTCCCATAACGCATCGGGCGGCGAATACGAGGCGATGATGGAGGCGCTGCCGGTTACGGTAGACGACAATACCGGAGACCTCCGACTCGTTGACGGACCGCCAATTGCCGATGACGAGGAACCCTGCGAGGGCCGCCTGGAGATTTACTACAAAGGCGAATGGGGGACGATCTGCGACGACTTTTGGAGCACAGAGGATGCGGACACGGCCTGCCGGGCGCTGGGCTTCCCGGACGGTTCGGTGAACAGCGGCCGCTTCGGCAGCGGGATCTTTCCGCCGGGCGATAGGGACCAACCGATCTGGCTGGACGACCTGAGTTGCGACGGCGGCGAGTCGCACTTACTGGACTGTCGCTCCAGCCCAGTGGGGAAGCACAACTGCCAGCACGCGGAGGACGTGGGGCTGCGTTGCCTGAAGACCACCGGGCCCTGGATAGTGAACGCCGAGTTCAGCCAGCCCGACGGCGAGGACGGAAGGTATGCCGCGGACGACACGGTGACGGTGACCCTGGTCTGGAGCGAAGCCGTGACGGTCGACACCAATCCAAGCGGTTTTCCGCGCGTGGCCCTCTTCTACGGCGGGCAAGCCTCCCTGCTCTATCACCCCACCGGCTCCGGTACCGAGCGGATGGTGTTCACCCACACACTGGGGCAGGTCGACGGCGAAATCTCCTTCGACCAGATTCGCCTCTCGCGGGACTCGCTTGCCCTGCGCGATCCGAGCAATTCCCTGGCGCCGTCCGGCAGCATCTCCAGCGTGGCGACCGGCGACGCGGCTATCCTGGGACACCGCACCTACCGCTCCAACGAAGAGGGCACGATGCCGTCCACGTCAGAGGGCCACGCCGAGGCGACCGGGATCATCGGAGCGCCCACCTTTGGCGAGCCGGGCGCGGACGGGGTCTTCGGCGCGGGTGAAACGGTCGAGGTCACGTTCACCTTCAGCCAGGCGGTCAACGTCGACACGTCCGGCGGGACACCTTCGGTTCCGGTCCTGCTGGGCATGACGGCGGCCAGGTCCGCCCACTACCTGCGCGGCAGCGGCACCGACCAGTTGGTCTTCGACTATACCCTCGTCGCAACGGATGGGGAACACAGTTCGCTTCTGATCAATCCCAACTCCCTGGTCCCGAACGGCGGGACCATCCGCAACGCAGCCGGACACGTTGCCGACACCGCCCACCAGGGCGCCGGTGTTCAGTGGACTCCCCCGTCCGATGACATCGCTCCTCAGCTACAGTTGGCCACCGTGAACGGAGGCACACTGGAGTTGACCTACAGTGAAACGCTGGACAGCAGCGCCACGCTGTTGTTCAGTGCCTTCACGGTGAGCGTCAACAGCGCTCCCCACACGGTCTTGGGTGGCGGCATTGGCGGATCCCAGGTGCTGCTGATGCTGTCGCCGCCGGTGGAGGCGCGGGACATTGTCACGGTTGACTACACAGCCTCCACGGGCGAAGGGGTGGGCAGGGTGCAGGATGCGGCGGGCAACGCCGCGACCTCCTTCAGCAGGCAGGTGGTGACCAACAATACGCCGGACACCACCGCGCCAGCGCTCGAGGCGGCGACAGTGAACGGAGCGTCGCTGGCGCTGGCCTACAACGAGGACCTCGATACCGACTCCACGCCGGCACAGAGCGCCTACTCGGTGACCGTGGGCAGCAACTCGGTAGCCAGTCCTTCCACAGTAGTCATCAACGGCAGCACGGTGAACCTCACGTTGGTCAGCACGGCCACCAGCGACGACACCGTCACCGTGAGCTATACCGCGCCCAGCAGCAACCCCGTGCAGGACGCGGCCAGCAACGTCGCTGCATCCTTCACTGACCAGACAGTCACCAACCAAACTGGCGACGGCTCGGCCGGTAATTCGTCCCGGGATGAGGGGTCCAGCGAGGGAGATGTCCCCGAAGCCCCCACGCATCTGCAGGTCGTCCCGCACAGCAGCGGCAAACTGAGCGCCACCTGGACGGCGCCGGCCGCAGGCACAGCTCCCACCGGATACACCATCCAGTGGAAGAGCGCATCAAACGATTGGGACCCCACGGAAGATGTGTCCCAGGCAGACGCGACCAAGACCTCATACGTCATCGATGGATTGATGGACGGTGTGGAATACACCGTGCGCGTCGTGGCCACCAACGACAGCGGCGACGGAGAACCCTCCGGAGAGGTAACCGCCACACCGCGGGAGACCACGCCCCCATCTGTCACGTCCGCCTCAGTGGACGGCGCCGAACTCACCATCACCTTCAACGAAACCCTGCAAGAGAACGCTGCGCCGGGTACGTCAGCCTTTTACGTGACCGCCGCGGGCAGCAATCGGGCCGTCGAGATGGTCACACTTTCGGGAGCCGCCGCATCCCTAACCCTGGCAACGCCGGTAATAGCCGGCAACGTGGTGACGGTGGACTACACCGCCCCAACCGACGAGTCCGCAACACGGCTCCAGGACCTCGCCGGCAACGCCGCCGCATCCTTCGCCAATCAGAGCGTAACCAACAATACCCCGGCCATGCTGACAGCCACCACCCACGAAGTGCCAACGTCGCACGACGGAAGTCAAACCTTCACCTTTGAGCTGTGGTTCGGCGAGCACGTCGCGCTGAGCTACGCCACGCTGCGAGACCACGCCTTCACGGTCACCGGCGGCGACGTGGTCAAAGCCAACCGGCTGGTCAGCAACGACAACCAGCGGTGGACCGTCCACGTTGCACCGAACGGCAACGCCACGGCAACCCTCACGCTGCCCGCCACCACGGACTGCGAGGCCCAGGGCGCCATCTGCACCGCCGATGGACGGAAGCTCTCCGGTGACCTCACCGTAAGCGTACCTCGGCGGAACGATGCGCCCACCGGAGCGCCCGCCATCCAGGGCAACGCCCGCGTGGGTCAGATCCTGACGGCCGACACCTCGAGCATTAGCGACGGCAACGGCATCAACAACGACACGTTCACCTACCAGTGGCTCACCAACGACGGCAGCTCCGATACCGCGATCACCGGCGCGACCGGCCGCAGCTACACCCTGGCGGAAGCCGACGCCGGCAACACCATCAAGGTCAGGGTGTCCTTCACCGACAACGCCGGCAACGACGAGACGCTGAACAGCGGGGCCACCGCCACCGTCGTGGCGGCAACTCCGCTCACGGCCACCGAACATGAGGTGCCTGAGTCCCATGATGGCACCACGTTCACCTTCGAGCTGCGGTTCAGCGAGCAGATCCCGATCAACTACGTCACCCTGCGAGACCACGCCTTCACGGTCACAGCAGGCGAAGTAGTGAAAGCACGGCGGCTGGAGCCCAACAGCGCCATGAACAACGTCAGGTGGGAGATCAGCATCACGCCGGACGGCAACGACGCCGTCACCATTGTCCTGCCGCCCACCACGGACTGCCAGGACGAGGGAGCAATCTGCGCCTCAGACGGCCGTAAGCTCACCGAACAGCTGGAGATCACCGTTCCAGGGCTGAACAACTAACTAACCCATACTAATCACGCTGTCGTTCACCTACGGCAAAGCCGGCCGCCCTGACGACGGGGCGACCGGCGTCGCTGTTCGGGGCGTTGTGTGGCGCGCTGGGTGCCATATCGCGGGATGGTTGGCATCCGTGCGGTTAGGGTTGGTGGACGGAGAATCGTGATAGGGCGACCATTGACGGTGCCGTGCGGAGACGTCATGACGCGACCATGGGGTGGTCAATGACGCTGGTCAGAAGTCGTCGGTGGTTGCCTGTTCCGTCTCGGGTTCCGCTTCGACGCGTTCTGGGCAGTCAGCGTCCGTGATGTCGCAGAAGCGGCACTCTGGCCCGCTGGGCGTCCAGGGTGGCGGGTCTGGCGCCGCCACACGGTGAATGAGCGTGATGAGGCGGTGGATGAACCCGCGATCTACGCCGCCCTGTGGCACGCGCTGGATGCGGTTGGGGTAGTGGATCTCGCCCGAGATGCGGGCGTCCCTGTACTGCTCGAGGGCGCGCGGCAGTGCGTACATGTAGCACGCCGTCGGGCCGCGTCGGGTTGTTGGGCATGGTTTTGAAGGTGCCGGCGTGTAGCGTGGCGTCGAATCGCTGTCCGAACTGGTTCATGGCCCGGTAGGTTGGCTGGTGGGCGACGATGACCTGGTGCAGCTGGCGGATGGCCGTCCGGCCGATGGAGCGTTCGCGGCGGACTCCTGAGTAGATGGCGTCGAGGGCCGTCATGTGGTCCTGCAGGATGGCGAGCAAGTTGTCGGGGTCCTGGCCGGTGCCGGACGGCGGGATGGCGGAGGGCTCGAAGCCCTGTTCGATGAGGGTTCGCGTTTGAGCTTCGTCCAGCTGGTAGATGCCCTCGATGATGCCGGTCTCGATGGCCCAGCTGCGGTGTAGCTCGGTCAGGTCGGCGTCTCCGGCGTTCGACCGGTGTTCGAGCCACCGGAGCCGCAGGTCGTCGTCCTGGGAGAAGTCGCGGTCGGATTGCGGCTGGAGTGGGGTGATGGGATGCCAGGGTCGGGTAGTCATGATGACGCTCCCGAGACTACTGGAGCGTTCGGCTCCCGCACAAGTCAGACCGCCGACGGTTCTGGCTCGCTTTCAAAAGTCGGCGGTTTCTCCAGCGTCTGGCGCGGAGGCTTCGTCCACGCGAACTGGGCAATCGGCGGCGCTGATGTCGCAGAACCGGCATTCCTGCTGGCTGGGCACCCTCCTCGCCGGCTCGCCGGCTGAGAGCCGGCGAATCAACGCGCCCAGGTTCTGCACGAACTGGTCGTCGACGGCATCCGCCGGAATACGGACCGTGTGGTCGCGGTATGTGACCTGACCGCGGAGCTTGGCGTCGCGGTAGCGTTCCAGTGCTCTTGGGACGGCGTACAGGTAGATCATGACCTGCACGACGTGGCTGGGGCTGTTGTGGCCGGTCTTGGCGTCGACGATGACGGCCTCGTTTTCGCGGTGTGCAATCAGGTCAGGTTTGCCAGAAAGCGTCGCTGACCTGCCGCGGAGTGCGAAGCTGTTCTGGGCCTCGGCGTCGACGTCATAGCCGCCGACTTCCCAGTTGGCTCTTCGCCCGTTGAGCAGCGCGGTATGGTCGAGCAGCCACTGGGCCTGGTTGAAGTCGACGGAACCCTGGCCCAGTCCTGGTAGTGGGCCTTGAACCAGACGCTCCATTAACAGGAATTCTCGCCGGTCAGCAGCCTGGGAAGCCAGGTGGTCCAGATGTAGGGTTTTGCTCGGGGGATCGCCAAAGCGGTATCCGCGGGCGGGGATGCCCCCGAGCTTATTTGGGATTTGCCTGGGGCCGCAACGGCCTGGTGTCATCAAATTGGCGTTCGCGGCTCTGACAGGCACGCAGGGGACCGGAAACTGCCCTGGTGGTCAGGGGGCCGATGGGCTCTCAATCCGTTTCGCCATGGGTTCGCCGGTCGCGTTCGGATGATGCCCGGTCAGGGGCCGTTCCACTGAGCCGGCGCCCGTAAGCCAGGATCGGCCTCGCTGGCATGACGCTTCACATCATTGGTGAGACCGTCGTAACGAGCGAGACGCTGGTCCGGAACGGGCTACTCGTCCATCCTTTGCACCTGGTCGAACTCGTCCTGGGAGATGATCGCAGAGAAAGCGTTCGGCACTCTGACCGGGGCTTCGGCGTTCCCCGCGGCTCGTCTCCCAACCACGATGGTCCCACAGTAGACCTCGTTGCGCAGGATGCGCCGCACTTTTCCTGCGTCCCACCGTTGCCCTGTCGCCGATAGGATGCCCTCCTGGTTCAGTTGTTCCGCGATGCCCCGCTCTGTGGCGCCCTGCAGCCGGGCCCCGAAGATCCTCCGCACTGTGTCCGCGTGTTGGGGATCCGGCTCAAGCTTGTTGTGTCGCTTCCCCGAGTCCATTACGGTGACTTTCCGGTAGCCGTATGGGGCTATCGACGATGTGTAAAATCCTCTTTGGGCGGCTTCTCTCCTGCCTCTTCGGGAGCGTTCGGAATTCATCCTCTCCATGCGCTCAGGCATGTTGTCGTGGAGTTCAAATTCATCTGGTTCGCTGACTGACATGGTTTCTGCTCCTTTGGCGCCCTGACGGGCGTCAGTTGGTTGAGTTGTTGGGTTCGGTGTGAGGCACGGTTCGCAATCAGACGCCGCGACTGTGCGTGACTGGACTGCGTCGTGGTGGATCACGTCATCTTGCCGAGAATGAGCACCTCCTTTTGCCGACGTCATGGCCAATTACTCCGGTCGAGCCAGTGGTGCAGAGCGTCAGCAACGCGCTGAAATCCGTCGGGCTCCGCAGGGTCCAGAGCCAGTCTCGCTACGCACCGCCAGTCGATGTTGCGGGTCTTGATGCTTAGGTCATAGACCTCCCAGTAGAACCCGTGGGTCAGGACGCCTATTCCGTGGGTCATCCCGCGGTGTGGTTCCACAGCTGGATGCGGTCGCGGCTGAGCCGCGACCGCGCAACATGGACTTCAATCAAAACAGCAAGGTTGCCGTTGCTGTCGAAGAGCGCGTAATCCACCTGGCCCCGCTGGCCCAGGCTAAAGTCGGGTTGGAATTCTGCCGGATTCCAGGTGCGCCAGCGGAGAGCCCACAGGATGGGGTCGACAGCGGCGTACCGCGTCCTGGTCTTGTCTCTGGAGAGCCAGCCGTCGTGCCGACGGTAGGCCTCCATCACCTGACGGATTGCGTCTTCTATTCCCAGGGCGCTCACGTCTCGTCATGCCTCCGCGTGTTCGATTTTCCTTTCTTCGTAGGATTGTCGTTTGGGCATCTTTGCGACTGGGCCGAGACGCCAACATGGAGATCAGGACCGGCGCCGCCAGCAAGCGGTCCCTGGCGTAGGGGTGCCCGCCCTGTTTCACCTCGTCGGGCACCCCTACGCGGCGGTCACCGCCGCTTATCCCATCAAGGCCCTGGCTCGAAACTAAGCCACGCACGGCCAGGACGTGAAGGGAGCCGGATCATCGCCTCGTCGTCCGTGATTTCCCATCCTTCGGGCATTGGCCCAATTGAGTGCCGCTCCACTTTGCCTGCTTCCAGCAGTATTCGTTCGACGACGATTTCGGTCACGCAGACACCCAGCCAACGCTCCGGCCCGATTCGCGCAGCTACGTCCGCCGTCGACACTCCGCCAGCATGGCGTCCCCTCGTGCGCTCTTCCAACAGGATTGCCAAACAGGCTTCTTCAATCTGAGACCCGGCGTTCACCGCCTTGTTGGCCGGCACCCAATCCTTATCCATGGCGTTTTCCTCCTTCTTTTCGTGCCTCTACTCACGAACCCTGAAATTGCTGGCGTGCTGGAACCGTGCGCCTGACCCCTTGCTGGGGCAAACCTCGGTAGAGGTTTAGCGGGGTCCCCCGGTTCTTTTCGGAGGTGTGGTTGAGCTGTCGGAAAAGGATGAACTTGCCTTGGTCAACCGAGGTGTTCTCTTGGCGCCGTAATCCCGACGCATTGCTGAATCGAACGGTGCGCCATCGGGCGTCGCTGTCCACCCGGTGCAGCCGCAGCCTGTCGTCGGGTCTCTGGAAGAAGCGCGCTTCTTCGCGCTCAATGCCGTCGTTG
This sequence comes from Dehalococcoidia bacterium, assembly GCA_963668585.1. GTDB lineage: Bacteria > Chloroflexota > Dehalococcoidia > Lucifugimonadales > UBA3495 > Bin87. The sequence continues at coordinate 1,439,013 of OY764869.1, read as the reverse complement.
TCAACGGTCGTTGCGGAGAGTGCGAAGTGGATGTTTTCCCCCATGTTCGATTCCATGAACTTTACGACGGCCATCCCACTGAGCCGCTTGAGCCGTTTCGGTAAGCCGTCGGGAAAGACGCAGGTTGGTCTTCCGTACCGCGGAGTCGCCAAAGCAAACAGCTTGCCGTACCAGGTACCGGTCAGCGAGCAGGCGCCGTCAATGCCCCACTGCGGGGCGTCGTCTACGTCCAGGTCCGGGGCAATGCGCAGACGGGCCTCAGCCATCCTGGAGAGTCGGTCTCCGGACACTTCCGCGTTCCTTCGCTTTTTGCCGGCTGCTTCCATGTCCCGGTAATGCCTCGTTCACCGCTGGGCGTGGGCGCTGATTAAGTCCCAGGCCTTCGGGCATTGGCCTCTCTGGTCGGCGGTCTGTTTATGTCTGCTCAGACCGCAGGACATCTGCCTGGAGTATCGGTTGTTTGCTCTCTAATTTGGTTTAGATATGATGATAATTCATCGGACAGTGCGTCCAAAACGACAACATATTATCAGAATATACGATGAATTTTCATCATGCTGGGAAATCATAACAAGGCAATCGCATTTCACTGGGACAGGACTTTGAGCAGGTAGTCGAAGTCCCATCCAGCTTTTTTACGTTTGGCTTTGATGCCGATTTTTGCGCTGCGTTCCTGCTTGAGCAGGTTCAAGGCCAAGTGCCTGATCACCGCCAGGTTCCGCTCGGAGTGGCCGGTCCTCACCCGGCTGTGGTGGTCGTCGAAGGCCACGTCCAACACCCGGTGCAGGCTGTTCTCGATGCTCCAGTGGCTTCTGGCCGATGCCAAAAGAGTGGCAGCGTCCGCCGGATAGCTGCAGATGTAGTAGCGGGTATCGGTTGGGGCATCATCTGTTGGGGCATCATCTGTTGCGGCATCATCTGTTGCGGCATCGGTGGCAGCGTGCCGGCGGTAGCTGACCCGGGCCACGGCGCCCAGGCTGGCCCATTGGCGTTGTGGGTCCACGTAGGCCAGTTCCTCTGGGTCGATGATTACCCAGCACTGGCGGCGTTCCAGCCGGCCGTGGTCTTTGCCCACCTGTTCGTGGTGGCTGTAAGCCACACCATCCCATTCCACGCGCTTACAGCAGGCGAACAGGTCCTTGATGTTCTCATGCAACTCACCCTGATTAGCTTTCACCGCCAGCAGATAGTCAGCGCCCCCCTGCGCCACTTGGTGGGCGATGTTCCTCTGGCAGCCCATGGCATCTATCGCTACCAGGCAACCCTTCAGTTCCAGCACCTTGAGCAGTTCCGGTATCGCCGTGATCTCGTTGGAGTGGGCACCGGTGCGGGTCTGCCCCAGCACCATCCGGTTATCGGTGGCCCAGGCGCTCACCATATGCAGCGGACCTCGACCGTTGGCCCGGTCGTGACAACCCCGCATGGTCTTGCCGTCTATTGCCACCACCTCGCCCTGAGCCAGGTCGCTCACCGAGCGTACCCAGTCCATGAAGCAGGCCGAAAACTGCTCCGGGTCCAGCAGACCAAACACTCTCCCGAAGGTGTCGTGGGAGGGTATGCCGTTAGGCAACTTCAAGAACCGCCGGAACGAATCCTCCTTGGCCTTGCCGAATTCCGCAATCTCCACCCAGTTGTCGGCGCCGCAGATCACCGCGCAAAGAGTGATGACGATGATGTCCAGCAGCTGGTGCCGTCTGGCGTGTCCGGTTCTCGGGTCTTCGAGTGTTCCGAACCGTTCCGCAATTGAAAGCGGCACATCATCCATAGCCACTACGCACCTCAGTCAACCAAATCTCAGGGGTTATTTTCGCCTGATTTTTTGGAATAATCTGATATGCGATTGCCCTGACTGCCTAGGCGATTTGAATGCGGTCGAGATGGTCAAGTGGTATTATCTATTGAGTGCTCCTGATTTCGGGTCGGTTTTGTCTTTCCAAAACCATTATCCCCGAAGCACAGGAGCACTTTCTAACCCCTTCAGCACGCCGCCACACTCATCTTGTCCGTGGATTGGAGTTAAAAACGAACATGATCAGACCCATCTTCTTCGTTGCAATGCTTGCGGTACTCCTTGCCGTTTCCCTGTCGTGCTCCAGTGCGCCCGATGTTGTCCGTATGGGGACCGAGGGGGCCTATCCCCCCTTCAACTTCATCAATGATGATGGTGAGGTCGACGGATTAGAGCGGGAGTTGGGTGATGAGCTGTGCCGGCGGGCCAACCTTGAGTGCACGTGGGTAACCAACGAATGGAACACCATCATCCCTAACTTGCTGGATGGCAAGTACGACACCATCCTGGCCGGGATGAGCATCACCGATGAGCGGGATGAAGTCATCGATTTCACTCAGCCGTACATCCCGCCCGCCCGATCGGTCTACGTAGCTCTGGCCGGTGGCGGCGACGAAGCGGCCAATGGCAAGGTGGCCGCTCAGGTGGCCACGGTCCAGGCCAGCTATCTTGTGTCCCAAACCGGAGTAACGCTGTTGGAGTACAAACTGGCCTCAGAACCTATTGAGGCCGTGTTGAGCGGCGAAGCGGATGCGGCGCTGGTGGACCGGGAGTTCGCCCATGAGAGTATGGCGGGATACGAGGGAAGGCTGACCATCGTTGGCCCGGAGGTGAAGCTCGACTTCGGTACCGGTGTCGGCGTTCGGGAAGACGATGGTCCGTTAAGGGACAAGCTGGACCAGGCCGTAAGCGAAATGAAGGATGACGGCTCACTGAACGCCCTCATCAGGAAGTGGCTCGGCCAGGACGCTGATCTCTTTTGACGGCCTCCGGTCGCCGACGCTCTGCCGTTTGGGCAGGGCCGCCAATTCGCGGCGTTCACCGGCCAGAGAACAGAGCAGGCAGCGTTGGCGCTGGCACCAACTGGCTAGCAGCAGGGCCAGGCGGGTCCGGCGGCGGTGATCTACGGGAAGTGCGGGGTGAACCAGGCCAACCGACGTCGCAACTGGTCCTGGTTCCCGACGTGCAGCGCCTGCGGCTGATACTCGGCCAAGTTTACGTGATGGCCGTTGGGCGAACTAAATTGGGTATCAATTGCCAGGGCGATTCAGGATGCCTAACGAACCGCATTGGAATGTCTCGGCGGATATTCGCCGTATTATCCTACTGGTGGCGCTCGGCATGAACCTGCTGGCCGACTGGCCGCAGGATCCGTTGAATGTGAAGCAGCGTCAGGTGTAGCGCAATCATAGCGTCATCAAGGCATTACTGACGATGCGACAATACATCCTCCGTCGGGTGGGTTTGGCGCTGGCCACGGTGATTTTTGCGTGATGCAGCTGGGCGGCGGCGCAGCGTCGCTGAGGGCGTAGCCGGCAAGGTTGACCGGGGACTGTTCAACGCCTGCCTCACAGGTGCGGAACTCGTCGGTCAGGCTGCCCCAGTTTTCCGGAGCGCCGGGATCCGGGTATTCCCAGCGCGTGGTTGCCACGGGCTCCTCACCTTCCAAGGCTTCTTCGTATCCGCAGCCGATACCGTACCAGGACAGGAACGCGAACGAGAGCAGCATGATGCCGCTCATCAGGGAGCGTTTGCTGATTGGAATCACGCCGAGATTCTCCGGCCTGCCGGTCTCACTTGCCGGCCTTGCTTTGGCAAGGTGTCGATGGCGGAACGCACCGCATCATCCCGATTGCGACGTCCGGTTTCCGCAAACTGACTGATCGATAGGAGATGATGCGGCGGGGCTGTTCCGGCCAGCAAACCGCCGGATTGGTGAGTAGATCGGGGCGGGCATTGCGTTCCTCCTGCGCCATTCATCTCTGCGTAAAGGATCCATTCGCTATGAAAACCTCCAAAAATCCCTTTCGGGATCAGCGGTGGAACCGGCACGACGTGGAGTACGTGAGTACCGTGCATCCCGCGGCGCTGATGCGGTCATTGCCGCGATGACGACCGCTGATGCGGCCATCTCACACTGAAACAACGGCTGGGAATGCGGAATGGACGCATCAGTAACCGTCCCCCAGTTCATCCACTTGGTGGAGATTCCCGTCCTCAACAATCACGGTGAGGAACACTGCGTCCGACCCCTGGTTGTCTTCGGGACCGTATTTCAGCCGGAAACCATCGACATCGATGACCCCAGATGTATGAAGTGCCTCAATGAAGCAATCACGGGTCAGCTCTCGACCACAGGCCTCAAGGCCGAAGATGGCCAGGCGACCGGCCAGGTAACCTTCCAAGGAAACAAACCCGAGCTCTGCGCGGGGATCGTAACGGGAAAGGGCTGCCTGGTACCTGGCGACCACCGGGACGCCTGCGTCCTCTGGAAAGGGCACCACCTGAGTGATGTAAACGCCGGGCCCATCGTCCCCGAGTGCCTTGGCCAGGGCGTTGCCACCTGCAAAAGAGACGGTCATGAACACCGGATTTATGTCTCGTTTCACCAACTTCATCGCCGTGGCGACCGCCTCCTGCGTACCAATCATGATGACTGCTTGGGGGTTGGCCACAACGATTTTGGTTGCCGCCTGCCTTGCTGCGCCGGTGGTCCGCTGGTAGTGCCACGAACCGATGGGTTCCCGGCCGCGACGTTCCAACGCCAGCCGCACGCCCTCCAGCCCGTCCCTGCCGAAAGCATCGTCCTGATAGAACACCGCGACTCGGGTTAGTCCCAAATCCTCGGTCAGCCGAGCGACCATCTCCTCCGTTTCCTGGTGGTAAGAGGCGCGGAGGTTGAGCACGTTGTCCAACGCCGGGTCACGCAAGAATTCCGCTCTGGTGAACGGGGCCAGAAAGGGTATGCCGACGGCGTGGGCAACCGGGGATGCGACCCGAGATGTGGGCGTGCCGACCGCTCCGATCAGGGCGAATACCTGGACTTTCTCAATGAGCCACTGAGTGGTGTGAAACGCAAGGTCGGGGTCGTAGGCGTCGTCGATAGTTTTGAGCTGCAATTCACGACCATGACCCCCCCTGCTTGGTTGGCCTCGTGAAACGCAGCCAGAATGCCCAGGCGCATCTCCCGGCCCAATTCCTTGGCCGGGCCCCTGAAAGCCGCCGATTGCCCAAACAGGATTTGGTCATCGGAAATGCCTGGGTCTCATTCACCCTGGTCGGTCGCGCCCAGACACGCTATCCCGGCGACGGCAACCGTCAACGCCGCGCCAACTAACCAGGGGGTGAGACCGGAAACCAGGACCCTGACTGATTTCATTGCCTTACCTGAACAACTGGACGTCATGCAAAATTCAGAAAAAACACCAGAACACGTCTGGTCTCCTATTCGCAGTGGCGAGCGTAGTCGGCCCTGATCTTCGCCATCGTGATCTCGCCCTGCTCCAGTTGACCACTCAACCGTTCCTCCACCGCCTGGGCGCTCAGCGCAACAGTCCCGCTGGCGCTGGGCACGGTCAGCCGGTGCAGGGTGGTGTTGGTGTCCGCCAGGCATCGAGCGTATCGATGCACCATCCTGTCGTCGGAGTCCATCCCACAGGCCAGCAGGGTCCACAGGCAGACAACCATCAGCAGCGTGTTCAACAACCGCTGCACGGTTGGTTCTTCCAGGCGCCCAATAATGCGCATTCGTCAGGGGCGCCTCAAGCCACTGGACAGCTGGTCCGCCATCCTCTCGCCAAACATCTGGGACGCCGCCACTGCGGCGAAGTCGGGATCGACGGAGTAGCTCTGCAGCGGACTGTTGGCCGCCATCGGCCGGGGCAGCGCCATTCCCCGTTCCCGCTGGAACCTCCGCAGCGCGTGGCCTATCCGCATCAGCGACGAGATCAGCTCCGTCGGCGTCAGCCCCGCACGCCGGCACAGTGCGCTCCGATGGATACCCGCCGCACCGGCCCGCCAGACGTGGAGCATCACACGCCTCGCCACGGGATCAAGGCTCGCCGTGAAGTCGGCGGCCAACTCCTCCGTCCAGCCGCCAGACGGTGGCGCTGGAGAAGCTGCCACCGGCGCCGGTTCTGGAGCGATGATCTGCCGCCCATCGGGAATACGGACGGCGCCTCCGCCCTGTCCGCCCAGGTGGCCCAAGAACCGGATCACCTCGTCGGCATCACCCACCACCTCCACTTGTATCCACACCATGCTGCTCGCTCCGCTCTGCTGCGCCGGACGACGGCGGATTGGCCACCATCGATTTCGCGCCGTTGACTATAACCTGCGCCGCCCGTGCTTGCCCACCGCCATGGGTTTCAACGAGGCGATTTCGCCACTCCGCCGAGTCGGCTGTGGTGCATGTAAACCGTCGTCAGCGCGACTGATTGATTTGTCGAACTTCCCTGACGGGCATGTTTGGTCTGATCGGGGACAACCGTTTGTTACCCACGGCTTCAGCGTTGACGTGCGCCATCATACGACGGGTGGCAATTTGCGTGATGTCATATCGTGGCCCCAGTCTCACCCGGGAAACGAGCATGAACAATTATCGCTATGGTAGTGGCAGACTTTGCCCCAAACTCTGCCACTTTTGGCCTTTTGCCCTCGCCGTCATTCGGGGCGAAACTGCTGACGCTGGTCCCGTTTGGCAGAGTTCGTCTCGGTGTATTCTGCCGTCATGGATATTCAGCATTACTGGATTGCCGACCGGTTCAACGTCTCCTGGACCCGCTGCCGGCCCACAATCGGCGCCAGGCCCGCACCAGTGAACGCCATGACCTACGCCCGCAACACCACCGTAAGCGCCATCCGCACCCACAACGAGACCGGGGAGACCCTCGAGATGACTCCCCGTCCCGGCGCCGTCATCACGCCGGGACTAGGTTTGATACAGACCCGTCGCTGAACCCCAGCGCACGGCGCACCGCCTCGCTGGTGCGCACCAGCCGTATGGCGGACGTGGGCCAATCGGGGTTGTTGCGGTTGACCACCTCGTGGCGTTCCACGATTCCCGCCTCCTGGTATTGGTCAATCAGACTCCGGCACTCGTGCTCGTTCCACCCCATCCCCCACTCCAGCATCCACTGGTTGCACAGCATGCTGTACCCCACGAAGTTCAGCCGGCCTTCCAGGTTGTGTATCTCCCGGACGAACCGCTCCAGCACGTCGTCAGTGCCCGCGTCGTCGACCTCCGGGACCGCGGAGAGTGTCACGTTGACGTCGCCGTGCTCCGCCGTCTGAATGCCCAGCTCGGCCTCAAGCGGGAAGAACGGCGCCGTGGCCAGCATGTCAGTAGACACCGACCGACTGAAGGCGCACACCACGATGCGTCGCCCGTGGAGCCTGGCCCGGTCCACCAGGACCTGGTAGCCGGCGTCGCCGGAGCCCAGGATCACCGTGCCGCAGTCGTCACGGTCCCTGATCCACTCGTAGACCTCCAGCAGGATGGCCGGATCGGAACGGTCCTTGCCCGTGCTGGTGCGGGGAGCGTGATACAGGACGATGTCCTGCTCGGTGAACTCCCGCCCATCATCGGCCTGAAGCGACCAGTCGCCGAAGGCCTTGCCGCCCGCCACCTCTCCGAAGATGCGGCCCACGCCCTGCATGGCCCGGCACAGTTCGGCCGGCCTGACGTTGCGCTGGTAGAGCTGCGCGCCGCGTCTGATGTTCTCCCAGTCGATGGCGATCAGGACGCCCCGGGGCTGCTGGCTCATGAAGTCGGCTCTCGTGCGAACAGGGCGTGGGTACCGGATCAGGTCAGGATGGGGCATCCCGTTCGTGACCCGCAGGCTGCGCCGGCACTTCGCCCAGGGGTGGAAAAAGGTCACGTTGGCCACCGCCGGTTTCAACGAGCCCTCACCTCCAGCGAGCCCCACCGGCTGCCTCACGCCAAAGATGGACCCCGCACAGACCACCGTGCGCTCGGTGGCGTGCCACCGCAGGGGGAGCTGCAACCTGGTCCGGTAGTCCACTGCGGGCAGACGGCGGGGTTCGTCGGCCGCACCGCCCGCAGCGGTAAGACCATTGTATCGGCCCTCCCCACGCCGGCGTAAGGGGCAGGTGTCCGGAAATTGTGAACCGCTGACCACCGATCAGCCGGGCAGCCACGGCCGTGAAGTACACTTGCCACCACCTTTCCCGGACCAGCAGTTTCCGACGATGACCACCCCATCCGCGAGCATTGAGATTTACTGCGTGAAGTGCAAGGCCAAGACCGCGTCCAAGGACATCGAGGCCGTGACCATGAAGAACGGCCGCGCCGCCACCCGGTCCATCTGCGCGGAGTGCGGCACGAAGAAGTTCCGCATCGGCGTCCTTCCCTGACCGGACGCTGTCACCAATCAGCATGGCGCTGGACCTGGGCCTCACCACATACCAGCTGCTGTCCGCGCTGGACGGCGTCACCCATGGCATCCAGAGCCGCCATCAGCGCCTGGACGACGCCATCGACCGGGCTTTCAAGGTCTCAACCGACGAGGCGGCCTTTCGCACCGCCGCGGTGGGCTGTCGGCCCTACATCTCCGCCTGCACCAGCTCCGATGGCCTGCTGGGCAGCCGAACGCCGCCCCAGGCTCCCCAGGACTGGACCGCGCTGTCCGTGGAAGGTTCCCACATCGACGTCGACCGCCACCTGCTCCTGCGCTGCCACCTGATCAACCTGGCCGGCGCATCCTCACTTACGGCGAGGACTTCGGCTGCCAGCTGTTCAGCGAGCCCACCCTGGCCGTGGACGACGCCGACCTGTATCTCCGTCCCCCCGAAGGCGCGTCCGGCGAGACCCTGATCGCCGGACGCTGCTCGGCGCGCTTGACACCGTGCATGAGGTGGAACGCCTGGCCGACGCCGTCGAAAGCCTGCCCGACGACCGGCCGGTACTGGCCCTGCTGGACGGCACCATGGCCTTCTGGGACCTGCAGCGCGGCAACTTTCCCCGCTACATTGCCGGCGTCATCATCGCAGAACGCCTGCAGCCCGCCCGGAGCCGCCTACACCTCCAGGCCCCGCACCGCCGAGGTGGCCGGCGCCGTGCGCCTCATACTATCCGACCAGGGCGACACCGACTGCAACCGCCTGTGCACCGCCCGCCACTCGGAACTCGTCTCCTGCGCCGCGGCCGGCTTCGACGACGGGAGCTGGTTGAGATCCTGCTGGAACCGGGACACCGCTCGCCGGTCGGCAGAGCCTTGGATGAACCAGGGCTCTGCTGGTCTTTAGTTGCCCGAGGCCGTTGTGATTGAGCTCACCGGCGCCCAGCTTATCTTCCCTTCCTCGCATGCGAGGGTATGACATGTTCCCACTTGGAAGTCGTAACGCGTGCTACGTGGCAATCGGAAACGCCGCGCTTTATGGGCTTCTTTATACTTTTGATAACTGAATCCCGCCGGATTCGGTCCTATGACACCCCACATGCGGGGCCAATTGGTGGCAACGGTTGGGACGAGTTCACCATGCGCATTCGTGGGAGCCGGAGCATCTATCCAGTCGGTTGCATCGCTCTCCCGATATCGGACAACGTACCCCGGATCAAACTCGTTCCCGTTCCAATATAGCACCACCCTTGCTGGTCCAGGTCCGCGGGTCCTCGTGGACAGTGCTATATTCCTGGGGCGTGCCGGAGATGACAGCGACATCACTCCGCCATCTCGGACTACATGAGCCGAAATTGGGTCCAATGTGACGTCGATGGCGGCTGACGGAGAATCAGGCGTGTTGTTCGCCCCATCACACTTCGTGCGACGGGTATTGTTGCCACCATGGACGTCGTAATTGGAATTGATTGGATACACCGAGTATCGGTACGTATTCTGATCGCCTGTGTCTTCATATGCGCCAACGAATACGTCGTGCACAGAATTCCTGATGACACCATGTGTCCATAGTACGCAAACGGTCTGTTTCCCTTGGGCAGAGGACTCATAGCCGGGATTATCTGTTTCCGGCAGAGTACCTAACCATTCCTTCTGGATCACGTACCCCTCGACCCCATCATCTTCTGATGCTTCATCCCACGTGAGTCGGACGGATCGATGCTGAGGAGTTCCTACTGTTTTTAGGCCGGTTATCGGCGGGAGCTCGTCCAGAGGAGTAACTTCTGGTTCCGGGACCGACAGCGCATCTGACGTGTATGCGTCAGAAATACTGAGACGAACAACCCCCGCATGTTTCTTGGTTTCTTCGTCCGGGTCCGTAAATCCCGGAGGCCAATCGTCCAGGCCATAGTCCGACGGTGCATGCTCGTCCAATTGTGCGTAACTGGCATCCACGAATCCCCACTTATCCCCATCTGGGTAAATATCTTCGGGATTGCAGGACAGGTCCTCTGCTGGGGTGATGCCATCGCCTTTTTCATTCACCGAGTGGATCAGAAGTTTGTATTCCTTGTCCGGACCCCAATAAAGCTGTCTGTTGCCGAACTGTTCAAATACAGCTAACACCGTCTTCTTGGACTGGCTCTTGTCATAGCCTCCGGCCAGCATGCACACGGGGGCACCAGTTGTTCCGTTCGACAGCAGTTCCGATGAATAAATTGCGTACCCATCGTCACTGGGGTCGTATTCCCACGATACAATCGCAGCGAACTTCCTCGCTTGACCCGTACCCTTTCCACTGTGAGTTAGCTCAATTTCCACGTTCGTGGGAACGGACGGCATCCGCTGCTCTTCCTGCGCAGCGACAGTCCCAGCCGTGCCGGGGACAACCAACAGGGCAAGTGCCATTACTGCAAATCCGAGCGTCCAAAGGTTCTTCATCAATGTGCCTCTAAAAAAGGTGGGGTTCCTGGTCTTCCTGAAGTATCCCGTCATTTACAGAACTTCCGTTTATCCCTTTCCGGGTCGGATAGGTCCGAAGTGTCGGCGGTCAGCATTCCTCCCACACCGGCGCGTCATTAGGGGAGCGGCCGGTGGGGGGGAATGCTTGGCTAGGGCGCGGCCGCCACCACCTCAGTCACCGCACTGGTCAGCTTCTCCCGATTGCCGGCGTCGTCGGTGAAGGACACCCGCACCAGGATGCGCAAACCGCGGTCGGCAGACACCAGGGTGTAGGTCGCTCCCGTCTCGCCCGAGATGTCGATATACGCACCGCCGTCAGTCACAACCCACTGGTATTTGTAGGAGACGTTGGTCAACCCGTCGGCGTCTTCGATCCCCGAGGTATCGGCCGTCAGCGTCTCCTCCACCCGAACAGTCCCGCTGATGGTCGGTCGCCCCGTAGCGGCCGTGTTCCGCTTGGCCTCCACCGCGTCCGTGGCCGCGCTGGTCAGCGTGGTCTCGTTCCCCAGGTCGTCGGTGAAAGTGACCCGCACCTTGACGGTCTGGCCCTCGTCGTCGTCAACCAGGGTGTAGGTCGAGTCGGTGGCCCCGCCGATTTCAGCGTCGTCGCCCAGCCACTGGTAGGCAAAGACGGCGTTGTCCAACCCGTCAGCGTCCGCGATGTCCGAGGTGTCCACGCTGAGGGTCTCCCGCACCTGGGCCGTGCCGGTGATGGTTGGCTCCCCGGTGGCCGGACTGTCGGACTGGGGCGCTGCCGGGGTGTCGGCCCGGACCCAGTGGGACATCTCGCTCACTTCCCCGTGCTCGTTGATGGCCTTGATGCGGAACACGTACTCCTTTTCCGGCTCGACCGTGTCGTCGGTGTAGGTGGTGTCCGCCGAGCCGCTGTCGCCGGTCAGGGTGACGAAGGTCCCCACCGGGTGGATCGCCCGGTCGCGCCGCAGGATCACGTAGCCGGTGACGGCATCGTCCTGCGGGTTGTCCCAGGCGAGGGTCACGGCGTCGTGGGAGACGGCGGCAGACAGTCCCGTGGGCTGGTCGGGCACGGGCACCGCCGGGGTGTCGGCCCGAAGCCAGTGGGACATCTCGCTCACCTCCCCCTGCTCGTTGATGGCCTTGATGCGGAACACGTACTCCTTTTCCGGCTCGACCGTAGCGTCGGTGTAGGTGGTGTCCGCCGAGCCGGTGTCGCCGGTCAGGGTGACGAAGGTCCCAATGGGATGGATCGCCCGGTCGCGGCGCAGGATGACGTAGCCGGTGATGGCGTCGTCCTGCGGGTCGTCCCAGGTTAGGGTCACGGCGTCGTGGGAGACCACGGTGGCGGACAGTCCCGTGGGCTTGGCTGGCGGCTCAGGCGCTGCCTCCACCGGGTCTGTGGCGGCGCTGGTCAGTGATTCAGGGTTGCCGTCGTCGTCGGTGAAGCTGACCCGCACCTTGATGGCCTTCCCCGCATCGGCAGCGACCAACGAGTGGGTCGATGCGGTGGCCCCCGCGATGTCCGCAGCGTCGGCCAGCCACTGGTAGCTGAAGGCGGCATTGTCCAGACCGTCCGCGTCGGCAATGCCCGAGGTGTCCGCCGTCAGCGTCTCTCCCACCCGGACGGTTCCGCTGATGGTGGGCAGGCCGGTGGCGGGGTTGTTGGCCGCCCCCTGCTGCTGGACGGCAAAGTCAACCTCATCCGTGGCCGCGCTGGTCAGGGCTTCCGGGTTGCCCGCGTCGTCGGTGAAGGTGACCCGCACCTTGACGGTCCTCCCCGCGTCGTCGGACACCAGGGTGTAGGCGGCATCCGTCGCACCTGCGATGTCCGTATCGGTGTTTCCGTTGTTGGCGACCCACTGGTAGCTGTAGGTCGCGTTGGCCAACCCGTCATCGTCCTCAATGCCCGACGTGTCCGCCATCAACGTCTCGCCCACCTGGGCCGTGCCGCTGATGCCCGGCGCTCCCGTGGCCGGGCTGTTGGCCTGCCGTGCCGGCGGGCCGGGCACCACGAGGGCCGGCGAATCCGTCAGCGACCGCCCGTCCGCCGTGCACAGCGCCCCGGTCTCCGTGCAGGCCCGGCCCGGCGGCGTCAGGATCGACACCGGACCGGTACCCGAGGGCTCCAACGTCAGCTCCCACAGGTCCTGGCGACCGTCCACCCCCTCGGCGCCGGTCACCGTGCCGCCGCTGACCAGCAGCGCGTGGTCGCGCATGTCCTCGGGGGTAATCTCCACATCCTCGCTGAAGGCGATCCGCACCTGGAACCCGCTCTCCCCGTCATGCGCCTCCGGCGCCGACTCGAAGCTGGCCGTGAGGGGTTGCGCCGCCACCGCGTTCGCCATAGCCGTCCCCGCCTCCGCCAGCTGCGGAATGGTCCACTCGCCGCAGCGCGCGTCATTGCAGCCGCGCACCCGGACCTGGTACTTCTCGCCCGGAACCAGCCCGGTGATCACCGTCTTCAGGTCCGGCGAATACATCCTGCGTTCCAGGGACTCGATCTCCTCGACCGGCCCGGACCAGGCTTTCCACTTCAGGCCGTTCAGCCAGTTCGGCAGCGTGACGGTGGACCAGTCCTGCCCATAGACCACGTAATGCGGATACTTGCCGTCGTCCACCGCATACTGCACCTGGTAGCCCCGGGCCCGCACGCCGCTCCCGGCCCCGTCCCCGCTCTTGCCGATCCCCGTGTACGCCCGGTTCCAGGCCACCTTCACGCCCGAGCACGGCGCCGTACCGGCCTCCATATAGCCCACCTGCTGCGGGACCTTCGTTGTCTCCGGCGGCACCTGCACCCGCACTATATCGGAGTAGCTCGGCGACTCGCCCGAGCGCAGCGCCGCCACGCGGTAGTAGTCCACCACGTCCCTCAATTTGCCGCTCTGTGTATAGGACATCTCCGACTGGTTCCCCACCAGCGTCTTCCACTGGAACGCCGGGTCCGGCTGGTACTCCAACCGGTAGCCGGTCACGGTCCCCCCGCTGGTCGGCGCCGTCCAGGTCAGGGTCAGGTTTCGCGTCTCGTACTTCCATCCGGTCGGGGTCGTGTGCGGGGACAGGGTGGTCGTCGCCATCAGGTCAACCGGGCCGTCGGTATCCTTGAGCACCAGGATCTTCACCCGCACCTCCTCGCCGACCGGCCACGAGGGGTCGGTCATGGTCCACGAGTAGGTATGGGGGGGCAAGACATTGGAGGACGCGGCATACGTCGCATTCGAAAATCGCAGTTGCGTCCCGTCCACATCCACGACTATGTTTGCGGCGCTATCTTGCATGAACCTCCGATCGAGGGAGAGTTCGAAGTTGCCCAACGCACGGTTGTAAGCCATCAGGTCGATGGTGTAGGGCGGGGTCCCCCCTGGCGGGACCGGGGTGTTGTCGCCCAGGTAGGTGAACGCGGTGTCGCTCAGGCCGCCCCGGCCGCAATGCGCGCCGTCGTAGCCCTGCTGGCCCGAGCCCGGGTTCCCCACCGTGAGCGTCGCCAGCCAGATCGCCTGCGGGTCGTCGACCGCCGGCAGGCGCGGCGCCGGCAGGAGCACCCCATAGATGCCCCTGATTTCTATCAGGAGGGATGTGTTATCGTTTTTACAGCTTTCCGTCTCGGCATGTCTCCATAGATAGTCGTCGCCGATGCTCCAGCCTGGCTCGCCGAGATCTTCATTTCTGTCATCACGAAAAAAACGCGCCCTCTGGGATGAGGGTGAGATTCCCTCGTTCGTGGTTATCCAGTAGGTTGTGTTCCTATCCAGCGTCGTGCCGGCCGGCGCCGTGAACGTGTTGAGGCTGCCAGCCGTCAACGTCCCCGGGTTGGTCAGGGTGGCTACCGGGTCGCCCGGTCGATTGCTGGCGTTGTTCTTCCTGATCCTGACACTGGTGCTCCTGCCTGAGACATCTCCTAACCGTATATCAATCTCGGAGACCGTGTAGCCTTCCGGGTTGGCGCCCGTTTCGAAGCTCTGAGCGAGAACGTCCTCTACGGTACCGGTCCTCCCACCCAGACGCGTGTTGTTGACCAGGATCTCGGGGATATAGCGTTCCACGGTTACCGTGTAGGTCAGCGTGATGTCGGCATCCTCCGCCGTCACCGTGACCGTCAGCGTGTTGAACCCGACGCCCAGGTCCAGCTCCGCCTCCCCGGGCGTGGCGGGGTCGTCGTCGTTGGTGATGGCCACCGTGGCACCATCGTGGTGCTTCGTCGCCGTCAGCTTCACCGCGCCGGTCGGGTTGGCCACCACTGCCGTGTAGACGTAAGCATCGGAGGTCGGACTCACCGCAATGGTCTCGCCGCCGTCCGCGACCTCCAGCGCCAGGCCGCTCAGCGTCGCGTTGGTGGAGAATTCGACGCCTACACCGGAGCCCCTGATTGCTATCAACAGGGTTTCGGGATTGGAGCGCCAGATACCAAAAACTTCTTGCAGGCGGCCGTTGCCGATGCTCCAGCCCGTCTCGCCGACCTCGGCATATAGCTCAGTAATGCGAACTGACGCCTGGTTGGATGAGATTCCCTCGTTCACGGTTATCCAGTAGCGCGTGTTCGCAGCCAGCGTGATTACGTCCGGCGCCGTGAAGGTGTTGGGGCTGTCGTCCGTCAAGGACGTTGGGTTGGCGAGGGTGGCCACCAGATCGCCCGGTTCATCGCTGGCGTTGTTCTCCTTGATACTGACGCTGGTGCTTCTGCCTGAGGCATTTCCCAACCACACGTCAACCTCGGAGACCGTGTAGCCATCCGCGTTGGGCCCGGTTTCGAAGCTCTGAGCTTGAAACAAACGGCTGCTATTGGTCAACGGACTCAGATGCGTGTTGCTGACCAGGACTTCCGGTGGCCCAACCTCGAAGACCTGCGAGAGCCCGTACATGGGGTGCGGGAAAGTGGCGAGGTCGTTGAAGCCGCTGAGGGGACCGTAGAAGGCATCGGGATGCTTGGGATAGCCATAGCGCACGACAGCCGCGCCGAGCGCCCGCGAAGAATTATCAAGTGACCTAAAACCCTCCGTGCCGTCATGGCCGCAGCCGGTCCAGGGGCGGTTGTCATCCAAGTCGGTATTGAGGCCGTCTGTGCCTGACTCATCCCTGTCGCCGACCTCGTCGTCCCAGTCCCCGTCATAGAAATCTGCGTTGTCATCCGCGGCCTTATTGCCGTTGAGCCAGTAGATGGGCACGCCCTCGCCGTCGATGTTGGTGTTGGTAGCGGTGTTGTCCCGGGCGTCCACGTCGGCGGTGCAGCCCACCACCCGGAAACTCTGGCTGTAGGCCTGGATGTCGTCGTGGCCGGCTGCGGCGCGGTTCTGGATCCAGGTGTTGTAATCCGCGATGTCGGTGGCCTGGGCGGTGCGCACTGTCGAGGACAGGAACAGCAGCCGGAACTTGTCGCCGGTGCCCAGGCCGTCAGGCTTGAGACTCCAGCCGTTGGGGACCTCGGTCGCGGCGGGGAGCGCCTGCGCCTGCAGGGGCGGGGCCGGCAGCGCGGCCAGGGTTGCCAGGAACGCCAGCAGAGCGACCGCCAGGCCCAGCCCGGCCAGCAGGCGCAGGCGCATGCTCACACCCCGCCAGGAACGGCGGTCCGGAATACGCCCGCCGCTCGCCGCGTCCGTACCTCTGCCAACAACCAACCGATTGGATGCTCTACCTTTGACACTGAACATGGTTCATTACTCCTGGTTTGAAAAAGGTTGCCTGGCTGAAACGCTCAATGGGTCTCACCACCGGACGCGATGTGTTGTTGTCCAGCGATTCCGTCGTGTTAAACGGACAGCGACGATGTCCCTTTGCCCAGTTGGCGACCGTTGTAGATTTGCGTAGCGCCTTCAGCTGGTCCCGTTCCGCGGCGCTGAGCTTCTTGGCGGGCGGTTGCTCGGCGCGGGCGTACTTGCGCACGGTTACGCGAGAAATGCCCAATTCCCGAGAGATAGACCGCAGGGACAACCCTTTCCGCCGGGCCAGTTGGGCGGGCGTGGGCGTACGCCCCCAAGTGATCGTCGCCTTGCCAACGACGTCCTTCCCGGCAGCGGTGTTGACCGCGGCTTCATCGATACGCACCGGTTCCAGGACGGCCAGACGCCGCTGCTGCAACCTGCTGATGCGGTGCTCCCCCACGTTGCTGACGATGCGTTGGAGTTTTGGGCCCGGGGACCAACGGGCGAAAACCTGCCGGATTTCCAATTCCCGCCGGCCGCGGGTGGACCGGCTGGCTTCCGCCGCGGTCTCCGGCTGGCGCGCGTTGTGCTTGAAGACAGCATGGCGACCGCAGTACAGCGCCAGGGGGATGCCCCACCTTTGGATCAAGCTCTCCAGGAAAATGGAAAGGAACATGAAGCAGCCCCTGGTGTCCTCGCCGGTGCGAAACACGGCGCTGTCCACCGCGCCGGTGGCGTCATCCATCGCCAGCAGCAGAGCAGATTGCGGTCCCCGGTCTTCCAACCAAAGGTGATGGCTGCCGTCCAGCTGCGCCAGCAGCCCAGCCTGGTGCATTCGCGGGCGGCGGAAACGGTGTTGTGGCGAGCGCCGGCTGCGGGGACTGGCGATGCCGGCCTTGGTCAGGATGCGCCGCACCGTGGGCCGGCTCAGGTCATTGCCCTCCCGCTCACTCAGCAGCTCGGTGCAGCGGGTGTGGTTGGCCACCGCGTCGCGCTGGATCGCCAGCTCAACCACTGCGGCAGCCTCGGCGGGCGCAGTGGCCTGGTGGGGACGGCGGCTGCGGAGCCGGCCGCCGGGAACGCCAGCGCCAGGGCCCACGCCGTTCGCGCCAGCCGCCCCACTGCGAGACCCAGGCGTCTGCCGGCGCCTGGGTCCGCCCCGCCGGTGTCGGCGGCGCGGCATGCGGACGCCGCCGGCGAAAAGGTCGGTATCGCCTGGGAGGAGGGACGCCCACGAGGGCCGGGATGGTCTATGGGTCCACCAACCGGTGCCCGAACGGCCCGTACGCTGTGCACGGACCCACCCCTCCGCCGGTTGCCGATGTTGTAGCGCCGCCATTACATTGGTTCCGGCGAGGCTGGCATAGGCCGTATCGTGGCCTCGCTCTCGGCTATGGTCCACGTGGAGCCAGTCAGCGTCTCGGCAACCAGCTCGGCTTTGCCCGCTCCGCTGAGGTTCTGCAACACCTTCTCTACCACCAACGTGCTGATCCGCAGGCCCAACCAAACGGCCAGGCCGATCCGACGCGTGATCTCTTCCACGCACACACCATCGGCGTTGTCGCGTCGAGTCCAGTCCTCCAGCAGCACGATCAGGCAAGCTTCCTCGATCAGGGACACCGCCGCGACCGTTTTATCCCCGATGCTCTGCGGCGCTGTCATATGGAGCTCCCTTTTGCCGTTTCAGGCACGGCAATCCGGTGTGCTGTCCGGCGTCTTCCCTCGGCCGCAAGTGTGGCGCGCCGGACGGGCAGAGACCGGATTCCGTTCGGCGAATATTCGCCTCAGCACACATTGGCACCAGCAGTCGGATCAGATTGGCGTTTTGACGTGATGGTTACTAATCATCAAATATGCGGCCAGGTTGTATCAGCATGGGCGATACGAAACAATCAATAAATGCCTCAGTGTTCAGTGATTATTACCCTTACCATTCGGATGTAACGCACCAGGGTTGGCTCGCCGTTCGTGGCGCCGGTCGTTTTGGCCGAGGCTGGCATGGCCATTCCACAACGAGAACTCGCCGGACGGCCCTTGCAAACCGGCTGAGATTCAGTATCATCCATGGGAAGACTGTGGTCGTGTTCCACCGCCTGGGGCACGGCGGCTCGGAGCAGCTCAACGGGAGTTGGCGATTGAAAGCGGGTACGTTTCTGGCCACGCCGTTCGGAAAGCCGATGCAATGGCTGTTGGCGGAAGGTCTGGACCCGGATGAGCTCCGGTATGGAGCGATCATCAGCGTGTGGTTACGTTGGTCCTGGGTAATCGGAGCTTTGATCGAGATCAACTATCCGGCCGGCTACCTGGATCGCTTCTACGCTCTGAACACCCTGTACGCGCTGACGCCGGCTGTGATCAACGGCTACGTGTTCTACCGGATCCGGTCGGGGCGGATGGTGTCCGCCCGGTGGCTGCTGGGGCTCTTCGCGTTGGACATTTTCTGGATCTCGTTCAGTGTTTCAATGTCGGGTGGATTCGCGAGTAGCTTCTATCCCGGTTACCTGGTGATGCTGGCCGCGTTTGCAGTGGTGTTCACGTCGATCAGGTTGAGCTGCGCCTGGGCTACACTGGTGGCGGTGGTGTACACCGTCTTGAGCTTGACGGTGGGCGCTGGAGTGGACTTCGAGGCGAACGATGAAAAGCAACTGTTCCAACGGATCCTGGCGCTGTACGCCATCACCTGCGTGGTCAGCCTGGTCTCCAGGTACGAGCGCATTAGACGCCGGGAAGCGGTGGCTCGGGAACAGCAACTGCAGTGGGAACGCATCAAGCTTTCGCAGACCATCCACGATTCGGTGGGCCAGTCGGCATACATGATTGGCATTGGCATCGACCATGCGAAGGGCCTGGCCGGTTCGTCCCAACCGCAGTTGACGACCAGCCTGGAGGCGACGGGACAGCTTGCGCGGTGGGCGATCTGGTCGCTGCGCCATCCCATCGACGTCGGGGTGATCTTCGAGGGGCAGGCGCTGGGGACCACGCTGAGTTCGCACGCGGCGACTTTCACCGCCGTCTCGTCGATTCCCGCGGAGGTCCGGCAGCTGGGCGTCGAACCGGAGCTGCCGGTGGCGACCAAGAGTCTGCTGTTCTCAATCGCCCACAACGCGATGACCAACGTGTTTCGTCACGCCCAGGCCGGTCGGGTCGATATTGTGCTGGACTTCAGGCAGGTCGACCTGGTGGTGTCGGTGACGGACGACGGCCTGGGGTTGCCGGAGGATTACCAGCTTCGGGGCCACGGGTTCCGCAACATGCGCGCGGATGCCGAACTCCTCGGCGGGGTCCTGGAGGTTGCGAATAACGACAGCGGGGCCGGCGCGACAGTGGCGTGCCGGGTTCCATTCGAGCCAAGTCAAGGAGGCGAGTGAGATGTTGGACGCGTCGGGCGTGACGGTGCTGCTGGTGGACGACCACGAGATCGTTCGTGAAGGCCTGTGCCGGGTTCTGGAAAGCAGCGCGGAGTTTCGGGTGGTCGGACAGGCGTCGGACGGGCAGATGGCGGTGGAGATGGCGTCAGAATTGCGTCCTGACGTGGTGGTCCTGGACCTGATCATGCCGGTGAAGAACGGGATCGACGCGTGCCGTGAGATCATGGAGGAGACCCCGAACTCCAGGGTGCTGGTGCTCACGATGTCTACGGAGCAGGATGCGGTGGTGGACTCGCTCGCGGCGGGTGCGACGGGATACCTGCAGAAGGTCTGCGGCATGGCGGAGTTCATCGACGCGGTGCGGGACGTGGCGGCCGGGGAGTACCGGATCCCCAGCGACGCGATGCGGCGGGTGCTGGCCGGGATCCGTTCGGCGGTCCGGCCGGCGGGCGGTCCGGCAGCGGACAGCATCAGCGACCGGGAGCAGAGAATGCTGGCGCTCTTTGCTCGGGGCCGCACCTACGCTGAGATCGGCGAGGCGTGCGGCATCCAGCCCATCACGGCTCGCAACTCGATCTACGGCATCCAGCGGAAGCTCCAATTCACCAACAAGCAGGAGCTGGTCGTCTGGGCGGTTCAGAGCGGTCTGCTGGATGATTACCCGGAGCCGGCGTAGGCCGGGTCCGGTAGCCTGCGCTACTGCTGCTTTCGAGATGCAGATGTACGGGTAGGCACTTTCCGACTTGACGAGGGCTGAGGCGTTGGGCCACCGCTCTTGGGAGTTGGTTTATCTAATGGGGATGTGCAAGGGCCGGTTAAACGAGTTCACGACCGGTATGAATCTGCTAAAGAGGCTCGTCGATGATCCATTCTTGCCTTCCAGAATTTCGTCGATGATATGGAACAACACGGGTGTGATGGCCCACAGGATGGGAGATCCGCGGGCGGCTCGCCAATGTTTTTCGAAGGCAACCTTGGTGGACCCGCTCAACCCGCAGGCTATGGAGAATGTCGACCGCACCGAAGAGACAATGAGCGGTCAGGAACTCCGAGCTACTGAAGAGAGCGTGGTGGATATATCCACCGGTCCGGTGTCTGGTCTCTTTACCGGCGCTTCGCCTTCGGATTGGCTGACGGCTGTAAACGTGGGAACTACCCTCGCTTCCATCGGAATGGTTCTTCTTTGACGTGGGCGGCGTGCGCCTGTTCCGGAGTGTTGTCTTCGTTGTTTGGTGTAGCGGGACAACACATTTGTGTACGGCCACCGTCAGTTCGCATCGGTGGGTATGCAGGATTGTGACATTGTGCTCATGGCTAAAGAGAGCTTCTTGGTTACTCCCATTCGTTTATTGTGGTTGGCGTCTACCGTGCGTCTGAACTGCATTTCGGCGGAGAAACGGCGGGAATGGTCCCATGAATCCCTGGGATGCTCAATGATGCAACAGCAGGCCAGAGCCGACCTGGGGGCTCAGCTCATCATCTCCCCGGTGGGCGTCCTGGCCTTTTGCCGTCGCGTTCAGCGTAGTTGACGGCGGCTGATGCCGACCGCCGTGCTCAACTCCGTTATGGCCGCGGGATGTCAGGGAAAGGCAGATGGTCTCCGTCGTCGGATACGGTTTCCGGAACCAGTTCGACCCCGCTTTCTTTGACCACATTCCCAAGCAATCTACCAGGGAAGTGAGCCATCAAGAAGTCTGGACGCCGGTCCTCCGTTAGAGTGCTGTCAAGCACGAACTCCGCGATCACTGGAGGCAGCGCTGGATTGGTCGGATCCCAATCCTTCACGTAGGAGACCTCAATCAGCCATACGTACCTTGGCATTGGCAGCGCCCTCGCAAAGTCCACGAGTTCCTTCGGGTACCCATCGGGTTTCGAGGGTGAGCGCCGATTCTCGAGCAGCTTTTGCTTGTAGCTGTTCGACCTGACGAGGAGTTTGCGGGAAACCACTTTGCGATCTTCGATCACGCCGAAGCGTTTTCCGAACTCAATCCAGTATCCTGCTTGAGCCGTCACTTCCAGGGCGTCCAGCATCACCCTTCGGGGGAATGGAACCAAAATGGCCGTACAGCGCGCGCGCTCGGGCCCGTTGGGTGTGTGAAGCGTCAACACTGCAGTGCGGCGGTCGCCGTCTACCGGGTCGTCCTCCAGTTCGGCGAGGAGATACATCCCCCTCTGGTCGTCGTGGACTACCAGGTAAGGGACGTACTGGTGGGCTGAAGCCACATCACGGAATGCCGGAACCGGGTCCGGCGGAGCTCCCAGGGTGTAGCCGACAACGGTGACCGCGTGGCCGACTGGTCCGAACGTGATGCCGAGGACGGGCGGGATGCCACTGTCGGAAAACAGGTGGCAGATTTCGACTATTCGGTCGGCGCTGGGGAACTCGTGCCTCCGGGGGTCGAAACCCATTCGGATGAAGGCTTGCTCCATCTCAACGATGGACAGTCCTCGTTGCACGACGGCGGGCCCGAAGGGCCGGTCCAAAGACATTGCCAGGGCGGTGATTTCGGCGGTGGTCCGGAACGGGATGCCGGGAATTTTGTCGACCAGGTTCGATGAGGACATCCAGAGCGCGGCGGTCGCGCAAACCATGATCTTGGCGTCCTGTGACATGTAGGGGCACGACTCCACCTCAAGCGGGATGCCAGCCAGGTCCACTTTGGTGGTGCTCCTGGTCGGGAACCTCACCGGGTGTCGGCGAATTGTGGAGGGGCAGGCTATGACGGTCCTGCCAAGTGTGACGGGCGTTTCCGGCCGTAAGACGGCGAACCCCAGGTAGGAGTCCTGCATCGTGCTGATGGTGTGCTGACTGGCTTCGATCAAGTCCTCATCTGAAAATTCCGCCGCGAAGAAATGGATGCGCTTGGTGACCCGCCGGTCGGGGGTGAAAGACCGTCCGCGCTGGTCGTAGTAGGACGCCGAGTAGTCAACATCGGTATAGTCGCTCTCGATTACCGCGGTTCTGGCCGGCGGGTCCAGAGACGACAGGACTTCCCGCAACCGGTCGGCTACGTTCTCGGGGTACGGTTGCAGGTTCTCGTCGGCGAAAACGTCGGCTGCGCGAACTACCTGAAAACGTTCAAACACGATGATGCTGGCCTCGATTTCTCAACATAAAAGAGCCAGGGTCGCGCCCTGGCTCCCGTAGGGACTCCAACAAGATGGTCGATGGTCAACCGGCGCGTTTATGCATCAATTCATCAGAGGTGCTCGCCTCAGGCGTCTGGCGCAATTCTTGCAGCCGCTTTTCCATGTCCCGGATCACATCGGGCGGCGTGTGTCTGATGATGCGCTCAACCTCCTTGGCCATCTCGACAGCGTCGGTACGGTTGGGCTTTTGGTCGGCCATGAGTTCTCCTCCTTCGGGTGAACTCCACTTACCGAAACGGGTGCTGAATGTGCGTTTGGAGATTGGTGTTTCGGGTAAGTGAAGGCGAAAAGATGCACTCGTTTGCCCACGCAGGGATGGTAGACGAGGCGCTTTCGCGGCAGGCAGGCACGAGGACGGTTCTGTTTGCATTGTAGATAGCATGGCGGGTTGTCGGGAAAAAACCGCAACGATCCAACCGGTAGCCGACTTCAATCGGCTACGACCGTAGGGTTGCCATGAACGTTGGGCGAGGGATGCACGCGTCTGTGTCGGCCCGCTGAAAGTTTAGGGATTGCATCATAAACGAGCATTCATAGGCGGTCAAGCAACAACATCGCGAATACTCGCCGGTTGGAACGTGGAACGCACCACCGTTCGGACCCTGGATTACGGTATCCGTAAGGCCGGCCGCCGTGGGGCAATGTGCCACAGCCCGGGCATACCAACGACCTGCACGGATCCGTGCAGTCGGTGAGCGAGGTTGGAGGTCGGGATCTTCCGCCAACGGGAGCGTTCCCCGCCGGTTCTCACCCAGTTAGGCGGTCCAATCGCCTCGTCGCCGCCTGTATGGCGTCGTCAGCCCACCGGAGCAACCGCGTCTTCATCCCTGGGGATTGCGTGATGTGGCGGATCCTTTCGGCCTCTTCGTGACGACCTGTCAGGTTGGTACGCCGGTCACCAGCGCCTTCTTCCAGCTCCACTGGACAGTAGGGCCTGGTGGTGTCCTCCAGGTGTTCAAGAAAGTGGGAATTCAGTGAGTACCGCAACGGCCCAGGGTCTCCCAGTCCTGCCGGTGCCGCGCTGAAGCTTACGTACTGGGCCAACTGGCTGCCCACCGCGTTGACCGACAGCGGCGCTACGTTCGGGTTGCTGGACACGGCGGCGCGACCGGATCCGGCAATGTACTCGGGGTTGTCGAGCAGGCCCTGTTTGTCAAGCGGTACTTCGGCCAGGTCCAGTTGACGACTGCAGCTCATGCAGGGTCGCTGTGGCCGGACGACGTGAGAACGCCAGATGGCGTTCCGCATACTGTGGTCGGGTAGTGTGTCGATGCGTATGCCGCCATCAATGACCGGGATCAAGTCGGTGTACGCCATGGCGTTGAGCACCGCCCGCGCCCAGGGGCTGTCGACGCATGAAAAGACGATGTCGTGGTCCAGGGCCAGCTTCAACCCTTCCGGTTCGCAAATGGAACGCTCCGAGACATCGATGCGAACATCACCGGCGGTGGCCGCTTTCGTCGCCTCGCGGTGGGCGACGTGGGTTTTCGGTCTCTTCAGTCGCGCGTCCCGCATGGTCGCACCGATGAGCCGGTCCAGGTTGTGGATTTGAACGAGGTCGAAGTCCATGATGGTCAGGTGGCAGAGTCCCGATGCCGCCAGGCGGACGATCACGTCGAGACCCACGCTGCCGGCTCCAACAACGAGGACCCTCCGTCGCGCCAGGTCCGCTTGGCAGCGTTCTCCCCAGGCGCTGACCGAGCGGACCTGTTTCTCGTTCGCCGGTGGGGGAGGCGTCAATGTGTTATTCCACGAGACCGCCAGTCGGTCACCGATGACCCGCACGTTGGCGCAGTGGTTGCAGTCGACCTGATTGACCGATCCTACGTCCCAATGACGCGCCGACCAGGTGTTGTTCCCGGTGGCGAGCGTCATGCCCACCAGAGGGAGTCCGGTGATTTCGCCGACGAGGTAGGCGTAGCTTGACTCCGTATCCCGGTCGGGCCCGCTCATGAACTGCCAACGTTCGGCACCGGGATGACTGTGCAGCAAGACCAGGCCGCACTGGTCGTTTTGGGCGATCTGGGCACTCCTGAGGATGTAATCGGCGGTGATGGTCGCGTTGCCGTGGACAAACCTGTCTCCCTCTTCAGGGGGGATGACGGTCCGGATGAGCGCACTGGATCTGGTCGCACCGGTGGACGGTCTGTAGGTGGCCAGGCAGAGGTCTTCCTGCCCGTCGTGCCGGACCAGCAGGTTCAGCAGGTCACGTTCCGTTGCGGCCGTCATGGCGACCGAGGTGGTGTGGCCGTTCATGAGGTCGCCTCGCTCAGGACCGCCCGCACATGGCTGGCCCAACAGACCGCCGGTGGAGCGTCCCCCCACCCGTGGAGGTTTCGGCTGTGCATCACCCATCCGGACTTCGGCGACGGTTTGGGATTAGTTCTGGAGAAGCCAACACTGTCTGGAAAGTGGACCCAGTGCGGAGGCGCTTGGGGCCAAGGGTCGAGCTCGCCGGAGCTCACGCCGGTATCGACCAAACATCCGGCATGGGCACCGTCGACGGGGGTTATCTGGAATGTGACGACCTCGGCCTCGACGCAAACGTCGAAGCCGGCCTTGGTCATGTCGTCAACGAACTTTTCGGCGCCGGTGTCCATCAGGCCACATCTCCGGCCTGCCGGATCGAAACGAACCGCGCGTCCTTCTCGATCTCCACTGGGTCCGCGTCGTCGAAACGCTTGGTCTCCGGTCGTTCCTTGCCGCGCAGTTCGCCCAGGTCGTAGGTGGCAGGATCCAGTCCGGCCAGCCTCAGGAGATCGGCCGCAGTCTGGCTGAGGTCGTCCGTGGTATAGGGCTGACCGTCGATGGTGAACGGGATGGAGCGCCGGGGCTGGTCTACGTTGAGTGCGGTTGTCATCATTTTCTCCTTTGTCAGGGCGTGTCCCCGGTGCGTCTTGCAGTTTTCCACCGGAGGCTGTAGAGTGATTGCCAGATCGACGTTCGATTTGACACTCGCATTATTGCATAGGTGGCGTATGATTGCAAGAGAGCAATTACCCGACAATGAGCCGGGCGATGAAACCGGTCAACCGAGAAAGGGGCGGTTTGACGCCGAGACCTTCTACGCCGCGCTGGATGCTGAAAGGAGATCGCGCCGCTACACCTGGAAGCAGGTCGCACAGGAAGCGCAGGTCAGCGCGTCGACCTTGACGCGGATGGCCCAGGGCAGGCGACCCGACGTCGATAGCCTTGCGGCGTTGGTAACCTGGGCCGGATTGAGCGCGGACGCGTTTGTCGGAAATGGCTTGCCCACGCCCGAGGCGGGAACCTTGACGATGATTTCCACGTACCTCAAGAGCGACCCTCAACTGACCGCTGAGGCGGCCGAGGCTCTGGACCAGCTCGTGAAAGCCACCTACGAGCGCATGAGGAAGACGGATTAGAACTCGTGCGCAGAGGTTTCAAGAGCGAGGCGAACGCGGTCGCCCGCGAGGTCAGGGGCGAGCTGGGATTGGCTCCCGCTTCGCCGCTGGACGTGTGGCGGTTGGCCGAGCACCTTGAAATTCCGGTTATCCCGCTGTCCAGTTTGCGTGAATCCGCGCCGTTGGCCGCAGACCTATTCCTGGATGGTGGGCAGGACATGTTTTCAGGAGTCACCGTGTTCCGGGGCAATGAGAGGACCGTCGTATTCAACGACGCCCACGTCCCGGGAAGGCAGGCCAGCGACGTTGGCCACGAGCTTGCCCACGGACTGCTGCTCCATCCGCCTGAGCCTGCGGTAGATGGACTAGGTTGCCGTTACTGGAGCCGAGACGTGGAGGACGAGGCGAATTGGTTGAGTGGCGCTCTGTTGGTCCCCGAAGAAGCGGCGCTTTCAGTGATCCGGCGCGGTTGGTCGTTGGCGGTAGCCTCAGCTCACTATGGCGTCACGCAGAGCATGATGAAGTTCCGGATCAACGTGACTGGCGCCATTAAGCGCGTGGGCCGGGCCACAGCGAGGAGGGGGTTATAGGTCCTGACCCCGTCTTGGTGTTGCAATGTCGGGGACACGGCGACTTCGCCGGGCCTCGAACTGACTGACCACTCAATCTGAGAGCCTTCTTTCCGGCATAGGGCATGCAGCGACGACAGTTTGCCACCGCCGTTTACAGTGCCGGTAGTAGCAGTTGCGCTGGCGCATGATCTCGACGGACATACTGTAGACGCGCGTTTCCGTGCCGTCGCACCGCGACAGCGCTAGGTCCGTGATGGCTCTCGCGATGCGGCCGTTGCCGTAGTCGTAGGGGTGGATGGTCACGAACCACAGGTGGGCGATGGCCACTTTGCGCAGGTCGGGCTCCGGCCCAGGCTGGTTGAACCATTCGAGGAACCGGTTCATCTCGGCTTCGAGCCTAGCGGCGGCGGGCGCCTCGAAGTGCACGGTGGGCTGTCGGCCCATGGCGGATGTGGACACCACCTGCATGGGTCCGAGCCGGTCGTCGCGCCAATCGCCGACTGTCATCTGCTCGGGGCCGGCGTTCGTGAACAGCCAGCGATGCCAATGGTGGAGCCGTTCGGCCGTGAGTGGTTCGTCGTGCCGCTGGGCGGCGCCTGCGGTAACTGCCGCGATGCCTGGCTCGTTCTGGATGGCGAGTTGGGAACCGGCCGCTATTCGCTTGGCGATGGCTTGGCGTACTGCGTTGGGGTCGGGGAACTCGGCCTCGATCCGACTGCTGGCTACCGCCGAGTCGGTGAGGTTCTGGATCGTGGCCTCGTTCGCGGCCTGGTCACCTTGGGCGAGGATGAGGGCCACGAGCTCGGTGAGTCGGCTTGTTGCTCGGGCCAACGGCATGGTGACGTCTTCCTGGTGCCACCGGAAGTTGGGCCTGCCTTCGAGCTCATGGATGTAGGTGGGCGGTACCGACCGCGCGTTGCAGCGCATTGGCTTACTGGGGTCCTGTGATGCGGTCACCGTTGTCTCCCTGCAGTGGTTGCATCGTCGAGTTTAATCATGCCACAGCCGGTCTGACGGCACGTTTAGGGCGCACCATCGTGTTGATGGCCTCCTTGCGGGCGCGGTGCCGCAACGGAGGGCGTTCTGGCGTTAGTCGTGAAAACGGCCGCCCCGTCGTCGGTGGCGGCCGGCGTCGTAAGTCAGCAACACCTTCATTATGTCAGCGGTTGAGTTTCGCAATGTTCTCGTGTTCGCCTAGTGCCTTCTGGAAAATAGGTATATGAACACCGCCGCAGCGGCGACGAGTGCGACGGCGAGGGCGGCCACGAGCGTCAGGCGGTTTCTCGGTAGCGTGGTGATCGTTTTGACGACTTCGCGTGTCGTGGGCACCAGATTTTCAAGTCGCTTGGGTACCCAGTCTGTTGGCCTCAGCAGGATGTGAGGTTGATCCGGCGGCTCTTCAGGTGTGGGTTGGCTTTGACCGGGTGGCGGCATTGCCGGTCGCTGGGGCTTTATTCCAGTGGGGGTTGGTTCAACAGGTGCGGTGGTTGGGGTAGGCACTGGAGAGGGAGTCGGCGTCACGGTGGGTATCGGCGTGGGGGTCGGAACGCTGGTGGCGGTTGGCTCCGGCGTCCTGGTTGGCGCTGGTGTCGGCGCTTGCGGGGATTTCTCGTCCTGGCTGGTGTCCGGCTCTTGGGTTACGTCGGGGTTTTGGGTGGGATCAGGCGCCGACGTAGCCTCAATTTGGGGAGGTGAGGTTGGCGCTGGACTTGGCAGGACAGTCGGTGGCACAGTGGGTGGCACGGTCGGCGGGACGGTGGGCAATATCGTTGGTTCCACGGTCGGCGCTACAGTGGGTTCCACGGTGGGCAGCGCCGTCGGCTCCACAGTTGGTTCTGCCGTAGGCTCGGGAGTTGATGAGTCTTCATTTTCCTGCGTTGGTTCTGGAGTCGGAGTGGAGGTTGGCGGTTGCTGTGTCGGAACTGGCGTAGGTTCCTCCGTCGGAGTAGGTTCCTCGGTAGGTTCAGGGGTCGGTTCCGGCGTTTGTTGCGGAGATGGCTCGGGTGTCGGCTCGGGTGTCGGTTCTGGCGTTGGCTCGGGAGTCGGTTCCGGCGTTGGCTCTGGGGTAGGCTCGGGCGTCGGTTCCAGAGTAGGCTCGGGCGTTGGCTCTGGGGTAGGCTCGGGCGTCGGTTCCAGAGTAGGCTCGGGCGTTGGTTCCAGAGTAGGCTCAGGCGTTGGCTCCAGAGTAGGCTCAGGCGTTGGCTCTGGGGTAGGCTCGGGCGTCGGTGCGGCAGTAGGGCGAGGAGTTGGGTCCGGTGCGCGCTTGTTTATTGCGACTTTGGAAACCGTTTCGTTGGAACGGTATGCGTCTGATGGCGCAATTGCGGCCGTCAGGGAGCCGTTCCGCGTGGTCGTACCGATTTTGGTTGCAACGTCGACCGTGCCGTGTATTCCGGCTGTTATCTGCACCGTGTTGCTGGTTGACGTTCCGAAGTCTCCGGCCCATGAGAAGTTGACCGTCACCTCGGCGGGTGTTTCTCGGGAAAGTGTTACCGTGAAGGTGATCCGGTCGCCTTCCGTGACCGCCGTCTGTTCGGAGTCGATGGTGACAAACAGGTCCATCGTCGAGCCGGCGCCTGACGACGAGAACGCGCTGTCTGCGTCGTCGTTCATGGCCAGTATGCCGACCTCGTACTCGGTGTTCACCGCGAGACCGGTGATGTTCGTGTTTGTGGTCCGGCTGAACTCGTGCTCCCATTGGGAGGCGCCCGTTTGGCGGTATCTGATCTCGTAGCCGGTGATTGGAAGTTCGCTTTCGGGCGCGTTCCACGTAACGCGCAGTGACGTCGTGGTGAGAGCCGACACGGTGGGAGCATCCGGCGTCTCGGGCGGGCTGTCGGTCCGCGCGATGTTGATGATGGCGGAGCTTGGGCTCCCGATGTTGTATCCGGCGCCTGAGGAGAGGCTGACGGTGATTCTGCCGCGGTCGGGGCTGGTGATGATGTTGGTCGGCACCGACACGGTGGTCGAGTCGGAGTTGGTGAAGGTCGCCGTCCCGCCGGAGGTCGTGCCATAGCCGCCGTTCCACCAATAGGCGAGGTTGACGGTGACGTTGGCGTTTCGGGTCAAGCTCACCGTGAACTGGGCGCTGTCTCCTTCGGTGATCGATGAGTCGATGGCCTGGATGGTAGCCACCGGGTCGGGTTGCGGCGGGTTGGTGGTGGATGTGGTCAGGGTCTCTGACCATGGGCCTTCGCCTTCGGAATTCAGGGCCTGGACCTGAAAGTCGTATGACGTGCCGGAATCGAGGTTTCGGGACGTGAGGGTGAGCTTTGAACCGTTTACCGACGTGAATGGCAGCCAATCCGGGTCTGCGGTCCGCTTGTGCTGAATGCGGTACTCGTTGATGGTTACTCCGCGGTCGTTGGGCTCGGTCCAGGTGATGGTGATGGAGCTGGAGTTGCGGGAAGACGCCGTGGGCGTTGCGACCTGTTCCGGCGTTGCCAGCCGGCTGACGCTGATGGAGGTGGTGGGCCACGGAGTTGGGCCTTCCGAGTTGACGGGTCTGGCCTGGACTTCGTAGCTGGGCGAGGTCAGGTTCCCGATGGTCGCTCTGGTTTCGGTGACGCCGGTCACCTCGGTCCAGGAGTCCGACGAGGGGGCGCGGTAACGGTAGTCGTAGGAGCTGGTCTCAAAGCTGGGGTGTGGAAAATCGGTTACGACGTCGTCTTCGATGAATCCGGCGGGGGTGGTCCAGGAAAGCTCGATCTTGCTGTGGTCTTCGGGGTTGAAGTCGGCGGCAAGGGCGATGGGGGCGGGCGTGCCGACGTCCTTGATCGTTATCTGCAGGTCGAGGGTGGATCCGGAACAGGACGGGGTCTTCGCCTCATTGGACGGGTTGAGCAGGTCGTGGTCGTTGTAAATCCGGACGTGATACGTGTTGTCGCCGTCGTGGTCGGCGGGGTTCTCGTAGTCGGGCGGAACGGCGAAGTGGGGCGTGAGTGTCCCCTCGTGGCCGTTGGTCTCCCCGGTGGGGCCGTCGAGGCGGTCGCTGTCCTCGTTGCCGAGGTCCGGTGATTCGTGGACGGTCAGGGTGTTGGTGTTGTCGCGGCATCTGATGCGACCGGAGAAATTGCCGGCGCCCCAGGCGCGTCTGCCGTTCATGGATGATGACCAGTCGATGGCTATATCGTCGCCGGCGGCGGGTCCCTCGTAGGTCTGAAAGGGGGTCTCGTAGATGAAACGTTGGACGGGGGCGCGCGTGTCGGCGTCGTGGAAGTAAGCTGACCGTTCGTAGTAGATGGACATGATGAACGGCGCTGGGCCTGACTCCAGTTCGCCGTCCGTGGCGTACAGCAGAAACTGCAGGCCGTCGGCCTCGCCTGCGTTGCCGTATATTTCTCTGAATTCTGCCGGTGTGATGTGCCTGATGGCCTCGAACAGGAAGTCATGGCCGTCGCGGGTGTAGCCGAGCAGGGCTTCGGAGATGGGTATGAACGGCGCGTCGTGGTCGTCGGACAGCGCGACGCGAACTATGTAGGAGACGGTGTCTTCGCTGTCCGGGTCGGAGCCGGGCTCGTGGTCGTATGGAAGCACGGCGGGTTTCCCGTCGGGGAACTTGTAGAAGATGTTTCTGCCGGAGGTGTCGGTGGTGATGGTCGGCGGACGGTTTTGCTGCGTTCTGACGGTCGTCTGCGTCCAGTCGCTGTCTCCCTCGGAGTTGACGGCCTGGACGCTCACGACGTAGTCGTCGTTCGCCAGGCCGGCTATTGTCACGGCGGTGGAAGTGGTCTCGCGCTCCGGACTCCAGGTCTGTTCGGAAGTTGATCGGTGGCGGTATCGGTATTTGGCGACGTGGAAATCCGAGCTGGGGAAGTCTACTGAGACGCCCGTTTCGTCGAACGTGGTCGGTTCCGTCCAGGCCAGGTTGATCTGCGTGCCGTCGTTTGGGTCGAACTCGGCCTGCGTGATCGTGGGCTTTTCGGGTGGCCCCACGTCTTTCACCGTGATGGTGAGGTCGACGGCGGATCCGTCGCAGCCAAGTTCGCCGACCTCGCCTTCGAAATCGTGGAGTTCATGGGTGTTCGTGATCCGCAGGTGGTACGTGTTGTCGCCCGGGTTGGGCTCGTCAACGCCGTTCACCGTGGTGTGTCCTTCGTCGTCATCCGGCGCTTCGTAGTCGGGTGCGGACGTGAACGCGACGGTGACGGCGCCTGATGTCGAGGGCGCCGGTGAGGTTACGGTGAAGTGGTTGCTGTCCTTCTCGGCATCGGTTGGCCACTCGGCGGCATGGTATCCGTCGTGGTCGTAGCATTGAAACGATATGGCGGTGGGTGTGCCAGCCGCCCAGGTCCGGTGGCCGTCCGTTACGGCCGTCCACAGAATGGAGATCTCGGGGAGTTCCGTCGTGCCTTCGTAGGTTTCGTAAGGGTCGGCAATGATCCAGCGGTTGTTGCCCTGATGCACCGCGGGAGTGGAGAACTGTGCGGAGTCGTCGTAGGTCACGGTGATCGTGAAAGTGAGGTCGGTCGAAAGCCCGATGGTATTTGAAGCGGTGAGGGTTCCGGTGAGGTCCACGGAGTTGCTGTCTTTCCCGTAGACGGTGCGAAATTGGGACGGCGCCACGTCGTCGGCTATGCTGATGGTGAAGTTGTGGTCGGCGTCGGGGCCTGCGACGGTGAGGAGCGTTTCGGCGGGCGTGAGGCTTTCTTCTTCGTCGGGCCGTGCGAAGGAGAAGGCGTAGGTTGCGCCGCCGCCGCCTGGGTCACCGGCCAGTGGTCCGGAGAATTCGATCTGGTTGGGTGTGCCTCTGGGAAACAGCAGGGTCAGGACGGGGTTGAAAGCGTTGGTCGTGGCCGTTTGCGATTCGGACCAATCGCTGTTTCCATCGGTGGTATTGGCTCTGACTTGGACCTCATACTCCTGGTTTGGAGCGAGCGTGGTTATCGTGTCTGAGGTTCCGGCAAGGGACGGGTTGTCCCACAGGATCCAATCAGTGGCATCCACTTTGCGGAACTGGATGTCATAACCCGTGATGGTCAGGTCTTCTCTGGGATGGTCAGTCCATGAGACGGCCAATGACGTCGGGCCGGTTGGGGAGACGGTGGGCGTTGCTGGGCTTTCGATTAGGCAGGGAACTCTGATGGTCTGTGTGACGGGGTCCGACGTTCCTTCGGAGTTCTGGGTCGTGAGCGTAAACGTGTACTTGGTGTCCGGTATGCCGGTGATCTCCGCGGACCTGTTGATGCTGACGTCAAATTCAGTCTCTCCGGTGTGCGTCAAGATGGTTGGCGTTTCCCTTTCGATCAGATATTCCATCCTGATGACCGTCGGGGGGGAAGTATGGGTCGGGAAAATCGACGTAATCGCCGTTTTCGATGAAACGATTGAGGCGCGTGTTGTCCCATCTCATGTTTACGGTGTAGCCGTCGTCCATTTCCTCCAGCGTGACGGTGAAATCTTCGATGGGAGCCGGTGGGCCAACGTCCTTGACCGTGATGGCGACGTCGACGGCGGAGCCGTCACAACCCAGCGTGGCGTCGTCGTCGCCCAGTCCGTGTATGTCGTGGTCGTTGACCAGCCTGACCAGGTAGGTGTTGTCCTGGTCGTCGTCGCCTGGGCTCTCGTAGTCGGGCTCCGAGCTGAACTTCAGGGCGACGTGTCCCGCCCCGTTCTGCGCCGGGGTTTCCAGTCCGAACTGGAGGCTGTCCTCACTGCCGGCATCGTCCCACGTGTGGGTGGTGGCTCCGTCGTGGTCCAGGCACTCGATCTTTGGGCTGTTTGCGGCGCCGTCGCGGTTGCCCCGGGTCCAGGTTCTGGTTCCGGCAGAGGCGGCGGTCCAGGGTATCTGCAACGCATCGCCGGCGTTCTCCAGGCGGGTCGGCTGTCCTGGGCGCGGCTGGCCGTTCTCGTCGTAGTCGCCCAGGATTATGGCCGCCAGTTCGGCGTTGGCGGCGGGGCCCTCGTGGACGGTTATCTCCTGGTCGAGGGTCCAGCGTTGCTTGCCCTGGTAGGCGGCTGCCAGGTGGAACTGCGGGGAGGCGTCGTGGAAAACCCTGATGTTGAATGACAGGGATTCCGAGTCCTGCGCGCCGTCGTTGGCGTACATCTTCACCAGCACCGTGTGGCTCACGACGTCGCCGTAGAGGTCGTTGAACTGCTTGGGCGTTACGTTCGGGACCGTGTCGAACGCAAAGGCGTTGCCGTTCCGGTTTACGGTGAACAGGGCGTCGGCCGCGATCACTTCCCTGGTGTCGTCCTCGTCCGTCGTGGATGTGTCCGGGACGGTGAAAACGAACCGGTACGTGATGTCGTCGCCGTCGGAGTCGGTCGCTGGCGCCGATGGGAAACTCAGCGTGGTTGCCGCTCCCCGGGGGAACAGGTACTGCAGGCTGGTAGATGACGGTGTTGCAATGATGGGGGCGCTGTTGGTCTGGGCCCAGCCCGTCGCGGACTGAGTCACGACAATCGCGACCGTGACCAGGGCGATTGCGGCTGCGGTCGAGGCTTTCGTGATTTGCACTACCATCTGGATTGATTTCCTGCCGTTCCGGCGGATGTTTCGCGCCGCGAAGCCTGAGTTCAGCAGCTGGCTTGGGCTGTCCGGCGCATTGTGAGGAATTTTTATGTTCAGGCGGATTGGCGCGAAGCTCTACGCGGCCTTGGGATTGGCCGTCCTTTTGACGCTCCTGTCGAGCGGTGTGGGGGTCTATTACTTCGAGCGCAGCGGAGATCTCAGCCACGGGCTGGCCCGCGAGTCCTTTCCTGCCCTGGAAGACGCTTGGCGGGCTTCCGACGCTACGGCCAAGCTGGCCGCCTTCGGCGAGCGTGAGATCTCGCGCGTTGCGGAAGGACGCGCTCGGGCAGCCAGCGCGCCCGGCACGGTGCGGGAAGGCGCTGAACACCCGGTGGAGGAGCTCCGGACGACGCTGTCCCGCCCGGGCGGCCTGCCCGGCCTGCGGGTGCCGGCTGACCGAGTGCTGGAGTCGGCATGGGCGGCAGTAGACGTACTGTCAGGACTTGATGAGGCTGGTCCTGTCATGCACCGTCTCCGGCTTCGTTCCGAAGAGCTGCGCGGTGCGTTGGGTTCCGGGTCATTGCCTTCCTCCGACTACGGTGCGGTCCGTGTTCTGAACGCGGCTCTGTCGGCTCCGACGGAGACGGCGTTGGACCTTGAGTGGGCGAATTATTCCGTGATTGTTGAGTCGGACGGCCCATCCGGCGAAATCCGCGAATTGGCGGAGGGGGAAGAGGGGGTTTTTGCGGTCCGCCAGTCGTGGCTGGGGACGCGTGAACTCGTGGCTGGCCTGTCGGACGACTTCGATGAGCGCTCGGCCCTGATGCGTGCCCGGGCGGGTCAGTTGCTTGACGAGGTTTCGGCGCGTTCTTCGAAGGCGCTGGAGGGTTCACTGGCCAGCTTTGACCGGGGCCGTTTGCTGCTGTTCGCCATCTCGGCCCTCAGCGTGCTGCTCGCCACCCTGGCGGCGTGGCTCTGGGTGGGCAACATGGTGGTGCGGCGCCTTTCGAGGCTGTCCGTCCGGATGCGGACCATGGCGTCCGGCGACCTCGACACGCGGGTGCCGGAGGTCGGGTCCGACGAGATCGGCGAGCTGGCGAGCGCGCTTGAGGTCTTCCGGCGGCAGGCGCTCGAGGTGCAGCGTCTCAATCTCGTAGAGCGGCTGTACGGCGAGTTGCGGGAGGCCTATGAGGAGCTGGAGACCATGCAGGTCCGCCTGGTTGCGCAGGAGAAGCTGGCTGCGTTGGGTGAGATCGTCTCGGGCGTGGCCCATGAGATCAGCAACCCGCTGAACTTCGTGAAGAACTTTTCCGAGGGCTCGGGCGAGCTTTCCACCGAGTTGTTCGAGATGCTGGACGGCTACCGCGAGCAACTCGAAGACGATGACCGCACGTTGCTGGATGACATCCGAGGGGAGTTGTCCGACAGCCTGGAGCGGGTGACAACCAACGGCGTCAGGGCGCTCACCATCGTGCAGCGGATGCAATCGCTGGGTGTGGTGGGCGGCGAACCGGCGCTCAGCGATCTGCACCCGGTCCTGATCAGGGCGGTGCGTGTCGGGTGCGACACGTTTGCGTCGGAGTGGGGCGACTTCGTTGTCGAGCCGGAGTTTGATCTGTCGAATAGCGTGGGCGAGGTTGCCATGGTGCCGGGTGACTTCAGCGAGGCGGTCATCAACCTCCTTACCAACGCCTGTTACGCCATGCGGGCTCGCCGTGAGTCTGATGGCGACGCTGGTTACGGACCGAGGCTATTGGTGTCGTCCCGCCTGCGGGGCGAACAGGTCGCGGTGGTCGTGTCCGACAATGGGACCGGCATCGCTGCTGACGTGCTGCCCAGCATTTTCAATCCGTTCTTCACCACTCGCGACGGCGCTCTGGGGGCGGGGCTGGGGCTGCCGCTGGCGGCAGACGTCGTGCGCCGGGGCGGCGGTGACCTCACGGTGGAAACGGAGTTTGGGCGTGGGTCGGAATTCACGTTCACGGTTCCGCTGGCGTTGCCGTCCGGGCCTGCTGAATTGCTGGAGGAGCGCTTTGCCGGCGACGTTTCGGCGCAGCGTGCCTTCGGCGTGGCTGCCCCCGCATGACGCGCTGGGTCCAGGCCAGGATGGGCGATGAACCGTCGTCCACCGGGCATGTTCTCCTCAGAACGTTGCGGAATTAAATGCGCGTTTTTGTGAGCAGCAACAGGGGCCGCTATTGGTCCCGGATGCGTTGCTTGGTTCCGGAGACGGTGGCGGATTTCGGCCGGCCCCCGTCATAAGAGGCCGGTGGCCGGCGCCGTCAGTCAGCGGCATTTTCTTTGTGCCAGCGGTTGAGTTTCACAATCTTCTCGGATGACGTTGGGTGGTAACGTCTGTTGAGTGATCCTGGTCTGGGGTCGGCTTGCTGTCTGGAAATCAATTGGCACAAAATCACAGGAGCACTTTCTCACCTCTTCGGCACGCCGCTACACTTATCTTTCCGGTGGATGGTGGCGTACGCAACAACGAAGGAGCGATTGTGGTGATGCAGGAATTTGACGACAGCAAGTTGTACGAACCCATCACTGGCAACGAATGGTGGGACGTCGGCAATGCGGATTCTGTACAAGACCAGTGGTATATGGTGGCGATCTCATATAAAAACGCAGCAGACCTGCTGGTGGATGGACTGCCAAACCGCTTGCTGCTGGGACTGGAGCAGGTGTACATCGCCTGTCCCATCATGTTTCTCTATCGCCATTATCTTGAGGTCGGGCTCAAGGGACTGATGCTTGACTTGCAAGCACTTCGGAAACAGAAAGGCGCGGATCAAGACATACCAACTCAGCATGCCGACGCTAGTTTGCCCGGTCACCCATTGATGCAATCATGGCGACCGGTCAAGGCGCTGCTTATTGAACTCGACGATGAGTCGAACGCCGCCGATGACGCATTCGAGCAGGGTAACGCGATCTACAGCGCCATTGAAGAGCGCATCACGGAGTTTGACGCAATTGACGCCGGCTCATACAACTTTCGGTACCCCGTTGACAGAAAGAACCAGAACCCGATATTGAGTGAGTTGCCCGACGCAGAGGAAATGCAGCGCTTGAAAGGGATCATCGGTGTGATCGCAAGCTATTTCGGAGGTTTCGACACGTGGGTCCACGAACAGAGAATTGGCATCAGGGATGCTTGGCACGAGTACTGAAGTTAGTAACAGCCGCATGACACCCGGCGATCCCGACCCCTGCAAAGGATTAGCCATGCCTGGCGGGTTCCCAACTTCAGTCTCTCTTCCATCAAA
Source organism: Dehalococcoidia bacterium (assembly GCA_963668585.1). Taxonomy (GTDB): domain Bacteria; phylum Chloroflexota; class Dehalococcoidia; order Lucifugimonadales; family UBA3495; genus Bin87. The sequence continues at coordinate 1,401,613 of OY764869.1, read as the reverse complement.
TCTTGAAGGCAATCTTGATGTCGTTTCAGTCGACAAACCCCGCATGGCGTTCCATGTCGAAGCTGCGGGCAAGACGTACCACCGGAGTGTCGATGTTCAGCGTCGCCGTTGGTCAGCAACAGGTCTATCATCGCATCTGCAGTGTGGCCCAATTTATAAGGGCGGAGGATGGATCCCCTGCCCTCCGCCCACTGCAGCGTCCCGGTCTTGGTGTACTGGGGTACGACGTAGCCGTAGATGGCGTCGTTGAGTTGGTCGAGTGCCCACGAGTTGAACCCGTCGGATTCGATTCCGGTGGGCCGCTCACTGCCCGGGAGCTTGAGATGCTGCGCTACTTGGCGCTTGGATGGGACATTGCGAACATCGTGGTTGAGATGGGGCTGAGCCCGCACACGGTGCGGAACCACTCGACGAACCCGCGGCGGAAGCTGGACGTGAGGTCGAGCATTGAAGCGGTGATGGCTGCGGTGTGCTTGGGCGTGTTAACGTTCGACGAAGGTGCGCAGGAGACCGATGAATCGGGCCGCATGTTTCCGGGAGCAGGCGGTCATGAGGGTCTTCAACCTGCTGGTGTAAAGTTGGGCTTGGGCCGAATCGCCCACGGTAAACGCAACCCAAAACTACGGGAGGGCAGCCATGACAGCGCTGGCGGACTCTGCGAACAAATACGAGACGGTTAGCGCGCAACGGGAGGACGGGATCCTCCAGGTGACTTTTCACACCGGAGACGGGAGCCTGCTTTGGGGCGAGGCCTCTCACCGGGAACTAGGTTACGCCTTCGCCCACCTCGAACTCGTTGGTTTCTCTGTTCGATGAGTACTTGGATGTGCCCAATCGATGGAATGTGGAGCAATTGAATGCTTGTGCCCGGGTTTTTCGGAACATCAGAGGAGTACTACTCGCCAGATAGCAACGGTCGCTTTGGCTGGTAGCCAAACGTCGTGGGACTCGACGCTCGGACAATTGACTGTCTGGAACGAAAACTAGGAAACTATTAAGCATGGTTGAAGAAGCAAATCTAGGGGACAAAAGCGATAGTGAACTTGTGGCACTACACGAAGAGTGTACGCGTCTCGTTGAAAGTTTCGCGCATTCGGCGAGCGAGAGAATGAGACAATCCGAAGCGGCGGGATGGGACAACGGTCTCCGTGAAGAAGCCTTTGCTCTGTGGGCAAAGGCGGCGACACAGTGGGCAGAGGCGAATCTTGTGGCGACGGAACTGGAGCGCAGGTATGGGCCTTTGGCTCCCTACGGAGACGAACATCCTCGTATTGGGAAACCCGTGCACCTTGACCAGCGATGGCACCGCGAGAATCTTACGACAAGAACGGTACCTCCGACGCATAGCATTGATGAGATGCTACCCGAGGCCTTGGAAAATCTGCTCTCACGGGTGCCCCGTTCTTGGTGGCTAGACCAGCAGTCGCTTGTGAGCGACGAGCAGCGGAACGCTGTCCTACAACCTCTGCTCCTATGTGGCCGGGAACGATGGCCCATGGGTTTTCCTGCACTTCACAAATTCGCCAACTACCTCGTCGTCGCCGACGATAATATTCGGAAAGAGCCGTATTTGGACACGTACACTGCTGCGAGGGCTATTCCGCAAATTTGCTCCCTTGGGCTTTCGTTGGAGGCTCTACAGGAGGTCAAGGGCGCTGATGCGAAGCTGAAGGAGCTTTGTCAAGCACCTGGTACCGAGACGGATGCCAGGATTTTCGAGCTGCTGGTCGCTGCGTCCTTCGCTCGCAAAGGCCATGACGTGGCTTTCATAGAGGAGACTCCCCAAACAAAGACGCCGGATTTGCGTTTGTACGATGTGCCGGTTCCTGTGGTCATCGAGTGCAAGCGCCGGCAACCGCTTACTGGCTACGAGAGAAAGGAATTCTCTGTCATGAGGGAGTTGTTCGCTCGCCTATGCGCCGAGCGCAAGGAACTGGGTTTGGTCGGTGAACTTGCCATCACATTCACACAGGAGATGGTAGACCTTCCGCCGGCGGAGATAGCCGAAGTCGTCCGTGACGTTAGTAAATCTCTATCCCCCTACGCAGACAAGGAGACGGAATGGGGTTCCGTTCACCTGAGGCCTGTTGATGTCTCGCACAAGTTTGAACCAACTCGCTTGTACAGCCCTGATTATCTGGAGAGGGTGTTTGGAACCGACTTGGAGTTGGACGAGTTCGACGGAATTTGCGCAGTTGCTGAGAATATCCTCTTCCCTGTGGTCGAACAGGCAGAGTTGCCGTTTCTGTTGAAATGGACCAGCGATTCTCCGGTTGCCAAACAAAGGAAATTGCAAACTGTCAAGAGCCTGTGGATACAGGCGGTAGAACAAATACCCACTGGAGAGATGGGCCTCATCTATCTCGCCTACGAGGAGGGGCACCGGCCGTCGTTGGCCGATGCTAGAACGAACGCCATACGGGAGTTGGCCAGCACGATTTACTTCAAACGCCGGTCCATCGTCGTTCCCATGACGGTGATCTCGAGGCTCTACCCAAACGTCGTGCTGGAGGGACGGCCGGATTTTATTGAGAGTACTATCCCGTTGCCCGATGGAGAATGGGACGATTTCAGTTTCTGGATTCAGGAGCTCCCGACGCGTGTTTTTGCATTTCAACCGTTCTTTGGCCGACTGGTTGAGGGCAGTGCCATCGGCGGAGGGGCGAGCACCGCGGTTCGTGTGGCCGGTGGTTCAGTTTAGAAGTCCTCGGTGTTGCCTTCCGCCGCTTGGGGGTTGATATTCATGCGTTCCGGGCAGTCGGCGTTGCTGATGTCACAAAACCGGCACTCCTGCGGACTCAGCGTCCGCCTGGGTGGCGTGTCGTGCGCGAGCCAACGAATTAGGACTCCAAAATTCTGTACGAACTGGTCATTCACCGAGTCCGCCGTTATGCGGACCGTGTGGTCCCGGTAGGTAACTTGGCCACTGAGCTTGGCGTTCCGGAACCGCTCGAGTGCCTTGGGGATGGCGTACAGGTAGATCATGACCTGAACGGTGTGGCTGGCGCTTTCTTGGCGTCGACGATGACGGCTTCATCTTCCCTGTGGGCGACGATGTCCGGCCTTCCGGCCAGAGTTGCCGTCCTAGGGCGAAGTTCAAACCTGTTTTGAGCCTCGACGTCGAAGCCGCCGACAGTCCAGTTTGCGATTCGCTCGTTCACTAGGGCGGTGTGGTCGAGCATCCACTGGGCTTGGTCGAAGTCGGAGGGTTGGCGGGTCCATTCGACGTAGTGGGCCTTGAAACAAACGCTCCACTCGCAACTGTTCTCGCCGGTGAGAAGGCGTGGGAGCCAGGTGGTCCAGATGTAGGGGTGTTGGCGACGGACGGCCAAGCTGGGCTTTGCGCATTTTCAAGCGGCGTAAGCAAGGGAATCTACAAGTCGGTGGTACAGAGCGACGGGGAGTTCCTGCGTGTCGGAGTTGCCGGCCGACAGTGAGAAACCTTCTGACGCCAGCCACAGGTGGCGCCGCACCAGAGCGATGGCGTCCACGAAAGTCGGCGACGGTTTGTCGTACCAGGCGGCTCTGCGGTGGGTCATGGAGTGTTGTTTTTGCAAGGCGTGGGCGGCCAGTGCGGTCCAGGTGAAAAGGCTCAGCAGAGCCGGCGTGGTGCGGGCGATGGCCAGGTCCGACCACTGGCGTTGGGTCTCGACGCCCAGGTGGGTCCTGACCTCCTGAAAGGTGACTTCCAGTTGCCAGCGCAGGACAAACCATTCCAGGATTTGGGTCGGGTCCGCCGACGGGTCGGTGCACAGCAAGGCCTGGGGGTCGAAGATGCCCTGGGGGTCTCGGATCAGCACCCAGCGCAGGAGTACCGGCGGCTTGCCGGAGCGGTACCACACCGCCGTCTGGGACGTGAGTTCCAGCGTGCGGATGGTGCCGTCGTACCAGGCTACCTCGGCGCTGGACCAAGTTACGTCGGCCTGGTCGAGGAGCGTTTTCAGCGCGGGTCGCCGCGGGCCGTTCAGGGCTGGCCGACCATCCTGACCCGGCTGACGAGGCGGCGCTGGCGCGTAGAGGGCAGCGTCCAGGCGCAGTCTCGCGATCAGGGTAACGGGTTCACGGAGGGACTGGCAGCAGTGGAGCAAATCCAGCACGGCGTAGCTGTTGTCCCCCACCAACACCAGGGGACGTTCGGGCAGCCAGCGACGCAGTTGCATGACCATCTGTCTCGCCCAGTCGGTGATCTTCTTGTGCCGGCGTCCTTGTTGCTGATGGTACCGGGACGAGGGCGCCAGCACGGTGAGCACCGGCAGCGCCCAATGGCGACCGGCCCAGGGGACGTGTCCCAGCCACATCAGGGAGATCCAGCGCAACCCACTGGCTTTGACCAGTTGGCTCCGGCTGGAACGCACCGGGTCGCGATAGATGGCCCGCGCCCTGATCTTGGCCCCACGACGTCGTTCCAGGGTCTCGTCAATGCCGAAGATCAACGGACCGTCGCCGCGGTCCAGGTGCTGGAGCAGGAGCATCAAGAGGATGTGGGCCACCTCACGGGACGACCACACCGCCCGATTGAGCACCTCGTGGTAGCGGGCGTAGTCGCGCTGGTCGCTGCGGCCCATGACGCGCAGCGCGGCGGCCACGGTGCGTTGGCCCGGGGTCAGGATCGTGCCCACCAGCAGCAGTTGGGCCTTCTGCCAAGTCGGATTGGTGCACAGCGTGGCGAAGGGAAGGAGAACGGCTACAATGACATTGGGCAGGGTAAGCATGGCTGGACCTTTAGTCAGATTTGGGTCAGGCCAGCTCACCCCGCCTTTATACTTTTTCTAAATTTTGCGTAAAGCTTAGCCAAGGTAGGACTCGCATGATGGGGATTCCCCTGAGTTGATGGTCGCCATGGGTTGATTCGCTACGGCCGAATGTCATCGGTTATGCGGCGGAGTTCGGTTCTGATTCCCTGGTGTGCACTACCTACGCCGTTCGTCACGATTACGGAGCGGCTACGCCGGACGCCAATGCAGTAGACTCGACCGGCAATGAGCCTCAACCGGAATTATCCCTACGGTCTCTTTGATGGCCTGTTCCGCGGCTGGTGGATTGCGGCCATACTCTCGTTGATCGGATTTCTGGTTTTCGGTCGCGGCCTGCCGGACGTGGCCGGGGGCCTCATGACGGCCGGCCTGCGCGATGTTGCGGGCGATTTCGAGACGCGGAACGGGTTCGTTTTTGTCCACGGTTTTGACTCCGGCCTCCTGCCGGTACTGCTTGCGCTGCCCGGTGCCTGGCTGGTCGACCGGTACGGTCCCCGGCGTGTGGCGCTGTGCGGGTTGCCGGCAGTGGTTGTCGGGTACCTGGTTCTCGCCGGAGCCTCTCCGGTGAACTGGACGATGTCCCTCAGTGCCGCGCTGCTCACCCTCGGTGCGACCGTCGGCTACTCGTGGGTGCCTTCAGCCACGCTCAACCACTGGTTCCAGCGGCGCAAGGCTACGGCGATGGCCATACCCATGGTGGCGTTTTCCCTATGGCACTGGGCCAACGGTCCCGCACTCGAAGCTCTGGTTGCCAGCGTGGGTTGGCGTCTGTCGACGGTCGCAGTGGGTGTCATCGCCCTGGCTGTCGTGATGCCGCTGGCCTGGCAGATCAGGGACAATCCCGAAGACCGTGGTCTGCATCCGGATGGGACGCCGCCTCAGCCCGGCGTGATCCTGCCTAAATACACCTGGCGCGAGGCTGTGCATTCTCGCGCGTTCTGGTTTCTGGCAATTGGCGACGCGTGCATCTCGTCCACGGTAATTCCGTTGTTGGTGCTTTCGTCGCAGTTCGAGTTTGAAAGCGACTGGGCTTTGAACAGCTGGGACCTGACCAACGTGGTGCGGACAGCCGCCATCCTGGCGGGTGCGTTCTTGGCCGACCAAATTCCCATCCGATACGTGCTGGCGGGGTCGGGCGCGGTAATGGTGGCTGCTGCAGCCTTGCTGGTAACAGGCTCTCCGGTTGGGGTTTACGTGTTTGAGCTTGTGCTGGCGGTTGCGCTGGGTGGCACCAGCGCAGTGCGCCTGGCGGCGCGGGGCGTTTATTTCGGGCGGGGCAGTTACGCTGCCATTGCAGCTACTGGAGTGTTCGTGATCGCTCCGTTCCAGCCGTTGGTGACGTTCGGGCTTCTCAGCATGTCGGAGGTCACCGGTGGTCCGCTGGTTCCGTGGTCGATTGGGCTCGTCGGATGCCTGGTTGGCGCGTGGTCCTACCTGAAGGCCGGTCCGCCGCGAACTGCTCCGTGGCGAAGCCAGTCAGAGGAAGGTTGACGCGCTGTTTGAGGAAATTGCGCAACCACGTCCGTGATGTCGTCAACGGCAACGCGGTTCGCCTGGTAGCGCCAGACCCGATACGGTTGTCAGTGGCGGAGGAGGGGCCCCTAAACGCCGCCGAGGCGGTCCGGGCGGCTGTGGCGGCGAAATGCGGGCATCTGGCGCCGGAGACGAAACCGGCCGCTCCGTCGTCGGTGGCGGCCGGCGACGCCGTTGGTCGGCGACGGTTACATTGTGCCAGCGGCGGATGATTCCGCGCCACGGCCGGGTGTCATCAATTTGGCGATCTGGTCGGGCTGGCCTTGACGTCGGTCAGCGGGCCCGTTGACGGTCTTGCTCGGCTTCCTCAGCGTTCCCCAGGTTGTCGTGGATCCAGGCGCGCATTTTGTAGGCTTCGGGGTCGCGGCCTGGGAACAGTTCAATGTGCTGGTCCATGTCGGCTAGGGCGTTCTCCCACTCCGGCGTCGGTAGCTGGGTGTAAGCCACCGCGCGGTGGGCGTAGCCGAAGTGGTGTCCAGGTTCCAGCTCGATGGCCCGAGTGGCGTCCTGTACGGCCATTTCAGGCCGAGGCGTCGGCGCAATCGTGTGGGCGTGGGCGCGGCGGCGCCAGAGGCCGGCGTCATCTGGATCCAGTTCAACACCGTGGCTGTAGTCGGCGAGTGCTTCGTCGTGCTTGCCGGCGTACATGTAGGCGGTACCTCTGGCTTCGTACAGTCCGGCGACCTCGGGCTGGACCCGGATGGCCTCGTCGTAGGCGGCAGTTGCGGCGAACCACTCCGACGCGCGCATGTGGGAGTAGCCTTGCTCGTAGGCGTCGACCGCAGCGGGGTCAATCAGGCCGGGAGGGGGCTCTGGGTCGATGACCTGGACCCGAGCCCGGTCGGGAGTCGGGAGGCGTTCCTGCCCGTCGATGGTTTCGTCGGTGGGTGGTCCGGCGCTGCATGCCAGCGCTAATATCAGTGTCAACACCGCGCTTCCAAACTTGATCATGCTCATGGCTTCAGCTAACTCGGCATCGCGGCCGTCGGACGCAGCCGCACGGTCATGGTGACGGTAGTGCCCTGTCTCGGTGCTGACGTCATGACAATGGCGCCGCCGTGGGAGCGGGCAACCTCAGCGGCGTGGGTCAGGCCCAGGCCGGCGCCCTGGTTGTCGCCGCGTTTGGTGGTGAAGAGGGGCGTCGTGGCCTTCTCGAGAATTTCCGGCGTCATGCCGCAGCCTTCGTCGCGGAAAGTGACGCTGGCTTCCTCCGGACCGGCCTGTACGGAAACTACGATGGGTACACCGGCGTCGGCCTCGACGGTGGCGTCGCAGGCGTTCTGGGCCAGGGCCATGAGGGCCAGGGCCATGCCCTCGGGTATGGCCAGGCACTGTGGGTTCGCGGGGTCTTCGCGGATTTCCGCGGCGGGCGTGGCTACACCGTTGGCGGTGGCATAGGCTTCCAGGGCGGCCCGCACGGATTGCCGCACCACCAGGTTGAGGTCGATTTCCTGCCAGGTGCCGTGGCTGGAGCCCAGACTGATCATCCCGTGCAGTACCCGGTCGGCCCGTCCCACGTTGCGCCGGATGTGGTTCATGTTGTCCCGGAGTGCGGAGCTGATCTCGGCGACCTCGTCTTCGTCGCGTTCTTCCTGCTCCACAGTCACGAGCAGTTCTTCCATGAGGCTCTGCGACGTTGCAGCGAAGTTGCTGATGATGTTGAGTGGGTTTCTGATTTCGTGGGCCACGCCGGCGGCGAGTTCGCTCATCTCGCGTATCTTCTCGTGAGCCACCAGTTGGTCCTGAGCTTCGCGAAGCTGCCGCATGGTTTCGTCGAGTTCCTCGTTGCGCTTCTCGAGCTGGGTGTTGCTGACTTCCAGCTCGGCGCTCAGTTGTTCCACCAGCTGTAGCCGGACGACCTCGATGGAGCGCTGACGGAGGGTTTCGAGGTTGCGTGCCATGTCGGCGACTTCGTTGTTGCCCTTGGGCTGGATCACGAAGTCAAGGTTGCCCCGACCCAGCTGGTAGATCCACGTCTCCAGGGGGATGATGTCGACGGCGATCTTGAAGTGAGTGGCGACGTTGCCGGCCACGGCAAACATGGTGCAGATGCCTACGATGTTCAGGTTGCGTTGCCAGCGTTGCTGTTCCTCGGCGGTGTCGCCCGGCCCGCCGAACCAGAGGACGGCCCAGAGGATAGTGCACACGGTGGCGTAGATGCAGAGCATCATCTGGGTGCCGGTGCGTCGTGGGCTGAGCTGGAACCGCTGTATTTTCCGGTAGTCCGGCGTTTTTTCCTTGGTCTCGGCGCTCATTTTCTCGCCTGTTTCCCTCGGGTGATTCGTTGGTATGTTGTTGGGCTCATTTTACGCTGGCAAGAGGTTTCGATCCCTGGCTGCTGGGCATGGCGCCGGCGCGGTCTGGAGGAGCGACTCCGCGGATCCAATCGGCTAGCAGAGGGCTTGGGATTGGTCCAGCGGAATGAGGACCTAAAACGGCGCCAGGGGCCCTGTGCGTGGCTCTGTGGCAGAAATTCGGTGCGCACGGTGCTGGACACGACGCCGGCCGCGCCCGACGACGGGGCGGCCGGTTTCAACGTTGGCTGTCTCCCAAGAGTGGTTCCTCAGGCGTGCGGAGTGATTCAGAAGTCGTCGGTGGTCCCGCCTTCAGGCTCCGGACTTTCGTCCACGCGCTCTGGGCAGTCATCGGTCGTGATGTCGCAGTAGCGGCACTCCTGTGCGCTCGGCACCCGCTGGGGCGGGACGTCGGAGGCCAGCCTTCGGATCAAGGCCCCGAGATCCTCGATGAACTGTTTGAGCAGTGCTCCCCTTGGAACTCGCACCGTGTGCGTTGGGTAGATCACCTCGCCGCCGATCCTGACGTCCCGGTACTGCGGCAGGGCCAGGGGCAGGCCATCACCAGATTGTTCAACCTGCTGGTGTAAAGTTGGGCCTAGACTGAGTTGTCCAAAGTAAACCACCAACCAAATCCACAGGAGGAAGACCATGACAGTGCTGGCGGACTATGCGAACAAATACGAGACGGTTAGCGTGCAACGTGAGGACGGGATTCTCCAGGTGACGTTTCACTCCGGGGACGGCAGCCTGCTCTGGGGCGAGGCGTCCCACCGGGAACTGGGTTACGCTTTCGCCGACATCGGAGCGGACCCCGACAACAGGGTGGTTATCCTCACCGGCACCGGAGATGACTACTGCGCCGATTTCGAGCCCAACCGTCCCACCCGACGGATGCCGCAGGACTGGGACAAGACCTATTGGGAGGGCAAGCGGCTGCTGACCAACCTGCTGGAGATCGAGGTGCCGGTCATCGGAGCCGTCAACGGTCCGGCGACGATCCACGCCGAGATCCCCGTGATGTCCGACATCGTGCTGGCGTCGGAAACCGCCACGTTCCAGGACGCTCCCCACTTCCCGCGCGGCGTGGTGCCCGGCGACGGCGTCCATGTGATCTGGCCCCTGGTGTTGGGACAGAACCGAGGCCGCCACTTCCTGCTTACCGGGCGGACGCTATCGGCCCAGGAGGCGTTCGAATTGGGCGTGGTGGCCGAGGTGCTGCCCAGAGATGAACTGTTGCCTCGGGCCTGGGAAGTGGCCCGGCTGTTGGCGGAACGGCCGCCGCTGACATTGCGCTACACGCGCGTTGCCCTGACGCTGCAACTGAAGCGGCAGATGCAGGACATGCTGGGATACGGTCTGGCCGTCGAAGGCCTGGCCGCAGTCGACGTGTCGCTGTCGCAAGGCTAGTGCCGGGCTGATCGGCTGTTGGGATTGCATCCCCGCCGCTGGGTGGCACCCAACAGCAACAGCGTTCAGGTCCCCTTCACTCAGAAAGTCGCGAAACTGGATTCGCGTTTTCGTGAACAGCAATAGGGCCGCTGTAGAGCGGGAATCTCTCCGAGTGAGGAAATGAACTAAACCGCCCGCCGCGGCCGTCCGGGCTACTCTGCGGCCGAAACTCGGGGCATCTGGCGCCGGAAATGGCACCGGCCGCCCCGTTGTCGGTGGCGGCCGGCTGGTCGCCGGTGGTCAGCGACGGTTACATTGTGCCAGCGGCGGATCATTACCCGCCACGGCCTGGTGTCATCAATCTGGTAGCGCTGTTGCGAGGTTGAACAATCTCCCTTCGGGACGCTTCGCCGCCAACTGTGCTTGGCTGGCCGATCAGGTGATGGTGCATAACCTGGCCCGCTGGACGGCGCGCATCTGCTTGGGTGAGCCGGCGGCAACCACCAAGACCCTCAAGCGACGCTTCTTATTCCTCCCAGGACGGCTCACTCGCTCGGCGCGCCGCCTCACTTTGGATTTGCGCCTAGGCTGGCCCTAGCAGAACCAGTGCAGCAGCGCCTTGGCCCGATTGTGCGCCCTGCCGCTCCGCTCGTGACGGCACCCACGGCGGCTGACCATCCGCGGACTATCCGACCCCTCGGCCAACCCTCCCCTAGCTGAGCCCACAGTGTCTCCTCCTACCGTCTGCCGGGCTGACCTCGTGCTCCGAAACGACCTGCGGTCGTCAACAACCCCTTTCCGCGGTCGTCACACCACGGCCCCAAGCGGATCTCCGGGGATCAAGGCCCCACAGCGGCTTTCCCTCGCCGTTCATCCCGGATTTGACCAGCACCTCTCCATCCCTTCGGGGGATTCGGGGTAATACCAAGGAATCAATCGAACGTGGATATGTTGCGACCAAAAAATTGACGCTAAGTACGGCGTTGATATAGATTAAGCGATGCTCGCAACGTATAGGCAACAAGTTTGAATGCCAGGGCGGGGTTGAGTACGACAGCAAGAAATGCTCGTTGGATTTTTACCGCTCGGTACGGCTCTCGTCTACGCTTGGCCGCCGGCACTGTGTTGGTGGGATTATTTCCAAGGATTGGGGGCCAGCCTAGCGGGCTGGTTGCGACAGATTAGCTGTCTGAGGTAGATGCACGGTTGAAGCCGGGAGACGGGGTTGTCTCCAACGGCGATAGCCTGAACGAACGCTTCGGCGATTCGACGAAGCAGGAACGTTAGGACATGGCACGCGCAGACCTTCTGAAGCAGCTATTCCGCGCTTACAGTGACAGCGACCGTGAATCCTTCATGGCCGCGGCCAGTTCTATCGTCGACGAAGAGCGTAAGAAGCATCATCCTGCACTCGCCAGTGAATTGCTTCGAATACTGAACAATGGGGTCGTCGCAGCCGCCCCGAGTCTCAGAGGCACGTTCCAACCGGCGCCCAGAGACCACGAGAAGAACGCGCCTCTTCTTGAAATCCGGCACCCGGACCGCTATTTCGGGGAGATGATCCTCCATCCGGGTACCGAAGATTTGCTCCTCAAAGTAATGCGTGAGTTTCGACAGTGGGATATTCTCGAAGCCAACGGCCTGCGACCTAGTCACAAACTCCTGTTTTGCGGCCCGCCTGGGTGCGGGAAGACAGCGACCGCTGAGGTGATTGCGGCCGAGTTGGGATTGCCGCTGGTATACATCCGCTTTGATTCTTTGGTTTCCTCATTGCTCGGAGAAACAGCCTCTAATTTGAGAAAGGTGTTCGAGTACATCCATCAGGAAACCTGGGTGGTGCTGTTTGATGAGTTCGATGCAATCGGCCGGTCGAGAGACGACGTTACTGAGCACGGGGAGATCAAGCGGGTTGTAAATGCCTTTCTGCAGATGTTGGATAATTTCCGCGGACATTCTCTGTTAGTAGCTGCTACGAACTTCGAACAGTCTCTCGATCCTGCCCTTTGGCGTAGATTCGACGAAGTCGTGCGGTTCGAGCGGCCGATGGCACCTCAAATTGAGGAGTTAATGATGAAGAGGCTGAACCCTGTCAGGAACTCGAGGGTGTCGATCAAGAGATATGGCGCACAACTGGAAGGATCGACCTTCGCCGACATTGAGCGCATCGCTAATGATGTACTTAAGAGTTGTGCTCTCGATGGCAGGACTAGGATGCAGGCACAAGACATCCAGCGCGCTATGGAGAGCCACGCATTCAGAAAGCAGGTCGTGCAGAGTTCCGTCCATTCTGACGTGCCGAGGGTGGACGCTCCCTAAGGGCGCAGCATGGTCAATTTCGAACTTTTCGAACCCTTGCCTCATATTGTCATCCAGAGAGACCCTCCACAGGCGTCGCTCCGGCCACGTCGTGGCGGCGGTTCTCGGATACAACCTCGCCCGAATCGGCGTGAACACGCCGAGCGAATGAAAGACCAGACCGTCGCATCTGCCCAAGAGTTGGCAAGGGTCCGGGCATCTTTCGGTGTTGCCCCAGATAGATTCCTAGTCTTGCGCTTGGAGACACTTGATGGCGGGCAACGCGAAACCCTAGAGCGCCTAAACGTTGCCGTTGTTGAGGAATTACGGGAAGAGCGGGGCAACACGACGGTGCATCGACTGCTCGTTCAATTCCCTGACGGGGAGTCTCTTACCGCATTCAATACCGAGTACGACCGATACGCCGACGAAACCCGTGAGACCACTGCATTGCCTCACGGAATGAGGAGGGACTTGTTCGACGCCCTTGAAAGTGTTTCGACCGTTACAGCTGAGGAGCGGACCGGACGCCGCCTTCAGCGTGAGGGACCACCCGCCGAAGAGCCTTTCTATCTGGATGTGGACCTTTGGAATACTGGAACCGAGGAAGGCAATCGGGATCTGTCGAACGTCTTTCGGGAATTCGTGCGGTCTCGCGGTGGAAGCATTGCCAATGATCCCCTGATTACTCCGAGCCTGTTTCTTGTCAAGGTGCGAGCGGATCAAGCATTGTTGGACGAACTTTTGGAACTGGACGTGGTGTCTCTTGTGGACCTTCCGCCGGGCCCGACACCGGAAGACTCTTTCAACTTGTCGTCTCCGGTCTTGGCGCCTGACGTACTGCCGCCAGTGCGGGCGGACGGTCCGCTCGCATGCGTCGTAGACTCCGGTGTCACCGATGGTCATCCATTGTTGAGAGGCCTAGTCGTTGCGTCAGAGGATTTCGATTCTGGCGAGAACACTCCGGTAGACTTGAACGGGCACGGCACTCAGGTGGCCGGTCTCGTCGTGTATGGCGACATTGCTAGACGGATGCAGGGCAACGAGTGGCTGCCGCAGGTCAATCTCTACTCAGCCAAGGTATTGCGAAACGATCCGAACTCCTTTGATCCGAATTCTCCGGACTCTATGTTCCCCGCTGAAGAACGCGTTGAAGAACAACTCAAGCGGGCGGTAGAGTATTTCCACCAGGAGTACGGTTGCCGTGTCTTCAACCTGTCGATAGGGCACAGAGATCGGCTTTACGCAGGAGGGCGACAGCTACCGTGGGCAGAGGTACTCGATGACTTGGCTAGAAGGCTTGACATCGTGATCGTTGTCTCTGCCGGAAATGTACCGGACCCAGACATACCAGCATCCGCTAACTCAGTCCAGTTCAAGGAGGATGTGGCCGACTCCTTACAGCAACCCCGGCATAGGCTGATTGATCCTGCGACTTCTGCGCTTTCGATAACCGTTGGCGCAGTTGCACGCAGGGAAGATCCCAGTATGCTGTTTCTGGGTACCCAGCTGGCAGCCTCGGCTCAAGGGTGCCCGTCCCCGTTCACGAGATGTGGACCTGGTGTCGCTGGTGCCATCAAGCCAGAATTAGTGGCCCCTGGAGGGAACTTCGCCCTCGATTCGCTTGTTGGGGATGCCCGTTGGCGGCGGAACGATCCCAATCTCGGGGAGCCGACTCTGAACCGCAATTTCGCTGATGGACGTCTGATCCGTGCGGTTTGCGGGACCAGCTTCGCGGCCGCGCAGGTAACTCACATTGCCGCTCGTTTTGAAGAGGCTCTCAGGCATCAATTCGAAATGGCACCTAGTCAGAACTTGGTCCGTGCGCTTTTGGTGAGCTCGGCCCGTCCACACGACAGCGTCAGAGAATATGTTGACAGTGCCAATGTTCTTAGCACCGTCGGTTACGGGGAACCGAAGGTCGAGTATTGCTGGTCGACTCCTAACCGGGTAAGCCTCGTGTCTGAAGACATCGTTGGATACCGCACGTTCCACGTTTACTCTCTCGTTGTGCCTGAGGCCTTTTTGGAAGAGCCTGGAAGACGTTCCATCTCTGTGGCACTTGCGTACGACCCTCCTACTCGGTTGAGTCGGCGTGACTACGTTGCCACTGCCATGTGGCTGGAAGTTTTTGGTGGCCTGTCTGCCGAACAAGTTGTCGAGTACCGATCCAAGTACGAAGGCGATGGTGAGCCTCCAAGGGTCCCGGATAGGAACAAGCTCAACTTTACCCCCGCTGGTCAGACCATCAGAATGTCCACGGTACAGAAGAGGTCTTGGAGTTCAAATCAAGGGACGGTCTTTCTCAATCGACCGGATGCCAATGGAGACGCATCATTGCACATTCTCGTTGGTTGTCAGCCGAGATTCCCAAATCCCTTGGGTGAGGACTCCCAACGATATGCACTGGTGGTGACCTTGGAACACGACGGCCAAAACGTCGATGTCTATCAGGAAGTAAGGACAAGGGTCAGGACTAGGGCGAGGATTAGATTGGCGGGATAAACGCTCGGGAATACTGGAACACAAACGTCCGGGTCACGTTTGTCGTGTGGGTCCGACTTCAAGATTCTGTAGGCTCAAGTTTTTACTACGCATTTACGCCGGCAATAGTGGAGAGACCGTTAGGTGAATGGTGAGGTCGTTCAATGCTCGTGAGATCCAACGGGTTAAGTTGCTTGACCGGCTAGGTAAGCGTAAAGGTCGTGGCCAAGGCCCAATACCCGTCGTGTACCTGAATCCAAATCACAACGTAAATTTCCGTTTCCGGGAATGAATTGCCGGATTAATCCAATCGCGAGTGTTCTGCTCTGTTCGACTTCTCTCACGTTGCATCGGCGTGGGATGGATCGGGCCCTGCACGGCTTACGGTCTCCGTCTCGGCGGATGGTGGCCGTCCGGCGGCACGGCCAGAATCGACATTGCGTTGTCGATGGCTTCCTGACCGAACCCTGCGTCCAGCAGGCTCTGGACGCACCTGGCCTTTGCCTCGGGCGTGGGTTCCGGGATCCGGTGCTCAACGCCGATCATGTAGTACGCGTCGGGGTCGTGGCCCATGAATGCGACCGTGTGGCGGGTGAAGGCTGGCGAGTAGCCGTACTCCCTCGCCCGTCGGGAAAGGAACCTGGTCCGTTTGCCGTCAAGCCACCTGGGGCTGATGCCGCACCGCTGGAGCAGCAGTTGCTGCACGTGAGGGTGGCCGTGGAGCTTGAGCACCACCGTTCGCTTGGTGTCGTCGTCCATGCCGGCGGCGTGCATTGCGTCGTAGAGTTCCAGGCCGGCCTTGCGGTCGAAGGCGTGCAGTCCTGACTGGGCGAGGTGCAGCATGGCGTAGGCGCGGTCCCCGGCTGGGCTCTCTGCGTGGTCGAGTGGCAGGAAGAACACCTGGCGGCACTGCTCAAGCGTGGCTTCGGTCGTGTAGTGGGCCGGAAAGGCGCCGTCGAAGGGCCGGTGCATGAGCCGTCCGCCGGGGTCGAGCCAGGACACGTGGCAGGGCGTCCCGTCCGGAGCGGGGGTGATGAGGCCGGACGGCGGGTTGCCGCTGGCGTTTTCCAACGCGCGTTTTAATCGCTGCTTTATGCCCCGGTCGGTAAGGGCGGACATGTGCCGGATGTCGGATATCTCGGTGTCGGCGTCGAAGCACGAAAGCAGCCATTCGACGACAGCGTCGCTCTGGTTCTCCTGTGAGCCGGGCATGCCGCGCTTGGCGGTCTCTGCCAGCAGCAGGCTCGGTTGGTGTCGTTTCAGCTGGAGCTTGGCTTGGATCTCGGTCTGGGAATAGCCGCGGCGTCGCAGGTCGCAGTACTGCTGGAGCATTGTGCCCAGTTCCGGCTCAGGGACGTCCAGCGAGGGATTGGTCTTCCGGCTGCCGTGGGCCGGTTCTGGACGTTGCGGCGGCATGATGTCGCTCCTCGGTGGCTGATGGTGGCTCTTGCTGATGGCGTGGGACGGAAAAGCGCCGGGGGCCGGCAGCGCCCGCGGTTGCTATACTGTTTTCCCGTGGGAGTTCGACGCAATTAATTCATGCGCCGGGGGAGCGATGGAAGATTATCGCTGGAGAAAGCGGATCGGTCTGGGTGGCCTGGGCTTCCTGGCGCTTCTGGCTGCGTTCGTCGCCGTTTCCCGCATCTCGGGCGTGGTCATTGCCGGTGTGCAGCCGGAAGCTTGGGCGTTGACCGCCATGATGACGGCCCCGTTCACGGTGGGCGCGGTGTTGCTGTTCACTCTGGTGACGGCTTTGATGGAGACGATGCTGCGTCGCCGGCAGTCGGTCGGGGTCTGAACCCGCTCCGGTGTTTATCCGCAGCATAAGGGGACTTCCGGCGTCCATCACGCTGGGACTCGCGGTTCTCGCACTAGTACTCAGTCAACGTTGGAAAGGCAGGGGTAGAAACGTTGGAGCTTGGTTCTGGCGTGGTCGGTGCTGAACCGCCAGTTGATCGGGACGCACGCGGCGTTGCGCCGGTTCTCGTAAGCCGTGATGGCGCGTTCCAGGGCGTCGGCATCGGGGTTTCTGCCTTTGAGACAGGCTCGGCTGAGCGCGCTGAATTCGATCTCAGCCATGTTCAGCCAACTGGCGTGCTTGGGGGTGTGGTGAAACTCCAGGCGTTTCACGATGCGCCTGGCTTCGGCCGCAGGGAAGGTTTCGTACAAGGACGCCATGCGGTGGGTGTTCAGGTTGTCGAGAACCACGCGGATGACGGGCGCGTTGGGATAAGCTGTGTCAACCAACCATTGCATCTGGTGGGCGAAGTCCACCATGGTGCGGCGCTGGGTGATGGCCTGATTGGTCAAGATCCGCACGCGCCAGCCGGCCAGCGGCTCGCAGAACAGGAAGAGGTTGCGGGTGCCGCCGCGGCGGTACTCGTAGTCCTGGCGTCGGGGTCGTCCCGGCTGGGCGGGCAGTGGTTCTCGCACTTCAGCCAGCAATTGAGTGGAAGTCTCGTCGAAGCACACCACCGGACGGCTGGGGTCGCAGGGCTCGGCGTACAGGTCCAGCACGTCCTCCATAGCCGCCACAAACTCCCCGTTCATCCGGGAGATGCACCACTGCTGTTTTTGCCAGGGCTTGAGGACGTTTTTTTGAGCCGTTGGCGCACCGTCTCGTATGACAACGATTCCACCACGCCCAACTCCACCACCTGGTCGGCCAGCAACCGCAGGGTCCAGTGGTCGCGTCCGTCGGGCGCATCGCTGCACGCCAGGGCAATCAGGCTGGCTTCGCCCCGATCATCCAGCTTGCGGTACCGGTTGGCTTGAGGATGGTCGTGGAGTACGCCGTCCAATCCCTCCTCGGCGTACCGCCGCTTGGTGCGAAACACCGTGCGCTGCGACGTGTCCAGGGCCGCCGCCACCTGGGCCGCGCTCCAACCCTCGTCGGTCTTGAGCAGGATGCGAGCTCGATTGATGACCCGTGCCGAACTCCGGCCGCTGCGAATCAACCGCTCCAGCTGGGTCCGATCCTCCACCGACAACTGTACCGCAAATTTCTCCTGAGCCATGCCTGCCGCACCTCCCGCACCGCTGTTTGCCACCACCGTAGCAACTATGGCCCATTACGTCCTTCATCTGCCAATACAGGTTTGACTGAGTACTAGCGGCTTGTGGTGGGCTGTCGTCGGCAGGGCCACCCTCGGGTACCTACAGACTGGATCCGGCACCCGGCGTGGTGGTTGCTTTCGTGAACGGACTGACGCCGGAGATGTCGGAAAAGGTCGCCTACATCACTCACGTCCCCTCCGGCTCTCAGGCAGTTGTGGACCGCGACGGTAAGGTAATACATCGACACGACGGGCGGGCAGACGGCCCAAGGCACTTGGATGCGGTGCTTGACGACGAAACCATAATGGCGCGCGTTGTTGGGGTACTCACGAACGGCGAAGACGCGCGGCCCGGACGTCATACGATTGGTTGGGTTCCCATGGTGAAATTCGGCGGTGTCGATTACCTCAGGCAGTGGAACGTAGCTGTGCAGAACAATCGTGACCTCACGGCGGAAGCCTTGGGTCCGGAGCTATACCGGGTCGCCTTCAGGGGCGACGGCTACGCAGGTCCCTATTACAGCTACCAGGACGGCGACGCCACCTACCTGAATCCTGGTACGGAGGTCTATTCCGTAAAGGACTACTCGCCGCATTTTCGGCTGGCGACGTTGGAGGAAGGCAGGGCAACGCTGTATGAAGCGGACACGAATCCATTCGCCACGACCGGCGGGGACTTGCTGGACATTAGCGGCAAGGTCAAGTCCATCGACATCCTCAATGATGATGACGCAATGACCATCCTGGGCACTATGGATGACGAAGGAACCATTCGGCGGTTCGTCGCCTTAGCTGGACTTTGTACAAAAACTAGAAAAATGAGGAAGACAGGGTAAGCTGGGTTGACCCCACATCTCACCGTAGGTCGACCATGCTCACCCTGCCCGATGCCATTGTAACGGTTCTCTTTCCCTTCGCCATTTTGTTCCAACACCGCACTTGGCGAAAGGCTCAGATCCTATTGGTCGGCACGATCCTGACCCCGGGCCAGCGCACGGTAGCCTCGGCGTTGCGCGTCATGGGCCTCAGCAGCGACCGCAACTATGCCCGCTACCATCATGTACTGAACCGGGCAGCATGGTCGCCCCTTGGAGCGTCCCAGGTTTTGCTCCGGCTGCTGATCGGGCATCTCGACCACGGCGACGGCCCCCTGGTGTTCGGCATCGACGAAACCCTGGAGCGGCGGCAAGGTCCAAAGATCAACGCCCTGGGTGTCTACCGAGATGGCGTGCGTTCCAGCCGCAGCTATACAGTCAAGGCCAGCGGTTTACGCTGGGTCTCACTGATGTGGCTGGGACACATCCCCTGGGCCGGTCGCTATTGGGCCTTGCCCTTCCTCACCGTGCTGGCGCCCTCGGAACGCTATCACCAAAAGCGGGGACGCCGCCACAAGAAGGTCACTGACTGGGCCCGCCAGATGATCCTGCAACTGCGGCGCTGGCTGCCGCATCGGCCGCTGGTAGTGGTGGGCGACAACGGCTACGCCGTCCTCGACCTGCTCCACTGCTGCCAGTCGCTCCGTGAACCGGTAACCCTCATCACCAGGCTGCGCCTGGACGCCGGTCTCTATGATCCCGCGCCACCCCGCTCACCGGGTCAAACTGGCCGACCCCGGGTGAAGGGATCACGTCAACCCACCCTCAAGCAACGCCTTGATGATCCCAACCTGCGGTGGGACACCGTGTCGGTGTCCTGGTATGACGGCGCCGTCCGCACTCTGGAACTGGCCTCCCAGACCGCCCTTTGGTACCACCACGGCAAACCGCCCGTGCCCATCCGGTGGGTGCTGGTTCGAGACCCCAAGGGCGAACTGGACACTCAAGCCCTGCTCTGCACGGATCAATCGGTCAACCCAATACAGATCCTCCAGTGGTTTGTGCTGCGTTGGCAACTGGAAGTCACCTACCAGGAGGTGCGGGCTCACCTGGGTGTGGAAACTCAGCGCCAATGGTCAGATCGCGCCATCGCCCGCACTACGCCCATCCTGATGGGTCTGTTTTCCTGGATCGCCCTGGCGGCCCACACGCTGCAGCAAGAGAGCCCCATCACCCAACGCACTGCGGCCTGGTACGACAAGCCGTCACCCACCTTCGTGGATGCCATCGCCCTGGTGCGACGACACCTGTGGCTGGCGTCCCAGAGTTTTTCAATGTCGTCGCCCGACGATGACCGGGAAAAACAGGCTCTCGATTTATACGCCCGGCTTATCGATTCCCTCGCCTACGCCGCTTGAACGTACAAAGTCCAGCTTAGTGCTTGAAGCACCGGTGAACCAGAGTAGCCGCGACCATGATGGGCCACGCTACTTCCTCGGCATTCGGCTCGCCGATGGTTCGTCGGTCGTGCGGGCGTTCTGGCTGGAGACGGGTGAACTCTCGCGGGGTATCATGACGGACCCGGTCGTAACGCGGTCAGTGTGGGGCGAATTGCCGAACGAGCATCGGCCGGTTGGGACAGACGGAGGACCCAGAATCTCCGAACGACTGGCCGCCCGGCTGGGACTGGCACATCTGAGCTTCAACGCCCCCGGGCTCAATGTAACCGGAAAACCCCACTCGCCGACGGTCCGCTTGATGCGCAGGCACGAGTTTGAGGCGATGCAAGGGGGAACGCTGGGGACGAGGCTCCCGGATCCATTGGTTTGGGTCGTCGAAGCCCGGGGTTCATGGCGCACGGGCGGCATCACACCGGAGGAAGCCCGGGAGGACCTTTCGGTGGGCCTGGTGGCATTTGATGCCGATACGGGGTCCATGTATGGAGCGAGCTACCGGTACGAGCCACTGCTTGAACGCGGCGACAACCGCAGCGATGCCCTCGAACCCAAAGACGGAGACACGATGGTGGTGGCGACCGTTCAGGGCAAAGACGTTACGCGCGGAGACATCCGCCGGTGGGCTGAATTCTGGATGATGACGGACGGGTCCATGACCAGAGACGCGGCGGTGGAAAAGTCCATCGTGGCCGTCATTGACCAATTCATCGAACAGGCAGAGGTCGAACGCCGCCAACTCACCCCTACCCGCGAGGAAGCCGGAGACTATATGCGCCAACATCGGGAGGCTTGCCTCGGAGAGCATGGCGCGGAATGTCGTGAGGGTGTTGCGCTTCTTGGGTTCGACCCCGACAGCGATGCCTACTGGGAGAACATCGCACTCCCCGAGTATGGAAAGGCATTGGGCGAAATCAGACTCTTTCAGGCCGTAATTGAGGAGAGGGGATTGGAGAGCGCCAGCAATGATGAGATCCTCGCTCTGCGGAACGCCTTGCCGGGCGAAAGGCGCGAAAATGCCGTAGTCGTCTGGCACGACGAGGACTTGGAGCAGACGTACCAAAGTGCGTTGCAGTCGGAGTAGACGCCCATGGACGACCAACCAATGGCCGAAGGGACTGGCTTGCTTGTCCGTCGAGCCCCGAATGCTGGACGCCAAGGCCAACCGCTGTCGTGGCGCGGGTGAACCACATCCGCTGGATCCGCAGCGGTGACTGGGGTCATTTCGCTTTCGGTGTAAGACGGTGATGTGTTACCGGTTAAGGACGGCGGAAGCATCCAGGCGCGGCTGGAGGTCAACCGGCGCATCGGGGAGGTCGTCCACCCAACACCCGGCGTGCGCCTCGGCCTGTGGGAAGCCGAACTCTATGTGAAGACGGACGAGTATCGAGAACGCGCGGAACGCCACTGTGGGTGACCAATATCTTGGGTGCCTGCTGTCGTTGCCACGGCGGGAGGTTCGAACTCCATGCAGACAACCGGATTGATGGCGGTTCTGGCGGTCACCGTGGCGCTGATGGTTGGCATCGCCTGCGACGGCCCCAATCCGTCGCAGCGACCCGAGAGCAACGTCGGCAGCGCCGCTCTGGCGCTCAGCCCCACCACGACCCCCACTGGCGCGGCGGTTTCGGTGCCCGGTTCCACCACAACCTTTGCTGGAGCTTCCGTTCCGGCCCTCACTCCCGCGAAAACTTCTGCGGCCACCGCGGTTCCGGAGCCCAGTCCCACGACAACCTTTGTTGGAACCTCCGTTCCGGCCTTCACCCCCACGAAAACTTCTGCTGCCACCGCGGTTCCTGGGTCCAGTTCCACCACACTGTCAATTGACGGCGCTACCTGGATTCTGGAGTTGATCGACGGGCAACCTCCGATTGCCGGAACCTATGCAACGCTGATTTTCGACGGGCCGCAGTTCCACGGGTTCGACGGTTGCAATTTCATTGGAGGTCGCCACGAGTCCAGCAAACCGATCATCAATCCAGACGGGGACATCTTGCCGCCGCCCGTTCACGGAACCGCCATGGGCTGCATGAGTCCTCCCGGCATCCTCGACCAGGCGGACCGGTACGTGGAGGCCATGCAGCAGGGGACCAAAGCCCGCGTCGTGGATGACCGTCTGCATATAGTCGACCGTTCGGGAGAGGTCGTGCTGGTTTTCGTCAGGCAACCGCCATTAGCCGGACGACCCATGGACCTGGTGGGCACCAGTTGGCGGCTCGTGGACGACGACGCGACCTACGGTGCAGGAACTACGACCCTTTTGTTTTTGGACTCCCGGGCGGCTACCGGCACCACTGCCTGCCGCGACTACACCGTAGGGTACACGGCGTCCAACAGGCGCATGCGGATGCCATACAAGGGCATGTCCGGCTCCACCGAGGCGTGCTCCAGGGACGCGGTCAAACGAGAGCACCGGTTCGTGGAAGACTTCGGGTGGGCGAATGAGTACTCGATCCACCAGGCCGATGGGTCCGAACGATTGACGGTGCGTACCAGCAAGGGCAAGACACTGACGTTTGAGCCGTTGCCCCAGCCGGCAGGCGCCATATTCGACGCACGGTGGCGTTTGATCCGGTTCCTGGAGACCCGTTCGGACGGTTCAGGGATGACCCGGCCCAAGACTGTTGATCTGGTTGCCAACGGAGACGTGACCGCCGCGTTCGCCGAGGGGTCCATCGAAGGGTCGTTCGGGTGCCACTCGTACGCGTACCGCGCAGCTGGCGGGGACGGGGCAACATTGATCGGCGCGGACGGCACGATTTTCAACGACGCCGCCGTTTTGAGAACGGAGAATTTGTGTGACGACCGAGGCTCCATGCCGCCTCAACAGCTCCAGTATCTCGATTTGCTGGTGACCGCAGAGCGTTACCATGTCTTCGCGGACCGATTGGTGGTCGTCACCCGCGCCGGCGATGCACTGGTGTTCCGATACTCAGAATGAGGATCAAAATCAAAAAAAGGATGATAGTGGTCAATTCCGGTTTGCGGGCGGCGCTAGTGCTCTGGTACGGAGTTTCAAGGCAGATTTGGCTGGCTGCCGTGGCTCTGCTCGTGTTGACGGGAGTTTCAAGTTGTGGCGGAGAATCTCCAACGGTGGTTCCGCCCGCGACGCAGGCGCCGACCTCGGCGGCCTTCGGGAATCCTGCCCTACCAGACCCAACAGCGGTCAACGCACTGCGTTCGGACAAGGACCGGTCTGCCTCAACCGTGGGTGCAGCGGACCTGGGCGAACTGGTGCGGGGAAACAATGCCTTCGCCTTCGACCTGTACCGCGCTCTGAGCGATGGAGACGACAACCTGTTCTACTCCCCTTTCAGCATCTCCCAGGCTCTCGCCATGACCTCCGCCGGAGCCAGAGGCGAGACGCAACGCCAGATGGCGGACACTCTTCACCACAGGCTTCCGCAAAGCAGCCTTCATCCCGCGTTCAACGCACTGGACCGGACCCTTGCGTCGCGAGGCCAGGGGCCAGGGGGCGCGCCCAACGACTCCAGTGAGGCCGGACAGTATTTCCGCTTGAACATCGCCAACGCGATCTGGGGTCAGGACGGCTATCATTTCCTGCCCGACTTTCTCGACATGTTGGCCGAACACTACGGTGCTGGGATGATGGCCGTGGACTTCGTGGGCGCGGCGGATGAGTCTCGCGTCAGGATCAACGACTGGGTTGCTGAGGAAACCGAAGGCAAGATCAAGGACCTCCTGCCACCGGGGGTCATAGACCATACCACCCGATTGGTGCTCACCAACGCTATCTACTTCAACGCGTCTTGGCTCTGGCCCTTCAGTCCGAGGGATACCGAGGTACGTCCTTTTTATCTGGCGGGAGGCGGTACGGTAATGGTTCCAATGATGACGGAGACCACCAAGGAATTCTACGGCTACGCCAGGGGCGACGGGTACCAGGTGGTCGATGTGCCGTACTCCTGGAGGGAGATGTCCATGACGATCCTGCTGCCCGACGAGGGGGCGCTGGAAGAATTGGAAGGCTCACTGGACTCGGAAATGCTCAACCGGATCATTGATGACATCGAGATTGACTACGTCATCCTCACGATGCCGTTGTTCGAGTTCGAGTCGCAGTTCAGCCTGAGCGATACCTTGGCCGGAATGGGGATGCCCGACGCCTTCGGCGTCGGAGCCGATTTTTCAGGCATGACCGGCTCCAGGGACCTTTGGATTTCCGAAGTAGTCCACAAGGCGTTCGTGTCGGTGGACGAGGAGGGCACGGAGGCGGCGGCGGCCACGGGGGTGGTCATGCTTACGTCGGGTCCCAGCAAAGATCCCATTGAGGTGACAATCGACCGACCCTTCATCTTCCTCATCCGAGACATTGGGACCGGCACGGTCCTGTTCATGGGGCGAGTGTCCAATCCCGACCCGGCGTGAACAGCCGGGACAGTGAGGAGGTGGACTCCTACGGGCTTTCAGCTAACCCGACTGTACCGTCACACGATAGTGCGCGATGGGATTTTGAGGGTCGTGTCGTTGGCCGAGACCTTCCCCGGGGCGTTTGTCGGATGAGCCGGCGTCTGCCAAGGTTCAAGACGCCCTTAGTGGCTGATGCGTGACCCGGCGGGTCATTGCTTGATTTCCTCGCCGCTGGGCAGGAGGCCGGGCAGGGAGAGTTGTTCGACGTTGTTGCGCTTCGGGCGAGCCTTGCGCTGGCGTGGGCGCCTGGATGTCTTGACCTGGCCCGGGACTTGGGACACGAGTTGGCAGGCAGCATCTTGGGGGTTGGCCGAATCGGAGATGGTGCTAACGTTGGTCTACATTTTTCCTTTGCTCCGCCTACCAATGTTGGCGACGTTCGTTAGGGACGGCTTTGATCGACCGGATTGTACTGGCATTTGGTTTTGTCTTTTGCTTGCCGACCGGCATAACGAAATTGGTTTCGAAAGCGGGCTTTTTGGCTGGACTTTACGCATTTTTGGGTGCCATGAGCGATGACGATTGAGAATGGATGATAGGGGCACCCTCGAGTTCTCAAATGTCTGGGGTAACTGCGGACAGTCAAAAACCTTCCGGCACCTGCCACATGTGGCGCCACCCCACAGCGGGGACATCCATTGCTGTTTGTGGATTTTGCGTAAAGTCGAGCTTGCACTTCACGCAGCAGATTTTGAAGGCTTCGGACGGCTTGGTCATGGGTGAAAGCTCCGGCACGCAATGCCATAATTCCAACCCATGGCGCCGTGGCATCGGCGACCACGTTTGCGGACGGCGTCTTCTGCGGCGTGGTTACGCAGACAAGGGCGATGGTAGGGGAGTGTCACCATGACGCGGGTGCGCGTAGAAATTGAGGGCAGCCATAACGAGGTGTTCCGGGTCCTGCGGCAGCTTGGGAGCGCGGAGCGCCGCGCAACCGTGGGCGATGCTGGCGGGTCAATCGAGACGCCGGCCGCCGGTACGCAAGATGCGGCGGTACCCCACGAAGCGGTTCCCGGGGAATGGACGGAGGGCCTCGCCTCCGATTTCCTGGCTGGGCTGGAGCCGGCGGCCAGGCGGATGGCACTGCACGTGTGGCGGGCCGGTACCGCGGGCATCCATAGGAGCGCCCTATGCCAGCGTACGGAGTTGACGCCGATGGAGCTGCGCTCGTTGCTGATGCGGATGGGCCACGCGCTGCGGCGGTTCCAGCGGGAACGGGGGATGACGCTTTCCCGGCCGGTGGCGGCCAACAGCCCGCTGCAGAGTTACTTCGTCGACCTTGATTTCGCCGCGGTGGCGAATCCCAAGATGTTCAGCGAGAGGATGCCGCGCCAGCTGGCCGATGGCGAGGGGTGTCCCTGACAGGTTTCCGTCGTTGAGCGCCTTCAAAGTGGTAACTTTGCATCGGTGGTGCGACGTGTTGACCACAGTGGTTTTCCTGTGGCTGGCGCTGGCCTGCGGGGTGGACGCCGACGAACGGATGGTGCGCCGATACGCCGAGTGCATGGTGGACCCCAACACCACGCTGTACCGACTGACCGTGTCCGGAGCTGTTGGAACCGTGGCGCTGAGCGCGGAGGAAGAGGAGGGGTTGCATGCTCAACTGTCGCGAGGCGAGATCACGATGGCGGAGATCAGGGCCAACTACGCTCGACATTGCGAATAGGCGCGGGCGAGGGTTTGGCAAAGGGCGGTGAAAATCGGCACTGCGCTGGGGATCCTGATCCCTAGGGGGTGTCGTCAAAACAATGTGAGGGTGATAGATTGGAGTGAGTTGGGAGAGTTTGGAGGGTGGGGAGTATGCGAGCAGCGCACCGGCGCCACGATATGACTGATGATGTTTGGGAGCGATTGCGGCCGCATCTGCCCGGGGGAGAGGGCAAGCAGGGCCGACCGGCCCATGACAACCGTCGGTTTATCGACGCCGTGTGCTGGATTTTGCGTACCGGAGCGCCCTGGCGGGATTTGCCGCCGGACTACGGAGACTGGAAGAACACTCACCGGCGGTTCTGCCGCTGGCGGGACCGTGGAGTGTGGTCCGGACTGCTGGAGGCGGTGATGGATGACCCTGATTTCGAATGGCTGATGATCGACGCCAGCTACATCAAGGCCCATCCCCATAGCGCTGGGGCCCGGGGCGGCAACCAGGCCATGGGCCGCACCAAAGGGGGCTGAACAGCAAGCTGCACCTGGCGGTGGACTCCCACGGGATGCCGGTCAGGCTGGGCGTTACCGAGGGCACGGAGGCCGACTCCTCCCAGGCATTGCCTCTGATCCAGGGGATCGAGGCCCAGTGCCTGCTGGCGGACAAAGCCTACGACACCAATGAAATCATAGCCACGGCCCGGGAATTGGGCATGGACCCAGTGATACCACCGAAGAGGAACCGGAGGGAGCAGCGGGACTATGACCCGGCGCTGTACCGGTTGAGACACCTGGTGGAGAACGGTTTCCTGGAGTTCAAGCAGTGGCGCGGCGTGGCGACCCGTTATGCCAAGAGAGCCGCGTCTTACCTGGCCATCTGCCAACTCCGGGCAGTGATGGTCTGGAGCAAACTCTTTTGACGACACCCCCTAGGCAACATCTACTCGATTCACCACGATCCCCGTTTCTGGGACGCTCCTGACGAATTCGTGCCAGAGCGGTTCTTGCCGCAATCCGATGGCTCGCCTTCCCCGGCGCTCGCCAGCGCGGCTTATATGCCCTTCGGCGTAGGACTCCGCCGTTGCACCGGCGACCACTTCGCGCTGAACGCTTTTTGGCTCCACGTCGTCAAGCTGCTGTCACGCTTCCGCTTCGCCCCCGCTGACGGCCAGCCGTTGACGGAAGACGAAGTATTCGCCCTCTCTGTTTCGCCCAAACCCTTTGCGCTGGAAGCAACTCGGCGTCGATAGGAGAGAGACTATGACCGAATACCTCGCCCGGGTTTGCAGCCGACGACCGTGGCGCACCTTAGCGATATGGCTCGTGCTGGCCGTCCTAGCCGTTCTGATCAGCGGACGATTCTTGAACGACACGCTTACCACAGAAGCCCCCAAACCTCTTGGCAATGTCGAATCAAACGAGGCTGAGCGTCTCCTGGTAGACCGACTGCGCGGGCCCAAACCGATAGCCGAATTCGTCATTGTCCAGTCGGAGACTCTTACGGTGGATGATCCCGCTTTCCGTGAGCGCGTGGAATCGCTGTTCGACGAGATTACGGACCTGGGCAGCGCCGTCGTGTCGCAAGGAACGCACTACTATCAGACCGACGACGCGACCATGGTTTCCGCGGACCGGGGCACGACCTACATTCCACTGGCTTTGACCGGCAATCTGAAAGAGGCGGAAGGAAACGTCGAACAAATCCTGCACATCGTCGAAGAAGCCAACGCCGACGAGGACTTCCGTGTGCTCATGGGCGGTAGGGCGAGCATCTCATTCGAGTCCAACAAACTGGCCACGGAGGACCTGGAGCAAGGAGAGCGATTCGGCGTGCCGGTCGCGCTGGTGATTCTCCTGCTCCTGTTCGGCGCCGTTACCGCCGCCTTGACGCCTCTGGCCCTGGCGATAATCGCCATCGCTATCGCACTGGGCTTGGTCGCGCTGATTGGCCAAGCCTTTGAGCTGGTGCTGTTCGTCACCCTGATGATTACGATGATCGGCTTGGCTGTGGGCATTGACTATTCGCTCATCATCATATCCCGTTTTCGTGAAGAAATGGAGAAGGGACTTGACAAGTTCCAAGCAGTCGAGCGAACGGGAGCCGCCGCAGGTCGAACGGTGTTGTTCAGCGGCTTGACGGTCATGATTGCCCTGAGCGGGATGCTGATGATCCCCGAAGCCTTTTTCCGTTCCATCGCCATCGGCGCCATGGTGGTCGTCTTCGTCGCAGTTCTGGCAACTATGACCTTTCTTCCCGCCCTGCTCGCCCTGCTCGGGGCAAGGGTCAACTTCCTGTCTATTCCGTTCCTCAGACGAACCAGGACCGAGGTTGAGCAGACTTCGGGCCGCGGCTTCTGGGAAGTCGTAACTGGCGCGGTGATGCGGTTCCCCATGATCAGCCTGGTGGTTGTTGGCGCGCCCATGGTTGCGTTGATCGTCGTATTCTTCGACATCGAAACCGGCCTCAGCGGGGTGGACAGCTTCCCCGAAAAGGCCCAAACGCGGCAGGCTTTCTTCGTCCTTGAAGAAAACTTTTCCTTCGGGTTGCTCAGTCCTATAGAAGTCGTCGTCGACGGTGACATCGGCAGCCCGAGCGTCGCAGCGGCCATCGAGGACCTGCAATCGTCGGTGGCGGGGGATCCTCGCTTCCCAGCCCCCGGGACGCTGACGGTCAATGCGGACGGAGACCTGGCTTTATTCATGGTCGCCATTCACGGAGAACCCAGCAGCAAGACGGCGCTGGACGGGCTGGAAATACTGCGAACCGAGCATATCGACCGGGCTTTTGCTGGCGTCCCGGCCAGGGTCCTGGTTGGCGGAGCCACCTCGGTCACGTCCGACCTATCGGACATCCTGGACCGGTACACCCCTATCGTCTTCGCCTTCGTACTGGTCACCAGTTTCATCATCCTGATGCTGGTGTTCCGGTCAATCGTCATCCCGGTCAAAGCCGTGGTGATGAACTTGCTCTCGGTGGGCGCATCCTACGGGCTGCTGGTGCTGGTCTTCCAGAAAGGGGTGGGCGCCGACCTGCTGGGTTTCCAGCATGCCGAGGTCATCGATTTCTGGATACCGCTGTTCCTTTTCTCAGTGCTGTTCGGGCTGTCCATGGACTACCACGTGTTCCTGCTGAGCCGGATCCGGGAGCGCTACGACCAGACCGGCAACAACGCCGAGGCGGTGGCCTATGGTCTGCGTTCCACGGCCAGCATCATCACCGGCGCTGCTCTCATCATGGTGGCGGTTTTCGGCGCATTCGCGGCCGGCGAGACCATCATCAACCAACAGGTGGGCTTTGGCCTGGCCGTTGCCATATTCCTGGACGCCACCCTGGTGCGTTCGGTGCTGGTGCCGGCCAGCATGGAAATGCTGGGCCGCGGCAACTGGTACCTCCCTTCCTGGCTGGGCTGGCTTCCCGACGTCCGCGTGGAACCGGCCGAGGATCACCATTCCTAGTCCACCGTGCCTGGCCCCCCATCCAGACGGAACGGTGAAAACCCACTATGACTATCCCCTCTGCCTACACAACCGGCTACGAAAAGGCGCGCGCTATCGACCCGGACCTGGCCGACCGGTATATCGCCCAAACCATGATCGGTGATCCCGACGCCGATGCAGTGGTCGCCTACCTGTTCTCTCTGCCGCACCGGGAATCCATCGCGCTGGTACGCGAGGGCATTGAAAATCCCGATGGCAGCGAACTGCTCCACCAACACCCCGTGATGCATGATTTCATCCAGTCGTTGGATGCCACTCCCGATTGGCTGGATTTGGAGTCATTCCACCCGGCCTACCGGATGTTTCATCGCAACACCAGGTTGGTGCTGGCCGCGATGCTGGGCGGCGTTCTGATAGAGGGTTTTTCGACCAACATCAGCAAGTCCTTTTATATCACCGGCAGGCTGCGCGATTCCGGCGTCCGGCGCCTGCGGCAGAACAACCGCCACATGGTGGAGATGTTCCTGCCCGGCGGCCTGGAACGGTACGGCGAGGGTTGGAAATTGTCGGTTCGCGTCCGGCTGATTCACGCCCGGGTTCGCTATCTCCTGCAGCGCTCCGCCGACTGGGATACCGCGGCATGGGGCGAGCCCGTCAGCTCCGCCCATCTCGGTTTTGCCATCGCCGCTTTTTCGGCACGGCTGCTCAGGCACATGAAGGCCCTGGGCGCATCATTTGATGACGAAGAGGCGGCCAGTTTCATGCAGGTGTGGCGCTATTCGGGTTATGTGATGGGAATACCGGATGGCATCCTGTTCGAAGACGAAGCCGACGCTCTCAGGATGTTTGAAATCGGTGGAATCTGTGAACCGCCGCCCGATTTTGAATCTATCGTGATGGCCAACGCCCTGATTCATGCCGCCGCGCAGGTGGTGGGTATCACTGACCGCGCAGAAGCCCAAAAACTGACCGGCTACTGTTACCGGGTTTCCCGCGCCGTGATCGGCGATCAGATGGCCAATGACCTCAACTACCCCTCTGCTTCCACATTCGGCGTGCTGCGCTGGTTCCGCCTGCAATCACGATATGGCCGCCTCATTCGCAAAGCCTGGCCCAATCACGCGACGCATAGCAACTTCGCCCACTTTACAGACCTGTTCGCGGCATCTCAATACGACGAGGAAGGCATCAGCTACAACCTTCCCGATCACCTGTATGCGGAAGAATCAAGCCGGTACTGAAACCCTATTCATTTGCCGGGATCTTTCAATTATTGAGATGACGCACCGATCAGTGTCAGAATCCGTGCTTGGTGGACGGACGTGGCGGCGTAAAACGGCCGCCACATTGGTTTAGGGTCTTTCCGTATAACACCGCCGGCACGCTGAAAACATTGATGGAGTTTCCGCTGGGATCAGCTTCGCAGATCACCAGATACGGGTCGATTCCGGTAGGGGCAGAATCGTCCGCTAAGGCTGCTATCGGCGCTTTGGCCGCCTGACAGATGGGACCCAGCAATGCCGTCTGCACCGCCACGGTGTCAAAGCCGGTGTTGGACGGAAAGCGAAACAGTCGTTTCTTACGCTAATGGTGGGAATAGGGCAACTGGACCCGCCAGGCCCGCACCAACACCGATATGGCCAGGGCACGACGCTCCAAATGGCCACCGTGAGCAGCGCCGGATTGGTGCGACGGGTGGGTCGAAGTTGCGAAAAAGCGTCGTTCAGAAAGTTGGCGATGCGATGATACCATGACGTGGTCGGCCTCCCAGATGGAAACATGCCTGGCAACCCGTGCCCTGCCCCGAGAGCCCGACCTTTTCAACCCCTCAACCCAAGGTGGGCACGCATAATGGGTACGCATAAGAGGCTTGACCGAATGCCCGGGACATTTGGTGTTGAGGGTCGACATGATCTTGAGGACATCGTTGAACCGTGTTACCCGTGCGCGGTTGGTCCGTGCGGTCATGTCCCGTCAAGTAGTGTAATAGGCGTCATCCTTGGTGAAGATGTTCAGGCTGCCGCCTCCAGGATGTGGGTCGCTGGCAGAGCCTGAGGTTCTGTGTCATTGGCGATAGTGAGGTAGCGGCGGCCTTCAGCCCACTCGTCATGATGTTCGGCCAGCACCACGCCCACCAGACTCCGGGTCGCGGCGCGATTGGGGAATATGCCCACCACGTCGGTACGCCGGCGGATCTCCTTGTTCAGACGCTCCAATGGATTGTTGGACCAGAGCTTCTGCCAGTGTGAAACTGGGAAGGCGGCGAAGGCCAGGATGTCGGTCAAGGCATCTGCCAGCATCTGGGCAGCCTGGAGGAAGTGTTCTTGGAGTTGTACCACTACCCGGTCCGCCTGGGCGTGGACCTCCTCAGGAAAGAGCTGCTGGTAGATGGTGCGCACCATGGCGGCCATGCCGGGTTGGGACCGCTTGGGCACCCGGGTCAGCAGGTTGCTCATGAAGTGAGTGCGACAGCGTTGCCAACCGGCTCCGGCGAATACCGTGGCAATGGCGTTTTTCAGGCCCTGGTGAGCATCGGAGATGACCAGTTCCACCCCGCTGAGGCCCCGGGCGTTGAGGGAGCGCAGGAAGGCCAGCCAGAACGAGCCGTCCTCGCTGGTTCCCACGTCCATGCCCAATATCTCCCGCTGACCCTGGACGTTCACGCCGGTGGCCACCACTACGCTGACGTTCACGATGCGGCCACCCTCACGGACCTTCTGGGTCAACGCGTCCAGCCATACGTAGGGATACGGGCCAGCGTCCAGAGGCCGGCCCAGAAAAGTTTCCACCACCTGGTCCAGCTGCCCGCAGATCCTCGACACCTGGCTTTTCGAAATGCCATCACAGCCCAGGGACTTGATCAGGTCGTCCACCCTCCTGGTGGAAACACCCTCCACGTAGGCTTGCTGGATCACCGCCAGCAGCGCCTTCTCGCTGCGCCGCCTGGGTTCCAGCAGGCTGGGGAAGTAGCTCCCCTCCCTGAGCTTGGGGATGCGCAGTTCCATCGTCCCCACCCGGGTGTCCCAGTCCCGGTTGCGATAACCGTTGCGGTGAGTGATCCGGTCCGGGCTGCGCTCTCCGTGCTGGGCGCCGATCTGCGCCGACACCTCAGCGTCCATGATGCCTTCCACCAGGACATACAGCGCTTCCCGAAGAAAGTCCACATCACCCTCCACCCCACGCTTGCGTAGTAGTTCCAATAAGTCCATGCTGTTCTTGGCCATCGCGGTCCTTCTTCATCGGGTTCGTTGTTGTTCCGATAAGGATGACGCGGAGGCTATTTTCATGCCATCCGATTTCCGTTACACCAGGTGCAGGGACTTTACTTTTCCGCCCCGGGCCCCAGCGCTATGGGGATGGGCCTTGATATAGCTGGCGTCGATCATCAGCCATTCGAAATCAGGGTCATCCATCACCGCCTCCAGCAGTCCGGCCCACACTCCCCGATCCCGCCAGCGGCAGAACCGCCGGTGAGTGTTCTTCCAGCCTCCGTAGTCCGGCGGCAATTCCCGCCAGGGCGCTCCGGTACGCAAAATCCAGCACACGGCGTCGATGAACCGACGGTTGTCATGGGCCGGTCTGCCCTGCTTGCCCTCTCCCCCGGGCAGATATGGCCTCAATCGCTCCCAAACATCATCAGTCATATCGTGGCGCCGGTGCGCTGCCGTCATACCACCACCTTCCACACTGTCCCTATTCTCAGTAATTTACCACCCTATCCTTAATTTGACGACACCCCCGAGCGTACGATCCTGCCCTATATCGGAATCGACCCCAAGTTGGACATTCTCAACTCGGGATACGAATACTGCCTCGCCACACCAGACCCGCCCGACTACCTTTCCGCCATCCGGCACCGCCAAACCGGGTACGCGCGAGTCGGTCGGCCCGGTTGACAAACGGTCCAATATCCACGCCAATGATCCGCGCCCGGCGCTGGTCGGCGTCGGTATAAGCCCGGATATCGTCAACAGCCCGGACACGAACCGCCGCAAAGCCACCGGGCGGTCTATTATCAATCGCCTGCCGGCGCCATCCGACACGGCCCGCGGATGGCGGCCGGTTCCGGTGCGGCGGTTAGAGCCGGCCCGTGTCGGTCGGGGTCTGGCCAACGTCAACGGCGGCCCCGGCCATGCACCAGCGTATTCGACCCGCCCCAGCACACCGCCGACCCATTGCTGCGCAGCCCGCAGGTGTGGAAATCCCCGCTGCTGATTGCGGTGAACGTCTCGCCGTATGGCGGGATGGTTTCACCGTAGTCATCCAGGCCCCAGCACGCAACTGACCCGTCGGGCTTCAGCCCGCAGGTGTGTGTCCCTCCGCTGCTGATGGCGATGAAATTGTCCGTGGCCGGTACCGTTACTCGGCTGTCGTTGCCCCACCCCCAGCACGCGACTGAGCCGTCAGCCCGCAGCCCGCAGGTGTGGTAATTTCCGCTGCTGATGTCAACGAATATCTCGTCGGTGGGGGGTACGGCCTCGCCGTAGTTGTTCCGGCCCCAGCACACCGCCGAGCCGCCGCTTCGCAATCCGCAGGTGTGCCTGTAGCCGGTGCTGATGGTGGTGAGGGTTGCCCCGGCGGGTGGGGTGGCTTCGCCGCCATCATTTTCTCCCCAGCACACCGCCGAGCCGTCGGGTCGCAGCCCGCAGGTGTGCCCCCTTCCGCTGCTGATGTCAACCAACGTCGCGCCGGCGGGGGGTGTCGACTGGTCGACGTCGTTATGACCCCAACACACAGGCGTGCCGTCGGGCCGCAGCCCGCAGGTGTGGTTGTATCCGGTGCTGATGGCGGCGAGCCTCTCCTCGTCCGGCGGGGTTGCCTCCCCATAGTTGTCAGGACCCCAACATACGGGGGACCCGTCGGGCATCAGAGCGCAAGCATGGTATTGCCGGGCGCTGATGGAGACGAGGCTGTTCCCTGGCGGCGGCGTGGCTTCACCGTAAAAATTGCTGCCCCAGCAGCTTACCGAACCGCCAGGCCTCAGCCCGCAGGTGTGATAATCTCCGGCGCTGATGGCGGTGAATATGCCCGTTGGCGGTATCGCCCAACCATCGTCATCCCAGCCCCAGCACACCGCTGACCCGTCGGTACGGAGCCCACAGGTGTGCAACCGGCCGCTGCTGACGGCGATCAGAGATTCTCTGGCCGGAGCAGTCGCCTGACCGTTATGATCCCAGCCCCAGCACACCGCTGACCCATTGGTACGGAGCCCGCAGGTGTGAGCCCCACCACTGCTGATGTCAGTGAATGTCTCCGCCTGCGGGGGTGTGGCCTGGCCGTAGTAGTCCGCGCCCCAACACACGGCCGTGCCATCGCGCCTCAACCCGCAGGTGTGTATGTCTCCGCTGCTGATGGCAGTGAAGGTCTCTCCCCGGGGTGGTGCGGTCTCCCCTTCCGAGGATGCTCCCCAGCATACAGCCGAGCCGTCGGGCCTGAGCCCACAGGTGTGTGTGTCTCCGCTGCTGATGGCAGTGAAGGTCTCTCCGGCGGGCGGTGTGGCTTTCCCGTAGGCATCCGATCCCCAACAGACGGCCGAACCGTCGTACCTGAGCCCACAGGTGTGATCGTAACCACTGCTGATTGCAACCGGGGCTTCGTGAGTGGGTGGCTCGGCCTGTCCCCTTTTGGTCCATCCCCAACAGACGGGCGAGCCATCGGTCCGCAGCCCGCAGGTGTGCCCGTAGCCAGCGCTGATGGCCGAGAAGGCTGCCTCGGTTGTCGTGCTGGACGACCTGACAGGAGGTCGGCCGCTGCGGGCCTCTGGCGATCTTCCCAACGCGTCTGCGCGCACTGCCCGGGGTATCTCGATTTGAAGTTGTGGGCTTTCTGGTTCCGTCGCTGGCTCAGAGGGTTGCCCCTCCCTGATTCCGGACCTCGCCCTATGAACGACGCCGGGCGGCGTGGCTTGGCCATACAAATCGTGGCCCCAGCAGAACACCGACCCGTCCGGCCGGATGCCACAGGCATGTCCGAACCCAGCGCCGACCGAGGTGAAACGACCCTCAGGTTCAATTGCCGCCCACGAAAAACCTCCCCAACAGGTCACCGATCCATCGGTCCTCAAGCCACAGCCGAGCGACTGGAAGACGCTGATCGAAACGAACTGCCCTTCCGGAACCCTCATCAGCGCCCCCTCCTCCCGCCCCCAGCACACCACGGCGCCGTCCTCTTTCAGGCCGCAGGTGGCTGAGAGCCCACCGCTCACCGACGTGAATGACCCATCTGGAGGCGTGGCCTGCCCATGAATGTCCTCACCCCAGCATTCCACGGAGTGGTCCGTGCGCACCCCGCAGGTATGATGGTGGCCGGCGCCCACGGAGAGAAAGTGCCCTTCCGGCGCATCGGATTGCCCGTGTTCATTGAGCCCCCAGCACCACATTTTGAACTCGGTGTCCACAGCGCAGGTATGAAAACCTCCCGCGCTCACAGACCGAAACTCATCGGAGGATGGCCGGGGCCGGCTCTGACCTTCAGAGTTGTCGCCCCAGCAGACTAGCAACTGGTCCGTCCGAATGGCGCAATTGTGGAAAATGCCTGAGCTAACCGACAGGAAAGCCCCGTCAGGCGGATCGGACTGCCCGGTGTAGGTGGTAATGTCGCTATGGTTGGAACCCCAGCACACCAACGCAAGGTCAGAGTTTATGGCACACGAGTGGAAACCACCCGCGCTGATGGTTTGCCACATTGGCTCCTCTCCCGCGCTCTGAACCACCCGCAACGTTACCTGCTCCGAGTCGGGCATCGACGTTCTTTCGGGGTTGCGGTGGATTTCCAACTCCAACTCCCAATCGCCCACTTCATCAACCGTAAAGCCCAACTTGAAAGGATGGGTGCCCCCGGCCGGAATGACATGCTGCACGGTGCCCAGGTCGATCGTTTTCTCCGAGGGTAAGGTTGCGCTGCCGGCCAGGTCAAAAGTCCAGTCCCGGCCGCCTGTGTTGGTTACGGGAACGGTCAACTCCACCTGGCTACCAATCGACGCCGTCCTGGGAAGGATCCTGTCCACGTCGATTTCAGCGTCAACCGAAGGCCACAGCACCGCGCTCACCGCTTCGCCGGCGTTTAGAATTGGCCAGGTTTCCTGGTTTTCGGGCGGACAGGGGTCGAGGAGCTTTTCGTCCCGACTGGCGGTGCAGACGGTGTGGACGCCGCCCGTTCGCACCAGTATCTCCTTGATTTCCGTCGCGCTGAGTTGCGGATCAAGGGCTCTGAGCAGCGCCACCGTGCCTGCGACCATTGGCGCAGCGGCTGAAGTGCCGTCCTCATATCGGTATCCATGCGTTGTATTAACTACCCAAACCCATGAGCCAGGAGCTCCCAACGTGATTGCGGTCCCGAAACTCGAATACCAGGCTCTATTGCCCTTGTACGTCGCTCCGACCGTGATTGCGTTGGGCACCTCTGGTGCAAAATCCGCCGGGTACATGCCTTCCGTATCTCTTTCGTCGTTGTCGGCAGCGATTACAAAGACGACCTCAGGCATGGCGGTCATGAGTTCTTTCCAACGTGATCGCCACCCCACGAACAGGGACCCGGGCAACGAAAATTCGCCCACACAATGATCAAAATACCGAGGCGTGCAGCGGTAGCCCATGCTGATGTTGACCACATCTACCTGGTTCTTGTACCGGATGATGTCTTCAAGGGCGCTGGTGAATCGTGCGCCAGAGTGCTGAAAACCATTGGGCGCGCTGTACAGTACGGTGTTGTGTTCAATTCCAGCGACGCTGGTTAACACGCCGCTGAAGCTCCCGGGATCAACAGCGTTTTCGTTGTTCTGGGCAATCATGATGCTGGCTACACCGGTGCCATGCCCGGGGTCCATCCAATTCCCTTTTCCAAACCGGAAATCGATCCGGTCATAGTCGAACTCTGAAGCCAGGACAGCATCGACTTCTGGGTCTCCAGTCTGAGCCACAAACCCCATATCAATCATGCCAATGGTGACAGGGTTCAACAGATCAACCAACCCCATGCTGTTCCACGCATCTTCCATCCCCGCGTCCAGATACGCATCCCCAAAGCCATGTTTCAGGTTGAGTGTCTCTATCGTGTTGGTTCCACCACCTTGGTGGCCCACCAAAACCAGATCAGGGTACGCGATTGCCACCCGTGGGTCATCTTCGAGGACGGCCAAAGCCTGCTCAAGGTCTGCCTCAGACCGGCCGTCGAACTCCACCAGGTAGCCCGGGAAGGTGCGAAACGCGAAGAGGACGCTCCCGCCTATCTGCGCCGCCACCTCGTCAGCGTCGCTGGCCTCACGACCCGGTTCCAGTTCCACCATCACCCGGTTCAGGATGATGGCCGACCCGTCGTCGGAAGTCTCAAGGAGACGCTCCGAATCGAACGCCGGCACCGTCCGCATCTCGCCCCACACGAACACCGTCACGGTGGCGGTGTGGTCCTGGTAGGTCACCGTAATGTCCGCGCCGCCGGTCTCCACGCCCGTCACCACTCCACGGGAGTCCACTTGGGCCACCGAAGGGTCGGAGGAGGCGTATGACACGTCGGCCAGTGCGTCTCTCTCTAAATCGGCTTCGCTGCGGTCGGAGTAGTAGCCACTCACCGTGAGCCGTTGAGAGTCGCCCGGCTCGTCGAGACGGACGATACGCGGCGACGGCACGATGGCCACCAGGCGCATTTCTTCTCCGGCTTGCCCGGAGATCGCCCCAGATGGGCCGGCTTCACTTCTTGGTGGAAGGTCGGACCGGTTGGCGGTACGCCGCGTGGAACCTCCGCTTCGGTCGTCGTCGGCATTGATCAACACAATTGCGACAACTGCGGCCGCCGCGGCGAATATCGCCACAATGATGAAAATGCCTGCGCCGATCAGAGCTTTTCTGCCAAACATCCGTGGCACCTTCGCGCAATTGGCCTCGGAAGTGGTGCGAGAACGGACAGCCGCATTTCATGCGGGCATGGTTCAGAGTAATAGCAGTTTTCAACGGCTCGGTCAATCTAACAGGGTGCTGAAAATGTTGGTGGCTTGATTGTGGGGTGGTAGGATAGGCCAACTCTGGTAGGGAGGGTTTCCCATGAGAGGCCAGGCAGCACGGCAGGCAACGATGCTGACGGCGGTTACGCCCTAGCGCTACAGCACCATTCCATCCAGCGCATCAAGGCCATGGCGGATCGGGCCCTGACCCAACTGTCGCCCGCCTTTGACCGGATGTGCGTGGCCAATGGCCGGGCGTCGATCCCACCGGAGCACCTGCTGAAAGCCTGTCTGTTGATGGCGCGGGCCCATTGGGAAACGTCAGGAAGGCCGGCGAGCAAGTACAGTCTTCACCGGCTCGCGCGTCCAGATTCCCCCTTCGTTTTACCCCATTCATTGACGCCAATGGCCGGAACCCCATGGTTACCGTGATCCAGGGCACGCCCAACTCGGTTCTGTTGAGAGATATGCAGGATGTCGCTGTTCTGGGGTTGAGATCACCAATTGCCCACTTGCTCAAGGGACAAAAGCAAACCGGAGGCCTTCGCCCCGGCTGTCTGATCGCGTTTATTGATACCGATTAATACGCGTCTGGAGGCGTGGAGCGCGGTTGAATGCGGTCGGCAGTTGTGAATTTGGTCGGCAAATGGTCGGCAAAACAGCAAAAACGGCCCCTTTCGGAGCCGTTTCTGAGTAGGAAATCGGGGAAATGGTGCCGAGGGGCGGATTCGAACCACCGACACCGGCATTTTCAGTGCCGTGCTCTACCAGGCTGAGCTACCTCGGCTGAAGGAATAACTATGATATGCAGGTTTGGGAAGGGTGTCAATCAAAATGCAGTTCACCGTCAGGGCTATTCGGTTATTGACGATAGACGAGGTAGTCCGCTCGTCCTTCGACAAACTCAGGATGAGCGGATGGTGAGCAGGGAACCGTTTCGACATACGCGGCCGGATCCCTGCAACCGCTGCTCCTGCGGATGCAGGAGCTCAAACCCGGCACGACCATCAGACTCGGCGCGGCGCTCGGTGCGTTCGGTTACCGGATTCTTGCGCAGGCGCGGATGTCGGTGCATGGATTCACGTCGTTGCGATGGCAGGCCATGAATCCGGTGGCGCGGGAAGGGAGCCGACCGAGGGCGGTGCGTGCCCCACCGGGCGATCCAGCCAACCGGACCACAGATAGACCAACCCGAACAGGATGATCAGGGCCAGCGCCACCCCTACAATAAAGCATCCGTACCGTTCCATCGCAGCTTATGCGGGGATGATCGGCAGTCTGATGCGCGACGCGTGTTGACCATCGTGGTGGATGGTCTGCAGAGCCGGAACCGATTTGGTGGCCGCCCATGGGTCGCCGGCCGTGTTGAAATTCCGGTCAAAACGCGGGAAGTTGCTGCTGCTGATCTCCAGACGTATGCGATGCCCAGCCTTGAAAACATTGCTGGTGGCAACCAAATCTATCGTGTACTCCTCAACCTTTCCCGGCGTGATGGGACGCGATTCGTCCGTACCCTGCCGGTACCGTGCGCGGATGATGCCGTCAACCAGGCTGCGGGCCGCTCCGCAGGGTTCCACGTCAACCAGTTTGGCCGTAAAGTCCGTATCCTCGCCGGTGGTGGCGGCGAACAGCGTCACCGTCAGCGGCCCCGTGACCTCAACGTCAGATTCCAGCGGCGGTGTGGTGTAGCACAGCACGTCGCCTCGGGCCTCTATCGCCTGCTGATCAAACGCGCCTCCCGGCACGAATGAAGGCCCACAGCACAGCGCGCCGCCGTGCGTCGGAACCGGATCCCTGGGGTCGTACACGAACACGTCCGGCGCTTCGCCACCGGGGGCCTCCACAGACAGCGACCCATCGCCGGTGGCCGTATTGGCCCTGCCGTCGCTGTGCAGGTAGTAGTCGGTGTACTGCGTGCGGGCCAGCGGCCACTCCTGCTCATCGCGCCACTCGTTCCGGCCCATCACGAACAGGCGAACCGGCGAGTCCCCTGCTGCGCCATTGTCTTCGCCCTTGAGCCAGTGGTCGAACCACTTCAACTGTATGCCTTCTATATCGATGGCGGCGCCGTTCGCGCCCAAACCGAAGAAGAACTCGCCGGAAATTTCCCCGAAGGGCCCGTGATGCCACGGACCAACTATCAACTGCTGACCGCCGCGCGCCGCAGCATCCTCGGCCTGCGACCGCATCCCCACGAAGTTCCGCAGCGTTCCCAGAAGGAAAATGTCGTGCCACCCGCCGACGTGCAGCGCCGGCGTGGTGATGTGAGCGTAATGGTCCTCGATGCGCCACCGGTTCCAGTAGTCGTCGCTGGAAGAGTGGCGGATCCAGTCGTACATGTAGCCCGCCAACGGAGCCTTGAGGTGCGGCAGGTCCACAATTGGCTGGTGGCGGAAGGTGCATTCCAGTTCGTTGAACGCCGCGAGCAATCCCGCGCGAGTCCCGTCGGGAACGTCATGGCGGCTGGAGATGGCGCCCATGTTGGCCATGGTCAGTTGGCGCATGGTCCACGACAGGGCGAAACCCCAGGCCAACGCGCCGCCCTGGTACGTCCAGCCTTCGTAGTAGTCCGACGCCGTGATGCCCGGCGCGATGCAGGTCA
This sequence comes from Dehalococcoidia bacterium, assembly GCA_963668585.1. Classification (GTDB taxonomy): domain Bacteria; phylum Chloroflexota; class Dehalococcoidia; order Lucifugimonadales; family UBA3495; genus Bin87. The sequence continues at coordinate 1,360,486 of OY764869.1, read as the reverse complement.
GGTTCGGCGGGTTGGTGATGGCGCACAGCCATTGGGTTGCGCCCACGTAGGAACGCCCGAACATTCCCACCTTGCCGGAACTCCACGGCTGGGCGGCGCACCAGGCAACGGTGTCGTAGCCATCGTCGGCTTCGTCGAGGAACGGATAGAACTCTCCCTCCGACGTGTAGCGGCCGCGGGTGTCCTGTATGACCACGGCGTAACCGTGGGACGCGGCGCGCATCACCTCCAGCGTTCCCGTGCGGCTCTGCGATTTATCGTAAGGAGTGCGCTGCAAAAGCACCGGCAGCGGCGCGTCAACGTCCGGCCGATACACATCGGCGTAGAGCGTGACCCCGTCGCGCATCGTAACCGGCAAACCAAAGTCGCTCCGTATTGCGGTGTATGGTCCCATCATATCCGGCATATCGACACCTCCTGTGTGCGGCGAATTATACGTCCGTTATGACAACAGGAACTCCAGCACGGCTTTTTGGGCGTGCAGCCGGTTGTGCGCCTGTTGATAGGCCACCGATTGCGGATGTTCCAGCATCCCGGGCGGCACTTCTTCTCCGTAGTGGGCGGGCATATCGTGCATGAAACACGCGCCGGGCGCCGCTTGCGCCATGAGCGCGGAGTCCACCGTATATCCCCGGAACGCCTTCAGCCGTTGTTCCGTTTCGGCCTCGTCGCCCATGCTGGTCCAAACGTCGGTGTACACCACGTTGGCGTCAATCACGGCATCCTCCGGGCGCACCAGGGGATGCACAGTCGGCCTGGGGCCTCCGTCGGCCCGGACGCCCCGGTCGCTGGCGGCGTCGAACAGCGATTCCTCCAGTTGGTAGCCATGCGGGGCGGCAATGGCAAAGTTCATGCCCACCGCCGGCGCTCCCAGGCAGAGGCTGCGCGCCACATTGTTGCCGTCGCCGATATAGGCGCAGTTGAGCCCGTCGGTGCCCCCATGGGTTTCCGTTATGGTGAGCAGGTCGGCCATGGTCTGACACGGATGCTCAAGGTCGGACAGCGCGTTGATCACCGGCACGCCGCCATACTCGGCCAGGCCGACCAGGGATTCGTGCGAGTTGACCCGCGCCACCACCGCGTCCACGTATCCACCCAGCACCCTCGCCACGTCGGACACGGGTTCACGCCGACCCAGACCGACTTCTTCCGGCGACATGTACAGGCTGAACCCGCCCAGTTCCGCAATGCCAATCTGAAAACTGACCCGGGTTCGCAGAGACGGCTTTTCAAACAGCAGCACCACACGCTTCCCGGCCAGCGGCTGAACACTGCCCGGCGGTGATGCTTTCAACTCTATGGCTCGCTTGATCAGCATCCGGGTTTCTTCGGCGGATATGTCGGTGATCGAGAGGAAATCACGCTTGTCTGGCATGGACAGATTCCTGTAAGGGCGAGTTTGCAACGGCTACGAGCATTTGGGCAGCCACACGAAATATTCGGGGCGAATTAACGATAGGGTCGGCTGCGGGCAGTGTCAATCCAAAGAAAGGGGCCGGTCGTGCAACCGGCCCCAATCGCTTTCGGAAAGTCCAGGATTCTACAGGTTGAACTGCGGATCCATGTAGCTTTCGTCCTTTTCGTAAACCTGCACGCGGGAGCGCAGGGTGTCGCATATCAACAACCGGTTGTTGGCCCGGTCGAAGGTGCAGCCCATGGGCATGCGCAACGTCCGCTGCTGCTGCTCCAGGTCAGGGACCCGGCGGCGGGCTTTGACCATGTCGGGGTTGGCGTTGAGCGAGAGGTCTCCCCATTCGGACACTTCGGTCGCGTCGCCTTCCAGGTAGGCCAACGGATTGGCGCCGGCGTCGTAGATCACAACGCGCTCGTTCATCCAGTCAGCAACGTAAACGTCGCCATCGTTGTCGATGTCAACGTCCAGCGGGTGGTTCAACTCGCCCGAGCGGGTGCCGCGGCTGCCGAAAGTTCGCAGATGCGTGCCACCGGGGGTGAACTTCTGGACCCGGTGATTGCCCCAGTCGGCGATGTAGAGGTCGCCATCGTTGTCGATTCCGATCCCGGAGGGCATTTCCAGGTCATCAGGACCATTGCCCTTGGTGCCGAAACCGCCCAGATACGTGCCGTCCTTGCTGAACTTCTGGACCCGGCTGGTGCGGGACGAGACTACCCAGAGGTTCTGGTCGGCGTCGAAAGCCAGGCCGGCCGCGCCGTCCAGTTGGCCTTCGCCGTTCCCGGCCTCGCCCCAGTGATTTGTCAGGTTGCCGTCAGCGTCAAACACGCAAACCTGGTTCTTCCACTCGTCGGAAGCGTACACCATGCCGTCGGCATCGACAGCAATTCCGGTAATCCACTCAAACAGCCCACGGGAGTTGGACTGGTAAGCGGCGCCTTCGCGGCCGAATTCGCCCAGGAATTCCTCGCCGCCCTTGCCGTCGGTATTCCCAATGGTGCACTTCGTGATTCTGGCGCTGGGATTCTGTTCGCCGCCTCGGCTGGCAACATACATCGTGCCGTCCGACAGCGTTGCCACGCCTACCGGCTGGCTGAATCCCATGCCCACCTGGCCCTGGCGGCCGACGTTCTTCACGTACAGCCATGCCCGACCGCTTGCCACGGTATTCTGAGGCATAGTTAATCCTCCAATTCGATTCTTTGGGCATCGGTGGCGGCGTGACCTTTCGGCAACGCCACCACCTGACTTACTGTTCCTGAAGCCTTACTTCTTGATGACGCTCAGCTTCGGGAAGGTTCCGTTGACGATGGGGTTGGCGTCCATGCCGAGCCAGTCCTCAACGATGCTGGTGTAAGCGCCGCGGAAATCGTAGTTGGGAACCAGGTCGCCCTGTTCCAGATCTTCCGGCTTCCGGGAAGGATACTCACCGTAGAGGCCGCCCTGGACGGGGTCGCCAATCAGGAACGCCGCGCCGGCTGCGCCGTGGTCGGTGCCGGAGCCGTTGTCACGGACGCGGCGGCCGAACTCGGAGAACATGTACATGACGATGTTCTCGCCGGTGTTGTGCTCCTTCATGTCCTGGAAGAAGGCGCTGACGCCCTCGGAGATTTCCTTCCACAGCTGCGGGTGGGCCGCGGCCTCACCGGCGTGCGTGTCGAAACTCGCGTGCTGGGTGTAGAAAATCTTGGTGCCCAGATCGGCCATGTAAACCTGGGCGATGTCGCGCAGGTGGTGGGCGATGGGGCTGTTGGGATATTCCACGTTGCTGGAGTACTGCTCCGGCGCAACCTTGACGATATCGGCGCCAATCATGGCGTCGGTGCCGGTGGAGCGCAGGTAGTCGTTCACGAAACTGCCGCCGATGGTGGGGGCGTACATCTTCGAGAAGAGGTCCAGGGCCTTGGAGCGCTGGTCCACGTTCTCGATGCCGGTCAGCAGACCGTACGTGCCCAAGTCGGCGATGGCGGCGACGGGGACTCCGGGGACGGCCAATGCGCGGGGCAGGCCATGGCCGAAGTTGATGGCCGTCAGCACGTTTTCCTTGTCCGGGTCCATCTCGCGAGCGACGCGACCGGCCCAACCCTCGGTGCCGACCTTGTCCGGCTCACAGGTGTGCCAGATGTCCATGCTGCGGAAGTGCGACCGGGGACTGTCGGCGTAGCCGATGCCGTGGATGATGGCAACCTTGCCCGACTCGTACAGCTCCTTCATGGGGCCCATGGTCGGGGCGAAACCCAGCTCGTCGGTGATGGGAATGATGTCTTCCCGTTCGTAACGGACGGCGGGGCGGTTGTCGTAGTACGACGAATCGTTGTAGGGGATCACCGTGTTGAAATAGTCGTTGCCGCCGGTGAGCTGCAGGACTACGATGACCGGATCTTTCTTTGTGGAGGTCATTGCCTATGCTCCTTGTAAGGTTTGGGTGAGCCAGTTGGATCGGTGTTGTCGCCGGGCCGGAGTCGGCCCGGCGAGTTTCCGATTAACCGAACTGGTACTCGGTGGTGGCGCTGATGAGAGACATGGTCTCGCCGATGCGCGTCGCGGTGGCGGCGCGATCATTCCAGTTGACGTCTCCGCCGGAGCGGACATGCTCGGCCAACTGGCCGCGAGTCTCTTCGCTCAGTTCGACGAAGCCCATGTACTCGGTGCAGGCGTTCAGCAGGTGGTCGGGCGTGGTCACGCCTTCGTCCCGCATCCGGTCGATGATGTCGCGCATTCCCGGCAGTTCCGAGTTCGAGACCCGGTCCGCCACGAAGTTGATGCGCGCCAGCAGGGCGCCGGAGTTGATCCATTCGAGGCCGGTGTGCCAGCCTTCCACCGACGGCGGGTCCAGGATGGACTGGCCCATGTAGGTGGGCTCTTTGCCGATGTTGAGAACGCCAGGGTCCGGGTTCTCGTAGAGGCCGACCATGCGCAGGGTGCCTGCGACCACTTCCGTCGGGCTCTTGATCTTCTGGAAGCGCGCGTCCTTGAACCACTGCGAGTTGAGCATGTGGCGCAGCACGGGCTTCATCTCGAATCCCGATTCCTCGAATATCTGGCACATCTCGTCCAGCGCGTCCTCGTCCCGGGCCGGCTCGATGGTCCACGCGGGAACCTGCGGCTCGTCGGCGACGAAGAAGTTGTAGAGGTGGCGGCAGATGAAGCGGGAGGTTGCCGGCTGTTCCAGGATGATATCGATGATATCCTCGCCGTTGAAGTTGCCGGTGTGGCCCAGGAAGGTCTTTTCGCCGTAGTCATGATCTTCGTCACGATAGGCGAACTTCCACGGGTAGCGTCCGTAGGGAGCGCGCGGCAGCTTGGCCTGGATGGTCCAGCCGGTGAATGCGCGCGAGCACTCGCGAACGTCAACCTCGGTGTAGTTCGAAACGCCCAGGGAGAACAGTTCCAGCAGCTCGCGGCCCCAGTTCTCGTTCACGGCGTCCCGGTGGTTTTCGTTGTTGTCCAGCCAGAAAATCATGGCCGGGTTCTTGGACAGCTCGATGAGAATGTCCCGGTAGTTGCCCATTCCGTGTTCACGGAGCATATCGATCTGCTCGAGCAACTGGTCGCAGTTGTCAACCTTGGAGTTGCCGGTGGCAAATACGTGATGCCAGAACAGGGTCATCTTCTCTTCCATGGGCTTCTCGCTGGATATCATGTTGTACATCCAGTTGGCCTGGCCCGAGAAGGGGACGCCCCCGGGGAGCAAGAAGCTGGGGTGATACCGCAGCAGCAGAGCCATCTTTCCGCCCTCGCGGTCTTCCGTCGGTTCCAGCAGCTCTTCCACGGTGGCTTCATAACCCTGGGCAACGCAACGTTCCAACTCAGCGCGGTTGGCGCCGAATCCGGTGCGCCGCATCAGGTGGGCCATCAATGCCAGGTCATCTTTATACGACATCCTGTGCCTCCTTCCAGTGTGTTTTCTTCCCAAAGCCGGAACGGACGCAACTGCCCGCTCGACTTACGTTTTGCCAGTAGTTTAATTTACTGGTAACACCGTGTCAACAGAAAACCGGCGCATCGCTCAAATTTGATAACGATTATAAAGTGGTAGCCAATACCAAACTGGATGCGGGAGTGCAGGGTTTCCGCGCTCCCGCTTGTTCCGACTAATTCGACGTGGTCGCGACCGGGGGGCAGTCCGGAAGACCCAGTTTGTCGAGGTCATTCTCATCGATGTCTCTCAGCCCCAACGGTATGCATTCCTCAAAGTCATTCCTCTCAGCGTAAAACAGCGTGAGTTCGGTCAGATTCAGCAGTTCGGCTGGGATTTCACCGGTCAGGGAATTGTTGTCCAAGTGCAACTGCTCCAGTTTGGAGAGATTCCCAAGTTCCGGCGGAATCGCGCCCGTCAGCATGTTGTTGTCCAGGTGCAGTTCTTCCAGGTTCTCCAGGTCGCCCAGCTCGGCCGGTATTGGGCCGCTCAACTGGTTCCGGTTGAAGTTGAGGACTTTCAACTCGGCCAACTGACCCAGTTCGGCGGGGATTGCTCCCTCCAAATCATTCTCCAGGAGGAGGAGTTCCTCCAGATTCTCCAGGTTACCCAACTCCACCGGCACCTGGCCGGCGAGCTGATTGCTGCTGAGGCGCAAGCGCTTCAATTCACCCAACCCACCCAGTTCAGTGGGAATAGAGCCCTCCAGCCGGTTGTTGGAAAGGTAAAGAACCTCCAGATTCTCCATATTGCCCAACTCCGCCGGAATCCCGCCGGTAAGCCGGTTGTCGCGGAGAGTCATAATCTCGAGATTCTCCAGGTTGCCCAACTCAGCCGGGATCCCGCCGGTAAGCCGGTTGTTGCGGAGGTATAACCTGCGCAGGCCGCTGAGATTTCCCAACTCGGCGGGTATTTCGCCGGTCAACTGGTTTTCAAGCAGGTAAAGCCCTCTCAGATTGGTTAGCCGCCCCAATTCGGCCGGAATCTCTCCGGTCAGGTCGTTGCCGTACATGCCCAACCAGTAGAGTCTGGACAGGTTGCCCAACTCGGCCGGTATTTCGCCGGTGAAATCGTTGTTGCTGAGCCATAGTGCGCCGAGGTTTGCGAGACCGCCCAACTCAACTGGTATTGTCCCGGTCAGCTTGTTGCGGTCCAGGTCAAGGGTCCTGAGGTTGGTGAGGCCGATTATCTCGGGTGGTATCTCACCGGAAAGGTCGTTGTCCCACAGTTCAAGATCGGTCAGATTGCTGAGTTTGCCCAACTCGGGCGGAATCGGCCCGCTGAAACGGTTGTGGTCGAACGACAGCACGGTCAGGTTGCTCAGGTTGCCCAGTGCACCCGGTAGGTCGCCGGAAAGGTAGTTGCCGTCGAGGTCCAGGGTGTCCAGGCTGGACAGGTTGCCCAACTCCGGCGGCAACTCGCCGCTCATGTTGTTGTTGTCCAGGTACAGGACCAACACGCACCCGTTGCTGTCGGTTGACACCCCGAACCAGGAGCCAATGGGGGTGTCGGTGTCCCAGTTGACGCTGTTCCTCCAACGTGGCCCATTGGTGGAGTTGTACAGGGCCACCAGCGCATCCCGGTCTCCAACGCAGCCGGTCAGCATGAACCAGTCGGACCACGGCGACCATTCCGGCGTGCTGTGCCGGGTCGTGCTGGTGCCCACCAGGAACACGTACTGGTCACCCGGCGTCAGCCCGTCCACCGTGTATGAACTCTGCCCGGTGTTGGCGACGGTTCGGAAAGTGAATGAGTCGCGCCAGTCTCTGCCGGCATCCAGGTCGGCCTGATAGTCCATCGCGGAGAGCCAGCCGATGCGATAGAAGCCGGCGTCCTCGACCGGTCCCCAGGTGACGATCACCTCATCGGGGTTGGTACCACCGGTTGCGTGAGGCGTGGGCGGGGCCGTCGGTTGGCCCTGAGCCTGAGCCGGCCCGGCGCCCCCGAAGGCGATCACCAGAGAGACAACCAGAAACAATGCGACAGCAGCAATTGGCAGCTTCACAACGAAATCCATCCCTTGTCAAAAAATTCAGCCGGTTCGATTATAGAACGCCGATAAGATCATGATCTATTTGGGAATCGCCCAAGCGGGCGGAGGCGCGTGGGTCACCGACGCGTCGTTGTCCGCCGGAATCCGGGCCACCAATCGGCCGTTTTCCACATTTACCACGTGGTAGAACAGTTGCGCCCTCGGCCCGTTCACGCACACACCCTGCCCCTCTTCAAACCGCCAACCGTGGTCGGGGCACAGAAAGCTCTTGTCCCACTTCACGACCCTGCCCCAGGCGTGGGGACACACCATCGACAACAGGCGATAATTCCCCTCCCTGTCCTTTGCCAGCCAGTGCTCCTCTCCGTTTTCCAGTCGGACCCGCGCCGGCAGTTCGCGATAATCCGCCACTGGTCCGATGTCCACCTTTCGGGCAGGAGCCATCTTGTTGTCGCCGATATCCTTGGGATCGGTGTACATGCGTCGTCTGCGGTGGTAAATGTTTTCGCTCATGGCGTTTCTCCCCTGGTGCAACGGCCCGGGTTAATGTCAGTCGGTGGGCAGCCCGCCGAAAGCCTCTTCCATTGTGATGATCGGAAAAATTGCGGTACGGTTCCAGGTGGCCAGGCCCATATCAATGACCGCGTCGTCCACCGCGTGGGCGTCGGGCCCCTCCAGGACCAGCCAGGTTTGGTGCGACGATTTGCCGACCCAGCCTCCCCGGTATTCACACCCCCGGCTTGCCAGCGTCGCCGTCAACTCCGACGACATTCGCACCACCCGGTCCCGCACCCCCAGATCCACTCCGGGACAGCGCTCCGGCGCGTGTTCCAGCGATATCATGTAAAGACCCATCGGCATTACTCTCCAAAAGGCGCGTTATGTTGTAACCAATGGGCTCCGCAACGTGGCGGGTCGGAAGATGCCGGGCTTGGTCAACCCCTGAAACACATCGGGTTGCATCGCCTCGGCCAGGCCTTCCAGCACGTCGATCACCCTCGGCCCATGACGGCTGGGAATCTGGCCGTCAAACAGAAAGACCTGCTGTTTCCGCACCGCGTCCAGCGCGCTCCACTCGGGGCGCTCCATCAGGCGCGCCGTCTCGGCAATGGTGCGGTCCATGTTGAAAGCGCACGGCATGACCATCACGTAGTCGGGTTGGTAGTCGATCACCTCTTCCCATCCGACCTCGCGGGATTTGCCCCACTTTTCCGCCAGCCCTTCCTCTCCGCCGGCCAACTCCACCAACTCGGGTGTCCATTGGCCGGTGTTGCGCAACGGTTCCAGCCAGTCGATGCAGAAGACCTTGGGCCGGTCGCCGCGCGTCGCCCGACCCGCGACGTATTCGGTGCGCGAGCGGAGTTCCGCCAACAGGGCGGCGGCGTGTTCCGGCGTTCCGGCAGCGTCGCCAATGCGGCGGATATTGTCGTAAATGTCGTCCAGTCCCGCCGGCCTGATGCTCAGAATCTCGGGTGAGTAATCAAGGACTTTCGCCGCAGTCTCGAACACCGAACCGGCGCCTACCGCGCACACCTCGCACAGTTCCTGCGTCAGAATCAGGTCGGGCCGCAGACGATTCAGCAGGTCGCCGTCGATGATGTACAGCGGATTTCCGGTGGCACGGGCCTGCTGGATGATGGCATCGATCTCGGCGCTGGACAGATGAGACTTGCTGCGAATGCTCCGGCTGACCACCGGCAACCCACGCGCCGCGGCCGGATAGTCGCACATATGAGACACTCCGACCAGCGATTCTCCAAGTCCGAGGGCAAACACTATCTCCGTCGCGCTCGGCAACAATGACACAATACGCATGGCCGGCATTGTAGGCCGATTCGCCAATGATGGCAAACGAAGGCGGAATGGCCGGAATGGTATGATAGTTCTGTAAGCCAACGGATCAGGTTCAAACATGACCACGACAGCCACACCGCTCACCGACCCGGCCGAGAATCCGCCGGCGTCTCCTGTGGTCGCGGAACCCGAGGGCACGATTCGCCTCAAACTGGCGGCCCTGGGCATCGACCACCGCGCCGAAGACTTCCCCGTCAGGTTCATCGAGTTCTGCGCACAGAACGACCTCTACGACATGGAAGTCAACGCCGAAGGAGATCTGCTGATACTGCCTATGACTGGATTCCGCGGTAACCGCCAAGAGACTTATGTGAGCTATTTCGTAACCCATTGGCAGTTGTCCAATGGCGGAATTGGAGCATCGCAAACCAGCCGTTTCCGTCTCCCTTCCGGCGAAGTCCGTGGCCCTGACGCCGCCTGGATGACCCAGGAGCATTACGATTCCCAAACTCCTCTGCACCGCGAGACGGTCATCGAGGGAGCCCCTGCTTTCGTCGTTAAAATCCGATCCCGCACCGATGACCTGGCGCCATTGCAGAGAAAAATGGAACTGTGGATTGCCGGCGGCGCCCGCCTCGGTTGGCTCATCGACACCCGCAACCGTCAGGCGCTCGTGTACCGCGCGGGGCAAACCGAACCGGAAATCCTGGAAGATCCTGAAACCCTGGACGGCGAGGATGTTATGCCAGGATTCGCCTTCCCGGTGCGCCAGTACGTCTTCAATCTGGAATAGCGTTCGCACCCGTCATGACCGCCCGCATCCTTAACGGCAACGAACTTGCCGCCGACCTCCGCGCCGAAGTCGCCCAGGGCGTCGCCGCGTTGGCGGAAACATCCGGCGTCACGCCCGGACTCGCCGCGGTGCTGATCGGCGACGACCCTGCATCCGCCGTGTACGTCCGGAACAAGGGCCGCGCCTGCGCGGATGCCGGCATCTTCTCCGAAACCTTTCACCTTCCGGCCACCATCACCCAGACCGAACTCATCGCCCTCATTGACCGCCTGAACGCCGACCCCCGATTCCACGGCATCCTGGTACAGTTGCCGCTGCCCAACCATCTGGACGAAGCGGCCACCATCGAGCGAATTGATCCCCACAAGGACGTTGACGGCCTGCACCCCGTCAGCCAGGGCCGTATGTTGCAGGGCAACCCCACGTTCCTGCCCTGTACGCCGGCCGGCGTGCAGCAGGTTCTCCTGCGCTCCGGATACGACCCCTCCGGCCAGCACGTTGTGATCATCGGCCGCAGCAACATCGTCGGCAAACCCCTGGCGACCCTGCTGATGCAACGGTCATCCGGCGGCAACGCCACCGTCACCGTCTGCCACACCAGGACCCGCGACCTGCCCGACATTACCCGGCAGGCCGACATCCTGGTTGCCGCGATGGGAGTGCCCGGCGCCGTTGGCGCAGACATGGTCCGCCCCGGGGCCGTGGTAATAGACGTGGGAATCAACCGGGTTGACGACGCTTCACGCCGGCGCGGCTACCGATTGGTTGGCGACGTCGATTACGAGAAGGTGGCGGCCAAAGCCGAAGCCATTACGCCCGTGCCCGGCGGCATTGGCCCCATGACCGTCGCCATGCTGATCAGCAACACGCTGGACGCCGCCCGAGTCGCTGCGGCCTGATAATCGTCGGCCTATCTCCCGATCGTCGGCCCATCTCCCGTATGACGCTGCGCACCGGCGATTTCGATTACCACCTGCCCGAAGAGCGCATCGCCCAGACACCGGCGGAACCCCGGGACGCCTCGCGTTTGCTGACGCTGAATCGCCACGGCGACTCCGGCATCGAACACCGCAGTTTCCGCGACCTCACGGATTACCTCAAGCCCGGCGACCTGATGGTATTCAACCGCAGCCGGGTTATTCCGGCGCGGCTGCACGGCCGGGAATCCCGGTCCGGATCCCAGGTCGAAGTGTTGCTGGTGCGCCGCCTGGGACCGGGCATCTGGCAGGCTCTCGGACGCCCCGGCCGTCGGCTGCGCGCCGGCGCGGAGGTGGTGGTGACGCCCGACCCTGCCAACGACCACTCCATCGGCGCAATCCGCATCGAGATACTGGAAACCCACGAAAGGGGGCTGCGCACCGTCCGCATTTCCGACGAGTCCCTGCTGGACGGCGTGGGCGAGTTGCCACTGCCTCCATATATCAAGGAGACGCCCGACGACCCCGAGCGTTACCAGACCGTGTACGCCGACGCCCCCGGCAGCGTGGCCGCGCCAACGGCCGGACTGCACTTCACCGACCAGATGCTGGCCGACATCCGGGACATGGGCGTGCATACCGCCTGGGTAACGCTGCACGTTGGCCTCGACACCTTCCGTCCCGTCCACGGCGAGGACATCGCGGAGCACGAAATCCACACCGAGTGGTTCGAGATGCCCCGCGATACCGCCGACGCCATCAACCGCGCCCGTCGCGATGGCAGCCGCATCATCGCGGTGGGCACCACCAGCGTCCGCACGCTGGAACACGTCGCCCGCGACGCCGACGGCGAGATTCAACCAACATCGGGCGACGCCGACCTGTTCATCCTGCCGGGCCATGAGTTCCGCCTGGTGGACGCCATGCTGACCAACTTCCACCTGCCCCGCTCCACCCTGCTGATGCTGGTGTCAGCCTTCGCCGGCCGCGAGCGAATCCTGGCGGCGTACCAGGAAGCCATCCAACAGGAGTACCGCTTCTACTCCTTCGGCGATGCCATGCTGATTCTGTAGCGCCGAAATTCAAGCTGGTGACCCACAAGTGGAGATTGAGAGACATGACCTTATCATCTGATAGTTCGCGCCCCTCATGGTTCGTAGGCGCAGGTTGGGGTGGAACAGACGACCAGACCGATCGGTTCCTGCGGGACGGCATTTGGGAAAATGGCTATGAGGATGGCGAGTTCTCTGAACAGGTCGATGCCGTTCGGGTCGGCGACCGTATAGCCATCAAAGCCCGATACGGCCGAAGGAATAATCTCCCATTTGACAACCACGGTGAATACGTGCCCGGGATGTTGATCAAAGCCGTTGGGGTCGTCAAACAGAATATGCGTGACGGCCGCATCCTGAGAGTCGATTGGACCAGGGTGAACCCGCCACGGGAATGGTATTTCTCGATGTATGCCCAAACGATCCATGCCGTGTACCCGGGCGAATGGAAAACCGATGCGCTGATAGCGTTCACCTTCAACAAACAGGAACAGGACATCAACCGGTGGCGGAACGACCCACAATATCGAGACAAATTCGGTGACCATGCCAAACCCGATTCCCGTTTTGCTTGGACCCGTTTTTACACGGAGTTTGCCGACAGGTTGCTCCAATTTCGGCACGATCGCCGTCCGTTGGCTGACGCCATATCGCAGCTCGCCAACCGTCGCCTTGAGTTGCCCTTCGCAATCACCGACCGCTTCCCCGACGGTTCGACCGGACCTTTGCAAGACATATGTCCATTTACTGCCATGGGCTTATTCAACCGCAGCCTTACTGATACGAACCGTCTGGCTATCGCAACTGAAATGGCGGAAATTCTGGGGGTGTCAGAACCGCCGCCTGAGTTATCAACGAACGACGACGGAATTCCGGTCCTAAACAACCAGAGGAGTTGGTTTTTCAGATTTGCCAACGGGCGCGACGATGGCGACATTGATTTGTTATGGCAGGTCTTTTCGGATGCGATTGCCTTAGCCGAATCCGAAGAAAACCGATCAGCATTCATACGTTTATTCGATGACGCTCAATCTTTGCCCATTGTTCGCTACAACCTGACCGTGGGTTTGTTCTGGACACGCCCTCAACGGTTTGTGCCGTTGGACGGCAACTCCCGAAGCTACATATCCAATCGGTTAGATATCCCCATATCCAAAAACGTCCTGTCGGGAGGCGACTATCTGGCTTTGTGCGACCTTCTTTTGGATAGTTTTCAGTATGATTCCTTCGGTGTCCATTCATTCCCAGAACTCTCGTGGGCAGCATATCAACCGCCCTCGCCAACTCCTGCGCCTACCGTGCCGCGGAGTACACCCCCGGCGGATCCAGAACCAGTTCCTGAGCCTCCGCCCCCACCAGCGTACGACATCAACGATATCCTCGCCGACGGCTGCTTCCTCCCCCGTGCCACCCTAGAAACAATGCTCAACCGCCTGAGGACCAAGCGGAACATCATCCTGCAGGGGCCCCCCGGAGCCGGCAAGACCTGGCTCTCCAAAAGACTCGCCTACGCCCTGATCGGCAACAAAGACACCGACAAAGTCAGGCAGGTGCAGTTCCACCCCAACCTGTCCTACGAGGATTTCGTGCGCGGCTGGCGGCCCCAGGGCGACGGCAACCTGAAACTAATCGACGGCCCGTTCCTGAAATTGGCTGAGGACGCCCGGCGCGACCCTAGCACCAAGTACGTCATGGTCATCGAGGAAATCAACCGTGGCAACCCTGCGTCAATCTTCGGCGAGTTGCTCACCCTTCTCGAATCGGACAAGCGGGGCCCGGACGATGCCCTCGCCCTGGCCTACCCTCGCAGCGACTCCGAACGCTTCCACATCCCGCCCAACGTGTACGTCATCGGCACCATGAACCTGGCCGACCGCTCGCTGGCGTTGGTGGACATCGCGCTGCGCCGCCGCTTCGCTTTCTTCGACCTCGAACCCATATTCAACAACCGATGGCGTGACTGGGTTCACGAACAGAGCAGCATCCCCACAGACTTTCTTGATGATGTCGCAACACGCATCACGTCGCTGAACGACCAAATTGACTCCGACCGCAACCTCGGCCCGCAGTTCCGCATCGGCCACAGCCACTTCACGCCAACGCCCGGTACCGCAACTGACGATGCCAACGTATGGTTCAAAGACGTGGTCGAAACCGAGATTGCGCCCCTGCTGCGCGAATACTGGTTTGACGACGCTGACAAGGCGGAAACCGAAACGACCAAGTTGCTGAGTGGCTTGTGACGTCGCTGCAAGAAACCAGTGATTCCCGCCTCATCGGCCGCATCCCGGTACGCAACATCTGGCTGCTGCTCCTGTATGCCTCCCAACTGTACAAAGAATTGCCAGAGTCTGAACGCGTCGCGCTGGAAGACGCGTCCGACGACATACCCGAACTGGTAGCCGAAATACTGACCAACGCCGTCGAACGCCGACTGCGCCGCAACTTGTCCCACGGCTACCAACGGCGGGAGGCAGACCTCAACCGCGTGCGCGGCCACATCAACGTCCTCCGCACCGAACGCCTTAAGTTGCTACAGCGCGCCCGCGTCGCCTGCGTGTATGACGAACTCACGGTTGACACCCCACGGAACCGCTACGTCAAGGCGGCGCTGCTGCATCTGGCATCCTTCGTGCGCAAGGACGAGTCAGCGCGCCGTTGCCGCGAATTGGCCGCGCGACTGGAACGAGCCGGCGTGTCCACCGATTTGCAAGCCGGAAAACGCGGAAGCCACGCGCTGAGAGACAACGTGGGATGGGTGGACGCGGCGGAACGCCGGATGCTGGCCGCTGCCCGGTTGGTGTTCGACCTTTCCATACCCACCGAGGAGTCCGGATCGGCACTGTTGCAAATCGCCGACCGTAGCGCCAGCCCGGGATGGAAGCTATACGAGCAGGCCGTCGGCGGATTCTACGACGCCGTGCTGACCCCGCACGACTGGAACATCAAAACCGGCGGACATATTGGTTGGCCCCTGCTGGATCCCACATCGCGCCTGCGCGCTATTATGCCGGGCATGATCACCGACATCGTCCTGGAACGCCGCGACATCCAAAATCCGACGGAAGGCCAGCGGATCGTCATTGACACAAAATTCATGTCAATCATCACCGGCGCCTGGCGACGTGAACAGTCGCTGAGGTCCGGCAACATCTACCAGATTTACGCCTACCTGCGTTCCCAGGAACGCGATGACGACCCGCTGTCGGGCCATTCAACCGGCGTTCTGCTCTATCCCGCCATCGACGACAGTGTTGATGAATCAGCCACCATCCAGGGCCACCGGATTCGCTTTGCCACCGTTGACCTGAACGCCGATGGCAAAACTATCCGCAGCCAGTTGCTGCGGATAGTTCCAGGTTTTTCAGAGGGCGTCGCTAGCTGAACCTTGGCGGCCCTTCCGTGTCGCTGCCGTCGCTGGTATCCCCGCCGTCGCTGCCGTTGGAATCGTCGCGGAGGCTGCGCCGGCGCGAGCGCGGACTGCGTCGGGGCGGATCCTCCGACGCGCCGTCCTGCGTGGTTTCAGGCTGAACGTCCGTCGTCGGCTCGTCAGGCTCCGCCACCGTGGAGTCAACCACATCGGCTCGCGACCCGCCGTCGGCCTCGTCTTCCTCCGGCGGTGGCGGCGCGTACTGCGGGTTGGCCCGCCAGAAGTCCTTGACCGCGCCGTCCAGATACCGGTGCATCTCGTCAGGCTCACGCACCTGCAACGGGATGCGCCGACGATTGACGGTGTACACCCGCAGCGGGTCGCCCATGAAGCCGCGATCAACCACCACCTCGCGAATATCGCTGAAATGGATGGTCCGTCTGCGCGGCATTCCGAACATTATGATCAGGGCGTCGGAGTACACGCGATACTGGCGCGGCGATGTGAGCCACGAATACGCGCCCACGCCCAGGCCCACTATCACCAGCAGCCATGCGCTGCCCCCCCGGTTGGAGGACGCGGCATCATCACTGACTTCCGGCTGGACTCCTTCCGTTTGCTCGGTTGGTTCGCTGCTTGTCCTGGGACTGCACGCGGCGGCCAGCGGATCAAATCCCGCCGCCTGCAGGAGACCCAAAACTACCACGACCGCCGCGAGAATCAACGTGAGGTTGAACCTCACGCGACTCGGCGCCCAATAAATCAGAGTGGTTTCGGGCTGCTGCATTTTCTATCGGCACCTGCTGTTGTGTATCGGTTGACGCTATGGGGCAGATTTCCGCACCTGCTGCGCCGCCGGATATGTTACCACAACCCCAGCCCGGCCTCGTCCTCTCCAGATATTCCCGGCCCCTATTCCCGGCCCCGCCATGAGTACCCGCAATACTCCGGTTCACGCAAACTACCAACGCCCGTAACCTCCGCCACCAGCGTCATACCATGTAGGGGCAGGTTTGAAACCTGCCCCCGCGCTTATCGACGATAGCCGAGGCAGCCAGCCCATCCTGATCCTGCCGCAACAACTCCCACCCGCAATCCAATAATCCTGTAAATCCTGTGCATCCCTGTAAAAAACGAGCCCCACCCCAATCACCTCAGACATCCCGTTTATCCTGTTCATCCTGTGCATCCCTGTAAAAACACCCCCTTGACACCACCAATACGAACGTATATCCTAATACCGTCTAGATCAAGCAGCTGCTCCATCCCAACCCCAGAGAGGCAAGATTCCGGATCGACGGCCAACCCCGTCAGCAACAAATCGCAACCGGTCCAGGTGGCAATTCGCCGATATCCGACCAACGTACTCACCGGCGGTGCCGCACTGGCCCACCGGGATTGTTCGGGCCCGCGTGGTAGGGACTCAACCAAATAGTCCTGCGACCACGGAACTGCCGTTCAAATAGTTGCGTACCGGCCGTGCGCTGACAACGATCCGGAATCCCGCCTCTCACACCAACCCAAAACAACCAACCGAAACAACACCAACCGCCAACCAACGAACCACCAACCGCAGGGACGAGAAACCCTCCACCCCTCCGGAAAGACGACGCCCGCCCGGCGTCGTCCCACCCTGGTGGTTCGCCAGCGGCCATGCACACGCATGGGCGGGTGTCAAACCTGCCCATGCAAACCCCATCCGTCCAGCGATGCAACAGCCTGACACCTGCCCCCTTGCTTGACCGGGGCGGGTAGTGGTGCCAGAATTGACGCCGCAAACCCCACCAGTCACACATCACGATCACAGGAGGCGACGGCAATGCTGATCTGCAAGTTTCGCACCGGCGACCGAGAGGCTTACGGAATCGTTGACGGAGAAACGGTGCTGGAAGTCCAGGGCGGCCTTTTCGACGGATTGAAAGAGTCCGGCAACAAGTATGCGTTGAGTTCGGTCAAGCTGTTGCCGCCGTTGGTCCCCCCGACATTTTACGCGGCCGGCATCAACTTCCCCGAGCACGTCACCTGGGCAGCCAATATGCGCGGCGAAGAACCCAATCTGCCCAAAAAGGCCGACGTGGGCTACCGCGCCGTCAATGCCCTCACCGGACACGGCGACCCCATCATGGTTCCCGCCGACGCCACCGAGGAACTCCAGTATGAGGGCGAGGTCGTCGTCATCATCGGGAAGGAGTGCCGCAACGTCAGCCAGGACGAGGCGCTGGACTACGTTTTCGGCTACACCATCGGCAACGATGTCAGCGAACGCTACTGGCAGCGCAACGACCGCACCATGTGGCGGGCCAAGAACACCGACACCTTCAAGCCCATGGGCCCCTGGATCGCCACCGACCTCAACCCTGACGAGATGCACGTGACCATACAGGTCAACGAGCGGGTCGTCGGCGAATATGACCTCAAAACCGCCATCTTCGGCGTGCGGGAATACATCAGCGACATGAGCAAATACCTCACGCTGGTTCCCGGCGACATCCTCTGGATGGGCACCGACGGCGCCACCGAGAACATGAAAGACGGCGACGTGTGCGACATCACCGTGAGCGGCATCGGCACCCTGAGCAATCCGGTCGTATGGGGCAAGTAGGACTGATTCCTCACGCCCCCGACCATCCGTCGCATCATGAATAGCTCCGGCGACCTGCTGACGTGCCCTGATTGCGGCGCGGCCTGTGCGCCGGAGCATCGCTTCTGCGGGTCGTGCGGCGCCGAGATAAGACCCGGCGAGCCGCCGATTCCCGCGCCGGAGCCTTCCCTCCCGCCGCCGGCCATATCCCACGCCACGGAGGAGTTGGACCGGTTGGCCGGCGCTCCCTATACTCCCGCATCAGATCCGGCGGTCGCGCGGGTCGCCGAGCGGGACGATGCGCTGCCCTACTACATCGCTCCGAACCGGGCCATTATCCTCACGGTGCTGAGCGCCGGACTCTACATCTTCTACTGGATGTACCTCACGTGGCGGCATTATCGCGACCACTCCGGGGAGACCGCGTACCCGATTTTCCACGCCCTGTGCCTGATGGTTCCGGTGTACCAGTTCTTCCGGTTGCACGCCCATATGCGCGTGTACCAGGAACTCATGGACGCGCGCGGCGTTCCCAGCACGCTCCGTCCGCTGCGGGCGGCCGGCATCTACCTGGGCGTCGTCCTGCTGGAAATGATGGCCTTCCGCCTGGTTGCGGAACCCACCATCGGCGGGCCACAGCAGGCGGCCTTTTTCGTCATCAACGTGGTGCAGGTGGTCGTGCTCACCTGGCTGATCATCCAGGCGCAGGGCAACCTGAACCGGTTCTGGCAACATCGCGTGGGCGCGCGGCTGGCCCCGGCTCCGCTGAGCATGGTTGAAGTCGCGCTGGTGCTGCTGGGCCTCCTCGAATGGGGAATGATGCTGATACTATTGATCGACCCCACGCTGATTCCCACGGAACCTTCAGTCGCTCCATAACCTGCAACAACTTCAATCGACACTCGTATTCGCGCTCACGGAGCGCGTGGCCGGAACCGGAACGCATGAGATCCGCCGGCCGATAACACCGCCCGCCGCACCATTGAATCTGCGGCTCCATACATAATTCAATAACAGGACTGGATATTGCCATGATTTGGGTGATAGTGGTTTTCAGCGCCTACTTCGCTATGCTGATCGCGATAGCGGTGGCGGGGATGCGCCGGATGCGGGATATGTCCGAGTACGTGCTGGGCGGCCGGCGTCTCAGCAGCGTCACCGCCGCCCTGAGCGCCGGATCCTCAACCACCAGCGCCTGGACCATGTTGGCGCTGCCCGCGTTGGCCTTCACCAACGGGGCCGTGGAAATCTGGGTCCCGGTCGCTATCGTAATTGGCGTGTGGCTCAGTTGGACCTTCATCGCCGGCAGACTCCGACGCTACACCATCGCCGCCAACAATGTCCTCACCATCCCGGAGTTTCTCGAAGTCCGATTCGGCGACCGGACCGGCATCCTGAGAACGGCGGCGGCCCTCATCACGATTCTGTTCGTGATCTTCTACGTCAGTTCCGGCCTGGTGGGCGGAGCAAAACTCCTGGAGACCATATTCGGCCTCGAATACGTCACCGGAGTCATCCTCACGCTGATCGCCATCGCCTCCTACACCATGATTGGCGGGTTCATGGCGGTGTCGCGCACCGACGTCACTCAGGCGCTGCTGATGCTGGTCAGCCTGCTGATCATGGTGGTGGTTCTCACCGGCTGGACTGACAACCCACTGGTGCACATCAGCAGCTTTTCGTCGAGTTGGCTCAATCCGTTCAACACCGCCGACGGGTCGCCGGTAACCCTGGCAGCCGCGCTGTCCATCGCCGGCTGGGCCGTCGGGGGTTTGGGCGCCCAGCGCATCCTGCAACGGTTCATGGCGTTGCAGCGCGACGACCAGGTGGCCAAAAGCCGGCGCCTGTCGGTGGCGTGGATATCAGCCGTGTTCCTGTTGGCCGTGCTGCTGGGCGTGGTGGCGCGTCCCGCCCTGGCTCAAATCGGGATGCTGGACGCGGCGGCCGACCCCGAGCGGGTCTTTCTCGTGATGTCGGAGGTTTTCTTCCACCCCGTGATCACCGGCGTATTGCTGACTGCGGTCATCGCGGCGGTGATGAGCACCGCCGACTCCCAGTTGTTGCTTGCGTCCGCCGTCGCTGCCGATGACCTCCCCGTCATCAAGGACGTCACCTATCGCATATCGGGCAACGCCCGGGTCTGGCTGGGCCGTCTGCTTCTCGTCGTGATCGGGATCGTGTCGGCGCTGGTGTCCATCTTCTACCCTGGGTCAATTTCCAACCTGGTGAGCTACGCCTGGGGAGGCATGGGCGCCGCTTTCGGGCCCGTCACTCTGCTGGCGCTGTACTGGCGCAGGTTCAATGCCTGGGGCGCGGCGGCATCCATAGTCAGCGGCACGGCCGCGGCATCGGCATGGGCTCTGCTCCACGGAGGGCCATCCGGTTTCTGGGACATTCAACCGGCCACGCCCGGGTTCATCATCGCCGCCGTGTCTGCCTATTTCGTGACCGTCATCACGCCGCCGCCCATGGCCGATGTGGTCAGGCTGTTCGACCGGGTGAACACCGCCGGCAACACGCTTCCCGACCAGGAACCTGCGGCGGCAGGGTAGCCGACTACCTGCCGCCCAACGCCACCTGCACCATGCGCTTTTCCAGGGCAAGGGCGATCTCGGTGGTCAACCCGGTGCGCTCATGCTCGCCGATGGCTCCCACGAACGCCACGCCCAACAGCCTCCCGACGCGAAAGTCGATCACCGTGGATGACAGCAACCCGGCCGGCCCGCCCTGCAGAACGCGCAGGGCGACCGCTTCGTCATAAAAGCCCTGGGTTTCGAGGCGGTCAACGGAAACAATCTGTTGCCCCGAGCCCACGCTCTCCCCGATGTTGTCCTCGAAATCCTTCACGAAAATGTCGGACATCCAACCGGAAACCTGGTCGGGGTTCTCGAATAGATGCACCACCGTCGCGCCGACAAAATTGACGCCGGGCGCGGGGGTAAGGTCGGACGTCGGAACGAACTCACGCATGAATCCGCCGATGCGCCCGGCCGACCGGAACCGCTCGGCGGTGCTGCCCTTGAAACCGTTCTCGGCCATCTCGGCGTTGTCCAGCGGCCCCGACCGGGCCAGTTGGTAACCGCGCAGGTCCTCGGGCAGGTCAGTGGCTTCCAGCGTCATGTATTCCAGGTCGGCCTCGCCGACACGATAGGTGGCTGTCCATAGCGGGTTGGATGACACCACTGGGGTTCCTCCGGCAGGCTTTGCAAGATTTGTAGGGGCGAAGGATCCTTCGCCCCCATCCGTATCCGTAATGGTCTGGAATCAGGCGGCGACCATGGGATAGACGTGGCGGCCCCGGGACATTTCCACAGGGACGTCGGTCCGCGTCCATTCGTTTCCGCCGTCGTTGCTGCAATAGACGTGGCCGTCGCGGTCGCAGCAATAGACGTTGCGCGGCGCGTTGCGGTCAATTGCGATCTGGAACATGCGCGCCGGCGCTACCTCTCCCAGTTCAACCCGTTCCCAGGTCTCTCCGGCGTCGGTGGAGCGCACCAGGACCCCGGCGTCCACGGTGCCCGCCGGAGCGCTGCCGCCGCCGGCCCCGGCCGCCAGGTACATCTTGCTGGGGTCGGTGGGGTCAACCACCAGGTCGCGGCAGTAGCTTCCGCCCTCGAACATCTCTTCGATGGGCACGAACTCCCAGCTCTCGCCCCGCTCGCGGCTGCGGAACATCGCCAACTGCGTGATGATGTACACCAGTCCCGGCGAACTCGGATTCACCTGCACGCCGTGCAGATCCACCGGCCCCAGGCGCGTGTAGTGTCCGTCCGTGATGCACGACCAGGTGTCGCCACCGTCCCGCGACGCAATCAGACCGCCTACTTCAATGGCGCCGTACACGTCGTCGGGATATGCCGGGTCGATGCTGATGCCGATCACCCGCTTGCATATCTCGTGCGGATTCATCGTGATGTGCGGATGCACCAACCCTTCGGTTTTCATCTGTTGCCAGGTGTTGCCCCCGTCGTTGGAACGGCAGACGCGCCCACCGTCATAGCCGGCGAACATGATCGACGAGTCGTTGGGGTGAGCGGCCAGCGACCACACGTCACCGCTCAGGGTGTCGGTGCGGCGCCAGGTTTCGCCCCGGTCGTCGGTGCGATACACGCCGTCCTGCGTGCCGGCATATATGGTGCCCGGCTCTTCGGGATGGGCCAGGAGGGCTCGAACCTGGGGATTCTCGGGCAGGCCGCTCTCAATTGCGGTCCATTCCCTCTGTCCTTCGGTCAGGCGGTACATTCCGCCTTCGCCCAGCGGGGTGCCTTCCGCCCCGATGATGAGAGCGCTTTCGCCGGCCAGGCCGACGTAAACATTGGTGTTGTGAGCTGTGATGGTGGTCATCGCCTATTCTCCCGGTGTGTCAATCGAGTTTTGCAGATTGTTGGCGGTATGGTGCGCAATGTCAAGGGCTGCGGCTGTTACGGCCACATTATCCAGCCGGTGCGGTCGGTGCGGGCCCGGAACAGGTGGCCTCCGCCGGTGGTTACGTAAAGCGTCCGCATATCGGCATCGCCGAAGCAGCAGTTGGTGGGCCGGTCAACGCGCATGGGGTGGGTCTCCAGCACCCGGCCCGCGGGCGAGAAAACGTAGATCATCGGCCCGGGACCGGCGGCTTCCCAGCCCGCGCAGACGATGATGTTCCCATCCTCGTCCAGCGTCATGCCGTCCACGCCGCGCTGCACGCCCTCGCTTCCCTGGCCGCGCACGTCGCCGTCGGACGCCCCGCCGTCGATGCCGAATGTATGGAGCGTCACGTACTCTCCCAGCGACCCGTCGTCGTTTATGGGATACGCCCTCAACTCCCGCCGGCGGTCGGCGCCGTAGTCGCTCTGGGCAATGTACAGGGTCTTCTGGTCCCGGCTGATCAGGATGCCGTTGGGCCGGCTGATGTCGGTGGTGGCCCGGGTCAGTTCCCACTGGTCGTTGCCCCTGGGGTCCAGGCGCAGCACCGACATATGATCGAGTTCCTGCGGCCCGCTGTCGCCGATGCCCGAATACGGATCGGTGAGCCAGATGCGCCCCGACTTGTCCACCACCAGGTCGTTGGGATTGTTGTGTCGCTTGCCGTCCAGCAGGTGCGGCATGGACGTGGCGGTGTTGGTGGCGGCATCGAACCGGGCGATGCGTCGGCGTCCCTGCTGGCAGCCGTAGAGATTCCCCTGGGCATCGAAGCACAGGCCGTTGGTGTTGAACGCCTCGTTGAAGTACTCGGAAACCTCGCCGGTCTTGGGATCATAGCGCAGGATTTGAGACGCCGGTATGAGGGTGAACAGCAGGGCTTCACCATCCCACACCGGCCCTTCCGTAGTGCCGCCATAGGGGCCGGCGACGAGTTCAAAATTCCAGGACATATAGGTTGCACCTCCGTGGCAGGTGGCCGCAGTTTAGCACGGGTGATGGGTGACGGCCCAAAATTGACAGTGTACAGAAATTGCCCATCCACCAACCAACCCGCTCATCCTGAGCCCGTCGAAGGATCAACCACCAACCTGCCCGCTCATCCTGAGCCCGTCGAAGGATCAACCACCAACCTGCCCGCTCATCCTGAGCCTGTCGAAGGATCAACCAACGGTTCGGCGGACCAGCGATTGGTGGGTCGCATGACTTCCTTGATGAGCCACAGGCGTTCCCGCGTACCCAGTTTGGTCGTATGTACTGCTCCATCGGGTGATTGGATGGAGATACTGACGCAAAGGCGCGAAGACGCAGAGACGCAAAGGAACCACTGTGGTCAACACTGACGATCGAAAGGCACAGCGCAATCCGCGCGGAAGATTGACGTTGCCAGCGTGGAGAAAGCAGAGGGGCGGGATGCACTCCCGCCCCATTTGTTTCGATGTGCCGGTCTTTCCTACCGTCCGCGCAACCGTGGGTCCAGCGTGTCGCGGAGGGCGTCGCCCAGGAAGTTGATGGCGAACACCACCACCGAAATCGCGATGCCGGGGAACACCGCCAGCCACCAGGCAATGCGGATTTCCTCAGTGCCACGGGTCAGCATGCCGCCCCAGGTGGGGATGTCCGGTGGGACGCCCACGCCCAGGAAGGACAGGGACGCCTCGATGATGATGGCGAACCCCAGCGTGATGGTGCCCAGCACGATGTAGCTCGCGAGCACGTTGGGCAGGATATGGCGCAGCATGATGCGGATTGAACCCGCGCCGATGGCTGTCGCAGCCAGCGTGTAATCCAGTTCCTTGATGCTCAGCACCTGCGATCTGATCACTCGGATGGTGCCCGGCAGGAGGATCACCAACAGGGCGATGATGACGTTGTTGGCGGAACCGCCCAGAACTGCCACCAGTCCCAGCGCCAGTATGATTGGCGGGAAGGCCATCATGGCGTCAACGATGCGCTGTATCGCCAGGTCGATGGCGCCGCCGATATACGCGCTCAGGATACCGATGAGCGCGCCCAGCGTGACGCCGATGCCGACGCTGAGCAAACCCACGTAGATGGAAATCTGGGAACCGGCGATAAGCCGGCTAAGTTCGTCCCGCCCCAGGTGGTCGCTGCCCAGCCATGCACCGGGCTGCGGCGCCAGGTATTTTTCCTCATGGGCCCGCACGTCCAGGGGATCGTGGGGCAGCACGGCGGGAACCACGTAGGAGATCGCCGCCGCGAAGATGGTGATCAGAATGATTATCGCGCTGACCGCGCCCAACGGCTTCGATCTGGCGAAACTCACCAGCTTTTGCATCTGCGTCTGGCGCGGACGCATCTCCAGCAGTTGGGCGTCGGCATCGCCAATGGCCAGTCCCTGCCCGGTGTTGGTAGTAGTCATTCGGATAATTCTCCGTAGTCGCTTCCGGCGTCGTCCGCCGTGGCTAGGCGTACCGGATGCGCGGGTCCAGCAGTCCGTAGAGCAGGTCAACCAGCAGGTTGATGATCACGATGGACACCGCGATGACGATGATGATGGCCTGAATAGTTGGGAAATCCCGCTGGAAAACGGTTTCAATCAGCAGGGTGCCGATGCCCGGCACCTTGAAGATACTCTCGATGATAACTGTGCCGCCAAACAGGCGTCCGAATTGCCAGCCGGAGATGGTGAGGATGGGTAGCACGGCGTTCTTCAGTCCGTGCCGCACCAGCACAATCCGCTCCGCCAGTCCCTTGGCCCGCGCCGTCCGCATGTAGTCCTCACGGATGATTTCCATCATCGACGATCGGGTGACCCGGGCGATGAAGGCCATGTCGTAAAAGCCCAGGGCGAGCGCCGGCAGGAACATCTGCTGGATATTCTTCCAGGGATCATCCCACAGGTCCGCGTAACCCAGCGGTGGCAGCCAGCTAAAGCCTCGCG
The DNA here is from genome assembly GCA_963668585.1 of Dehalococcoidia bacterium. GTDB lineage: Bacteria > Chloroflexota > Dehalococcoidia > Lucifugimonadales > UBA3495 > Bin87. Next base: position 1,335,350 of record OY764869.1, on the reverse strand, counting down.
ATAATACAAGCACCACCAGCAGTCCGGCGAAGAAAGTGGGTATCGATATGCCCACCAGGGTGATAACCCTCGACAGGTAATCGATCATGCTGTCAGGCTTGATGGCGGAAATAACCCCCAGGGGCACCGCAAAAGCCACGGCAATCAGGATGGCAAGCACCGCGAGTTCAAGGGTCCTGAAGATGCGGTCGCCCACCAGTTTGGATACGGGCTGCCCGGATCTCCAGATGGACGTGCCCAGGTCTCCCTGGACCAGTCCGCCAATCCAATCCACGTACTGGATGAAGATGGGTCGGTCGGTTCCCAGTTGACGGCGCAGGTCTTCCAGTTCTTCCTGGGTGAAAGAGGCGTCGCCTTCGCTCAGGATCACCAGCGCCGGGTCGCCGGGCAACAGCCGCATCACCGTGAACACGATAATGGACACCAGCAATACCGTGGGAATAATTAGCGCAATGCGCTTCAATGCGTACTGTCGCATGGAATCAGCCTTTTTGTGGTAATAGGGGCGACGCAAACGCCGCCCCTACAATTTGCTCAGCCGTTCCGATTATACCGAATCGAGGTTCGGATATAACCGACTAGCGGTCCAGCCAAAGGTCTTCGTGCTTGAACTGGTACTGCACGGTGGAAGGCGCGTTGAAGCCCTTCACGTCCCGGTGCACCAGCCAGAACAGTTGACCGAGCTGCATGGTAACCCAGTGGTTGTCCTCGAAGGTGTGGAGCCAAAGCTCGGCTTCCTTGTTGATCTCGCGGCGGGCGGCCGGGTCAAGCTCGACCTTCTGCGCCTCGAACCACTCATCGACCAACGGGCTCGACCAGTCGGTGTAGTTGCGGGTGCCGCCCTTGCGGTACACGCCGCCATAAACGGCGTCGGCGTCAAACACCACCATGCCCTCGCCCTGGCAGCTGATTTCCCAGTCGCCGGAGGAACCTTCGGCGCGGGAGGTGCCGTACTTGGCGTAGCCGGCCGCGCTGGGCAGAGTTTCAATGTCGCCGGTGATGCCCAGGGCATCCTGCAACTGCTGCTTCACAATCTGGCACTGGTCGGGGTAGTTGCCGACCTGGCGCACGGTGTACTTGACCTCAAGTCCGTCGCCAACGCCGGCCTCTGCCATCAGCGCCCTGGCATCTTCCAGGTCCTGCATGCCTTCGGCGGTATCCTTGGACCGGATGCCGGGCCAGGAGAGACATTCCTCGTTGGGATGGGCCAGGCCCATCAGCGGGCAGTAGCTTCCGCCGGAGTTGTCGAATACGCGCTCGTCGATCTCCTGACGGTCAACCGCCAGGTTGATGGCCTGCCGCACCTTGTGGTCCTGGAACTGAGGCTTCTTGATGTTCAGCATCAGGCCCCAGTTGGTGCCAGCCGCGATGGGGTGCGCAACGTACTCGCCGTCGGTGCTCTTTTCCAGGTCGAAGTACTGGGTCGGGGACAGGTTGGTGAACCCGCCGTTGGCCATGTCCAAGCCACCCGCCTCAAACTGGGCGATCAGGCGGTCCTTGGCCGTTCCCGGGAAGATGTAGTGCTCGATGCGGTCCACGTAGGGACGGCCTTCCTTGAAGTAGTCTTCGTTCTTGTTGACCTTGTAGAAGTCGCCAACCTGGTACTCCTCAAGGATGTACGGCCCGGAGGTGGTGCCACGGTCGATGATGTTCTCGCCCAGGTTCAGGAAGCACGGATTCGCGGCGTCGCGTATCGCGCAGTTCGGGTCGCTGTCCAGTTGGTGGCCGGGCAGAACCTTGGCGTAGTCAATGGCCAGGAACTTGATGAAGGCGCCCGACGCGAACTGGAGGTTGAACTCAACCGTCTTGTCATCAATGGCGCGCAGCACGGCATCCTGGTTGGTCGGCGTGCAGTCGCCGCCGGCCCTGTCCACCACTTCCATCTTCACGGTGTAGTTGCGCCACAGACCGGAACGACCGGCGCCGTTGCACGGGTTGGCGTAGCGCGAATGCGTCGAGAGGATGTCGGCGGAAGTTATCTCCGTGCCGTCGGTCCATTGCATATCGTCGCGCAGGTGGAAGGTGTAGGTGAGGCCATCAGCGCTCACGTCCCAAGCCTCGGCCAGGTCGCCGGTGATGGAGTTGGTGTCATCAGTGTCATACTGCACAATCTGGTTATACAGTTGCGAGTAGGAGATCACGCTGGAGAGCGAGGACGACCCGAGGGGGTCCCAGTCCTTGGTGTCCGCGTAGGCAGACATCAGGAGGGTTCCACCGTAGGAGGGGCCGGCGCTGGGCGTGGGGGTGGCAACGACGCGGGGCGCCGCCGTGGGGGCGGGCGTGTTGGTCGGCCTGACGGTGGCGGACATCGCTTCCGGAATTGGCGTGTTGGTGGCAGTCATTGCCTCCGGAGCGTCGGTCGCCTCGGGGGCAGCCTGTTGCTGCTGTTGTTGCTGCTCCTGCTGCTGTTGCGCGGCGGGCGCGGGGTCTTCAGCGCCTCCGCAGGCAAGGCCGACCGTCAGCGCGATGACGCCGGTCAAAACCAGCAGCGTCCGCATTGACAGGCGGCCAAATATAGATGGCTTCATGTTGGTGTGAACCTCCCGACGTCGTTATGACGATGTGTGTTGCATGCGGACTCTGGGATTGATATGGGTGTCCGCGACAGTGAAATAAATCCCCCGGACGTGGCCCATTGTGAAAATAGCCACAAACCGCGAGTTACGGACGGGAATGTTAGACCAGCAATGCCGGCCTGTCAATAGTCAATCGGTAATCAGTACTCTTCGTTACGAAATACGCACCAAAAAACGGCCCCTCCCAATGGAAGGGGCCGTTTCGGACTACGTCATCCGTAATTACCTGCCCCGCAACCGTGGGTCCAGCGTGTCCCGCAATGCGTCGCCCAGGAAGTTGATGGCGAACACCACGATGGAAATCGCCAGCCCGGGGAACACTGCCAGCCACCACGCCGACCGGATGTACTTTTGGGCCCCTTCGGTCAGCATCCCGCCCCACGTCGGTATGTCCGCCGACACGCCGACTCCCAGGAACGTCAACGACGCCTCGATGATGATCGCCAATCCCAACGTGATGGTGCTGAGTACAATGTAACTCGCCACGACGTTGGGCAGGATATGCCTCAACATGATGCGCCACGGCCGGGCGCCTATCGCCTGCGCCGCCAGGGTGTAGTCCAGTTCCTTGATGCTGAGCACCTGCGCGCGGATTACGCGTATGGCGCCCGGCAGCAGGATCACCACCAACGCCGCCACTATGTTGTTGATCGAAGATCCCAGCGCCGCCGTCAGGCCCAACGCCATGATGATGGCGGGAAACGCCATCAGGGCGTCAACAACCCGCTGGATGGTCAGGTCGATTATCCCGCCCACATAGGCGCTGACGATCCCGATGACGGTTCCGATCGTGATGCCGATCAGGACGCTGGCCAGACCCACGTACATCGACACCCGGGACCCGTAGATAACCCGGCTCAGAACATCCCGTCCCAGTTCGTCCGACCCCAGCCAGGCGGCGCCGGACAGCGGGAGGAATGGTTCATGGACCAGGTCGAAGGGATCGTGTGGCGCGATGAGGGGCGCGGCCACGGCAGTGAAGATCGTGAGTATGATGATGCCCGCGCTGATGGCCCCCAGTGGCTTGGTGCGGCAAAAGCTCAGCACCTTTTGGAGGATGCTTTGCTTGGGGCGGATATCCTGCAACTCTACCCCGGCCAGTTCTGCCGAGGGTTGTCCTGTGCTGGTGGTTGTCATTGCTGCCGCTCCCGGTGAATCGCAGGTAATCGTTGTTGCGTCGCTGGTTGTTTCAGGCGTAGCGGATGCGCGGGTCGAGCCATCCGTACAGCAGGTCAACCAGGAGGTTGATGACAACGATCGACAATGCGACGATCACGATCACTGCCTGGATGGTTGGGAAGTCGCGCTGGTACACCGCGTCAATAAGCAACTGGCCGACGCCTGGAATGAGGAAGATCTTTTCAATGATCACCGTTCCGCCGAACAACCGGCCGAACTGCCATCCGGAAATGGTGAGGATGGGCAGCACCGCGTTTTTCAGCCCGTGCCTGGACAGCACCAGCCGCTCTGCCAATCCCTTGGCGCGAGCCGTCCGCATATAGTCTTCCCGCAGGATCTCCATCATTGATGAACGGGTCACGCGGGCTATGAACGCCATATCGTAGAAGCCCAGCGCCAGCGCCGGCAGCATCAACTGCTTGACATTGGCCCAGGGATCCTCCCAGATGTCCGCGTAACCGAGCGGGGGCAGCCACCCAACCGAACGTATTAAGATCAGCGTGAGCAGAATCCCGCTGAAAAACGTTGGGATAGATATGCCCACCAGCGTAAACACTCTGGACAGGTAATCGATGGGACTATCGGGTTTGATGGCCGACAGGACACCCAATGGGACGGCGCAGACAACCGCCAATCCAATCCCAAGAAATGCCAGTTCAATTGTGACCGGGATGCGCTCACCCAGCCGGTCCATCACCGGGCCGCCCCACCAGAATGAAGTGCCGAAATCACCCCGCACCAACCCCGATACCCACTCAACGTATTGAATCACCAGGGGCCGGTCGGTTCCCAATTCAATACGCAGCAGGCGCAGTTCGTCCTCGGTATAAGCGGCATCGTCCGCGCTCAGGATCGCCAACGCGGGATCCCCGGGTATCAGACGCATCACCACAAACACGATGACCGTCACCAGCAACACGGTGGGAATGAAAAGCCCGATGCGCTTGATAGCGTACTGTCGCATTGGTTAGCCTGCTTCGTGGCGCCCCTGACCCGCTCTGGAGCGGATCAGGGGCTGAGTGTGTTCGGTTTCGGTGTCAGTTCTTCCTAGCGGTCCCACCAGAGGTGCTCTTGCTTGAAGCCGTATTGCACGGTCTGGGGCGCGTGGAATCCCTTGATGTCGCGATGCATCACCCAGAAGTTGCGACCCAGCGTCAGGCTGACCCAGTGGTTGTCGGAGAAATCGTGCAGCCAACGTTCGGCTACCTTGTTGATTTCCCGTCGCTTTTCGGGGTCCAGTTCGACCTTCTGCTCTTCGAACCAGGCGGCGATCTCAGGGGCTTCCCAGTCCGTGTAGTTGCGTGTGCCGCCCTTGAGGAAGATTCCACCATAGATTGCGTCAGGGTCCAGCACCGTCATGCCGTCGGCCTGGCAGGCAATTTCCCAATCGCCCCTGGCGTCGGCGGGCCGTGCCGTGCCGTATTTGGCGTAACCCGCCGCGCTGGGCAGGGTTTCAATCGGCCCGGTGATTCCAAGATATTCCTCAAGGTCCTGTTTGATGACGGAGCACTCGGCGGCATAAGTTCCAACCTGTCGCACCGTGTACTGAACCTCAAAGCCGTTGGGGAAACCGGCCTCGGCCATCAGATCTTTCGCCTTGGCAATGTCTTCCAGACCGCCGGGCGTGTCCTTGGGGCGCATGCCGGGCCAGCTCGCGCATTCTTCCAGATCGTTGGCCATGCCCACCAGTGGGCAATGTCCCCGACCTGCGCCGTGCAATGCACGTGCGTTGTGCTTCTGCCGGTCCACGGCCAGGTTGATAGCCTGCCGCACCCGGTGGTCGCTGAACGGTTCCCGCTTGATGTTGAGCATCAGGCCGCGAGTGGCGCCGCCGAACACGTCATGGGCCACGTATTCGCTGTTGGTGGTGGTTTCCAGATCGTAGTTTTCCGTGGCGGTCAGGTTGTTGGCCGCCGCGTTGGACGCATCGACCTGCCCCGCTTCCACCTGCGCGATGAAGGTGGCTGGCACGGTGATTATGAAATGCTCAATGCGGTCAAAGTAGGGCATGCCTTCTTTGAAGTAGTTGGGGTTCTTGTTGACCTTGTAGTGGTTGCCGGACTGGTACTCTTCGAGGATGAAGGGGCCGGATCCGGAGTTGTGTTCAAGGATGCTCTCAGCCAGGTTCAGGTCAACTCCCTGCTCAAGGATGTGCTTGGGCAGCACCTTCGCGTAGTCGATGGCCAGGAAGTTGATAAACGCGCCGGAGGCGAAGGCCAGGTTGAACTCGACGGTCAGGTCGTCCACCTTGCGGATCACCTGGTCGGCATTGGTTGCCGTACAGTCAGTCTTGTCAACGATGTTGACCACTTCGATCGGAATCGTGTATGTGCGCCAAAGGCCGGAGCGGCCGCGTCCGTTACAGGGATTGCCGTAACGCTGCATGCTGTACACCACGTCGTCGGCGTCCAGCGTTTCCCCGTCATTCCACTTCACCCCGTCCCGCAGATGGAACGTGTAACTGGTGCCATCCTCGTTGACTTCCCAACTTTCGGCCAGGTCGCCTTCCACCTGGGTGGTGTCCACCGTGTTGAACTGCAGTATCTGGTTATAAAGCTGGGAATAGGAAATTACGCTGGAGAGCGAAGACGAACCCAACGGGTCCCAGTCTTTGGTATCAGCGTAGGCCGACATCCGGACGAGGCCGCCGGGCCTGGGCCCGCTGCTCGGCAGGGGGGTCGGTTCGGTTCGGGACTTGATTTGAACCACCGGGGTGTTGGTGGGACGTATCGTAGCGTCCGGAGGAGGCGTGGCAGTCGGCGGGGCCTCTGTGGCCTGTGCCGCCGGTTGCGCCGGCGCTGCGGTCGCTTCCGTGGCGGCGCTGCCACTGTCGCCGGTGGTGCTGGCGGGCGCTACCGGATCCGGAGTTTCGGCGCCACCGCAAGCCACTGCAAAGAGCAACGAAGCAACGATAGCGAGACTGGCAATCAACGCAGGTTTCAGCCTTGTCGACATCTGTGTGATCCTCCTCGTCAGATAAGTATTCATGGCGATTCAGGTCCTTCGGAAGGCGAAATTCGCCCTCTTCGGGAACGCCGTTATGCTATGGGACACGACGTTCAGTGTCAAGAAAAATTGAAGATTCTGCAATATACTTATTCGGAATGAACCGTTTCGCTTAATATATGGATTGCAGATACTATTTTTGCGTAACAGACAGCGCGAGGACTCCGGCAAGGCGCCGGAGTCCTCGCGCCATTTCTGCCATCAGTGTCCCACGCGGTGCTGGAATTCCCGCTCCGTGGTGGCCGCTTCCACGGCCTGGTATTCCGGCAGGCTGATCAGCGCTTCCACCTCGGCGCGCCGGGCCGCCACGTCGGCCGCTCCGATGCCGATGTGCCCGGTGTCGCGCAGGCTGGTGTACACCCGCTGCAACCCTTCCACGGCGGCGATGGCCGGCGTGGTGGCGTAGATGATCACCCTGTAGCCCAGTTCCTCGTATTCCTGCACGGTGATGTCGTCGGTGCCGGCAATCACGAGCAGCGGCACATCGGGCACGCCGGCGCGGAAGGTCGCGAGATCTTCCCGCTGCCGCACCCCGCGTGGCATCACCACGTCCACCCCCAGATCCCGCAATGCGTTCCCCCGGGCGATGGCGTCGTCCATGTCCCCTTCAACAGCGGTGAACGAGTCCGTGCGGCCGATGATGAGGAAATTGGGGTCGCTGCGGGCTTCCAGCGCGTACCGCATCTTTTCAAGGAATTCGTCGATCGGTATGACGTGTTCCAATCCGGCGTGGTAGGACGCCCGCTTGGGAAACACCTGGTCCTCGATGTGTATGCCGCAGATTCCCGAACGCTCGAACGTCCGCACGGTGTGCATGGTATGCACCGGGTCGCCGTAGCCGGCGCCGGCGTCGCAGAGAACGGGCAGCGGAACCGATTTGGCGACCCGTTCGGCCACTTCCACCTGCTCCGTCAGCGTCATGAGCGGTTCGGTAACCGCCAGATGCGCGCCGCTCATGTATCCGCCGACGTACACGGTGTCGAACCCCAGGGATTGCACCAACCGCGCCGACATCGGGTCGTAAGCGCCGGGAGCCACGATGGTCTCGCCGGCCACCAGCCGGGATTTGAGATTGGATCTTAGCGTCATTTGTTTTCACCTCATCGCTTGGCTTGGTCGTCAGAATCGGGATCTGCGGGGATTGGCGCCCCGTGTTGCACGCGGCTGCATCCTGGCAATTCTGAAAACTTGCGCATCCTGATTCTGAGCTGAGAATGGCAGTTCAGTCCGTTGGTATCAGCGGCATGACCTCTCGCGAGAACCGTTCCATGGCCTCCTGTTGCTGGGCTGCGCTATCGGCGGGGAAGCTGAAGATGAAGTGTCGCACGCCCAGATCCTGATACTGTCTCAGGTCGGCGGCAATCTGTTCCGGCCGTCCCGAAACCAACCGGCGGTCGCTTGCCGGCTCGTCCTGGAATACGCAGTCGGTGCTGAACACCAGGTCCACGGCGTCCTCGGCGCGGCCGGCCCGGGCGGTCACCCTGCGCAGCCGCGCGATCTTCTCCGAAAGTTCCTCCGGTTCCAGTATGGCCGGAGGACGCAGGCCGATGGGCATCCAGCCGTCGCCCAGCGTGGCCGCCCGACGGATTGCCGGGTTGGTGTGCCCCCCGATCCAGATGGGCGGATGAGGTTTCTGCACCGGCTTGGGCAGGAACCCGGCGCCGCTGATGTCATAGTGTTCCCCGTGAAACTCGGGGTTGTCCGAAGTCCAGAGTTCCTTGAATATCTGAATGTACTCGTCGGTGACCGCGCCGCGTTGGGCGTAGGTATCGAGGCCCATTGCCTGGAACTCTTCTTCCATCCATCCGACGCCGGCGCCCAGGATCAGCCGGCCGCCGCTGAGCACATCCAGCGTCGCAAGAATCTTCGCGGTGAGCACCGGGTTGCGGTAGGGCAGGATCAGCACGTGGGTGCCCAGCCGGACGCGGGAGGTGCAGCCCGCCAGGAAGTTCAAGGCCGCCAAAGGCTCGAAGTAGGTGTTGTCCCTCTGGAACGGCGCGACGCCGTCGGCCGCGTAGGGATAGAAGGAAGAGACCTCGTGGGGGATGATGATGTGGTCGCTAACCCAAACGTGGTCGAAGGACAGGTCTTCCGCGCGCTGCGCCAGGCTGCGCAAATTGTCGGGAGACGCCATCGCCCCACGGCTGGGCAGTGAGCATCCGAAAGTTACCGGCATCGGGTTGCCTCCATGATTTATGTCAGGTCAGTGTCACCGACCGGCCCGATGCTATACTACCCATACCGCAGCCGCAACCGGCTTGCCGCATCCGAGGAAACCATGCCGCCCCGAGCCCGCCGCGAATCGGCCACACGCCGAGACGCCAGGATCCAGAAGCACCTGCCGAAAGCCTGCGAATACTGGTCAAAGTGGCCCCAGTATCTTGCAGAAGGCGACCTTTGCCAGGCTGGGGAAAAGGGCTGGGGAGCCGTTGCGCAATTGACCAAAGCCGTCGCAACGCATCGTGGCTGGGTTCATTTCGGCCACGAGGAAATCCGAGACATCATTCGCCAGATCGCTGACGAATCCGATGACCGTGACGGGATCAGGCGCTCACTGATGTCAGCAGAGATGCTGCACGGCAATTTTTACGAAATCAACCTCGATTACACCGACACTTCGTTGGCATTGGAAGATGCAAAGTATCTGATGGCCGTCCTCTGGCAACTCTTGCCGGAGCACTACACCGGTTCCGTGTCTTTCGACGCCTGGATGGAATCCAACGCAACCTGATCGCTATGAATGCCCTGACCAACCCAAATCCCACCAACCGCGTCGTCGTGGCCATGAGCGGCGGCGTTGACTCATCCGTGGCCGCCCTGTTGCTGCACCGGCAGGGCTACGACGTCATTGGCGTCACCATGAAACTGTACGACATCGATGAAGCCAATCTCCCCGAATACTATCGGGGCTGTTGCACCCTTGACGATGTCGAGGACGCCCGCGCGGTGTGCCGCATCCTCGGCGTGCCCCACTACGTGCTGAACGTCCAGCGGGAGTTCCGCAGTTTCGTCATTGACTACTTCCAACGCGAATACGAGACGGGGCGGACTCCCCATCCGTGCATCGCCTGCAACGACAAGATCAAATTCAGCTTCCTAGCCCAGCGCGCCCGGATGCTGCAGGCCAGCCACGTCGCCACCGGCCACTACGCCCGCATTGAGCCCGACGGTTCCAGCGGTTGGGCGCTCCGCCGGGGCGTGGACGTTGACAAGGACCAGTCCTACGTGCTCTTCGGGATGCGGCAGGACCAACTGGCCGCCACGCTGATGCCGGTGGGCCACCACCCCAAGCCGCAGATTCGGCAGATGGCTCTGGACGCTGGGTTCCCCAACGCCGACAAGCCGGACAGTCAGGACATCTGCTTCATACCCACCGGCGACTACCGTGAGTTCCTGCGCCAGCGCACAGATGAAAAGCCTGGTGAAATCGTTGATGCCGCCGGCCAGGTGCTGGGGCAGCACGACGGCATCCAGTATTTCACCGTGGGCCAGCGCCGCGGCCTGGGCATCTCAGGCGGCCCGCCCCGGTTCGTGATCCGGTTGGAACCCGACACCCGCCGCGTCGTCGTGGGATCCGAGGAAAACCTGTATCACGATACCCTGTATGCAGACCCGGTATCGTGGATCTCGGGCAGTCCACCACCGCCCGACACCGACGTGACGGTCAAGATTCGCTACAAATTCGCCGAAGCCCCGGCCACCGTCACCGCCGTCGGCGCCGGCGCGCTGGTTCGATTCAGCGAACCCCAGCGCGCCATCACACCGGGACAGGCCGCCGTTTTCTATCAGGGCGACACTGTACTCGGCGGCGGCGCGATTGCAGGTTGCGAGCCGGAATCAGAGGACACCTCGGTCGCTGCCGCAGCGGTCAATGCCTGACCTCACGCTCGAGACGGAGTTTCGCGCGCAGGGTCTGGAGCTTATCGCAGGCGTTGACGAGGCAGGCCGCGGCCCCCTGGCCGGCCCGGTGACCGCCGCCGCGGTGATCCTGCCGCCCGACGCCACGGGCTGCGAAGACTGGCTGGGCTCCATAGACGACAGCAAGCGACTCACCGCCAATCGACGCGAAACTGCGGCGGAACTGATCCGCGCCCGTGCCCTCGCCTGGGCCGTCGAACAGGTCGCGCCCGCCGAAATCGACCGCATCGGCATTGGGCCGGCGGTTCTGCAGGCCATGTTCGCCGCGATATCCGCCCTGCGCCCGGAACCCGACGCGCTGCTGTTCGACTGGATTCCCCTGCGGCAGTGTCCGTTGCCACACCGCACCGTGGTCAAGGGCGACGCCAAGTCGCTGTCCATTGCGGCTGCCAGCATCATCGCCAAAGTGGACCGAGACGAGCAGATGGCGCTTGCCGACCGTTGCTATCCTGGCTACGGCTTCGCGCGAAACAAGGGCTACGCCACTGCACAGCACCTGCGCAGCCTGGCCGAACTGGGCGCAACGCCCATTCACCGCCGGACCTTCAGTCCCCTGCGACAGCGCCGGCTGGCTCCGGACACCGATGCCGGCTGAACCGCCGTTCCAGGGTTCTCCTGCCCGGCGGATTGGCGATATTGGCGAACGGTTGGCGCGCAGCCACCTGGAAGCCAGGGGATACCGCGTCGTAGATGCCAACTATCGATGCCGTTGGGGCGAGGTTGACCTGATCGCCCGCGACGGGTCGGTTTGGGTCTTCGTTGAAGTCCGCACGCGGCGCAGCGAATCCCACGGCACGCCGGAGGAATCGCTGACCACCGCCAAAGCCCGACGCCTGACGCTGACTGCCCAGGATTACCTGGAGCGACGGGTCGGATATCCCAACGAAATCGACTGGCGCATCGACCTCGTCGCCATCAATCTCGGCCCAGGCCGTCGGGTTTTGAGCATCAATCACCTGGAAAACGTCGTTGAGGGGTAGTCGGACGGCGGGGCCATTCGATTGTCCTGATGAGGGGCAGGTGTCAGGCTGTTGCATAGCTGGACGGGTTGGGGGATGCGCGGGCGGGTTTGAAAGCCGCCCATGCGTTTGCATGGCCGTTGGCGAACCACCAGGGTGGGACGGCGCCGGGCGGGCGTCGTGTTTCCGGAGGTGCAGAGGGTTTCTCGTCCCTGCGGTTGGTGGTTCGTTGGTTGGCGGTTGGTGTTGTTTCGGTTGGTTTTGGTTTGGTTTTGGTGTGAGAGGCGGGATTCCGGATCGTTGTCAGCGCACGGCCGGTACGCAACTATTTGAACGGCAGTTCCGTGGTCGCAGGACTATTTGGTTGAGTCCCTACCACGCGGGCCCGAACAATCCCGGTGGGCCAGTGCGGCACCGCCGGTGAGTACGTTGGTCGGATATCGGCGAATTGCCACCTGGACCGGTTGCGATTTGTTGCTGACGGGGTTGGCCGTCGATCCGGAATCTTGCCTCTCTGGGGTTGGGATGGAGCAGCTGCTTGATCTAGACGGTATTAGGATATACGTTCGTATTGGTGGTGTCAAGAGGGGGTTTTTTACAGGGATGCACAGGATTTACAGGATGACGGGATTGCGGGTGGGACGGTCCGCTCGTCCTTTGACGGGCTCGGGATGGGCGGACTACCTCGTCTAACGTCAACAATGGGATGAGCGGGCTGCCTTGTCTATTGTCGGTAATCGAATGGCCGTGAGCCGGACGGCGCGGCGGTTGACTGTGCAACTCACGAATACTAGACTAATTGCCGCGCATTTACCCCGGCATCGCGAATAATCTCCCGCCACCGCCATCGTGACGACCATGCCCATAGACCTCGCCGAACACATCCGGAACGTGCCCGACTTTCCCATCCACGGCGTACAGTTCAAGGACATCACCTCGCTGCTCCTGTCTCCCGAAGCTTTCGGAGAGGCCATCGAACGCATGGTGGTGGAGGCGGCCCGGCGCGACGTGAATTGTCTCGCGGCGATTGATTCGCGAGGTTTTTTGTTCGCCGCTCCCATGGCCGACCGCATGGGGCTGCCGTTGGTTCTGGTGAGAAAGGCGGGCAAACTCCCCGGCGAAACCCTGAGCTACGAGTACACCCTGGAATACGGCGCCAACACCCTGGAAATCCACGCCGGAGACATCCATGAAGGGGACCGTGTCCTGGTGGTGGACGACCTGCTGGCCACCGGCGGCAGCATTCAGGCAGCCGTGAACCTGGTCAAAAAGGCCGGTGGCGTTCTCGCCGGCGTTGGCGTGGTGATAGAACTCATCGGTTTGGGCGGACGGCAAAACCTGTCCGACCACGACGTCTTTTCCCTTGTGACTTTCGAAGTTGATGAATAGCCAACGCCGGCATCCCGGCGTCGATTAACAAAGAGTGCAATCAGGAGGAATTCTGGAATGGCAGACAAAGCAAACATCGGCAACGTTGAAGTAACCGCCGTCATCGACATGGTCCCGCCGGCTCGGGAGCCATCGGCCATGTTCCCCGACGTCCCAGCCGACGCCTGGGCCAACTATCAGGACACGCTTGAAGACGGGCAACTGCAACTCTATTACGGCGTTTTCCTGCTCAAGACCTCGGAACACGTCATCCTGGTGGACACCGGAATGGGTCCCGGCCCGCATCCCGACCGCGGCAACATCACCGGCAACCTCTACGAGGAACTGCGCCCTCACCTGGAATCCAACGTGGGCGTCAACAACACCAACGTGGGCCCCAGCGACTCCGTCAACTACATCATTCACACCCACCTGCACGGCGACCATGTCGGCTGGAACCTCCGCTATTCCGGCGGAATGCCGGCGCCCAACTTCCGCCGCGCCCGCTACGTCATGTCCCGCCCAGACTACGACTATTTCACCTCCGAAGAGGGACGCCAGCGCTACCCCTACATCGACCGGCAAGTGATGCCGCTGCGCCGCCTGCGCCTCCAGCAGATTCTGGAAGAGCCGGAACACACCATCAGCGATGAGATCTCCATCGCCCCGGCGCCGGGGCACACCCCCGGACACCAGGTGGTGCTCATCAACTCCGGCGGACAGCGCGGCGTGGTCATGGGCGACGTCCTGCACACCATCGCCCAGATTTCGGAACCCGACTGGTGCGCCGGCGTTGACACCGACAAGGCGCAGTCGGCCGCGTCTCGCGCGCGCCTGCTGGACGCCGCCGAGGAGGGCGACTGGATCATCTGCGCCGGGCACTTCCCGCCTGGCAAGCAGATTGGCAAGATCGGCCGCGTTGACGGCAAACGCGTCTGGCAATCACTCTAACCACAACCGCAGTCGCACCGTGGGGGCGGGTTTGAAACCCGCCCCCACTTCTCTACATCATAAAGCGGGTTCGACCATGACCCAACTCCGCAACCTCCTGGAACGCATCGAACAGGGCAGCGGCCCATCCCTGGGATTCGGCGCGGCGCAATCCAGCCGACTCCCGGGCATGGCGCTCATCGCGCGCTGCTCCGGAGACCTCAACGCCGCTCTCGCTGCCGCGTCGGATGCTGCCGACGCGGTGGTGCTGGTGGCTCCCAACTCGGACCCGGCCAACCTGCCCGACGTCGGCGAACGCATCTGGGGAGGCGGCGGCGGCGCTCTGACGCCCGAGAACGTGTCGAATTGGCAAGGCGCCGGGGCCGACTTTTTGGTCTCGCCCTTTGCGAGCGCGATGGTCGATGCCATCAACTTCGCCCAACCGGGCATGACCCACGGCGCGCGCATCCCCGACAACCCCGATGACAGCCTGTGGGCCGCGCTGTCGGGGTCGCCCCTGGACTTTCTGGTGGTTGACAAGTCGGCAACCACGGAGCGCTGGACCTTTTCCGACCTGGGCCAGGTTTCGAACGCGGCCCACCGCACCGACAAATACCTGGTGGTGCGCCTGGGACTCCGGCCCACCGTGAACGAGTTGTTGGCGCTGCGCCAGGCCGGCGTGGTGGCCATCGTCGTCGAAGCCAACCAGTTGGGCGCTGAGGAATTGTCCGGCCTGAAATCCGACCTGCTGGCTATGTCCCGCGTCCAGCCGACCGGACGCCGTCGGGGTCAACCCGCCATGGAAAGCCAGACGACGTGATCCTCCAGAGTCTCGACCTGCTCAGACAGGATCCGGTCTCTTTCTTCCTGGTCATCGGCATCGCACTGGCTGGGCTGGTGGTGGGTTTCACCGTCCATGAGTTCAGCCACGCCCTCACCTCGCACGTTGAGGGCGACGACACGGCCCGCCGCATGGGTCGCCTGACGTTCAACCCGGTCAAGCACATTGACCTGCTGGGGTTTCTTCTGCTGCTGGTCGTGGGTTTCGGTTGGGCCAAACCCGTCCAGGTCAATCCCTACAACCTGAGGCACGGCCGGCTGGGGATGTCATTGGTGGCCTTCGCGGGTCCGTTGTCCAACTTCGTGCTGGCCTTTCTGCTGGGGCTGGTGTTCCGGTTTGAACTTCTGCCGATTGTGACGGAAACGAGGTTCATCTCCGGCATCACCGAAATACTGGGGTTTGCCGCCTTCCTGGCCATCTTCTTCAACCTGATCCTGGGCATCTTCAACCTGATACCCCTGCCGCCGCTGGATGGCAGCAAAGTCCTGGGCGGCCTGCTGCCGCGCGCGCTGTACGAACCCTATCTGCGTTTCGAGCGCTACGGCTGGATTCCCCTGCTGGGGCTGATCGGCGTGAACCTGTTCCTCAGCTACGCCTTCAATATCAGCATCCTGGGGCGCATCCTGCTGCCGCCGGCGCTGTTCTTCTTCCGCCTCGCCACGGGCGTCAACTGAGCCTGGCGGTCCGGCAAAAAAACGCCGGGGCGACCCATGGGCCGCCCCGGCGTTTTGGTTCACTCTGCCCTGACGGCTACGGCCGCAGCGGGATGGGCCGGTTCTCCTGATTCTCGTTGATCTGGTCCGTGTCCCACAGTTTGGCGAAGTTGTACGCCCGGGGACAGTGCCCGTAGGACTCTTCCACGTTGATGATGATGCCCTGCAGGTGCTTGGAGTTGTCGTCGGTCCAGTACAGCGAAAGCTCCACCTTCTCCTGTTCCAACTGCTCCCGGTCCACGATGGTCACGGTACCGTTGACGCGCACCGTGTCATTGACGCCCGGGATCATGAACAAGAGTCCGACGTGGGGGTTGGAGTCCATGTTCTGATAGGACTGGAACAGCCTGTTGCCGGCCACGTCGGGCAGCAGCAGACGGGTGCTGTCGATCACTTTGACGAATCCGGGCTTGCCGCCCTTGGGGGATGCGTCGCAGTTCCCGTCCGGGTCGGAGGACGCCATCACCACGAAAGGCGACGCTTCGATGAACTTCTGCACGAACTCGGACATTTCGCCCTTAACCTTGATCTTGGCGCGCGGGCTCATCTCGCCAAACTGATCGTTAAACCGGCTTGCTTCCTGCTCAATGGTGCAGAGGTCGTCGGCAACCGGAGTGGTGGTAGTCATGTTTCAAACCCTCCCAGCGGTTCTGTATCAAAAACGATGTGGCACAGAATAACCCAATTGCGCCTTGCGCGCCACTGGCGTTAAGTTACTATGGCAACAAACTCAACGGGAGCCGCACCGATATGACCGCAACCTCCACTCGCCATGCCACCGTCACCGTCCATGACCTGTCAGCCGCGGCGCCGGCGATGGACGGCGAACTCGCCCTGAAGGGCCTCCGCGACACCGTGACCGTGTGGCGCGACCCGTTTGGCATCCCCCACGTTCGGGCCGTGAACGAACACGACGCCTGGTTCGGGCAGGGATTCGTCACCGCGCAGGACCGCCTGTGGGCCATGGAGTTCGACCGCCGCCGCGCCGTGGGCCGCTGGGCCGAAGCAGCCGGCGAGTCCGTGGTCGGTCAGGATATTCAGACGCGGCGCCTGCGTCTCGAAGACGCCGCCCGCGCTGACTACGCCGCCGCCGGCCCTCGCGCCACGGCGATGCTGGACGCCTACGCCGCCGGCGTCAACGCGTTCATCAACAGCGGCGCGCCGTTGCCCGTGGAGTACGCCATCACCGGCATCACGGCCGAGCCGTGGGAACCCTGGCACGGCCTCGCCATCTACAAGGTGCGGCACATCTTCATGGGCCTGTATGAGAGCAAGGCGTGGCGGGCGCGCCTGGTGAAAGAGTTGGGCCCCGAGCGCGCGGCTGCGCTGTTCCCGTCGTACCCTCCCGGGCAGCCCGTCATCGTGCCCACCGGCGCCACCTACGACGGCCCGGTGGACATCGGCCTGAAGGAGATGCTGGACGCGGCGGCCGACCTGAACCTCATCGGCGAAACCGACGGCGGCTCCAATTCCTGGGCCATCTCAGGCTCCCGCACCGCCTCCGGGATGCCCATCCTGGCCGGAGACAGCCACCGGGGGCTGGACACCCCCAGCGTGTACTACCAGAATCACATCGCCTGCGAGAGTTTCAATGTTATCGGGACGTCCTTCGCCGGTGTGCCCGGGTTCCCGCACTTCGGACACAACGGGCACGTGGCCTGGTGCGTCACCCATACCTCCGCCGACTACCAGGACCTCTACATCGAGCGGTTCAACGACGCCGACGCATCGCTGTACCAGCGTCAGGAGGACTGGTACACCGCCGACGTGCGCGACGAGGTCATCAGGGTCAAAGACGGGCAGGACGTGAACATCCGCACGTGGGCGACCCACCACGGGCCGGTGGTTGGCGGCGACCCGCTGGGCGGGTATGCCCTGGCGCTCCGCTACACCGCCTGCGACGGCGGCGACCCCTGGACCGACATCCTGATCACCATGCTGGAGGCCAACACCGTCACTGAACTCGCGGACGCCATGGACGGGTGGGTTGACCCGGTGAACAGTTTCGTGATGGCCGACTCCGACGGCAATATCGGTTTCCAGTGTCGCGGCGAAATCCCGCGCCGGCCCGGCGATGCGCCGGCGCCACTGCCCGTGCCCGGCTGGGACGGCGAGCACGAGTGGCAGGGCAACATCCCGTTCGCAGACATGCCGCGCAACATCAACCCGCCCGAAGGCTACATCGTGACCTGCAACAACCGACCCGTCGGCGCAGACTATCCCTACTACATTTCGATGGACTTCGCACCCGGCTATCGCGCCATGCGCGTCGCGGAGCGCATCAAGACCCTGCCCAACCCGTCGGCCACCGAAATGGGACGCATCCATTCGGAGCGCGTCTCACTCCCGGCGCAAACCTACGTCGCCGCCCTGTCCAAGCTTCTGCAACCATCCGACTCCCACACCGCGTCCGCGCTGCGGCGGTTGCGCGCGTGGTCAGGATCCATGGACCCCGACGCGGTGGAACCGACCATCTACAGCGCGATGCGCGACGCCCTGCTGTGGCGTCTGCTCAAGCACAACCTGGGCGAGCGGCTGGCCGCGTTGGCTTGGGAACCGGTGGACCGGGGACGCGGCACCTTCGTCAACCGTTTCCGCAATCTGGTCACCGACGCCATCGCCGCCAACGATACCGCGCTGCTGCCCGAGCGTGAAACCTGGCCCACCGCGTTGAGCGCGGCGCTGGACGAAGGAGTCCGGACGCTGATGGTCAAACTGGGGAGGGATACTGAGAACTGGACGTGGAGCCGAATCCACCGCACGCGCCCGCAGCATCCCCTGTCCCTGGTCGATCCCGACCTCGGCGCGTTGCTGGACCCGCCGCGCATCGCCATCGGCGGCGACGGTGATACCCCCTGGGCAGGCAGCTATTCGCCCGCTGACTTCGCCACCGTTGGCGGTCTGTCGGTGTTCCGGTACGCCTACAACCCGGCCGACTGGGAGCGCTCGCTGTGGGCGGTGCCGCTGGGATCGTCCGGCCACCCGGGGAGCCCCCACTACGCCGACCAGGCAGAAATGTGGGGCCACGTGAGAATGGCCCCCATGCTGTACGGCTGGGACGGCGTCGCGGCCAGCGCTGAGTCCGTGCAGACCCTGCTTCCGGAGTAGGGTCGGCACGGCTGCGGGTGTCGGGGGTCAGTCCTCCCGCAGATGCGGCGCGACCCGATCGGCGAAGAGTTCCAGGTTGGCGACGCCGTCGGCCAGCGGCATTCCGGGCCACATCATCCTGAAACAGCCGTGGGACATGCCCAACTCCCGGTAGCGAGTCAATTCCTCGACGACCTCGTCGGGGTCTCCGATCACGAACCGGTCGCGCGCCAGGTCCTCGAAGGGTTCCCTGAAATTTTCGTCGCCGGGCAGCGCCTTGTCCTGACCCCACTGGGCGTAGGCTTCGTACTTGCCGCCCAGGTAGGGGGCGGCGCTGGCGAAGGCTTCCTCGTGGGTGCGCCCCACGAAAACCTCGCGACCCAGGGGCAGACGGTCGGGCGCTCCTGAATCCGCTGCGCCCGCGGCCTCGTGGTACATCTCAACCTGCTGGCTGATGGTCTCGAACTTGGCGTGAGGGTTCACGTACCAGGTGTAACCCATCCGCGCCGCCCGCGTGATCGCGGCGTCGCTGTTGGCGGCCACCCAGACCGGCGGGGGTTGCTGCACAGGCCGCAGCATCAGTTGAGCGTCGCGCAACTGGAAATACTGCCCGTCGTAGTTGACCCGTTCGCCGGACCACAGCAGTCGCATGGCCTCCAGGCATTCCAGGTACCTGCTGACCCGGGTGCGCCGGGGCACGCCGAAGTTGTCGTACTCCTCATCGCGGTAGCCCAGCGCCGCCGAGAGCGTGAAGTTCCCGCCGGTGATGACGTCCATGGTCGCCACCCGTTCCGCCAGGTCCACCGGATGGTGCAGCGGCACCAGCATGGTCGCGACCAGGCCCATGCCGCGCGCCTCGGCGGAGATGCGTGCCAGCAGCGGCATGGTCTGCAACTGCTGGTACGGGTCGGTCAGGTAGTGCTGGCCCTGGTACACCATGTCGAAACCCAGGTCGCGGGCCGCGCCCACGTACTCGCAGATGTCGGCAAAGGCCTGCTGCATATCCGCGCCGGCCGGTTGTTGGGCAATGGCGGAAAGGGAAACTCCAAACTTCATCCAGACACCTCTGTAGCTGTCATTGCGAACCCGACGTTGAACGCCCGCCTCGGGCGGAAAAAATACGGTTAGCCGGCCAGTTGGTTGCCCAGCAGATCGATGGCCGCCTGTACCGCGCCGTGCTTGGTGGCGTCGCGGTCACCGCCCACGCGAATCTCGATGGCGACGTCCTCGCCGTCCTTGACCGCGAGGCCAATCCAGAAAGTGCCGATGGGCAACCCGCTGCGACCCGCCGCCGGCCCGGTCACGCCGGTGGTGGAGAGCGCGTAGTCGGTTCCGGTCAGGTCCAGCGCGCCCCGCGCCATGGCGATGGCCATCTCCCGGCTGACGCTGCCGGCCGTGTCGTACAGTTCCTCCGGCACGCCCAGGATTTTTTCCTTCAAACCGCCGGTATAGGCGACCACGCCGCCGGGGAAAAACCGGGACGCGCCGGGGATGGTTCCCAGCGTGTAGCCCAGCAGTCCGTTGGTGCAGGCTTCCGCCACCGATACCGTCTGGTGCCGTTCCAGCAGGATTTCCGCTACTTGGTTTACTTCCACGATCTCGCCTCCCGATCATCCTCTCAATGGTTGAGAGGGGGCCAAGGTGATGGTGATGTCCGGTGATCTAGACGTCCATCATCTTGTCCGGTGTCATGAGTTCCATGAACTCGATGCGGTTGGATTCCACCAGCGGCCGAATCTGCCCGCCGATTTCCAGCGCCGCCGCCGGCAACTGGTGGCCGCCGCGCATGGGCGACATCAGCGCTTCGTCGGTCCATTCCAGGATGACCACGTCGGTTTCGCCGGGAACGGTGGCGCCGTTGAAGTACACCTTGAACTCGCTGCGCTGGCCGGCGTCGTGATAGATCTGCGCCTGCTTCTGCAGCAGGCTGGCGACGCGGCGAGCCTCGCCCGGCTTGGTCTTGAAGATTCTCCTCAACAGGTACATCTGATTGCTCCTTGATTGGTTTGGAAGTCTGAATTTACGAACGCCAATATCATACCCGATTTCGGGCGGGACACCCCCAGCCGCGCGCGACTGCGCCCAGGAATCACCTCTTGCGCAGCAGGGCCAGGTACTCGCGGTTGCCGGCGTCGCCCGTGATGGGCGAATCGATGGTGTCCAGCAGCGACACGTCGGGGCGTTCCGCCAGCCAGCCCTGCACCCGGCCCAGAATATCCCGGCGCAGCGCGTCGTCGCGAACGATGCCGCCCTTGCCCACCTCGCCGCGCCTGGCTTCAAACTGCGGCTTGATCAGCACAATGGCATTGCCGCCGGGATTCAGCCATCCCAGGGGTTCGGGCAGGGCCATGGTCAGGGATATGAACGACACGTCGGCCACCAGCAGGTCCACTGATTCCGGCAACTCGAAGGGGTAGCGCACGTTGACCTTCTCCATGCACACCACCCTGGGGTCGCTGCGCAACCGGTAGTGCAGTTGGCCGTGTCCAACGTCAACGGCATGGACTCGCGCCGCGCCGCGCTGCAGCAGACAGTCGGTGAACCCGCCGGTGGATGCGCCAACATCCAGCGCGACAACACCGTCCAGCGCCAGGCCGTGCGCGTCAACCCAGGTATCCAGCGCGTGGGCCAACTTGAAACCACCCCGGCTGACGTAGGGCAACCGCTCGCGCACCTCCAGCGGGGTGTCGATTTTGAGAAGCGTGCCCGACTTCTGCACCGTGCCCGACGGCGCGGCCACCGCGCCGGCCATGATCAGGGCCTGCGCCTGCTCCCGGCTCTCGACGAGTCCCCGCTCCACGAGCAGCAGGTCGGCCCGCTGCCGGCCCGCTCGCCGTGGGGATTCCGGACGTTGGGGAGTCGTCATGCGCGGGGTTGTCTATTCGCCGATAAATTCCGGCCGCCGCTTCTCCAGAAACGCCCTGAATCCCTCGTGGTAATCCCGGGTATCGAACTGCGTCAACGGCAGGTCGGCTTCCTCGGGCGTCAGGTCGAGAGAGGGTTTGGCCAGCACCTGGTTCATGGTCTTTTTGTTGACGGCGTGGGACAGCGGCGCCAGGTTGGCGATATCGGACGCCAGTTTGTAGGTGACCTCTTCCAGTTGGTCGGATGGCACCACCTGGTTCACCAGGCCAATCCGCAGGGCTTCGTCGGTGTCCAGCAGCCGGCCGGACAGCAGGATGTACAGGGCGTTGCCCTTGCCGACCAGGTTGACCAACCCGTACATCTCCCGGTGCCCGATGGTGATGCCCAAACGCGCCACCGGTATTCCCATGCGGCTGCCCTCGGCGGCGATGCGCAGGTCGGTTGCCACCGCCAGTTCGCACCCGCCACCCGCCGCAAACCCGTGGATCATCGAGATCACCGGCGTGCCGATCTCGGCAACCGTTTCCAGCAATCCGTCGACGGCGCGGTTGTAGATGCGGCCCCTGGTCGAATCGCTGCGGTACTGCTCAAAGTCGCTGATGTCCGCGCCGGCGGAAAACGCCTCGCCACCGGCCCCCGCTATCACCACGCACCGCACGTCGGGGTCGCCGTCCAACTCTCTGAGCAGTTTGGTCAGTTGACCCCACATCTCGAAGGAAATCGCGTTGCGCTGGGCCGGCCGGTTGATGGTAATGGTGGCCACGGGAGGCTCGCGCCTCAGCAGGATGCGGCCATCGGCGTCGATGGGCCGATCGTCAGTTCCGGCGGTAAGAGTAGTGGTATCCGGCATTTATCAGCGCTCCTGGGGCATAATGCTCGGAAAAGCATATCACAGCAAGCGTCGAGGGCCGCATCGGGACGCTAGAATCCCACACATGTGTGTTTGACACCAACTTCAACAAGTTTCAGAATTACCCCCGATACGAGGCCACGATACTGAAATAACCAGATGGGAGCGCCGAAATGGGTGACTACGAATTTGATCTGGTGGTGATCGGGTCCGGGCCGGCCGGCCAGAGGGCTGCCATCCAGGCCGCCAAACTGAATAAACGAGTGGCCGTGCTGGAACGCCTGCCAAGCCTGGGCGGTGTCGACGTCAATACGGGCACTGCCAGCAAGACCATGCGCGAGGCGGTGCTGCATCTCACCGGATTCCGCGAACGCAAGATATACGGCGACTCCTACACCGTGAAGCAGAACATCACCATGAGCGATCTCATGGTCAGAACCGGGTATGTGATGCAGCAGCAGGTGGATATGCTGCGCGTCCATTTTCTCGGCAACCGCGTCGAAATGATTCATGCGGAAGGTTCGTTCGCCGACGCCCACTCCATTCGCCTGGCCTTCCCCGATGCCCAGCAGAACCGGACCATCACCACCGACAAGGTCATCATCGCGGCAGGGTCATACTCGACCACGCCCCCCATCGTTCAGACGGACGCGCACCGGATTTTTGTCAGCGACGACGTGCTGGAACTCCCCGAGATTCCGCGCACGCTGACCATCGTGGGCGGCGGAGCAATCGGCCTGGAGTATTGCAGCACCTTTGCCGCCCTTGGAGTGCGGGTGACCCTGGTGGACAGAAATCCGCGACTGCTCCGGTTCGCCGACGACGAAATCGTGGACGCGTTGGTGTATCACCTGCGGCAGAGCGGCGTCACGCTGCGTCTCAACGAAAGCGTGGATGACATTGAATACATACGACAGCGGCGCGGCGACGGCGTGCGGGTTCACCTGGAAAGCGGCAAGCACATCATCAGCGACGCGGTCATGTATTGCGTCGGACGCACCGGCAACACCGCCGCCCTGAACCTGGAAGCCGCCGGCCTGGAAGCGGACCCCCGCGGCCGCATCAGCGTGGACGAGAACTACCAGACCCCGGTGGAAGGCATCTACGCCGTCGGCGGCGTGATCGGCTTCCCCGACCTGACCTCCACCTCCCGGATGCAGGGACGGCTGGCGGCGTGCCACGCCTTTGAGGCTCCGACCAACCCATTCCCGGAACTGCTGCCGTACACGGTCCGGACCATCCCCGAAGTCGCCATGGTGGGAAAGAACGAGCAGGAACTCACCGACGCCGGCGTTTCCTATGAAGTGGGCAGGGCCAACTACCAGGAAACCATGAGCAGCGTGATGCAGGGGGACAACGCGGGCCTGCTGAAACTGATTTTCGACACGGAAACGCGCAAACTGTGCGGCGTGCATATCCTTGGCGAAGACGCGTCGGAGTTGATTCACATCGGACAGGCGGTGATGGCGCTTGACGGCGATATCGACTACTTCATCGAGGCGGTGACCAGTTACCCCAGCCTGGCGGAATGCTACCTGACCGCCGCGCTGAACGGCATCAACCGGCTGGAACTCTGAGCCTTCCCGTCCGCCGTTCGTCGTGCCGACCGATCGGGTCATCATCATAATCGCCGGGCCCAACGGGGCTGGGAAAACGACATTCGCCCTGGAGTTCCTGCCCAACGAGGCAGACTGCCCCACCTTCGTGAACGCCGACCTGATCGCTGCCGGGCTGAATCCCCTGCAACCGGAGCGGGCAGCGGCGGCGGCCGGCCGGATGATGCTGGACATGATCCGGCGGTACGTCAGCGAGGGTCGCAGCTTTGCTTTCGAGACAACGCTCAGCGGGAGAACCTATGCTAGTATGATCCCGCGATGGCAGGAACAGGGCTACCGGGTGATCCTGTACTTTCTCTCGCTGCCAACGCCGGAAGTCGCCATATCCCGGGTGAGGCAGCGGGTCTCTACAGGGGGGCACAACATACCGGAAGACGTTATCCGCCGCCGGTTCCATTCCGGATTGCGCAATTTCGAAGACATCTACCGGGAATTGGTGGATGAATGGAAACTCTACGACAACACAGGCTTTATTCCGGTTGAGACGGCAAGGAGCAGAGACCATGACGACGCTGTATGAAATTGCGCAACAGCGCGAGCGCGAGGAACGGCGGCGTTACGATCCCTATACCGACGGCGCGTTGGACGCGTTGCAACGCGCTGCGGTAAAGGCGCGGCGGCGCAACATTGCCCTCCTCGGTTCCGTTGTGTCCTGGCGCGACGGCAAAATCGTGTACGACAGCGAACCGTAGCGTAGATGGCATATCCGCGCTTGTCGCGGTCACGGTTGCTTGTATAATGGCCCACGTTGGCACGCGCCGACGAAACTCAGCGGGGAGCCAATCCCAATGAAGAACAAGGTCTATTCCGATTTCGATTCCGCCGTGGCCGACATGAAGGACGGCATGACGTTCATGTCTCCCGGCTTCGGCAACGTGGGCCTGGCCCGCAACCTCCTGGCCGCCGTGCATCGGCTGGGCGTCAAGAACCTCACCGGCATCTCCAACAACGCCGGCAGCCTGGATGACCGCGTTGACGTTGGAACCCTCATCGAAGCCGGCCAGGTCATAAAAATGATCTGCGCCTTCACCGCCCCCACTCACCCGTCGCAGATCACGCCCTTCGTGCAGATGTACAACGACGGTGAGTTGGACGCCGAACTGGTGCCCCAGGGAACGCTGGCCGAGCGGATGCGCGCCGCCGCCGCCGGCATCGGCGGCTTTTATACTCCCGCCAGCGTGGGCACCGAACTGGCCGAAGGCAAGGAACACCGGGAGATCAACGGCCGGACCTATGTGCTGGAGTACCCGCTGCCGGCCGATTTCGCCCTGATCCGCGCCTATCGGGCCGACACCTTCGGCAACCTGCAGTTCCGGCTGACCCAGCGCAACTTCAACCCCATCATGGCCATGGCTGCCGACATCACCGTGGTTGAGGTCGAGGACAGCATCGTGGAGCCGGGCGAAATCGACCCCGACTGCGTCCACGTCCCGGGCGTGTACGTTGACCGACTGATAAAAATCCCGCCCGACGGCGACTGGGACTGATTCAACTTCCCCGGGTCAAGAGGACCCGTCGCCGACTGACCAACAGAGCAGAAAGCAAGGAGTGCATCGCGATGACTACCGCCGACAAACCCCGCCTTTCCCGGCAGACGATGTGCGACCGCCTGGCCATGGAGTTTCAGGACGGGTGGATCGTCAACCTGGGTGTCGGGATGCCCACCCTGTGTTCCAATTACCTGGAGTGCGAGCCGGACAAGGAGATCATTTTCCACTCTGAAAACGGAGTGATCGGCTTCGGGCCGCTGGCTCCCGCCGGCGAGGAGGACAAGCACCTCGTCAACGCCGGCGGCCAGAACGTGGTGGCCCTTCCCGGCATGGCCATCGTTCACCACGCCGACTCGTTCGGCCTCATCCGCAAGGGCATGGTGGACGTTACGGTCATGGGCGCCTACGAGGTATCGGAAAACGGCGATTTCGCCAACTGGCGGATTCCGGTACGCAAGGGCGGCGGCATTGGCGGCGCCATGGACCTGGCGGCCTGCGCCAAGCGCGTTTTCATCGCCATGGAGCACAACCAGCGCAACGGAGCGCCCAGGGTTCTCAAACAGTGTGCGTTGCCCATCACCGCGCCGGGCGCAGTCAAGCTGCTGGCAACCGACCTGGGCCTGTTCGAGATCACCGAGGCCGGTTTCGTCCTGCGCGAGCACGCCCCCGGCTGGTCGCCCGAAGACATCCAGGAGCAGACGGAAGCCAAGCTGATCATCGCCGACGACCTGCGGGAAATACGGGTGCGGCCGGAGTAGCGGCAACAGGCAAACATGTATACGTCGTTCAGCATCGAAAACTTCCGCCTGTTCGACCAACTCACGGTGGAACCACTGGCCCGCGTAAATTTGATCGCGGGCCAGAACAATGCAGGCAAAACGGCGCTGCTGGAGGCACTGAGCCTGCATGGTTTCCCTGATCATCCGGAGTTGGCGCAATTTCTGAGTGTTTTGCGCGGTCTTCCGGGGGGTGAGCCCGGAGAATTTTTTTCAGATCTCTTCCACAGTTACCGCCGCGACGCAGTCATCAAATTGAACGCTGGAGGAGACTGGCGCGGCGCGCAAAGAAGGTTGACAATTCACCGTAAACCTCGCACTGAATTCAGTATGCCCTTGGGTGCCCTGCAACCCGGCCGTGTGCAAACTTCTCGGGCAATTTTTGATGACGAATTGGTGTTTGATTACTGCGACGAAGGTGACGTTTCGCTAACCGCAAGAGCTTGGGCTCAACCATCACATCAAGCTGGCGGGTCAGCCATGACCGCCCGCGCGTTAGAACTACAAACAGACGTGAGCGATAATGGAGCTCACTCAACGCCGGCCTTGCTGATGGGTGTAGGGGGTAGAGTCGCGGACCCCGAGTTGGCGGCAGTGTTTGGCAAAGCGGTACGGGAAGGTCACCTCCGTTTGGTCGTGGACGCTGTCAAGGTACTTGAACCTAGATTGCACGAGTTGTTAGCGGTGCCAAATGAACTTGGGACTTCCCTAATTTATGCTGATATAGGGGATGATCGTAAAATGCCATTGGCAGTCATGGGCTCTGGTATAAATCGGATGCTTGATGTCACTTTGGGCTTTTTGTATGCAAGTGGAGCCGCGATACTCATTGATGAAATCGAAAACGGACTGCATTATTCTCTGCTGCCCGAAGTTTGGAGAACAATAAACGACCTATCAAACAGGTTCGGCGTCCAAGTCTTCGCTACCACGCACAGTTACGAATGCATCGTTGCCGCTAACGCAGCTTTCACCGAGTTGGAATCTGACGAGTTGCACCTGCACAGGCTGTACCGACGGGACGAGCGCGTGAAGGTACAGACGTACACCAAAGCTGCACTGGACACCAACATCGAATATCTTTGGGAACTCCGCTGATGGTCTCCAGGTGGAGGGGGCGGCCTAACGTTAGCATCGAAAAGACTGTTCTTCTGCTGGTTGAAGGCAACGATGATTATTGGTTTTTTCGAAGATTGATCGAACGTCGCCACAATGTATCGGAAATCCAACAGGTAGATATCCAGATCATAGAATTCGCTCAAGCCGACAAATTGAGCAGGTTTCTTTCAAACGTTATCGCCCCTGCGCTGGCGACCACAGCGACAGCGGTGCGCGGCATTGGGATTGTGCGGGATGCTGATGACAACTATGCAGCCGCCCTGCAAAGCGTTGAGGGAGCGCTAAGGCAAGCCAATCTGCCTGTTCCCCAAACTCCGACTCAGCCCGCAGTAGGGCTGGTGTCTGAATACAATATAAATGTTGCCACCTATATCATGCCGGACAATACCTCGCGGGGCGACCTAGAAACCCTATGCCTTGAAGCCATCCGAGACGCAGAAGTCATGCCCTGCGTAAACGGTTATTTCGACTGCTTGAAGTCCATTGACCACTTGCCGAGGCAGGAGAGCAAAGCCCGACTCCGAGCTTTCTTGGCTGCCAACCCTGCCGACCCGACTTTGCTCTCCGGCAATGCCATCGCGGCCGGCGTCATACCTTGGGACAGTCCGGCTTTTGACGGCATCCACCAGTTTCTCGATCTGCTGGACGCCGCAAACTAGACTCTCAAAGTATTACCCGAAGTAGCCCTGGCCGCCGTTGACGTGCAGGGTCTGGCCGGTTACGAAGCCGCCGTCCTCGGTGCAGAGGAAGGTTACGGCTGATGCGATCTCCTCGGGCTTGCCCTGCCGACCCAGCGGGATGCCCGATTGGTCGGGCACGCGACCGGCGTACCACTCGGGGTTGGCTCGCGACGTGTCGATGCTACCGGGAGCGATCACGTTGACCCGTATGTTGTGAGGTGCGAATTCCGACGCCAGCGCCCTCGCCATACCCACCAGACCCATCTTGGCCGCCGAAACGTGCGCCCGCTGCGGACTGCCCCGGAACGCTCCGTCGCCGGTCAGAAACACGATGCGCCCGTAGTTGTTGTCCACCATCTGCTGGATGACGCCGTGGGTGGTGTAGAAGGACCCGTCCAGCACCACGCCCCGAACGTGCTCCCAGTCTTCCAGCGTCAACTCGGTGAAGGGCTTGTGCGGACGAATGGCCGCGTTGTTTACCAGGATGTCAATGCGGCCGAAGGTTGACATGGCCGCGTCGATCATCGCGTCCACCTGGTCTTTTTGGGACACGTCGGCCAGCACGGGCAACGCCTTCACTCCCAATTCCTCCACCGCCGCTGCGGTGGCCTCCGCCTCATCCCGATTGCTGCGGGCGTTGACGACTATATTCGCCCCTTCGCCCGCCATCATCAGCGCCGTAGCCCGCCCGATATTGCGGCCCGACCCGGTGATCAGCGCCACTCTGCCATCCAGCTTGCCCATAATTCAGTCTCCTGGTCATTCATTGTTGGGGATTGTGTTTTTGGGTTGTCTTGGGGATTGTGCGCCGGCATTATAGCGCAGCCCGCGCGTCCGCCCTATATACTGTATCCATGAGCCGAATCCTGAGCCTCTTTTCCGTCATATTCCTCGGGGCAATCCTGGCTTGTGGCAACGGCGAACAGACCGGCGGCACCAACGCCCAGGCGACCATCCAAGCCGCCGTCTCCGGCATCAACTCCACCCTGGCGGCCGCCGGTTCGGGCGGATCTGAGCCCACCGCGACGCCGGCCGAACGGTACGTCCCTTCGGAACTCCCCACCGACGTGCCAGCGCCGGCGGCAACGGTGGAATCCAGCCAGACCCGGCACGATTTCCAGACGCTGGACAACGCCGCCTACCTCGAACAATCGGAACCTCAGTCGGCACAGGCCATCAAAGACCTGATCTGGGTGCGCGACGGCATCTCCGATGACCAATTGGAATCCGTGGATCTCCTGATCCAACTGGCCGCATTTCATGAGCCCATCTTCTGGACGCTGGTGGGGTCTCCCTGGCTTCGCGACGGCCTCAACGACCCCGAAGCCGCAGTGGTGCTGAGCGTCGCGATCATCGCCCAACGCGATCAGTCAACCGCCGAACGGATCGCCGGCGCCCGCTGGCTTGAGGATGATGTCACCGACCCAGAATCAGAGGCGATCAAAAGCCTGGCCCTCATCTCCCAGAGCGATGCTGAGGCGGCACTTCGCATGGTCAACATGCCCTTCCTCAAATCCATCGAGCCTGCCGACCTGCCCGCGTTGAGGTCGCTGCGACAGTTGGCCTACGGAAACCCGGGCGCGTTCCGCCAGGTTATTGATCACCCCACCTTCGGCGGCGGCATCAACGACGACTGGACGCCCGTGGTGGCGACATTGCAGGGCGTCAGCAGGACCAACCCCGGGCTGATCGACACGCTGCTGGATCCCAACCGCGTCACCGTGGAGTCGCGCGTGGTCGAGTTGCCCCGGTCCGGCGAGGTCTCGTTGAGCATCATTCGCACCCAGCGCGGGGCCGGCCGCAGTATGGATCTGCTGGAGAGTTCCGTGCGCAACGCGGAGCAATTCATGTCGGTGGCATTGCCGGACAATCATGTGTCCCTCCTGTTTGAACTGGCGGTCGCCGGCGCTTCGGCGGGCACCAATTTCGGACCCAGCATCACCATACGACCCAAATTCGACGTGGATGACGGCACTCACGAAGCCGATGCCGCCGGTCACATCATTGCCCACGAGGTTGCGCACTATTACTGGAACAGCAACGCCGACTGGGTGGATGAGGGAGTCTCGGAACTGATGGCGTCCGTTTCGGAATTGGCCCGGGTCGGGCATCCGCTCGACGCCACCAACTACCCGTGCGCCTACGCTCCCAACATCTCCGCGCTGGAGAGCCTCAACACGGTGCGGGAAGCCGACGCTTTTGCGTGCAACTACTCCTTCGGCGAGCGAATCTTCCTGGACCTCTACCACAGCCTCGGCGACACTCCCTTCCGACAGGGCCTGCGCAATCTCTACCGGTTATCGACCATCGAAGACGACGCCGACGATCTGGCCGGCACGCCCGTGGGCATCACGGAACTGCGTTCCGCTTTTTCGGATGCGGCCAGCGCGTCATCAGTGGACCCGATCGTGTCCCGTTGGTACGAAGGAACCACTCCTCGCGATGCCAACCCTGTGGCCACCGGCGGCGTTGACCCAACACTGCCCAGCGTCGAAGGGCGCGTTGACCAGGCCTTCATCAGTGTCTCAGAGGACGGTCAGCCCGCGTCCGGGTTCTCCGCTGAGGATGTCCAAGGGCCGGTATTCCTCAACCTTGAATATTCGTACCCCTTGCGCTCCACGCCCCAGGCTGTCCACTTCCAGGTTGTCGAAACCTTTCAGGACGGCTTCATGTTCCGCCGCCGCAACACGACGATTGAAGCGCAGCCGGGCTACAGCGGCGGGAGACAGTGGCTGCAGGTCGGCCCCTCGCTCACCAGTCGATGGGCCGCCGGATGGCACCTCGTCCAGGTGTACGAGGGAGGCCGCAAGGTCGCGGAAGTCCGGTACGTGGTCACACCCTAGCGGCGGGCTGCCCACACAATACCCGGTGGGCAGCCATGCTGACGGGGACCCGTTACCCCAGTAGCCGGTTCAAGCCTGAATGCCGGCCAGGGTCCAGATCGCGGCCGGCCAGCGCCGGGTGGTCGGGGCTGTAGCGATGGCAGCGGAAGGTGGCGTTGGTGTACTCCATGCCGCCGGCGCCTCCGGCGGCCCCGCTGTACATGAAGAACGGGTTGATGTACTCCCAAACCACTTCGCCCTTTGGCGTCACCTCAAACATCCGGCCCGGGGCGCCTTCGCAGATCAGGGTATTGCCGTTGGGCTGACGCTCGGCGCTGCTGATGTTGTAACTGTAGAACGAGATGGCCGGCTCGCCCTGGTACTGCCAGTGGATCTCATTGGTTGCCGGGTCCACCTCTACGATACGGGAATAGCTGGCGCCCCGGCGGTGTCCCCCGTTGTCGAATATCAGGACGCGCCCGTTGTCCAGCCAGGTTGGATGGTGCTGGTGGTAGATCTCGCCGGGCCCCCACTTCCACTTGAACGCACCGGTGGCCCGGTCAACGATGCCCACAGTGCTGGTCAGACGGTAGCTCACCAGCAGGTCGCCGTCGGGGGTTACGTTCAGGCAGTTCTGGTGCGTCCACTCCCGGCGCGCTTCCAGCGGGCAGATCACATCCTCCGCCACGTCCAGATGCTCCCAGGAGCGCCACTCCCAAACCGCTGTCCCATCCGGGGTGACTTCGCGCACCACGTCGCCCAGCATCCCGGGGGCGAAATCGACGTCGAAGCCACCCTGCACCTGGGCTTCCAGGCCGTCGGGCAGAGGTTCCCACAGCAGCGCCAGGGTGTTGCCGTTGGGCAGGCGCTGGTAATCATGATGCAGCGTCTGGTCCCGGTAGGCCCACACGACGTTGCTGTCCCAGTCCAGTTCGATAAGGCTGGCCGACGAGCCGCCCACGGACTCGATGCCGCCGGCATCCTCGGGCGGCATGGTGCGGCATAGGAGGTTCCCGTTGTCCAGCAGGTAGGCGTAGTGGATGCCCTCTTCGGAATGCCAGCGGTGGACGACATTCCCGCGCATGTCAATCAGGTACGCATCGCGCCCGCCGCGGGTGGTCGAGAACAGTGTGTAGCCAAGTTGGCACGCCGCCGGCGTGTAGTGAATCAACCCCACCGGATGATGAATCGACCAGCCCATAAAATGCCCTCCCAATACGATAATCGCGGATTATAGCAGGGCCGGCACTCTCACCCCGCTTACTGGCATGGTCGGCGTTGTGCTATCTTGCCCGCCGTGTGGATTGTACTGGCCATCTGCAGCGCGGCCTCCCTTGGCCTCGCCAATATCGCCCACAAGAGGCTGCTGGACAACTACTTCGACGGCGTGGGCGTGCTGGGCGCGGGTTCCATACTCACCCGGCTGACGTGCGGGGGAATAGTGCTGGCTGTGGTGGGTTGGCCCACCGCCGCTCCAACCCAGGCCGTGATGATCGGTCTCCTGTCCGGGGTCTGTCTCGGCGCTGGGCTGCTGTTTCTGTTCCTGGGCCTGAAGCTGGGAGAAGCCTCACGGGCGGTGGCGATCAGCCAGACCAACCCCATCCTGGTGGCCCTGCTGGCGCTGGCAATATTGGGCGAAACGGTGGGACCCTTCCAATGGATTGCCATCGCGCTGGTCGTGGGCGGGGCGATACTGGTCTCGGTAGAGGGTCTGGGACGCCGGCTGTTTCGTCTCACGCCGGGCCTGACCGCGCTGGTGGCAAGTTCCATCGGGCTGGGCCTTTCGTTTTTCCTGGCCAAGGTCGTGCTGTCAGACCTGAATCCCTGGGAAGTCTTCGTGCTGCAGGAACTGGGGATGGTGCCGGTATTCGCGGTGTTCGGGCAGCCCTCCAACTGGCGGAAATTATGGAGCGGGTTGCAATCCCGCCAGGCCCTGGCAACATTCCTGATTGGCGAGGGGTTGCTGCCGCAACTGGCCATAGTGCTGTTCGTATGGTCCTTCTCGTTCGGGCCGGTATCGTCAGCATCGGCGCTGCTGGCGACGCGGCCGATGTTCGTTTTCATCGCCGGGTCGCTGCTCAGTTGGCGAAGACTGGGTCTGATGCAGGAATCGTTGGGGACGTCGGCGCTGGCCGCCAAGTTCATCGCCATCGTGATGATCGTGGCAGGCACCACGATGCTGGCGGTGGTCTGATCCCGAGGCTCTCCGGGTTGCGGGACCTACACCGACACTGACTCGGCGGGCCGGCCGCGAAACTTCAGGCTCCAGAAATGCACGGCGCCGATGGTCACAAAAATCCCGACGCAGTACCAGATGACCCCCCAGGATGCGTCAAACAACGCCCGCGCCAGGATGATGGACGAAATGTAAACGAAGGCCAGCGTCGCCGTGGTGCTGCGGGTGCGCCACAGGATGGCCAGGGCGGGCAGGGCGACCAGCAGCACCGGCCCGGTGAGGACCGCCCCGGTCACACCCAGCGCGGTGGCCGCGCCGCGACCGCCTCTGAACCTCAGCCAAACCGGCCAGATGTGGCCGGCGATGGCGGCGATTCCGCCAAGCAGGCCGGCGCCGGACACGTTATCCCACGAACTCGTTACGGCATTGAACAGCAGAACCGGCGCTGCGCCCTTGGCGATATCAACGGCGCCGACAAACACGCCCCAACGGGGACCCACCAGTCGGCCGACATTGGCCGCTCCGGCGTTGCCATCGCCGGCCAATCTGATATCGGCGTAGGAACTGCCGACCCTTTGAGCAATCAGATAGGCGGTTGGCAGGCTGCCCAGCAAGTAACCCAGCAGGACTGCCGCGCCGGACAGCCACAGCATGCGACACCGTTCCGTTACGCCGGAACCAGATCGCCGGTTTTTACCTCAGTGCACCAGTGGCGGTACTTGGGGTTGTTGCCCACCACTATGTCGAAATACATCCGCTGCAGTTCGCTGGTAATGGGGCCCGGCTGACCGTCGGCGATGGGTCGGCAGTCCAGTTCCACCACCGGGGTCAGGTGGGCGGCGGTGCCGCTGAGGAACACCTCGTCGGCCAGATACAGTTCGCTGCGGTCGATGGTCCGCATATCGATGTCCAGCCCTAGTTCGTTACGCGCCAGTTGCATCACCGTGTCCCGAGTGATGCCGCCCAGGGCGTTGTCCTCCAGGCCGGGCGTGTACACGCGACCGTCCTTCACCATGAACAGGTTTTCGCCCGATCCTTCCGAAACATGGCCATCGTGATTCAGCAGGATCGCTTCATCGAAGCCGCTGAGGGTGGCCTCGGTCTTGGCGAGGATGCTGTTGACGTAGATGCCGCAGGCCTTGATGCGGGCCGGGATCATGGGATCGTCAACTCGCCGCCAGGACGACGTGCAGCAACGCAGCCGATCGCTGCCCAGGTAGTTGCCGAAGGGCACGGTGATGAGCAGGAAATCGGCCGCCAGTTCCTGCAACTTCAGGTTGGCGACGAGTTCTTCGCTCTTGTAGGCCAGCGGGCGTATGTAGATGTCGCTGATGTGCCGGTTCCGTTCGACCAGTTGGGTGGTGATGTCGCAGAGATCATCCGCGTTGTACGGAATGTCCAGCATCAGGATACGGCAGCCGTCCAACAGGCGCTTGTAGTGTTCCCGCATCCGGAAGATGTTGATGGCTCCCTGTTCGGCATTCCAGTTTCCGCGGATTCCTTCGAATACGCCGGTGCCGTAGTGCAGGGCATGGGTCATTACGCTTACTTTGGCCTCGCTAGCCGGAACGTACTGCCCGCGGAAAAACACCTGCAGTTCGTCGGAGTCGAAGGAAGCCTGGCCATTGGCGGTGGCGTTGGTAGTCACGTAATGCCCCCTTATGAGCAAAGATTGCCGGACATTATACCTTTCACCTTATAAAGTTGCCAATCTGCGGAACGCCACACGCGGACCCGGTTCGGGCCCGTGAATCACCAAGAGCAAGATTGGCGGGATCTGGGGACGGTGCGCCGCAGATGCTGCCGTTCATACGCACCCGGTTTGGGCAGTTTGTCAGAATCAAGATTTTCAAGATTCACGGATTAGGCGGATTGAGACCGTTTGGGGCCGAGTGTTCCCAATCCTGATAATCCGTAAATGCGGTCAATCACGATTCTCACGCTTCCCTGCCACCAAACTTGGGTACGCGTGAGATGATCCTGATCCTGGCGTTGATGAAACGGGGTACAGGGCGCGCGAGGGACGACGTAAGGCTGCGCGGCATCGGCCACTCCGCAGCCGGCAATTGCATCCTGGAGCGGGGCGTCATGCACACTCCAACCGTGGTTGGTGCGCTGGCGGATGCCTTTCGATGCGCTGCGTTGGCGTCATTCCAAAAAATTGCGCAAATCAGCAAACCCGTTATGTCTCGCGATTCGACGACAGTCTGCTATAAATTTGGGGTCAACCGGGACAACGGCCTCCCGTTGGCTGTATCCACAAACTGCCGGAGCGCCAGCCGATTCCACAATTGCCCGAACTGGCGCCGAATGGTTGGCACGGTAAGCAGGAAGGAAACAAAAAATGCCAGACCAATTTTCCGATGAACTGACTCAACGACTGCGCAAAGCCGAAGAAGCGGCCGCCTACGTGGAACGGCTGGAATCGCTGGCGTCTGAGGCCCCGGCGTTGCGCGAGCAGGTGACCCTGCTGCAGCGCATTGAGGAACGGGAGAACCACCGGGAGGATGCTCTGAACCGGGCTCACACCGCGTTGCAGGCGGCGAATGAGGCCCAGGAACAGCTTCCGGCGATCATTGAAAGCGCCGCCAACCTGGTGGACCAGTTGGCCCGGACCCTGCGCGAGGTTGACACCTTCCGGAGAGAAGCCACCGCCGCTCTAAGCGTGGTGGACCGCATGGACTACGAGGACGAGATTGACCAACTGCCCGAATCCACCGACGAGGACGACGGTTCCATCCGGGACACCCAGTCCAGCCGGATGATCATCGCGGCGCGGCACGGCAGCACCCGCGTGCGCCAGATGATCGACGCGATGTCGCCCGGCTTCGAGGTGTTCTCCGGCTGCAACCTTGACGCCGTTCCGATGCGCCGGGAACTGACCACGCTGATCATGGCGCAACTTGCCGCCGAAGCCGAAGCAGGCCGGCCGCAACAGCGTCGGGCGCCTCCGCCTCCGCCCCCGGTGTCGATGGTTGATCCCAATCCGCCGGCGGCGGTCCGGGAATCCGGTCGGGCCGACGAATGAGTCCGGCGTTGGAGTTTCTCTCCAACGCGGCCGGGCGCGACGCCGGACACCGACACGCATCAGACCGGATACATCTGCCGTAGTGCACGCCAGGAGCAATGGCGGCTCGCCCGTTGGCCGTTGCCCAGGCAATCAAAGTCCTCCGCCCTGACGGGCGGAGGCCGTTTTTAAGGATACTCGGACATTCGGCGTTATGGTATGCTTCCCTCCGGAAATTTCCGTCCGGAGCATCGCAGCCCAACACTCAAACTGCCAGCCGTGCAGATGCGTGAACCTGCGGTGACCGGTGGAAGTGGAAGTCGAGCATCTACCAGGCAGGTTGCCCTGCCGCTCCACGGCGCCGAAAAGCATGGGACAACATACCGGGGCGGGTTTCGAGCCCGCCCTTAGCACCACCAGCGATTATCAAGTTCAGCGCAATGCGTAGTATCGCCCTGCTGCTGTGGCTGCTGCCCCGACGCATAAGGTCAGCCTGGGGCCTGTTGGCCGTGACCGCGTTCGGTGTTCTGGCCGCCGTCACCATCATGGCGCTTGGGGCGATGTACTCACAGGCGCTGGCCGAGGCCGGGTTGCGTCATTCGCTGGCCGTAACCTCTCCCACCGTGATCAACACCCAAATCGTGGTGCGCAACCGCCCGCTGGGACCGGAAGATTACGCTGCCCTGCGCACCAAGATCGAGAGCATCATCGACCGGGACGTTGGGTACCTGCTGAGGGGCGCGCACCGGTACGCCAAGATGCTGCCCATCCTGCCCATGACGGGCGCGGGGATTCCTTTCGGCATCGACGACGTTCCCCTGGGCCGCCCGTTTTTCGTCACGGGTTTTGAGGAAAACTCCCGACTGGTGGAGGGAGACTGGCCGTCGGACAGCATAACGATGGATCCCGGCGGCTGCCCGCAACTGAACGGGTGCCCGCGGATTGAGGGCGTGCTGGGCGTGGACACGGCACGGCTAACGGGCTGGTCCCTTGGCGAAACGGCATGGCTGGTGGTTTACGAAGGCGACGATGACGAACCTCCACAGTATGTGGCCGTCGATATCGTCGGACTGGCCGAGCCGATTGCGCCGCGCGCGGAATACTGGATGGGCAGCGCCGACTACTTCCGCATCGGCGACTGGGAGGGACGGCCCGTCGCGCCGATCTATGTATCCGAAACGGCGTACTTCGATGGAATCGGCGTGCCGCACCCCACGCTGGTGGGAGATTTCGGCTGGTTCCTGTACGTGAGACCCGACATCATAACCGCGGAAACGGTCCAGCAAACCCGCGACAACCTGACCGCACTGGAAACCGACATCAACAGCGAATTTCCCCGTTCCTTTGTGCTGACCGGTCTGGAGAACAGCCGGGGCACCGGACTGCTGGCAACCTACCAACGCGAGTTGACCCTGGCCCGCGCTCCGCTGCTCCTGTTCATTTCGCTGGTGGTGGTGGTCATTCTGTACTTCCTCGCGCTGGCGGTGAGCCTGCTGGCCGGAGCGCGGGCCGCCGAATCATCCATGCTGCGCAGCCGGGGCGCAAGCGTGGGCCAGATCAGTGGCCTGCTGGCGGTGGGAGAAGGCCTGATCGTCGTGCTGGCAACGCTCATCGGCCCGCTGATCGCCTGGGGCATTGGCAGCTTTTTCCTCATCGGCGCGATCAACCCGGCCGACCGCGCGGGAGTCGGTGAAACACCACTGGACGTGACCCTGTCATGGCAGATGTACGCGACGGGAGCGGTGGGCGGCCTGTTGAGCCTGGCGGTGCTGACGGTGGCCGGAGGCAGCCTGGCGAGGCTGGGCATTCTGGACTTTCTGCGAGCCCGGGCGCGACCGCCCTCCGCGCCGTGGCTGCAACGGTACTACATCGATCTGCTGGCCGTGGTCGCCCTGGGGGTGCTGGTCTGGCAGATCAGACAGCGCGGCGGATTCGTGGAAGGAACCCTGACCGGGCGCGGGCCGGAACTCGATCCGTCGCTCCTGCTGGCTCCTTCCGCGGCGCTGCTCACGCTGGCGTTTCTGATGCTGCGCGCGCTGCCGTGGTTGTTGTTGGGCACAGCATGGCTGGCGCAGCGGACGACTCCGGCCTGGGTCGCGCTGTCCCTGAGACGCATGGCGCGGCACCCATTGCCGTACGCGTCGCTGACGGTGGTGGTCACGCTGGCCGCCGCCCTGGGCGTATTCGCAGGGTCGTTCCAGACCACATTGGCGCGGAGCGAGGCCGACCAGGCCAATCACCGGGTTGGGGGAGACATCGTCCTTGGCGGGGCCACCTTCATCGGCCGCACCGAGCAGGAGCGCATCGACCGCCTGAATGATATTGAAGGTGTGGAAGCGGTGGCTCCGATCATCCGGGAGTCGGTGGGTTTCCTCGATGGCGGGACGCAGCGCGGAACGGTGCTGGGCGTGGACCCCATCACCATGCCCCATGCGTCCTGGTGGCGCGACGACTTTGCCGACGGTGAGCCGGCTCCCCTTGACACGCTGCTGGCGCCGTTGCGTCGCACGCTCGCGCCGGAGGCCGCAGGAGTGTCCCTGCCGCAGTCCACCGAACGCGTGGGCATCTGGGTGCGGCGGGACGACGGGCAGGACGTGGGCGCCGGGGTGCCCCTGCCGACCTACCGGTTATGGCTCCGCATCGGCAACGAACGCGGATTCTACCGCAACCTGGAGATGGGGCCGGTCGCTCCCCGTTTCGGAGTGGGGGATCCCTGGGAGTATCTCGTCGCGCCCATGCCTGAGGTGAGCGACACTGCGCCGGCCACCGATCGGTGGAGGGTGGTGGCGGCGTACATCTCGGGAGATTCCTTTTCGCGCACTCCACCGGGCGGCCTATCGTTCGACAATATAACCGCGTTGGGTCCGGGTCTGGGCGCGGATGGGTTGGTCATCGAGGGTTTTGAAGAAGTCGGGGCCTGGACGGCGCTGCCGCAGGGAGGCAACGTCCCCGACCGCATCGAGCGCACTCCCGACGCGGCGCAGGCGGGCGACGCCGGCCTGTCCATCAGGTGGCAGGAACCGCTGGGCCGGTCTCCGCGCGGCATCGTGATCCCGCCGGGGATGCTGCCGCTGCCATCCGTGGCCGGCCCCGGGTTTGAGGAAGGCCAGTCGGTGCGCATCACCGTTGACGGATACGTGGTGCCGACGCGGGTGACCAGCACGGTGAACCACTTCCCGACCCTGGACGCCAGGCGGCCGTTCGTTGTTGTGTCCGCGCATGAGTTGCGGGCGTGGCTGGCGCAGGCCCCGGGAGCGGACCCCACAGTTCCCAGCGAATGGTGGTTCGATGTCTCCGAGGATCCGGCGCTGGACCGCGCGGCCGTGGCCGGGGCCATACTGGATGTTGGCTACCGCCTGTCGTACCTGCGAGACCGGAAAGATACGGTTGACCTTGCGACCAGAAACCCCCTGGCCGGCGGAGCGTGGGATGCGCTGACCGGCATCGGCCTGGCGGCGCTGGCGCTGGCAGTCGGGTTGGCGCTGTGCGCCCATGCGGCGGTGGCGGTTCGCGAGCAACGCGTGGATATGTCGGTGAGCGCCGCGCTGGGCGTTCTCGGCTGGCAGCGGTTCGCAGGGCTGGCGTTGGAGCGTATCATCATCGCGGCGCTGGGCGTGATCATCGGAGGGCTGTCCGGATGGGGTCTCGCTCGCTGGACGCTGGGAGAGCTGGCCGGCAACGCCTCCGGCGGCGCGGTAACGCCTCCCATAATTTTCGTGGTGCAGGGGCCCTGGCTGGTGGCGACCTTCTGCTGCCTGGCGATAGCGGCGGCGGCGGCTATCATGCTGGCCGGGACTGTGGCCAGCCGCCTGCGGCCGCCGGAAGTGCTGAGGGAGACTGAATAATGCCGGCAATCCTCAACCTCGGCTACGTCCTGGCGCGGCGGCGATTGATGTCCTCCTTCCGCATCGAGTTGACCGTGCTGCTGGGCGTGACGCTGGCGGTGGTGCTGCTGTCCAGCGCCGTGGTATTCAACGACCTGCTGGCGGAGACTGCGCTGCGTCGCGCCCTGTCCGAAGCGGAATCAGGAGACGTGAACCTCTGGGTCCGCGTATTCAACGACCTGGACGACCCGCGCACGGCGACGGCGGCCAGCGACCGCTACCGAAACTCCCAGCGGTTCGTCGCCCAACGGGTGATGACGCCCCTGGGCGACGCCATCGGCGCGGCATCCTTCCAGATTGAGACGGCGACCTTTTACTTCTCGGGTCGGCCCAATCTGGACCTGCCAAATGACGTGCGCCCCCGAGGGAGACTCCAGTATCTATCGGGTTTGCAGGAGGGCAAGGGCCGGTTGGTGCAGGGCCGCTGGCCGAGCGTATCAGGAGGCGGCGGTTACGACGACAGCACCGGCGCCACCGACCGCGTGGTAATCGAGGTGGCGGTTGATCCCACCGGTCTGGAGTTCCTGGACCTTCCGGTGGGAGAAGGGTTTGAAATCGTGCCGGCAACCGGGGGAGAGGGACAACCCGCCACCAAGGTGATGGTGGTCGGCGTCATCGAGCCAACCGACCCCGACGAGGAGTTCTGGTATCGGAGGAACAAACTGCTCTCATACCATGACGACGACTGGACCCTGGTGCCGCTCTTCGTATCGGAAGAGGCGCTCCTGGAGCAGGTCGGGCGCCGGTATCCCGGCATCTATACCAGTTCAGCCTGGTTCCTGCAGGTGGACCGACACGGCCTGCCGGCCAAGCAGGTTGATGAGTTTCAAACCGCGCTGCGCCAGGTGCGGCGCGACGTGTCCAACTACCTGCCCAACGGCAGCACGTCCACCGGCCTGGCGCGCATCCTGGACGACCATGAGGAGCGACTGCTGCTGGCCCGCATACCGCTGTTCCTGATGGTGTTCCTCGTCACCGGCATATTGGCGTACTACCTCACCATCACAGCCGGGATGGTCATTCGGGCACGGGCCGCCGAGATCGCCATGCTCAAGAGCCGGGGAGCAACCACCTTCCAGATCGGGGTGTTGACGCTGGTGGAAGGGCTGCTGCTGGCGGTTCCATCGGTTATCGTCGGCGTCTTGCTGTCGCCGCTGCTGGCCAAGGGGCTGGGCGGGCTGGTGTTCGACTCCGCATCCTCGGGGGCTCCGGTGTCGCTGTCCTGGCAGGCCTTTGGCATGGGCGCGGCGGGCGCGGCGTTGGCGGTGCTGGTGCTGTCCCTGGCGACCCTGGCCGCCGCGGGGAAGGGCATAGTGGAGTTTCGGCAGTCCGGGGCGCGTCCCGCCCGTACGCCCTTTGTTCATCGCTACTATCTTGACCTGCTGGCGCTGGTGGTGATCGCGTTTCTCTGGTGGCAAATCTCCAGCCGGGGCACGGTGCTGACCAGAAGCCTGGGCGGGCGCGATCTGGAAATCGATTTTGCGCTGTTGCTGGGGCCGGCGCTGGGACTGATCGCGCTGGGCCTGCTGGTGATGCGCTTTTTCCCGCTGGCGATGGGCTTGTCCGCGCGGGTGGTCGGGCCGTTCGGCCCCGGCTGGCTGGTGCAGGGTTTGCGACGCATCGCCCGCGACCCCATCGCTCCGGGGAGCCTGGTGGCCCTGCTGATGCTCGCCACCGCCCTGGGCGTGGTGGGCAGCGCGTTTTCGGCCACCCTGACCCGCAGCCTGGACGACCGGGTCCGCTATGATACCGGCGCGGACATACGCATCCAGCACGACGGCGGGCGCATCCCCCGGGCCTTCACCGGCGCTTCGCAGACGCTGCCGGGTTCGGCAGAAACGATGCGAACCGAGGGCAGCCTGTTGACCGAAGGGTTCGGCTCCCAAAGAGTTTCTGCGCTGGCCGTGGAAACTTCGCGACTGGCCGACGTGGCGTGGTGGCGCGATGATTTCGCAAACGGCCAGACACTGCCGGAACTGATGGCCCT
The DNA here is from genome assembly GCA_963668585.1 of Dehalococcoidia bacterium. GTDB lineage: Bacteria > Chloroflexota > Dehalococcoidia > Lucifugimonadales > UBA3495 > Bin87. The sequence continues at coordinate 1,293,501 of OY764869.1, read as the reverse complement.
GATCGCGCCCAATCCCAACGCGCCTGAGGGAGTGCGCTTGCCGGACGGCACCACCCATCTTTCGCTGTGGGCGCGCACCGGCGGCTTGCCAGGTCAACTGGTGAGCGTGTCCGCCCGCCTCCGAGATGACTCCGGCCGCCACTATGACATACCGCTTGGGGATGTCAGCGGACGGGAATGGGTGCAACTGGAGCAGAAGGTTGACCTCAGGCTGGGACGGTCCGGACGGCCCACTGACGATGAACAGCAGCCACGACTGGACCAACCGCCGCACACCCTGATCAACCTCCAGATTGTGGGACGCACCGGCCGAGACCGCCCCGGCATCCTTTTCATGGACACGTTGACGGCCCACACGCCCGGGGGAGACGTGGTCATCGAACCGTTCGATTCGGCGGACGGCTGGACTGCGATTGAGGACTACGTGCGGCCCGGCCTGTATTCGCTGGAGACCAGCCACAACGTCTCCCGCACCGGAACCACCGGTTCAACGGTGTTCAGTTGGTCTCCCGGTGGAATCGGAGCGCCGGGCCTGAGGCCCGGCTCCACTTCGCCGCCGCTGCCGGCGGTGGTCAGCCCGCGAATCCTGGAAGCCACCGGATCCGAGATTGGCGACCGGATCAGCCTGGGCATGTCCACGTTCGCGTTGCCGCTGGAAGTGGCCGGCGTGGCGGAATTCTTCCCCACGGTGGACCCGCGTGAGCAACCCTTCGTCATTGTGGATCTCGGCGAGTTCGTGGAATACTCCAACCGGCACAGCCGGCGCATTTTCGGAGGGGCCGGCGAGCTTTGGATCGACCGCGGCATCGTGCCGGGAGATCTGGCGGGCGCGATGGCGCAGGCGGACGAAGCCTCGACCCTGGTCCGGGAGTTGGGCGTCAGCACCGGCCGCGTCATGGTCGCCGAAGAGGAGGCCGACCTGCGCGGGCAACAGCCATTGGCGAATGCCGGATGGGGCGGTTTGCTGGTGATCATGTTCCTGGCCCTGGCGCTGGCCAGCGCGTCCGGAATCGCGCTGTTCTGCTGGCTCGATACGCGGGAGCGTCAAACCGAGTTCGCCCTGCTGAGGACGCTGGGCAGCACCCGGGGACAACTAAACGGAGTGGTGTGGTTCAACCTGGCAATCGTGGTGATTGCCGGCGTGGCCGTGGGCACCTGGGCGGGGGCGCAGATCGGCGCGGCCCTGCTGCCGGTGCTGGAAGTGGCCGAGGGAGGAGTCCGCGCCACACCGCCGCTGACTTTTGAAACCGATTGGCGCATGCTTGCGCTGGCCTATGCGGTGCTGGCCACGGTGAGCGTCATCACCGTGATCTGGCTGGCCTTCGTGACGGGACGCCTGGAAGTGCAGCGAGTGCTGCGCGCCGGAGAGGGCGGTTAGCCTCAGGGTCGGGACCCAACCGGGCAATTTGCCGCCTCAATGCCGCCGGGTCTGCGTTGGCGCGGCCGGCGAGCCACGTTGACGGACGGCCCGGCCGGAGGGTCAGGCGCGCGGGTGGCTGCGCTCGTATTCCTCACGGACGTGGGAGTCGGTGAGGTGGGTGTACACCTGGGTGGTGGAGATGTTGGAATGCCCGAGCAGTTCCTGAACGTGGCGCAGCGAGGCGCCATTCTGGAGCAGGTGGGTGGCGAAGCTATGGCGCAGGGTGTGGGGAGTGATCTTGGGATCGATCCCGGATTTCTTTGCGGCGGTTTTGAGGATGTTCCAGACCCATTGGCGGGTCAGACGCTCGCCCCGGTTGTTGATGTAGAGGGCGGTTTCACCCTTCCTGTTGTTGACGAGTTGGGCGCGCGCGCCCCCGATGTAGCCGCGCAGGTTGGACAGGGCTTCGGGGTAGAGATATACGATCCTCTCCTTGGAGCCCTTGCCCCAGGCGCGGATGAATCCTTCCTCAAAGTCGATGTCCTGCACGTTGAGGGCAACCAGTTCACTGACCCGGACGCCGGTGGCGTACAGGAGTTCCAGGATGCTGGCGTCGCGGCGGCCTTCCGGGGTGCCGGTGTCGGCGGCGGTATTGAGCAGGAGCTTGACGTCGGCTTCCGAGATGAACTTGGGCACAGAGCGTCCGACCCGTGGCGACCCGAGGTTCTCGGTGGGGTCTTCGCTGATGATGTCGTTGGCGCTCAGGTAGCCGAAGAAGGAGCGAACCGCAGCCACCTTGCGGGCGGTGGTCGAGTCCCGGTATCCCTTTTTGTCGCGCAGTTCGCTGATGTAGGCGTTGAGCAGCGTCAGGTCCACCATGCGCCAGGCTTCGGGGTCGTCATCGTTGGCATTCAGGTAGCCGCCGACGAATTCGCGGAACTGGTTGAGGTCGCTGCTGTAGGCGTCGAGGGTGTTTTGGGAGAATCCGCGTTCGACGATCAGGTGCTGCAGGAAGGAGTTCACAGTCTCTTTCATAATCTTCACCATTGACCCGCTTCAAATCACCTCTTGGCGGCGACGGGTATTCGATATCCCGGCGGGAAACGGATGATATTATTGTAAATCGTTAATGCGAGGGCACGTTTGAGGCCCTGCAAGATTCGGCGATTTTCCGCCCCCGGTGAACCAATGAACCTATTCAGCATCCTCTCCATCGCACTGCAGTCCGGCGGCGTGTCCCAGGATCTGTCGTTTTTGGCCTATCTGGACGTGTGGATAATCGGCGGCCTGGTGATCCTGGCGGTTGTGGTCGTGGTCGGCAAGTGGATCTGGGGTCGGCTGCACCGGCAGGAGTCCGAAGAGGACTACTGGGACTATTACCACGACGACGAGTACGTTGACGAGTACATTCTGGATGATGACCCGTCGGACCGCCGCGATTGAGCGCAACGCCAACCGGCCGTGAACTCTTTCGGCTCTGACTCCACTGGCCCGGGAAACAGACTGATATCGCCAAATGCGGCCGGCGGTTGCCCGATCCCGGCAAGGCCATTCGATTATCCTGGCGAAAGCCATTTGCTGTTGCCGGAACGGTTCCCTGCTCGCCGCCCGCTCGTCCTTCGACAGGCTCAGGATGAGCGGACTACCTAATCTAAGCGGACCACCCAATCTATCGTCAACAATCGAATGGCCCGGCGATCCTGCGCTGGCCTGCCTCTGCGTCCGTTGATTTGTGATATGCTTTCTGGCGCGCCGGTGCATCGCCGGCGCGAGACCTGTTTGCCAACCCAGGAGGCCCGGCCTTGTACCAGACCGTCAGCGACGCAACCCTGCAAGCCCTCGCCAAAATCGACTCGCCGAGCATCTGCAACGCGATTGAAGGCTTCAATTTCCGCCCCAAGAACGCCGGCTTCATGCTCCCAGAGATCAAGACGGTTTTCCAGGAATTTCCGCCCATCGTCGGGTACGCCGTGACCGGTGTCATATCCGCCAATCGTCCCGAGGGCCGCAGCGTGGCCCGCGAGGACTGGTGGGATCTCATCGTTTCCGTGCCCGAGCCTCGTTTCATCGTGCTGCACGACATCGACAATCCGCCCCTGGGCGCCTATTGGGGTGAGGTGCAGTCCAACATCCACAAGGCGCTGGGCGCGGTGGCCGTCGCCACCGACGGAACGGTGCGCGACCTTGACGAAGTCCGCGAACTCGGCTTCCAGTTCTTCGCCAAAGAGGTGTCGGTGTCCCATGCCTATGTCCACATGGTGGATATGGGCATCCCCATCGACGTTGGGGGACTCACCGTGTCCACCGGCGACCTGCTCCACGGCGACAAGCACGGCGTGACCAACATCCCCTTTGAACTGGCCGACCGGATACCGGGCATGGTCAGCGACATCGCCGACTATGAGCAGAAAACCATCAGCCTGTGCCAATCCCCGGACTTCTCGCTGGAAGCCCTCAAAGAAGTCGCCAAGATCACCCGCCCCTATTAGGATGGGGCTGAACATGATGAAAACTCGCAGAATACTGACCACAGTCCTCGTCGCCGGCATCATCGCCCTGTTTCTGGCCGGCTGCGACTTCATACCGAACCCAACGCTGGGCGAACCCGAAGAATCGGCCACAACTCCCGCTGTTGCGGTCGCGCCGACCCAGATCCCGCAGGCAACCCAGATCGTCGACACCGGCGCCGGTTCGTCCGAGTCCGGAGCGTCCACGCCCGATGTTTCCGTTGTGGGCGGCCGGTCAATCAAGCGGTGGTCGTCAGCGCCCACCATGACCATTGACCCGGCGTCGTCATATACGGCGGTGCTCAACACTTCGGCGGGAGCCATCACGGTGGAACTGTTGCCCGGGGAGGCACCGAACACCGTGAACAACTTCGTCTTCCTGGCACGAGAGGGTTTCTACGACGGCGTGATCTTTCACCGCACCATCGACGGATTCATGATCCAGGGCGGGGATCCCACCGGCACCGGGTCCGGCGGGCCCGGCTACAGTTTCGCGGATGAACCGGTGCAGCGCCCCTACGCCCGCGGGGTTCTGGCGATGGCCAACGCTGGCCCCAACACCAACGGCAGCCAGTTCTTCATCATGCACGCCGACTATGCGTTGCCTCCCAACTACACCATATTCGGGCAGGCCGTGGCCGGGTTGGAAACCATCGACGCCATCGCCACCGCTCCCACGCAGCCTGGCGGTGAAGGCTCGACTCCGGTCAATGCGGTGGTGATCCAAACCGTGGAGATCATCGGTCCCTGAACTCGATGAGGTCAAGACATGGCTTTTGAAACCCTGCTATTCGAAGAGCGGGAGGGGATCGGATACCTGACCCTCAACCGCCCTGAGAAGCTCAACGCCCTCAGCCCCACGCTGATCTCCGAACTCCGCGAGGCTCTGGAGGCCATTGAGGCCAACCCCGACGTTCGCGTCGTGATCCTGACCGGAGCCGGCAGGGCCTTCTCGGCGGGGTTTGATATCGAGTCCGAGGCCAGCGGGCCCTCCGGCGAACCGCTGCCGGTGGATGGGCGTCGCACCCGCCTCAAGGTCAACATAGAGACCTTCCTGATGGTGTGGAACCTCAGCAAGCCCGTGATTGCCGCCGTGAACGGCTATGCCCTGGGCGGCGCCTGCGAACTGGTGCAGGTGTGCGACGTAAAGATCGCGTCCGACCGCGCCATGCTGGGCGAACCGGAAATCCGCCTCGGCTACGGCGCGCCCTTCCTCATCACGCCCTACTCGCTGAATCTCGCCCTGGCCAAAGAGATGATGCTCACCGGCGACATCATCGACGCCCACGAGGCGGCCCGCATCGGCATGGTCAACCGTGTGGTGCCCCACGACAACCTGATCGCAGAGTGCGAGCGGGTGGCCCAGAAGATGCGCGGAATCTCCGCCATCGGCATCAAGACCACCAAACTGTCGGTCAATCGCGCCCTGGAATCGGCCGGATTCCTGTCGGCGCTCAACCACAACCTTGAGTTGATGACCCAGTTCGACACGGCGGACACTCCGGAGCACGCCGAGTTCGCACGCATCCGCGAAGAGAGTGGACTGCGGGCCGCCTTGGAATGGAGCCGCTCACGGTTCCCTGATTAATCGCCCGACGGGTTCCAAGAAAGACCGGGCGCATAATCTGTAGGGGCGGGTTTGAAACCCGCCCCTACGAATACACCCATCATGCTCGGGGAGCCGAGCAATCACCCGCCGCGCTGCACCTCCACGCCGGCCAACTTCTCGATGAAGTGCAGGATGGCCGCATGGTCGGCATCCTGCTCGCCGTCGTTGATCAGCGACCCCAGCATCTGCTGGACCAAAGCGGTTACCGGCAACGGCACGTTGAGTTCACCGGCAGTTTGCAGGACGTTGCGCAGGTCCTTCTGGTGCAGGCGGATGCGGAAACCGGCGCGGAAGTTGCGGTCCAGCATCATCGGGCCCTTGGCTTCCATCACCGCGCTGCCGGCCAGGCCGCCCCGTATGGCGTTGAACACGCGCTCGGGGTCAACGCCGGCCTTCTGAGCCAGCACCATCGCTTCGCTGAGCGCCTCGATGTTGGCCGCGACGATGATCTGGTTGGCCAGTTTGGTGATGTTCCCTGCGCCCACGTCGCCGGTCAGCACCACGTTGCCGCCGACCACGTCCAGCACGGCCTTGCTGTCATCGAACACCGCCTGGTCGCCGCCCACCATGACGGCCAGCGTGCCGTTGATTGCGCCCGGTTCGCCGCCGCTGACCGGCGCGTCCAGGAACTTGACGCCCTTTTCGGCGCACGCCGCGCCAATCTTCTGGGACATCGACGGAGCGATGCTGCTCATATCGATGATTACCGATCCGGCGTCCGCGCCTTCCAGCACGCCATCCGGCCCCAGTATCGCCCGCTCCGAATCCGCCGAATCGGGCAGCATGGTGATAGTCCGAGCGTTGCCCGTCGCCGCGCTGGCCGGGGAGGACGCCGCGGTCGCTCCCTCGGTGGCCAACTCTTCCACGGGTTCGCCCACGATGTCATAGACCGTGAGTTCATAGCCGGCCGCCATCAGGTTGCGGGCCATGGGCTTGCCCATGATTCCCAGCCCGACGAATCCAATCCGCTCTGCCATTCTGTTTCCTCCGTTGCCAGGCGGTAGTCTGTCCGGCTGGCTGTTGCACTAAAAATTTACCATACCGCCGGCCTACGGACTACCGGGCCGCAGTATCAGCGCTGAATCAACCGCCGCGTCGGCGTCGCCGGCCGCCGACCCGATCAGTCCGCCGAGAGGCATCGAAGACACCGACGCATCCGCCGACAGGTTGCTGACCAACTCCGCCGGAGAGTCTGCGGGCACGTCCGCTTCGGCAAGGCGGGTTGCCGTGCCGCTCCAGTCGCCGGCGTCGTCCGCGCCGAGCACGACCACCGACCTGCCGGATGCCAGAAGCTTCGGAACATCGCCGGCCCGCTCCACGGAGCCAAAGATGGCATCCAGGGGCGACAACCCCGCCTGCGCCAGGGCAAGCCGATAGAACCCGGGCGCGGGTTGCACCGATACGCTGCCCACCGCATCACCGAGATCCGCCAGCAACGACGGCATGGACTCGGCCGGGTCGCCCAGCGTTACGACCATCGACCACAGGCCCGCCCGTATGTCCCTGACCAGACGGTTGATCAGTTCCGCCCGGTTGCCCGCGTTCAGCGGGAGTTCCACCGAGCGAATCCAGCGACGCGCCACCGACAACGCCGTCGGCGATCCCACGACGTAATCGGCATTGGCGAGCAGTTCGCGTGTCTGAACGGGCGCCGACTCATGGCCGCCAGTGCCCAGACCCGCCACCGTGATCGCCCGTTCCGCAGACCGGAAGGCGTCCACGAATTTGCGGGTTTCCACCACCTGCCGGGCATGATTCCCTTCGTGTCCGGATGTGCGTTCAATCAGGTCCAGCAGCGACAGGGCGGGGAAGTTGTTCTCAGGGTTGTACGGCGTGGCGGGCAGGTCGAGTTGCGCAGGGGACAGGCCGGTGATCAGAGCGCGGAACCGTCGGTAGTTGGCCTCCAGACGCGCCACGTCGGCGGCGATTCGGTCCGCGCGCGGGTCGAAGGGCGGGAGCATTTCCCGTTCGCCGGAGGCGATCTCCTCCAGAGCCTGCACGAAGTTCTCCGTCAACAGGTGCTGCATCACCTCCCACACCGACCATCGGGAACCCAGGAACGCCTCGGCTTCGCTGACGCCGCTCAACGCGTCGAGCAGGGCGGCGTGGCCATCGTCAAGGCGGCGCAGGGCGCGGTCTCGACGCTCAATCAACGGAATGAATGGAGAATCGTGGTCGGCCTGAAAATCGTGGGAAACCATAAAACCGCCTGTAAGCCTGGTCCATTTTTTGTTGGCGGACATTATGGCACACCAGGGCCGTTCTCCACGCCGCGCGTAATCGGTTATCATTCACCATGCCAACAACAAACGAATCAACAACCTTCGGTCTGCGTCCGGGCCAGACGCTATTCGCCAACCAGGTTGAACGGTTGTTGGACCGACTTGGGCAGATTGCGGGTTCGGAAGCGCCGGTCGAATCGCTGCACCTGTCGGCCGCTTCTGCCAACGATGCCGACGTCGTCAGCGTCGCCGCTCTTGCTAAACTCGAAGGCGGGCCCGGATGGATCGATGCTCTTGAGCGCGCCAGCAGCCAGTTGCTGCGCTCGCCCACGGGCCTCGCAGCATACCGGGTCGGAAACGATGGATTGGCGGTGTTGCCTCCCTTCCCGTTGAACGACGGCGGGTTGGAAAGCGGAATCCGCGACCAACCCCTGCGCTCCCTGCTCTCCACCGAATTTACCGTTGGGGTCGCGTTGGTCAGGCTGGGACGCTATGCCATCGCCGTGTATGAAGGCGACAAACTCCAGGTGTCCAAAACCGACACCCGCTACGTGAAGAGCAAGCACCATGCCGGCGGCACGTCGCAACGCAGGTTCCAGCGCGTGCGTGAAGGCCAGATTCACCGACTTTACGTCAAGGCGGCGGAGGTGTTGGAGAATCAGTGGCGACCCTGGCTCAACCGGCTGGATTATGTCGCGCTGGGCGGAGAGGCCGCCACCGTCAACGGGTTCGTCAGGGAGTGCGATATGCTCGGCCGGCTGGCGTCCATCACCCTGGAGCGTCGGCTGGACGTGCGCGAACCGAACCGCGCCGCGCTGGATCGGGTCGGCGCATTGCTCTACCAGAGCCGCGTGTATCCTTTGCGGTGGGGTGGCTGAAACGTCGTGTGCTACCATGATTTCCGCGCGAATCACATTCTAGCGAGGAGGCGTCGACTACGATGGGAATTGTTGTGAAGGCAACCGCTGAAGTCGATCCACAGGTTTGGGAAAAAGTAAAAGCCGTGTTGAAGCGTCATGACTTTACTATTTCCGACGCCTTTCGCATCATGCTCTTGCATACGGCTACGGACACCGAACTGCCTTTCGACTGCATCATCCCCGGGCCTAAAACAATAGCCGCGATGGAAGAACTGAATTCCCCAGACTTGCCCACCTTCGACACCGTGGCCGAACTGATGGCTGATCTCAACAGCGATGAGGACGATTAGGCGGACCTCGTTGTTCAGGCGAGATTACCGGAGAGAGAAGAGGGGTCAACGCAGGGAATCGTTGGATGCCGTCTTGAATCTCACCATAACGTCACTGGGAAATGATGAGACTCTGCCGCAACGACTTCGAGATCATGCTTTGTCCGGTAATTGGGCCGATTATCGAGATTGCCACGTGATGCCCGACCTGGTTTTGATTTATCGCAAGATCGGGGACGATGTTCTGGAATTGGCGCGCCTCGGTTCCCATAGCGAGTTGCGGCTGTGAACGAAGGACGGCTTGCGCCGATGCTATAATTCCGTTCATGACCACGGCGGACGAACAAACCACACCTTCCGACGGCAGTTTCCGGCGCGCGCTGGGGCTGCTTGAATTTGACGAAATACGGCGGCATCTGACCTCCGAGACCCGCACCGCCGTCGGGGCTGAAGCCGCCGTCGAACTCGCTCCGGCCTCCGACCCCCGCGACGTAGCCGTCCGCCAGCAGGAAACCGCCGAGGCACGCCGGCTGCTCGATACTTCCGGCGCGCTGGAACTCGGACCCGCCGAAGATCTGCGCCCCGCAGTGCAGCGCGCATCGCTGGGCGGCATCCTTTCCGGAGCGGAACTCCGAAATCTCGGCTCGCTGGCCGCTGCGGCGCGTTGGAACCGCACCGCCCTGTCTCACCGGGAGGATCTGCCGCTGCTGGGCACGGTCACCCAGAATCTGCCCGACCTGCCCGACCTTGAAAGCGCGGTGAACCGCGCCATCAGCCCCACCGGCGACCTGCTGGACGACGCATCGCCGGAACTGTCCCGCCTGCGCCGGGAGTCCCGCTCGGCCTATTCGTCCCTCAACGATGTGATGCAGCGCGCCCTGCGCAGGTACCAGCGCTCCGGCGTCGCGCAGGAGGACATCGTCACCGAGCGCAACGGACGCATGGTGCTGCTCATCAAGAACGACTTCAAGGGCCAGGCTCCCGGGATAGTGCATGACGTGTCCGACAGCGGCGCAACGGTGTTCATCGAGCCCATGCCCGCCATAGACCTGGGCAACCGGTGGCGGGAAACGCGGTTGGCCGAGCAGCGCGAAGAGGAACGGGTGCTGCGTGAACTGTCCTCCCTGGTTGGCCGTTACGCCGAGGACATCACCCTGATGCTGCACCTGCTGGGCCGCCTGGACCTGGCCGCGGCCAAGGGTCGCTACGCCATCATGCTGCGCGCCGTCGCTCCCAACCTGCCGGACGCGGGAGAACCGCGTCGGCTGCGGCTCACCGGCGCGCGCCACCCTCTGCTGACCGGCGACGTTGTGCCGACCACCATCGCCATTGACGCTGAGCATCCGGTGCTGCTCGTCACCGGCCCCAACGCGGGCGGCAAAACCGTTGCCCTCAAGACGGTTGGGCTGCTGGCGCTGATGGCCCACTCAGGACTCCAGGTGCCCGCCAACGAGGTCGACCTGCCCCTGTTCGACGGCATCTACGCAGATATCGGCGACCAGCAGAGCATTTTTGAGTCGCTGTCCACTTTCAGCAGCCACATTCGCAACCTGAGGCAGATCATGGAAGTGGCGACTTCCCGGTCTCTCATCCTCATCGACGAACTCGGATCCGCCACCGACCCCGAAGAGGGTTCCGCGCTGGCCATCGCGCTGCTGGCCCATCTCAGAGATCGCGGCGCGATGGTGGTGGCGACCACGCATCACCGCAACGTGGCGCGGTTGGCGCAGGAAGAACCGGGCATGGTCAACGCCAGCGTTGACCTCAACCCACGCACGCTGGAACCCACGTATCGCCTGACCCACGGCGTCCCTGGACGCAGTTACGCCCTGACCATTGCCGCCCGCCTGGGGCTGCCGGAGTCCGTCATAGCCGGCGCGCAGACCCATCTGGAGCCGTCTCACGTGCAGACCGACCTGCTGCTGCAGGAACTCCAGGAAGAACGCCTCACTGTGTCGGAACTGCGCCAGCAGGCCGAGCAGGCGTTGGCCGACGCGCGCCAGCACGAGCACGAAATCGCCGAACGCCTGGACGCGGTGGAGGACACCAAATCCCAACTGGTCGAAGACGCCCGCCGGGAACTGGCGGCGGAAATCGCCGAGGTTGCCGGGCGCATCCGACAGGCTGAACGCTCGCTGCGACGGCAACAGGACCGGCAGGCCGCATCGGGGCGCGAATCGCGCCAATCCGACGTGGACCTGCAGGCAGAACGCCAGCGTCTGGCCGATGCTCAGCGCGAGATCGTGTCGCCCGAGTGGGCTCCCATACCGGTGGAGCGTCCGCCCTGGTACCACGATCTGCGCGTCGGCGACCGCGTGTACATCCGCGGGGTGTCCCGGCCAGTGGAGGTGGTGACGCCGCCCAACGAGCAGCAGGAAATCGAGGTGACCATCGGCAGCATGCGTGCCCGCCTGCCCGTGTACCAACTGGACCGACCCGCCGACCGCGTCCATCCCGCCGCCGAGCAGGCCGGCGTGGTCTATCGCCGCCCCGAGGCAAAACGGACGCTCAGCCCTGAGGTCAACCTGCACGGCTACCGCGTGGACGAAGCCCTCAACATCATAGATTCTCTGCTGGACGATGCCGCGCTGGAGGGCATGACCTCGCTGAAGATCGTCCACGGCAAGGGCACCGGAGCCCTGCGCCGCGCCATCCGCGAATACCTGACCGGACACCCGCTGGTGGCGACCACAGAGCCGGGAGAGGGAGGCGCCGCCGCCGGGGTGACAGTGGTGCAATTGCGCTAACTACATCAAATCCTCAAGGAATACAGGGGGCCAACAATTGAATAAACTGACAAGGACCATTCCACTGTTTGTATTGGCGGCGGCGCTATTGGCCGCCGGAATTGCGGCTACTCCGGCGGCGCTGACGAAGCCTGAGCGGCCGTCTGTGGCGGCGACCGAAAACGGCGGCGAGATCGAAATTTCCTGGGCCAGTATCCAGGGAGCGCAGTTTTACACCATCGGCTGGATCAACTGGACCAAGGGACAACCGGTTGAGACCGCAGGCGGGGACTGGCTGAGCCTTTTCCACTACACCACCGTGGTGGGCAGCCAGACCAGTTATACGGTCCAGGGTCTGGATGAAGGGGACAACTACTTCGCGATCATAAGGGCCACGGACCTTGCGGATGGATCAGAGCGTTTCGGAGGCAGTTACTCGGATTGGTCAGATTGGTCGGCGACGGCGGCGCAGCCGGCCGGCCAGCACGGCGACGGCTTCTGCCCGATAACCGGGCTGCCACTGGGTGATGGATACCTGGGGGTTGGAGACTCGGTAGCATCCAGCTTCGACGATCAATCCTTTATTATGACCAGTCATTCGGCGCCCGAGACCATAAATCTCAGCTACGCAGACGACCCAAACCAGGATTTCTCCCCTCGTTCCGGTCGCCGTTTCGTCCAGGTTTGCGGAGTTTACGAACACGATTTCAACCACGAATCCACATTGTACGAAGCGGTATCCTCCATCATGGTTAGCGACGCGGGCATCGGGTTTTGGCAAGACAATACCTACGAGGACGTCGCGGCAGAAACACCCAGTTTGGGCTGCGAAGTCTGGGACATACCCGCAGATGCGCAAACCGCAATTTACGTGGTGGGTCTCGGCGGCTACGGTTCTGGTGTAACTGGAACCTACGCCGACGGGGTCGGGCTATACAGCATAGAATTGAGCGCCACCGCCACACCGTAGGCATCCCGGGCGGCGAGCCCGGAGGTCAGCCTCCGCTGCGGCCGAGTGTATGAAGCCCTGCACGTCATAGACTCGCTGCCGGACGATGCCGCTCCGGAAGCGATAACCCCGCCAACAACAGTGCGCGGCAAGGGGACTGATGCCCTTTGCCGCGCCATCTGCAATTGCCCGACCAGCCATCCGTTGATGGCGACGACAGAGCAGGGAGAGGGAGGTCCGCCGCCGGCAGGGCCAATTGATTATCCTGGCGAAAGGCGATTGCTGTGGCCGGAACGGTTCCCTGCTCACCGTCCGCTCGTCCTTCGACAGGGTCAGGATGAGCGGGCTGCAGGGTCTTTCGTCAATAATCGAATGGCCCTGCGCAGCCGGGGCGCCAGTGGTACAGTTGCGCCAGGGACGTTACAAGTTTACGGGGTGCAGGGGGTTGGAAATTGAAGCAATCGGCAAAGGTTATGCCTCTGTTTGTGTTGGCAGCGACGTTGGTGATCGCAGGGATTGCCGCCACGCCGGCGGCGCTGACTCAGCCTCAGCCGCCGTCGGTGCTGGCGACGGCAAGCGGAGGGGAGATCGTAATCTCCTGGGACAGGGTCCCGGGAGCCCAGTATTACACCGTCGGTTGGATCAACTGGACCAAAGGACAACCGGTTGAGGCCGCAGGCGGGGACTGGCTAAGCCTGTTCCACTACACCACCGTGGTGGGTAATCGGACCAGTTATACGGTCAGAGGGTTGGACAGTGGGGATAGCTACTACGCGATTGTAAGGGCCACGGACACGGTTAACAGGTTCGGCGGCGCCTACTCGGAATGGTCGGTGTGGTCGACGGTTCCGGCGCAACCAGCGGGTCAGCACGGCGACGGTTTCTGCCCGATAACGGGGCTGCCGCCGGGGGGTTATCTGAGCGTTGGAGAAACCTTCACATGGTCTAACGCCTCGTTCAGGTTAGACACGGCTGCCATAGTACCTTCCACGACCAGCAGTTCGGGACGCATAATCACGCCTTTCGGAAGCAATAGGTTCTTGCGCCTTTGCAGCACCAACAACAACCGCACCGGTTCAACTCTTTTTTTCTTTCCCGGGATTCACAACAATCTATCCACTGACGCTGGCGTCGGATTCGCCATTGCACCTGGTTGGATTGACACTTCACCCATACCCAACGGTGCAACAAGGTCCGCCTGTGATGTCTGGGAAATACCAGGCTCCGCTACTGTTGCGGTTTACGCCATTTGGGATGGCGACATCGAGCAAAATGCCGTCCTTTACCGGATAGAGTTGGCGGCCCTTCAAACGCAGACATCGTCGGCCACTGAGCCACTTACCGCTGCGGAAATGGAACGGCACGTCCGTGCTGCATTGGTGAGGATAGTGACCCCAGACGCCAGTGGTACCGGTTTCGTAGTCCGCTCTGATGGCACGGTGGTCACCAACCGGCACGTGGTCTCAAGTCATGACGTTGTAACGGCATATATCAATCCGGTGACCGGCCCCACGCAGAGATTCAATGGGCGGGTTTTGGGCCGTGGCATTCTCGCCGACCTCGCCGTAATACGACTGGAATCCAACCAAACCTTTGCCACTTTGCCCTTGGGAAACGAAGGCAACCTGCCAGTCGGAACGGAAGTATCGGCTTGGGGCTATCCACAAGGCAGCATCTCCAGTTCGACACCAACAAGAACGGGAGGCGAGATCTCGAACAGAGGAATTATCGGAGACGTAGACTTCGTGCAGACTGACGCCGCCATCAACCCCGGTAACAGCGGGGGACCGTTAATTGACCAGTACGGAACCGTTATCGGGGTAAATACGTTAACCACGCGCGTAGATATAGCCCAAAGCCAAGGGTTCGCCATCGCCAGCAACGAGGTGAGCAACCGCCTGAATACATTGATCGCCGGTGGTTTGAGTAGCGAAACTTACCGTAACAGCAGATATGGCTATGGGTACAGTGTGGATATTCCCAAGGGTTGGTATATTGACTGGGAACAACCGGGCTGCACACAGTTTTCATCCTTTGATACCAGATTTTCTGGTACATCACTATGTGCCTGGAACTTTGAGGATACCACCACTCGGAATGCGGACCTCGACCGGCTTCGAGATGGTGTTTGGAACGACTGGCAATCCACAGCCGAAGAGAACGATTGGGTTTCCATTAACCTGGTTTCATCACAAAGGCTAGGGTCTCGAGGGCAGGAATATTATCGATTATCATGGCGAGCCCAAGTCAATGAGCACCGGTGCGTTGATGACAGAGTGCTGATAATAGCTCTATCATCCTCTTACCCCAATGTCCCCGGTGGTTTTGAATTGGGTTCTGGCGCTTGTCAGGGCTCTTCGAATCATTATTTCACTCAACGCGATGCTATCTTAAACAGTTTCCGGCCGTAGCAACTGCGCCCGAGGCTTGGCCGTTGGGTGGTTCACGGCGTGCGGGGCTTCGACTGTTGCCTGTTGACCCAATGCGTACGCCGTTTGTCAGTTACAGGTGGGCAGTCGTGAAACCCGGGCCCGGTTGACACCATCCTGTTGTCAACGCAAAATGGCGGCATCATTGACCCTCTACGCCACACTGATACTCAAAGGTGACGAAATGGCAGAAATCCTGGGCCTTGGCCTTACGCACTACCCACCTCTGATCGGGCCTGACGAGGACAAAAACATCCCCCTCAAAAGGACGCTGCAAAGCAACAAGAACGTGCCCGAGGAGATGAAGAACCCCAGCAGTTGGCCCGAACCCATGCGCATTGAGTACGGCGAGGACGAGGGCTACGCCTCATCGCTGGAACATCGCGCCCGCCTGGTCGCCGGCTTTCGCCGCATCCGCGAGGAACTGGACGCTTTCAACCCCGACTTCGTGGTCATCTGGGGCGACGATCAGTACGAGAACTTCCGCGAGGACATCATCCCGCCCTTCTGCGTGCTGGCCTACGACGACTTTGAGTGCAAACCTTTCGGCGAAGAGGGGCACGCCGGCCGTCGCAACGTCTGGAACGAACCGCCGGGAACCACCTTCAAGTACAAGGGAAACAAGGATGCGGCCCGAACGCTGGTGTCCGGGTTGATCGACCACGGCGTGGACATGGCCTACGCATACCAGCCGCTGCACCAGCCGGGACTGGGCCACGCAATCCTGAACACCCTGCTGTACCTGGACTACGACCGGAAGGGGTTCGACTACCCCGTGGTGCCGATGCTGGTGAACTGCTACGGCAGCCGCGTCATACGCAACCGGGGCGGCGCAATCGAGTACCTGCCTGACCCTGACCCGCCCGGCCCGTCGCCGAAGCGCTGCCTGCAAGTGGGCGCCGCGACCGCGAAGACCCTGATGGACTCGCCGTACCGGGTGGCCCTGATCGCGTCGTCGTCGTGGTCCCATGCCTTCCTGGTGGAGAAGAACCACTGGCTGTGGCCGGACATTGAATCCGACCGTGCCCGCTTCGAGGAACTCAAGGCCGGCGACTACCAGGCCTGGAGCCGCATTTCCACCGACCAGGTGGAGGACGCCGGGCAGCAGGAGATGCTGAACTGGATGTGCCTGGCCGGCGCAATGGACACGCTGGACTACAAGCCGGAGATCCTGGACTACGTGGAAACCTACGTGTTCAACTCCAACAAGTGCCTGGCCGTCTTCAAGTAGGAACCTGGCTCGGCGGCAAGACCGGCAGTTTCAGGGGGCGTTGACAGAAATCGTCATTCCGGAAAGAACGGCGATCCGTGACCTCATACGGAAAAGGGGTTGCGGCTTCCTGTTCGCACAGGCAGGGTACGGCGTTGCTTTTTGTCAGCGCGCCTGGAGCGGCGACGGTCCCCTCCCTCCCCTCCAGCGTCATTCCAGCGTACAGGCCTCGCGGGAGGCACACCGACCGGACGACATCGGATATTGCAACGCCGCGAGGGGCACCGATTCAAGGTCAGCACCAGGACAGGTTAATCGATGGCGCGATTCTGCATTGAGGTGACAGATTGGCGAATCGGAATTCTGGCGTCACCAACTCGAGGGCGGAAGTTGATGCAGCCCTGTCGCGCCTGGTGACCAGCACACGGGGATTTGTTCATGAAACGGTGCGAGCACGTTGTCCAGACATCTTGGAAAGGATACCCGACGAGCGTCTGGGGCAGGTGAAAACGATAAACGATATTGCGACCACCCGAGATACCACCGCCCTACTGGCGATTTTGGGAACGGCGTGGGATCAAGCATTTGCCGACAGAGTAAAAGCGCCCGGTGTTGGTTTTCCGCTGGTTGACAAGGTCCGTGCGATTCGGAACGAGTTCAGCCATGATGGCGAAAGGGGATTCACGCCAGCTGATATAAAGGCAATCAACGACCTTCGCGCCGCCCTGGTGGCCTCGGCTCCCCAAAGACCGCCTCCCCCGCGACCTCCTCCCGACAATACCGTGCAACGGCCGAGACCCCGACCGACGTCTCCGCAGCCTGCGCAGCCTGCGCAACCCACCGGCCAACGGCGCAGGAAGATGGTCCGTTTGGCTTACTTCAGCGGTCTCATGACGCTCGCGTGCGTGTTGGGTATCCTTGCCGGGGTTATTGCCGTATATGTCGGGTTTTCAAACGATTTAGCCTTTGGGCTGTGGCTATGCATCTGCGCGCTGTCGCTGGACATCTTCATAGCAAAACTCAACTGGCGCAGCAAGCCGGCGTTGGTATTAAAGTATTCTGGTAAGATCGGGTTCTGGTTGACGCTTGGAGCCGTGGTGAGCGGCGCGATTTCCGAATTGCCAATGCAACCGCCGGCCAATTTGGTTCCCATACCGATGTTTGTCATCTGGGCATTGGGCGCGTTTTTAATTTTGAGGAGAATGATGACTGCCGCCAGAAATGCGGCGCGGTGATTTCCGGGAACAGATCGCAACCCGGCGTCGGCAAGCACAAAGTCACCAAGGAGGACAACCATGGCTGAAATACTGGGACTGGGACTGACGCACTCCCCGTCGCTCATCCGGCCCGACGAGGACGGCGAGTCATCGTTGAAGCGCACGCTGCGCACCAACGACAGCGTGCCGGCGGAGATGAAAAACCCCTCCAACTGGCCGGAACCCATGCGGGTTGAGTACGGCGAGGATGAGGGCTACGCCTCCGCAGTGCGGCTGCGCGAGCGCATGGTCGCGGGGTTCCGCAAGTTGCGCAAGGAACTGGACGAATTCAACCCCGACTTCGTGGTCATCTGGGGCGACGACCAGTATGAGAACTTCCGCGAGGACATCATCCCGCCCTTCTGCGTGCTGGCCTATGACGAGTTTGAATGCAAGCCCTTCGGCGAGGAGGGCCACGCCACCCGGCGCAACGTGTGGGAAGAGCCGGCGGGCACCACCTTCAAGTTCAAGGGGCACAAGCAGGGCGCGCGCGACCTGGTGTCCGGCATGATTGACCGGGGCGTGGACATGGCCTACGCCTACCAGCCATTGCATGAGCCGGGCCTGGGACACGCCATCCTGAACACCATTCTGTACCTGGACTACGACCGCAAGGGCTTTGACTATCCGGTGGTGCCCATGCTGGTCAACTGCTACGGCAGTCGCGTCATACGCAACCGGGGCGGCAGCGTCGAGCATTCGCCGGACCCGGACCCGCCCGGCCCGTCGCCGAAGCGCTGCATGCAGATCGGCGCGGCGGCGGCCCAGGCCATCAAGGATTCGCCGTATCGGGTCGCCCTCATCGCGTCGTCCTCATGGTCGCACGCGTTCCTGACCGAGAAGCACCACTGGCTGTACCCCGACATCGAGTCGGACCGCGCGCGGTTCGCCGAGATGAAGGACGGCGATTACCAGGCGTGGGCGCGCATCTCCACCCCCCAGATTGAGGATGCCGGCCAGCAGGAACTGCTCAACTGGGCCTGCCTCGTCGGCGCGGTGGACGAACTGGGCTACAAGGCCGACATCGTGGACTGGTACGAGACGTACATCTTCAACTCGACCAAGTGCCTGGCCGTGTTCAGGTAGAAACGATGCCAGCGGCATGATGTAGGGGCGGGCTTGAAACCCGCCCCTACGGCGTTAACGGCCACCTTCAATGAGACGGTCTCGGAGACGGTCTCGGAGACGGTCTCGCGGTGGCTCCCGAAGACTAGACGTTCCGGTACACCTCGCTGCCGGAGGCCTTGAACTCCTCGGACTTCTCCTGCATCCCCAGCAGCAGCGCGGCGGCGGTGTCGCCCATTCCCTTGCTCTTCGCGTAGTCGCGCACGTCCTGCGTGATTTTCATGGAGCAGAAGTGCGGGCCGCACATGGAGCAGAAGTGCGCCACCTTCTGGGCCTCCTTGGGGAGAGTCTCGTCGTGGTAGTCGCGGGCCGTTTCCGGGTCGAGGCCGAGGTTGAACTGGTCTTCCCACCGAAACTCGAAGCGCGCCTTGGACAGGGCGTTGTCGCGGATGGGAGCGGCCGGGTGCCCCTTGGCCAGATCGGCGGCGTGGGCGGCGATCTTGTAGGTGATGATGCCTTCCTTCACATCGTCGCGGTTGGGCAGGCCCAGGTGTTCCTTGGGCGTCACGTAGCACAGCATCGCCGTGCCGAACCAGCCGATCATCGCCGCGCCAATGCCAGACGTGAAGTGGTCGTAGCCGGGCGCGATGTCGGTGATCAACGGTCCCAGGGTGTAGAAGGGCGCCTCGTAGCAGTCCTGCAACTGCTTGTCCATGTTCTCCTTGATGAGGTGCATGGGGACGTGGCCGGGACCCTCGATCATGACCTGCACGTCGTGCTCCCAGGCGATCTTGGTGAGTTCGCCCAGGGTCTCCAGTTCGCCAAACTGCGCCTCGTCGTTGGCGTCGGCGATGGAGCCGGGACGCAGCCCGTCGCCCAGCGAGAACGCGACGTCATACTGCTTCATGATCTCGCAGATGTCAGCGAAGTGTTCGTACAGGAAACTCTCGCGGTGGTGAGACAGGCACCATTTGGCCATGATGGAACCGCCGCGAGACACGATGCCGGTCACCCGGTTGGCGGTCAGCGGCACGTAGGCGAGGCGGACCCCGGCGTGGATGGTGAAGTAGTCAACGCCCTGCTCCGCCTGTTCGATCAGGGTGTCGCGGAAGATCTCCCACGTGAGGTCTTCGGCTTTGCCGTCCACCTTCTCCAGCGCCTGGTAGATGGGCACGCTGCCCACCGGCACCGGGCTGTTGCGGATGATCCACTCGCGCGTCTCGTGGATGTTGCGGCCCGTGGACAGGTCCATGATGGTGTCGGCGCCCCAGCGGGTGGCCCAGGTCATCTTCTCGACCTCTTCCTCGATGCTGGACGTGACCGCCGAGTTGCCGATGTTGGCGTTGATTTTCACCAGGAAGTTGCGCCCGATGATCATGGGCTCGGTTTCGGGGTGGTTGATGTTGGAGGGGATGATGGCGCGGCCGGAGGCGACCTCGTCGCGCACGAACTCGGGGGTTACAACCTGGGGCAGGTTTGCGCCGAAGTTCATGGCCTTCTTGCTGCCCATCAGGTCGGTGCCGAAATACTCCTGACGCCGCATGTTCTCGCGGATGGCGATGTATTCCATCTCCGGCGTCACGATGCCCTGGCGGGCGTAGTGGAGTTGGGTGACGTTTTGCCGGCTTTGGCACGGCGGGGGTTGCGGATGTGGCTGAACCGGAAGCGGTCGAGGGCGGTATCGGCCAGCCGCTCGCGTCCGTACTCGGAGGTGAGGTACGGCAGTTCGTCGGTGTCGCCGCGTTCTGCGATCCACTGGGCGCGCAGCGCGGGCAGGCCCTGGCGCACGTCGACGGCAACCTCAGGGTCGGTGTAGGGGCCGGAAGTGTCGTACACGAATATCGGCAGGTTGTGTTCGACGCCTTCGCTGGAATGGGTGTCCGAAACGGATATTTCCCGCATGGGCACGCGGATGTCCTCCCTGCTCCCCGTCTCGTACACCTTCCGGGAGGCAGGGAACGGCTGCACTGTTTCGGGACTCACGCTGGCCTGTTCGCTGAGATAATCCTTGTTGACGATGGTCATTGGATGATTCCTCCTGCGAGATGGTGTGGGTTGTTTGCGTTGCAGGGGCGACGCGTGCGTCTCCCCTGCGTGGTGTGCGGATTGTTAGTCGTCGGCGACCGCCGGTTCGTCGATCAGGCCGACATCGGAGTTCAGGGCGGCGAAGTTGTACTCCTGGGACGGCGCGACCATGCGTCGGCCGATGATGATGACGAAGCAGATGACGGATGAGATCACCAGCGCCGAGGCGAAGGCCCAAAACATCTGGCCGCCGGTGGGGGCCGTGAGCGCCCACGGTGAGAGCAGGTCGGGCTTGGGGTAGTACAACGCGCCGATGACGATGCCGACGCCTCCCGCGAGCAGCACGCCCCAGCCGGGCATACGGGTTGAGTAGAGACCGACCAGCATCGGCACCGCGATGGCTGCGCCCAGCAGGTCTGCGATCAGGAACACGTACAGAACGCTGTGGCCCTGCGACGCCACGATGATGGCGGGGATGGCCACGATGACGGTGATGGCGCGGGCCAGGGCCATCAGGGTGCCGCGCTGCAGTCCCACGCCGGCCATGTCAACGGCGATGCCGCTGGCCAGGCCGTTCATCAGGGTGTCCAGCGTGCTCATGGCGAGCATCAGGGCGCAGATGAGCATCAGGAAGTGCATCCACAGTGGGAACACGTCGCCAGCCAACGCGAACAGGGCGGCGGCGACCTCGGGATACTGGAACGGCGCGACGGAGCCGTGGCCGACGGCGGCGATGCCGGCCATGCCCATCAGGAACGTGAGCGGGATGGCAATGGCGGTTGCTCCCCACAGGCTGCGGTTAAGGGTTCGCTGGTTCTCCACGGTGTACACGCGCTGCCACATTCCAGGGTGGAAGGCGTTGGACGCGATGATGCCGATGATCAGAACGATGGCGAAGAAATAGCTGCCGGGATTGGACACGGAAAGCGCGCCCGCCGCACTGGCCGCCTTCCAGGCTCCGGCGTTGCCCACCAGCACGGCGGCGACCACCAGCAGGAGGATCAGCACGGGTATCAGGACCCAGAACTGGATGCGGTCGGTGTAGATGGAAACCCGCAGGCCACCGTAGGCGGTGTAAGCGATGACCACGATGCCGACGGCGACGGCGGTGACCAACGCCGGCGACCCGGTAAGTATGCTGACGGCGGCGGTGATGGCGGTCATCTCGGCGGTGATGAAAATGCCGATGACGAAGATGATCACCACGAAGATCGCGACGAAGGGGACCAGGCCGTAGCGGTGCCGCACGTACTCGGTTACGGAGTGTCCGTTGGGCATCAACTGCCGGATGCGCGGGCCGACGAACATGAACATGACGGGGATGCCGGCCATGCCCAGGGCGTAACCCACCAACGAGATGATCCCGAAGTTGGCGCCGGATTCTCCCGGGCTCAGGAGCACCCAGGTGCCGAACATGGACGCCACCAGCGTGGCGATGCCGACGTTGGTGGGCGCGTGGTTGCGGGAGACGGTGTAGTCTTCGACGCTCTGACGGCGGCGTCGCCAGGCGTAGGTGAGTCCCAGAACGAGGAATATGGCGCAGGCTACCACCAGGGTTACGATGCCCAGAGTGCTGTCCAGCATGAGTGACCTCCCGGTCGATTCAACCGCGGCGGTTCGCTCCGAGACCGGACAACGAAAAACCGCCAGATTTTCAACTCTGGCGGCAAACTAATGGCACATCCCAATTCCTACGCCGGCATTACCCGGATCAGGTGCTACGGTCGGCGGCTTTTGTGGCCGCCCTCTCAGCCTGGCATAACCAAGCTCCCGCCAGAATCTATTCGGTTGTTGCCTGACATTACCACACGGCCAATAAGCGGTCAAGCAACCGAATTGCAGGCAGGGCGATTCGATTAGCCTGATGAGGGGCAGGTGTCAGGCCGCTGCATCGCGGGACGGCATGGGTCCGCGCGGGCGGGTTTGAGAGTCGCCCATGCGTGTGCATGACCGTTGGCGGACCACCAGGGTGGGACGGCGCCGGGCGGGCGTCGTCTTTCCGGAGGGGTGGAGGGTTTCTCGTCCCTGCGGTTGGTGGTTGGCGGTTGGCGGTTGGTGTTGTTTCGGAGGGTTTTGGTTTGGTGTGAGAGGCGGGATTCCGGATCGTTGTCAGCGCACGGCCGGTACGCAACTATTTGAACGGCAGTTCCGTGGTCGCAGGACTATTTGGTTGAGTCCCTACCACGCGGGCCCGAACAATCCCGGTGGCCCAGTGCGGCACCGCCGGTGAGTACGTTGGTCGGATATCGGCGAATTGCCACCTGGACCGGTTGCGATTTGTTGCTGACGGGGTTGGCCGTCGATCCGGAATCTTGCCTCTCTGGGGTTGGGATGGAGCAGCTGCTTGATCTAGATGGTATTAGGATATACGTTCGTATTGGTGGTGTCAAGGGATTATTTTACAGGTATGGGCAGGATTTACAGGATGATGGGGTTGGGGGTGGCGGCGGGTGTGGCTGTGGTATATTTATTCGGCATTTTTGCTGTCCATTCACGGTTACCAGGAGCGCGTCACCATGCCCGCCAGCGCAGACATCACCCCAATTCCCAACGGCACAGTAACCTCGGCCCAGGGCTTTTCGGCCGGCGGGGTTTTCATAGGCCTGAAAACTCGCGGCGAGGACAAGCTTGACCTTGCCATGCTGGTTTCCGAGACGGAATGTGCCATTGGGGGCGTTTTCACCACCTCGGCCATCCGCTCCGCCACGGTTGATTTGGACCGGGAGCGAGTCGCCACCGGACGCGGGCGAGCCCTCATCGTCAACGCGGGCATCGCCAACACCTGCGTCGGCGCACAGGGTTACAAGGACGCCGAGGAGATGACCCGCCTGGCCGCCGACAAACTCGGCCTGACCGCTGAGGACGTGCTGGTGTGCAGCACCGGAGTCATCGGCGTCGAGTTGCCCATGTCCCTGATCCGTTCCGGCGTAACGGAGATCGCGCTGGACCCGGACGGCGGCGAACAGATGGCCCGCGCCATGATGACCACCGACACCCATCCCAAGGAAACCGCCGTGTCCTTCGTGGCGACCACCGGGCAGACGATCACCGTCGGCGGAGTGGCGAAGGGTTCGGGCATGATCCACCCCAACATGGCGACGATGCTGACCTTCGCCGCCACCGACGCCGCCGTTGATCCCGGCTTCCTGCAAACCACGGTCATGGCCGTCGCCAACGAGACCTTCAACATGCTCACCGTGGACGGCGACAGCAGCACCAACGACACCTACCTGGCCTTCGCCAACGGACAGGCCGGGAACCCGGTCATCGACGAGCGGTCTCCCGATGCCGACAACTTCCGCGCCGCGCTGCACCAGGTTGCCGCGAACCTGACGCGGATGCTGGCCCGCGACGGCGAGGGAGCGACCCGACTCATCACCGTGCTGGTTGACGGGGCGCGCACCGATGCCGACGCCCGCCTGGCAGCCAAGACCATTGCCGGCAGCAACCTGGTCAAGTCTGCGGTGTATGGAGCAGACCCCAACTGGGGCCGGCTGATGATGGCGCTGGGACGCAGCGGAGCCGAGGCCACCGAGGAAAAGGTTGACCTTTTCGTCAACGGCGTCTGCATCATGGAGGCGGGAACCCCCATACCCTTCCACCGCGACGCCGTCGTCGCGCTGATGTCCGGCGAGCAGGTGGACTTCAGAGTCAGCCTGAACCTGGCGGAAGGAGCGGCCACCGCCTACGGCTGCGACCTCACCGAGCAGTACGTGATCATCAACAGCGCGTACACCACCTAGGCGACCACGTTCAAATGGCCCAACCCCGCTCCGAACCGCCCATCGTCGTCAAAATTGGCGGCAGCACCTTGGGCGGCAACGATACCTCGCTGCAGGATCTGGTGGCGCTGCACCGCGCCGGACGGCCCATCGTCATCGTGCATGGCGGCGGCAACGTGATCAGCGACTGGATGCAGCGGCAGAACCTGGCGCCGAACTTCGTCAACGGCCTGAGGGTCACCGACGCTCCCTCGCTGGAAATCGTGGTCGCCGTGCTGGGCGGTCTGGTCAACAAGGAACTGACGGCGCAGATGCAGCAGTTGGGCGCGCCGACCATCGGCATCAGCGGCATGGACGGGTGCCTGCTGCAGGCTCATATCGCCAACCCCGCCCTCGGCTACGTGGGCGAGATTGTCGGCGTTGACGCCGCGCCGGTGAACGCCATCCTGTCGTCCGGGTTCATTCCCATGATCTCGCCGATCGCGGTGGATGTGAGCAAGGGGAGCGACCACGCGGGTCTGCCCCTGAACGTCAACGGGGACACGGCGGCGGGAGCGCTGGCTCACGCCATGGGGGCTCAGAGCATCATATTCCTGACCGATGTGTCCGGCGTCATGGACAACGGCGGGCGCGTGATCCCCCGCCTGAATGCCAGGGGCGCGGAGGCGCTGCGAGCGTCGGGGGTGGCGCGGGGCGGGATGCTGCCCAAGTTGGCGGCGTGCCTGGACGCCCTGGCGGACCGGGCGGTGCCGAGCGCGCACATCATCGACGGCCGGCAGCCGGGGGCGGTGATGGACTGCATCAACGGACGGCCGATAGGTACGCGGATTACACCCTGAGCCGGCTTCGGTTCACCGCAGGATTCGCGCGCGGTTCAGGGCCATCCGATTATCCCGGCGAAAGGCGATTGCGGTTGCCGGAACGGTTCTCTGCTCACCGTCCGCTCGCCCTTCGACAGGCTCAGGATGAGCGGACACCCCGTCTATTGTCAACAGACCTCAGGCCGGGATGATCTGGAAATGGGCTTCGGTGGGGACGCAATCGGCTCCGTTGATGGGCACCATGTCCTGCGGACACGCGGAGAAAGCGACGATGCAGTCCATCTCGGCGCGCAGGGTCAGGTAGTTCCCCGGCTGGGAAACGGGCGGTTCAAAACGCACTGACCCGTCGGCTTCCACAGGGATGTTCATAAACAGGTTCCAGGGGCTGGGCGTTTCCGGCGGCGTCAGGCCCAACTCCGCCAGCGCTGCCGCCAGATTGTCGGTGCAGTTGTCGTGGTATCCCTCGCACCCCAGCAGTTCGTAGCGGTAACGGTCGCACGCGGCCAGCAGGGTGTCGTGGATCCCGCCCGAGGTGTCCTCCACCAGCGTCAGGATGGGCCGGCGGCGGTTGGAGACCATGGCCTGGCCAACCACCGGCATGACGCGGGCCAGCGCGGTGCGGGAGTGTTCCATGGACATGAACTCGGTCAGGTCGTCGCTGTTGAATGCCCAGGTATCGACCACCTGTTGCCCGTGGGTGTTGATTACCCGGACGCACTGGCCACGTTTCACGAATGCAGCCCTGCCGCGCCGGGCGGGGATGGCGGTCAGATGCGTGGTCGTCATATCAACTCCCGGTGGTCCCTCACGCCGGCCTGGTTTTGAAAATCGCGTTCAGACCATTCACCGTCAGAAACTGCGTGCGCGGCGTCAATCAAAAACTCGCTGAACCCATCATATCCGGGCGATTTGGCGGTGGCAAATTGTAGGGGCGACGCATGCGTCGCCCCTACGGTGAGCCTTGCGGCTGCGCTGCGCCGTCAGGAACCGGCCACGGACATCAGGGCGGTTTCGAGTTCGTCGAGGGTGGCGAAGCCTTCGAAGCGGTGGCGGACCGCGCCGTCGGCGTCCAGGATGAACACCCAAGACTCGTTGGTCCAGTTGGGTATCCTGGTGAAACCCCATTCATCGGCGGCGGGAACCAGGCGGGCGCGGCTCAAATCGCCCTGAATCTCCGCCGGATTGTCGTACAGTTCCACGTGGATGTAGTTGGCCGCGTCGGGATGGGCCATGCGCAGTTCCGCCACCGTATCCACCTGCGGGCCGCAGGTTGGGCTGGTGCAGAACGCTGGCGTGGCGAAGACGATGACGCTGGGACGGCCGGATGCGACGGCGTCGGCAACCGACACCTCGTGAAGGCCGGCGTCGGGTTCGTAGGCGGTGCTGACGTCCGGCAGGGTCAGGCCATCCCCCAGGGTTTTGGTTTCGCTGGCCGGCGGTCGGTCGCCGATGGACGGAATCGGCGCATTGTCCAGCACGGTGACGAGTATCTGCGCCTCGCCGGACACGTCGCCGCCCACGGGGGATACGGTCAACAGGTAGTCGCCGGGTTCGGGAAAATCGATGGGCGCGCTGTAGGATCCACGGACGCCGTAGGGCCATTCGTGGTAGTCGGCGGTCAGTTGCTGCACCGGGGCGGTATCCGGCGGGCGCGACACGGAGATGCTGACCTGCGGCGCGTTCACCAACGCCTTCTGGGTGTTGAGCAGAAAGGCAACGCGCTGGGTGCCGGCCTCCAGCACCTTGGTGGCGAGGTGGGATTGCAGAGCGGTGTGCCCCGGGTCAACCGTGGGCACCTGGACGGCGGGAGCATTTGTGTTGACGGGAGCATCGGTGGCGGCCGGCATCTGGACAACGGGAGGTTCCGTGGGAGCGGGCGCCGGACTCGGCGATGCCCCGGAGCAGGCGACGCCAACCAACGCCGCCGCGCCGAGGACTGCGAGCATGACCCGGCGGATCATCACGGCCCCTCCGCATAGACGCCAAAGGTGAAGGCGAACAGACCGAAGTCGTCGGAGTTGGAGCGCATCGTGAGGATGGATTCGGGCAGGTATTGCGGGTTATCGACCACGGCGTACATCCTGGGTTCGTCAACCAGAACGTAGGAGTAGCCGTTTTCATCCCACTGGATGTCTTCTCCGGCGTTCTCCTGATTGAGCATCGCGCCGTCCACGGTGATGATCACCTCGTAGGGTTCGCCTGAGTCGGAGGTCAGCACCACGTTGACGCTCTTGGCGGCGTAGTTCAGGGCCAGGTAGTCTTCGAGGTTCTCGGTGGTGCGCGCGTGGCGGATCCGCTCGGGTTCAACCGACCACTCTCCATGGAAATACATGGCGTGGGGTTGGATATCCTGCGGCACCATCACGTCTATGACGGCGGTGTCCTCCAGGTTGGAAATGTCGATGGCCTCGAAATACTCCTGCTGGGCAACGTAGGGACGCCGGCCGGCGCGGGCGGTGATGAAGTTGCGGTGCCACCCGGCGTAAAGCTCGGGGGTAACGGCCCCCCGGCCGCTTTCGCGCGCCGATTGGTACGCGGGATCCCGGGACTGGTCCTGGGGCGCGTTGAATGGGTCGTCGGACAGGTCGGCGCCGGCTTCCACGAGGGCGTTGCGGATATGCTCTTCGGTTTCGGCGTAGGCGCCCTCACCGAAGTGGGAGTAAATCATTCTGCCCTTGGAGTTGTAGAGGTACTTGGCCGGCCAGTAGCGGTTTTCAAAGTTGCGCCAGGTGGTCATGTTGTTGTCCTGGGCAACGGGCCACCCCACGCTGTGCGTCTCGATGGCGTCGGCGACGTTCTGGTAGTCCTTTTCGAACTCGAACTCGGGCGTATGGATGCCGAGGATCACCAGGCCGTCGTCCTCGTACTGGGCCCACCAGTCCCGCAGGAAGGGGAGGGTGCGGATGCAGTTGATGCAGGTGTAGGTCCAGAAGTCGACCAGGACCACCTTGCCATCTGCGGTCAGTTCGGCAATCTGGAGTTCCATCTCCGTGTTCAACCACGCGTCGATGCCCTCGATGGTTGGGATTTCGGCGCTGATAAACGCGTCCGCGGGCAGCGTGGGCGGCGGCACGACGGTGGGCGCTTGGGCCGGTTGGCCTCCCGATGCCTCAGTGGGCGACGGGTCGCCGGATGCGTCGGTGGCCTGGCTGGCCGCGGTGTCGGCGGTTGGCTCAGGATCGGTGGATGCGGCGGCGGCCTGTGGCGCGGCCGTCGCCGGCGCCGCGGCGGAATCTTGTGATGCGGATTCCGGTTCGACGCTGGCGGCGCATCCGATGGCGGCAGTGAGCAACAGCGCCGTCAGAACGACGACGCCCAACGTGATCCGGCGAGTTTGAAAAAGCATGTTGTCTCTCACACATTGATGTATCTAACCCAGATACGTAATGGGAACGGAAATCGGATTGATGGAGAACTCGCGCACAGTATAACGGCAGCCGACCACAGGGCATTTTCGGAGTTGTCGGATTTTGTGCTACTATACCCCGAAACGCAGCCTATCCAGGCTGACAACGGAGGAATTTTCCATGGCAACTATGATTGACGGCGAATCCTATCTGGGCAAGGTGATGGTCAGGCCGCTGAGCAAGCAGGGCGACGTTACCGTTTACCTGTGGCCCCTGCGCTGCCTGAAGGCCAAGTTCGGCGGGCCGACCTTTGGCGTGGACGTAGAGGGCGTGGAGATCATCCGCTTCGACCCGCACGGAGCGCGCGGACACTGGCACAAGGGCGGCTACGACAAGCTGGGCGCCGGCGGATCGCACGTGGAGTTCCCCGACGGCATGAGGGACGGGGACGACCAGGTGGAATGGTCGCTGGAACAGGTCCGTGAGCAGACGGGCGCGTATCTGACCGAGGCCGGATACACCGATGCCGCCGCCAATCTGGACGCGGAACTGCTGACCGCCGCCACCGACGCCATCAAGGCGCACCTGGCAGCCGAAGGCGACCTGATGACCGACGCCATCGCCAAGGATCTGATCGCCGCCTAGCACGGCACGTTAGGTTCTGGAATCGTGGGGGCGGGTTTGAAACCCGCCCCTGTTGTTTTGGGCGTGCCGCGTGCGCCATCACGGTGAGCCGAGTGTGCCATCACGGTGAGCTGGACCTTCCGCTCATGGTGAGCCTGTCGAACCACTGCAATTGCAATCGTGGGGGCGGGTTTGAAACCCGCCCCTACCTCTTTGGCGTGGCGCGTGTGCCATCACGGTGAGCCGAACCTTCCGCTCATGGTGAGCCTGTCGGATCACTGCAATTGCAATCGCGGGGGCGGGTTTGAAACCCGCCCCTACCTCTTTGGCGTACCGCGACCGCCATCACGGTGAGCCGGACCTTCCGCTCATGGTGAGCCTGTCGAACCACTGCAATTGCAATCGCGGGGGCGGGTTTGAAACCCGCCCCTACCTCTTTGGCGTGGCGCGTGTGCCATCACGGTGAGCCGAGTGTGCCATCACGGTGAGCTGGACCTTCCGCTCATGGTGAGCCTGTCGAACCACTGCAATTGCAATCGTGGGGGCGGGTTTGAAACCCGCCCCTACCTCTTTGGCGTGGCGCGTGTGCCATCACGGTGAGCCGAACCTTCCGCTCATGGTGAGCCTGTCGGATCACTGCAATTGCAATCGCGGGGGCGGGTTTGAAACCCGCCCCTACCTCTTTGGCGTACCGCGACCGCCATCACGGTGAGCCGGACCTTCCGCTCATGGTGAGCCTGTCGAACCACTGCAATTGCAATCGCGGGGGCGGGTTTGAAACCCGCCCCTACCTCTTTGGCGTGGCGCGTGTGCCATCACGGTGAGCCGAACCTTCCGCTCATGGTGAGCCTGTCGAACCACTGCAATTGCAATCGCGGGGGCGGGTTTGAAACCCGCCCCTACTGTTTGGGCGTGCAGGTTCCCTGATGGTGACAGGCAACTGTTGAACCTGAATGATGACGCTGGCCGCGTTGACGCGGTCAGGCTGCGCGCATACACTGGTAGGGCTTATGGCTCGACTGTTTGATCTTCATATTCATACCACCAAGGGCAGCGCCGACTCCAGCCTGACTCCGGAAGACCTGATTCTTGAAGCGGAAAGGCTCGGCCTGCGCGGATTGTGCATCACCGAACACTCCGGCCCCTGGGACCGGCATGAGTTCGCCGCATTTGCCGCCCGGCACAACGTCGTCCTGATTCGCGCGATGGAAGCGGACACGGACATGGGGCATATTCTCTGCTTTGGCGTGGACCGCTATCAGAGCGGTTTCAACCACGCGGAGGAACTGAGCAAGGCCGCCCACGCCGTCGGCGGCTTCGTCGTTTCGGCCCATCCCTTCCGGGGCGTGCTGGGGCAGCATCACCGCACTCGCCCCTACCTTTATCCGGACCCCAGTGAGCCGATACCCACTGAGCCTGACGAAGCGATGCTGCATCCGGTATTTCAACTGGCCGACGCCATCGAGATTGCCAACGGCGGCACGTCGGACGAGGAAAACCGCTTCGCCGCAGAGGTGGCGCATCGCCTGGACCTGCCGGTGACCGGCGGCAGCGACGCTCACAGCACCCACGGACTGGGCAAATTCGTCACCGAGTTCCCGGACGAGATTTTCGACGAAGCCCAATTCATTGCCGCGCTGCACCGGGGCGACTTTCACCCCGTTGAGGGTTTGCGCCAGGGTTCGCTGCGTCCCTACCGGTTGCGTACGGCGTAGCCGACCGGGAGGCAGAGATGACACAGGCATCCGTCTTTGGCGGGACGCGACTGGACCCCTTTGAACAGGAGTTCGTGTGCATTGACCTGGAAACCACCGGGCTCAATGCCAACTCGGACACCATAATCGAACTGGGTGGCGTCCGGTTCCGGCGCGGCGAAATCCTCGATACCTTCCAGACATTCGTCAACCCCGGCCGCAAGATTCCGCCGTTCATCGAGCAACTCACCAGCATCGGAGACAGGCAGGTCGAGCGCGCGCCGGCCTTCCACCAGGTTGCGGGAGACTTCGCGGACTTCATCGGGGACCTGCCCATCATCGGCCACAACGTGGCCTTTGACCTGGGGTTTCTGAATTCGCACCACCTGCCGCTGCACAACCGGAGTTACAACACCTGGGACCTGGCGTCCATATTCCTGCCCACCGTGCCGGAGTACAACCTGGGAGCATTGGCCAGGCACCTGGGGCTGGACCACAGCCAGGCGCACCGCGCCAGCGCCGACGCGGAGGTCACCGCGCTGGTGTTCCATCGCCTGCTGGAGATCGCAGCGGGCCAGGACGCCGCGAAGGTGGCATTCATCGCACGGGCCGCCCGCAACGCCAACGCCCCGGTGGCCGACCTGCTGGAGGGCCTGATTCCTCACGCGGTCGGCGCCAACGCCGCCCTGGGCGGGCCGACATCTACCAGTGCTTCCGGCAATGCCTCCGGCCAGTCGGGTGTCTCCGGCGTGAACCTGCAAAGCCTGGGCGACCGCCTGGTGGAACCGTCCGCCGGCAACGGGAGCGATGGGCCGGCCGCCAATGCCATGCGCCGCGAACTCACCGAGCAACAGGTGGAGGATCTGCTGGCTCCGGACGGCATATTCGCCAAGTCGTTCCCCGGATTTGAAAACCGCCCCGAGCAGGCCGAAATGCTCAAGGCGGTTACGCGGGCAATATACCAGGGGCGCAAACTGATCGTGGAAGGCGGCACGGGCATCGGCAAAAGCATTGCCTACCTGCTGCCGGCCGTGCTGTATGCCGCCGCCAAGGGCCAGCGGGTGGTGGTTTCCACCAACACCATCAACCTCCAGGAACAGTTGATGGACAAGGATATTCCGGCGGTGATCGGCATCCTGGAAGAGGCCGGCATCCTGGAACCCGGCGTCGTAAAGGCGGCGCAACTGAAGGGACGGTCCAACTACGTTTGTCTGCATCGCTGGAACAACCTGGGCAACTCGGACTCCATCAACGAGGACGAGGCCAGGGTGATCGGCAAGACGGCGGTGTGGCTGGACGAAACCAGCACCGGCGACCGCACGCACCTGAACCTCCACATGCAGGACTGGACGGCATGGTCGCGCATCTGCGCCGACGCCATGGAGGGCTGCCCGGCGTTTCGGGGCAACGCCCCGTGTTTCCTGAGACAGGCGCGCCAGCAGGCCGAAGCGGCCCATGTGCTGGTCATCAACCACGCCCTCCTGCTCGCCGATCTGGCCGTGGGCGGGACCGTGCTGCAGGACTACCAGAGACTCATCATCGATGAAGCCCATCACCTGGAAGAGGAAGCCAGCCGGCAACTGGGCTTTGAAGTTTCGGTCAACACGTTCAACCAGGAACTGGAAGGCGTTTACCGGGTCATCAATCACCTGAACGCGGCGGTTGGCCGGCTGGGGGAAACGACGGAAACCACCCAGGCGCGCAACGCCGCCGCCAGCGCGAGCGCGGCCTGCAACCAGGCCGGCCAGGCGTGGCAACGCCTGTGGGAAGCCACCGACGAACTGTATCGCAACGCCACCCGCTCCGGCGACGGCGGCGGGCGTCCCGACAACGACCGGCAACCGCTGACGCTGGACGCCAGCGTGCGTCAGACGCGGCCATGGAGCACAGCGGCCATGGAGTGGGAGTCGCTGTCCGCGTTCGTGCGCGAGACCATCGGCGCGTTGTCAACGCTGCAACGGGCGGTGATGGACGGCTGGTTCCAGTTGGCCGACGAAGCGCCCGCCGGGGAACTGGCGGGGGCGGTTGACGCGCTGACCCAACTGAACGACAACCTGGCGTCGATCTTCGGGCGCTACGACGAGGACCGCATCCAGTGGCTGGACATCGTGCGGCGCAACCTGACGCTGCACTCCACGCCGCTGGCCGTTGGGCCCATTCTCGCCGACCGGCTTTTTGCGGCCAAGGAATCGGTGATTCTCACCAGCGCCACCCTCGCCGCGGACTCGCGGTTCGATTTCCTGCGGCAGCGGGTGGGTTTCCCGGATGACTGCGACGAGTTGCTGGTGGACAGCCCGTTCAACTACCGCCGCAACACCCTGCTGCTGGTGCCCGACGACCTGCCCGACCCGCGCCGAGCGGCCGACCATGCCGGCGGCACAGCCCAGGTCATAATGAACATGGCCCGGGAACTTGACGGCCATCTGATGGCGCTGTTCACATCGCACGGCGCGCTGCGGGACGCCTCCTACCGCGTGCGGGGGCCGCTGCGGGCGGAAGGCATCGGAGTGCTGGCCCAGGGCATCGACGGCACGCCGCGTCAGTTGATCGACCGCCTGCAGGCCGACCCGCGCTCCGTATTGCTGGGCACCGCCAGTTTCTGGGAGGGCGTTGATCTGGAATCCGGCATCCTGCGGGGACTGCTGCTGTGCCGGCTTCCCTTCCCCGTGCCCAACGATCCCATCATCAAGGCGAGGGGGAATCTGTACAACAACCCGTTCAACGAATACCAGGTGCCCAGCGCGGTGCTGCGGTTCCG
This sequence comes from Dehalococcoidia bacterium, assembly GCA_963668585.1. Lineage (GTDB taxonomy): Bacteria > Chloroflexota > Dehalococcoidia > Lucifugimonadales > UBA3495 > Bin87. The sequence goes on along the minus strand of OY764869.1, from coordinate 1,259,988 downwards.
GCAGGGGTTCGGCCGACTGATCCGCAACAAATCGGACCGGGGCGCGGTGGTGATTCTGGACCGCCGCATCCAGACCGCCAATTACGGCGACCGGTTCCTCAACGCCCTGCCGCCCTGCACCATCCAGGCGTCGAGCGTCGCCACTGCCGGACGGCAGGCGTCCCAGTGGCTCGGGCTGGACCGCACCGGCTGACCAGTGCCGCTCGCCATCGACCAACCATTCGATCTGGCCGAAAGCCTGGAGAGCGGACAGGCGCACCGCTGGCGCAGATTGGAGGACGGCTGGTACTCCGGAGTGCTGGGCGACCGCCTGCTTCACCTCCGCCAGGATGCCGAGGGGTTGGAGTATCGAGTCGCCAGCATCGGCGGCGGCCGTGGCGACGACGACACCGAGTCCCTGCTGCGGGCGTACTTCCGGCTGGACGACGACATCGCGGCAATCTACGCGGAGATCTGCGGCGACCGTCGCGTTGCCGATATGGTCGCGAGGTATCCGGGCCTGCGGATCCTGCGTCAAGAGCCGTGGGAATGCACGGTGGCGTTCATCTGCTCAGCGACTTCGAACATCCCGCGCATACACCAGAACATGGAGGCGATGGCCGAAAGGCTGGGCGAACCGCTGGAACTGTCCGGTGAGGTGCGACACACCTTCCCGTCTGCCGAGCGTCTGGCGGCGGCCGGCGAATTGACCCTGCGCGAGCTTGGGCTGGGGTTCCGCGCGCCCTACGTGGCAGCGGCGGCGGAACGGGTATGCGACGGAGAACTGGACCTGGACGAACTGATACGACTGCCCTACCCGGAAACCAAGGCGCGGCTCATGGAGCGCCGCGGCATCGGGGCGAAGATCGCCGATTGCATCGCCGTATTCTCGCTGGAGAAACTGGAGGCATTTCCGGTGGACGTGTGGGTGCGGCGGGCGCTGGCCGAGTGGTATTTCCCGATGCAGAAGAAGCCGCCGGACCGGGCGATGGTGGAATGGGCGCAGGGGTATTTCGGGCGATACGCGGGCTACTCTCAGCAGTACCTGTTTCACGGCCGGCGGATGCAGAAATAACGCGGGCCCGCCCGCGCCCTGCTCTTAAAGACGTAGGGGCAGGTTTGGAACCTGCCCCGGCGCTACGGATGGCTGTCGGCGCTCAGTGGCCGCAGCCGCAGGCTCCGCCGCAACCGCCGCCCATGGGCATCGGCATCGGGGAACCGCCCAAGTCGGCCATGCCGCTGGCGAACCCGTCGCCCTTGCTGACCGCGGCGAAGACGGAGATGGCGCGCTTGGCCGGCTGCTCGCAGTGCGGGCAGTCTGCCCCGGTGGCGGACATGGACTGCAACTTTTCGAACTTGTGCCCGCAGGTGGGACAGGCGTATTCATAAATGGGCATGGCGGAGACTCCTGCGAAGGTGTGATGGTGCGACTATAACCCTCAGCGCGCGGCAGCGTCAAGCCGGCGATGGGGTGGTAATTGACTGCGACGATTGGCGGAACGGTTCCCTGCTCACCGTCCGATAGTCCTTCGACAGGCTCAGGATGAGCGGGCTGCCTCATCCGTCTTCAATGGCGGGCTGCCTCACCAATGGCGGACTGCCAGATTTGTCGTCGATGGCGGGCTGCCTGGTTTGTCGCGAATAATTGAATGGCCCTGCCCTCATACGGATCGAGTTTGACAAGCGACGGGTTTTATTGGTAGCGTTACGATACGGAGTATCAAATGGCAACCGACAACCTGAAACATACCGGGCACGAGCACCCGTTGCCCCGTTCGGCAGCGGTGGTGGACGACATCGTCTCCCAACTGGCGCATAGGGGGTACCGGGACACTGAACCGCGACGGCTGGTTATCGGAGCGGCGGCGGCCCAGGCGCGTCCGTTCACCGCCGAGGAACTGTGCGCCGCGCTGCCCTGCGTGGGCCGGGCAACGGTTTATCGCGGGCTGCGTCTGCTGGTGGAAACCGATCAGGTATGCCGGGTGCTGCTGGAAGACAAGGAACTTCGCTACCAACTGAGCCACCAGGGACATCACCATCACCTGCTGTGCGCCGTCTGCGGCGCGTCGGCGGACCTGGCCAACTGCGACGTTGAAGAAACGCTGCGGGAAGCGGCCGCAGCGGCCGGTTTTCAGATGAGCGGCCACTGGCTGGAAGTGTACGGGCGCTGCGCGGACTGCGCCGACTGACTTCGGCCTACTCTCACAGCCTTCTTTTTATTTTTAACGCGCGTAATTGATACTTACTATCGATAAGTGTATTTTATTGATACTGAGTCTTGATAAGTCAAAGCACACGACATTCCAACCATGGAGTTAAACGCATGTACAAACGGTCGAATCCCTTCGCTTCTACTTTCAACCTGCTCATCCCGGCCCGCCGGCTGCTGGTGGCGGCGTTCGTCGCCGCCATGCTGGCCGGCGGGCTATCCATGACCGCCTGCGGAGGCGACGAGTCGCCTCTCCCTCCGGCTGATTCGTCCGCCCCCGCAGGTTCGGCCACTCAACCCGCCGCATCCACGCAGAGCCAGGCCAGCGGCAGTGGCAGTGGCAACGGCGCGGAAGCGTCAACGCCAATGGCGGAACCCTCAGCGCCAATCGATGTTGTCGTTGGCAATGCGCTGCTCGCCGACCTCGTCGGACAGGTGGGCGGTGACCGCGTTTCGGTACACAACCTGGTCCCGCCCGGGAGCGACGCCCACTCTTGGCAAAGTTCGCCGCAGGACAGCGTTCGCATCGCGGAGGCCTCGGTTATCGTGAGCAACGGGGCCGGACTTTCTGAGGAAGTTGAGCAACTGATCGAAAACGCCGCTGCGTCCGACGCCGTGCGGGTTGTCGCTTCCGACGGTTTGGAACCCCAGGAGTTGGTCGAAATGCCTTTCCCGGAAGGGGACCATCACGAAGGCGAGGATGATGACGATCACGGGCATGAGGAAGAGGTCGCGGAACTGCACGGCCGTCTGCTGGTCGGCGACGGTGAGGGCGCCGGGTTGTCGGTCATCGACCTGGAATCGGGCGAGGTGCAACAGGACCAGTTCGACCTTGGTTCCCGCGCCGGCCGCATCTACTCCACAGCCAGCGGGCGTTACGCCATTGCCGTGTCGTCCGATGCCAATACCGCGCACATCTTCGACGGCGGCATATACCTGGAGGAGCACGGCGACCACTTTGACCTGGTGGAAGCGGACATCAGCCGTTTCGATACCAACCTCAGCGGAGACCGCCCGGTTCACCTGTACGTCGGCGGCGAATGGGCGACGATATTCTACGATGGCTCCGGCGACGTGGCTTTGATCAATGAACATGAACTGGAGCATGAAGGCGATGCCTGGATGCCGGTGATGATGAACGCCGGAGCCCACCACGGCGCGGCGGTGCCCCTGGAAGACGACCTGTTCGCCATCACCGTTCAGCACCCTGATTTCCTGCAGAACCCCGAGGAATACAGGCTGCCCGTGGGCGCTGAAATCCGCGACGTTGACGGCAACGTCCTGCACAGCGCCGAAGGATGCCCAGACCTGCACGGAGACTCCGCGAACGGCCACATCGCGATGTTCGGATGCACGGGAGGCGTGCTGGCGATGGAGGCGCATGACGGCGACTTCGAGGACTGGTTCATCGGGGCGCCGGAAGGTTCGCCCGACGATTTCCGGCTCACCTCGGTGTGGGGCTATAAGGGCCTGGACCATTTCTTTGCCCTGGGCTCGGCGGTGGGTCTGTACATCGTCGAACCCGAGGAAGGTGAGATGGAGCAATTCATACCGGCAAGCGACGAGTTGCGTCCGATACAGGTGGCCTTCAGCTACGACGGGGAACTCCTGCTGGTGGTTATGAGCGACGGCGAAATTCGCATGTACGATGCCCATGACGCGGACCTGCTGGCCGCCACGGACGAGGTTCTGTCGGATGCAATCGACGCCAGTTTCTGGGCGCGCCCGCACATCGCCACCGCGCCGGGCCGGATCTTCGTAACCGACTCGAGCGCAGGCGAAGTGATCGCCCTGGATAATCACGACCTTGAGGTGGTGGGCCACTGGGACGTTGCCGGCAAGCCCACCAAGATCGCCTTCGTGGGCATCCTGGGCGAAGGCGACCACCCTGAAGAAGGCCACGACGACCACGGGCACGGGTCAGAGTCGATGGAAGCCAAAGACGACGACCATGACGACGATCACGATCACGACCATGGCGAAGGCGACCCGCACTTCTGGCAGAACCCCCGCCTGGTGGTGCATTACGTGAACCAGATCGCCAACGGCCTGATCGCTGCGGACCCTGACAACACCGGCGTGTATTTGGACAACGCGGCCGCGTACATCTCGGAACTGGATGCCCTGGACGCCTACATCGGCGATGCACTGTCCGCCGTGCCGCAGGATCACCGGATAATCGTGACCTTCCACGACGCGTTCGGCTACTTCGCCACGCGGTACGACATGGAGGTGATGGCCTTCGTGGGCAGCCACTCCGGCGACGTATCGCCCGATGACATCGTGCGCGTGCTTGAACTGGTGGAGGGACGTGGACTGCCAGCAGTCTTTGCGGAACCCCAATTCGCAGACGATGCCCTGGAGCAGGTGGCCCGGGATGCCAGCGTCGAGGTCGGGTTCATCCGTGCCCTGCCCGACGCAGATTATCCTGATTACATCGGCATGATGCAGGCCAACGCCGACGCGCTGGCATCGCTTCTGAAATAGATCATCGTCGCTGGCTGCGCAAAACGACGATTAATCGCAACGCCCAACGCACAGGACGGCGCCGACACAATCGGATAAGATGACCGGATGCTGGACCTGATCATAGAGCCAATGCAGTACGGCTTCATGCAGCGGGCGTTGCTGGTGTCGGCTTTTGCCGCCACCGCGTGCGGAGTGGTCGGCACGTTTGTCGTGCTGCGGGGGATGGCGTTCCTTGGGGACGCCATCGCCCACTCCGCGCTGACCGGCATGGCGGCGGCGTTCCTGTTGGGCGCGAACGTCTTCATCGGCGCGTTGATCTGGGCGGTGCCGGCATCGCTGGCAATATCGCTGGTGTCGCGGCGGGCCGGCATCCGGCTGGATGCGGTGATAGGCGTGCTTTTCGCCGGCGGCTTCGCGGTGGGCATCATCCTCATCAACACCTCGGCGAACTATGCAGGGGATCTGTTGAGCATCCTTTTCGGCAACGTGCTGGGCGCGTCGTGGTACGACGTGCTGTCGGTGGGCCTGTTGGCGGGCGGCGTCCTGCTGGTGGTCCGACTGCTCTACAAGGAGTTGGTTTTCACAACCTACGACTCCGCAGTGGCCGAGGCTTCCGGGTTACCGGTGAGGTTCCTGGAGTACCTGCTGCCGCTGCTGGTGGCGCTCACCACCGTGGCCGCGCTGAAAACGGTGGGCAACGTCATGGTGATGTCGCTGCTGGTGGTGCCGGCGGTTACCGGGGGCCTGTTGGCCCGGCGCCTGGCCAGCATAATGGCCGCCACCGTGGGGGTGGCCCTGGCAGCCATAGTGATCGGGCTGTACCTGTCATTCCACCTGAATCTGCCCACCGGCCCGGCCATCGTGGTGGTATCGGTGGGCCTTCTGCTGGTGGCGGTTGCCCTTTCCCCAAGGCGCTGGGCCCTGCTGGCGCGGCTGCGTTCCCGGTCGCGGCCGGTGGCGCTTCCCGAAACCGAATAGTCCCATCCGGTTCGGATGGCTAGGTAAGTCGCCGGGGCGGATCATTCCAGGGGAATTTGCTTATTGACCATAGATGAGGTAGTGCGCTCGTCCTTCGACAGGCTCAGGATGAGCGGACGGGGGGCGGAGGGGGGCGGACGGGGAGCAGGGAACCGTTTCGGCAACAGCAATTGCCATGTGCCAAGATCATCGGATGGCCGTGCGGATCACCCGATGGGCAGGATGCCCAAGCGTATGGCGCTCACCACGGCGTCCAGTTTGGTGGGCGCGCCGAGCTTGCGCCGAAAGTGGCGGATGTGATTCAACACCGTGTGGGGGCTGATGGTGAGTTCGGCGGCGATCCGCGGCGTGCCCCAACCCTCTGACACCAAACGCAGAACCTCGATTTCCCTGCGGGTCAACCCTGGAGCATCCCGAACCGTCGCTGCCTCATCCTCCAGGTTTCCATCGTCGCCCTCCGGGTCGGAGTTGGCATCGGTGAACATATGCATGATCACGGGGGACTCGTCATGGATTCCGCCTACGAGCATGGGAGTCAGCAAGACCAACTTGCGCTCTCCCGATGCGCACACCATCACCATCTGGGTTGTAGATGGCAACTGACCAACGTGCAAAGAGCGGATTGAGGGACAACCCTGCCGACAATCGAAAGTGCGGGCCTGCCCGACCGCACCCGCAACCACTTCGTAACAGCGGCGACCCAATACGTCCACCGGTTGGTGACCCAATATTCGTTCCGCTGCCTGATTCCAGAACAGGACGGTTTGATCCGTTGATACTGCGTAAACCCCAAAAGTGGCGTCCGCAAACACAGAAAAGATGTTGTCTGCTGTCAAATTCATTCAACTTGACCGAGTTGATTCATCGAAAACGGAGGCGCCGTTTCGATTGGTTGACTTTCTCAGATAGGAACTTTGATTCCTGTTTGCCTCCAAATGTGTGGGCTGTCCAAACACTGTTGGGTACATTACTATCGATGCAATGACTGGTCTATAACACGTCATTGTTATCGCAATAATCAACACATGAAGGGGCTAGCACGGGGACGCAGTGTAACAGTATGCAATGGAAGATACCAGTTTCCTGACTGCAGAGTTTGGCCAATTCAATAACGGGACGGCGGCAAGCCGTTTCAGTTGATACCGAGGCTGGCCCAGGCCGGCCAGACAGCCAGCCGTTCCATATGCTGAAGGCCGTCCCCAGGGAAAGGAAGACGGCCCGCTGCGCGCCATTGCGTAGCCGGACGCTACTGCGCGGTGTAGCCACCGTCAATAACCAGTTCGCTGCCCGTCATGAAGGATGCCTCGTCCGACGCCAGGAAGAGGACTCCGTTGGCGATGTCGTCCACGGTTCCGATGCGCCCGATGGGCGTGGCGTCCAGCCGCATCTGTCGTATCTCAGGGTCCGACATCATGCGCTCGGTCATGGCGGTGTCGATGTAGCCGGGGTGGACCGAGTTGCACCGGATGCCCTCGCCGGCGTACTGCACGGCGGTGGACTTGGTCAGCAGACGCACTGCGCCCTTGCTGCTGGCGTAGGCCGACCCTGCTCCCGAGCCCGGGCTGAGGCCCACGAGGCCGGCGATGGACGATATGTTGATGATGGAACCGCCGCCAGCCGTGCGCATGGCAGGGATTGCGGCGCGGGTGCCCAGGAAAACGCCCTTTCCGTTGACGTCCATTATCTGGTCCCAGACCTCGACGGGCGCTTCATGGATGCGGGGGGCGTTGACACCGCCGACGTTGGTGCTGCCGATGCCGGCGTTGTTGACCAGAATGTCCAGCTTGCCATAGCGGTTGACGGCCTCGGTGACGGCGTCGGCCCACTGGTCGGCGTCGGTAACGTCCAGGTGGACAAAGGTGGCCTGTCCTCCCAGTTCGCGGATTTCCGCCTCCAGTTTCATCCCGTCCTCATCCAGGATGTCCCCGATCACGACGGCGGCCCCCTCTTGCACGAACAGCCGCGCCTCAGCCGCGCCCTGACCTCGCGCGCCGCCGCTGATGAGCGCTACCTTGCCTTCCAGTCGCATGATAAACCTCCGTAAACACTGCTTGATGGTCGGGCACATGGTATCGCATCGGCCGCACGATTGCGAAACAACGCCGACCGGGCAATAGCCCATCAACCGAATGGCCCTGGCACAGTGCGGCAGGCTCCGAGTCCGGTGAACGTGGCGACGGCCCTGGGAGATCAAAAAAGGGCGGGGATGAAACCCGCCCCTCGCGCGTGTGGGCCGAATCGTTCGGGCGACGCCAGCGGCGGCCCACGCTAATGGGACCTACTTGGCCTCGCTGGCTGCCTCAAACCCGCAGTCGCGGTGGGTGCCGTCGCAGAACGGCTTGTTGTCGGACTGACCGCAGCGGCAGAAGGAAACCCACTGCCCTTCGGGGATGGTGTAGTTGTTGCCACTCTGGTCAACGATTTCGATCTCGCCGATGACCCGCAGGGGGCCGTTGCCACGAATTTCTACCTTGACGTCCGCCATGTTGATTCCTCCTCGGTTTCGATTGTCGATACGCCCGTTGCCATCGTTGCGGCACGGGCGAGCAGGCGCGGTGATTATTCACCAAATCGGAGCGTCGGTCAAATGCGGCCCGGAGGCTTGCGGGGCGTTTCGGTTAGCCTGGATGAAGGCAATTGATGCTGCCAGGACGGTTTCTCGGTCGCCGTCCGCTCGTCCTTCGACAGGCTCAGGATGGGCGGGCTGCGTTATCGGATGAGCGGGCTGCGTCGCCGGATGAGATGAGCGGACTGCGTCGTCGGATGCGCGGGCTGACTGGCTCACCGCTGATGGCGGAACGCCATGCCCCTACCCATGACTGTGCTTCCGTACTATACTGCCCGCGATGGTGAGGCATCCGTTATGTCTGCACCCAATCGGCCAAATTCACGCCCACAAAACAGGAGGCGTCATGACGCAGCCCGCAGCCCGAACCGTAATGCAGGAAATATCCCCCAAGTTGGCGGAACTGTCCGCCGACGTGCTTTTCGGAGACGTTTGGGAACGCCCGGAACTGTCCAAGCGCGACCGCAGCCTGATCACGGTCGCGACCCTCACGGCGCTGTATCGCACCGATCAGCTTCGCGGACACATCGGCCGCGCGTTGGACAACGGGGTGACCCGCGATGAGATCTCCGAGGTAATCGCGCACATGGCGTTCTACGCCGGCTGGCCCGTTGCGGCCAATGCCGTCCGCGTGGCCAAGGAAGTGTTCGACGAACGCGGCGTCTAGCATCCGCGATCCATTGAACGGAGCGTGCCCGTGAACGGAGCGTTTCCGTTCCGTCTCCGCCATTCCCGGGAACCATGGGAATCCGCGACGCCCCTGTGATGACGGCGTTGGGGTTTCAGGTTCCACGGGGTGGCGGTCAGCATTGATCAGAATCAGGAGGCAATCTCATGCCCAGAATGACCGGCGCCCGTTTCCTCGCCGAAACGCTGCGCGAGTACGGCGTTACCCACGTCTTCTTTGTCCCCGCGATCATTCGCCGCGCCCTCGTCGAGATGGAGGATGTCGGCATCAAGCGGATCATATCCCACGGCGAAAAGTCCGCCGCCTACATGGCCGACGCCTACGCCCGCGTCACCGGCAAGCCCGGCCTGTGCTTCGCCCAGTCCGTGGGCGCGGTGAACCTTGCCGCCGGCCTGCAGGACGCCTACCTGGGAGTTTCGCCGGTCATAGCCATCACCGGCCACCGACCGCCGATGCACCGGCACCGCAATTCGTACCAGGAGATCGATCACTCCAAGCCCTTCGCCTCCGTCACCAAGTACAGCGCGGAGGTTGAAACGGTGGACCAACTGCCCCACCTGCTGCGGCAGGCGTTCCGCGAAGTGACGACGGGGCAGACGCTGCCCGCGCACCTGGACTTCTCCGGAATCTCCGGCGACGTGATCACCGATGGGGAACTGGACATTGACGTCATCGTCGAGGAACCCTTCACCCAAAGGCCCGCCTTCCGTCCGGAACCGGAACCGGAGCGGGTCCGCGAGGCGGCGCGCATTCTGTCGCAGGCCGAGCGTCCCGTCATCGTGGCGGGCGGCGGCGTCACGGCGTCGGGCGCGGAGGCCGAGGTGGTGCGCCTGGCGGAGATGCTGAACATACCGGTGGCGACGGCGCTCAACGCCAAGGGCTGCATTCCCGAGAATCACCCGCTGTCCGTGGGCGTGGTGGGAAGCTACTCCCGCTGGTCCGCCAACCGCGTGGTGTCCGAGGCGGACCTGGTGCTGTTCATCGGCAGCCACACCGGCAGCCAGGTGACGCTGGACTGGCGGCTTCCGGAGGTTGGGACGCCCACCATCCAGATCGACATTGACGCCAGCGAACTGGGGCGCTCGTATCCCGGCGGCTACGGTCTGCTGGGCGACGCCAAGCGATCGCTGGAACGCCTCATTGACGTGCTGGAGCCCACGGGCGGCAACGCCGGCTGGGTGTCCCAGGCGCAGGAACACGTGCAGAACTGGCGCGATGAACACGAACCCGTCCTGACCTCCGACGCCGTGCCGATTCGGCCGGAGCGGTTGTGCCAGGAGTTGACCGACTTCCTGCCCTCCGACGCCGTGTTGTTGGCCGACACCGGCCACGCCGGCATCTGGACCGGCAGCATGGTCGAGATGCATCATCCCGATCAGTCCTACCTGCGGGCCGCCGGTTCGCTGGGTTGGGGTCTGCCGGCCGCGCTGGGCGCCAAGTGCGGCGTACCGGACCGTCCGGTGGTGTGCTGGACCGGCGACGGCGGGATGTGGTACCACATCGGCGAACTGGAAACCGCCGTGCGCTACGGCATCAACGCCGTGATCGTCGTGCACAACAACGGCGGGCTGAACCAGGACCGGCGCGGCGACGAGGCCGCCTACGAGGGACGCGATGGCGGCAATCCCGATGAACTGTGGCGGTTCACCGACACCAACTTCGCGCAGATTGCCGAGTCGATGGGCGCCCTGGGCATCCGGGTGACCGATCCCAATCAGATCAACTCCGCCCTGGACCAGGCGGTCAGCGCCAACCGTCCGGCGGTGGTGGACATCGTCAGCGATGGCGACGTGGCCGCCGCGCCACCCTGGGGGCCGTAGCCATACGGTGGGGTGCAACGGGCAAGCCCTGAAGCCTGTGAGCGCCCCAGTTTTGAAAGTCGTCAGAATCGGGATTATGAGGATTCGGGGATTGGCAGGATTGGAATAGTCTCCGACGGAGCGACCGCTATCCTGCTGATCCATAGATCCCGCGAATCCCGATTCTGATGGTTCACTGTCCCAACGCCGGGTGCGCGCAGGGCCCGGTTGGCATTCCCGGGGAGGTCAGGCCATGAAATTGGATGGTCAGGTAGCAGTCATTACGGGCGCGGGCCGAGGCATCGGGCGGACCATTGCGCTGGCGTACGCCCGCGAAGGGGCGAGGCTGGCGCTGGCCGCACGCAGCGAATCCGAGTTGCAGGAGGCGGTCAGCGCCGTGGTTGAGGCTGGCGCAGAGGCGATTGCAGTCCCCACCGACGTCACCAACCCCGAACACGCGGAGCGGTTGGCCGACCGGGTGGTGGAGCGCTTCGGGCGCATTGACGTGCTGGTCAACAACGCCGGAATCTCGGGGCCCCTGGGGCCGTTGCAGGGCAACGACATCGCGGACTGGGTGAACACCATCAACGTCAACCTCACCGGCACCTTCCTGGTATGCCGGGCGGTGATTCCCGTCATGCAGGCGCAATCGGGCGGCAAGATCATCAACCTGTCCGGCGCGGGGGCCACCAACGCGTGGAGCAATATGTCGGCCTACTGCTCCAGCAAGGTTGCCGTGGTGCGACTCACCGAGGTTCTGGCGCAGGAACTGGACGGCCAGGGGATCACGGTGAACGCCCTGGGGCCGGGTTCGGTGCATACCAGCATGTGGGATAAGATGACCGAGCAGGCCGCGCAGGCTGGGGCCGACTTCATCCACCAACTGGGGCTGAGGGTAACTTCCGGCGGCGGCGCGTCCATCGACGAATGCGCGGAGTTGGCAGTGTGGCTGGCCTCAGACGAAAGCGGGGCGCTGACCGGAAGGCTGATATCGGCGGCGACCGACGATTTTCGCGGCCTGCCCCCACGGATCGGGGAAATCATGGCCGGCGACGCGTACACGCTGCGTCGGGTGGGGCTGGACTAACTTCAGCAACGCCCGACAGCGGCAGGTGATTTGGCGTTGGCGGCGTTTCGGGTACACCGACTATCGTTGGCGCGATGGGTCCGGGGGCGGGTTTGAAACCCGCCCCTACCAATCGGACACCGGCGTACCGCACCGTAGCCTTCTCTCGTCAACGCCCGACAGCGGCAGGTGATTTGGCGTTGGCGGCGTTTCGGGTACACAAACCACCGTTGGCGCGACGGGTGCAGGGGCGGGTTTGAAACCCGCCCCTACCATTCTGACACCGACGTACCGCACCGTAGCCTTCTCTCGCCAACGCCCGACAGCGGCAGGTGATTTGGCGTTGGCGGCGTTTGGGGTACACAAACCACCGTTGGCGCGACGGGTGCAGGGGCGGGTTTGAAACCCGCCCCTACCAATCGGACACCGACGTACCGCACCGTAGCCTTCTCTCGTCAACGCCCGACAGCGGCGGGTGATTTGGCGTTGGCGGTGTTTCGGGTACACAAACCACCGTTGGCGCGACGGGTGCAGGGGCGGGTTTGAAACGTGCCCCTACCAATCGGATGGTTGTACACCTCGCTTAACCACGGTGAGGCCGTCGGGGGGGGGGTGGGATTTGGCGGGAACCTTAAGGTTTGGCGCCGACCGCACAGTGGAACGGCGTTGAAATGAAAAAGGTGCCGTCGGCCTCGGCCTGCTGGACCGCTGCCCGCCATTCCTCGGCCTCCTCGGGCGTGAGGGTCGGCAAAATGCCGCCCTGCAGGAACCGCAGGCGGATGGGTTCGGAAAAGGTGCTGATGAAGGGGAACATCTTAGTATTGGACAACCCCAGGCCCGCAAAGCGCCGGTAGAGGGAGGAATCGTCGCACCCGTCGGGGTGCCCGGGATCGTCAACCCACGGAGGCGATTCTATCCTGGACTTCAGCGCCGGACTCAACGGCAGGTTGACCCACCGGTTCATGTCGTGAGCGTGGCCCAGCACCGCGATTCTTCCGCCCGGTTTGGTGACTCTCACGATTTCCGGCAGCATCAGGTCCGCGTTGACGCGCTGGATGACGGTGCTGGAGAAGACCACGTCCATGCTGTTGTCGTCGAACGGCAGCGACTCGGCGCTGCCCTCCCGAAAGCTGACCACGTTCTCCATGCCATCGCGCCGGGCAATCTCGCCGGCCTCTCGGAGGAAGAAGGCGTTGACGTCCACGCCGGTGACGGGGGTTGGCATGAGCCGTCTCGCGGGCCAGCCACCGGCACAACACGCCGGTGCCGCAACCGACTTCCAGCACGCTCTCGCCGGGCTGGATTTCAGCAGCGGCGATGAGGCTGCCCACCGCCGACAGGTAGCCGGGAGTGCGGCCCCGGGATTCAAGGCTGGCGACCATCCCCAACGCCGGCCCGGTCAGGGTGACCACGCAATGCCGTTCGCTGAACGCCTCAACGACGGGATCCCACTGGGTGGGCGCGGCGCCCAGGGGCAACAGCACCAGCGGAGGGCCGGATCCCCGAACCTTGTAAAAGATGCCGTCAACCTCGCCGTCTTCGGCGGATGGCGATATGGCGTCGGGGCCGTTCGGTTCGTCCAGTCCGGCCAGAAAGTTCAGCATCCCTGAGGCCAGGTCGTCGCCGCGGTGGACCGCAACGTCGGCGTAGTTGTTCGCGTACGGGTAGTCGGTGAGGGCGACCATGGACGCGGAGGGCAGACCCGCCATGTTGCGGTTTATGGTCTCCGTCGCGCCTCCGAGGCCGCCGTTGAATACCAGGAGCCTCGAATCCAGGGTGGCCAACACCGATGAGTCGAAACCCAACGGGCACACCAGGGTCAAAGAGGCGACGGCGTCCGGGAATCTGGCTGCCATCCCATACCAGTCGTTCAGGTTGCGTGAGGCGAAGTGGGCCCGTTCGATGCCCAACCGCCGCAAAACCGCAACTATTCGCTCCTCCACGGGAGTGTCGATCTGTGTTGTCATGCTTCCCCCTGCCGATGCGGCCACGAGTGTCTGACGTTCTCTATCGTCCCCGTGCATACCTGGATGCGACCGGTTCTGCTGCGCCGGTCATACCGGCATTATTGCCACAGCGGTCCGGAATTACCACCCCCCCAAACTGCTGAAAAGGCGCGCGCCGAGTGTTATTCGCCGGCCGTCGCGAGAGACAGGAATTCGCGGGCGGCATCGTAGTTCCTGGCGCCGCTGCGTCGTATCGGCGGGACCAGATAGCAGTCCTGAGCGCCGGCAACCTGCAAACCCGCCCATGCCTCCAACGCGATGTCCACCCCCGAGCGGCCGCCGGCCAGGTCTGATACGACGTTCTCCGGCACGCTGGCGAAGGATATCCCGTCGGGTTCCATCAACCCCACGCCGTAGAAAACCGGGACTGCCAACCCGCCGCCGGCGATGCGGGCGCAGGCGTCGGCGAACCGCCCGACGTCCTCCGGGTTGAACACTGGCTGGGTGATCAGGAAGTGCGCTCCGGCTGCCAACTTGCGAACCGCCAGCCGCGCTTCCCGCTCGATGCCGCGCTCCAGGTCCACGGTGGCGCCGATGCAGAAATCGGTGGCGGCGCGCAGCGTCCTCCCACGGTGATCCACGCCCTGATTCAGGCTGCTGACAGCGGCGATGAGTTCGGTGGTGCGATAATCGTTGACGGGCGCGGCCGTGTCCCGGGGGCCGAAGGGATCGCCGGCCACCGCGATCATGTTTTCCAAGCCCAGCGCCTGCGCCCCCAGCAACTCCGACTCCAGCGCCAGGCGGTTCATGTCCCGTGTTGCCAGGGTGAAGATTGGTTCCGCGCCGCAATGGAGACGCAACGCCGCCGCCATCGCGACCGGGTTGACGCGCACGGCCCGACCCGGATTGTAGGCAGCCGATATGAAATCGGCCTGCTCCGGCGGTCGGGGGATATCCTCGGTACGGCCGGAGCGCGGGGGCGAGTAATCGCAGATGAACGCGGCCTTTCCAGTGACCGCCCGGCAACGTTCAACGACCCTGGTCATGGGACACTCCCGCCGGCGGTTGCGGTTGCGCGGGCCGGACGGCTATCTGCCCAACTCTTCCAGATACTCGCGGAAGCGGTTGATGGCCTGCTGCTCGGACCTGCCACGTAGTAGCGGATGCCCTGCACGTACTCGACAACGTCACGGGGCAGCATCAAAAGCTCATCCCGAGGCTCGTTGAGGTGATACAGACCGTCCACTCCCTCCTCGAGGCCGACGTAAAGCGAATCTTCCAGGATGGCCTTTTCGCGGTCGTCCATGTCTTTTCGCATCACCCAACGGCTGAAGACGAAGGGGAGGTTGGTCCACTGGGTCCACTCTGTGCCCAGGTCGAAACGGTGGGCGAACCCTCGGGCGCCCCGCCGCCGGCGCAGCGCGCGGTTGCCGATGAGCAGGAAGGCGTCGAAGGTTTCGTCCGGTCGAATCACATCGCCGGGTCGGATTTCAAACTCTCCCGGTTCAACGCCGTATTTGCGGCGCAGCAGCACTTCCAGAAGTTGGGACGCGGTCACGTCCTCGTCGGATATGCCGATGGTGACGCCGCCCAGTTCCTCCATGGGATGCTGCGAGTACAGGGAAACGCTGACGGCGCGGTTCAGCGTGGAGAAGCAGAACCCGCTGACCGGTTCGAAGCGGTCCTCCAGGCGGAACACATCGGAGAGATGGGCCGGGCCCGCGTCCAGTTCGCCGGCGGCGAGAGCATCGCCAAGCCGACGGGGCGTGGTGTCCCGCAACTCAATACCACGACGCGCCATGTCGAAATAGAAGGGTTCGGATTCCAGGTACGGCACGCGGCCGACTTTGATGGGCATGATTTCGCCACCGCAGTTTTTGGAATAATCGGCAACGACCTGCATCGTGCAACACTACACGGCAGGGCATTACAACGGTAAGATTGTAGGGCGGGGCACATCGACGGTCAAGGACAGACGTGGCATAGCGAATGTTCACATTCTTGCAAGTCCGCCAGATCGGTCGCATGACCGAAACCGTGCATCCTGGCGCAACGTATCCCACATGACCATACCCAAAGAGGAACGCACAACGTGAAAAGACCGATAGTCGCCATCGCGGCGCTTCTGGTGATCCTGGGGCTGGCGGGGGCAGCGGCGTCAGCCGACCGCGCAGCGGCGCAGGACTCCATCACCGTTACCAGGCAGGGGGTTGAAAACCGGTTCCCCGACGGATTGCGCTTCTACATCGACGCGGAGAGCGCCAGCGACATTGAAGAGATCCGCGTGTACGTGCGCAAACTGGGCCAGTCCAGCCGAAGTTCGTATCGAGCGGTTGAGTTCGAGCCTGGCAACAACGTGGAAGGCGAAGCGCTGTTTCAGAGCAAAACGGCCAACGAGTACATCCCCACGGGGACCCGCCTGGCGTACCACTTCAGCATCCTTGCCGCCGACGGTTCCTCCCACGAAACCGAGCCGGAAACCATTGTGTACCTCAACACCGGCCTGGACTGGGATTCCAAGTCATCGGGCCTGATCAACGTCTATTACTACCGATACGACCGCGACTCCGAGGCGCGCGCCGATGATGTGCTGCAGGTTGCTTCGGACACCTACCATTACATGAGGCCCATCCTGGGCGTGGAACTGACGAGCCGATGAGTATCGTGGTCTATTCGAACTACGCCCACATGCGGGAGGCGCTGAATCCGGCGTCCCGGGTTGCCTCCCAACACCTGCGCACGCTGGGCAGGGCGTTCAGCAACGAGCGGACGCTGCTGGTGGACGGTTCCAGCGAACCCTTTGTGGGCGACAATTCGCTGACCACCGCCGCCCACGAATTTACGCATCTGCTGGTGGCCGACGCTGCCGGCAGCGCGTATCTGCAGGTCCACACCTGGCTGAACGAGGGTCTGGCCGTCTATTCCGAGCGGCAACCCGACGACCAGAATGAATACGTGAGTTATATGCGCAGGGCCGTGTTCAACAACCAGGTTCCCCCGCTGGTCGGACTGCGCACCTTCGCCGGCACGCCCCGGGAGACCCTGCGGGCATATGGTCAGGGGCATGCCGTGGTCACCTATATGCTCGCGGCTTACGACCCCGAACAGATGGTGGACTTCTTCACCAATATCCGCACGACCCACAATTTCGAGAAAGCCCTGATCGCGTCTTACGGCCTCACCGTGCCCGAGTTGGACAACGAGTGGCGGGAGAGCGTGGGGCTGGCTCCGAGGGTCCTGTCAACGCCACCGCCGCCGCCGCTGCAGGTGCTGCCCACACGACGGCCCACGCCAACGCCCACCGGGATGCCGCCGGCCGCTCCGGCGTCGGCTGACGCAACCCCGGCGCTCCTGGCGCAACAGCCAGCCACCGCAACGCCGGAACCCACCTACACCCCCAGGCCGGCGCCTACGCAAACGTCGCGATCGACTCCATCAACTCCGGCGACGCCGGCCGGCGGCGGTTGCGGAGCCAACACGACAGGTTCCGGCGGAGGGTCGGCGGAGTTGGCGTCGCTGGCGCTGCTGGCCGCGCCCGCCGGGCTGCTGGCCCTGATTGGAGTGCGACGCCGTCGGGAGTGAACCGGCACATTCTACCGAAAACGGAGGAATTTCCATGCGCGCCATTTGGTATGAGAAAAACGGAGACGCATCGGTGCTGCAGTTGGGCGAGATGCCCGACCCGGAACCGGGTCCGGGAGAGGTGCGCATACGCGTGGTCACCTCGGGCGTGAACCCGTCGGACTGGAAACGGCGACAGAACGCCGGTCCCGGCACCAGTTTCCCGCGCGTCATTCCCAATCAGGACGGCGCGGGCGTCATCGACCGCGTGGGCGAGGGCGTGCCTGAGACCCGCATCGGTGAGCGGGTGTGGCTCTATCAGTCGCAGTTCGGCCGCGCCTTTGGCACCGCCGCCGAGTACACGGCGCAGCCATCCAACCGGGCGGTGCGGATGCCGGACAACGTGGACTTCGCGCTGGGCGCAGGCCTGGGCGTGCCGGCGTTGACGGCGCACCGCTGCGTTTTCGCCGATGGGCCGGTAGAGGGCAAAACGGTCCTGGTTCCGGGCGGCGCGGGCGCGGTGGGCAACATGGCGTTGCAGATGGCGCGGATCGGCGGCGCGACCAACATCATCAGCACCGTCAGCGGGGACGCCAAGGCCGAGATTGCCCGAAGGGCCGGCGCGCATCACACCGTGAATTACCGGACGGAGGACACCGCGGCGCGCATCCTGGAACTCACCGACGGCGCGGGGGTTGACCTCATCGTGGAGGTGGACTACTCAGGCAACTTCGGCGTCAGCCAGCGGGTGATCAAACGGGGCGGCAGCATCACCATATACGCGGCCGGCGACGGGCCGCCGCCACCGTTCCAGTTTCCGGTCAGCAACGTCAACGTGCGCCACGTCCTGGTTTACGACATGCCGGAGGAGGCCAAGACCGCAGGAGTTGAGGACACCAACCGCTGGCTGGCGTCGGGGGAACTGGTGGGCATGGACGGGCCGCGCTTCCCGCTGGCCGACACCGCCGGCGCTCACGAGGCCGTGCGGGCCGCCACCGTGGGCAAGGTGGTTATAGACGTGAGCGCCCCGTAGGTGGGGACGCGCTAATGGCTCCAAAGGGGATGTTTGCGCCATCCTATGGGGAGACCCATCGCTGATATTTGCACCTTGGGGTAAGAGTCGAACAGGTCAAGTACCCGTTTCGTCCATATGAAAGTGCTGAACCACAAAACAGCGCCGGATATTATTCCATACGACTAGGTTCCGCCATCGCGGACGGTTGTTGACGAGCGATAATGTGCCCCAATTGGAATCTGTGGCGTTTTTCATCGCGATACCGGAAGCCGTATTCGATGAATAGCCCCAGCACGATTAGGGCGACCCCGATTTCAGCATGATAAGAATAAATTACCGAGGCCACCCCCGCCACCACGAACGCTAACCCCCTTGCAACCACCAAGATAGCAGCCAATATGGACGCCAGTATGAACAAGGAGACCACGAGTACCAAGGAGACGATATACAGCGCAAGTACTATCGGAAGAGCCAACACTCGCAGAGACCAACCCAGCACAAACATGGGGAACCAAAGTGAGGCCCAAAATGTAAACGCTGCGGCACCAACAAGGAGAAGAACGCACCTAACAACGACCCGAGACCAATTATGCGACCGGATGTGGAAAACGATAGGGTCCCAAAATATAGAGAACCATAACCGGCGATATAGGCGAAACCACTCACGTAGAAAATCTCGCAGGACGGCCAGCACAACGGCTTGAAAGAGTGCGTGAACGTTTCTGAAGAGGGGGTAGAAAGCCCTCACGCGCCACAAAAACCTGAATAGGACTATTGGCAACAAGTACTCAAGTAAATTAGTTCCGTTGCCGGGGCCGTACCAAACCTCATCGCATCCGCATCTGCATTTGTGTGGTTGGTTGTCGATCCATTCAGACCATATGATCGAGCGACTAGCGAAGGTACAAGAATACGCTTGGTTAGCAAGCCATTCGCGATGACGCGATTCACGTGTCCGTTCCAGCAATGGCATATCTTTCTTGTTGGATTATTGTGCCTTCGGTCTCGCTTCGGCGGCAGCGTTCCACTTTGGGGATTGAACCAATTTGGTGACCCCAAAGTGGAACGCTGCCGTATGCCAAACCGGCTAGCGGTTCTCGTAGCGCGAGGGGCGTTCGATCATTGCGCGTTCCAGGGCTACCTTGAGCCGTTCGCTGAAGAATCGGCTGGTGGATGACACGATGCGGTGTTCCTGCCGGTCGGCGCGCGCCGTGGGCAGGGTGACGATGACGTGGTAAACCTTGAACTTGTTGGAGCGGATGCGGTTGCTCCACCACGTCACGGCCACCGCCACCAGCACCACGAAAATGCCCATGGTCAGCCAGGCGCCGGCGAATCCACCGACCGCGGCCACGGCTCCGCCGATTACGGCGCCGCCACCGACGGTGCGCCACCAGCGGATGGGAGGGCGGTCGGATTCCTCCTCCACGATCTCCATTTCCACGTACAGTATGTCCTCGATGCGGTATTCCTTGCCCTGCGGCTCAATGAACCGCTCATAGGTAACCAGCGCGCCTTGCTCCTTGAACAGCACACGTTCCCTGGTAACCGCCATGATTTATGAACTCCCGTCGCTTTGGGCCGGACGAATGGTTATTCGCCTCTACTGAGCCGTGGTGCCGCCGTCGATCACAAGCTCCGAACCGGTCATGAAGGAGGACTCGTCGGAGGCCAGGAACACGATGCCGTAGGCGATGTCGTCAGCGTTGCCAACGCGGCCGATGGGTATCTGTTGATTGATCCAGTCGAAGTGGCGTTCGTTCTCGTAGCTTCGGCTGGTCAGGGGCGTGTGGCAATATCCCGGATGGATCGAGTTGACGCGGATGCTGTCGCGGGCGTACTGCATGGCCGCCGACTTGGTGAACAGCCGTATGGCGCCCTTGGCGGCGTGGTAGGCGGTGGAGGTCGGGCTGCCGACGAGGCCGTAGATTGAGGATATGTTGACGATGGAGCCGCCACCGGCTTTGAGCATCTCGGGCACGGCGTATTTGGTGCCCAGGAAGGTGCCCTTGGCGTGGACGTCTATCTGGCCGTCCCAGGCATCCTCGGTGGTTTCCTCCACGGTGTAGCGGGCGCCGGTGCCGGCGTTGTTGACCAGCACATTGAGGGCGCCGTAAGTGGAAACCGTGGCGGCCACGGCGCCAATCCAGTCCTGTTCGCTGGTGACGTCAAGCTTGACGAACAACGCGTCGCCGCCGGCGGACCGGATCTGCTCGGCGGTGCGTTCGCCGCGTTCGGTATTGATGTCCCCCAGCACAACCTTTGCGCCCTCGCGGCAGAACATTCGCGCCGCCGCGCCGCCGAAACCCATCAACTCGCCCTCCACGCCGCTGGCTGCTCCGCTGATGAGCGCAACCTTGCCTTCCAACCGCATTGCCGAACCTCCTGTCCTCACCGTGGGCAGTTCGTATTGGGCGGCATTATAGCAGGCGGCAAGCGATTGTCAGGCGAATCCCGTGGGCTTGCGGCAGGGGAGTATAATGCGACAGCGTAACCAGCGGACACAAGCGTCCGCCGCCGCCAGAGGAGGATAGTCCAGATGCCCGATTACTTCACGGAGGTGGATGTCCTCCGCAACGGCGATTCCGCCGGCAACGGCATGACGCTGCGCCTGACGGACAGCCACGGCCGACAGATACATACCGTGGCGGTGCCGCAGGAAGGACATTCACATACCGGACCGACCTGGGCGTACATTTTCGAGAACGAGGGGCTGACCCTGATCGACCCGGGAGCGGAAGCGTCGTTTGACCTGCTGAAATCGGGCATGGCGCTCTCCGGCCTTGAAGTCGGCGACATTGAGCGCGTGATAATCACCCACGGCCATGCCGACCACGACGGCGGAGTGGCGCGGGTGATCGAGCAGTCGGGCGCGGAGCTTTGGGCTCACGACATCTACCAGCCACTGCTGCCCTTCGATCCGCGTGACCTGCAGTTCATGGCGTCGTCTCCCATCCACCAGGCGATGTGGGAAACGGCGAAGGCCAACGGATTCAGCCCGTCCAACTCGGAGGAGCGCGAACGCTACATGGCGTCGCGCAAAACCCACCAGGTGGGGCACCACATCGGGCACGGCGAGCAGCAGGGCGAGTTGAAATACATGCACGCGCCCGGCCACTCGCCCGACGAGATCTGCGCGGTGATCGACAACGGGCCGGGCAGCGGAATGGTGTTCACCGGCGACCATGTGCTGCCGGAGATCAGCCCGCACCCGACGATGAAAACGGCGTTCAGCGGTGCGGTGATCAACAGCCTGCCCGTCCACTACCAGGACCCGGACGAATCCTTCGGATTGCTGACCTACCTGCGCTCCCTGCAGCGGGTGGCGGACCTGGGGCCGGAGGTGGCGGTGCTGCCGGCGCACCGGCTGTACAACAACCACAAGTTCAACTTCCAGACCACGCAGCGGGCGGCGGATTTGATCCGGTTCCATGCGCGGCGCCTGGGTCGCATCCTGGTGACGGCGGGGCCGGAACCGCAACCGCTGGAGGACGTTACGCGCCAGACGTTTGAACGGCGCAAACTGGAGGGCGGCAACTTCTTCGCCGCGCTGACCGAGGTGGTGGCGCACATCGAACTGTTGCAGGACTCCGGCGACCTGGAGGTCACCGACGACCACAAACTGCGTCGCACGGGCCGCGAAAACTACCAGGACCTGCTGCGGGCGCTGTAACTTACCAATAATTCAGTGAGTACGTGATTATTGGCGATGGACTTGATCATCAACATCGGGATCATCCTCCTCCTGATTGCGGCTATTGCCCTGTGCGTGGTATCCATTATCGTGCTGGTCAAGCTGGCGCCGCCGTTGTTGCGATCAGCACGGAATTTGGACAAGATTTCCACTGATGTAGCTGCGGTATCCGGCGACGCAGCCAACGACATCGCCACGGCAGCACGGAATACTGTTCTGGCATCGGAGAACGCTGTCGAATCGACCCAAAATGTTGTGAATGCGACCGACGATTTTGCCGAAGCTGCGGCCAATGTGGCAACTATCTCGAGACTGGATGTTAAAGGCGTTCTTACCCTGGTCGGCAACGGCAATATCGGAAGCCTCAAGGAATTGGCCGGTTTTGTTGCTGAGCATGTGCCTCAGGTCCCATCACGGGTGGGTTCCGTGTTCCGCCGAGGCGGCGCTTAGGCAAGCCCATGCGCTATGACCGGTAACTTTTGTCATGTTCAAGCGATCCAAAGCGTCGATTGATTTTCTGGCTGACTGGCAGATCAGCAGCGCGCTGATGCAGATCGTCAGCGAGGCCAGGCAACGGCTGACGCTGGTATCCCCCTACAACCGGCATTGGGGACACCTGCGCCGGGAGATCCTGGCGGCGCAGCAACGGGGCGTGGAGGTGACGGTCTATTACCGCGCCGATGAGCAGAGCCCATTCGCCGAGCATGACTCGATCACCGCCGTGCCGGTGAGGATGCTGCACGCCAAGATCTACGCGAACGAAAGCACCGCCCTGGTCAGCAGCATGAACCTGATCGAAGCCTCGGCGATGTATTCCCGGGACGTTGGGCTGCTGGTTCGGGACGCAGCATTGCGCCGGGAGATTGACGCGTTCATCAGATCGCTGTGGGACAACGTGGATACGGAGACTCCACCACGGACAGCCTCCAACGGCAGCGGCAGCGCGTCGCGGTTGCACCGGGTGTCCACCGCAAACGACATTGCCGAGGTCATCGACATCGCGGGGTTCTGCATTGAGTGTGCCGTTGAAGTGTCGTTTGACACCGGGAAACCGCTGTGTCCCCAGTGCTACTCGCGCCACGGCCGGAACGGGATACACCGGGTCTGCCACCAGTGTGGCGAATCGCACCGCACGCTGCTGAACGAACCACTGTGCCGCGCGTGCGCCGCTGAGCAGCCGATGGGCGCCTAGCGGTTTCCACAACATCGGGAGGTAATCGTCATGTCTTTGGAAGGGAAGGTAGCGCTGGTCACCGGAGCGGGGCGCGGCATGGGTCGGGCCACTGCCCTGGCGCTGGCCAACGACGGGGCAAACGTCGCGGTGACGGACATCATGGCCGACAACGTGGAGGAGACGGCGACTGACGTCCGCGCCACCGGCCGGCAGAGCGTGGCCGTTGCCGCCGACATCGGCGACGGCGACGACATTGACCGGGTGATCGCCGAGGCGGTGCGCTCGCTGGGTCGCGTGGACATCCTGGTGAACAACGCCGGCGTGACGCGGTACCTGGACATCATGGACATCACCGAGGCGGACTGGGACCGCATCCACCGGGTCAACGCGCGGGGCGCATTCTTCGTGATGCAGCGAACGGCGAAGCAGATGATCGACCAGGGCAGCGGCGGGCGCATCGTGAACATCGCGTCCATCGCCGGCAAGGGTTACCGGGGCACGTCCAACGCGGCGTACGCGGCGAGCAAGGGCGCGGTGATTTCCATGACGCTG
This sequence comes from Dehalococcoidia bacterium, assembly GCA_963668585.1. Classification (GTDB taxonomy): domain Bacteria; phylum Chloroflexota; class Dehalococcoidia; order Lucifugimonadales; family UBA3495; genus Bin87. The sequence goes on along the minus strand of OY764869.1, from coordinate 1,236,292 downwards.
ATTGCGGCGCACCAGTTGGCGCGCCACGACATCAACGTGAACGCCATCTGTCCCGGTTCCACCATCACCGCGATGTCCACGAGCACGATGGAGCAGCGGGCGGCGGAGGCCGGTTTGTCGGTGGACGAGTTGCAGGCGCAGCGGGCGTCGAACATCCCCATTGGCCGGGCCAACGAGCCTGAGGATATTGCGGCGATGGCGGCGTTCCTGGCGAGTCCGGGCGCGCGGAACATCACGGGCCAGACCATCAACGTTGACGGCGGGCTGGTGATGCACTAGGGCCTGTTGACATTCAGGCGAATGTCATGCGCCCGATCCGGCAGTCCCGCCGCCATTGCCATGACGGATTCACTTGGTGCTGGGCCAAATCCAGCCATACCGAGCACGAACCCGAATTCTATAGCAAATCACATACAATAATGTATGTTTGTATGTTGACGATAGCAAGTGCCGGCGTTATTATCAATGCGACCGCACCATTGGAGGCTGTATGGAGATCGTGGAGCCACACGCCCGCAAGTCCGTCGGCGCAATCTTGAAGGAAAAACTAGCCCGCCGTGGATGGACGCAAACTGACTTGGCTGAAATCGTTGGGCAACCTGCTAACTGGGTCAATCATCTGGCCAGTGACCGTAAGGCAGTTGATGCCGATGTCGCCGTTGCACTGGGTGCCGCATTCGGAACTCCTGCTGAATACTGGCTAAATCTTGATGCTGCGTATCGCTTGGCTAACTCACAAGTCCAAGCGTCTGTCGTGGAGCAACGTGCCAAGATTTTCAATAAAGCACCCGTGAAAGAGATGGTCCGACGTGGCTGGATCGAAGATTCAAAAGACTTGTCCGTCTTGGAGCAAAACCTGCTGCGTTTTTTTGACATCAATACGCTCGATGATAATCCGCAACCGATACCGCACGCAGCCAGGAAATCTACCGATTACGCATTCGTGACACCCCCTCAGATGGCGTGGCTATTCCGTGGCCGCAATCTGGCAAAGGGGGTCGCAGCAGCACCATTCTCCGCCAACCGTTTCCAGCGCTCTCTCGATAACCTCAAAACATTGCTGGAACATCCCTCAGAAATTAGAAGGATGCCCGCTATGCTCGCGGAAGGAGGGGTGCGAGTGCTGGTGGTGCAACCGTTAGGCAAGTCCAAAATAGATGGTGCCTGTTTCTGGTTAGATTCCAAGTCGCCCGTGGTCGTGCTATCCATGAGATACGACCGGATCGACTATTTCTGGCATACGCTATGGCATGAATTGGGACATGTTCACTATCAAGACGGTTTTGCTATGGACCACGACATAATGCCGCAAGAACGTGATGATGACGCGGATGCACGCCCAGAGTCCGAGTTGATGGCTGACGCTTTTGCCTTGGACAATTTGGTCGACCAATCCAAGATGGACGATTTCATCCTCCGAGTGTCCCCGCTATTCTCCAAGAATCGCCTAACCGGCTTTGCCAAGTTACGGGGCGTTCACCCAGGTGTGGTAGCCGGGCAACTGCAACACCGGGGCGAGATTGGATACAACAACCACCGCAATTTGCTCGTCAAAGTACGGGATGTGGTCACTGAGTCTGCCTTGACCGATGGGTTTGGGCAGATGCTTCCCCCTCATACCGCGTGAAAGGAGAAACATGGCTCATAACTACAGCGCTCAATGGCACCGACTGATTCAACGATACCTGGATGAAGGCGGCGAATGGCCTACCAAAACGCGGGACATCGCAGCGTGGGCCATCGACAATGGACATTGGCGCCCACAAAGCTCGCCCGCCGACCAATGCGCTAACGAGATCGCCAAAGCGTTGCGCGAAGATGTGATCGTAGATGCGCAAGGTCGCAATGTCAGAGCGAAACATGCGGTTCGCACCAAACAAGGGGTATTATGGGACGACATCCGTTCGGCCTCTCCGGACCACATGAGGATGGCGTTTCAACAACGGCGTCAGGGGATTGTCGGAGATTGCCGACAGCTAAAAACGGATCTGGATAGTTTTAACGAAAACTACAATACCGACCGGCCGATACAAATGTCGTTCAATTTCACCGAAGACCTCGCGGAACTAGAAGCATCTGAGGACAATGGGCCGCCATTGGCGGCGTGACAGGAGTTTGGTTTGATAGCCGACTATTCATCAAGATGCCCGGCGGGACGAAATCCGCCGGGCATTTCCGCATCTATTGTGTGGCCCAACGTGCCGCTAATCTTGTGATGTGAACATTAATCTGAATGTCAACACGCCCTAGGAAGCGGAGGGCAGCATCGCCCACCACAGGTTCAGGTTGCTGTAACGCGCCGGACAGTTGCGCTTGCGGCATTGTGTTGCCGTGTATATGATGACGGCGGAACTCGATACGCTGCCGGAGCGGAAGCCATCGCCCGCGGCAATCACGGCGGCGAAAGGAGCAAGTCAAGTATGAAGTACGACTATATTGTGATTGGAGCCGGGTCGGCTGGGTCGATTATCGCCAGCCGGTTGACCGAGGACCACAACACCCATGTCCTGCTGATCGAGGCGGGGCCGGACTATCCGGAGTTTGAGCACCTGCCGGAAGAGGTCAAGTTCGGTTACAACACCGAAATTGACATCATGGTCAGCGACCACAACTGGCAGTTCGTGGGCAAGGGCACTGACACGTCCCACGAGATCATGGTGCCGCGCGGCAAGGTCACCGGCGGTTCCAGCGCCATCAACGGACAGGTGTTCCTGCGCGGCGTGCCGGAGGACTACGACGGTTGGGCGTCCGAGGGCAATGACGAGTGGGGATACACCAAGTTGTTGCCCATCTTCCGCCGCATCGAGACCGACACCGACTACGGGAACGACGACTTCCACGGCGGCGAAGGGCCCATCGTGATGCACCGCTTCGCCCGCGAGACGTGGCTGCCGGCGCAGAACGCCTTCAGCGCAGCGTGCGTGTCCGCCGGGTTCCCCGAGACCTGGGACCACAACGCTCCCGATTCCACCGGAGTCGGGCCGACGCCGTTCAACAACCCCAACGGCATCCGGATGAGCACCAACCTGGGGTACCTGTCGGAGTCGCGGCACCGGCTGAACCTGACGATCAAGGCCAACTGCCACGTCCACCGAATTATTTTTGACGGGAACCAGGCCACCGGCGTGCAACTGGAATCGGGCGGCGAGGTATTCACCGCCGAGGCCGACGAGATCGTCCTGAGCAGCGGGGCCATTGGCTCGCCGCACATCCTGATGCTGTCGGGCGTGGGGCCGGCGGCCCACCTGCGCGAGATGGGGATCCCGGTGATCCACGACTCGCCGGGCGTGGGCCAGAACCTGCGGGACCATCCCACGGTGTGGTGCACCTGGCGAACCAAGCCGGAGGTTGAGCTGGACGGGTTCGCGCCACGCTCGCAGCTGTGCCTCCGCTACACCGCCGACGGTTCGGAGCTGCGCAACGACATGAAGATCAGCATGCAGTCCTTCGCCACCGAGCGGATCAACAAGGGCGGCGACCGCATGGTGCCGCTGGGCATTCGCATGAGCACCGGCATCCAACTGGCGGCCGGCGCGGGGCACATGCGCCTGCAGTCCACCGATCCATACCAGCAGCCGTTCCTCGACTACAACTACCTTCAGGAAGAGTCGGACCGCGTGCGGTTGCGGGACTCGGTGCGCCTGTGCATGCAACTGGCCGAGCATCCCGATTTCGAGAACCTGATCCAGGAATGCATCGAGCCTCCGGCGGATGCGCTGCAGAGCGACGAAGCTCTGGACGCCTGGGTGGCTCGCGAGGTGACGACGTCGCAGCATATCTCCGGGACCTGCAAGATGGGGCCGGACAGCGACCCCATGGCGGTGGTGGACCAGTTCGGGCACGTGAAGGGCATCACCAACCTGCGGGTGGCTGATGCCAGCGTGATGCCGGACTGCATCCGGGCCAACACGAACGTTACGTCGATGACGATCGGCGAGCGCGTCGCCGAGTTCATCAAGGAAGGACGGTAAAGCCGCCAGCAGGGGCGGGTTTGAAACCCGCCCCTGCGGTGCAGGAACTAGCACAATGCCTCCGGCAAGGAAATGGACACGGACCGAAGATCTCGCGGTGCTGCACCTGTACCGGGGGAAGGTGGCGCACGACGGCCGGGAGGTGGCGGCGCTGGCCGCTGCCCTGGAGCGCAGCGTCAAGTCCATCAGCACACGGATGCAGGCATTCGCCGGCCTTGATCCAGCCAACGCCCACACGCCATCAGGCAAGGCGACCGCGCTGACGCAATCGGTGTGGGGCGAGTACCTGGCGGATCGGACGGCAATCGCGGTGGAGGGTCAGCGGGCTTACCTGGGGATCCTCAACCGCTATTCGATGGGGCGGCCGTAGCAACCCAACCTGCCCTGAACCGCTGGGCTGTTCCCGAGATTCGATGCCGGCCCTGGCGATGGCTAACCATGGTTCCGGCCTTCCTCGAAGGCGGCGGTGATGGTCTGCTCGGCGCGGCGGCTGTGCTGCGCGATGAACTGCTCAAGGCGGCGAATTTCGGTTGCGGTTTCATCGGACGCGGACTGTCGGTCGGCCTGCTGCTTCAGTTGGGCCAGAGCCTTCCGCGCTTCATCGACCTGCTGAACGGATTCAAGCGCGGCCAGTTCGTCGGTGGCGGCCTGCTTGATGGCCAACAGCCGGCGGCGGTTATCCTCAGCATCCCGCAGCCTCTCCTCGATCTCGCCCATGGCGGAGAGGGCCATGTCCAGCGGCGCGCGGCCGTAGATGGTCTGGCGAGGCAGACGGCGCAGTTGAGTGCGGAACTGGGCGATGGTGGCGTCCAGTTGCCCTTCCTTGTGGCGCAGTTCGGCCAGGGACAGCCGCAGAGTCGCCATGGCCTGCTGCAGTTGGGAAATCGATGACATCGCTGTGAATCAGGTATGCGTAGGGGCGAATGATCATTCGCCCCCACCGATGGATGGCCCGTATATTAGCCCTTGAAGCCGACTTTGGGAAGTACGCGCGCCAGGGCTTCCAGAACCTCGGCGATGTCGGCCTTGTTGACCCAGCCCAGGTGTCCGATGCGGAAGCAATGCCCGGTGAGCTTGCCCTGGCCGCCGGCCAGCACGATGCCCTCCTCCTCGCGCATCATCGCCATGAACCTGCCGCCGTCGATTTCCTCGGGCATCTTGATGGCGGTTACGGTGTTGGAGGCGCGGGACTCGTCGTTGGCCAGCAGTTGCAGGCCCAGGGACTTGACGCCGGCGCGGGTGTACTCGCCGATCTCGGCGTGGCGGTCGTACACCGATTCCAGACCCTCGCTGAGGATGCGATCCAGGCCAAGGCGCAGACCATAGAGCAGGGCGACGTTGGGGGTCCAGGGGGTCTGCCCGCGAGCCAGCGAACGTTCGGCGGCCATCAGGTCGAAGTAGAACCTGGGCATCTTGGCGTCCTGGTAGGCATCCCAGCCACGCTTGCTGATGCTGATGAAGGCGAGGCCGGGCGGGATCATGAAGCCCTTCTGTGAGCCGGTGGCAACGAGGTCGCAGTCCCAGCCGTCAACGGGCAGCGGCAGGCAGCCCAGGCTGCTGACGGCATCCACCAGCAGAAGCTTGTCGAACTCGCCTTTGACCACGCGGGCGATGGACTCCAGGTCGTGGGTGACGCCGGTGGAGGTCTCGTTGTGCGTAACCAGCACGGCCTTGATGGAAGGGTCCTTCTGAAGCTCGGCGCGGATGGCTTCGGGGTCGATGGGGTCGCCCCACTCGAAGTCCATGCGCAGGACGTCGGCGCCGTAGGTGTCTGCGATCTGCACGAAGCGGTCGCCGAAAGCGCCGGCGGTGCAGGCGATGACGCGGTCGCCGGGCGAGAGGGTATTGACCACGGCGGCTTCCAGGGCGCCCGTGCCGCTGGCGGTCAGGATGTAGAGGTCGTCGGTGGTCATGAAGACCTGCTTCAGTCCCTCGGTGGTGGCTTCGATAAGCTCCTTGAACTCAGGCCCCCGGTGGTTGATCATGGGCAGGGACATTTCCTCGACGATGTCGTCGGGGATGGGAGTCGGGCCGGGGGTACGCAGGTTTTGCGGGTCAATTTTGGTCAAGGTCATACAGAAAGCTCCTGGATAAAACAGGTCGATGGGTTCAAACAATCGTGCGTCGTATGGCTCGTTGGGAACACCCTAACGGCGGCGGATAGCATCGCCTGGAGGCACGCACGCGACGTTTATTATAGCAGGGATTACGAAATCTTTCGGGGATGCTCCGGAGACGCTCAGGGCAAACACAACATTCCCTGCCGCCGTCGGGCTTGGCCCCGTGGCGGATGATGCCCGCATTGCAAGCAGAGCCAATCGCTATTTCTGCGATTCTCGAAATTCACGTAGAGGTCGCCTCCACAACGCCGGCAGCCCCGGAAAATGTATCTGGTCAAAGCAAACTCCTGAAATGCCAGGGATTATTCTGCGCGCTCCCGTGAGTTTCGGAGCCGCAACTCCATAAAACAACATTTGTTCGTATATCGCAATATGTGTCGAGTCAGTTTGTTGACATACCCGGGCGGACAATGACACGGTTCAGGCATCACGGCCCGCCTGACCATGCCGACAGTTGACAGGGGCGAGGTACCGGCCGCTGCCGCCGGCGGGGTACAGGGCTGGCCTGCCGTTTGCCGAGGGAGTGGCGGAGGCTAGCCGGTTCCCAGGGGGGCCACCTTGCGCCGGCGGCCGACGAAGTCCGCGACCCACATGGCGCAAACGGAAGCGAAGGTGAAGACGGCAGAGAGCACAAACGCCTGGGTGTAGTTGCCCTGCAGGTCGAACATGATGCCGCCGATGATTGGACCCAGGAATATGGCGGCGCCGCGTCCCATCTCGACGAAGCCCATCACGGTGCCCAGGGATTCGGCGGGGAACAGGTCGGCGGCCTTGGCGCCCACGATGAGGCCGCTGATGCCATCGGTGATGCCGGCGAACAGCACATAGACCGCCAGGGGCCAGAAACTGCTGCCGTCTCCAAAAAATACGACAAAAAGCACCGCGCCCGCGGCAATGCTCATGCCAATGGTGTACACCGACTCTCGCCCCCAACGGTCGGTAGCCAGGCCGACCATCGGGCGGGCGAAGAGGCTGACGACGCCGACTGCGCCTATGGTGTTGGCCGCCAACTGCGCCGAGTAGCCGGCCAGCACGAAGAAGGTAACCAGATGCACCCGTATCAACTGCACGCCGACGGATCCGGTGATGCGGGTCAGCACCAGCAGCCACATGGCCGGGTCGCGCACGGAACTGGCGAGAGCGGGCGCGCGCTGGCCCTGCGCACTATGGACCGGGGCACTATGGACCGGGGCATCCGACGGCGGCGTGGCCTCCGCTGCCGACTGCGCAGGAACCGCCGGGGCGTCGCGCTGGGTCGCATCGGGAGCCCGGCGTTGCAGCAGGGCGTTGGGCACGGCGATCAGGATCGCGAAGATGAGGCCGAAGATACGGTAGCCCCAACGCCAACCGATATCGGTTATGAGAAAGCCGGCCAGCGGGGCGAAGACGGCCAGGCCGATGGGGTTGCCGCTGTCGGCCAACCCAAGCATCCGCCCCCGCGTCTGTGGGAACCACGGGGCGAGCGTGGCCGTCATGGAGAAGGATGAGATGCCGGTGTGGCCAATGCCGGCAAAAATGCTGTAGAAGATGAACATCTGCCACAGGTCGGTGGCATAACTCGATGCCCACCATCCGAACAGGATGAAGAGGCCGGCCAACGGGAAGAGGACGCGCGCTCCCCACCGGTCCAGGAGTATGCCCAGGAAAGGCGCGGCGAGCGCCCCGATGAGACCCGCCAGCGAAAACACGGCCGAGGTGTAGGTTGCGCTGCGCCCGAAGGAATCTCTCAGCGCGTGGAAATATACGGACTCGCTGCCCTTGGTGCCGCCCTCCACGGTAAGGTTGCCAAGGGACAGCACGAAAACGACCCAACCGTAGTGCAAGCGAGCGCGAGCGGCTTTAAGCATCCGCCGATTATACACGCGGCAACGCGTCGCAGACGGGGCCCGAAATGATATGCCCTTCGCGTCTTGGGAGACCATTCTTCATTCAAGGCATCTTTATTCAAGGCATTTTTTGCGAGCCGTGGCGGTTGCGACGCCAATCGTGAACGATGTAAAGTGACGAAAGTCACACGATCATCAGGGCGTCACCCTTCAACTTGGCGACGAGATGCGGTCATGATCAGGTCGTTAGGATTTGCATTTGTTTCTCTGCTGATGGTGGTCGCGCTGTTGTGGGGCGGTGTAGCTCATGCTGTGGACGCCCTGGACTCCGGCGTGGAGGCAGCGCCCTCGCTGCACGCGAGCGACCGACCGGTCGGCGTCGATGGAGCGGATACTACTGAGAAGGGTAACGGAACCGGCGGGAGCAGCCGGGGCGGCAGTGCCTCTGTAGCGCCGCAGGGCGTGAACGTCGATCCCGCGCTCTTTGATCCCGACGCTGATTACACGCTGCTCACCAGGTATGGCAGCAACACTGAAATAGCGCTGGGAGATTTCCTCGCCGAAGGAATCTCCGGGATCACGTTCGTTCTGGATTCGTGCGACGAGTCGAGCGCCGACTACTACCCGGTGGTCACGATAACCGGGGGCAAATTGCTCCTGGAATCCAACACCCTGGGCCACGTGCATGGGTCGAACACGCAGACGGAGACGGTTTGCACCATAACCGCTAACGGGACCGACGGCAGCCAGAACCAGGAATTTCGGCTCTACACGGTTTCGGACCGTGTACCCCAACCCCTTCCTCAAGTGGCGCTCACCATCGCGGAACCACGGTCCAGCGCAGCCGACGTGCGAATCGACCTGCCCGGCAGTTCGCTCGGCTATGTCCGGCTCGGTTGGAGAAAGTCAGGTGAGCCGCCCAGTTTCGCCGTCGCCTATGGGGTCTCAGACGGCAGCGCGCTGACCATCCAGGGGCTGGATCCCCAGACCGACTACGAAGTCCGCGCTTACCTGATGACCGCGCAGGCGTTCGACCTCTACCGGATGTCCAACTCCGGTCCCCGGGGAACCCTCATACCGGAGGGCGACCCCGATTCTGCGTGGATCGCGAACCTGTCCGGCGGGGGTTTGGGAAAGAGCCAGGGTGGTTCCTTCTCAACTCCCGAGGCTACGCTCCCCCCGACCCGCCGCCCGACTCCGGACGAAGAGGAGGAGGACGAGGAAGAGGACGACGACACGCCGACTCCCACGGACAACGACGGCACCGACAGCGACGGCATCGACACGCCCACCGCCACCGACAACGACGGCGTGGAAACTCCCTACACCGATGACGACGGCGTGGACACCACTGACAACGACAACATCGACACCCCCTACACCGACAACGACGGTATCAGCACTGCCGTGGTTACCGACAACGATGGCACCGACAGCGACGGTATTGACACGCCAACAACGGACGATGACGGCGTCGCCACTCCCTACACCGATGACGACGGCGTGGACACCACCGATAACGATGGCATCGACACGCCGACTCCCACCGACAACGACGGCGTGGACACCACCGATAACGACGGCATCGACACTCCCTACACCGACGGCGACGGTGTGGACACCACGGACAACGACAACATCGACACTCCCTACACCGATAACGATGACATCGACACGGTCACTCCCACGGACAACGACGGCACGGACAGCGACGGCATCGACACGCCAACGACGGACGATGACGGTGTGGACACTCCCTACACCGATGACGACGGCGTGGACACCACGGACAACGACGGCATCAATACTCCCACCCCCAGCGATAACGATGGTGTGGACACCACCGACAACGACGGCGTAGAGACCCCCTACACGGACGGCGACGGCGTGGATACCACCGACAACGATGGCATCGACACCACCGATGGCGACTGGGTCGACACACCAACCCCCACCGACAACGATGGTGTGGATACCACCGACAACGATGGCATCGACACGCCGACGACGGACAATGACGGTGTCGCCACCCCCTACACCGATGACGACGGCGTGGACACCACCGATAACGACGGCATCGACACGCCCACTCCCACCGACAACGACGGCACTGACTCCGATGGCATCGACACGCCCACTCCCACCGACAACGACGGCACTGACTCCGATGGCATCGATACGCCCACTCCCACCGACAACGACGGCACCGACTCCGACGGCATCGATACCCCCACGCCCACCGACAACGACGGCACCGACTCCGACGGCATCGATACCCCCACGCCCACCGACAACGACGGCACCGACTCCGACGGCATCGATACCCCCACGCCCACCGACAACGACGGCACCGACTCCGACGGCATCGATACCCCCACGCCCACCGACAACGACGGCACCGACTCCGACGGCATCGACACGCCTACGCCCACCGACAACGACGGCACCGACTCCGACGGCATCGATACGCCCACTCCCACCGATAACGACGGCACCGACTCCGACGGCATCGATACGCCATCGCCGCAGACACCTGACACACCTGACACACCCGACACTCCACCCGAGAGCAACGAGAGTGTCGACAGCGACGACAGCGATGATCGCGACGGCAGCCGATCCTAGTGCTTAAGCGATCATGACGACGACCGCCCAAACCGTCGCCCCGCTGTACCCGGAGGTCGATTTCCCTGAAGACTCCAGCCTGGGTGAATTGCCCAAACTATTCGCGCCTGAGTGGGTCTGGGGTTCGTTTTGCCAGCAGTTTGGACAGCCGGAAAACGATCCCCATCAAATCCGAATCCGCCAATTCAGCCACAGCCTGGGCAGGAGCGCCATCATCAGCTATGAGGTGGAATGGGATCCGGAAGACTACCTGCCCTCGCAGCATTTCACGGTCAGGATCGACCGGGACAAACCCGCCGAGATATTCCGGTTCCCCGACGACCCATCGCTCCCGGGACTGAACGAAGCAGCCGACCCTGAGGGCGCCCTGCGGTTGTTGAACCGGCACGTCCTGGCGGTCGGTTCGCGACGGGCGCGGGTGGAGGTGATTCGTTACCGGCCGGGCAGTCGAGCAGTGCTGCGACACAGCGTGGGCAAGACCCGATTCTATGCCCGGGTCATGCGGCCTTCCGGGGCCGCGCCGTTGCTGGCTGCCAGGGATCCGATAGCGCGCTCAAGCTTCGTTCTGCCCAGGCTGGCCGGATATTGGGAGGCGGGCGGCGTGGCGTGGATGTCGGAAATACCGGGCAGGAATCTGCGCCGGCAAATCCGACGGGGTCATGCGCCCGACCCGACGCCCCTGCTGGACGGGCTGGAATCCCTGTGGGCGCAGTCTCCCGCCGCGCCGGGCGGTCAATCATTCAACCTGGCGGCGGCGTACAGGCGGGCCAAGCGCGCCTTCACGCACAAGGTTCGCGATGACGATGCGGCGTTGCGCAGCCTCACGGACGCGACCCGGGCGCTGGACCCGTTTGTGGAATCCTGGCAGCCCACGGCGCTGGCCCACAACGACTTTTATGACGATCAGATGCTGGTCCTGCCCGACGGCAGGATGGCGCTGGTGGACTTTGAGGAAGCCGGGCCGGGCGACCCCATGCTGGATGTGGGCAATTTCCTGGCGCACCTGTCGTGGCGGGCGCGCCTGGGTCGGCAACGTGAGAATGACGCCACCGGGTCGTTTCGCAGCCTGTTCCGGGATGCCGCGCTGGAGCGTTTCCAGTGGAGCGACCGAGCGCTCGCCCTGCGCGAAGCCGTGTGCCTGTTCAGAGTATGCACCAACACGATCCGCCATCCCCAGGCTGACTGGCGGAGCCGATTGGTAGCCGGCCTTTCACTGGTGAACGAAACACTGGATTGAGCGGGCGACCTCGTCTATCGTCAATAATCGTCAATGATCGAATGGCCCTGCAACCGGGGCGCGTCGTAGAAAACTGCTCTGGCTCTCGGCGTATAATGCGTTTATTCGCATACCGGAGTCATCGCATTTATGGCAATTCTGAAACCCTTTCGCGGCTGTCGCTTCGACCCTACCATCGTGGGCAGCCTCTCCGACGTTATCTGCCCGCCCTACGACATGATAGGGTCCGAGTTGAAAACTGAGCTTCAGGCGCGCAGCGCGTACAACGCCGTGCATCTGGAAGGCGGCGAGCAGCCTGACCCGGTGGACCCGCAGGCGGGATACCGGCAGGCCTCTCAACTGTTTCGCCAGTGGCTGTCCGACGGCGCCCTGCACCAGGACGACGGCCCCTGCTTCTACCTGATGCGCCACGCCTACGACTTCGGCGGACGCCGGCGGCAGCACATCGGGCTGTTCACGGACGTGCTGGTGGAGGACTACGACGCGGGCGCGGTACTGCCCCACGAGTTCACCCGGGAACCGGCGGTGCTGGACCGCGTGGCGCTCCTGGACTCGTGCCAGGCGCAGTTCAGCCCGATAATGTCGCTGTACCGCGACTCGGAGGGCGACCTGCGACGAATCTTTGACGGCATCACCGCCAATGACCCCGACGCGCAGGCGACCACGCCGGCCGGCGGCGACGCTCAACTGTGGCGCATCGCCGACGCTGAGACGCAGGCGGCCATCACGGACACCTTCGCCAACCGTCCCGTTTTCCTGGCCGACGGACACCACCGTTATGAAGCCGCCCTGAGATACAGCCGGAACCAGTCCGGTGAAGCGCGCGCGGAGGGCGGAGCGGCCAGCAACTACGTGATGATGACGCTGGTGGAGTTCGACGACCCCGGGCTGCTGCTGCTGCCCTACCACCGGGTGGCCGGAGGGATGAGCGACGAGCAACTGGCCAACGTGCGAGCGCTGATGGACGGGTTGTTCGATTCCCGTCCCCTGAATCCTGACGTCACGCCGGCAGAGGCGGTGAGCGACGTGGCGCGAGTGGGTGAGAACGCCCATTGCTTCGCCGTTTTCTGGTCCGACGCGCCGCCGACCATCCACACGCTGCGCGCCGGCGTGGACTGGGAGTCGTGGGGGATGCTGGCGGTGTCGGAGGCATGGGTTTTGCAGGAACGCGTGCTTGCCCCCGCGCTGGGCGACGAGTTGGGCCAGCACATCGACTACAGCCCCGACCACGATGGCATCGTGCAGCAGGTCAACCTGGGCGAGCAGCAGATGGCCATCCTGCTCAAGCCATTCCCGCTGGAACCCTTCCGGCAGATCGTCAGCGCGGGCAACCGCCTGCCTCCGAAGTCCACGTTCTTCTACCCCAAACTCCCCACCGGCCTGGTGATCAACCGGCTGGACGGCAGCATCTAGGCTGCGAGGCTGCGCCATGACCACGACTGCTTCCGCTGCCGTTTACGCGACCGCTCCGACACAGCAGAAACATGCGCCCACGCGCCGGCTATTCACGGTGGAAGAGTTTCACGCCCTGGACCGAGCAGGGGTATTCCACCCTGAGGAACGCATCGAACTGCTGGATGGAGAGTTGCTGGTAATGGCGCCAATTGGAAATCGGCACGCGGACGGTACCGACCGCCTGGATGAGACACTCAAGGCAGGGCTCCGACAACGCGCGAGAGTACGAGTGCAGGGTCCCGTCCGCATTGATGATTCCAGCCTGTTGCAACCGGACATCGCTGTTCTTCGCTTGCGTGACGACTATCACCGCGAGGCTCCCACGCCCGCTGACGTTTTGCTGTTGGTTGAAGTGGCTGACACTTCCCTGGAGTTCGACCGGGAGGTGAAACTGGGGCGCTACGCCGCCGCCGGCATTCCCGAGGTCTGGATTGCGAACCTGCGGGCGCGGCAGGTCGAAGGCCATTCGGATCCGGTGAACGGCGTGTATCGAAGCCGGAGGGTGGTTACGGCCGACGGGAGCATCAGTCCCCTGGCATTCCCGGACGTCTCCCTGACAGTGGCCGATTTCCTGCTCGCCTGACAGCGAGGAGGGCCGGCACAATGCGCTGGCCCTCCCTCTATCGTAGCCGGCCGTTGATTGTTACAGGCCCGTGATTTCCAGAGTGCGCACCTCGTCGGCCTCGAAGTCGGCGATGCGGATGGCGTGGTTGTTGGTGTCGGCGATGTACAGCAGCGGTTGGCGGCCGTTCTCGAAGACGGCAAAACTCAGGCCGCTGGGTTCGCTGAACGTGGCCAGCCGGCCCGCGCCGTCGTGCAGACCCATCGCGCCGGAACCCAGAACGCTTTGCGCAGAACGGGTGATGGGCAGCAACTTCTTGATCTTGTGGTTGTAGGTGTCCGCGATGAACAACTCGCCCTGGTGCCACTCGATGCCGATGGGGTGCTGCAGGCGGACGTTGTGCTCCACGCCGTCGCGGTCTCCGAAGGCGAACAGGTCAATGCCCACCAGCGTTGCGACCCGCCCCGTCGTCGGGTCGATGCCGGCGCTGCGCACGCTGCTGGTTTCCGAGTCCGCGAAGTACAGGATGGGGACGCCGCCCCGGTCATTGCCCACGACGATGCCGCTGGGCTGGGCCAGAGTCGCCTGCGCCAACGGGCCGTTGTCAATGTTCTCGCCGCCGGTGCCGGCGTGGGGGCACACCGTGCCGTCGTCCAGCGACAGACTCCAGAGTTGGTGGACGCCGGCCATCGCGATGTACAGGCTGCCCTCGTGGTGGGCCAGGTCCCAGGGGCTGCTGAGGGCGATCTGCGTACCGGGGCCGGAGGCGCGGCGGTCGTGTCCCTGCTGGCCGGTGCCGGCGATGGTGTCCACCGTGGCGGACGCCAGGTTGACCCGGCGGATGGCGTGGTTTTCGGCGTCGGCAACGTAGAGGATATCGCCGATCAACTCCATACCCTGGGGATGGTTGAACGCGGCGGACGCGTAATCGCCATCTGCGAAGTCCTCGGCGCCGGATCCCACGATGCTCTGCACCTGTCCGTCCAGGTCGGTGATAACGATGCGGTTGTGGTTGGTGTCGGCGATGAACAGGCGGTTGCCGAGGCCGTCGGCCAGCACCTTGCCGGGGAAGGCCAGCGCTGACTCCTCGGCAATCTCGGGTTTGAGGCCGAGGTCGCGGCGGTCGATCTTGCCCTGTTCGTCGAACTCGGCGATCATGCGGCCGAGCAGGTCGTCGAAGGCCTCGTAGGGCAGTTCGCCCTCGTGCTTGCCGATGACCTTGCCCTCGGGGTCAACGAACATCAGGGTGGGCCAGGCGCGACAGGCGTACTGCTTCCAGACCTCGAACTCCGCGTCGTTGACGATGGGGTGCTTCAGTTCGTAGCGCTGGGCGGCGAGAAGGACGTTGTCGGCATACTTCTCATTGGGGAACTTGGCGGAATGGACGCCGACGACCACCAGTTCATCCGCGTACTTCTCTTCCATTTTCCGCAACTGCGGAAACACATGGACGCAGTTGATTCAACAGTAGGTCCAGAAGTCCAGGATGACCACCTTGCCGCGCAGGTCGGCCATGCTGAGCGGTCGGTCGGTGTTGATCCATTCGACGCTGTCGGGGAAGTCCGGCGCGTTGACGGTGCCGGCGAAGGACTGGGTGGCCATTGGGATGCCTCCGGTTGGTTTGATGCGGTCACCCCGACTCTCGCCGGAACGACGGTTGGGCGGTAGTAGTGCGAAAACGTCAGGCCGGGGGCTGCGACTCGAAGGCCAGGGTGGCGTGGCGCATGAAGATAGCGCCGACGGGTTCGCCCAGCGGAGCGTTGGCGACCAACACGGCGATGACGTGCTCCTGGCCCGGTTGGCCCGGTTCTTCCACCAGCACGCGCTTGGGCGTGTTGTTGCCGGTGACCACGCCGATGTTGCGGTCTATCTTGCCGTCGATGAAGATCTCACCGTAGTTGTCCACGTTGGTCTCGAACCACACGCGGCAGGTGGTGACGTCCTGTCCCTTCACGGTCTCGGGCATGGTGAACCGGAGGCGATACCAGGCGAAGGTGAAACCGACGGAATAGCGCTTCTGGAAGTCGGAGCCACTCTCCCAGCCGGAATCGTCGTAGTCGGGCAGGCGGGCGTTGCTGCCCAGCTTTTCGGCGACCAGGCCCTGGTTGGGCTCGCCCGGTTCCAGGCCCTGCGCGACGCGCCAACCGTCGGACTTGATGACGGTCAGGTCTGCTTTCTGTTCAAGGTCAAGGGCTACTCGGGGCATTGGGATACTCCTTCAACTGTTGAGTGCGGGGTTTTGCAGGGGTGGGCTTGAAACCCGCCCCCACCTGGTGAACGGCTACGTCTTCAAATGCTCGGCGAAGAACTCCAGGGTGCGCGGCCAGGAGCGATCGGCGGCTTCCCTGTGGTAGCGCGGGCCGGTGAAATCCATGAAGGCGTGATCGGCGTCGCGATACACGTAGAACTGGTGCTGCTTGCCCAGGTTGTTCAATTCCTCGTCGAACTTGCGCATATCGTCCTGGGAGGGGTTTTCGTCAACCTCGCCGAAGTGGAACAGCATGGGGCAGTCGATGCTGGAGGCCAACTCGAAGGGAGGCGTTTCGCCCGCGCCCCAGGTGACCAGCAGGTTGCCGCCGTAGTACGGCGCGACGGCGCTGAAGTGCGGGTTGGACGCGGCAGCCAGCCAGGCCACGCGTCCGCCCATGCAGAAGCCGGTTACGCCGATGCGGTCCGTCACGGCGTCGTGGTTGCGCAGCCATTCCACGGTGGCGTTGATGTCGGCCACGATGTCGGGATCGCTGAGCACGTCCCAGGGACGCGGGCGCGGGTCGGCGTTCATCACGTCGTCGGAGTTGCGGTGGTACAGGTTGGGCGCGACGGCTGCGTAGCCCTCGGCGGCCAGTCGGTCGCAGATGGTGCGGATGAACTCGTCCACACCGCCACCGTGCTGCGCCACCACAACCGCAGGGTATGGAGCGGAGAAGCCGGCGCTGCTGCTGGGCACGCTGGCGTACATATCCATTTCGCTGCCGTCAACTGTCAGCTTTTCCCAAAAACTGGCCATGAGGATACCTCCTGTGCTTGGTGGGGACAGTATAAACGCAAGGGCGGGATTGGAACCCGCCCCCACCATACCACTAGGCCTTCAGGTGTTCCGCAAAGAACTCCACGGTTCGGGGCCACGAGGCCACCGCGGCGGCTTCGTTGTAGCGTCCGCCGTCGGGGTTCATGAAGGCGTGGTCGGCGTCGGGATAGGTATGGAAGGTGTGTGCCTTGCCCAGCCTGGATAGCTCGGCGTCCAGCTTTTTCATGTCGTCCTGCGACGGGTTGGCGTCGATTGCGCCGAAATGGAACAGCATGGGGCAGTTGATGTTGTCGGCGATGTCAAAGGGCGGAGTTTCGCCGGTTCCCCATGTGGTCATGAGGTTGCCGCCGTAGTAGGGTACGACCGCCCTGAAGTTGGGGTTGCTGGCGGCGGCCAGCCAGGCGACGCGCCCGCCCATGCAGAAGCCGGTTACGCCGATGCGGTCGCTCTGCACGGCGTCGTGGCCGAGCAGCCAGTCCACCGTGGCGTTGACGTCGGCGACGATGTGGGGGTCGCTGAGCAATGCGGCCGGGGCCGGACGCGGGCCGCCGTTGGCAGACGCGGCGATGGCCTCCTCGGTGTGGCGGTGGTACAGGTTGGGCGCGACGGCGGCGTAGCCTGCGGCGGCCAGGCGGTCGCAGATGTCCTGTATGAAGGCATCAACGCCGGTGGCGTGCTGTGCCACTACCACCGCCGGATACGGAGCGCTGAAGCCGGCGCTGCTGGAAGGCACGCTGGCGTACATATCCATCTCTGCGCCGTTGACGGTTATCTTTTCCCAAAAACTTGCCATGGTTTACCTCTCAATCATTGGAGCAACTCACGCAGTGGTTGCATCCTCGTTACTTGGTGAATCGTGTTTGTGGCGAGTTTCCCAAGCCTCTTTGAACACCCAGTTCAACATTGATGCGATGGACAATAGGATCAAGGCCGTTCCGACGGCGACGAGTCCTGGCACGTCACCTACCGGGAACACGGCTTGAAAGACATAACCGAGTCCGATCAGTAGCAATCCCCCAAGCAACAGCAGTCCCCAAGCAATTTTCAGGGTCCGCATCGCTATTGTTCCGCAAACAATTTGATGAACAGGAACGTCAGGGCGCCGGCCAGCAAACCGGACACCGCCGCCAGCGATCCGGACTGCACCCATTCCCAAGGTGTTGGATCCCCCGCCCTTGCCAGCAAGGAACTCAGGACCAGCACGCAAATTGCCAATCCCGCGAAACCAATCAGGAATCCGTACCACACCTTTCGCATACTAAATTTTCCTTACCAACTGATATTGGTCTCGACAGAGCCTGCCGCACGACGTGTGGTGAAAGGGATGCAGACATTTGTAACACGGCTACACCAGCCCTTCCGCGCGCACCTCGGCCAGGGTGGTCTCGAAGGCGGCCAGCGTGGCGTCGATGTCGGCCTCGTTGTGGGTGGCTGATACCAGGAAGGCGTCGCGGCCCATGATGTCGATGCCGTGGTTCTGCAGGGCTCGCTTGATGCCGGTGACAGCGGCGGATGCGGCGGCTGCCTTGATGCGGCGGTTCACGTCGGGGCCGAATTCATTGTCAAAGTCGCCGTCGGCCAGCGTGAAGTGGATCATGGACGCGACGCCATAGGCGTGGCCGCTGACCTCCATGCGGGTGAACGCTTCGTTCAGGCCGGCCTTGAGCCGGGAGGCCATGGCGTCGGCTTGCTGGTTGATGGGCTCGGCGGCGATCATCTCCAGGCAGGTTGCGCCGGCCACGGCGGAAAGCGGGTTGCCGTTGAAGGTGCCCGGGTGATAGACGCGCTCGGTGTTGTCCCATTCGGGGTCGCCGCGCTGGGCGATCATGTCCACGATGCCGGCCTTGCCGCCCACCGCGCCGCCGGGCAGCGCGCCGGCCACGATCTTGGCCATGGTGGTCAGGTCGGGCGTGATGCCGTAGCGCACCTGCGCCCCGCCGGACGAAGCGCGGAAACCGGTCACCACCTCGTCGAATATCAGGACCACGCCGTGCTGGTCGCACAAGGCGCGCAGGCCGGCGAGGTACGTCGGGACGTCAAAGGGAAGCTGACCGTAGTGCGCGCCGGTTGGTTCCAGGATGATGGCGGCGATGTCGGAATCGCGCTCCATGGCCTGCTCCACGGCATTCAGATCGCCGGCGGGTACGATGACCATGCTGCCCCATGATTCCGGCGGGATGCCGGGGGCCGGACGGTCGGAGCCGGCCATTGCGTAGTCGTGCCAGCCGTGGAAGTGGTCCTGAAGCTTGATGACCTTGTTGCGCCCGGTGTAGGCGCGGGCTAGGCGCATCGCCATCAGCGTGGCCTCGGTGCCGCTGCTGTGGAAGCGGACGCGCTCGACGGCGGGCATCAGGTTCATGATGGCCCGGGCCCAGCGCAGTTCCTCGTCGGTGCACGCGCCCAGGTGAGTGCCGCGCCGGATCTGCTCGGTGACGGCGTCGGCGATGGCGGCGTGAGAATGCCCCAGGATCAGCGCGCCATGGCCGGAGACGTAGTCGATGTACTCGTGGCCGTCCACGTCCCACTTGCGGGGTCCCTGGCCGTGGGTTATGTACAGCGGGAAAGGCTCGGCGTAGCGGTTATCGTGGGTGACGCCGCCGGGGAAGATGCCCACGGCGTCGCGGTAACGCTCTGCGGAACCGGGATGTGTGGTGATGTACTGTTCGAGGATGGTGGGCATTTTCTTACTCCCATTGTGGATTGAATCTGGCGATGGAACGTCAGCGAATCGGGAATCTCCCCTGCTGACGGGCATGGTTCCATCGGAAATTGATGGGCATGATCACCCGTTTATTGGTACGCATATCGGAGCTGCAGCCGCCGATACGCATTTTAGCACGCGGGCCACCGGCCCACTCTAATCGGCGGCGGGCGTTGGGGCCTCCGCCATCAGCTCCGGCGGCTTTTTGATGAACAGGAAACAGGCGCCGGCGGCGAAGGCACAGATGGCGCCCGGGATGATGGCGTAGTCGTAGTTGCCGAACCGGTCGGCGACCCACCCTGCGTACACCGGCGACGCCACCAGCGCCCCGGCGTAGGCGAATGTGATGTAACCCCGCAGCGTGGCGAAACGGTCGCGGCCGAAGTAATCGCCCAGCGCTGCCCACACGATGACGCCGGCGCCATCCATCATGCCCTCACACAGGATGAACCCCAGCACCAGCGTGATGCCGACGGCCGTTTGCCAGTCTCCCAACCACAGGAAGAGGTATCCGATCCCTTCCACCGTGAGGCTGAAGAACATGATACCTTTCTTGGACACTCGGTCGCCCATGTAACCCAGCGCCAACCGGGACACGAAGTTGATCAGGGACATCACCCCAATCAGGTTTGCCGCCATCTGGGTGCTCATCCCCTTGTCCTCCACGAGGATCGGGAACAAGCTGATCAGGATGCCCAGCGTGGCCGTCTGGCGCAGACCTGAGCCTAGCAGCAGCATCCAGTAGGCCTGGGTCCGCAGCGCCTCGCCGACGGTGTAGTCGCGGGTCTCGCGGCGGGCGGCTGCAGGGGCCCTGCCTGCCCTGACCGCCGGCGGGCGTGTCGCTCCGTCGGGCAGCAGACCCATGTCCTCGGGCTTGTTGCGGAACCAATAGCATATTGGCAGCAGGATGACGGCGTAGAATGCGCCCGATGCGATGAGACCCCATTGCAGGCCGGCCTGATCGATCAGCAGGTTCATCGTGGGGATCAGGGCCAACCCGCCCAGCGACGACACCGCCGCGAGGATTGAAATCGCCAGGGAACGCCGCCGCTGGAACCACTGGACAAGTCCCGCAAAGCAGGCGTGCTGGAAGGCCATGCTGTTGCCCAGCGACACCAGGCCCAGATACACGATCGCAAAGGCCCAGAATCCCGGCAGCCAGAAGGCCATCACCATGTAGCCGGCGAAGGCTATGATCAGCGAAGGCACCAGGACCTTGCGGTTGCCGTACTTGTCAATCAGCCAGCCGGCAATCGGTCCCTCCAGACCGCCCTCGGCGCGAGCGATGGAGAACACCAGGTTGGTCTGGGCCTGGGATATGCCCAACTGGTCGCGTATGGGCAGGACCAGCACGCCGAAACCACGGAAGAAAATGCCGCTGGCGAAGAAGGACATCACCGAAGTGATGACCACCATCCACCAGCCGTAGTAGATTCCGCCGCTGGCGGCAGGTTCCCGCGGCGGGGCCGCAGGGTTGTCTGATGCTGCCACTGTTTCGCCCTGACCATGGCGCAATAATTCGACCCGGCCAGTCAATCCACCTGGGGCGAACCGGCCGGGTCAGCGCACAATGGTCGCCAGTGTAGCGGTTAGCAGGGGCCGGGGCAAACGGGGCCCTGCGCAGGGCAGCGCCTTTTCATAGTCGCCGCACATTCCACTCATGGTGAGCCCGCCGAGCCACGGGCTCGTCCTTCGACAGGCTCAGGACGAGCGGGCACAAGCAAATCGCACAACTTTGAAACGACCCTGTGCGCCGGAGGCTTCCGCAGAACCTGACGACCCGGGGCGGGTGCATCCGCATCGCATCCGGGGGTACAATTGGGGCAACAACGCAACCGTATCCGGCGCGCCTGTGTGACTCAAATGGTCCGCCACATCATCCACGCCGACCTGGACGCTTTTTACGCCGCCGTGGAGCAGTTCGACAACCCCGAACTGCGCGGCAAGGCGGTGATGGTTGGCGGCCGGCCGGAAGGCCGCGGAGTCGTCGCCACCGCCTCCTATGAGGCCCGCAAGTTTGGCGTTAGGTCGGCGATGCCCATGGCAACGGCGGTGCGCCAGTGTCCCGAGGGCATCATTGTGCGGCCCCGGTTCGACCGCTACCGCGAAATGTCCGCCCAGGTGATGGACATCTTCCGCAGCATCACGCCGATCATCCAGCCGGTGTCGCTGGACGAAGCCTACCTGGACATCACCGAAGCGGCCGAGCGCAACGCGCCCATTGCCATCGCCATCGACATCAAGGACCGGGTCAGGCGTGAAGTGGGGTTGACCATATCCGTTGGCCTGGGGGCGGGCAAGTGCGTGGCCAAGGTGGCGTCGGACCTGCAGAAACCCGACGGGCTGGTGGTGGTTCCGGCGGGCCAGGAGGCGGAGTTTCTGGCGCCCCTGTCGGTGGGTACGCTGATGGGCGTGGGGCCGAAGTCGGCGGACCGGTTGCGGGACGAGGACATCCAAACCATCGGCCAACTGGCTGCCATGCCGGACGAATGGTTCGACCGACGTTTCGGCAAGCGCGGCGCCAGCATCCGCGACCGCGCCCGTGGCATCGACGACGATCCGGTGCAGACCTCACGGGAGGCCAAATCCATCAGCAGCGAGACGACGTTTCCGGCGGATCTGAGTGAGGCTGAGGAAATCCGGCCGGTGGTGGAGCGACTGTCGGGCAGCGTGGCCGGGTCTTTGACCCGCAAGGGTCTGACCGGACGCACGGTGACGGTGAAGATGCGCCTGTCGGACTTCACCACCTTCACGCGTCAGACGACGCTGCCGCAGGCGACCAACGACGACGCCACCATCACCGCCACGGCGTGGGCGTTGATGGAACGGGAAATGACGCCGGGGCGCGCGTTCCGGCTGCTGGGGGTCGGAGTGTCGGGGTTTGCCACTGAGCCGGAGCCGGACGACGAGGGCGAACCGTCGCCCAACCAACCGCGTTTCAACCTGTAGCAATATCGATTACAATACTGGTACACGCCCCACAGCCAATCGCTGGCCATTCGGTGAGTCGCCATGACCACGCCAAAGCCCAAAGCGTCTTCGGCAACCCAAGTCTGGGAGCCTTACCCTGAGCTCGACCTGGAGCCCAAAGACATGGAACAGGTTCCCCCGATCTACGACCTGCGGGGAAAGCTCCGCTATGCGCTTTTCCCAGAGTTCCATTACCCGTACCACCCGACCATCCTGGTCGGGGGCGAAATACCGATATATTATGAGACCGACGGGCGGACCACATACCTGATTCCGGACTGCCTGGTGGCTTTTGACGTGGACAGCTACGCCATCAGAGCCAGGGTGGGCTACGACCCGATCCAGAACGGCAAGCCGCCGGACTGGGTTATGGAGGTGGGTTCACACTCCACGCATCGGAATGACAGCGGGCACAAACGCGACGTGTACCGGATTCTGGGCATCCCCGAGTATTGGCGCTTCGACCCTTCGGGAGGGGATTATTACGGCGAACCCATCATCGGCGAGCATCTGGTCGATGGGCAATATCAACGATTTCCGTCAATCCAATACCCCGATGGCAGCGTGGGAGCCACCAGCCCGATGCTGAACCTGAACTTCCGTTGGCGGGAGTGGCGTTTCAGGATTCACAGTCCGGACACCGGTCAGGAATACGAGGACACACACGAAACGGTGCTCCGCTTGGAGGATACCAATACCCGCTTGCAGGACACCAACACCCGTTTGCAGAGGGGCCAAGATCGCCTGCAAGAAGAAGTTGACCGCCTGCAAGCGGAGAATCGTCGGTTGCGCGGCGAGGGTTAGGGTAGCCGCCGACTACCGGAACAGATCCTTGTCGGCGCCGCGCACGATGTCGTGGCTGTCGGCGTCCTCCATGCGCTCGTAGGGGTAGCCCTTGATGAGGGCCACCGGGACGCCCAGCAACTTGCCCGTCACCAGTTCGGCGGTGGCCGCAAGCTCATCGGCCACCGCGATGGTGGTGGTGTGCAGTTCGTTGCCGTGGGGGTCGAACTCGCCGATGTAACTGACGACGGGGTTGAAACCGGCCACGCCGATGGAGACGTTGATGGCCCCGTTGCGCCAGGGCCGGCCGAAGGTGTCGGACACCAGCACGGCAGCGTCCACGCCCAGCCGTTCGCGGATGGCGTCGCGGATGTTTCGCGCCGACTGGTCGGGATCGACGGGCAGCAGGCAGATGGCGTTGTCGCCGGGAATGTTGGAGGCGTCGATGCCAGCGTTGGCGCAGATGTAGCCGTGGTAGGTCTCGCTGATGATGACGCCGCGGTCCATGCGAACGATACGGCGGCTTTCGCGCAGGATCATCTCGGTATGGCGCGGGTCCCGTCGGTGTCCCTCGGTGATTGCCACGGCCAGGGGAGAGGCCTCGACTTCGTCGATGGTCATGACGCGGCCCTCGGCCTTGCTGACGATTTTTTGCGTAACCACCACCACGTCGCCATCCTCGATGGGCGTGCCCTGAGCGGCGGCGGCGTCAATGATCTGTCCGGGCAGGTCGTCTCCGGCCTGTACTTCGGGCAGTCCCTCGATTCCAACGGCGCGAATTTCCGGCGGCATGGCGCACATCTCCTGTACCAAGGCATGAATCAGGTTTTCGGGCTGGCTGTTGGTACCAGTGTATCACCGACGCGGCCGCGCAATGACGATGCCAGCGAGGTCGGCGCGTTCGGGTTTGGTTGTTGCGCCCGGGCTCGCCCGTGGTTCGACAGGCTCACCATGAGCGGGACGGTGAATGAGTTTGAACGGAGCCTGATCCGTTTGGTGAAGAGCCTGGTCCCTTTGAAAGGGCCCGGTTCGATGGAGGGCCGCATAGCCTGGGTGTCGGCTGGGTGCTAGAATGGTGCATCGCCGCAATCTGGGCTGGGAGTGTATTGCCATGAGCACGTCATCATCTTCAAGTTCGCGTCGCAAGCGCGTTTACACCAAGTACGGAGACCAGGGTGAAACCAGCCTGCTGTACGGCGGGCGGGTATCCAAGGCCAGCCCGCACACCGAGGCCTACGGCATCACCGACGAGGCGGTCAGCCTGATGGGGCTGGCACGGGCCCTCACCGATGACGACAAGGTGAAGAACATCCTGCGCGACCTGCAACGCGAGTTGTTCACCGTCGCCGCTGAGCTTGCCACCGACCCCGAAAAGTACGACCTGTTTCACCAGCACTTCAAGCCCGTTACCGAGGAGATGGTGGACAATCTGGAAGAGATCATCGACGAACTTGAGACGCACTTCCAGATGCCGCAGGTTTTCATACTGCCGGGCGGCACGCCGTCATCGTCGGCGATGGACTCGGCGCGCACGGTGATCCGCACGGCGGAGCGGAGGGTGGTATCCCTGTCGGAAGCGGGCGGCCTCACCAACCCGCTGATCCTCGCCTACCTGAACCGCCTGGGCGACCTGCTCTTTGTGCTGGCGCGGTACCACGACCGGGACATTCCCATAGAGCGCGCCACCGGCGACAGGGTTTAGTTGCGCGATGCCGGCATCCGACAGTCTCAATATCGTCGTCATTGATTACGAATCGGGCAACCTGCGCAGCGTCGCGCGCGCCGTCGAGAAGACCGGCGTCACTCCCAACGTAACGTCAGATCAAGCGGCGTTGGACTCAGCGGATGGCGTGATACTCCCCGGCGTGGGGTCCGGGCCGGCCGCGATGTCGGCACTGCAATCTCGCGGGCTGGTACGGCCCCTGCTGGACTACATCGCCGGCGGCCGTCCATTCCTGGGCGTGTGCCTGGGGCTGCAACTGCTGCTGGACGCCACCGACGAAGGCGACGCCGAGTGCCTGGGGCTGGTATCCGGCCGGGTGCGGCGGCTGCCCGATGGCCTGAAGGTGCCGCACATAGGCTGGAACACGGTGCGGTTCCAGCGCGAGCATCCGTTGTGGGAGGGCATCGAGCAGGACAGCCACTTCTACTTCGTGCATAGCTACTACGCCGACCCGGTGGAGAGGGACGACGTTGCCGGATTGACCGAGTACGGGGTGCCCTTCTGCAGCATCTACGCCCGCGACAACGTGGTGGCAACGCAGTTCCACCCTGAGAAGAGCGGCGATAACGGCCTGCGCATATACGGCAACTTCGTGCGGCAGGTGGCTGCCGCTCGCTGATTGCGGCGAGGGGGTCCGATATGTCAAGCCCGACGATTGACGGCGAAGCAAAAAAGAACTACGCGCTGGGAAAAGAGATTTACGAGACGAAGATCAAGCGCCTCGTAGAGCCCAACGAAAAGGGCAAGTTCCTGGTGCTGGACGTTACGACCGAGGATTACGCCATTGGACCGGACTTGGGTTACACCACTCAGGAACTGCTGGATCGCAGGCCACAGGCCGCCATGTACACCATCAGGATCGGATACCCGACGGTTTTCAAAATTCCACGGGTGCGGTAACGATTGAGGAGCAGTTGAGAGGTGACCGGAGGGTGGATCAGCGATAACCGCGAATTGGTAATGCCATTGAGATTGCTCGACGCCAATCAACACGTTCACCGCATCGAAGCACACATCGACACTGGGTTTAACGGACACCTCACGCTGCCGCCCGGGATCACTCAACTGCTGGGCCTCATCCCTGCCAGACCGGTCGCCCTCACGATGGCAAACGACGAGACGGGTACATTTCTTGCCTATCATGGAATGGCGCTTTGGCAAGGCCAACACCGTCCGATCGAAATTATTGAGTCGGAAGGCACGCCGATCATCGGCACGGCCCTGCTGTGGGGCAGCCTGCTTACTGCTGAAATGACCGACAGCGGCGCGGTTACCATCGGGCCGCTGCCGGCTGGAGTATCTGGATAGACACATGGAAATCATACCGGCCAGTTGCACGGGGACCCGAGAAGTGATGCAATCATGACTACGCCTGAGAAGGATTTCGAGAAGCGCCGTGAACTGGGCTGGAAGATCTACAACGAAAAGATCAAGGACCTGGTAGAGCCGCAGGAAAAGGGCAAGTTCCTGGTGATTGACGTTGCGACGGGAGACTACGTTGTTAATCGCGACCTCACCGTGGCTGAGGATGAATTGGAAGCTCGCCAACCGGACGGAGTTTTCTACATCATGAGGGTTGGGCACCGTGCGCCATTTCGCTTGCCGAGCATGAAGATACGGTACAACGAAACATGATGAGCGGAAACATCAGCTCGTCAGGAGAACTGATGGTTCCCATACGCATGTTGGACGCCGATGGGCATATCCACCGATTTGAAGCAATCGTTGATACCGGGTTCACCGGGGATCTGACGCTTCCTTCTGAGCATACTCGAGAACTTGGGCTCATCATGGAGCGACCGGTTGACGCAGGGGTAGCGAACGATGAAACCTTCAGGTTAAACTCCTTCCGGGGAACGGTGTTGTGGCGGGGAGAGCGGCGGTCTATTCGCATTATAGAGTCGGAAGGCACGCCGCTCATCGGCACGGCCCTGCTGTGGGACAGCCTGCTTACTGCTGAAATGACCGACAACGGCGCGGTTACCATCGGGCCGCTGCCGGCGATCCAACAAGGTTAGGTTTTATGGAAATCATACCGGCCATTGACCTGCGCGGCGGCAACTGCGTCCGCCTCTACCAGGGCGATTACGAGCAGGAGACGGTGTTCTCCGACGACCCGCTGGGCATCGCGGAACGCTGGCAGGCCGAGGGCGGTCAACGCCTGCACATCGTTGACCTGGACGGCGCGCACTCGGGCAACCCGGCGAACCTGGCGGCCATAACCGCCATCACGCGGACGCTGACGATACCGGTGCAGGTTGGAGGCGGCATCCGCAGCGCGGACACGGCGGCCGGACTGTTCGACGCCGGCGCGGCACGGGTGGTGGTGGGCACTGCCGCCGTGTCGAATCCCGAGTTGGTGGAGGAACTGTGCCGACGGTTCGGCAGCGAACGGGTGGTGGTGGCGCTGGACGCGCGGGATGGGCTGGTGGCGATTCGCGGATGGACGGAGACATCGGAGATCACGGCCACCGAACTGGCGGGGCGCATGGCCGACCTTGGCGTGGTGCGCCTGCTCTACACCGACATCTCGCGGGACGGCACGCTGGAGGAACCGAACTACGACGCCACGGCGGCGCTGGTGCGGGACAGCGGCCTGAAGGTGCTGTCGGCCGGCGGCGTGGGCGCGGCGGAGCACGTGGCAAGACTCGTCCCGACAGGCGCGGAGGCGGCCATCATCGGGCGGGCGCTGTACACGGGGGATATTACGATCGCAGAGGCGGTGGCGGCGGTGGGGTAGCGGACCCAACGTCTTTTACGGCGCTCCAGCCTCGCCGCTCACGTTCAGGCGCACCAGTCGTCGCAGTATTTCGTCGTCCGCCAGACCCGCCGGCCATCCGTAGGCATCCGCCACCGCCGCGTCCAGGTCGGCGTGGGCGGTTTGCAGCCAGGGCGGGTCTTCGTTGTACAGGCTGGTCATGGTGCGGCGGTGGACGCCGTTGGGACGACAGACGTTGCGCCGCTGCTCGTCCAGCGTCCGCGCGGCCTGCGCTACGGCCGCCCGTTGCGATTCCGTGGGTGTCGGAAAGGGGAACTTCTCAAAGCACTCGCTGATGATGTACCGCCGACCTGATTCCTTTTCCCGCAACTGTGTGCCAATGGCGGCAACCCATACCTTGTGGAAACGGCTTTCCAGTATCCCCAGAAAGTAGTAGTCGTCACGACAAAAAGCAACGATTGTTACATCTGGCGCGTTGTCGGCATCTATGTACTGGAAGCAACGATGCTTCGATACTTGACAGGTGCCAATATACCGCTTTAACGGTGCCAGGGCCGCATCCAACGCTGGCGTTGCATCGTTAAGTAACCACCAATTCAATCTCCGATGTTCGCGCCTGTTCTTATCTCGAACCGGTTTTACGTAGTTTAGGCAATGCTGGTATGGCAGGTTGTATAATTTCGCGGCTGACTCAGGCATAGTGCCAAAGTCGACCAGCCAACGTTCTCGCGGCTTGCCGTTCAGGTCTCTGCCGATGATGTAGCGTCTGATCACATCGCTGTTAGGCTTGCCGTTGGGATTGCTATCCGCCAGCATTCTCGCCACCTTTTCCGACGTCAATTCCAGTGGACC
The DNA here is from genome assembly GCA_963668585.1 of Dehalococcoidia bacterium. Taxonomy (GTDB): domain Bacteria; phylum Chloroflexota; class Dehalococcoidia; order Lucifugimonadales; family UBA3495; genus Bin87. Next base: position 1,207,720 of record OY764869.1, on the reverse strand, counting down.
GCCTTTCTCAATACCTCTGAAGCATATCCCATTGTTCTGCGGCAACAACCGCGCCTGGTCCAGATTCACAGCGTCCTTGAGCCGGGTGTCGATATCGGATGCCGGCGCGCCGTTCAACACTTTCTTGGTTTCGCTGCCGCCGTCAAAGCAGACGATGGACACGTGGACGGCGGCGGAGCCGGGTTCCTCCGGTTTCCATTCCAGGTCGTCGTGGGCCGCGAAAATGTCGCCGGTCTCCTTGATGCGCTCCAGGGTGCGGCGGTTGCTGCTGAATCGAATCGCCTGGGTCGCCAGCAGTCCGGCGCGCCTGGCCTTGCCCGCGGCAATCTGGGCCCTGGCCTGCTCAAACCAGTAGCAGCACAGGTCAACACCGCCGTCCAGTTCGCCAGCGTAGGTCCGGCGCAGCCGGGCGGTGTAGTCAACGCCCAACTCGGTGAGCATATCTTTTGCGCCCAGGAACGGCGGGTTGCCGATGATGTAGTCGGCATCGGGCCAATGAGCTTTGCCCGCAGTTTCGCCAGCAGCGGCGATGGTGGCGTCCCGACATTCAACGCCGTGGATGTTGTCCAGTATCGGACGGTTGGTGTAGGCAAATCCGTTGGCCTGATGCCACTGGATATAGCCAATCCACAGGGCGGTTTTCGCCAGTTGCGCCGCGTACTCGTTAATCTCCAGGCCCATCATCTGGGCAGGGTTCACCAGCGGGGGGTCGGGCCGGCGGTCAAGTGCGATCTGATAGTGGATGGCCTGTCGCTCCAGGTCGAGCAGCGCTTTGAGGGTGACGTACAGGAAGTTGCCGCTGCCGCAGGCCGGATCCAGCGCTTTCACATCGGCCAGCCGGCGGCGGTAGGCTTGCATCGCGGCCATTGCGCCGTCGGTGTCGCCGGCGGATTGGGCGGCGTCGGCTTTCGCTATGGCCATCTGCCATTGCCGTTGCAGGTCGTCCAGGATCACCGGCTCGACCACTCGTCGGATGTCGGCCTCGCCGGTGTAGTGCGCCCAGGGGAGCGCGTTCTTCGGTGAGACCCAACGCGCGCTCAAACAGTGTGCCGAATATGGACGGTTCGATGTTGCTCCAATTCTTGGTCGCGGCTTCTGCCAGGCGTTCCAGCGCGGCGGTGTTCAGCGTCACGTTGGGAACGTGGGCGAACAGTTCGCCGTTGAAGGGTTCAATGGTCTGCGGACCGAACAGGCCGCCGTGATTCATTTCGGCGAACAGTGTTTGCGCGCCCCGGCGGAATCGCTCCGGTTCCCGCCGCTGGTTGACCACCAGCCCGGTGAACGCGCCGTCCGGCAATAGTCCGGAATCCTCGGCATAAAGGCAGAAAATGATCTGATTGAGGTACTGCGCCAGTTCCCGGATTTTTGACGGATCAGCGCCATAGCCCGAACCGGACATGTCGTTACTCACCGCCTGAAACAGGGCGGCGGTTTCTTTGGTGACGTCGTCGCGGCTCTTGCCGGTGTTGAACCAGTCCGGTTCGGTGAAAATCCGCTTGACGAGGGCCATGGTTTCGGGTTCCGCCAGGTCGGCGATGCGGATTTCGCGCTGCACGCTTTCCATGGCGGGAAAGTTGGTGCGGATGCGGATGATGTTGAACGCGGACACCACCAGGAGGGGCGGCGTTTTCAGGTACATCGAATAGCCGAGCACCTGTCGCATGGCGTCGTCCAGCTGTCCCTCGTGGGTCTTGAACTCCCAGCCAAAATGATTTTCGTAGTAGGCATCGGCCTTGCCCGTTTCGATGTGATGCTCAAAAGCGTAGGTCAGGCCGTCGAGTTCGCCCAGTGGCTTGGGATGGCCGATGAGGTCACAGAGGTCGTTGAACCAGGACTGCGCGCCCTGTTCCTCGTTCAGGGTGGTGTTTTGCCAGGTTGCGATGAATTCGGCAGGGGACATGGAGTATATTCTACGCCCATGGGCGTGGCGGTTACACGGCGTCAGTGTCACCCGGCGCCGGCCAGAGAAAAGAACGGGGCGGGTTTGAAACCCGCCCCTGCGTGTGGTGCCAGTGCGCCGGGGTTAGTCGGCGGTGTTGGTTGCGGTTTGCGCGGCGGTGGCGCTGTCCACTACGGGTTTGTTGGTGCGGGGGTCCACCTCGAAGGGGGAGTAAAGCTCCAACTCCTTGCCCATCTCGCGGACGGCGGGGATGACTTCCTCGCCCATGAGGCGGAGGCTGCGCATCTGGTCCTCGTGGGTCATGGCGCCGTCGCCGTCCCAGAAGAAGACGGAACCGGGGCGCAGGTATTCCAGCACCTCGCGGATCTTGGGGATGACCGTCTTGGGGGTGCCGGTGATGATGGTGCTGTCGGCGACCTGGTCCTCGAAGGGCCGGCGGTTGGTGCCGAAGCGACCGGCGGGGCCGAAGGCGGCGGCGGACAGTCGGCGCGACGTGCGGGACGTGTGCCCCGGCAGGTTCATGATGGCGGGGTTGATGCCGCCCTCGTTGCCGGCGAGGAAGGGGTTGCTGACGCCGGACAGGTACTTGCGGCCGACTTCCTCGGCGAGTTCCTCGGTCTCGTCAACGTGGACCTTCCACAGGTAGGCGACGTTCTGGGTGCCGGACTCGTAGCCGTTTTCGGCGGCGGTGTCGTGGTAAAGCTGGAAGGCTTCGCGGGTGGGCTCCAGCCGGGTGGCGAGGAGGACCAGCGGGTAGCGATGCTCGGCGCACCACTTGACGGTCTCGACGGAGACGGTGGACGGGATCCAGATCTGCGGGTGGGGTTCCTGCAGCGGCCGGGCCCAGGGGTTGACGTAGCGATAGTGGAAGTGCTTGCCCTCCCAGCGCCAGGGGCCGGGCTCGGTCCAGGCCTTGATGATGAGGTCGTGGGCTTCCTCGAACCGCTCGCGGTTGAAGTTGGGCGGCGAGTTGTGGGACCAACTCTCGCGTCCGCCGCCGCGCACGAAGCCGGACACCAGGCGTCCGTGGGAGATCATGTCGATCATGGACAGTTGCTCGGCCAGCCACAGGGGGTCGTCCCAGATGGGGAGGACGTTGCCGAGGATGATGATCTTCACCTTTTCGGTGATGCGGGCCAGGATGGACGCGCCGACGTTGGTGACGCCCTGCATGCAGAAAGGCGTGGAGTGGTGCTCGTTGAGCATGACGGCATCGAAGCCCATCTGCTCGGCGTACACTTTCTCGTCGAGATAGCGATTGTAGAGTTGGGCGCCCACGTCGGGTCGGTAGTGGCTGTTGGAGATGCCCAGGTCGGTGCTCTGGGTACCCATGAGGCCGGACGATTCATCCTGCCAGGGCTGCTCGGTGAAATGGCCAATCAGCATGACGGCGGCTCCTTAGTGTGTTCGCGCAAGGACATTTACGGATGGCCGCAGTTTAGCAGGGGGCGGGGGCGGGGGCAAGGACAGCAGGACGTTCGTGGGTTCCGGACAAGTCCGGAATGAGGGGTTGAGGGCATGGCTAGCATGCAGGGGCGGGGAGGTCCCAGCGCAGAAATTCGCGGTAGCGGTGGTTGTCGGTCCAGGGAAGGAGTTTGAGTACGATGGCGCAGGGGTCGGGGACATCGTCCTGACGTCGGGTGTCGTCGAGGTAGCGGCGGAGGCTGGCGAAGGTGGGGAGGCGGAGGCCGGCATCAGCGATGCGCCCGATGACGTCGGCGGGGTCGGGAGGTTGAGAGGGATCCCAGTGGTCGCCGACGGCTTCGGCGATGCGGCGGAGTTTGATGATGGTGAGTTCGGGGGCGAACCTGCGCTTGAGGGCGCTGACGCGGCGGCGGATTTGGGAGACGGTCATGGGATTCCTCGTAACTGTCAGAATCAGGATTTTCGGGATCAGAGGATCGGCAGGATTTGATCCGGAATCCAGGAAATCTTTGCTTTGTTCACGGTTGCCGGTTGGCAGGCTTCCTGGATACCGGTTTGCGCCGGTATGACGGTTTGCGGTCGGCATGAGGGTTTCGGTTTGAGATGCGGACCTGAACCTGCAAATTTACGTTCGCGTTAACAGGTTGCGCCAAGTGGGTAGGCATCAGGGTTGTTGGAGGAAGCTGATGGCGGTTTCGAGGTTATCGAGGTCGGAGCGGAGGTTTTCGAGTTCGGTGGCGCGGAGGTTGAATGAGAGGGCGTAGTTTACGGCGCGGAGACGAATGGCTGGGTCGGGATTTTGCATGGCGTCGGCGAGGACGGAGACGCAGAGAGGGGTGAGAGCGAGGAGTTTCTGGCGGGCGATGTTGGCGGATTGGCGACGGAGTTCGGCGAGGCAGTCGCTGAAGGCGGGGTCTTTGAGCCAGCGGCGGAGGGTGGACTCGCCGACACCGGCGGCGCGGGCGGCCTGGGCGATGGTCGGGAAACAGGCGACGATGGGGAGGGCGGCCTGCTGGCGCGGTGAAAGGGCGGAAAGATCGATTTCCCGCTCATTTCCGCTCATTTCCGCCATTTCCGGCAGGGCATTGGGCCGGCCGGCCGGGTGTATGGGAGCCGCAAGGGGCGTTCTGGGGGCGTGATCAGTGGTTCTGGCGGGCAGACGAGTGGGTTTGGGGGAGCGATGTTTGCGGTGTTTGGACGTGGGCATTGGATGGCTCGAGGCCTGGGTGCTGGTTAGAGTTGGGCGATTGGATTGTTAAATGGTACGGATATGCGAATGGTGGGGGCAAGGGGGAAGTGTCACGGGGCGGTCGCGTCTAAAGCGACGATGGCAGGGACGTTGAGGTTGGCAGTAATCAACGGTGAATTTCACAGGGATGAACGGGATAGACAGGATATTTTGAGCCGGGGTTTTCGGATGACAGGCGGGTGGCGGAGAGGTACAGACGCGGAGATGGAGACGCATTATCGGTAATTGGAATGTAATCGCGTCGTGATTATTGAGGCAATAGAGGATGCGATTGCCCCGGGGAGTGTCAATGGATGGTTATTCGGGAGAGCAAGCGGGTACCCGTGCGCGGGGCTACGGACTGGGATAATCCCGACTGCTGCTGAAACGCATGATGCGCAGGTGCGTCAGCGGGGGTTCTTCCGGCAGGGCCAAAGCTTTCATAGGGATGGGCGATGGGCTCAGTTTAGCCGGGCCGGTTGCGGGGGTAAGGATGGAAGGTTCACCCATCATCGGGGCCCACTCGACCGAACTGATCCCAGAACGTGAGGGATGTGAGCCTGCAAATTACCGGATGTCAAACAGACGCGGTAAAATGGAATAGAGAGAGGTTGAGCCGGATGTTGCGACCATAGGGCTCGGTTGCGACCACTGATCACCCCCTCAGGGAGCTTAGTGATAATGCCGCTAAACAATGTAAATGTAGACGTATGGAAGGTGCACGTATCGGCGGATCTAAGGTATGCCCTTGATGAGTTGGAGAGACCATCGAGCGATAGACGTGGCCGCTTGAAGGATGCACAGGGATTAGATGGGGAATCCGAAGACAATCCTCTCGAAGGTCTCCTTCAGATTGCGCACGCCTTTGGCGCATACGCAAAGGCTAAGTTAAGGGCGGAGACTAGGATTGCTCACGAAGGAATCGAGAAGGGCCTAAAAGCGCTTCTGATAGACAGCGGCTTGTCAGAGCCAAAAGTTCGTGCCCGCGGGCACGAACTACACCTGCTGTTGGAAGATGTTCGACAACACCATCCAACAGCATTCAATGAACTAGAACGGTGTTTCAACAGCACAATCCAGTACTTGGAAAGCGTCACATCCCTCAAGCACAACACAAACATCGTTGAATATTTTCAAGAGCATGGCAGAGCTAAAGTCCTCGAAGTAAGTAGGTACGAGAGCCTCGAGGGTCGTGACAACGCGCATTGGGGGATGATTGGCCTAGTCTACCGCGAGATTATACGTGCGCTACTGTTGCTCATGTTTGGCTTAACTCCAAAAGACATAGTCTCTCGTGTCGAGGAAGGGATAAGAGAAGCAGTACTAGTCGCGAGCGATCTTGATCCGGCGTGGGACGCAGCAGAATGGGTAAGTCAGGGGCCTGTTCGACCACGACTGGAAGCCGTCGAAAACCTAAACAACAATAAAGTGCTCCTTGCTGCGGTGCGGAGGTGTGCAAGGGAATCTACAGATAACGGGACCCGGTCTTGGGCCAAGATGCTTAGGAGCAAGAGCATCTCTGCGAGAAAAAAGGCACGAGCTGAGAACCGGATTAGATAAAATCCGATTCGGCTCCTACTATTTCCGGAACGCGGCCGGCAGCGGTAATCGGGTTGCCCATCTGCAAGCTCAGGTGCCCCTCGATAAGCTGGGTGTTGTGGGAGCGCGCGTGACATCCGTACAGCATCCGGCACAGGAGGTCGCCAATGTCACTATTGGCGCTCGGGGCACTATGCCTAGGGGGGCGCTGGGTAACCACCGTTCTTGCCGTCAATCACACGTTGCTTGCGCCAGTGTCGAATCACTGTCGCATCAGCCCTCTTGAAAATGCAGTTCCGCCGCCCGGCCACCCACCCCCTGGATTCCCGCGAAAGCGGGAATGACGGGTGAGCGTCCTGTTTAATTCGATGGCAAGGTCGTGGCCTGGGCCTGCGTGATGAGCATCGCGCTCAGTAGGTCTCCAAGCTCGTCCATTGGCGCTCGGGGCACTATGCCTAGGGGGCGCGCTGCGTAACCACCGGTCTTGCCGTCAATCGCCCGTTGCCTGTGCCAGTGCGGCATAACCCGCTGCTTCAGCCTTGTTGAGTACGCTCCGCCGGCCCTCGGTCGCGTCCCATGGGGTGGTTGGCCATTCGGTTTTGGGCGGCCAGTTCTGCGGTTTTGGCGATGCGGGCGGCCCTGGTTTCGGGTTTGCGGGCCGACTTGATCCACCAGAGGATGTTTTTCTTGGATGAGGGCGTGAAGTTGTCGAAGCAGGATTGGGCTGCCTGGTTTTTCGCCAATGCTGCGGACAGGTCGGGCGGTATGACCTGGTCCTCGACCTCGTCGTACACGGTCCAGGACCCGTTGGACTGGGCGGCCGCAATCTTCCTGGCGCCGGCTTCGGCCATGCGGCCCTGCTTCATGAGGCGGAGGGCCTTGTCCTTGTTGATGCGCGACCAGGGGCTTTTCGGGTTCCTGGGGGTGAAGAGTCGCATGGCGCGGTCGTCGTCCAGCGTGTTGACCCGGGAGTCGATCCAGCCGAAGCAGAGCGCCTCATCCACGGTGTCGCCGTAGGGGATGAACGGTTTTCCGGCGGCCTTCTTCCAGGACACCAGCCAGACGCCCGGGGAAAACGCGTGGTTCTGCTCGAGCCACACGCGCCATTCCGCTTGGGTCTCAACCTGGAGCATGGGGCGTCCGTCGCTGGCGTGGGCACCGATTTCGCTGATCATCAACGTGCCTCGGGGTCGTTACGCCGGAAGCATCAGGCGCGCCAGTTCGGCGAGGCCGGGCACTTCGAGGTCGGGGATGGAGTCGGTGGGAAGGGTGGAGCCGCCGCGGTCGGGCCGGTTGACCCACACGCTCCTGATGCCCATGCGGTTGGCCGGGCCGATGTCATGGTAGAGGCTCAGGCCGATGTGCAGCCAGTTGGCCTTGTCGCACGCCATGCGTTCCAGGGCGAAGTGGTAATTGTGCAGGTCGGGCTTGTAGGTGCCAGCCTGTTGGGAAGTTATGACGGCGTCAAAGTCGATGCCCAGGGCGTGGGCGGAGCCGGCGAACAGGTCGTCGTCCACGTTGGAGATGACGGCGAGGCGGTAGCGCGATTGCAGGGCGCGCAGGGCATCGGCGGCATCGGGGAAAACGGGCCAGTTGGGCAGGGTATCCGCCAGGGCATCGAGTTCGGAATCGCTGCACCGGACGCCCACATCGGACGCGATGATCGCCATGACGTCGCGGAGGACGGGGCGGTAATCCCGGTATGCCTGGCCGGTCTGCGCCCTGGGTTCGGCATTGGAGAAGAGGGCGAGGATCTCAGCGGGTGAGCGGGACACGCCGTGGGGGGCCAGGACGTCGGCGACGGCGGTGGAGATGCCGGTTTCCCAATCGACCAGGGTGCCGTAGCAGCCGAAACTCAGCCATTCGAAGCGGTTGAAATCAAGCATTGCTCTCCCTACATGAGCGGTTGCCGCGGGCGGCGGTGATTGTCTGGGGGATAATTGTACAGGCCGCGATGGTCCGGGTGTAGGGGCGGGTTTTTTACAGGATGAACAGGATAAACAGGATGAATGGGATGATGGTTCGGCGGGTGTCGGGGTTTGCGGGATGGGCGGGATGATTGAGTGGCGGGTTTGATTTGCGGGATGGGCGGGATGGACGCAAGGGCGGCGCGCTGGTTTAGACTCGCAGGCGGCGGAGGGTTGGGCGCCAGACTCCCAGCACCAACGCGACCGCCAGGTAGATGGCGGCTCCTCCCGCAAAGGCGGCGGTCCAACTGATGTATTCGGCGACCAGCGTCATGGGATAGGAGCCGATGAACATCAACGCGGCGGATACGTACCAGACGCTCATCACCCGGCCCTGGTACTCCGCCGGTACTGATAGCTGCAGCACGGTCGTCCCCATGGGCACTATGCTGCCCATTCCGACCAGAAACAATATCGCCCACGACAGCCAGAACCAGGCAGACCATGCCAGGCAGAAAAGGGATATGCCGAAAAGGAAGATGCAGCCCAGCAGCAGCCAGCTCTTGCGGGATGAGTTGCCCAACGACGCCATGATGAACGTGCCGGACAGGGACCCGATGCCCGCGCCGGTGATCAGAAGTCCGGCTCCGCCGGCGCCGGTGCCCAGGACCAGCTTGGAGAAGGCGGGCAGCAACTGGGTATAGGGCATCGCGAAAAAGCCGAAGGCGAACCCGATGCCGATCACCGTGAAAGTCACCGGGTTTGACCAGCAGTAACGCAGCCCTCCCCACAGTTCGGACAGGATGGTGGAGTCCCGATCCCGTGCCGGCAGCGGCGCCCGGTGGACCATGAGCAGCGTCACCGTGCCGAGGCCGAAGCAGCCGGCGGCCAAATACAGCGCCGGAGTTATGCCGGCAAGTTCGATGACGAATCCGGCGAGGGCGGGCCCAAGGATGCGACCCGAGTTCATCACCGCCGAGTTAAGGAGGACGGCGTTCATCAGGTCGTCCCGGTCCACCAGGTCGCGGACGATGGCGAGTCGGGCGGGGGTGTTGATCGCCTGGAGCGTGCCGAGGACGAATGCCACGACGTAGGTGTGCCACAGGGCAACCAGACCGGCAGTCTGAAACACGGCCAGTCCAAGGATCAGGATGGCCACCAGGGTCTGGGTCAGCATGAGGAGTCCGCGGCGGTCGAAGCGGTCGGCGAATGCGCCGCCGAACAGGACGAATGCCAGCGTGGGTACGCCGTACAGGAAGATCATGAACCCCATGCTGGAGGCGGAGTTGGTAAGTTCGAGCACCAACCAGCCGAGGATGAGGAACTGCATCCCCCTGGCCCATGCCTGGGCGTTGGCGCCGATCCAGAACCAGCGGAAATCGCGGTGCCGGAGCGCGCGGAAGGTCTGGAACCTGCGTCCGATGGACAGGATCTGGGCCAACTATTTCACGAGCCTTGCCGATTCGGGGAGGTTGCTGCTGGGGTGATTGTACAGCGTTAATGTGGGCGCAAGGCGTGACGCGTGATGACGGATATGACCGGGCGCGGCGGAGGTTGGAGGTGGGGTGGGGCTAATTTACTGGATGAACGGGATAAACGGGATGCTTGGGGTGATAGGGGTGGGGCGGGTTTTGTTACAGGGATGGGCAGGATAGACAGGATGATGGAGCGGCGGGCTCGGGTACACGACTATTTGAACGGGCGTTCCGTGGCTCAGACGATATGTTACGCCAATGTACACGCGGGCCCGAACGGTCCCGGTGATCCAGTGTGGCACCGTCGTTGAATAGTCGGTCCGAGAGCGACACGCAGCCACCTGAATCGGTTGCGATTTGTTACTGACGGGGTTGGCCGTCGATGCTGGGAATCCTGCCTTACAGATGGTGGGGTAAACGTACGTTTGGTCTAGGGAGTGTCGTCAAAACAATGTGAGGGTGATAGATTGGAGTGAGTTGGGAGAGTTTGGAGGGTGGGGAGTATGCGAGCAGCGCACCGGCGCCACGATATGACTGATGATGTTTGGGAGCGATTGCGGCCGCATCTGCCCGGGGGAGAGGGCAAGCAGGGCCGACCGGCCCATGACAACCGTCGGTTTATCGACGCCGTGTGCTGGATTTTGCGTACCGGAGCGCCCTGGCGGGATTTGCCGCCGGACTACGGAGACTGGAAGAACACTCACCGGCGGTTCTGCCGCTGGCGGGACCGGGGAGTGTGGTCCGGACTGCTGGAGGCGGTGATGGATGATCCTGATTTCGAATGGCTGATGATCGACGCCAGCTATATCAAGGCCCATCCCCATAGCGCTGGGGCCCGGGGCGGCAACCAGGCCATGGGCCGCACCAAAGGGGGCTGAACAGCAAGCTGCACCTGGCGGTGGACTCCCACGGAATGCCGGTCAGGCTGGCCGTTACCGAGGGCACGGCAGCCGACTCCGCCCAGGCATTGCCGCTGATCCAGGGGATCGAGGCCCAGTGCCTGCTGGCGGACAAAGCCTACGACACCAATGAAATCATAGCCACGGCCCGGGAATTGGGCATGGACCCAGTGATACCACCGAAGAGGAACCGGAGGGAGCAGCGGGACCATGACCCGGCGCTGTACCGGTTGAGACACCTGGTGGAGAACGGTTTCCTGGAGTTCAAGCAGTGGCGCGGCGTGGCGACCCGTTATGCCAAGAGAGCCGCGTCTTACCTGGCCATCTGCCAACTCCGGGCAGTGATGGTCTGGAGCAAACTCTTTTGACGACACCCCCTAGACACAGTTAGGATATACGTCCTTATGGGGGAGGGGGTTGTCAAGCGGTGGTTTAGACTGGGATTGTGACCGACGGGCGGGATACCGGTGCGGACGGCCTCATTCACAGGATGAACAGGATGGGGAGGATGGAGGGAATTGGATGATTATCTAACCTCGGTTTTGCTTCCGCATATTTTCGACAGTTTTAGCAGAATCAGGAATGTCGGGATCCTTGGCCCATTCATCCCAAAAATCAATGGTGGCACTCAACGGTTTTTCCTTGGGTTCGTGTATGCGAATCCTGCTAGGTAGGAGCACAGCGTCGCCGACGACGAGTGCTTCACCGATGTCCAATATTGGAAGAGTGTCCATCAGCCCTTCCAGACTTTCGGGCATAAGGCTCTTCACGGTTCGTTGATCGTCGCCGTTAGTGAGGCGCAAAGATACGATATTGTTGCACTGACTTAGGATCGTCGAGCTGACATCAGAAGGACGTTGGCTGACCACTAATAGCGCAACACCGTATTTCCGTCCTTCCTTGGCGATTTTTTCGAAGTTCTCGATTGCCCTTTGTTCGACAGGATTCTGCCCGTCTTTGCTCGGCAGATACGTGTGGGCCTCATCACACACGAGAGCTAACGGCTTGCGTTTTTTTCGATCCGTCCAGAACTGCACCTCGTAAATCACGCGCGCGACCAAACCGACGATGACAGGCAGGATATCCGCAGGAACCTCTGAAAAATCGATGACCTTGATCCTAGGTTTCGATTTGGAGTAATCCATAAGTTGGGCGATCAAGTCTGCCATTGCTGTGTATTCGTGCATCGAACCGGGCGTTTGAAATAAGAAGCCGTAACGCTTGTCGTTTAATTTGCTACTCAGGCGGACCAGAAATCGACTGAACTGACCGTGAAAAGGACCTCGTACCGGTTGCCGCGAGCCGGGTACCATCTCTTGGTTTAAGCGATCGAGTTCCCCGATGACCTCGTCAATTGAAAATGGCACAGGGCTATCCAGTGTGAACGCTTCCAACACTTCTGTTTTGCCCGATTCTTCGAGGCGTTTCTTTTTCTCAGCGACGACTGTGTCCTGAAAGACGGTGACCTGATTGTGGGCACTGAACTCACTACGGTCCACAAACATAGCCTGCAATTCTTCAGAGTTCAGCAGCCAATAGGGAAGGAACAATAGAGAGTCGTCTGATCGTCCAAGTTCCTCAGGCCCTGGGACTCGAAGATGACTGGCGTAAGACAACTCGCCATATTCGCCGTGTAGATCAAAAACGATCAGGTTGGCTGACGGGAGTTCTGCAGCTTGTTCCAAGATAGATGCCACAGACCACGATTTGCCTGAGCCGGTACTTCCAAGGAGGGATGCGTGACGTTGAAAGAATTTGTTCCCGTCGAGATAAGCAGTAGCATTTTCGTCGATTGTATAGCGGCCGATCTCCAAGGAATGCTCAGTCTTCCCCTTGGCCGAGAGCAATGCCATGAAACCCTGGAGTTGACCGTCTCGAAGAACATGGCACGTCGCATCTATTTCAGGAACCTGGGCCAGCGAACGAGAGAATTGCGGCTTGTTGTTCAATGCCAAAGATGTCGTACCCACCAAAATCACCCTGACTGTGTTGAGTACTCCTTGGCGATAAGAAGCTCCGGTCGCATCTTCATCGACTTCGAGATCGATCTGAAATGGTTCTTCTACGATCGGAGTCTTAACCACCCTGTCGATGACACCGATCAACCATTCGTCAGTGGCGCCGGGCAAAGCTATAGCCACAAGCTGCCCGACTCTCGCTTTCCTCAGGTCTTCATCGCTGTTTACCTGAACATCAACCCGTCGTGTATCTACCGCCCGGACCCGCCCAAGCAGATGAGAAGTGTCGAACGTGAAAATAGCCATTATTATACTCCCAGAGTTTCGTTCATGAATGACTGAATATCCCAAAGACGGCTATTGGGTAATCCAAGCCAACCTGCGTATTGCTTGTTGAATATGCGTGTACTGTCATCACCGTCTTCATGCGACTTGCACACTAACCACAAGTTTTGGGCCTGTTCCAACAGCGACTCAATGCGTGGGTTTGAATCCCTAGTGACGATGAGCCCTTTGCAAGATTGTGTTATGAGTTTTTGTTTGATGTACGCTTCCAAGTGAGAATCATTGAAGCCATAACCGAGGAACAGGAAGCGATTAGCCTTGTCGATCGCTTTGTCGGCTTCCTGAAGCAATTCTTGCCTGTAATTCTGCAACATCTCGTACTTCGAGAGCCCAGGCGTGATCATGACGCGGCGCGAAAATTCCGGAGGATTCCACATCCACGCATTGTGCTCAACCACCGCATTCTGGTGGAAGAACAGGTTTAGGGACCCGTGAACTTTATAGAGTCGTACATGTTTCCGTTGTCTGGGCATCGTTCTCAGTCGGCGACCTTGAGCAACTTGTTCCATTTGCACGATGGAACGGTTAGCGGCGTCCCAATCCATCCGCCGCTCCATCTCACCGAAGAATCCACTTGTGTAAAGAATGCCAACCGAATCGCACGCGTGCTCAAACAGGGTGTCGTAATTCGGAGTCAATACGTGCAGCATTCTATCGCCCTCTGGAAGAGTGTCTACCAAGCGGTTAAAGAACGCAGTGGCAGGCCATGCAACCTGACGGTTCGCAATCTTCAATGCGTATTCGCGATCGATAGACGATATAAATCGGCCAGTCTGCGACGTGATCTTCTGAAGTAATGCAGCATCGCCGACATTATTGAGTGCCGCTTCCAGGTCGATGCCGTTACGCAAAGACTCCTCAACCGCTTCCCATTGCTGGCCTTGTCGTGGGTCATGCGGGTCAGGCAGAACGCAAGAAAGTAGATGGTCTCTCAATGCCGGCATGCCAAACCGCGGGTCGAGAGCGCACGACATGCCTGTGCCAAAAAACACAAACGGTTTGTCTTTGAAGAAATCACGGATCGCATTCAGCGCGATTTCCTCCGTCAGCGAAGGTAGCGTAGATTCTTGGTAGCTATTCAACATTGACCTTGCGTTTCACTAAGATGAACAAGAGCAAAAAAAGCGGGCGATTTTCCTGACTGATTGCGTTGTGTCGAGAGGAAATCTCAATCCTGACAACCGCTTCGATACTATGGGTCGTCGCAGTCCGAGTCAAACGGTGCGATGTTACAATTTCGAGGATCCAATCCCTGAGACTTTGACGAGGTTTTTGAGCATGAGCATTGATGTTGCCACTTCTATTGCGCAGATTTTGAAGGCGGAGGGGGTTGAGTGGGTTTCCACTTTTCCCGTCTGCCGGGTGAACAATGCGCTGGGGCGCGAGGGCGTGCCCATGATCATGATGCGCGACGACCGCTACGCCGTGGCGCTGGCCGACGCGTACTCGCGGGTGACGGGCGGCGACCGCATCGGCGTCTGCACGGTGCAGGGCGGCGTGAACGGCGCGGGTCTGCAATACTCGTATCCCGGGCTGGCGCAGGCGTTTGAGGACAACTCGCCGATGCTGTGCATCACGGACGGCGTGCCGGCGGGCAGCACCGAGAACACCCAGTTCGACGTAACCACCAGCCTGAAGACCGTGACCAAGTGGTTCGGCTACATCGACCGTCCCGAGCGGACGCCGGAGTTCATGCGGCGGGCGTTCTCGATGCTGCGCAGCGGGCGTCCTGGGCCGGTGGTGCTGGCGGTGCCCAACGCGGCGGGCATCTACGACGAGACGGTGGACCCTTACTATACCGTGCGCGGGTACAAGTCGGCGCCGGACCCGTCGGACGTGGCGCAGGCCATCGACCTGATGATGGGGGCGTCGAACCCGCTGATCTATGCGGGCGAGGGGGTCATCTATGCGGGGGCGTCGTCGGAGTTGGTGGCGCTGGCGGAGTCGCTGAACGCGCCGGTGATCACGACGCTGAAGGCCAAGGGGGCGTTTCCGGAGAACCACCCGCTGTTCGTGGGCGTGCGCGGCGAGCATCCCATCGCGTACCTGAACAAGAGCGACGTGATCCTGACGGTGGGCAGCAGCCTGTCGCCGGGGCGGTTCACGCACGGGATTCCCAACGCGCCGAGCAAGACGATCATCCAATGCAACCTGGACGAGTTCCACCTGAACCGCATCTTCCCGACGCATCACGCGGTGCTGGGCGACGCGAAGTTCGTGCTGCAGGCGCTGGCGGACGAGGTGTCGGGTCGCACCGACGGCGCGGGCCGTCCCGCCGGCAACGTGGTGGCGGAGATTCGGGAGACGCGGGACGCCGGGCTGGCCGAGTACCGTGAAGCGATGGCGTCCAACGACGCGCCGATCAATCCGTACCGCATCATCGGCGACATGATGAAGGTGCTGGACCCGTACAACTCCTTCGTGACCCATGAGTCCGGCAACACGCGGGACCAACTGAGCACGGTGTACGACACGCTGATTCCGCGCGGGTTCCTGGGCTGGGGCAACATCTCCACGCTGGGGTTCGGCCTGGCGGGCGTCATGGCGGCCAAGCTGGCGTTCCCGCAGCGGCAGGCGGTGGCGCTGACGGGCGACGCGGGCGTGGGCTACATGCTGGGCAACCTGGAGGTTTCGGTGCGTCAGAATCTGGGCATCACCATCGCGCACGTGGCGAACGGTGGGTTCGCGGGCTATGGCCCCGGGTTCTGGGGCGACGGGCACGACCCGTACACGCACCGGGTGCTGGGTCCCGAGGACGTGAATATGTCGCGGGCGATAGCGGAACTGGGACTGTACACGGAGCGGGTCACTGAGCCGTCGGACGTGATTCCCGCGTTCGAGCGCGCGATGGCAGCGAACGCGCAGGGTCAGCCGTCCTACCTGGAGTTCATCTGCTCGCAGTATCCGAGGTACGGGGGGTTCGCGCCGAGTTCGGTGGCGCATTAGGGCGTACCACGCGGGGCTATAATGGTTGGTGGGCAGGTGTTCGGATCTCTTGCCCGCCACTTGCATTAGGAGATGGCAACATGGACCTCTCTCTGGACATTGATGAGGAAATCGCGGCGAAAGTCAGCAAGATTGCCGCCGCGCAGGACATGACGGTGGCGGCCATGGTGGCGGAGTATCTGACCTCGATAGCGAACAGCGAGGCCGGCGCTCGTCTGGAGCGCATCGCCAGGATGCGGGATGCGATTGATCGTGGCGAAGGAGAGCTGGGCTCTCCGGTGCGGACGAGGGATGATTTGTATGACCGGCCTTACCGCTACTACTACGGGCAGTAGGGATTTCTTCGACGCCAACATCCTGGTCTATGCGTATGACCCGCGCGACCAGAGGAAACAGAGGATAGCGCAAGGGCTGCTGACCCAGGCCATGGCGAATGATACTGGAACGCTGTCCGCGCAAGTCCTCGGCGAATTCTTCAACGTAGCGACCAGGAGGCTTCCAAATCGCTTGTCCATTGAGGAAGCAACGCGGGCGATAGACGAAGTTAGCGTCCTGCCGGTAGTCGCGCTCGACCTGACGCTGGTGCAGAGGGCAGTGAGCACGTGCCAGCGATATCAAATTTCCTATTGGGATGCGCTGATTATCGCCGCCGCCGAGCGTGCCGGTTGTGCACGGTTGTTTTCGGAAGACTTGAATGCAGGGCAGGAATACAACGGCGTGGTGGCGGTGAATCCGTTTTGAATATCTGCGTGGGTAGGTGGACACTTGACTCGGTGTGCGGCACTTGAATATGTAAGCGTGTGGGTGGCCAGTTAGATATGGCACAACAATGGGCACGAGTAGGTGGCGGAGGCATCATCTCTATTGGATGATATGCGGCGAAAGATGAGGAACGGCCGGTACTGGGAGCATGCGCACTAGAGGACATCCTCGTAGCGGCTGATCCTAACAGCTCCCGGTTGGTAGACCTGCCGGGGATAAGTAAAGCGGTCGTGAGAGCAACCACTCCTGGGCCGCTTTTCGTCGGGCCAGTAATGTAGGGCTATCGCAACTAGCGTTACGTTATCCCGCACATAATTTGCAATATACCGGGACTTGCGTCGTGCGAACACATGGTGTCAAGCAAATGCTGCCCATACCTCGACCGTGTTGGTTTTGCTACGCAACGGATGATTTCTAACTTGTAATGTCTTAGTGGACGTTGTTGAGAAACTGCCTTCCGGCATCGGTTATTTCCCATTTACCCCTAGGGCTGTCGGAACTCAATAACCCTTGTCTGACCATCGAACTCCGTGCCCATTGAGCAGCGTTGCGCCAACGGGGAAGTTGAGGGTCTGATGTCAACGGTTCAAGATCTACGTCTTTCAGGATTCCTTGCATTTTTTTATACACACCATCAAGAACTGCCTGCACTTGTCCCGATCCTGCGCCCTCGATGAGGGTTTCCAGTATCGGTACATAATACGCATCTTCACGAGTCCGGAGGCCACGCCCCAAACGGCCCAAATTGCGTCGTTCGCTCGGTTCGTTTTGGTCTTCAGGAAGATACGAATCACCGAAAAGGGACTGCCACTCGCGTCCTAGGTCGCCGACACGACTGTGAAATTCACCTATGCGTTCGGCTTGGTCCAAGGCTTCTCTCGCTTTGTCGTATTCTCCATTTTCACCTGCTTGTGATAATACCTTCGCAAATTCCTTCTCAGAAATTTCAATCTCTTCGAGCAGCATTTCAAATGCGACTTCAACACTGGTAGGACCATGCGCCATCATCGTCATACGTTCCATCCATTCGACGTTGATCGAGGAAATCCGTTTCGCCGGGTGTGCGGGTTCGCAGGTTAGGCCAGAAACCCCTCCACCAACCCTACGAATTGGTCGGTGGCTTCGAGTTCCGGGTGGTGGCCGCAGTTTTCTATGATTTCGAGGCGGCTGCCCGGGATGCGGCGGTGGTACTCCTCGCCGGCGCTGACGGGGACGATGCGGTCCTCGCGGCCCCAGACCAGCAGGGTCGGGATGCGCTCGAGACGGTACACCTGGTTGACCAGGCCGGGGTCGTGCATGTAGGGACGCCAGGCGATGCGGCAGGTGGCCTCCATGCCCAATTCCCAACGCTCCAGCACGTCTTCCTCCGGCTCGGCGGGACAGACGGCGCGGTACTCGGGCGTGCCGTCGGGGTCGTGCAGGGAGTCGCGGATGTACATGGGCGGCGTGACTTCGAAGATGTCGTAGATCTCTCCACCAGGCGGGCGGATGCCTCCGGCGCCCACCAGGATCAGCCGCCGGAACTGCTGCGGGCACATGGTTGCCAACTCGGCGGCGATCCAGCCACCGATGGAGAATCCCATGAGGTCTGCGCCCTCGAGGCCCAACTTGTCCAGCGCGCCCAGGTACCAGATGGCCATGTCGTGGATGCTCATGGACCAGTCCAGCACGTCGGAGCCGCCGATGCCGGGCAGGAACGGGACGTGCAGGGTGTGGTTCTCGGCGAGGGCCTGGTGGTAGCGCAGCCAGCCGGGATGCCCGAGCTCGTCGGGGAGGATGACGATGGGGGAACCGGAACCGCCGGTGATCACCTCCACGTTGATGCCGGCCACCTCGGTGATGCTGGAAGTCCAGGGCTGCGTTGCAGTAGTCATAGCGTCAAATGTCCTTCGTAGGGGTGATGGTTCGACGGGCTCACCATGAGCGATTGGAGATTGCGGAACGGGAGTCATCATAGCCGGCGGCTACCGATGGCGCAAGGCGGGGCCCGGTATCACATCGATATACAGGATGGATAGGATGATGTTTTGGGTACGGGGGATGGGTTGAAGTTTCACCCTCACCCTAACCCTCTCCCATCAAGGGAGAGGGGACTATATCTGGTATTATCCGCGCAGGCGGTCGGCCACGATGCGGGTTGCCTGTTGACTGACGCAGAAATCAGGACGGATTACACAAGGAGGATGACGATGGCGCTGACGATTGACTGCCAGGTGCATGCTTACCGGCGGAACACGCCCGAGCACCCGTGGGTCGGGTTTCTGACCGGGCCGGAGGAGGTTACCGGGGACGACATGGTGGCCGCGATGGACGCGGTGGGCGTGGACGGGGCGATACTGATATCGCCGTTCGCGATCTACGGATACGACGCGAGCTACGCGCTGGAGGTGTACGCGCAGCATCCGACCAAGTTCGGGATCGTGCGGCCCTTTGATCCCAACTCGGAGACGATTGACGCGGACGTGGAGCAGTGGACGTCGACGCCGGGCGTGGTGGGCTGCCGGATCATGCTGGCGAACAACGATTACGAGGCGGACCACCCCGGGCTGAATGCCATCCTGGCGGCCGGCGGGCGCGCCGGCGTACCGGTGAACATCATGGCCGCGGGGAAGATCCCCCTGCTGCGCCAACTGGCCCAGCAGAACCCGGGCACGCAGATCATCATCGACCACCTGGGCATCGCGCAGCCGTTCAACCCGCCGCCGCCGGACGAGCCCTTCGCCGACCTGCCCAACGTGCTGTCGTGCGCGGAACTGGACAACGTGGTGATCAAGATCTCTGGGGCCGGCACGCTGTCGCACGCGGGGTTCCCGTATCCGGACATCTGGGAGCCGCTGCACCGCATCTTCGACGCGTACGGGCTGGAGCGGTGCCTGTGGGGCACGGACTGGACGCGGGCGGTGGAACTGCTGACTTACGAGCAGGGTGTGGAGGCGTTCCGCCTGACGGACACGCTGTCGGACTCTGATCGTGAGACGCTGATGGGCGGTTCGGTGGCGAACATCTACAAGTGGGCGCCGGCTGCGAATGAGTAGGGATGACCTGACCGGGTTGTGAGGCGGGGGCAGGTTTCAAACCTGCCCCTACATTTTGTCGGGCGCGATTGCGGGGGCCGCCACGGATGAACAGGTGGGCGATATCGGCGCGGCGGGCGGGCGTCCTCCGACTGGCTCAGGATGAGCGGGTGAGTGTGATCGGCGTTATCGGTTGGCCTGCTGGCAATGGTCGAGGACTCTGTCCAGGTCCGTTATTTCCCACTTGGCGAACAGGGTGACCGGTTGTTCGGGTTCCCAGACCCTGGCGGTCATGGTGCGGAGTTGTTCCCGCTCCGAGTTGGGCGGAGCGATGGCGGCATAACTCGGCCGCAGATCTCCCAACGCGGCGGGGCCCATCAACGTGCGCTGATTGGGCAATACCCGCCACGTGCTCCGGATGGTTGCGCCGCCGGGATTCACGCGCCAGTCCGTGGTATCGGTTGGGGGGATTTCCACGGCGAAATCGAGTTCCACCAGGACGGCGCCGTAGTTGACCGCCTGCTCCTCGCCGATCTGCGGGGGATCACGCGGGAACAGGTTGTCGGGGGCGCTGTGCTGCGCCAGGTCGAACATCTGCTGGATGTTGCGCCACAGTTGCGTAAATTCTGCGTGGCGGGCGCGCGGCAGGTTCAGTCCATCCACGAAACGGTGCAGGTCGCGGGCGTAGTCCTCGAGAATGTATGCGGCGTCGGCCTGCTTGTACACCTCGAACGGTTCGGTTTCGTAGGGGCCGATGCTGGTGGCCAGTGACCCGATGAGGGGGTGTCCCCAGTCGATGTACATCAGCCGGCGGCCGCGGGTGTCGCACAGGATGGTGGCGACGGGGGGCAGCGGCAGCGGTTCGTGGGCGACCGCGACGTTGCGGAAGGCGAACACGTCCACACCGGAGTGTACTTCTTCCTCCATGCGCCAACCGGCGAAGCGCGGCCGTTGCGGAACTGTGGTTGGGGTCGGCGCGTGTTCCGGCGTTGGGGTCGGCGTAGGCGCGGGTGTTGGCGTGGCGGCGACGGGGCGCGTCACCGGAACCTCGCGGGTGACCTCGACCTGGCGCGTAACTTCGACTTCGCGGGGAACCTCAACGGTCCTGACGACTTCCACGGTGACCGGAACCTCCCGCACCGTGGACACTTCGCGGGTCACCTCCACGGTGCGCACGGTTTGGACGGTGGCCGGAATCTCGCGGGTCACCTCGACTTCGCGGGTGACTTCGATTTCCAGGGTCGCTGGCGGATTGGCGCACCCGACGGCGACGGCGACGATCAGTGCGGCGGCCAGGGCGACCTGAGCCATGCGCGATGTGATCGCCGGCCACCTGGGGAATCGGTGGGGTTGTTGTTGGTGCATGGGTTCAGGATACACGACGCTGGGACGCAGACCAACGGTCGCATGGCCGTGGTTATGGTGGACGGCATGAGAAAGCCCCCGCCGACTGGGAGCCGGCGGGGGCAGTTTCTCATGGGCCGTTGGGCGCGCTTTGCCGTTAGGCTAGGCGGCGGGACGACGGGCCATGACGATGGCAACCACGCCGATCACCGCAGCGACTATGGCCACGATGAGGGCGATGATGCCCATGGGGCTGGGCGCACCGGCCGGTCCGATTGCACCGGCGGGGCCCTGGGCGCCCGGAGGGCCAGGAGGCCCGGCGACACCCTGCTCACCCTGTGCGCCAGCGGCGCCGGCAGGGCCGGCGGCTCCGGCGGGGCCGGCGGGACCCTGGGGACCCGCGGCTCCGTCGCTACCGGCGGGGCCGGGCACGCCCGGAGGGCCGGATGGGCCGTCCATACCGGGTTCAGGCTCGGGCATCATGGTTTCAAGGTCAGCGTTCAGCATGACCATGGCCTCGCGGCCACCGGACATCCATTCGTAGCTGTATTCCGACATGCGGTCGCCGATCATGAACATCACCATGGTGTCGCCACCGGTGGGCTGCATGAGTTCCAGCGGGCCGAACTTGCCGTTTTCCATGACCATGGTGGAACCGACCTTCTGGTCGCCAGCCATGGCTGTGATCATGGTACCTTCGTTCACCACGAAGCCATCGGCCATAGCGGTGCCGAAGAGGAATGCCGGCGGCAGGTTGGCGCTGGGCGCTCCGCCCTGGGCTGAAACCAGACCCAGAGGCAACGCCAGCAGCAGGGCAATCAATGCCACCGCCGCCATCGCTCCAAATCTCTTCATATCATTTTGCTCCTGCTTGTGGGTTCTCCCCCGCCCCGTGGTCCGTGGTTCAACTGGTTCGCCACGGACCGGTGAGGCGAGGGCCTACTTTCTGCGTTGGCTGTTATTGCCTTTTGACTTGGTACGCCCGCAAGGGGTTACCAGATCTCCAGGTTCCAACAGTCACCGCCGGCGCAGGTGAAGTCAACCGACCGACCATTCCAGTCAACGCCGACCTGTTCCGACTTGACCAGGACCCAGTAGGGCTGTCCGCTGATCAGTTCGGTCAGGGTGTTGAGTTCTGCGAACTCGGGGCGTGGGTCGAAGAACGTCCACGCCTTGGTGGCGTTGTTGAAGTGGAAGATGGCATCGAGGTTATCGCCGATGTCGGAAGCGGCTTCCGGCAGGGTGGTGGCGGTGCCCGGCGCGGCGGCGTCGGAGAGAATCTCCAACTGCGCAACGGCGGTTTCCGTGCCCACGGTCACCTGGACACTGTAGAAGCCGGGGTCAACGGACGGCACCAGGATGCCGCTGACCGAGGCGTCGCCGTCGCGGTCGGTGTTGACGTTCTGGTTGCCCAGACGGTTGGCTCCGGCGATCCGGACCTGTTCCACCAGCGTGAACACCGGCATGCCGGCAACGTCAACCGTGATGGTCTCGCCGGGGCGGGCCTCGGCGGGGGACACGGTCATGCTGGAGGACGGGGTCATGAAGCTGGCGTCTTCTTCGATGTCCTCGCCGCCGTCTTCGAACAGGACGGTTACGTCATGCTCTTCGCCCAGGGCGATGTCGGCGCTGAGGCGCAACTCGTAGGAGAACTTGCCGGTTCCGTCGATGTTGGCGGAGCGAGTCTTGTCGCCCACCGTGATATCGACCTCGAAGTCGTCTTCTTCGGTGCTGAGGGGCCAGTTGGAGCCGGTTACGGTGATGTAATCACGCGGGCCGGCGACTTCCGGGTCCACCGAGACGGTGGGCTCCTCAACGGTGATGGTTGCCTCGCCTTCGAAGCCCTGCGAGTCCACCACCTTGATGGTGTATTCGTCGGCGTCCATGGCGGGGTTGCTGCCACCGGTGGCAGTCCAGACGCGGGCTTCGATCACGAACTGACCGTTGCTGTCGATCTGAACCATGCCGTTCTCGGTGCCGGCTTCCTCAACAGCGAGAGGCTCGCCGTCGATGGTAATGTCGCTGATGCTGATCATTGCCTGGCTGTCGAAGCCGCGACCCTCAATAATGATGGAGTCGTTGGCCACGACGGAGGACTGGCTCAGCTTGAGGCTGGAAGGCTCCACCGTGAGGGTGGTGGTCTTCCGGGTGCTGCCACGCTTGGCGGCAACCTGGATCCGGCTGTCGAGACCGCCGGGCAGGTCGAAGATGTAGTCGCTGCCATCGATTTCAACGGCGAAGGCGTCGTTGGAGTTATCGCCATCGTTGGTCCACGTGTGTGAGGGGCCCAGGTCGATGGAGTCAAGCGCGCCGCCAAAGTCGCGGGCCTTCAGGGTGATTTCGTCGCCGTAGCTGCCCGAGGCCGGGTCAACGCTGACGGTGGCGGTGAGTTCGAACCCCTTGACCGAATCGGCCATGCGGGCGTTACCGGCTTCGGAGTCAACGGCGCAGAGCCAATTGACCTCACCGGCGTCGAACTCGTCCTGATGGACGGTGAAGGTGATGGTGAACTTGTCGTCGCTGCCAACCTCGGTTTCGCCGAGCTTGTCGCCGTTGCCGACGACCATTTCGCAGCTGGGTTCGGTGGCGCTGACGAGGACGTACACGCCCGCGCCGGTGCCGTTGTTGAAGCCGGAACCGGTGACGGTTACTTCCTTGCCGCGACCGCCGTCGTCAGCGCTGAGGCTGATCTTGGCCACGGTGGCAACGGTGCCGATTTCGACCATGGGGCCGTCGTTGGAGTCATCGCCCGGGGCGAGGACGGAGTAGCCCACGCTGTGGGTACCGGCCTCGGTGGGGTTCTTGATGCCGGCGCCCTTGGTGAAGACCACCTGCAGGCCGGCGGCGTCATCGGAAGACCAGGCGTCGAAGCCGTCGTCGTTGTCCGGATTCTGGTCGGGGACCAGCACCAGGATGGACCAGTCGTCGTCGCCACCGTAGTGGTCGTCGTCATCGATTTCGATGGGGTCGGTCACGTAAACGCGGCCGATATCACCGCTGCCGATGAGGTAGACGTCGCTGGAATCGATGTTGTCGGGGACCTGGAAGTCGTCCTCCAAGTAGAGCTCGATGGCGCTACCGGAGACCAGTTCACCGGGGTTGCTGATGGTGAGGACCAGCTTGACGCCAGCGCCACCGGAGGTGCTGCTGTTGTCGATGCCGTCCACAGCAGAGCCGGGAGGTGCCGGAGGCGGGGGTACGCCGGCGGGCCCGGAGGGCTCAGGCGTAGTTGCCGGATCCGCGGGCGCCGGGGGCGGCGGCGGTGGCGGGGTTCCCTGCGCCTCAGTCCCCTGGGGCACCACTGCCAGCGCCACAAACGCGGCCAGCATGCCGACGACGGCAAGCGTCATCACCAGCGACACTGGCCAGATGTGCTTTCTGGTTGTGCTTTTCATTTGCAGTAATCTCCTCATTGAGATTGGCTTCACCGACGGCCCGGGGCCCGTTGGGACTCCGGGCCGTCATGTCGCGTGTGTGACGCGCCGATTACTGAACCGTAACCAGGGAGGACCAACCGTTGTGCCAATTGCAGGATGCAATGGAATCGTCAGCGTTGGTCTGGCACGAAGTCACGATGAACCAGTAGCCCTGACCGCTGGTAAGACCGGCGAAGTTGTGCGAACTGGCATCACCCGCGAGGGCGGATGAGTAAGTGCCGTCGGTGGCGATGTTCGTGTAATTGCTCGGCAGAGCGAACACGTACTGTACGTCAGCGTTGGCGCCGGCATACCACATGACGTCGGCCGAACCGGCAGCGCCGGCGGAAGCCTGCAATCCTGTGGGGTTGCCGAGCGTGGTGTCAACCGGCTCGGACTCGGGGGTTACCACCACGGGGGCGGTGCCGTAATTGACTACCAGCGGGTTGGCGCTGATGGTGCCGTAGGACGCGATGATGGTTACGCGGGTTCCCTCGGCCACGGTGTCTTCCACCAGGACCCGGAACATCGCGGTACCGTCGACGCCCAAGGAGATCTGGCTGTTGGAGTCGGCGCCAAGAACCTGCGCGGCCGAAGTACGGACCGCGACGGTGATCTTCTTGCCCGTCACGTTGGCGGGAACGTTGCCGTCCTCGTCCACTGCCGTGACAGTGTATTCACCCAAGCCGGTGCTCGAGGGAATGCTGCGGGCGCCGGTAAGCGAAAGGCTGTGGATCGGCCCAGCAACCGTGACAGTGGAAGTTGCTTCCATGTCGTTGCCGGTGGTGACGGTGACGTCGTACGAGCCACGGCCGACGCCGTCATCAACCATGTATGCCGCGAAGTAGGCAGGGAGGATGATAGCGTTTACGATGCCTTCCTCGTGATCGCCCAAGCCGTCATAAGACGCGCAGTAAGGGTTGCTGGAATTCGCCTTGCGTTCCATGGGATCGTATTCGGCCATCGCCTCGCAGTCCAAGGTATTCCACCAGAGTTCGGAGGCGCGCTCGTCGGTGACGCGCGTCAAGCCATCGTCAGCCTCGAACGTGTGGGTGGTTTCCTTCGTAACGTCGTTGCCGGCAGAATCCATAGCCGTCGAGATCACGAAGAATAGCGAGTCCATGGTCTCGTCAGCGTTGGTAGTCGTGTCGTCTTCAATGCTGGGCGACAGGCTGAGGCTGTCGTTGGCCATACACTCGGGCATGGGCCCGCACGGCGCATAGCTTTCCAGCGCAACGGACGCGACAGCGCCCAAGCGACGGATGGGCTGGTTCTTGGTGGGCCCGTCGTCGATTTCAACCTTGAGGTTGTAATTGAACGGGTCCTCTTCAGGAAGGCCCTGAATGGTCGCCATAGTGGTGCCGTTGCCCTTGACGCGGCGACGCTGTTCCAGCGTGTTTTCAAACACAACACTTTCAGGAGCGTCTTCGATGGTAAGGGTCATGGCGACGTCTGAAATGCTGTTGCCGTTGTCGTCATTGACTGCAATTACGACGGTAACCTCTTCTTCGTCTTCCTCAATGTTTTTGAGGTCAATATCTTCTTCCATGGCCCCGATGGTCGTCATTTCGGCATCAGGGGCGTTGAGGAAGGTGACCTTAATAGCGATGTCGGCATCTGCGTTCGGGAACACAGACGGATTGTCGTCGTCAATGGCGTCGAGGACAGCTTGCACGCGCCCCATCGCGACTTTGGCGGCCGCAATGGCGTCCATCAAAGCTTGCTTCTCTTCATCGGTGGCGTCTTCATCGATGATGTCATCGTCGGTGGCGTCATCCACGTCTGGAGTATCTGTGTAGTCGTCGAAAGCTTCCTCAACCGCGTCGATGTAATCATCGGCGAGCTTTATGTAACCGCCGTCGTTGCCCTCAGCGGTGGTGTCGGCGTCGGTGTCTACCAAGTCTGTCCGGGTGTTTACCGCGGTGCGAGCGAGCTCCACAGTAACGGCGTCATCGATGAGGTTAATGATAATGTCCGCACCAAACGTAGGAGCCGTTGGCGCGGTAGGCAGGTCCCCAGCTTCAGCGGATTCGACCACATCGCCATCTTCGGTGCCTATTAAGGTCAACGCAGCAGTCAACAGTGCCACGGATTTTTCCAAAGACTCGGCTTGCACATCGGCATCCTCAACGCTACCAGCTTCGCCAACTACAGTGTTGAGCGGCACGCCGGCGTTGGTGTTGTCGCCATCAGCGATGAACGAAGTCCCTGTCGTGACGTAGACGAAAACGTATGCGTCGCCATCCTTCGCCATGCCACGCGTGACGGTGATCGGATGGGAGCCGGGTTCGACTTTGCCCAACAGACCTGACTCAGCAGGTTCTATCGCGGCGACGGACTCATCAATACCCTTTTTTCCGAGTGCCATGCCATCGGCATCGGTAGCCTGGATGCTCGAGTAATCGTCGCCGCCGGTGACGTACGCAGCAACGTACGCGTCGTTGGCGTTGTCCACCTCGTTGGCATTCAGCAGTTTTACCGTGGCAGAATCACCGCTGACGATACAATCGTTGCCGGCGAAGTATCCAGTCTGGGCGGTGCCTGCAGCATCAACGACCGTTATTTCGCAATCGTCAGCCGCATCCATGGCCATGCCATCGCCAGGTATGCCCTGCGCTTGTGCACTTTGGCCGGTTGGCGCGAGCCAGAGGCCGGCGGAAATGAAGGCGGCTAATGCTAGCACTGCCACCAGAGCGATTGGCACGGGGCCAATCCGTTTTCCAATCATTGTTCTCATTGTTGAAAGTCTCCTTGCAGACCGCACGCTCTGAGCGTACGGGCTGGTACAAGCAGTTTGGTTTCCTTGGTTTTCGGTTCAGTGAAAAACCTGGGCCGGGGGTTTTGTTGTCTTTCTCCCCGATGCCGTCCCGCCAGGGGCGGGATGTTCCTTTGCCAAGCTCAGGATGTTCCTTCGACAGGCTCAGGATGAGCGGGGAGTCCCCGGACGAAGAGTTATATCGGCGCGTCACCTCCTTATTTCCTGTGAGGCCCATTGCGGGCGTTTTGCCTATGGGGCAACGCCGGCCGTGGGCAGTCGTGTCCCCAATTAACCATAAACAGCGGCCATTCTACCCCCTGAAACATTACGCGAGTATTACGGCTGGCTGACGGTTTTTCGCGATTTTTTGACTATTTTTAGTATTTTACATCGATTTGCCGGATTTGCAGGATTGGGGATTGTTGACGCTGCGGCGGGGCCGGTTGCTACAATGGGCCATGTTAATCGATATGAAACCGGCGGGGTTGCGCGTGGTTCTGGCCGTGCTGGCGGGGGCCTGGGTCGTGCTGGCGGGCTGCGGCCCGGCGGCGTCGGCGGTGGATGAGTCCACGGCGGCGCCGGCCTTGCAGGCCACGGCGGTTGCCATCCCCACTGGAGAACCGGAGGGGTCGCCGCAGTCCGGCGGGGCGGGGGCGGACGGGTCGGGGGCCGGGGCGGGTGTGGTGGACGATGGGCCGTTGGGGGAAGCGATCGTGCTGTTTGAGGGGGATGGCCGGCCGGATGTTGAGCCGGCGGGGTCGGTGAAGGCGTCGGCGGATTTCGGCTGGGAGCCTCCGGTGAAATCGGCGGGGGCGGCGTCGGACGGTCGGACGGGTCGGGCGCGTCGGGTCAGAAGGGGGCGACGGGCAGCGTGGCGTACACCTGGCGGGACGGCGACCGGACGCTGACCGCGCTGCTGCAGGACGACCTGACGGTGTCCCCGGACGGCGAGATCGCGCTGCGGCAGGACGCGGCGGGCGGCACGGCGGGCAGAGACACGGCGCGGAGCGACACGCCGGGCAAGGGTGAAGCGGGCGACGGGCTGCCGGTGTTCCGGTCGCCGACGGGGTCGCTGATGACGCTGCCCGGCGGTGTCCTGCTGGCGCTGGACGAGGAGTGGAGCGAGGGCGAGGTTGCGGCGTTTTTTGCGGCCAACGGGATCGCGGCGGGTCGGGTGTCCGCGCTGGACTACGTGGTGAACGGCTTTCTTGTGGAGACGGAGCCGGGGTGGGCGTCGCTGGAGTTGGCGAACGCGCTGGCGGAGCAGGAAGGCGTGGAGGTATCGAGTCCGAACTGGTGGCAGGAGCGTGTGCCCAGGTAGGCGCGGCATGAGGGGAGCGCGCGGGCAAGACTGCCGCATCCGTATGGCTCGGGCCGTGGGCGACGCGCTGACGGCATGACGCGGGCACGGCTGACGGCGGCGCGGCTGATGGCGGCGGCGGCGATAGCGCTGCTGTGCCTGATGATCCCGATGGACGCGGGGGCGCAGGCGCCGGAGGCTCCCAGCATCGACAGCGTCACGGCGCGCGCCGGCTGGCTGCTGGTGGAATGGTCTGCGCCGGGCAACACCGGCGGGTCGGCCATCGTGGCGTACGACGTGCGGAGCATCGAGACGGACGCGACGGACAAGGCGGACGAGAACTGGACGGTTGTGGACAACGCCTGGGAATCCGGGGACGGCGCGCTGAGGCGCCGGCTGGATGGCCTGACCAACGACACCGGGTACGACGTGCAGGTGCGGGCGGTGAACTCGGACACGTCCAGCAGCGACGGCGCGTGGTCGGGCACGACGACGGGAACGCCGGAGGTATCGGCGGCGACCACGCCGAGCATCACCGCGCGGGCCGACGACGGGGCCGTGGCGGTGACGTGGGAGCCGCCCTCAACCACCGTGGACACCATCACGGCCTACGACGTGCGACACATCCGGAGCGACGCCACCGACAAGTCGGACAGCAACTGGATGGTGGAGGACGACGCGTGGACTGGCGGCCGGCGGCAATTTGGCGTGGTCGGGCTGACCAACGGCATGGAGTACGATGTGCAGGTGCGCGCCGTGGGTTCCGCGTTTGGGGACGACGGGTGGTCGGCGACGGCGTCGGCGACGCCGGCGGAGTTCGGCGACGGCCAATCGGATGCCACGGAGGTGACGCTGGAAACGGAGGGGACGGCGCTGCATCCGCTGGGGAGCAACTACTTCTACGGCAGGATAGAGGACACCACGGATCATGACTGGTTCAAGCTGGACCTGACCGGCGGAGACCTGATTGCCGGGACAGGCAAGGTGGGTTTCTGGTTCTACACGACGGGGGATCTGGACTCTGCGGGGACGCTGTACGAGTGGGACGGCACGACGCTGAACCGGCTGGAGAGCGACGATTACGGCGCAGTCGTTCCTGAGCCGGACAACTTCTTCATGTGGGAATCGCTGGGGTCCGGGACCTATTACATGAAGATCACCGGGTCGGGGTCGGCCGTGGGCGATTACGTTTTCAGGGTGCGGACGTTCGAGGACACGACCGGCCGGTCCGATGCGCATGACCTGGATCTGGGCGGGTTTACCAGCGGCATGATCGACCCCGACGATGATGAGGACTGGTTCAAGCTGACGCTGTCGGAACGAACGGACGTCATCCTGCGGAGTTCGGGCTTTCCGGACAGCGAGGGAAGGCTGTACTTCAGCGGAGGCAGCGTCTATAACGACGACGGGAATCTCCTTCCCGGCAGGAGGAATTTCGCGATCCGCCGGGTCCTGAACGCCGGCACGTATTATCTCAAGGTGAGCAGCTTCGGGGGCGCGAGCGACGGGGCGTACTCGGTTTACGCCACGGAGGCGTTGGATCCCGGCAGCACCAGGGCAACCGCGGCGCCGCTGACCCTGCGTGAAGCGGGCGGCGGCAACCTGACTGCGGCCGATGACGAGGACTACTTCAGCATCACCGTGGAAGAGGAGACGTACGCGAGGATATGGACCTCACAGCAACCGGGCGGTGTGGATACTGACGGGGTTCTGCTGAACAGCGACGGGATTGCGATTATGAACGTGGATTTCAGTTCCGATTTCTCGTCATCTGTGGGTTTCGGCATAGAGCACCGTCTGGACGCCGGCACCTATTACGTGAAGGTGACCGGCGACGAAGACACCGACACCGGGAAGTACCTGATCCGGGCCACCGAGGACGTGCTGTACCGGAATTTCGTGGATGATTGTTCCAGCCCCACGCTCCGACCCCTGATGGGAGTTTCGGACCCACATTCCGGTTGCCAGTGGCACCTGGACAACAGCGGCCAACTGGGCGGCACGGCTGATGAGGACATCAATGTGCTGAGCGTGTGGAGCGGGAGCGACCCGAATTTGGGCGAAGGGATTACGGTAGCCATCGTGGACGACGGGATGCACTACCAGCACACGGACCTGGCTGACAACGTGGATGAAACCAGGAACCACGACTTCGGCGGTGGCGACGACATTTACAATCCCCTGCATTCTCACGGCACGGCGGTGGCCGGCCTCATCGCGGCCCGGAACAACAGCATTGGCATGCGCGGGGTCGCGCCACAGGCCACCATATATGGTTATAACTACCTGTCTGCCGGTACCAATGCAGACCGCAACGACGCCATGTCGCGCAACGCGGCAACTACCGCGATATCGAACAACAGTTGGGGGCCACAGGATTTTGCCGGGCCGGAACCTGCCGGCGAGTTGTGGGAAGCAGCGATCGAGTCCAGCGCGACCAGCGGGTACGGCGGCAAGGGTGTTCTGTACGTGTGGTCGGGCGGAAACGGGGGCGGGTCAGGGGACGATTCCAACCTTGACGAGTACAACAACCATTACGCCATAACCTCCGTCTGCGCGGTGAACCACGATGGAAAGCGGTCCTCCTACTCGGAGCCGGGAACCAACCTGTGGGTGTGCGCGCCTTCCAGCGACCGTGGGGCAATGGGGGCGGCGAGCATTGCCACCACGGACAACGGGAACCGCTACCAGGACGGTTTCGGCGGCACCAGCGCGTCGGCGCCCATCGTGTCCGGCGTGGCCGCGCTGATCCGCAGCGAAAACAACGACCTGACGGCGCGCGACGTGAAACTGATCCTGGCGGCATCGGCCCGCAAGAACGACGCCGCCAACTCAGGTTGGGAGGAGGGCGCGGAGAAATACGGCGCCACCGGGAATTACAACTTCAACCACGAATACGGCTTTGGCGTGGTGGACGCGCAGGCCGCAGTGACGCTGGCGGCCGGGTGGACCAACGTGCCCACGCTGCGCAAATCCACGGCGGAGTCCGGCACCATCAACCTGTCGATACCGGACGCCATTCCGGCCGACCTGATGATGGGCACACCGGTTGGTCCCGGACCCACCGTAACGAGCGAACTGACGCTGGACTCCCACGTGGAGTTCATAGAGTACATCCACGTTGACGCCCACTTCAACCACCGTTCATTCCGGGACCTGGAGGTGGCGCTGGAATCTCCCTCGGGCGAAATGTCCACGCTGGTTCCGCATTTTGACGAAGAGGCCGCGGGACGGGACATTCCGGTCATTCCGTTGAGGTTCCAGTTCCGTTTTGGCTCGGCAAAGCACCTGGGCGAAGGGGCCGCCGGGACGTGGAAACTGCACATCACCGACCACTTTACAAAGGACACGGGACAACTGAGGTCGTGGAGCATCACGGCCTTCGGACACGGCATCACGCCGCTGGCGCCTGACACTGAGGAGGCGCACCCGGCATCGGGCGGCTACACCGTGACATGGAAGGCGCCCACCGACACCGGCCGGTCGGCCATCACGGCCTATGACGTGCGGCATATCAAGACCAGCGAGGACGAGACGGACGATGCCAACTGGACGGTGGTGGACAGCGCCCGGACGTCGGGCGATTTGCAATACACCTCCAGCGGGCTGGACGCCGGCGTGCAGTACGACGTGCAGGTGCGCGCGGTGAACGGGGAAACTCCTGGCGAAAGCCCGTGGTCGGAGACGCTTACGGTGGTTCCCAAATCCGACGAAGTGCCGACCATCGAAACGATCACGCCCGACAACGGGACGCTGGCCGTCCAGTGGACTGAGCCGACCAACGCGACCCTGCAGCCAACCATCACCGCTTATGACCTGCGGTACGGCCGGGGCAGCAATCCGTCGTCGTGGACCGTGGTTGACGATGCTTGGGTTACCGGAGGTGGAAACCTGGAATACACCATCAACCCGACACCCGCGCTGACCAACGGGCAGATCTACGGCGTGCAGGTGCGGGCGGTGGCAGGGACGGACGAGAAGGCGTGGTCTGAAACCCGCAACGGAACGCCGCGCACGGTGCCGGGCGCTCCGTCCATCAGATCGGTGAGAGGCGACGACGGCAAACTGACCGTGGAATGGAACACGCCGTCCAGCAACGGCGGGGCGGACATCACTTCCTACGACGTGCGTTACATACGGAGCGACGCCAGCGACAAGGCCGATGGCGAATGGACCGAAGAGCCTGGGATTTGGACGTCCGGGGCGCGGGAGCACGACATAGACGGCGTCACCAACTGGGTGCGGTACGACGTGCAGGTGCGGGCGGTGAACCCGGCGGGCTTGGGCGATTGGTCCACAACGACAACGGGCACGCCCACCAACAGCGATGTGGTGGTGACACTGGAGTGGGATGATACGTCGGTCGAGGTGGATGAGGACGGCGGTTCGGTCACGCTGACGGCGGTTGCGAAGACCGATCGGGATGAGGCGATGCCGTCGGATTTCTTCTTTGCCGCGACGGTGGAGACAACGGCCGGCACCGCCGTGCAAGGAACTGACTACGTGCCGACACCCGGCATCGGAACGCTGACCTTCCGGCAAAGCAACTTCACCCGCATGGAGGTCAACGGGCGGCAGCGTTACCGCGCATCTATGGCCTTCAGCGTACCCATCGTCAACGACACGGTGGACGAATCGGACGAGACGTTCACGGCCACGCTGGCTCTTGCGAACACGGATATCTCCAACCTGGAGCTGCCAAACGGCGTCGCCATGGTGACCATCAGGGACGACGAACACGTCCCCGTGACGTTGGGCTGGCTGGAGGACACGGTATCCATCAGCGAGGGGTCGGCAACGGTTAGCCTGAACGCGACGGCCACCACCACGGTGGACAAACAGCCGGAGAGCGGTTTCTCATTCCAGGCGACGGTTGCTACGTCCGCAGGGACGGCAAGCGCGGGGGACGACTATACCGGTGTGTCCACCACTGTGACCTTCCAGCACAGCGATTCCTGGTCCACCGTTGGCAGCGGCGGCGACCGGCGCTACCGGGCCACCAAGCGCGTCACGGTGCCCATCATCAACGACACGGCGGACGAGCGGGACGAAACATTCACGGCGACGGTGGACTACGTGGACTCCATGCCGCCGCTTCACCTGACGGGCGGGTCCGCGACGGCCACGGTTACCATCACCGACAACGACCTGCCGCCGGTATCGATTGAGGCGGTTACTGCCACCGCAGCGGAAGACGAGACGCTGATGTTCCAACTCACGCGGGTTGGTGTCCTCGACGATGCGTTGACGGTGACCGTGCGTGTATCCGAGAACGGGAGCATGCTGGCGTCGGGTCAGCCAACCACGGCGACGTTCGACGCCAACGCGAGCACGACCACGCTGGACGTTGCGCTGACCGACGATACCGAGGATGAGGACAACAGCGTCGTCACAGTGACGGTGCGCACCGGTTCGGGCTACAGGCTCGGCACGGATTTTTCGGCGACGGCGACTGCGTTGGACAACGACCATGTGCCGGTTACTCTGAGTTGGGACAGGACGGCCATCAGGGTGTCGGAGCGGGCGGGCACGGCGACCCTTCGGGCCGTTGCGACCACCACCAAGGACAAAGCGCCGGAGATGGGCCTGTCCTTCGGCGTGGGGGTGACCTACGCCGACGGCACCGCCGGTTCGGGCGACTACACGGCCGGAACCACCAGCGCGACATTCGCCGACAGCAGTTTCACCCGCAGCGGCAATCGCTACCGGGCGACACATGACTTTATGGTAACCATCACCAGCGGCGACGGCGACGAAGCCGCCGATGAAACATTCACGGCGACGTTGGCTTACACCGCTGACCCGACCCCCACACACCTGCAGGGCAGCAGCGCCACCGCCACGGTGACCATCGCCGACAACGATGATCCGCTGGTGACCATCACGGCGGATGACGCAAGCGTTACCGAGGCGGAGGCGAGCATCAGTTTCACGGTCGCGCGTGATGGCGACGCGGTGTCGTCGCTCAGCGTCAACGTGGAGGTTGAGGAGAGCGGCGGCAACATGCTGGCCCGCACTGGCCGGTACACCGTGAGATTCGCCGCCGGCTCCAACAGCGAGACGCTGACGGTCAACCTCAGGGACGACACCGAGGACGAGGAGGACAGCACGGTGACGGCGGAGGTGGTCAACGGCAGCGGCTACTTCTCCGGCACACCGGCGTCCGCCACCACAAGCGTCACCGACGACGACCATGTGCCGGTGACGTTGGAGTGGGAGCAGACGACGGTGGCGGTGGATGAAGGCGATGGGTCGGTGAGTCTCACTGCCATTGCGACCACGACCAAGGACAAGCAGCCGGAGACCGGGTTCGACTTCGATGCCACGGTGACCGTATCCGACGGCAGCGCCACCGACCCGGAGGACTATGACCCGACGTCGGGGACTACGCTGACATTTGATGACAGTGATTTCATCTCCGTCACCGTCGGCGGTCAGAGCAGATACCGGGCCACGGTTACATTCAGCGTCAGCATCGTGAGGGACGATGCCCATGAGCAGGACGAGAATTTCAGCGCGCGGCTGGCATGGGAAACGCCCGGTGAGCCTCACCTGCGGGGCGGCAACTCCACGGCGCGGGTGACCATCACCGACGACGACCCGGTGCCGCTGATCCTGGGCTGGGAGCGGCCGACATGGTCGGTGGAAGAATCGGACGGCTCGATAACTCTGAAGGCGGTGGCCCTCACCACCATCAACAAGCAGCCGGAGGACGGTTTCAGCTTCGATGCGTCGGTGAGCACGTCGAGCGGCGGCGCGTTCCAGGGCGACGATTTCACGGCATTGTCGGCAACCGAGACCTTCCTGCGCAGCGATTTCAGCCGCGTCACGTTCGACGGGCGCAGCCGCTACCGGGCGGAGAAGGAGTTCACCATCACCATTGAGTCCGACAGCTTCGACGAGCCCAACGAGGATTTCACCGCCAGCCTGGACTTTGTTGGCTCGACGCACGCCAACCTGACCACCGGGGTTGATCAGGCGAGGGTGTGGATCATCGAGGACGACGCGTCCACGGCGGACGTGAAGCTCAGCCGAAACTCGTCGCCGGGCAGCACATCGCAGGGATCGACGCTGACCTACGAATACACGGTCAAGAACGAGGGGCCGGGGGACGCCGACGTCACGCTGGTCAGCACGCTGGACGACAACTTGGAGTTCAAGGAAACCGACCGCCCATTGGACTGCTCCCACGACGGTTCTACAACGGGCGGTGATGTCACCTGCAACTTTGGGAACCTGATGGAAGACGACAGTGAAAGCGTGTCCATACAAGCGGAGGTCAAGTCCGTGCCCTCCGACGGCATCGTGAACCGGGCGCACGTTGAAAGTTCCGCTGCCGATCCGACGCCGGGGAACAACGTCTATCCTGCCACCTCCACCGGAGGCGGCGGTGGCGGCGGTGGCGGCGGTGGCGGCGGCGGCGGCGGCGGTGGCGGCGGTGGCGGCGGTGGCGGTGTGATCGCGCCGCCGGCGGGGCCGGTGTTCAGCGAGGGCGCAACTGCCACGCGCACCGTGGCGGAGAACACGCCGCGCGGTCGGGACATCGGTGATCCGGTGGCGGCCACCGGAGAGGGTCTGACGTACACGCTGGGGGGCAGCGACGCCTCGTCCTTCAGCATCGTTGCCGACAGCGGGCAACTGCAAACCCGCGCCGCGCTGAATTTCGAGGTGAAGTCGGAGTACGCGGTGACGGTCACCGCGACCGATGGATCTGCGGCCGAGGCGTCCATTGAGGTCGCCATCAGCGTGACCAACGTGGAGGAAACGGGCCGCATCAGTTTGACGTCCAGCCAGCCGGTGGTTGACCTGGAGATCACCGCCCTGCTGTTCGATGGGGACGGCGACGTGAGCGACATCGTCTGGACGTGGGAGAGGTCGGCGGACCGGGTCGCCTGGGCGGTGATCGACGGGGGCAGCGCCGCAACGTACACTCCGGCGGCGGACGATGTGGGTTCGTATCTGCGGGTGACTGCGGCCTACGCCGATGCGCTGGGGCCGAACCAGGAGGCGCAGGCGGTGTCCAACTCGGCGGTGCTGGCGGAGGCTCCCCAGCCGGAACCCACGCCGCCGCTGGAACCCGCGCCGCCGCCGGAGGAGCCGCGATTCGTGGGGCCCATCGGGAACTTCACGGTTCTGACAGAGGGCCAGGCGGAGGGTTCGGTACGCTTGGCGTGGACTGCGGCCGAGAACGCGCAGGTGCATATCGTGGCCTACCTCAAGGAGTCCGATTGGCGCACCACCGGGTACGCCACGACCAGGATGGTACCGTTTGCCGGTTCCGAGGGCGTGATCACCGGGCTGGAGCCGGGCGCGTCCTACCTGTTCATCGGCATCGGGATGCGGTGGAACTGGGTGCAGTACGGCACGGTGTGGGGGAACTGGACTGCGTTGACGTTCGCCACGCCGACGGGCGAGCCATCGGAGACTGCCGCGCCATCAGTGGGCAGCGAGACGAGCTTTGTGGGGTCGGTGACCCGCTTTGCGGTGACGACCCAGGGCCAGGAACCCGGTTCGGTGCGGCTGACGTGGCGGCCTGCCTTCGGGTCGCAGGTGCATTTCGCGGTGTACGCCAAATCGGAAGACGTGCTGGCGGGGGACTACACGGCGGCGCGCATGGTGCCGTTCGCTGGTTCGGAGGGCGTGGTGAGCGGACTGGACAGCGGGGAATCGTACCACTTCATCGTCATCGGGATGCGGTGGAACTGGGTCCGCTACGGCACCGTGTGGGGCGCCTGGTCGAGATGGCTGGCCGGAACCCCACACGCCAACCCGGCGCCCTCCGTACCGTAACCCGCTGTCCTCCGCAGCGCCGCCGGGTCCCGCGCGACCGGGGCCGCGGGGTGGCCCTGGGCGGTGGGGATGAGCGTCCGGGGCGGGTTACGCGCCGGATGATGGATTACTGGCCACAGAACTCCATGCCGAGGCGGTCAAAGTCGTTGTTGGGGACGTCCTGGAGGCCGGCGGGGATGCAGCCGGAGAAGTTGTTGCCTTGGATGTGCATCCACTCCAGGTTGTGGAGGTTGCCCAGAGATGCGGGCAGACTGCCGGTGAGGTTATTGTCTCTAAGGTGCAGGACGCGCAGGTTAGCAAGATCGCCCAGAGACTCAGGGACCTGTCCGCTCAATCGGTTGTTGTAAAGGTGGAGCACTTGCAACTGGCTGAGGTTGCCCAACGAAGGAGGTATGGGTCCGGAAAACTGGTTATCGAATAGGTATATGCTCTGTAGCTTGGACAGGTTGCCCAATTCCGCCGGTATGATCCCAGTGATCTGGTTGAACGCAAGATCCAGCAAATCAAATTCGGTGAGGTTGCCCAGTTCCCTCGGCAACTGGCCGCTGATTCCGTTCTTCCGCATAAACAGGCCGGTGGCGCGGTCATGCCTAGAGTTAACGCCGTTCCAGCGGTGAAATGGATTATCTGATAACCAACCCTCGTCGTTGATCCAGTTCTCGCCGTTGGTGGAGTGGTAAAAAGCGATGAGCGCCTCGCGGTCGCCGGCGGCGCTGCCGGTTGGGGCGGGCTCCGGTTCTGGCTGCGGCGCGGCGGGGCAGACGGGCACACCGCCGGCGAGGGTCAGCGTCGCCCAATCTGACCACCGGGCACTGCCGAACCGCTCGTCCACACTGCCCATGATGAAGTGATGCAGGCCGCCGGGTTCCAGACGCGGTACCGTGTAACTCGTCTGCCCAAGATTCGCCACGTCCATGAACACGAACGCGTCCTTCCAATCGCGGCCGGCACTGGTCACGACGTCCAGATCCTGTCGTGCAACCCAGCCGATGCGGTAGAATTTCGCGCCGGAGATGGCAGGCCAACTGACCACCACCTCGCCGGAAGCGCTGCCATCGCGAACGGTGGGAGGCGTCAGCAGGTCCCCCTGGGCGTTGGCGGTGGAGATGCCGCCGACGGCGAACAGGGCTGCTGCGAGCAGAGACGCGGCGAGTATTCTGGCGTACTTCATGGTGGAATCCTTCATTTGCTCCGTGTGGTCAATCTCACGCTGTGGTTAGTTTTCGCAGATTTCCATATCCACGAGGTTGAAGTCGTTGTTGGGCACGTCTTGCAGGCCGGCGGGGATGCAGCCGGAGAAGTTGTTGCCTGACAAGTGCAGCGTTCGCAGGTTATCCAGATTGCCCAATGCGGTTGGGATGGAGCCGCTCAATTGGTTGCGCGCGAGGTTGAGCCAACCCAGTTCGGAGAGGTCCCCCAAATAGGGAGGGATTTGGCCGGTCAAACCGTTGTCACCGAGAAACAGCAAACGCAGGATGGTCAGGTTGCCTAATGATGACGGTATGGGCCCCGTCAATTGGTTGTGGTCCAGGTTCAGGGAGTCCAATTGGGTCAGATTGCCCAATTCTTCTGGAATGATGCCCGTCAGTTGGTTCTGCGCCAGGTAGATGTTGGTTAATTTGGACAAGTTGCCCAATGATGCCGGTATGGGCCCCGTCAATTGGTTGTGGCCCATGTCCAGAAAGTCCAAGTTGGAGAGGTTTCCCAGCTGGGTGGGAATGGGTCCGGTTAACTGGTTTCCGCGAAGAAGGAGGTAGGTCAGGGCAGAGAGATTGCCCAGTTCAGCAGGCAACTGTCCGCTCAGCCCGGCACTTTCCATCTGTAGATTGGTCACGCGACCGTCAGCATTGGTGAAGACGCCTTCCCATAGGCTGAGGGAGGTGTTGGTGCCCCAGTTGCGGTTGTTGGCCCAGTTTGCGCCACTGGTGGAGTTGTAGAGGGCGATGAGGGCGTCGCGGTCGCCGGCGGCGCTGCCGGTGGGCGCGGGTTGCGGCTCTGGCTGGGGTTGCGGAGCGGCGGGGCAGGCGGGGAGGTTGGGGTTAGGCGTGAATGTCGCCCAATCTGACCACCGGGCACTGCCGAACCGCTCGTCCACGCTGCCCATGATGAAGTGGTGCAGGCCGCCGGGCTGCAGGCGGGGCACGGTGTAACTCGTCTGCCCCAGATTCGCAACGTCCACGAAGACGAACGCGTCCTTCCAATCGCGGCCGGCACTGGTAACGACGTCCAGATCCTGTCGTGCAACCCAGCCGATGCGGTAGAAGTTCGCGCCGGGGATGGCAGGCCAACTGACCACCACCTCACCGGAAGCGCTGCCATCGCGAACTGCGGGAGGCGTCAGCAGGTCCCCCTGGGCCGACGCGGTGGAGATGCCGCCGGCGGCGAACAGGGCTGCTGCGAGCAGGGAGGCGGCGAGTATTCTGGCATACTTCATGGTGGAATCCTTCATTTGCTCCGTGGGGTTGCTATCGCCGTCTGGTTAGTTTCCGCAGAATGGCAGGTTGAGGCTACTAAAGTCGTTGTCAGGGACGTCGCTGAGGCCGGCGGGGATGCAGCCGGTGAAGTCGTTGATGATGAGGGTCAACGTCATCAGGTTGTGAAGATTGCCCAACGAAGCGGGGATCTGCCCGCTCAACCGATTGTGCGACAGCGTCAGAGTCTCCAGGTTGGAAAGGTTACCCAGGGAGGCCGGGATCGAACCGCTAAACGCGTTATGGGATAGTTCCAGGTACTGCAGGTTGGACAGGTTGCCCAGGAAAGCGGGTATCTCTCCAAACAACAGGTTGCCGTGGAGCTCCAGCCGGGTCAAATTGGAAAGGTTGGACAGGGAGGCTGGAATCCCGCCCTGCAGCCGGTTGCCGCTAAGAGCCAGGAAGTCCAGGCGGGAAAGATTGCCAAGCGTGGCCGGTATCTCACCGCTGAGTTGAGTGTTTCGAATCGTCAATGTACGCAGGTTGGACAGGTTGCCCAGTTCGGCGGGTATCTGGCCGCTTATCTGGTTGTCCGATAGCCAAAGCTCTTCCAGCATGGGCAGGTTGATCAGCCCGACCGGAAGCTCGCCACTCAACCTGTTCATCGACAGCAGCAACTCTGTGACCCTGCCATTCTCATCGGTTCGAACACCGTGCCACTGTTGCAACGGCGCACTGGTGAGCCAGTTGGTGCGGTTGAGCCAGTTGGGTCCATCCATTTCGTTGTAAAACGCAATCAGGGCAGCGCGATCCGTGGCAACGCTGCCAGTTGGAGTGATGGGTTGGGGTTCGGGCCCGGCGGGGCAGGCGGGG
The DNA here is from genome assembly GCA_963668585.1 of Dehalococcoidia bacterium. Taxonomy (GTDB): domain Bacteria; phylum Chloroflexota; class Dehalococcoidia; order Lucifugimonadales; family UBA3495; genus Bin87. Next base: position 1,167,430 of record OY764869.1, on the reverse strand, counting down.
GTGCCCGCGGTGGTGGTCAGCGCCTGCGACCAGACCGACCAGTTGGGCGAACCGTACTGCGAATCGTTGCTGGCGACTATGAACAAATACAGCGTGCCCGGCGTCAGGCGGGTTACCGTGCGGGACGACTGCCCGCGGTTCTCCACGTCCACGAACACGAAGGCTTCCAGCCAATCGCGACCGGCGCCGTCAACCGCCAGGTAGTCGTCCCAGGCTACCCAGCCGATGCGGTAGTACTGGGCGTCGGGCACGGCGGTCCAACTCACCACGACATGGCCGGGGGTGGATCCGTTGATGGCGGTGACGTTGGTGGGCGCAGCCAGCGTGCCCTGGGCGTTGGCGGTGGATATGCTGCCGACGGCTAACAGGGCGACGGCCAGCAGGGATGCAGCGAGTATTCTGGCGTACTTCATGGGTTAATCCTCAGGCACTCCGTGGGTGCGTGCGGGCGCGCTGGCTAATTATCGCAGAATTCCAGGTTCACGAGGTTGAAGTCGTTGTCTTCCACGTTCTGCAAGGCCGCGGGCACGCAACCGGATAGCTGGTTGCCAGCAAGGCGGATGATCTCCAAGTTGGTGAGATTGCCCAGTTGGGGTGGAATTGACCCGGTAAGCTGATTGCTGCTCAAGGACAGACCCAGCAGATTGGTGAGGTTGCCCAGTTGAGGCGGGATGCTGCCCGTGATGTCATTCTCCCAAAGGTACAACGCTTCCAATTTTGACAGGTTGCCCAATTGGGGCGGAATCGACCCGTGGAAGCGGTTGCCCCCCAGGTTGATGAACTCCAGATTTCTGAGACCGCCCAACCAGACGGGGACTGCGCCGGTCAAGTCGTTCTCGTTGAGATTCAACTCCGCCAATCTGGTCAGGCGCGCAAACTCGGATGGTATCGGCCCGTTCAGCTTGTTGTCCTGGAGATGCAGACGGGTCAGTTTGGTAAGCGCGGCAAGTTCGGGAGGTATAGTTCCGGTCAACCCGTTGTCGTCCAGATCCAACCGGTCCAGATTGGTGAGTCTTGCCAACTCGACGGGGATGGTTCCGGTCAGTTTGTTGTCGTTGAGGGACAGCCTCTTCAAGTTGGAAAGGTTGCCCAGCCAGGTTGGTACGGGTCCGCTCAGTTCGTTCTCGTAAAGGACCAATCCCTCCAACGTGGCCAGGTTCCTCAGCTGCGGAGGTATCGTTCCCGTCAGTTGGTTCTGTCTGAGCGACAAGTGCTCGAGGCTTGCCATGTCGCCCAATTGGGGTGGTATTGTCCCCGCCAACTTGTTTCCCCCAAGGCCCACCGCCTCGAGATTCTGGAGACTGCCAAGCCAGTCGGGGACAGGTCCACTCAAATCGTTGTCGTTGAGCCCCAGGAACGTCAGACCCGACAATCTGCTCAACTGCGGCGGTATCGTTCCGGTTAACCGGTTTTTGTTGAGAGCCAGCCTTTCCAGGTTGGACAGGTTGCCAAGCCAGGTTGGCACGGGGCCGGTCAGCCGATTGCCCCAGAGAGAGAGGTTGGTCAGGTTGGACAGGCTCGATAGCTGCGACGGTATCGTGCCGGTCAACCGGTTCGCATTGAGGATCAACTCCTCAAGGTTGGACAGGCGGCCCAGTTGCGGCGGTATCGTTCCGGTCAGTTGGTTGAAGCTCAGGGAAAGGACTTCCAATTCAGAGAGGTTGCCCAGCTCGGCCGGCACAGGCCCGGTCAGCTCGTTGCCCCAAAGGGCGATCCACGTCAGGCTGGTCAGGTTTCCGAGTTCGGACGGTATCGTGCCGGCCAGGCCGTTCTCGCGAAGATCCAACTCAGTTACGCGCCCGCTGTCGTCCGTGGTTACGCCGTACCATTGTCCGAGTGGTTGGCTGCTGTTCCAGTTGGCGCGGTTGGTCCAGTTCCGGCCTCCCGTCGCGTTGTAAAACGCCACCAGGGCGGCACGGTCGGAGGCTACGCTGTCAGTGGGCGCTGGCTGCGGTCGGGGTCCGATTGGACAGGCGGGCAGGCTCGCGCTGGTGGTCAACGGCTGCGACCAGACCGACCAGTTGGGCGGCCCGAACCGGGAATCGTTGCTGGCGACTATGAAGTAGTAGAGGGCGCCCGGCGTCAGGCGGGTTACCCGGTGCGACGATTGCCCGAGGTTCGCCAGGTCCACGAACACGAAGGCTTCGCGCCAATTGTCCTGGCCCAACTCCGCGGTGATGGCCAGGTAGTCGTCCCAGGCCACCCAGCCGACGCGGTAATACTCGGCGTCGGGCACGGCTCCCCAGGATACCAGGACCTCGCCGGGGGTGGATGTGTTGCCTGCGGTGATGCTGGCCGGCGCGGCCAGTGGGCTCCCCTGGGCGTTGGCGGTGGAGAGGCTGCCCACGGCGAAAAGCGCGACGGCGAGCAGGGATGCAGCGGCGATCCTGGCGTACTTCATACTTTCACCTGGAGCGCAGCGAGTGACCCCTATGGAGGGATCATCGCCATGTGAGGGCGTGGCGGTGCGCCCTGCTGATCAGGCGTTGGTATTGGCGCCAGAGTAAAGGGAATAGCTTATGAATAGATAGAATAAATATGGAGCGGGCGATGGGATTCGAACCCAAGACTTTTTGCTTGGAAAGCGAAAAGAGGACCCGCTTGGGCTGTCTATGTCATGCGCAGTTTATTGCCGGATCGCTTTCCTTGCAACACCTCGCCCAATCCACCTCTTTATCCAGGCAGATGTGACTCTTTGCTTATGTGGGACAGGTACTGCTTCCGTTCGGGGAACGGCGACACTTTGTTAGCCAACAGCGCGTCGCCGTTTCCTGCTTGGAATGACGAACTTTATCTTGTGTGAAGCAAAGCCGGTATCAAAACGATCGCCATATCGGTTGTGGCGACCCGACGGAACACGTCGCCATCGCGGAGACTCACTCTATTCTCGCTGCCGGATTCCGTCCGTCGATGTCAGAGCAACCGCCGCTGTTGCAGGCCACCACCCAATAGTGATTCTCCTCCGCGTCGGGATCGGAATGGGTGTAACTGGTACCGGAGACATTGTCCCCGAGCAACTCACAGAAGGCAGGGTTCCCATTGAAGTCCAACCGGCAGGACTCATCGAAGAAGTCGTCGTAATAGACGCGGTAGTAATCGGCGCCTTCCGCCGGATCCCAACTTACCCGGATCACTGATCCGTCCCATTCGTAACGCGCGTTGGCAGGGCTGGCCGGCCGAGTGTCGATGTACTCGGCGGGATGATCACTGTCGATGTCGGAGCAGCCGGCGCTGTCGCAGGCAACCACCCAGTAGTGGTTTTCCCTCGGGTCGGGATTTGAATGGGTATATGTGGTGTCCGACACGCCATCGGCCAACAGATCGCAGAACGCGGGACTCCCGTCGTGTGACAACCGGCAGGCCGAATCAAAGAAATCGTCATGGTAGATCCTGTAGTAGTCGGCGCCTTCCACCGGGTCCCAACTCAATACCACCCGACCGTTGTTCCAGATGTAGCGGGCGTTCGCCGGCGGCGACAGCGTGGACGACGGGGCGCCGCCCTGTCCCGGGTTCACGGTACCGCCGCCGCCGGTAGAGTTCCTTTCGCACCGCCATACACACTCCTGGATATCACTGGTCGAGTTCAGGACGCAGTTGCGCTGACACAACTGGACCGGTCCTTCGGCCGCTTTGGGCTCGGAGAAGAACCGCGCCCCGCGGGTGGGTATGCCTCGGTCAATCTGCATGCACACCACGGACAGTTGAGTGATCACATTGTCGGTCGCCTGGAAACCCTGGGGGACGCACGAGGCGCTTTGCGGGTCCACAGTCCAGGAAATCGGGACGGCAAACATCACGCCATCTTTGTTTATCTCCGGCAGCAATCTGCTGGATTCGCTGCGTTGCGATGGCGACGCGCGCGTTGCCGAGGCGGCTCCGACGATCATCATCCGCTGATGACCACCGTCCTTGGGCTCCAGCCAGTCCCCGGGCTGGAAAGCCGCTGCCTGCAGGGCAGAACTGCTCACCAGGAAAGTTTGGATGTCATCGCCACCGATACTTTCCACGCCAATCGCTGCGGCAATTTCCATTCCCGAACGATCCGCGCCCGACGCCTGGGGCGAGTTTGCGGGCAAAACGGTTTCTTCGGGGAATTCATTGAGGTTGACGGCGCCGCCACGCAGGTCTATGGTCCCGCGGCTCAAAGTGATTGGAGGGGCGCCGTCCCTGAGACGCGTTGCCGTGAATGTCAGCGTATCGTCGCCGGTGAATGTCAGGTCAAAAACCCATTCGCTGTCGACGAACAGTTGCTCATCGGACGACCAGGATTGCTCATCGTAAGCGCCGATGCCGTCATGCCTGTCATCAAACGTGACCGTGACCCGAGCGCGATTATGCCCGATCTTCTCGTACCGCGAGGAGTTCCCATAGCGGGCAACCTCATCCACCGCGGCCATCAGTTGTTCGCCGAAGAGGGTCTGCCAAACGATGTCGGAATCGTTGTCGGGGTTCAGCGACCGGAGTTGACGACGGAATCCTAGATAATCCGCCGGCGCGAAGTCGGTTTCGATGGCAATCGCGGCTGACCACGAGGGCGGGACCGGGAGCAGTATCGGTTGCGCTCCGAGTTCCAGGGTAGCATGAAGCATTCCCGGCCAATTGACGACATTGCCGTCGGGGTCGGTGATGGTTGCCCTGACGTTGCCCGAGGCCTCGAATTCGAGATCGAATACGTGAATGGCGCCGCCGTTTTTGGAGGGCCCGGCGCTTTGATAGGAGTAGGTGCCTGGGAATTCGCGTATGGCCCGTCGTTCGGTGTCATACTCTGTTCGAGATGCCCAGCCGGGTCCGAAATCCACGTTTCCGGATGCACAGTAGCGGCAGACAATCCCGAACGACAACCCGGGAATGAAATCGTCCCTGCCGTGTACCAGGGACACAAACTCATCCTGGTTTCGCGGCGCACGTTGGGGGTCAGTTGTCGTCTGCTGGGAATCGGAACCACCGCCCGCGGGCCCCATGGTGGCAGGCATCATGAAACTGCGGTCGAAGGGAACTCCGGTGTTGACGCCGGCATCGAAGCACTCGTCGACGAAAGAGCCAGCGGTCAACGACGAATAAGCCAGAGTCACCTCACAAGACGCCAGGGCGGGGTCGTCGAATTCCAGGAAGATGCGGCCGGTGTCGGGTCCGGTGTTTTCATAGCGGCAGGTGGCATCCCTGGTGGCGCCGCCAACAGTGTGCCGGCATCGCTCGGGGGTGAGCAGGCGGAAATTGTGGTCCGGCGCGCCCACCGGTTGTCGTCCGAAGCGGTCGATCATTTCTTGTGAGTCGTCGGGCGCGATGTCAGAGTTGGGGGTCCCGGAGACGGTCTCCGACCATGCGCAGTCTCCTTCCGTGGTTATGGCGCTCACACGGACCTGATACTCGATCCCATTGTCCAGGTCTTCGAACACCGTCGTGCCGACGCTTCGGCCCAATAGAGTCCTGCGGTCGGTCCAGGTCCCGCTGCCGCGCCGTATTTCCGCCTGGTAACCCAAAACTCCGGCCATTCGCGGAGTTTCGCCGGCGATGTTCCATCTGACCGTCAGGCGGCCGTCGCCGCGGTTGGCACGGAGATTCTCCAGGCGTTCGCACCCAGGGCTCAAGTTTCCGATCTCGATCGTGACGTCGATGCTGTCGGTACGTCCCGTCCCGTCGGATACCATGACCGTGACCTGGTATCTATTCCTGGTTTCGTAATCGTAGTTGACTCCAGACCTGGTGCGAATCTGTCCGGTGTCTGGGAGGATCACGAAACTGTCGGCGTCAGGTCCATCCATGGAATAGGTCAACGCATCCTTGCCGCCGGTGGCGGTGACTGGGCGACCCACGTTGATCCCGCCGGCGGTATTTTCGGGGATCAGCCGCGACGTGTTCTCGCCTTCAACGAACGCGAGACCGATCAGCAGAATGGTCCAGGTTCCCTGATCCCGTATCCCTGACGCGCAGGTGTAACTCCACGTTCCGTTGGATACCGAATCGAAGGTAAGCAGCACCGTGCAACTGCCGCCGTACACATCGCTGTCATAGTCCAGCGTCAGGGTGCCCGTGTTCTGACCGGTGTTGGAATAACTGTATCCGCCCGGATATCTCCCCGATTCGACAAATCGCCCAGCGGAACGGAAATCCAGGTAATACGTTCCCGCATTCAACCGGTTGCCGACCACGACGCGATGAAACGCTGGTTCGTCAGTGGGTGCGAGGGTTTCGGGACCGGGTTCTGGGGTGGCGTCAATTTGTTGCGCTGGATTCGCGCTGTCTATTTCGGAGCATCCGACGCTGTTGCAGGCAGCCACCCAGTAGTAGTTGCGATCTGGATCGGGATTGGTGTGAGTATAGCTGGTTGCGGAGACACCGCGGGCCAGGAGTTCGCAGGACAATAACTCGCCGTTGCCGGCAATTCGGCAGCCGGAACTGAAGGAATTGGAGTGGAAAATCTCATAGTCAACCGCTCCCGCAACACCATCCCAGCTCAAATTGATGACGGACCCACTCCATTGATAACGCTGATTGGTTGGGGTGACCGGAATGGTCGTGCCCTCGCTCGGAATACCGGATACCCATTGAGACCAACCGCCCCAGACAGTCTCAAAGTCAACAAAATTCCACCGCATCCCGATGGCTATGAAGTCGTATGACTTGCCAGCCTCCAAACCGCTGACCAAACCTTCAGCGCCCCGAAACGGCGCCATCCTGATCCCGCTGAAATCGCCTGCCCGGTAATCCTCCGATTCAACGTAAACCACAAAGTGAACCTGGGCGTTGCTGGCTTCGGTCCAGGTGACCCGGACGGAGCCAGGTTCATGGTCATCGGGCCTGACGGCCAGGTTTGTGACACTCCCGACGGAAGCAGGTTCAACCGACGACGACGGGACGTCAGGCTGGGATTGTGGATCTCCTGCCGGCGTGGCCGACGCCCAATCGGACCAACCGCCCCAAACTGTGCCGAACTGGACGAAGTTCCAGCGCATCCCGATGACTATAAAATTGTAGGGCGTACCGCCGTCCAGGCCGGTGACCACTCCCTCAGACCCGGTGAAAGGCACCATCTGCGCTCTGCTGTAATTGCCTGCGGCCACGTCTTCGGACTCGACGTACACCACGAAATGAACCTGGGCGTTTTCGGCGGGCGTCCATGACACGCGCACCGCCCCAGGTTCCTGACTGGCCGAATCGGCCTCCACGCCATTGACGGGGCCGACGAAAGTCGGTTCCGCCGACGGCAACGGCGTTTGACCGGACCCGCTGAAACCGGACGCAGCCAACAAAAGGACGGCAGCCAACAATGCTGCCGAGACTGGCCTGACGATCTTCATGTCCTTCACCAGGGTCGAGTACGGATCAAGAGTTGCTGGCCGGAACAGCTACGGGAAACTGAGGCGCATCGGCGCTTTCCGGTGCGTATTTCCCAAACAGGGCCACGGGCACGCTTCAAGCGAATTCGAGCGTCGCGGGTTCTTCGAGTCAGCAGGATAGAGTACAAAGAAAACTCCGATCTGCTGGTGGGATCATCAGCGCGCCAGGATCAGTGCAGAGGCCAATAACAGATTTATGTCAGCAGCGGTCGCGGGGCACAGTGTACCATGGGGCACGCCTCTGTTGGGGACCTTGAAGGTCGTCCGACCGCGTACCAGCAAACACCAGATTGTGTTCGCAAACCACAATTGGACGTTCCATAGCGGGAGGCCAGTGGCAAACGTACGATTAATTATCTGAATCAAACGGTGTCGCAATGCACCGTACAGTCGGTATCGAGGCGTCGGCAGTGCCGTAGGGGTCGGCGTCGGATCGGCGGTCCCCACGAAAACCACGGCCGACATCAACTCGGGTCGCCGATTGGTCAGATACGTCGAATTGAAACGACCAATCCAGCAAAAACTGTCGGCCCGTTTCCCGGATCGTCAGTCTCCTCAGGCGAAAGATTCTCGTACATCGGCTCCAGAAATTACCGCTGCTGGTCCCATGACGGGCCTGCCGGGAGCATTGGAAACCGTCTGAGATTGAAGGATATTGTGGTATCAATACCACCGTCGACCTCTCAATATCGGTCAGCGGACGGGGAGCGACGGACTCAGTCGCAATCTCTTTGGGATTGCTCGGTTTCGGCGGCGATTCCCGATCAGGCGGGGTGCGAGTTTCGGAATTCCGGCGCGCGCCGATCTCCCCGAACAAACCGGTTTACGCAAGCTTAATTGTGTGAAGCAATTCGGGTATCAATTTAGACCAACTATCACTTGTCCATCCCACCTGGGAGAGCTAACCCGACGCCGGTTTCCGCATCGATGGTTCCATCCTCGATGACCGGCGGGCAGTCAATGGCGGCTGTCGCCTGCTCGAGTTGCTTCTGAGTCAATGACGTGTAAGCAGTGCTGATGTACATGCCATACTCTGGGTGATCCCCACGACGCCCAGCTTGGCCGAAGACCGTGCCCGACACGTCAGCACCCTCGAGATTCGCACCCCTTAGATCCGCTCCCTTCAATGTGGCGAATGTTAGCCGAGCATCCCGAAGATCTGTATTGAAACAGAGAGCACCTTCGAGGTTTGCCATGTGAAAGTCAGCTCCGTTGATTTTGGCACTGGCCAATCTTGCGCGTAACAGTTTTCCGCCTTTTACGGACGCTGTTTCCAACTGAGCTCCCTCTAAATTGGCGTCGGATAGATCTGCGCCATCCAGGAGGAACCCGCCAAAAACCCCTCTAGACAAATTGGACCTACGTAGATCCAACGTGAAGCGCTTTGCGTTCTCTAGTTCGATGCGATGTAAATCACGCTCACCTATGGCGGACATAGCAGCTTGGACGTCGTCACGTATCAGAGGATCGTATTGCTCACCTTCGAAAAAAATAGGGCGGTCCAAAGGCTCGTCCTTGGTAGGCGTTCGAACAAATGCACAGAGTAGTCGCATGATTTGTAGGTGATACCCATCTGGGTGTCCGGAAGCGAGTCGTTGTAACGCGTACACTCCACCAAGCCGAACTGCAAGGACTTCACTGCCGAGCATCTCGGCTCCTCGTTGGTAGCGTTCGTTTAATAACCCTTGCTGGGCGGTTTCGGTTTGGCCTCGCGAGGCCATCGCTTGCTGTTCTGCAACTATCGCTCGCCACACAGCAAAGACCAAAGCCAAGCTACCAGCAATCAGAAATCCCACGTTCCTGGCCGTTTCTCCGTTGGACGCAGTCATGGGCTGCTCCTCACGCAACCAATCCCAACCCAGCCACGAAAGGACGCTTCCTAAGATCAATAGGGCCGCGACCACGATCACAATTCTCGCCGTACTTGCTGCCGGCCAGAACTTCTGAAAGAGTTGCTTCATGTCACTCTGCAATCCCCAGTTCCCGCAGCGCTGCCCACCGGCGCGGCGTAGTTGCGGTTGGAATTGAACGGCGGGTCCAGGTAGATGAGATCAACCGACGTGGAGTTGATGCCGCGCAGGATGTCCAGGTTGTCCCCGGTCCAGATGGTTCGGTCGGCAAAGTTGGTCATGATCGGCACATCTCCAAATCAGTCTAGCCATGGCAGGGTTCATTAGCAACTCTGCCATCGGCCTCACGTGGGCGGCCCCAAGCGACAGCGTGGCCACCGAAGACCTGTACGTCCACCGCATCAAGGCCATCAACGACGACGGCGCGGGGCCACAGTCCAACTTCGTGAACGTGGAGCCGCAACATCGCCCAGACTCCGCCGAGCCCGACGCAACATTTGCAGGTCCCTTCTTAATCTATTTCCGTCAGCTCAGGCAATCGTTTCCGCGTTGTTCCATTCCTCGCGCACGTACTGCAGAACCCGGAAGGCGACGCCCGCAACCGGCGCCGCCACCAGGGCGCCCACGATACCGAAAAACACGCTGAAAACGGCCAGCGCAAACACGATCAGCACCGGGTGCAGCCCCAGCGCCTGACCCTGCAACCTCGGGGCAACGACGCCGTTCTGGATGACTTGAACCAGGACGAAAAACGCGACCGCCAGCGGCAACCGGTCAAAGTCGGTGAGCGCCACCGCCACCCCCGCCGCCAGGATGAAAATCGTCGCCCCGATGATGGGCACCAACTCGGTGAAGGCAGCCAGCAGCGCCAGCGGCAACGCCAACTTGATGCCCACCGACCAGTAGAGCAGCCAGATCAACCCGCCAACGAACAGGGCTCCGAATAATTGCACGCGAACGTAGGCGATCACCGTCCTGCCCGCCAGTCTCCCCATCTCGGAAAGATCCTCCTGCATCGGCCCCGGCACCAGTTGGCGCAGCGCGTCTGTCAACGCCCTGGGCTGGTACAGCATCTGGAAGATCGCCACCGGAGTCGCGATGATGGCGATCATCTGCGGGATGTTGCTCTGCAGCGCGCCCGCCGCCCCCTCCAGCGAGGACAAGCCGGCGTCCAGTAGAGCCGCACGATACTCTTCCAGACGCGGGTTCAGAACTTCCTGAATCCTTGGCGGCACCCGGTCTTGATACGACGCCTCGATCTGCTGGAACACCCCCCGGCTCTCCTCAGCAAGGCCGGGAATCGACTCCGTGAAGGTCCTGGCGCCGCCGACCAGCGCATAAGTCGCCAGTCCCAGCACACCCAGCGCGGCCACCACCGCCAGCAGCGACGCCGCCACCGCCAACGACAGCCGGTTCACCCTGGGCCATCTCCGCGCCAGCGGCGAACGCTCGCCCAACCTCATGACGGGCATCAGCATCGCGGCCGCGACGGCGCTGATCATGAGCGGTATCATCACTACCAGCAGGTGCCAGGCAACCACCAGCAGGCCGACCGCCACCGCCAGAGACACCAGAAGGCGTATGCGCCTCCGCGACACTTGCGACACCTGAGAAAACTGGGCAAACATTCCCTCACCTCCCTTTCCTGACACCGGCAGACGGCCGAAGAACAGATCCCCTCGAACCAGGCCACAGGCCCCGGTTGGTCGCCGAGTATCCACAGCGTCATACCAGCCGTCAATCGTATGCCAGGCGGTATTCTGCCAAGTTCCAATCCGTCAACAACGGTGGCAGGCGCGGTTGGTCGGGCGTTGGGGTTCATCTTACGGCTCCTGTTTCGTCTCTCTGAATGCGAATCCGATGGATCCCTCCACCAGCGCCATCATCGTTAGCCTGCCCAGGAACGGGATGATCTCCGGAAGCGAGTAGAACGTAATGAACCCGCAGGCCATGACCGCGCCGATGTACCAGGCGTCGGCGATGTTGATCTTGGGCCACATCTCATTCATCCTGCCTGCGCCGGATCCGCACGCCCTCTACGGCGACGTCGAGGGCAAGACGACGGCCGAGTTGCAGTCGCCCACCAGAGCAGCATATGCAGTTGCAGGAACCCGTTCTGAAGCGTCTGCCACACCGCGATGCAGGTCCAAAACGTGGCCAGGCCGACCCGCAAGTAGTGCCCGACCAGTGGTGCTTGACGACGATCGCGTTGTCGCCGCTTGGCTCGCCCGCGATCTCCAGCCCGCACTTGGCGCAGCTCATAAAAAACCTCCGCCGAAACTCTGGCGGAGGTGAACGCAACGTAGATGCTACGGACTCATCAAGATATTACAGACTTATTGCGCCACGGTTTTCGCGGATGGTCCCACACCCATTCGATTGCGTCATCTACGGTGAGGATGTAACCACCGCCGGGGGGCCGGGCTCGGACGCGCCCGCACTTTGTTCATAGACAGCCCATAATTGCTGGAGCGGGCGATGGGATTCGAACCCACGACTTTTTGCTTGGGAAGCAAACACTCTACCACTGAGTTACGCCCGCCCGGACACGAACCGACAGAGAACGTGTCGCCGGATGATAGCACAGGGCCGATTGGGCTCTCAACCAGCGCTTACGCCGGTGCGCACCCAGTTTGTCATTGCGATTCAATCGGTGGGATCCGAAAACCGTCACAGGGCTTTCCAAAGTCGCCACGCATTGCGCTCATGGCAAGACTGCCGAGTAGCGAGCGCGTCCTTCGACGGGCTCAGGATGAGCGTACTACCTCATCTACCGTCAATAGATTCCGCGTCGCCGTGTCAGGTTACGCATTGTGGTGTCAGGTTACGCGCGGCAGGTTGGGCCACGGCTTCGCTGGCAACGTGAAGCGCAACCCTTGAGGCTGGGGCGAACTGTCCGTGGCGGCCGGCTCGGAGGCGTCCGAAACAACCGCGTCGGGGCCGGCGGAATCATCGCCGGCCAGGACGTACACCACCTTGAGCAATTTGCCGCCCACGCAGAACACCATGTACACGAACAGGAACATGGCGTGCCACACATAGCCGGCGTCGAGACGCGCCATCACTTCCTCCCGGGTGTAACCCAGGGCATCGAAGTCGATCTCCCAGGATCCCAGCAGGTTGTGGTCGGGCAATATCCTGGGCACGTCCGGCGAGACGTACATTATGAAGATGGTGAACATCCCCGCGATGCTCAACACCAGGGCGGAGGCGAAGGTTGCGGGCAAAAGGAAACGGCGCTGACCCCGGGTCGGGTTGACCACAGGGTCCTGCAGCGCCATGACTGCGCCCATTATCCCGCCCAACACCGCAAATACCACGGCCGACTGGATCCAGACCGAGATGTTGGAGAGGACCATCACCACCACGTAGGACGCCAGGAGTGGCGGTAGCATCGCCCAGACCGTCCGCCCCACAACTCCGTCCCTGGCCCGGTTTCCCCGATCTGTCCACCATCCCAGCAGGTGAAACATCACGCCGGCCAGCCCGGCGGTGGCGAGGCACACCAGCAGGGTCAACATATAGGGCATGTGAGTGCCGTAGAAATCGCGCATGACGTAGAACCCGAAATGGTCCATGTCCAGTGGCGCGAACTGCAAAGTGGGAACCGCCAGGGCGAAAAACAGGGATACCCAGAAGAAATCGCGCAACCCCGCGGCCCGGTCGGGCCTGAGCAGCCCTTGCGCCAGGACCAACGCGGTGGTCGCGCACACAAAGGCGGTTGGCATCCAGTCGGCGTCCCAACCCAGCGCGCCCAGGCCGTATCCCGCGCCAACGATGAACACGGCGATGGGAAGGATCCGCAGCAGCAGCAGGTGGCCAAGTGAACTCAGGATCGAGCCTGCGTCATCCGTGCCTGGAGCCGCCGGCGCTTCGTTTGTGGCTGCTCGGTTTCTGGCGTCGGTGGCCTCGTCGGCCTCCGGCCCCGCGACGCCCATCCCGACTTCTCTGCCTGCGGAAGCGATGTCAGGGGCCAGTCCCGCCAGCAGTATGAGGCCGGCGGTCTCCATGTCCGACAGGTTGAGCGCCGCGCCGAATGTCTTGATGCGGTCAATTCTGGGTCGGACGGTCCCGGCTTCCCAGCGCGACACGGTGGCATGGCTGAACCGTTCGCCAAAACTCCCGTCCACGGATGCCATGCGCCGTAGCAATCCCTCTTGGGACAGCCCCAGCCTGCCGTTTTCATCCACGTAGGATTCACGGTAAGCGCGCATAACGAATCCGACCTGGGCGTGTCTGGCTTTCTGGAATTCGCGCTCTGTAACCACGATGCGTTAACAACCTCAAATGTCTTGCGCAACGAAACCGATTTCGATTCGGGCGCCATCCACCGACGCCGTGCGGTTGACTGGCCCAATAGGGCCGGGATGCGATCCATGGAGCGTGTTGATGGCTTGACATTATACGTGCAGTTGATGCGCTTTTGTGTATCGGGAGGGCGGCGACGGCCAGGCCCATTCGATTATCCTGGCCGCAGGCAATTGCTGTTATCAGAACGGTTCCCTGCTAACCGTCCGCTCACCCTGAGCCTGTCGAAGGACGAGCGGACCACCTCAACTGCGGTCAATAATCGAATGGCCCTGCCGCACCGGCGCAATCACAGGCGCGGTAGGGACAGGCGACGGACTGCGGGTGTGGCCGCCGTTCATGCGTAACCCTGTTTCATAGCCGGCCACCACCACAACTCCCATTTGCCAACCGCCATTCTCGCGAAAGCGAGAAGCCGGTAATCATAGGCGTCAAACACCCCGCCAAATCTCCTCATCGTTCGGTTCCTGGGTTCCTGCTTTCGCAGGAGCGACGGGTTTTTCTGGAGAGTGACGGGGTTGCGGATTCAACCGGGTACATCGCCGTGACAAACCGGGTGCGCATGAGCGCAGTCCTTTGTTGCGGTGGCGAGACAAGCGGGGTTTCCCGAGCCTCGCATTTGTTCGTGGGGCGACCGTACGGTGATTGTGCATCGTTTGTGCGTGTCGCTGTTGTGGCCAGCCTATCTGCACACGGTTAGCGCCGCGTGTGCCGTTGAACCGCAAGTACATGCACTCAGCGAGATGGACTCGTGGACAACCAACCTGCCGACGCCAGGCTGGCACCGTTCGGCACTCCGCCGGATTGGCGCGCCGGAAAGCACCCCATTTGCACATTCACCGCAACCGGCGATTCCGCATCAAACGTGGCGTTTTTAGAAAGACAACGAGTGCAAAGCGCTGCTTGCGGTGTCCGCTGGCGCTCCCGGGGCGTGAACACCGTAAACAAGATTTCGTGCCCAGATGTCCCGTCATAGAGTTCGTGGCGGCAACGTGCCAGCATCTTGTCGCTTTTTCGGCAGGCAGGGCCCACGCCGCCCGGTCATCCTCGGGTATCAAGGCGATGGCCGATGCCTGTGGACCTCTACACCGCGGATGCAGGCGCCATGTTCCGGACGAACAACTCCAACATAACGAACAACTCCAACATATTTCGACTCATCGCCCGGTGGCGTGTCCACCTGCGGGTCTCGCTTGCCGCTGCGGCCGTCAGTCTGGCGGTGATTGGGATCCTGGCCTGAACGGTGTCCGGCGCGCAGGCCGCATCGACGCAGAAACCGATCGGCACCGTTGACCAGGCAGAGGAGGTCTCCGGAGACCTGCCCGCGATCCCAAAGCATCCTGTCGTTGGCCACCACCCCGGCCACAAGATTGATGACAGGCTGGCCGCCCCGTTTAACAACGAGGGCCGCCAGGTCAATCTGCGCGATGGCATCACCGAGATGCGATTGACCAGCGATCCGGGCGCAGACGCCATCTCCATCGCCGCCGATGAGTTCACGCTGGGCGGCGGATCCATCACGAGCCTGGCCAGCGGCGTTGATGCGAACCTGGAACACGACGCTCCGGCCAGCCAGTCGGGCCAAGTGGACGAGGTTCCCAACATCGTTGCCGACGGTGTCGCCGTGATCTCGTCCCCGCTGGCGGCTGCCGACACCTACGGCAGGGGTGAGACCATCGCGTTCACCGTGACCTTCGATTCCGACGTGGTGGTGGACACCACCGACGGAATCCCGACCCTGGGGGTGGATTTCTGGCATCCGGGCATCACCGGACACACCAGGGAAGTGCCCTACGTCGGAGGTTCCGGGAGCAACACGCTGGAGTTTCAATACGTGGTCCAGGCCGGCGACCGGGACAACACCGGTATCTCGGTGGAGGCCAACCGCCTGCGACTCAACGGGGGCAGCATCAAACACCACACCACGGAGCGGGACGCGAACCTCGACCACGCGAAACCCAACCTCAACAGGCACAAGGTGGACGGCAGGCTGGAGCCGCCGAAGGCCGAACTCAACAGCCTGTCCCTGAGCAACGCCACCCTGTCGCCTGCCTTCGACCCAGCCACCACCGAATACACCGCCGTGGTGGCCCCGGGCGTCACCGAGATTACCGCCACTGCCACAGTCCAGGCGGGCAATACCGCCAGCATCCAGCCGGCCGATGCCGATTCCAGCGCCTCCGGACACCAGGTGGCCGTCAGCGACGGCGCCGTCATCACCATCACCGTCGCGGAAGCGGGCAAACTCCCCACTCAGTACACCGTGACCATCATGGTCAGTACGGTGGTGGACACTGTGGCCGTCACCAGCGACCCCGGCGCCGACGGCACCTACGCCACCGCCGATGTCATCAACGTCGCGGCAACCTTCAACGTCTCAGTCGCGGTGGACACCACCAACGGCGTCCCGTATGTGGGCATCTCGGTGGGAGACAATCTCCGCAACGCCGCTTATACCGGCATCGACGCCACCGGCAAGGTACTGACATTCTCCTACACCGTTGTGGAGGACGACAGCGATCAGGACGGCATCTCCATCGCCGCCGACGCGTTGACGCTGGACGGCGGGTCCATCACGGGCCAGGCCAGCAGTACGGATGCCGTCCTGGATCATGACGCCCTGGTCAGCCAGGCGGGCCACATCGTCAACAAGGTACCCGAGATCGTAACCGGCGGCGTGAAGATTACCTCCACGCCATTGGCTAATAGCGACACCTACGGCAAGGGCGAGACCATCACGTTCACCGTGACCTTCGATTCCGACGTGGTGGTGGACACCACCGACGGGATACCCACCCTGTCCATGGAGTTCTGGCATCCAGGCGGGAACTACGCGATCAAGGAGATGGGCTTCGTCCGCGGTTCCGGCAGCACGACCCTGGAGTTCGAGTACGTAGTCCAACAGGGGGATCGGGACAACTCCGGCATCGTCGTCAAGCGGAATCGGCTGCGACTCAAAGGGGGCAGCATCCAACACGCCACCACGGGGCGCGATGCCGTTCTCGACCACTCCCGCCCTGTCTTTGGAGGGGACCACAAGGTGGATGGCCGGCTGACGCCGCCGCGCGCGGAACTGAACACCCTGTCCCTGAGCGACGCCACCCTGTCGCCTGCCTTCGATCCCGCGACCACCGAATACACCGCCGTGGTGGCCCCGGGCGTCACCGAGACCACGGCCACTGCCACAGTCCAGGCGGGCAATACCGCCAGCATCCAGCCGGACGACTCCGATTCCAGCGCCTCCGGACACCAGGTGGCCGTCAGCGACGGCGCGGCCATCACCATCACCGCATCCGGGACGGCCAAGATCTCGACCGAGTACACCGTAACCCTGGATATCGGCATGGTCATGGTGGACAGTGTCGCCATTTCCAGCGACCCCGGCGCCCACGGCACCTATGCCACCGGCGACGTGATCAGCGTCGCGGTGACCTTCAACCGGCCCGTGACGGTGGACACGACGGATGGCACTCCCTACGTGGCCGTCTCGGTGGGAGACAATCTCCGCAACGCCGCCTATACCGGCATCGACGCCACCGGCAAGGTACTGACATTCTCCTACACCGTTGTGGAGGACGACGGCGACCAGGACGGCATCTCCATCGCCGCCGACGCGTTGACGCTGGACGGCGGGTCCATCACGGCCCAGGTGGGCGGCGCAGATGCCGTCCTCGACCATTCCGCCCTGGCCAGCCAGGCCGGCCACATCGTCAACAAGGTACCCAGAATCGTGTCAAACGGCGTTGCCATCATGTCCTCACCGCTGGCTGGCGTCGAGACCTACGGCGAAGGCGAAACCATCACGTTCACCGTCACCTTCGATTCCGACGTGGTGGTGGACACCACCGACGGCATCCCGACCCTGGAGATGGAATTCTGGCATCCAGGCGGGAACTTCGCGATCAAGGAGCTGGGATTTATCCCCGGTTCCGGCAGCAGGTCTCTGGTGTTCAATTACGTGGTGCAGCAGGGGGACCGGGACAACTCCGGCATCGCCATCAAGCAGAACCGGCTGCGCCTGAACGGCGGTTCCATCAAGCACGCCACCACCGGCCGAGATGCTAACCTCGAACACCCGCGCCCCAATTTCAGAGGAGGGGAGCACAAGGTGAACGGCAGGCTGACACCGCCGCGCGCGGAACTGAACACCCTGTCCCTGAGCGACGCCACGCTGTCGCCTGCCTTCGATCCCGCGATCACCGAATACACCGCCGTGGTGGCCCCGGGCGTCACCGAGACCACGGCCACTGCCACAGTCCAGGCGGGCAATACCGCCAGCATCCAGCCGGCCGATGCCGATTCCAGCGCCTCCGGACACCAGGTGGCCGTCAGCGACGGCGCCGTCATCACCATCACCGCATCCGGGACGGCCACGATCTCAACCGAGTACACGGTAACCCTGGAAATCGGCATGGTCATGGTGGACAGTGTCGCCATTTCCAGCGACCCCGGCGCCGACGGCACCTATGCCACCGGCGACGTGATCAGCGTCGCGGTGACATTCAACCGGCCCGTGACGGTGGACACGACGGACGGCACTCCCTACGTGGCCGTCTCGGTGGGCGATAACAGCCGCAATGCTGCCTACGCCTCCATCGACGCCACCAACAAGGTGCTGACCTTCTCCTACACCGTTGTGGAGGACGACAGCGACCAGGACGGCATCTCCATCGCCGCCGACGCGTTGACGCTGGACGGCGGGTCCATCACGGCCCAGGTGGGCGGCGCAGATGCCGTCCTCGACCATTCCGCCCTTGCCAGCCAGGCCGGCCACATCGTCAACAAGGTACCCAGTATCGTGGCCAACGGCGTTGCCATCATGTCCTCACCGCTGGCTGGCGTCGAGACCTACGGCGAAGGCGAAACCATCACGTTCACCGTCACCTTCGATTCCAAAGTGGTGGTGGACACCACCGACGGCATCCCGATCCTGGAGATGGACTTCTGGCATCCCGGCATTACTCTGGAGACCCGACAACTGTCCTACGTTGGGGGTTCCGAAAGCAGCACGCTGGAGTTTCAATACGTGGTCCAGCCCGGCGACCGGGACAACACCGGCATCGCATTGGAGCCCAACCGCCTGCGACTCAACGGCGGCAGCATCAAACACGAGACCACGGGGCGGGACGCGGACCTCAACCACGCCGAACCCGAAATCATCGGGCACAAGGTGAACGGCAGGCTGGATCCTCCCAGGGCCAAGCTCAACAGCCTGTACCTGAGCGACGCCACGCTGGCACCGGCGTTCGATTCCGCGACCACCGAATACACGGCAGAGGTCGGGCCGACCGTCACGCAGACCACCGTCACCGCCACGGTGCTGGTGGGGCACATCGGCGGCATCGAGCCAGCCGACGCCGATGGCAACACCGCCGGCCACCAGGTATCGCTGGCGACGGAGTCGGCCACAATCGAAATTCAGGTGATGAGGGCAGGGCGGCTCACCGTCACCTACACCGTCACGGTGAGCAAGTCGATGGATCCCCCTTCCAAACCCACGAACCTCACGGCAACGACGGGGGATGAGGCGGCCACTCTGGCGTGGGCCACGCCGGCGGCATTCCCGGCGGTAACCGGCCACGAATACCGCTACAAGTCATCATCCGATGCCGATTATCCCGAAGCCTGGACCGCGATTGCCGACAGCGCGGTCGGTGAGGACAACGAGGATGGTTTCACGGTCGAAAGCCTTGCCAACGGAGTGTCCCACTTCTTCCAGGTGAGGGCCGTCAACTCGGAGGGCGCCAGCGACCCGTCGGACGAGGCGACCGTCCTGGTGGGCGAGGGCCTGGGCATCTGCGACCGGACGCGAACGGTGCAGCTTGCCATTCTCGAGGAATTGGCAGAGATCAAAGAATTGACCGAGACCCAGGACTGCTCGGACGTCACGTCAGCGGACCTGTCCACCATACTTGACCTGTACGTGCCAACAGAGGAAGCGGAACTGAAGGTGGACGACTTCAGCAGCCTGACGGCCATGACCGCTTTGGACATCTCGTCCCCGGACCGCCTCACCAGCTTGCCCAACCGGATTTTTGCGGGACTGCCGGCGCTCACTCGCTTGACAATTGAAGGCGTCGACGGCGAATTGCCGGAGGATATATTCGCGCCCGTGCCCACGCTGACCGAGCTTTACCTGGTTGCAAACCGGTTCACCACACTGCCGGAGGACCTGTTCAACGGCCTGTCATCGTTGTCGGTACTTGAACTGGGAACAAACGGACTCACCGAGTTGCCCGAGAATGTGTTTGATGGTCTGACCAGCCTGACGAGCCTTTGGCTGGAGATCAACGAGCTCACCGGGCTCCCGGCTGGGGTCTTTGACGGCCTCTCGGCATTGACGCGTCTGCACCTGGACCGCAACCAACTGACCTCACTCCCGGTCGGTGTTATTGACGATCTGACGGCCCTGGAAATATTGTCCCTTCACCAAAACCAGCTTGACGAACTGCCCGATGGCATGTTCGCCAACCTGAGCAGTCCGCTGACCCAACTTGACCTGCGCAACAATGCAACGAACCCGATCCTGCTGCCGGTGGGCCTGGAATCCGTGGGCACTTTACAGTTCAGGGCCGTTGCGCCAAAGGGTGCGCCCTTCAATATGTGGCTGCGCCTGACTGTAACTGACGCCAGCATCTCCGGCGGCGCCACCGGCGTCACCATCCGTGCCGGGGAAGTGGCCAGCGCAATCCTGACGGTTGAGCCCGCCAGCGCGTCAAGCAACCCCACGGCGACAATCCCCAGTGTGCCCGGGACGCCCAACCAGCATGACGGTTACCGGCTGTCGTTGTCCTCATCGACGCCACTCCAACTCGAGGATCACCGTCCCCGCATCGAGAGCATCGCGCTCGGCAGCGACCCCGTCAGCGACGACACCTACGTGGCCGGCGACGCCATCGAGGTCCTGGTCACTTTCGACAGGGCAGTGCAGGTTGATACGACCATGGGCACGCCACACGTGGCCCTCACCATCGGGACCACAACGCGCAACGCAGAGTATTCGAGCGCAGACGCCGCCGGCAAGGCGCTGACCTTCTCCTATACCGTGGTTCTCGACGACGATGACTCCAACGGCGTGTCCATCGCGGCCGACGCCCTTGCCCTGAACGGCGGTTCCATCACGAACCGCACCACCGGCGACGACGCCCTGCTGACCCATGATGCGTTGGCCGACCAGGGCGGACACCTGGTTCACAACAGCGAGGAGCGCGCCACGCTCACCGCCCTGTCGCTGGCCGGCATCACGCTGTCGCCCGCGTTCACGTCCGATGTTGTGGACTACACGGCCACGGTCGGGCGGGACACCACCGAAACAACCGTGAGCGTCACGGCGGAAACCGGCGCCACCGCCAGCATCCTGCCTGCCGACGCCGACACCGCCGCCGCCGGGCACCAGGTTGCCCTGTCCCGAGGGGCCAACGAGATCACGATCAGCGTGAGCAAGAGGGGTTTGATGACTCAGACCTACACGGTCACCATCGACCGCATCTGGGCTGATGTCACCGGCGTCGCGTTCACCAGCGACGCCGGCGCCGATAACGTGTATGTTGCCGGCGACGTGATCGAGGTCTCCGTTACATTCGGGGCGCCCGTTGTGGTGGATACAACCGACGGTACACCGTACATCAAGGTTGCAATTGGTGACTCCGTGAAGCGGGCCGAATACTCGGCAGTGGACGCCACCAACCTGACTCTCACCTTCTCCTATACCGTTACTGCCGGCGACAACGACCAGGAAGGGATCGCAATCGCGGCCGACTCCCTGATGCTGAACGGCGGGACGATCAAGCAGCAGGGCACGGACTTTGATGCTGATCTGGCCCACGATGCGGTGGATGCAGACCCCAAGCACCTGGTCAACCAGGTTCCTCAAATTATTTGGCTTCATGGTATATCCATAATTTCTGAACCGAAAAACAATGGGGACACGTACGGGTTAGGGGACGCCATCACAATCACAGTGACGTACGACACGGAGGTCGTTGTGGATACCACCTTCGGTAACCCAGGACTCCTGATTGAGGTGGGCGACTCGGATAACTCGGTGGCAAACCGGGAGTTCCATTATGTGGGCGGCTCGGGGACCAGCACGCTGGAGTTCGCATACCTCGTGCAGGCCGGGGACCGGGACAGCGATGGCATCCAGTTGCGCGAAGATCAACTGATGGCGAACGGCGGCAAGATCATGCATGCTTCCACGGGTCATTCGGCAAGCTTGCATTACCGGCTGCAGGGGTCCATCACGACTTTCGAGGGGCACAAGGTTGATGGAAGCCTCGAAACTAAAACGATCAGGGCGTGCGGAGCCGAGGTGATCGACCGCAGGGCGCGCCTGGATATCTGCTGGGACCTGGGGCGGGCTGTGCCCACCGATGCGGACGTGGTCATAGAAGCGTCAAGCCGGTACCTGTGGGAATGGACGGTCGATTTCGACCTGCCGGTCCAGGAACCTGCCCCACGCTGGAAGATAATTGCGCGCGGGAACAACTACGTCCGGTGCGCCGACATGGACACCTCCTGCATCAAGTTTTCGCACGGCGACATCTTCCGGGGCGCGCCTTTAACCTATGACCTGCGCATCCGCCGCGGCGACACCGTGCTGTCCAGATCGCCACGGCTCAGGACCCAGGCTCCAAACAAGAATGACTCTCCGTTGAACGCGAAACTGTCCGCCGTCCTCCTGCCGCACAAGCTGGAGTCATACCCCGACCGGGTGGCCACCGGGACGTTCCGCTCCGACCTCGAGCTAACCGACCCCGAAGTGTCAGGGGTCATGGTGGAGGCGGTGAAGGACCTGGAACTCTCCGATTTCGAGGTGACCAACGGCGGCGCTACCGCCATCCAGGTATCCTCCGGTGGCGTGTACGTGATCACCATCGAACCGACGACGCTGGGTCAACCGGTGACCATCAGCCTGCCCGCGAACCGGGTGACCGGGGTGGGCGAGGACCTGACGGCCGACGGCGAGAACATCTACACCAGGGGCAATACCGCTTCCAACATATTCACCGTGGAGACCAAGGAGCCCTAACGGGGTCAGGAGGGCGATCAAACGGGCGACCGCCCCCAATGGCTCGCGTTCCCGACGCGAGGGGTTCGAGGTGTCTCCGGCGACGCGGGCTGCTTCCCGCCAACGGGCTGCGGGGACGCTGCCCACAGGGTTGCATTTGCGCTACACAGACGGCGTGGGCGGGCGCATGGCGTCCATTTTGGCGGAATCTTTCGACGGTTTACGTGATTTCCAAAGATTGACACGCTCGTTTCGCTCACAACCCCAATACAGGATTGTCCTGAATCGCATCGCAGGACGGTCAAAATGCGAACAATATTGCTTTGGGGCGGTCCTTTTTTGCATCCGGCGCTCTCCTCCCGCTGTTGCGGGTTTTAGAATATTGCATGGCGGTACCGCCGGCACGGCATCAGCAGGTACGCGTAACCGTCGATAAAAACGTCAAGCCCCCACATCTGGGGGCTTCTTTTGGGGATAAGCAGGTGTCCCATCGCGGGAGGGACGGCAGGCAAGCGCTTGCACCCGATGCGAACCGCGCAACAACCAACTTGTCGAAGTCATTTTCGACACTCAAATGGTTTCGCGCAATGTTGGGTGGGTACGCCTGTTACACGTCCTGCCTCACACCTCTGCCGGAACGGCCGCCGGGCTGCCGGACTCCCTGAAATCGCGGGTGAGTTGAGCGAGGAGGAAGAAGATGTTTTCGACGGCGTTGGTGGCCTCGACGATGATGCGCTGCTGGTCTCCAGCGTCATCGGGGGTGAGGGCGAGGTAGCGGGCGCGAACGTCCTGCATGAGGACGCGGCGGTCGCCCATGAGTTGTTCGGTGAAGGCCCAGGTGTCGGGGTCGTCCTCCTCCACGGCGTCGAGGAAGATGAGGAAGGCGGCGTCGGTGCCCTCGACGACGCTGATGCGGAACATGTCGAGGTCGGGGTCCTCGGGAAGTTGGCGGAGGGATTCGGGGATGGTGGAGAACTGCTCTTCGAGCCAGGTGATGAGCTTCTGGCGGCTGAGGACGGAATTGCGTCGTTCGCTGCTCTGGCCGGGACGCAGCCGTCCCAGTTCGTTGAGGAACTCGTCGATGCGGGCGTTGACCTCGCGCGCCCAGTCGCGGATTGCGCCGGCGGGCTGTCCGTCGCGGGCCTGATCGAGATAGCCGGAGAACATCGCCAGCACGCGCCGCTGCTCCAGGTGGGTGAGGTCGAGCGCGGTTTCCACGTCGTCCATGGCCTGGTCGTGGATGTACCAGGGGCGGGACTGCTGCTCCGCGATGCTGGCCGGCCAGAAGCGGGAGAAGATGCGCATGGTCCAGTCGGGGGCGGCGAGGACAACGATGCGCGACGGCATGCCGAAGATGATGACCGCCAGCGCCATCTGCGGCCCCAACCCGATGTCGGGCCAGGTGATCAGCGCGTTGACCAGCGGCACGTTGGCATACACTTCAATGTACAGCAGACCGACCATGATCACCGCCGAAAAGATTACCTGGACTGCCCAGAACATTCCCAACTGCCGGGCGGTGCCGCTGAGTCCGTAGGACACGATCATGACGCTGATGGCCAGGCCGACATAGGAGCCGTACACGTACATCAGCACCTGCTCGACGCCGACGAGGCCAGCGGCGGCCAGGCCGATGCCGAAGGCGACAACAGGCACCAGCGCCTGCACGATGAAGGTCAGCAGGGCGCCGACGATGAAGGACAACAGGATGGAACCGGCCGATATGTCCAGGCCGGCGCGGAACCAGGTCTGCTCGGACAGGGGCGCCGCCGATTCCTTGATCAGGACGAGTCCGAACAGCAGCGCGGCCACGCCGAACAGCATGGCGCCGCCCTCGCGGTAGTTGCCCCGGCTGAACCGCGTGATGATGACGCCGCCGATGCCGATGCCGAACAGGGCGGCCACGCGGATGTCCACGGTGACGATGAACAGGATCAGGCCGACGCCCATCTGCGCGCCGAGGGCGATGGGGTAGGCCTGGCGGGCCGAGATCAGCCCCGACCGCAGCATGCTGATGGTGATGAAGGTTACGGCCGGCGAACTCTGGGTGATGGCGCCGGCCAGGGTCCCCCAGGCGAATCCGGAAAAGCGGTTGTCGGCCAGCCTACTGGCCAGCACGCGCAGGCGTGGGCCCACCACCGTTTTCAGATTCTCGGAGAGCAGCCACATCCCGAAGAAGAGCAGACCAACGCCGCCGAGGATGCCGCCCAGAACTTCAAACATAAAGTTATCGAGCCCCCGTTATGAAAAAGGTATGAGACCCGAGGGCATTATCTGTCCCGCGCGGAGGATATTCAAGCAGGGCATGGTTTTGTCATGGTGTTTCGATTCACCCGGCAAAAGGCAATTGCTGTTGCCGGAACGGTTCACCCAGTTGGTGCAGGAGTACCACAACACTCCTCGGAAGTGCTTGGGCTATCGGACGCCGACGGAAATATTCGCCACGGAAATATTCGCCAATGATATGTTGCACTTGAAATGTGAATCCATCTACCGGCTTTCGCCGGCATGACGGTTGGGGATACGCCACAATCGAATGACCCTGCGATGCCCTCCGACGTACCCAGCGCGGGCAGGGTTTGAGGCGATGTATAGCGAAGTTACTGCAATTTATCTCAAGTTACTATGGTTTATAAAAAACTTGTAACTTTGCTAACTTTGCTATAACATTGTGCTATGGATCCCATCCGCAATCCCTACGCTCCCGGCGCAGGAACTCCCCCACCCGAGTTGGCTGGTCGTGACACCATCCGAGACTCGGCGCGGGTGGCTTTGGAGCGCACCCGAATCGGGCGCTCCAGCAAAAGTCTGCTGTTGGTTGGTTTGCGCGGTGTCGGCAAGACCGTCCTGTTGGAACGCATTCGCCAAGACGCAGAGGCGAGCGGCATATATACCCTCAGCATCGAATCCCCAGAAAATCGTTCTCTGCCGTCCCTGCTGGCGCCCCAGTTGCGGGCCGCGTTACTGCGGCTCTCTCGCAGGGAAGCGGCAAAAGACAAAGCGCAACGAGCCCTGAGGGGGCTGGCCGGTCTGGTCGGGGCTCTCAAGGTGAAGTTCCAGGACATCGAGGTCGCTTTGGACTTCGATCCTGAGCCCGGGCTTGCTGACAACGGGGACCTGGAAACCGACTTGCAAGCGCTGTTTGAGGTGGTTGGAGAAGCCGCAGCGGCGGACAACACCTGTGTAGCCATTTTCATTGACGAACTCCAATACGTGGATGAAGACGAACTGGCCGCCCTGATAGTCGCCTTGCACCGCGCATCGCAGCGGCAGAGTCCGATCGTTATGCTCGGCGCCGGCCTTCCCCAGGTGCGCGGCAAAATGGGTAGGGCCAAATCCTATGCTGAAAGGCTTTTTGAGTTTCCGGAAATAGGCGCGTTGACCCCCGAGGACGCCCGCATCGCCATCAGCAAACCCGCTCGGGACGAAGGGGTCGATATCGACGATGCATCCCTCGACGCCGTAATCGCCCAAACACGCTGCTATCCCTACTTTTTGCAGGAGTGGGGAAAGCATCTCTGGGACGTTGCCGAATCTTCTCCCATCATTCTTCCTTACGTTGAAGTCGCGGCCCAACAGGCGCTGGCCGCCCTCGATCAAAGTTTTTTCCTGGTCCGGTTCGACCGACTCACCCCCTCGGAGAAGCGCTATGTCAGAGCGATGGCAGGACTTGGAGCGGGCCCGCATCGATCCGGCGACATCGCTCACGAGCTTGGTCGTTCAGTGAGGTCGCTGGCTCCAACGCGCGCGCAACTCATCAACAAGGGCATGATCTGGAGTCCCAGTCACGGGGATACCGACTTCACCGTGCCAATGTTCGATGAGTTCATGCTCCGCATCATGCCCGGGAATGACTGGCGTTAATGCGGAGATGGTCGGAGCCCTGCGACGCTGATCCCGGCCCGCGCCGGGTTGGCGCCTCCCCCCAGGGCACCTCTGGGAGGTTGTGGTCCCGGCGTACCTCGTTGATGGTGAGGACCCCGCGATCCAGCAGGGCCGTTTCGCGCTGGACGCGGCTGTTCTCGTCCTCCTGCAACGCCTCGACGGCCGACAGGTCGAACTCAACCGTCAGGTCCGGATACCCCAGTTTGGGCAGCAGCGCGCGGTTCATCTGGTCCTCCAGGAACCGCACCTCGGGCACGACGGTATTGCGCCAGAACATCCTGTCGGACGCCTGCACGTTGGCGTAGGTGGCGCGCTCGAAATCGCCCAGCAGCAGTTTGGGCACGCCGTAAGTGCGGCTGACCTCCTCCAGGCTCCAGCGCAGGCCCTGGATGAAATCGATGTCGCGGTGGGAGAGGCCCAGCGTCTTGACGTCGCGCACGGCCGACGCCACGGCGGGACGGTGGGCGTTGTCGGGACCCTGATAGCGCTGTTCCCAACGGGCGTAGAAGTCCTCCAACTCCGCGTCGTTCATCTCCTGGTTGGTGAGCAGCAGAAAATCGGGACGGGCGGAGTTGCGGAGCAGGTGTCGGTTGAATTGCAGCCCCTCGTGTCCCATATCCGCCGACAGCCGGGCCGGGGCCAGCGGAGACAGTCCCGCCATCTCCTCCAACGGGTTGAAATAGCGCAGCCACACCACCTCGTCGGGGGTGTAGGCCACCTGCTCCACCGCGCCGCGATACACGAAGCCGCGCACGTAGCGGCGGCGGTCGGGTATGATCGCCATGCGGTCGGGGCGCAGGGGCCACAACTCCGGTTGTCCGTCCTCGCCCCGCTCAATGGCCCAGAACGCCGACCCCCACAGGCACAGGTAGATTTCCGTGGCCCGCCAGAGGTCGGCGCGGGTGTACCACGGGTTGACGCGCTCCAGCAGGCGCGCCACCGGATGGGTCGGCTCCACTGGCGCGCGGCGAGTGGCGGCCTCCGTTCGGTACACGCGCAGCGGCGGGCGCGTAACCGCTTCGGCGCGCAGCCTGACCGCAGCGTACACCGACGGCGACGTCGCCATGTAGCGCCCGTATTCCGGACGCGCCCAACCCTCGCCGCCGGCGCCGAAGGTGTCCGACTGCTCTCCCGGCAGGCGGTTGGCGGCCGCCGCGCGGTTGGCGCGCTGCACCACGGAACCCCGACTCGTCCCGCCGTCAACCGATTCCCCGTTCATTCCGAGTCTGCCGAAGGATGCGCGCAGCATCTTCGTTATGTCTTTCATCGCCTGATAACTCCATGAGGTTTGTGCATTGTGATGCGGGGCGAATGAACATTCCCCCCTGCGGTTTCGGTGGTGGGGCCCTGTGTCCGGCGGCGGTGGGCAGGTGCAGTTCCCGCGCCGGCGCGGGGGTTACGGGTAGGGCTCTTCGGGACCTTCGTCGAGGAACGCCAGCATGAGCGCGTCGGCCTTGTCCGGGGACTTGATGCCGCGACTGCGCAGATTTCGCTTGCCGATCAGCAGCAGCCTGCCCCTGCTGTCGTAGCCGTAGCGCAGCGAAGCGAGTTCGGAGATCAGGCCGGCATCGTTGGGTATTCTGATGCGCCGGTCGCGGAACCGCCGGACCAGGGACTGGTAGCCTTCGGCGCGGAGGTTGGCGCAGGTCGGGTCCCGCTTCGGTTTCATGGCAACGTTGATTGCCGATACCCGCATTCCCAACTCGCGCAGCCGATCCACCACTCCCGCGCCGATGCCGATGGAGTCCACGTTGACCCGATCCGGACTGTGCTCCCGTATCGCCGCCATCACCTGGCCCACCGAGGCCATGGTGTCGAGGCGGGAGAACGTGCGGATGGATTCGACGGTGTCGCCGCGCCGCACCAGCACGACGGTGCGGTCGCTGCCGAAGCGGGCGATGTCAACGCCGATGACCACCGGGCCGGCCGCCCGACCAAGCGCCCGGCTCATCATGGGCTGGAACATACCGAAGGGATCAGCCGCCTGAAATCGGCCTTCTCGCTCGGGTGGGGGCGAATGATCGTCCGCCCCTGCGCTGCCATCCGGAGACTGCCCGGTTTCTGAGGCAACCTCCGGATCAAAGCCGGGCATCCCGTTCATCCTGTTCATCCTGTTTATCTCTGTAAAAGCGTCCCCGGTCGGCTCATAAACTGCCGCCTGGATGTCTCTCATGGAGATCAACGTGTCCTCTCCTCTCTCCGGGAACTGTCCCAGGACGCGGGCGCGGAACAGGTCGCTGTCCTCGCCCCAGACGATTCGCCGTTCCGCCACCCATTCCGCGGTGGTCAGGCCCGCCACCTCCACGCTGCCGGCCCGCACGTTGGGCGACTCCAGCGCGGAGATCGTGATGGTGGTGTAGATGCCGCTCTCCTCGTGAAAGGCGCGGTAAAAGGGGCCCGACGTGGTGGTGGGGTTGCCGATGAGCAGCAGGGTGGAGTTGCCCGAGGTCATCACCGAGTCGATGGCTTCGTAGATTTCCTCGTCCACGCCCTCGGCTTCGTCCACCACCACCAGAACGTTTTCGGAGTGGAAACCCTGGAACTGGTCGGCGCCGTCCGCCGACAGGCCCAGGGCGTACCGGTCTTCCGCCAGTTCCCACCGAGTATCCAAGAGCCTGCCGCCCAGGGTGTCCTTGGCGCGGCGGTGCAGCGCGTGAATCTGCCGCCACAGGACGTGCCTCACCTGCCGGAAGGTGGGCGCGGTGCTGAGGACGATGCCGGGGTCGTGGCAGTACAGGTACCAGAGCACGGCCACCGCAGCGGTGAAATCCTTGCCCAGGCCATTGCCCGACTTGACCGCCACACGACGCTCGCGCTGCACCGCGTTCAACACCTCCATCTGCTTGTCCCACAGGGCGACTCCCAGCACCTCAACGGCGAACCGCGTGGGATCGATGGTCTCCTTTGCTCCGTCGGGTTTATCGGCGCAGGCTCCGGCGTCATCATTGGGGGCTTGCGTGCCGTCAGTCCCCGGCCGGGCCAGGGACTACCGATCCCTCGCCGGACGGCGGCGCGCCGGGGCCACGTAACCGGTGCGGCGACCGACCGCCAATCCATCCGGACGCAGCGGGGACTGCACAACGCCGGGCGCCCGCGCCGCCTCGGCCGGCGGGCTGAACAGGAACCCGCAATCGCGACAGCGGAACACCGTATGATCCGCCCCGTCGAGGCCGCCCAATTCGAGCAAAGCCTCCGATCCACATCGACGACAATTCAACACGAACACCTCGCGCGCCATTCGGCGCGGCCTCAAAAAAATTCATCCGCCGGTTTAGGCGAACGTATGTACAGGTTAGCGGTGGGCGCAGCGCGGCGTCAACGACATGGCGTCACCGTCCGCTCGTCCTTCGACAGGCTCAGGATGAGCGGACTGCGTGGTTTGCCATTAGCGTGGTTGCGTAGTCTGCCGTTGACAATCGAATGGCATTGGTTGCCTGCCGCTACGTCTTGTGGTGGACGTGTCCGCCTGATGTGGATTCTGAGTTTGTCGATGGGTGTTGAACTTTCCCCATGGCCACCGACATCGCACCGACTTCGCCGAGAAGACCATCCGACAGGCATCAGACTCGACATCCTAGGGGGTGTCGTCAAAAGAGTTTGCTCCAGACCATCACTGCCCGGAGTTGGCAGATGGCCAGGTAAGACGCGGCTCTCTTGGCATAACGGGTCGCCACGCCGCGCCACTGCTTGAACTCCAGGAAACCGTTCTCCACCAGGTGTCTCAACCGGTACAGCGCCGGGTCATAGTCCCGCTGCTCCCTCCGGTTCCTCTTCGGTGGTATCACTGGGTCCATGCCCAATTCCCGGGCCGTGGCTATGATTTCATTGGTGTCGTAGGCTTTGTCCGCCAGCAGGCACTGGGCCTCGATCCCCTGGATCAGACGCAATGCCTGGGAGGAGTCGGCCTCCGTGCCCTCGGTAACGGCCAGCCTGACCGGCATCCCGTGGGAGTCCACCGCCAGGTGCAGCTTGCTGTTCAGCCCCCTTTGGTGCGGCCCATGGCCTGGTTGCCGCCCCGGGCCCCAGCGCTATGGGGATGGGCCTTGATATAGCTGGCGTCGATCATCAGCCATTCGAAATCAGGGTCATCCATCACCGCCTCCAGCAGTCCGGACCACACTCCACGGTCCCGCCAGCGGCAGAACCGCCGGTGGGTGTTCTTCCAGTCTCCGTAGTCCGGCGGCAAATCCCGCCAGGGCGCTCCGGTACGCAAAATCCAGCACACGGCGTCGATAAACCGACGGTTGTCATGGGCCGGTCTGCCCTGCTTGCCCTCTCCCCCGGGCAGATGCGGCCTCAATCGCTCCCAAACATCATCAGTCATATCGTGGCGCCGGTGCGCTGCTCGCATACTCCCCACCCTCCAAACTCTCCCAACTCACTCCAATCTATCACCCTCACATGGTTTTGACGACACCCCCTAGAATGCGAGTTGGTCAGCTGGGCAATTTCGCCGCTTCGCCAATGATCTGGTAAAGGGCTATAATCACGACATATGATGGAGTTTTGGTCGGCCACTTGGGGCGATGCTGCCACCGTAGTTGGAATTCTCGTCTCGTTGGGTGGCCTCGGCTGGGCGATCACGGAGGCTCGCGGCGCCAGATCCGCATCCCAAGCGGCGCAAACTGCAGCCGACGAGACTCGGGACCAAATCGCCCGCCATTTGCAGACCGTAGATTTGCAGCGCGCCATCGGATTGATCCAACTTGTCAAAACATTGCATGACAATAGCCAATGGGAGGCCGCCAGGGAGCATTACCAAACGTTGCGAGAGATGCTCACTGGCATTATCGTCCGTTGTCCGGAGCACCAGACTGAGTTTCGGGAGAGACTCACAACTGCCAGAACAGAGATCAGGCTGATGGAAGACTTTGTCAGAGAACGTTTCGTAGCGGGGATCACCGAACACGATCGATCTCGGCTAAATCAGAACCTGAACAATATCCAGAGCGACTTGGAGGAATTGGCCAGCGCAATGGGCTTTGGCGATTCGCAAGGGGAGACGAAATGAGTCAATTGGACAACATATTGGAGGGACTCATCGAGCGAACCACCAATGGCACATTGAAATGGAGCCGCACGGTGGAGAGCAACCAATTCGTCACGTCCGTCGATACAATTTCAGTCGTAGTGCGTGAGTTGCCGGTTGGGGGTTGGGTGATTCCGACTAGCTATCGGCTTGAGATCCTTGATGAAATGGGCGAAACCATTGAAGTAATAGGGCCGGGCGAAGAAAGCAACAACCGAACTCAGCAAGTGGGGCGTTTGTACATACTCGCGCGCCACTCCGCGCTCGATGTCCAATCAACCCTGGCAAAACTCGCCAAAGCCTTAGAATCCTAGAAGGACGATTTCGTCTTCTTCCAAAATCGATTGCCATTGCCAACCCTACTGTCGTCGCTGCGCCGATCGCCATCCTCGATGTCAAGCACGTGTTTGTCATCTCTGCAAGAAGTTCGCTACAACGGTATCGCGTTCCCCCGCCCGGTTCTGCTGCCTGGAGATCGGCCACATCATCTCCAAAACTCCGCAGGCGGAGGTCACCCGAATGTCTGCCGATGCGCCTCCGGCGTGACCTGAACCTCTTCGCGCCGTGACACCACAGCCGCCGTCATTGCTGCTGTGGTGTATGTGCTATGATATGGCCTCACTTGGCGGCCCCTGCGGGCTGCTTCACGCCATCAGCACCCAGGAGTTCCAGCAACAATGACCACCCAGGCGGCTTCCCTCGAACTTGAAACTCGCGCCACCGTCGGCAAGAAGGTGAAAAACCTGCGTCGCGGCGGCATCGTGCCCGTTCATCTTTACGGACGCGGCGTTGACTCCCGTTCCCTGCAGTGCGAGGTGCGCGCGTTGCTGCTCGCCATCAGCGCCGCGGGCGGCGAGTTTGGAAATCCCATGACCGTCACCATCGCCGGCGAGTCCGGCGAATACAACGTGGAGACCTCGGAAATCCAGTGGGATCCTCGCACCGGCAACGTGCTGCACGTCGATTTTCGTACTGTCGCGTCCTGAACATCACCGTTATGATTCACCAGGGGCGGGTTTGATACCCGCCCCTGCCGCTATTCGCACCCGGCCCAGGAGGCTTCCGATGTACCTGGTTTTTCTGAGCGAATCCGGCCTGACCGGCGTCAGCGCCAATGACCCCAACCAGCCGCACCACATCCACGCCGGCCTCCTCGTCCAGGAAAACCAGTACATCTCCATGACCGGAGAGTACGACGCGCTGGTCCGCCGCCACTTCGGCAACCCTCCCGGCACAGACGGCGTGCCGGCCGAAATCAATCCGCGCCACGCTTACCAGGGCACCGGACCCTTCCGCGCCTGGCGACCCGAACAGCGCGCCGAACTCATCCAGGACTGCCTCAGCATCCTCATACGGCGGGAAACCCCCCTGCTGGTGTCGTACATCAACAAGGAAGACTACGTGAACGCCCGGTCCACCGAAGGCAGTACCCTGCACGGCGACGACGACCCTTCACGCCTGGCCTTCAGCCGGTTCCTGCTGGCCCTCACCATGTTCCTTGACGAGAACGTGATGTCTCAGATGAACCCCGACGACATCATGGAGTCGGCGTGGACCGTCAGCGACTACGCCTTGCTGATGGCCGGCGCGGAATCGTCGTCGATATCGACGGCGCTGGCCGAGTTTCTCAGCGCTGAGTCCGACACGGTGTCGCCGTCCATCTACGACGACCTGATTGTCGCGCCGCCGGCAACCAGCGTGGGCGCGCAGTTGGTCAACTTCTGCGCCTACTTCGTCCGGCGCTGGCTCCAGCAGCCCGGCGGCGCCCACAGCTACTTTGAGGCCCTGCGCGACGGCAGGGTCGTCCAGGTGATCTACCCCTACCAGTTCGATTAATCCTCTGCCGCCGGCCGGACGTACTCTGTGTACAGGCCCAGGTTAGAGTTCAGTCGTTCCCGGAGGCAGGGATGGGTCCAGCGCAAATAGTGTCGCGGCGCGGCGTCGCGTGGGTTGTCGTCCTGCTGGCCGTGGCGGCCATGCTGTCGTGCGGCCAACCTGCGGAGAATCGCGCGGCATCGTCCATATTGACGCCACCGCCATCGCCCACGACGGGCACGGCTGCAGAGTCAACGGAGCCGGCCGCCACCCCCACGTCTGCCGGCGCGTCGCCCGGCGCGACCGCCCCCGCCGGTTCGCAGCCGGCCTATGACCCCAACCGCACCATGTACCGCATCTGGGACGGACTGGGGCACGACAACGGCGACTCCCTGCTCGGGCTGGAAGACACCATATTCCACAAGGACAAGTCCCAGGCCTACGTGATCCTGGAGGCGATGAAGTTCTTCAACCTGGATGTCGCCAGCAGCGCGGTTTATGCCCTCACGCAACTCACCGGAGAGGACTTTGATTTTGACCGGCGGCGTTGGCGCGAATGGGTGGGCGCGCGCGAAGCCGAGTTCGCTCCGCCCTCGGACTACGGGCGCTGGAAGGTCAACGCCCTGGCGGTGATAGACCCGGACATGGCCGCACTGCTGGAACCGGGCATCGAACATTCCAGGGTGAACCTCACCGAGGTGGTATGGGGCGGCGTCCGGCTGGACGGCATTCCTCCGCTGGAACACGCGCCGTACATTCTTCCCGAGCAGGCCACCTACCTGTGGCCCGATGACCGGGTGTTCGGCGTTTCGATAAACGGCGAGCATCGGGCCTACCCGCTGCGGGTGATGAACGCCCATGAACTGGCCAACGACACGCTGGGCGGCGAGCCAATATCCCTGGTGTATTGAACCCTGTGCGGCACCGGAATCGTGTATTCCGGCATCGTCAACGGAGAAGCCACCACGTTCGGGACATCGGGGATGCTATACCGCAGCAACAAGGTGATGTACGACCGGGCCACCCGGTCACTGTGGAACCAGTTCATCGGCGAACCGGTGATCGGGCCGCTGGCCGATTCCGGCATCCGGCAGCCCTTCTTCCCATCCGTGGTGACCACCTGGGGCGAGTGGGTGGACGAACACCCCGACACCACGGTGCTGTCCCAGGACACCGGCATTTATCCGGCCGAGTTCTACGTCCCCGAGGACGACCCCAGCGCGATCTACTACTCCTACTTCACGTCGGGACAGGTGATGTTCCCGGTGTGGCTGCGCGATGAGACCTTCGACCCCAAGGCGGTGGTGGTCGGCCTCACCGTCGGGGAGTCCGCGAAGGCCTACGCGGTGCGCGACCTGCAGGACGTTCGCATCGTCAACGACACCGTGGGCGGCATGAACGTGGTGGTGGTGGCCTCTCCCGAATCCCGCGCCGGCCGCATCTACGAGCGCGGCGATCTGACCTTCGGCCCCGCGGATGGCGACAATGACAACCTGCCGCCCACCGCGTTGCTGGACAACGCCGGCGAACGGTGGACGGTTACCGAGGAAGGACTGATCAACGCCGCCGACTCGTCGCGTCAACTTGCGCGCATTCCCAGCCTCACGTCGTTCTGGTTCGGGTGGTTCCAATACCATCCCGATACCGAGGTTTATTTCCAGGACCAGTGACGCCGGAGCGCTGACGACTGCGCGGCGCGGCCCCAGGGCCATTCGATTATCCTGGCGAAAGGCCGTTGCCGCTGCCAGAACGGCTTCTCCTCCACCGTCCGCTCATCCTGAGCCTGTCGAAGGACGAGCGGACTGCCTCATCTCGCGTGATATATTTCCACCATGCCTCGGCCCAAGCCGGCGCGGATTCGAGGAGGTCAGGAATATGGTCGATAGGGAACAGGACATCGATCAGGACATCGATAAGGAACAGGACTGGGAATACGGCCTGCGCGTTGACGGGCACGGCGCCGACGGCGAACGGGTCGGGCCGGTTGTCATCGGAGAGAACGGTTTTCACTACCGGGTATCCGGCGAGAACTGGGGCAATCTGCCCGACGGGTGCGTTTACCAGGAAGGCACCGCCGTGGCCGTGGATGCCAATGACCAGGTGTACGTGTTCAATCGCGGGACAATACCGATGCTGGTGTTCGACACGGAGGGCAACCTGCTGCGCAGTTGGGGCGAAGGGGTGTTTGCCAACCCGCACGGCGTGACCATCGCGCCGGACGGCAGCGTCTTCTGCGTGGACAACGGCGACAGCACGGTGCGGAAGTTCACGCCGGACGGCGAACTGCTGATGACCATGGGCACGCCGCACCAGCCCAGTCCCCGCATGAGCGGCGACCCGTTCTGCGTGCCGGCCCACGTGGCCTTCGACAAGCGCACGGGGGAATTCTACGTGGCCGACGGGTACTCGAACGCGAGGGTCCACAAGTACACGCCGGACGGCAGGCTCCTGTTCTCATGGGGCGAATCGGGCACCGGCGACGGCCAGTTCAACATCGTTCACAACGTGATCGTGGACAACGATGGCTGGGTGTACATCGCCGACCGCGAGAACCATCGCATCCAGGTATTCAGTTCCGACGGGAAGTACGAGACGCAGTGGGGCAACCTGTCGCGCGCCGCCGCCATCTGCATCGACGACCGCTCAGGCGAGGAACTGATCTACATCGGCGAATACTTCTGCGGAATCGGCACCAACGACATCGGCACCGACCTCGGCCCCCGCGTAACGGTGATGAATACCAGGGGCAAGGTATTGGCCAGGGTGGGTCGCGAAAGCTACGGCGACCAGTCCGGCCGGTTCTATTCTCCCCACGGGATCGCCATCGACTCCAACGGCGACCTTTACGTGGCGGAGGTGTCCTGGACCGACTACGGCCGGCACATGGACCCGCCCCGCGAGCTTCGCTCGATGCAGAAACTGGTGAGGGTCTGGGACTAGGGCGTGTTCACCCTCTGAAAACCATACGTCGTTCCTGCGCAGGCAGGAACCCGGAAAAGTCTCGGCAAGGCGATTGCTGTTGCTGGCGGGGGTTGCCGAACCCGGCCGGCGAACGGTTTGCCGGCTATTGGCAAATGCGCAAGCGGCGGAACCGGTCCATCGGTTCCGCCGCTTATTGTCCCGCTTTGAGACGCTGGAATCGCTAGGCTGAAGCCGCAGCGCCCACGGTTTCGATGATCAGGCGGGTCACGGTGTAGGGGTCGCAGTTGGCGTTGGGACGCCGGTCTTCGATGTAACCCATGCCGTCGCGGGCAACCTGCCACGGAATGCGAACCGAGGCGCCCCGGTCGGACACGCCATAGCGAAATTCGCGGTAGGAGCAGGTCTCGTGGAGGCCGGTGAGACGCTCTTCGATGCGGTCGCCGTAGTTGGCGATGTGCAGGTCGTGGCGGGTCTCAAGGGCCTGTGCGGCGGCGACGCATGCGTCGTAGTTCTCCCGCATCCGGTTGGTGGAGAAGTTGGTGTGGGCTCCGGCGCCGTTCCAGTCGCCCTTGACCGGCTTGGGGTCCAGGGTGGCGCTGATGCCGCGGCGTCCGTCAACGGTCAGGACGTCCTCGCCGATGCGGTACAGGAGCCAGCGGGCAAGCCACAGGTGGTCGCCGGCGGCCGGAGAGCCGATGGGGCCAATCTGGAACTCCCACTGGGCGGGCATTACCTCGCCGTTGATGCCGGAAAACGCCAGGCCGGCATACAGGCAGGCGTCCATGTGCTGCTCAACCACGGGGCGGCCGAAAACCTCGTCGGAGCCGACGCCGCAGTAGTAACCGCCCTGGGGGGCGGGGAAGCCGTTGTCCGGCCAGCCCAGGGGCTTGATGCCGTCGAAGAAGGTGTACTCCTGCTCGATGCCGAACCAGAAGTCCATCGAGGCGTACTGGGCGGCGGCGGCGGCGCAGGCGGCGCGGGTGTTGGACGGATGGGGCGACATGTCGGTGAGCAGCACTTCGCACATCACCAACTTGTGGTTGCCGCCGCGTATGGGGTCCGGGACCGTCAGCACCGGGTTCAGCACGCAGTCCGAGTTTTCGCCGGGGGCCTGGTTGGTGCTGGAGCCGTCGAATCCCCAGACGGGCGGGTCCTCGCCGTCCGGAACGATCTTGGCCTTTGACCGCATCTTGGCGGTGGGCTGCTGACCGTCGATCCAAATGTATTCTGCCTTGTAACTCATTTGCCAAACCTCAAAATCGTGGATTACTGTAGGATCTTACCCGAAGGTGTCTGCCGGGGGCGCCCCGGTTGGAAGCCGCGACCCGGGATCCATTGCAGAGTGTGCCGTGATTCCCCGGAACCAGCCGGGGGATCCCTGCCCATATCGGCCATTCTTCTCTCGCAAGCTTTCCCGAAACGCATGCGGCGGCGCTCCACCCGTTCCTGTTTTGCGCGGCGCTGCAACTGCACGGCCGCGTCGCTGACGAGCGCCGCTTCCAACGCCACGAATTCACCGTCCGAGCCATGTAAGACTGCGCCGGTGACTGCGTCGGGCGCAATCGCCGGCATAAATCATACCACAACACGAACCCGTGGCCTGGAGCGGACTGATTGCCCTGGCCGTTGGCGGAATACTGCGGCCACAGGGCGGGGTGTGGGGTTACTCGGGTAGGCCCAGGGCGGTTCGCACCGCTGCGCCGATGGGTGTCAGCGGGCTTTCCGCGGGCGGGCCGTGGGGGACCATGCGGTTGTGGTGGATGGCGACCGCCAGCCGATGCCGGGGGTCTGCCCAGCCCAGCGAGCCGCCGGCTCCGTTGTGTCCGAAAGCCAGGGGGTGGCTGCCCATTGCGCCCATGCCGGGACTGCCGGCGAAGTGGAAACCGCCGATGGTTCCGTGATGCGGCACGCCATGCACGGGGTCGTAATCGCTGGGCGGACGGGGTATGTGGAAGGTGCGCACGCGATCCTCCGAAAGCAGCCGCACCCCGTCCAGTTCGCCGCCGTTGGCGAGCATGGCATAGAACCGGGCCTGGCTGCGGGCGTTCATGATGCCCTGCGCGCCGGGGATGCAGGCCTGGCGCACATCGGAGCGGCCGAAAACCTCCTGGGTGGTGCCGACTTCGGGCGGAGTCGCGCGGAATCGCAGGGAGTCCGGGGGCAGTCCCGGAGCGCCGGGCGGAAGCGGCGGCATGTTGGTGAGCCTGGCCACCCGGGGTTCGACCTCCGGCGGGATGCCCGCCCACAGGCCGGTGATGCCCAGGGGTTCACAGATTTCCTGCTGGATGAACCGGCCCAGGGGCCGTTGCTGCGGGTCGGTGCGGCGCACGACCTCGCCCACCACCCAGCCGAAGGTGTAGGCCATGTAGCCGCTGCGGGTGCCCGGCTCGAAGAGGGGGTGCATCTCCGCGATCTGCCCCACCATCCAGTCCCAGTCGCACATCAACTCGGGGGTTACGCCCACCGGCATGAGGGGAACGCCGATGCGGTGGGTCAGGGCGTCGAAGACGGTGCCCTTGTCCTTGCCGTGTTTCCCAAATTCGGGCCAGTATTTCGCCACCGGCTGGTAATAGTCCACCAGCCCGCGTTCCGCCTGGATGTGCAGCGCGGTGGCCGTCACCGCCTTGATGTTGGAAAACACCGGGAACAGGGTGTCGCCATCGACCTGCTGGCCGGTGGTGTCGTCGGCGAGGCCGCCCCACTGGTCGATGACCAACTGGTCGTCCAGGTAGGCGGCAACCTGGACTCCGATTTCTCCGCGCTCTCCGATTGCGACGTCAATCGCATCCTGCACAATGCTGTTCGGACTTTCCGCCATGGCGATACCTCCTCACGCGTACCCAGTTTCATTGTCTGCAATCATTGCAGCTCCAATTCACCTTTCGTCATTCCCGCGAACCCGGTCACCTTGCACACCAGACACCGTGCCGAGTCTGGTCGCCATTCGGTTTCTTGGCTCCTGCTTTCGCGGGAGCGACACCTCCGCTTCACGTTTCTGCGGCGACGGGCCGGACCCGGCGCTCCCAACCGGGATGGCGTCGGCGGCATCCATCCTCCCCAGGGCGGCAGGGATGCGCCGGCCGGCGTGCTTCCCCTGCGGTTGTACCACCCCTGCGCCGGCCCGACAAGCCGATGGACGGCAGGACCGGGTACGCTCCTCCGCAGACGACTCCAATCCTGATACTCCCCAAATCTTGAAAATCCTGATTCTGACGTTTCCTCGCCGTCAAAAACTGGCACGCGTGAGGCGGGCGCGGATGTTGACTGACATAGTAAAGTCCGGAGTCACGGCGTTATATCATCATTACCACGGAGCATATACGGATGACCACTTCCACCAATGTATTCTGGCAGGATTATTCCATTGACCGCGCCGACCGCACCGCGCTGCTGCATCAGGAACCGCTGGTGATGTGGCTGACCGGATTGTCGGGGGCCGGCAAAACCACCCTGGCCAACTCACTGGCCCGATGCCTGTTTGAAGGCGGTTATTTCGTGTACGTGCTGGACGGCGACAATCTCCGGCACGGGCTGAATCGCGATCTGGGTTTCGACGAGACGGCGCGCCACGAAAACGTCCGGCGCATGGCCGAGGTGGCGGGTTTGATGTATGACGCGGGCCTGGTGACGCTGGCCGCGTGCATCTCGCCGTTCAAGTCGGAGCGGGACTTCGCGCGCAGCCTCATCCCGGCGGGCAAATTCATCGAGGTGTTCGTCAACACTCCGCTGGAAGTGTGCGAGCGGCGCGACGCCAAGGGTCTCTACCGCCGGGCGCGCGCCGGCGAGATTCGGGACTTCACCGGCATTGACTCTCCATTTGAACAACCGACCGACCCTGAACTGACGATTGACACCAGCCGGATGTCCCCGTCGGAGTGCGCGCAAATCGCCATGGGGTATTTGAACGAACAGGGACTGCTGTCGGCGCGCGCCAAAAGCTGACCGGCGCACAACACAACCACCATCCGCTCGTCCTTCGACAGGCTCAGGATGAGCGGAGTGCGTTGTTTGCCCTGTATGGCGGGCTTCCTTGCCTGTCGTCGATCATCGAATGGCCCCGGGTGGCGGCGGCGCAAGTGTTGCCGCACCGGCAAGCGCACGGTAAGATGGCCGCAGTTCGGGCTGGAGCCCAACACCGCAGGTGAAATATGGCTATTTACCGACTGTACGCAGGCGACGACGGACAATCGCACATCGAGGAGACCAGCCTGGCCGCGCACCCTGAACTGGGCGAAGCGCAGGCCGCGCAATCCATCATGTTCCGGGAATGGCCGCCGGGCCATTTCATCGACTGGCATCCGGCGCCCCGACGGCAGTACATCATATCGCTGCGGGGCGAGATCGAAATCGGCCTGGGCGACGGGACCACGTTCCGCTACGGCCCGGGCGACGCCCGGCTGGTGGAGGACACCTCGGGGCAGGGTCACACCACCCGCGTCATTGGCGATGCGCCCAGTCTCACCGCGGTCATCCCACTGGCGGGCTGAACCGCTGTCAAAATTCGCGCGACCACACAGGAGGTCATTTCATGGGACAGATAGTGAGGGTTTATACCGGCAGCGACGGCGAAAGCCATTTTGAGAACCTGACCCCCGACCAGTTTGCCGACATCGCGAACAACGTGGGGCCCGGCGACATCACGGTGGGCCGGCGGGAATCTCCGAGCTTTTCCGACTACCACAACGCGCCGCGCCGGCAGTACGTGGTGAACATGAACGGCATCGCCGAATTTGAGGTCGCGGACGGCACCACGGTCCGGATGTTCCCCGGCGACGTGCTGGTGGCGGAAGACCTGACCGGACACGGTCACATCGCGCGCAGCATCGGCGACGAGTTCAGGGTTTCGCTGGCCGTGCCCCTGGCCGAAGAATAAGGATGCAGTGCATGATTGTACGAATTTACGCCGGCGACGACGGTGAATCGCATTTCCAGGAGTTGACCGCCGACCAGTTCGCGGACATTGCCAACGAGGTTGGTGATGGCGACATCACGGTGGGTCAGCGGCCGGCCGGCTGGTGGCAGGACTACCACACCGCGCCGCGGCATCAGTACGTGGTGTTCATGTCGGGCGGCGCGGAAATCGAGGTCGCCAGCGGGGACAAACGGCAGTTTGGTCCCGGGGACGTGCTGGTGGCCGAGGACCTGACCGGGCACGGGCACATCATCCGGAACACGGGCGAGGAGCCACGCGTGTCGCTGGCAGTGCCGTTGAAATAGCGGGTTCGACCTTCCCGCGCCCATGGTCGGGGCACACATACGCCAAGTTATAATGGCAACAGGTATTCCAGGCGCCG
Organism: Dehalococcoidia bacterium; assembly: GCA_963668585.1. Taxonomy (GTDB): domain Bacteria; phylum Chloroflexota; class Dehalococcoidia; order Lucifugimonadales; family UBA3495; genus Bin87. Next base: position 1,125,980 of record OY764869.1, on the reverse strand, counting down.
GCAATCACCTGCTCGGCGCCTGACTTGACTGTCACAGTTTGCCCTGCACAGCTGGAACCGGAGAATATTTTGGCGGAATTAGCCACCGAGATGCTGGTTGAGGAACGTCCTCACGACCTGCAGCCCATTGCTGTTGCGCCACTCAGCGACGAGATGCGCCAGTACAAAAAGAGGACGGTCTTTTTGAGCGCTCACCGTGCCGAACTGACGCGTAGGTATCCCGACCAGTGGGTTGGGATTTCCTCAAATTGGACGTTGGTCGCAGCCCCGACCGTTGCGGGAGTGATTGGCAAACTGGAAGGGAAGGGACTCGGCAAGAGAGGTCTCGCGGTGAAGTTGATGTCCACCAAGCCTCGCCGGATGATTCTGTGATCACCGGCTATTTTGACGGGGATGAACCCTTTGTTCAGGGGCGCCTGATCATTGAGCAACTGGGGGTCGAGGACTTCGTCGAGTTTCTTGTGGACACCGGGGCATACTCAACCGTGCTGCATCCCATGGATGGGGTACGGGTTGGTTGCAGGTTCGACCGGCTTTCGGGAGAACCGGAAACCGTTCTTGGGATTGGCGGCACTCAGATATGCTACCCGGAAGAGGCGATCATCGTATTCGCGGATGATGATGGCGAATACGCTTTTTCCCTGGCGATAGATATTGTCCTCCCGGATGATGACCCGAAGGCCGTGGTCAATGAACTGCCGTCGTTGCTGGGCCGAGACTTCATCAATTACCGGCGACTGCACTACGACCGAAGCGACGAATTGCTGAGATTCTATTAGCCGTCAACGCGCCGAGGGTCATCCCACAGGCGATGCGCCGCAGAGCAGGCGTTGCAGGTGGATGAGGCCCTGCTGACGGCGCGCGTTGTCGGCGAGGCGTCCCCACGAGGGTTCGTGCAGGGCGGCAGCGAGTTCGCGGGTGATCTCGTTGTCAGAGAGCGGGCCGTAGTCCCGGTACAGGGCCATGATTGACCCGGCGCGGTCCGGGTCGCCGGCCAGCGTGCTGTGGCCGTGCAGGAAGGGCAGGACCACGTTGACCGCGATGTCGCGGGCGCGCGATGCGCCGACGGGGGCGGCTTTGCCATCGACGCCGGGCACGGTGAGGGCGCGGTCGAGCAGGGACGGGTTTCCCGAGGCCGCGGCGCGTGCCATGCCGGCGATCAATCCCCCTTCACAATAGCGGGATGCCAGGGACGCCGCGCCCATCATGCGACGCCGGGGGTGATTGGGCGGCCGCACCCTGAACAGTCGCCATTCTCCGGCATCCAGCGGCGGGCCGAGTCCCGGCGGCGTGGGGCCGGATTCAAACCCGGCGATGCGATGCAGCCATGCGGTCAGTGTCGCATCGCGCTGCGCAACCGGCATCCGTCGGGCGGCTGAGGCCAACGCGCCGAAGGGAGCGGCCACGGCCAGGCGCAGGAAGGGGTGGCGATTGTGGCGGTATCCCAGCGCATCGCAGACCGATTCCCAGAGGGTCTGCTGGGGTGACTGGTGGCACATCAGGGTCTGGAAACGGCGGCTGTGCGAAAGGAACCGCTCATCGCCGGCGCGGTTGAGCAGGGCGCGCATCCGGTCGGGGGTTTCGGGACGGCGGTAGCCGTGATGCCCCAGCACGCGCCACAACTGATGGCGGATTGCAGCGGCGGCGGCGGCGTTGTCCGGTGGTTGGTCGAGCAGGGATGCCAGGTTGACCAGCGGCGGCGTGGCTCCGCTCACGGTGCGGGAGGGTTGCCCGTCCGTATCGAGCGCGACGTGCAGCACGACGCCGTTGTAGTTGGGGTCACCGGCGTGGCCGTGGGCGTTCCAGTCCCGTTGGTCCAGGTGTACCTCAACGTCGCCCTGCACCAGACCCTCACCTTCGACCAGCAGCAGGGCGTCCCGAAAGTCGGGGCCGGCGGTCACGCCGGGCCGGCCGGGATACAGCACCCGCACCCGGACGCCGGCCTCGCTGCGGAACGCCTCTTGAAGGGCGGCGCGACGCTCCCACAAACGGGCCAACTGCTTCTCGCTGATGGGGGCGATTGGGTCCGGTTCGGCCGGCCGGCGGGGGTTGTTGCGTTGGGGGCGATTCTGGCGAGGGGGATTCATGGGGATGCACCTGACAGCAGGTGTAGCATCCCCGGCTATGGCGCGTCTATGGGCGAATGTCACCCATGACGGCCTTTGGCAGTCCTGACGCCCGGGCTCGGTTCCGTGTGACCATCCGCTGGCGATTCGACAGGCTCACCATGAGCGGACTGGATGGGCGGGATGCCTCAGCGCTGGTGGATTGGGGGCCTATCTGGCGTTTGGGCGATAGCCGAATGAATCTGTTTCGCCGGTGAGCGTGGCCGGCCGGCGGCGTACTCTGTACTCGCCCCGCCACCAGAGGATGATGGCGCACACGGCCGGCACGACGACGGCCAATACGGCCAGCCCCAGCGCGATGCCCTTCTGCTCGACGGTGGCGGCGGCGAATGCCGACAGCCCCAGGTTCAACAGGGCCAGCAGCAGGAACAGGACGGCAGCCCAGAGCGGCCGCCACATCCCTACGAATCCCGCGACCAGACCGGCGATTGCGCCGGCCATGAGCAGGCTGACCATCTGCGAACCCAGGTGCTCAGGGAACCGCAGGAACAGTTCGGTCCAGGGCAGGCAGTCGGTGTACAGCACATATTCACCAACCTTGACGGCGCCGCAACGCATACCGACAACGTGCGACCACACGGTCTCGGAGAGGCCGCCGGCGAGGCCCAGGGCCAGCGCCAGCAGGCGGGTCATCAGTTGTGCGCCGGTGTATGCTCCCATTACTGCCTCAACGCCTCGCGGTTCACCGTGCATTGTACATTGTCCGCAAGCGGAAATGGTTCGGCACGGTCGCCTGACCGGAACCTTTCGATTGTTGAAGATAGACGAGGTAGTCCGCTCGTGGTTCGACAGGCACACCATGAGCGAACGGTGAGCGGTTGATTCCGATGCCTGGCGCGAGGGATAAGCGATTCGGCGTGGGACACGGTCGGCTCCCCCGTCTGCCGGGGGAGCCGAAACTGCGTCGTCGGTGGGTTGGCGGGCCAACGAGGGGGTTGGCCGCTTGCCCGGTCGCAATATCGCCTACGGCGTTGCGTCGGGCGCCACCGCGCTCAACACCTCCGAAGGCTCACCGGCGCCGACAGCGTTGACCGCAACCACTCTCAGGTCGTATCCGACCCCACCTTCAAGCCCCTGGATACGGTGGCCATGGGTGGATTGGTCAAGCGGTTCGACGCTGGCTTCCGAGACGTCGGCCGGAGTATCCCAACTGCCGTCGGACCGCTTCCACTGCACCTTGAATTCGGTCAACTCGTGGTAGTAGTCATCCATGGTGTGGGGCCGGTTCCAGAGCAGGCTCAACTCCTGCGGTTGGGGACGCGCTTCCAGCAACCTCAGGTACAGCGGCGGGCCGGGCGGTTGCGCCACCGGTGCGCCGGTATCCTCGATCCTCAGATACCAGGACGCGGCCTGTTCGCCGATACCTGCGGGCAGCAGCCTGTGGAGCCCGGGCGCATACCATTTGAACAGCAGCGAGCGGTTGTCCGGCAGGTCGTCAAAGACGACGCGAGCCAGGTGGAAAGGCAGTTCAATACCATTGAGGTACAGCGTCCAGTTTGAGTAGTAATCCGTCCCGGCCAGTCCGCCCTCCAGCCAGAGCCGCAGGGAAGTCCGTTCCGGTATCGAGAAGGGCGGTCGGGCCTCCTCTCGGGGCAGAACCCGCGAGTGCAGATGAGAAGCCCTGACCCGGTGGGTGGTCCCCGCATCCGTGAATTCACCGTCATCAAGACTCACAAATTCCATCTCGTAGGGGAGGGTTTTGGTCATTTCCATCACGCCGCACCAGATGGCATCACACCCGTCGGTGACCACCACTGCCACCTCGGCCACCACTGCCAACACGCCCTCAGCGCCCGGGCTGATGTGACTGATTGAGCCGTAATGAGGTTGGTCGTCAGCGTCCGCCTGGGTGGTCAGCGTAACCATTTGCGGATCGTTCCATTCGTCGGGCGCGAAGTTCAACAAAATGGGGTCCGCCACCACTTCCTGGTTGCCGTCCACCACGATAGCGACTGTGATCATATCTGCGGGCCGCGCGTTGAGCCGCACGGTGTAGGTCGCCTGCTCACCCTCGGGGATAACCAGCGACCCGGTGGAAGTGGTAACGCCGGGCGCGCCGATTTCCTGCCCCATCCCGCCGGGGTCCTGGCCCTGGCCGCCGTTGGCATCGCCGTGGTCCAGGATCATCGTGTTGGCGAGCATATCGGGGTCAGCCGACGCGCCGGTGAGGGACGGTTCAGCGTGGACTGGCTGGGTTCCATCGCTGGCGGCATGGGCGAAACCCGCTGCCATCGCGACGGCGCCAATCACGACAACAAGCGCCGCTGCGCATATCCTGCTCGCAGCCCGCATACCGGGCTTCCATCCGAAAATTGGAGATCGTTGCTTCATATTTCGCCTCCTGGCGGTATCGCCGCCACTCGTCCTATTGCGGACTGTTCCGTTATCCACGCCAGCGTCAGTTATTCAGGCGGGCGCACCAACATTATAGCATTTAGCAATACTATTTATTTGCATAAGCGATGCGGACGGGTTCAGATAACGCCGGCGCGATTTGCGTTTCTGCAATTGCCGTCCGCTGGCCGTTCGACAGGCTCACCATGAGCGGACTGGCCGGTATGGGCGGATTGCCAGCGGCGCAGGTGGTAGAATGGCGCACTTGACGGATTCAGGAGGGACTATGGCCGCCAGCAAGATGACCATCGGGAACGTGGAGATTGCCTCGCTTTCCGACGGGCTACTGGAGTTTGACATCTGCAATTTCTTTCCCGACATTCCCGCAGAAAACTGGGAGCCTTTCCACGACCACCTGACGCCGGACCGCAAGGTGAGCTTCAACCTGGCTTGTTTCCTGGTGCGCTCGGAGGGCAAGACCATCGCCATTGACACGGGGCTGGGCGCGAAGGACACGCCGGAAACTCCGTGGGGCGAACTGCTGGATGACATGGCGCGGAACGGCGTTTCCCCCAATGACATCGACGCCGTGGTGATGACCCACCTGCACCGGGACCACGTGGGCTGGAACACCGTGCGGGACGACGGCGGAACGCTGAAACCGACGTTCCCCAACGCCCGCTACTACTTCAGCAGGGTTGACTATGACGCCAGCCATGACCCGGCATTGCAGCCCGACCGGTTCCCCAACGCGCCGGACTGCGTGTGGCCGATTGCCGAGATGGGACTGGTGGAATGGATGGAGGGCGAGTTCAGCATCACCGGCGAACTGACCACGCTGCCGACGCCGGGGCATACCCCCGGGCACATGAGCATCATGATCAACTCCGGCGGCGAGCGGGGGCTGATACTGGGCGACGTGCTGCACAATACCGCGCAGATCCAGCAGACGGACTGGGCATCGCGGGCCGACATCATCCCCGAACAGGCCATCGCGACGCGGCAGAGCGTGCTGGACCGACTGGAAAGCGAGAACCTTCCGGTGGCGGCGGTGCATCTGCCAGCGCCCGGCTTCGGCAAGATCGTGCGGCTGCAGGGCAAGCGGTACTGGCAGGCGATCTGATCCAACCGGCACACGTCTGCGTTTGCAACGCCAGGGCGGGTAGGGGCGAATGATGATTCGCCCCTACGTTTGTTTTCAATATGGCCACCACACCTGAATCCGAGAGCGCGGCCGAACCCCAGCGGTTTTTCTACGGCTGGGTGATCGTGGCGACGATGTTCGCCGTCAATTTTTCGACGATGGCGACGGGGACGCTGAACTACGGCCTGTTCGTGCTGCCGATGCAGCGTGAACTGGAACTGTCGCGGGCCACGTTCGGGTGGATGCAGACCACGCGTCGGCTGTCGGCGGGGGTCCTGAGCTTTGCGGTGGGACAACTCATCGACCGCTACGGGTCGCGGGTGTACATTCCCGTGGCCGCGCTGATGATCGGCGGCTGCCTGATCCTGGTGGGGCTGAGCGACCATGCGTGGCAGTTCATCCTGCTGTTCGGACTGGTGGGCGTATCGGGGCTGGCGGCTCCCAACGGGCTGGTGACCTCGGTGCCGGTGGCGAAGTGGTTCGTGCGGAGACGCGGTCGCGCGCTGGCCTTCTCGACGGCAGGGCTGGGCATCAGCGGCATCGTGTTTCTCCCGGTGACGCAGTGGCTGATTGACGCTTACGGATGGCGCAGCGCGTGGCAGATTCTGGCCGTGATGTTCGTGCTGATCTCGGCGCCGCTGGCGGCGATATTCCTGCGCCGGCAGCCGGAGGACATGGGCCTGCGGGTGGACGGCGACCCGCCGGACGCGCCGGCCGACGAATCCACAGCGCCGTCGCGCCAACCGCCAACGGCAGAGGAACCGGTATGGACGGTCCGCCAGGCGTTCCGCACGTTCACCATGTGGAAGTTGGTGGCCGTGTTCGCGCTGGCGGGCGTGGCGCAGGGCGGGGCCAGCTTTCACCGCATCCCGTATTTCGTGGAGAAATCCTACGACCCGCTGCTGGTGTCCTGGTCCTTTGCGGCGGACGCCGGCGGCGCGGCGGCGCTGGCGCTGGTGGCGGGCTGGCTGGCCGACCGGATACCGATACGGTTTCTGGCTGCGGCGTCGTTTTCCGGTTTCATCCTGGCCGTGCTGCTGATGATCTACGTGGCTTCGGCGGAGATGATGTTTCTGTCAACGATCGTTTTCGGGGCGTCGGTGGGCATCGGCATGATCGTGCACACGTACATTTTCGCGGCATACTACGGGCGCGCGTTCCTGGGTGCGATACGGGGCATCGTGATGCCGATCAACCTGCTGAGCGCGGGGCTGGGCGCGCCGCTGGTGGGATACCTGCACGACTACGCGGGGTCGTACCTGCCGGCGTGGTGGACGATCCTGGTCATCTACGGCGCCTGCTCGGCCTTGATGCTGACGGCGCTGCCGCCGGGGAGGAGTGGCGGCGCAGCCCAAGTTGCCGATTGACACACGGTACGCTAGCATAATCATACGATGGGGGTAACACGATGATGGACTCTGACCGAACCAATGCCGCAGAAGCGGAGCAATTGGACTTGGCGGAGGAATTCTACGAGAAGGAACTTTTGCCCAAACTGCTTCCTACTGCAAAGGGTAAGATTCTGGTGCTGGACATTGAATCCTACGATTATGAGGTTGACGCGGACTGGTTGGCAGCATCCGACCGCCTGCAATATCGCCGCCCTGGAGCTATTGAATTCGCTTTCCGCATCGGCTATCCGTCCGTCGTTACGCTGGGGCGCAGCGTAGATATCATTGAGTCATGATTGCCGGAAGGGTTAATGAACGACACGAGGCAATCATTCCAGTTCAAATGCGCGGCAGCGCTCGCGAAATCGAGGTAGTCATTGACACCGGATTCCAGGGTTCACACTTGATGCTGCCGAAAGTCGTCATCGAGGCGCTCGGATTAACACGGAAAGGGACGGTGCGCATCCGGCTGGCTAACGAGCGAGTCGTTCGCATCTCGAGTTACACCGGGGAAGTGATCTGGCACGACGGTTTCAGGCCGGTAAACGTGCTGGAATCGGAAAGCTCCTATTTGGCAAGCGCCGATCTGCTCGCCGGGAGCCACATCGAAATTGATATGATTCCCGGCGGCATCGTCAGGATCGACGCGCTGGCCGCACCCTTGTAAAACCGGATCAGCGGCCCTGGCCGCGGTCGAGGTAGTCCTGGCCGGAGCCCAGACCTTCGAGGGCAAGGCCGTAGCCCAGCAGGTCGTGCAGTTCCCCCTTGAGTTTCTGGGTCAGCAGGACGCGGGAATAGCGCAGCACCAGGCGCGGCTGTTGGGCCAGTTGGCGGGCCAGTTCCCAGGCTCGCGGCAGCAGTTCGTCGGAGGGCAGCACCTCGGCCACCAGGCCCAACTCCTGCGCCTTTTCGGCATCCAGCATCTGGCCGGTGAGCAGGAAATAGCGTCCCCGGTTGAGACCCATGAGCAGCGGATAGATGATGTGCATCCCATCGCCGGGGGTCAGCCCGCTCATGAAGTGTCCGGAGTCCTGGAAGGTGGTGTGCGGCGCGGCCAGCACGATGTCGCTCATCAGGGGCAGTTCGGAGTGCCGCAGCGCGGGGCCGTTGATGGCGGCGATGATGGGCACCTCGATGTTGAGCAGGTTGCCCAACAGGTGCTTGCCCTCCCAGAAGGTGGCGTCCCACTGCTCGGGAGTGCGGCGCGGGACGGTGTCGCTGCTGCCGGCGGGGCCGGTGAACCCGTCGCCCGCGCCGGTCATGATGATGACCTTGTTCTCGGTGTCGGTTCCCACGGTGTGGAACACCTCGGGCAGTTCGGTGTGCGGGCCAGCGCCCCACTGCAGGGTGTCGCCGTCGCTGTGGAGAGTCATCTGCAGGATGCCGTCCTCGCGCTGGAACCGGACGTACTGGAATCGGTCCTGGTAGTCTTCAAGCCGGGCCATGGTGGGCCTCCTTTGGGCAGTGTTGGTTGTCGGCGGCCAGTATAATCAAAATCGCCGGCGGCGACCGTGGGTTGTCTGCGCACAGAGAGATGGGGTGGGCATGAGGTTGCAGCGCTATTGTCGGTTCTTCGACCACCGTCCGCTCGCCCTTCGACAGGCTCAGGATGAGCGGACTACCTCAACTATCGTCAATAATCGGAAGACCCTGATGAGCGGTGACGGCGGACGGGCAGCGGAGGGGTCAATGCCGTACAATCAACGGCCATGGCCGCCGCCCCCGAAATGACGCCCGCCGCCGACGTCCGCGTAACCTGGCGGACGATTGCGCTGGCGGCGGCATCGGCGCTGGGGATGGTGCTGGCGTCGCTCGACTTTTCGGTGAACGTGGGTTTGCCGGCCATGCGGGACGCATTCCAGACGGACCTGGCGGCGGTGCAGTGGGTGATCGTGGTGTTCATCGCGACGCGGGCCGGGCTGGCGCTGGGCGCGGGAGCCTTCGCCGACCGGTTCGGGCTGCGCATCGTGTACCTGTTCGGGACGGTGACCTACCTGGTGTCGATGGTGTGCATGTCGCTGTCGCCCACGCTGGAATACCTGGTGGGTTTTCGCGTGTTGCAGGCGTTGGGAACGGGGTGCCTCTACAGCACGGCGCCGGCGATTGCAGCCACGGTTTTCCCGCCGCACCGACGGGGCCTGTCCATGGGGTTCACGTCGGCCAGCCTGGCGTCGGGGATGGTGATGTCCACGCTGGCGGCAGGACCGCTGGTTCAGCTATTCGACTGGCCCTCGGTGTTCTGGGGGCGGATTCCGCTGACGGCGCTGGCGCTGGTGGTTGGCCTGGTGGCGGTGCCGAGTTCGATGGGCGGGTCGGAGGCGCAGCGAGGCCAGCGTTTCGACCTGGCGGGCGCGGCGCTGGTGCTGTCGCTGCTGTGGTGCCTGATGATCGGGCTGCGGCTGGGACAGGCCATCGGCTGGACCTCCACGGTGGTGCTGGCGCTGCTGGCGGCCGCGCCGGTGGCCCTGGCCGCGCTGGTATGGGTGGAACGGCGGGCCGAATCGCCGGTGCTGCCCGGCGCGCTTTCTAGGCTGAGCGGATTCCAGACGGCCACGGCGTCCATGTTCCTGGGACACTTTTCCCAGTTTGTCATCTGGTTCATCTTCCCGTTCTACATCACCGATTCGCTGGGCCGCAGTCCGGTCACGCTGGGCATACTGTTCGCGATCATGTCAACGTGCAACATCCTGTCGTCGCCGGTGGGCGGATGGCTCTGCGACCGGTGGGGCGTGAGGCCGGTCGGCACGGTGGGCCTGGGACTCACAGCCACCGGCCTGCTGGTGATGTCGGAGTTGGACGGCGGATCGGCAATCTGGCATCCCGCGGCCGCCATCGCCATCGTGGGCCTGGGCGTGGGCTGGTTCCAGTCGGCGGCCTACGCGCTGATGCTGGGCACCGTGCCATCGGAGCGGTTCGGCACGGCATCGGGCGCGATGTCTCTGGCGCAGGCGTCGGGAACGGTGCTGTGCGTGGCGATTGTGGGCGCGGTGTTCTCGGGGTTGAGCGACCACTACGCAGCGTCGCGGCCGGCGGGTGAAGCGTTCCTGCTGGCGTACCGGGACGTTTTCCGCATCGGATCGGTGACGGCGGCGATGGGCTCGGTGTGGTTCGGCCTGCGGGCGCGGCAACCGGCCCGGTGAGGCGGCCGGAACGGTTTGTCGTTCGCCGGCCGCTCGTCCTTCGACAGGCTCAGGATGAGCGGACTGCGTCTATGTTGGCGCGGATGGGAGACAACGTTGCATCGCAGAAGGGCCGCTCCCCCAATCATGCGGGAGCGGCCCTCTTTGAATCTTGCCACGGGTGAGGCGCGGCGTCGCGTGAGGCGTCAGGAAGGTCGATCCCTGCGCTCCTGTTCGCGTTCCTCCGCCTTGTGGCGCAGGGGCCGGCCCTTGTCGGGCGTCGGGTCTTTCACCTCGCCGTAGATGGCGCGGCCTTCGTGGTCTTCGGGAAGATGTTCGGTGATGGGCAGACCGCCCTCAGTTACGAAGAGCAGTCAATGGCAGTACTTGTAGATCTGCATATCATCGCAGGCGCAAATCCACGTGCGATGCTTGACCTCTTCTTCCTTGCTGGGATAGAAGCGGCAGGGGCAGAGCGGCCGGCCGATTTCATCCACGTTCTGGGCCAGGCCCAGGATTACGGATTCTGCGACCCCTTCTTCAGGGTGGGTGTGGGTACCCGATTTTTCGCAGTAACGCTCGACAAACAGGCGCATCCGCTGGATGGCTTTTTCGCTGGGCTGGTCAGCCAATTGAATACTCCTCGGATTGTTCGGACGTGGATTGCCAAGGCGCCGCGGCGGCCCGAACCTGAATTTCAATGATAAAGGGATATGTCAACTTCCGCAATGCCGGAGGGTTGCTGGTCCCGGCCATTCGATTATCCTGGCAACAGGCAATTGCCGTTGCCAGAACGCCCCCTGCTCACCGTCCGCTCGTCCTTAGACACGCTCAGGATGAGCCGACTACGTCATCGATCACCAATAATCAAATGGCCATGGATGGAGCGAGACGATTTCGCCACTCCGGTCGGCGGCAGGGTAACCCGCCCGCATCTGCACGGCTAGCGGACCTTGGCACAGTATCCCTCAGTTTCGTCTCGGAAACAGGAGGTGGGTAGCGAAGCGTTTACGTTCTTGCAGTGATACTGCCCAGAAGGCCTTGATTGCGTCGCGAGCGCGTTGGACATTGCGCATTGTTTGCGTTCTGGTCGGGGGTGTATCCGGGTTTGGGTTGTAGTCCGCATCGTGCCGCTGGACCTGCAACGCTATGAATGTCTCGCTGAAGTCCTGTATGTCGGCATGGAAGGTTGACATCCGGCTCTTGTTGAGCATCTGGCTCTTCGCAATCCCGTGATTGAGCGCCCGTTGGGTCGCGGTCCATTCTTCACTTCGGCGGACTGCCAGCGTTGTGCCGATCAGTGTGTCCGCGTTGCTGTTGGCGACGGCATGAAACATGGCATAGTATGCGGCGCTATTCGCTTTTCTGAGGTAGGTCTGTTGCGGCCTGCCTCTGGTCTCGCCGTGTTGCGGCGCCCCGGCCAGCATCTCGGCAAGCTCGAGCAACTGCTCCCAGTTCACCCCTCTTTACCCTTCGTAGGACGAGCCGTTCGACACTTGAGACCACTCGCCGTCTTCGACGTATGACTCTGTTGTGATGTGGACGCCCCACTTGGCCAACTCGTCTCGGTTCCGTCTCTTGAAACCGTTGAGCCACGACGGGTCCAGGAGGTCGTCGTTCCCTGAGTAGATGACAATGATGTGGTGATACGGGTCCCCGTCCTGGTCCTCTCCCGGCATGATCCTGATCTCGCTGATCGATATCCCCTTTGCAGTTATGGGTTCAAGATCGAGCCGAACGATCTGGGCAACGTTTTGTTCCGCTTCGGGGCTCAATGTTTGCGCTGCTGGCATGGAGCCTCCTGCTTTTGGGGCCTACGCGCTGAAATGCTTAAGCGGCCCCATACGGACCGCTCACCTGCCTTGCCGAGCCCTGCCCCGCCAGGTGGTTCGCATTTTATCAGGCGCAGATTACTTGGGCAATCACATACGGCCATCCCGGCACACCGCAAGGTCGTGCGGCGGGATATTTCCGCGCGGGTCGCCCCGAGCGCTAGCCGGTGAGGGCGTAGTCGAAGAAGGCGGTGGAGACCAGGCCGTGCAACTCGAAACAGCGCTCTCTCAGGCGCAGCAGCAGTCGCTGCTTGTCGGAGGCATCGGGCCAATCGTAGTTGACCACGGCCGTCAACCGGCCGGCCAGGCGGCGCGCGGCAGCATCGGCCTCGGCGTCGGGGCCGGGCGCGATGGACGAGAGTTCCGAGGCCACGACCTCCAGAGACCGGCACAGGGAGTCCGGCAGCAGTGGATCCGTGACCAGCAGTTCCAGCACCTGGACCGGGGAGACCTCCACGCTGTACGCCCGGTTGTAGGCTTCCACCGCGTGATACATGCGGAGCAGCGTGACCCAATCGGACTCGGAACCCTCGTAGGGGCCCGAGTAGTCAACGGGGAAGAGTTCGATCTGGGCCAGGTAGAGCGCCACCGACAACTGGGCGCGCTCGATGAACCGGCCCAACTGCATGAAGTGCCACCCCTCATCGCGGTACATGGTGGCGGCGGCCACGCCCATGAAGTTGTCGATGTCGGCGTCAATTTCGAGGTAGAAGGCTTCGGGCGATGAGTTCCAGATTTCCAGGATGTTGATGTGCTGGATGCGCAGGTAGGCGAGGTTGAGCGACCGCCACATCTCGGCGCTGATGCAATGGCGGATCTGCCGGGCGTTTTCGCGGCCCTGGGCGAAGCAACTCCAGACCGAACCGGGGTTGGAGCTTTCAAAGGTGAGGTCGTCGGCCAGCGTGAAGGAATCGGCCAGGGTGTACTCATCGCCCCCGCTGATCTGCCACGCCCGGGTTCCGGGCACGCCCATGACCTGCAGCACGCCCTCGCCCTGAGCCTGGGCCTGATCGAAGCCGGCGTTGGGCAGCATGTCGAGGCCCGTGCCCGGCGGCTGGCGGTCCAGCGATGAGTAGATGCGGTTCCAGCCGCTGTAGATTTCGGCCACGGGCCGGTCAACCAACGCCTCGGTTTGAAGCCGCAGCAGACGGCACAGGTGGTCGGCCCGTTCCAGGTAACGGCCCATCCAGTAGAGTCCCTGGGCGCTGCGGGCAAGCATGGCGGTCAGTCCTCAATCACCCAGACGTCTTTGCCGCCGCCGCCCTGGCTGGAGTTGACGACGATGCTGCCGCGGCGAAGCGCCACGCGACAGAAGGCGCCGGGGACGATGCGGGTCGTCTGCCCGTGCAGGATGAACGGGCGGAGGTCAACGTGGCGCGGCTCGAAACGGCCGTCGATCAGGCACGGCGACCGGGAGAGGTCCAGCGTGGGCTGGGAGATGAAGTCGCTGGGGTCGGCCAGGATCTGCCGGGCGTACTCGTCGCGCTCCGCCGGCGAGGCCTGAACCCCCACCAGCATACCGTAGCCGCCGGACTCGCCGACCCGTTTGACCACAAGCTTGTCGAGGTTGTCCAGCGTGTACTCAAGACCCTCCGGGTTCCGGCACAGGTAGGTCTCGACGTTTTGCAGCAGGGGTTCCTCGTTGAGGTAGTACCGCACCATGGCGGGCACGTAGGCATAGACGCTCTTGTCGTCGGCCACGCCGGTGCCGGGAGCGTTGGCCAGGGCCACGTTGCCGGCGCGATAGGCGTCGATGAGGCCGGGGACGCCGAGAACGGAGTCGGGCCGGAACGCCAGAGGGTCGAGGAAGTCGTCGTCAACCCGTCGGTAGATTACGTCAACCCGCTCCAGTCCGGTGGTGGTACGCATGTACACGAAGCCGTCGCGCACCAGCAGGTCGCGGCCTTCCACCAACTCGGCGCCGATTTCGCGGGAAAGGAACATGTGCTCATAGAAGGCGGAGTTGTACACGCCGGGCGTCAGCAGGGCGATCCTGGGGTTCGCGCGGCCGTCGGGCGCCAGTTCCCGCAGCGTCTCCTGGAGGAAGCGTCCGTAGTGCTCCACCTCGCAGACGCGGGAGTCGCGGTACAGGCGGCGCAGGCTGGTCTTGGTGGCCTTCCGGTTGGCGATCATGTAGGAGACGCCGGAGGGTACGCGGAGGTTGTCTTCAAGGACGAGGAAGCCGTCGTTGGTCCGGACGATGTCGGTGCCGCAGACTGCCACCCAGGTTCCCTGGGGCGGTGTGAACCCGCGCATCTCGGGCCGGTAATGCGGGCATCCGTACACCACCTCGGCGGGAATCACGCCATCGGCGACGATTTGCGCATCGCCGTACACGTCCTGGATGAACAGGTTGAGGGTTTTGAGCCGCTGGGTGAGGCCGGCGTCGAGGAAGTCCCACTCGGATTTGGGCAGCAGGCGGGGTATGCAGTCGATGGGGATGATGCGTTCTTCCGCTTCGGCGTCCCCATACACGGTGAAGGTGATTCCCTCGTTGGAGAAGGAACGGGTGACCCGCTCCTGGATTCCGGTCAACTGATCGTCGGAATAGTCGGACAGCGTGCTGAAGAGTCGCTCGCAATGGGGACGCGGCGCTCCTTCCGGGAGGAACATCTCGTCGAATACGGCGTCTTCGAGGTCGTAGATCTGGTATCGGTCTGGCGTACTCACGGCGCAATCCAGGGGGCTCTTGGGGGTGCGCGCCAGCGTAGCAAAGAACCTCAGACGCGACAAGTCGCACCGGGATGGCAGAGCGCCATTCGATTATCGACAATAGACAAGGTATCCCGCCCATCCTTCGACAGGCTCAGGATCAGCGGACGGCGAGCAGGCAACCGTTCCGGCAACCTCATCATCCTGTACATCCTGTGCATCCCTGTAAGAGACAATTGCATATCTCGTCGCACGGGATAGGCCGCTACGATAAGCGAGCTTCGGGGTGACGAAATACGCCACCCACTCCGATTTCAACCGGTGCTAGATTCGGCAGTTTCCATTTCGCTGGCGAAGCCGCCTTGAGCCTCTCGCCACGGCGCGGGTCCCGGTACAAACCGCGGGACCTGCCAACCCCACAAGAGCCCGGCGCCATCAACAGGCGCCGTTTTTTTGCACAGTTCCGGACACGGTCACAAGCTGGAGAAGTCGCATATTCCTATTTTTTAGACCGACTTAGCTGCAAAGCCGTTGGACGAGTTGTCCTCTGTCCGGAGACACTGCGATTGCCCAACTCACGACCGTTCTAGGAAATCTACGCCGGCTACGGATCGCGCCAAAACTGCGCCAGCAAGGATCAGTATTATTTGATACGTTCGTTCTAATTACTTCAACGAAAGCGCCGCCAGGAGCTGACACCTCCCGGCGGCTATGCCACATGAGATTCCGACCTCGACGTGGACGCATCGCATTCTAAGCGGACCACAGCCGCAACTCAAGCCCAAACGCCCCAATCGGGCTACGCTTTGATTGAAGCGATACTCGATGCGGTTCACTCTGCCTCTCTGCTCCGAGAGCTTAAGTCGCTTCGCAGAAACGGCCGTCATCATGGCCGCAACGGGATCCCGAGCGAAGCGCTATGGCGCGCATTCCTGCTACAGTTCGTCTTGAACATACGATACGCAAACAGGTTCCTAGACACACTCAACGCCGACCAACGCTTGGCTGATATTTGCGGTTTGGACCGCCCGCTCACCGAGGCTACATATTCGCGTTTCAAATCACGCATCGCTCGGAATCCAGACCTGCAATCGATAGTGGACCAAGCCATCGCAGAATGCACCACGTCGATCCACCTACTTATCGAGGAACACAAAGCTCAACACATCATCTCGCCGAATGCTCCACAACTCGGCACTTATTTGGCCATCGATTCAACCGATATCCCCGCATACGGTCGTCCACCCAGAAAAAGCGAACAGTGGGACGCAACCGACCCTGACGCCAAGTGGGGTCACCGCACCAGAAAGCGGAGCAGCCCGCAGCAGGGGAAAACCGAGGCGTTCTACGGTTACAAGGAACACACGATTGTAGACGCCCTATACGGAGTCCCGCTGGCCAGCATCACCTTGCCGGCAAACGAAAGCGACGTCAAGCAGTTACTTCCGCTCATTGAACACATTCGAACACGCCACCCTCATATGCCGCTGAAATACATCATGTGCGACAAGGCTTACGATAGCCGGAACCACCAACAAACTCTGGTGAATAACGGGACCATACCGATTACGCCTCTCAGGGCGCCATCGAACACGAACCTGCACGGTGGCATATTCACCGAAAAAGGAATTCCTACTTGCGTGGGCGGGGCCCCGATGCAATATTTGGAGTCTGACACCGACAAAGGCCACAGGTTCCGTTGCGATCCAGAAGGTTGTCATCTCAAAAACGGCGACAGCCTCTTCACCACTTGCGATTCGGATTACTGGGAAAAGCCAGAAGGGATTGCTCTCCGAGTAGTTGGCGTCATTCCACGATTCACCGTGGAGTGGAAGCAGTTATACAAAATGCGTCAGACCGTCGAACGCTTTTTTCGCAGCGCCAAGCATTCCAGGTTGCTCGATCGACACCAGTCCCTCGGTATCGCAAAAATAAGATTACACGCCAAGATGTCCAGGATCGCTTACCTAGCAACCATGATTGCCCGCTTGAGGACGGGCAACTTCGACAAGATACGCCACATGACCACCAAATAACTGAAGGCGAAACCCATCAAACCGAACACGCCGATGCACCCGGCGATCCTCACCATCTGCCTCGTGCAGATGATGAACCAATTCCTGAGATACATGGACCAGCTTGACCCGGTATAATCGCCGCCATCCCCAAGTCACGAGTAACGCGGGATGGACACGATGCAGCATTCCATCGACCAACAGATCATCGATCAAGGGATCAGCATAGTTGCTGAGATGAACCCTCAAAGCACGGACGGAACTTGGCTTGAGGATCTCACCTATCAAGTAGCTCCCTACGTCAAGGAATGGGACATTGCCCAGTGTTGGCCGTGGGCAGAATGGCCCGACCGTGAGATTCATTTTCCAGGTGTCACCAAACAAGACATCGGAATCGATTGCGTCGCCCAACGCCGTGGCGACGACCACTACATCGCCATCCAATGCAAGTCCCGCCAGCTGGATGCCGGCGGCCACGGCCAACCTATCCACAAGGGTGAAGTCGACAGTTTCGCATCCACCTCCGCAGGAGCATTCTGGGCAGAACGCTGGATCGTCACCAACGGAGATAACCCTATCAGCGCCAACCTCCAGCAGATCGGAGCACTGACGGACAAACCGGTCAAGGTGATCAACATCGCCAACGACCTTTTGCAGCAGCAAGCAGCGTTCACGTTCGAGGAATGTCCTCACTGCGAACCCAACCCCGATGGCGAAATCCGTCGCCAGACCAAATCCTGCATGCAAGCAGAGGCCATTGCCGAAAGCGTCCGAATTCTCAAGGAACACGAACAATCTGAAAGCGGCGGCCTACCTATAGGCCAAGCTCGCGGGAAAATCATCCTCCCCTGCGGCACCGGCAAGACCCGTATCTCCCTGCGCATCGTCGAGGAACTAACACCCCCAGGCGAATTGTCCGTCGTGCTCTGCCCGTCCATTGCCCTAGTATATAGTCAAACCTGTATTGGCAGATGAAGGACGTAATGGGCCATAGTTGCTACGGTGGTGGGAAACAGCGGTGCGGGAGGTGCGGCAGGCATGGCTCAGGAGAAATATTCGGTACAGTTGTCGGTGGAGGATCGGACCCAGCTGGAGCGTTTGATCCGCAGCGGCCGGAGTTCGGCTCGGGTCATCAATCGAGCTCGCATCCTGCTCAAGACCGACGAGGGTTGGAGCGCGTCCCAGGTGGCGGCAGCCCTGGACACCTCGCCACGCACGGTGTTTCGCACCAAGCGGCGGTACGCCGAGGAGGGATTGGACGGCGTACTCCACGACCATCCTCAAGCCAACCGGTACCGCAAGCTGGATGATCGCGGCGAAGCCAGCCTGATTGCCCTGGCGTGCAGCGATGCGCCCGAAGGCCATGACCACTGGACCCTGCGGTTGCTGGCCGACCAGGTGGTGGAGTTGGGCGTGGTGGAGAGCCTGTCATACGAGACGGTGCGCCAACGGCTCAAAAAAACGTCCTCAAGCCCTGGCAAAAGCGACAGTGGTGCATCTCCCAGATGAACGGGGAGTTTGTGGCGGCCATGGAGGACGTGCTGGACCTGTACGCCGAGCCTTACGACCCCAGCCGACCGGTGGTGTGCTTCGACGAGACTTCCACTCAATTGCTGGCTGATGTGCGAGAACCCTTGCCCGCCCAGCCGGGACGACCCCGACGCCAGGACTACGAGTACCGCCGCGGCGGCACCCGCAACCTCTTCCTGTTCTGCGAGCCGCTGGCCGGCTGGCGCCACATCGCCATCACCCAGCGCCGCACCATGGTGGACTTCGCCCACCAGATGCAATGGTTGGTTGACACAGCGTATCCCAACGCGCCCGTCATCCGCGTGGTTCTCGACAATTTGAACACCCACCGCATGGCGTCGTTGTACGAAACCTTCCCTGCGGCCGAGGCCCGACGCATCGTGAAACGCCTGGAGTTTCACCACACCCCCAAGCACGCCAGCTGGCTCAACATGGCTGAGATCGAATTCAGCGCGCTCAGCCGAGCCTGTCTCAAAGGCAGAAACCCCGATGCCGACGCCCTGGAACGCGCCATCACGGCTTACGAAACGCGGCGCAACACCGCGTGCGTCCCGATCAACTGGCGCTTCAGCACCGCCCACGCCAGAACCAAACTCCATCGCTTCTACCCCTGCCTTTCCAACGTTGACTGGGTACTAGTAGCCCAGATCGCCGCGAGTACCTCCAGCAGGCCGATACTGACATCCGAGCACTGGCCGTCTGCTCGGACGAGACGGCTGGTTACGACCCCAAGAAAGAAAGCACTCGAAACACGGCCGCGGACCCTACCCTAGACAACAGCAACGTCAGCGCTTCCGAGGTCAAAGGCAAGGTCACCACCAACCCGACGGAAATCTCCGATTGGATCCGCGGCGGGCAACACGCCGATCAAGTCAGCGTGATCTTCGGCACCTACCAGAGCGGCAGCCGCATCGCCGAGGCACTGCAAGAAGCCAGCGTCTCGGCCAAAGTCCTGGTCTGCGACGAGGCCCACCGCACCGCCGGCTTGCGACGCAAGGGCAAAGCCAAAAAAGCCGAGATGTCCCAAGAGGAGCAGCGCATCCGCGACTTCACGTTGTGCCACGACAACCACGCCTTCCCCGCCACCTACCGCGTCTATCAGACCGCCACACCGCGCATCTATGACACCAGCCGAGTCAACCAAGACCAAACCAGCGACTGGATAGTCCGCAGCATGGACGACGAAGGCACTTTCGGCATAGAACTGTACCGCAAGAGCTACGTGGAAGCCGTCAAGAACGAATGGTTGGCCGACTACCGCATTATCGCCGTGGGCGTCAACGGCCCTGATGAATACCGCATCGCCAACACCCTCGCCGGCCAAACCCAGAGCAAAGGACGCAATCCCCTCACCTCTTCCCACTTCCTGCGCGGGCTGGCCTTCTCATTGGCCATGGGTGGGGCCACGCAGCAACGCGGTGAGGGGACCGTACCAATCAAGTCCTGCATCGCTTTCATGAATACCGTGGACAAGTCCAAGAACATGGCCGACGCCCTCCAAACTCCCGCCGTACGCAACTGGCTCCAGGGCTGGCTCGACGACCACCAAGAAGGACAGACTGCCGCCAACTACACACTGGAGCACCTGGACGCCACCAGCAACGTGTCCGCCCGCGACAATGCCAAGCGCCTCCTGGCCGAATCCACTGAAGACCACCCTTATGGCATCATCAATGTCGGCATCTTCGGCGAAGGAACAGACTCGCCCACGCTGAACGCTGTAGCCTTCCTGGAAGCTCGCAAGAGCCCCATCGACGTGATCCAAGCCGTGGGCAGAGCCATGCGCGTCACCGATGGCAAGGACATGGGCTACATCATTTGCCCCATCCTCATCCCGCCCAACGCCGACCCCGAGAGCTGGCTCAGCTCCAGCAACATGGAAGAGGGCTGGCAGGAACTAGGCCAGATACTGCTGGCCCTACGCGCCCACGACCAGCGCATCGAGGAAAACCTGTCCGAACTGCTGCACCTGTACATTCCTAAAACGCCGGAATCGCTGCGCACCATCGTGGCCGTCGCCACCGGTGGCGAGAGCAAGCGCATCCACTACCGCGAACACGAGGGTGCTCCGGGAGAAGCGGAACTTGCTGTGGAGCGGGTGCTCGACGACAAGAGCACTCTAGCCAGAGAATTTGGCCCCATCACCGAAACGGCATCAACCGAGCCGGTGGTCAACGTTCAACCACTGGCAACCACCGCGGATGGGCAATGCGCTGGTGACGGCGACAGAAATATCGCAGATGTTCGAGCACAGCCCTACCAGACGCAGCCAAGCGAGCCGACCCAAATAATCGCTGGCAAAAAGAACGAAGACGGCAGCAACGAACTACGCAGGGATACCGTCGTCCGCGCCAAGCCCTCCGCCAATGAGATCCGCGGCAAGGTGGACGTCCGCAAGTCCAAGGACAAGGCGCGGAACATGATCAACAAGGGCGAAGGCCAACGCATCCCTTCCAGCAAGGAGAAGACGAAACGGCCCACCCGCGCGGAACGCGCGGACATTGCCATGCAGTTGCGCCTCAGCGAGCTGGAAGACGAGGGCAACGCCATCCGCATGAACCTCCTCGCCAAATCTGGCCTAGTGGACAACCGCGTGGTCAGAGACCTCAACGTCCTGGAAACCAGTGTCCGGGAAGCCGCTCACGCTTTGCGGAATGACGAACTCCAGCCTGCCCTTGACCACCACTTCGGCCTGGACAACCTGAAGGACGACAATCGAAAGAGCCAAGCCGATGGCTGCACCATCGCCGCCCTGTTGCTGATGAACGCCGCCATGCTCCACCAGCGCATCGCCAACGGTACATGGCTCTCCGGCGTCAGCGACCTGGACACAGAAAAAACGACATCAACGTCGTCCGCCGCCTGCGTCGTGAGTGGGGCCGCATCCTGACCCACGACTTCCGGCCCGTGCTGGAGCCGGCCGTGGGTATCATTGACGCCGTGGAGGACACCGGCAAGCTGGCGGGCCTAGAAAAGGCCCTACGCCACATAGCCGCGGAGGCGGAACGCATCGCCGAGACCTACGCCGACATGGGCGCCGACCACGCAGGCCCCCTGTTCAACCGCGTCATGGGAAACCAAGCATCCGACGGTGCCTTTTTCACCCGTCCGGTAGCCGCTTCCATTGCTGCCCGACTGACGCTGGATGCCTGCAGCGATGTGGACTGGACCGACGCGTCAGTGTGGCGTCAACGCAAGACCATTGACCTAGCCTGCGGCAGCGGCACTCTGCTGGCGGCGATGCTCACGGACATGAAACGCCGCGCCCGAGAGCAGGGTGCGAGCGAGAGACAGATCACCGAACTACAAAAACTGGCGGTAGAAGAAACCATCAAAGGGTTGGACATCAACCCTGTCTCGCTGCAACTGGCCGCGTCTCAACTCACCGCCGGCAATCACGACATCCGCTACCGGCGCATGGGCCTGCACCAGATGCCCTACGGCCCTAACCCCGACAACCCGACCCGGGTATCCGTGGGCACACTGGAACTACTGGGACAGAAGGCCATCGTCGCCAGGGACGGCGAACTGAACATACCCGACAACCAGATCAACTCTCAAATTGTCTGGAACCAGCCCGACGACGCCGAACTGGAAGATGCAGTCGATGCGGTCAGGAATGCAGGCATCGTCATCATGAACCCACCCTTTTCCAACCGCAACAAGATGGGAGAAAAGTTCCCCAAAGGAATACAGGGGGCCCTGCGCTCTCGCACGGACACCATGGAGCGAATGCTCACCAACGCAGATCCAGATCTCATGGAATTTGCCGACAAGAATTCCATCAGGCCACTTTTCGTGGCACTGGCTGACTACTGCGCCAACCCTCACAGTGGCGTTTTGACGATGATTGAGCCTACTATCGCGCTCACCACTCCATCAGGCCTAAAAGAACGCCAACTACTCGCACAACGCTACCACATCCACACCGTCCTTACTGGCCGCTGGCCCCGAGAGTTCACCCTGAGCCAGAATGTCGAAATTGATGAGTGCATCGTCATCGCTGTACGCCACATGGGTAGCCGACCGCCAACTCGGTTCATCCACTTGGACCAGATGCCTCGCGAGGAAGAAAGCGTTGCAAAACTGCACCAAGCCTTGCTGGAATGCCGGGACGGTCCAATATCCGACGGCTGGGGCCAGGTGTCATATTGGCCAGCTCCACGCATTGAAGCGGGGGACTGGACCCCTGCCATCTGGCGGTCTCCCGAACTGGCCGAAGCCGCACGGCAGTTTGCCGAACACCCAGCTATGCGAACCATCGGAGAGCACAGATACCACTGCTGGAAAACTTCCGCGTTGAGCAAAGAAAGCTTTGTGCCCACCTCGCTAGAGACACCGGGAAGCTTCCCCATCATTAGCTCAAAGGGTGCCGACGGACAAACTACTATCCGCAGCACTCCAGATGCCCAATGGCAACCGACCAACTTGGACGAGGAAAGACGAGTAGCTAATGGGGGAACCTACCCCGAAGTAGACAAACTACTCGCAAAAGCTGGGCACCTGCTTGTCACATCAGGCCAAGCCCCATCCACTGCCAGAGTGACAGCAACTGCAAGCGAAGACCGATACGTTGGCCGCGGCTTCTTGCCCATCACCGGCCCGACCGTCCAAGAAGCGAAAGCCGTCGCCGTATTCATCAACTCAACCGCCGGTCGGCTGCAACTCCTCCGCAACGCCGGCAGGAAACTGGCTTTTCCAATATACAACCCCAAACCAATCGAGAACATCCGCATCCCCAACGTCGATGACGCCAGCATCCGTCAGACCCTCGCATATTGCTGGGAAAGAACCAAGGACATGACCGTGCCACAGTTCCAAGACGGCGAATGCGAAGTGCGCCGCCTGTGGGACGAAGCCGTCGCCGAGGCCATGGGCTGGGATGCCGATGAATTGGCCCGCCTACGCCACCTGCTGCACCAAGAGCCCCACGTCCGCGGCCTCGGTTACAACCAATACGCCGACGAACTGGAGGAGTGGCCTGATGCACCGGCCATCTCCTCAACAACCCACCCCGCATAGTCGCGGCACCCTCGGCCAAATCCGGGCACCGCATCTCGAGTAAAACTCGATTCCGGTTTCCGTCACCGGTGTTGCGAATTCACGAGCCGCGCATCGAAAACGCGAGATATGCAATTCTCTCCTGTAAAAAACCCCCTTGACACCGCCAATACGAACGTATATCCTAATACTGTCTAGATCAAGCAGCTGCTCCACCCCAACCCCAGAGAGGCAGATTTCCGGATCGACGGCCAACCCCGTCAGCAACAAATCGCAACCGGTCCAGGTGGCAATTCGCCGATATCCGACCAACGTACTCACCGGCGGTGCCGCACTGGCCCACCGGGATTGTTCGGGCCCGCGTGGTAGGGACTCAACCAAATAGTCCTGCGACCACGGAACTGCCGTTCAAATAGTTGCGTACCGGCCGTGCGCTGACAACGATCCGGAATCCCGCCTCTCACACCAAAACCAAACCCTCCGAAACAAAACCAACCGCCAACCAACGAACCACCAACCGCAGGGGCGAGAAACCCTCTGCCCCTCCGGAAAGACGGCGCCCGCCCGGCGCCGTCCGATTCGACGTGGGCAGTCACCTCAAGTCTCAACGGTTGGCGCTGCTCAATTAATTTGGACACTCGCATGTTTATGGTGTAGATTATTTGCGGCCGTTATTTCATTGGCTGCGCACCAACGCGCGCCCTACGAATGCACACCAGGCAACGCCGCGGCCCCCGGAGTACAACCAATGCCGGACGCCCCTCTTTTCCCAGTGACAGTGGTAGGAAGTTGGCCCCGCTCGACCGAGTTGATCCGCGCCCTGCGGCGCAAGGAGGCTGGCGAAATCACGCTGGCCCAGTTCAACGAAGTGGCCGACGGCGAGGTCCTGGATTGCATCCGCGCCCAGGAACAGGCGGGCGTGGACATCATCAGCGATGGCGAGCAGCGTAGAGACAACTTCTACTCGTTCGCGGTGGACAAACTCACCGGAATGCAGCTGATGAAGGTGTCCGAGTTGCTGGACTATTCCACGGACCGCGCACGCATGGAAGAGGTGCTGCGCGCCCTGGACGTCCCGTCATTCGCCATCAAGAGCCCGATTGTGATTGACCGCATCGGCAAGCGCCAGGGGCTGGCGCTGGATGAACTGGCCTTCATGCGCGAACACACCGACCGCCAGATCAAGGTCCCGCTGCCGGGCCCCTACATGCTCACCCGTTCCAGTTGGTTCGAAGGCCTGTCGGACAAGGCCTATCCGTCTCCCGACGACCTGGCCAAAGACGTGGTCGAGATCCTGCGCGAGGAGATTATCGCCCTGCGCGACCAGGGCTGCGACTTCGTGCAGTTGGACGAGCCCACCCTCTCCCAGGTGGTTTTCGGCGAAGAGACCACCGAGACCTTCATGTGCGCCGCGCTGCCGAACCGCCGCGACCCCACCGACGAACTCGAGATGGCCGTGCGGTTGATGAACGAGACGCTGGACGGCATCGATGGCATCAAGACCGGCGTACACATCTGCCGGGGCAACTGGAGCAAGAAGGAAGAGGTGCTGCTGACCGGCAACTACGGCCCGATGCTCCCGTACCTGGTGCAGATGAACATCGACCAACTGGTGCTGGAGTGCGCCACGCCCCGCGCCGGCGAGATGGAAGTGTTCAAGGAATACAGCAACGAGAAGGAGATCGGCCTGGGCGTGGTGAATCCGCGCACCGACGACATCGAGCCGGCGGGTCAGATCGTGGAGCGGGTGAAGGAACTGCTGCAGTACTTCGACGCCGACAAGATTTACCTGAATCCCGACTGCGGTTTCGGCACCTTCGCGGAGCGCAACGTGAACACGCACGAGATGGCCGCCAGGAAGATGCAGGTGATCACGGACGCCGCGCAGATCCTGCGCGCGGAGTATGCGTAAGGCGGGTAATCAAACCCGGTACTACCATGGTGTCCCAAACCTACCACGAAGCGAGCCGCAGATTGCTGACGCAAGGGCTTGAGGAACTGGCGCGTGGAGATACGCGACAGGCATCGGAGAAGGGCTGGGGCGCAGCGGCGCAGATGTTCAAGTCCATCGCCGCACGTCGCGGTTGGGACCATCACGGCCATCGGCAGATCCGACGTGTGGCGAGCCAGTTATCCGACGAAACCGGGGATGCAGAAATCCGGCGTCTCTACCGGGTAGCCAGCGATTTACATACCAATTTCTATGAAGATCTGGACACTCCCGCAGACGTTGCGGCCGGCCTGGAAGACGTTGGCCTGCTGTTGGATAAACTGGAACGCGTGCCGTAACGGGGCGCAAGGTAAACTGAACCCGATATGCAGACAGCCTACAGCGCCGGTGTTCGCTAACTGCCGGACCGGGTGGAGCGGCTGGTGTAACCGGCTGACTGCTGAACCATCTTGCCACCATTGAAACAATTGAAAGGAGCTGAACCATGGCCGAACAAGAAAACCTGAATGGCTTGCCCCGGGAAAAACTGGCCGAAGTGCTCGATTCCTTCCGGGACCCGGACGTTTTCAACGCCGTTACCGGCCCGTGGAAGTCGCGCGTGGTGTGGCAGGATGGGATGCGCGCCCGCGCCTACATGCGCAACCACCAGGTGGACATGGACGAACCGGGCGACCTGACCGCCACCGACGTGGCCGCCAGCGCTCACGAGCAGTTGCTCTCCGCCATCGGCAGTTGCATGACCGTGGGATTCGTGGTCAACGCCACCAAGCAGGGCGTGCGGATTCACGACCTTGAGATCGCCGTGGAAGGCTACTTCGACAACATCCGCAAGTGGGCCGGCGTGGAGGACGAGGGGAACCCGGGCTACGGCCAGATTTCCGCCAAGTGCTTCGTGCGCGCCGACGCCGACGAGGATACACTGAAGGAGATCTGGCGTCTGGCGGTGGAAGGGTCCCCGGTGACGCAATCCGTTGCCAATCGCACCGCGGTCGAAACCGACTTTGAAATGGTGGGCTGATGGCGACCTTTGTTTCGGCCGAATGGGTCGCTGAACGCATCGGGAACCCGGAGTTCCTGGTAATCGATCCCCGGTCCGCGATGCGCTACCTGATGGGCCACCTGCGGGGCGCCGTCAGCGTGCCCTTCAAAAAACTGCAGGGACCCGACGGACGGCTGGGCGAACCGGCGCAACTCGCCTCCGCGTTTGGCGACGCGGGCCTGGGCGACGACGTTACGCCGGTTCTCTACGACCACCAGGATGGACGCAACGCGGCGATGGCAGCCTGGGCGCTGGAATACCTGGGCCGCGAGGACGTACACATCATGGACCTCCGGTATGAGTCCTGGAAGGACGAGGGCCGCGAGGTGCTGTACCGGCCCGTTGCCGCGGCAGCCAAACCCTTCACCATGAATCTGAACTCCACGCTGCGGGCCACCCTGGACGATGTGGCGAACCCCGGCGTCGCCTTATTGCTGGATACCCGCACGGTGGAGGAGTTCAACGGCGAGGTGGAGATGGACCATCGGCCCGGGCATATCCCCGGCGCCATCAACCTGCCCCACGCTGACGCCACCGGCGAGGACGGCAATCTGCTCATCGACCAGTACGAACTGCGGAACCGGCTGGCCTACCTGGGCGTCGCCAACAACGATACGGTGATCGCATACTGCCGCAGCGGCGTGCGCGCATCCGTGGCGTGGCTGGCCATGCAACAGGCGGGCTACGACGTGCGCCTGTACGATGGCTCATACGCCGAATGGATGGACAGCGACCAACCGGTCGAGGTGTGACGCCGCCGCCACGCGACGAAAGAAACGGCCACGCCCTGGCGGCGTGGCCGTTTTTGTTGGCGTTGCTACCCTCCGCTCATCCTGAGCCTGTCGAAGGATCATCCTGAGCGGAGGGTTGTTGCCGCGCGTTCGGTGGGTGTCAGTAGTGACGGAGTTCGACCACGTTGTCGTCGGGGTCGTAGATGTACAGGGAGATGCCGTCGCCGTGGGAGCCCCACCGCTTGCCCGGGCCGGCCTGGATTTCCACGCCGAGATCCTCGAAGCGGGCTTTCAACTCTTCCATGTCCGTGTAGTCGATGACCATGCAGAAGTGGTCCTGGTTGCGCGGCTCTTCCTTGTCGGTCGGGATGTTGTCGGAGCCGAAGAAGTCGATGATGGTATCGGCGTTCAGCCGCGCGGATGGGAAGCGAACCTCGCCGGCCCGCCACTCTTCGACGCGCTCGGGCTGCAGGCCCAACACCTCGACGTAAAAGCGCAAAGTTTCCTCCACGTCGCGGGTCCGCAGGACGATGTGGTCCATCTCCGTGATTTTGACCAACGGTTGGGTTACTCGCTCAAACTTGGTTGCCGTTGCCATGCTGGCCCTCCCTGAATCGTGGTGCCTTCGTGATTGTCCAGTGTATGCGCATTATATGGCCGCGCACCCGCGTTGTCATCCGCAGGGTTGCGGGCATACCGGGCCATCCGATTATTGACGACACATTGGGCCGTCCGTTCGTCCTTCGACACGCTCAGGACGAGCGGGCGGTGAGCAGCGAACCGTCAGAATCCGGATTGGCTGGATTCATGGATTATCAGGATTGGGATTTCTCTGCCCCGAACGCCCCCATCCGGCCAATCCGCGAGTCTTGAAAATACTGATGCTGACCAACTATCCAAACCGGGTACGCACGAGTGTGCCGCCGTGTTGACTAATGCTGCCGTTTTTCGGAATATGCAACCGCAGCAACATGACTGGACCTCACCCCTCTCGTCGCAAGGAGTAGAACAATGTCCAATGCAAAGACCATTTACGTCGGGATGCACGATGGAGTTTGCGCCGTTGCGAGCGACGATGGCGGGAAAACCTGGCGACTGGGGCCGGTGACTGAGTTGGCTCATGCCGCCGCCAGGCTCACGGCCAGTCCGCTCAATCCGCGGCGCGCGTACCTGGCCGCCTACGAAGCCGGCGTGTACCGCACCGACGACGGCGGTGCGACCTGGAGCCGCCTGGACACCTATCCATCCGACTACGCGCACAGCGTGCTGGCCGACCCCAGCGAACCCGATGCCGTGTACGTTGGCAGCGAGCCGGCCACGGTGTTCCGCTCGTCGGACGGCGGCGACACCTGGGCGGAATTCGCCGGATTCCGCGCCGTGCCGGAATCTTCGGACTGGGGGTTCCACTCGCCAACCCGCGACTCGCACGTGCGCGACCTCCGCTCGGCTCCCAACGACCCCCGGCGACTCTACGCCGGCATCGAGGTGGGCGGCATGGTGCGCTCCGATGATGGCGGGGCCAGTTGGCAGCAGTTGCCCGGACTGAACGACGACATCCACTGCGTGCATCTCAGCAGCGACCGGCCGGACAGCGTGTACGTTGCCACGGCGCGCGCGCCCTACCGTTCGGACAACGGCGGCGCCGACTGGGAACTGATCAACAGCGGACTGGAGCGCCGCTACACCCTGCACATCGCCGCCGCGCCCGACGACGCCAACCTGGTGCTAGTGACGGTGTCCGAAAACGCGCGGAGGGGCAACCCGCAGTTTTACCGCTCCACCGACGCGGGCGCTTCGTGGACGCTGGTGGACGGCCTGGGCGCGGGCGAAAATCCGGAGGACATGGTGGTTGCCTTCGACTGGGACCCTGAGGATCCGGGCCGGGTGTACGCGGGCACCGACGGCGGCGGACTGTTCAGCAGCGCGGACCGGGGCGTCACCTGGCAACGATTGCCCGTTGAACTTCCCACGGTCGCCGTTGGGGCGATGGCGGTGTCGGCCGGCTGATTGCGCAGGGTCAAACGCGGGATCCTGCGCATGACAAGATGGTCTGACGGAAAATGACGGGGGCGGGTTTGAAACCCGCCCCTGCGTGCTTTGCTGTTGGCGCCGGTTCCCGGCGCTCGCGGTGGTTGGGGGCGTTTAGCCGCCGGCAACGGCCGGTACGATGCTGATTTCGTCGCCCGACTTGATTGAGGTCTTCAAGCCCTGGTCGAAGCGGATGTCCTCGCCGTTGACGTAGATGTTCACGAAGTAGCGCAGTTCGCCCTCTTCGTCCAGCAACCGCTCCTTGAACCCAGGGTAGTCGGACTCAAGCTTGTCGATCATCTGGGAGAGGTCGTTGACCTCAAGTTCCACCTTGTCGGCGCCGCCGGTCATGCGTCGCAGCGGTGTGGGGATACGTACCATAACGCCCATTGGGGATTCTCCTCCTGTTGTTCTGCAAGCCCCAGGGCGTCAGAAGTCGCCGGGGTCAGCCTTCAATTACGTCTCCGGCGATGGGGTCAACCCGGACGCCCGTGTCGGCGACCCACGTGAGGCCGCGCTGAATCTCGTCTTCCGCGCCGTCAAGTTCCAGTATCACCCAGCCCATATCGGCGCGCACGTCGGCCCGCCGTATGTTGGTCACCAACTCGAAATCGCGGCCCAACCGGTAGATTACCGGTTCGCGCACCATGTCAGCCGAGAAGGTGAACCGGACTCGCTGCTTCGCCATTGTGTCCTAAACCCCGGCCGCGACCCTGTTTTCGAGGGCGGTTTCGAACGAGCCCATCATGGGCTTGATGAACAGGGGGTTCACCACTTCCTCAACCGCTTCCTGGGTCTTCAGGCCGTTGCCGGTGACGTAGGCCACGGTCAGTTCGTCGGCTCCGATGGCTCCGGTTTCGGCCAAGTATTTCAGCGTGGAGATCGTGACGCCGCCGGCGGTTTCGGTGAATATGCCTTCGGTTTGGGCCAGCAGTTTGATTCCCTCGACCACCTGATTCTCCGGGACGGCGTAACCGCTGCCGCCGGACTCCCGAATGACGCGCAGGCCGTAGATGCCGTCGGCGGGGTTGCCGATGGCGAGGGACTTGGCGATGCTGTCGGGACGCACCGGGCGGATCTGGTTCCGGTGGTTCTCCCAGGCCGTAACGATGGGGCTGCACCCGGCGGCCTGCGCCATGTGCATCCGCGTCGTGACCGCCGGATGATGCACGGTGTTCTGGTCCGCGCCGAAGGGCATGGGCTCGACACCGTCCAGCAGTCCGAGGCAGGCCAGTTCGTTGAAGCCCTTCCAGATCTTGGTGAACATGGCGCCGGACGCCGACGGAACCACCACATGGTCGGGGACGCGCCAGCCCAACTGCTCCGCCACCTCATAGCCCAGGGTCTTGCTGCCCTCGGCGTAGTAGGGGCGCATGTTGATGTTGACGAAGGCCCAGTGGTAGTTGTCGCTGACCTCGCTGCACAGGCGGTTGACCTCGTCGTAGGTGCCTTCGACGGCCACCAGGGTGGGGTTGTACACCGCCGCGCCAATGACCTTGCCGCGTTCCAGGTCGGCGGGGATGAAAACCACGGCATCCACGCCGGCCCGGGCCGCGTGGGCAGCCACACTGCACGCCAGGTTTCCGGTGCTGGCGCAGGCCAGGGTCTCATAACCGAACTCGACGGCCTTGGTCGCCGCCACGGACACAACGCGGTCCTTGAAGGAGAACGAGGGGTTGACGCTGTCGTTCTTGATGTACAGGTTGTTGAGACCGAGGCGCTTGCCCAGGTTCCTGGCCTTCATCAAGGGCGTGTATCCCGACATGATGTCCACCGGATCGTCGGCGGAAGCGGGCAGCAGGTCATGGTAGCGCCAGATGCTCAGCGGGCCGTCGGCAATCCGTTGGTGTGTGATCACCTCGGATATGGTCGCGTAGTCGTAGATGACCTCCAGGGGCCCGAAACAGAAATCGCAGACATTCAACGGGTCTCCCGGATACTCCCGACCACACTCCCTACATTTCAAACCTTTGATAAAAGCCACCGGATGATACCTCCGTTGGTTGCGAAATCAACCCGCAAAGCACGCGAGGGGCGCGGGTTGACGCGATTTTCGGATCTGCAAGACCATCATTGTGCCAGAGGCCGGCATCGCTGGCAACCGGCCCCGCTTTGGAAACGGGGCGGTGGACGGCCCGCCACGGCAAATTGCGCCGCGAAGGTTGTTGCTAGTGCGCCGGATGGTACCAGTGGCTGTCGTAGAACATCAGCGGGTTGGCGTCTTCGTCGGTGCGGTTCATCTGCTTGACTTCGCCCACGTAGATGGTGTGGTCGCCATAGACGTGAGAACCCACAATGTCGCAGTTGAAGAACACCATTGAGCCGTTGAGTTCAGGCACGTTGTGCTCTCCCGCGGAGTAGGAATATTCAGGGTTGCCTTCCCGCTGCTCGGGCCTCCGGGCGAAGTAACGCCCCAACTCTTCCTGTTCTTCGCGGAGCACGTTGACGCCGATGCGCTTCTGCTCTTCCACGTACCCGTAGGTGATGGTGTTATGGGCGACGCATACCAACAGGGTCGGAGGGTCCAGGCACACCGAAGTGAACGCGTTCGCCGTCATGGCGTGGGGATTCCCCTCCGGGTCCAGTGTGGTAATTACCGTAACCCCGGTTGCGAACTTTGACATTGCCTGCCGAAAGTCATCTTGATTAACCACTGCGCGATTACCCCCGATAATTTGGCGATGATTATACCCGGCCAGTATCACGATTGCCAGACACTTGCCTTTTTGTGCCGGGGGTTTGTTTTTTTCAGGGATGGACGGGATGGGCGGGGTTTATTTTTACAGGGATAAACAGGATGAACAGGATGAACGCGATTTTTTTGTTTTTGATCTTTGCTTGGCGTTGCGGTTTGGTTCGGCAGGCTCACCATGAGCGGAGGGCGTGGGTCACGCCAGGGCGGGGGTGGTTCGGCAGGCTCACCATGAGCGGGCGCGGGGCGGGTGGTGTTGGATGGTTAGGGGCGGGTTGCTGCTGAGGCTATGGGGCTGCTCACTGCCGGCCATGGCTGGAAGGCTCCTCCGATTTGTTCGGGCGGCAGGTTTTGCGCTGTTGCCACATCCAGTTTCAACGCCGTATCCGGCGGGATGTGGCCGGAGAACAGCGTGGGATGGGTCAACTGCGCCAGCAATTCCAGGCCATCCACCACGCGGGGGCTTGGCCTGCTGAGGGTGCTGTGGTCGATCAGATAAACCTCTCCGGACCGCACGGCCGGCAGGGTGTCCCATCCGTCCTGCGCCGCCAGCCAGGGAATCTCGCGCCGGCTGCGCGCCAGGTCCGATGAGCAGAGATCGATGTACAGTTTCTCCGGCGCGGCCGCCACCACCTCGCTCCACTCGATGCGCTCGGCCGCGCATCCGGGCGCGAACCGCTCCGGCAGTATCCCGCCGGCCCGGGCCACCAGATCGGTCACCCAGTGTCCGCCGATCACCAGGGGATTCACGCCCTCCAGCGAGAAGACGGCAGGGCGGTATGAGGCTCCGGCGACCTTTTCCGTCACCACGGCTATCCGCCGCTTCAATCCGTCCACCAACGCGGCCGCCTGCCGGGTCGCCCCGCACTCCTGGCCGACTTCCACAAAGCTGTCGAGTATCTCGTCCAGCGTCCTGGGGTTCAGATTCAGCACATGGGGCGGTATCGGTATCGGCTCCACGGCGCGGTGTACCGTGTCGGCGTCAACCTCGCAGTAGTAGCACAGGTCCTGGGTCAGGACGGCGTCGGGGGCAACCTGGCGCAGCCAGTCCACGTCCAGGTCATACGGGCTTTCGCCGGACGACAGGATGCGGCTCATCTCCGCTTCCACCTCTTCGCTGGACATCACCGACGGGTCGATGCGGCTGCGGCATACCACGCGGATTCCGGCCGCTTCGGGCGGGTAATCGCAGAGGTCGGTGATGCCGATGACCTGCTCACCCAAGCCGAGGGCGAAGAGGATCTCCGTGCCGCTGGGCAGCAATGAGCAAATGCGCACGTTGATTCGCCCCCTGATGGCAAAAATGCATAGTGTTTGGCCGGATTGTAGCATATACTCTGCGCATAACTTTCTCTTTCTCTTTTGTTGGGTTCATAACGGCCACTATGAACGCTACAACCACAGTGCATTCGTCCGCGATGGCGGCGCAGACATGGGGCAAACGCTCCCTGATATCCCTGAACGCCTACAGTTTTGGGCTGGCCGGTTTCATATTGGCCATGGACACGGCGGTGCTGCCGATACTGGTGCTGGAAGTCGCGCCGCACGCCGCCAAGAACACGCTGCTGGGGATCGTGGGCCTGGCCGGACTGTTGGCTACCGCGCTGGTGCAGGTGCCGGTGGGCTGGGCCAGCGACCGCACGCGCTCCCGGCTGGGCCGTCGGCTGCCCTACATGATGTGGACCTGCCTGTGCATACCGGTGGGGCTGGCCGGCCTGGCGTTGCAGTTGAACTATGTGAGCCTGTTGGTCATCTGGATGTTCATCCAGATCAATTCCGGCATTGGATATTCGCCGTATCTCGCCAGCATCCGGGAACTGGTGCCGGCCAACCGGATGGGCGTGGCCGCGTCCATAAAGACCCTGCTGGAAGCCCTGGGAGGCGCGGGCCTGCTGTGCCTGGCCGCCCTGATGGTCAGCCGGTATGACCGGCCCGACGGCATGATCTGGCTCTGGGCCACCCTGGGGCTGCTGGCCGGAACCATCATGCTGACCTCGGGCGTGAGTTCGTCGACAATACTGAGCCGGATGCGGCAGACCGGAGGGGCCGCAGCCAGCGCGTTTCAGCGGGCCGCCATGCCCTACCCCGAATCCGCCAGCATGGCCCGTCTCCATCCGGACCTGGTGTGGTTCGTGATATCGCGTGGAGCGATCATGGCGGCGGTGGTTATATTCACCACGTATGGGCTGTTTTTCCTGCGCGACAAGGTGCAGGTGGACAATCCTGCGCAGGCGTTGGGGATCGCAATCATCGGCATTGGCAGCGCGCTGGTGCTCACCACGTATCCGTCGGGGTGGCTGTCCGACCGGGTCGGTCGCAAGCCGGTGCTGGCCGTTGGGGTGGTGGTGGCGGTGGCCGCCACCGTCGCCATGATGTGGGTGGGGTCGTACATGCTGTCCATCGTCGTGGCCAGCGTGATCGGCGGCGCGGTGGGAGTGATCCTCACGACTCATTGGGCCATGGCCAACGACCTGGGCGCGGCCGGGCGGGAAGCGCAGCACATGGGCATCGTGAACCTGGGCACGCTTTTCGGCGCGGCGGGGGCCAAAGCCATTGGCCCGCTGCCCGACCTGGTGGCGGTCTGGTTCGGCCCCGGCTACGGCTACACCGCGTTGCTGGGCGCCAGCGCCCTCCTGTTCATCATTGGCGGCGTTTTCCTGTTCAAGGTGCGCCTGGATCAGCCGACGAACCTGGAGCAGCCGGAATTTTAGGCGGCGGTCATGCGCGGCGGCGGCGGTAGGTTTCTCTGACGAAGAGCATCAGGCCGATCCCGGCTGCCGCCAGGATGATGCCGTCAATCCAGAGCGCCCAGGCAAAGCCGGCGAAGTCGGCGATGGCGCCCAGGGCCAGCGCGCCGACCATGGTGCCCACGCCGCCGAAGGTTCGCAGCAGCCCGATGGTAACGCCCTCCATGCCCGGCGGGGCGATGTCCGCGAAGAACACGGTGCCGGCCGGGCTGCCCAACCCTTCGCCGAGTCCCAGCAGCACGCCGGACAGCAGCAGTTGCCACAGGTTGCCGGCCCAGACGAAGGTGGCGATGCCAAGGCACATGAGCGCAACGGCCGGGATGATGGGCGACTTGCGGCCGAAGCGGTCCGAGAGATAGCCGGACGCCAGCGTGGTGAAAAACTGGGGAAAGTGCGTGATGCTGATCCACAAGCCCAGGGCATCCGGCTCGAAGCCCTTTTCGCCTCCGAACAGCGGCATCACGCTCAACCGCGCTCCCTGCCGGTTTGCCACGATCATCAGCGCGAACAGGCCCACGAAGATGAATGCCGGGCTCAACATCAGCCGCCACATCGCGCCGCGCTGCCGTTCCGGGGGCGGTTGCCCCTCGGGCTCGCCGCGTGTCCGTCCGGATGGCGGGGCTGCGGCCCGACGCGCCGCTTCTTCCCGCCAGCGCGATTCGGGCAGGGCCAGTCCGATTACCGCCAGCGACACCGCCATCAGGATCGCCTGCGCGTACAGCGGGGTGCGCAATTCGAAGAAATTCGCGAGATAGCCGCCCATCAGCGGCCCCAGTATCTGACCCGCCAGGATGCTCAACTCCTGCAGGCTCAGCAACCGTCCCCGCGTTTCCGGCGTCGCTTCGTCCCGCAGGTAGATGGTGGCGACCGTGAGGAAAATGCTGCCGCCGAACCCCGACACGAACCGCCATCCCGTCAGCCAAACGTAGCTGAAGGACACCGAAACCATCGCCGCGCCGACCACGTTGATGGCCGCGCCCATGCCCAGCACCCGCTTGCGTCCGTAGCGCTGCGCAAGGTATCCGGCCGGGATGCTGGTGACCAGTCGCCCGAAGCCGAACAGCCCAACGGTGATCCCAACCTCGGCCGCCGTTACGCCGTACTCCTGCTTGAGGAACAGCGGCAGCACGGGGGCGATTGCGCCCATCCCAAAACTGTTCAGGGCCACCACGACGCACAGGACCGACACGCCCCGATAGCGGTTCCCCAACGCCTCCCGTACGCCGCCCGTCAACGGGCCGGCCCGCCCTGACCGCTCCCGTCGCCTTCCGGGGTGGATTCGGGCCGCACAATCTCGCGGATGCGGCGTTCAATCCTGAAACGCGGCGTCATGACGTGGCGGCCACAGGTCTGGCAGAGCAGGCCTATGTCGCCGCCGACCCGGTTCACCAGCCAGTGAAAACCGCCGCACGGGTGCGCTTTCTTCAGGCGGATGATGTCGCCCGGCTTGAGGTCGGAGACTTTCGGCTGGCCGGTCATTTCGCCGCCTGTGGCCAGCCCAGTCCCATGCCGTCCAGGGTCGCGTTGATGGCATCCCTGAGTTGGCTGGCCGCGCTGCGCGCCGCATCGGCGAAGTCGCTGCCCGTCGATGCGTAGATGATGCCGCGGCCGGAGTTGATGATCGCCAGCCGGCCGGCGGCATCGACGCCGTGGCGCACGCTGGCTTCCAGGTCGCCGCCCTGCGCGCCGACGCCGGGGATCAAGATGGGCATATCGGGACAGGCCCGGCGCACGTCAGCCAGTTGCTCCGGAGCGGTGGCCCCGACCACCAGGCCGAGGTTGCCCTGACGGGGCAGGTCGGCGAGTTGTCGCGCGAGGCGCATGTACACGGGTTGCGCGTCTCCCCCGTCGTCCACGACCGTGAGATCCTGCAGGTCGGCCGCGCCCGGATTGGATCCCCGGCACCAGGCGAAAATCCCGCGATCGGGCCGGCCCAGCCAGGGTTCTATGGTGTCCATGCCGCCCCAGGGATTCACCGTGACGGCGTCGAATCCCCACACGTCGAACAGCGCAGTTGCGTATGCCTCCACCGTGTTGCCGATGTCGCCCCGCTTGGCGTCGGCGATGATGATGCAGTCCGGCGCGACGTTTCGGATGTGGGCGACCGTGGTTTCCAGCGCCCGCAACCCGGGCATCCCCAGCGCCTCGTAGAACGCGAAGTTGGGCTTGTAGGCGCACACCAGGTCGGCGGTGGCGTCCACGATGGCGCGGTTGAACTCCGCCGGGTCCGACACCGGCATCGCGGCCGGGTTCACGTCCAACCCGACACAGACGAGGCTGCGTGTCGCGTGGCTGGCCGCCAGCAATCTGTCGGTAAAACTCGTCATGTTCGGTCCATACCGCAAAATCGGCGCGGATTATAACAACCGGCTACGCCAGCGGTCGGGCGAAGCTGATCTCGTGGCCGTCGGGGTCGGTGATGTGGTAGTAGCGTTCCCGCCACGGAGCGTCGGCCGGCTGGCCGTCGGGCGTGTAGCCCGCCGCCAGCATCCGTTGGTGATGCGCGTCCACGTCGTCCACGTACAGGATGCAGCGGCCCCACCAGCGCACGTCGGCGTCTTCGGCGAGAATCAGGTTGAGGTAGCCGTCCCCGATGCTCAGCGAGGTGAACCCCGCCTCCGGCCCGCCGTATAGTATCGGTATGCCCGCTCCGTCGTGATAGAACGCGACCGCTTTCGTCATGTCGCGCACCGCCAGCGTGATGGCGCTGATGCTCTGCACAGTCATCTCAAATACCCGCAACCTTGCGCAACGCTAAAATCCTATCTATCCTGTTCGTGATGTGATATCCGGAACCGGGATTCATTATGACACAAGCACAGCAAGGCCAACCCAACCCCGCGCCCGATTGCCTGACGCGGCTGGAGTCCATCCTGCGGGACATGGATTCCGTGATCGTCGCCTGCTCAGGCGGCGTGGACAGCACCCTCCTGGCGGTGGCGGCCCAGCGCGCGCTGGGTAGCCGCGCTCTGGCCGTCACCGCCGTCTCACCCGCGCTGGCGGCCCGCGACCTCGCTGACGCCGAGGCCATCGCGACGCAGTTTGAACTCAATCACCGCGTGATCCGCACCGACGAACTGGCCCGCGAGGGTTACGTCGCCAACTCCCCGCAGCGCTGCTACTTCTGCAAGACCGAGCTTTACGACCAACTGGGGGCGCTGGCCGCCGCCGAGGGGTACTCCTGGATCGCCAACGGGGCCAACACCGACGACCTGGGCGACTATCGCCCCGGCATGACCGCCGCCGCCGAGCGCAACATCCGCAGCCCCATGGTGGAGGCGGAGATGGACAAGGCCCAGGTGCGCACCGCCGCCCATTGGCTGGGCGTGCCCCTGTGGGACAAGCCGGCGCAGCCGTGCCTGTCGTCCCGCATCCCCTACGGGACGCCGGTGACGGTGGAATCGCTGCGACGCATCGAGGTGGCCGAGGACATCCTGCGGGATCTGGGCCTCCGCGAAGTCCGCGCCCGTCACCACGACAAGCTATGCCGCGTGGAGGTGGCCGCCGAGCAGATGGAGCTTGCCTTCGCGCACCGCGAGGAGATCGCCGCCCAACTCAAGGCGCTGGGCTACCTGTGGGTTTCGCTGGACCTCAACCCGCTGCGCTCGGGCAGTCTCAACGACGTCCTTAAGACCAAATCGCAGTAGCATCCCATCCATCGCCTTGTATAAGTGTCGCCAATGAAAACCGCCTACATCCAGTCCGTCGGCGGCGCCAGCGGCGACATGATCCTCGGCGCGCTGCTGGACGCCGGCCTGCCCCTGGACGCCATACGCGAAGCCGTCGCGGCCCTGAACATCCCCGGCGTGCGGCTGGACACGGCGGACGAGACGCGCTGCGAGGTCCGTGGCACGCGCGCACTGGTGGACGTATCCGACGCGCCGCGCTACTCGCCGCAGCAGATGCTGGACGCCGTGTCAGGAGCCAGCGGCCTGTCGGAGTCCATACGGGAACGGTCAACCGCCGTGCTGAAAGCGCTGTTCGCCGCCGAAGCCCGCGTCCACGGCAGCGACCCCGACGACATCCACCTGCACGAACTGGGCACCGCCGACACGCTGGTGGACGTTGTGGGAGTCGTTCACGGCCTGGACCAACTGGGCGTCCGGCGCATCCACGCATCGCCGCTGGTGCTGGGCGAGGCGAGCGGACCGCGCCGACCGGGCGGTTACAGCAATCCGGCGCCGGCGA
Organism: Dehalococcoidia bacterium; assembly: GCA_963668585.1. GTDB lineage: Bacteria > Chloroflexota > Dehalococcoidia > Lucifugimonadales > UBA3495 > Bin87. The sequence goes on along the minus strand of OY764869.1, from coordinate 1,087,460 downwards.
CGCTGGAAATCATCGCCGCCGCCCATGCGCCCGTCGCGCCGGAGCGACCCTTCCACGCCAACGTCGGCGAGTTGACGACGCCCACGGGCGCGGCGCTCATCACCACGCTGGCCGACGAGTATCGGCAACCGGCCATGACGCTCGACCGCATCGGCGTGGGCATCGGCGGCAAGAATCCGCCAGCCTTCCCCAACGTGGTGCGGCTGTGGGTGGGGGAGATTGCAGGGGCGGAACTGCGGACCGAGGCATCCGGCGAGCCGGCGCCGCCCTTCGCCCGCTGGCAGGACAACGTCGTCCTGCTGGAAACCAACCTCGACGACGCCACGGGCGAGCAGTTGGGGTTCGCCATGGAGCAACTCTTCGCCGCCGGCGCCCTCGACGTCTGGCACACGCCCATCCAGATGAAGAAGAACCGTCCCGGCGTGCTGCTATCGGCTCTCGGCCCGGCAGAACTCGAAACCCAACTTGCCGAGGCCATCCTCCGCCACACGCCAACGCTGGGGGTCAGGGTACGCCCGATCGGTCGCTACGTAGCCGGCCGCGACACGGTGACGGTGGATACGGAGTACGGTCCGATCCGCCTGAAACGCAAGTGGCTATCCGGCAAGGTGGTCAGCGCATCGCCGGAGTACGAAGACGTGGCAGCGGCGGCGCACCAGCACGGGGTGGGCCTGGGGGCGGTGGTTGAGAGGGCAAACCCCTCTGCCGGCAACCCCTAAATCTCACCGGACTCCCGAAGTTGAGCCACCGCCATTGCGGTGCATCCTACGTACTCCATGGGACGACCGAAAACGAAACCGATCAAAGCCTCTCGGTCTTGCGGCGGTAAGGTCCGGAGATCCTCCACAAACTGCCGCGTCCAATCAAGCCGATAGAACCGCACGTCTATCTGGTTCAATCCCAGATCGTTTATGGTGGATTCGGCCCGCTCTTTACCGTCGCCTTTCATGTTCGGATGCGGCACGATCTCCCCGGTCAGCATATCGTAGGCGAAATACCTCTCGGGCCGCTCGCATTCGCCAACCGCACCCGGGTCTACGTAACCCACAGCCGGCCATCTGTCTCCCTTACTATCTTCGTTGCATCGCCTGCAACTGAATACCCAGTTCGTCCATTCGTAGGTCAGCTCCGGAAACCTCGACCGTGGTTTGAAATGGTCAACCGTCGCGGCTTTACCTCCCACTTCCGAAGCAGGTTCGCAGCGTCGCTCGCAATACCAGCAGTTGCCGTCGGATTGCATGCCCAAACGAGGGCGAAACTCACGCCAGTAGGAATCCGTCGGGCGACCACCAATATCGTTTCGAAAATGATCAACCCAACCCTGGGTAAACTGACGGGCGTAGCCATCCACGCCATCAGGCTTGGGCCCCCGGTCAACCCATCGCATCGTAGACTAGCTACCGTCCTGCGATAGTTCGGATTGCCGCGACCGCAGGAACTCCAGCATCATATCGCCATACCGTTCACGCTGCGCCTCCAACGGCGAACTGCTGGACAGAAAATCCTCGTTGACGTGCCGCCGCAACTCCTCCATCTCCACCGATTCCTCGTCGCTGAGCGAATCTTGCCGGCGCAACTCCAGCAGTCTCTCCCGCCGGTCTATCGTCAACTGATCGGTGGGCTCATCAACGCCCATGAACGTCCGCAAGATCTCATCCGTGGTCCATCCGATAATGTCGTGGTCGTTACGCCTCGCCCTGACCACACCACCCTCATCACGTTTGAGCATATGCACCTGGCCCTTCTCCAGCCCCGCCACCACAAATGGCGAGTGGGTGGTTGCGAAAATCTGCAACCCTGAGAAGTGATCCAGCAACGCGGGGATAACCCTCCGCTGCCAAGTGGGATGCAGGTGGTTTTCAATTTCGTCGATGAGGAGGATGGCGGGCCGTTCGTGCCAATCGTCCGCAAAGCCGCAATGATGCAGCAGCTTGAACGCCAGCCACCTGATCCACAGCAATGTTCCTTCTGTTCCTGAGCTGAGATGCCCGAGATATATGTGCAAAGATTCCGCATCTACTCCCTCAGAGGAGGTGGAATTAGGCCGCTCTTCTTCCGGCAGAATTTCAAAATCTCGAATGTCGCTGGTGTTTATTGCCGCACCGCGTATCACCCGAATATCTCTCGGATTTGTTACCATACTGGACATATAATTTTGCAAATCCCAACGTGGGATATAATGGTGTGTCTTTGCATCCCGAATAATTTCCTTACATATCGTCATGGCGCAAGAATCCGCCATTTCGATTGCTTGGACAAAATTATGGAATTTTTCGTGATGCGCACTATTAGATTCTGAGCCCCAAGCTTCTTCCCCAAGCACCTCGAGCGCGCGCTGAACCTGTAGGCCATTGAATGGCTCTGCCAGAACTTCGTCGGCTGTAACACCGGGAGAATGGGCGCTCCCTACCGTGGATATCCCAGGCATTCCGATCCTCTCCGAGCCTATATGCACAACGACCGGTGTAACTTTCGGTCTTTCGTCAAGGTTCGCATAACGATCGACCCAATCATCACTTAGTCCGATCGCGTTGAACTGGCTATCTTCCGTCATCTCTCCAACGAGATCGTCGAATTCGTCATCGGAGAGATCCGACTCCCAGAGATCATCGATAAACGGCCTCTTGCTCTTGTCGTCCCGTGCTCTTAGATGATTCGCTAACACCAGCAGAACCGTGCTTTTGCCGGACGCATTAGGTCCGATGAACACGTTCACGCGCTCATCAAACTTCATAGTGATTCGGTCTGAGATCGGCGGGATATCGCCGATCGACATCCCCGTTATATGCATCGCCTCATCCTCCGTCCATCCAACCTATCAGTCCCATCCTGTCCATCCTGTATATCCCTGTAAAAAACCTAATACCCCTCCGCCCACAGCCGCCCCCACTCCGTCCGCAGCGCCTTGCGCACCCGTCCCTTGCCTATCGTGTTCAGCCAGTAGCCGTTGTGGTAGATGTTGCTGGCGGCGTAGGCCCAGCCGGCCAGGGGCGAGCGCAGCAGCATATTTTCCAGCGGCTTGAGGGGGCCCCAGTAGATCAGTTTCTGGCCCTGGCTGGCGAAGGTGTTCTCGTTGTCGGCGAAGTTCCAGTTGACGCGGCTGATGTCAGGCTCGTCGCCCACCACCTCGATGTTGCGCATATCGCCCACGCCCAGGCCTCGCTCGTGGGCCAGGCGGATGAACTTCAGAGACAGCGGATCGAACCCCATCATCGACGCGACCACGGCATCCACCGCCACCTGGTCGGCGCCCGCCACGATGCGGTTCTTGATGTGCCACCGCATGGCGCGGGGACCCGGCCCGTCGCCGGCAAAGGTGCCGTCGGTAACCGCAAAGATGCCCGGGTGAATCTCCTGCTGAATCGCCAGCAAATCCACCAGCGTCTCGTGAATCACCGAGTGCGTCCAGTGACGCTTGCGGTGCAGCAGTCCGCCGAAGGCATTCTTCATCGCCCCCGTCATCGTCGTGAAAACGTGCGTCTTCATCGTCGGCAGATGCACGATGTTCTTCCCCGCGAAGCACGCCGGTATCTCGATCCCCTCGGGGTAGATGTCATACAGCACCTGCATCTCCGCCTTGGGCTCGTACAACACCCACGGCTCCGGCGGCGTGTCCAGGTGAACCGTGCGCAGGCCGTATTTGTCCTGCACCGGCTTGTGCTTGTTGTTCACCTCGCCCTCAAACGAGTCCACCACCACCGTCCCGTTGTGCGCGGCAATGAGGCCGTCGTCGGAGTGCCCCATGTTGCGCAGCCCACTGACCACGCCCTCCAACTGCCACGGCGTCGTCGAGCATCCGGGATACCAGTGCTGCCACGAGATGTTGATCTTGAGCAGCGTCTCGATGTCCGTGGACAACACCTGCTCGGCGCCGGCCAAGCGCATGGCCCGCTCCACGTCCGCCAGCACCGTTTCCGGCGTCGTGGCCACCACCGACACCACCGGCGACCCAACCCGCCGCCCGCCCGCCGGTTCCGGATCCGTACCCAACCGTTCAACGCTTACCATCGAAAAATCCTCAAAAGCCGTTGCTGGCTACCCGGGGCGAATGATCATTCGCCCCTATATGCAATCCGTATCCTCTATCCCGTTCATCCCTGTAATCTATCGTCCTTCCTTCGCTCGAAAGTACGGTATGACGTACTCTCCGAACAGCCGGATTGAATTCAAGACCTCTTCGTTGGTGGCGTATCCCGCCTGGAAGATGGGCATGATTTCGTCCACGCCCATGGACTCGAACTCCTCGATGACGCGGATGCACGCGTCGGGGTCGCCCACGCAGTACCCGCCGCCGGCCAGCAGTTCCTCGGGCGTGGGCGGCTTCTGCTGCTGGGGATCCTCCGATGGACGGGACGGCCCGCCGCCGCGCGTTGCGCCGCCCTGCACGTAGAACTGGTACTCCTCGGGCACCGCGTCCTGATCCACGCCGGCCCATTCCAGCACGAACCGCTGGCGGCTCTGCTCCAGGTACCACGCCGCGACCTCCGCGCCCTTCTGCCGCGCTTTGGCGTCGTCCTCGTCGCAGAACCCAATGGTGGATGCCACCACCTGCCGGTTCGTGAAACGGCCCACGGGGTTGGCGTTCTCGATGGACTCGTAGTACGCGTTGACCAGACCCCGCGTCTTGTCCGTCCCGCCCAGCGTGTTCACCAGGCACCCTACGCCCAGTTGTCCGGCGAGGCGGAAGGTGTCCTCCTGGGTGCAGGCCATCCACAGCGGCGGATGCGGCTTCTGCAACGGACGGGGTATCACCTCTCGCGGCGGTATTGTCCAGTTCTCGCCGTCGTGGCTGAACACCTCGTCGCACCACATTCGGGGCAGGCACTCCAGCGTCTCAACCATCATGCTCTGCGTTGTCGCCACGTCGGTGCCGAAGGGCGTCAGTTGGTACGGCCCCTTGGTTCGCCCGACGCCGACGTCCACGCGGCCGTCGCTCAGGATGTCCAGCGTGGAGGCGCGGGCGGCCACGTGCAGCGGATGATGCACCGGCGCCAGCACGACGCCGAAACCCAGCCGCATCTTCTTGGTGTGCTGCGCCATCACCGCCAGCATGACTTCGGGGGCCGACGAGTGGGCGAACTCGGTCAGGAAGTGATGCTCCACCAGCCAGACGCGCTCGAATCCCATCTCCTCCGCGTACTGCACCTGACGCACCGCGTCCCACAGCGTGTCGTACTCCGCCGTGTCCGTCCACGGGCGGGGCATCTGCAACTCATAGAACATCCCAAACTTCATAACCGCTCCCTGTGTTCATCCCGTCGTAGCGTTCATCCCGTCGTATCAAAAATCCGTCCTAGCGAAAAACCGTCGGCCCTGCTCATGGTGAGCCTGTCGAACCACGAGCCCGTCGTGCACCTATCCTGTCCCGGTTAGCGCTACCGACAGCCATGCCCTGGAACCGGGCACCCGGAAAAATCATATCACCCAATATCCTGTCCATCCTGTGTATCCCTGTAAAACCGTCCTCACATTGCCGTCCAACCGCCATCCACCACCAGCATCTGGCCGGTGGTGGCGCCCGCCGATTCGCTGGCCAGGTACACCAGCGCCCCGACCAGTTCTTCGGGGTCCATGCGCCGGCCGAGGGGCATCTTGACGGCCATCTCCGCCGCCACTTCGTCGGCGTCCCGCGTTTCGGCCTCCAGCACGCCGGGCGTGAGGGTGGGTCCGGGCCCGATGGCGTTGACGGTGATGCCGTGCTGCGCCCATTCCAGCGCCAGCACCCGGGTGAGATTCAGCAGGCCGCCCTTGCTGGAGCAGTAGGCGGCCCGGTTCACCGAGCCCACCAATGCCATCTGCGACGCGATGTTGATGATTCGCCCGTAGCCCTGGGGAATCATGAGGCGCGCCGCCGCCTGGGCGCAGAAAAACGCGCCCTTCAGGTTGGTGTCCATCACCGCGTCCCAGTCTTCCTCGGTGACCTCCAGGGCGGGCGCGCGCCGCCGGATGCCGGCGTTGTTCACCAGTATGTCCAGCCCTCCCAGGTCGTCGGTGAGCCGGCGGATGGTGGGGCGTATCTCCGACACGTCCTGAACGTCCAGGTCAACGGCCAGTCCAACCTGGCCCTCGTTGCGGATCTTCCAGACGGTGCTGGCCAGACCCTCCCACGATTCCTCCGACGCCAGGTCGCATACCGCCACGTCGGCGCCGGCCTGGGCCAGACCCACCGCCAGCGTCGCGCCGATGCCTCGCGCCGCGCCGGTCACCAGCGCCTTGCGTCCCGTCAAGTCCAGTCCCGCGTATGGCATACCGAATCTCCTGCTGATGCCGATGGCCGGCAATTTCAAAGGTGCGCCGGATTATATCCCAGTCGAAAAAAGAGCGGGCCGGTTCAGAACCGGCCCCTGATGGTGAACGGTGGCGATGCGCGGTCAGCGTTCTCGCGGCGTCAGCACCTCGCTGAGCATCCGCAGGTTGTCCTGCAATTCCGGAGCGAGGGCGCGCCCGGCGCTGGACAGGAGCAGCAACAGCCTGACCTGCGCCGCCAGGTCCGCCGCCAGCAGACGCTTGGCCTCCGCCACCGTGTCCGCCGCGATGGGGACGCGCAGACCGTTGAGGGGCAATGCGTTGCGCGATTCACCGGCCCAGTACTGGTCCAGGCTGTCTATGATGACCACCGGGATGTCTTTGCTCACCACGAAGGGTGCTTCACGCGGGCTGTCGTCAGCGGTCAGCACGTCGGTGAAAACCCGGGTGACGTCGCTGTGGCTGATGTGGAAGGTGGCGGCGTTGGGTTGGCTGGTCGAGGTCTGCTGCCAGCCCCATTCTTCCGGCAGCGCGGTGTTGGCGTTGGGTACCACGCTGACCGGCAGGGACATATCCTCGGCCAGTGGCCGATCATCCCCGCGTTCGCCGTCTGGCTGCGATGTGGTCATGGCGGGCCTCCGGGAGATCAGTGGCCGACGCCTTCGACGATGCCCGTTCCGTCGGGATTCAGTTCCCACGCGGCGAAGACCTGGTCGGGCAGCGGAATGGGACCGACGGCTTCCTCATACTCCCGGACGTGCTTGGCCGACAGGACGGCGATGGCCTTCATCATCTGCGGGCTGACCTTGATCCGGGCGCGCAGGATGGGCTCACGCTCCTCAACCTGCTCGCCGAAAAACAGGACGGCGGAGTACAGGCTGCTGAAGATATGGAATGAATCGCTGTAGAAGGTGATCGGGTCCAATGACGTGGGCGCTTCGACGGGCGCGGCAGCGGCCCCGGCGTTCACGTTCAACTGCGCGATCTCCCCCGGGTTGACGTATGCCTCTTCCTGAGGCGGCTTGTCTTCCGGCGGCACGTAGGGACGTTGGACGATTGGCATAAAACCTCCGGCCCGGTCCGCAGCCAATGCAAGCGCGGCGGGGCAATGCGGCAATTGGCCGCATTATAGCGGGTTTGACGCCGCCGTGCCGACCGGGAGTCCGGGGGAACCCGGGTCACTCAGCGTCGAAGAATCTGCGCTCGTCCAGTTGATGCCAACCGACCTCGCCCGATTCAATCGTCCCGGCGATGCGGTCATCTATCCTGGCCGCCGTCACGACGGCGCGGGATGCAATGCCGGAGAACTCGGCAAGGTATCGGGCGTTGCGCATGGCCCGGCGGGTATCGCGCTCATCGGCGGTGTGCGACGAGGGCTGCCGCGTCATTCCGCTGCGATTGAGAGGCCTTCGATGAACTCCAGGCCCGGCAATTTTTCCAGTTCCTGGGGCGCCATTTTGAGTTTTCCCGAACGGCTGCCGGCTCCTAGGATGATGTAGTCCATCTCCAGGAGCCTGACGTCGGCGTAGATGGGCAATCCGTCGGGCAACGCCAGGGCGGTGACGCCTCCGATCATCATGCCCGTCAGATCCCGGGTTTCCTCCGGCGAGGCGAACGACGCCCGCGACACGCCCATCAGGCCGCGCACCCGACGGTTCACGTCCAGCCGGTCGCACGCCCGGACGATGGCGGCGCAGTGCGCGGACGGCCCGCGCTTGCTCGCCACGACGATGGTATTCGCCGAATGGGGCAGGTCGTATCCGTAGTGTTCGCAGAAGTCGGCGGTGTCGCCATACTGGGGATCGATTTCAATCCACTCCCAGCCCGCGATGCCCAACTCGTCCAGCGCCGCACGCACGCGCCTTTCCATCTCCTCCGGTGTCTCGATCATGGTCAACGCACCATCCTGCTATGCGAAGGTGACCGTGGCGTCCGCGAGAGACACCAACTCGTCCCGCTGGTTGACGCCGCGGATGCGACACTGGGCCTTGCGCTGGCCGTACAGGTTGCCGCCGGCGCCGGTAATCTGGCCGGAGAAGGTGACCACGTCGCCGGCGCGGAAGGGCGTGATGGCGCGCATGACCAGGTTGCCGCCGTTGTAGAGGGCTTCGGGCGGGAAGTTCAGCCCCAGGAACCGGTCAACGTATGACAGCGTCGCCGGGCCGGCGTTGACGGCGCCGCCGAAGATGTTCTGGCGGGCGAACTCCTCGTCGGTGTGGATGTTGCTTTCGCTGGGCCGGCCGGCGAGGCGATGCGCGTTCTTGCGCAGGATGTTCTCGGTGGTCTCTCCCACCGCCAGCGTGCGGGGCAGCGGAGCGCCAGCGGCGGCCTGATCCCAGGGCAGGAACCGGGCGGGATCCGGCGCGGCGCCGGTGTCGGGAGCGACGGCGACGTCGGACGCCGGTTCGGGGACGGCGCGCTGTCCGGCGGCGTACTCGAAGATGCAGGTGTAATCGTAACTGGCGACCACCGCGCCGGCTTCATCGAAGGCCGACACGCGGAAGGTCACGAACTTGCTGCCGCGCCGCTCGTACTTCTGGTACACGCGCCGGCTGCCCGTGAGGGTCTCTCCCGCGTACACGGGCCGATACCACCGTATCTCGCACTTGGCGAAAGGCGTCTGCCGCCGGGCGGTCACCGACTGCTCCTGCGCCACGAAGCCGTTGGCTTCGGCGATTTCGTCCCGCAGCAGGGGCGCGTAGGTGAGCGCCATGGTGGGCATGGCCATCATGCGGGGCGCATTCCCGTCGGCCGCGGGCATCAGGTAGCGAGCGTCAGGATTCTGGGCGCACGCGGCATATTCGGCGATGTCCTCAGCCGACAGCGTGACCTGGGTCTCCCTGCCGGCCTGTCCCACGCGCACGGCGTCGTAGGTCCACAGGCGTTCGGTGGTGGTGGCGTCCTGCTGCGATCCTTGCGTAGTTGTCATTACTGCTGCCTCCTGTCCGGTCGTCCAATTATAAACGGACTACGTTGCCGGTGGGCAATAATCGGGAGAGGTTGGCGCGGGGGGCGGCGCTCATGCGTACCCAGTTTGGGTAGAATGATCGAATGGCCTTGGGGGCGGCGCGGGTTCGGATCGTCGCACCGACTTTAGTCGGATCGTCGCATTGACGTAGATATGTTACTGTGGATGGTGGATGTTGAGGTTATGTACGAACTTCTGAACACCGAAAATCGCCGCGCGGTGCGCCAACTTCTGTGGGCGGTGGTGAAGCACAGCGTGGTCTGGCCTGTCGCCATACCCGGCGGATTCACCGTGCTGTTCGCCGTTGTGGCAGGTTTGGGAGGACTGAATCCCATCGATTTTGCCGGCGGGTTTGCGGTTGAAGCGGCCAGCAACCTGGCCGGGTTGGTGTTCAATCTGTGGACGATCTGCTTTTTGTGCGCGGCGTTCTGTTTCGGCATCAGCCGATTCCTGCCGCACCTGCTGCAACACCGCACCCTCAACGGGCGCATGCTGGCCCGTTACACCCAGGCGATTGCGCTGTGGGCGCACGGCCTCAACGGCATCGCCTCGCTTTTCAGCGGCCCGTTCCACCGGTTGCCGCTGCTTGACTGCGCCAGTCGCACCGCGTTGAACACATCGTCAACGCTGGCCGGCGCCGCGCCCCGGCTGGAATAGCCGGCGTTCTCTCCCAATCCCCGTTTGCCCGGGCGGTCACCGTTCCGGGTCGCTTCCCGTCGTGATTGGCCGCGACGCGTCCATCGACGCGCGCGGTCACCAAGGAGAGGACTCAATGCCTTCAACAGTCAACCGATTCTTCAGGCCGGCATTTCTGCCGCTGCTCGTCGCCCTGCTGCTCATTGGCGGCATCGCCGCTGCACAGGGTGTGCCGACCCGACCCAACCAGCCAACCGTTGCGGCCACCGCCAACGCCGGCGAACTCCGCGTGAGTTGGAACCCGACCTCCGACACGCAGTTCTACACCGTCGGCTGGCTCAACAACAACGAATACCTCGATGCGCAGTCCTCGGGCCGCGACTGGCAGGACGCCTTTCACTACGCAACCATCCCCGCTTCCTACACCGCCCACACCGTCACGGGGCTGAAATCAGGGGAAGCGTACTACGTCATCGTTGGCGCGCGCACCGTGCGTTTCGGCGGCGACGATCCGGTCTGGTCACCGTGGTCGAACCTGGTGACCACCGCCGGGCAGCACGGCGAGGGGTTCTGCCCCATAACCGGGCTTCCGCTGCCGCCGGGGGGTTATCTGTCGGTGGGACAGAGCGCCGTTGACGTTTCGGGCGCACGGTTCACCCTTACCAGCGTCGCCAGGAAAGCATCCATCAAACTGGGTGACGAATTCTACCGAGCAATCACCGGACGCCAGTTTGTCAGCGTATGTGGCACGTACCATAACAGTGCAGACTCCGAGTATTTGTTTCTGTTCGGGATGGATTACAACGTGAGCGCCGATGCCGGCGTTGGCTTTGCGGTGCCGGACGCTAGTTTAACCGGCTGGCTGGACGTGGGCAGAATCCCGGCAGGGGGGACTCGCCGCGCCTGCGACGTGTGGGAAATCCCCGGCAGCGCCGACACTGTAATCATCGCATTCAACAACTTCCAGGCTAACCCCGCGTTGTTCAGGGTTGACCTCCCCTGAGTTCAACGGGCGGTTGGCCGTTACGGCAGCCAACCGCCCCCAGCCGGCCATCCCGTTCATCCCGTTCATCCTGTTCATCCATGTAAAGTTGAGAGGCGGAATATGCTAATATCTGCGGGTGATTAACGCTGACATTTCCTGCCCCGGAGGTTCACCACCATGACGCAGAATACCGGCGCGTTCGAGGCCCTGCTCCAGGAAGACCGCACCTACCCGCCGCCCGCCGACTTCGTCGCCAACGCCAACATCGCCGACCCTGCGGTGTACGAAGAGGCGCGTCGCGACCCCGAGGCCTTCTGGGCACGCTTCGCCGGCGAACTGGACTGGTTCAAACCCTGGGACACCGTCCTGGACTGGTCGGACGCCCCCTTCGCCAAGTGGTTCGTCGGAGGCAAGCTCAACGCCGCCTACAACTGCATCGACCGGCACCTTGACGGGCCGCGCAAGAACAAGGCCGCCATCATCTGGGAGGGCGAGCCCGGCGACTGGCAGGTGTACACCTACCGCGACCTGTACCGCGAGGTCTGCAAGTTCGCCAACGGCCTCAAGAGCCTGGGCGTGCAGAAGGGCGACCGCGTCACCCTGTACCTGCCCATGGTGCCGGAACTGGCCATCGCCATGCTGGCCTGCGCACGCATCGGCGCGCCCCACAGCATCGTGTTCGGCGGGTTCAGCGCCGAGTCGCTGCGCGACCGCCTTGAGGACTCGCAGTCCAAGGTGATGATCACCGCCGACGGCGGCTGGCGTCGCGGCAACATCATCCCCCTGAAGCAGAACGCCGATGATTCCATCGAGGGCGACACCCCCGTCGAAAAGGTCGTCGTCGTCAAGCGCACCGCTCACGACATTCCCATGGTTGAAGGGCGCGACGTGTGGTGGCACGATCTGGTCGCCGACCAGCCTCTCAACTGCGAGCCGGAGCAGATGGACAGCGAGGATATGCTGTTCATGCTCTACACCAGCGGCACCACCGGCAAGCCCAAGGGCATCGTCCACACCACCGGCGGCTACATGACCGGCACCTACGCCACCAGCAAGTGGATCTTCGACCTCAAGGAGGACGACGTGTACTGGTGCACCGCCGACATCGGCTGGGTCACGGGACACAGTTACATCATCTACGGCCCGCTGGCCAACGGCGCGACCACCGTGATGTACGAGGGTTCGCCGGACTACCCCGACCGCGACCGGTTCTGGGCCATCGTCGAGAAGTACGCCTGCACCATCTGCTACACGGCGCCCACCGCCATCCGCACCTTCATGCGCTGGGGCGAGGAGTACCCCAACCGCCGCGATATGTCCTCGCTGCGTCTGCTGGGATCCGTGGGTGAACCCATCAACCCCGAGGCCTGGATCTGGTACTGGCAGCACATCGGCGGCGGACGCTGTCCGGTGGTGGACACCTGGTGGCAGACCGAGACGGGCTCGATCATGATCTCGGCGCTGCCCGGCATCACCACGCTCAAGCCGGGGTCGGCCACGCAGCCGTTCCCAGGCATCGACGCCGCCATCCTGGACGAGCAGGGCAACGAGATCGGACCGGGCGGCGGCGGCTACCTTGTGGTCCGCCAACCGTGGCCCAGCATGCTGCGCGGCATCTACGGCGACCCCGAGCGCTTTGTGCAGCAGTACTGGTCCAACTACGAGGGCATCTACTTCACCAGCGACGGCGCAAAGCTGGACGAGGAGTCCTACTTCTGGCTGCTGGGCCGCGTGGACGACGTGATCAACGTGTCGGCGCACCGCATCAGCACCATGGAGGTGGAATCGGCGTTGGTGGACAACCTGAAGGTTGCCGAGGCCGCGTGCATCGGGCGCAGCCACGAGGTCAAGGGCCAGGCCATAGTGGCGTTCGTGACGCTGAAGGACCAGGTGGCAGGCTCCGACGACGTCATCACCGAGTTGAAGCAGCACGTCGCCGGCAAGATCGGCCCCATGGCTCGCCCCGACGACATCTTCTTCGCGGCGGAGTTGCCGAAGACCCGCAGCGGCAAGATCATGCGCCGCCTGCTGCGCGACGTAGCCGAAGGCCGCGCCCTGGGCGACACCACCACCCTCGCCGACCCTGCGGTGGTGGAAATGCTCAAGGAGCAGTACGGCGACGAGGATTAGCGTTTCGGCCCGAATCGCGAACCTGTACAGCGGCCCCTCCCGTACGGAGGGGCCGTTTTCGTTGGGGCCTTTGCATCATTCCCCACCAATCACCCAGCCCGGTGGTGGGCCCGTCGAAGGACAAACTCATGGTTCGACAGGCTCACCATGAGCGGGGTGGTGCATCAGCGGGACGGTAACAGATATTGATAAGCGGCAGGCCATGCACTTTCGTACGCACCTGGCCTGACCCCTTTGCTATACTGTGTGCCAACCCTCCGGACCCGCGCCGAGGTTCAATATGACGACCAAGTTGCCGCGCAAAATCGACCCGAAGCTGGCGCACCTTTACGACGAGAATGGCGTTTTTTACCCCGAAACGGATGGTATGCCCTTGCCCGACGGATTCTATCAGGAACGTTTTTATATCAACGCAGTGTCAACTCTGCGAGGGTATTTCAAGGATCATACCAACGTGGCCGTGAGCGGCAACACGTTCATCTACTACCGGCAGGGTTCTCCTCGGCAGTTCGTGTCACCGGACTGCTACGTGGCCTTCGATGTGGATGTTGATCACCTTTTCTACCGAAACACCTACCGGGTCTGGGAGATGGGAAAGATCCCCGATTTCGCCCTGGAGATCGCCTCTCAAAGCACCGCGCGATACGACATCGGCGATAAACGCCGTCTGTACGCCGAACTGGGCTTTGGCGAATACTGGCGTTACGATGAAACTCCGGACAGCGAATTTTACGGTGAACCGCTGGTCGGTGAGCATCTGGTCAACGGAGAGTACGTCCGGTTTGAAATCAACCGGGAGCCCGACGGCTTGGTCTGGGCGCACAGCCCTACCCTTGGCCTCGACCTGTGCTGGGACGACGGGATTCTGCGTTACCGAGTCCCCGACACCGGCGAATTTCTGCCCGATTACGACGAAGCCATGGACGCCCTGCGTGAATCCGAAGCCCGCCGAATGCGGGCCGAAGCTGAGGCCGCCGAACTGCGCGAGCAACTGCGCCTCCTGCAATCGCAGCAGGGCAATCCAACCTGACCTGGCGCCCAACCACAGACACGGTACACACCATGCAATACGAAACCGTCATCGGCCTTGAGGTCCACGTCCAGCTCGACACTCGCAGCAAGATGTTCTGCGCGTGCCCTGCCGATTACCAGGACGCCGAGCCTAACACCCGAACCTGCCCGGTTTGCCTGGGCCTGCCCGGCGCGCTGCCCGTCATCAACCGACGCGCCGTTGAGTTCACCATGATGACCGGCCTGGCCCTGAACTGCCAGATTCCCGAGTTCACCAAGTTCGACCGCAAGAACTACCCGTACCCCGACCTGATGAAGGGCTACCAGATTTCCCAGTACGACCTGCCCCTGGCGCTGGACGGCTACGTGGAAATCGACGGCGACGACGCCCTGGGCTACGGCCAGCGGGCCATTGGCGTCGAGCGTGTCCACCTGGAGGAAGACGTCGCCAAGATGCAGCACTTCCCCGACGGCGATGGCGGCTCAGGCTACTCCCTGGTGGACGTGAACCGCTCCGGCGTCCCGCTCATGGAAGTCGTCAGCAGGCCAGACCTCCGTTCGCCGGAGGAGGCGCGACAGTACCTGACGTCGCTGCACTCGCTGGTTCAGTATCTCGGCGTATCCACCGCCAACATGCAGGACGGCAACTTCCGCTGCGACGCCAACGTGAGCATCCGCCCCATGGGCAGCGAGACGCTGGGCACGCGCACGGAAGTCAAGAACATGAACAGTTTCCGCGCCGTGTACCAGGCGCTGCAATACGAGGTGGAACGGCAGCGCCGGGTCATCGAGGACGGCGGCCAGGTGGTGCAGGAAACGCGCGGCTGGGTTGAGGAACGCGAGGTCACCGTCTCCCAGCGCAGCAAGGAGTACGCCCACGATTATCGCTATTTCCCCGAACCCGACTTGCCGCCGCTGAACATCGGCCGCGACTGGGTCTCGCAGTTGGAGGCGGCGCTGCCCGAGTTGGCGCCCCAGCGCAAGGCGCGGTTCATCTCAGCGTTTGGACTCTCCGAGTACGACGCCGATTTGCTCACCGGCGCCCGCGCCATGGCCGACTACTTCGAGGCGACGCTCTCGCTGCGCAGCCCGTCCGGCGATGCTGACGCCGCCCTGAACTCCGCCAAGGAGGTCGCCAACTGGATACTGGGCGATATCTCACGTTTGCTGAACCAGGACCAGCGCGACATCACGACTTCTCCGGTCAACCCGTCCGCGCTCGCCGATCTCCTGGGCCTCATCGCGGACGGCACGCTGTCCACGTCGCTGGCCAAAAGCGTGCTGGAGGATATGTACGCCACCGGCGCGTCCGCAGCCGAAATAGTGGAGGACAAGGGACTGGCCCAGATCAGCGATACCGGCGCGATTGAGGCCGCAGTGGCCGAGGCAATCGCCGCCAATCCCAAGGCCGTCGCCGACTACCTGGACGGCAAGGAAAACGCCGCCCGCTTCCTCATGGGACAGGTCATGCGCATCACCAAAGGCCAGGCCCAGCCCGATCTCGCGCTCAGACTGGTGCAGGAAGGGCTGGAAGCGCAGAAGCCCTAGCGTGATACAATCGATACGTTAGTGGAGACTCGACATGACCTTTCTCAACATCGCCCAGATCATCGCTTCCATCATGCTGGTGCTGATCATCCTGTCGCAGGTGCGAGAGGCTGGCAGCGGTATGTTCGGCAGCGCCCAGAATACCGTCCGCACGCGCCGCGGGCTGGAACGCACCATGTTCCAGCTAACCATCGCGCTGATTGTGGTTTTCCTGGTGGTCTCGACTCTGAGCGCCCGGTTCCCCGGCTAGCCAATAACGATGTCAAAGGGGGCGTGTGGATTTATTTGACACTTCACTTTTGCAGTTCCTAAGGGACATCGCCATCGTAATCGGCGTTCTGTACGCGCCAATCCTATTTGCCAACGGGATCCTGGACATCGTGCTCAAATGTCGCAACCTTTTGGGTAACGAGAAATGAAATCGCGCAAATTTGTTGCCCGCAATCTCCCTATCGTAATAGTTGCGATAGTCCTGATCGGTTGGTTCTTTTTGGTCGGCGAGGCATTTAGCCGTTACTGCCCGTATTTGCCCGTGGATCAAGTGAGTCCTCTGTCGTGCGACGTCTTCGCCTGGTGGCGGTGGTTTGACTGATCGCGGCACGATCACACCGGCATGACCACGCCGCCCATCGTTCTCGCCACCGATTTCGGGCTGTCCGACGCGTACGTCGGCATGATGCGCGGCGTCATCTATGGGATAAATCCAGCCGCCCACGTCATCGACCTGACCCACGGCATTCGCCCGCAGGACGTGCGACACGGCGCGGTGGTCCTGGCCGATTCGCACCGCCACTTCCCGACGGGCAGCATCTTCGTCGCCGTGGTGGATCCCGGCGTTGGCACCGACCGGTCGGCGATTCTGCTGCAAACGCCGGACGCCGGTTTCGTCGCCCCCGACAACGGACTGCTCACGCTGGTCTGCCGCCAATATGACCCTTCCTTCGGCGACACGGACGAGACCGGCCCCGCCGACCTGCCGCATGGATGCACTGCCCATCGCCTGACCAACCCCGAATACTGGCGGCATCCCGTCAGCAACACCTTCCACGGCCGCGACGTTTTCGCGCCGGTCGCCGCTCACCTTGCGGCGGGCGTATCCGCCCACGCGTTGGGCGAACCAACATCCACCGTCACCGCGCTGTCGCTGCCCATTCCCAGGGTTGACGGCGACGCCAACTCTGTGCGCGGCCAGGTGGTGTTTGCGGACGCTTTCGGAAACCTGGTCACGGACATAACCGCCGACCTGCTCGACCGCATCGACGCAATTCCCGGCGACCCAGCTGTAACCGTAAGCATCGCCGGCCGGACCATCGCCGGCCTGTCCCGCACCTTCCACGACCCGCCGGGCGGCGGCCTGCGCGCGCTTGTCGGCAGCCATGGCCGCCTGGAGATCGCCGTGGTGGACGGCAGCGCGGCCGCGACGCTGGGGGCAGGGACGGGTGCGCCGGTGGCGGTTGTTGTGGGCGATGGGGTTCTTGATCGCCCGCAGGACAAACTAAGCTAGGGCTTCGAATGGGATCGACATGGTCAGTAACCGCAAGATTCGTTCCAAAAACCGCTCTGCCCTTTGGCACACGGCCCTGGCGCTCACGCGTGTAAAGACCTCTTGAACGTCATAGTCCGCCTTTAGGCGGAGGCCGTAGAGACCGCCAATCTCACCACCCCATTGCCCCTCAACCAGACCATTTTGGACAATTTGCTGGCCGAATAGCATGCGCAATCCCCCATGGGGGCCCGAATCGATACCGCTGTGGGACAAGAGAGCGGCTTTTGCCGAATGAAAAACCGCGTAGTATGCTCGAGACACAGCGTCCGCGTAACAACGATTGTGCAAGCATGCTGAGGCGGCCCGCATACTGGCTTGGGCACGCCGCCATTCCGCTATCGCAGAGTTTGGATTCATCATACTCGAACGTGACTCCGCATCACGTTACGAAAAATGTCGGATCCAAAGCGCTCTCGATCCAACCATTCCTCTTTGGTGTACACCATTATCGTAGGCGCAGCGAAATAATTTTCCATGTCCATTATATGACCAAGAGACCCAACCGCATCTTTGATTTCCCAATCGCCTGCGCCAAGAATGATCAACATGTTCAAACCCGGGTTCGGTTGCAGGTGTCCCCGTGAGCGTGGCCCGTAAACCACGACGTCAACGACCAGGTCCGGAAACTTCTCATCAAGCCGTTTCCGGTAAGCATCCAACCAAGTTCGCTCGTTATCTCGCAGCCTGAGACTCGGTTCAATGTTTCCGGCGCCGTCGGAATCTGGGAATCCCCAATCTTCCGTGTCTTCGAAATCAAAACTGATATGCATGGTTTCATACCCAACGCCATCAAGATATTCGTACGAATTGTAGCATGTGCGTGTATATGCAACCCCACACAGTCAGGTGTGCATAGCCGCAACCCCAGTGTGTTCAATAGGTTCGTGCGATTGGTTCAGAATCCCCTTCCTTGACAGCGTTTTGCCGGATGCTACTATTGCCCCACTGTAATACCGGCGTTCCCCCGCCGGTTTTTGTATAATCGCCACATCCATTTACCAATAATCCGTTTACCAACAATCCGCCCCGCAACTCACCCAAGGAGCGTGCTGCCATGGAACCCGACCGCGATACCTTATTGAGACTCTACCGCACCATGACCACCATCCGACACTTCGAGGAGCGCGGCGTCCCCGAAACCGGACAGCGCGGGATGTCCTCCTCGGTCCACTCCTCAGTGGGACAGGAAGCGGTGCCCACCGGCGTCTGCGCCCACCTATCCGACGACGACTACATCGGCAGCACCCACCGCGGCCACGGCCACTGCATCGCCAAGGGCGTGGACCCCAAGCTGATGATGGCCGAACTGTTTGGACGCAGCCACGGCCCCAACAAGGGCAAGGGCGGCTCCATGCACATCGCCGACATGAGCAAGGGCATGCTCGGAACCAACGGCATCGTCGCCGGCAGCGTGCCGCTGGCCGTGGGCGCGGCCCTCACGTCCAAGATTCGCAAATTGGGACGCGTCGCGGTGGCCTTCTTCGGCGACGGCGGAGCCAACCAGGGCGTGCTGCACGAGTGCATGAACCTCGCCTCGGTGTGGAAACTGCCGGTGATCTTCTGCTGCGAGAACAACGGCTACGCAGAGTCCACCCCCGTCGAGTACGGCCTGTCGGTCGCCAACGTCGCCGACCGCGCCGCCGGCTACGACATGCCCGGCTTCCACGTGGACGGCATGGACGTGCTGGCCGTGTACGAAGCCGCCGGTGAAGCCGTAGCGCGCGCCCGCGCCGGCGACGGCCCCGCGCTGCTGGAAGCGCGCACCTATCGCTACTACGGCCACACCGTTTTCGACAACCCCCTCACCTACCGCACCAAGGAGGAAGAGGACCACTGGCGCGCCCGCGACCCGCTGCTGACCTTCCGCAACCACATGGTCGCCCAGGGCAACGTCATCACCACCGAGGAACTCGACCAGATGGACGAGGAAGCCCGCGTGTTGATGGAAGAGGCCGTCGTTTTCGCCGACGCCAGTCCGCTCCCCGAGCCTCACGAAATCTACGAGGACGTGTACGCCGACTACCCCTTGGACATGATGCGCCGCGGCGCCAACATGAGCGTGTAGCAGCACAGAGTGGCTCAGGAGGACGCGCAATGACCCAGCTCGATCTCACACCGGAACAGGTCGCAGATTTGGGTGAGAAGATTTACCGGGAACGCATCAGACCTACGCTGACTGAAGCAGATATCGGTAAGTTCGTTCACATCGACATCAACAGCGGCGAGTACGAAATTGACGATGACGATATAACTGGCGACATCGAACTGTGCCAGCGCGTCCAAAACCCTACAATCTATGGAATGCGCGTAGGTTACTCCGCCGCCTACTTTATGGGCGGTCATTACGAGGAACCTAAACTGTGATCAATGGACGTGTCACGGAAGACCTAAAAGCCGAAATCAATATCGCAATCAGCGTCGATGATGGCGGCTGGAACTCACTGGATGCTGTGATTGACACCGGGTTCAATGGGCAGTTGGCATTGCCGGAGGAAACTGTGCGGTCATTGGGTCTGGTACTCGATCGGTTTCGTAGAGTAACCCCCGCCATTGGCGGGGCAAGGGTTGTCGCATCCGGATACGTCCAGTTGCGTTGGGAAGACGCTGCAATACCAGCCCGTGTGATTCAGGCCGGCACGGAGCCTCTTCTGGGCATGGCTCTACTCTTGAACCACCGCATTACCATCGACGCCGTTCCTGACGGCCCTGTAACCATCTCTCCAATCGGAGGCTGAAAATATGACCACCATGGTTGAAACCCCCATGCTGCCCCCTCCGGGCGAAACCCGGATCCTGCAGACCCGCGAGGCCATCAACGAAGCCCTGGCCCAGGAAATGCGCCGCGACGAAACAGTCATCATCATGGGCGAGGAGATTGCCGGCGGCGCCGGCCGCGAACACCTGGGCATCGTCGATGCCTGGGGCGGCGCGTTCCGCACCACGCGCGGACTCATCCAGGAGTTCGGCAACGAGCGCGTGCTGGACACCCCGCTGTCCGAGGCTGCCTTCGTCGGCACCGCCATCGGCGCCGCGTCCACCGGTATGCGCGCCGTGGCCGAGTTGATGTTCGTGGACTTCATCGGAGTCTGCATGGACCAACTGCTGAACAACGCCGCCAAGATGCGCTACATGTTCGGCGGCCAGGTCAAGGTCCCCTTCGTCATGCTGACCCGCATCGGCGCCGGCTTCGGCAGCGCGGCCCAGCACTCCGAGTCCTTCTACTCGCTGTTCAGCCACATCCCGGGACTCAAGGGCGTGTGTCCCTCCGACGCCTACACCGCCAAGGGCCTGCTCCTGTCGGCAATTCGCGACGACGACCCTGTGATCTTCTTCGAGCACAAGGGACTGTACGGCGATACCTGCGCCGTGCCCGAGGAGATGTACACCCTCCCGCTGGGCAAGGCCCGCACCGTGCGGCCCGGCGCCGACATCACCATCGTCGGCATCAGCAAGATGACCTGGACCGCCGTGGAAGCCGCCGAAGAGTTGGCGAAAGAGGGCGTCAACGCCGAGGTCATCGACCTGCTCAGCGTCTCCCCCATCGACTACGACCACGTGCTGGACTCCGTGCGCCGGACCCATCGCCTGCTGGTGGTGGACGAGGACACGCCCGTGTGCAGCATCTCGTCCGACATCTGCGCCCGCGTGGCGGAGGAAGCCTTCGACTACCTGGACGCGCCGCCGTCCCGCGTTACGCCGCCGCACACGCCGGTGCCGTACAGCCGGGCGCTGGAGAACCTGTACGTCCCCAACGCCGAACGGGTCATAACCACCGCCCGTCGGTTGATGGCATAGCACACACAATTGGGGCGGGCTCGAAACCCGCCCCGACACTGCGTATCCGCATGGCGCAGGGGCGAGGCATGCCTCGCCCCTGCCATCGCAAAATCATCACCGTTCTGGAGGTTCCACCCATGACCACCGTCGGATCCGGCAAGCACACCTACACCCTGACCTCCGACTGGGCGAAAATGCCCGACGCGCACCCGCTGGGCGCGGTCAGCGCCGTCGCCAGCGACTCGGCCGGCGACATCTACGCGTTCCACCGGGCCGACCCGCCCATCGCCATCTTCGACCACGCCACCGGCGCATTCAAGAGCGGGTGGGGCAATGGCGGCTATGTGTATGCCCACGGTTTCTACATCGAGGACGACATCGTGTACCTCACCGACCGGGACACCTCGACCTGCATGATGTACACCCTGGACGGCAAACTCATCCAGATGCTGGGTCGCTACATGGTCCACTCCGACACGGGGGCTGAGGTGGCCGGCCAACTGGTTCCCCGCGCGGCCGGCCCGTTCAACTATCCTGCCGAGTTGGTGCCCTCGCCCAGCGGCGACCTGTATGTCGCCGACGGTTACCGCAACGCCCGCGTGCACCGGTTCGACAACGACGGCAACCACAAGTATTCCTGGGGCAAGCCGGGCAAGGAACACCCCTACGAGTTTCATCTGCCCCACAGCCTCCTGGTGACCCGCGACGACCGCGTCTATGTGTGCGACCGGGAGAACAGCCGGGTCCAGGTATTCAACACCTCGGGCGACTTCCAGACGATGTGGACCGATGCCCAGCGGCCCACCGACATCGCCGAAACGCCGGAGGGCGATTTCGTCGTCAGCGAACTGGCGACGCTGGACAACTCGGCCAGCCCCCGCGTCAGCATCTTCGACCGCGACGGCAACGTGCTGGCCCGCTGGGACAGTCGTTCCGCCCACGGCATCTGGTGCGACGCCCAGGGCGACATATTCCTGGCGCTGACCGGCGACAGGGCCGTGGATAAGTACGGCCGCAACTAACCCCAACGGACGCCGCCATCACGCAGTGGGCGGGTCTTGTGCCCGACCCGTATGACGTGAACAACCGGCGCGCCATGTCTCGGCATTTCAGGTTGTAGGGGCGGGTTTCAAACCCGCCCCGTACCTCACCCGCTCATCCTGAGCCTGTCGAAGGATGCGCTCCCCAGTCACCCGCCCGCCAACCCGCCGCAGGTCCGCATCCGCAGAATCGGACCACCCGCAGAACCGGCTACCACCGCAGACCCGGCTCTCGTTCCTGCAGCACCTCGCCGAAGAGCGTCAGCACCTGGTCGATTTGCAGGATTACGATGGCTCCCTGGCTGTCGGACAGGTAGCGCTCGTTGACCAGGCCAGATTCCAGCAGGCGATCGATCATCTCCTCGAACACCGGGCCCTCGCGGTGGACGCTGGCGGTGCAGCGAAACTTCCAGCCCGCGTCCTGCTCGGTGTTGCGGAACAGCACGATCACCTTCGGGTTCTCCTCGATGTGATCCAGGGGGACGCGCCCGGTGCGGTCCCGGTAGATGAGGCGGTCGTCGCCCACCACCAGCACGGTCCCGATGTACCCGCAGTTGGGCGTGCCGTCGCCGGACGCCGTGCCCACGATGCAGGGGTATCCGTCGTCCCGCGCCCGGTTGATCAAACCCGTCATCTCTTCAGTCAACTGAATCATACTGTGGTCTCCCGGTCGGTCGTCGCTACGCCATCACGCGGCGGAAGTAGTCCAGAGCATTGCCGCCGATGATCTTGAGCACATCCTCGTCGGAGTGCCCCCGGCGTATCAGTCCCCGCACTATGTTCCTGCCATCCGCCGGGGATTCGAGGCCGATGAGATACGGGGCCGGCAGTTGGTCCGGAGTGCGTCCCATCATCACGCGGTGGAACCCGACGTGGTCGCCCACGGTGGTGTCGGTGCCGATGCCCACGTGGTCAACGCCCACCAACTGCACCATGTAGTCGTAGTGGTCCAGCACGCACTCGATGTCCTGCTCCGGATCGTCGCTCAACGAGTTGGGCACGGCGGTGATGCATACGAGGCCGCCGCTGCGGGTGCAGGCCAGCAGTTCCTCGTCGGTGCGGGTTCTGCCGTTGGGTCGCAGGGTATAGGAGGCGTTGTGGCTGAAAACCGTGGGCGCGCGCGACACCTCGATGGCGTCCATCGCGGTGGGCGTCGAGGCGTGGGAAAGGTCAACGGCCATGCCCAGGTCGTTCATGCGATGCACCACCTGCACGCCGAACTCGCTCAGGCCGCCCGGGTTACGTTCCTGCTGGCCGTCGCCGATGTAGTTCCGGCGGTTGTAGGTGATGCCGGCCAGCCGCACCCCCATGCCGAACAGGGCGTCCACGCGCTCGATGTGGTTGCCGATGGGCAGATGCTCCAGCGTGGGCAGGAAGCCGACCCTGCCCTGCTGTCGGGCGGCCAGGATGTCGTCGGCGTTGCCGACTCGCACCACGCTGTCCTGCGACGCCACGTCGGCCAGCATCCCGCCGACCTCCGCCGCTATGTCCTCGTATTCCACGAACGACATATCGGACACCTTGTACAGGGCGGTGAAAAAGTTGGATGTGGTGACCGCGCTCCAACCGCCGACGGCCGCGGCCTGGTATCCCCACTGGAACCGGTCGGCGGCTCGCAGGTATTCGATGAACCGGTCCATGGATTCGGGCAGCACGAACGGGTGCTGGTGAACGTCCACCATCACCGCCTGGTCCATGATGCGGTCGAACCGCGTTTCCTCGTCCTGGCTCAGCGGCACGATTGAAGACGGCACCCGCCCAACCTGCGCCGACAGGGGTATGTTCTGGGTTGTCATGGAATGTCCCTCCAACAGTTCATCAACTCGCCCACGTTTCGCATTTTGTCCAGGCGGGCGACTGCGTCGATTGCGTTGCCGACGCCCTCGCCGCCCAGCGCCGGCCCGGCCAGGGTTTTGAACTTGCCCAGCAACTGCTCCCTCGCCACCGGGTTGGTGGCGTCGCCGCGCTGCGAAATGACGCTGGATTCCAGGGCGCGCCCGTCGCGCAGATGCACCGCAACCCGCGCGGATGGGTAGTCGTACCGCCGCAGGTTCATCTCCGGGTCGGCGGCAACCTCGACTCGCTGGGCCAACTGCCGCACCGTTGCGTTCTCCACACGGTCGGGCAGGAATGCGCCCACGTCCGTAACGCCGTAATGGATGGCCGCCGCCACCGCGTAGGGTATCGAGAACTTGGCGGCCAGCATGTTGTCCGGCTCAGGCCCCGCCATTATCTGGGCAATGGGCGGCGCGGTGACCACGATGCGCCGGACCTGCTCAGCGGTGAACGGCGATTCCCACAGCAGGTTTTCCACCGCGTCCAGCGCCGGATGATTGTAAAGGCAGCAGGCATGGAACTTGAAATAGTTCTGCTGGATGCGGAGTCTGTCGGAACTGCCCAACCCGTCAACCACCGCATCCGGGTCGAACCCTTCGCCCAGGAAGGTGCGGTACAGGTCGCTGGGGCCGTCGGCCACCGCGGTGAACCCACAGCGGCTCAGATGCGCGGCCATGATGCCCTGGAAACCGGACCGACCGGGATAGAGGTTGCGCACGGTGGCCCCCTCCAGGCAGGGGGTCCAGGTGTTTGCCGGACTCATCGACACCGCCAGGTTCATCGCCAGCCGGGTCAGCGGCGGGCCGAATCCCAGCAGGCGGGCGGTGGCCGCCGCCGTCCCGATGGTGCCCCAGGTTCCGTGGGAGTGGACCTCGGGTTTGACCTGGGTGGCCGTCCCGATGCGCGAGGTGACCTCGTAGCCCAGGATGATGGCGGCCAGGACTTCCAGGCCCATGCTGTCCAGATCCTCGCCCACCGCCAGCGCGCCGGGGGTGACGTGGATGGACGGGTGCCCGCCGCCCAGGCGGTTGCCCTCGTCCATTTCCAGCGCGACGCCGGCGGTGGCGTTGACCATGGTGGCCCAGACCGGCTGCGCCCGCTGGGGGTGGCCGATGATGGTGGCCTTTCCCGCGCCGCTCATTTCGCTGGCGAGGACGGCGAAGTTGGCGTTTTCGGCAAGCCGGCTGCCCGCGGTTATCGCGCCCAGCGTGTCCAGCACCACGTCCTTGGCGGCGGCGATGGCGCCGGGCGGCAGGTCTTCCACGCGGGTGTCGGCGACGAATTCAGCGAGTTGGTCGAGGTAGTCCTGAGCCATCATTCCCTCCCTTTCGTGGGCTCATGTTGAGCCTGTCGAACCGTCGTCGGCAGGGGCGAATGATGATTCGCTCCTGCGCCTCATGCCAATGCTCAACCCGGTCAATCCGATGACCGCCAAATCCTGATCCTGACGGAATCCCCGCGCCCTACCGGGTGAAGAATTCGTGCAGCAGGCGGTATGCCTCGTCGGGCAACTCCTCGGCGATGTAGTGGCCGCAGGGCAGGGATTGTCCCTCAACCCGGTTGGAGTAGTTTCGCCACACGCCCAGCACGTCCTGGGTGCGGCCGACGTATCCGGTATCGCTCCACAGGGCCAGGTGGGGGCAGTTGACCTTGTTGTCAAAGTCCTCCTCATCGTGGGCCAGGTCTATGCTCGCGCCCGCCCGGTAGTCCTCGCACGCGCCGTGGATGGCGGCGGGATTGCTGAAGCAGCGCACGTACTCCTCGATGGCCTCCGACGGGAACACCGTTTCCCAGTCGTCAATCCGCTGGAACCGGGAGCGGATGAAGTAGTCGGGGTCTGCGCCGATGACGCGCTCTGGGAAATCGTAGGGCTGGATCAGGAAGAACCAGTGGTAGGTGTTGGTCGCCATCGCCTGGTTGACGATGCTGAACATGTGGCGGGTGGGGACAATGTCCAGGGTGGCCAGCCTCAGCACCCGCTCACCGTGGTCCTTGGTGAGGCGATGGGCCACGCGGGCGCCCCGGTCGTGGCTGCCCAGGAAGAACGAGTCGAAGCCCAGGCTGGACATGGCGTCCACCAAATCCTGCGCCATGGCGCGCTTGGAGTAGCTGAAGTGATCGGCGTCGCGGGCCGGCTTGCCGCTGTCGCCATACCCACGCAGGTCGGCGGCGACCACGGTGAAGTCGGCGGCGAGCCTGGGGGCGATTTTGTGCCACATGGTATGGGTCTGTGGGTAGCCGTGAAGGAGCAGCAGGGGCGGTCCGCTCCCGCCCTTGACCAGGTTGACGATCTCGCCGCTGCCGGCCTCAATCTGCATTCGGTCAAATCCTTCAAACAACGCCATGGGTCGCTCCTTGTGTCGGTCAGCAAAGTGATGCGGCGCAGGCATACGCCGCGCCCACATAATGCGGCGGCAACCCGGCAATGTAAATACCCGCGCACTGCCTTTGACACCGTATTTCAGTCTGTGTACCTTGGGGATATGCGGAATGTTCCGCCGAGGTTCTCGGACCTGGATCATCGCAGAGACGTTGAGATTTCTGAACGCGCAGGGAGTCGTCGCCGTGGAGTTCAACGAAGATGATGCGCCCGCCATTGGACGCGCCATATATCAAGAGAAGATTCGCCCCACCCTGGGGCCGGAGTGCAAGGGCAAGGTGGTAGTCATCGACGTCAAGAGCGGCGACTACGAGATTGCCGACCGGCATCTGGACGCTGACAACGAGCTGCGGAAGCGACGCCCGGACGCCTTCACCTGGGAGGAATGGGTGGATGTGCCGAACACGTACCGCATACACCCGAGCGTCGTAACCAAGCCGTTACGCCTATGATCAGGGGCCTGGTGGAGCGAAACCCCGGTGGCGGTCTGGAAGCTTGGATTGCCTTGTCGGTATTGGACGCTCACGGTGAACCGCAACAGTTTGAAGTCATAGTGGACACCGGTTTCACCGGCTGGCTCACGTTGCCGCAGTCGGGCATCCGTCGGCTGGGATTGGCCCATGCGGGTCATCGGTACAGCATCACGGCCAGCGGCGAAGAGGAAAGGTTTGAATTCTACCGAGCTTGGGTGTCATGGCACGGTCAGCTGCATTGGGTAGAGGTGTTCGAATCCATAGACCAGCCGCTCCTGGGCATGGAACTGCTGGAGGGCAGTCGTGTCACGTTGGACGCCGCAGAGGGTGGGGAAGTGGTGATTGACGAAACCCGAAGTTGAAGACCGGGAAGCCAGAGAATTGCGGCGCCGTTGACGTTTCTCCCATCACCGTCCGCTCGTGGTTCGACAGGCTCACCATGAGCGGACTGCCTGCTCTGGCCGGATTGCCTGCTCCGGTCCGACTGCCCAGTCTGGCGCTGACTGTCGAATGGCCCGGCCAACCCGGCCCTGCGCTTTGACACCACATTCCGGCGCGTGTACCGTAGGCGGGAATCACACTGCTTAGAGAGACAAGATGACCACGCCCACCCTCGCCGCGCCCACCGACATTGATCACTACCTTGCCGCCGCTCCGCCCCTGGTTGAGCGCGTGGCCGACGCCGCCGATGCCATCGACGCCGAGCGTCAGATACCCGCCGACCTGGCGGCCGACCTGGCCGACGCCGGATTCTTCCGGCTGCTGCTGCCCCGGGATCTGGGCGGCGCGCAACTGGCGCACCCCGACTTCCTGCGCATCCTCGAAATGTTCGCCGCCGCCGATGCCAGCACGGCCTGGTGCCTGAACCAGAACAACGTCTTTTCCACACGGTCCACGCGCATGGCGATGTCCACGGCCCGGGAGATCTGGGGCGAGCAGCGCGGCGTGGTGACCAACGGGCCGCCGGCCGCGGGGTCAAAATCCGTGCCGACGCCGGGCGGATACCGCCTCAGCGGCCACTGGAACTTCAGCAGCGGCAGCGACCACGCCACCTGGATCGCCGCGCTGGCCCCGGTCATCCCCGAAAACGGGTCGGGAACCGACGGACAGCCCCCGCAGATGCGCCTGCACCTCATGCCCATCGACCAGGTGCGCATGGTGGACCTCTGGCAGGTGGCCGGCCTGCGCGGCACCGGCAGTTTCAGCTTCCAGGTTGACGACCTGTTCGTACCGGAGGAGCGCACCTTCGTGCAGGAGGGCGCTTCCTGGTCCGATGCCGCGCTGTACGGCATCCCGACCACGCTGCTGTTCGCCACCGGGTTCGCCACCGTCGCGCTGGGCGTGGCCCGCAAGAGCCTGGACATCGCGGTGGATGTGGGCAACAACCGCACCCCCTACCGTTCGGGCGTCCTGCTTCGGGACCACCAGACCACCCAGCGATCCATCGGCGAAGGCCACGCGCTGCACAGTTCGGCGCGGGCGTTCCTGCGGGAGGCGCACGGCCGGCTGTGGGAGTCCGCCTGCACTCGAGGGACTCTCACCGTGGACGAACGCATCCAGTTGCGCGTGGC
Source organism: Dehalococcoidia bacterium (assembly GCA_963668585.1). Taxonomy (GTDB): domain Bacteria; phylum Chloroflexota; class Dehalococcoidia; order Lucifugimonadales; family UBA3495; genus Bin87. The sequence continues at coordinate 1,059,313 of OY764869.1, read as the reverse complement.
CGCCACCCACGCCATCCGCACGTCGGCGCAGGTGGTGGACGCCGCCTACACCCTGTGCGGCGCCGGCGGCATCTTCCAGACCAACCCCATCCAGCGGCGGTTCCAGGACATCCACGTCATCACGCAGCACGTCCAGGGACACCACGTGCATTACGAAACCGCCGGCCAGTACCTGCTCGGCCTCGACCCGCAGGGAGTCTTCTAACCTTCTGAAATCCCGTCAATTCCGTACATCCATGTAAAAGATTCTGACGTCGGAGGCGCGCCATGCCTGCAAATCATGTGGACACCGTCATAGTGGGCGGTCAGATCGTAACCTCCTCCCAGGTGTACGAGAGTTCAATCGCCGTTGCCGGCGAAAAGATCGTCGCCATCGGGCCCGAGGCGTACCTCCCGCCGGCCGACAACTACATCGACGCCTCCGGCAAGTTCGTGCTGCCCGGACTCATCGACAGCCACGTCCACCTGGACGGGCACGACGACTACGCCCTGGGGTCGCTGGCCGCCGCCCACGCCGGCCTGACCACGCTGATCCCCTTCGGCACCTACCAACTCGACGGCGACGAGACGCTGCCCCAGGCGACGCACCGCACCCGCGAAACCGTGGAGCAGTGCGCCCTCACCGACTTCGCCTTTCACTTCATATTGCAGAACCGGCCCAGCATCCTCTCCGGACTTCCCGACGCCATCGACCTGGGCGTCAAGTCGTTCAAGATGTTCATGACCTACAAGAAGCGGCCCGGCCGGATGTGCGACGACGACTACATCTGCGAGGCCATGGACCTGGTCGGCCGCGGCGGCGGCGTGCTGCAACTGCACTGCGAAAGCGGCAACATCATCGAGTACCTGGAAAACAAGTTGATCGGCGAGGGGCATACCCACCCAACCGACTTCCCCACCGCCTGCCCCGACTGGGCGGAGGAGGAGGCCATCAACCGCGCCGTCAAGATGTCTGCCGCCACCCGCTGCCCGACCTACGTGGTGCATCTCAGCACGCAGTTGGGCCTGGAGCGCATCAAGCAGGCGCAGAGCCTGGGGCAGCGCGTGTGGACCGAAACGTGTCCGCAGTACCTGCTGCTGTCCGATGCCCAGATGGCGGAGTTCGGCCCGCTCGCCAAGATCGGCCCGCCGCTGCGTCCCGAGGACGGCCCCGACCGCGATTCGCTGTGGGAAGGTCTGCGCCAGGGCCATGTGTCCATCGTCGCCAGCGACCATTCGCCGCACCCACGCGAACTCAAGCAGCCCGGCTGGGACAATATCTTCGTGGACGCCAACGGCGCATCGGTGCCCTTTGGCTCCCCCGGCATCGAGACCATCGTGCCGCTGATGTACAGCGAGGGCGTGGTCAAGCGCGGACTGCCCATCTGGTGGCTGGCCCGGGTGATGTCGGAAAACCCGGCCCGCATCTTCGGCATCTACCCACGCAAGGGTGTCATACAGGTGGGTTCCGACGCCGATTTCATGATCCTCGACCCCAACGGCGACCGCATCGTAACGTCGCAGGACCATCACACCAACGCCGGCTACACCCTGTTCGAGGGCTGGCAGGTGAACGGCCGCCCCTGGATGACCATGCTGCGCGGCCAGGTTCTGTTGCAGGACGGCGAGTTGCGGCAGAATCCCGGCTACGGCCAATTCCTCGAAAGCGGTGAACCCCGCGCCCCCCTGGGCGGCCCGGTGGGATAAGGGAAAGCTAATTCCGCCTCGTCGCGGTGCAACTGGTATTATTGGGTATGTATAATGCGGCCCAACCACATCGGGCGAGACCGCCGGAACAGGGGATTACAGTATGACGCACGACGCTTACCAGGGCGATGGCTATGAACTGGTGTCAGTGCCGATTACATCCAGCCTGGCTTCCGAGTTGCAAGTCCGAGCAGGCGAGTCCGGCGTTGATGTGAACGAACTCATATTGGATTTGTTCATCACAGCGTTTCGCAACGATCCCGGGCGCGTATGTCCGACGTTTACCGTTTCGGACGACTTTGCGGTAGATTTCGTCTCAGACGGGTTCCGGGTTGTGGCTCGGCACGACGGCCAGGCCACCCTATGCCCATTTGACGGACTTCCTTTTGAAGACGCCATATCGGAGTTTCACTCCCTCAATCTCACTGAGGACGAGATTCTACAGATTGCCCGCTCATGAGGGTTCCGCGGATCGTGGCTGACACCAGCGCACTGCTCACTCAGGCACGATCGGGAATAACGGATAGCAGCCTGTGGCGCGCTATCCGGGAAGGCCATGTGGTCCCGTTGGTATCCTATGCCACCTATGAGGAATTTCGAGACAAATTGGGCGATCCCCGTTTCGGTATTTCCCAAGCCGTTCGCGACTCAATCCTGGCAGAATATTTGCACTACGCCGAATACATTCGGGACGTTCCGGACTCTGGAAATATGGTCCCCCAGGATGAAAGCGATAACCCTTTTGTCCACCTGGCAATGGCCAAAGAAGCCGATGCCATCGTGAGCGTTGACCCAGACCTGTTGAATTGCAACGGGATGTGGGACTTTCCGGTGATCACCGTCGCCGAGTTCGTCCAACGCTTTGCGTGAACATCGGCGAATGGTTCCCGTCCATTACGCGGCGTAAATCTCAACGAGGAAATGCTGTAACCATGTCCGACCCTCTCAACGCCTTCTGCACCGATAGCGACGCCTACGTGGCCGGCGCTCCCGGCGGCCCGCTGGCCGGCCTCACCTTTGCCGCCAAGGACATCTTCGACGTGACCGGCCACGTCACCGGATGCGGCAACCCCCACTGGAAGGCGACCCACGGCCCCGCCGAATCCACGGCGTGGGTGGTGCAGGCGCTGGTGGACGCCGGCGCAACCATGACCGGCAAGACCATCACCGACGAGTTGACCCGCGGCATCTTCGGCGAGAACGCCCACTACGGCACGCCCCGGAATCCCAGGGCGGCCGGTCGCGTGCCCGGCGGTTCCTCCAGCGGTTCCGCATCGGCGGTGGCCGGAAAACTCGTGGACTTTGCGCTGGGGTCGGACACCGGCGGGTCGGTGCGCGTGCCGGCCAGTTTCTGCGGACTCTACGGGCTGCGACCCACCCACGGACGCATCCCACGCGACGGGATGCTGCTGCAGGCCCCAAGCTACGACACCATCGGATGGTTTACACGCGACGCCGCTACCTTCGCCCGCGTTGGCGAGGTGATGCTGCCGGCCGGCCCGGAAGTCCCGCGTCCGCGCCGCCTGATCATCGCGGAGGACGCTTTTGAACTGGCTGAACCGGCGGTGAGAGCGGCGCTGGAATCGGCGCTTGATTCGGTGGCCGCCATGTTCGACTCGCCGACCACCGAGCGGCTGTCGCCAAGCAGCCTGGAGGAATGGTCGGGCCACCAGCAGATTCTACAGAGCCGCGAGGCGTGGGAGTCCATCCGAGACTGGATCGACGCGGTGAATCCCGCCATGAGCTTTGAGGTCTCGGACCGTTACGTCACCGCCCGCAGCGTCACCGACGCGCAGGTGGCGGAATCACAGGCGGGACGGGACAGCATCATCGCCAGGATGAACGAGGTGTTCGGCGGCGACGATGCCGTCATGTGTCTGCCCACCACCATCGGCCCGGCGCCGCCGGTGGGTCAGCGCGTATCCGACCGGCACGTGCTTCGCCTCCGCAACAGCGCGCTGACATCCATCGCCGGCAACACGGGCCGACCGCAACTGAGCCTGCCGCTGGCCGAGGTGGACGGCCTGCCCGTCGGCCTGTCCCTGCTGGGCGCGCACGGCGCAGACGAGCAACTGATCGCGCTCGCCGCCGAACTGTCCGCGTCTCGCTAACGTGAACCCACCGCGTCGCGCCGCATCACGCCGGCGTCTCATGTTGCGGCTGGAGGCGGCTTGAAACTGTCGGCGACGCTGACCCAGGCGGCCACTCCGCTGGGGATCTTCCGGCACCGCCCGTTCGCGTTTGTCTGGAGTTCAACCGCCCTGGTGGGCATGGGCACGCAGATGGAATCGGCCGTGCTTGGCTGGTTCATGCTGACGCTCACCGATTCGCCGTTCCTGGTCGGCGCCATCGCCGGCGCGCGGATGGCGATGAACTTCCTGGCCATTTTCGCCGGCGCAATCATCGACATCCTGCCCCGCAACTGGATCCTGGCCACCGTGGAATTCGTGATGGGCACGATGGGCGTGGTCATGCTGATCCTGATCCTGACCGGGTGGCTGGAGGTGTGGCACATCTTCGCCATCACCCTGTTCATGGGCATCATCCGACTGTTCCAGATGCCCACCGCTCAATCGCTGGTCGCGGATACGCTGCCCGCCGACCGCCTCAGCAACGGCGCGGCGTTCAACACCATCGCGATGAATCTCGCCATGCTGGTTGGCCCCGTGGTGGGCGGCATCCTGTTCAAAGCCTACGGGCCACAGGGCGCGTACCTGGTCATCGCGTGCCTGTACCTTGCCAGCGGCATGATGGCCGTCGGTATTCGGGCCAATCAGTCCCGTCGGGCCGGCCCGACCGAATCGGTGATTCGCTCCGTGGGCCAGGGACTGCGGTACGCGCTGGGCAACCAGGTGATCTGGGCGGTGCTGGCCATCGCGGTGATCATCAACCTGGCCGGCTGGACGCTGCACACCAGCCTTGCCCCCATCTTCGCCAGGGATGTGCTGGGCACCGACTCGGTGGGACTGGGTCTGATGCTGTTCGCTTTCGGTTCGGGAGCCCTGGCCGGCTCCATGAGTTGGGCCATGGTGCCCAGGCTGACCCACGCGGGAACGTTGCTGCTGGTGGCGGTTTTCATGTGGCACGCGACCATCCTGCTGTTCTCGCTGTCCCACTGGTTCTACCTTTCGCTGGCGATACTGGTGCTGGTGGGCGCGTCGTTCGCCTCCACCCAGGCGCTGATCCTCACGCTGCTGCTTCGGGCCACCCACGCCGAGTTCCGCGGGCGCGTGATGAGCCTGCGTTCCTTCGCGATTCTCGCCTACAGTTTCGGGACGCTGGGAGCCGGCGCATTGGCCGGAATCTGGGGCGCGCCGGCCGCCGCGCAGGTTGTCGGGATCACCGGCATCACCCTGCTGATCGTCCTGGCAGTCCTCGCCCCCAAACTGCGGCAGGCGTGAGCGATGTGATCCTGGCCCTGTGGCGGGGCGGTGGGCCGTAGCCTCTGCGTTGCCGGGCCGTGGCGTCCGGGGAAGTTGGCGGGTGCATGTGGTAGGGGCGGGTTTGAAACCCGCCCCTCCGCGTGTTCAGGGCCATTCGATTATCCCGGCAAAGGGCTATTGCTGCTGCCGGAACGATTCCCTGCTCACCGTCCGCTATCGCCAATAATCGAATGGCCCCTACGGGCGGTGGCGTTACTTGTTCAGCACCACGTCAATCAACGCAATCCGCCCTTCCTGCACGGCGGCCAGGCCGTTGCGCAACGCCTGCGCCAGTTGGGATGGATCATCGACGCGTTCTCCGTAGCCTCCGAAGGGTTCCACCAACTTGGCGTAGTCGGGCCCCGGGATGTCCACGCCGTGCCAGATGTCGGACTGCGAAGCGTCGCCGTTGGGATAGTAGGCCAGGTGATTGCCGCGCATGGCCTCGTAGCAGCCGTTGTTGAACACCACCGTCATGAAGGGCAGGTTGGCTTCGCAGGCGACCCCGAAGCTCTGCGTGACGGGGTTGTACAGGAAGCCGCCGTCGCCCATCAGCGCGACCACGGGCTGGTCGGGCTTGGCGAGCTTGACGCCCAACGCCAGCCCCAACCCCTGGCCCAGGCCGCCGTTGGTCTTGTAGTAGCGGTGCGGCGCGTCCCATTGCACATGGCGCGTGACCGTGCCGCGGTGGGTGGTAACCTCCTCGGCGTACACCACGTTGTCCGGCATAACCTCGCTGAGGGTGGCGCACAGCCACGCCGGATCGATGGGCCGGCTGCTGCTGGCGGCGGACTCGGCGGCGCGGGTGGCCTCGGTCAGCCGGTCGTGTTCCTCGGACCAACGCTGGCGCCGTTCCTGGATCTCGGACGCTTTGCGCGCCGCCGCCGGCCGCAGCGCATCGGCCAGCAGCCCCAGGCCGATGGTGAGGTCGCCCTCCACGTACCGGTCGGCGAACAGGTTCTGGTACACCATGTATTCCTTGATGGGAGTTTCTCCCATCACCACCACCGTGGCGTTCTGCGGCCCGGCCTGCGGCGGATACCAGGGGGCACGGCTGCCGGCGAGAATCACCAGGTCGGCCTGGTTGAGATAACGCTCCGACTGCCCGCCCAGGTACAGCGGGTGGCTCTTGGGGAAATTGGAGTACAGCGCGGCGCTCTCCGCCACCGGAATCGCGAACAGTTCGGCCAGCGCCACCAGGTTGTTGAACCCGTCAACCTCGCGGCCGGCGGAGTCGGTGATGATCAGGGGAGACTTGCTGTTGGCGATCAGGTCGGCCAGCGCGGCGATGTCGTCGTCGGTGGGCCGCGTTTTCGCCGCTCCGGCCCGCGCCTGCAACTTGTCGGGCGAGGTCCAGGGATGGATCATCGTCTCGATGGGGATGTTCATGAACGTGGGCCCCTGGGGAACCCGCTGGGCCAGTTCTCCGGCCCGCACCAACTGCTCGTACAGGGTATGCGGACTGGTCGCCCGCCCGCTCCACTTGGTGAAAACCTCGGCGAACCGGTTGGGTCCCCCCACCACGCTGAGGCTGCGATACCACTGGGCCTGCGGGTCGAGTTCGGGGTCTTCGCCGTAACTGGTGGCCTCGCCGGAACATACCAGCATGGGCACCTCGCCCAGCACCGCGCCCTGCACTCCCATGCTGCCCTGCAGCAGACCCACGCCGGCATGGAGCAGCACCGCCTGCATCTTGCCCGTGACGCGCGTGTAGCCGGAGGCCATGTTGACCGCGGTGGTTTCGTGCCAGCAGTTGATGTAGCGCGGGCCGGGCGTCTCGTTGATGCGCTGACGCGCCAGGGCCTCCCACACGGGCGCCCATTCGGAGCCGGGCGACGAGATTATGTAATCAATGCCCAGGTTCCGGAACGCTTCCAGAATCGCCTCGCCGCCGTCTTGCCTGGTAGTGGTCATGTTTCAGTCCTCCTGTGCCTGGCTCGCCACCGGGCGAGGCGCAGGTTCCGCCGGGGCCGGAGCCGGCCCGGTCTGTCCTTCTCGATGCGTGGGCAACGCCGAAAGGAACAGCGCCACCAGCAGCGAGCCCATCATGGTAATGTAAGCGTATTTGAGGCCGACAGTAAAGGCCGCGCCCACGCCGGTCACGCTCCCGTTGCGCACCGCGTCCAGGCTGGGTTCGTAGCCCAGGGACCCCATGGTCGCGGTGACAATGGCCGTGGCGACGGCGATGCTGACCACGTTGCCGGCGTTGCGTATCAGGTTCACCAGTCCCGAAATCACCCCGTGCGCGTCCCTTTCCACCGCGCTCAGGATGGAACTGGAGTTGGGAGAGTAGAAGGTTCCCATGCCGCTGCTGGTCAGCATCAGCGCGGGGATGACGTGCAACAGCGATGAATCGGCGCTTATGCGCGACAGGATGGCAATGCCCGTGGAGGAGAGGATGAGTCCCGCCACGGTGAACTTGCGCCACCCAAAGCGGTCCGACAGCCGGCCGCTGAGCGGGCCCAGGATGGCCATGCACATGGCTCCCGGCACCACGGCCAGGCCGGCCATCGACGCTTTGTATCCCAGCACGTTTTGCAGATAGAACGGCGTCATGAACAGCACCGCCGAGCTTCCCATGAACATCAGGTAGTTGGCCGTGACGCCCAGGAAGAAGTTCCTGCGCCGGAACAATCGCAACTCCAGCATCGGGCCGGAGCAGCGCAGTTCCCACCACACGAAGGTCGCCAGCAGCACCACGAAAACGACGACGGCGGCCAGTATCGGCGGCGAAGTCCACCCGGTCCGGTGCGCGTTGGATATGCCCAGCAGCAGCGCGAGCAGCGCGCTGGACGACAGGAATGCCCCCAGCCAATCGAACCTCACGCGGTTGGCGCTGCGGGCCCGGCCGCCATCATTTCCCCCGGGCAGCACCGCCAGCGCCATGGCGATGCTGGCGATCATCATCGGCACCGTGGCGAAGAAAACGGAACGCCAGCCGAAGGCGTCAACCAGGAAACCGCCCAGCGCCGGGCCTGCCACCGCTCCCGTTCCCACCATGGTCATGATCAGCCCGATGGCCTTGCCACGCTCGCCCGCCGGAAACGTTGCGATCATGATGGCCATGCCGGTGCCCTGGGTCATGGCCGCGCCGGTTCCCTGCAGCAGGCGCGATACTATCAACACCGCCAGATCGGTGGACGTGCCGGCCGCAATTGAGCCCACGATGATCACCAGCGAACCCATCAGGTACACCCGTTTCGCGCCGATGAGGTCGGCCAGGCGGCCCATGGGCAGCAGCAGGGCGATGATCGTCATGGCGAAGCCGATCATCAGCCATTGCACGCTGGGAATGCCGGTGTGGAAGTGGGTCGCTATGGAGGGCAGCGCCACGCCGACGCTGCCGTGGTCAACGACCGATGCGAAGGTGCCCACCGCCATGGCGGTGAAGACGTACCACTTGAACCGCGGGCCGCTGGCCAACGATGCAATCAAGACTGCACCAACTCAAGCCGGCCCTGCGGAAAATCGTAATCCATCCGCAGGCGGTTGAGGATGTCGCGGCCCAGCAGGGAGTCCAGGCTATCAACCAGCGGGTTCGGTTTGGCGACGGCGAGTTCAAACCTGAGTCCGACTTCAGAGCCACCGTCGTCAAATATGACCACCGCGGTTTCGCGGTAGTAGGTATGTGTGCCGCCCACGCCCTCGTACAACACCGGACTCAGCAGTTCATCAAAAGAGCAACCCAGAGCGATCCCGTCACCAGGATGCAGGACGGTTGTGACCGCGCCCGTATCGACCAGGAAATCCACCGGACCGGCGATACCCAGCCGGGGTAAAGCCAAATGCCCTGTTACATAGGGGAGTCCGGTCGGCGTGAAGTACCCGGCAATCACAGGATATGCCGTCGTGGCTGAGAATTCATGAATTTCCTCGCGGCATAACCGGGACGCCCACCGCCTTGCTCAATTTTCGTAACTAGTTCCGTGATGGTGTCGGCCACCACCTGTGTGTTGGCTTCGGTCAGGGCCACCCACCGGTCAGGATATTTCTCCGTCAATTCGGAGCGCATATCTTCCAATCGCTGGCACCGCTCGCCATAATCCTTCAGGCCGGCGAGGTCGCGCGCTGTTTGTTCCGCTGGCCGCTGTTCCAACATTTCAACAGATCCCGGCGCGTGATCCGACCATTGAATGGTTGTTTTGGCGTCCGCCGGCAGCGGTTCTCCTCTTTGCATCATCGGCCTGCTTCCTTGTTTGCGACACTCGACCGATACCGTCACGCGCCGCTACTCACCCGCGAAAAAACGGCGCGGGTTTTCCACCGTGATCTGATGGATATCGGCGTCCGATGCGCCCATCTCCCTGAGCCGTGGCAGGACGTGGCGCGGAATGAAGTTGTAGCCGTCGGGGTTGGCGCGCCTCCGTTGCTCCTGCACCTCCGCGCCGTGCCGGGCCTTGGGCACCGAGTAGTCGTGGGATAGGAAGATGCGGTGGGTGAAGCCGGCGTCCATGAGGGCCTTGGCCACCTCGGTGCGCTGCTCCCAGTTGGGCGTGCCCGGCCTGGTCCCGCCCGGATACCGGTCCAGCCCGAGCCAGACCCCCTTGTTGAGCAGACCCAGCAGGTATTCCAGGTCGGTGTCGTCGTTGCTGTGGCCGATGTACACCCGGTTCAGGTCAACGCCCTCTTCTTCAAGGATGCGCACCTGTGCCTCGCCGATTCTTTCGGGCGACCACGTATGCGTGGAGATGGGCAATCCGGTGGCCTTCTGCGTCCGCGCCGCCGCGCGCAGCACAACCTCCTGCGGGCCGGTGATGCCGCCCTCGTCGCTGGCAACCTTGATGATCCCCGCCTTGATGCCGGTGCCCTCGATGCCCTCCTCGATTTCGCGGACGTACAGTTCGGCGATCACGTCCGGCGACACGTCGCCGAAGGGTCTGGGGACGGCCAGGTGGTTGCCGGTGGCCGCGATGATCTGCATGCCGCTGCCCTCGGCCACCTCGCGCATCAGGATCACGTCGCGTCCCAGGTCGAAGGTGCTTACGTCAACGACCGTCCGGACGCCGTCCTCGCGCACGGCCCGCATGGCGGCGATGGACTGTTCCCGCATGCCGTCGCGGTCGATGAACTCGGGATAGGTGTGCCGCAACCCGGCGGCGTTGGTGCCCACGTGCTCATGGCTCAGGGTGAATCCCAGATCGTCGGTATTCAAAGGCCCCTGCACGGAATTGACGGTCGCCATTGCCATCCCTCCTGTCCCTCTGCAAGTGCCCGTATTCTATCACTAATGGTTCTCCCAACCTGTGGTTCGACAGGCTCACCATGAGCGGGCGGAGGTTGACGCGGTGAGCGGACCGCGGTTCGACAGGCTCACCATGAGCGGATGGGGTGGATGTTGCCGGCCGCTTGTAACCGTCGTCATGCGCGTCTATCATCTGGCAAAACTGAGGGAGGCTAACGATGCGAACACCAATACTCACCCGCGATCAGGTTCCCGAACAACTGAGAGACGCATTTGACCATGAAACCGCCGACTCGGGCGGCGTGGTTGACAGCGGGCCCGGCTCCGCGATGATCAACAGTCCCGAAATGCGGCGGCGCTCCAACTACCTGGTCAACTACCTGCGCGACGAATCGTCCCTTCCCAAGCAGATCCAGGAACTGGTGATGATCCTCACCGCCCGCAACATGGACTGCCAGTACATCTGGCACGCCCACGCGGCGCGCGCCCGTCAGCAGGGCATCAGCGACGAGTTCGTGGACAACCTTCGCGACGGCAAGCCGCTGCCCCAACTGTCCGACGATCTCCAGATCGTGGTGAACTACGTAACGGAGCTTTTCGACAATCACCGCGTCAACGAAGCCACGTTCCAGGCGGCCATCGACCGGTACGGCGCATTGAGCGTCACCGAGATTGCGACGTTGATGGGCTACTACACCCTGCTGGCCTTCAACGCCAACTCCTTTGAGATCGACGTTCCCGACGGCGGCGAGCCCAAACTGCCCATCTGACGACGCCAACCCAACCCTCTGCCCCTTTGAATCCCCGGCAGGGTTTGGGAAATCGCACGGTGGGCGCCGTGGGGGCGAGGCATGCCTCGCCCTTACCCATCCCAATCATGTCCGTGCCGCCACAATGCGTTCGGTCGCGCCGGGGCGGATCCATTCGCCCGCGTGCCCCATGCCAAACGGCGACATTCCGCATCCTGCGCCCACGCCGCCAAATCGCCCGCGCCTGCCTGTCAAAGGATCATCCTGTACCTTCCCGCCGCCGGATTCTACTGGGGATTCTCCGGGCTGCTGGCCTGGGGAATCGCCGATTACCTCGCCCGCTCCGCATCCGCGAGGATCGGCAGCGTCAGCACAACCCTGCTGACCCAGATAATCGGGCTGGCGTTGCCGCTGGCGTTCGTCATCGCCGAGGTTGCTGCCGGCGAACTGCGGGTCAACTGGCCCGCGCTGGCGCTGTGGGCGCCGCTGACCGGCGGCGTGCTGGGCGTCGGCTACCTGGTGTACTACACCGGCCTGACCCGCGGCGCAGTGGCGGTGGTGAGTTCCGCCGCATCGGCGTGGCTGGCGGTCACCGTGCTGATCGCCGTTGCCCTGTTCGGGGAGACGGTGACGCCGGCGCAGTTGGCGTTGATGGCGGCCATACTCGCCGGCATCCTGCTGCTGTCGGTGGGGCCGTTGACCGGGTCCGACGTGAGTTCCGGCTTGCCGTGGGGTCTGGGCACCATGCTGTGCCTTGGCATCGCCATGGCGTTTTTCGACCGGGCCACGGAGGCGGCGGGGCCGATGCTGGCCGTCCTGGTGGTGCGGGCGTTGACGACGGCGCCCACCGGCGCGTTTGCCGCCGCGCGTCGCCGGCCCATCCAATTCCCAACCGATTGGCGCGGATGGACGCTGCTGGCGGCGGTGGGCATCATAGATGCGGCCGGATTCGTCGGGTACAACCTGGGAGTTGACGCCGCGCCGGTGTCGGTGGTCGCGCCCATCGCCGCCGCGCACCCGGTGGCCACCATCGCGCTGGCCGTGGCCATCAACCGCGAGCGGCCGCGACCCGTACACCTGGCCGGCGCGGCCATCACCGTGGGCGCGACCATGGCGTTGAGCGTGTTCCTGGCATAACCCAGGTTGGAAAAGTCCGCAGTGTTGCCGTATGATTGCGGCCAATGTTCATACGAATGTTGTGTCAGCGTATCAATTGGCGTTCCAGGTACCAAGGAGGCGCGTTTTGAAGTACGACGTTATCGTGATCGGCGCCGGCTCGGCCGGTTCCATCGTTGCAACCCGGATGAGCGAGGACCCCAACCGGTCGGTCCTGCTGCTGGAGGCGGGCCCCGACTACCCGAACTTCGACCACCTGCCCGACGAGGTGAAATTCGGTTACGCCACCGCCACCGACGTGATGACCAGCGACCACAACTGGCAGTTCACCGGCCACGGCACGGCAGAGAACCCGGAGATCATGGTGCCCCGCGGCCGGGTCACCGGCGGGTCCAGCGCCATCAACGGCCAGATGTTCCTGCGCGGCGTGCCGGAGGACTACGACGGCTGGGCCGCCATGGGGAATGACGAGTGGACCTTCCAGAACCTGCTCGGGTGCTTCCGACGCCTGGAAACCGACACCGACTTCTCCGATGACTTTCACGGCAACGACGGCCCCATCATCGCGCGTCGTTTCAAGCGCGAGGAATGGCTCCCGGCGCAGTCCGCTTTCTACAACGCCGCCCGAGCCTACGGCTTTCCGCACACCGACGACCACAACAGCCCCGACTCCACGGGAATCGGGCCGACGCCGTTCAACAACCCCAACGGCATCCGCTGGAGCACGGCCCTCGGCTACCTGGACCCGGCGCGCAACCGCCTGAACCTGACGCTGCGGCCGAACTGCACCGTGCATCGCGTCATCTTCGACGGCAACCGGGCCACCGGCGTCATGGTCGAGAGCGGCGGCGAGATATTCACCGTGGAGGCTGACCTGATCGTCCTCAGCGGCGGCGCGATTGCCTCGCCCCAGTTGCTGATGCTGTCGGGCGTCGGCCCCGCCGACCATCTGCGCGGCCACGGCATCCCCGTGGTGCATGATCTCCCCGGCGTGGGCCAGAACCTGCGCGACCATCCCATCGTGCCGGTCACGTGGCGCACCAGGCCGGACTTCAACCTCGACGGGTTCGCCCCGCGCATCCAGACGTGCCTGAAGTACACGGCCGAGGGTTCGGACCTGCGCAACGACATGATTATGATCTTCTCGTCCTTCGCCACCGAGCAGGTGATCCGCGGCGGCGACCGCATGGCGCCCATGGGCATCCGGGCGTCGGTGTCCATCTACCTCGCCGTCGGCGCAGGCGAGTTGCGCCTGAACTCAACCGATCCTCACGAGCAGCCCTACCTCGACTACAACTACCTCCAGGAGGAGTTCGACCGCAAGCGTCTGCGCGACGGCGTCCGCATCGCGGTACAGTTGGGCGAGCATGGCGACTTCGCAAACATCATCCAGGAGCGCACCGAACCGCTGGACTCCGACCTGGCATCGGACGACACGCTGGACCTCTGGCTGCGCCGGAACGTGTCCACGGCCCAGCACATCTCCTGCACCTGCAAGATGGGGCCGTCCTCGGACCCCATGGCGGTGGTTGACCAGTATGGCAAGGTGCACGGGCTGGAGAATATCCGCGTGGTGGACGCGTCCATCATGCCCGACTGCATCCGCGCCAACACCAACGTCACCACCATGATGATCGGCGAGCGCGTGTCCGAGTTCATGCTGCGGGGCGACTGACCGGCGTCAGCATCCCGCCGGTGGCCTGATCTGGGGGCAGCCCTCGCGGTTGCCCCTGCTTTTTGGGATGCTGGCGGCATGACGTCCGCTCGTGGTTCGACAGCCTCACCATGAGCGGACGGCGGATTGACCAGCGGATTTCATCGGAAAAATCGCAATGACAAACTGGGTACGCATGAACGCCTGCCGCTAATCGCTGTGTGCAGACAATCGCAAGACCCTGGCCTGTTACCGGTAACTCAACCGCCGCAACGCCCGGATGTACAACTCCGCCGCCGTCATCCCCCATGACGACCACCGGAACCGACCGGCCTTGCCCTGAGCGGCCGGCTGGCATTGCGCCAGCGTGGGTTCCAGCACCCGCTCCCGGAACTCTCGCACCAGGGCCGAGTTGGTCGTCGATATCACAACCTCCTGCTGCAATTCGTAGCCGACGAAATCGAAGTTGCAACTGCCCAGCATCAACTTCTCATCATCGATGACCACGGCTTTCAGGTGCGACATCTGCGGCTGGTACAGCAGCACCTCCATATCGGCGCCCGTCGCCGCCTGCGTCAGCGCGCGCCGCATGATGGGTTTGTTGTTTCTCGCCGGGCTGATGATCCTGACCCTGAGCCGCGACGACAACCCACGCAGCCGGGACAGCAGCGGGTTGGACAGGTAGGGGGATATCACCGTCACCGACCGCCGGGCCGCCGTGATCTCATTGAACAGGCCTTCGTATGCCTCCCGACTGTTGTGGCCGTCCAGCAGGTACAGGCGCGCATCGCCGACGGTCTGCTCGGATGTCTGGTTGACTCCCGCCACCGACAGCCTGATATCCTGGGCCAGCGCCTCCACCAGCGGCGGGTTGGCGGTCTGCAGCATCAGGTCGTGCCAGGCAAAGTTGTGCTCGCTGAAGTTGATGCCGCCCAGGAAGGCACGGTCATCGACAACCATGAGTTTCTTGTGGTTGCGCAGCGGGTACTTCTGCCAGAGAGCGCCCACCGGATTGGTCACCGCCACCTTCACGCCATCGCGGTGGCCGGCCCGCAGCAGGCTGCGGGTGCGTCGAACCTCGTCGCGGAAATCGCGGTCGGCCCAATACCGCAACCCGTAGGCCATGCTGTCGTTCAGCTTGACCATGGAAAACGCGTCAACGCAGAGGACTTTCTCCCGGGCCGGCGATCGCTTCAACGTGTCCCACAGGCGCGCGCCGGCGGCATCCAACTCGAAGGTCATCACCTGCACCAGGGCGCGACGCCGGGCGGACAGGATCGCTGATTCAATCGCGGCGCAGAACTCGGCCGAGCCCACCAGCAGGCCGTAGCCCGCGCTATCCACGCAGGACGATTCTTTGGTGGATGCCGTCTCCAGCATGAGGGCACGACCTCACGATACGCGTCACCGGGAGGGGAAACGGGCGGCCAGGATATCCATGACCAGGCGGGCAGCCACCTGAACCGTGAGGTCAGACACGTCGTAGGGCGGCGCAACCTCGACGACGTCAAAGGCCACCAGGTTGGAGCGTCGCACCAGCGTTTCCAGGCAGCGCCGGACTTCCTCGTAGAACAGGCCGCCCACCTCCGGAGTGCCGGTGCCCGGCGCCTGCGTGGGATCCAGCGCGTCCACGTCGAAGGTGATGTAGAGGTTCCGCCCCACGGGGACGCTCTCCGCCACCGCCTCCGGCCCCATTTCGCGAAACTGGCGGGAGGTGATGATGCCGTTGCCGTGGCTGAGCGCCTCTTCGTAGGGCTCACGGCGCACCGAGCGGATGCCGATGGACGTGATGTTCTGGACGTGTTCCAGTTCGTGGCACCGGCGGATGGGGCTGCCGTGGGTCAGCAGCGCCCCGTGATAGTGGTGCGTATAGTCCATGTGGGCGTCAAAATGGACGATGTCCAACGGGGCGAACTGGGCCAGGCCCGCCACGGCCGGAAAAGTGATGGCATGGTCGCCGCCGATGATGACCGGCATCGCGCCGCGCCGCGCCACGCGTTGCACCACGCCGGCCAGACGCTGGAAGTTATGCACCACGTCGGACGGCGCGACGGTCACATTGCCGCAGTCGGCCATGGTGATGCCCCGGAGCAGTTCGTCGCCGGCGTCCGCGTCGAAGAACCCCTCGGCGTCCCTGCCCTGTCCGTGAGGATCGAGGTAGGAATAGGCGCGGGGAGCGTCGCGCAGCGCGTCCGGGCCGTACCTTGCGCCGGGCCGGCCGAAGGTGCCCTGGTCAAAGGGCATCCCGATGAACGCGACGTCGGCATCCAGTTCGTCGATGTTGACGCAACGGGGCGCGCGGAACATGGTGCGTGGCCGCGAATCCAGCGCCGCAACGTCGGACGCAGCGGCGTCGGGCCGGTACTGCGGGCCGATATTTATTTCGGCATCACCCATGCCACTGTCGGTTGCAGCCATATTGTCTCCACTTCTGAAGGGGCCGAGGGCGTCCGCATTATTGCACGGAGTTCTACAGGGCAAGCTTGCCAGGGTTCATGATTCCCGCCGGGTCGAGGGCGCGCTTGATGTCGGCCAGCGCGTCGCGATTTGCGCCAAGTTCGCGGCCCAGGAGGTGGTTGAGTTTGACTCCGACGCCGTGGCAATACTCCATGATGCCGCCCATGTCCTGGGCCAGGGTCAGCACCTCATCCACGCCGGCGGCGAGGTTGTCCCGCACGTTGGCATCGTAGCCGTCCCGCCCGTTCACGCGGCGGTCGCCATCGGGCACCACCAGCATGGAGAAGAACTCGGGGCGGCTCCAGAGGCAGTACTCGACGACGTGGATCCTGCGGGCGGCCAGCATTTCGTCGGCGCGGCGGCGGTATTCCAGAACGCGGTCGGCGGGCAGGCTCATATGGAGGTAGTCGAAGGTGCGGCCCCACTGTCGTCGCCAGCGTTCGGCGCGGGGTCGTCCCAGCGCGGTTTCGCGGTAATTCAGGGCAGAGTCGTGCCGGTGCCGCCAGTAGTCGAGGGTTGGTTCGGGTCCGATTTTCCAGCCGCCGGCGGCGGTGCAGACCGCGTCGGTGCGCTGGACGGCGGCGTCAACGCCCTCGCGGTAGCCCTCAAAAAGCAGGTGCAGCAGGATGCCCTCGTCATCCTCGGTGAGGTCCAGCAGGGCGGGCCGGATGCCCAGCGCCATCATTTCGGAGACGGCGGCAAAGCCATCCGCAAAGTCGGCGAACTCAAAGGTGGCGTAGGCATGGGCCTCGGGCTGACGGAATACCCGGACGGTGGCGCGGGTGATGACGCCAAAGACGCCCTCTGCGCCGATGAACAGGTGGTTGAGGTTGGGGCCGGTGGACTGCTTGGGCACGGGGCGGGTTTCGATGACGCGGCCATCGGGCAGCACGACTTCCAGCGCCACCACCTGGTCGCCCATGGGCCCGAAGGCGGACGCGCGGTAGCCAACGCCGTTGGTCGATATGGCGCCGGCCACGGTGGCGATGGGGACGCTGTAGGGGTCGTGTCCGGGCATGAGGCCGTATGGCTTCAACCCATCGTAGAGGTCCTGCAGCACCATGCCCGCCTGAACGTCGGCGGTCAGCGAGGGCGCATCCACGCTCACCAGGCGGTTGAGCCGGCCCACGTCCAGCATGATGCCGCCCTGCATGGGGAGAACGCCGCCCATGACGCCGGTTCCGCCGCCGTATGGGATGACCGGTATGGCGCGCTTCTGCGCCAGGGCCACCACCTGCGAGACCTCTCCGGTATCGGCGGGTCGCACGACAGCATCGGCGAGTTGGTCGAAGACTGCGTCGGCGTAGTAGGCGCGATAGGGAGTGAGGGCGTCGGCAGAGTAGCGGTCTATGGAGACCGGGTCGGTGAGGACGTGTTCAGCGCCGACAATCCGGCTGAGCAGGCCGCCTACCTGCTGCCAGTCGATGGGAGTGGGCGAGTGTGTAACTTCAGGCACGGTGAGCGGAGAATACACCTTAACGAAACGACATGAGGGCTAATTGCAACAATCAGGTCGGTCGGGATGGGTCACAACGGATTGCGAAACACTGCCTGGCCGGTTTCGTCATGGCCGTGGTTGGCCAACGCCAGGAGCAGTTGCTCATGATTCCGCCTCATCTCATCGCGCATCTCCTGCATATCCGCGCGTACCTGTTCCCTGAAATCCCGCATATCGGACCGCATCTCTTCGCGCAAGCCATTCATGTCGGCTCGCATCTCTTCGCGGAAGCCATTCATGTCGAACCGCATCTCTTCGCGCAAACTGTTCATGTCGGCTCGCATCTCTTCGCGCAAGCCATTCATGTCGGACCGTATTTCTTCCCGAAAGTTCCGCATGTCGGATCGCATCTCTTCGCGAACATCATGCACTTCCTGGGCAACCTGTTCAATGCGAACCTCAAGCTGCTCGACCCGCTTGTCGAGTTGGTCAACCTGGGTGATGAGCCGGCCCAGTCGAAACAGGCCGCCTCCGACCACGACGAGGATGGAGAGCAGCAATGCGCCGGCTGCGATGGTTGTTGCGTCGGCCATGGTGTCGATACCGATTTTCTATTGGCGCCGTCAGCCAACTAGCCCTGCGCCTGGTACTCCCACTGGGTTCCCTGGGGGCCGTCTTCCAGCGCGACGCCCTCGGCAGCCAGGCTGTCGCGGATCTGGTCGGCCAGCGCGAACTGGCGGGCGGTGCGAAGCTCGGACCGAACGGACACCAGCAGGTCGATGAAGGGCGCGGCGGCCAACTGGTTGGCGCTGCTGACGCGCTCGGCAAACGTGAGGCCGAGTACGCCGCCCAACTCGCGCAGCTTGGCCTGTCCGTCGTCAACGCCCTGGCCGTCGTCGCGGCCCCG
Organism: Dehalococcoidia bacterium; assembly: GCA_963668585.1. Taxonomy (GTDB): domain Bacteria; phylum Chloroflexota; class Dehalococcoidia; order Lucifugimonadales; family UBA3495; genus Bin87. The sequence goes on along the minus strand of OY764869.1, from coordinate 1,040,702 downwards.
GTTGATGTCGCGGGCAAGGTCGAACAGGGCGGCCACCGCCTGTGGGGTGTTGAGGTCGTCGTCCATTGCGCCGGTGAACCTGGCGGCGTGGGGAGACGGGTCAACCTGCGGGCCGGAGCCGTTGCCGGGAGTCAGGGCGTGGCGGATGCGGTCGAGACTGCGTTCGATGGCGGCTGCGCCCTCGTCGCTGTAGGCCAGCGGGCTGCGGTAGTGGCTGCTGAGGAAGTAGAGCCGCATCGCGTCAGGGCTGTAGCGTTCCAGGGCCTCTACGACGGACACCAGGTTGCCCAGGGACTTGCTCATCTTGTCGGAGCCCAGTTGCAGCAGGCCGTTGTGCATCCAGTAGCGGGAGAACGGTTTTGCGCCGGTGTAGCATTCGCTCTGGGCGATTTCGTTCTCGTGATGCGGGAACACCAGGTCCTGGCCACCGCCGTGGATGTCCAACTGCTCGCCCAGGTATTCAAGGGACATGGCGGTGCATTCAATGTGCCAGCCGGGGCGACCGGGTCCCCAGGGGCTTTCCCAGGAGGGCTCGCCGGGTTTTGCGCCCTTCCACAGCACGAAGTCCATGGGGTGTTCCTTGTTCTCGTCCACCTGGATGCGCGCGCCGGCAATCATGCTGTCGAGGGTGCGGTGGCTGAGCTTGCCGTAGTCGTCCTTGCTGGTGACGCGGAAGTACACGTCGCCAGCGGCGGGATAGGCATGGCCGCGGTCGATGAGGCCGGCGATGGCCTCGAGGATGCGGGGAATCTCACGGGTGGCCCGGGGGTATTCGCTGGCGCGCTGGATGTTCAGGGCGTCCATGGTCTGGAAGTAATCGCCGATGAACTCTTCGACGAGTTCATCCTCCGACACGCCGCTCTCCTGGGCACGCTGGATTATCTTGTCGTCAACGTCGGTGAAATTCTGAATATGACGGACGTTGTAACCCTTGTATTCAAGGTAACGTCGCAGGGTATCGAAAACGACGTAGCTGAGGGCATGGCCGACGTGGGTTGAGGAGTATGGGGTGACGCCGCAGACGTACATCTTGACTTCGTTGGCGTCGGCGGGCACGAATTCTTCGACCCGTCCGCTCAAGGTGTTGTAGAGTTTCATAACCGCAGGCGAATTGACAACCGGAACCGCAGCGATTCCGGGGAGGATGGTTGACGGCAGGTTGCCGGAGATTCAGGGACGAGACAACAGGGCTACGGCGGTGGCCGCGATGCCTTCCTCTCGCCCGGTGAAACCCAGGTAGTCGGTGGTGGTGGCTTTGACGCTGATTTGCTGCGGCTCGACGGACAGCGCGGCGGCGATGTTGTTACGCATATCCGCCACGTGAGGCGACAATCGGGGCCGCTGCGCCAGCATTGTAGCATCTACATTGACTATGCACCAACCGCCGGCGGTGATCACGGCGGCGGTGCGTTCGAGCAGCAGAAGGCTGCTGATGCCGGCCAATGACGGCTCGCCCGGCGGGAAGTGCATGCCGATATCGCCGGCGCCGGCCGCGCCCAACAGGGCATCGATGATGGCGTGGCTGAGGACGTCTCCGTCGCTGTGCCCGGCGAGTCCGGTGGTGTGCGGGACGTCAACACCGCCCAAGATCAGTGGGCGGTCCTGGGCGAGCGCATGGGCATCTGCGCCGGTTCCGACGCGGTAATCCACTCCGGGTACTTCCAAAGGTGGCTGCGCCGGCGCGCGTCGGGATGCGCGACGCACGGCGGCCGGCTACTCTCTTTCGAGGGACTTGAGCGCCCGGTTCGCATACTCCAGGTCGGCGATTGCGCCGCTGTTGGCGACGATTGGAGCGAAGGCGATTACCAGGGAGAGCGGGAACATGATGGCGGATGTGATCACGGCGGCAAACAGCGCGGCTTTCTCCTGGGTAACAACCTGGAAATGCAGGGCCTCGGCGCGTCCTGCAATAGAGCCGGGCAGCGGCAGGCCGAACTCGACGGCGGCAAGCATCAGCATGGGAACCACGCTCACCAGCGCAATCAGGACCCAGACCACTTCCCAAAAGAGGAACTTGTTCCGTTCCAGGTTAACCTGGGACCGCAGTCGCTGCAGACGCGCCGGGGCAACCGACATATTCAGATTGTCGGCGCTCAGGCGTAGATACAGCGCATATTCTCGATATCGTTCTCGGCTGACGCTGTTGGCAGCCATTTGACAACCTCCGAATTCGACCGCGCATTTTAACACAATATTATGTTACGTGACCGTCGGAATTGGATTATGACAGCAAGTTAATGATATCGCCGTCGCGTGTTTCGCGCTAGCAAAAGGGATACAGTTCCCGGCTGTTTCGCGTTTCAGCCACCGTTGGCGTCCGCCGCCCGCAGGGCGCATCGGTTGCGCAGCATTGGCAAGGGCGGGGTCTTTGCGGATTGCCGGCGCCGGCGGCGGGTCCGCGCATCACGCGGCGCAGATGCCCGGAGGACGCACGCCACGGCGCAGGAATCTGGACGGTGGAACAGGCCCGGCATCGGTTTTTGGTCACCGGCTTTGCAGGGCGCCGTCGCTTTCCGGCGGCCCGGACAGGATCAGACTCACCACCGCCAAGTCCTCCGGGGTGGTGACCTTGATGTTTTCGTAACTGCCCTGGAACACGCGGACCGGTTGCCCAAGAGCCTCAACCATGGCGGCATCGTCCGTATATTCGGCGGCGGCTGCGCGGTGGGCATCCATCAGGAGGCGGTAGTCGAAGACCTGCGGGGTTTGGGCGGCCCAGAGAGTGGCGCGTTCCGGCGTGCCGGTTATGATGTCGTCGCCGCCGACCACCTTGATGGTGTCCTTGACGGGAACCGCCGCCACCGCCGCCGGCCAGCATCGCGCCGCGGCCAGGGCGCGGGCCAGCAGATCTTCGGTGACACAGGGCCGCGCGCCATCGTGAACGGCGACCCAGCGGCAGTCTCCCAGCGCCAACAGGCCGGCGAATACCGAGTCCTGCCGGCGGGTTCCCCCGGAACAAACCGCCGCGATTTTACCGACGCCCCACTGGGATACCAGCGCCGTGGCGCGGGGCACCGATTCATCCGCCACCACGAGGGCAATTCTGGCCACGGCATCGGATTGAGCCAGGCGGCGCAACGTGTGAACGATGAGGGGCGCTCCGTGGACGTCGGCGAAGGTCTTGTCCGTCCCGCCCATGCGGGAACTGCGACCAGCGGCGACCACCACCACACCCATGCCCTCTTCACCCGGCGCCGGTTCCAAACTTCGGGATGTTGTCATGCTGAATGCCGTACGCGGACATTGGCCCGGTGGAGCGCCACGGCCGGCGCCGCCGGTCAAATTCTCTCAAATGCCTGAACCGTTTCCAAAAAAGAATGCTAGTATCAGGCCATGAGGATTGGAGATAATGCGCCAATAGTTTATGATTCGCATATTCTATCACTCCTCCGAATGCGCAACCATGACACGACGGTCACGCAACTGCCCGGATTCGACGAGGTATGCACCCAGATATTTCGGGCTCCGGCTTTCGCAGGAACGACGTGTCCCGGGCAGGAAACCGCGCCAAATCTGAACGGTTACACAGTCATATGCACATACCGGAACCCCGAACCGGACAACTTCAAAGCACAGGCTTCCTCAAAATCAATACCTTGATCCAATCCGGCAACCGGGCTTCAGACCCCGACGCCAATTGACGAGTCGGACACCACACCAGGGAGGGAATAATGGCTACATTGGAACGAACCTACCGAGTGGAAACGTACAGTTCGGGCACGCACGGCAGGGCCATCTGCAACGCGCGAACCCACCATTGGGTTGCCGACGACGGCGGCGGAGATGCGGTGGGAGCCGGTGAGTTGTTCCTGTCCGGAATCACCGCCTGCGCCGTGAACATGGTGGAGCGGATTGCCGTCACCGACGACGCCCCGGTGGACTTCATGGAAGTTTCCGCCGAGGCCTACCGCGACACCGAAGCGGTTCCCGGCGACATCAGCCTGTACGCTGACGTGCGGATCCACTTCAAGATCTGGGGTGTTGACGACGATCAGGGCAATCGCCTGGTGGACACGTGGAAAAAGCGTTGACCACTCTACGGTTCGGTCGCCGTGGCGACCCCAAGCACTTCCGTAACCGCAGAGTTCGTCGCTGAGCCGCGACAGAAACACGCCAGCTAGCGTCTAGCCGGCAACACGGCGGTGTAGGGGCGAACGGCGATTCGCCCCTACCTATTGGCGATTCATAGAGACACGCCGGCTGCGGCCGGCGGCGCGACGGCATGGCATCTGGAGACCCGCCATCGACATTCTGCTTGCCATATTCCCCGCAGGACTTTCCGAAGACGCGGCCCTGCACCTGAAGGATTTCGCAATCGTGATGGCCATCGCAGCGGCCGGGCTGGCCTTTGCCCGGCTGGTGTGGCAGCCACCGGTGCTTGGCTACCTGGCCGCAGGGCTGCTGATCGGCCCGTTCACGCTGCCCACGCCCGTCATCAGCAATCTGGACACCATCGAGTTGATGGCCGAGTTGGGGCTGATTCTGCTGCTGTTCGGCATTGGCCTGGAACTGGGCTGGCGTCGCATTCGCGAAATCGGCCTGCTGGTGCTGGTGATCGGGATCGTGGAGATCACCACGCTGACGCTGCTGGGCGTCCTGATTGCCAACAAGGTTCTCGGAATAACGGGAGCCAGCGGCCTGTACCTGGGCGGAGCAATGGCCATCAGCAGTTCGGCCATCCTCTTGAAGGGCCTGCGCGACAGCGGAAACCTGCGGTCGGGATGGGGCCAGACGATCGTGGGCATCCTGCTGGTGGAGGACTTCGCGGCGGTGATCCTGCTGACGCTCCTGGCGGGAATTGCGACCACTGGCTCGGCGGACCTGGGCGACATCACGTGGCTGGTGGCGAAACTGGCGATATTCTCCATCGCCGCGCTGGCTTTCGGCACGCTGCTGGCGCCCCGCCTGATGCGGCTTCTGTCCCGTACCAGATCCGACGAGACGCTGCTGCTGGCTTCGCTGGGATGCTGTTTCGGCCTGGCGCTGGGCGCGGAGTTCCTCGGACTGTCCGCCGCCGCCGGGTCGTTCCTGATCGGCGTTGTGATCGGAGACACCGACGCCGCCGGCCGGGTGACGCGCCTGGTGAGCCCGGTGCGGGATATGTTCGGCGCGCTGTTCTTCATGTCCATCGGAATGCTGATCGACTACCGGACGCTGGACGAGTTCATCCTGCCGGCTCTGCTGGTTGTCGGCGTGTTCATGGCCGGGAAGATGATCGCCAACACCATCGGCTCGGTGCTGTCGGGCAGGAGTTCCCGCCAGGCATTGCAGGTTGGATTATCGATGCCGCAGATGGGCGAGTTCTCCCTGGCGATTGGCCGTCTGAGCGCGGCCGACGCGATGGCCGGCCCGGTGGTTGGCCCCATACTGGCGATTGTTACGGCCATTACCTCGGTGCTGGCGCCCCTGACCTCGCGCGTGGCCAACCCGATCTGCAACTGGACGGAACGCCGCGCCCCGCCGACGCTGCTGGAAATGGACCTGGCGATCCAGTTGGGCATTCGGGGTTTCTGGTCCGCATTTTCGCTGCCGGGGCCGGCGGGTCGCGTGCTGAAAACGCTGGTACGGCAGATACTGATCAACGTGCTGATCATCACGATCCTGACTGCGGCCGGCACCGTCGCGGTGTACACGCTGCCAGAATTTCTGGCGGGAATACTGCCGGTGTCGGCAGACCTGCTGGGGCTGATATTCGGCGGAGCGACCATCGGCCTGGGGATACCGCCGGCGGTGGCAATCTGGCGGGAGTTGAGGATCCTGGCGCGTTTGATGGTGGGCGCGACCCGATGGGCCAGATCGGGCGAACCGGCGCGATTCACCATGCGAACGCTGATGCAGGACGGCATGGCCACCGCGATGCTGCTGGTGGCGATAATGGTGTTGACGCCGTTGCTCATCCGGCTGTTTGCGTTGGGCTCGCTGGCCGCGCCGCTGCCGATCCTGCTGCTGATAGTTTCGGCCGCCATGCTGGTATTCGCCGGTGTGCACATCCACCGGGCGCTGGAAACGGCCTTTCATGAGGTTTTCGTAGCGTCCGCTGACCCTGAAACTCCGCCGGCGCCTCACGCCGCCCCACAGGATGACGTATTCACGCCGGTTGACGTGGAGACTCCGGCCCTTCACGACGGACGGCATGAACCGGTGGGCGGACAACCGGCCCGGAGGCCGGCGGTTCCGCAGCGCGTGGAATCGAACAGTGCGGAATCCGATGAAGGGGTGGAGGGTCTGTGGCGCATCCTCGAAGAACGGATCGCGACGCTCCGCTACCCCAACCGGCCGAGGGCCGGCGGGAGAGAGGCGCAACAGTCCGAAAGCGACTGAGCAGATTCCCGCCGGGCTGGATCCGGAGAACGTTTGAAGGTCGTCTGAATCAGGATGGCGGACTTGCGGATTGGCAGGATTTGGCGCCCTCCACCCTGGATGATTCCAATCCGCTCAATCCTCGAACCCTGCAAATCGTGATTCTGACGGTTCACCGTCCCAACCCGGTTACGCGTGAACGCAGCCGGGCCGGAGATAGCCCGCCGGGAAAGTGCTAAAATGCCGGCAGGGACCGGCGCCGGGATCAGAGCGACGCCGGCGAACTGAACGGCACACCGTACAGGCGGCATGATGCGAATTTGCTCTTTTTTGCCCTCGGCCACCGAGATTGTTTACTCGCTTGGGCTGGAGGACCAACTTTTTGGAGTGACCCACGAATGCGACTACCCGGCGTCGGCGCGGAACAAGCCGTGGGTGGTGCGCAGCGTTTTTGAAGGAACCCAGCCCAGCAGCGGCGAAATCAGCCGCGTCATTTCCGAACGGCTGGCGGAGGGCCTGGGCATCTATCACATTGACCAGGACATTCTGGACGCAGCCAACCCCGACCTGCTGTTGACGCAGGCCATCTGCGAGGTTTGAGCGGTCTCCACTCGGCAGGTTGCCGAGTCCACCGCCAACATGGAGAAACAGCCCGAAGTGCTGTCCCTTGATCCGCAGTACCTGGGCGACGTGCTCGAGGACGTGCGGCGCGTTGGCCAGGCCACCGGATCGGAAAAGGTCGCGGAGCAGGTTGTGGCGCGGATGCAGGAACGCATCGACACGGTGACCGAACGGGCGACGCTGGCGGATGCCCACCCGCGAGTCCTGCACCTGGAATGGACCGACCCGCTGATGTGCGGCGGCCATTGGGTTCCGGAGATGGTGGAGATGGCAGGCGGGGTCAACTGCTTCGGCGACAAGGAGATGGGGTCGTTCCCGCTGGAATGGGACGCGGTGGTGGAGAGTCAGCCGGAGGTGATCGTGCTGATGCCCTGCGGGTTTGAGGTTCCTCGGGCGTTGCAGGATGTGCCGCTGCTGACCGAAAAGGACGGCTGGGGATCGCTGCCGGCGGTCCAGAACAACCGCGTGTTCGCGATTGACGCCAGCAACTACACCAGTCGGTCGGGGCCGCGTCTGGTGACGGGTCTGGAGATTCTGGCGGAAATGATTCACCCGGAGCTTTTCTCCGGCATGATTCCGGAAATGGGAGCGCGTCGGATCTACGCATCCGGCAACGGAGGTTAGGCATGACGACCACCAACCGGCTCTCCGTATCACCGAAGGCTCCCAAGAGCGTGCGTCTGCCTGACCCGGAGCCATGGGATCTTGATGTGACCACATACGAGCACGTTCTGATACACGGATATCCGGTTGCCATCGGGCACCATCTGGGCAATCCCGAGAGCACCATCATCATCAGCGAAACCGGCGCCAGCCTGCGCCCCACCACGCGTTATGCCGACGTTCGTTTCCCCGACCTGCTCATCGCCTTCGACGTGAATCCCGACGCCCGACGGGATAGCAACGGGTACATTGTTTCCGAGCAGGGCAAACCGCCGGATCTCGTGCTGGCAGTGGCGTCATCCAGCACTGGCCAAAATGACGAAACGGTCAAGCGGGACTACTACGCCGCCATGGGAGTGGCCGAATACTGGCGGTTTGACCCATCTGGCGGACAGTGGCATTCGACGTCGCTGGCCGGTGATCTGCTCGTTGACGGGGAGTATCAACCGATTCCCGTAGAGACGGGTGTGGACGGGATAATCCGCGGATACAGCGCCGCGCTGAGGCTGGAGTTGCGTTGGGAAGAAGGGAACCTTCGCTGGTGGAACCCCGTGGGCAACCGCTACCTTGAGACGCACCAGGAGGTTATCGCAGCGCGATCAGACGCCGAAGCGCGCGCCGCAGCGGCCGAGGAACGGGTCCGCCAACTGGAAGCGGAGTTGCGCGGGAGAGAATCGCCGGACTAAAACCGCGCGGGAATCCAGGCTACGGAACCGCAGCGGACTGGTTCGCCATTTGTCTGCAGGATCTAGTTGAGGCGTGCGCCCTTGAATGGGGTGTTCTGCTCCACCTGCTCCGCGACGATGCGGTTGGCCTGGCGCATGAGCGTGTGCAGCTTTTCCAGTTGTTCCCCGGCGGTGCGGGTCTCCAGCAGCGATTGGCGCACATCGGGCGGCAGGGGCAGGCTGACCGCCAATGCGGCGGCGGAACTGCGGGCCAGTTCGATGGGTTCGTCGGGAACCGAGACCTCCCGGTCCCATCCGCCGGCCATGGCGGTGAGGTAGCGTTGCAATTGGATGTACTGCTCGCGGACGCCAGCCACCGTGAGGATGAGACCACGCCCTCCTCGTCCTCGATGTAGCGCACCAACCCCACCAGGTGGGGCACCGTTTGAACGGTTTCCAACAGTTCGAACCGCTGCTCGCCACGGGTGAGGATATTCAGCCGCCCTTCTTCCAGTCGCTGCACCTGGCCGATGCGGGCGGTGGTGCCGACTGAATGCGGAGAGGCGGGTTCCCCCACCTCATTGCCCTCTTTGATCAGCAGCACTCCGAAGGGTTCGCTGCGCTGGACGCAATCGCCGATCATAGCCTTGTACCGCTCTTCAAAGATGTGGAGCGGCAGGGGCATTCCGGGGAACAGGACGACGTTGTTCAACGGGAACAACGAAATTTCCGAATAGTCGCCGGGAGGAAAGTCATCGGGATTGATCGCCATGATGCCGCAGTATAACACGGCGGGAATGGACGACAAGCACGGTCAAACAATGACCCTCGCCCGGTGTCGGGCGAGGGTCGTGTTCACAAAATGTGATCGAGGTTACTTTACAGGCTCGGCATCCGGCGGGCGGTTGTGCAGGGCCTTGGTGCCTTTCTTGAAGATGCAGGTGCGGATGTTGTTCTCCAACTCCTTGGGGTCGTCAACACCGGGGTAGCGGGCCTGGGCTTCCGGGCTGCTCAGATAAGCATACATCTTCTCAAGAACTTCGTCCTCTGACTCCCCAATGATGACGGTGCGGTCACGGGGGTCGGAAAGGAAGTTGCTCGGACGGGCGTAATAGATGTCAGGCATAAGTTCCTCCTCCTTCGGCAAGGCTATCGACTGTGGAATCGATCGTCTCTTACAGTAGCAGATTGATACACCAAAAAGCGAGAGGTTGTCAATGGCGCATGGCCGATTGTCAGGCGGGCGCCGGCTGGTAGCGTACCGAGTAGCGTCGCTCGCGGATGGTGAAGGCGCTGATGGCGGCGGGATACAGCATGACCGCGGCGATGGAGAAGGCCACGATGTAGTCGCCGGTGATCTCCCGAAGGTATCCGGCCAGCAGCACGCTGCTGAATCCGCCCAGTTGGTGGAACAGGAAGGCCACACCCGATATGGTCGCCAGCGACTTCAGCCCGTACACCTCGGCGGTGAGCGAGGTTGTCAGCGGCGCCGTCGCGATCCACGAAAGACCGGCCACCACCGAGAATACGAGCAGCCCCGCCAGCACCGGTATTTCCGGCACCAGCAGCGATGCCACCAGGATGACGTACCCGGTGCCCCGGCAGAAGTACACCGCCGCCAGCCAGTTCTTGCGGCCGCCAATGCGGTCGGAGATCCAGCCCGCGCCCGTGGCTCCCAGGGCGTTGAGTCCCGACATCAGTCCGAATATCAACGCCGCAGTCTGCGAATTGATGCCTTCCTCCACGGCCATGGGCACGAAGTGGACAGAGAGCATGAAGGTGGTGGAGCCGCAGATGAAGTACGAGAAACTCATCTGCCAGATGGGGAACGACTTGAACGCCTGCCGCCAGTTTTCGGCGAAGAGTGGCTGCGGTGGCGGCCCGGTCGCCGCGCCCGGGGAACCGCCTGGTCCGGGGGCCGGTTCAGGGTCGCCGTCGGGCGTCAGGCCTTTTTTGGACGGGTCGTCGTGCAGGAACATGAAGGCCAGCGGGATGCCCAGCACCAGGATCATCACTCCCAGGACAATCCACGACAGTCGCCAGTCGATCAGGCTGATCATGAAGGCGGCGAAGGGCACCAGGATCAGGCCGCCCAGGGACATGCCGGACGCGTTCAGTCCGATGACCAACCCGCGGCGTCGGCGGAACCATTTACTAAGAGTCGCGCCGGTATTGGTCAGGGACGTGCCGCTCTGGCCCACCGCTGACACCACGCCGAACACGGCGATGAGAAACCAGATGCTTCCGGTGGCGGCCATCAGCAACGTGGATGTGCCGACGACAAATATGCCGGCTATCACCACGATGCGCACGCCGACCCGGTCGAAGAGGTAGCCCATGAACGGCTGCGTAACGCCGTTGAGCAGGGCGCCCAATGCGGCGGCCCAGGAAACTACGGTGCGGTTCCACTCGAATTCGGCCTCCATGGGGACCACGAAAGCGCCGAATGCGTTGCGCGTTCCCATGGTGAGGAACGCGATGAACATGCAGGTGGCGACAACGAACCACCCATAGAACATGCCGGACCGCGCCGGATTGCTGGCCGCCATGGCATCCCCCTGCCCAAAATCCAGAATGGACGAATTGTATGCCCCGCAAAGCCGGCGCGCAAGGTTGGGATGAGCGGGAGGGCATGGCCTCGCTCAAAACCACGCCCCTACGATTCTGGATCCCACACCTTGGTGAAGATCGAAGTGGTACGATCTTGCACGACCTTGCCTTGATCCAATAGGCCGCCCAGAACCGAATAGGTAAGGTAGTTGCGTTGACGTCCGCGAATGGATGAACGGAGGCCCAACGCATCCGCAATCTGAGAATTACCGAGACCGTTGGGATGGGAGTCAAGCAGCAACAGGATGGCTTGCTCGATATGGCGCAAACCTTCTTGCGCCAGGACGCGTACAGCGGTGTCATCGCTCATTTTCAGATCACTTCGTTCGGCTGCTCGCTATACTGCCAACGGATGGTAGCTCCTGAGGTGTACGTCGACGCAGCGGTGGCAAGTGATGACGTCGCAATCGTCTTCCTGGCACGCTTGACAGCAGTTGTCGCAGGCTTCCCGAGTGCAACTGATACAGGAGTAGTCAGTCGCGGGACAAAGTGCTCGACCGCAAAAGTAGCAACCCCCTACCGGGTCCTCGTCGCTATCTATATGTCATGCTCCGCATATATCGCAGTCCCAGCCGACCGTTGCCCAGTCTTTGATAGTGTGCGTGTGGGAGTCCATCACGATCCTTCACACTTGTGGGCAATTTATCGTCTGATGTGCCGCTCTCACGGAACGCCGTTTCCGCTCCCCTGCAATAACCGTTCCGGCATTTTGTACCAGTGGACTGCGCCGGATGCAATCAGGTCGTCTATATTCCAGTCGGTGCGGGCTGCCGTTATCGCGGCTCGAGCGGGAGCGCCGGTGAAACGAGTCAGATAGCCGGCGTTGCGAATCGCACGGCGGGTATCGCGTTCATCGGCGGTGTATGACGACTCGACGGCCACGTAGAGCTTCCGACCATCGCTGTCTGTAGTTTCCATTATCAAGTCTGCCAACAGGAAACTTTCCAACTGGCTATGCGATATGTCGGACAAATCCTGACCGGACAGCATGGCGGACAACTCTTCACCATCGAGATTTTTGGTGAGCCGCAAGTTCATCGCCAATGCAATGGCCGGAGCCACTCTCCGGGCCAGGCCATCCGTTGCCAGCCCTTTTACCACCCCAATATCGTCCTGAAGACGCTCCAAATTTTCCAGCCGACGGTCCGCCTTGGCGGCAAACTCCGCCAACTGCTCGGCAATCTGATCAACGCGCTCGGTGAGCCGGTCAACGAGCTCCGCCAACTGTGCCAATTGCTCAGAGATTTGGTCAACACGGTCGGTGAACCTCGCCACAGTTTGCGGCAGTTCCAGCAATTCCCGTGTCAGCATGCGGGAACGCACCGCTTCCATCAGGTGCGGGTTTTCATCCAGCGTCTGCATCAGACGCTCTACCGCACGGATGTCATCCATTGTCGCCATTGTTGCGCTACCCTAACGATACAAAACGCCGGACTCTACTGAAATTGTAGCAGACAGAGTCCGGCGCCATTCCGATTCGGGTTGATCTGTTCGGAGCTGCCTACACGTCCTTCAGCGCCAGGGCGTCCTGGCCCGCGCTGTTGCCAGCCAGGCGGCCGAAGACCATACCGGCGCTCAGGCCGCTGCCGCCGGGATAGTTGTGGTAGAACAGGCCGCCCACCATCTCGCCGGCGGCATACAGGCCGGGGATGGGATCCTGGGCGTTGGTTACCACCTGGCCCCGGTTGTTGACCTTGACGCCGCCGAAGGTGAACGTGATGCCCGTGGTCACGGCCCAACCACGATAGGGCGGCGTGTCGATGGTCTCGGCCCAGTTGGTCTTGTTCACCGCCAGTCCCTCGGTGCGGCGGCCATCCTTCACGGTGGCGTTGTAGGGGATGTCCGTGCGCACGGAGGCGTTGTAGGCCTCGACCTCGCGCACCAGACCCTCGGGGTCGATGTCCAGCATCCGCGCCAGTTCCTCAATGGAGTTGGCTTCGGCGGTGGTGGCCTGGGGTATCCAGTATTCGTCGCGCAGCAGGTGCTTCACCTTGTCGTCGAACACCTGGAAGCACAGGCCCTGGGGCTGGTCCATCAGGGCGCGCCCATAGGTGACGTAGGTGTAGTTGCGGAAGTCCGCGCCCTCGTCCAGGAACCGCTCGCCGTTGATGTTGACCATGATGCCAAAGGGATACGAGTGCTTCTGGAACAGTTCGGTGACGGTGCGGTCGCCGAAGGTGGGGGCGTTCATGTCCCAGGCCACGGCGTGGCAGGACGACCAGTGTCCGTAGGATTGCGCGCCCACGTCGAGGGCCATCTTGATGCCGTCGCCGGTGTTGTAGGGGATGCCGCGCACCTTGACGGTTTCCCAGCCCGGGCCCAGGTAGCGGCAGCGCATCTCGGCGTTGGCCTCGAAGCCGCCGGCGGCCAGCACCACGGCGCGGCCGGCGATGTCCTCGAACCCGTCGGGTCCCTTGACCCGCAGGCCGGAGACGTTGCCCTTCTGGTCCTGGATGAGCGAGATGCCCTCGGTGGAGTAGCGCACCTCGACGCCCAACTGCTCGCACACGTCAAACTGCTGGTCGGACAGGCCCTTGCCGGCGCCGACCGCCTCGACCACCAGGCCGCCCCAGAAGCGGAACTTGTCCCCGTCGCGGAACGCCTGGCGTCCGAAGGACAGCACGAAACGGACGCCATGTTCCTGCAGCCATTTCATGGTGGGGTAGGACTGGCTGACCAGGATCTCGGCCAGTTCGGGGTCGGACAGGCCGTGGGTGACGCGCATCATGTCGTCGTAGAATTGGTTCTCAGTGTACTGGCCGACCTCGATGGAGTTGGCCTCGGTTTCGGACATATCAGGGATCAGTCCCTTGATGTCGTCCAGGCCGTTGAAGGCGAACCGAATGATGCCGCCGGTGAAGTAGGTGTTGCCGCCGCGGAAATACTCGGGGGCCTTCTCCACCACGAGCACCGATTGGGTCTGCTCGCGGGCGGCGATGGCGGCGGACAGGGCGGCGTTGCCGGCTCCAACGATGATAACGTCATAAACAGTGTCATTAGCAGGCACAGTGGCACCTCAACGGCCGGCCGACTGCGCGCCGGCAGGCAAATTTGCAGGGTTGATGATACCACAGCGCCCCCACCCAAACGGAGCGCGCTACAGCGGCTCAGTCCCCTCGCTCAGGATGGACAGGTACTGGTCGTAGGAAAAGAGGCGATCACTGCGTCTGCCGGTTATCTCCCGGGCGACGCCCATGCTGATCAGCAGATTGATGGCAGCCGAAACGGTCGGAAACGTCAACTTAGTGTTTTCCGAAATGCCGGAGATTGACCGCACCGGATGGGACATCAGTTGCTCATGCACCCGGAGCGCTGAACCGGCGCGGCGGCCAGTTTGTTGTATCCGCTCACGGTCTTGCGCAAACAATTTCAACAACCGTTGGGTCGTGTTGAATGCTCCTTCTGCGGTTTCCCAAACACCTTCCAGGAAAAAGTCGAGCCAATCCTCCCAATCGCCAGTGCGGCGCACTTCGTTCAGAAGTTGGTAGTAGTCGGACCGATGTTGCTTGAAATACAGGCTCAAATACAGCAGAGGCTCTTTGAGCATTCCGGCATGGCAGAGCAGGAAGGTTATCAACAGACGCCCAGTGCGTCCGTTGCCGTCAAGGAAAGGATGGATCGTCTCAAACTGTACGTGAGCCAGTGCTGCGCGAACCAGGGCGGGGAGACCGTCGTCGGTTGCGTGCAAAAACCGTTCCAGGTCACCCATGCAATCAAGTACGGCCGCCGGTGGCGGCGGAACGTACACGGCGTTGCCCGGGCGACGGCCTCCGATCCAATTCTGGGTGGTTCGGAACTCACCAGGGTTCATGGCGCTACCCCTGCCCTGTGAGAGGAGGATGGCGTGTATTTCCCGAATCAATCGGTTGGACAGCGGGAAATCATCGCGCAACCGTTCCAGGCCATGCTCCAGGGCTGCGACGTAGTTGGATACCTCCACGATGTCATCCATCGGCGCGCCGGGCGCGTCATCAAGCTCGAACTCCAACAGGTCGGACAGCGACGACTGCGTCCCTTCAATCTGCGATGACAGCAACGCTTCCTTGCGCACGTAGGCATAAATGAACAGCGTAGGGTCAGGCAGCAGAGTCGCAATACCGTCCAGACGGCCCAGAGCAACGCTTGCTCTTTCAAGGGACTGTCGCAACGTACCATCAAGCGTCAACGGCGGCGATGGAGGCAAAGGGTCGGGTATGAAAGCGCGTATTTCCTCACCGCCTGATATCCAGGCTTCGTAATGACCGGTGTTATCGCGTCGCATTGTTCAACATCCCATGGCCGCGCAGGCGAATTGCAAAACGCAACCGCACATCAAAAGTTGGAGTGTTATATTTTAATGGCGTCGGGCGTCATTAGGCAAACTTTAATAACGCCGGCTGCAATCAAAATTTGGAGCCTGAAAATTTGATAACGGAGAGGGTCGCCGTGCGACTGGGGCTCGACACTCCACGGACGCGTCCAGGAACCAATGGAGGACCGACACTACCGATGCTGGTTACATGGGAATGCACAGCAAATGGCATTGATTGTGATTAAAGTTTTCCCGCTTACATTTTATTGGTCGGCGGACTGATTCAAGTAAACTTTAATAACGCCGGTATTGATCAAAGCCAAGGGTCGTTCGTTTTAACGCTCGCCTCTCGCCCAACCCCCTACACCCCCGTCAGCCACCAGCAGGCGTTGCCGTCTCCGCCGCCCTGGATGCTCACGTCCATGCCTTCCAGCAGCCAGGCGCCGGCGATGCCCTGGGCCGCTGCCGACACCTCCACCACGTCCGACAACCGGCCCTCGGCGACCGCCCGGTGGCTCCCGACCCCGTGAATCGGCAGCGACACCTCAATCTGGGGACGCTGCGTTGACCGCTCCGCCAACCTCGCCTCCGCCGCTCCCTGTGCTGTTGCGTAGTTGTCGGCGTACCGGCACTGCACCAGGCGTTCCCGTTTCAGGCGAGCGTCGGGCGGCCCGGCCGCCGACTCCAACCGGACGGCGCTGGAGGTTCGCGCCCGCCAGCAGTGGTCGGCGTGCAGGTCCAGGCTCTGCAGCCAGGCAACTGCCATGCCCGTGTTGCGGACGCGCACCATGTGCCCCCGGCCGGCAACACCGGACTCCGCCTCGGTGAGCAATTCAACGGAGATGTCGCCGGTCACATCGGTTCCCGTTCCGGCGGCGTCATCGGTTGCGGTGAAATCCGTACCGGCCACCGGCGCATTGATTCCGGCGATCACGTCCCAGGCATCCACCGACGCCAGCAACGACCGTTCGCCGCCAGCAGGTATTTCCAACGCTTCGTTCAGGCCCCACACCATCTGCCGGCCTGTGTCCGACGAACGACGGTAGCGGAACGCGACCAAGTCCTCCACGGAGTCAGCCCCGTCGTCCCGGCGCAGGGCCACCACATATGGCGCGGCGTCGGCGGTGTCGCCAATCGAGAACCCCGCCAGCGACGGCGGATCCGCATGGCCGCGCACGGCGGCCCGCGCCGATGCCGCTTCCAGGCGGATGCGGCCCAACCCGTCGGCATAGATCAGCCCGTTCTCCTCACGCTGCAAACGGCGCATCGCGCGACCGGCCGATACATCCCACACCGAGCGCGGCCCGCCGGTCAGGAGCAATCGGCCGGCATCCAGCGCGTAGTCGCCGGGGGTCAGGCCGGCCCAACCCAAGATGGCCGCGGCCACGTCCCCCGAGCGCATCAGGGCGCCGGCCAGGGCCCGGTGCAGGCGAGTCGATTCCAACCGCTCCATCGCGTCGGTGGCAGTGAGGCGACACACGCCGGCGTCGTAATCCGGATCGATTGCCGCAATGCGGCCTCGGAACAGGCTCCGGCCCACGCCAAACGCTCCCCAGCGGTCCTGAATGTTGCGAAACCCGTGCCAGAAGCCGTGACGCCCCGAGTCCGGAGCGCCGGAAATCGCGCTGGCGGCCAGGATTTCCCGGCGCGTCGCCCCGGCCTCATTCAATCTGGTGGCGTGGACACGCACGCCGCCGCCCGGTTGCTCAATCTCCAGGTCATACCAGGTTGCGCTGTCCAGAGCGGCGCCGGTGGATAGCAGGGTTGTAGTACGTCCCGATACCCGCTCCAGGATGGTGGCGTCGCCGGTGAACCGCAGGATCAGGCAGTCGCTGGCCGAGGTGCAGCGCAGCACGAACCCGCCCAGGCCATTGCTGCCGCGTCGATAGCGCGCCGTCAGGGTCGCCAGCGGGTCCTGCGTGTCCAGCGTGGCTATCGAATTGGACGGCGGCCAACCTCCAGGCTCGCCCATGACCTCTCCCTGCGACACGGCAAAACCGTTGCCGGCCACGCCCATGACCTCCCACCGCGCGCCGCCGTCCGATGTGGTCCGCCCATGCAGGTCGGTCGATGCCGCGCCGGACGTGGCGAAGCCGTCGTGGATTCGGCTGACGCGCAGCCAGACCTCCCGTCCGGAGCGGACATTGCCGGCCAGTGGGCCGCCGGCATTTCCCGGCGTGTAGCGGTGATCGTCGTTCCGCAGGGTCAACTCCAGTTCTGCCGGCGGGGCGAATTCAGGCACGGGCAACCCGCGCCGGCCCCACTGCCAGCGCAGGCCCAGCACATCGCCGGAAATATCGCCGTCAGCCGTTCCCCAGATTCCCTGACCGGTCCAGTCCACCCACGCTTGCCAGCGCAACGCCGGCCGGTTCGCAGCAGTATCCATGCTCATCCTTTCGACCGGCGCCGTTTGCAACCATGGCTCGCATATGCCACAATTGCGCTATCGACCGGCACACCAGTCCCTGACATGACTCCCTCCGAGCTATACATCCTCTACGGCTTTCTGGCCTTCATCTCCCTCCTGTTGGTGGCTATGTTCGGTGCCCTGGTGCGGCTGAGCATCTCCGTCGGCAGGGTAGAAGGTCAAATCACCGGCCTCAACAATCGCATCACTGGCCTCAATGATCGCATCACTGGCCTCGAGGGTCGGATCGAAAGGATCGAGAATCGAATAGAAAGGATCGAAGAGCAGATGACCAACTTCCGCGAACAAGCCGCCGAAATCAGGGGTATGCTCATCGGCCTGAACTCGCGCATAGACTCGCTGATGAGACACCACCACGATGATGACGGGCGCGTCGTCATCGTTCCGGAGGAAGTGGCGGCGGCCGACTGATTGGCCGGCATTCACCACGTCCCCAACTCCACCGGCCCATCCTGCCGGAAGGCGGCCTCAAACCGCACCGGTTTCCCGGTCTCGCTGGTGATGCGGTAGGACAGGCAGACGAAATGTCCCGATACCCGTCTCTGTCCCGACGCGCGGCCAGCCGGCCCGTACTGCACGCTAACCGACCGCCCCACGATGCCGGCCAGCACGGCGTCAGGCCCGATGCCCGGCGTGTCATCCCACCGGCCGGCCAGCGTGAACTCCTGGGCAACAGCGAAACCTGCCGCCGTCCGCGCCGACGTGTCGTTGACCCCGGTGACGTCGCGTCCGGACAGCGCCTTGCCCAACGGCCCGGCGCGTTCCACCCAGGGCGAGAGGTCCCGCAGCACGCCTCCGGCGTCCGCGACGGCCACGTGGCTGCGGCCCGCGCTGGCGTATCCGGTCATGCTCACACCCCCAGGATCGACGAGCGGCGACGATACGGCGCGAGCAGCGTCCGCACCGTTGGAGAGATGCCGACCGCATCGCAGCCATCCGCCGTCAACGGACCCTCCGGATTTCCGAAAGGCCCGCCCAACCGCTCGCGCCACCAGACGGCGGCCTGCAACAGGCACGCTTCCGCCACGCCCTTCGGGTATCGGTACACCGAAACGGACGCACCAGCGGCGTGGGCGGCCATCTCGGTGCCGTTGACGCCGCGTTGCACGGTCAGCGTGAACCCTCCCTGCTGGTCAGACGTGACGCCGCTCACGTACAGTTGCTCATCGCCGATGCGCAGGGTGTGTCCGGCCGACGGTTCCGCCGCCGCGTCGTCGTCGGCCTCCACCGTGACCAGGCCATCATCCGCCGTGACGCCGGCGTTGCTGCTGACCCGCAGTCCGGCATCTTCGCGGACGTCGCAGTACCCCCAGACCCCCCGCACTTTCACGCCTCCCCGGTTCAGGGGGAACCGTCGATGCGCCCCCGATGCCAGCATGATGCGTCGATACGGACGGCCGCCCGGTTCGCGTGGGCCGGCGTTCAGGGGGTACAGCAGCCAGTCGCCCGACGGCCAGACAAGCCATTCTCCCGATGCCTCACGCACCCGCAGTTGGTCAACCGCCACCAGGTCGGGCACCGTCAACGATGGCTTGCCCGTTCCATCGAACCGTCGCTCGCCGTGGGTTGCGGCGAACTGCCGGCCGCAGTAGCCGTCGATCCAGCGGGACGCGGTTTCCAGCATCCCAAGGAGTCGGGCGTCGTGCGTGTTGTCAGGCGCGTTCAGCGCCGCCGGCGACTTCAGTGTCGCCAGGTCCGCGTAGGCGTTTGCCATTCAGATTCCTCCGTTCCATCGAATCGTGCCAATGCAGGGATGCGGATTGCTACACCGTGATGTTGTACTGGAGAGCGGTGTGCGACGCGGACGAACGGGTGCCGGTGCGTTCCATAAACGCCAGACGCATGCTCACCACCATGATGTTCTGACGCTTCTGGATGTCGCGGGCCGTTTCGATCATCAACTCGCGGCGGAAGCCCAGGCGCCACTGGGTCCGGTTGACGGCCAGCAGGCGGCCCTTGGTGTTGCTGTTGCCGCCATCGGTCACCTTGCCGTCGGCGTCCGACTTCGCCATCTGCTCGGAGACGATTACGGGGATGCCGTCCACCTGGGCCAACTGGCCGTTGAGCAGGGTTGCCAGGGGCCCCAGTTTGTCCAGCGTGCGGAACTCGCCGACGGCCAACGACTTGATGTAGGTGCCCACGTCCGCGATGTAGGCCAACTCCGATGGACGCACGCCGTATTTGCCCAGCAGACCCCGGGCCTCGTTGAACATATCGGCGCTGGGCGCGGCGGCGTGGTCGTTGCCCTGCCCGGTGTTGTCCACCAGGGGCAGGTGCAGCAGGCCGTCGAATCCCAGCAGCCAGTGCGCCTTGCCGGCCGTTGACGCTGCGATGGTCGCGCCGTCGGCGTTGATGTTGTTCTGGGTCGTGCGGTCGGCGTTGAGCAGCACGTCGTCAATGACCTCAACGGCGTTGCGCACCAGCGTGCTGCGAACCTCCGCGGCCATGGCGATCACCGCGTCCTCCTCGAGGGTCAGCGACCACGGCACCTCGGCCACCAACTCGTGAGCGGTCAGTGTCTGCCGCGCCGTGGTGAGCGCCGTTTCGGTGGAAGCGGTGTTCTCCGCGCCCGGATACCAGGACACGCTGCCCAGTTGCAGGGGAATCTCAAAGGGGTTGGTGGGCATATCCACCCGGGTGAACAGCGACGCCACGTGAGTGTCCACGTTGATGTCGGCCCACAACGCGGCGGCCTCGCCGGTGGCGACCAGTTCGTCGCCGCTGCCGGCGGTGGTGCTGTCCATGGCGGCCTTCAGGTTCGCCTGCCAGTCGGCCAGCAGACGCGGGTTGGTGTCGCCCGGCTCACGCTGCTGGGACGCGAGGACGCTGCGCACGCAGGCCAGGTCCAGCGCGTCCATGCCCCGGTACTTGCCGAAGGGCACGCGGGGACGGTCGCCCGGGTTCCCGTATCGCGCCAGCATGGCCTGACGCTCGCCGGCCCGCTGCTTCTCGGTCAGATCGCCGACGGCGCGGCTGAGGCGGGACAGTTCCTCCTGCAGCGGCGGGATGTCGGCGTCGAGACGCTGACGGTAGAAATCGCGCACCTCGGCGACTTCGTTCTTGATGGTTTCCAGTTCCCAGGTTGAAAGGGTCATAGACTTGCAAACTCCTTTGCAATAGGCGTGGGTACGTTTTTTGAGTGTGTTGTCGTCGAGGATGGAGGGGGCGAGGCATGCCTCGCCCCTATATGAGGCAGATGGTGACGTAGTGGCGGATTGGTCATGCCAGGGTGGATTTCAAACCCACCCCTACGGTCGCAACCCGCGCAATAGCCCGACCACCTGCGTTGCGGCGTCCGACCGCCGGGTCAGCAACGCGCCCCGGTTGGCTGGCACGGGCACCGCGCTGATCTCAAGCAGTTCCTGCTCCAGGAAACGGATGCCCAGGAACGCGCCGGTGCGGGAATCGCGCCGCTCCTCGAAACGCAGCGGGCGGAATCCCACGGACACGCCCTGCTGGTAACCCTGGCGGTACAGGCCCTCCACCTCCCGGGCGAACTCGGTGGGGGCGAACTCCAGGCGGGCCAGCAGCGCGCCGCCGTCCCGCCACACCGATTGGGTCCGCCCGATGGCTGGCCGGCGGTAGTCGTGAGCCCACAGCACCACGGGGTTTTCGCGGTAGGCATCCAGACGCCAACCCTCGGGAGCCACGGTGTCGCCGTGCCGGTCCACCGCGTCCGTGGACGCCACGAACGTCAGCGCGCCGCCACCATCACGTTGCTGGAGAGTCCGCCCTTCGACAGGCTCAGGGCCAGCGGGCGCCCGCCCGTAGCCCGCCCGTTGTCGCTCACGGTAAGAGCCATCCTGCCCCTGCCGACCACCATCCCGCTCATGCCGAGCATCCCCCCGCTCGTGGCGAGCATCCCCCCGTTCGTGGCAAGCATCATCCCATTCGTGGCAAGCACCATCACGTTCGCGGCGAGTACCATCACGTTGGTGGCGACCATCCCCCCGTTCGTGGCGAGCATCCCCCCATTCGTGGCGAGCCCCATCACGCTGGTGGTGAGCATCCCCCCGCTCATGGTGAGCCTGTCGAACCACGGGGGCCGCCAGCGTCCCCCACTTACACACCATCGGGGCGTCGCCGACGCCGCGGCCAAACGCGGATAACGCCCGCAGCATGGCGACACGGCCGTCCGCCGGATCAGGCCACCGGCCCTCATTCATCATCGCAACCTCCTTGCAAATTGTGCCGGCGCGACGACGAATCGGTTGAGCGTAGCCAGCAAAAAGCCGGCGGAACCGACCCGGCGTCAGGTCAGTCCCACCGGCAGATGTTTCGTGTGATTTAGTTCAGGCTAACGCGCGTGTCGCCGGCGCGTCAACGGGGCGGTGTCACTGGCGCGGAAATTCATTTGGGCGATCTTGATTTACGATACAATGACCGTAGCCTGTTACTTTGAGGCCGGACCATGGTTGAAGCCGCCCGAGAAACTATCCAGATATTTCACAGCGACGCCCAGGGTTCCCTGGATTTCGCTATCACCCTTACCTGTACCTACAGTCAGGAAGGAGATCAATGGGTGGGTATCTGCGACGAGTTGGGCACGTCGGCATTCGCCGACACGTTGGATCAGGCTCGGATTGAAACGCAGGAAGCAGTGCAGTTGCAACTGAACGAGGTTGAACGGATCACCGACATCAAAGGATACTTGGCCTACAATGAGGTTCCCGTTCGCCCGGTGCGTCAACCTGAGCAGGCCGGATTCGCCATTGCCGTAGGCAGCGATCTTGAATATATCGGGGCGTGAGTTGATGCGCCTGTTGGAGCGTGACGGGTGGATGCGGGGCCGCCGTGCCAACCATGGCATATTCTTTCACAAGCAATTCCCCGGCGAAAATCGCCCACGCACTACCGTAATCCCAGACAAATCCGCCCCTCTGCCCAACGGAACGCTGGCCGCAATCCTCGGCCCAAAGCAGACGGGTATCGGTCGTGGCGGACTGCAAGCACTGATTGACGCGGAATAGTCGGGAGTACTGGCGACGAGCGTGCGTAGTGCCCGTTTCCTACTATGTCGGGCGGATTTCGGTCGGCAGTAGTCGCTCCGCCGCGACATATAAAATGGATGCCCAACGAATGGTGGCGAATGTCCACGTGTTCGTGCGAATAATACGCTTGCTGCATCGGTCATGGGAGTTGAACCTATGTCTATCAAGGCACAACCGGCAATATAACGAGAGAAGAAAGGAGAATTGATCGTGGTTTTTTGGGATAAATATCTGAGGAATCCGCCGCATGAAGTAACATCGCCGACGGATTGGTACGTCGACCCGGCGCGCAACCACTGCGTCCGGTGGGTAGGCTATGAGGGAGGATTTGAAATCGACGAGTTATGGCAATTCGGTAGCGGCATGCGCGGGATAGGCAAGGCACCACCAGAGCGGAACTTCATCGAATACGGCGGTGAGACGCTTTGCGGACTAAGAATTAAGTCCGGCCGGAAGATGTACGGACCGCGTTGGCGATCCATTGAGCCGGACGGTTACCCCTTTGACCCGCCCGACGAAGACAACCTGCGCGCGGTACTGATAGACCTCCATGGAATCACGTGCATGGTGTGCAGGAATAAGTTGATGTACAGCGTCTCTCGACTCATCGAGGACTTAACCTTCATTCGAAGCAATTTGGTAGGGGACTGGTTGGGCGAGGACTACGTATCACGAGAGCCGTTGGTGCACGGCAAGCACGTCATCTCTTCTGATAAACAAGGTCGCTATCACACTGAAACGTATCGCTACCGATGCGGAGCGGCACGGGAATCCATAAACCCACAAATGGTAGACGACGTGAAGGAATCGGAACGCATCACTTGTCCAGAGTGCTTGTCCAATCTCGCAGCAGGGGTAATACCATAGCGTGCCGCCCTATCTTCGCTTCCGTGCCGGCGATGGCATTGTCCGCTGCCACAGGTTCAGGATGCGCGCAGACAGCAGCGACGACGCATTTGCGAAAGATGAGGGCATTAAAAACCTAACGCCAAATGTGACACTCCCAAAGCGTCACAGTCTGGCGTTCATTCGATAATACAGGGAATCATAGCGGGTATCAACAGGTTCAACTTAGTTCAATTTGTGATCCATTGATGGCGCTAGGGCGGTCACGCAAACCCTACCCCCGCCCCACCACCACGTGCCGCCGCCACTCCTCCGACCGCTCCGGGAAGTCCTCGCGGTGATGCGCGCCGCGGCTTTCGCGCCGTTGCAGCGCCGCTTCCACCATCAGGCGTGACACCACAAGCATGTTGCGTAGCTCAAAATCGGCTGCTGCTGTCGGCACAGGCATGGTGCGCTGCCACAGGTTCAGGATGCGCGCCGACAGCAGCAGCCTCGTCCCGTTGCGCGTGATGCCGGCATTGCGCCACATCAGGTCCTGCAGCGTCTCGCGCCCACGCTCCGGCACCGTGGCGCACACCATCGCCCGGTCGGCCAGCGGGATGCGCAGGTTGTCGCCGGGGTCCGGCGCGTACGCCGGCGCGTTGCCCAGCGCGGCATCCACCAGGCGGCGGGAGAACACCAGCGTGTCCAGCAGCGAGTTGCTGGCCAGACGGTTCGCGCCGTGCACCGCCGAACAGGCCGCCTCGCCGCAGGCGTACAACCCCGCGATGTTGGTGCGACCCCAGGTATCGATGCGTATGCCGCCCATCATGTAGTGGGCCGCCGGAGCCACCGGGATCGGTTCCCGCGTGATGTCCAGCCCATACCGCCGGCACTCGGCGTAGATGGTCGGGAACCGGCTGGTCACGGTGGCCGCCGGCAGATGCGAAATGTCCAGCAGGGACGGTTGCCCCTCCGCCCGTTCCATCTCGGTGGCGATTGCCCGCGACACCACGTCGCGCGGCGCAAGGTCAGCCATGGGGTGATACTCCGCCATGAACGCGCGGCCGGCGGCGTTGCGCAGAATCGCCCCCTCGCCGCGCATGGCCTCGGATAGCAGGAACGTGGGCGCGGACTCCAGCCACAGCGCGGTGGGATGGAACTGGTAGAACTCCATATCCATAACGTCCGCGCCGGCCAGGAAGGCCAGCGCCACGCCGTCGCCGGTTGCCACCTCGGGGTTGGTGGTGTAGCGATAGAGTTGCCCCGCGCCGCCGGAAGCGACGATCACCACGTTGCTCGTGAAAACCCGCCGCTCATGGTGAGCCTGTCGAACCACGCCGTCCATCACCTCCACGCCGGCCACCGCGCCATCCTCAACGCAGATGCCGATGGCGTGGGTGTATTCCAGCACGGTGATTCGAGGTGACGACCGCACCCGTCCGGCCAGCGTGTCCTCGATGTGCTGGCCCGTGGCGTCGCCGCCGGCGTGCAGGATGCGCGGGACGCTGTGCGCTCCCTCCCGTCCCAATGCGATCTGGCCGTGCATGGTGTCAAAGGGTACGCCCCACTCGATCAGACTGGAAATGCTGTCGGGACCCTGGCCGGTCAGCACCGCCACCGCGTCCGGGTCGCACAGCCCGGCGCCGGCCTCCAGCGTGTCCCGCTGGTGCAGCGTCGCTGAGTCTCCCGACCCGATGGCGGCGGCGATTCCGCCCTGGGCGTAGCGGCTGTTGCAGTCGTCGATGCGTCCCTTGGTGACCACCAGTACGCTGCCGTGCCGGGCGGCCAGCAGCGCCGTGTTCAGCCCTGCGATTCCGCTGCCGATGATTATGTAGTCGTAGCGGGGTTCGCCGTCCAATCGTGATGCGCTCAAAAGATTTCAGTCCACCAAATATGGGTAGGGGCGACACGCGATATGGGTAGGGGCGACGCATGCGTCGCCCCTACGATGGTCAGCGTATGTCGCGGACGGCGTTTAGTCGTCGTCGCCGACGGCGGCCGGTTCCTTCTCCTCGATGGGGTCAAGCTGCCAGGGGAAGTTGCCCTCGAACAGGAAGCCGTCCCGGTTGCCCCACTCGGTCTCGGGCGATTCGTAGTAGATCTCGATCTCGTTGTCGTCGGGATCGTAAATGTACACGCCCATGGAGATGCCGTGATCGCCCAGCCTCTTGAACTTTACGTCGTGGTCCTTGCAGCGCTGGTACAGTTCCTTCAGGTCGCGGAAGGAGTTCATCTGCCAGGCCATGTGCGCCATGCCCACCCGGCGGTCCTCGGGACCCGGCGCGTCCATCCCCAGCGGAACCAGCGCCAACTCGTGGGACATGGTGGTGTCGGCGGACAGGAACGTCATTCCGCCCGGCCGGCCGGTCATCACGGTGAGGCCAAGCACGTTGGTGTAAAAGTCAACGCTGCGTTCGATGTCGCGCACCTTGATCACGAGGTGTCCCAACTGTTTCGGTGTGTAAGCCATTCCAGTACCTCCCTGATGGTGTGATTTGGGAATGCTCCGTTTGCGCACATTATAGCGTACCGGCCCTATGGTGTGCATGGCCGCGTTTATGGTAAAACGGCAGCCATAACTGTGTATCACCAGCCCGTTGGGGTTAGTATAATGTAGCGGCGTCGGCCAGTGAAGTTTCCGGGCCAACCTCAGCTAACGATTCCTGATTGAGGCGCTGATGACGGAATTCACACGACATAGATCGTCCCCCGCCAATCCATCCTCCGTTGCGGCGTCCCGCAATTCGACGCCCGCGGCCGCGTGGCCGGCCGACAGCGATTCCCCGGATTCCGCCGGCCTGGAGTTCAAGCGAGCCACCGAGTCCTGGGAATTTGAAGAAATCTACCAGTTGAACTACGCATCCTTCGTGGAAGAGGTGCCTCAGCACCCCGCCAACGATGAGCGGGCGCTGGTGGATCAGTTCCATTCCGAAAATACCTACTTCATCTGCCGGCGCGGCAGGGAACTGGTGGGCATGATCTGCGTCCGCGATCGCCGGCCGTTTTCCCTGGACCAGAAACTGGGCCGGCTGGAATCTCATCTCCCCCAGGCCGAGGGGGCGAACCTGTGCGAGGTTCGTCTGCTGACCATCCGGCCCGATATGCGGCGCACCCGGGTGCTGCCCGGCCTGCTGACCATGATGGCGCGCTACTGCCAGGAGCGGGCCTACGACTACGTGGTGATGTCGGGGCGCGTGTCGCAACAAACCCTGTACCGGCACATCGGGTTCATCCCGTTCGGCCCGGTGGTCGGCGACGACGCCGCGCCCTACCAGCCGATGTATCGTCCGGTCGGAAACGTCGGCGCAGAGTTCTCCGGCAAGTTTCACGATTCCGTAACCGCTCCGCCCGACGACCCGGTCATCCTCACTCCCGGCCCGGTGGCCATGCCGGATGCCGTAATCCAGGCGTTCCAGCGTCCGCCGCTATCCCACCGCTCGCCGGAGTTTCGCCAGTTGATGCTCCGGGTGCGCCAGCGTCTTTGCGACCTCGCCAACGCCAGCGGATGCGCCGTGATGGTGGGTTCCGGCACGATGGCCAACGACGTGGTGGCCGGCCAGATCTCCCTGCTGGACGCCCCGGGCGTGATCGTCACCGCCGGCGAATTCGGCGAACGGCTTCTCGATCACGCCAACCGCATGGGTCTGCGCCATACCGCGATCCGTCATGACTGGGGCGAACCTCTGGATTACGATCGCATCGGGGAGGCCATGGCGTCGCAGCCGGGCGGATGGCTCTGGACGGTGCATTGCGAAACGTCCACCGGGGCGCTGGCAAGTCTGCCGCGCCTCAAATCGCTGTGCCGGGAGCATGACACCCGCCTGGTCCTCGACTGCATCAGCACCATCGCCGTAACCGCCGTTGACCTGCACGGCGTGTGGCTCGCCAGCGGCGCAAGCGGGAAGGGTCTGGCGGCCTATCCCGGCCTTGGGATTGTCTTCTGCGAAGAACCGCCCGCGCCCAACGCCGCGCTCCCCCGCTACCTGGACCTGGGCCTGCACTGGGCGGACGGAGAGAGCGGAGCCGTTCCGTTCACGCTGTCATCCAACCTGTTGTCGGCGCTGGACGCTGGACTGGAACGCCAGACTCCCGGGCTGCTGGCACAAGTTGAGGAGGATGGGCGCTGGCTGCGCCGGCAACTCAGGGATATCGGCCTGACCCTGGTGGCGCGCGAGGAGGAGAGCATCGGCGCAGTGACTACCATCGCATTGCCCACCGGGACTGCCACCAACCACGCCATCGACTCGGAACGCATGGGGCACGCCCTGGAATCGCTGGGCTTCTACACGTCATACGCCAGCGGGTACCTGCGCGAGCGGAACTGGCTGCAAATATGCCTGATGGGCGAGGTCAACCGCGCGCAACTGGAGCGTCTGATTCCGGTGCTCACCGCCCAAATCGACGCCCTCACCCGGGCCGGCGTTCCCGCCTGACAAGACCAGCGGGCGGGTGTTAAGTCTGGCCCTGGAACCGGCCTTCGTAACCTTTTAGCGCTGGCAACCCGACATGTTCCAGAATCAACTGGGCGACCTTCATGCCTCTATGCAAAACGATAGGGAATGGGCCGATATTGTTCATCTCCAGGTACAAAGGCCCTTCAAACCCGGCGTGAACGCTGGGCGCTGTAACGTGTACCGACAGGCCAAGGCGGGCCAATGTACTCTTCCCTTCCACTCGCGCCGCCAGGTGCTTGGGTAATGTGATGTTTTCCAGGGTACGGGCGATCACCAGTTGATTGGGTTCCATTCGGTATCCCGCATCAGGAATGACTTGCACTCTCCCGTTATTCCGTATGAAATCCATAACCCGAAAGCCTTCCTGGGTCGGGTCAACCAGAACGCCAGGACTGCTGCGGGGGGCGAGCACAATAAGGTCTTCGTCCAACTGGAGGTCTACTGAAGAACTATCGACATAATCATCATCCACTTCCGGGTCAAAAATAAGCCGTTTTGCTCTGATTTCAGCCCGAATTTCGACATCCGACAACGCCATGCCCTAACCCTCCCCATTTTTGGAAAGTAGTGCGATTTCGGCCAAGCTGGCTTCGTCTGAAAGAAATCTGGTTTGCCCAAAGTTGGTCGGAGGAAATGAAACCAATATCCTGTCGCCGCTTTCACCGAGCAATGCCGCTTTCACACTCTTTGTTTCTTCATTTACGATAAAAAGCGGCACGAACGCGAACTTTTTCTCGCCGCTCAAATTAAACTGGACCTCTGCTTCTGCCGGCTTCGGAAATGGATCTTTCCAAATTTCTTCATAAGACAGAGCAATAATGACAGGTTCTTCATATGAACGAAACATATCTGGACCTAACTTTCCGCGCAATTTCTGCATAGTTCCCACCTTTACGTATGTAAGAATTTTGCGCCACCCTAGCCAAAACTTTACCGGTTGTCAATCGGACAAAGTCAAGGGGGCGGGTTTGAAACCCGCCCCCTTTGCGTTGGCTCGCCTGTTGGCGTCGGTTAGTTTCCGGCGTCCTGCAGGTTCTTCATGTGGTTCATCGCGCTGCCCGCTTTGAACCACGCAATCTGAGGCTCATTGAGGGTGTGGCGCAGGTTCAGCGTTTCTTCGCTGCCGTCCGCGTGCTTCAGGATGGCCTGCACAGGCCGGTCGGGAGCCAGTTGGTCCAGGCCGACGAGACTCATGCGGTCGTCTTCAAGCACACGGTCCCAGTCTGCCGGGTCCTCGAAGGTCAGGGGCAGCAGACCCTGCTTCTTCAGGTTGGACTCGTGGATGCGGGCAAAGCTGCGGGTGATGATGGCCGCTGCGCCCAGCATCCGCGGCGACAGGGCGGCGTGCTCCCGGCTGGAACCCTCGCCGTAGTTCTCGTCGCCGATGGCAACCCAGCGGATGTTCTCAGCCTTGTAGGCGCGGGCGATCTCCGGTATGGGCATGATCTCCTCGCCGGAGAGTTGGTTCTTGCCGGTGCCGGTGTCATCGGTGTAGGCGTTGTTCGCGCCCAGGAACATATTGTCGCTCAGGTTGTCCAGGTGCCCGCGGAAGCGCAGCCAGGGACCGGCCGGCGAGATCGAGTCGGTGGTCGTCTTGCCCTGGGTCTTCACCAGGACCGGGATGTCCTCAAAGTCGTTGCCGTCCCACGGTTCCCACGGGTCGAGAACCTGCAGGCGGCTGCTGGCCGGGTCAACGCGAACGTCAACATCGCTACCGTCTTCCGGAGGCTCAACGTACAGGTCGGTGCCCGGGTCGAACCCGGTGGGCGGCACCTCGGGGGCTGCCGTCGGCGGCTGCAGCATGAACTCGTTGCCGTCGGCGTCCACCAGCGGATCCGTCAGGGGGTTGAAGGACAGGCGGCCGCCCAGGCCCATGGCGATGGCCAACTCGGGGCTGGCGATGAAGTTCATGGTGCCGGCGTTGCCGTCGTTGCGGCTGGGGAAGTTGCGGTTGTAGGAGGTCACGATGCTGTTGTCGGTGCCGCGCGCCTCGGGGCGGTTCCACTGGCCGATGCACGGCCCGCAGGCGTTGGCCAACACCGTCGCGCCGATGGATTCCAGCGCCGCCTGCTGTCCATCGCGTTCGATGGTTGCGCGCACCTGTTCGGAGCCGGGGGTAACCAACAACCCAGACGCGGCGCTGACACCCCGTGCCGCTGCCTGGCGCGCCACGTCGGCGCAGCGTTCCATGTCCTCATAGGAGGAGTTGGTGCAACTGCCCACCAGCGAAACGGCCACGGTATCCGGGAAGCCTTCGCTCTCAACCTCGGCGGCCAGCGCGGAAATGGGCCGCGCCCGGTCCGGCGAATGGGGGCCCGTGACGTGGGGTTCCAGCGTGGACAGGTCGATCTCGACGATTTGATCGTAGAACTGCTCGGGATGCTCTTCAACTTCGGGGTCGGACTGGAGCAGGTGGACGTATTCTTCCGCGATTTCCACCAGGTCTCCCCGACCGGTGGCGCGCAGGTAGGTGGCCATGCGCTCGTCATAGGGGAACACGTCGCCGGTGGCGCCCAACTCGGCGCCCATGTTGCAGATGGTCCCCTTGCCGGTGGCGGAAATCGACGCGGCGCCCGGGCCGAAGTACTCGATGATGGCGTTGGTGCCGCCGGACACGGTGAGTTCGTAGGCCAGCTTGATGATCACGTCCTTGGGAGCCGTCCAGCCGCTCATGGAGCCGGTCAGCTTGACGCCGATGATTCGCGGGTAGCGAACCTCCCAGGGCAGTCCCGCCATCACGTCCGCAGCGTCTGCGCCGCCCACGCCGATGGCCAGGGATCCCAGCCCGCCGCCGTTCACGGTGTGCGAGTCGGTGCCGATGATGAGGGAGCCGGGGAAGGCATACTTTTCCAGCACCACCTGGTGGATGATGCCGGAGCCGGGCCGCCAGAAGCCCATGCCGAACCGGCGGCTGGCCGATTCGAGGAACTGGTACACCTCGTTGCTCTCGTTCAGTGCGTCCTGCAGGTCGGAGGATGCGCCCACACGGGCCTGGATCAGGTGGTCGCAGTGAACGGTGGTGGGCACGGCCACGCGGTCGCGGCCGGACTGCATGAACTGCAGGATCGCCATCTGGCCGGTCACGTCCTGGTGCGCAACCCGGTCGGGCCGCAGGTTGATGTAGCTGTCTCCGGGGCGCAGGTCCGCCTCGGCCACGTCGTCCAGGTGAGCGAGCAGCAGCTTTTCCGTCATGGTCAGCGGGCGGTTGAGCCGGGCCCGGACCTGCTTCAGCTTTTCATCCATCTTGCGGTATGTTTCCCGCACGAATTCCGGCGTGGAATCAATATTGCTCATCGTGTTTCACTCCTCCTCAGAAGGTAACTGTGCTTCCGTAGTTCTCAATCAACGCCATAAACAGTTGGTGGCGCAACGGGTTTGCTGCGGCATTGTCAGAGCGGCGCAGGTAAATGCGATAAACCGTTTCCAGTTGGTCGTCCCCCAGCCATATTGCGTAGCTGGGCATTCCGTTGCCCAGGTTGCGATGGATGAACTCCATCCGGCGGACGCGGCTCAGTTGCAGCGCGATCCGTCCGTCGCCGTCGGTGACCAGCACGGCGATGCCGCCGTTCTCGTCGGGTACGCCGCTGCCATCCACAAACTCCAGATCGTCCAGCGTCGCCGGGATGGAAACCGTCGCCGCGGCGTTGTGCACCATCACCACGGCCTCGCCCAACCCGATGCCGATATCGTCAGTGCCGAGGCTGCAATCAAGCAAAATCCGGCGCAACCGCTCGGTGTCCGCCGGATTGTTGGGGGTATGCAACGCCGCCAGAGGCGCCGCGCTTTCCGGCAGGTGGTCGGCGAGCACCTGCGCGAGGTCGGCGGGTATGGGCGCGAAGTTGACTCGCCCCCGACTGGTCACGGTGGCTTCGCCGGCAATGGAACCGTAGAGCGCCTTTTCGCCGGACCACCGCCTCACCACGTCGAATCGCGGCCCGTAGGTGCAGCCCAGAATACAGCCGGCGCTGGTGACCTGAACTCGACCGGTTTCGTCCGCGCCAACGGCATCGTTCAGCCCGTCCAGAATGGCGTCGGCGTTGCGGCCCTGGTGATACCAGCGCCCACAACCGTACTCATCGGCGCAGACGACGATGTTGACGTCCGGCCGAACAGCGGGCCGCGTGGCTGGTGCGTTCATTGCGGTACGATCCAGGTGTCGGAAAGATCAATTGGCGGGCGCGGGGTGATTAAATTACCGCCCGGCGCTTCGCAGCCGGGCGGAGGGATGGTGAGACTGTCGCTGCGACTGAGTTCTGCCACTCGCCAGGCGCGAACGGTGAACGGCGCACGGCCGGCGCGGGACTACTTTTCGAAGTAGTCGTAATTGATCTTGATGTATTCCTCATACATCGACGGGACCGCTTCCTCGGCGAAGATCGCCGTTACCGGGCACACGGGCTCGCAGGCTGCGCAATCGATGCACTCATCGGGGCTGATGAAGTACATGTCGTCGTCGTCGGTGGTGTAGATGCAATCTACCGGGCAGACATCGACACAGGCGGCGTCCTTCACGCCGACACATGGCTCGGTAATGATATAGGTCATAGCGG
Source organism: Dehalococcoidia bacterium (assembly GCA_963668585.1). GTDB lineage: Bacteria > Chloroflexota > Dehalococcoidia > Lucifugimonadales > UBA3495 > Bin87. The sequence continues at coordinate 1,008,301 of OY764869.1, read as the reverse complement.
CTTTCCCCTCGATTAAAGTGGTGTGGGTGCGGGCAATGTACCCGATTCAGGCTGGCAATCCCAGTACGTCAGCCATCTTCCACGGATGCAAAATTATAGCACGACGGATGATCTATGCAACCGCGAAACGGCGGGCCAACGATGGCCGTCGCGCTGCCTTCCCGCGCCGTTCCAATTACACCCGCGTGAAGCGTTTTTTGGTGGACAGCGTGACGAAAGTCTGCGTCTTCTGCACGCCGTCAATCACGCCGATCTGCGTCCTCAGGAAATCGCCCAGGCTTTCGGCCGATTCCAGGGCCGTCCACACGAAAACGTCGTAGGGGCCGGTGGCAACCACGACGTAATGGGCTTCGTCCAGGTCGGCGATGCGCTCGGCGACCGAATCGGACTTGCCGGGGCCGGTTTCCAGCCCGATCAGCGCGGTGGTGCCGTAACCCATCTTCTCCAGGTTCGGGACTGCCACCACATGGACGATGTCGTCCTTGATCAGGCGGCGCAGTCGCCGGCGCACGGTACCCTCGCTGACGCCGACGGCGCGGGCGATCTTGGCGTTGGATGCGCGCCCGTCGGACTGAAGAATACCGATAATCTTGAGGTCAAGTTCATCCATTGGTTGGTTGACTCCGAACGAAATCCGCCGGGCACGTTGTGGTTTCCGTATTCCCGACGCGAATAGTTGTCGGATGATGATATTCTTTCAGTTGCCGATTGTCAACCATCAATGGCATGCAACTGCCATTATTCGTTTAATGAGCGACGATTACCTATTTATTTGTGCGCGTTCACGCATCATATACGTAAAATATCCCTACGACTAGCCCAAACTCAGCGTACCAACCCCCAGGACAATCATCACGATTGACGCTCCTTTCACCGCCAACGCCTGCGGCGAGAGCGATTCGTCCAGCAACTGCCACCGTACCCGGGACAGGATGGTTGACGCCGCAAATACGAACAACGGGCGCGTCGCCAGCACCGCCGCCACCAGCGAAGCCGGGCCCAGGCTGTAGGCGTACACCGACAGCAGGATGGATATCGCGGGCATCAGCGCCTCCCCGGTAATCAGCATCGCCAGCACGCTGGGTTGCTTGACGGCGGCCAGCAACCGCCTCGCGCTCCCGGGTCCGCCGCCCAGGCCCACGATGAAGAAAACCGCACCCACCGTCGCTTGCTGCATTCCGAAAACCGTTAACACGGGCAGGTCCGCGTTCAGCGACGCCTTGGTGACCACAAAACTGCCGGCGGCGCACATCGCGCTCAGCAGCAGAATCGCCGGGCCGTAGATGGCGGAGCGGTCGCCCAGGGCGAAAACCGCCGTGGTGGGCAACCCCATCGCCGGGCCGATCCGTCCGTATGGCCGCTCCTGGAACAGCCGCACTGAAATCATCACCGCTCCGGCAACCACCAGCCCGATGCCTCCCCACTGCGCCAGCGAAATATGCTCGTCCAGGAAGAACAGCGCCAGGACGGCCACGTAGATCGGATTCGTCTGGGCGATGGCCACGGCGCGGGAGGCTTCCATGAGCCGCAACCCGCGAAACAGCAGCGCCACCGAAAAACCCATCAACAGCCCGGCCGCCACCGGCGAAAGCGTTACCTGCCAGGACAGCCCCTCCGGAATCCCCACCAGCAGCAGAACCACGGTGCCGTAGATCATCCCGCAGAGGCCGCACCACAGGCACAGCGGCGGGACGCCCTGAAAATGAAACGATAGCAGACGCTTGTCGCAAACGCTGACGAAGCAGAAAGCCAGCGAACTGCCCAGCGCAAGTAATGCCCACATTACGCCAGGGTCCGCCTGCTGATGGTCCGTTCAACCGACTGCGTCAGACTAAACCTCGCACCGGTCACCGCAGTCGTCAGCCCGGCCCAGCATCCGGCTGATGCGCATCCGGTTGCGGGCAAACCAGCGATAGAATTGGTCGGACGCCGGACGCGCCGGCCACCATCCCGTCCAGCCGAGCATCCAGCCGCGGCCGGCCAGGCGGTAGGCCTCGCGGAGGCTGGCCATGCCCACCGTGACGCTGCCGTCCGGCCTGATGCCGTACAGTGCGGCGCGCACCTGCGAAGTGTCCAGGCCATAGGCGGCAGAGTCAAAATCCTCCGTCATTATGTCCACAGCCTCGATGGCATCCGGATTTCGCCGGTGTAGCGCCAGCACTTCCCGGCTGCACATGGGGCATGCGCCGTCGTAGAGCAGTCGGTATCGGTCGCTCATGGCATCATCTCGGGAATCAGTCGCCCGGGGAATCAATCGTCCGCCAGATCAGTCGTCCGCCAGATCAGTCGTCCGCCGGAACCAGCGCGGCGTCGGCGGCCATCTGCTCGGCCTGCGCGGCGGCCAGCGAGGCCACGTCGGTGCCGACGTCCTGCACGCCGTACTTCTTTTCCAGTTCGTAGATGTCGTCCAGGCCCAGCACCGAGGCCACGTCCCAGCGGGTGCCGTAGCGGTCGGGGTCCACCATGCCGTCGTTGATCAGTTCCTCGTAGGCCGCGCGAAGCTGCTTGTAGATCAGCCAGATGGTGCTGCCGCAGATCATCACCTTGTAGCCCAGCGCGTCCATGGTCTGCGTGGTGGCCAGGTCGCCGTTGTACATCCGGCCCACGTCGGGCAGGTCGCGGGCGTAGCGCTGGATGTCGTCCTGGGACTTGATGCCGTCCACGAACACCAGGTCAGCGCCGGCGTCGGTGTAGGCGCGGCACCGGGCCATGGTATCCTCCCAGCCCGTGACGGCATAGGCATCGCAGCGGGCGATGATTACGAAATCCGGATCCGTGCGAGCGTCAAGGGCGGCGCGAATCTTCTGGACGTGTTCCTCAACGGGGACAACCTGCTTGCCGGCGAAAAAGCCGCACTTCTTGGGGAATACCTGGTCTTCCAGGTGGATCGCGGCGACGCCGGCGGCCTCGTATTCGCGCACGGTGCGTCGCACGTTGAGCGGGTTGCCGTAGCCGGTATCGGCGTCGCAGATCACGGGGATGTTGACGGCGTCGGCGATGTACCTGGCGTTGGCGACCATTTCGGTCATGGTGAGCAGGCCAACGTCGGGGAATCCCTTTTCAGCGGCGGTGCCGGCGCCGGTCATGTACACGGCCTGGTGTCCCACATCCTCGGCGATGCGGGCGTGCAGCGCATTCAGCACGAACGGAGCAACGACCATCTTGTCCGAAGCCAGCATCTGGCGCAACTGGGTGGTAGCTTTCATAACCTCAATACCTCCAAACAGGAAAGTCACATGCATCATATTATTTTACAGGGATAGACAGGATGTACAGGATAATCGCGCAACGCTGAGAGTTCCACCGGCATGGCAGGGTAATGATTTACCTGGACGTGAGTCGTCTGTACTCAAGCTTCGGGTTGCCAAAGTTGATGAGCAGCCCGATCTGGATTCCAGTGGCTTTCAGGTAGTTGATCAACTGAGCCTGATGTTGTGGGATGAGGGAGGCTACTGCCTTGAGTTCCACGACCACTTTTCCTTCGACGAACAAATCGGCGTAAAAATCGCCCACGGAGCGGCCACGAAAGTTCACGCTTATGGGCGTTTGCTGCTGTACCCGGATGCCGCTGTCAGTAAGAGCAATCACCATCGCCTTCTCCTACACAGATTCCAGAAAGCCGCTTCCCAGTTCATTCTGTACCTCGAACGCGCAACCGATTATCGTACGAGTAAGGTCTGAGTGCAGCATCTAATCCTGTGTATCCTGTATATCCCTGTCAATTCTCGTGATCAGTAGATGCGGTCGGTTTCTTCCACCAGCGGCGGCAGGATGGCCTCCACCCACGGCACCATGTCCCGCAGCACTTCCACCGGGATTTCGTGCCCCATGCTGTATTCATGGTATGACAGATTGTAGTTCTCCGCGTCCAGAAACTCGCGGGTGCGGCGCGCGCTGTCCATGGAGACCATCTGGTCATGCAGCCCGTGGGCCACGAAAACCGGCTGCTCGCGGTGGTCGGGCAGCCGGGGCCGCAGCACCTCCGGGTCCGGCAGCGACGCGCTGAGGGCCACCAGCGCCGCGAACTGTTCCGGCCTTTGCAGACCCATGCGGTACGTCATCCCGCCGCCCTGGGAGAAACCCAGCAGCACGGCGCGGCCATCCTGCGCCCGAAACTCTCCCAGCGCCTGCGCGAAAAAGTCCGCCAGCAGGTTCTCCGACTGTTCGTAATGCTCCTCGGTCGCCTGGCCGCGCGGCGGATGCCAACCGTAGCCGATCATGCCGGGCGCCAGTTCGAACGGTATCGGCGCGTTGGGGCACACGTACACGTAGCCCTTGCGATTGATGGACGGTGCCAGACCCGCCAGGTCCTGCATATTCGCGCCGAAGCCGTGCAGCATAACCACCAACGGGTACCTGGCCTCCGGGTCGTAATCGTCGGGTAAAATCGCCAGGTAGTGGAGGCCCTCGTCGGCTACTCGTCGCTGTTCGGCTTGCATCAGGGCTTCTCCTTCGGTTCGATGGCTGCGGAAGTGTAGGCCAATCGTAACATACCGCCTGAGGGTGAATTCTTTTTCACGTTGTTGAGAGTTATGCTAGAGTTGGATCGTGCCTCGCCGGGCAGGAAACAGTTCCGTAATGGGAGGATTTATGCGTTACGAGGTGATGCTCATCAAATCAGAAGAGGGTTACGCTGCGCATTGTCCCGCCCTGCCAGCCTGCTGGTCCCAGGGATCCACCCGAGACGAAGCAGTGGACAACATACGAGCCGCGATCGCCGAATACTTGGACTACCTTGCGGAAAAAGCCGCCGACCGCAAAAAGGAATTGATAGAGGCAGGGGATTCTGAGGGATGCCACGTCGAGTGGCACGAGGTGGAGATTGACCTGACGGTGGCTGTTTAGGTGCCGAACTGCCCCGGAGTGAACCACCAACGCGCCATTCGCGCGTTTGTAAAAATAGGATTCTGGGTTGAACGCGAAGGCAAACACGTCATCATGACCAACGGCACGTTAGATCTGGTCATCCCCCGTAACAACCCCATCAACGGGTACACGATGGGCGGTTTGGTTGTCAGGGCCGGCCTCACCGTACCGCAGTTCCACGATTTGCTGTAGTCCACGTTCGCCGGACACGCCGGCGACACCTAGCGCCGTCAACACCCCGGCTGCCCCGGGTGGCCGCAGCATCCGCGCCTCATGATTATTTTGCGTCGCCAATTGGACGCCGCGATGGCAAGCACCTGGCGCCACGGGAGACCCGTCCCTCGCAAATTGCGGATGGCCGACAGCGGGCTGTCCGGCCCCCCGTGGTCGTGGCGATGGTCGTGGTCGTGTCCGTGCTCGTGGTGGTGGTGGTCCGGTTCAGGCTCTGCCATCATCCCCCGACATAGATCAGGCGCGGTTGGCTGACGCGCCGGCCGGAGCGTCCCCGAACACGCCGAAGGGATTCAGCGACCTGGGCGCATCGTACACGTCCATGCCTTCGGTGCGCTTCAGCCAGCCCACCACCAGGTAGGTCAGCGGCGTGGCGATTATCTCGTACACCGACTTCGCGATCCAGGCGCACACCGCGGCGTTGAACACCGGCGACCATGATCCGTCCGGGCCGATCCACAATCCCGAAAAACCGAACGCGATGGTGAAAAACAGCAGCGAGTCGATGCCCTGGCCCACCACCGTGGAGGATATGGTGCGCAGCCACAGCATACGGCCCTGGGTGCGGTTTTTCAGCACCACCATCACCGCGGCGTTGGTGAATTCGCCAACGATGTATGCCACAAAGGAACCCAAAAGAATCCAGCCGGTCGCTCCCAGGATTGCCTCGTAAGCGTGTTCGCTGGGCAGGTTCGCGACCACATTGCCGGCATCGTCGGTGATGACAACCGGGTCCATCGACCAGAACACCGCGCCAGGAATCAAATCCCCGGCCCAGAACAGCAGCACCATCAGCAGGTTGCACACGAACCCCAGCCAGATGACGCCGCGCGCCACCCTGAAACCGTACACCTCGGTCAGGATGTCGCTGATGATGTAACCGATGGGGAAGCAGATGATCGCGGCCGATACCACGAACAGGTTGCTGCCAATGAAGTTGAACGGCAACTCAAACAGCGACACCGGCTTGGTGGCAATGATGTTGCTGATCAGGAGCACCGTAACCGCCAGAGCGGCGATGATGACCAGTTTCCCTGAAAATTGCATTTCTCCTCACACGTTATTCGGTTGTGGTGAAACTATATCCTCATAAAAGCGGCAGGTAACGCGATATCTCGTAATCAGTTACGGCTGAACTATAATCATTCCATTCTTTTTTCTTGTTGCGAATCAACGTTTCGTGCACGAAATCACCCAGAGTCTCGCGCAATAGCGCGCTTTCTTCCGCCAGCCCGATGGCTTCGCCCAGGTTGGTGGGCAGCCTGTTGATCCCGCGAGCGGCGCGCTCTTCCGCCGGCATCCGCGAAACGTCGGAGGTGACCGGCGACGGCAGCGGATACTCCTCCTCAATCCCCTTCAGACCCGCCGCCAGCAGCACGCTGAACGCCAGGTAGGGATTGCACGCCGGGTCCGGCGCGCGGTGCTCCACCCGCAGCGACGTATCGTAACCCGTTTTGTATGACGGCACCCTGATCAGGTCCAGGCGGTTCGACATCGTCCACGAAACATGCACCGGCGCTTCGTAACCGGGCACCAATCGCTTGTAGGAATTCACCCACTGATTGGTGACCAGCGTTATCTCCGGCGAATGCCGCAGCAACCCCGCGATGAAGCGCTTGCCCGTCACCGACAGGTGAAGGTCGTCGTCGGTGTCGTAAAAGGCGTTGGCATTGCCCCGGAACAGCGACTGGTGGGTGTGCATGCCGCTGCCGTTTTCCTGACGGAACGGCTTGGGCATGAAAGATGCGTACACGCCCTGCTGCTGCGCCAGTTCCTTGATGACCATGCGCGCCGTCATCACGTTGTCGGCCATGGTGAGGGCATCGGTGTATTGCAGGTCGATTTCGTGCTGGCTGCGCGCCCCCTCATGGTGGGAATACTTCACCGGAATCCCCATCTCCGCCAGGTTCAGCACCGTATCCCGACGCAGGTCGGCCGTGGGGCCTGTGGACAGTTGGTCGTAGTATCCGTAGTTGTCCAGCGGCTCGGGGGACTCCGGGTCGCGCAGGTAGAAGTATTCCAACTCGGGCCCGACGTAGTAGATGTAGCCCAGGCTGGCCAGGCGTTCCAGGTTGCGCTTCAGCACATAGCGCGGGTCGCCGATGAAGGGCTCGCCCCGGGGCGTGCGGATGTCGCAGAAGATGCGCGCCACGGCGTTCTGACGGGGGCGCCAGGGCAGCAGCGAGAAGGTGGTCGGGTCGGGGAAGGCCCGCAGGTCGCTCTCCTCGTCCGTGGTGTAGCCGTCAATGGCCGCTCCGTCGAAACCCACGCCCAGTTCCAGCGCGTCCTCCAGGTCGTCCACCGTGATGGCGAAGCCCTTCAGGCTCCCCAGGATATCAGTGAACCAGAGGCGCACGAACTTGACGTCAAAGTCGCGGGCGCTCCGCAACACGTACTCGCGTTCGGCGGCGTGGTGGTCCGTCAACATCAATCAACTCCTGCTGCTGCCTGTCCGTCAGGGATGAATAAACAACACAATAATATACAGAGGCAACCCAACCGAGCCGTTCCGGAGATAGGCCGACGCCATCGCCGGGGCGCTCGAGTTTCGGCAAGCCGGCGGCATCAGGCTGTCGGGGAGTGAACGTCCGCAAAACGCGGATTGCTTCGCATCTCCTCTTCCGCCATGAATGGGGGCTCAACCCAATGCGCTTGGGCAACGCCACCCGCTTCGGGGTATTCGGCGTTGGGGCATTTGACCGATACCGCTTCGTGCTGTGCCATTGCCACAACCTCCGGACCGGGCATTCCAGCGGTCAGAGCGTCCGTGGTGTGGACAGGGGCGAATCAACATCCGCCCCTGCCCCCTTTGTCATCACTGCCGTGTCCGGCAATTGTACCACCCGGTCAGGCGTCGAAATGCCTGGAGAATCCGATGACATCTGCCGGGGTCGCTTTGGTTCTTCTTTACAGGTTCCTTCGTGAGCGTTGGCCGAGCGGCTACTGGCTCATGCCCTCGCCGTGCTGGGCCAGGTCGATGCCCACTTCCTCTTCCGTGTCGTTGACGCGCAAACCGATGGTGAACTTCAGCGCCAGCAGGATGATGCTGGAAATCACGAAAGACCAGGCGAACGCCGCCCCGATGCCGATCAGTTGGTACAGAACCTGCTCGATGCGCGACACGTCGGCGTCCAATGCGCCGAAGCCGATGCCGACGAACAGGCCCGTCGCCAGCGCGCCCCAGATCCCGCCGACTCCGTGGATGCCGAACACGTCCAGCGAGTCGTCGATGCGCAGGCGGTGAATCAGTTCAACGGCCAGGAAGCACGCCGCGCCGGCGCCCGCTCCGATGATGATGGCCGGCATCACGCCCACGAAACCCGCCGCCGGCGTGATCGCCACCAGGCCCGCCACCGCTCCCGCCGCCGCGCCGCTGGCCGACGGACGGTGAGTGACAAACCACGATACGAACGACCAGGAAGACATCGCCGTGGCAGCCGCGATGTTGGTCACCACGAAGGCGTTGGCGGCGTCATAGGTGGAAAGGTTGAAGCTGCTGCCCGCGTTGAACCCGAACCAGCCGAACCACAGCAGCCCCGCGCCCAGCAGCACCAGCGGAACGTTGTGGGGAACCATCGCCATGGTGGGGAACCCGGCGCGGCGGCCCACTATCAATGCCGCTGACAGCGCCGCCGTTCCTGAAGCGATGTGCACCACCGTGCCGCCGGCGAAGTCCAGCGCGAAGCCAGCCTCGCTCATCCCCAGGACGCTGCCCAGGTTGCCCAGCCATCCGCCGCCCCACACCCAGTGGCACAACGGCGCGTACACGATGGTCACCCACAGCGCAGCAAAGACCAAATACGACGAGAACTTGAACCGTTCGGCAAACCCGCCTGCGATCAGCGCCACGGTGATGATGGCAAACATCCCCTGGAACACCATGAACGCCTGCTCGTCCGGCAGCACGCCTATCATGCCGAACTTGGTCAGGTCGCCGACGAATCCCAGCGCGCCCACGCTGTTCCCGAAGGCCAGGCTGTAGCCCCACAGCACCCAGACGATGCTCACCACCCCGATGGCTGCCACCGAGTGCATCATCGTTCCAATGACGTTTTTGGTGCGTACCAGCCCTCCGTAGAACAGCGCCAACCCGGGGATCATGATGAACACCAGGGCAGACGATATCAGGAAGGACAATACTTCCAGTTCCGTGAACTCCATTGCTATCTCCTCACTGCCTATGATTGCCGCTGCGCCGTTTCCTGCTCCACCGTCGCGGTCCGCCTTGAGGACGGGTGGTCGTGCCGCCGCCGGTGCGTTCCATAGTAAGACAAAGGCACAAAATTACCGGGAAATCGTAGATTTTCAGTGTTACGTACGAATGACGGAATTGTTACAAACTTGTTACACACATCTCGTCGTCTCGCCTGCCACTCACGGGGTTTGGGTTCCCTTTTCCATGAGTGGACAGACAAATTGGGAGCCGAGGGTGGCCACTACCCCCGACTCCCGGAGTGAGGAGAGGAAAATGTCGTTGTTTGGGGTTAGCTGGTCGCAGCCGATTCCGGATACGTCTGTATGCCGTGCTCGGACAGGTCCAGGCCCTGTATCTCTTCCTCTTCGCTGACCCTGACACCCATGGTGAACTTCAGCAGGAAGAACAGCGCGAAGCCCGTACCCAGGGACCACACCACCACCGTCACGATGCTGTAAATCTGCGGAAGGATTTGCGTGCCGCCAGCGATGAGGCCGCCGTCGTTTGCGAAAATACCCAGCGCCAGCAGACCCCAAAGGCCGGTTACGCCATGCACGCTGATCGCGCCCACCGGGTCGTCAACCTTCAGCACGTTCTCCACGAACTTCACCGAGAAGTACATGATCGGCGCGGCGATGGCGCCTATGACTACTGCGGCCCACGGGTCAACGAAGTTGACGGGCGCAGTAATGCCTACCAGGCCGGCCAATGCGCCGTTGCACGCCATCAGGATGTCCGCCTTGCCCTTGGCGATCAGGGTGATGTAAAGGGCCACCACCGCGCCGGTCGCGCCGGATAGCAGCGTGTTGACCGCGTTCAGTCCTATGTCATCGCCCCAGCCTATGTTGAAGCCAAACCAGCCGAAGAACAGGATGAACGTGCCTGCCACCACGAACGGCGTGCTGTGCGCCGGCAGTTCCTGCGCTACTCCGTTGACGAACTTGCCCATCCGTGGTCCGACTACCTTCGCGCCGGCCAATGCAACGAAGCCGCCGACAGCGTGAACTACTCCGGAACCGGCATAGTCAAGCGCTCCCAGATTCTCCAGCCAGCCCGGCATACCGGTGAGCAAACCGCCCCAGACCCAGTGGCCGTAGATGGGATAGATGAGGGCAGAAACGATGAAACTGTAGGCCAGGTAGGTCTGCAGCTTGGTTCGTTCAGCCATCGCTCCGGCTACTATGGTCGCCGCCGTCGCTGCGAACACCATCTGGAAAATCCAGTCCACATATTCTCCGCCGGTTAGGAACCACCCCGTGAGTCCAATGAATCCGCCCGCGCTTTCGCCCATCATAAAAGCGAAACCGAAGGCCCAGAAGCCCAGCGACGCGATCCCGAAGTCCATAAATGACTTCGTGAGATAGTTCGTCGTGTTCTTGGAACGAATCAGGCCTGCCCCCAGGAACGCGAACCCCGCCTGCATGAAAAACACCAGCGCCGCTGCCACCACCGTTACGATGCTGTCAGAGTAGCCGTTGAGCCATTCCGTGGTCGGTCCTTCATCCTGGGCGAAGGCGATGTTGTATGACGCCAGCAGTCCAATTGCCAGTAGGCCGACCGCCAGCGCCAGCAAAGTACGACGCAACGAGAACGGGTACTCCTTTACCGCAGCAACGCCGTGGCTGAGTACACTGGTACTGAATAATGTTTTCGTGGCCGAAAGCATTTTTGCCTCCTGTACTGTTTGAGGCGTCGTCGCGCAGCGTATGGCCATCGCGCTGTGGGCGGCGTCCCGATTTGAATGTGACCACGATCATCGTAGGCGCGCCGTGTTAACCGGCGATTGCGACACGATTAACAAACTGTTGCCTATTGGTTACTTTTTTGTTTCACGCAAAACAGTCCCACTCCACAACAGGGCCATTCGACTATCCCGGCAACAGGCAATTGCTTTTGCCGGAACGATTCCCTGCTCACCGTCCGCTCGTCCTTCGACAGCTTCAGGATGAACGGACTACCTTGTCTATGGCCAACCATCGAATGGCCCTGGCATCCCGCGCCACACCCTCACGGGCCCGCTCACCCCGTCGTGTATAATGCGCCGAACCCATCATTTTTGAATAAACTCCTCATGAGGTGCAACATGGCCGATTACGCGCATCCCGAATCACTGGTTTCCACCCAATGGGTCGCCGACCACGGCTCGGACGCCAGCGTCCGTCTGGTCGAGGTTGACGTCGATACCTCCGCCTACGAACAGGGCCACATCGCCGGCGCCGTCACCTGGAACTGGCAGAGCCAACTCCAGCAGAACGTCGCCCGCGACATCGTCTCCCGCAGCGAAATGGAAGCCCTGCTCACCGGCAGCGGCATCTCCCCCGACACCACCATCATCCTGTACGGCGACAACAACAACTGGTTTGCCGCCTGGGCCTTCTGGCAGCTTCGCTACTACGGCCACCAGAACGTCAAGCTGATGAACGGCGGACGCGCCCTCTGGCTCGCCGAGAACCGGCCCACGACCACCGACGTGCCGTCATACGCCGCCTCCACCTACAGCATCACCACCGAGAACACCGACCTGCGGGCCCTGCGCGACTACGTGCTGCAGGCCGTCAACAGCAGCAGCCACGCCCTGGTGGACGTGCGCTCGCCCGACGAATTCTCCGGCGCGCTCAACGCTCCGCCGAACCTGCCGCAGGAAGGCTCCCAGCGCAACGGCCACATCCCCGGCGCCGCCAACGTCCCCTGGGGCCAGGCGGTCAACGAGGACGGCACCTTCAAGTCCGCCGACGATCTCAGCGCCCTCTACGGCGGCAAGGGCGTCGACGGCTCCCGCGAGACCATCGCCTACTGCCGCATCGGCGAGCGTTCCTCACACACCTGGTTCGTCCTCAGCCAACTGCTCGGCTACGACAACGTCCGCAACTACGACGGATCCTGGACCGAATGGGGCAGCATAGTAGGCGCCCCCATCGAGCGCGACGTGTAGCGTCCGCAATCCATCGCACACACGTAGGGGCGGGTTTGAAACCCGCCCCGTTTCATTGCGGCATCCGAGACGTCGTCCTATTCACGATGCCGTATCTGGATCGTCCAAACGCCGGGCGGCCATTCGTCCGCGCTGGTGACGCTCCTTACTACGAAACCGGCTTTGATATCAGCCGGCAAATCCCGGTGAATTCGGAACAATAGGACACCATAGGGCGCCTGCACACCGTCGCGATGTACCAGTTCACCGAAGTCGGTGTCATATGTAATCAACAGCCTTCGGTCGGCGGTAGCTATTTCGAGCAAGTCTGAGTCAGGATCGCTCGGATTGGTGTCTGCTACCCAGCGAACGTCGTGCCCCTCGTGCCGCAACCCGTCAACCACGACCTCCAACATATTTTCATCTACCAGTATCCTCACGATTTAGGGGGTTCGCCACCGTCCATCCAGGCGTCCAATTCTGCCCAGGTGGTCTTGGACAACGGCGCTCCCGTCGCTTTGTACTTGACGCAGGCATCAATATCTTGCGCCCGTATGTGCGGATAGTTGCGCAAAAGGAAATCCACCGTGGACCCTCCCTCCAGAAAATCCGTTATCAATTCCACCGAAAGGCGCGTGTTCACTATCACGGGCTTGCCACCCAATCTCCCCGGAACGCATTCGATGCGATCCCGCCAGTGGGCGACCTTTTCCGGCGTCCGTTTCTCTATTTTCCGGGCCGTTTCCTCCCTGCGCTGCTGTTCCAGTATCGCCCGGTAGCGCCGGCAAGCATCAACGTCCTCTCCGGTAATGTGCAGGTATTTGCCAGTGATTGCGTCGACGGTATATCCCCGCCGCAGCAACTGATCCACCAGCGCCACGGCGATCCCGGTGTCCCGGATCGTCGGCTCGCCACCCAGCACCGCCGGGTCGCTCACAATCCGTTCCTGCCACTCGTTCCCTTGATTCTGTTTATGAGCGGTCATGGTCGGGCCCCCTTGCGCTGACGTCGCAGTTGAACCCATTGTAACTGATGCAATGGACAACTCCGCGTGCAATGGACAGCCCCGCGTGCAATGGACAGCCCCGCGTGCAATGGACAGCCCCGCGCTCCCCGGTGTAGATTGCCTGCCACACTTGCCAACTAGAAGACTTAGGAGAGCGCAAACATGGCCGAATACAACCTGGCAGTCATCGCCGGCGACGGCATCGGACCCGAGGTCATCACGGAGGGTCGCAAGGTGCTCGACGTGGTGGCCGCCCAGACCGACGGACTCTCCTTCCGCGCCACCGAGTACCCCTGGGGCAGCGATTACTACCGCGAGACCGGCCGCATGATGCCCGAGGACGGCCTCGACCAACTCTCCAGCCACGACGCCATCCTCTTCGGCGCAGTTGGCGACCCCAACATCCCCGACCACATCACCCTGCAGGGCCTGCTGCTGCCCATGCGCCGCGCCTTCGATCAGGCCATCTGCGTGCGCCCCGCCGTGCTGTTCCCCGGCGTCGAGTCGCCCATCGCCGGCAAGCAGGCCGGCGATGTTGACATGGTCATCTTCCGCGAGAACACCGAGGGCGAGTACGCGCCCGTGGGCGGCCGCCTCTACGCCGGCACGCCCCACGAGACGGTGATACAGAGCGGCGTGTTCACCCGCCGGGGCACCGAGCGCATCATCCGCGCCGCCTTCGAGTACAGCGTCCGGCGCGGCGGCAAGAACAAGGTGACCTCGGTCACCAAGTCCAACGCGCAGGCCTTCAGCATGGTGTTCTGGGATGAGGTGTTCGACGACGTCGCCGCCGACTACCCCCAGGTGCAGACCGAGTCCCTGCTGGTGGACCGCGCCGCCATGGACCTCGTCCGCTGGCCCGAGGACTTCGACGTGATCGTGGCGTCAAACCTGTTCGCCGACATCCTGTCCGACATCGCCGCCGTGGTCACGGGCAGCATGGGCCTGGCCCCCAGCGCCAACATCAACCCCGAAAAGACCTTCCCCTCCATGTTCGAGCCCGTCCACGGCGCGGCCTTCGACATCACCGGCCAGAGCAAGGCCAACCCGCTGGCCACCATCTTCGCCGTCGCCATGCTGCTGGAACACCTGGGCGAAACCGACGCCGCCGACCGCGTCAACGCCGCCGCCCTGCGCGTCCTCAACGAGCGCATCGCCCTCACCGCCGACCTCGGCGGCAACGCCACCACCCAGCAGGTCGGCGACGCCGTGGTAAGCCTGCTGCGGGGATAGTGGGCTGCTCTCGGCCTGGGTGAGTCGCGCCATCCGCATGGGCCCCAAATCACTTGTGAAAACCATCCCTTGCCAGCACGTTGCAACAGGGATTAGGATACGGGCACTTCCGAACAGAGGTGCCCGTTTTGCTCATTGATTATCCGCCGGTCAACCAGGGATACCAGCCCATCAGCAGCGTTTGGGAAGGCAGCGACGGGGAGTTGATTGAAACCATGCTGCAGTTCTACTCGTCGATCAGTCCGGAGCCCATCCTGGACGCCACATACAACAGGGGACGGTTCTGGAAAGAGTCCTCGCGACAGGTTGTGTCAATGGACATTGACCCCAAGTTCCAGCCGATGATCGTTGGCGACAACCGGGTCATGGATGGGGTGCCCGACGCTGCATTCGGAACGGTGGTTTACGACCCGCCCCACGTCGGCCCGCAGGGTCGGGACAAAAGCACCAAGAAGTTTGATGAGGATTTTGGGGCGACGGTAGCGTGCGGCAAAGAGCATGATTGGAGCCTGAGTTATCTCTACCCGCCGTTCCTGGACCAGGCGAAACGGGTCCTGAAACCCAATGGCCTGCTTCTTGCCAAGATCACCGATATGGTCAACAGCCACCGCTCAAAGTGGAGCCATTGCGATTTTATGCGCATGGCGGATGAGGCAGGATTCACCGTCTGCGACCTTATCATCAAGATCCGCACGGGCCCCATGATGTCCAACAAGTGGGCCACCGCTCACCACGCCAGGAAACGCCACTGCTTCTGGATAGTCTGCCGCAACAGCGCCAGGTGCGAGCGCTGATCGGTGCGCAACTACGACCCGCTCAGCGTGGACGAACTGGGCCGCAATGCCGCCCGGGCCTTGATGGAATACCCCGCCGACGCGCTGCCACCGAGTAACGCCTTTGATGGCGCCGGGGTCTATACCCTGCACTATACCGGCGCTTTTCCTGCGTATGCCGCCATCGGGGCGGACATGCCCATCTATGTAGGGAAGGCCGACCCGCCAGGACGAAGACAGGGACGGACGCAGGCAACAACCACCGTCCTTCACAGCCGCCTGCAACAACATGCCGCGTCAATTGAATCTGCACCCAACTTGGACTTGTCCGACTTTCGCTGTCGCTGGCTCGTGCTTGACCCGGTGTGGATCGGACTCACGGAGCAGGTGCTGATCGCCCAGTACCAACCCATATGGAACACAGTCATCGATGGGTTCGGCAATCACGATCCAGGCGCAGGACGCAGAAACCAGCGAAGGTCCCGATGGGACACGCTGCATCCAGGACGTGAATGGGCGTACAGCCTTCGAGATCGGGACGAGACTGCGGCTGATGTTATCGCCGCAATTGAAGCCCCAAGACAGCGCCAATAGGCCAGGCGCCTCCTCCAATAACCCCAACACCTCCCGCGCCGCCGCCAGGTACACCGGGTTGGGGTTCAGGCCAAAGCGCCCTCCCGCCTGCGCATACTCCAGAGCCGCAGGCCGGCCACCACCATCAGGATGGGCAGGGCCGCGCCCAGCACCGACCAGAACTGGCCATCCGCCACGTTGTTGGGCGAAAGGGTAAGAGACCAGTTCCAATAGTAGATGATCGCCGCGGCAACCGAGCCATAGAAAAGCCCGTTGGCCTCCAGGTACCGCTTCATTTCCGCCGACCCTTCACCGTCGAGCCTTCGTTTGCCAACATAACTGGCCGCCAACATGATCAGCGCCCCAGGCGCGATGAACCAGTTCATGTAGTGCCACAACGTGAACGGCGCATCACCGGCGTGATAGAACGGAGTGATGATGAAATGTACCGCAATGGCTACGCCGGCCAAAATGGTGTAAACACCTCCAGCGCGAAGTAGATATGACATACCAGCCTCATATATTTGTATCAGCGCGAAAAGTTATTGATGCTAATGATAGCCGCACAATGTGAAAGGAACGTAAATTATTTCGCCATTATTGTCCGCCCTTTGTGAAGATTAGTCCCTGCACCTCCGGGCGACCAATCATTGGCCTCGCCAACGGCTCGTTGGACGCCGCCCTAAATCGGCCCCACCCGCTCCGACACGTCCCACGCCGCCGCCAGGTACACCGGGTTGGGATTCAACGCGTACTCGCGCCGGCACGCCTCCGTGAACTTTATGGAATGTGCGCCGGCGGCGGCCACCGCCCGGTCTATGATCTCGTCCCAACCCTCCGCCGGCGTCTCCCAACTCACCGCGTCCTGGAGTGAAACCGTCGAGTACCAGCTGTAGATGCCGGCGCACGCCTGCCAGGCGTAACGCGCCGCCTGTCGAGCGTCCGCTTCGTCCAGGTACGACGCCAGCATCCTGAGCGCGCTGGGAGCCGTCACCGTGTGGACAAACGCGATCAGGTTTTTCGGATTCGCCAGGTAGATTGCAGCGCACGTCTCGGTGAGGTTGGACAGGAACTGCGACACGTCACCGCCAGCATCCACCAGGTTAATGACAGGCCCAAACTCCCCATGGCCTTCAAGTCCCTTGATCTGTTGACTGATCGGACCCGCACCGTCGAAACTCGGGTCGTGCAGTCGTTCCACGCGGTCCAGAGCGGCTGCCGGAGTGAAACCCGCGTCGGCAGTCGATGGCTCGCCCGGGAGAGTGTCGTACCGCGCGGCCCAGAACCCCAGCCCCTGCGCCAATTCGTAGCGACGTTGGGGAGTATCCGCTGACGACAGATTCCTGGCAGCGTGGGCGGTGCGGATCAGTCCGTGCGTGGCCGCCGATATCACCGCCGGCGCCAGCAGCGGCGCCCAATGCCTCACCACGTCCTGCCACGCGGCTTCCTTCAGCTCATTCTCAAAGAACGCTATCCAGTCTCCCAGCCTCTCGCGGGCGCCCAGAAACTCCCGCCACTCGGATCGCGGAATCATGAGAGAAGGCGTCGGACGATCCATCAATCTACTCCGATAGTCTTCCACCCAGGGCAGCACGGCCTCATCCCTGCCCAGCGCGAACAGCGCCTCGGACGCCATCGGGCCGTGGTTGGCGTTGCCGCTGCCCAGTTCGGCCCCCGCAAAGCTCAACAGATCCAGCATTTCGTCAATCGTGATGGCCATCATTCACCCTCCGGCGGTTGCGGACTGCCCGCACCTGTCGAATCGTTTTCCGACCGCCGCAGTTCCTCAAGCCGCGCCTGCTCCAGCAGCGCCTCAATATCCGGCGGGCCTTCACCATGCTCGTATCTCCTGAGCGCGAACACGCCCGGACCGTCCTCCGTAGGCGGTTGGTACGGCGGAAACGTCGGCTGCGGCTCGCCGCTGGGTGCCGGTCGTTCCTCGCCACCGTGGTAGTCGCGCATCCGCTCGCAGATGGCGTCCAACGCCCTCAGCCAGAAGGTTGTCTCCGTGTGCCAGGACTCGTGCATCGACCACCCCTCCGGCGATTCGTACCGCCTCTGCTCGCACGCCAGCAACCCGCCGAAGCTCAGATGCACGCCGTCCCAGTTCGCCGACGCCGCGCCCCAGTCGGGAACCAGGCGGTCGTCGTCCGAACCCCGCGCCGGATACGCCACGCACAGGCGATGCCAGTCGTCGGGCCCGTTGACTTCGTAAATCTTCGCGCCGGCCGGCATCCGCATCAACCAGCATTGCAGCGGCCAATTCTGCGCCCAATGGTCACCGGCATGATTTTCGTAAGCGATCAGCAGCGACACATAGCCGGCATACGAGGTGGAAGTGTATTGCAGGCTGTCGGGTTTCTGCGCGTAGCGTTCCCACCGGGCTGGCGGGCTGTTCGGTTGACGCCATTGCGCAGGATCAGGAGTTTCCCCTTCGTGCGCGACCCACACCTGCCGATCCAGGGCCGGCCTCTCGTACCACCACGCCGTCCCCTCGTGGGCCAGCGTGGCCTCCACCAACGGGCGAATCACCGGCGCCAGCCTCAGTATCTCTGCCACGACCTCCGCGTGGTCCGATCGCCACCTCTCGACGGCGTCCACCGCCTCGGCGGCCAGCGGCAGGCTCACCGCCGGATTCGCCAGACCCTCGGGCAGATACCCCCGCTCCCGAGCATCGGCAAAAAACGCGCACCCCATCGGCGACGCCAATATATCCTCAACCCGCTTTGTGACCTCACTCTCACCGTTCACGAACGAACCCCCGAAAATCCCGCTCTTGGTGAACCTGTCGAACCATATCCCGCAAACAGTTTGTCATTATGAGTGCAGCGTGGCAATCTCGTCGCTGGAGGGTATCGCCGCTCGTCCGGCGGAACCTTCGACTCACCCGTCGCAATGAACAACCGGGTGCGCTTGAGCCATTAAAGCACTGGCGTACCGAAAATATATTCTGATATAATGCGGCCACCATGACCGTGGCCTGCATCATCATCAAGCATCTGCCCTGCCGCGTTGAAGCCGCTCGCAATTCCGGCTTGCGACGCGCTCCGCTGGTCATTTACGACGCGGACTCTGACCGACGCCGGGTGGTGGACGCCACCCCGGGGCAACGCGTCCATCCGGGAATGCCGCTGGACACCGCGCTGGCCCGCTGCCCTGACGCCGTGCCCATACCCGCCGATACGGCCCTGTATGCCCAGCAGTGGCACGCCGCCATCGCCCGCCTGCGGGGCGTCCGCAACACCGTGGACGACGCCGGCCAGGGCACGGCCTACGTGCGCATCGACGGCGACGTGCGCATCGACGGCGACGATGGCGCACCCATGGATGAACCCCGCCTGGTCGCCAGCCTCATGGGTTGCGTCCCGGCAGACTGGGAGCCTCGCGTTGGCGTCGCTTCCGACCGGTTGGCCGCCCATTGCGCCGCCAGCATCGCCCGGCCCGGACACGCCCTGCGCGTGCCCGATGCCACGGAACCGCGCCGCCGTTTCTTGGCTTCCTTGCCCATCAACCTCCTGCCCGTCGATGTGAACATCCTCGCCGGCCTCTACGACCGCGGCATCCACCGCCTCGGCCAACTCAACGACCTCTCCGCCCAAGGCCTGACAGCCACCCTGTCCTCCAACCGCGACCTCGTAGAACAACACGCTGCCTGATTGTCCACGGCCAGGTATTTGGACATGAAGACGCGCTCATAGTTATAGATCTTGCTACAATCGGCACCCAAGTTCAGATCGCGAAGATTGAACGCATTCCCAGCCAATAAGCCGTAGGTGGCTGCCATCTCCACGGTGGTATGAAATTCAGAGACCAACGCAGGCACTATGACGTTGAGCAATCAGGAATACGAAGCCATCGTGAGTGATGCAACCAAGCGCATCGTTGGCGATATCAGATGGGAGGGCCAGCCCAACGCCCCGGCGCGGGAGTTTCGAGTCGATATTGATTCCCAAGCGGGACATCCTATTTTCATAAAAGGTTGGCACAACTCGCACTCAGGAAAGCTATCGTATGCGCTCATTCACCGAATCCTGGGGCGCATTCACGGCTTGGATTTGGGAGCAAATCACTACACCCTGACGGAATACCCGTAGGAGAGAAACACAAAAACTACTGGGTGGCTGGCAGTCGAGACAAATGGGCTTACGTGCCAGACGACATCACCGAACCGTGGGACCGTCCGGTGGCAGTTTGGGAACAATTCTGCGCTGAGATAAATCTGCAGCATCAGGGAACTCTTCACGAGCCTGGCGCTGTCCAAGGAGCGCCGTTGATATGAGCATGAACGAACTATGCGCTTCTCTAGAGAGGACATTACCTCCTTTGTTCACGTGCTCGCCGGCTCCACATGACGGAGTGAGAGTACGCACTCCATTGCTGTACCCGGACGGTGGAGTGGTGGACGTGTTCGTCCTCGAACGTGGTCAACGATACACGGTCACCGATTTTGGTGATGCGCAGGGTTGGCTTTGGTTGCAGTCGGCCAGCAGACGCCTCTCGCCCCGGCAGGAATTGCTGGTTCAGGATGTATGCCAAACTCTCCGAATCGAGCATCTCAACAATCAACTGGTACTTCGCACGGTAACGGAAGATACATTGGCGGAATCAGTACTTCGCGTCGCCCAAGGAATCGTAAGAGTCGCCGACTTGTGGTTTACATTAAGGAGCCAATCGCTGCAAGCCGCCGAGGACGAGGTGGACGAATGGTTGCGCGAAAAGCGCATCCCGTTTGAGCGCCAAGTTACCAGACCGGGGCGGTCGGCGCGTGACTGGACCGTTAATTTTGAAACGCAGACCGATAACCGGACTTCGTTGATTTTCCTGCTAAGCACTGGGTCGCGCGGTGCCGTGCGCCGGATTACGGAGCACGTTCTGGCTGGATGTGTTGACTTGAGTCACCTTAGAACTAATCAACCCAATTTGGCATTCGTTTCGCTTTTTGATGACACTGTCGATGTGTGGCGGCCCGAGGACTTTCAATTGGTGGAAGAACATTCCGAAATAGCCCGGTGGTCCGCTCCCGATGAATTCGAACAAATGCTGACTGCCAGAATGCAAGACAACCAATTCTACTGCTAAAGTCTCTACAGCATTGACTGTTTGACGGCCTGCGCCTTTGGTTGTCGTGCCTACGGGCATCATGATTCATAGCGCCGTGCCCAACAGGTATTGGGGCCTGGCACAGCCGCACCTGGCCGTTCCTTGCGCCCCCCTACCGCGCTGGTTATGATGCTGCCCATCGGCAGCCGCCCCCTGCATACTTCACCACCGGCGGCGCTTCTGGAGGTTATTCAATGTCCGTGATGGTCACCGGCGGTACCGGGTTCATCGGCAACCGCATCATCCGCAAACTGGTCGAACGCGGCGAGGAGGTCGTCTGCTTCGACCTGGCTCCTCCGCGCGCCAACCTGCAGCCCCTGTTCGAACGCGTCTCCATGTACCGTGGCGATGTGACCCGTCTCGACCACCTCCTGGAAGCCGTCAACCGGCACAACGTTGACCGCATCATCCACATGGCCGCCCTGCTGCCGCCCGACACCGAGGACCGTCCCGCCACCGGCATGGCCGTGAACATCGACGGGTGCAACAACGTCTTCGAGGCCGCTCGCTGGGGCAACATCCGCCGCGTCGTCTATGCCAGCAGCATCGCCGTGTACGGCGTGCAGGACACCTTCGGCGACCGGCCCCTCATCGAGGAAGACCTGCCCGCGCCCATCAACGTGTATGGCATGACCAAGGCCGTCAACGACTTCGCCGCCGCCCGCTACCGCACCCTCCACGGCCTCGACATTCGCGGCGTCCGCATCTGCACCGTTTTCGGACACGGTCGCGTCACCGGCATGACCGGCATGATCGGCGGCCTGATGATGTCCCTGCCCGCCATCGGCCAGCCCGTCAGCATGGACTTCGACCCGATGGAAGCCTCGCCCATGATCCACGCCGAGGATGCCGCCGAGATCTTCGTTCGCGCCGCCCTCGCCGACCAACTCAACCACCACATCTACATCAGCGGCGGCGAACTCGCCACCATCGCCGACGTGGCCGACATGGTCCGCTCCTACATCCCCGACGCCAGCATCACCACCGGCAGCCGGCCCGTGCCCCATGTGTACCTGGTGGACAACAGCCGCATGATGGCCGACCTCGGTTACGAACTGCCGCCCCTGCGCATGCGCGTCCTCGACCACATCAACGACGCCCGCGCCGAGGCGGGTCTGGACCCCATCTCGGGATAGCACGACGGACGGTGATCCACGGAAAAACCCCGGAAGTCCGCAATCGGGTGAAGGCTGCCGTTTGCTACAATACGCCCATATAACGCTGTTCGCCTGAACAGACAACCCGCCCATTCCACCCAGGAGGCCAACTACCATGAGCGTTGCCATCGGCTACGTCCCCGGCGCATTCGGACAGGGAGGCGACGACCCCAACTTCCTCCGCACCCTGGTGGAACTGGGCGACAGGTACGAATACGATTCCATCTGGCTCAGCGACCGCATCTGCAGCGACCGGTTCAGCCTCGAGCCCATGGTCGCCCTCTCCCTGGTGGCCGGCTATTCCGACCGCCTCAAGTTCGGCACCAGCGTCCTGGCCCTGCCCCTGCGGAACCCGGTGGTTCTGGCCAAGCAGGTCGCCACGCTGGACTGGCTCTCCCAGGGCCGTTTCTTCCCCGCCGTCGGACTCGGACAGGAGGACCCCGACGAGTACGAAGCCTGCGGCGTCCCCAAGGCCGACCGCGCCCGTCGCACCGACGAGGCCATCGAACTCATGCGCCGCCTCTGGGAAGAGCAGGACGTCACCCACGAGGGCGAATTCTTCACCACCCACAACGTATCCGTGACGCCGCGCACCTTCCTCAAGCCCTCGCCTCCCGTATGGATCGGTGGACGCAGCCCGGCGGCCGCCCGACGTGTGGGGCGTGTCGGCGATGGCTGGCTGGTGTCCAGCGCCACGCCGGAGGAAGTCCGCTCCGGCCGCGAAATCGTCTTCGAGACCGCCCAGCAGTACGACCGTGAGATCGAGGAGGACCACGTCGGCGTCCTCATCGGCTACTACATCTGCGATGACCAGAAGGACGGCGAGGCAAAATCCGAAGCCTTTGTCACCCGCCAGCGTCCCGACGCCCACTTCACCGAATACTCCGCCGTCGGCACGTCCGAGCAGATCGGCGATTTCATCCAGGATTACATCGACGCCGGCGGCTTCAAGTTCGTCATCCGTCCGCTGTGCGCCGGCGCAGAGTCAATGGACCAACTGGTACAGGCCGGCGAGGAAATCCTGCCCCGCTTCCACGGCCCCCTCGGCAAGTAGGCATTACCGGCAGCAGGCCGCCATGACCACCCCCAGGCCCAAACTCCGCACCGGGACCAGAATGTCCCTCGACGAGTTCCTCGCTCTCGGCGAAACCGACGAGCGCATGGAACTCATCGACGGTGTCTTGTACGTAATGCCTACTGCTATCAAAGACCATCAATTCTTGATGTACATGATACGGCACCATTTTGAAAGTCATCTGGACAACTTCGAAATTCCGCCGTACGAAGTGCATCACGATATCACCACCATCCTTTCACAGAAACTGCAGCGGGCGGTTGAGCCCGATTTGGTCGTTATCCTCGCCGGTCGCGACGATATAAGCGGCGCGCGCTGGGTCGAAGGCGTGCCCGACATCGTCGTGGAAATCCTGTCCACCGACCGTAACCGCGACCTCGTCCGCAAACGCCAAATTTACGCCGAGGCCGGCGTCCGCGAATACTGGATTTTCGACCCCCAGAACGACACCGTCCTCCCTTTGGAACTGCAAGACGGCGAGTATATCGAGCGTCCCACCCTGACCGCCGCCGACACCCTCACCACGCCGCTGCTGCCCGGCCTCTCGATCCCGCTGGCCGACATCTTCCACCACCGTCGCCGTCCGCCCCGGGACGAGTAGAGACCCGGAAGGCCGCCATGACCACCTCCAAACCCAAACTCCGCACCGGGACCCGCATGTCCGCCGCCGAGTACCTGGAACTGCCGGATATCGACGAATACCGCTGGCTGGAACTCGACGACGGAGCACTGTACTTTATGCCGAGACCGCGCCGTGGCCACCAATTCCTTGCGCTCCACCTGGGATCGTTCTTTGTCAGCTACTTGAACAACTTCGATGATCCTCCGGCCGAGGTGTACACCGAACTGGTGGTCATCATATCGCGGGAATCCGGCCGCATTCTGATACCCGACCTGTCCGTCTTCGTCCGAACTCCCGGCGACGACTCGGATATCAGCGCCGCCGGCAAAATACCCGACATCGTCATCGAAATCCTGTCCACCGACCGCAACCGCGACCTCGTCCGCAAACGCCAACTCTACGCCGAAGCCGGCGTCCGCGAATACTGGATCTTCGACCCCGTCAACGACACCGCGCTGCCCCTGGAACTGCACGACGGCGCATACGCCGAGCGTCCCGCCCTCACCGCCGCCGATACACTCACCACGCCGCTGCTGCCCGGCCTGACCATCCCGCTGGCCGATATCTTCCACCACCGTCGCCGTCCGCCCCGGGACGAATAAGCGGCCGGGTTGCCGCAACCACCCCGGCATACTATGATTGCCACGTCATTATTATCCAATCATATCCTTTTCAAAGGAGCAGCCCTCACATGAAAGCAGCCCAACTGGTCGCACCCAAGCGCTGGGAGTTCACCGAAGTTGAAACCCCGACGCCCGCCGACGGTCAGGTCCTCGTAAAAATGGAAGCCGTTAGTGTCTGCGGCTCTGATATCCGCCACACCTACGGCCCGATCCTTGACGAGTCCGAATACCCGATGGCCCCCTGCAAGGGCGCCCACGAGTTGGCCGGCGTCATCGTGGACAGCAAGACCGATGAGTATCACGAAGGCCAGCGCGTCATCGTGATCCCCTTCCCCGGCACCGGCGGTCTCTGCGACTATGTGCTTTCGGCCCCCGGCCGCATCGCCGTACTTCCCGAATACGGCGGGCTGGACGAGTGGGTCATGTGCCAACCCCCCGGCACCGTCCTCTATTCCTGCCGTCAGATGGGCAGCCCCCTCCAGCAGAACATCCTCATCTTCGGACAGGGCAGCATCGGCCTCAGCTTCACCATGATCCTGTCCCGCATGGGCGCCCGCAACGTCATTGTCGTTGACCCTCTGGACTACCGCCTCGAAAAGTCCAAGCAGATGGGCTCCACCCACCGGATCAACCCCGACAAGCAGGATGTCCACGAAGCCGTCATGGAAATCACCAAAGGCGCCGGCCCCGACGTCTGCGTGGAAGCCGCCGGTTACCCCGACTCGCTGAACGAGTGCTTCCGCCACGTCCGCCAGTTCGGGCAGGTCATCATCTTCGGCATTCAGACCGACCACATGGTGCCCATCGAACACAACCTCTGGATGGACAAACAGCCGCGCATCATCCCCACCACTGGCGCGCGCAGCAGCGACCCCATCAGCCAGATCCAGGACATGGTTGACCTCCGCACCCGCGGTTGGGCCGACCCCGCCGAATTGATCACCCATCGCGTGGGATTCTCCGATATCCAGAACGCCTACGATATGTACGAGCAGCGCGACGACAACATCATCAAGGTGATCATGGACATCAACTCCTGACCGCCCCGAACCCTTGGTATATTTCAGAACACCGTAGGGGCGAATCAACATTCGCCCCTACCTGCATTGGCAGTTCGAGCAACCGTGTCAATGTCCCCGTCAACTACGGCCCTCACGCCAGGCGGACGGGTCCGGCTGGCCCGCGAAAACCTGTGCCTGGCGATGGCGGTGTATGCAGCCTCGCACCAGGGTCTCATCACCGCCACCTTCGTCCCCAACAGCGCGGAGCTATTCCTCACCAACGGCCAGACCTTTGCCGCCGGCGTCCCTCTGGACGTTTCGGACCACCGTTCCCTGCTGCGCACCGCCGGCAACCAGGTGCGCGGCGCTTTCTCCCTGCTGGCCGTCCACACCCAGCGGGAACTGGACGCCACCCTGGGGCCGCTGACCCACGCCGTCCGACCCCCGGCAGAATCTCCGGAAGCCAATTTGTGGGGCGCGCGATCCATTTTCTTCGTCATCAACCACAGCCTGAACGACGACCCGATGGCCCCCTCCTGGCGGGTCCCGCCCGCATTTCGGCATCCCATCGCAGTTCCCGCCCTGAATATTACGCTGGACGCCAGCAACCTCAACGGTGAGGAAATCCGCTGGGGCCATTTCGGGGGACTGCCCGGGTACCTCGACCTGGCTTTGTTCGTCTCCTACTGTCTCGACGGCATCGACGTCGCAACGGCGGCGCAGGCAGCGTCGGGCAACTACGGCGCAATGGGCCACCTTGCACAGCGGTATTCTTCGGAGATTCCCTCGCGCAGTCCAGTCAGAAACTCCGGCGGCTACGGCAGCGGGTCGGGGCGACTGCGACGGCCCGCGCCGCACGCCCGGACCGACGACGCGGACGCTCCGGCCGGTTGGGTCGCGCCCGACGGTCTCCCGGAGCCGCGCATATCGGTGGCGTCCCAGGCCTCGGATCTGGGGGCCGTTGACGACTTCATAACCAACGCCTGTTCCACCGGCACGCGGGCAATGACTCTCGCCGGCGATCTTTACACCGCCTACTCCCGTTGGTGCCTGGATCATGGATACCTGGCCCACAGCCAGCGCAAGTTCGGGCTGGAACTGCGGGCCAGGGGATACCAGCGCAAGCGGCGCGGCAAGGGTCGCCATTGGTGGATGGGCCTGGAATGTCGCAGTTGACCCGACTTTGTTGATGCCGGCCTATTGAATTTCGCCGGATTCAGAAAGTTACATGGGCGTAACATTGATGCAAAATTCGCGTAACAACCCGCTGGCATACTGTCATCCATCGAAACGGGCAGAGATGCCCAACCCTGATTGGAGACAGACTGAAATGCTTGCCATAGCCGCTGGAGCCGCGTTCGTTGGATTGTTCGCCCTGTGGGTTATCGTGCCCCGGTTCATACTCAATCGACGCCGCGACGAGTCCACCCCCATGGCAGCGGTCTCCCAGGACGACTTCGCCCCGCAAGCCGCCGATTAGCGATCGCAAGCCCCCCACTGGTCTAGGGTCTGGCATCTGCCGGACCCTGTCTTTTTTGACGCGGCGCACCGGTATCGCCGGTTAACACAGGCGTTACATCTCCGCAAAACGCCCGCAACAAATTCCCGCCATACTGCCGCCATTCAACCAGCCAACGTATTTTGACGGAGACAGACCAGCCATGCTTCCCATCGCCGCCGCTGCCGCTTTCGTAGGACTCTTCGCACTCTGGGTGCTCGTTCCACGGTTCTTCATCCGCCGCAAGCAGAACGAGGCCGCCAACGTCGCCCCGATGCGACCGGAAGAAGGCGCATCCCAGCCGGCTCCATCGCCTGCTGACTGACAACGGCCGCACATCCGCCGCATATCGGACCAGGCGTCCGGGGAGTGCGCACTCCCCGGACTTTTTTGTTGCCCATCAATCACCCCTGCGCATCCTGTGCCTGTCGCATCAAGGGTCGGACGCCCGACACGGAAATCAGGAACACGGCGTCAGCAGAATCCTGTTCATCCCGTTGATCCCGTTCATCCCAAGCAGTAATTACGGCCCTGACAACAACAACCCGAACCGGGGCCTGTCAAAGAATCCCTCGCGCCATGCGATGAACCCGAGACACCGATTGTATATAATGGCTCTCGCCGTTTACACCAGCTGCGCGCTGGGTACGGCGATTTTCGCGTGAGCGGCATCCGGCACAACACGGCGACCAAGGTTGCCCACTTGGCGGTCGCTCTCACGGGTAATCGTTCAGGAGGTGTTGCCTTGGCTCTGGGAATTGTGCGGGATGACCGCGCCGAAGCCGAACTGGAACGCATCCGCTCCCAACGAGACCAGGACCTGACCGAACGCGTCCGGCGCCTGGAAATCGCCGCCGGCATCGCGTCGCCCGACGCTTCCGACGACACCACGGAGAATTGACCTCATATGCCACGCACCATTGTCGGTATTGATGTCGGTGGCACGTTCACCGACATTGCCATCCTGGAAGACGGCAACCTCACCGTTCACAAGCTACCATCCACGCCCGCCGACCCATCCCAGGGCATCACCCGCGGCATCAGCGAAACCAACGTCAGTATCGCGGACACCGACTTCATCCACGGCAGCACCGTCGCCACCAACGCCCTGCTGGAAGGCAAGGGCGGACGCACCGCTCTCGTGACCACCCTCGGCTTCGAGGACGTGCTGGAAATCGGACGTCAGAACCGCGCCGACCTCTATGACCTGTCCATGGAGCGTCCCCCGCCGTTGTCGCCGTGGCAACTCCGTTTCGGCCTCCCTGAACGCATCGACTACACCGGCGCCATCCTGGACGACCTCACCCCCGAGTCCGTCGATGCCCTGCTCTCCCTCCTCCAGGAAGCCGAAGTCGACGGCATCGCCGTATCCTTCCTGTTCTCATTCCTGAACCCGGTGCATGAGGAAACCCTGGCCCGGCGTCTTGCCGAACTGCCCAATCACCCGTTCATCTCCATTTCGTCAAAAATCCTCCCCGAGTTCCGCGAGTACGAGCGCACCAGCACCGTCGTCGTCAACTCCTACGTCGGCCCCATCATGGCCCGCTACCTCACGCAACTGGAATCCGTGCTGGGGCGCGGCCTGCGCATCATGCAGTCCTCCGGCGGCAGCATCACCGCCAGCCTGGCCGCCGAGCAGCCCGTGCGAACCATCCTCAGCGGCCCCGCCGGCGGCGTGGTGGGCGCGTTCTACACCGGCGTGCAGGCCGGCTACCCCGACATCATCACGCTGGACATGGGCGGCACGTCCACCGACGTATCCCTGTGCCCTTCCCGCATCAAGGAGACCACCTCGGCCAACCTGGGCGGCTACCCGGTCAGCGTCCCCATGATCGAGATCCATACCGTCGGCGCCGGCGGCGGGTCCATCGCCCGCGTGGATGCCGGCGGCGCACTCGTCGTCGGGCCGCAGTCCGCCGGCGCGGACCCTGGGCCGGCCTGCTACGGACGCGGCGACCGAATCACCGTGACCGACGCCAACCTGACGCTGGGACGCCTGCGCTCCGACGGGTTCCTCGGCGGCCGCATGACCCTCGACCTGCAACGCTCCCAGACCCTGCTGGCCGATCTGGCCGGCGGCATCGGCGCGTCCGCCACCGACACGGCGCTGGGCATCATCCGGGTGGTCAACTCCAACATGGAGCGCGCCATCCGCGCCATCTCCCTGGAACGCGGCTACGACCCTCGCGAGTTCACGCTCGTGCCCTTCGGCGGCGCTGGCCCCATGCACGCCTGCGAACTGGCCGCCGAGTTGGGCATCCCCCGCGTGCTGGTCCCCGGACACCCCGGCATCCTGTCCGCGCTGGGAGTCGCCATCGCCGAC
Source organism: Dehalococcoidia bacterium (assembly GCA_963668585.1). Taxonomy (GTDB): domain Bacteria; phylum Chloroflexota; class Dehalococcoidia; order Lucifugimonadales; family UBA3495; genus Bin87. The sequence goes on along the minus strand of OY764869.1, from coordinate 979,114 downwards.
GTGGTCAAGGACTACTCGCGCACGGTGATGCTGCGGGGCGACGACCTGGACCAGGGCCGGCTCGATGCCGAGTTTCGCGGGATGGAGCAACTCGCCCGTGCGGAACTGCTCGATGAGTCCCTGCCCGCCGACGATATGACGCCCCGGCGCTTCCTGGACGTGCGCTATGTGGGCCAGTCATTCGAACTGACGGTGGACTGTCCGTCCCTGGACGCCCCCGGCAATCTCACCGACTACATCTCGTCGGATTTCTACGAAGCCCACCTGCAGCGGTTCGGTTACGCAGACCGCGACCTGCCCATCGAAGTGGTCAACCTTCGCCTCAAGCTTGAAATGGCCGTGGACAAGCCGAGCCTGGAGCCGGCGGCGTCGCAGGGCGCGGATTCAGACGCCGCGACCATAGGATCCGCCGAAGTGGTGTTCGCCGGCGGCCTCGTGGAAACCACGCTGTACGACCGCGACCGGCTTCAAACCGGCAACCGCATCGCCGGCCCGGCCCTGCTGCTGCAACTGGACACCACCATCGTCGTCCCGCCCGGCTGGAACGGCGAAGTTGACCCCTACGGCAACCTCATCCTGGAGCCTCAGAGGTAAGCGCCGCAGTCACGGGCATTTGACTTTGATTCAATCGTTTGCAGACCGGGATACTGCAGAACTATTTCATTCCGAAAGTAGCCGACCTTTTTCCGCCATCAAGCGCGTACCGTTGCGCAAGCTCATCCAGATGAATCAAGCCAGAACGCTCACTGATTTGGCGGTTCCGCCAGGCAATCGATTGGAACCTCTCAGAGGAAATTTATCCGGTTTTCATTCCATCCGGATCAACGACCAGTGGCGGATCACCTTTCGCTGGACGGATGCCGGCCCTGAACAAGTTCCCATAGTTGATTATCATTGACACAAACTTTCCAGCGTAATAGCGTGTGACCATCATGAACCCCATCACACCCGGCGAGATCCTGGCCGAGGAATACCTCAAGCCCATGGGCATCTCTCAAATTTCTTTGGCCGACGCTATCGGCGTCGCTCCGCACACGATCGATGAAATCATCCGCGGAGAGCGCGCTATCACGCCGGAGTTGTCGGCCCGATTTGGCGAATTTTTCGGGCAATCCAGCGGATTTTGGCACGGTATCCAGGCTGAATGTGATGCCAGAAAACTGGCCGGAGTCAATGATCTTTCCTGACCGACCCCGGTGCGTCACCGTGCTTGGTGCATCCCCTTCCATCCCTCTCCCACCTCTCTGTCCTCGCGTACTCCGCTCACCCCGACGACGAGGGCTTTTCTCTCGGTGGCTCGCCGGCGCAACCCGCCGGTTAGAGGCTTTCCAGCAGGCGAATGAAATCGGCCATCTGCTCTTTCCCATGGCGAATCATGCGTTCGTCAGGTGGTCCACCATAAAATCGCGAGTGGAACCAGTTGGCCAATGTATAGTACGTGTACAGAATTGGCGGAGCGCCCTCGTCATCAACCAGGCGCATTACCACCTCCTCCAGGTCGCGGTGCGCGCCATGAGACCAGCCGCGCCTCTCCGCAACCGCCTTGATGGCGTGAGCAGCCGCGCCCCACACCTTGTTGCTGGCTTCTTCCAACTCACCCCGTTCCACCTCATCATCCACCAATTCCAGAAAATGCCAGCTTCGCTCTGCGTGGCATTCAACGGCTGTAGTCATGGTATTCCCCTGCGTAACAATGCTACATCAATGTAACATTGACACCCGAAAACTGTAAGGCCCTATGACACCGTTTTCAAATTAAATGGATTTTTGAATTTATGACTTCTCAAACTCTCTCCCGCCTTTCCGTGCTCGCGTGCTTTGCCCATCCTGACGACGAGGGCTTCGCTTCCGGTGGACTCCTGGCGAAACTCGCCGCCGGCGGCGCACGCGTAACCCTGGTCTGCGCCACCAACGGCGACATCGGCGAAATCAGCGACCCATCGCTCGCCACGCCCGAAAACCTCTGGCAGGTGCGCAAGCAGGAACTCCGCAACGCCATGGCCGTCACCGGCATCACCGACCTGCGGTTCCTGGACTACCGCGACAGCGGCATGGACGGCTGGGACGACAACAACCACCCCAACGCCTACTGCAACGCTGACGACGATCACATCGTCAACCTGCTGGCCGGCATGATTGCCGAGGTTGGGGCGCACGTTGTATTGACCCACGACCCCAGCGGCGGCTACGGCCATCCCGACCACAAGACCATGTCCGACCATGCCACCGCCGCCGTGCAGCGCGCCTCGGATCCCGACGGCTTCACGCCGCTGCTCTACTACGTCTGCTTCCCTCGCGGCGTGTTCCAACGCTGGTGGCAGGAGATGCTCGACCGGGGCATCGAGCCCCCCTTCGCCGTGGACGCCATCGACTCCCTCGGCACGCCCGACAACGACGTCACCACCACCGTGGACGTTTCGCCGTGGGTGGAAACCAAGATCGCATCCCTGAAATGCCACCGCACCCAGATCTCTGACGACGGCCCCTTCTTCCAACTGCCCCAGGACATCATGGCCGGCCTCATGGGCACAGAATACTACCAACTGGCCACGCCCCCCGGCGCAACCGATCTGCTGGCAGGGTTGTAGCCATCCCAAAACGCCCATTGGCGCTGTGGGTCGCAACGCCTCGTGCATTGGCAAACCGGCGGGTGTAACCTAGAATTGGCGCACGCCGATCCAGTCGCCGCACCCGACAGATATTGGGGTTGCCAATATGGCTGAGCAGAACACTTTCATCCAGGATATGGACAAGTTGATCGAGGCGGTTCTCTATCTCGGAGAACGCTCGGAGAACGACCCGTATTTCGGGGTTAGCAAGCTGACCAGGCTGCTGTATTTTTCCGATTGCGCCGCCTACATCCTGCTCGGCAAGCCCATCACGGGCACCACGTACCTCCACTTCCCCCACGGTCCATATCCGGAAAATTGGTACGAGGCCCGCATGCAAATGGAGCAGTCCGGAGCCATATCCGTGCTGCGCGACAGCCACGCGCAGGGGTACCATCGCTACGGCCTGCTCACCAACCGCTCCGCAAATCGCGAAATACTGGCTCCGGAAGAGATCGAAGAAATGGACGCGCAACTGGAGCGGTTCGCCGAATACAGCGCTGCCGCGATTGAAGATTACTCCCAATACGAAGCCGCCTGGCTGGCCACCGAGGACGGCCAGCCCATGGCCTACGAACTCGCCGGCATCTGGGCGCCCCCGTTGAGCCAGAACTCCATCCGCGCAGTCAGAGAGGTTGCGAATGCAGCCAAGTCAAAGTGAGGAGGAGTACCGGGTCATTGAGAGCGAGGCTTTTCGATCGTATTGGCAGGAAGGAATAACAGCGGGTTGGATCAATCCAATGGTGCATCCCGCCCAGGTGGAATACTTCACACGCAACGTATTGCCCAAGACCCCATATCTCGGCAGACAGGCTCCCGGCGAGCCTGCGAATTACAGATCTATCCGCTTCCCACACACCCCGCGTCGCACCAGCCAGATCGAAATCATCTATTCAATAATCGAGGATGACCGAACCGTCATCCTGGAAAGAATTCACTTTCTCTCCTGACCCATCAAAGGACACAAACCCACCATGCCCGTTGACGCCATCAGCCTCGAAGTTTTCAAGAACATGTTCATCTCCGTTTCCGAGGAGATGGGCGTGGCCCTCCAGCGCACCAGTTACTCCACCAACATGAAGGAGCGGCAGGACTTCTCCTGCGCGCTCTTCAATCCCGCCGCCGAGATGGTCGCCCAGGCCGCGCATCAACCCGTCCACCTGGGCGCGATGCCCGCCTCGGTGCAGGCCGCCCTCCAGACCTTCCCAGATGGCCTCGCGCCCGGCGACATCATCATCCTCAACGACCCCTACCTCGGCGGCTCCCACCTGCCCGACATCACCCTCGTCGCCCCGGCCTATATCGATACCGACGCAGGCCAGGAACTCATCGGCTACGTCAGCAACCGGGGCCACCACTCCGACGTCGGCGGCATGGCTCCCGGCTCCATGCCCCTGTCCACCGAGCTCTACCAGGAGGGGCTGATCATCCCGCCGCTCAAGCTCTCCGATGCCGGACGCATCAACCAGGAGGTCATCGCCCTCATCTGCCGCAACTCCCGCACGCCCGATGACCGCCAGGGCGACCTCGCCGCGCAGATCGCATCCATCCGCGTCGGCGACATGCGCCTCTCCGAAATCGCCCAGCGCTACGGCCTCTCCGAAACCCACGAGCACATGGACGCGCTGTTGGACTACTCCGAGCGGCTCACCCGCCGGCGCATCACAGAGATACCCGACGGCACGTACCGCGTCACCGACTACATGGACGACGACGGCCAGACCGACGAACCGGTGGCCATCAGCGTCGCCGTAACCGTGGCTGGCGACCGCCTCACCATCGACTTCACCGGCACCGCCGACCACCGGCCCGGCTGCATCAACGCGCCGCGCGCCGTCACCGTGTCTGCCAGCCTCTACGTCGTCCGCTGCGTCGTCGGCGACGAGGCGCCCGCCAACCAGGGATGCCTGCGGCCGGTGGAGATCATCACCCCACGCGGCAGCCTCGTGGACCCGCTGCCCCAGCGCGGCGTCGCCGGCGGCAACGTGGAAACCTCCCAGCGCATCACCGACGTGCTGCTGGCCGCCATGAGCCAGGCCATGCCAGACAAGATTCCCGCGTCGTCGCAGGGCACCATGAACAACATGATCGTCGGCGGCCACGACATCTCCCGCGACAAGCCCTACGTCTATTACGAGACCATCGGCGGCGGCATGGGCGCCCGCCCCGACAAGGACGGCGTCTCCGGCATCCACACTCACATGACCAACACCATGAACACGCCGGTGGAGGCTTTGGAGTTCGCGTTCCCGCTGCGCCTGCGCCGCTACGCCCTGCGCCGCGGGTCCGGCGGCGACGGCCTGCACCGGGGAGGCGACGGCCTCATCCGCGACGTCGAGTTCCTGAGTCCCGCCCGCGTCACCGTGCTGTCCGAGCGTCGCCGCTACGCTCCCCCCGGCTACCACGGCGGACACCACGGCCATCACGGCGAGAACGTGCTGCTCAAGGGCGGCTACGAGGAGGTCCACCTGGCCGGCAAGGAGACCCTGGACGTGGAGGCCGGCGACATCCTCAGCATCCGCACTCCCGGCGGCGGCGGTTGGGGCGCGCCAACGCAGGACCACGAACACGACCACAACCACTGATTGACATTGATGAACGGGATGAACAGGATGAACGGGATGGGATTCAACTAATATCCTGCAAATCCTGTATGTCGATGTGAACCAAAATGCCAGATAGCATTGCCGAGGTACAGCAGCAGGTCATCGACTGCCGCAGATGCCCCCGCCTCGTTGAGTGGCGCGAGGAAACCGCCCGTGTCAAGCGCCGGATGTACCGCGATGACGAATACTGGGGGCGTCCCCTCGCCGCGTTCGGCGACCCCGACGCGCGTCTGCTGGTGGTCGGTCTGGCTCCCGCCGCGCATGGAGGCAACCGCACCGGGCGGATGTTCACCGGCGACCGCAGCGGCGACTGGCTGTTCGGCGCGCTGTATCGCGCCGGCTTCGCCAATCAGCCCGAGTCCATCCGGATCGGCGACGGCCTGGAACTCACGGGCGCGCTGATCACCGCCGCCGCCCGCTGCGCGCCGCCGCAGAACAAACTGACGCCGGCGGAACTCACCGCCTGTCGTCCCTACATCACCCGCGAAATCGAACTGCTCACCGACCTCCGCGCCGTCGTCGCCCTCGGCCGCATCGCCTTCGACGCCTTCCTCCGCGCCTACGCCGCCGCCGGACGCACCCCGCCGGATCGCAAACCGCCCTTCGGACACAACGTAGCCACCGAGTTGCCCGACGGCGGCCCCATCCTGATCGCCAGCTACCACCCCAGCCAGCAGAACACCCAAACCGGCCGCCTGACCCAACCAATGCTCGACGCCGTCTTCACCCGCGCCCGCGCCGCCTGCAACGTTTGATACAGAAATGGGGACTCTACGCTGTATCCCAGGGATTGACGATTTCGATATCCAATCCGTCGAAATCCCGCACGTTTCTGGTTACAACCGACAGATCGTTCGCCTTGGCAATGCCAGCGATCAGCGCGTCGCTCAGACGAAGCAAACGACCGTCTCGGCGTGCTTGCGCCCGGTATATCGCGGCCCATTCCGACCCGCTGCGCTCCAGGGGCAGTATGCGGTTACTAAATGATGAAACGATGCCCTCGACCATCGCGCGCAGACGATTGCGGCGTCGTCCTTGCGGCAACAACTGGATGCCGTACTCCAACTCATGCACCACGACTGAGGGAATCCCAAGCGAGGCAGTTTGTTCACGCAAAAAAGAGATGACACGCGGGTTTTGGATGTCTTTGGTCGGCTCGGATACTACGTTCGTGTCCAGTGCGTAGTCTGTCATTCGTCTGATTCTTCAGTCCAAGGGATTTCGTCGTCGGAATACTCGTCGTCTGGGATGACAAGATTCGTGCCGCGCGGCGCATTCTCTACCAGCCATTGCCCCAGCGTCATCTCAGGTTCATCCCGGTCTTCCCCATCCTCACCCGCCACTGGAGCCACGGCGAAGGTCTTCCCGGCATCAATATACTGAGGTCCTTCCGTTTCGGAAAGCCGCAGCACTTCCTCAAGATTTGCCTGAGCATCGGCAACCGACCACACCCGCCTGGGTTTATGCATCGTCATACCCGCCACCTCCATAACCGAAGTGTACACCCCTACCCCAGCCAGCAAAACACCCAAACCGGCCGCCTCACCCAACCAATGCTCGACGCCGTCTTCACCCGCGCCCGCGCCGCCTGCGGGAGGTGATCCTAAAATTGTATCGCTATCCGCTTCCGGCAGGTCGGCTATATCGTCCAGCTGAGATCACGCCCACGGGGACCAGCAATACACCCAAGCGGGCTGCCCTTCCAATAACGGGCAGGTATGTGGCGGGCGGCGCATCCCAGGGTCGCTTACTCTTCTGACTGGCCCGACGCTTTTTCGCGCGCCAAACGTTTATCCAGAATTTCCTTGGTCAGGAGCTTGTAGCCCGGCGGCCTGCCACCAAAGTCCGGCACCGGTTGCGCTTTGGGTTCCTGCGCGCCACGCGGCTCTTTGGCGCTATTTGGTTTGAAGAAGAAAAAAAGGAACATTGACGTTGACCGTCCAAAGCCTATGGCTCAGAGTATATCGTAGGTGGTGGTGCGATTCCAACCTTTAGTACCGGATACTTCCCACATTCCAAACCGCTTTCGGTTCTTTGCGATGCGGGGATTCACGCTTGCAAGCATTATTCCCTTCACTTTCGAATTATAGAAATGCGTGGTGATTGATATAGAACGATTTTCTCTCGAAAGCACGTGCTCGAAAGTGACAGCCGCAGATGCACCGGGTTCCACTACGAGTTCGTCCTTGTTCCAGAGACGAGGACGTTCCATCAGGTATTCCCAATCTAGCGGCCGATAAATCCTTGGGAGTCGGTTGTACGCTCGGCGGTACAAGTAACTAATATAGTCGTCATCTGCCGGCGCCAACTGCTGCACGATAAACAGCGAATTGCGGAACTCAACCTTGACCCGTGACGGATTATGCAACGTGGCTGTTAGCTCCAGATGAACGTACTCAAGGCTAACCTGCCGATGGGTAATCTCGTGAGAGATGGTCACGTAAGGCTGACCCGTGCGGAATAGATAGCCTCGCCGCCAAGCGAACGCGCCGCCCAAGCCAATAGCGATGATCGTTGCCACCGCCTGCCCGATGATGGCTGCGTTTCGCGCCCGATCCCAACGGCTTTCAGGCGCTTCCAAATGCACATGGGGTACAGTCGGTTCCCTGAGGTTTGGATCGGTAGCCAGAGCGCTCTCGCCAACACAGGACACCAGGAATCCAGCCAGAACCAACCCGGCCAGGATCGAGATGGCGGCCCGATATGAGCCGGATCCTGGGAACGGCAGCATATGACGCCTTGCCTTCAACGCACCACCTGACGCGCATTCACGGGGTCTTCCAACCCGCAATCATCACTATATTCCCCATTTATCTCCATATGGATTGATGATGCAATTATAATGCGTTTCTGAAAGGTATTCGATCTCCGGATACAGCGAACAGGTAGATTTTGGTGCGCGTCTGCCCATGCGGTCGGCGTCCGGAGCGCGTCTGCTCAACCGTCGCAGGTCTCTCAATCCTGATGCACCCCATGCTAAAATCCCCGCCAAACCATCCCTACAGGAGCGTCTCCACGTTATGAAGTACGACTACATTGTGGTTGGCGGCGGTTCCGCCGGCTGTGTCATGGCCACCCGTCTCTCCGAGCAGACCGACAAGACCGTCATCCTCCTTGAGGCCGGCCCCGACTATCCCGACTTCGAGCATCTGCCCCAGGACCTCAAGCAGGGCAACAACACCTGGCTCTCCGCCTACGGCCCGCATAGCTGGGACCTGCGCGGCCGCGCCAACCCCGCGCAGGACGAGCCCATGGTCATACCGCGCGGCAAGGCCATGGGCGGCTCGTCGTCCATCAACGGCCAGGTCGTCTTCCGCGGCATCCCCGAGGACTACGACCTCTGGGCCGAGTGGGGCAACGACCAGTGGAAATTCACCGACTGCCTGCCCTTCTTCCGCAAGCTTGAAAACGACTGGGACTACGGCGGCGACGACTTCCACGGCTCCGACGGCCCGCTGCCCGTGCGCCGGCCTAAGCGCGAGGACTGGCTGCCCTTCAACACCGCCTTCTACGACGCCTGCGTCGCTCTCGGCATCCCCGAGCATCCCGACCAGAACGCCCCCGACTGCTACACCGGCATCTCGCCGCGCCCCATGAACAACATCGACGGCGTGCGCATGAGCACGTCGCTCACCTTCCTCAGCACCGCCCGCCATCGCCTCAACCTCACCGTGCGCGGCAACATCCACGCCCGCCGCGTCGTGCTCGATGGCAGTAAGGCCATCGGCGTCGAGGTCGAGAGCGGCGGCGAGATCTTCACCGTCGAGGGCAACGAGATCGTACTGTGCAGCGGCACCATCGGCTCCGCGCAGATCCTGCTGCTCTCCGGCATCGGCCCCGCCGACCACCTGCGCGAGATGGGCATCCCCGTCAACCACGAACTGCCCGGCGTCGGCAGCAACTTCCGCGACCATCCCGCCGCCTACATCCTGTTCCGCGGCGACGGCGAGGAACCCGACACCTTCGCGCCCAACATCCAGGTCGGCCTCCGCTGGAGCGCCGACGACTCTCCCACCAAATCCGACTTCCAGATCACGCCCACCCTGATGACCAGCGAACACCGGCCGGCCAGCGTGTCCTACGACGGCGAGGGATTCCACTTCGGACTCAGCGTCGGCCTCCAGAACGCCCTGGGCGCCGGCCGCCTCTCCCTCCAGTCCACCGACCCCGCCGTCCAGCCCGACCTCGACTACCAGCTTTTCAGCGACCCCTACGACCGCCAGCGCATGCGCCAGGCCGTCCGCAAGGCCCTGGAAATCGCCGAAAACTCCCCGTTCAGGGACTTCATCGTCGAGCGTCTCAATCCCACCGACGCCGACCTGGTCAGCGACGACGCGCTGGACGCCTGGATCCTGCGCAACGCCTACACCCAGCACCACATCGCCGGCACCTGCAAGATGGGCCCCGACAGCGACCCCATGGCCGTCGTCAACCAGCACGGACAGGTCCATGGAATCGATGGCCTCCGCGTCGCCGACGCCTCCGTGATGCCCGACGTCATCCGCGCCAACACCAACGCCACCACCATCATGATCAGCGAGCGCGTCTCGGAGTTCATCAAAACGGGCGGCTGACACCCATCGGCGCCACGGCAATCAGGGGCGACGCATGGCGTCGCCCCTACGGTGTTCCTCTTGGCGCACCTCGCACACCGGATAGTCTGTTACATTGTCCACCAGACCTGCTGAACCCCATATTGCCACGGAACCACCACTCCCATGAACCCTGAAACCATCGCCGCCCAGGCGGCCCACCACCCTGACCCCACCACCGGCGCCGTGGCTCCCCCCATCTACCTGTCCACCACCTTCGAGCGCGACCCCGACGGCGATTACTCGCGCGGTTTCGTCTATTCGCGGTCCGACAACCCAAACCGTCACTCCCTGGAAAATCTGCTGGCCCTGCTGGAGGGCGGCGATTCCGGCGAGGCCGTGGCCGCCGCGTTTGCCTCCGGTTCCGCCGCCGCCGGCACCGTGTTTCAGGCTCTGGCTCCCGGCGACCACGTCATCGCGCCCGACGACTGCTACCACGGCATTGCCCACCTGCTGCGCCAGGTCTTCGCTCCCTGGGGTTTGCAGACCTCCTTCGTCGATATGACCGACGCCGACAACGTGCGCCGCGCCGTCCGGCCCAACACCCGCATGATCTGGGTGGAGACGCCGTCCAACCCCCTCCTCAAAATCACCGACATCGCGGAGATGGCAAGCATCGCGGAATCCGCCGGCGCGTGGTGCGTCTGCGACAACACCTGGGGCACCCCAATGCTGCAGCGCCCCCTGTCCCTGGGCGCGGATATGGTCGTCCACTCCACCACCAAGTACCTGGGCGGCCATGAGGACGTAACCGGCGGCATGGTCGTCAGCGCATCCGACTCCGACCTGTTCCAGCGCGTGCGCCTCATCCAGAACCTCTACGGCGCGGTGCCGTCGCCCTTCGACTGCTGGCTCACCCTGCGCGGCATCCGCACCCTGCACGTCCGGATGCCAGCCCACTGCGCCAACGCCGGCCGCGTCGCCCGGTTCCTGCACGACCATCCCCACGTCGCCGCCGTGCATTACCCCGGCCTGCCCGACCACCCGGGACACGATACCGCCGCCCGTCAGATGGCCGACTTCGGCGGGATGCTGTCATTGCAGGTGGCCGGCGGGCGGGATGCCGCCATGCGCGTGGCCGCCAACGTCCGCCTGTTCGTCCGCGCCACCAGCCTCGGCGGCACCCAGAGCCTCATCGAGCACCGCGCGTCCATCGAGGGGCCGGATTCAACCACGCCCGACGACCTGCTGCGCGTATCCGTCGGCCTCGAAAACGCCGACGACCTCATCGCGGATCTGGCCCAGGCCCTCAACTGAGTTCACCCTTCCGGTGGTCCTGAGCCGGTCGGAGAACGCGGCCGTGGTTCGACAGGCTCACCATGCGCGGGACGCGAGGCGACCTTGAAAAGACCCTGGTTTCTGCCGCCTGCCTATTGCCCTGGCCGTCGTTACGTGGCAACCTTCACGCATCATGCTCCGCGCGTTGGGAAATACCGCATATCGGCTGTATCTCGTTGCCATTGTGCTTGGAGTCGCAATCGCGGCAGTCCTGACCCTGTGCCGTCCCGCCACCACTGCCGTTCACACCGCCGCTTTCGCGGCTCAGGTGCTGCCCTCTCCGGTCAGGGTTCAAACGTGGCTGGCCCCCGACCCGGTGCGCATCCAAACCTCGTTCGCACGCGACGACGGGGCCACCGGCAACGCTGACATCTACGTCATCCCCGACGGCAAGCAACGCGCCGGCGTCCTGATATTCCTCGGAGCCAACGCCGCCGGCGCCGACGATCCCGACGTGATCAACCTCGGCGCAGCGCTGGCCCGCACCGGGTTCGCCGTCATGTACTACTGGTCTCCCACCATGGGCGAACTCGCGCAGGTGGACGCCGGCGAAATCGCCAACGTGGTGGCGGGATTCGAGCATCTGCGCGGGCAGGATTTCGTTGATCCCGACCGCGTCGGGCTGGCCGGCTTCTCCGTCGGAGCGTCCTTTGCGCTCGTCGCCGCCGCCGACCCGCGCATCGCCGACGACATCGCCTTCGTCAACGCGTTCGGCGGCTACTATGACACCACCGACCTGCTGGCGCAGATCGCCTCCGGCCGCGCCATCGACAACGGCGCGACAACCCCGTGGGACGTGGACCCCCTGACCCAACGGGTGTTTGACAATATGCTGACCCCGCTGCCCGGTTCGCCGGCAGCCCAATCCCTCCTGGCCGGCGTGGATTCCATCGCCGACGCCCGAATGCTGTACTCCAACCTGCCCGACACCTTCCGGGACGAGGTGGACTCCATCTCGCCGTCGCATCACATCGCCCAGTGGAGTCCCGAAACGGTGATGCGAATCATGCACGACCGGGGCGACCCACTCATCCCGGTGGGAGAGTCCCGCCGCATGGTGACGGCGCTGGAGCGGGAACGGCCCGACGTTACGGCGCACTACACGGAAACCGACATCTTCCGCCACGTCCGCCCCGACGCCGAAACCGAATGGACCTCCATGCTCCGTGGCGCTTTCCAGCTATACCGGCACATGTACCACATCATCGCGGTGGCGCAGCAACCGCCCAGTTGACCAGTCGCCCGCGTTTCCTGGTTTACTCAACCCGCCGCTGGCTGCGTTATAATGCCCCAATGCAACGCACCCTCCGGTTGGCCCTGGGCCAGTTCAACCCCACCGTCGGCGACATTCCCGGCAACACCGCCCGCATCACTGAACTCATCGACGAGGCTCGGGCCGCCCACGCCGATCTGGTGGCCTTCCCCGAACTCGCCGTCACCGGCTACCCGCCCGAGGACCTGCTCTTCAAGCCGTCCTTCCTGGCCGACGCCTCCGCCGCCGTCCAGCGCATCGCCGCCGCCGCCCGGGGCATCGCCGTGGTTGTCGGATGCGTCGAGACCGGCGACGATATCGCCAACGCCGCCGCCATCATCAACGACGGCCGCCTCCTCGGCTGGTACCGCAAGATGTACCTCCCCAACTACGGCGTCTTCGACGAAGACCGTTACTTCCGGCGCGGCGACCTCTGCCCGGTGTACGTCATCAACGGCGCGCCCGTCGGCGTCAACATCTGCGAGGACATCTGGTATCCCATCGGCCCCATCGCCGTGCAGCGCGAGGCCGGCGCCGAGGTCATCGTCAACATCAACGCCTCGCCCTTCCACGCCGGCAAGGCTGCGCAGCGCGAGCGGATGATCGCCACCCGCGCCGCCGACAACGGCGTCTTCGTCGCCTACCTCAACACCGTCGGCGGCCAGGACGAACTGGTCTTCGACGGCGCCAGCATCGTCTGCGCTCCCGATGGCTCGGTAATTGCCCGCGGCCCCTCCTTCGAAGACCGCCTCATCGTCGCCGATCTGGACGTGGACTCCGTGTTCCGGCAGCGTCTGCGCGACCCGAGGCCGCGCAAGGAGAACCAGGACCTGCTGCGGCAGGTCGGCCAGGCCGACATGGTTCGCGTTTCCGATTATCGCCGTGTCGGTCGCGCCAAGCCGGTCGAACAACCCCCGATATGCCGGCCCCTGGACGAAACCGAGGAGGTGTACCAGGCCCTGGTGGTCGGCACCCGCGATTACGTGCGCAAGTCGGGCTTCCGCCGCGCGCTGATTGGATTGTCCGGCGGCATCGACTCCGCCCTCACCGCCACCGTGGCCGTCGACGCCCTGGGCGCCGAAAACGTGGTGGGCGTCACCATGCCCTCCCGCTACTCCTCCGAGGGCAGCGTCGGCGACTCGCAGGAACTCGCCGACAACCTGGGCATCAGCCTGTGGCGCATACCCATTGAACCCGCCCACCTGGCCTTCACCGATATGCTCGCCCAGCACTTCGCCGGCACGGACCCCAACACCGCCGAGGAAAACGTGCAGGCGCGCATTCGCGGCAACGTCCTCATGACCATCTCCAACAAGTTCGGCTGGCTGGTCCTCACCACCGGCAACAAGAGCGAAATGGCCATGGGGTACGCCACCCTCTACGGCGACATGGCCGGCGGCTTTGCCGTCCTCAAGGACGTGCCCAAGACCCTGGTGTACCGCCTCTGCCTTTGGCGCAACGCCGGCTCAGCCAACGGACGGCCTCTCATCCCGCAGGCCGTGCTGGACAAACCCCCCAGCGCCGAACTCCGGCCCGACCAGACCGACCAGGACACCCTCCCGCCCTACGACGACCTCGATCCCATCATCAAGGCCTACGTCGAGGACGATTACGGGTACGCCGACATGGTCGCCATGGGGCACAGACCTGAGTGGGTCAGCCAGGTGATGGCCTACGTTGACCGCAACGAGTACAAGCGCCGCCAGGCTCCCCCCGGCGTCAAGATAACCCCGCGCGCCTTCGGCAAGGACCGCCGCCTACCCATCGTCAACCGCTACCGCCCGGCGTCGTCCTAGCTCGGCAAGGCCCGCCCACGCACCATCCACAACCCGGGCAAATGGCCCGACGACCCCGAAAACCCTCTCAATACCCGAGCGCACCGCTAATTGCACGCCCTCGTGGACCGGTTTTCATGCCCACCTGCACCAACCCAAAACCACGAACCCACAACACCACAGGAGTCAAACCCAACATGGAAGTAGAAAACAAACTGGCCGGCATGGGGCTCATCGTCTCGGAGCCGAACCCGTCCATCGGCAACTTCGTGCCGGCCGTGCGCGTCGGCAACCTGGTGTTCGTGTCGGGCAACCTGCCCCGCCTCGAAGACGGCAGCATGGTCGCCACCGGCAAACTCGGCCGCGACGTCAGCATCGAAGAGGGCTATGAGGCCGCCCGCCAGTGCGCCGTCAATTGCCTGTCCAGCGCCAGGGCCATCATCGGCGACCTGGACAAGGTGCAGCGCGTCGCCAAACTGCTGGTCATGGTCGCCTGCGAACCGGAGTTTGACCAGCAGCCCGCCGTGGGCAACGGCGCTTCCGACCTCCTGGTGGAACTCTACGGCGAAAACGGACGCCACGCCCGCTCCGCCGTGGGCATGGCCGCCCTCCCGCGCGGCGCGCCCGTCGAAGTCGAAATGATCCTCGAAGTCTCCGACTGACCCGCTGACCCTATTGCACGGGCGAATCAGCATTCGCCCATCAGAAGAGGTGGACACAATGGCGCTTGTCAATAACTTCGGAGTCCTGCTGCCCACTCGCGGCGTGCTGGTGTACGCCGGCAGCAACGGCCCAAGGGTGGAACAGACCTGGCAGATGGCCGAAACCGCCGAACGCGCCGGCTACGACTCCGTCTGGGTCGGCGACAGCATCACATCCAAGCCGCGCCTGGAACCCTTCACCGCCATGGCCGCCATCGCGGCGCGCACCAGCAGGGTCAGGATCGGCACCGCCGTCCTGCTCAACGCCCTGCGCCATCCCGTCCACATGGCCCATGCCGCCGCCACCATCGACAACATCTCCGGCGGGCGCACCATCCTCGGCCTCGGTGCGGGTCGCGGCAACAACCAGATGTTCATCAACGAACACGCCGCCGTCGGCGTCCCCATCACGGAACGCGCCGCCCGAATGGAGGAGAGCATCCGCGTCATGCGCGCGCTGTGGACGGGAGAGGCAATCAGCAACGACGGGGAATTCTACCCACTGGACAACGTCGCGTTGGAACCCGCGCCCGTCCAGCCGTCCATCCCGCTGTGGATTTCCAGCAACTGGGTGCGGCGGGGCCTGGCCAGGGTGGCCGAGCAGGGCGATGCCTGGATCACCAACGTCCCGTCGGTGGAACTGTTCGACCAGTGCTGGGACAGGATTGAACAGTGCGCCGGCGAAATGGGCCGCGACCCGTCAGGCATCGGTCGCTGCCTCTACATCTCGGTGAACCTGAAGGACGACACCGACGCCGCCCTGGCCGAGGGCGACCGGTTCATGCAGGCATACTACAGCGTCCCCTACGACATCATCAGCAAGCAGTTGCTGTGCGTGTTCGGCCCGCCTCAGAAGTGCATCGACGCCATCAGGGCGTACCAGCAGAGCGGCGCCGATTACTTCATCGTCAGGTTCGCCTCCCCCGACCAGATGGGGCAGATGGCACGGTTCACCGAGGAAGTGCTGCCCCACGTCGCCTGAGCCCCGCCGGCCAGCCAACCACACAGGGGATCAACCAAAAACGCAGGGGCGAATGATCATTCGCCCCTTTCGTCATTGCAGGGCCCCCCACTCATGGTGAGCCGGTCTAACCGCGCCGCGTTATTGTTGCCCCAGTATCTCCCGCACCGGGCAACTGAACCCCGGCAATACCTCGCCGCCTTCAAGTGTATCGTCAATGGTGAGGATGACCGTCGGCAGGTCGGGTTGTCGCACCTTTATGGTCTGTCCTTCAGGATCAATGACCAGAGCCATGCGAACGCCGAAATGCAGCCACATCAGCGCCTTGTTGTCAACGTCCTGCTCCGAATCGCTGGGCGACACGATCTCGGCCACCAGGTCGGGAGCCACCGGGCAGTAGCCGGCGATCTCAACGTCCGGCGGCAGGCGCTCCGCCGAAACATAGGCCACATCCGGCTCCCGCACCGTATCAGGATCCCTTTCCAGCAACACGCCACTATCGGACCCGAAAACGCGACCCTGCCGGTTCAGTCGAATGTGCATCCAAATCAGAGCCAGCAGGTTTCCTACTATCTCCCCGTGTCTCAATCCCGCTGGCATCGTTTCGTGCAGCACCCCTCGGATCAGCTCACCCTTCACCCCCTTGCTGTAAAGGCGCAGCAGGTCGTCAGCGGTTAGCAGTTTTGGTTTGGCCGTCGTCATCGCGATTCCCCCGCGAATTGTTGGCAACAGTTTATCACTCGCCCTCGCTGTCCTCGCCATCCCCGCCCATCTCCTTGTAGGCGTACACGGCGAACAGCGGGTCTCCCGGCGGCGCCATGTCGGGATTGGCCAGCCCGCCGCGCACTCCGTTGAATCCGCCGGCGTGGAGCATATACTGCCCCACCAGTTCAATGTGGTCCTCGTCATTCGTGGAACGCCACACCCGCACCGCCTTGGTCGGGAAGCACCGGTTGGAGAACGTCACGATGAACACGCCGCCGGGACGCAGAATCCGCGACACCTCCGAGAACACGTCCACCGGACGCGTCAGGTACTGCACCGACACCGTGACCACCACGGCGTCAAATGATTCGTCCTCAAAGGGCAGGCCCGGGTCTGCATTGATGTCCTGCAGCAGGTATTCGTTCAGTTGCGGGTTGTCCGCCATCTCGGTGGCGTTCATGCCCAGGCCCACGATGCGCTGGCGGGGGTGTTCCTCCGGCCAGTGCGTCCGCCAACTGCTCATCAGGTCCAGCACCTCGGCATTCTCCGGAATCAACTGCTGGAACAGACGGCCCGCGGCGACGATTGCCCCGTCATCGATATGCACCACCAACCGGGGCATCGTGTAGAACTCGGCGTCGTTGCTGTCGTCCTCGCGCTGGAAGAACTCCGGCGGAAAACGCTCCGGATCCATCGTCAAACCCAACCTCCTGATCAGGCCAATACGACCCGTTAGTTGTCGGAATAACATCATGCAACTTGGAGCGAACGATCATTCGCCCCTTTGCAAATCAATAATCCTGTCTATCCTGTTCATCCCTGTAAAGACCGCGTACCCTATCCCACCCGGTAGGCCCGCGCCGCGCACCCGTAGAACATATCCGCCCGCTCATCGGCCGAAAAATCCGCCGACATTCGCTTGAACGCGTTCCACATGATGCTGTACGAGAACGATTCCTTGTCCACCGGGAAGTTGCTCTCGAACATGCAGCGACTCGGCCCGAACTGCTCGATGCAGTGGCGCATCACCGGATCAATCGCCGCCGCCAGTTCCTCGGAACCCACCGGCGTCTCCCGCTGGTGGAAGTCGTAGCCCAACCGGGGCATCCCGACGCCGCCCAACTTGATCACCACGTTGGGGCACTCCGCCGCCGCCGCAATGCCGCTGCGCCAGTTCGTCATCACCTCGTCGGGGTTGGCGGCATAGGGCCCGGTGCGCATCAGCCCGCCCACATGGTTCAGCACGATGGTCAGGTCGGGCACAGCGTTGGCGAAATCCACCAACTGCGGCAACTGCGGGTGCAGCAGCGAAACGTCCAGCGACAGGCCCATCTCGGCCAGCACCCGCGCGCCGGCCCGGTAATCGTCGCTCATCAACTGGTCGGGCATCGGGTACGCTCCGACGATGGGAACCTCAGGGTGCGGGTCCCAGCTTACGCCGTGGCGGATGCCCTTGAAACGGTTGGGGCTGGCCGCCTGCAGCGCCTCCAGGACGCGACGCGCCTCGGTTCCCAGGTGCAGGTTGGCGTGCCCGACGATGCCGTGGGCCGCCCTGGTCCTGCTGTACATCCCGCTGGCGGATTGGGCTGCGATGCCCTGCACGAACTCCACCTCGCCCACCGGCCGCAGTTCCATCGGCGGGTCGGTGCGATACATCGCCCGCGCCTCAATGAACACGGTGGACACGATGTTGTGCCCACTGTTGGTATCCGCCTCCAGCTCATCCAGAAAATAGCGCGGCTCCACCCGGTCGGTGCGGCCATCCCACAGGTGATGGTGAGGGTCGCAGATGGGCAGGTCAGGTTCCAACGCCGGTTCCACGGTTTTGGCCAGCCAGTCATTGATTGGAGCAGCCATCTGCGCACCTCCTCAAGGCGACTAAGCGCGTGTCTGAAAACTCCCTCTCCACTACCCGAAGCAGGTCGAGGTGAGGGGAACTTTATTCACTGTCCAGGAGCGCCAGCAGTTGACCAACGAAGTACTGCACTCCGGGCCGGTTTTGCTCAACCTCGTAGTCCTCCATATTGTCGTGAAAGAAGTTCTCGTGGAATTTGTTGGCGGCGAGGTAGCCATTCAGGATGGTCGGGTCGTCGCGCTCCCTCGAAAGGGAGGCTACCGCCTGCTGCATGGCCCGGTGGCTCTTGTAACGCCAGCCTCGCTGCTGGCAGCATGCGATGATCGCCTGCGTCACCGCTTCGTACAGTTTCTCAGCGCCCTGCAGGTGGTCTCCGGCCGCGAACTCACGGTCGGAGGCCACCAGAAAGTCCCGCGCGGTTCGCGCGTGCTCGGCCCAGTTCACTTCCTTCGTGGACACAACGCGCCTCGTCAGCTTTCGTCCACCGAGTACACCCGCACCGCCGTGTCGTGGAACATCGCCGCCCGCTCGCTGGCCGAGTAGCCCACGGACAGCCGCTTGAAGGCGTTGTACATCACGTTGTACGAGTAGGAAACCTTGTCCACCGGGAAGTTGCTCTCAAACATGCAACGGTCCGGCCCGAACTGCTCGATGCAGTAGTTGACCAGCGGCGCCATGTCGTTGGCAAGCTCCTCGGAACTCGCGGGCACGTCCCGCAGATGCCAGTCGAACCCCGTCCGAGGCATCCCGATGCCGCCCAGCTTGACCACCACGTTGGGGCACTCCGCCGCCGCCGCGATGCCCTGACGCCAGGTTGCCAGCGTCTCCTCGCTGTTGGAGTAGGGACCAACTCGCAGCAGCCCGCCGATGTGGTTCAGGATGATCGTCAGGTCCGGCACCGCCTTGGCGAACTCGGCCAACTCGAACATCTGCGGGAAGTACATCCAGCCTTCCAGCGTGAGGCCCATGCTGGCCAGCACGCGGGCGCCGGCCCGGAAGTTGTCGCTGGACATCTGGTGCCCGGCCTGGTGCGCGGCGGTGTTCTCAATCTCCGGATGCGGGTCCCACGTCACCGAGTGGCGGATGCCTCGGAACCGGTTGGGGCTGGCCGCCTGCAACACCTCCAGCACTGGCTTGACTCCATCGCCAAGGTTCAGGTTCGCGTGCCCCACGATGGACGCCGCCGCGCGACCCGACCCGTACAGCCCACTGGCCGACGCCGCCGCCAGCCCCTGCACGAATTCCACCTCGCCCACCGGACGCATCTCCTCCGGCCCGGTGGTGCGGTACATCGAGCGGGCTTCCACGAATACGGTGGACGTCACGTTGTGGCCGCTGTTCATGTCGGCGGACAGTTCGTGCAGCAGGTATCGCTGGTAGGGAATCCGCTCGGTTCGGTAGTCCCAGAAATGGTGATGCGGGTCGCAGATGGGGATTTCGGGTTCCAGCGGCTCCTCCTGTCGGAGCGCGTGCCAGTCATTGCCTCCAAATGGCATATTCAGGCCTCCTGTGTTCGATGCTTAAATTCAATTCAAATGCGCCGGCGACTCGGCATATGCCGTTCGGCCACCGACGCCGGAATCATATCACAGGGGCAGCACGCGCCCTCACGCCGGAATGATCCGCTCAACCTCCAGCGCAATGTCGGGGAAATTCAGCGGGGCAACGCTCTCGCCCGGGCTGTGGTGGCGCACGGTGGTGTATTGGTCGCCGTCCGTCTCCGCGTACGCCTCAATCCGCCGGTCCCGCAGGTTCACAATCCAAACTTCGGGGATGCCGGCCCGCGCATAGAGCGGCAGCTTTTCGTCGTGGTCCGAGTCAACGGTGCTGTCGGCCACTTCAATCAGCAGCAAAACATCCTGAGGGCCAGGGTGGGCCGATGCATAGAAATCGTCTTTCCATGACAGCAGGGTGATGTCGGGTTCGGGTTCGCTGCTGTCGTTCAATCGCACCGGGTTCTGAATCCTGGCGATCGCGCGTTCACCAAGGGCCAATATCAAAAATCGGGTGAGCCAATCAACACAAAACGCGTGGCGATTTCCGATCGGCGCCATTACCACTATCTCTCCATCCAGCAGTTCAACGCGCTCGCCGGGGCCCAGGATGCCGGCATCCGCCATCGCGTAGTATTCAGCCACGGTGAACCGCCGGCGCTCACGCGCTTGCGCTGTCTCTGCCGGTGGAGTTGCAGTCTGCGTGGTCATATCGCGGCAACCTCTTTGCTCCAATACCCCTGTCTGGGCCTGTTACATTCACCGCCTCACGACGCAATGTTAGCATACCTGCTATCATCGAAAGCGTCCTGCCGAACCACACTAAACCCGCGAGAGCAACACCCCATGACCACCCCAACCCCTCGCACCGCGCATCCCTTCCGGATGTACGACGCCATCACGTCGCAACCCGACGCCATCGCCGCCGTCATCGCATCCCAGCGCGACCTTTGCGCCGAGGTCGGCCGCACGCTGGCCGGCAAGCGACGCATCCACGTCGTCGGCATCGGAACCTCCTGGCACGCCGCCCTGGTCGGCGCAGCCATCATGACCGACGGCCCCGAGGCCTTCGCCCACAACTCCTTCGAGTTCTGCACCGCGACCCCCTCGGTGACTGCCGATGATGGCGTCATAGTCATCAGCCATCGGGGAACCAAGCGTTCGTCCTACGACGCGCTGGACGTTGCCATCGCCAGGGGCGCCTACACCGTCGCCATCACGTCCACGGATCCGGGCCCGCGCATCCGGGTCTCCGACGTCGGCATCCGCACCGTTGAGCAGGAAACCTCGGCCGCCTTCACCATAAGCTACACCACCGCCCTCACCGCGCTGGCAATGATCAACCTGGCCATGGCAGGGCGACTCGACGCCGCCGATAACGGCCTTTCCGAACTCCCCCGGCAGGTCGCGGGCATTCTTGCCGCCGAGGACGACGTCAAAGCCGTCGCCGCCGACCATCAGGGCAAACGCCGGTTCATCTCCGCAGCCTGGGGAGCCAACCGCGCCAACGCCTACGAGGTGGCCCTCAAGATCAAGGAGACCAGCCGCGCCGACTGCGAGGGCTTCCAGATTGAGCAACTGCTGCACGGCCCCTTCTGCTCCCTGGATTCCGACTGCCTGATCACCCTCATCGCCACGCCCGGCGACGACCGGGGCCGCTCCCTTGACCTCACCAACGCCGCCACCGCGCTGGGCGCTCCAGTGTGGGCCCTCAGCAACCGTCCCGACGACGGCCTCGCGGATGCCGGCGCGCGCATCTTCCCGCTGCCGACTACGCCGTCATACCTGACCCCCATCGCCAGCGTGGTGCCCCTGCAGCTTTTCACCTACCACCTGGCGCTGGCCCGTGGCACGCACCCCGACCTGTTCCAGCAGGACATCCCCGGCCAGGCCGCCGCCCGCGTCCATTACGACCTGTAACAAACCACCATCCCAACGCAGGGGCGGGTTTGAAACCCGCCCTCACCCTGCCCGAAAAATCCGTAGGGGCGAGTTCGAAACCCGCTCTCACCCTGCCCAAAAAACCGTAGGGGCGGGTTTGAAACCCGCTCTCACCCTGCCCAAAAAACCGTAGGGGCGGGTTTGAAACCCGCCCTCACCCCGCCGAAAAATCCGTAGGGGCGGGTTCGAAACCCGCCCTCACCCTGCCCGAAAAATCCGTAGGGGCGAGTTCGAAACCCTCCCTCACCCTGCCCAAAAAATAGGAGACTAAAAAATGCCCGCCAACGAAGACGCCCAACGCCTGATCGAAGAAGCCGCCCAGACCCGCGGCTACACCCTGGAAATGCACCGCATCAACGCCCTGGCCGACCCCGAATGGACGCAGAAGTACGGCGAGTTCATCGAGGCCACCTACACCGGCCAGCGTCTCCTCGACCGCAAGACCAAGGAACTGCTGCAGATCGTCGTGGAGGTCGCCCTGCGCGCCGACCAGGAGCAGATCCAGGCCCACATGCGCGTCGCCCTCGCCGAAGGAGCAACCCCCCGCGAAATCCTCGAAGCCATGCAGGCCGTAATCGCCCCTATGGGCGCCCTCGCCTTCCGCCGAGGCGTCCAGGCCTGGGCCGCCGAAACCAACTTCGAGTACTGAACTCGCGCGCGGAGTAAGCCAACACAAAGGCCGGCGCACAAACAGCGGGCGTTTCGTCATCGGTGGTGGATGAGTCGACCCAATCTCTCAACTTCGCCCGCAGCTTCAACATCTCCGATACGTTCAAGTGTGTCCTTGATATTCCTCAAGCCCTCCTGCACTGCGGTTGCCTCTATTCCGCCCACCGGGGGATGAGCAACGATGTTACGAAATCTTCGGATGCGTCCTATCCGATTCGTGTGTGATCGGTCATCACCGAAGCATTGGGTGTAGGATTTGACCAACTCCTCAAAGTCTCCCACGTCAATGGAGGATTCAGGATCATCCGACTTGTACGTGCGTCCTGTGGTGAAGTCCACTGACATCTTCACCTGCCCATCAACGTCCTCGGGATAATCCCTGCGCAAGCCATCAATCACATACCGCCGCATCGGGTCGCGGTAAATGTTCAAAGCGTGCTGGCAGATCGTCAGCCAACCCGGATGGTCACTTCCGAGCGGCAGCGCCAGACCATCCCGTTCAGTCCGGGCCCGATCTTCCTGCCGGTACTTCTGCAATTCTTCGTTCAGTTGGGTTATCGTCTTGGCGTTCCGCGCCAAATCTTCGCGCAACTCTTGGATACGGTCCCTGCGATCCCTCTCCGTTTCATATACAACATCAAAATCGTCCCTTTCATCCAACTCCGTCTCGAGTTTCTCAATGCGGGACTGCGCTTCGGCCAATTGTTGGTCAAGCCTTGCAACCTTACTCTGTTCAATTCCCAGACGACGGTTGGCCTCGTTGACCCGTAGCTGTTCTCTGCGCATTTGCGCCCGGGATTCAGCATCGGGCTCAGTTGCCTGCGGAGATAGCCTTTCCGCCTCCAATTGGCGGTTTCGTTCAAATATCACCTCCGCTCGGCACATGCTGTAGTACGTATCGAAATCTCTGACCGGGGCTGCTTCCAAAGCTGTCTGTTGCAGGTGGTACACCAGGTGAGGGTCGGAGAGTTCATTCTGCCAATAAAAAGATTTGGACGGGCCTATGCCGTTCCGGTTAAACGTGCAACCAGGCCACAGCCATCTGGCCGCTCCGTTGAAGCAGCGAAGCCGCCGGCCGGCCAACTCGAGAAATCGAATATCGGCGCTCTGGGTCATGTGAACCACCCGGCCCAACCCAGTCAACCCTCTCTGCACCTGCTGCAAATCAAGCTCCATTCCACCCCTCTCGGACTCACTGAACAGCAACAGCGGCAGCGTACGAGTTTCATCAAAAACGCATTCTCTAACGAAATCATCCACTGAATCGGCATCAACGACCTGCACATCACCGGCGACATCAAATCCATCAATCTGACACTCAAACTCATCTGCCACCGCCAGCAGTAACCGGGGCGGGCCTGCCCTCAAACCGGGAGGAGCGACACCGTCGGCCGAAATGAAACGGCTCGTGAAATTCGCTTGAGCGGGTCCGTCCCCCGCAACACACAAGCGTACCTCCAACTGCATCAATTGGTCCGCCAGTGTGGGGTGCCTGCGTTCGGTCCCGATCATGGCATAAGCGTAACCGCCGATATCGCCAGTTTCCACCTCAATTGCAGCCGACGCGTCCGCGGTCGTTGTTGACAACCCTTCCCTCAAGAACTGCAATACGCCATCAAGGCGGGACCTACCGTTTTCCGTCGCCGATAAGTCGAATTGAAATGTAGCTTCATAAGGTAGTCCCATGGTTCTACTCCAACGCAACGATACATCCACGAAATATACTACCCCCAATATTCGGTGTCACCCGCGCTCCCATCGTTGACGCTCCCCACGCCACTACCCTAAAATCATGCCCACGGCCTGATGGCCCTAATTCGTAATCCTATGCACGGGAGTCGTAACCCAATGGACGGCGACAGCATCCGCAGTTCTTTCATCCGATTTTTCGAGGAGCGGGAGCATCTGCACATGCCTTCCGCTTCTTTGATTCCAGCCGGCGATCCCACCCTCCTGTTCACCTCCGCCGGCATGGTCCCCTTCAAGCCCTTCTTCATGGGTGAGCAGACCCCGCCGCGTCGCCGTCTCACCAGTTGCCAGAAGTCCTTCCGCACCACCGACATCGACGAGGTCGGCGACCACAAGCACCTCACCTTCTTCGAGATGCTCGGCAACTTCAGCATCGGCGACTACTTCAAGCCCGACGCTGTAGCCTTCGCCTGGAAACTCTGCACCGAACTCTTCGGCCTGGAACCCGAGCGACTTTACGTCACCGTCCACCTGGACGACGATGACGCCTACGCCATCTGGCACAACGACATCGGCATCCCCCCCGAGCGCATCTACCGCTACGGCAACAGCGACAACTGGTGGGGACCCGCCGGCCTTGAGGGACCCACCGGCCCCTGCTCCGAACTCCACTACGACGGCGGCGCCGAGAAGGGCATCGGCCAGCATCCCCAGACCGACGCCATGATGACCCCCGACGACCTCACCGCCATGCTGCGCCGCGAGGCCGACGAAGGCGTGCCCTCCGAACCGGGCGGATGCCACCCCAACTGCGACTGCGAACGCTTCGTCGAGCTTTGGAACCTGGTGTTCATGCAGTTCTACCAGGACCTCGACGGCGTCCGCACGCCGCTGCCCGCGCCCAGCGTTGACACCGGCATGGGCCTGGAACGCGCCGCCGCCGTGCTGCAGGGCAAGCCCAACGTCTATGAGACCGACCTGTTCCGCCCCATCATCGACAGCGTGTGCCGCCTCACCGGACACCAGTACGGAGCCGACTCCGACGGTGGCTCCGAAACCGACTACGCCATCCGCGTCGTCGCCGAGCACGCCCGCGCCGCGTCGGTGCTCATCAGCGACGGCGTGGTGCCCTCCAACAGTGAGCGCGGTTACGTCCTGCGCCGCATCATCCGCCGCGCCATCCGCTACGGCCGGCAGCTTGGCCTGGACCGCCCCTTCATGACTGAGGTGGCCGCCGCCGTCATCGACCGCTTCGCCGCCGCCTACCCCGCGCTGTCCGAAAACCGCGACTTCATCCAGCGCGTCGTTTCGTTGGAAGAGGAACGATTTAGCCGTACCTTTGAGCAAGGCAATGGCATTCTCAGAGGTATTTGCCTGATTCGCGTTCAGGATTGGGAACGACTGAAAAACGTAGAGCGTGGCGGTATCAGCATTTTTTACGCCGCCCACCTGAATCAGTTTGGATCGGACGCCGTGGATGACGTAGGCCATGCTGAAAATATTGGCGCAGGTATCTACAATGAAGCAATTGTGGCCACAATTGATGCTCTTGGGGAAACCAATAGTTACGAAACCACTGACATTACCGGGCCTTACTTAGACGCAGCCGCGCAGCTGCACAACACCATCTCAGGGCGAGAGGCCTTCGTCCTCTACGACACCTACGGCTTCCCGCCCGAGTTGGTGGACGAAATCGGACGCCGCGAGTACGGCCTGTCCGTTGACATGGACGGCTTCAACGCCGAGATGGAGGCCAAGCGCGAGCGTGACCGCGCCGGCCACCAGGTCACCGGCAGCATGGAAATCGTCACCGCCTACGAGAACCTGGGCGCCGGCCATACCGCCTTCGACGGCTACTACCAGACGTCCATAGAGTCCCGCATCCTGGGCATCCTGCGCGACGGCGAGGCTGTTGGACAGGCCACCCGGGGCCAGCAGGTTGAAATCGTGCTGGCCGAGACCTGCTTCTACGCCGAGGGCGGCGGACAGGTCGGCGACCGCGGCATCATCGCCGGACCCAACGGCCGCGTGCAGATCGAGGACACCCAGAGTCCCGTGGCCGGCCTGATTGTCCATCGCGGCAAGGTGGCCGAGGGCGACATCGCTCTCGGCGACGCCGTCGCCGCACAGGTCGAGGCCGAACGCCGCCTCGACGCCTCACGCAATCACAGCGGCACCCACCTGCTCCACGCCGCCCTGCGCTCCGTCCTCGGCCCCCACGTCCGCCAGGCCGGCTCGCTGTGCGACACCGGACGCCTGCGCTTCGACTTCAACCACGTCGGCGCGATGACCCCCGATGAGCAACTGACTGTCCAGGGCCTGGCCAACAGCAAGATCCGCGAGAACCTGGCCGTGACCTCCCGCGAGACCACCTACACCGACGCCGTGCGCGACGGCGCGCTGGCCTTCTTCGGCGACCGCTACGGCGACGTGGTGCGCGTGGTGCGCATGGGCAGTGCGGACTCCAACGGCCACGACCACGCCGACCCCTTCAGCTTCGAGGTCTGCGGCGGCACCCACGTCCACGCCACCGGCGAGGTCGGCACTCTCGTCGTCCTCGGCGAGTCCAGCATCGGCGGCGGAATGCGTCGCATCGAAGCCGTCACCGGTCGCGCTGCTGAGGAACTGGTCGTGCAGCAGTCGGCGACCCTGCAGGCCATTTCTCAGAAACTGCAGGCGCCCATGCACGAACTGGAAGCGCGGCTGGACGCCTACATGGCCGACACCGACGCCCTGCGCCGCCGGCTCGCCGAAACCGAACGAGTCGGGCTGCGCGCGGAGGCCGAATCCGTGTTGGGCCGCGTCCGCGACGTGGACGGGGTGAAGGTCGCCGCCGCCGTCACATCTGCCAGCAGCGTGGACGCCATGCGCGAGATGGGCGACTACCTCAAGCAGAAGCTCGACAGCGTGGTAATCGCTCTGGGCGCAGTCATCGACGGCGCCCCCATGATTGTGACGATGGTCACCCCCGATCTGGTGGGACGCGGCCTCCACGCCGGCAACATCGCCCGCGACGCCGCCAAACTCATGGGCGGCGGTGGCGGCGGACGCCCCGAATCAGCCCAGGCCGGCGGCCGCCAGCCCGACCGCCTCGGCGCCGCCCTCGACGCCGTAACCAACCTGGTCCGGGACGGGTTGGGAACATAGCATTAGAGGGTATGGCTTTATCGGGTAACCCGGCTTTATGCGCGACGCAACAAGATACGACGCCAAGGCCATCCTGGTCGCCCGGGCAGTCAACGAGATTGCCACGCCGGACGACATTTTCCTGTTCGGCTCCCGTGCCCGCGGCGATTGGGATGACGCCTCGGACATCGACATATTCACCATCGCAGACGCCGACCCTGCCACGAAGGACCGATATCGCCGCGCCCTCAATGCCGGCCAGGCCCGTGCGGTGGAGCTCTACGGCCGTTCGGTCAAAATCGACCTGGTTCGCTACAGCCCTGCGGATTTTGAACGCTTCCGCACTGCCCGCACCCACCTGACCTACCACGCCCTCAAAGACGGTATCTCCATGAATTGCGAACCGGCCGCAGACAGCAACCGCTACCCGGAAGTCGAACCCAACAACCGGCCTGACGTGGAGCAACGCTTCACCAACTACCAACGCCAGATACTGGCCGCGGAGTCTCTCCTTCAACAGGGTTTGGGCTATGAGGAAGTCGGACAGCAACTCCAACGCTGCCTCGAGAATGCGTGCAAAGGGTTGTTGGCTTATTTCGACTACGACGATGGCGGTGGAAACGTGTGGCGGCGCACCCATTCCATCCGCGCGTTGCAGGAAGCAATTCGGACTTTTCCTCATGGTCAATGCATCTTGGGCGATGCCGACTTCTCGTTCTTGGACGAATACGCCATCGACGCGCCCTACGAGGGTGTCCAGGAACCACTGCCTGATGAGTATGAGGTTCTGGACTCTATCAAAGCAACGGGCAACGCTATGATGGCCCTCATAGCCGCCGACTCCGGGCAGCCGTTGCCCACATACACTCCGCCCGGCCCCAGAAGATGACCCCTGAGCCGACGGACGCAAACGACGCCAATCCCTCATCCCTCCCCCACACCGGCCGTCTCCTCGCCCTGGACGTCGGCGACCGCCGCATCGGCCTCGCCGTCAGCATCCCGCCCGGCTCGCTGATCCTGCCCGCCGGATACATTCAGCGACGCAACCGCCGCGCCGACATCGCCGCCATCCTGCACGAAGCCACCGCTCGCGACGCCGTCGCCATCATCGTCGGCATCCCTTACGACGCCCAGGGACGCACCGGCGAGCAGGCCCGCAAAATCCAGTCCGTGGTCCGCGCCCTGGACCGCTCCGCCGATATCCCCGTGCTCACGGTCGACGAGTCCTACACCTCCCAAACCGCCGAAACCGCGCTCCGCCAGGCCGACCCAACCGCACCGCCCACCCCCGGCAACATTGACGCCGCCGCCGCCGTCGCCATCCTGCGGCGGTTTGTGGATCAACTGAATCAGGCTGCATCGACCTGATGGGGTTTCTTGTCCGCAATTCGGGGAAGAGCGAAAAATCGCGGTCCCGCGAAAGCAATGCCTCAACCCCGTGAGCGACGCAGATAGCCACCATGCGGGCATCGTGAACCATTCCGCCAACCACCCCGGGTCTTTGCACGAAGCTGCTCAGTATCTCCAGGAAATCGCCCGTTTCTCCGATCAGGCGATTGGACGGAGAAACGGTCCAGGCAATCAACTGGCGCCACGCCTGTTCCTGCGTTGACGCAGTATCTCCCCAAATTCGAGTGTTTGTTGCCACACTGAGGAATTCGTAACAGCAGGCCCACGGTATGGCCCAACTTTCGCTGCCTTCGGCCAGTCCACGCAGGACTGCTGCCGCTACCTCATGCGCATCGGTTTCCCGCCGGTGGGCATAAACCAGAATGTTGGTATCGACGGCAATCAATGTGGGTCTGGCTCACCATAGACCATCGCACGCAATTCTTGCCACGAGTATTGCTCGGTTGGGTCAGCCTGGCGCGCATCGCCCACGCTGCAATCCGGCAACCGGTAGCCGCCACTGAGTGGCGTTGTTGACAGAACGTGCCGCAAGCCGTCTTCCACCAATTCTTCCAACTGGCGCCCGGTCCTTCTCGCATGACGTTTTGCCTGATCCAGCAGTCTATCTTCAATGTCCACGGTAGTCTTCATATGTACAATACTAATCACCGGCCTCTGCCCTGGTCAACCATCCCGTCCTGTGGCCACGGAAGCCAGTCGTCCCCGTTTGTTATACTGCCGGCACCACAGCCGGGCGTGATGGCGTCCGGGATCAAAGGACGTGTCTTGATGACCACCAATAACTTGCCCTCCACCCTCGGCGAACTGCGCGACAGCGGCTACCAGACCGTCTCCGTTCGCGAGGAGATCCGCCGCAACCTGATTGCCAGGATCCGCGCCGAAGAGCCCGTGTTCCCAGGCATCGTCGGATTCGAGCAGACCGTGATCCCGCAACTGGAAAACGCCATCCTGGCCGGCCAGGACATCATCCTCCTGGGCGAGAGAGGACAGGCCAAGACGCGCCTCATCCGCGAAATGGTTAACCTGCTGGACGAGCGCATCCCGACCATCGCCGGCAGCGAACTCAACGACGACCCATACCATCCCATCAGTCCGGACGCACAGCGCATCGTCGCCGAGATGGGCGAGGCCACCCCCATCGCCTGGATCGAGCGCGACCGCCGCTACTCCGAAAAGCTGGCGACCCCCGACATATCCATCGCCGACCTGATTGGCGAGATCGACCCCATCAAGGTCGCCGAGGGTCGCCACCTGTCGGACGAGACCGCCATTCACTACGGCCTGGTGCCTCGCACCAACCGCGGCATCTTCTGCATCAACGAACTGCCCGACCTGGCCGAGCGCATCCAGGTGGGCCTGTTCAACCTCATGGAGGAACGCGACGTCCAGATCAAGGGCTACCGCATCCGCATGCCCCTGGACGTTTTCGTGGTGGCCACCGCCAACCCCGAGGACTACACCAACCGGGGACGCATCGTAACGCCGCTCAAGGACCGTTACGGGGCACAGATCCACACCCACTACCCTCGCACCATCGAGGAGGAAATCGACATCATGGAACAGGAGCGCAACCTGTTCCCCGACGAGGACAGGGTGTACGTGCCGTCCTTCATGACCGAGATTGTGGCCGAGGTTACGGCCCGGGCGCGCAACAGCAACGAGATCAACCAGCGCTCCGGCGTCAGCGTGCGCGTGTCCATCTCCAACTACGAGACCCTGATCAGCAACGCGCTGCGCCGCAGCATCCGCAACGACGAGGCCATCGCCTGCCCCCGCATCAGCGACCTGCCGTATCTCATCGCGTCGCTGGGCGGCAAGATCGAACTGGAAACCTTCGGCGAGGGACGCGAGGACCGCCTGGTCGAAGACCTCACCAAGCGGGCCTCCCTGGCCATCTTCACCCGCTACTGCAACGTGGACGACCTTGAAGACATCGTGACGGCCTTCGACCTCGGCAACGCCGTGGAAACCGGCAGCGATGTCCCGGCGGCATCCTATGCCGCGGCCTTGAATAACGTCGATGGCCTCGCGTCGGTCGTGTCGCAACTCACCGGCGATGACCAGCGGCCCGAGGTAATCGCGTCGGCCATGGAGTTCGTCCTCGAAGGCCTGCACCTCAACCGCCGCCTCAACTGCGCCCGCACCCCCGCCGGCGGCTACCGCTACGCCCGCTAACCTTGCGTGACCTCTCCATCGAGGAGGTTTGCCATGACGTCGCAGAACATAGCCACCGCTCCGCCGATCACGCTGGAGGAATATGCTGCGCTGCCCAAGCATCCCCGCTGCGAACTGGTCAAAGGAGTCCTGGTTGAACTGATGGCCTCGTCCAGAGGCCATGAAAGAACCGTTATCCGGACCGGCCGCTATATGGACATCCATGTTGACGCTCACAGTTTGGGTGAGGTGTACGGCAGCAACCGCGGCTACGTCACCGGCCCGAACTCCCCCGCCACTTCCCGCATGCCCGACGTTTCCTTCGTATCCAATGAGCGCCTGGACCAGCCCGAGCTGGCGGGAATGCTCTTCATCGGCGCGCCCGACCTGGCCGTGGAAATCCTCTCCGACAGCAATACGCCGGCGGAAATAGCGCAAAAAATCGGCGAGTACCTAAACGCCGGCGGCCAGGCCGTCTGGGTCATCGACATCGACGCCCGCACCCTCACCATCCACACCCCCAGCGCGCCCCCGCTCATCCTGACCGACGCCGACACCATCGACGGCTCCGACTACCTCCCCGGCTTCGACTGCCCCGTAGCCGACCTGCTGCCGGCCCGGTGACCCGGAGGCTCCACCATGACCACGCAGAACATAGCCACCGCTCCGCCGATCACGCTGGAGGAATATGCCGCGCTGCCCAAGCATCCCCGCTACGAACTGGTCAAAGGAGCGCTCGTTGAGCAGATGGTAGCCTCGGAAGAACACGAACATACCGGCTCGCTGGTCACCTGGCGCTTGTCAGGGCACGTCTTCCCCAACGCGCTGGGCCGCGTATATACCAGCAACCGCGGCTACGTCACCGGCCCGGACTCCCCTGCCACCTCGCGGATGCCGGATGTTTCCTTCGTTTCCAGCGCGCGCCTGGACCAACCGGACCTGGTCGGGATGCTCTACGATGGCGCCCCAGACCTGGCCGTGGAAATCCTCTCCGACAGCAATACGCCGGCGGAAATAGCGCAGAAAATCGACGAGTACCTAAACGCCGGCGGCCGGGCCGTCTGGGTCATCGACATCGACGCCCGCACCCTCACCATCCACACGCCGAACGCGCCCCCGCTCATCCTGACCGACGCCGACACCATCGACGGCGCCGACTACCTCCCCGGCTTCGACTGCCCCGTCGCCGACCTGCTGCCAGCCCGGTGACCCGGAGGCTCCACCATGACCACGCAGAACATAGCCACCGCTCCGCCGATCACGCTGGAGGAATATGCCGCGCTGCCCAAGCATCCCCGCTACGAACTGGTCAAAGGAGTCCTGGTTGAACTGATGGCCGCGTCCAGAGACCATGAACACGTTAGCTCACTGGTCAATTGGCGTATGTCAGCGCACGTGTTCCCGTCTCATCTCGGGGAGGTCTACACGAGCAACCGCGGCTACGTCACCGGCCCGGACTCCCCTGCCACCTCGCGCATGCCCGACGTTTCCTTCGTATCCAACGCGCGCCTGGACCAACCGGACCTGGTCGGGATGCTCTACGATGGCGCGCCCGACCTGGCCGTGGAAATCCTCTCCGACAGCAATACGCCGGCGGAAATAGCGCAGAAAATCAACGAGTACCTCAACGCCGGCGGCAAGGCCGTCTGGGTCATCGACATCGACGCCCGCACCCTCACCGTCCACACACCGAACGCGCCGCCTCTCACCCTCACCGACGCCGACACCATCGACGGCGCCGACTACCTCCCCGGCTTCGACTGCCCCGTCGCCGACCTGCTGCCGGCCCGGTGACCCGGAGGCTCCACCATGACCACGCAGAACATAGCCACCGCTCCGCCGATCACGCTGGAGGAATATGCCGCGCTGCCCAAGCATCCCCGCTACGAACTGGTCAAAGGAGCGCTGGTTGAGCAGATGGTAGCCTCGGAAGAACACGAACATACCGGCTCGCTGGTTGTGATTAGGATCGGTAATCACGTGCTGTTGAACCAACTGGGCCGGGTATATCTCAGCAACCGCGGCTACGTCACCGGCCCGAACTCCCCGGCCACCTCGCGGATGCCGGATGTTTCCTTCGTTTCCAACGCGCGCCTGGACCAACCCGACCTGGTCGGGATGCTCTACGATGGCGCGCCCGACCTGGCCGTGGAAATCCTCTCCGACAGCAATACTCCGGCAGAAATAGCGCAGAAAATCAACGAGTACCTCAACGCCGGCGGCCGGGCCGTCTGGGTCATCGACATCGACGCCCGCACCCTCACCATCCACACTCCCGACGCGCCCCCGCTCATCCTCACCGACGCCGACACCATCGACGGCAGCGACTACCTCTCCGGCTTCGACTGCCCCGTCGCCGACCTGCTGCCAGCCATCGCATCCCCGACCGGCGACGCCTAGACCAGCGACGCCCGCCGACCCAGCGTGACCCCGTCGGGCAGCGTGATGGTCGCCTTGAGGTTGCGGAACAGCAGAAAGCGACCCATGGACAGGTCCACCTGCTCGGCGTAATCGGCGATGCCCGGGGCCAGCAGCAGTTCTATGTCGTCCTGCGCGGCAGTCTCGTAGGCATCCAGGTTCCGGCGGCGTCGCACGTTGGTATCGACCGATACCTCAACCGACTCGCCGGTTCAACCTTTCCAGCAGATCAGGTCGATCACGGCGCGCCCGCCCTTGTTGCGGATGAACTGTGCCGCCTCGGCGGTTATTTCCAACTGAGCGGTCATATCGTAGCCTTCTAATCCAGTGGTTGCCCTCTAATCCAGTGGTTGCCCATCCCAGGGAGCGTCGGGGTCCAGGTAACGGCGCGGAATATCCCCGCGCAACGCTGCGCGGAACTCATCGGCGCTGTTCATCTTCAGTTGCTTGATGGCTATATCGCCCATCAGTGTAGCGCCAATGTCTTTGTCTCCGTGCGAAACCATTGTCCAAAGTCGGGAACCTGATGACATCAGCCACTCGTGGTAAAAGTAAGCATGATCACAGTTATCTTGGGTAAACCCCATCCTGCGGAGCAGACGAATCAATTCCCGGGTTTTGACATTGGCTATTCTGACCACTGGCTATGCAAGCGCCCAATTCCGCGCCGGCAGCACCCGGCGTACCCAGGGGGTCACGCCTTCCGAGGTGAGTTCAGATATCAACTCGGACAGTTCGTCCTGCGCCGCCTGGCCGGTTTTTACCCTACCGGGCATTTTTTCCATAAAAACGGCCATCGTATCCGCTGCCTCGACCAGTGCTTCCGCCTCAGTATCGCCCTGCCCATGGGCATGCGCAATAGCAGGGCAGACCGCAGCGTAGCAGTGCGAACCGTCGGACAGGTCATCAAGCCACACCACAACATCGTATTCCATAATCAACCTTCCCAACCGCATTACAACGATTATACCGCCGCGGCCGTAGCCCTCTAATCCAGCGGTTGCCCATCCCAGGGAGCGTCGGGGTCCAGGTAACGGCGCGGAATATCCCCACGCAGCGCAGCGCGAAATTCGTCGGCGTTGTTGAATTTGAGCTGTTTGATGGCAATGTCGCCCATCAAATCCGCGTCAACCTCGTTGTCTCCATGCGAGACCATTGTCGATAAGTTCAGCCATTCGTGGTGAAAGTAAACATGATCGCGATTGCTCTGGATGAACCTCATGCGACGTAGCAGGCGGATCAGCTCGCGGGCTTTGACGTTGGCAATTCTGGGCAAGGCTATGCAACGACAGTCGTGCGACGAGGCCTAACCTTACGGAACCAATGCTCCACGCCTTCGGTGGTCAGTTCGGCCACCAGTTCC
This sequence comes from Dehalococcoidia bacterium, assembly GCA_963668585.1. Lineage (GTDB taxonomy): Bacteria > Chloroflexota > Dehalococcoidia > Lucifugimonadales > UBA3495 > Bin87. The sequence continues at coordinate 944,517 of OY764869.1, read as the reverse complement.
GCCATTTCATCCTGCGCCGCCTGGCCGGTCTTGAGCCTTTCCGGTATGTGTTCCAGGAAGCAGGCGATGCCATCCGCAACTTCAACCAGTGCTTCTTCTTCCGTATCCCCCTGACCGTTGGCATGGTTCAGAGCAGGGAAGACTGCGGCATAGCAGGTGGTACCGTCTGACAAGACGCCACGCCAGACCACAACTTCGCATTCCATGATGGCACCTCTACAGTAAATGATTATATCCCGGAGGTTCCCTCAGCCGCCAGCAGCAGCGCGTTCCGCGCCTCAATGGACGCCGGATGCACCTGCACGCCCTTGTCCAGGAAGCGGGCGAGGTTTTTGGTGAGGAACATGATCATCGCCGCCGGCAGGTCATTCTCGGCCAGTTCCTGCAGTTCCGGCTGCCACGGGTGCTTCTTGCGCTTCACTGGGTCAAGCTTGTCCGCCAGGAACACGATATGCCCGATGGTGTCGCCGCCGGAGGGGTTGCCGGTGGTATGCCAGTACACCGCCTCGTATAGCTGGGGATGGTTCAGCCCGTCCTCCCGCTTGAGCAACTCGGCCCCAACCGGCCCGTGCAGGATGCGCGGGTGGCGCCGCTCGAAGTCGGTAACGGGAGGCAGGTCATACTCCTCCATGCGCAGCAGGTTCTCCACGCCGGAGAAGTGCTTGGTGGCGTCGTGGGCCAGGGCGGTGAGACCGACGGCGTCGGCATCCTGACCGTGCCGTTCGCACAGCCCCCGCGCAATCTGCTCGACCCGCTGGCAGTGTTCACACAACCCAATGGGCAGACGACGCATCCGCCGGTGGATCCGATCATACACGCGGCCGGGTATTTCAATGGTTGTCATGGAATCGTCCCCCTCACCCATACCCTCGCCCGCCAGGGGAAAGGGTATTGTGCTAACCCATATCTCCCAGCGAGCGACCTCCCAGCAGGTGCATGTGGGGCCACGCGATGGTCTGGCCGGCATCCTCGCCGTTGTTGACCACCAGCCGGTAGCCGCTGATGGTAACGCCCTCGCGCCGCGCCATTTCGGCGGCGACGACGAACAGGTGCCCCATGATGCCTTCCATCGCGGGGCTGATGTAGTCCAGCCCGTTGATGGGCATATTGGGGATGATCAGCAGGTGCACCGGCGCCTTCGGGTCGATGTCGCGGACGACAAAACAGCGCTCGTCCCGGTAGATAACGTCGGGATGCAGCGGGTCCCGGGCCATGGCGGCGAAGGGCGAACTGCGGGCGGGGGTCATGGTCATCGGTCAAACTCCTTGCTTAACAGTAACGGGCATCCGGTTACAGGACGATCTCGAATCCCGGTTCAGACATTCGGCGTTTGAATGTCTCGAAATCTTTCAGGGGATTATCGTGGATGACCCCCAATATCGTGCTCAAAGCCAAACTCAACCCTTCGTGGTCGTTTGCGTGCATAGATTTGTCCACAACATCAAAACACTGTTCGATCACCAAACGGCGCTCCGCGAAGGCGTGATTGAAGTACGCGAGGATAACGTCCCGCTCTTGGTTCAGCGCATGAACAATGGCATCGTGGTGTGCCCAAATCTCTTGTCGCTTGGTTTCTTCGGACTCTACTGTAGCCATGTAGTTTGCGATGCTTTGGATCAACGTAGGCGCAGCCGCGGCACCGAGGTTTGCGACGATTTGACTCACCATTATGCACGCTCCTGCTGTGGTTCGACCGGTTCGTCGATTACCGAGCTAAGGGATTTTGCAATAAGGTATATCTGATATATCCGTTCGTCCGGCGCCTGCTTGCGAGTGAATAGCCGTTTCAACGCGGAAATGATTCGCATGAACCAGTTGATCTTCCTGGGACGCATTGCTTCATAAAGCGATTCCGTAAGTTTTATGGTAGTCGCTCTCAGCTCTCGGACACGCAACTGCATGGCCTTCAGTTTAGCCATTTCGAGATCAACTTCGGCATTCGCAATCGAGATATTCGCTATATCGTTGTCAGCTTTCTTTTCCGCCCTGGAACCGATGACCTCAGCTCCGACAACTATTCCTGCCAACGCCGGGAGTGTGAAAATACCGGAAAGCAACGCAGCTCCGCCAGCCATTCCCATTCCACCTGCAGCCAACGCTCCTCCACCGAGTGCGGCAAGGGTGGCGTTGGTGGCCGCAGCACCTGATAGAGAAGCTATGGCCGTACCGGTCGATGCCACTCCTACCGCCCCCGCGATGCCATAAGCGCCAATGGCCGACACCGCTCCCACAGTCAATCCGGAGGCCAAACTTCCGCCAGCCAATGCAGTCAATTTTGCGTTTTGCTGTTCTATCTTGGTCAGTTCATTGGTCGATATTTGATATGGGGTGTTGTCGTGGTCGCCCATTCTGGCTTTGCCAATGATTTGAGATGCTTGTTCCAAGGCTGGGAGGGCCGAGACACGCGCTTGTCCTAGTTCATACACGTCCACCTGTACCAAGTCCGCAAATGCCACGTAGTGTGCATGCCTGTACCGGTAGTCGGCTTCGGCTTCTTTGACGCGGTTTTTCGCATCGATAGTTTTCCTGATGCCATTCCAAACCGGTATTTTCATTGCATGCACCCCACCTTTGTGCATCGACCTCAGCACCGATGTCGCACAATCACAATCTTAGTAGAGGCTAAGCCGCCTCAATCTCCTGCAGCGCGATCTCCTTGTGGTCGTGGACGCTGCCGTAGGAAAGTTCCTGCACCTTGGCGCGGCGGGTGTATAGTTGCAGGTTGTGCTCCATGGTGAAGCCGATGGCCCCGTGGCACTGGTGACCCAGGGAACAGACCCGCTGGTACGCGCCGCTGCACCATGCCTTGGCCACCGCAACCTCCCGGCGCGCCGGCTGCCCTTCCGCGATGGCCCACGCCGCCTGGTACGCCACGTGACGCGCACCCTCAACATCGGTGGCCATGTTGGCGCAGTGGTGCTGCACGGCCTGGAAACTGCCCACCGGACGGCCAAACTGCGTCCGCTGCTTCACGTACTCCACGGTCATGTCCACCACCGCGTCGGCGCCGCCCACCATCTGGATGCAGTGGGCCGCCGTGGCGCGGGCCAACGTCCGCTCGATCACCGGCCAGCCTTCGCCAACCGGGCCGAGCACGGCGCCGGCGCCGACGCTCACGTTGTCCAGCCGCACTTCGCAGAGCCGCTCGTTGCCGATGGTGCTGACCTGCTCGATGGCGACGCCCGACGCGTTGGACGGCACCAGGAACAGCGTGATGCCCTGCTCGGGGTCGTCGCCGGCCGGCATCGTGCGCGCGGCGACGATGATGGTGTCGGCGGCGTGGGCATCCTGAACGAACAGCTTGACGCCGCTGATGCTGTAGCCGTCGCCCGACGCGCTGGCCTGGGTCTCAACGCCCCATGCCTCGGTGGTGGCCGAAGGCTCGGTGAGGGCCAGGGTGAGGCGCACCGTGCCGGCGCAAATGCCGGTGAGGATGTCGCGCTTCTGCTCGTCGCTGCCGGCGTCCAGCACGGTCAGGCCGCCCAGCACCACGGTCGCGAAGAAGGGCGCCGGCAGCAGCGCGCGGCCCATCTCTTCAACCAGCACCGCCAGGTCCAGGAACGAACCTCCGGTGCCGCCATACTGCTCGGGGAAGGGGATGCCCGTCCAGCCCAGGTTCGCCACCTGACGCCACAGGTCTTCACTGTAGCCCTGTGAATCGTTCTCCAACTCACGCACCAGCGTGAGCGGGCATTCCTGGGCCAAAAATTCTCGGGCCGAGTTCTTCAGCATCTGCTGAATCTCGCTGAGTCCCATGTCCATAGGGGAAAGCCTCCTGCCGCAGTCTGCCTCAGAACGGGTCATCCGGGCGCAGAATCAAGTGTTGTGAAAGCGCAGCGAGTATAGCGCACCCAACACAGAGCGGCAAACCGAGGGGACTCTGCACAGGGACATTCAATTATGGGTCTGAACCGGCCAAACGGTTATTCCCAAGAAGCGCACTCCGGCGCAGGCCGGAATCCAGAAGCCGGCGGCGTTCCGGAACGCTGGCGGCAGCAGGACGTTCCGGGTTTCCGGATCAAGTCCGAAACGCGAGGTAGAGGGCAGGGGCAAGGGGGAAGTGTCGCAGGGTCTATCAATTGTCGCCAGACGAAGAAATTGTGTGGAGCGCGGCGAGGTTCTGAAGACACTGTCCGCGCGTGGTTCGATCCGCCACAAGCAGACGTGCGGCTGCTCACCATGAATGGACTGGGTGGACAGCATGCAAATAACCGAATGGCCCTGGACTCCGCGGGTCCGACGCTCTCTCCGAATCCGCGGTGTCAACCCTTGCGTATCAAAAAAGACACCTCACGCCCGGAAGGAGGGCGCATAAGTCCACAACACAACTGCACAATCGTCTTCTTTCCTTGCCCATAACAAAAGCGATCCCAAATAACTGCAGCCCGATCTGTATGGAAACACGAACATCCGCCAAGGGAGTCGCAAAATGAGACTAAATAAGTCATTGCACCGCGCGGTATATCCGCCGGTCAAGTTCATGCCGCTGGTTGCGGCATTGGTCGTCCCGGCCATGCTGTTATCGTCCGGCGCACCGGCCCAGGCACAACCGGTCAACCCTGATGCCGAACTCGACGGACGCACCGACCCTGCTCCCCAGCAGGTCGTGCCGGAAGAGGACGCCCGACTGGGTGGCCTGAATCTAATCTCGAACGGCCAAGTCGTGGAGCCGACGCCGGCCTTTGATCCGGAAATCACCCGCTATGTGGCAACCGTCACTGGCGAACGAGTCAGTGTCAGAGCCTACTCCCCTCACTCGGACGCTGTGATAGACCAGATTACCGTCGATGGCGAAACCACAGTGCTGGACCCCCCGGACAACCTGCTCGACACCTCCGTTGACACCGCAGAAGGCGCGATCACCCAGTTTTCGTTACGGGTGGTCGCCGAGGACGGAATAACCACCCGGACCTATCACATCGACTTCTCCCGGCCCGCCGCCGACACCGTGCCGGACATCACCATCGAGGCCGAAACCACGCAACATGTCGCCGGCCTGGACATCATGAGGCTGACGTTGACCCGCGAAGGCGACACCACGGACAGTCTGGACGTCACCGTCAGCATCTCCCAGGACCAGCCCTGGCTCTCCGAAACCACCTTCACGGCAACCTTCGCCGCCGGAGATGCGGAAACGGACCACTTGATTCCCGCCGCCTATTTTTCGTCGGACGTAACCGAGAGCGGCTATCTGGTCGCCATTGTGGACGCCGTGGAAGGCTACGACACCAGCGGCGCACGGGCTCTCGTCGAGGTGATCTCCCAGGAAGGTCCGGCGATCACGGTTACGGTCGAGCCTTCCGCCTACACCGTTGATGAAGACGCCGGCACGCTGGACATCACGCTGGTGGCCCGGGCACATTCCAGCGTCACCCAGATCGGCCAGTTCGCCGTGAGCGTACAGTCACAGACCGGGCAGGCTGTAGGAGCGAACGACAATGATCCCGGCGACTACAGGCCCCTGTCTGCCGTCCTCCTGTTCACGCCATCAGATTTCCAGTTGGACAACGGCTCGCTGGTGGCACGCAACTCGGTGTCCCTCACGATCCTGGATGACAAGGTTTACGAAGGGGACGAACAATTTCACATTACCCTGGCCCGGTCGCCGGGCTTGTCTTCAAAAGTAATACTGCTCGACCTCCAAGGCGCTGAATGCGTCGCCGAATGCCCCAACCCATTCCCGGTGACCATCAGGGACAACGACCCCAAACCCCATCTCGTCCTCTCCACCACCGACGATCAGATCCACGAGGGGGCATCAGGGACCGCCAACGCCACTCTGGAGGTGATCAGCATTAACGGCACGACCTATCCTGACAAACAGACCATCACGGTCAGCTTCGGCGGCGGCGCAACACCGGGCGACGACTACACGGTCGCTCCCGCCGACCAGGACACGGTGGCTGACGACCATCAAATCACCCTCCGGAAACGCACCACGTCGGCAACTTTCACCCTAACCGCCGTGGACGACACCGCAACCGACCCGTGCGAGTGGATCATCGTGTCCGCCACCCTCGACGCCGACGGATCCGGCATACCATCTCCCCGGGAAATCGCGGTCGTGGACAATGAGGTGTCCCTCCAGGTCCCCGCCGCCGCGCTGCCGGTGGGGTTGCTCGGCATCCGTACCGGCGCCATCACCGAAGTCGGCGAGCACGACTGGTTCTGCTTCTCCGCCACCGCCGACGATCCCTACATCATCGAGATGAAACAGGCGCTGACCTACATCAACGTGGACGAACATTTCCTCGGCGGAGACGCTCGGCAGGTCCCCGGCTACCTCGTTGACCCCAGCATCCTTGAGGTGGTTGACCAGGACAACACACAGGTCCTGGGCGAACACGACCGCGGCGGGTTCGCGCTGAACTTTGCCCGCGCGTTCTTCGCTCCCGACACCACCGGAACCTATTACGTCAGGGTCGGCGCTGGCCCGCAGGACCGTGGGGCCATCGGCCTCTACACCATCTCCGTGCGCGTTGACGACCACGCCGACGACTACAAAACGGAACCCGGCGTCGTCCTGCGGCCCGGCGAGTCCATCACCTCCACCATCGACAGCGACGTCAGCCCCGGCGACCCGGGCCTGAATCCGTGGGACTGGGCCGACGGACCATTTTCGGTGATACCCCGCCGGGGCATCGAATCGCTGGACGACCGGGACGTTTTTCGCTACGAGATCACCGATGCCGGGACCTATCGCGTGTCCGTGAGCGCCCAGCCCGACGGTGTTGGCATCTGGTACATCTGGAACGAACTTGGCAACCTGTTCGCTGAAAGCAAGGGCGATCCGGTATCGGAATTCGTCCTGCACCACGACCCGGGCGCCTACTACGCCGAGGTCGGCACCCCCTACCAGAGCAGCGGCAACACCGGCGACTACACAGTTTCGCTGGCCAGCGCGGGCAGCAGGTGATCGGGCCAACCGGCAAGCAGCGATCCCTGCGCTCCCACGCCGCCAGTTATGCCATCAGGCCCCGCTCATGGTTCGGCAAGCCCGCCATGAGCGGGGCCCTGCGCCCGCTACTGCCTTGAATCCCCACTGATCAGTTCACGGTCGGCTTGACGATTCTCGGCATGACCGTTAGCATTAAATCACATACACCAATAAGTATTATCAATGTTCAAGATACATTCGTTTGAACGGGTACCCTGCGCGAGGCCGATAAGCGCCGCCGCCGCATCAATAACTGGACCCGTGGGAGGATACATCCATGGTCAGGATACATGGCAGTTTCATGGATTCGAGATTCGGGAGAACGGGCAGACCCGCCGCGATTGCGCTGATGTCCCTGTTGTCCATCATCGGGTTCGCCGCCGCGATTGCCCTGCTCACCGCATCCCGAGGCGATGCGTTGGCCGCGCCCTCCGCGGTGGGCTACGAGCCCTGGCTCAAGATCGACTGCCTGGAAAATATCGTGGAAGAAGGCGACGACTTCCGGCTCATCGTCAAAAAGAAGTTCGATTCCGAGTGGCCCCACGAGACCATGAAAGTCTGGTGGTACACGTACCCCATCACGGCGGACGCCACCGACTACCAGCACCTGCACCAGAAGAGGCAGGCCAGCAACGGCTACCAGTCCAGGCACGGCCGCATGGGGCGCAACTTCCACACTCTTGAGGACAGCTACCCCGAAATCGACGAGACCTTCACGGTTAAGTTCCTCAACGCGGTCAGCAAAGGCCACGACGGGGAGTGCGAAATCACCATCACCGACGACGACGGCGTCGGCATCTACGCCCTCGAAATCACCTCGGCCCCGCTGGAACTCCCCGCCTCCGACGGCAGGGAACCCCAGGCCGGCTACGTGGAGGGCGACGTAATCGAGATCACCGCTCACTTCACGGGCAACGTCACCACCGTCAACCCCGACACCGGCGAACCGGCCGACTACGCCGGCATATACATCCAGGTCGGAGAGAACCGGCGGTTCGCGCCCTACCTGCGCAACCACGGCGGCGACGCCCTCGTCTTCGGCTACACCGTTCAGGCGGACGATCTGGACACCAACGGCATCAGCGTTGAGGGCGGCGGCCCCGGCGCCGGCCTCGGCTACAACCCGAACCACCGCGACGGCGGGATCTGGATCACCGACACCGGCAGCAGCCGCATCAACCGCCTCTTCCACGGTCTCAACGACGACCCGGCGCACCGGGTGTTCCAGGTCGAGATCGACGAGCCGGCCATCACCCCGGTGGTTCCGCCTGAACCGGAACCGTTGCCCCACGCGTGGATGGAACGCGCCGTCGTACTCGATAACGGTCTTTTTCACCTCCAGCACGGCGAACTCACCGAGGACGACAACGGCCGAGATTCGTTCGCCTTCCCCGCCACCGGCGGCGAGCAATACATCATCGAGGTCGAAAGCCGGATGGAAATCCTCGAAGACGGTGGCACCCCCTACGTCGATAACCACCTGATCGACCCCAGCATCCTGGAAATCGTGAACCAACGGGGCGAGCAGGTCATGGGCGAGCAGGACGGAGACGGGTTCATACACCTGTGGGCGCGCGCTTACTTCACGCCGGACGACGACGGAACCCACTACATCGCGGTCGGGTCCGGCGCCCAGGCTCGCGGCCACCTGGGCCACTACACCATCTCGGTGCGCCAGGACGACCACGCGGACGACAGCCGCACACAGCCCGGCGTTGTCATTCGTCCCGGCGAGTCCATCACCGCCTGCATCGATTCGGACATCGGCCCCGACGACGCGAACCCCAACGCCTGGGCCTGGGGGGAAACCGGCGAAGACTCAGCCGTGCCCAGGTGGGGTATCGAGTCTGCGGACGACAAGGACGTATTCCGCTTCGAGATAGCCGAAACCGGCGAATACCGCATCGAAATGATCGACGGGCCTGACGGCGTGGGGCTGTGGGCAATCTGGCGAGGGAACGGCGGGGGCGACTATCTATCCGACGAGGCCCCGGTGGAGTCCTTTACGTCTCACTTCCAGGCCGGCGCCCACTACTTCGCGGTCGGCGCCCCCTACCGGAGCGTCGGCAACACTGGCCTCTACACCGTCTCGCTCACCCAAATCCAGGAAGCGGATGCAGGAAACCCGCAATAGCCGGTAATTGCATCCCCTGTTGGCGGATGGCTCTCACGAGCGATAACAGCCCGGTCCGGCAATTCTCAAAACCGGCCCGGGCCGATTTGTGCTAAGCCCGCTGAACCACGTCTCCACCGCACGGAACCTGCGGAAACGTCTGGTTCAAACTGCACATCGAAACTTGATGTGCAGTATCATTATTGGTATCATGATAGTGCTTGCTAATGGGAACGTAGTCAGGGGCGCTGGTTAAAACCGGGACTACCTCCATGAAACATTGCAGCACACCAAAGGAGAGGGACTATGCGACAGTACCAAACTTCTACATGTCGGGGAGCGCCACATGGTTATGGATTGTGCAATAGACTTTCTCCGAAGGAACCCGAAAGGCATTCGGTTCAGTGAGTTGGCCGGGATATGCGATCGGTTCTTCGGGGAACCCCGCCGGAGGGGAACAAGCCATCGGGTATATCGCACCCCTTGGCCGGGCGATCCCAGGGTGAACATACAAAACGACCGAGGCATGGCGAAACCGTATCAGGTGCGCCAGGTCATCCGCGCCCTTGAGAAACTGAGCGATGAACGCTGACCATTACACCTACCGCGTTACCTGGTCCGCCGAGGACGAGGAATACGTCGGCCTGTGTGCCGAGTTCCCGTCGCTGAGTTGGCTGGCAACCGCACAGCAAGAAGCTTTCACCGGCATCCGGGAGTTGGTTGCCGACTGCGTGGCCGATATGCAGTCCAACGGTGAAACTCCGCCGCAACCCATGGCCGACCGCACCTACAGCGGCAGATTCATGGTGCGTGTACCGCCCGAGACCCACCGCGCCCTGGCAATCAGAGCCGCCGAAGAAGGTGTCAGCCTGAATCGGTTGGTCAGTGCGCGCCTCTCCAACGATTCCGCCGGCTGACGCCCCAACACGCGTCCAACCCGCTCATCCTGAAAAGGACGCGCTCATGGTTCGACAGGCTCACCATGAGCGGGACCTGCGCCGACTTGGAAGTCCCTCGTGGCAACGCGCCCCCAATTGCCCCCCGTCATCGCCCCTGTGTACAATGCCGGCGTAACTTGCCCACGCCATCAACCGCCACCCACGGAGGTGCCCCATGTACCAGAGGCCCACCCTCAGCCTGTCCCAGGTCCGCAGCGCCATGAACGCCATGCTGGACAGGGCCGAACAGGAACCCGACCGCCCGCTGGCCATCGCCATCGTTGACGCCGACGCCAAGATGCTCAGCTACGCCCGCATGGACAACTGCCGCGCCCTCCCCCAGCGCATGGCCGTCAGCAAGGCCTACACGTCCGCCATGTCCGGCTCCGATTCCGATGCCTACGCCGCGCGCCTGAAGAACGAGGGCCGCAACATCGCAGACTTCGGCGACCCTCAACTCGTCGCGGTGCAGGGCGCAGTCGTCGTCCGCGACCCCGAAACCGACCTGGTGCTGGGAGCCATCGGCGTCAGCGGCCTCTCCGCCCAGGAGGACGAGGACCTGGCCCGCCTCGGAGCCCAGGCTCTCGGCCTGTAGCCGAGACACCACCCATGCAGGGGCGAGGCGTGCCCCGCCCCTGAACCATTGCCGCCGAGACCGTCCGTGTCCACCCACATCACATCTGCTGATCCTGCGTCCGCACCGGACTCAAGCAACGGTGCCGGCAATATGCTCATCCGCCGGCTGAAAATCAGCGGAATGCTGTCCTTCGGGCCAACGGGGATTGACCTGCCCATGGAGCCATTGAACGTGCTCATCGGGCCCAACGGCTCCGGCAAGTCCAACTTCATCGAGGCCCTGGCGCTTCTGCAAGCAGCGCCGCGCGACCTGGCCGCGCCGGTCAAGAGAATGGGAGGCATATCCGAATGGCTATGGAAAGGCGACGGCGCACAAAATGGCGCAATGGTAAATGTATTGGTCAGCTACCCGAACGGTAGGATGCCATTGCGCCACGAATTGACAATCGGGCAGCATGGCGAACGGTTCGAGATCAGGTTTGAAAACATTGAAAATGAGCACCCCAACGCAGGCGAAACGCAGCCCGACTTTTACTACCTGTATATACGGGGTTCCTCTTCGATCAACGCTTTCCCTGACGACCCTACCGACCAACGCAGAATAAGAACACTCGGTAGTAGTGCTATCGCTCGTGATGAATCTATCCTGTCCCAACGAGAGGATCCCGATCGTTACCCTGAACTGGCGTGGCTCCAGCAACAATATCGCCAAATCCGGCTTTACCGAAACTGGGAATTTGGACCGGATGCTGGATTGCGTCGATCACCGAAAGCGGACGAACCGAGCACCTTCCTGACCGAACGCGGCGAGAACCTGCCACTGGTGCTGTCCAAGCTGCGGGGTGCCAGCAGGCAAACATTCGTTAGCTCATTGCAACAACTGTACGACGGCATCGAGGATTTTCAAGTCGAGGTCGGCGGCGGTCGCGCCGAGTTGTTCGTGGTGGAGCGCGGCACGGGCGAACGATACATCCCGGCATCCCGCCTCTCCGACGGCACGCTGCGCTACATGGCGCTGGCCGCCATCTTGCTGGACCCTGAACCGCCGCCGCTGGTCGTGATCGAAGAGCCAGAGTTAGGGCTGCACCCCGACGTGGTGTTGAGCATCGGGGAGATGCTGATCAACGCGTCCAAGCGCACGCAGTTGGTGGTGACCACTCATTCCCGAGTGCTCATCAACGCGCTTGAGGATCGCCCATCCAGCGTTGTGGTTTGCGGCAAACGGGACGGCCAAACGGAGATGAAGCGACTCGACCCTGAGCGGTTGGAGGAATGGTTGGAACAATTCAGCCTGGGCTACCTATGGAGCATCGGCGAGTTGGGCGGCAACCGGTGGTGAGATGCCGCCTATACATAGAAGGTGGCGGGAGAGCAGATCCTGACCCACCCGAAATGAACCGTGGGGCCATGGTGGACAACAACGCCGAGGCCTTCCGCAGGGGTTGGCAGATTTTCTTCAGCAAAGCAGGTGTGGATGGCCAAACGTTAGAAATTGCCGTGGGCGGAGGACAAGAAGAAACTTTCATGCGGTTCAGTAAACAGTTGGCTCGTTATAGGGAGCAGGAAGGGACAGAGCCAAAACCATTGCTACTCGTTGACAGTGAAGAGCCAGTGTTGGCCGGCCATGCGGTATGGCAACACCTGCAAACGCGATGCCACAACAAATTCCAACCACCCACAGATGCGGATGACGAGAGCGCATATATGATGGTTCAGGCTATGGAAACTTGGTTCATAGCCGACCAGTCCACATTGCAGGATTTTTTCGGCTCGTCATTCGACCAATCCACCTTTCAAAACCTCCCGCCTTTGGAGTCCATCCCAAAGGGTGATGCGCTCAATATGATGCTACAAGCCACCCACCGATGAAATCGACGTTACAGTAAACGCAAAGGAAGATCTTACGATCTTCTGGCTCGGATCAACCCGGACACCGTGGCAACAGCGTGCCCTCATGCTGAACAGTTGCTGAATTACTTGCGTACCTTGTAAAGCCAGATTAAGTTGCCGGCTAATACAGCTCCCCCGGAGGCCCTCCCCATGCCCAATCCCCGCGCCGAATATTCGCCCATCTTCGAACGTCCCCGGCTCACCCTTCCCGATGGCGCAAAGGTGGCCGTCTGGTTCATCATCAACGTGGAGGAGTGGGACATCGGCCAGCCCATGGCCCGCACCGTGCTGCCCTCGCCGCAGGGCGCGGCCGTGTCGCCCGACATTCCCAACTACTCCTGGTACGACTACGGTATGCGTGTGGGATTCTGGCGGATGAAGCGCATCCTCAACGACTTCAACCTCCCTTGCACCATCAGCCTGAACGCCGCCGTGTGCGAGGAATATCCCCACATGGTGCAGTCCTGCCTGGACAGCGGATGGGAGTTGCTGGGCCACGGCTACATCCAGCAGGTGCTGCACCGCGAGCCAGACGAACGCGCCACCATCCGCAAGACCATCGAGGTGATCCGCGAGTTCAGCGGCAGCGCGCCTCGCGGCTGGATGGGCCCCGGCCTCGCCGAGACCTACGACACGCCGGACATCCTGGCCGAGGAGGGCATCGAGTACGTGGCCGACTGGGTCAACGACGATCAGCCCTACGAGGTGCTGGTCAAGTCCGGCCGGCTGGTGGCGCTGCCCTACACCGTGGAACTGAACGACATCCCCATCTACCTGGTCCAGCACCACTCCGCGCCCGAACTGTTCCGCCGCGCCAAGGACTCGCTGGAAACCATGCTCATCGAGGGCGAGGACAACGCCCGGGTCATGGCAATATCCATGCACCCCTACATCACCGGCGCAGCCCACCGCATCGGCCACTTCCGCCGCCTGGTGGAATACATCACCCAGCAGGACGGCGTGGCCTTCTGGACGGGCAGCCAGATACTGGACTGGTACAATGAGCAGGTATAGCGGCCTGGCAACCCACCACAGCGTAACGAGGCGCCCTCCATGGCAACCACCGACAACACGGAATTGACCATATCCCTCCGCGCCGACCTGGCCCACACCATCAGGGCGTACGCAGAGGAAGAGGGCAAAACGCCCGAGGAGTTCATAGTGGCCGCGCTGCGTGAAATCCGCAAGGATCGCGCGATCAAAGAACTCCGGGATATTCAGAGTTACTGGAGCAAAAAAGCCGAAGACCTGGGCATCCAAACCGAAGAAGAACTGCTCCGGTATTTGGAATCGTGAATGTTGTCTTCGATACCAATGTGTACGTTTCCGGTTTTACACGGCCTGACGGGCGGGCGGGAATCGCGCTGGCTCGGATAGCCGCTGAAATTGATGCGCTCTTCGTTTCTCAACCAATCATCGATGAATTGATGCGTGTCCTGTCCGACAAGTTCAGCACAGACCGGTACGAATTGGCCAGGGTTGGCGCATGGATAACCGGCAACAGCATTACGGTGGCTCCCACGGAAAGTTTGCACATCCTCGCCGACGAACCCGACAACCGCATCCTGGAGTGCGCCATCACCGCCAATGCCGACGTGATCGTCACCGGGGACCGCGCGATGCTGACGCTGGAGCGGATCGAAAGTACGCGCATCCTTTCGCTGGCAGACTACTTGGACGGCGTCGATAACTCGTTGACAACCGGTATATAGATTCCAGCGCTACTCTTGACATTGAGTTCACAACCCACCCAAAACCGTTGATGGCGTATCATAACTGGCAACGCTAACCTGTATGGCCTTCCGCCTTCATCAACTATCGACGCTGAAACCGTGTGGTACCAACCTGTTCCCATTGGGTTATCAACGCTCACGTCCTGCATCTGCCTACTGACTATCAACGTTGTGAACGCCTATACTGTTACTGTTAAATTTAAACACTGAAAGTGAATCCATGATTGATACTGTAAGAATTAACGTGAAGGCGGGCAACGGCGGCGACGGCTGCATCAGTTTTCTCCGTCTCAAATACCAGCCGCGTGGGGGTCCCGACGGTGGCGATGGTGGCGATGGCGGCAGCGCGTACATTGTGGGCGACGATTCCATCAACACGATGCTGCACCTGAAATTCAACAGCACCTTCTACCTGGACCGCGGAACCCACGGCAAGGGCAAGAATCAGCGCGGCGCCAACGGCAAGGATCGCCACATCCCGGTCCCACTGGGCACGGTGGTCTGGCGCATGAACCGCGACGGCAGCAAGGATTTCCTAGCTGACATCACGTCCGATCAGCCCGTTTTGATCGCCAAGGGCGGCGAGGGTGGCTGGGGCAACGCCCGGTTCGTATCTTCGACCAACCAGGAGCCCATGCTGTCCGAGTCGGGCAAAAAGGGCGACTATTCGGTGCTCTGGCTGGAACTCAAACTCCTTGCCGATGTTGGCCTGCTGGCCAAGCCCAACGCCGGCAAGTCCACGCTGATTTCCCGCTGCTCGGCCGCCAGGCCCAAGGTCGCCGACTACCCTTTCACCACGGTTGAACCGGTGCTGGGAGTCGTAACTTACGGCGGGCAGGACTTCGTGATGATGGAGATTCCCGGCCTGCTGGAGGGAGCGCACCGCGGCATCGGCCTGGGGCACCAGTTCCTTCGCCATGCCGAACGCGCCCGCGTGTACGTGCATCTCATCGACGGGCAGTCCGACGACCCGGCCGGCGACTTCGTCATGCTGAACCGGGAGTTGAGGGAGTTCAGCCCCATGCTGGCCGCCAAACCCCAGGTTATCGCGGTCAGCAAGCTTGACACCACGGAAACCCACGAACTGCGCGACGTCATCGAAGAGGAAATCAGGAAGGCCATCGGGCAGATCGAGGACTATCCTTCTGCGCCGGAGGACACGCCCATTCACTTCATATCGTCGGTATCAGGCGAGGGCGTTGACCGCCTGCTGGGCCGGCTGGCCGGAATGCTCGCGGAGGCTCCCAAGGTCGGGTTGGATGAGTCCGAGTGGGAGGATCAACAGGCAGTCGTCATCGGAGACAACGCCAGGTCTGAGCGGCCCCCGCTGGGCTTCTACCTGGATGGCGACGTGTACGTCGTGGAATCGGAGCGGCTGGAAAGACTCACCGGACGCGCCGATATGCGCGACTACCGGGTGATGCTGCAGTTGTGGCGCGAGATGACCCGTCTGGGCATCGCGAGAAGGCTGCAGGAGGCCGGCATAGAGCCCGGGGACACCATCCGCATCGGCAGCGCTGAGCTGGAGTGGTTCTAGTGAACGAACTCGGCGAGCCAGCACGACGCATCGGGATACTGGGCGGCACCTTCGACCCGCCACATCTGGGACACCTGCTGATCGCCGAAACCGCGCGCGTGGCCCTGGGGCTGGAATCGGTCCTGTTTGTGCCCGCCGGGGAACCATGGCTGAAGTCGGGCCAACTGATCACTCCGGCAACGCACCGGATGCGCATGACTCAACTGGCGGTGGCCGACAACCCGGACTTCTGCGTGTCCGATTGCGAGGTCATCCGCAGCGGCGCGACCTACACCGTGGACACTCTCCGGGACCTGCGCCGCCAGTATCCGAAATCCGCCGAGCTTTACTTCATCGTCGGGTCGGACGTGCTCGAACAGTTCCACCGCTGGAAGGAACCGGACAGCATCCTGGAACTGTGTCGCGTGGCCGTCATCGAACGCCCGGGCGGCCCTGCCGATGGCGCGGCGAGCCTGACGCAGCGGTTCCCCGACGCGTTGGTGTCCGGCGCGGTGGTGTCGGTGCCCGGCCCTCGCGTGGATTTCAGTGCCTCCGCATTGCGGCAGACCCTGGCGGACGGCCAATCGGTCCGCTACCAGATCCCCGACGCCGTGGCGGATTACATCAAAGAGCATGACCTGTACTGGAAATAAAGTCTCGGGAGCAGAGATCGATGGACAACAACCAGGATGAAATGGTGGCGCGCCTTCTGGACCTCGCTTTGGAACGCGGCGCAATCCGCTACGGCGACTTCACCCTGTCGTCGGGGCGCAAGAGTTCCTACTATTTTGATGGTCGCCTGCTCAGCCTGGACCCGGAGGGCGCATACCTGCTGGGCCACGCGCTTCTGCCGCTGATCACCGACGCCGGCGTCAGCGCGGTGGGTGGCCCGACCCTGGGCGCAGACCCCATCGTCGCCGCCGTGGCGACCGCATCCTGGCAACAGGGCACGCCGGTGCCGGCCTTCATCGTGCGCAAGGAAGCCAAGGGCTACGGGATGGGCCAGATGATCGAGGGGCCGCTGCCGCCGGCGGGAACGTCGGTCGCCATCGTGGACGATGCCTGCACCACCGGCGGGTCCCTGTTCCACGCCATCGATGCCGCCGAGGATGCCGGCTACAGCGTCGGGCTGGTGCTGGCCGCCCTGGACCGCAACGAGGGCGGCAGCGACGCCATCCGCGAGCGCGGCTACCGCTTCGCGTCCCTCCTAACCGCCGGCGCAGACGGGCGCATAACCGTCAACACACCCCGGGCATCCTGGTGATGCCCACAGTATTGAGGGTTGGGCCATATCGCTTTTTCTTCTATGCGGGAGACCGGGACGAACCCGAACATGTCCACGTGTCTCGCGATAATCTGATAGCCAAGTTCTGGTTGAATCCGGTAAGATTGGCAGGGAGCGGCGGGTTCAGGCGTGTAGATATTCGCAGGATTCAGGCAGCAGTAGAAGGCAACCGGGACATTTTGCTGGAGGCGTGGCATGAGTATTTCGACGGTTAGTTTGGGGGTCCCGCTGGCCACCCACGTGACGGCTACTGATGACACGCTAACCGCCGAGCTCAGCGACGGGCGAACCATATCCGTACCGTTGGCTTGGTATCCACGACTACTGGATGCTACGCCCGCCGAACGGGATAATTCGCAGTTGATGGGAAATGGCGCGGGGATACACTGGCCGGACTTGGACGAAGACGTGAGCGTCGAGAATCTGCTTTTGGGCCAACCGTCAGGAGAAAGCGCATCTTCCTTGCAACGGTGGCTGGATGCGAGACGCAAGGGTAAAGCCCTTACGCTGGATGGGATGCGGCAGGGTACGTAGCTGGAAACGTTGGCCGATCAGGGCCCGTTTACACTTCCCTCGTTGGTGGGTATCGGCGATTCACCCGGCAGGTCGGCGTCAAAGCTGATCAGGACTTCATACTCCGTCTTCGAACGCCACCGGCTCCAACGCCCCGTCGGTGAACTTTGCCTTTATCGTCCTGATCATGGCTGCACCCTTCTAAGGTCAGTTGCCCGGCCCCGGCTTCTCGCCGCCGAACAGCAGCGGCTGTGCCGTGATCACCGCTGTAACGCCGTCCCCGTCGTCCGACGCCACGCTGAGGCGCGCGCCGATCTGCACCGCTTTCGTGCGCACGTACCCCAGCCCAATCACGTCCGCTCCGTCCGCCGTCGGCACCACCGTCGCCGATGTGACCAGACCCATCGCATCGCCGGCGTCGTCGTTGAGCCGCGCGCCCTGCAGAGCGAGCGCAGCCTCCGACGCATCGCCGCCGTCCGATTCAAACCGCAGCGTCACCAGGTACTTCTGCACCTTGTGGTAGGTGTCCAGCCTCGCGATGACCTCCTGCCCGATGTAGCAGCCCTTGTGGAAGTCGATTGCGCCGATGAGGCCAGCCTCCAGCGGATTGTAGGTGTCTCCCATCTCGGAGCCGTAGGCCGGCTGTCCGCTGGCGATGCGCAGGGCTTCGGCGGTGGCCGCGCTGATGCTCACCGCGCCGGCCGATTCGATGGCGGCCCTGACGCGTTCGGCGGCGTCCTGGCCGGCGCACACCAGTTGGTAGGTGGGTGGACGCTCCGCGTCGTCCGCATCGGTCGGGACCGCAACCCGGAGGGCATCCATGGCATCAACGCGGGCCAGGATTTCACCGGCCTCCGGCCCCGTCACTGTCAGCATCACCGTTTCGGCGGTTACGTCCTCGACCTCCAGTTCCTCCATGATGGTGTACTTGTCCAGGAAGTCGATGACGTTCTGCTGCTGGCCCGGGCTGGTGATCAGCAGTTGGTGGTCGCCGCAGTGGACCACGTACACCAGGTCAACAATCCGTCCGCGGTCGCTGGTCAGGACGGTCACGGCGACCTCTCCGGCCGCGCCGTCCGGGTCAACCAGGTTGGTGGACAGGCGATTCAGCAGGTCGCGGGCATCCTCGCCGGTGAGGCGCAGGCGGCCGGCGTCGCTGGGAAAGACGGCGGCCCGTTCGGTGGCGGCGCGAAACTCGTCAGCGGTATGGGCGTCATGTACGGCGATGGTCATGGACATCCTCCTGAAAATCCGGCGGCGGGTGAATCGGAACGGTTTTCGCCCGCATGAGAGGAACGCGGCCGGTCGTTCACAACCGGTTTACCGTTCACAACGTGGTAGGGGCGGGTTTCAAACCCGCCCCTACGCCATCGGATCGATTGTATGAAGCGTGATTTACACGGCAAACGAGGTGCCGCAGCCGCAGGCCTTCTTGGCGTTGGGGTTCTCGAACACGAAGCCCTTGCCGTTCAGCCCGTCTGAGAAGTCAAGCTGGGTGCCCACCAGGTAGATGTAGGACTTCTTGTCCACCATCACCTTGACGCCGTATTGCTCGACGATCTTGTCGGACTCGCGCTGCTGGTTGGTGATGTCAAGGTCGTAGGTCAGGCCGGAGCAACCGCCGCCCTTGACCGCGACGCGCAGGCCAATGTTGTCGGTGATGCCCTCTTTCTGGGCGAAGTACTTGATCTTCTCGGCGGCCTTCTCGGAAATCTCTACAGTAAGTTCGGCGCCGTTCTGCGTAATGGGCATGGACTCGTAACCTCCTCAGGGGAGTTTGTATGATGTGTTGATTGTACGCAAATTGGGGCAATCGCGTCAAATTGCCCGGTCACCTTTCCAACAACGGTTCCAGCTTGTCCAAAAAGAGCCGGACATCGCCCAGGCTTTCGCCTACGAACTCCGCATCGTACAGATTCTCGTAAAAATTGGTGTGCAGGTCGCTCGCCACCTGGAACAATCTGCGGAAATCAGGGTCCCCGGTCTCGGCAGTCAGTTGTCTCGCGATCTGCCATAAGGCTGCGTGGCGCTTGTGTTCCCAGCCCCGGGCTTCCGCAATGGCCTTCACCATCTGGGCCGCTGCTCCCCAACCTTTTTCGGATGCCTGCCGAGTGTCTCCGCGTCCCAACTCTTCGTACCCCTGGGTCAGCAGAGCCCGGCCGGCGTTGCTATATGTTTGCGTCTGCATCGGCGCGTGTCCTGTACGGGGAGGCAGCGTTATACCGCTCTGAGGTTCCGATTGGCATTATAACATAATGGTGGCATTTGTTCGGGTTGCCTGTTCACCGTCCGCTCATCCTGAGCCTGTCGAAGGACGAGCGGACTACCAGAACGATGAGCGGACTGCCTCATATACGGTCAATAATCGAATGGCCCTGCCCTCAGAACAGCGGCCGTTGCGAGTTGTCGCGGTCGATCGGGACTATGTTCGTGATGGCATCGAACCAGTCGTCAACGGTTTGGTAGGTGCGGTGGTTGAAGTTGCGCAGGAAGGGATGATCCAGCCCGCCGTCCTCAGGGTCAGCGTACATCAGCACCGGGCGCGCTGGTTCCGCCGTGTGCGAGGCATACATCAACTCGGAGTACATCCCGGTGGAAAGCCGCCCGCCCATGGTGATGCGGTAGGCGGCGACGCACTGGGCCTGTTCAACCATGGTCAGGTCGCGGTGCCGCACCTGGTTTTCCATGTCGTCCCACACCTCCAGCGCCTCCTGCGGATCCAGCGTCATGGGGAAGGCCGGCGGCAGCCCATCCTTTAGCGTGCCGGCGTTGTCCAGGGGCCAACGCGCCTCGTCGGTGGTGATGTTGATTTCCGGCACGCCGTCGACGCAGGCGGCACGCGCCTTGTCGAACACCTGCGGCGTGCCCTCATCAAGGGTCAGGGGATCGAAAACGATGAACCGCCGGTGCAGTTCCCGGCGAATGGCATCAACGCTGGCGCGTCGGTCGTCGTCGTCGCGGATGGCCGTGATGGGAAAGCTGGAATACACCAACGGGAAGCGGCGCCGGTGGAAGATTAGCCGGTACAGCATCTCCGCCGGATGCTTGACCCCAACCACGTAGTGCGGGATCGTCCGCCGCTCGTACAGGTTGCGGGCCAGCAGGTCGGCCATGGCGATTTCAGCCGAACGCCACGCCAGGATCTCCCGCAGCCTCAGTTGGAAATTGGTGTGCTGCTCGGCGTCCCGGCGGGCCAGCGCGGCCCGAATGTCCAGCATATCGTCAACCAGCGTGATGATGCAGTCGGGACGCCACCGCCGGATGGTCGGAATGTCGATGAGGGAGAACTGCCGGCCGCTGGTGTAGTAGGTGAGGTGCGCGGATAGAAGGCTGTGGCGCGGGTCCAGGTCCTCCATCTGCTCGGCGATGGCCAGGCCGGCCCGTTGCCACGCCGCCAGTTGATAGCTCGGGCGAAAGGCCGCCAGCGTGCTGGCCAGGTCGTTGCCCTGCTGCGCGAACACCGTTTCGACGCTGGAGTGCAGCAGTTCGGCGGGGTCAGGATCCGTGTCGGCCGGTGGATGGACCTGCGCGGCAGTGTCGTGTCCGATGTCGCCGTTGGCGCGCAGGCGGCTGACCAGGTTTGCGACCACGATGTCCTTGTTGACGCCGGAGATGCCGGCCAGTAACGCGCGCATGAATCAACGATGCCCCGCAGCCCCCGATATGTCAAGGCGAATGACATCCTCTCGAGGCGTTTTAGCTGCTCGGCGCGTCAGAGCGCTGGGACTACGTCACGTCCAGCAGCGGCCTCAGCTTGGTCAGCAGGGCTTGGACGTCGTCCAGGTTTTCGGCTATTTGGTCAGGTGGCAAGACGTTTTCGTAGAAGTTCTCGTGGAGCACGCTGGCCACAGCGAACAGGCGGCGGATGTCGCCGTCGCCGGTTTCGGACCTGAGCCGGCTTGCCGTGACCAGGTGGTGGCGGTGCCGGCTGTGTTCCCAGCCGCGCTGTTGGGCAATGGCCTTGAGCATCTGGGCAGCAGCGCCCCAGCCCTTCTCAGACGCCTGCGCCAGGTCTCCGTCGGCAAGTTCGCGCCTGGCCTGCGCCATGAATCTTTCGCTGGCTTGTCGGTATTGCTGGGTGGTCAATGGCGGCTCCTCTGCTGTTTCGTATGTTATCGCCTCTATTCCAGTTGGGCAACTTTGCCGGCGCGGTCTGCCTGACGATGCTCGATTGCGAGCAGCGAAATCGCCTGCATCCTCTCCCTCGCATTCTCCTGCCCGAAGCGCGAATGAAGCCGGATTGGACGGCTGCGCCGGGCGCAATACGGCTCCAGGACCGTCCCTGACCGTCCCTCGCCATACTGGACGATTCTTGCCTGCGCTCATTGGGGACTGCGCCATCAGCAATAGTCCACAATTGACCGGGTATGAACGAATATCCGCTTGCTCTGTATCAGGGTATCGAAGCGTCAACTGGCTCATATGCAACTCTGTTTCACAGTTCACACATAGGCGCTGTCGCACCATCGTGGCGGCCAACAATCGTTGAGGTGTTGATATCAAAACGGCAAGCAACATTGCGGTGATATTGCTCATTTGCGCGTTGGCCGCAATCTCCCTGCCAACGGAGACTGCCCATGCCCGGCAGCCGGACTGTCCCTCCGGTTGGCCGGCAGAGCAGGGCGAGCAGTTCTTCACCGACTCCGAAGGCGCGGAGTGGTTCATCATACGTAGCGCGGACAGCAACGGCTACGAGACGGTGCGGGCGCATCCGGCCGATGACGGCTACGCTGCCGGATACATTCCCGGCTCACCCGATGAGGTCTGCAACCTGCTGGTCCGCCGGCCCGGGAGCACGGCAGATCTGGAAGAGCCCAGGCAGGTGATCTTCCGCGCCGAGCGGGAGCCCAAACCCCCTGCCGTCGTTTCCACGACCATCTTCAGGCAGTTCTACGACCGTCTGATACCCAACGGCCCTCAGGGCCCCAACCCTGAGCCCACCTGGGGCGACCTGAATGACCTCTTTTCCGACGAAGAGCGAGCGTGCATGGTTGCCGCGCTCGGCCAGGAACGGCTTGCCATCGCGTTGCAGAACTCGGTCTTCCGTGAAGCCGACCCCAGCGGTGAGCCCCGGCTGGAGGACATAGTCATATTCAGTTGCCTGTCCACTGACACCACCGGCGCCCTGACCTTTGCCATCGCGTTCGCCGCCGTGGTTCGGCAGGTGGAAGCCAGCGGCCAGGAGAACCCCTGCGTCCAGGAACTCCTGGAACCCGCAATCGCCGCCCTGTCCAAGCCCAACCCCACCGAAGAGGAACTCATGGCGGTCTTCGCATTCTTCTTCGGCCTGGCTTCATGCGGTCTGGAATCGACGAGTTCTCCATCAGGCTCATCGGGAGGGTAGGCAGACCGCCGGGCGCGGGTTCCGGAGAGGCTGCATCGAGCCCACAACCCACGTTGACAACCCCAACCGCGCCCGCCTACTATCCGGCCAACCAGGGCTCACGGTGGGGGATCCATGAAGGCATCGTATTTCGGTTGCATGGGCTACGCCGAACGCGGCGGATTCCCATCGGGCTGGCCCGTCCCGCCCTCGTACTACGACCCCGAGGTTTCCATGCGCTCCTACCGGGAGGGCATGGCCGAATGCGAACTGGCCGAGGAGTTGGGGTTCGACTGGATCAGCCTGTCGGAACACCACTACTCCGGCAACCGCACCACGCCCAACCCTGCGGTGATGGCCGCCGCCGTCGCCGAACGCTGCAAAAGGGCGCGCATCGCCCTGCTGGGCCAACTGCTGCCCCTGAACAACCCCGTCCGCGCCGCCGAGGAAATCGGGATGCTCGACAACCTCACCGGCGGCCGGCTGGTGGCGGCGTTCATGCGCGGCACTCCCAGCGAGGACCAGGTGTACGACCTCAACCCCGCCGAGGGACGCGACCGGCTGATCGAGGGCATGGACCTCGTCCTCAAGGCATTGACGGAGTCACAGCCGTTCTCCTGGGAGGGCCGGCATTACCAGTACCGCACCGTCTGCGTCTGGCCTCAGCCGGTTCAGCGTCCCCTGCCGCCGCTGATTGTGGCAACGCGCAGCGAGGACACCGTCCGGTACGCGGCGGCCAACCGCCTGGGCCTGGGCATCTCCTACGATCAACCCGACGATATGGCCCTGACGGTGGGAAAGTACCGGGCATGGAGCGAAGAATCCGGCTGGCGGCCCGCGCCCGACGACATCGTCTATCGCGGCGGAATCTGCCTGGGCGAAACCGACGCCGAGGCGGAAGCGATCAGGGACCGAGTGGAGGCGGCGGGCGGCGGCAGCGGCATGTTCATCGGGCGTTCGCTGGCCCAGGCGGTGCAGGCCGCCCGCGCCGGCCGGCAGTTCGACCCCCGCTCCGCGCCGGCCGCGCCGCCCCAAACCAGGCCGGGCGGCATACGGATGCTGAATTTTGTGGGCAGTCCCGACACGGTGGCCAGGCAGTTGAGGGAATACCACGACAGATGCGGCGTCGGCGTCGTGGACCTCGCCTTCCAGCAACCGGGCCTGACCCATAAGGACGTGATGGCCGAAATCGAACTGTTCGGCAGGGAAGTCCTACCCCAAATCCACCAATTCTGAACCCCCCCGAGTTTCCTCGCGACATACCTCTGCGTGAGCGTAATTTGCCGCTACAATGGGCATTCAGTGCATTTAATATCCTTGGTGAATGTTGCTTGAAATGTATGTCTATCGATTTGGGGGATTTATGGGCAATATATTGAGTCGTTTGAGGTTGCCGGCGTTCCTTGCCATCGTCCTTGTGGTGGCCGGAGCGTCGTTGGCGTGCGGTCAGGATGCGGCCGATCCGTTGCCTGCCTCAACGTCCGCCGCCGCCGCGCCGCCGGCCGTCGCGCCAACCGTTGCCGTCGCGCCGAGTCCACCGGGTGAGACCGCGGTCACGGCAACCGCGGTTCCGCCAACGGCCCCGCCGGAACCGACCGCCACACCAACGGAAGCGCCCACGCCTGCGCCCACTGTGCCGGTCGCGTCGGATCGGGCAGGCTCAGGGAGCAGCGGGTCCCTGGTGGTGCTGAGTTCCCGTTCGGTGGCCGCGCCGTTGGGATCGGGGCAGGGATCGGGCTGGGGAAGCGTCGGCGGTTTCAGCCTGTCTCCGGTTCCGCAGACGATGGCAGCCGCCGGCAGCCTGACGGTATCCGCAATCGGCTCCGTAACCGTTGCGGCGGACGAGGCCCACGTCGTGGTAATCCCCGAAATGGACTATGGGCCATCCGGCCTGCAGCAGTTGTCCGCAAAAGACCGCCAGGAGATTATCGCGAACCTGGAAACCATCGGCTTCTCAGAGGAGGCAGTGGAGTTCGAAACCCTGGGCAGGTACGAACCTTCAAGCATATCGGTGGCGGTTGACGTAAACGAATTTGCCGCCATCGGCGAGGCCGTTGTGGAGCAGATTGAGGAAGTCGTACGTCGTTCAGATTCCTTTGGCGTGCGGTTCACTCTTTCCGAGGCAAACTGCGAACAGGCCATCTCCCTGGCTCGCCGCGAAGCGGCGCCCGGCGCTGAAAAAGCCGCCGACGACCTGGCCGATGCCCTGGGAGTGGAACGGGGAGCGGTGAACGGCGCATTGGAGTACCCGCTGAACAGCGTCCCGTTCCGGTTCCCCGGCACTGACCCCTCCTCCTGCGGCGGGCCGGCGGTCTATCCCTTTTCCGTGCTGCTGCCTTTCGACTCGGACCCCGAGGTGGAAGTCTCCGTCGGTCTGCAGGTATCCTACGACCTCCGCTAGATCCACATCCATGCAACGTATCGTGAGGCGTTATGACTGATTTCAACACCGGTTCGGTGAATGCCAACGGCATTGACTTTCACTACCTCGAGATGGGCGACGGGCCGTTGGCCATCTGCCTGCACGGCTTCCCCGACCATGCCTGGTCCTTCCGCCACCTGCTGCCCGACCTGGCCGCCGCCGGATTCCGCGCCGTCGCGCCCTTCATGCGCGGCTACGCCCCAACCTCCGCGCCGGCCGACGGGCGGTATCATTCTGCGCTCATGGCCCGCGACGCGGTGGAACTCATCGGCGCACTGGGCGCGGAGCGAGCCTATCTGATCGGCAACGACTGGGGCGCCGGCGCCGTGGTGGGAGCCACCGCCCTCGCGCCCGAGCGTGTCATCAAACTGGTGACCATCGCGTCGGGCCGCGTGGACCGCGAGTTGAGCCTTGAATTCCAGTACCTGCAGGGCACGTGGCACGGGTTCTTTTTCCAGCGGCCCGAGGCCGAGGAAGCCGTGTCCCACAACGACTATGCCTTCGTCGAGGAGTGGTGGCGCTGGGCCTCGCCCGAGTGGGACATACCCGCCGAGGCGCTGGAGAGCATCCGGTCCACCTTCCGCAAGCCGGGGGTCGTCCAGGCCGCGCTGGGATACTACCGCGCCCGCTACGACGCCGCGCAGGTTGACGACCAGGTGCGCGCCGACCAGGCCATCATCGCGGCCGGCCCCGTCACCGTGCCCACCTTGGCGCTGCACGGCACGCGCGACCGCCCCCGGCGGCTGGAGTCCTTCCTGAGTTCAGGCATGTACTCCTACTTCAAGGGCGGTCTGGAAAAGGTAATCATCCCCGGCGCCGGCCACTTCATGCACCAGGAACGGCCCGAAGATGTCAACCCGAAAATCCTGAAGTTCCTGCAACGGTGAGCATCACCAAACCGTGGGGGAGAATGATTATTCGCCCCTACAACTTTTGCATTTAAAGTTAGCGTACACAGTCATTGGTGTCACATCTGCATCGCTTTGAGCTTTGAAAAGCTGATATAATTCATGGCAGGGCATTGTCATGTTGGACAGAATGAGACCATACGCGGGCGTTCTGGGCGCCGTGGCCAGCATCGTGCTGGCGATGGCCGCCCTGGTTGGCCTGGTGTACCAGGTCAACATCAGCACGCGCGACGACATCCGCGAGCTGCGCCAGGAGATCCACAACGTCCGGCTGGAAGTCCACGACCTCCGCATGGAAATGGGCGCCGTTGAGGAACGGTTGACCGAGGAAATCCGCCTGACGCACGAGGAAATCCGCCTGTCCCAGGAGGAAGTGCTGGCCATCCTGGGCAATCACCACCACGCCGACGGCAGCCCGCCGGAGTTCTCCATCCCGCCATCCGGCCAGTCCCGGGTAGGGACTCAATAAACTGGGCACGCAATAAACTGGGGACGCGATAAACGACGTCCTCCCCAATCGGAGGGGCCATTCACGGCGTAGGGGCGGGTTTCAAACCCGCCCCTACCAATATACCGGCCATCAGTCCCGACGCTTTGGGATCAGCCGCGGAATGGTCGGAAGAACTCCCGAACCTCGCGGGCCAGCAACTCCGGTTCCTCCAGCGCGGCGAAGTGCCCGCCGCTCGGCATCTGCTCCCACCGGCGCACGTCCCAGGAACGCTCCGCCCACTCGCGCGGCGGCTTGGCGATCTCCTGCGGGAACATCGCCATGCCGGCCGGCGTCGGCACCTTCTCGCCCTCTGCCATCTCCCACACCGCGCTCTGGTTCTCCTTGTACATCCGCACCGACGACCCGATGGTCTGCGTGACCCAGTAGATGGTCACGGTCGTCAGCAGTTCGTCCTTGGTGTAACTGCTCTCAACGTCGCCGTTGCAGTCGCTCCACGTGCGGTACTTCTCCACGATCCACGCGGCCAGGCCGGCCGGCGAGTCGTTGAGCCCGTAGGATAGCGTCTGCGGCTTGGTGCCCTGGATGTGGCTGTACCCGCCCTCACTCTGCTGCCAGCGTTCCCGCTGGTCCGAGTGCGCCTGCTCCGCCTCGGTCAGCGGAGACGAGCCCGGCCCAAGGTATGGCGTCGGCCGCGTGATCGACGTCAGGTGTACCCCGATCATCTTGTCCGAGTGCGCATAGCCGAGACGCGAGGTGACGCCCGCGCCGATGTCGCCGCCCTGCGCCGCGAACTTCGGATAGCCCAGGTTCTCGGTCATCAGTTTGGCCCACAGGTCGGCCACCTTCTGCACCTGCATCCCCTGCTCCTGCGATGCCTGGGAGAACCCGAAACCGGGCAGCGACGGCGCCACCACGTCGAAGGAATCGGCGGGGTCGCCGCCGTGGCTGCCGGGATCGGCCAGCAGCGGGATGATCTTGGACATTTCGAAGAAGGTGCTGGGCCACCCGTGGGTGATCACCAGCGGCATCGGGTTCGGCCCCGTCCCCTTCTCCAGGATGAAGTGGATGCTGAGGCCGTCCACCTCCGACTTGTAGTGATGGAACGCGTTGAGTTTCTTCTCCTGCGCCCGCCAGTCAAAGTCGTTGCGCCAGTATTCGCACAACTCCTTGATGTAGTCCAGGTTGGAACCGTAGTCCCAGCCCACGCCGGGCATCTCGTCGGGCCAACGGGTGAGCCTGAGCCGCTGGCGCAGGTCGTCCAATACCTCATCGCTGATTGCTATCTCAAAGGGCTCCATAGATCCTCCGTCACGGTAAGAGTGTCACCGTTGTAGGGGCGACGCATCCGCCGCCCCTACGGTATGGCAAGAACGATTTTCTACGTCTCAATCCGGTACACGCGCACGGCCGTGTCGTGAAAAGCCGCCGCCCGCTCGGACGCCGAGTAGCCCTCCGACATCCGCTTGAAGGCGTTGTACATCACGTTGTACGAGAACGACACCTTGTCCACCGGGAAGTTGCTCTCGAACATGCACCGGTCAGGCCCGAACGAGTCCAGGCAGTGACGCATCCAGTCGCCCACCGAACCGGCCAGTTCCTCGGAACCGATGGGCGTCTCCCGCTCGTGCCAGTCATAGCCGATGCGGGGCATCCCGATGCCGCCAAGCTTCATGATCACGTTGGGGCAGGCGCCCACGGCCTCGATGCCGCTGCGCCACTGCGGGATGACCTCGTCGTCCCGGTTGGCGTAGGGGCCGGTGCGCATCATGCCGCCGATGTGGTTCAGCACGATGGTCAGGTCGGGCATCCTGCGGGCGAAGTCGGCCAGGTCGGGCAGTTGCGGGAAGAAGACGGTGGTTTCCAGGATCAGCCCCATGTCCTGCAGCGCCCGGGCGCCGGCCATGTAGTCGTCCCGCTGCAGGCAGCCCTCAACCTCGCGGTTTTCGACCTCGGGGTGAGGGTCCCACCCGACCGAGTGGCGGATGCCGCGGAAGCGGTTGGGGCTGGCGGCCTGCAACGCCTCCAGCACGGGCCGCACGGCGTCGCCCATCTTCAGGTCGGCGCGGCCGATGATGGCGGCGGCGGCGCGGGAGTTGCCGTGGCGTCCGCTGGCGCTGTCGTCGGCGATGCTCTGCACGAACTCCACCTCGCCCACGGGACGCATCTCCTCCGGCCCGTCGGTGCGGTACTCCGACCGCGCTTCGATGAACACGGTGGAGCGCACGTTGTGCCCGCTGGTGATGTCTGCCACCAGGTCGGGCAGCAGGTACTGCTGGTAGTCAA
Organism: Dehalococcoidia bacterium; assembly: GCA_963668585.1. GTDB lineage: Bacteria > Chloroflexota > Dehalococcoidia > Lucifugimonadales > UBA3495 > Bin87. The sequence continues at coordinate 915,629 of OY764869.1, read as the reverse complement.
TGGGTTCGGGACGCTGCACCCAGAAGTGATGGTGAGGGTCGCAGATGGGCAGATCGGGTTCCAGGGTCGGTTCGGCGGTTAGGGCCAGCCATTCGTTGCCACGTGGCGGCATGATCGCACCTCCTGAGCACGAGGTTCGGCGACGGGTCGAGGTTCAGCGACGTTCGTAGAAAACGGGCCAATCATAGCACAGGCGCCGCGTCAGGCTGCCACGCGTCGCTCCGCATCCTGTTCATCCCGTTTATCCTGTGCATCCCGATAAATCGTTTCCCCGTTCCAGAGTATTGCGGCCGTGGAAGCGCAGGGGGCATCCCCGGTTGACACGCTACATATTACCCATCACAATGAACAAAATAGGTTACTGAGATACTTGGAGGATTCAACATGACGCAGACCACGGCCTATTCGGTGGACGCATTCATCGACGACGTTCGCGACATTTTCGACTCCACGGAGGACCCCCTCGCCCAGGCTTCGGGCGTGGCGGAACGCATGGAGCTTCTGCTGAAGACCCCCGGCTGGCTGGAAGAGCGCCTCGAACTCCCCGACGAGGGCGGCTTCGGACGCTATGACCTCCACCTGGACGAGGACTACGGACACCCCGGCGGCGGTTTCTGGCTGATGGCCTCGGTGCAGAAGCCCGAACAGGACAACCTGCCCCACGACCACGGCAACGCCTGGGTGGTGTACGGCGTGTACGACGGCGCCATCAAGCAGACCAAGTGGCGCTGGTTCTATCCCGGCGAGGGCGTTGACGCCATACAGCTTCAGGAGACCGGCGACTTCACCCAGAAGGACGGCAAGGTTGCCTTCTTCCTGCCCGGTGAGATCCACAACACCCTGAACGTCACCGGCCACCGCGCCGACGGCCGCGCCGTCGTCGTGCGCCTCGAGTCCCAGAAACTCGACCGCATCACCCGCTACCAGTACAACCCCAACGAGGGCACCATGGTGGTGATGGACCGCTAACCTTCACCGCTGGAGACCCTGCGCAAGATGAGCGCCCCTCAATTCCGAGGGGCGCTTTCATTTTTTGAGTCGATCGCGACCGGGCTATGGGCTTTCCTCAATAACCACGTCGCCGCCTTCCCACGAATCAACAATCAGGCGACTGCCGTTCAGCAAGCCCATTCCGATGAGCGGCGCGGCCCACGGTGGCAATATCTTCTCTTTTGACTGCCATGATTCTGCCTCCCTGTTTCACTTTAGAATGTACTATATCCGGCGCTGAGCGTCGGAGGGATCGAGGAAAGCCGCCCGTTGACACTCCCATCGGGCCTCTATACCATCGCAATATGCACCCGTTGGTACGCAGTGCCGTTCCCCCCGCCGCAATCATCGTTACAGTGAAGTCAAGAGACGGTAAATGGTAACCCAAACCTACAAAGAGGCTAGCCGAAGTTTACTCGCCCAGGCAGAGAGCGAACTTGCCGCCGGCGATGTGAGGCAAGCATCCGAAAAAGGCTGGGGTGCTGCCGCCCAGATGGTCAAATCAGTCGCAGAGCGGCGCAGATGGGCACACCGGAGCCACGCGTCGTTGTATAACGCTGTTGCTCAACTGGTGTCCGAAACCGGCGATGATGAAATCCGTCGATTGTTCGACGTTGCCGGAAACCTGCACGTCAATTTCTACGAAAATTGGAACAATGCCGACAACGTGGCCGCAGCCCTCGCCGACGTGCGGCGTTTGCTCGACAAGTTGGAACCATTGGCCTGAGGTCAACACGCCAGGAGCATCGACACCATGAAAGCATCTTATTTGGGCGCCATGGGCTATGCCGACCGCCGCGACTTCCCGCCCATGTGGCCCACGCCGGCCAGCTACAGCGACCCCGCCGTCTCCGTGCAGAGCTACCAGGATGGCATGGAGGAATGCGAGTTCGCCGAGGAGATGGGCTTCGAGTGGGTCAGTTTCTCCGAGCATCACTACTCCGGACGCATCGCCACCGGCACGCCGGCCGTCATGGCCGCCGCCGTCGCCGAACGCTGCAAGACCGTCAAGATCGCCATGCTCGGCCCCCTGATGCCGCTGAACAACCCCGTCCGCGCCGCCGAGGAACTCACCCTGCTGGACAACCTCACCAACGGCCGCCTCGTCATGGGATTCCTGCGCGGCACGCCCAACGAGGACCAGGTGTACGGCGTCAACCCCGCCGAGGGACGCGGCCGGATGCTGGAGGGCATGGACCTCATCCTCAAGGCCATGACCGAACCTCAGCCTTTCTCATGGGAGGGACGCTACTACCAGTACCGCACGGTTTCGGTGTGGCCCCGTCCCGTGCAGCAGCCATTTCCGGCCGCGCTGGTGGCCACCCGCAGCGACGACTGTGTGCAGTATGCCGCCGAGCATGGGCTGGGCCTGGGCGTGTCCTTCATACCAGTGGAGGAAACCGGCCGCATCACCGACAAATACCACGCCTGGTGCGCCGATAACGGCTGGCAGCCCCAGCCCGACCAGATGGTGTTTCGCGGCAGCATCTACCTCGCCGAAACCGACGCTCTGGCCCAGGAGTGGTTCGACCGCCAGACCGACCGGGGCCGCGCCCCCGGCATGGCCCTGCGCTCGTCGGTGTCACAGGTGATCCAGGCGACCCGCGCCGGCCAGGATGTGGACTACGGCAACGTCTTCGCCGGCAGCGCCAGCGGCGACATCGTTGGCGGCGCGCCCGGCCTGACCTTCGTCGGCGGGCCGGACAAGGTGTTCAATGAGATCAGGGAGTACCACGACCGTTGCGGCATGGGCGTCATCGACCTCTTCTTCCAGCAGCCCAGCCTGACCCACCGGGACATCATGGAAGAACTTGACCTTTTCGGCCGCGAAGTCCTGCCCCGCCTCAAGGAGTTGTAGCCCATGACAACCGCAGAATCGCCCGGCGCCGTGGTGATACTTGACGGCGCGGCGGGCGGCAATCCGGCGCTGCGGGCTGGCCTGTCGGACCGCTGGCGCACGGCGGAGTCGGTGGCGGATGCCGGTTCGGCTCCCTACGGGGTGGTCGGCGTATCCGACGGCGCCGATGCGGCGTTGCAACACGCCCTGAACGACCCCGAAAACGTCGAGGTTCTGGTGCTGGTCTCGCCCACCGCCATCCGCTCCGCCGCCGGCCATGCCGACGGCGACGCGGCGGGTCTGGAAGGCAGACTCGGCGAGGTGCAGTGTCCCACCCTGGTGGTGTTCGGACGCGACGATAAATCGGTGCAGCCCGAAGCCGCCGGCATCTACCGCGAGCGCATCGCCAATTGCAGCATCGCCTTCGTGTACGACGCCGGCCACGACATAGCGGCCCAGCGACCCCAGGCCCTCGTCAACCTGGTGTCCGACTACCTGGAACGCCGCGAAACCTTCATAGTCCAGAACCGCAGCAGCATAATCAACCCGTAGGGTTGGGGATTGGTTCATTGCCACTTGGGATTGACGAAAATACGCAGTTCTTGATGTCCAACAGCATGCTGGCATACGTTGTGCTGGTATCGATGCTGTCGATCATTATGGCGAGCCTCGACGTATTCAGGTTTGCTTGGCGAGACATTTTCGACGGAGGCCACGGAGATGAACAACGATAAAACGGCCTACGGTGTGAGTAAGAACGATTTATTGCTCCCAGTTAGGGCGGCAGTCATGGGTTTTCCTATAGCCTTGATTGCTGTGGCGTTCTTGTGGATTACGGACTATCCGCCGGAGCAATGGCCTTTCATTGCCGGCGTGCTGGTGATCTGTCTGTTCGCGTCCGCGATGCTGTTGCAATACTCGACACTGTTCGTCGCGAGGCTTGTCAACCGGTACGGTCGCCGCGTTCTTCTCCAGCGCGACATTGACCCGGACGTTCCCGAACCTGCCGATTCAAACCGCAGGAGCATCCGCCTGCTTTACGCCGTGGTCGTATTCCTGCTCCTCACCGGCGCGGTGTGGGGTGTGGCCCTGAACATTCTGACGCTGGTGATGGCGCGTCTGGAATTGCCTCCCTTTGTGGACGGCTTTGGCGCGGTCGCCTACACGTTGCTCGGCGTTGGCCTGGGCGGGCTTGTGCTCGCTTTTGGCATCCCCGCGGCCGTCTTCTACCTCGCCAGCGACGATTCAAGCCGCTTGTCCCGGGCCGTCACGCGAGCCCGCGCCGGCGCGTTGAGCGCACTGCTTGGCGTCGAACAGGGGGTCCCGTTCTACGGGGGACAGGGATTGTCCGGCCTCAGGCTACGCAACTGACGGTTCACCAAACCACCTGCGCATTCGCCCCGCTCAAGGTGAGCCTGTCGAACCGCCGCCTCTCGCCCGCTGCCCTTCCTGCAACTCGTCGATCTGTTCCCGCGTCCGCCCGTAGATCTGCGGCACGTCCCACCCGTTGATGCCGGAGTAGGTGTCGATCTGCGAACGGTGGTGTACCTCGTGCTCAATCAGCATCATCAGAATGCGCCACCCGCTCAGCGTGCCGTCGGTGTCGATCATCTTGATGCGCCGTTGCAGCCAATCCGCCGGCGTATCATCCAGCCGGCGGTGAAACTCGGCGTGGGACTCCTCCAGCGCGGGTACCCACTCCGATTGTCGCTCCGTGCTGGGCACCTGCCAGTCGTACAGCCAGCCCTCGTTGCGGTAGGCCCGGGCGAAATACATCCGCGACTCGCAGATGTGATGCACAATCTGGTTGATGCTCCACGACTTCTCGCCCTCGCCCATCGGTGGCGTCCAGCCATGCGCGGGCGACGGCAGCGCATGGATGTCCCGCAGCGTGCGGCGGTGGATCGAATCAAAGTAGCGTAGAAACTCCTGCGGGTCCGTCAGCATGGTGTTGCTTCTCCTTGAATTGGCATTATGTCAGGCGGAAGGGGTGTTGGCGGAGGCGTTTGCTGTGGGGCGCGGGGGTCCGGCCCGTAGCGATTGGGGCCGGCATTTCCCTGACGGGTCAACCAGACTATTTCCCAAACAACGATGGCGACGCTGACCAGGATTGCGAAGATCAACCCCAATATCGCCAGAATCCATACCAGGGCGAACCCGAACAATAGGTTCACAACGAACTCGACGGGGCCCGCGGACGAGCTTACTGCATAGAAAGTACTGTACCAGGCGCCTATCACCAGCCCTGCCAATATGAGCCATGGCCCCAGGCCCAACACAATCCATAGCAGCAGCCACCACCCGGATTTTCCGATGTCATGCAGCCGGCGGGCGGTTACCGCCAGGTTGGGCAGCAGGGTCGCCAACGAAAATATGCCGGATAGCAGGCTGAAACCCTCCCAGCCGGCCAGTGCTTCGATGACGGCGTCCGCCGCGCCCAGAACGACACTGACGATGACCACCGCCAGCGCCCACCACCAGAACTCGGCGCGCGTGGCCCGCCCGCTGAACACAACGTATTTGCGGAGGCAAGTCTTTATTGCGACGGCAAACGTCATCTTCGGCTCGTTCCATTGTGGCTTTTTGGTGTGTGGTTCACGTTGCGTCGATTTCCAGCATGCGTGTTTCTCCCTGATTTATGGAGTTGACAGCGTCGCTTATTGCGGTCAGAGCCCGGCTCACGTGCCTCCGGCGATTTGCGGTGATGATGAGTACAGCGATGTTTCTGCGGGACAGGTTCTGCTGGTAGGGGATCCGTTGGTCGGCGGTGATCAGCAGTTTGATATCCCTCGCTTTCAGCTTTGTCCAGGAGTTCGCCGTTGGTGAGGGTGTGCCAACTGAACTGTAGGGCGACGTCCACTTGGTGGCCCGGCAGGTTATTCCTAAGCAGTCTTGGGACGTTGTTGTCCAGCAGTATCTTCATCGGCGAAGTGTTTCTCCAGGGACCGGATTTCGTGATCGAGAATGGCCTCGATCTGTTCCCGGGTGACGGCCCCGAAGTCGTCGATGAATTCGTCGATGGTTGGGCTGTCCTTGAAGGCATTGAACAGGCTCGCCACGGGCAGCCTGGTGTTCTTGAAGATCCAGGCTCCGCTCACTTTGTCTGGGTGACGTTCGATGGCATCACAGCTATCCCAGTGGCTCATGGCGTTGTCTCCTTCGCAGGTGGCACATTTCGCGGGTGGCACATCATGTGGAGTTTGAGTTTATCACCGCATGGACACCACCGGTAAATCCCGATCAACCCAGCCTGTTCCGAGCCTGCCTGTCAACACACGGGCAGGCTCTATGTGACCCAACGTCCTTCGCGCGTCAATATATAGGGACGAACGGTTGGTCGCCCGTACCCTCGCCATCCGCGCCGCCTCGCAATAACCACGCCGCCGTCCCATCCCCGCCGCAACGACCGCCACGCGCCGGGCCGGACAACCCTTCGCCGGCAACACCCCCGGCACGTAGGGGCAGGTTTCAAACCTGCCCCGTCTCCCGCTGCCGCACTCCCGACAGACCCGCACCTCTCTCACGACCCCGCCCACCCCCGCACCGCGCCGCCGCACCGCCCCCGCCGCAACGACCGCCACGCGCCGGGCCGGATAACCCTTCGCCGGCAACGCCCCCGGCACGTAGGGGCAGGTTTCAAACCTGCCCCGTCTCCCGCTGCCGCACTCCTGACAGACCCGCACCTCTCTCACGACCCCGCCCACCCCCGCACCGCACCGCCCACGCCGCAACGACCGCCACGCCCCCGGCACGTAGGGGCAGGTTTCAAACCTGCCCCGTCTCCCGCTGCCGCACTCCTGACAGACCCGCACCTCTCTCACGACCCCGCCCACCCCCGCACCGCACCGCCCACGCCGCAACGACCGCCACGCCCCCGGCACGTAGGGGCAGGTTTCAAACCTGCCCCGTCTCTGTGCTAAACTACGCCCATCACCACTCCACGGAGTATCGTCATCATGACCAGCACCACCAAGGACCCCATACTCGTCGTCATCCAACTCACCGGCGGCAATGACTACCTGAACACCGTCATTCCCTATGCCGATGGGCGCTACCATGACAACCGGCCCACCGTCGGCATCCCCGCCGAACAGGCGCTGCCCATCGACGACCACTTCGGCTTCAACCCGGCGATCCCCGAGATCAAGTCGCTGTACGACGCCGGCAAGGTCGCCATCATCAACGGCGTCGGCTACCCCACGCCCAACCGCTCCCACTTCCGCAGCATGGACATCTGGCACACCTGCGAACCGGAAAAGGTGGGCACGGAAGGCTGGCTGGGACGCGTCATCCGCGACCTCGACCCCCACGCCGAGAACGTCCTCACCGGCGTCAACTTCGGGCGTGGCCTCCCCCGCGCCATGGCCCTCACCGGCGTGCCGGTGGCATCCGTCGCCGTCCTGGAAACCTACGGCGTGCTCACGGGTATCTCCGGCGAGCCCGAGCGTTCCCAGGCTCTCGACATCTTCGCGCGTATGTATTCTCCCACCGTCGGCCTCGGCGCCACCATGGACTACCTCGGGCAGACCGGCCTCGACGCGCTCAAGGGCGCCGATATCCTCAAGGCCGCCCCGGATATGTACACATCATCCGTCGAATACGCCGACACCGGAATCTCCCGCAACCTGCAGGGCATCGCCAAGGTTCTCACCGCCAACCTCGGCACCCGCATCTTCTACACCCAGCAGGGCGGCTATGATACCCACGCCAGCGAGGCCGACGTGCATCCCAGGCTTCTCGGCGACCTCAGCCGCGCCGTCAGCGACTTCTACGCCGACCTGCGCGAGCACGACGCCGCCGACAACGTGGTCATGTTCGCCTTCACCGAGTTCGGCCGCCGCGTCAGGGACAACGGCAGCGGTTCCGACCACGGCAGCGGCGGCGTGTCCTTCGCCATCGGCGACCCGGTGCGCGGCGGCATGTACGGCGCATACCCGTCCCTCGCTCCCGAGGACCTCGTCGAAGGCGACCTGGCCTTCAACACCGACTTCCGCGGCGTGTACGGCACCCTCGTCGAACAGTGGCTGGGCATAGACGCCAAACCGGTCGTCGGCGGAACCTTCGAGCAGCCCGCGTTCGTGTAGTGTGATGCTCCAATGACGCAGATTCAGCAAAGGGCCGAGCAGTGGATCATCCTGCCCGGAACGACCGTCGGCGATGACGTGGGAATCTTCAGTATTGATTTCAGAGTACGCCACAAAAACGGTAACGAGCCGCGTTTGCTGAACGGTGTCGTCGATACCGGGTCATCATTTGTGATCATTCCAGAGCAAATCCTGGATGAGATGGGCGTTGAGAGAGATGAGGAGGCCCTGTTCCGACTCGCTGACGGCTCGGTTAGAGAGATGTTTTTAGGGGAGACTCTGCTCGATTTGGAGGGCAGAACTAAAACCGTACAGGTGGTATTCGGCCCAGACTCACGCAAAGTATTGTTGGGAGCGATGGCGTTGGAAGCATTCGGATTGGCTGCCGACGCCAAAAACCACCGACTTATCCCAGCAGAATTGACGCTGTAACTACATACCCATATGACCACCCACTCCAACGGCAACGGCAACGGTTCCGCCCAACCATCACCGGGTTCCGCCATCTACGTGGACACCGAGAACCTCCGCGAGTCGGAGCACGCCCAGAGCATCGTCAACCAGATCATCGCCAACTGGCCCGCCGACCGGCCGCCGCTGGGTGGCGTCTCCCTGTACGTCCGCGCCGACCGGGTGGCAAGTTGGGAGATGTGGGCCGAATCCGCGTATGCTGATTTGCGTCTCCGAGTCCGTGGCATCCAGCATTTCAGCAACCACCGGGCCAAAAACTCCGCAGACCTGGCCATAACCGCCGATGCCGTCGCCGACCTGGTGACCGGCCAGGCCGCCTGCGTCGGGGTGGTCAGCAACGACAGCGATTTCGGCGCGCTGTTCGTCAAGGTCAGGGAACTGGCCCGTTCCGTCGGCGTGGATCAGACCCCGTTTCTGTGGATCACATCGCCCGAAGCGGGCGGCCTGTCGTCCGAAATGGAGCGTTTCATTCCGGAAAACCTGCGTTGGGACCTGTCCGCAGACCGCATGGTATCGGCTGCAACTGAGCCAGCGCCGGAGTTGGAAATCGACCAACCGGAGGTTCCCCGACTGTCCGAGCCGGAACGGCCGGCCGCATTGCCGCCCCCACCGGCCGCAGCCATTCCCTCCAGCGCAGCCAACCCTTCCATCGCCTCCAATCCTCCCATCGCCGCAAATCCTTCCACCGCAGCGAACCCCTCCAGCGCAACGAACCCCTCCACCGCAGCGAACCCCTCCAGCGCAGCGAACCCCTCCAGCGCAGCGAACCCCTCCAGCGACGCCATCGCCGAGGAGTTGATACGCCGGTTGCCCGTCGGACGGTTCAAGGTCGCCGACGCCCACCAGGTCGTCAAGGCCCGTTGGCCCGACCTCCCTGCGGCGTCAGACACCGCCAAATTTGGACAGTTCCTGCTCAACCAGGTCTGGCCGATCCTCCGGGAACGCGGCGTTGCCATGCCCCGGACAAGTTCGCCCAGGACCTACGAAATCACGCAGGACGCCAGGGATTCCCTGTCGCCATCGCCACGACCAGGCCGGCCGTCCCCGCGTCGGGCTGAGCCGGCCGCAAGTCAGCCGGAACTCACGCCGGAGCAACTCGCCGCCGCCGCCGCCGACGGCATCACCGACGACATCTTCAAATCCTCCGACGCCCAGGCTGCCATCAGGGCGCAATGGCCCGAGCATCCAGTGTCCAACTACACCGCCGCGCAGTTCGGTTCCTGGTTCGCCAAGCAACTGTGGCCCGTCATGGAGCAGCACGGCGTCGCCCTGGCCAGCGAAAAACCCCGGCGCTACGAGATCACCCCCGACGCCCGCCACCGCCTGACCGCTCTGACCTGACGGTACCCGTCGGCCCTCCGTGGCCGGTCGCGCATCGCCGCCATCGCGCCGACCCGGGCGTGTCGTTCGTCGGCAGAGCGCCCATTCAGTGACATTCGCCCGTTGACCCTGCATCCCCATTATATGAACATGGGTTCGCTGAAGCCGGCACGTCCCAATCCAATACCGCCGGCATGGAGCGACCTATCCCATGCTCATCAAACGCACCCCCGACCGCTACGACAAACTGCACATCCTCGGCGGCATGGCGGCCTCCGACGACATCCTCACCGCCGGCAGGGCCACCGCCGAACCGTCCTACGACCACAAATTCGCCAGCGGCTACGCCACCGGCGGACCCAACCGCATCGCCTACTCCGACCCCCGCAAAAACCCCGCGCCTGGCATCTACAAGTCCAGCCTGCCCAACGGCAAGAAGGTCAACCTGATGCGCGTCATGTTCACCGACTTCTGCAAGATGGACTGCGCCTACTGCCCCAACAGCATCTACGTCCCCCGCAAACGCTACGCCTTCAAGCGCGAGGAACTGGCCGACACCTTCATGGAACTCCACAACCGCCTCGCCGTGGACGGCCTGTTCCTCAGTTCCGGCATCGCCGGCGATGGCACCAAAACCACCCAGCGCATGGTGGAAACCATCGAGATCATTCGGAGAAAGCACGGCTTCAAAGGGTACATCCACCTGAAGGTCATGCCCGGCGCATCCCGCGAACTGGTCGAGCGCGCCCACCGCCTGGGCAGCCGTCTGTCCGTGAACATCGAAACCCCCGAACCCGACATGATGCGCCGCATCAGTCCCCACAAGGATCTCCAGAAGGACATACTCGACCCGATGGCGTGGATCAACGAACTGACTGCCGCCAGCGCGGGCGGCGCGGTCGGTCAGGCCACCCAGTTCGTCGTCGGCGCCGCCGATGAGTCCGACCGCCAGATCTACCGCCGCGTTGACCAGATGTACACCGACTGGAACCTCAAGCGCGTCTATTACCCTCCCTTCCGGCCCGCCAAACACACGCCCATGGAGGAAAAGCCGCCCGTCCACGCGGGCCGCGAACACCGCCTCTACCAGATGGACTGGCTCCGCCGCGTCTATGACTTCGCGTCCGACGAGATCGACCTCGCCTTCGACCACGGCGGCTTCCTCTCGCTGGAACAGGACCCCAAGACCGTCATCGCCATGGAAAACCTGGACGCCTTCCCCATCGACCTGAACGCGGCGACCAGGGACCAACTCCTGCGCATCCCCGGCATTGGCCCCGTATCGGCCGGCCGCATCCTCGAAAACCGTCGCCGCCACAGCATCGACAACTGGCGCGACCTGCAGTCCATGGGCGTCGTCCGCAAGCGCGCCTGGCCCTACGTCGTCTTCCCCGGCCAGCGGCCGCCCTCCGGCCGACAACTCCGCATGGACCTGTTCGGCGAGGCCCAGGATCGCCGCGCCGCCGAAGCCGACGGCGTCAGCCTCCCGCCGCCCAAATCAACAGCGCTGGCATCCATCATGGAAACCCCGGCAACATACACAGCGGGTCACGAGTGCATCCCCGGCAGCAAAGGCGCAATGTGCGCAGGGTGCCCAGTGATGCGCCCGGAACCGGCCGCATCACCATGATAAACTGCAATAAATCCGCCGCCACCGCGCCACACGACAAGGTTGACGCCATGCCTACGTCCTACATCGAAAGGATCACCATCGAACCCGGCAAGCGCAGCGGCCAGCCCTGCATCCGCAATATGCGCATCACCGTCGATGACGTTCTGGAATATCTGGCCGGCGGAATGACCGAGCAGGAAGTCCTGGCAGATTTCCCCGAATTGACTGTTGAAGATATTCTCGCTTGCCACGAATTTGATGCGCTGCGGAAGCAGCGAGTTCGGTACGCGTCCCGGTGACGATGCGGCTGTTGTTTGACCAAAACCTGTCCTATCGGCTTGTGACCTCGCTCCAGGATATATTCCCTCAATCACAACATGTGCGTCTGGATGGTCTGGCCGGTCAAGAAGATGCAGTCATTTGGGAGTACGCGAGAACCAACGGTTTTGTGATCGTTTCAAAGGATGCTGATTACCTTGCCATCAGTTCACGGCTTGGGCATCCGCCCAAAGTCATTCGTATCGGTTTGGGCAACTGCTCCTCCGCGGAAGTGGTTGAGTTGTTGAGATTTCATCGCGAGGAGATACTGCGCTTTTGCCAGGAAGAAGACAGCGCCTTCATCGAACTGCGTTGACCAACTCCCTGCACCCCCGGCAACCATCGCGCCTCCTGATGCTCCCGCCCTGTCAACCCGGCGGGCCCACCATCATGACACTGGTATAATCCCGCCCACTCACCATCAACGCCACCGGAGGCCATCACCCCGTGAAAAGCTACTACTTCTCCGAGTTCCCCTACCACGAATATCCCGATGAAGAGGGCGACAAGTACCCGTCCCTGCGGCTCACCTTCCCCAACACCTGGTTCGACCCTGGCACCGCCAACAACCTCTTCAAACGCTACTTCGACGAGTGCGTTTACGCCGATGAACTTGGCTTCGACGGCATCATGCTCAACGAGCACCACAACACGCCGTCCTGCATGAACGCGGCCACCAACCTGTCCGCCGCCGTTCTCGCCCGCATCACCCACCACGCCAAGATCCTGATACTGGGCAACATCCTGCCGATCCACGACAACCCCGTGCGTCTCGCCGAAGAACTGGCCATGATCGACGTCATATCCGGCGGCCGTCTCATCTCCGGCTTCGTGCGCGGCACCGGCGTCGAGACCGTCTCCACCAACAACAACCCCGTCGCCAACCGCGAGCGTTTCGAGGAGTGCCACGACCTGATCATGAAGACGTGGACGACCCCCGGCCCCTTCCGCTGGGAGGGCAAGCACTACAACTTCCGCGTCGTGAATCCGTGGATGGTCCCCATCCAGCAGCCGCATCCTCCCATCTGGGTGCCGGGCACCTCTTCGCCGGAGACCGCCGAGTGGTCCGGCCTGCACGGCTACACCTACGTCGCCTTCCTCACCGACCTCGACGTCACCGAGGAACTCTTCGGAATGTACACCCAGGCTGCCAACGCCGCCGGCCGCGAGGCCGTCCCCGACAACTTCGGCTACCTCCTCTGCTGCTACGTCGGCGACACCCAGGAGGAAGCGGACGAACAGGCTAAGCACTTCATCTGGCGCATGGGGCCCACCGTCCGGGGCCCCCGCGAATACATGGCCCCCGTCGGCTACCGCTCCGCCGCCGGCTCCGCGATTGCCGCCCGGCGCTCCGGCCTCAAGCCCCTCAACGTGCAGACCTTCGAAGAACTCAAGGACAACTACCACATCGTCTGCGGCACCCCCGACACCGTCCTCGAAAAGCTGGAATACCTCCACAAGCGCCTGGGCATGGAGCACCTGGTCTTCTACGGTCAGGAATCCCGCATGGGACACGAGGCCACCATGAAAAACATCGGTCTATTCGGCAAGGAAATCCTGCCTGTCATCCAGAAGTGGTAGGCGTTCCCTGCGCGCGGCCGTCCGTAAAGAGGCAACCATGACCACCACATTGAAACCGGAAACGGCTGCGCGCATCGCCGCCCTCGCGGCGCGTTTGGGCTTCACCGGCCCGGACGCCCCCGAGCAGGTCCTGCAATTGGCGCTGGACAACCTGGAGTCCAAAACGCCACCACCCAGCCGCCGAATGACCGATGCCGAAATCGCCGCCGAGTATCAGTATTGGGCCGAAATAGGCAAGCGCAACCGGGCCCTTCATCCTTTCGACGATGACAACCCCCCGTCCAAAGTCTGGCAGGATGAGTTGTACGACGAACATGGACTTCCCAAATGATGGTCGCGGATACCTCGGCTTTGGTTGCCGTGTTAAACAACGAGTCGGAAAGCGGATCGTTTCTGCGCGCCATGCTAAATGAGGGTGAAGTGCTGGTATCCGTCGCGACCGCGGTTGAACTCATGATGGTCACCATGAACCGGGGCGATTCCATCTATCAAGACGCCATTGCATTTTTGGAAAGCCCTTTCATCCAACTGGTTCCCCTGGATGAGCCGCAACTCTGGGCCGCCGTCGCCGCCCATCGCAATTTCGGCCGGGGACGCCATCCCGCCGGCCTCAACTTCGGCGACACCTTCGCTTACGCTCTCGCTTCCACCAGGGAGTTGCCTCTGCTCTACAAGGGCAACGATTTCGCCCAAACCGACATCCGGACGGCGGCAGCCGCAACGTGAGCGCGTTCGTCTCATCTCCGGCGGCAAACTGATGAAGGGGCGGGAGAAAACCCGCCCCCTCGCGTTGACGCCGCTTGCGTCCCATCGGGACGCGAAAGCTACGCCGCCGTCAACTCCCGGTCATCGTCCCTGCGATGCTGCTCGTTATCCCCGGCGGCCAGGATGCTCCAGTCGCTGCGCAGAGGTTGGCGCACCAGCAGCGTCGGCGCCGGCGAATGGCGGACGATCCGGTCGGCCACGCTGCCCAGCAGCGCCCTCCCGACGCCCCTGCGTCCGCGCGTCGCCATCACCACCAGCGGGTTGTCCAGGCCCTCTGCCAGTTCGATCACCGCCTCCGACGGGGATTTCAGCGAATGCATCACTTCAACGTCGAACACCGGGAACCGCGCGCTCAGGTCATCCGCTTTGTGCCACAGATAATCGCGCGCCGTTTCCGACAGGATGGCAGACAGGTGCGGCGTGTCGTAGGGTCCGAACCCCGCGCCCATGGGCCCGCCTTCCCAGTCGGCGCGCGCTCGGAATTGGTCCGAACTCGGCGTGGTGCGCACCAGCGTTATCCGCGCGCCGAATGCGGCCGCCAACCCGGCCGCGTAGTCCAGCGAGTTCTCCGAGAAACGTGAACCGTCCAGCGGAACGATGATGTTCTCGAAGTAGCGGGGCACCACCGGGCAATCGCGTTCGTTGCACCGCACGATCATCGCCGGATTGTTCACCGCTCGCACCACCTTCGCCGTCACGCTGCCCGCCAGCATCCTGGACAATCCGCCCCTTCCGTGCGTGGACATGATGATGAGCGCGCTCGGGTCGCGGTTCGCAAAGTCAATGATCGCGTCGTGTGGCGCGCCCTCAAATGCGGCCACGCCAATCTCCACATCCACCCCCTCTTGGTCCGCCAACTGGGACTGTTTGGCCCTCAGCATCGCTCCGATACGGTCATGCTCCGCCAGCGCCATGGATCCACGAAACCGCCCGTGACCGGAATCCGCCTGCCATTCCGGGATGCCGTCGAACGATCTCAGCAGGGTCATGGGGGCCCTGGAAACCTTCGCCATCACGGCGGCGGCGGAAAGTGCGTGAGCCGAAAACTCCGACCCATCGACGGGAACAACAATGCCATTGAATAGCGACATGACGCTACCTCCAGAAAGTTTGATATCTGCCGTGGCGAGTGTGCGAAACCGATCACATTCGTCAATGAGATACTATTTATCTTGTATAAGAATATCTTACCACGCCCGCCGAATCCTGGCAACTCATCCAGCGGAACATCCGCCGTCCAGGGCCATACGATGTAGGGGCAGGTTTCAAACCTGCCCCCGCGCTCATCCACCATAGACATGTAGGGGCAGGTTTCAAACCTGCCCCCGGCGCTCCTCGACCATAGACAGGGCCGGTCCGCGCATCCTGCGGAACGTCCGCCGTCCAGGGCCATACGATGTAGGGGCAGGATTCAAACCTGCCCCCGGCGCTCATCGCCCATAGACATGTAGGGGCAGGATTCAAACCTGCCCCCGCACGCATCGCCCATAGACAAGGCCAGCCCGCCCATCCTGCGGAACATTCGCCTTCCAGGCCCTACGATGTAGGGGCAGGTTTCAAACCTGCCCCCGCACGCATCAACCATGACCATAGACAAGGCCAGTCCGCGCATCCTGCGGAACGTCCGCCTCCCAGGGCCATACGATGTAGGGGCAGGTTTCAAACCTGCCCCCGCGCTCATCAACCGCCTTTTGCCGGGATAATCGAAGAACCCTTGCGCCGCAAAAAGTTCGGCTACAACTGGCCGATATATTCGTCGTAGGCGGCCGCGTCCAGCAGTTGGTCCAGTTCCCCCGGATCGCTCATGCTCACCCGCAGCATCCATCCGTCGCCGAACGGGTCGTTATTCACCAGTTCCGGCTCCTGGGCCAGCCTTGCGTTCACTTCGGCCACCTGGCCGCTCACCGGAGAGAACAGGTCGGAAACCGCCTTCACGGACTCAATCTCGCCCATCTTCGCCAGATATCCCACACCGTCGCCCACCGCCGGCAGTTCCACGTACACAACGTCGCCCAACTGGTCCTGGGCGTAATGCGTGATGCCAACCAGCACCGTGTCGGCGCCGTCTTCCGAGATCACCCACTCGTGCTCTCGCGTATATTTGCGGTCGTCGGGATTCACCTTGTCAAAACCTCCGTAATTTTTGGCCCTGTCGGAAATCGGAAACCTCATCATCCCGCGCCGGAGCGGGCGGGAACGAGGATGTCCCGGCTAGCGTTCAGTCATGCCCATGGGGGCATCATCCGGCCCGGCGGTAGAAGGGCAAGGGCGCCGTCTCAACGTCGGCGGCGCGCCCGCGTATATCAACCTGCAGCGTGGTTCCCGGCTCGGCGTGCGCCGCATCGACAAACGCCATGGCGATGCAATGCTCCAGGGTGGGCGAGTAGCTTCCGCTGCTCACCGTGCCCACCACGTCGCCGTCCGCCAGCACGTCATATCCCGCTCGCGGCGCGCTGCGCCCCGGCATGGTCAGCCCCACCAGCGTCCGCGCGGATCCGTACACCCGTTGGTGGTCCAGCACGTCCGCGCCGTTGAAACCGCCGTCCCTGCGCACAAAACGGCTCAAACCCGCCTCAATGGGCGTGATGTCCTCGGCCAGTTCGTGCCCGTGCAGCGGCAGCCCTGCTTCCAGCCGCAGCACATCGCGCGCGCCCAGCCCGCAGGGGGCGGCCCCCGCTTCCGTCAGCCGTTGCCAGATGACGGCGGAGTCCGAGGACTGCACCGCCAACTCAAACCCGTCTTCTCCGGTGTATCCCGTCCGCCCGATGAAGACCCGTCGCCCGTCAATGTGTCCCCGACCCCAGGTGTAGGGACGGAGTTGGGAGGGATGCGGCTCTCGCCCCGGGTTCTGCGCCCGTCGCGTTCCGGGGCTGAAATCTTGACACAGGCTGTCAACAATGCCCGCCGCCGCCGGCCCCTGCACCGCAATCAACCCGGTCGGCATCGTCCGGTCGGTGATCTGGACTCCCCGGCCGTCATAGTGCATCGCCAATTGCCGGTCAAACCACAACGCCACCGCGGGGCGGTTGCCGGCGTTGGGAATGAGCAGGAACTCATCGTCCGACAGGCGGTAAAAGATGGTGTCGTCAATCACGCCGCCCAGTTCGTTGCAGATGAAACAGTAGCGCGCGCGGCCCACCCGCAGGTCCGACGCCGAACCCGTGAGCAGAATATTCAGCAAACCCGCCGCGTTCGGCCCGCTGATGTTCAGCCGGCCCATGTGCGAAACATCAAATATCCCCGCCGACTTGCGGACGGCTTCCACTTCGGCAATCGTGCCCTGGTACTGCACCGGCATATCCCAACCGCCGAAGGGCACCATCCGGGCGCCGAGGGCAACGTGGGTATCGTAAAGAGCGGTGCGGAGATTCTCTGCGGGTGAAGTATCGGTCGCCATGATATTCGTTTCGCCAGGTGGGATGGTAAGTTGGTAAAAACTGGCAGTCATCATACCTGCAACACCTTTGCCACGCAATCGTCGCGCTTCGCCGGCATCCGTAATTCTGCTGAGGTGAGCCCCGCGTGCTGGGAGAGGCCATCACCCTCGCGTGATGGCCGTCGCCCGCTTCGCGCATCACCCGCCCGCCGGCGCGAGTTGCTTCACCAGCCACAGTTGGCCGCCGTCAGGCGGTGGCGGGGCCGTCAGCGCCACCGGGATTTCCTGGCCC
Source organism: Dehalococcoidia bacterium (assembly GCA_963668585.1). Classification (GTDB taxonomy): domain Bacteria; phylum Chloroflexota; class Dehalococcoidia; order Lucifugimonadales; family UBA3495; genus Bin87. The sequence continues at coordinate 897,983 of OY764869.1, read as the reverse complement.
GCCGCCCAGCCCAGGCCCGCATCCAGATACCAGTGATAGACGTTCCGCTTCGCGCCCAACACCGACGCGTCGGATATCGCGAACACGTCGTCTCCAACCGAGAGGGTCATCTCGCCGAGCAGCGGCTTGTCCAGGTGCAGGAACAGGTGGTTGGGATCGCCCGCCACGATCGGGTGATACAACGCGGTCACGGCGTAGTCCACTCCCCAGTGCGTGAAAGCGCTCTCGTCGATGCTGCCCGTCTCCGGCCCGCCGCCGGATACGTACCCGAGGTACCCGATCGACGATATGGCGGATTTCCCGACCGTCAGCACGGCGGACCACACCACGACCTCCGAGGATTCGCCATTGCCCTCCGGATGCTCAACGTGCGACGACAACTGCGGGACCGCAATCGACGGCTGCACATCGCTCATCGCGGCTGTTCTCCAATTCCAGAGGCCCGCCCGCTCCGCCGATGTCTGCGGTTGCCGGCAGTCTGCGGCCGCCGCGCAGGTTTCCAGCGCATCGAATGTTGCCATCGCCGGCCTCGCCGCGTGCGCTTCCGCGCCCCACAGCGTCGTCAACAACGCCAGCGACAGGACGGCGGCGAACACACCCGTCGCCAGCGGCCTCAAAATACGCTTTCCCTGGAACGCCATCGCGTTCGGTTGAAACACCCTGCTCTTCATTTGATGCATCCGCATCTTCGCCGAAACCATGATTATCTCCCTGGTATCTGGTATCTATCGTTCGTTCATGTATCTATCGTTCATGCGTGGGGCTGGTTGACCTGCCGCATCCGCGTCCGTTCAGTTATTGGCACATCGGCCCAGGACCCGGCCCAGCCTCCGCATCAACCGGAACATCCGGCCAGGCCACGCTCATCGCGCCTGCCCCCGTATGCCACAGGATCCGGGCTTCTGCCGCGGCCTCAAAATCCGCATCCACGGCGCAGGTTCCAAACCTCTCCAGACCTCGCGCCGCCTCTGTCGCCGCCATTGCAGCGCCGCCTTGAGCGGTCGCCACTGCAATCAACGCCAGCGCCAGTACGCTCACGGCCGCCAGCCCAATGCGCCTGCTGCCCGGGAACGCCATCGCGCTCAACCTGCCTATGCGCAGTCTCCGCAGTATCATGATGCCCTCCTCCAACCGTTATGCAAGACCCTTGTTATCTATGTCGTAATATCATCCTGTATATCAATATTATATATCATGCCACGCGATATTGCCAAACCCATGCCAACCCAGGCCGTCATCGTGATGCGCGCCGTTGAAGCCCCAAACCAGGCGCTCCAGCGCATGGCTCATACCAACAAACTGGGTACGCGTGAAGGGCGAGGGTTGGCATCAGGGGTATCATACCGATATCATGCGGCTGCCCTGATCGTTTGCGTATTCCCACTGCGGGAGGCCCCCAATTCGCCGACGAGGCCGGCAAGGCGATGCGCTCCATCGACCCATTCGCCACCCAGGTCAGGCCGCCCCGTATCCACCGCCGACTGACGGCCGCCCATCGTAGGGGCAGGTTTCAAACCTGCCCAGTTTGCTGCACGAACCACCTTGCTGGTCCGGAGATAAACCGCCCCCGGCATTGCACGACACACCCCATCACCACTGCGACTTTATTCCGTAACCCTCATTTGATCCCGTCATTCCTGCCAAACCAGGAATCCGGAAATCTATCATGCCTGCACATTTGAACCGGGAAGGCTGATGTGAACCCCTGAAAAACCGTCGCACATCTGAGGAGGAAATATGCGAAGACTCTCTGCTCACACCCTATTGCTTTTTGTCGTAATCATTATTGCAAGCATCGCCGCCATGCCCGCCACGCTGGCCAAACCCAGCGCCCCGACCGCCCTGGCAACCGGCGACCCCGGCGTGATCCGGATTTCCTGGGACCGGATTGAGGGGGCGCAATACTACACCGTCGGCTGGATCAACTGGACCCGGGGACAGCCCGTCTCCGATGCCGGCGGGGACTGGCACAGCCTGTTCCACTACTCCACCGTCCCGGGCAACCAGACCGGTTACACGGTGAGCGGCCTCACCGGAGACGAAAACCACCACGCAATAATCCGTGCCACCGATGAGGCAGACGGCCGCTTCGGCGGAGGCTACTCCGAGTGGTCGGGATGGTCCTCAGCAGTCCAGCCCGCGCCTGCCCCACAACCGTCGTCCGACGAAGCAACGATCCCCGGTCGCCCAACCGCCTCCGCTGAGTGCTACGTACGCCAAACACTCACGCCTGGTCAAGCTTGCTGGTTCCGCCTTCCTAACGACGTTGTTAACAACGTATTCGCCGTTACCGACGGTGGGCCATATCACGGATGGGGCCAAATGTGGCTTGATGATTGGTTCAGGTTTTTCCAGTCGGCTCCCTCACAAAGCGCCACAGTAGATGGTGTGCGTCATAGATTTCGAACGTATAGGGACGGCTCAACTTGGGAGGTAATACAATACGGCCCGGATTCATAGCGCAACAAATGCTAACGTAAATCCTCAAACCGGGGCGACCCACGCGTCGCCCCTGCTCCACCAACATCCAACCGCCAACCCCATCCTGCGTATCCTGTAAATCGATGTAAAAAATAAACCCCCACCCAGTGACACCCGCCCGTTGCCCCCCGCCCCGCCCCCGTTCTATCCTAGCCATGTCAGGTTCCCCGCAAGGTACTCGAGAACCGGGCGGGAGTCGGGGCGGCGCATGAAACGACGCTCACCCGACTGCCAAACCTGGCCAGGTGTCATTTAGGTTCGGGTCGCTCAACGGCCTGTCGGTAACAGATCGCAGAAATGGTTCCCAGGGGCCTGGGGTCGTCTTCTTCCGCGACCATGCTCCCGGAACCCGGCGGGTGTCACCACCGCCCCGTGCCGCAAAGCTTCGGCCCCTTCAGTCGCAGACCTCAATCTGCGGCGCTTTCAGCCGGAGAACTGCGGGTACACGGAACTTTAGGACGCTAACTCTGCGCAAAATAGTGTTGGCCGTGCTCCGACACGCAACCCGAACCGCAAACCCGACACCGGAAATACCAGACCACAACAACAACCAAAAGGAGAAGGCCACCGGAGCAACCGCCCACCGTCCCACATCACTGGCGCGGGCCTCATACCCATGCACCCTGCAACCGCACCCGGTGTAGGGGCGAATCATCATTCGCCCTTCGTCCGCTCATATGCAGGTGATGGGTCCGGCCCGCCGCCTCCTCATGCGTACCCATTTTCATCAAACCATCATGGGGCCTGCGCAACGGGATCCCAAGGTTCATTATTGGACGCGTCATTGGACACGTCGTTCGCGAGCCCAATCGTCCCTTCGCATCTCCGCGTCTTTGCGCCTTCGCGTTAAAACTCCGCGCCATCGTCCACGCATGGCCCATGCCAACAAACTGGGTACGCGTGAGATGCCGCCCCAACTTGACACGCTTGCCATTCCCGCATAACCTTTCGCCTGCAAAATCATCTGATTCCGGCTGAAATTCCGGCGCGGATCGCCGGGTTTTGTCGGTATTGAGGGGGAAATATGGTCAAACAGGGTGTCGTGCCCGACGATTTAAACAAGCCTTTCTTTGACGCCGCCAACGAAGGCCGTCTGGTGGTGCAGTGTTGCACCGCGTGTGATCGCCTCTGCTTCCCGCCCCGGCCAGCCTGCGACCAATGCGGCTCCGGCGATAACATGACCTGGCAGGAAGTCAGCGGACGCGGCAAAATCTACAACTATGGCGTGGTGTACGACTGCCCAGTCGCGTCTTTGAAAGAAGACCTCCCCTTCAACCTCGCCGCCATCATGCTCGACGAGGACCCCGGCATCCTCATGTACTCCCACCTCCCCGGCGTCCCGGCCGACGAGGTGCCCGTTGGCGGCGCCGTCCAGGTTGTCTTCGAGGAAACCGCCAACGGTCAGAAGGTTCCCGAATGGCAGGTGGTCGAATAGACCCGACCTGCCAACCCGCCCGCGAAACTACCGTCATTCCAGCACGGTCTCCTGACGTCGCGTCCGCACCGGCTGCGAACGTCATTCCCGCGAAAGCCGGAACCCAGGAGCCCTCGCAGTAGAGTCAGAGGAGTAAACTATGACCACTCAAATGGCGCCAGAATCAATGTACCGCTCCACCGAGGGCTTGGGCGTTTGGGAACACCGGGGCAAGGTCGCCGCCGTCGGCATCGGCCACTCGCCCACCACCCGTCGCTGGGACGGCCAGCCCGATTCCTCCGTCGGCGCTTGGAGCATCATGGCCTGCCGCAAGGCCATCGAAGACGCCGGCGTTGACCCCAGCGAGGTTGACGGCATCGTCCTCGTCCCCGTAACCACCACCGGCGCCCACTGGGACGCCAACACCCCAGTCCCCCAGGACGTCGTCAACGCGTTCAACCCGACCGACGACCCGTTGGATGGCATCGGCCAACTCAGCGCCGAATGGCTCATCAAAAATATGCCTGAGCTTACCAACGTCAAGTTCACCATGTATGCCCCCGGCTGCATGTCCGCCGCCATCGTGATTGCCGCTCAGGCCGTCGGCGACGGCCTGGCCAGCACCTGCCTCGTGCTCAAGGGCTGGCACAACCTGGAGGGCCGCTACAACCACGGTGGAATCAGCGCCGCCGACGAAGTCCCCGGCGCCTTTGCGCTCAGCCCCGGCCGCACCCTGTGGGGCGCGCCCGGCTGCTACGGCACCGCCCTGCAGTTTGCCCAGTACTGCACCAAGTACGGCAAGAATCACGACATGATGGCCCCCTTCATGGAGAACTCCCGCCGCAACGGCCTGCTCTTCCCCGAGGGCTACTGGGCCCAGCACCGTCCCGAGCAGCTTCCCCCGGAGGACTACCTGAACTCCCGGTGGATCGCCAAACCGGCCAACCTGTTCGACAACGACATCCCGATCATGCCTCGGCGGCCTACCTGTTCACCACCGCCGACCGCGCCCAGAACATGGCGCAGAAGCCGGTGTACATCCTCGGCCATGCCTCCAGCCGCGGCGTACCCCGCAGCATCACGCCTACCCTGGAAGAAGTGGAAGCCGAAACCAACTCCACCGGTCGCAAGATCTACGAAGCCGCCGGCATCACCCCTGACGATCTCTCCTTCGAGAATATGTACGATGGCTTCGCCCAGTTCCACCAGTTCCACATCGAGGGACTGCGCTATCGCGGGATGGAGCGAGGAGACGCGCTGGACTTCTACCAGACCGACATCAGCATCGAAGGGCCCAATCCCATCCTGCCCAGCGGCGGCAACATTGGCGGTGGTCGCAGCCGGTTCTGGATGCACACCGACAGCATCCAGCAGATCCAGGGCCGCGCCGGCGCCCGGTCCCTCACCGGCGTCAAGCCCGAAATCGGCGTCTCCGGCGGGCCCATGCCCCTGGGCGGCAACTTCACCGTCTGGAGCGCAACCCCCAACTAGACATTCCAGATTCCCCCTTTCGCCTCGCGGGAGGGGGAACCCGACACCCACGAGACTCCGGGCGTCCCCCGTGGGCGCCCGAAATTCCGTTACAACCACCCGCAGAACAATGGCAACCGAGGAAAGGAAAACATGGCAATCCTGATCAGCTTCGATATCGACGGCACGCTGGAGGTTGGCGACCCGCCGGGCCCCCTGACCATGGACATGGTTCGCATCGTCCGGGACAAGGGATTCCTCATCGGCAGTTGTTCAGACCGGCCGCCCAGCAGCCAGCGCTCCCTGTGGGAGGAATACAACATCAGCGTGGATTTCGCCGTCGCCAAGCACCTGCTCGCCGGTGTCAAGTCCGAATTCGAAGCTGACGCCTACTACCACATCGGCGACCGCGAGGATCTGGACCGCCAGATGGCCCTCCGAGTCGGCTTCGATTTCCTCTGGCCCGACGAAGCCGCCGCCAACCCCTGGTTCGCCGCCGAAGCGTAACGCGCAAGAACCGTAGTCATCAGCATGGAGGCGAATAACCATCCGCCCCCATGCCACGGGGTAGGCCAACACGCGTAGGGGCGGGTTTCAAACCCGCCCGTTCCACCACCGCCAACCACGCAGAGGCGAATAACCACTCGCCCCCATTCCACGGCGTGGGCCAATGCCCGTTCCACCACCGCCAACCACGCAGAGGCGACTAACCACTCGCCCCCATGCCACGGCGTAGGCCAATGCTCGTAGGGGCGGGTTTCAAACCCGCCCCCATATGCGTTTCATCGGTTGTTTCGCATCTGCGGTGGAAGATCAGTGGCTTGCTCTGACGACTGGTGCCAAATCCAAAAAATTGGACTGTATGGGGTCGAACGTGAAAGGCGAACTTTCCCCCGAGTACTTCATTTGGCGGGCTATATCAGACACCTTTTGCCGTAATGAACAACTTCCACAACGCCCCGATAGTGGCATATTCATCCACTCGTACCCAACGCACTTTGAGCGTAGCCCCTCTAGGTTATCCCAACTGGGAGCGATTTTGATAACCGGCAGCCTTGAAACTTGGTACTTGGTGTAGGTTTGCTCGTCCAAGTCGTGTGAAACCACGATCTCAATAATCAGCTTGGGGTCGGGATCATAAAGCACTAAATCAGAGCGGGTACCTGCGATCACAACCCGTTCTGATGCCATTCCAGCCCCTGGTCTGGCAATGTTTGTGCTGATAGGCGCGGTGCATTCAGAGCACGGTGTGACCGTTACGTACTCGCGCCGTTCCGCCATTGCGCATATGAAGCCTTCAACGATGTTCGCTTTTGCAGCCTCGTGGAGGGCATTATTAGGGTTGCACCTATGGGCCTCGGCTTTGTGAGAATAATGTTTCTGGCGAAGGTCGTCTTTTAGGTGAGCCACCATTTGGCGGCCACAGCCGTAGCAAAAATACTCGGTGCTGCGCCTGGCCTCTGTGATATGCACCCTACAGAATGGTTCAACGTAGGCTTCGGGATATTGAATCTGTTGCCTCATCCTACCCCGCAGATGCGATCAAACCTTTCCAATCACCCCGCAGCCAGCGACCCCATCGGATCCCACGGCGGCAGGATGATGGGTTCCGTGTCCAGCGCCCGCTGCAACTCCTCGGGCAGGTAGCTCTTCGGCGCGGCGATCTCAAACATGTACTCGGCGAACCAGGAGTCGTTCATCAGGAAGAACCCCTTGTCTCCAACCTTGTCGTCCCAGCTGTTCTCCACCCGCCAGCGGCGCGGCTTGCCGTCCACCACGTCCACGCCGGTGAACAGCATGGCGTGGGTCATGGCGGTCTGGTGGTATTCCAGGCGCTCGGCCTTGTCCATCTCGAAATCGGCGTTGTACACGCTGCCGTAGTCGAACAGTTCGGCGTCCCACAGCCCCTTGTCCCGGTGCATCTGCTTGCCGGTGTCGCAGCCCATCCACACGGGCTTGCCGTCCTGCAGCATCCGCATGGCGATGTCCTTCATCAGGTCGATGTCCACGTTCAGGTACGTGATGCGCGTGCCGTCCACCACGTTCCCCAGGTACTGCACGGTGTAGGTGCGGCCCGGCGGGCTGGACTCCCGGGGGTCGTTCACCAGGCAGACATACTCCTCCATGGGGGTGGAGATGTACTTCTCGGCGAACTCCAGGGGCGTCATGCTGCCGTCCCGGTGGAACTCACCGTCCTTGTCCTTCCACTGCCAGTCGAACTCGGCCGGCGGGTTGCCCAGGTGGATGCACAGGATCTGGTAGATGGCCTGCAGCGTCTCCTGCTTGGCCTCACGCATCTGGTCCAGGCCGGCTTCGTCGGCATACAGGCGGCGGATGTTCCTGGCGCCCTGCCGCACCTGGTAGTTGAGGCCGGCGTTCATGCGCATGGAGTTGCCCGAGCTTTCGGTCTCCGGCATCGCGGTCTTGGGCACCACGCCGTGCTTGCGCACCAGGCTCACGAACATATCCCACTGGCCGCCGTCGCCCAGCGGTTGGTTCAGCAGCCATGCCACCACCCGGTCGTCGATGGGCCGGTCGGCGGTTTCCATCACCGCTTCCAGGATGTAGTTGGCCCGCTCCATCTTGTCCCAGAACATGACGTAGCTCTGGCTGAACTCGAAATTGTTGACGTTGAGCAGGTTTCGAGACTCCGCGCGGAACAGGTTGAGGCCGGCGAACATCCAGCAGCGTCCCGAGCGGGCCTGGTTGGTGACGCTCCAGTCGTCCAGCACGGTGGAGAAGGAGTTGGTCGCCTGCGCCACGATGCTGCGGTTCAGCGCCACGTCGTTCACGTCGTGCTGCGTCACCACGTTCTGCATCAACTGGTGGGCTGGCTGCGCTTCAAAGGATTCCTGAAACCCGGACAGGGTCGTGGAATCCAGAGCGCCGGGGTTGGTCTGTGTGGTCATGTTGTGTCTCCTTGCCTGGATGTATCGATGTATCAGTGGACGCCGGTCCAAGCCGGCCGTTACGAATGGAGCGCGGCAATCTCGTCGGGTCAGGCAACCGCTCCCGCCGGCGACATATTGCCCACCACCTCGGTTATCTCCGCCACCGCCCGGTCAATCTCGTCCGCCGTGGTGAAGCGGCCCACGGTGAGGCGCAGCGTGCCCATGGCGTATTCGGTGGGGACGTTCATCGCCTGCAATACGTGGGATACCTCAACCTGGTCGCTATGGCAGGCCGCGCCCGCCGATGCCGCCACCGTGGGCAGGCTGGCCAGCGCCCGGTCGGCCTCCACGCCACGGAACGCAATGCTGCAGGTGTTGGGGAGTCGTCGCTCCGGATGGCCGTTGATCCTGGCATCGTGCCCCGATTCCAGCAGCCCCGATTCCAGGCGGTCGCGCATGGCCCTCATGTGGCCGGCGTAGGCGGACAGGTTCTGCCCGATCAGTTCGCAGGCTCTGCCCAGTCCCGCCATTTCGATCACGTTCTCGGTGCCGGCGCGCCGGTTCTGCTCGTGGTTCGCGCCGTGCATCAGTTTCTCCAACTCCACGCCGGGCCGGATGTACAGCGCGCCGATGCCCTTGGGCGCGTACAGTTTGTGGCCGGCCACCGAGAGCAGATCAACGCCCAGGTCGTCCACCCTCACGGGTATTTTACCCACGGACTGGGCGCAGTCGCTGTGTACCAGGACGCCGCGCCGGTGGGCGATTTCGGCGATCTCGGCAATGGGCTGTATCGTGCCGACCTCGTTGTTGGCGTGCATGATGGTGACCAGCAGCGTCTCCGACGTGATGGCGTCGGCAACCTGCTGCGGGTCCACCATGCCATGCGCATCCACGGGCAGATAGGTGGTGCGAACCCCCTGGCTTTCCAGGTGGCGGCACACTTCGGTTACCGCCGGGTGTTCCACGGCCGACGTGATGATGTGATTGCCCCGGCCGCGATACGCGCCCATGACGCCCTTGATGGCGTGGTTGTTGGCCTCGGTGCCGCCGCTGGTGAAGATCAGGTCATCCTCGCGGCATCCCAACAGGGCGGCGACCTGCCGTCGCGCCAAATCCACTCCCTCGCGTGCCGCCACGCCGAAGGCATGGCCGCTGGACGGATTGCCGTACAGCCCGTGGACGTAGGGCAGCATGGCGTCGGCCACCTGCGGGTCGATGGGAGTTGTCGCATTGTAGTCGAGATATATGGCTGTCATATCCGCCTCGCGCCGGGCAGAGTGTGCGTTGTTTCGGCGCATTATAGCCGAACTGGCCCTGGGGATGAGACCACCCCGTGCCGCCTGGCATCGGAGCGATTCGATCACCCCAACCTCCTCCCGCCGCGAGGGTGGCGTCAGCAGGTTGGGCGGGGGAACCATGCGTGAGGGCGAGGCATGCCTCGCCCCTGCACTTGCGAAGGGTGTCTGCTGGGCCGTTTAGCGTCGGCGCCAGATGAGGTAGGCGAACACTCCGGCGACGATGATCCCCACGATTATCAGGATGATGATCAGCGTGTTGCGCTGTCGCGGAGTTGTCACCACGCTGGCCAGGGCGTCGCGGACGCGCGGGATGGCGTCGCCGATTATGGGGATGTTGGGCCGGTCCAGTTCCGCGCTGTCGTCTTCTTCCGTCACCAGCGCCGGATCCGGCGTGGGAGTCGGCGTGGCGGTCGGATCCGGCGTGGGAGTCGGCGTCGGCGTCGACACAGGTGTGGGCGTCGGCGTTGGCGTGGCGGTCGGCGTCGGAGTTGGGGTCGGCGTGGGCGTGGGCGTGGGCGTCGGTGTGGCCGTGGGTGTGGCGATAGGTATCGCCGTCCGCGCGGGCACGGATGTTGGGGTGGCCCCCACCTGACCACCAACGCCGCCGGCGCCACCACCGCCGGCGCCGCCACCGCCCGCCACTCCGGCCGCTTCCGAAGTCGGGGCCGGTGGAGGAGACGGGGGCACGGGCATCGGAACGGTCGCCGGCGGCACCGTGGGCGGCGGAATGGCCGTTGGCGGCACCGCGGTCGGCGCGGCGGTCGGCACTTCGGGGACCTCGGGGACCTCTTCGGTCGCCTCGACCTCCGGGTCTGCGGGAGGCGCGGGGTCATCCTCCTCCGCAAAAATCACGGTGATGGTCGCTGTCGCTGGATCCACCTCTGTCCCGTCGTTGCATAGCGCGGAGTATGAGACCGTAACGGTACCGACGCCGGTGCCAGTGACTTTGTAGTACAAAATGTTGGCGTCGGCGGCGTCGGTTTCGGAGGGCATCCGCAACTCGTAATCGATGTCGCCGTCGCCGGTCTTCTTGAACGCTGGAATGCCGGAGATACCCATGCGCCGAAGCGTCATGGACGTCGTCTCACCCACTTCGATGGTGGGGCTTGACACGCTCAGCGTGACTCGGCATACGGGTGAGCGGCGATCAGTGCCCGGTGTAGGTGTAGCGGTGGCCGTGGGAGTAGGTGTAGGTGTAGCGGTAGCCGTGGGAGTAGGCGTCGCGGTGCCATCGGTGCTGTCGTCATCGCCGTTGTCGTCGTCGTCATCGCCGTTGTCGTCGTCGTCATCGCCGTTGTCGTCGTCGTCATCGCCGTTGTCATCGCCGTTGTCATCGCCGTTGTCATCGCCGTTGCCGTCGTCGCCATTGCCGTCGTCGCCGTCGTCGCCGTCGTCGTCGTCATCGTCGGTGTCGTCGTCATCGTCGGTGTCGTCGTCATCGTCGGTGTCGTCGTCATCGTCGGTGTCGTCGTCATCGTCGGTGTCGTCGTCATCGTCGGTGTCGTCGCCATTGCCGTCGCCGCCGCCGCCGTTGCCGCCGCCGTTGCCGCCGTTGCCGCCGCCGTTGCCGCCGCCGTTGTCGTTGCGGCAATCCTCGTCCGTCAAGCTGGCGACTGCGTCTTTCAGGTCCATTTGGTCCACATCGTACGGATGGTGGTCGTGATCACCAGCATGAGAGCGTGCATCGGCGTTTTCTTCGCCTTTCCACCAGTGCCTGTATTCTGCCGTGGTCCAATATCTGAAGTCATCATGATGAAGCGCGTACGACCTGATTGCGCACTTGTCTATGCAGCTGGTAGTTCCCCACCGACCGCGCCTGTACTTATCCTCGTCCCCATCGGACCAACCGTGTGAGTGCGCAGCATACTCGTCGGGTCCGCACTCCTCGTACAACCTTTCGCTCTGCCCCTGGGGGCGGGAAGCGCCGTCCGGTCCGGTTTCCAAAATGACATTCTCGTAAGTAACGGAAGTCTCGGACGCGGAGGTGTCCTGGAGAGCCATGGCCAGAAATACCGCGACGATGGCGGTCGCCGCCAGCGCAATTACGGCCAGCCGTATCCAACCGGTATTCGGGGACAATTGCATCCTGATTCCTCTGATGTCCGCGAATTAGTCAGAGTGCCTGGAATGGCGGGATGAATGCGATGACATATGTGGGCGCAACAGGCGCGATCCGATGGTGAAAGTCAGGGGGTTGGATGGGCTGGTGTGCGGCCAGCGAGTTGACAGAAAATGGGGCTGCCTGCTGTCAGCGATTACGGATCGTCTTCCCGGTCGCGCAATTAGACCCTTCAAAAATTGCATAATAAAATGAACTGAATATATTGGCTATCGTTCTGAAAAGATGCCTGCCACAATAGTACGATACATTATAGGTGCAGTCAGACTGCATGAAACAATTCATATCGCCACTACCGTTATTGTAAAGCGGTGTACATAATAGCATGGCAGTGACTTTTTCCGACGCGGGGCCAGCACACCGCTTAAGGCGAATATTGGGGAAATGCCAATGCGCAGCGGGATTGAGCGTGGTTGCCGGTGCCCTGGGCACGATGGCGATCAGCCGGTTATACCGTCTCTACAGGGAATGTAGAAGTCCAATGTCGGGTTTGAGTGATCAGGGCCATTTGATTATCCTGGCAGAAGGCAGTTGCTGCTGTCTGAACGGTTCCCCTGCTCACCGTGCGCGCATCCTTCGGCAGGCTCCGGATGAGCGGATTGGGGCTCCGGATGAGCGGACTGCCTCATCTATGGTCAATGGCGGACTACCTTATCCATGGTCAAAGATCGAGTGGCCCTGATTGAGTGATGGATTGAATTGATTTCGGCTGAAACGGTTGCTGGATTACTGTGAGAGCGGGATTGGTCGAATGTGGCATCAATATCTAATACGCAGGGCAGCGGGGCGCAGATTAAACGAAAAGGGCGGCCTCCATCCGTGAGGCCGCCCTGCGGCTTGCTGGTTTGGGGAGGCTTATGAGTCGCCGCCGACGGGAACGGGGGCCGGCGGGTCGGCCACGTAGGGCTTGCCGGTGGCCGGGTCCATCTCGAAGGGGCCTGGAAGATCCAGTTCTTTGGCCATTTCGCGGACGGCGGGCAGAACCTCCTGTCCCATGAGGCGGAGGCTGCGCATGGCGTCGTCGTGGGTCATGGCGCCGTCGCCATCCCAGAAGAAGATGCTGCCGGGCCGGATGGTTTCCAGCACGTGGCGGATCTTGGGGATCACGGTCTTGGGGGTGCCGCAGATGATGGTGTAGTCCTCGATCTGCTGCTCGTAGGGTCGGGAGAGGACTCCGCCGGGACCGGCGCTGCCGCCGCGGGCCGCAGTGGCCACCGACTGGGTGGGCAGGACGCGCCGGCGGGAGGTCAGGCCGGGCAGTTGGAGCAGCGCCTGGTTGGTGGTGCCTTCGTTGCCGGCCAGGAAGGGGTTGCTGGGGCCCTGGACGTACTTGCGGCCGGCCTGCTCGGCCAACTCTTCGGTTTCGTCCACGTGGACCTTCCAGAGGTAGCCGATGTTCTGGGGGCCGGACTCGTATCCGAGATCGGCGGCGGTGTCGTGGTAAAGTTGGAAGGCCTGCTTGGTGGGTTCCATCTCGGTGGCGAGCATGATGTAGGGGATGCGCTGCTCGGCGGCCCACATCAGGGAGTCGCGGCTCACGACGCCCGGCAGCCAGATGGGAGGATGGGGCTTCTGGTAGGGGCGCACCCAGGGATTGACGTGGCGGAAATGGTAGTGCTTGCCTTCCCAGCGGAAGGGGCCGGGAGTGGTCCACGCCTTGACGATGAGTTCGTGGGCCTCCTTGAAGCGTTCCCAGTTGTAGTGGGGCTCCACGTTGTGGGCGACGCTCTCGCGCCCGGTGCCGCGCACCCATCCGGAGACCAGGCGGCCGTGGGAGATCATGTCGATCATGGCGAGTTGCTCGACCAGCCAGAGGGGATCGTCCCAGATGGGGATGATGTTGCCCAGGAGGACGATCTTGGCGCGCTGGGTGATGCGGGCAAGGATGGAGGCCTCCACGTTCATGGCGCCGCCCATGCAGAAGGGGGTGCTGTGGTGCTCGTTGAGCATGAGGCCGTCGAACCCCATCTCCTCGGCGTAGATTTTTTCGTCGAGGTAGCGGTTGTAAAGGCTGGCGCCAAGCTGAGCGTCATAGATCTCGTTGCTGACATCCAGGTCCATGATGGGTTTTCCGGTGGCCCCGAAGTATCCGGACTTGGGGTCCTGGTACGGCCTTTCGGTGAAGTATCCGATGAACATATTGAGTCTCCTTTGGGCCTCAGACGGGGCGGGTTCCGGCTACGGGTGGGATTCTAACACAGGGTCGCGGGCTGCTCAGGAAGCGAGGAAGGGTTTGACGGTGGCGAGGAATTCGTCGGTGTTTTCCAGGTGGGGGTTGTGGCCGCAGTTGTCGAATATGGTGAGGCTAGAGCCTGGGATGGAGTCGTTGAACACCTGCGCGGCGCTGACGGGGACGATCTCGTCGTTGCGGCCCCAGATGATCTGGGTGGGCAGGCGCTTGAGGCGGTGCAGGAGATTGGGCAGGGCGAGATAGTGCATGTAGGGGCGCCAACTGAGGCGGCAGGCCTCCTCGCGGGCGATATCCCACGCCTCTGCCATCTCGGGGGAGACCTCGTCTGGGCAGACTTCCAGGAACTCGGGTGTGCTGGCGGTGTCGTAGAAGCCGGCGGTGAGGTATTCCTTGGCGACGGCCAGGAACATGTCGTAGATCTCGCCTTCGGGCGGCCTGATGCCGGCGGGGCTGACCAGAACCAGACGGTTGAAGAGGTCGGGCGACATGGAGGCCATTTCGGCGGCCAGCCATCCGCCCAGGGAGAACCCCATGAGGTTGGAGCCCTGCAGGCCCAGGTCGTCGATGGCTTCGAGGTACCAGCCGGCCAGGTCGCGCATGTTCATGATCCATTCCTGGCGTTGGGTTGCGCCGAAGCCGGGATGGGAAGGAATGTGGAGGGTGTAGTCCTGGGCGAGGGCGTCGTGGTAGCGGAGCCAGCCCTGGTGGCCGAGTTCGCCGTGCAGCACGATCAGGGGAGCGCCGCTGCCGCCTCTGACGATCTGGAGGCTGACTCCTGCCGCATCTACAAATTCTTCCGTCCATGCCTGCGCGCCTGTCGCCATTTGCCGTGACCTCCGTGCCGTGGTTGAAGTGGGTGTTTTCAAGAGTGCGGGGCCATCATATCACGGCGCGGAGATGTGTATGGTTGATAATTGAATGGGGCTGGTGGGGTGGCAGGTGATGTTGCCAAGAGGGTGAATCCGTGCCAGAATCGGCGAAAACCACCCCACCAATTCGTACTTACGAGGAAGTCAGCTATGAAATTGCAGATAATGTCGCCTGCCGCCGCGCGGGTGGATTTCAAGGTCCCGCCGGCTGCCCGCCTGGACACGCTGGAAGGCAAGACCATTGGCCTGTACGACAACATGACCGGCGGCGCGGGCGTGGCCGTTGACCGCGTGGCGGAGCATATCGGCCGCCGCTACGCCAACGTGAAATTCGAGAGTTATGGCGGCGACCGCCGACCCGGCCGGCCCGCGCTGAGCCGCGGGGTCCACATCGACGAGGACGAGGCGGCAATCATCTCGAGGGAAGTTGACGCCATGGTTGGCGCCGCGGCGCATTGAGGGGGCTGCACGTCGTGGCTTGCCCACGACATGGTAGCAATGGAGAGGGCCGGAGTGCCCGCCGTTGGCATCGCCGCGCGCAGTTTCGCACGGGCCTGGCAGTCCTGCGTGGACGGCTGGGGACAGCCGGCGACCGCGTTCGTAACCATCCCCCACGCCTGCACGGGGCAGCAGGCCGACTATATCCACAAGATGGTTGACGAGCAGATCGACAACATCATCCTGGGATTGACCCGAATGTCCACCACGGCCGACCTCACCGGCATGACCAACGGACACAGCGAGACCGACGTGTTCACCGTAACGCTGGATGAATCGGCTTGGGGACTGGACTCGGTGAACCGGTTCATGGAGGAGCGGGACTGGAGCGACGGGATGCCCGTGGTTCCGCCCACGCCGGCAGCGGTGGAGGCGATGCTTAAGGGCACGCGCCGCGCGCCGCAGGATGTGGTGATGGTGATGGAGCCGGGCTTCGGCCTGGCGACGGTGGAGAAGATCGCCATCAACGCGGTGATGGCTGGCTGCAGTCCCGAGCAGTTCCCGATTCTGCTGGCGGCCATCGAGTGCATCGCGCAGCCGGAGAGCAATCACCGGGATATGCAGGTGTCGGGCCACACGGAGGCGCCGCTGATCCTGGTGAACGGGCCGATTGCGGACCGGGCGGGCATCAACTACGGCACGTCGGCCATGGGTCCGGGCGTGGTCAACAAGGCCAACACGGCCATCGGCCGGGCGCTGCGTCTGTGCCTGATCAACATCGGCTACTGCAAGGCAGGCGCGGGCGACCCCAACTTCATCGGTCTGCCCACCAAGTTCGGGATGTGCATCGCCGAGAACGAGGAGGTCAGTCCCTGGCAGCCGTATCACGTTGACAAGGGTTTCCGGGCCGACGAGAGCGCGGTGACGGTGGTCACGGTCACCGGCCCCACCGACGTGCTGGACAATGCTTCAAAGAACCATATGGACACGCTGAACAACATCGCGTCCATGATGTTCTACCGGCACGCGGGCGGCGGCAGTTGGGTCAGGGGCCGTCAGTCGGCGCAGATTGGGCACACCAACAAGCGCGCGCCCTTCCAGGGGCCGTACCACCCGATCATGCTCAGCCCGTCGCGCGCGGTGATCCTGGCCAACGCCGGGTTCAGCAAGCGAGACGCGCAGGAGTGGCTGCACGAGCATTGCCGGGCGTCGTTGCAGGACGCCATCCGCGCGGGCGTGCCGACGGACGAGAACGGCAAGTGGCTGGCGCATCCGGAGTTGCAGCATCTGGCCGACGACCCGAACGCCACGATTACGGCGCTGGAAGACCCTGACCAGTATTTGCTGTGGGTCACCGGAGGGTCCACCCACTACGCCAACTTCTTCTACGGGACGTACGGCATCGCGACGGCGCCGGTGGAGGACGTGGGGTAGCTTCCGAAGCTCCGCTCACAATTGGATCTCTGCAGCAGGGGCAGCCGGCCTGGTTGCCCCTGTTTGCTTTCGGTTGAGAGGTCACGGTCGTCGAAAAAAGACAGGCGGAGTCGTCAAAAAACATTGGCGCTTTACGCTAATAGCGCGCATCGTCAAGGACAGTACAGCATCAGAGTCAATAATCAGTGGCGAATCTGCTTTGTTTGGATATCAGGCGATGCTTGGGATGTAGAGCTAACGGATTACCACTGAGCGGTAGTCATCGGAACAATCAATCATGAGTGTGAACGCGTTGAACCCGACCGAAAAACTGCCTCCGGTTCATCCGGGTGAAATTCTCAGCGAGGAGTTCTTGCTGCCGCTGAACGCCAGTCAATACCGACTGGCCAGGTCCATTAATGTGGATCCACGACGCATTCACGCCATCGTGCACGGGGAGCGGGCCATCACCGCTGAAACCGCGCTGCTGCCGGCCCGCTTTTTCGGCAACAGCGCCGCTTTCTGGATGGGGCTGCAGACTCAGTATGACCTGGAAACCGCCGGGGACCACATGCCGCAACGACTGGCGCTCGTCGAGCCATACCGCTAGCCGGACGGGGATTTTTGGCGACCGCGCCGGGAGTTACTCCCGTTCGGCCTCCAACTGGCGGATGCGCTCTTCGGCGGCGAGGCGGGCCGCGCGTTCGGCATCCCGTTCGCGTTCGGCGGCGAGGCGGGCGTCGGCTTCCTCGTCATGGGTCAGCAGATAGCCTTCTGAGATTGGGTCGTACCAGCGCAGTTGGCCCCGTTCCCAGCAGACGTACAGGTTCAGCGCCGCCGAGAATCCCCGGTACATTTCATCGCCGGTCTGGTCAATGGGAATCGGTTGGTACACCCCATCGACCAATGTATCGCCGGCCAGTCGGGAGCGATAGTAAAGTCCCTGAGGGTCGAAACGCCAGTATTCGGGAACTCCGTATGCGGCGTAGCCATCGCGCTTGCCGGTTTCGTCGTTGCGGGCGGTGTTTCTGGAAGCGACTTCGAGAACGAAGTCGGGCGGCTTGCCCCGGTCGTTGACGGCGTATCCCCGCTGGGCAATGGCGGCATCGACGTCCATGTGGAAGGCTACCATGAGGTCGGGAACCAGTATGCCCGTCGTTTGTTCAGCATCCCAGCCCAGAGGCATTTCTCCGAGTACGAGGGTGGTGTCGGGCGCTCCAAAATGCCGGCTGAGCGCGGTGACGTGGCTGGGCTTGTGAATATAGAGGATATTCTGCATATCGTCCCTGGGCGGGTATTCAGGGAATTGGTTGATGGGCCCGGCCACTGCGCCATCCGATTGCGCTGCAACTGGTTTCGTAGTCATGACACGCCTCGCGAATTTGCGGGGAGACCGTTGGGGAATTGCCACGGTATGGATGTTCATTGTAACGCAGATGGGCGGCATCGTTTGTCGCGTCGCCGGCCGGAGGAACATCAGGGTCATTTCGATTATCCTGGCGGAAAGGAATTTGCTGTTGCCGGGACGGTGGGCTTGGGATGAGGGAACTGGGGCGTGTTCACACTTTCCGTCATTTGCCTGGCATTTCCGTCATTTTCGCCAAAGCGGGAATCCAGAAGGTACAGCCGGAAGGTACAGAATGATGCCAACGGTCCTGTTGCCGAGACTTTTCTGGGTTCCTGCTTCCGCAGGAACGACGTATGGTTTTCAAAGTGTGAACGGGCCTTGGCTTGGACAGGCTCGGGATGAGGGGGCTGGGGGCTCAGGATGAGGGTGATGCGTTGTCTATTGTCGATGATTGGATGGGCCTGGCCGGTGGGCGCGACATTGCGTATCTTGCCGTACCAACCGCCGTATGGTAATTTGTCCGCACGAAAAATATACCGTCAACATGGGTTTTCGTGTACCATCACGCGCCCCAATCTGAATAAGGAGCGTTGCCGTGGAGCCGCTGCTTGAAGTAAAGAACCTGCAAACGTACTTTTTCACCTACGAAGGCGTGGTCAAGGCTGTTGACGACGTCACGTACGAAGTTCTGCCAGGCGAGACCCTGGGCTTGGTGGGAGAAAGCGGCTGCGGCAAAAGCGTAAGCGCACTGTCGCTGATGAGGCTGATTCCGGATCCCCCGGGCAAGACAATTGGCGGAGAGGTGCTTTTCGACGGAGAAGACATCCTCAAAGTGGACATGGACGATATGCGTCGCATCCGCGGCGCCAAGATGGCCATGGTGTTCCAGGAACCCATGACCTCGCTGAACCCGGTGCTCACGCTGGATCGGCAGCTTACCGAAACCATCCAGTTGCACATGGGGAAGTCCCGCGACGAAGCACGCCAGGACGCGGTGGACCTGCTGGCGCAGGTGGGCATCTCCGACCCTGAACGCCGCATCCGGCAGTATCCCCACCAGTTCAGCGGCGGCATGCGGCAGCGCGTGATGATCGCCATGGCGCTGAGCTGCAACCCCAAGCTGATCATTGCGGACGAGCCGACCACCGCGCTGGACGTTACGATTCAGGCGCAGATCCTGGAGTTGATGAAGTCGCTGACCGAGACGCTGGGCGTCGCGCTGATCATCATCACCCACAACCTGGGCGTGGTGGCGCGCTACGCCGACCGCGTGAACGTGATGTACGCGGGCAAGATAATCGAGCGTGGGTCCGCGCTGGAGATTTACACCAACCCGCGCCATCCCTACACGGTGGGCCTGCTGGACTCCGTGCCGCGGCTGGACCAGCGGTTGACCGACACAGAGGGCAACGCCGCGAAACTCGTGCCCATCGAAGGGCAACCGCCCGACCTGGTGAACCTGCCGCAGGGCTGTTCATTCCGCGCCCGCTGCCGCTGGGCCATCGACAAGTGCGCGACGGAAGCGCCGCCACTGATGCAGGTGGAAAACAGCGACAGTGAAGAGCCGCACGTTTCGGCGTGCTGGCGAACCGAAGAGCTTGGCGTGCAGGCGCTGAGCTACGCCATGGGAACCGCTTAACGCCGTTATCGCTCCTGGAGGAGTTTCACAATGACGACCGCCGAAATGCCGCAGACTGCCGACACGTCGGCCGCTCATAATGACGTCCTGCTGGACGTTCGCGGCCTGAAGATGCACTTCCCGGTGACTTCGGGGATCCTGTTCCAGCGGGCCGTGGCGCACATCAAGGCCGTGGACGATGTAAATTTCACGGTGCTGCGAGGCGAGACGCTGGGGCTGGTGGGAGAGTCGGGCTGCGGGAAAACGACCACGGGTCGATGCATCCTGCGCCTCTACCGTCCCACGGAGGGCGAGATCTGGTTCGACGGCACGGAGATCGCGCAAGCCAAAACCAACCAGATGCGCACCATGCGCCGGCAGATGCAGATCATCTTCCAGGACCCATACAGCTCGCTGAATCCTCGGATGACTGCGGGCAACATCATCGGCGAACCGTTGGCCGTGCATGGATTGGTCAACAACAAGCGCGAGTACCGCGAACGGGTGGCTGAGCTTCTGAACAACGTGGGCCTGAACCCGTACATGGCCGACCGCTTCCCCCATGAGTTCAGCGGCGGGCAGCGTCAGCGCATCGGCGTGGCGAGGGCTCTGTCCGTTGACCCGTCGTTCATCGTGTGCGACGAGCCGGTGTCGGCGCTCGACGTGTCCATCCAGGCGCAGATCATCAACCTGCTGGAAGACCTGCAGGAGCGCTATGACCTTACCTACCTGTTCATTGCCCACGACCTGTCGGTGGTGCGACACATCAGCGACCGCGTGGCGGTGATGTACCTAGGCAAGATTGTGGAGGTCGCGGACCGGAACGCCATCTACGAGAACCCGCAGCATCCCTACACGCGCGCGCTGCTGTCGGCGGTGCCGATTCCCGACCCGGTGCTGGACGCGCAACGCGAGCGCATCATCCTGTCGGGCGAGGTGCCAAGCCCGCTGAACCCGCCGAGCGGCTGCGTGTTCCATCCGCGTTGCCCACTGGCGACGGACGACTGCATGCGGGTGATGCCGGAAGCGCGGGAGGTGCTGCCGGACCACATCGCGGCGTGCATCAACGTGCCAGGATACGGGCCGTACTGAGTTCGACAACGAGCGGAGTCCGTAACAGGCAAAGTCAGCGCTCGGGGCGGCCATTGGTCGCCCCGTTCGTTTTGACAATCGTGATTCGGCAGATTTATTCTGTGCTGCGCAATTCGGCAGAGCCGGCCTGGCGCCGGCCAGATGGCAATTGCGCCGTAGGGGCGAGGGAAATAACCTGTGGAGGATAGAAAGATGCGTCTTGAAAACAAAACTGCTCTGATCACCGGCGCCAGCAGGAACATTGGCGCGGAGATCGCCCGCACCTTCGCCCGGGAGGGCGCGGACCTGATTCTGAACACTCGGCAGTCGGCGGAAGAACTGGAAACCGTTGCCGCAGAGTGCCGTGAGCTTGGCGTCCGCACCCACACGGTCATCGGCGACGTTTCGGACCCTGACCGCGTCGCCGCCATGGTCGCCGAGGGGATCGAAGCGGTGGGAACCGTGGACGTGCTGGTGAGCAACGTGGCGGTGCGACCGCACAAGCCGCTGCTGGACGTGTCCGTGGAGGAATGGCAGGACGTGATGGCGACCAACCTGCACGCCGGTTTCTACCTGATGCGCGCGGTGCTGCCGGGGATGATCGAACAGCGCTCGGGCAGCATAATCGGTCTGGGCGGACAGGCGGCGATCACCGGAAGGCCGGAAACCGCCGTGGTGACCACCGCGAAGACGGGGCTTTTGGGCCTGATTCGCGCCGTCGCCGCCGAATATGCCGAGTACGGGGTGCGGGCCAACCTGGTGAATCCCGGGTCCACGGACACTTTCCGCGCTCATCCGGAGTGGTATCCGGAGTTCCAGGAGGTGGACCGGAACTCTTCGGAGCACCTGAAGTCCATACCGATGCGGAGGCAGGGCACGGTGCAGGACATCGCCAACGCGTGCCTGTTCTACGCCAGCGATGAGTCGTCCTACATCACGGGCGACCGCATGAACGTGGTGGGCGGACGCTACATCGTTTAGGGCGACAGGCTAACCGTCCGCTCGTCCTTCGACGGGCTCAGGATGAGCGGGCTGCCGGTTTAGGTTGAGCGGGCTAGGGCCGCACCGTTTCCGTTATTCCCGCGAAAGCGGAAGCCAGAAAATACGAAATGGTGCCGACGGTACTGTTGCCGAGACTTTTCTGGGTTCCTGATTTCGCAGGAACGACGGGTGGGTTTCAAAGTGTGAACGGAGGCTAACCGGGCGGCGCTGCCTGTCCCTGCGTATTCGCCCAGACCAGGCTTGCGCCGCCGACCAGTCCCTGGCTGTCGCCCAGGGTGGCCGGTGCCAGGCGGAACCGCCGGTGGCCGGAACTCATGGCGCGCCGTCGCATACCCTCCTCGATCTGGGGCAGCAGGTCGAGTTGCAGCAGGCCCTGGGTTACGCCGCCGCCCAGGACGACCACATCGGGGTTGAACAGGTTGAGGACGTTGCCCATGCCCACGATGATGGCCGCCACCGCATCGTTCACCACTTCCACGGCCACCGAGTCGCCGCGTTGCGCCGCGTCGAAAACATCCTCGCCGGTGATGACTTCGCTGGATTCATAGGCGCGTTGCAGAGGAGCGCCCGGCGTGGCGTCGCTGAGGCGCGCCTGAGCGGCCCTGCCGATGGCGGTGCCTGAGGCCAGGGCTTCCAGGCATCCGCTGTTGCCGCAGGCGCAGGGCGGAGCGTCGGCGCGGCAGTCGATGGTCATGTGGCCGACCTCGGCGGCGGCCCCCGCCGCTCCGATGAATACCTCGCCGCCATCGACGACCCCGGCGCCAACGCCGGTGCTGAAGGTAACGAACACCAGCGTGCGGGCCGGCCGGTTGTCGGGAGGGATGGGTTGTCCCGCGCCGTAATAACATTCACCCAGGGCGGCAAGGTTGGCGTCATTGCCGACCCAGACGGGCAGATCGAGCATGGGTTGCCAGACATCGGGCAGGTTGACGCCGTTGAGGGCGGGCAGATTGGGAGAGGACAGCAGCATATTGGTGGCGGCGTCTATGGAGCCGGCCAGCGCGATGCCGACGCCGGCGATGGGACGGCCAGCCGCGTTGTCCCTGGCTTCACTGAGAATAGCCCCCGCGCCCGCCACCAGTTCGTCCTGCAGAGCGCCGGGCTGGTTGGCGGCCCGTCCCTGCCAGAGGATGCGACCCTGGCGGTCGATCACGGCGGCACGGGCCCACGTTCCTCCCCAGTCCATGGCGAGGGCAACCTGCGATTGGTCAGTGTCTGTGTGGGAACCGGAAATGGTCATTGCGGTCTGGTGTCGTTGTGGTGAAAAGGCGTCGCTGATGGACAAATTGTATCATTGCCGACCGTCTCAGCCGCCCGGTTCGATTTCCGCCAACAGTTGGTCAAGCGTGCTGTGCAACACCTCATCGGACATTGGGCCGACGTATTTGTGCCGTATCACGCCGTTGGCGTCAACGAAAAACTTCTCCGGTATGCCGCGCACTCCGTAGTTCAGCGCAATGTCCCCGTTGGCGTCGATGCCGGCGGGGTAGGGGACGCCAAACTCCACCAGGAACAGTTCGGCGCTATTTTCGGTGTCCCAGACGTTGACGCCGACAAACTCCACGGGCCGGTCCGCATAGGCGGTGTAGGCGCGATTCAGGGCCGCCGACTCCTGGCGACACGGGCCGCACCAGGACGCCCAGAAGTCGATCATCACCACTCTGCCGTGCAGGTCAGCGAGTTGAAGGTCGTCGCCATCGAATAGCGGGAGGGTGAAGTCCATGGCCGGCAGGGATTCCACCTGAATCTCGCCGAATTGCTGGTTGATGCCCGCGCCGGCGGGCTGGCCACGCTGCTGCGAGGCGGCCCATGCCAACAGCGCGAACAGGGGGATCAGGACCGCCGCCGTGCCCACGATAATCCAGTTGCGTCGGGACATCAGGCGACGGTTTCCGTCGGGCGACGCCAGGAGCCCCAGATTAGGAGGCCGGCCAGCGTCACCGTGACGATGATGGGCACCGCTCCGTACCAGAAACGAGCTTCGGACAGGGGGTTGCCCAGTTTGGTGATCCACGACGGTTCCGGCAATCCGGTGAGTTGGAGGTTCACGCCTGCGCCCGGGGCGAGATTTTCGGCTCCCCAGACCCGGTAGGAAATCTCGCCCAGCGCCAGGTCTTCCCGGGCAGTCAGGCCGCCCACGCCTATATCGCCGAACTCGTCGGGAATCAGCAGACGCAGCGATTCCGCGCCCTGGAGGGTATTGTCGCGCCAAGCCAGCGTGTCGCCGTCGTAGGGCACGGTGAAGGTGAAACTCACCTGGTGGCGGCCCGGCTGCACCGGCGCGGTGATGGCGAACCCGGTGCCCACGGGAATGACCTCGCCGCCCACCAGATCGGTGGCAACGTCGAGATTGGAGGACTCACCAGGGAGGGAAAAGCGCAGGAAGCTGAACTGGCCGATCATGGGCGGAGCCGACAGATCGGGAACCAGCGTGGTGTCGCTGCGGTTCTCCAGCGTGAACAACTGCACGGCGGCCACGCGGCGAGTCGCGGTGTCGATACCGGCGACGATGATGGAATGCTCGGTGGTTTCCACCACGCCGACATCGCGGGTGAATTCATGGACGACCAGCGTCAATGGCTCGGCCGAGTCCGCCGGCGAGAGCGTCCGGCTGTACCGGGTTTCGCCGTAGATGGCGACCACCGCCGCGCTGCCGTTTTCTGGAATGGGCGGCGCGTCGTCAAAGCGGAACGCGCCGTCTGCGTCCGTGGTGGTTTCGAAGGTGTCCACCGAAACGGAGTCAACGCCGAACTGGTGCAGCAGCACGGTGGCGTTGGCGGGCGTTGGGCCTCCCGCTGTGCCGTTGACCAACGCGCCGGTTACCGGCGACGCGCTGGGCGACTGCGAGTAAATCTCCGCCGTGGGGATCGCCAGCAAGGCGATGGCGATGACCACCAACGCGGCCGGTATGAACCACCGGATAAACAAGGCTACGTTACTGGCCGTTGTGGATGTCGCCGTTGCGCTGCTGGCGCAGGTGAGCGAGTTCGGCGGTGAGATCAGACAGGGCGGCCAGAAACGCCTGTCGGTCCTCGGCGGCCTGTCGGGCGGCCTGCTCGCGGTCTTCGGAGGCCTGCTGGATGGCGCGTTCGCGTTCCTCGGCGGCCTGCAGGCGCTGCTCGGCCAGGGATGCCATCAGGTTCTGGCGCTCCTCCTGCCATTGCTTCTGGATCTCAGCCAACTGGTTTTGCGCCGCGATGCGCGCAGCACGTTCCTTCTTGATCATGTCGTACCGCCAAAAACCTCCGATTCCAGCGACCAGCCCGCCGTAGGTCAGCATCCTGCCGAAAACGTCCACATCGACGTATTTGGCGACGGGGCCCACGTTGCAGCCGGTCAACGCAGCGACTTCGGGCGTGCAAACCGTATGGGTATAGTACCAGATGAGCCAGGTTGACGACGCCGTGATCAGGGCCAACAGCGCGGGCAGCCACACCAGTTCGATGATGTCGGTTACGCTTGGACTCTCACCGTCGGGCGGGAGCGCGCTCGGGTCAAGCATCCTGCCCTTCAGCAGTCTCCCGATCCATGTCGCGCAGGATGCGGGCGGCCTGGCGGCGGTATTCGTCAAGCTGCGCGGCGAAATCGTTGTCGTTGACGCGACCGAGGCCGTGGTCGGTTTGCAGTGTGCGGATGGCGTCGTACACGGCGTTGAGCGCGGCCGCATTGTCGCTCGTGGCGGCGGCCGGCGGCGTCGGCGAGGCATCGGGCCGGTTGCGCCGCCGCGTCAGAAGCGGCCAGGCCACCACTGCAATAACCAGCAATGCGACGGCGACCGCCAGCCCCAACTGCATGGGAATGCCCGCTAATCTGCCGCGCCGGCCGGCGCGGTTGCCGCCACCACGGGACGGCGCATCGTCGCGCGGGACGGCCACAGGGCGATCACCGTGCCCAGTATCAGCACCGGCCCGGCGACCCACATCCACCATACCAGCGGGTTGATCAGGATGCGGAAACCGACGGCGCCGTCCTCCCTGTTCTCGCTGGGCACCACGTAGAAATCCTCCACCGGGGTTGAGCGGATGGCTGCGAGCGTGGACGCCATGTTGAAATCGGGATGGAAGGTGCGCTGCGGGTGCATCACGTCCAGGAACTTGCCATCGCGGTACACCTCAACCGTGGTGCGGAACTGGGTGCGGTCGGCGAAGGCAAGGGTGGTGGTGTCCACGTACACCATGCGGTAATTGCCGATGCTGACGTCTTCGCCCGGGAACAGCACCACGTCCTGCTGGACGCCGTAGAACGATTGCCCCACCACGCCGAGGGTCACCATCAACACGGCCAGATGCACCACGTAGCCGCCGTAGCGGGGCCGGTTGGCGGTGATCAGCCGCACGAATCCCAGGGCGAAGTTGTCGCCGACGCTGCGCCGGCGGGCGATGGTTCCGCGCGTCCACTCGGCCAGGATGCTGGCGGCGACCAGGGCGCACAGGGCGAACCCGACCACGGCGTAGGGCTGCCGGACTCCCACGACCAGCAGGATGCCGGCCGTGACCAACGCGGCCGCGCCGGGGAGCAGCAGCGCACGCCGCAGGGACTGCAGGTTGGCGTGACGCCACGGAAGCAGCGGGCCGACGCCCATCAGCAGCACCAGCGCCAGCATCAGCGGGCCGTTGACCTGATCGTAGAAGGGCCGCGCCACCGTGATTTCCTGCTCTGCGAACAGGCGGGACAGGAGGGGGTACACCGTGCCCCACAGGGTGGCGAAGGCGATGCCAAGGAGGAGCAGGTTGTTGATGAGGAACGCCGCTTCGCGGGAGAGCATTGAGTCCAACCGCTGCGCGCTGCGCATCAGGTCGTAACGCCAGAAGAATATCGCCATGGGGACGACGACGCCCACGCCGAGGAACAGCAGGAACACCCAGCCCAGCGTCGATGCGCCGAAGGAATGGACCGAGGGCACCGGGCCGCCGCGGTTCATGAACATCCCATAGAGCGCGAGGCCGAAGGCCACGTTGATCAGCACGACGTTCCACATGCGGAACATGCCGCGCCGCTTCTGCACCATGATGGAGTGAACGAAGGCGGTGAGCGCGATCCAGGGCATGAAGGCGGCGTTCTCCACCGGGTCCCAGAACCAGAAGCCTCCCCAGCCCAGGATGGTGTAGGCCCACCAGGAGCCGAGCAGCAGGCCGGACGCCAGCAGCGCCCAGATGCCCACGCCCCAGGCTCGCCCGGCGTCGATCCACTCGTCCTCGGCGCGACCGCCGATCAGGCCGCCCAGCGCGAAGGCAAAGGGTATGCTGATGCCGGCCAGTCCGGCCATCAGGGCGGGCGGGTGGAAGAACATCCCGAAGTGGGTCAGCAGCGGGTTGATGCCCTGGCCGTCGGGCACCGGGAAGGGCAATTTCTGAAAGGGATTGGCCATGAATCCCATCACGGCCAGGAAGAATACCTCGATGAGCATGAGGGTGGCCACGGTCCACGCCAGCGTGGGGCGGGTTGAGGCGGGCGCGAGCCAGATGGCGACGGCGGACATGGCCGACAGGGCGAAGGCGATGTAGAGCAGCGATCCCTCGTTGCCGGCGTAAAAGGCTACCCAAGTGTAGATGTTGGGCATCGCGATGTTGCTGTGGGCGGCCACGTAGGCCAGGGAGAAATCGCGGGTGATGAAGGACTGCACCAGCGACAGGGTGGCCACCAGCAGCACCACGACCAGCACGTAGGACGCCTTGCGCGCGCTGTCCAGCAGGGCCGGAGCGCCCCTGACCTGTCCCAGCACGGATGCCAGCGTAGAATATGAAGCGAGAGCCAACGCCATCCAGAGGCAGGCGGCGCCAAGGTCAGCCATCGTCGCGCTCCGTTTCGGTGTTCAGCGAGAGTTCGCGGTCCACCGCATCCAGGTAGGGTTGCAGATCTTCGGGTTCGGACGGTGCGTCGTCGCTGGTGCCGTCGTGGCGGCGCATGGCCCGCAGGGTGAGGATGCCGCCGCCCAGGGCCGCGACGACCACCACCCCGGGAACAATCCAGGCAATCAGGTTGAACCCGGAGCGCGGCGGTTCGGCAAGGACGCCGGGGCCGTATCGTTCGGGCGCGGCGAACCAGTCGAGGACTTCCCGCCGGGTCGCGCCGCCGGCCAGCAGTTCGCGCACCTGTTCCCGCATCTGTTTGGCCAGCGGCACCTCGGTCTGGTCGATGGTCTGGGCCGGGCAGACCGGGCACATCAGCATACGGTCGATCTCCTGGGCTTCCGCCTCGTCGTACGTGGGGGTCTCGTCCGGGGATTGAGCCAGCACTGCGCCGCTTGACTGCAAGCCTACGACGGCAATGGCAAGGTAGGCCAGGATAAGAAAAACGCCCCGGCACGCCGGGGCAACTGTGGTGGTAAAGCGGTTCATAACATCCCCGAAATCATCCGGGGGTGGGCGCTACTGACATGCTGCCTGGTCGCCGTCCTGGATGCAGCCTTCCACGTAGTCCAGCACCAGTTCGATCTGTTCATCGGTGAGAAGTTTGGAGAAACTGGGCATGACATCGACCCCGCCGGTGACGACGCTGCGCAATCCGTTGCGGTCCAGGCTCCTGGCGGCTTCGGAGGTGAGGATGGGGTTCAGGTTCGGCGCGTCGGTGGTCTGGTAGCCGTAATCGACGGCCATCCGGGCCAGGACCTGGCCATCGCCCTGCCCGGTGGGGCCGTGGCACATGGCGCAGTTGGTCTCGAAGATGTGCTTGCCGGAACCGGCGAAGGACGTGGGTTGCGGAGGCGCAGAGCCATACCAAGGGATGCGGAGGCGGGAGGGCTGAGCCGCGGCGGTTCCTGGGACTTGTATGAGGGCTGGTAGTGCATCTCGTAGAAGATGTCCAGCGGATACGAGCCTTGCGAACACCCGACGGCCAGCAGACCGGCCACGATTGCCAGTCCGGCCAACGGCAACAGTCGCCCGCGCATCAGTTTAATCCGTGTCATCAATGCTCTCATCCCAGGTTTCTGCAGTTGGTGTTTGGCGCAGGCGCCGAATTATTAGCTACGGCCCTCGGTGACGTCCACTGCGCCGGCGTTGTTGAGTATCTCGGTGATCTGTGGGCCCTGCTCCGAATCTGCGTTGACCAGCACGCCGATGAGGCCCTGGCTGATGCGGTCGTCGGATACGCCGATTCCCACGTTGGGGCGCACGGCAAGGACGATGCCGATCACGCTGAACAGGATTGCGCCCAGCAACGCGCTGGTGAAGCAGATGACGGACAGAGGGGGCAACGCCAGGATGGGCTTGGGGGCTATGGTCATGGGCACGGCCAGGTCCGTAACGCCGGTGACCACCAGCGCGGCGATGAGGCCGAGCGCCCCACCGATCAGCGGCCACAGGTACAGTTTGTGCCGTTCCATTCCCTCGCCGAGCGCTCCCTCAGGATAGGGGACGTCGGTGAGGAAGTTGTAATCGGACGCCGGGATGCCGGCCGACCTCAGCGCGTCGCCGGCGTCAGCGGCCGATGATGCGTCGTCGAACAGTCCGAGGATTGCTTGCGTTGCCATGCGTAAAATCTACCTATTCGCTAGTGATCCGTTTTGACGTCCACCGCGCCGGCAGCGTTCATTATTGCCATCACCTCGTAGCGCTGCTCGGGCTCTGCGTTGACTCGCAGGCCGAGGAAGCCCTGGGTGATGCGTTCGTCATAGACGCCAAGCTGGAACTTGGGCAGACGAGACTCGAAGATGATGCCGATGACCGTGAACAGGATGGCTCCGAGCATGGTGCCTTCGTAGCATACGATGGCCATGGGCGGGAGGGACAGTATCGGCTTGCCTCCCGTCATCAGAGGGTAGGCCACCTGCGACATGGCGGTGATCATTATGCCGGACGACAGACCCAGCAGGGCTCCGATGAAGGGGTACAGATAGATGCGGTGTTTTTCCTCGCGTTCGCCCAGCGAGCCTTCCGGGTAGGGCGAATCGGTGAGGAAGTCGTAGTCGGTATCGGGGATACCGGCTTCCTTGAGAGCGTCGCCAGCGTTGGCGGCGGACTCGGCGTCCTGAAACAGGCCCAGTATGGCCTGCTTCGTGGTGGGTGGGGACATTGCGGTCCGCAACTGCTGCAAAAATCCTGGCATCGCCATGGCGGTAACTCTCTAGTCCTCTCTGAAGGTGGCGGTCAAATTGCGGCGGCCGACTTGGATTTCAGTCCTGAGAATGTCGCCTTCCTTAATGTCGTACAGGGGCACCAGCGGGAACACGCGGCTGAACAGCAGCATGAGCATCGACACGAAGGCGAAGGTTGCGCCGACGATGAGGGCTTCCGGCCACTGGGGCAGGTAGTCGTTCCACGTGAAGGTCTGGAACTGCTTGTTGGCCTGGCCGGGCACGAACAGGAGGTACCGTTCGAGCCACATTCCGACGTTGACGGAGATACAGGCCGCGGACATTATCCACAGGTTGCGGCGCCATGCCTTGGGCAGCCACAGGATAACCGGCAGGAAGTAGGTGATCCCGACGAATATGATCATCCAGACGTTGTAGGCAACGCCGTGGTCGCCGGGCAGGAATTGCAGGGCGCGGACGGCCAGTTCGTCGCCTTCCAGTCCGTAGATGCCGAAGATGATTTCCATGACCAGGAAGTAGAACCACCCGGTGGCAACAACGATGAGCAGGCGGCCCAAGGCGTCGATATGTTCGTGCCGGATGTAGTCCTGCCAGCCGTAGGCCCAGCGCAGCAGAATCATGGCGAAGACAACGGCGGAAACGCCGGAGTGGACCGCGCCCACCACGAAGTAGGGAGCGAAGACCGTGCTGTGCCACGACTTGATGGCGACGGCCATTCCGAAGTCCCAGGACACGATGGAGTGAACGGAGACGAACACGGGCAGGATCAGGGCGGAGAGTAGGACGCCGGCGATGATCTGGAGTTTCCACTGGCGTGGATTGCCCTCCCAGCCCATGGCCAGCATGGTGTACACGATCTTGGGCCAACCGGTGGTGCGGTCGCGCAGCACGGCGAAGTCGGGCACCAGGGCGAGGATCACGAACAGCGTGGACGAGGTGAGGTAGGTGAGAATCGCGGAGGGGTCCCAAACCAAGGGCGTGCGGATGTTGGGCCAGATGCCGCGGGCGAAGTCGTAAGGGAAGGCCCAGTACAGGATGCGCCAGGGCCGGCCGGTGTGGATGATCGGCATGATCATCGCGGTCATCAGCGAAAAGATGGTGAGCACCTCGGCCGCGCGCGTCGCGGGGCGACGCCATTCGGCCTTGGCGAGACGCAAGATCGCGGAAAGCATCACGCCGGCGTGGCTGATGCCGATCCAGAACACGAAGTTGGTGATGAAGAAGCCCCAAACCACCTTGTAGTTCAACCCCGTGATACCCAGGCCCGTGTTGATCATAATGCCGACGGTGATGGCGGCTGCCAGCACTATGAGGCCCAGGATAGACACCACCGGCCAGAACCACTGGGGTGTTTCCATTATGGACCGCAGCAAATCCCGGTTGACTTGCGCTGCTGGTAGGACCTTGCCTTCCTGCATTTTGCTTACTCTGCCTGTGGTATTCGGTTAGGTGTTGATCGGGGTGGTCTGGTGGCGTTTGATGTGATGGCGGGTTGGATGCTTGCCTTATTCCGGCTTGGCCAGCACCAGGTAGCGTCCACGAATCAGGGTATCGACGCGCTGGTACATGGAGCCTTCTTTCATCTCCCACAGGGACAGCGGCGGCAGCAGCATCATACCGATGCGGAACACCAGCAGTACGATGCCCACCGCGCCCAGGATCATGAAGATGTCCCAGAGGTCGGGGAAGGTTGCGGCCGGAGGCGGCAACAGCAACGCGGGGAACGAGAAGGCGTTGGACGGCAGGTAATACAGTCCGCCCAGCGCGGCCGGGGCCGCGGCGAAGGCCGCCGCGAAGATGCGGATGTGCCAGAGCATCAGGCCGATGAGGATGAAAACGGCTGCCAGGGGCGCGCCCCAACCCTCACGCCGCGCGTGGTTGGATACCAGGATCGGGAAGGGTATGAAGAAGGTGAAGAACAACTGCGCCCAGAAGAGGCCGAGGTACGAGTCGAACATCAGGTAGTTCAGGATCGCCTGCTCGACTTCGAGGCGGCCGTACCAGTAGGTGATGAAGAACGCGAAGAGGTGGTAGGTGTGCAGCAGGGTGAGACCCAGCAGCACCTTGCTGGCCGCCCAGAAAGGGGCCTGTCCGATCAGTTCACGGTAGCCGCCCCAGCGTCGCATGACGTAGGCCACCAGCAGTATCGCGGCCAAGCCGCCCTGGAAGCTGATGACGGTGTAGAAGGGGGGCAGGATCGAGTCCTTCCAGCCCGGTATCATGGCCATGGCGAAGTCGCTGACCACCAGGAATTGGACGAACACCACCATCATGAAGTAGAGGGCGCCCAGGATAGCCAGTCCGCCTTTCTGCACCTGCCACTGACGCTTGGTGCCATACCATCCGCCGGCGAGTTTGCCGTACAGGGAGGCGCGGAAACCGGAAACGTGCGCACGGCTTTGAGCCATGTCCGGCAGGGCGGCGAGCCACAGGATCGCCACGGAGCAGAAGGAGAGTCCGATCATGCCGGCGAGGAGCCAGCCCGACGGGTTGACGAGTTCTTGGAACCAGATGGACCGGCGCACCATCTGCTCGCCGCTTTCGGTCATGACACCGATGTCGGGGAGCGCGATCAGCGCAGGGATGAACAGCAGGATGTTGACGATGCTGACCAGTGAGAAGATCTCGGCGATTCGGGACAGGGGCCGTCGCCAGTGGCTCTTGGTGAACCGGAAGGCGCAGGCGGCCAGGGGCGCCGATGCCGTCAGGGTGAAGACGAATGCGAAGGCGGCGACGTAGAATCCCCAAGCCCGGTGGTCGGAGAAGCCTACAGTCACGGCCTTGAGAACGAAACCAACGATGCCGAGGATGGTGAGCGCGGCCCCGGCGAAGAAGACGATCCTGAAGATGCCGGGCGTGGTGCGCTGTTTCTCGTTGACCTCGGCGACTAGTCCGGTGGCTTCGGGGATCACCCACATTTCCGGCCCGAAGTGGCCGTGTTCGTGGGCGTCGTGACCGTGGTCCGCTGAAGGCGGATGGGCCTGCGTTTCGCTAGCCATCAGTGTGCACCCTTACCAGCCAGGGGATACGGGTCAACCTTTTTCAGGTAGATGACGCTGGGCCGGGTGTTCATTTCTTCCAGAAGCCGGTAGCCCCGAGTTTCGCGGTCGTGTTCGCCGTGGCCCGGGTGGGCGTTCACGTCGTCGAAGTACGGCTTGATGGCCGCGTTGGGGTCCATGAGATCGCCGAACATGAGGGCATTGGTGGGACAGGCCTGCACACAGGCGGGATCGTAGTTGCCGGCCGCGATGGTATCGTCGTTCAGGCGGTTGCCGTCGCGGGATTCCACCTGAAGCTCGCCGCGGCGGATGCGCTGCACGCAGAAAGTGCATTTCTCCGTGATGCCGCGCGAGCGGACGGTTACGTCGGGGTTCAGGAAGTTTTCCATGCGGGCTGGCCAGTTGGGATGCCAGTAGTTGAACATCCTGACCTGGTAGGGGCAGTTGTTGATGCAGTACCGGGTGCCGACGCAGCGGTTGTACACCTGGACGTTGAGGCCCTCTTCATTGTGATAGGTGGCGTACACCGGGCAGACGGGTTCGCAGGGGGCGTTCTCGCAGTGCTGGCACAGGACTGGCATGAACCGCGCCTTGACGTTGGGATACTCTCCCTCCCAGTAGCGCTCGATGCGGATCCACTCGTAGGCCCGCCGTTGCAGGAAGTAGTCCTTGGTGTTGATGGGGATGTTGTTCTCGGCCTGGCAGGCGATGACACAGGCCTGACAGCCTGTGCACTTGTCCAGGTCAGCGACCATACCCCATTTGTGTTCGAATTGAGCGTTGGGCATTTCGAGTACGCGTCATCAGCCCGGCCGGTTCGATACCCGCCGTTGGCTAGTGACCTCCCTCCTCTCCACTGACGGTCTTGAATACCTGCTCGGCGGGATGCTCGCCGATTTCGCGGGTGGTGTAGCCACCCTCCAGTTTGGAGACGGCCATGCTGTCGCCCGTGCGGGAGATGGAGCAGCGGTTGCCGCTCCAGGTCACGCCG
The DNA here is from genome assembly GCA_963668585.1 of Dehalococcoidia bacterium. GTDB lineage: Bacteria > Chloroflexota > Dehalococcoidia > Lucifugimonadales > UBA3495 > Bin87. The sequence continues at coordinate 864,335 of OY764869.1, read as the reverse complement.
CCGCTCTCGTTGGCCGAAACCGAAAGAATGGACGCTACGTTGCTGCTCTCGCGGGAGTCGCGGCCGGCGGCATAATCGGAACCGGCCTGGCGTCCGCCGCCCATGGGCACGGCGGCGATGCCCGGCGGCATGCCGGGGTTCAGGTAGGCCAATGCCTGTATGGCGCCGGAGCCTGTGCTGATGTTGATCACGTCGCCTTCGCGCAGGCCCATGTTGCGCGCCTGAGTTTCATTGAGTTCCACCCAAGTCTGCCACGCCACCGTGGTGATGGGGTCGGGCGCGTTCTGCGCCCAGGGCAGGTGGGCGTTGCGACCGTCCAGCACCGTGTGATGCGCGAAGGGCAGCAGGTGGAAATCGCCGGAGCCGTGAGTTGCGGCGGGCGTAGCCATACCAACAACGGCGTTGAGCATATCGCTGCCCAGCGACGGGGCGGTTCCCGTGGCGTTTTCGTCCCACCAGCCGCCGTTTTTGAGGGTCTCCGTGAAGTCCGCGCCGATGATTTCTTCGACGTTGGCTCGGATCATGGCCTCGTAGCTTTCTGCGGGCATGCTGTCGCCGCGTCCCAGGTCGGTGGCGGCGTTGATGAGGACATCGGGGAAACTGCGCGGGTCGAGGTCGGGCAGCGGGTTCACCACGGGTTGCTGCACCGCGTACACGTGGTAGCCGGGCATGGGATCGGGCAGGTCGTCTCCCCAGTCTTCCAACGCTGTCCGGTCGGGAATCAGCAGGTCGGCCATTACCGAAGTGTCATCGATGAACGGGCTGGCGCTGATGATGGCGACGTTCTCATTGCGCAGGGCTTCGGCCATCCCGGATCCGGCGGGCAGGCCATGAACCGGGTCGGCGTTGTGGATTATTACCAGGCCCGTCGCTCCGCTGCCGATGTCGGCGGCGATCAAACGCCATTCGTCCAGGGATGCGGTGGGAGCCGACGTGGGGGTGTGGGAAATCGGGCTGCCGGGATCGGGCAGAAGGCCGCCTTCGTGCCCCACGTTGTCCATCAGGAAATTGAGGATCAGCGCTGCGGAGGCGTTGAACTTGCCGTTGCTGTAGGCTGCGGCCTCTCCGCCGCCGCCGATAGCCAGGCCGCCGCGAGCAGCGTAATCGTGCGCGAGTTGGTAGAAGAAGTCGTTGAGCGATTTTCCGTCCAGCACGGCGTCAGGAATCTGCAGGGCGCCGGCCATGCTGTCGGGGGCGAACTGGTTGAGAACGCCCGGTCCGGCCTCGCCGGTCAGCGCCTGCACCGCCGCCGATTCCGGACGGGATTGGGCGATTGCCCAGCCCATGGCCATGGCCGCGTATCCCTCGGATCCGGGCGCGATGGGAACCCACTTGTCGGCGTTGGCTGCCGTCATTGAGTAGCGCGCGCCGAAGTGGATGTGTGTGCCCCGGTGGTGGGTGTACTCGCCGGAGCGGAATTTGCCGTAGGCGACCGAGTAGGTCGTGGGGCTGCCCCAGGTGGAGAGGAAGTCGGAGCCGAAACTCAGCAGTGAATTTGCGTGAGCGATGTCATGGAAGGGCAGGCTGTCGCTGCCCATCACGTCACGGACTGCGGCCCGATATGCGGCATCGTCCGCCGCGCCGCCGAATGCCACGTGACGGCCGCCGAAGGTGTCGGCGAACCCGCCGCAGATCTTGGCAAAGCTGCACTTGCGGGCTTCGGTTATCAACAGCATACGGCTGCCGTTGGCCTCCACGGCGGCGTTGAAACGGTTCAGCGCCTCTTCCCACGTGATGGGGCGGAACTGGCCTGAGCCTCGCGGGCCGGTGCGGAGCATGGGCCCGGCGATGCGGTCCGGATGGTACAGGGATTGCAGGAGCGCATCGGCCGCCGGGGACTGCTTGCCCTGGTTGGTGGGGAAGCGCGGGTTGCCACGAACCTTCTTGGCGCGGCCTTCCATCACCCGGACCAGGACGCCCTGGCCGCCGGGGGTGGATGTGTCGTACGTGGAGTACCAGTTGTCGCGCCCGCTGACCAGGTCTTCGGGGATGAGCGCAGGGCTCTGCACCTTCAACTCTTCGTCGAAGAGGTCGCAGGCGATCGCTCCGGTAGCGGCGATGCCGGCCCAGGCCAGGAAATTGCGGCGACTTAGTTTCATTGGTTACAGAGCTTCCGTTGGTTACAGCGTTTCCGTTGTCAGGGTGAGGGCTACTTGTGACACACGGTACAGTCGGTGCTAACGTCGTTCTGGCGGTGGCAGTCCAGACAAGTTCCCATCTTGAGAGATTGGCCTTGCTGGGGTTGCACCTCTTCCATGCGGGCCACGTCACCGTGGCATACGGAACAGGCTTCCTGCACCGGGACCGGGAGATTCATTGGCGCTTCATCGCCCACGGGCAGCGTAACGGTACGCTGTTCGCCCTGGGTCAGGAACCGCAGATGTGCTTCATGGACGAATCGGACGTGGTCGGGCATCCGGTGTACCCGTTCCCAGTCGATGGGGCGCTGCTCGGCGTGCTTGTCCAGCACGCGCTGGATGTTGATAAGCGATTCTTGCGTAATCTTCCCTTGTTCGGGCTCATCGGAAATGTGGTTTGCTGAGACGTTTCCGCGATTCACCTGCTTGTGGCAGATGACGCAGACTTCCACGGCGGGGACGGTTGCCGCCGCGCCGGTGGTGGCGTTGCGGTGGCAGAATTCGCACTGGATGGCGTGGCCTCCGTCCTCAACCGCCCCGGCGTGAACCGTGTGCGGGAAGGCGATGGGCTGATCGGGCGCGTTGCCCCACCCGAAGGGCGGGTTGGAGAACCATGACATGAATAGCACCACCACGATGAAGGCTACGATTGCTGTAGTCAGCAGCCCTGCCAGGGCCAGTGGAATCAGTTGTCGAGTTGGCGGCAGAGGCGGCATAGGTGGATGATCGTAATTCGTGTGGTGATGGCTGGATGGCGACGTCGGAGAAGCCCTGGGACGTTGCGGCGTGGCCTGGGGTTGTGCAGCGGGTCGTTATACGAAAAGCCGATCCCAGACGTTCAGCAACGTGATTGGGGTCTGGACGATGGTGAGATACATGGCGACCCCGGCGCCGGCCAGGGCAGCGAGGCCGATGACCGTGATGGGGATGCGCAAACGGCTCATGAAGGCCGGGTAGGTGCCGGTCTGAACACCGGATGGGATCATGCCATGAGCGATGAGCATGCTGAACGCGAAGATGATGATGAGCGGGAAATAAATCCATAGGTAGGTCAACCATTGGCTGACGTCGGCCCAGAATATCGCGTTCATCGCGTTGGGGTCAGTTTGCGGCATTTGGTTACTGAACCTGCGCTTATAACTGCTTGTCGCGTATGGTGCGCCTCACGGATTATCGGTTTTTGCGGCCTGCAAAAAACGACCCCCGTTTTTGGCTGGTGAAAATTATCACATTCAACTTGGCGTGTCAACAACTCCGGCGACCTGATCACGGCATTTCCGGGCCGGCAATCGACCGCGCGACAGGCGGACGATCCGGGCTTGCCGGACCGCCCGCTCGTCCTTCGACTGGCTCAGGATGAGCGGGCTACGTTGCCGTGCGCTGGTTCTTCGACGGGCTCAGGATGAGCGGGCTGCGGGGTCAGGATAGGCGGGCTGCGGGCCTATTCAGACTTTCCGTCATTTGCCTGACATTTCCGTTATTCCCGCGACAATGGGAAGCCAGAAAGTACAAAATGATGCCAGCGGTACTGTTGCCGAGACTTTGCTGGGTTCCTGCTTTCGCAGGAACGACGTATGGTTTTCAACGTGTGAACGGGCCTTGGGTCATCGTTCGGCAGGGTTAGGATGGGCGGGCTGCGTGATTGTCCGCTCGTCCTTCGACGGGGTCAGGATGGGCGGGCTGTGTGATTGTCCGCTCGTCCTTCGACGGGCTCAGGATGGGCGGACTGCCGGGGTTTGGGCTATCCCTCGAATGGTTCGTGCAAAGACAGGTACTCGGTTTCCCCGTTTCTCCAGCCCAGATTGCTGTCGACCCTCCAGGTCCGGCGCCCTGACCAGACTCCCGATATGGTCGCGTCGGACAGTGCAAACCGATGGTCGCCGATGTGCAGAATCAAGTCGTCCGGCAAGCGGACGTCGGTTGCGAAAAGCAGTTCTCGGTAGCCACGGTCGCCAATTTGAAGAATTATTGCCTTAACCGTGTAATGCACATCTTTGTAGCTGAACGAGGTGTCGGTCAGACTGCCGCGGTTGCCCTGAGCCGTTGCGCCCAGCATGTACCCCAAGTAGGTGTTGATTGCATCGGTAGCCTTCCCGACTCTCAAGGCGGAGGACCACACGTACACTGCGGCGTCGGGGTTGTCGGATTGCGAGGGTTGGATTTCATTGATGGCGGTGGTTGACGACCCTGACGCGCTACCACTGTGGCTGCCCGCGTTCCGCATCGAGTTGTCCGGGTGGTCAGCCGGCGGCAGTGGCGCGTTGCTCACGGCGTGGCGTGCCGGCTCTGCGCCTTGGTCCAGCGCGGCGGCGTGGGCGTCGGCGGTGGGTATCCGGAGTGAGGCGGTGGCGATTATGCCCAGGGCCAGCGCTGCCGTCGATATCGTTGCGATTCGTAGGATTTTCAGGGCGCGATGGCGTCTTGGGTTCATTCCGTTGGTTTGGTTATTGGGTGGAATCATGGTTCCCTCCTTTTTGTTATCGGTGGATGGGAACGCCCATCTACCATTCCCATCGGTTATGCGGATAAATAATATTGTTATAACTGATATTGTATGGTGCGGCGGTTCTGCCGTCAACTCATTCCGCTGTTCCTTCGACAGGCTCAGGATGAGCGGGCTGGGGGCCTGTTCGCGCTTTCCGTTATTGGCGCGACAGTGGGAATCCAGAAAGTTCAAGATGATGCCAACGCTACTGTTGCTGAGGCTTTACTGGGTTCCTGCTTTTGCAGGAACGACGTGTGGTTTTCAGAGGCGGACTGCCTCAACTGTGGTCAATGATCGAATGGCCCTGCAGTTTGCGCTTGGCCGGTTGGCAATTGCCGGGCAATGCGGCTGCGGTGGCGGAGATCCTTCATTGGATGAGTATTAAACCGCATTCTGCCTGCATTATAAGACGATAAGCGTAGGTATAGAACGCATCTGCAACGAACAATGCGGAGATATGGCGTAGCCCTGACGCCATGCTGCTATCGGGGTAATCGATAATTGACATAGCAATCCGCCGATGGTACTTTCTGTCGGCAATTCGGATCACCCGCCCAATAGAGTTCCGTAAACCGTTGTCAAAGCACAGGAGGTGACAAAATGGCAGCTATCAGAGCCATCCGCTTGTCGCGCATCGTAATCACCGTCTTGCTCTTGATGACCGTCGCCGCCATCTGGGCGTGCGGCGATTCTGCCGAACCGCAGCAGCAGGCGGCCGCGCCCGCCGCCGCGACCGAGGCCCCGGCCAGCGGGGCCGCAACCGCCGCTCCGGAAGCCACCGCGATGCCGGCCATGGCTGAGAGCGAATCGTTCCTGCATCTGGCGGTGACGCCGCTGCCGCAGGACACGTTCTATCCCTGGCTTGCCACCAGCAGCGGACACCTGGTCTTCCGGCCGATGTGGGAAAACCTGACCACCATTAGCCCGGACACCGGCGTTTCCACCGTCTATCCGCAACTCGCCCGGGAGTGGGACATCAGCGCGGATGCCAGCGAGTACACCTTCCGGCTCCAGGAGGGGGTGCAGTTTCACTTCGGACACGGCGATTTCACCGTGAAGGATGTGATCCTCACCATTGACCAGCAGATGTCCGACCCGCTGGCCGGCTGCAAGTCTCCCCTGAAGCGCTTCATGGGCGCGGATTCCATGTCGGAGATGATCGCAGCCGGAAACATGGAGGTGATTGACGATTACACCTTCAAGATGAATCTGGCGCAGCCGCAGGTGGACGTGGCCTCCTGGTGGTTCAACATCCTGGTCATCCCCTGCGCCGCCGTGCGCAGTTCGGCCCAACACGAAGCCGAGGGCGACGCCATGTTCGAGAGCGGGCCCGCCGGCACCGGCGGCTACCAGTTCGTGGAACGTGAGTTGAAGGAATACACCGAGTATGAAGCGGTGCCCTTTGACCACTGGCGGGTGAACCCTGAGTTCCAGCGCCTGCGGATCACCACGGCGCCGGAGGACCTGACTCGTTTGGCCATGCTGCTGACGGGCGAGGCCAACATGGTGGACGTGCCCAAGGTGCTGCACCAGCAGGCCATTGACGAAGGAATGGAGATTTTCGAAAGCCCGTTGCCCTCCGTTGGCCTTACCATCGTGCCCTTTGGCCAGTATTACGTGAGCGAGGCTAACTGGAGCCCCGACACCGAGCCGTGGACGGCTCCCGGCGAAACCGGGAACCTGGTGCGCGAGGCCTTGAACCGGGCCATAGACCGCGAGAAGATCATCAACGAGCTTTTCAAGGGACGGGGCGAGCCCATGTACAACACCATCTTCCACGACTCGCTGGAAGGCTGGAACCCGCGCTGGGCCGAAGAGTTCGATGACAAGTACGGCTACGACCCGGAACTGTCCAAGCAGTTGCTGGACCAGGCCGGTTTCCCCGGCGACAACGGGCAGGACCGCTTCTACATGGAAGTGTGGCAGTCCAGCCTTCCGGGGTTGCCCGAAACCATTGAGGTTGCGCAGACCGTGGCCCAGTCCTTTGAGGACATTGGGATTGACGTAAAGTTGGTGGAGGTGGAGTTTGCCCGTGCGCTGGACGCCTTCCGGGACCTGCATGACGCCCACTTCGCGCTGCCGGTGCGCCAGACCATCCGGACGATCAACGCCAACGCGCGGATCTACTACTACACCGGCCCGACGAATCCTGACACCGGACTTCCCAACGGCGGCGTCGCGTACATCGAAAGCCAACTCTACGACGATGTTTACGAAGCGCTGCTGGAGGAAACGGACCCCGCGGAACGGAACCGCCTGGCGCAGAGCATGGGCGATGACATCTACGACACGTATCGGACGATTCCCATCGTGAACATCCGCTCCACCCTGGTGGCCAACCCGGACGAAGTCGCCGAGTACAAGTTCGGCAGCCTGACCGGCGTGTTTGGCCACCTGGAGTACGCGAAGGCAACCCGGTAGCACCCGGTTTTGGGTCCCTGCGGAGGGGCGCGACATTCTGCGCCCCTCCAGCTGTGACCGCGCTGCGCAGGCGCGACCCGGTCAGGTGGCGGGAAACGGCGGCATCACGGCCGATACGACAGGATTGCCGCCGTTTGACCACAAGAAACAGCGAACTCAGAACTCCCATAGTATTTGGAAATGCAATAATTGACATTGCAATTCCCGAATGCTAATGTTTGGCGACCCCGTCGGCAAACGACGTTCAACACGGAGGTGTCAGCGCTATGATTCATCGGATTCGCAATCTGCCTCATGTCGTCCTGTTGTCCCTGTTGACTGTTTTGCTTGCCTTCCTGGCAGCGGCCTGCGGCGATTCTGCCGAACCGCAGCAGGAGAGCGCCGCGCCCGTCGCGCCGGCCGCTACCGATGCGCCGGCGGCGGCCGCCACCGCCGCTCCGGAAGCCACCGCCATGCCGGCCATGGCCACTGAGGGCACCTATCTCCACCTGGCGGTGACGCCGCTGCCGCAGGACACCTACCTGCCGTGGCTCGCAACCAGCAGCGGACATCTTCCCTTCCGGCCGATGTGGGAGAACCTCACCACCATCTCTCCGGAAACGGGTGTCTCCACCATCCTGCCGCAACTGGCCAGGGAATGGGACGTGAGCCCCGACGCCAGCGTGTACACCTTCCGGCTCCAGGAGGGGGTGGAGATGCACCACGGCTGGGGCGAGTTCACCGTAAAGGATGTGATTCTCACCATCGACCAGCAGATGTCGGACCCGCTGGCCGGCTGCAAGGCCCCGCTCAAGCGGTTCATGGGCACCGACTCCATGTCGGAGATGATCGCCAGCGGCGCAATGGAGGTCATCGACGACTACACGTTCACGATGAACCTGGCCCAACCGCAGGTTGACGTGGCCGACTGGTGGTTCAACATCCTGGTGGTGCCCTGCGCCGCTGTCCGCAGCGCGGCTCAGTACGAGGCCGAGGGCGACGCCATGTTCGAGAGCAGCCCCGCCGGCACCGGCGGCTACCAGTTCGTCGAGCGTGAGTTGAAGGAATACACCGAGTATGAAGCGGTACCCTACGAGCACTGGCGGGTGAACCCTGAGTTCGAGCGCCTACGGATCACCACGGCGCCGGAGGACCTGACCCGGCTGGCCATGCTGCTCACCGGCGAAGCCAACATGGTGGACGTGCCCAAGGTGCTGCACCAGCAGGCTATAGACGAAGGCATGGAAGTCTTTGAAAGCCCGCTGCCATCCGTCGGCCTCACCATTCTTCCGCTGGGTCAGTACTACGCCAGCGAGGTGAACTGGAACCCGGACACCGAGCCGTGGAACGCGCCCGGCGAAACCGGGAACCTGGTGCGCGAGGCTCTGAACCGGGCCATCAACCGCGAGCAGATCATCAACGAGCTGTTCAAGGGCCGGGGCGAGCCGTTGTACAACACCATCTTCCACGACTCGCTGGAAGGCTGGAACCCGCGCTGGGCCGACGAGTTCGACGAGAAGTACGGCTATGATCCGGAACGCGCCAAGGAACTGCTGGACGAAGCCGGCTTCCCCGGCGACAACGGCGAGAACCGATTCTTCATGGAAGTGTACCAGTCGAGTCTGCCGGGCCTGCCGGAAACCATTGAAGTGGCGCAGACCGTCGCCCAGTCCTTCCAGGACATTGGTATCGACGCCAAGCTGGTTGAAGTGGAATTCGCCCGCGCGCTGGACGCGTTCCGGGACCGCCACGACGCCCACTTCATTCTGCCGGTGCGGCAGACCATCCGGCAGATCAACGCCAACGCGCGGATCTACTACTACACCGGGCCGACGAATCCTGACACCGGCCTCCCCAACGGCGGTGTGCTCTACATGGAATCTCCGCTCTACGATGAGACCTACGAGCGTCTGCTGGTGGAGACCGATCAGGCCGAGCGCAACCGGCTCATCATGGCCATGGGCGATGACATCTACGACACGTATCGCACCATACCCATCGTTAACATCCGCTCGACCCTGGTGGTGAACCCCGAAGACGTTTCGGAGTACAAGTTCGGCAGCCTGACCGGCGTGTTCGGCCACTTGGAGTATGCCAAAGTAGCCCGTTAAACCGGAGCGCACCATCCAGTCGTAGGGGCGAATAACCATTCGCCCCTACTGCGACCCTGACCATCTCAGTCATCACGCGCATCACACGGTAAACCAACCGGGAGGCGACCAATGCAGCGGTTCATCTTATTCCGCGCGGGACAGGCCATTATTGCTGTGCTTCTGGTCAGCGTCATCGTCTTCATGCTGTCCAATCTCACGGGCGACCCCACGTCGGTAATGCTGCCCATGGGCGAGGCAACCCCGGAGGACATCGCCGCGCTGAAGGAAAAGTGGGGACTGGACCGGCCCCTGCACATGCGGTATATCGTGTTCCTGGGCAATGCCCTGCGCGGCGACTTTGGCGAGTCCTACGCATTCGGTGGTCAGACCGCCATGGGCATGGTGCTGGACCGCTTCCCTGCCACCCTGCAACTGGGAGGGTTGGCCATGCTGATCTCGGTGGTGATCGGCGTGCCCCTGGGGGTGATCACCGCCGCGCGTAAGGACGGTTGGCTGGACTACCAGGGCAAGGCAGTCGCGTTCCTGGGCCAGTCAGTTCCCAGCTTCTGGCTGGGCATCATGCTGCTGTGGCTCTTCGCGGTGAAACTGGGATGGCTGCCCTCCTCGGGCAAGGGAGGGTTTGATCACATGATCATGCCGGCATTCACGCTGGGGTTCTTCCAGGTGGCGGCCCTGCTTCGGCTCATCCGCTCGTCCATGCTGGACGTGCTGGATACGGAGTTCGTAAAACTGGCGCGGATCAAGGGAGTGCCTGAGTGGAAGGTGGTGTGGAAACACTGCCTCCGCAACGCCTTCATCGCGCCGCTCACCTACTTCGCCATCATCATCGGGGGCCTGTTCACGGGCACGGTGATTGTGGAAACGGTATTCTCCTGGCCCGGCGTCGGGCAGTTGGCGGTGGGCGCGGTGCGCGGCCGGGACTTCCAGGTGCTGCAGGCGGTGGTGATCATTGGTTCCTCCATCTATATCTTCGCCAACCTGATTGTGGACATACTGTACGCGTACCTCGACCCCCGGATCCGCTACACCTGATGATCGGGCGGGTTCGCTCGCTCAGTGCAATGCTCGCTCAGCGCAATGTTGGGCGTTAACTCGGAAAATCGCGCCCATGGAACGGGTGTCTGAAATGACGGTGGAGGATTGAACCATGGCGATCACCACGGCGCCGGTAACACAACCCGCCCAGGAGGAGGCAGCCCCGACGGGGGCGCTATCCCGCATCAAGAAGTTGGTGCAGGAAATTCGGCGGCTGCCCCTCTTCCCCGTGACCATGCTGCTGGTTTTCCTGATTATCCCGGCCCTGTTCGCCGAGATCATCGCTCCGCACAATCCCCGGCGCGGCGACCTTGACGACAGGCTGGTGCCGCCGGCCTGGTCCGGCGACGTCGTTTCGATACGCAACGTGGTTGAGACGGTCAATCGCGACAACCGCCAGAACGAGATCAAGATCAGCGACGCCGAGCGCACGGTACGCATCGGCGACGCCACGGTGGTTGGCAAGGCCGAAGGCGAGGTGCCGGTGGTCGGCGATCAATTGCAGATCGTGGTCAAACCGGGAGGCCAGGCGAAATATCTGCTGGGCACCGACAAGAACGGCATGGACATATTCAGCCGGATTGTACACGGTGCGCGGCTGGCCCTGATCGTATCGCTGATGGCGATTTTCGTGTCGGGGCTGATTGGCACGGTGCTGGGGATTCTTGCCGGCTACTTCGGAGGCTGGGTGGACACCGTGGTGATGCGCCTGGTGGATATGTCGCTGTCAATATCGCTGATCCTGGTGGCCCTGGTGCTGGCCGCCACGCTGGGGCCGCGCATTGAGAACGTGCTGGTGGTGGTGTGCCTCTTCCTGTGGTCGCGGTATGCCCGGCTGGTGCGCGGCGAAACCCTGGCCCTGAAGACGCAGGACTTCATTGCCCGGTCGCGTGTCGCCGGCTCGTCGCAGTTGCGGATCATGGCGCGGCACATCTTCCCCAACTTGGTGAACACCATCATCGTGCTGGCCACGCTGCAACTGGGCTTCGTCATACTGCTGGAAGCCGGTCTGAGTTTCCTGGGCGCGGGCATCCCGAGGCCGAACCCGGCCTGGGGCGTGATGGTCGCCGACGGACGGGAGCTAATCATCGATTCCTGGTGGGTGTCCTTCTTCCCCGGCCTGGCGATCCTGTTCACCGTGCTTTCGGTGAACCTGCTGGGGGACTGGCTCCGCGACCGCCTGGATCCCAAGCAACGGAACGTGTAGCCGGCGTAGTGTATCCTTGCACCTTAAAGGTGGTTGTGTAGGGGCGGGTTTGAAACCCGCCCCTACGGACGTACAGACTCCCGGAGGTACAGACTCCGTGTGGCGGCAATGAATCAACCAGAACCCGAAACGCAATTTCCCGGCTGGGTCGAGCGCAGCCAGCGCACCGCCAGGCGACGCTACCGCATGGGCGTGATCAGGCCCATCGCCGCGGTTGTCATATTGGCCGTGCTGGGATTTCTCACGTGGTTTTTCTGGTTCAGCCTGCCCAACCCGGCCCGCTGGTTCGTGGGCAGTCCGTCGGCGATCGCTTCGTCGGCGTCCCGGATGGACCAATGGTCAATGCTGGGCTACGGCACCAATCTCAACGGCTACGCTGCCGAGGCGGGGCAACACCCGGCGGGGCGTCTGGTCTGGTCGCGGAACCTGGGCGAGCCGACACGCTCCGCACCGCTGGTGGTTGATGGTACGCTGTACATCGGCGGCCATTTCAAGGTGGAGGCGCTGGACGTTAACACCGGGGCCACCCTGTGGGAAGTGGATACCCCCGGCCCCATGGACCACGCGCTGACGGTGGCCAACAACAACCTGGTGTACGTGGGGCTGACCAACCACCGGATGCTGGCGCTGAACCGGGAAACCGGCGAAACGGTGTGGGAATTCAAGGCGCACCTGCCGATTGTGACCGCCGCGCTGGTACACGACGGCATCGCGTATGTAACGTCGGCCGGCAACATCATCTACGGGCTGGATGCGCAAACGGGCGAAAAACTCTGGCAGCATAAACTGCGGGGCAATGTGAAAACCACGCCGGCCCTGCGCGACGGCCGGCTCTACGTGGCCGATGACGAGGGGAACCTGTACTTCATAGATGCTGACGATGGGCGGCGGCGGTTCCGCTACCTGACCGCAGGGTCGGCGTCGGGGCCACCGGTGGTGACGGATGGCGTGGTGTACTATCCGTCGGGCGGCGCGTTGTACTCAATAGACACCGGCGTGAAGGGACTGCCGGCCCTGTACTGGATGAAGCGGACGTGGTTCCAGCTATGGATCTGGCAGATTCCATTGGTGCCGACGCCGCCGGCCCAACGGGGCGAGTTCTGGCGATACGCGCCGGAGGAACGTAATTCGCAGGGCGTGGTCGCGTCGCCGGCCATCGCCGACGGGATCCTGTATCTGGGCGACGGCGACGGATTGTTCTCGGCCCGGGATGCTGAAACCAGCGATGCGCTGTGGAAGTATGAGGCGGCGGCCGGAATTATCAGTTCGCCCATTGTGCTGGACGACCGGGTCTATTTCGGTTCCCGCGATGGCGTGTTGCACGCCGTCAACCGCGACGACGGCGCGGTGGTGTGGACGCTGGACCTGGGAGCGGCGGTAGAACTCCCTCCGGCCTACGCGGGCGGACGGCTCTACGTGCGAACGGCTGACGGACAGGTGCACGCGGTGGAGTAGGGGCTACCGAGCAGAGGGCCGACGGGTGGGCTCAGTCCTGGCGAACGAACTCGAATCCGTCGCGCAGCAGGGCGCTTTCGATCTGCCGGGCGGTTAGACTCCTGATACGGCTGTAGTCTATGGGCATATCAGGCGATGGCCGGCACGGGAATCCGTTAGATCGCGATGGGAACGGACAGGGAACCGCTGCCGGCGCTGGCAGGGGGACTGCGGGAATCCGCCCCTCTCAGCAACTTCCTCCGGAGTGATGGATACGTCGCGGATCTCGGCAACAATCATCGCCAGCACTTCTTTGATGTTGTCAATCGATTCTTCCCTGGTCTCGCCACAGGTTGCGGCCCCCAGGTCTTCCCAGGCCGGAGAGCAGGCGTGCCAGCCGTTGCCGTCGGCGTCTTCTTCCAGGATGATTTCAAAATTGCGAAACTCCATTCTCAGCCTCCCGTAAGTTTGAAATCGTCCTTACAGCCACGCCACCTCGTAGTCGGTGGAGATGGGCGCCATGCCCTCGAGGTCCCAGTCGAAGATTAGGACCGCCGATTCTTCGCCGCAGAAGGCCTGCAGCACGCGCTCGCCGTCGCGGGCGACGATGCTCACGGCCTCGTTGAAATCGAGGTCGTCGGCCTCCCAGCCGGAACGGTTGCAGACCATGATGGGCAGGCCGGTATCCAGCGTGCGCTGCTCCCATTCACCCACCGGGCCGCAGTCGCCGGGGCCCCAGGATGCTGGCGACACCAGCAGCCGGGCGCCCTGCTCCTGCAGGATGCCGGCCACGTCGTTGCGGTAGGCGTCGGCGCAGATGATGACGCCCACGGGCACCTGACCGTCAATGTCGCCGGCCGGCACCGTGATGGGCGCGATGTCGAAGCCCGGCGACGACCAGGCCTCGGGGCCGCGCAGGGCCTTCACCTTGCGATGACGGCCGATGATCTTGCCGTCGGGCCCGATGACGAACACGGTGTTGTACATGAGACCTTCGTCCGGGTCGCGCTCGGGGTGGGACAGGAACACGGTGACGCCGCGGTCGGCCACCTGCTGGCAGAACTTCTGCATCCACTGGTCAGGCTGGGGGAGGATCCAGTCGGTGCCGATGACCTCGGCGAACTTGTAGCCGGTGATGAACAGTTCGGGCGTGATGATCCACTGGGCGCCCAGGTCGGCGGCGCGGGCGAGACCCTGCTCGGCCAGGGCGCGGTTGTAGTCCACGTCGGCAACCACGGGAGACAAGTGCAGCATGGCAACGCGCAAAGCTTTCATGGGTCAAACCTGCCTGGGGAGTGGATGGGGGGTGGATGGCGGGATTATAGCATGGGGGCCTTGAACCAAATCTCTCTCCGCACCACCAAACCACCGCAACCGATTTTGGTGATTGCTTATCGCACCGCCCGATGGCAAACGCAAACACGATAGTCAAAGACTCATTAAACACGCTTTTCCATGGTTGACCTGAGTCGTTTTAGAGCTTTCTTGCGCTGCCGTTCGACGCTTGTGGAGCACAGAGTTTCCGCGGCTCGGGTCAAGTAATGAGTAAAATTGCCCTTGTACTTTTGCCCTGCTTTACGTCGTCGGATCTTTTTCCCTCGCAACGGCAATTCCGAGTAAAGGTTGTAGGGGGTGTCGTCAAAACAATGTGAGGGTGATAGATTGGAGTGAGTTGGGAGAGTTTGGAGGGTGGGGAGTATGCGAGCAGGGCACCGGCGCCACGATATGACTGATGATGTTTGGGAGCGATTGCGGCCGCATCTGCCCGGGGGAGAGGGCAAGCAGGGCCGACCGGCCCATGACAACCGTCGGTTTATCGACGCCGTGTGCTGGATTTTGCGTACCGGAGCGCCCTGGCGGGATTTGCCGCCGGACTACGGAGACTGGAAGAACACTCACCGGCGGTTCTGCCGCTGGCGGGATCGGGGAGTGTGGGCCGGACTGCTGGAGGCGGTGATGGATGACCCTGATTTCGAATGGCTGATGATCGACGCCAGCTACATCAAGGCCCATCCCCATAGCGCTGGGGCCCGGGGCGGCAACCAGGCCATGGGCCGCACCAAAGGGGGCTGAACAGCAAGCTGCACCTGGCGGTGGACTCCCACGGGATGCCGGTCAGGCTGGCCGTTACCGAGGGCACGGAGGCCGACTCCTCCCAGGCATTGCGTCTGATCCAGGGGATCGAGGCCCAGTGCCTGCTGGCGGACAAAGCCTACGACACCAATGAAATCATAGCCACGGCCCGGGAATTGGGCATGGACCCAGTGATACCACCGAAGAGGAACCGGAGGGAGCAGCGGGACCATGACCCGGCGCTGTACCGGTTGAGACACCTGGTGGAGAACGGTTTTCTGGAGTTCAAGCAGTGGCGCGGCGTGGCGACCCGTTATGCCAAGAGAGCCGCGTCTTACCTGGCCATCTGCCAACTCCGGGCAGTGATGGTCTGGAGCAAACTCTTTTGACGACACCCCCTAGGCGTACACAACCGTTGGATCGTTCGGGATTTATTACCACCTCGCGTTAATGGCAATCCAAGTTTGTTGTAGATTTTGTGCCGCTCGACGATGCTGTATCGAGTAACCGCTTTGTATACCGCGAAATGGTCGTTCGGTAACCGTTCCAAACCCAAAAATGTTTGCCAAACATCCTTCAATTTTTCATGGTCTATTTTGTCAAAAAATGATTCGATATCCGTAGCGATGATCTCGCAGCCCGGGTGTGCCTTGATAAAAGCGAAGGCCTTCTTGGCCAACGTGATGTTGTTCTCTCCGGTGGATCGGAATGCGGTAACCGCGTCATTGAGACCCTTTTTATTCAACCAACGTTCGTAAGGCACTTCTAACAAATATTTGTAATAAGCAAAAATATAACCGTCCTTGTGGGACGGGTACGCAATCGCGCGTGGTTTCGGGGTTTTTACGTAGGTTGTACCCACTGAGGTAGTTATCTTTTTGATGCGAGGGCGCAGAAGCGTATATTGCAACAATGGATAAAACGGATGCTGCGCCACTCGATCAGGGCAAGTCACCAATTTCGTAGCTTTATTTTCACTCAGAGGGAGATCGAAATGTGGATACCTCTTTTTGGTATACCAAGGTTGGGGTTCATGCATGATGGTTGACATCCCACGTGAGCGAGGTATGGCGACTGCGGCCGGTCTCCCTCGCCCACGTATTTTGCTGACTAGGAAGTCTCCTCAAAAACCCCCGACGCCAATTCCAACGGTCTTACCGTTGTGCCGCACGGATATAATGGAACAGGTGAACTAATGCTCGACCTCTTGGTCGCGGCGATTGCCGTGGCGTTGAAGCTCTGCTATAAGCACCCACTCCGACGCCTATGCGCCGGATAGGATCATTCTATCATAGCCCGGGCGACTTACCCGGCCAGATACTACTCTTCCAGCGTCGTTATATCCCCAATGCGTTGCTGCAACAACTCAATCACGCTGACCAGATCATCCAACGGCATGATGTCATCTACTCCCTGGTTTATCGGGCAACCTGCTCGGCTACCGCTGGAGCACAGCCTACGGCACGCAGCGCCTCAATCACCTTGCCGATGGGGGTGCAGTAGTCGAGGCTGAGCATCTTGGCCGCGTCGTCTTCGCTGATGGCCAGGCGCTTGGCGAGTTCCGTCTGGGTGATGTTCTGCTCGCGCATGGCGGTGTACAGGTCAAGCTGGGCGGCGATGACGGGCTGGACCGTCAGCAGTTCCTGGCCCTTCTGGTATGGGCTGGGAGTTGGCAGTTCCTCGCCGTGGTTCACATAGTGAGCCAACGCGACCACCAGGCAATCCTCCGCAAGGATCAGGGACTCCTTGAAGGTAAAGCCCCCGGTGTTAGCCCAAAGAATATCGGGGTAAGACACCAAAAACCCGTCCCCATCTTCCTCGTTACCTTCGATGGTGCAAGGGTACACGTATCTCATGATCAGAACTCCCTGGGATTGATTCCCAACTGGCGAAACATTCCGAAGAGCGTATTTCGGGGAATTTCGCCGTGTTGCACTATTGTCTGCCGCTGTCCCATATAAAACCTGCCATGGCTACCCTTGCCCTCCGCCGGGTCATACCGCCATTCCAATCCGTTGCGTCTGGCGTAACGCCGGGCGCGCCTCACGAATTCCCTGCCGTTCATCTACTGCTAATCCACTCTACCGCAAGGCGCGCCGGCAACGCTTATTTCCGCAAACCCTCAGTCCTCCAGCGTGGTTATGTCTCCTGGGTCGAGGCCTAGTTCCTGGGCTTTGAGGAGGCGGCGCATGATTTTGCCGGAGCGGGTTTTGGGGAGCGTGGGGGTGAACTCGATTTCGGACGGCACGGCGATGGGGCCAAGCTCACGGCGGACGTGCAGTTGCAGGTCGTTGATCATGCGGTCGGAGCCCTCGCTGCCCATCCGCAGTGTCACGAACCCCTTGATGGTCTCGCCGCGCAACTCGTCGGGCTTGCCGATGACCGCCGCTTCCGCGACCTCCGGGTGGGACACCAGCGCCGATTCGACCTCGGCGGATCCGATGCGGTGGCCCGCCACGTTCAGCACGTCGTCGGCGCGGCCCACCACCATGTAGTAGCCATCGGCGTCGCGGAGGGCCACGTCGCCGGAGGAGTACACGCCGGGAATCTGCTGCCAGGTTTCGGCGTAGCGGTCGGGGTCGCCCCACACGGTGCGGGAGAAGTGAGGGAAGGGACGGCGG
This sequence comes from Dehalococcoidia bacterium, assembly GCA_963668585.1. Classification (GTDB taxonomy): domain Bacteria; phylum Chloroflexota; class Dehalococcoidia; order Lucifugimonadales; family UBA3495; genus Bin87. The sequence continues at coordinate 846,828 of OY764869.1, read as the reverse complement.
ATGACCAGGAAACCGCCCTTGTCCGGTTCCTCAATGGGCTGGCCCTCGCGGTCCACGATGTCCATCACCGCGCCGGGCAGGGCCTTGCCGACCCGGCCGGGCCGCGTGGTCATGGTGGCGGTGGTGCCCAGGCAGGGGCCGCCGGTTTCGGTCTGCCACCAGTTGTCCACCATGTGCGCCCACTCGCCGCTGCCGCAGATGTGCTGGTAGGCCCAGCGCAGGGCTTCGGGATTCAAAGGCTCGCCGGCGCAGGTGAGGAACCGCAGCGAGCGCAGGTTGTAGCGGCTGGCCGGCTCTTCGCCGTAGCGCATCAGCATCCGCACGGCCGTGGGGGCGGTGAAGATGACGTTGACGCCGTACTTCTCGATGATCTCGTAGAACACGGCGTTGTGGGGGAAATCGGGCGCGCCCTCGCGGAACACGGTGGTCGCGCCGGCCACCAGCGGCGCATAGACGATGTAGCTATGGCCCACGACCCAGCCGATGTCGGACATGCACCAGAAGACATCCTGATCCTTGACGTCCCAGAAGTTCTTGAAGTGGTAGTGGGTGCCGACCATGTAGCCGCCGTGAACGTGGACGACGCCCTTGGGCTTGCCGGTGGTGCCGCTGGTGTAGAGGATGTACAGCGGGTCCTCGGCGTCCATGACCTCGGCGGGGCAGTGGATGCTGCTGTTGGCCATCAGTTCGTTGAAGTCCATTTCGGGGACGTTGTGGGTGGGCGCCGGTTGCGTCTCGCCGACGTTTTCGCGGCGGAAGACGACCACGTGGGTCAGGCTGTCGCAGCCCTCGACGGCCTCGTCGGCGATGCCCTTGAGGTCAACGCGGTTGCCTCGGCGGTAGCCCACGTCGCCGGTGATCAGCGCCTTGGCCTCGGCGTCCTGGATGCGGTCCCGCAGCGAGCCGACGCTGAATCCGGCATAGACGACGCTGTGAATGGCACCGATGCGTGCGCAGGCCAGCATGCTGATGGCGCCCTCGGGCGTGAGCGGCATGTAGATGACCACGCGGTCGCCCTTGCCGATGCCCAGGGATTTGAGGCCGTTGGCGAAGCGGTTGACCTGCTGGGCGAGACGCGCGTAGGTGTACACCTGCTCCGTGCCGTCCTCGCCCAGCCAGATGAGCGCGGCCTTGTTGCGCCGTTCGGTGGTGAGGTGGCGGTCCAGGGCGTTGTAGGCGATGTTGGTCTGCCCGCCGACGAACCACCGGAAGTTGGGATACTCCCACTGGAACACGTCGTCCCACCTGCGGAACCAATGCAGTTCCTCAGCGGCCTCGGCCCAGAAGCCCTCGGGGTCCTCGATGGAGCGGGCATAGACGCCGTCGTAGTCGGACAGCGTGGCCTGGCCGGAAACGTGAGGCGGCGGCGGGATCTCGCCGGCCTCCTGCAGAAGATGGTCAATCTGTCCCTGCTGAACCATAAAAGCGCACCTCGCAAAAATGCTGATTGGATGCGCCTATTGTACCGGGATTGGCGTGGGTGTGTTTGGGGGGTCCATACGACGCTGTACCCGGGGATCCTGAGACACTACACCGTTGCCAAGCGCTGCACATTGTCTGACAATGCAGGTATGGCTATTGCAGACATCCAACGATCCCTGGATCGGCGCCATAGTTCCAGAAAGAATACCCACAATGAACCTCGCGATTTAGTATGCAAGATTCGGGCTATCTGCCGTGGCGAAGCCTGACCCCTGGTGTAGACCTCAACCACCGGTCTGGAAAACGTGGTAAATGTTGGTTCTAGCCGGGCAAGGCGTTCTACTGTTACAGGAACTAACAATGATTTCTGACATATGTCAAAAGGAAATTGCCGAATTAGTTGAGCAAGGGTGGACAGCGATTGTTGGACACCATGGATCTGAAATCGTCGGTATCCGATCAGTTGCCGGCGAGTGGGGAACCCTCGATTGGGCACATAGGGTGTTTTTTCGGGCAAAGTATGGCTTCGACGAATCTGGAGTTTTAGTCGTTCCTATGTCAGAACTTCGCACGCCATCAAGAGCGCGTGACTTCTTTTACCGGGAACCGCAGGATGAGATACTCCTTCCTGACAGGGCCATGCCTGGCTCCAACAAACGGTTGCGAGAATTATTGGAAAACGATCGGACAGGAGTTGAGGCAGTCGGATACGATCACACTGCGAGGCTTTTTATCGGTACCGATGGCTCGAGCATCCTTACTACAGAACCTTGTTGGGGGATACCAAGCGTTAACGACACGGATTTTATCGAGCCTGACAATGCGTATACCTGTTATTGGGATGAGACTAACCGGCATAATTGGCTTCGTACCGCACCATGGTGGTCGATGCCTTCTATAGACTAACGATAATGCGTGGGCGCTCTTGACTAGGGCTTCCTGAAGAGGTTGGCAATGGCGCAGAGGGCTGGCTGGACACGGCAGGAGTTGCCCGTAGCGTTTTCACTTTACTGTCGTCTACCGTTTGGGCGTTTGCACCGCCGGAACCCAGAAATTGTTGAAATTGCGACGGCTTTAGGCCGGTCACCGTCGGCTTTGGCCATGAAACTCACCAACATCGCGAGTTTAGACCCGGCGATCACATCCACTGGTCGCTCAGGATTGCGAGCAGTTTCCGCCGCCGACCGTGCTTTGTGGAAAGAAATGCAAAGCAATTGGGAAGAATTCGCCATTAACGCCGAGCAGGCTGTCGATTCAATAATGGCTGGGAGGCAAAGTGCCCAAGGTACCCAGGAAGTGACTAACCTTCAGCGCGTGGGGGAAGACCGTGACGTGGTTACTACCGCACGGGTGGGTCAGAGTTTCTTTAGAAACGCGGTGTTGAGCGCTTACAACGGCCGATGTTGTATTACTGGGTTGTCATCTCCAACCCTATTACGAGCTGGTCATATCGTGCCATGGCATGTGGACAAATCGAATCGGGTGAACCCTAGAAACGGCTTACTGTTGTCTATTCTGCACGAGCGAGCGTTCGATGTTGGGTTGATAACGATCAATGAAGATATGACGGTCCGCGTTTCGGTCAATCACGATTTCGAGAACGATGATTTTTATGCCGCGTCTATCATGCGATATGACGGAAAGCTAATATCTCTACCTGAAAAATTTGCTCCGAAAAAAGATTTTATTGCTTATCATCGGGAACACATCTTCAGTGGGTAATTTTGAGAGGCTCGGGATTTTTAGTCCGGCACCCCGAAACGTCCGGATCGGTTCAGACTATTGAACATGTTGTTTTACTAATGCCCCAACAACTTCAACAGAAACAGACCCACGACCACCGCCTCAGAATGCTACGCTTTGGTAGTACCACGATCAATCATTGGTTCTTATCATCCTGACCAACAGAACTGGCTGATGGATGTCCAGGGCATTATTGATCTTGTAACCCGCCGACAACGCAACTCCTGATTCATCCCTCTCCGACACTGCCGGCAACTCTGACACCAACCGGAGGCGTTCGCGGTGGGCGCGGCAGTATGCAGCCAGCCAGTTTTCGAAGGCCCGGCGGATGTTCAGCTCGTTGTCGGACCCGCCGAACTGGATCAGCTCGGCAATCTACTGCCGGTAGCACTCGATGTGCGGGTGGGTGGCATGGTGGCATTATAGCGTGCCACCCGGTGTATGCATGGTGTACGCGCGAGCAACGGCCGTAACGGGGGACCAGACCGTGCGACCAGTCTCCGACGCCGGCCGCGGCAATCATCGTTCCATCGGCATACCGTTACATAATCAAGATTGGTTCCACCACCAATGCAGAATAAATGCAAATAATATGCTACGCTTCAAAGTATGCAGAGCCGCGACCGTCTGGCCGATCTTTTCGATGCGCTGCCCAAGCCGATTCTATTGGGGATATTGACGGCGTACGCGCTCGCACATGTCGCTGGAGCTGCACTCCCACCTCTCGAGACTATATCTCCGCCCGAATATGGCCCCCGTTGGGTGAGTGCCGCAAGAAATTTCAGGGCAGTTATTGCTTTCTCTCCAACTCCGGCCGGAGTTCTGGTGTTTGTGACCTACGCTGTTCGCGAATATCGTGCCGCACGTCGGAATAGAGGTCAATGATCAAACGGAGCAGCAGAACCAGGGCCACCACGCCAAGAACAACCCAAATGAGTTGGGCCAATATCAACGCTACCAACCCCGCCAGCACCACGTTCCGTGCGTCCTCGGCAACGCCCAACCAGAGCAACCCAGCGCCGGCGCTCATTGTCGCCAGCGCAACCGCGAAAACCCAGTGGTACTTCAGGCTTGGACTTTCCGCGAACCGGATTACCGTCGATGCGAACAGGATCGGACTGACAGGGTCGAGGCCTCGCGCGATGGCGCGGATGCCCATCGAGAGCTTGTTCATAACGTCTGCACCCTCTTTTGGAGCATGCACTGACTATAACACGTCATGTCGACAAATGGGGCAGATAGGACTTTGCATCTACCCCATTTCTAATACATTTTATTTGGTTCCCACGAGCATTTCAATCCGCTCCTGATCCAAACCGGATGGCATCCGAACGGCACTGGCGATTGCGGCAGCGGTCAATTGCGCCGCGCCTTTTCCGCCGTTGACCCGTCGGGTTGGTGCGGCCTACAATTCTGCCAACTTGATCATCAGGCAGGAGCCATCCCATGACCACCGCCTCACAAGGCTACGCTCACCCCGAATATCTCACCGATGCCGCCTGGGTCGCGGCGCACCTGGATGATCCCGACTTGGTCGTCCTGGACTGCGCCAACACCGCCGACGCGTGGCAGCGCGGACACATCCCCGGCGCGCACCACGTGGCCGACAACTGGGCCAAGAACCCCGACACCAACCGGCAGCACGTCATGACGCCCGACCAGTTCAAGGCCATGGCCGAGGGCCTGGGCATCGGCGACGACACCACCGTCGTCACCTACGACCACGCCCAGGGCCTCACATCCGCCCGCATCTGGTGGGTGTTCAGCTACTACGGCCACCGCAACGTCAAGGTGCTCAACGGCGGCTGGCGGGCCTGGGTCAACGCCGGCCAGCCCATCGACTTCGGCCGGCCCAAGACGCCGGCGTCGGTTACCTTCACCCCTCGCGCCGACGAGTCTCTGATCGCCACCGGCGACGAACTGAAGGAGGCCTGCACTCTCGATAACGTGGTGGTGTGGGACGTGCGCAGCGATGGCGAGTGGGACGGATCCGCGCCCAACTATAGCAACAGTCGCGTGGGACACGTGCCCGGCGCGGTGCACCTGGAATGGTTCCACCTGATGGACCGCAATACCCACGAGTTCAAGCCGGCCGATGAGATCCGGCAGATACTCACCGAGCACGGCATCACGCCCGACAAGACGGCGTACTCCTATTGACAGGCCGGCATCCGTGCGGCGCACGGAAACTTCGTACTTCGCCTGGTCGGCTTCGAGAGCGCCAAAAACTACGACGCATCCATGAGCGAGTGGGCCAACCGGGAAGACACGCCGCTGACGGTGTAGCCAGCGTCGGATGCCCGCGGTGCAGCGGTAGGGGCGAGGCATATCTCGCCTCTACGCTTTGGCAAACCATGGCCTCTCGAAAATCGCGGAAGGTGAAAATACGGCGGGTGGTGGACGGCGACTCGCTGGAGGTCAAATACGGCGGGCTGTTTGGCTTCCTGCGGCGTCCCTTCCCGGTGCGGCTGTACGGCATCGACGCGCCGGAACTCTCGCAACCCTTTGGGCAGGAGTCGCGGCGGGAACTGGAATCCCTGGTGAGGCGCGGCGGCATCCGCATGGAGGAACGGGCCACCGACCGCTACGGTCGGACGGTTGGCCTGCTGTATCCGGGACGACGCGGGCGCGAGTGCATCAACGTGGCGATGGTGCGCGCCGGCATGGCCTACTGGTATCGCCGTTACGGAGGCCGCGACCTGGGCTTCCCGGAGGCCGAGACCGAGGCGCAGTCGAAACGACGGGGCGTGTGGAAGGATGGCCGCAGCGCCCGCCGTCCGTGGGATCACCGGGCCGACATCCGAAGGGCGCGGGAGCGACGACGGTGGCGTCGCCGGGTGCTGACCCGCCTGGCGATTGCCGTGGCGGTGTTGATCATACTGGCGGTTGTGCTGCTCGTGCGCGGTTGGCTCTGGTGACTGGTAGGGTTGCAGTTGTTATCGTGGTGGGGGTGGGGCGGGTCTCAGACCCTCCCCTACGTGGTGGAGATCTTGACGCTTCGAACGGGGCGTCATGGGGCTAGGGGGTAGCCCACCAGTGCCCAGTACGGGACGATTAGCAGCAGCAGCACGGCGATGACGGCCACGGTCATGGTGATGCCGAACCGGAAAATCTCAGGGTTGGATATGTTGGCCCGCTGGAATACGAAAACGGCGGAGGTTCCGCCGGCACCGTAGTACACCGCCGAATCTCCAACGACCACGGCCGCGAACCCACATACCAGCGGATTCAGGCCCAGCGACGTTCCGGTCGCCATGGCGACGGGGATCACCAGGGCCAGGTAACCTGCGATGTTGGGCATCAGCATCCGGAGGACGGCGAAACACGCTGACAGGGCCAGCAGCACCAGCAGGGGCTGGGCGGCGAATTGCGATACGCCGCCCACCAGCGTTTCGGAGAACCACGCCGCGGCTCCGGATGATACCAACGCGTGGGCCAGAGACAGCGACGTGGCGATGACGAAAAAATTGGTCCACCCGACGTTGCGCTCGAATTCGCTCCACGAGAGGATGCCCACTCGGGGCAGCAGGATCAGGCACAACGCGATGAGCGCCGGAACCGATGGGTGCAAGCCGTGGGCAAAGTCGGTGAACCACATGAGCGCGGTGAGCATGACGATGGCGCCGGCGCGGTACTCGGCAGGCTTGACGGGACCCGGCGACGCCGGCGCGGCGGCGGCGATGTTCTCAGGCCGAAAGCCCGACCGGTAGAAGAGGAACAGGAGCGTGCCACCCACTATGAGGTTGGCGTAGAAGGGCACGCTCATGATGAGGAACCACTGGGTCCAGGAGAAATCGCCCAGCAGGCCCGACGCGACCACGGGAGTGATGCCGCCGGCCAGCAGGGCGGTGGAACCCAGGCGGTTCAGGCTGCCCATGGCCATCATCGTGGCCTTGTAGAAGGGATGGCCCTGGGGAATGCTCCACTGCTCCAGCACCTGCTCGTACACGTGGACCATGATGGCGCCCCTGGTGCTGGCAGACGGCAGGGCGAAGGTGAGGGCGGCGAAGGAGAATAGCATCTGCATGTAGAGCAGGTACGGACTTCCCACGGCCCCGCGCATCAGGAAAATCGCCATGCGCTCGGCCAGGCCGGAGTGGTGCACCGCCAGGCCCAGCGTCAGGATGCCGATGAGGAAGTAGCACACGGGCTGCGAGAAGCCGTACACCGCCTCGCCGATGCCCGGCACGGCTCCGAACAACACGAGCAGGACCACGCCTATGATTCCGGCGACGCTGGAGTGGACCACTTCGGTGGCCCATAGCACCACCACAAAGGTCATCACCGCCAGGGAGCGCTGCCCTTGCAGGGTCAACCCCTCGGGCGTTGGCATCAGCAGGATTGCCAAGAATACCGCAGAGGCGACCGCGAACTTGGCGGCCGTTGGGCTGAACACGGTTCGGGATAGTGCGGACCGATTGCCCGAACCGCCGGTGGGCGGATGATCAGTCAAAGCGCCGTTTGCCCTACCGCTCGGTTTGGCGCAGTGGACTTCCCGTCACCCGGCTAACCGAGGTCACGCCGCGTATGCCCTCAATGCGGGAGAAAACCCGGTTGAGTTGCTGGACGCCGCCGATGTGGATGGTCAGTTCCATGCTGACGGTGGCGTTGTCATTTTCGCGGGTGACGACCCACGCGATGTTGATCTTGTCCTCGGACAGCTTGGTGGAAACATCGCGAAGGAGTCCGACACGGTCAATGGCTTCGATGCGCACGCGGACGGGGTAGAGTTCCTGCTTCTGGCCCCAGGATACGGGAACCAGGCGCTCTTTTTCGTCCTCGTTGAGCACGTTGATGCACTCCACCTTGTGGACGCTGACTCCCCGGGACCGGGTGACGAAACCTATGATGGAGTCTCCCTGAATGGGATTGCAGCAGGTGGCGATGCGGGTCAGCAGGTCGCCGACGCCCAGCACGGATATGCCGGAAGTGGGGCTGTCGAGACGAGGCGGGCCCTTGATGGGAGGCATCCACGCTGCCGCCGCCGCCGCAGCCTCGGCCTCCCTGCCGCGGTGTTCGGCGAGTCGGTCAGCCAGGGCGGAATCGCTCAATTCCCCTGAGCCCAGGGCGGCGAGCAGGTCTTCCATGGCCTCGTAGCGGCAGAGTTCCAGAACCTCGCGGTCGGGGAGCTTGACGCCCATGCGGTGGAGTTCGCGGCGGAGGAGGTCTTTGCCCCGGGTGATGTTGGCGCTGCGGGCCTGCCGGTTGAACCACGAGCGTATCTTCTGGCGCGCGCTGTTGGTGGCGACGTAGCCACGGGCCGGGTTGAGCCAGTCGGGGGACGGGCCGCGACCCGTCTTGCCGGCGACCACCTCGACGGTGTCGCCGTTTTCCAGCGGGGTGTCCAGGGATACCAGGCGACCGTTGACCTTGGCCCCGGAGATGCGGTGCCCCAGGTCGGTGTGAATCTTGTAGGCGAAGTCTATGGGGGTGGCGCCGGCAGCCAGTTCCATGATGTCGCCCTTGGGGGTATAGACGAACACCTGGTCGTAGAACAGGTCTTCGCGCACCGACTGGAGGAATTCGTCGGTGTCGGGCGTCTCGCGCTGCCACTCCAGGAGTTGCCGCAGCCAGGTCATGCGCTCTTCAAAGCGGCCGCCGGCGGCAGAGCCGGAGCGTTCCTTGTAGCGCCAGTGCGCGGCGACGCCGTACTCGGCGACCTGGTGCATGTCCCGGGTCTTGATCTGCACTTCCAGCGGGTGGCCGCCCTCGCAGTGGACGGTGGTGTGCAGGGCCTGGTACATGTTCTGTTTGGGCGTGGCGATGTAGTCGTCGAACTGGCCGGGAATGGGGCTCCACATCCGATGGGTCACGCCGAGGGCGGCATAGCAGTCGGGCACGTCGTCCACGACCACGCGCAGGGCGTAGAGGTCGTAGATATCGCTTAGTTCCTTGCCGTCGGCGGAGTATTTTTCGATCTTCTTGTGGATGGAGTAGATGCCCTTGGGTCGGCCGTTGACCTCGGCTTTGACGCGGTTGGTGTCGAGTTCATCGCGGAGCCGTTCGGCCACTTCGGCCACGTAGGCTTCGCGTTGGGAACGTCGGGCCGACAGCATCTTGGAGATTTCCCGGTACCTGGCCTCGTTGAGATGGCGGAATGCCAGGTCGTCAAGCTGCCACTTGAGTTCCCAGATGCCGAGGCGATGCGCCAGCGGGGAATATACGTCCAGCGTTTCCTGGGCGATGCGTCGCCGTTTGGGTTCCGGGAGCGGGTCGAGCGTCCGCATATTGTGGAGTCGGTCAGCCAGTTTGATGAGGACGACGCGGATGTCCTCGGCCATGGCGACGAGCATCTTGCGGAGGCTTTCGGCGTAGAGGTTTTCCGTGTCGGCGGCGCTGGTCCCGTTGGATCCGGGCGGACGGTAATCGACACGTTCCAGCTTGGTGACGCCGTCCACGAGCCGGGCAACGTCGGAACCGAACCGGGTTTCCAGGTCTTCCACGGCGACGCAGCAGTCCTCAACTACGTCGTGAAGCAGGGCCGCCTTGATGGTGTCCGGGTCGAGATAGAGATCGGCGAGAATGGTGGCGGCGGCAACCGGGTGGACGATGTAGGGGTCGCCGGAAAGCCGCTTCTGACCTTCGTGGCACTGGGCGGCGAAATCATAGGCCGCCCGAATCGCGTCAACCTGGGCGGTATCGTCCACATACTCGGATACACGGACGATGAGATCCGTAGAGTCGCTGGCGACTTCGACCATAGGCGCCCTCCTCATACAGCCCGCCCCTCACCCCGGGCGCGGGACTGCGCTGCAACCTATCGATTGATGATACCGGTACGCCGGCGGTATGTCCAGACTTGGGGCACCGCGCGCGAGGTCTTTCGATTATTTGTCGACCGCGCCGATCAAGGCCAGAGGACGTGATGGGTGAACGGCGTACCGACGCAAGGCGGCGGCGATGTTGGTTTCGCCAGCCAGACGGATCACGCTGATGGTCAGATTGCGCAGGGCTGCCATGACCTGGGGCGCGGAGCCGGCGCGGACCTGGGACCGGTCCTCATCGAAGGTAACGTCCCTGACCCAGTGGACTCGGTTCTCGATGCCCCAGTGTCCTCTCCATAAGCCGAGGAGCCTTTGGGGATCGGCCTCGGCGGGCGGCAGGCTGGTCACGGCGTAAGCCAGTTCGCGTCGGGTGGATCGTTTGGTACGGACGATGCGTTCCAGTCGGCAGACCTGGGCCAGGTGGGGCCAGTCGCTGTAGCCCACCAGCAGGTCGGAGACCCACAACCGCCGCTGTTCGATACGACCACCGTGCTGGTCAACCTGCGTCTCATGGGCCTCTTCCAGTTCCCCAGCCCAGATGGCGGTGATGTCCTGCAACAGGGTGGGCTGGTTGCCCTTTACGGCAAAGAAGTAGTGCCCCCTTGGCCACCACCCGCTGGCACACTTCCCGCTGGGTGAATTGAGCATCGCCGGTTACCACCAGACCTTCCAGGTCCAACTGTCCCAATAGACCCGCCACCGCGTCCAACTCATTCCGCTTCTCACCCACCGCCTGCTGCCCCACCACGATCCCAGCCTGATGAGCGTACGCCGCTACCAGGTGCACACCGGGCAACTGATCACCGTGGATGCCGCGCAACGCTTTGCCGTCAATCGCCACCCCCTCACCCTCAGACAAGCCCCGTCCCTGCAGCCACTGCCCCAACTCACGCTCAAAGGCCTCTCGATCCAACCTGCTGAACACCAGATGCAGCGTGGACACGCACGGTGTCCGCTGCCGGGTGAACCCCAAAGCCTCGGATACTTCCTGCCCCTGGTCTCGGCCCCACTGGCTGATGGCGTACAGACTGCGCGCTCCGCACAGCATGGCGCACACCGCCAGTCCCAATATCGCCCCCAAAGGATGCCGCCTCCCGTGAGCGCTGCGCGGATCCGGTACCCGGCCCAACACCTCAATCAACGCCAAACCGTCGCCTGGCCCTTCCACTGACGCCATGGATCACCCCCAAACTGTGAATGACCCGAACCTATACGCCTCCTCCCTTTCCCTCCAAGTTTGCACCACCGCACGTTTCCTCGATAATCGAAAGACCCTGCGCCGCGCGCAGGGTCTTTCGAGCATCCTGGGGAGAGGTAGTTGCTGTTGTGTGAGCGGTTGGCTGCGCACCGTGCGCTGGTGCTTAGACAGGCCTAGGATGAGCGGACTGCGTCATCTTTCGACAAGCGCAGGATGAGCGGAATACGTGGTCTATCGCCAGCAATCGAATGACGCTGCGGTGCGCGAATTGCGGGGTTTGGGCGGTGGCTGGCTTATTGGAAAAGCTCGCCCACCGAGCGGCCTTCGTGGATGCGCTTGATGGCCTCGCCGAGCAGGGGAGCGACGGACAGCACGGTGAGGTTGCCCACCTTCTGCTCTTTGGTCAGGGGCACGGAGTCGGTTACGACCACTTCCTTGAAGGCGCTTTCGCCGAGCAGCTTGGGAGCCACGGGGGAGAACACCGGGTGGGTGGCGCAGCAGAAAACCTCGGTTACGCCGGCGTCGAGCAGGGCGTTGGCGGCGTTGACGATGGTGCCGCCGGTCAGGATCTCATCGTCGAAGGTGAGGGCGCGCTTGCCCCGGACGTCGCCGATGACGTTGAGGGTTTCGGAGCGGTCATCGTTGCCGGTGCGCCGTTTTTCGATGACGGCCACGGGCACTCCGAGGCGCTCGGCCATGTCGCGGGCCCGCTTGCTGATGCCGAAATCGACGGCCACGAGTACCAGGTCTTCCAGTCCCTTCTCGAAGAAGTAGTTGGACAGGATGGGTTCGGCGGTGAGTTCGTCAACCGGTATGTTGAAAAAGCCCTGTATCTGCCCGGCGTGAAGGTCGAGGGTGAGGACGCGGTCGGCGCCGGCCGTGGAGATGAGATCGGCGACGAGGCGAGCGGTGATCGGAACCCGGGGCTGGTCTTTCTTGTCGGTTCGGCCATAACCGTAGTAGGAGATGACGGCGGTGATGCGCCCGGCCGACGCCCGCTTGCAGGCGTCGATCATGATCAGGAGTTCCATGAGGTTGTCGTTGGTGGGCGCAACCGTGGGTTGGACGATGAACACGTCGCGCTCCCGGATGTTCTCGCGGATTCGGACGAAGGTGTTGTCGTTGGCAAACTTGAACGCTTCGCTCTCTCCCAATGGAATACCCAGGTATTTGCACACTTCCAATGCCAGTTGGGGATGGGCGTTGCCGGAAAACACCTTCAGTTCATTTGCATCGAGCACGGACATTACAGCACCTTTCGCGCAGGGGCGACGGACGAAACGGCCGGCGGCCGGCCGATCTAGCGGACAGGACGGGGCAACAATGGTAAATCGCCAGCGCATGGTAGTCAACGGCTGGCGAATTCTGACGCTGGGGCAGCGGACTGCGTGATCGTGCGCTGGTCCTTTCCTTCGACAGGCTGAGGATGAGCAGACTATCTCGTCTATCGCCAATACTCGAAAATCCTGGGAGATGCCGACCGCGTGGTGTGGTACTCCCGGCAGTTTGATAAAATTGAACCGGTAACCGGAAAACGGGATCAGTAGTGAAGGAATCCAACTGGGTCAGGGAACTGCTCGAAGCCGCGTACATTGGCGCGGTGGTTTTTATTGCCATCCAGTTGGCGGTGGTGAACTTCAGGGTGGAAGGGTCCAGCATGCGACCGACACTGCTGCCCGGGCATTACCTGATGGTGAACAAGTTGGTGTATTTTCCGGTGGACACGGAGCGGCTGGGCCTGATCATTCCGTTCTGGCAGCCCCAGGATCCCGGAAGGGTTTACGTGGGGCGTTCACCTCGGCAGGGCGACGTGGTGGTGTTTGACTATCCTGAGAACCCGCAACGGCAGTTCGTCAAGCGGATTATCGGCGAGCCCGGAGACCAGGTGGAGATACAAGAAGGTCAGGTGAGGGTCAACGGGGTACGGCTGGACGAAGCCTATCTGCCCGATATTTCCACCAGCGATATGCATCCGGTGCGGCTGGATGATGACGAGTATTTCGTGATGGGAGACAACCGAGGCGGCAGCCAGGACTCCCGGCACTGGGGGCCGCTGCCGGCAGACCACATCATAGGGAAGGTATGGGCGGTGTACTGGCCCCGGTCTGCGTGGGGCTTTCCGAGGTGACGGCAACCGCGTGCAGATGAGTTAACTGCGCCTCACACTATTGCCAGGCATCGTTCAACTCACGCGTGCCCGGTTTGGTGGCAGTGAAACGTCAGAATCAGGATTGGCTGGATTTGTGGGTCATCAGGATTGTGAAATCTCCGCCCCACATGGTGTCAATCCGGACAATCCGTGAATCTTGGAAATCCGGATTCTGACAAACCGTCCAGGCTGGGTCAGCTGCGCACCTGTACTTTGGCGCTGGTCACAGGATGTGATCGCCGGGGTCGTTGAGCATGGCTGTGCGGAGCAGCGGCACGGGCGGCGCGCCCCATGAGAGGGCGGCGTCGTGGAAGCGGCGCAGGGTGTAGGCTGAGCCTTCCTGCCTTCGCCAGTCCTGGCGGAGTTTCAGCAGCATCAGTTTGCCCAGGGTGTAGTTGAGGTAGCCGGGGTCGAAGGTGCCGCGGATCGCTTCCTGAGAGGCCGGGTGTTCCTCCATGTAGGCGTGGGCCTGGAAGAATCGGGTGGCTTCGTCCAGCGTCATGTTCTGGGTGTGCATGCCAAGGGAGCAGAGGTAGCGGCAGTTGCGGACCAAGGCCTCCAACAGTTGGGTTAGCCACAGGGCGGGATTGTCGCGCCCGTATTCGGTTTCCAGCATCATCTCTTCGGTGTAGTGCGCCCAACCCTCGGTGAAGGCGTAGGACGTGGCCACCCGGTTGATGAGCGGCAGTCCGTTGCCGGCGTGTCCGTGCCGGTTGTGAAGGTTGTGGACGTAGTGGCCGGGATAGACCTCGTGGATGCTGATGATCCTGAGGGTGTGGTAGTTGAAGTTGCTGAGCCATTCCTCCTGCTGGCGGGGCGTCCAGTCGGGCTCCACCGGCGTCACGTAGTAGAAGGCCTCGGTGGCGACCTGCTCCAGGCCTCCGGGCGAGTCCATGGCGGCGAAGGCGTAGCGCATATAGGACGGCGTTTCGGTGACCTGGCAGCGTTCCTCCGAGGGCAGCCCGATGATGTCGTGGTCGATCAGGGCCTGGCGGATGTCCTCCAGCATATCCCGCGTTTCCGGTATCAGGCTTTTGGCGGTGGGATGGCTGGCGCTGACCATTGCCACGGCTTCGCGGACGGACTTGCCCGGCGCGACCAGGGCCGCGGCCTCATCGAGTCGGCGCAGGTTCTGCTCCAGGTTGGCCTGGCCTATGGAGAGCACATCGTACAGGGAGGTGTCCACGGCCTCGCCCACCGACAGCATCCGCTGGTACAACTGGGAGCCGATGGCGAACTCGGGGCGAACCCTGCGGGCCTGGATGCGGTCGGCAAAGGCGGTTACGGCGGCTGACGCGGTATCGCGGGCGGCGTTGAACTCGGCGGCCACGTCGGGAGCGATGGCGGCGCATTGTTCGGCGGCGTCGGAAAGGCCGGTGTTGTAGAACGACGCCATGCCCCGGTAGGCGCGGACGGCCATGTCGCGCACCGGTTCGCCCAACTCAGGCTCCGTGAGGGAGTCCACGGTGGCCAGGAAGTCGGGGACCTGGCGGAGCGCGGCGGTGGCGGAGCGCAGGCGGTCGGGCAGCGGCGCGTAATCGCGCTGCACGTAGCTGCCGACGCCGATGTAACCCACCTGGCGCTGGGGGTTGGTTTCCAGCGTCCGCATCTCCTCGAGGTTGAAAAGCTCGCGGCGGAGGAACAGGTCCAGCAGGCTGCGGGACAGTTGATCCATTCGGGCGTCGGCGCCGGTGTTGGTGGTGCCGTCGGGGTCTGCGGGCAGGGCGGACAGTTGGGCCAGGGTCTGGTGGATCTGCTCAACGCGGCGGTTGATGTGTCCGCGAGAGAAGTCCGGCAGGCGTCCGTCGTACTCATGGGCTCCGATGCGGCTGCCGGCGGTGGGCATGAAATCCCAGTGCTCGCGGATGGCGCGTTCGGCCAGTGCGTCAACGGCTTGGTTCATTGGTTCAATCCGTCAAACCATTCAATGAAGCCGCCACGCAGGCGCGCTAACTCGGGCCACCACCAGATATCTCGCGCATAAACCAACGACATCATCTGCTGGTCACCCCTCACATCATTGACACGCACAGTTGCTGCCCGTGTAAATCTAGCTTCCGCAAGGATTTGATGTACCGAGGAGATAACGGCATCTTGACGATTGCCGCCGCTCGTG
The DNA here is from genome assembly GCA_963668585.1 of Dehalococcoidia bacterium. Lineage (GTDB taxonomy): Bacteria > Chloroflexota > Dehalococcoidia > Lucifugimonadales > UBA3495 > Bin87. The sequence continues at coordinate 831,436 of OY764869.1, read as the reverse complement.
CTGTATGTAGACAGCTGTATTATAACTCCACCCTCCACACTTTCCAAAGCGTCCATCGTTGACTCAAGGTCGGCCGGATAGAGATCACCATCGACGAACTTGCTCTCATTTCGGTTTCTGTTGTATTTGTATGGATCTAATGAGACTAGCGTCAGCGATCCATCTGTCAGCCCTACCTGAGTTGGGGTAGGGAATCCCTTGCTAAACCTGTACAGCCAGTCGCCTGGATATACCTCGGCTTTCTTGCAATTGGGTTTGTTCTTGACGGAAGGTAGCCAGTCGTTGAGTACCGTAACAGTTGGGAAGTCCGTATCGCAAAGCAACATAGAGAGATCGTGTTTCCAGATATGTTGCACGAAGTTCGCGCTGTTGGGATAACCTTTGTTTCGGGCGTCTCCGGGCAGTAGAGCATCCCACGCTAACTCATAGGATGATCCTTGACCTGGTAAATTGTCGCGCACCATATTAAAGTCCGTATCATTACGAACGCGTCTGAGTGCAACCGGTGCCATGGCATGAGCGTCGATGTAATTCAATCCTGGAACACTATGCTTGTCCGCAATATTCACCAATTTGCAGAGGGTCCAGTGCTGCATCAAGTGTCCGACGTTGCCAAAATATGTGGGCATGTTCAATTCCTCGGTTAGCCTCGCGAACGCCGGATATCAGAGAAAAGTCAGCATCAGGATTTCCGAGATTATCGGATTTCCAGGATGACGTTGCGAAAGCTCCAACCAATCCAATCCTGCTAATCCCAAAATCCCGTGCATCCTGATTCTAACTATGCCACGGCCCGAATCGTGTACGCGTGGATCTGCTAGGCCACCAGTTCGCTGATGAGGAACTTGGGCTCGATTTCGGTGAAGTTCTTGACGTCTCCGACCAGTTCGCGGCCGTGGGTTTTGAAGCCCTCATGCACGCCGTCAACGTCGTTGAACAGCAGGTAGCCGACGGCGGTGTACAACGGCGGCGCGTTGGGGTCGGTGTCGGAAATGCCCTTCTCAACGTTGTAGTAGCGCATCCCGAAGGGGGTCAGGCGCTCCTGCACCAACGGCATATGGGTGTTGACGTAATAGTCCATGTTGAAGGATTTGCCTTCCTCGTTGCCGTAGAAAACGGTTACCTTGATCATGATGGATTCTCCTGTGGGTTTTGCTCAGTGATAGACGTTGAGACCTGCGCCGCCGCCGGCCGCGATGGTCTCGCCGCTGATGGCGATGCTGCGGGGCGAGGCGAAGAAGGCCACCACCCAGGCCAGTTCCTCGGCGTCCACGATGCGGCGCGTGGAGTTGCCGGCGGCGGCGCGGCGTTCGATTTCTTCGACGGTAGAGCCTTCCCGCTCGGCCTGCTCGGCGTACATGGGGCCGCTGCGCTCGGTGCGGGTGGTGCCGGGATGGACGAGGTTGACGCAGACGCCGGACCCGCCCAGTTCTTCGGCCAGGTACTTGGTCAGGTTGGAGAGGCCCGCGTTGCGCACGCCGGCGCTGAGGTTGCCGGCGCCGCGACGGGCGGAAAGCCCACCCACGTTGACGATGCGGCCCCAGCCCTGCTCCTGCATATAGGGGGCGACGGCGCGGGCGCAACGGAGGTAGCCCATCACCTTGGTGTCGAGGTCGAGCAGCACGTCCTCGTCGCGGATTTCGTCCAGTGAGCCGCGGGCCAGTCCGCCGGGAGCGGCGGCGTTGTTGACCAGGATGTCGATGCGTCCGCCCAGGGCGTCGGCGGCAGCGGCGACCATGGCGTTGACCTGATCGGTGCTGGTCATGTCGGCGACGATGGGGGTGACGGCGCCGCCGGTGTCGGCGGCCACTTCTTCAGCGGCGGCCGAGAGCGTGTCGGCGTAGCGCCCGGTGATGACGACGCGGGATCCATCGGCGGCCAGCACGCGGGCGACGGCCTTGCCGATGCCACGGCTGCCGCCGGTTACGATTGCGGTTTTCCCGTTGAGTTCCAGGTCCATGCGCACAGGCCTCCGGGTCAGTTTTGGGAATTGTACACCACACGCGACACGCCCCCAATCCCCAAATGAGCAGGGGCGACGCATGCGCCGCCCCTGCTCAGGCTTGCCGTTGCTGTGGGGAAACTAGCCCACCTGGACAGTGGCGCCGGCTTCTTCCAGCTTGCCCTTGATGGAGTCGGCTTCGTCCTTGTTGACGCCTTCCTTGACGCGGGTGGGGGCGGACTCGACGAGTTCCTTGGCTTCGCGAAGGCCGAGGTCGGTGACTTCGCGGACAGCCTTGATGACGTTGATCTTGTTGTCTCCGAAGTCGGCCAGGGTGATGGTGAACTCGGTCTGTTCGTCATCGCCGGCGCCGGCGGGAGCGTCGTCGGTGACCGCGCCGGCTGCGGGCGCGGCGGCCACGGCGACGGGAGCGGCGGCGGAAACGCCGAACTCTTCCTCAATGGCCTTGACCAGGTCGGCCAGGTCCATCACGCTCATGTTCTTGATTGCGTCCAAAACTTCCTGATTTACTGCCATGTTTAGCGCCTCCTGATTTTGCTTGCGGTTGTGATGTGAGCGGCTGCTTATTCGGCGGCCGCGGCGGGTTCGGGTTGCAGTTGGTCGATGCGAGCCTGCAGGGCGTACGCCAGGCCACTGATGGTGGCGTTGAGCACGCTGGCCAGGGCGTAGAGCGGGCCCTGCATATTGCCGAGCAACTGGGCGATGAGCACCGGCTGCGGCGGCAGGGCGGCCAGCCGCGTCACCTCGGCCGCCTGCATTGCCGGCCCCTGGTTGACCACGGCGCCGTGGATCTGCAGGGTGCCGTCGGCGCTGGCAGCATCGGTGACCGCCTTGGCGATGGCAACGGCGTCATCGTAGCCGAGAGCGATGGCGGTCTGGCCGGTGATGACGTCCTTAAGCTGGGGCACGTTGGCGCCATCGGCTGCCAGGCTCAGCAGGTTGTTCTTGATGACGATGAACTCGACGCCGCCGTCACGCAAACGGCTGCGCAGGTTCACCATCTGGTTCACGCCGATGCCTGAGTATCCGGCGGAGATGACGATGGAGCAGTTCTCCAGCTTCTCTTGCAGTTCGGACACCCGGTCGACTTTAGCCTGGGTTGGCAATGTTATCCTCCGTCAGTTTGGTTGTGTTCAGGATTTCGGGATGGCGCCGGTTGGAACGCCAAAGAAAAGCCCCGCGCCATGAGACACAGGCGCGGGGCGTGCGGGCCGAATCGGGAGGATGCACGTTTCCCATGACCCCGGCGGCTGCCGGGATGTCGCCTCGGCGGGCGGCGTTGTTCTGCCATTATTCCCGTTCCCGGGAACCCGCTGTCTCAAGCGTCAGCTTTGGTATTCGATTGTGGAAGTTAGCCTATCACCTGCGCCGGGTGAGCGCAAGGCGGGGCTATTCGGGCTTCATGGTTTGCAGGGTGGCTACGTCCACGGAGATGCCGGGGCCCATGGAGGAGGTGATGTAGGCGGATTTGATGAACGCGCCCTTGACTGCCTCTGGGCGTTCCTGCATCACCGAATCCATGAGGACGGTGAGGTTGTCGATGAGGGTATCGGTATCGAAGGAGGACTTGCCGAACTGGCTGTGGATGATGGCGGTGCGGTCGGTGCGGAACTCGAGGCGGCCGGCCTTGGATTCCTGGATCACGCGGGCCAGGTCGCGGGCGGGCACGAGGGTGCCGGTCCGGGGGTTGGGCATCAGGCCACGCCGGCCGAGGATGCGGCCCAGGCGTCCGATCTTGGACATGACCTCGGGGATGGCGAGGCCGACGTCAAATTCCAGCCAGCCGCCTTCGACCTGTGCGATGAGGTCGTCGTCGCCCACGTAATCGGCGCCGGCCTGGCGGGCGATATCGACGGCCTCGCCGTTGGCGAACACGAGGACGCGGACCTGCTTGCCGAGGCCGTGGGGCAGAACGGTTACGCCGCGAACCTGCTGTTCGGCGTGGCGCACGTCGGCGTTGGTGCGGAGGTGAACCTCCATGGTCTCGTCAAACTTGGCCGTGGAGAGTTCCTTGACCAGGTCGATGGCCTCGCGGGGCTGATACACGGAGTCTTCGGGCACTCGCTCGGCGACGGTGTTGTAACGGCGGCTGTGTTTGGGCATGGCGTCAATCTCCCTTGCCGGTATGAACGTGGGTGTCAGTCTTCCTCGACGGAAATGCCCATGCTGCGGGCGGTGCCGGCGATGATGTGCATGGCCTGCTCGACGGTGTTGGCGTTGAGGTCCTTGAGTTTTTCTTCGGCGATGGTGCGCAGGACGTCGCTGCCGATGGTAACACCGATGGGTTCCCGGGCGTCGCCCTGACCCTTATCGAGGCCGGCGGCGCGGCGCAGCAGGTCGGACGCGGGAGGCGTGCGGGTCACGAAGGTAAATGAGCGGTCCTGGTACACGGTGAGGTGGACGGGGACGATGGTGCCGGACTGGCTGCCGGTGCGCTCGTTGTACTCCTTGACGAAGGCCATGATGTTGACGCCGTGCTGTCCCAGCGCGGGGCCCACGGGCGGGGCGGGCGTGGCCTTGCCCGCTTCCAGTTGCAGCTTGATGACTGCCATTACTTTCTTAGCCACTGATGGCCTCCATTTGTGAAGAATACCCGACTTGTCAAAAATACCCGACCGGAATCGGGAGCCAAAGTGAAATGCAGGTGGATCAGACCTTTTCCACCTGCATGAAGTCCAGTTCGACTGGGGTTTCGCGGCCGAATACGGAGATGAGGACCTTCACCTGTCCGCGGTGTTCGTCCACTTCTTCCACGCGGCCGAGCATATCGGCGAAGGGGCCGTCGGAGATGCGGACGGTATCGCCCTGGGTCATGCCGATGACTGCCCTGGGTTCACCGGATGCGACCCGTTCGAGGATGTCGTCAACCTCGCGGTCGTCCAGGGGCACAGGGCGCGGTCGGTCGCCGCCCTCTTCCTCGGCGGAGATGAACCCGGTGACTCCGGTGGTGTTGCGCACCAGGAACCATGCCTCATCGTCCATCACCATCTGCACCAGGATGTACCCGGGGAAGAGTTTGCGACGCTGGGAAGTTCGCTCTCCCTTGTTGCGGATGATCTCATCCTCGGAAGGAACTTCCACGCGGGTGATGCGGTCCAGCATGCCGAAGCTGTGGCGGCGAAGGTCGAGGTTGCGCTTGACCATATCCTCCTGCCCGGTATAGGTGTGAACGATATACCAGCGGAGATCAGCAAAGGGGTGCGTTGTGGTCATGAGGGGCCTGCAATTCAGTTGAGTCGATTGCAATCAGGAATGACGAGGGCTACCGGAAAGGCAGCCCTGCGCCCTTTGTATCGTGAGCCCGGCCCTTGCCGGGAGGCAAGACCGGGTGTGCAGCCGTGGGTCCGTCCGCCGGGCTAGAAGATGGTCGGGTTGAGAATCACCCGGGTGAAAAGCTCGGCAAAACCGCGGTCCAGCATACCCAGGAAGAAGCCCATGGCAATGGCCAGCACCAGCACGATGATGGTCAGGCGGGCGGTTTCTTCCTTGCTGGGCCATACGGACTTGCGCAATTCCGAAACGGTTTCGCGCAGGAACCCGACCGGGCCGACCCTCCCCACGGAGCGGGGAGAGATCGGCGAAGGTCGTCTGGCAGATGCTCTGGCCAAGGCCGGTTACCTCACTTCGCGGTGAACGATGTGGTTGCGGCAGCGGCTGCAGTATTTGCGCAGTTCCATCCGGCTGGTGTGGCTGCGGCGGTTCTTGATGGTGGAGTAGTTACGCTCGCGGCAGTCGGTGCATTGCAGCGTGATGATCTGCCTGGCGTCGGTGGACTTGCGTGCCATGGGGTCACTCCAGCAGTTTGGTAAACACGCCGGCGCCGACGGTGCGGCCGCCTTCGCGGATGGCGAAGCGCAGTCCTTCTTCAACGGCGATGGGCGTGATGAGGCTGACGGTCATGGTGATGTTATCGCCGGGCATGACCATCTCAACCCCGTCGGGCAGGGCGATCTCGCCGGTGATGTCGCTGGTTCGGATGTAGAATTGTGGCTTGTAGCCGGTGAAGAACGGCGTGTGTCGGCCGCCTTCCTGCTGGCTGAGGACGTACACCTCGGCTTCGGCCTTCTTGTAGGGCCGCATGGAACCGGGGGCCACCAGCACCTGTCCGCGCTCCACCTCGTCGCGGTCAACGCCGCGCAGCAGCACGCCGACGGCGTCGCCGGCTTCGGTGGTGTCGAGCAGTTTGTGGAACATTTCGAGGCCGGTGGCAACGGTGCGGCGCACGTCGCCGGAGCGGATGATTTCGACTTCCTGGCCGACGTTGAGTTGACCGCGTTCGACGCGGCCGGTGACCACGGTGCCGCGGCCCTTGATGCCGAAGACGTCTTCAATGGGCATCAGGAAAGCCTGGTCGGTTACGCGGGTCGGCTGGGGGATGTAGTCGTCCATGGTCTGGACGAGTTCGCGGACGCCCTGCATGGCGTCTGAGTCGCCTTCCAGGGCCTTGAGGCCGCTGACACGGACGATGGGGGTGTCGTCGCCGGGGAAGTCGTAGGTGTCCAGCAGTTCGCGGACTTCCATCTCGACCAGTTCCAGCAGTTCTTCGTCGTCCATCATGTCAACCTTGTTGAGGGCGACGACGATGGAGGGGACTTCCACCTGGCGGGCGAGGAGGATGTGTTCGCGGGTCTGGGGCATGGGGCCGTCGGGAGCGGAGACAACGAGAACGGCTCCGTCCATCTGTGCCGCGCCGGTGATCATGTTCTTGATGTAGTCGGCGTGGCCGGGGCAGTCGACGTGCGCGTAGTGCCGGTTGCCGGTCTCATATTCGACGTGGGCAATGGCGATGGTAACGCCGCGGGCCTTTTCTTCTGGGGCGTTGTCGATCTCGTCCATGCCCCGGAAGTTAGCGCCGCCTTCCTCCGATAGCACGCGAGTGATGGCAGCGGTCAGGGTGGTCTTGCCGTGGTCAACGTGACCAATGGTGCCTACGTTCACATGCGGCTTGGTACGGTCGAAGACTTGCTTAGCCATGGTTGGGAGTTACTCCTTGCTCCTTGTCAAATTTGCCTACCCGTGGGTTTGTTGAGAATCCCGGCGGGAATTTTACGCTTGTGGAGCCCAAGGGCGGAATCGAACCGCCGACCCCGTTCTTACCAAGAACGTGCTCTACCTCTGAGCTACTTGGGCGTGGTTTGTTCTGCTGGCGGTATTCGGGGAGCCTCGGTATCCGGTTGGGCGTGAGTCCTGAATTGGTTGAACAGGTGGTGGAGGGGGCAGGATTCGAACCTGCGAAGCCCGTCAGGGCGCCAGATTTACAGTCTGGTGGCTTTAACCACTCACCCACCCCTCCATGTCGATGTAGAATCTCCCGTGTGTTGACACAACCCGTTGAAAGAGCCCCAGAGGGGACTCGAACCCCTAACCTGCCGATTACAAATCGGCTGCGCTGCCAATTGCGCCACCGGGGCGCGATTCTCAACGGCGACGACGGGGATGGCTACCCGATAGAACCTAAAATGGCCCCGACAGGTCCGGGGCCATCCGGTTTTCGTCAGTCGGTTAAACAGGTTACGAAACGACCGCTGTATTGTCAATAGTTTTCGTCGCGGCCGCCGGGGTTTTCGGTTGTTTGCGCACAGATGGGGGCGGCGCTGTTGACGTTGCTCAAGCCGCCGTCCACTCGTGGTTCGAACCGCCTGAGGCGGACGTTCCGGAGGATGAGCGGACTACCTTGTCTATCGTCGATAAGCGCGGGGGCAGGTTTCAAACCTGCCCCTACATCGTACGGCGCTGGGCGCGCCGGCTGCGCTATGGACACTGCCCATGGTATGGGCTACCATGCCCGCGCGATTCACCCCGTCGCCGCGGCGCCGCCAGCCGGAGGTTACCGTGGACGAGACGACGGGGCTTTTGTATGCCCCCACAACTCACGCCCCCAGGTACTGTTGACCCATGCTGATTGCCGTCGCCTTCGTATTGATGGCTATTATGTTCTTCGCCGGGATGTACGTGGCCGGCGCGTTGGGGTCGCTGGCGCTGATTCTGCTCAGCCTGTTCTCCGACAACCCGGTATGGAACATCATGGGGAACCGGGCGTGGGAGACCAACACCAACATCAACCTGGTGGCGATTCCGCTGTTCATCCTGATGGGCGAGATCGTCCTGCGGGGCGGGTTCGCGGACCTGATGTACCGGGCGCTGTCCCGGTGGGTGGACTTCATACCGGGCGGCCTGATGCACACCAACATCGCCAGTTGCGCGGTGTTCGCGGCGTGCGCGGGGTCCAGCATCGCGACGGCGGCCACGGTGAGCCGGGTGGCGTTGCCGTCATTCCGGGCGCAGGGGTACCAGGAACGGCTGGTGGTGGGATCGCTGGCGGCCGGCGGGACCCTGGGCATCCTGATCCCGCCCAGCATACTGCTGGTGCTCTATGGCCTGACGGTGGGCGAGTCCATCGGGCGGCTGTTCCTGGCGGGGTTCATTCCCGGCATCCTGCTGGCCGGCGTGTTCATGCTGATGATCGGGATCGCGTCGGTGATCTGGCCTGCCATCGCTCCCCGCCAGTCCCAGGCGCGATTCTGGAGTTGGGAAGGCTGGGTTGAACGCCTGCTGTTCACGGTGCTGATGGTGCCGGTGCTGGCGCTGGTGTTCATTGTGCTGGGAAGCATCTACTTCGGGTGGGCCACCCCGTCGGAGGCGGCGGGATTCGGCGTCAGCGGGGCGCTGGCATTGGCGCTCATCTACAACTTCGTGCGCCTCTTTGCCGGCAACATCGCCGGGCTGCTGCTCAACTCGGGAATCACCGCCCGCGTTTCTCCCGAGGTTCGCGGCACGCTGGAGCAGTGGCGGGAGGATCACAGGTTCAGCGGCGAACACTTCCGCAACTACTGCCGCTTCATGGTCGCGATGACGATGGAAGCGTGCGTGTCGGCGGCGCGTTCCTCGGCGATGATCCTGTTCATCCTAATGGCGGCGTTCACCCTGCAGTTCGCCTTTGCCTACCTGCGCATTTCGGTGACGATGGCGGAGTGGGTGGCAAGTTTCAACCTGACCACGGTGCAACTGGTGCTGTTCCTGGTGGTGTTCTACCTGCTGCTGGGCACATTCATGGAAGCGTATTCCATGATGCTGACCACGCTGCCGATCATATCGCCGGTGCTGAGGGCGGCAGACGTGGACCTGCTGTGGTTCGGCATCATCATGATCATCCTGCTGGAGGCGGCGCAGATCAGCCCGCCGCAGGGTTTGAGCCTGTACGTGCTACAGGGGGCGCGGCACGATGTGGCACAGCGAGAGGTCGCCGACACCGGCGAAACGGTGCAGCCCGGCACCATCAACGACGTGTACATCGGCGTGCTGCCGTTCATGGCCTGCATGGCCATAGTGATCGGGCTGGTTATCGTGTTCCCCGATCTGGCTCTCTGGCTCCCTGACCAGATCAAGGGGCCGCGCTAGGGGGGCCTGCCGGTATAATGGAATAAGACCCACTTGATGAGAACAGGACATATCCTGCCGCACCCCCGACCGGGGCAATGTTCAACCTTCCAATATCCAGCAATTTTCCATAAAGACAACCCGACACCGAACGCCGCCGGCGCGGAGCGGATCCCGGCCGGGGCCGGCGGGCACATATTTCCAGTCGCGTTTTCAAGCGCGCAACACGTGATGCGCGCGACCACTGATGAATCATGGCTGCGGACTATCATCTGGCAATCATCGGGGCCGGTTCCGCCGGGTTGACGGCGGCGCGTTTCGCGGCGCGCCTGGGCAGGAAAACGGCGCTGATCGAGGCCAACCGGGTCGGCGGAGACTGCACCTGGACCGGATGCGTGCCCAGCAAGGCGCTGCTGCACGCCGCACGGGTCGCCCACACGGTGCGCAACAGCGGGAGATACGGCATCGATTCGGGGGAGCCATCGGTGCGCTTCGCAGCAGTGATGTCGCGCATCCGGCAGGTGATTGAGCAGATCTACGCGGCCGAATCGCCGGACACGCTGCGGGCGGAAGGCATCGACGTGATCGAGGGGAGGGCGGAGTTCACGGACGCCGGCGCCTTGACGGTTGGCGGCCGGCGCATCACGTCCAAATATTTCCTGATCTGCACCGGCGCATCGCCCTTCGTACCGCCGATTCCCGGACTGGCGGAAACGCCGCACCTGACCTATGAGAACTTTTGGGATCTGGAATCTCTGCCGCCTCGCCTGATCATCGTCGGCGGCGGGCCCATTGGCTGCGAACTGGCGCAGGCCTGCCAGCGGTTGGGGTCGCGGGTGACGCTGGTGGAAGCCCTGGACCGCATCCTGCCGAACGATGAGCCGGAGGCGGCGGAAACGGTCCTCCGCTCCCTGCGGCGGGACGGGGTTGACCTGCGGCTGGGAGCGCCGGTTGAATCGGTGGAATCCCATGGCGGCGGCGGAGTCAGGGTATCGGTGGCCGGGCAGCACGTTGAAGGCGACGCGCTGCTGGTGGCGGTGGGGCGTCGTGCCAACGTCGATGGGTTGGGCCTGGATGCGGCCGGCGTTGCGCACTCACGGGCCGGCATTGCGGTTGACGATTATCTGCGCACCGGCGTGAGGAACATCTACGCCGCCGGCGACTGCGCCGGAGGGTTCCAGTTCACGCACTACGCCGGGTTCCAGGGGGCAATGGCGGTGCGTAATATGCTGCTGCCGGGGCGTTCGCGGGCGCGGCCGGAGCATCCGCCGTGGGCCACGTTCACGGACCCGGAGGTGGCGCACGCCGGTTACACCGAGGCGGCGGCGCGGCGGCGGTTCGGCGGCAGCGTGCGCGTGTCAGTTCTGCCCATGGAATCCGTGGACCGGGCGGTGACCGAGGACGCGACCGAGGGGTTCATCAAGGTGGTGCACCGCGACAACGGCCGGGTGTTGGGCGCGACGGTTGTGGGAGAGCGCGCCGGAGAAGCCCTGGCGGCATGGGCAATCGCGGCTCCGGGCGGGTTGAGGATGGGCGACCTGGCGCGGGCAATGCAGGCATACCCGACGCTGGGGACGGGCAATCAGCAACTGGCCTGGGAAGCCTACCTGGATGGACTGACCACCGGGATCACGGGAAGGGTGTTGCGCTGGCTGGGCGGTTAGGGGGAACGAGGGCCGGTTGACCGGTGTCGCGACAAAAAAGCAGGCGCTCTCCTCAAGAGAGCGCCTTTACGCCGGGGGCATGCGATTTCATTGGTTATCTAACGCAATTGCCTACCGGGGCGGTGTGGGGTCTGGCGGTCAGCATCTTCGGCGCGTGTTATCGGCCGGGATTCTGCCGTCGGTGATTCCTGCGTGGATTCATGTACGCCAGCGGTTTACTCGGGCATGGCGCCGATGCGGAATTTCTTGGTTCCGCAGTCAACGCAGATCGCCTGGGTAGCCGGGCGGCCGTTTTTCATGGTAACGCCCTGGACGTCCTTGGAATCGGTCTTGGCCTTACACTTGACGCAGAAAATTTGTACCTGGGTAGTCATCGATTCTTCCTCCATTGGTTGCTGGGCGCCTATGGGGCCCCACGGAAAGTAATACTCCAGCGTCGCACCTATGTCAATAACATTTGCCGACGGTTCGGGAGTATTTATTTTAACGTCCCAATTGTACCTTACAGAAGGGGCCTCCGGTCAATGAATCGGGTCGTTTGTTCGTAGGCGTGAGCCACCCTCAAGGCTGTTGCTTCGTCAAATGGCCGGCCGACAATTTGCAATCCCATGGGCAGGCCGTCGGAGGACAGCCCGCTGGGGGTTGACACCGCGGGCAGCCCGGACACGTTGAACGGCCCGGTGAAGCTGGGCTGGGTTAGAGTGGTGCCCCCGGCGTAACCCTCGATCTTCGGAGCGGGGGATGCGTAGGTGGGAGTGACCAGGACGTCGGCCTGGCGCAGGGCTTCGGCCATTTCGTCCTTGATAACGCGGCGCATGCGCAGGGCCTGGTTGTAGTCGGACGCCGAGAGCAGGCCGCCCAGCAGGAAGCGGTTGCGAACCAAGTCGCCGTAGTCGTGGCGGCGGGTCTTGAGGTTGGCCTCGTGGAACGCGTAGGCCTCGGACATCATGATGACCTGGTTGGCGGTCTGGGCGTACCGGATGTGCGGGATCTCCACATCCCGGATTTCGGCTCCCAACTCGGACAGCGTTTCCAGACCGCGTTCGGCGGCATGGATCACCTGGGCGTCCACGCCAGGAGCCTCTTCGTAGAAGTACTGCCGGGGCACGCCTACGGTGAGGCCGCGCACCCCGTCGCGCAGAGCGGTCAGGTAGTCGGGAACCGGAACGTCGGCGGTGGTCGGATCTTTGGGGTCATGCCCGGCGATGGCCTGCAGCATGATGGCGGTGTCCTCCACCGTCCAAGTCATTGGGCCGCAATGGTCCTGGGACCACGAGAGAGGCACCACGCCGAAATTGCTGACCCGGCCAAAGGTTGGCTTGATGCCGACGATGCCGCACATTGAGGCCGGCCCCCGGATGCTGCCGCCGGTATCCGAACCCAGCGCGCCCATGCACAGACCGGCGGCGACCGCCGCGCCCGACCCGCTGCTGCTGCCGCCGGGCATGTGCTCGGTGTTCCAGGGGTTGCGCGCCGGAGGGAACAGGCTGGTGAAGTCGGGCCCGCCCAGGGCGAACTCGTGCATCGCCAGTTTGCCCAGCAGCACCACGCCGGCGTCGTAGAGTTTGGCGACGGTGGTGGCGTCCTCGTCGGGCACCCGGTCGGGCGTAACGCGGGACATGGCCGTCGTCCTGATGCCGGCGGTGTCATAGAGGTCCTTGAGGCCGATGGGGATGCCGTGGAGCGGGCCCCGGTACCTGCCGGCGCGGATTTCAGCCTCGGCCTGCCGCGCCTGAGAGAGCGCCAGGTCGGGGGTCAGGGTCACGAACGCATCGAGTCGTCCGTCGATGGCTTCGATGCGGTCCAGATAGGCGCGGGTCAACTCCACGGGAGACAGTTCTCCCGATGCGATGAGCGGCGACGCTTCGCCAATGGTCAGGTGGTGCAATTCGCCGGGCACGGGCATACATATCACCTCTGCTTTCCGGTGGGCCGCGCTAGCGTCCCCAATCGGCGGGGAACGTCATCGCCGGCCCGCCCAGCGGCAGGTCGGGTTCATGGAGCGTATCGACACGCTCCTTCAGAAACTGGTAGAGCGGCAGCAACGCTTCCAGTTCCGCATCGTCCAGGGGCAACCCGGCCAGCCGCGCGGCGGCCCGCAGGTCGTCCATGGTGACGTTGGATTCGCCGTCATCTGCCATAAGCATACCTCCCTGGTGCGCGCTTGATGCCGGCCCGGTCCATTGCCTTCCCCAACGGGTGGCAGGGCAACGGGCGAGGCGCCGGCCGGCGGTTGCTCGCCGGCGCATGAGGATGAGCCGACGCGGTTAGAAAACCGCCACCGGATTTACCGGTGAGCCAGTGGTGTTCTGCAGGCGCAGCGGGTTGATGCTGACCATGAAGGTCCAGCGATTGCGCTCCTGGCAGGCTTGGGCAACGTCCTCAAGGTTGGCGTTGTCCAGAATCCACAGGCCCATGGCGGTGATGGAGACCTGGTGTACCGGGTTGGTCAGTTGCCCGGGATATTGGGGAGGGCTGACGTCGTTGCCGGTGTCGGAGCCGAGGACGGCGATGTCGCGCTCCCTGAACAGGGGCAGACAAGCGGCCTGGCAGGCGGTGGAGCCGGCCTCGCGGGGCACCGGGCCCTCAACATTGCGCCGGTGGAGTTGTCCGGTGCGAATCAGCAGCACGTCGCCGGACTCGATGCGGAATCCGCAGCGCTCCTCGGCAGCCAGGATGTCTTCGGGCATGACGCCTTCGCCCCGTTCCACCCAGTCGATTCCGCGCACCAGGGGAACGTCCACGAGAACGCCCCGGGTGATGAAACCCCGGTGGGCCTGCTCGACGGAGCACACGGTTGCGCCGAGGCTGGTTGACACCATGTGCGCCGGCTTGCCGTTGTAGGTCTTGCCGTTCCAGAAGAAATGGGCCAGGCTGTCCACGTGGGTAACGGAAACGCCGTGGAAGATCATGCCGATGTAGTCCATGGCGACGGCCGACGCGCGATTGGATACCTTGTCGCCGGATGCCCAACCCTCGCCGCTCTCCACCATGTAATGGACGGGAGGCGCGGGCACGTCCACCTCGGGGTCCCAAGTAACGTCGCGGGACAGGGAAACGCAATGGCCTTCCTGAACGGTGGCCAAGGCGGCCCTGGTCTTCTCGGGCGTGATCAGATTGGGTGTGCCGAGTTCGTCATCGTCGCCCCAGCGGCCCCAGTTGGAAAGGCTGTCGAACCAGCCCAGAACTTCCTGTTCCGAAGGGATTCCGGCTTGTGGCATTTGACGTTCCTCCCGTGTGCGGCGGCGGACTGGTCTGCTGGTCCCGGTTCACCGCATTATGGCCCAGCGTCATGGTTGGGCGCAACCGAAACGCGGTTGAGTAACTGTTCGGAGTTGGGGTGACTGTCTCACGCCAACTCCGTCATACCGGCGAAAGCCGGTATGACGGAAATCGTTGCCCTGCCCAACGTTGCGGTACCCAGGATTCTTGGGTTCCTGCTTCCGCAGGAACGACGGCTTCATCACAAAGATGATCACGAATTCTGAACATTTACACGCCTGAATCGCGGCCGTTCAATTGTGGTTTATCGATCGTCCTGTTGGCTCTGAGCCTGTCGAAGGACGGGCTCAGGATGATCCTTCGACGGGCTCAGGATGGGCGAGGGTTATTTGCCGTCTTCGATGCTGACGGTGATGATGGCGTTGGCGATGAGGGTGCCGTCGCTGCCGTCCTCGTTGAGCAGTTGCAGTCCGCCGACGACCACATCGACATTGGCGCGACCGTGGGGTAGGGAGTCGGCGACCTCGTCGGCGTTGACCTTGTCGGGTTCGGGCGCGCCGATGGTCACGTTGACCGTCATGTCATCGGCGGTTGCGCCGACCAGACGGGAAAAGCCCAGACTGCTGTGGTGGATGGCGTCGAAGACGGCGCGCTTGGCCGCCAGGGTGTAGTCGAGGCCGTGGACGTCCACGCCCATGCCCATTTCGGTAACGCAACGCACGAGAGCCATGTTTTGACCTCCTGTGGATCGGGGGGAATTGGCTGTCGCCATTTAACGGCAGCGGCAACGGCAAGTCAAGGGAATGTTGCGGTATCCGCGGGCCCACCGCTCAACCCGCCCGCTGTGGGGCAATGGCATGACGATGGTGCCCCTCCGGGAGTGTGCTATAATGCCGCCACTCGACGGACAGGATTAGAGATCATGCAGTGCCAAATTTGCGGAAAGGCCGGGATGACCGGCAACAACGTCAGCCACTCCAACCGCAAGACCAAGACCCGGTGGCGGGCGAACGTACACAAGCAGACGCTGGCCATTGACGGCAAGCCCACCCGCGTCAAGATCTGCTCGCGCTGCCTGCGCACGATGTACAAGCCGCCGCGCGGCCCCAAGGCCAGGGCTAGAGCGAGGGACGCGGCGTAACTCAAACGACGCGACGGAATTGTGTGGGGGCGGGTTTCAAACCCGCCCCTACGTCGTTCGCCCCCAAGTCGTTCGTCGATGCGGTGGGTGTGGGATGGGATGGCGTGGGCCGTTCCCTATGGCCCGCCGGGGGATAATCCTTCTACGCTGGCGCGCATTGCGGCCATTGCTTCGGCCACCGATTGCTCACGGTTGAAGATGGCGGTTCCGGCGACCAGGATCTCCGCGCCGGCGGATACCGAGTCGCGGGCGGTGTCGTCCGCCTTGACGCCGCCGTCCACTTCCAGCATGGTCGCGTACCCGTTCTCCTCGATGAGGCGGTGAAGACGGCGCAGTTTGCGCAACGCCGACGGGATGAAGGATTGCCCGCCGAAGCCGGGGTTCACCGTCATCACCAGCACGATGTCCAGGTCGTGCAGGACCTCCTCCACCGCCGCGATTGGCGTGGCCGGGTTGATGGCGACGCCGACCTGGCAACCCTGCTCCTTGATGAACCCCACGGTGCGATGCAGGTGGGCGCAGGCCTCGGCGTGAACCAGCACCTGGTCGGTGATGCCCTTGACCAGTCCCGGCAGCAGACGGTCGGGTTCGTGGACCATGAGGTGCAGGTTGAGGGGCCGGTCGGTGGCGTTGCGGATGGCGTCCACCACCACCTCGCCGAAGGAGATGTTGGGGACAAACCGGCCGTCCATTATGTCCACATGGATCAGGTCGGCGCCCGCGGCGTCGGCGTCCCGCACCTGCTGGGCCAGCCGGCCGAAGTCTGCCGCCAGCACCGACGGGGCGATCTGCACGTGGGCAGCGGTGGTGGTCATATGGTTCCGGCCTCCCGCAGAATCATCCTGGCACGGGCCAGACCCTCGGCGACGCGGTTGGGCGCGGTGCCGCCGGGATTGTCGCGGGCGGCCACCGAGGCGGCGGCGGTGATGGCGTACACGTCGGCGTCGAAGTGGGGTGAGAACTCCCGGTACTCGTCCAGCGGCAGGTCGGACAGCGACTTGCCGTCGGCTTCGCAGCGCTGGCACAGGCGGCGCATCACGCCGTGGGCCTCCCGGAATGGCACGCCCCTGCCGACGAGATAGTCGGCCAGATCCGTCGCCAGCATGTAGCTTTCGCTGGCCAGGGACTCCACCCGCTGCGTGTTGACCGTCATGCCGGGCAGCATATCGCCGAAAACCCGCAGGGTGGACAGCAGGGTGTCCTCGGTGTCGAAGAATCCCTCCTTGTCCTCCTGCAAATCGCGATTGTAGGTGAGGGGCAGTCCCTTGAGCACGGTGAGGATTGCCATGAGGCTGCCGTACACGCGGCCGGTCTTGCCGCGGGCGATCTCGGCGAAGTCGGGATTGCGCTTCTGGGGCATGATGCTGCTGCCGGTGGTGAACTCGTCGGCCAGGCGCACGAAGTCGAACTCGCGGCTGGACCAGATGACGATTTCCTCGGACAGGCGGGATACGTGCATCATGGTGACCGCCGCCGCAGAATGGAACTCGACGAGAAAGTCCCGGTCGGCCACGGCGTCCATGCTGTTGGGGCTGATCTCGCCGAAGCCCAGCGTCTCGGCCACGGCGTGGCGGTCGGTGGGATAGGGGACGCCGGCCAGTGCGCCGCTGCCCAGGGGCAGTACGTCCATGCGGGCCGCGCAGTCGGTGAACCTTCCGATGTCGCGCTGGAACATTTCGAAGTAGGCCAGCATGTGGTGGGCGAACAGCACCGGTTGCGCCCGCTGCAGGTGGGTGTAGCCGGGCATGACGACGCTGGAGTGCTGCTCTGCCAGTTGCGCCAGCGCGGCCTGCACGGATCGGAGGGCGGCGACGGCATCGGCGATGGCCTGACGGGTGTACAGGCGCATATCCAGGGCGATCTGGTCGTTGCGGGAGCGTCCGGTGTGCAGGCGTCCGGCGGCCGGCCCGATGAGGTCGGTGAGCCGGCGCTCGATGTTCATGTGCAGGTCTTCCAGCGCGGGATCCCAGGGGAAGTCGCCGCGCTCGATCTCATCCTGCACCGTGCCCAGGCCGGCGATGATGCTGTCAGCGTCGTCCTGGGTTATGATGCCCTGCTTCGCCAGCATGGCGGCGTGTGCCCTGGAACCGGCGATGTCCTGCCGATACAACCGGCGGTCGTAGTGTATGGAAACGGTGTAGTCGCTGTGGTCGGTCATTGAGATACGCCGATTATGGTGTGGGTGCAGGGACGAATGATGATTCGCCCCTGCGTATCAGGCGTCAAGGTAGGCGAAACTGGCAGCTAGGTTGTCGAACACGTCGTCCGCCGATGGGATTTCCATGACGGCGGGGCCGCCGTAGGCTTTGCCGTCCAGGATTCGACGCATGGCGTGGCAGTCCAGGTCGCCGTCGTCAACACTGCCGATGGCGACGCCGTCGCGGGCCTGCTTGAAGTGGACAATTTTGATGTAGTCGGTGGGCAGGTTCGCCAGTTCGTCCAGCGGGAGGCTGTCGGGATGGCGGCGCAGTTGGTTGGCGGGGTCGGGGCACAGCCCAAGATATTGGCCCTCTGCCTCGGTGAGTTGGGCGCGGGCCTCCCGCACCAGCAGGGCCATGGAGCGCAGGGGCTGGCCGGAGTTTTCCATGGAGAATATGATGCCCTGCCGGGCCGCCTCCCGGACCAGCGGCGCGATGCGGCCCGCCGCCGTCGCCACGTCCTCGGGGGAATCCCACGGCGTATCCGGGGCGCCCGGGTCAACGGTGCGCAGGTGCGGAGCGCTGCCGCCGACCAGTCGCGCGGCCTCAAGCTGGGACTGGTACAGGCCGCCCTGGGGGTCGATGTCGGTGGTGATGCAGGGCAGGGCCACGGCCAGGTCGAAGGTGAGTTCAGGGAAGCGCACCACGATGTCGGCCAGGGTCTGCAGGTTGGGCCGCCAGGCGTCGCCCTCGCCGGACTCGGCGGACGCGAGGCAGGTCTGGCGCAGTTCGATGTGGCGTGCGCCGCGGGATTGGGCCTCTGCGATGAGATCGCCCAGTTCGGCATCGTCAAGCTGGTTCCGCCAGGAGTTGGTTATCGCGCCGTAGATCATGTTGGCCTCCCGATGTTGCGGTGAATCGTCGGCGGAAACTATACCGCATTTGTGGCGGGGTTGGACAGTTGCCAGGCTGGCGGCGTGCTGCTATGGGCGACGACTGGCGCGCGGGTTTTCGACGCGAAGGCGCAGAGACGCAAAGGGGTTGGGGACTGGGGATTGGAGGGGGCTATGCTAGAATTAGCGCAAATAACCGAAAATTGGAGGAGCCGCGATGGCCGAACTCTACAGCGAACGATGCACCGCGTGCCGGCGGGACTCGCCCCACGTTACCGATGACGAGATTTCAGAGTTGCACCCGGCGGTCAACGACTGGGCGCTGATCGACGAGTCCGGGATTCCCAAGCTGGACCGGCAGTTCAAGTTTGGCAACTTCGTGCAGGCGTTGGAGTTCACC
Organism: Dehalococcoidia bacterium; assembly: GCA_963668585.1. Taxonomy (GTDB): domain Bacteria; phylum Chloroflexota; class Dehalococcoidia; order Lucifugimonadales; family UBA3495; genus Bin87. Next base: position 812,638 of record OY764869.1, on the reverse strand, counting down.
AACGCGCTGGGCGAGTTGGCGGAATCGGAGGGACACCATCCGCGCCTGACCACCGAGTGGGGCCGCGTCAGCGTGACGTGGTGGACGCACAAGATTCGCAATCTGCACCGCAACGACTTCATCATGGCGGCCAAGACCGACCAACTCTACACGGAACACGCGCCGGCGGAGGGGTAGCCGTCGCTGTCGTCGGACAACCGATATGAACCGGGAAGTACGATGGCATTACCGTTACCACAACTTCTCACGCGCCTACACGCTGCTGAGAGAGGCCACGGAGCGTGATGTATCGGAGCTAAACCAGTTGGAACGGGAGGGCGTTATACAGCGGTTCGAGTACACTTTTGAGCTCGCGTGGAACACCCTCAAAGACCGCCTGGAGTACGGCGGAATCGTCCTGACCGAAGTCACTCCTCGCAACGTCATACGGCAAGCCTTCACCGCCAGGCTGATACCGGACGCTGAGACCTGGACCGATATGCTCGTGGACCGCAACCTGATGTCGCACACTTATGACTTCGCCAGGTTCGAAGCCGTCATTCAAAGTATCCGGAACCGCTATCTGGCGGTGCTGGATGACCTGTACCTGCGTCTCGGCATGGAGTTGATGGATGGAGAAAACCCCTGACGTGCCTCCGGCGACGCGTGAAAAGATGAACCGGATTTTCGCCGCCTACCCTGAGCTTATGAAGGTGACGTTGTTCGGTTCGCGGGCCACGGGCCGGGCGACGCCGCGTTCGGACTTCGACCTGGCAACGCACGGGATCGTGGATGACTATCGCCTGGGTCGGTTGGCGCTGGATCTGGAGGATCTGGACATACCGCAGACGTGCGACGTGAAGGCCTACGAGGGTGTCGGATACGCGCCGCTGAAGCGGTACATTGATGAATTTGGGATTGTGATTTACCGGCAGCAGAGCTAACGGCATCTGCGTGTTGAGGAGCTACCACCTATGAGAGTTGTTTATTCACTGAGATCGCGGGACCTTAATGCCGTGGCTGCGGAGGCTGCCTGGGCGGAGTCCATGGGGTACGACGGCGTATCCACCAACGAGACGGCGCACGATTCGTTCCTGCCGCTGGCGGTGGCGGCCACGTCCACCAGCCGGGTTACCCTGGAAACCCACGTGGCCATCGCCTTCCCGCGCTCCCCCATGGTGGTGGCCTACACGGCCCGCGACCTGCAGGACGGCAGCAACGGGCGGTTCCGCCTGGGGCTGGGCACGCAGGTGAAGGGACACATCGAGCGGCGGTTCTCCACCCGCTGGACGGGTTCCGCCGGCTCGCGGCTGCGCGAATACGTGCAGGCGCTACGCGCCATCTGGAACTGCTGGGACACCGGGAGCAACCTGGAATACGACGGCGATTTCTACCAATTTTCGCTGATGACGCCGTTCTTCAGTCCCGGGCCGAGCGAGCACAACCCGCCCGAGGTGTTCACCGCCGCCGTCAACGGGTACAACTGCCTGGTGGCCGGCGAGACCAGCGACGGCCTGATGCTGCACAGCCTGACCTCGCCCGAGTACATAAGGCAGATTGTGAAACCCAACGTGGCCGAGGGAGCGCGGCGCGCCGGCCGCAACCCCGATGACGTTACCGTCGTGGGCGGCGGGTTCATCGTCACCGGGCCGAACCAGGAGGCGATTCGCGAGCAGGCGGAGATAACGCGACGTCGCATATCCTTCTATTCGTCCACGCGGACCTACTTCCCGGTTCTCGAATGCCACGGTTTTGAGGACATCGGCAAGGAACTGCACCGCATGTCGCGGGAGGGCAGGTGGGACGATATGCCCGGCCTGGTGCCCGACGAGATGCTCAACGCCTTCGCCACCATCGGTGAGTACGATGAGATTGCCGGCAAGTTCCGCGAGAAGTACGGCGACCTGGTGGACGAGATGCACTTCTCATTTGACGCGCCCACCGACGCGGAGCAGGAGCAGTTGCGGCGCATCGTGCGCGATTTGCAGGACAGCTAGCGACGGTGATGGATGGGAGAGGATCCAACGGCGGTTGAGCCCGACCCGCAACGGTTCAAGCTGGGCAGCGAGTCGGCGCTCACCTACCGGCTGAAGTGGGAAGCGTGGGAGTGGCTGTACTGTGTCGCGCGGTGCCGGTGCATCGGGCTGGAGGTGAGGCTGCAGGGGCCGTGGGGGTCGGTCGTAGATGTGGTGGGCGTCGGGCCGGGCAACGCGATTTACGTGGTGGAAGTGAAGGTGTCCCGCTCGGATTTCGCGCGGGACAACCACACCGACGATGACATCAAGCGGATGCGCCAGCGTCAGGATGCCCTGCGCCGGCGAATGGAGTTGACGGACGCTCCCGGTTATCGTTCGACCAATGGGGACCGCGCCCGCCTGGAGCAGGAGGCCGAACGGCTGAGAGAGCGGCTGACCACGGTGTCCACCAAGTTCCACGACACGCGATTTCTGGGTATCGCCGACTACCACTACATCATGGCGCCGACGGGCATTGTGCTGGCGGAGGCGTTGCCGCCGGGTTGGGGTCTGCTGGAGCCGGGGCCGAGGGAGGTGGTGCTTGCGCCCGAGAAGAGTGTCCGCAAGAACAGCGGCATCATGGCCAATGTGCTGCGGGCGGTGGCGCGGGCCAACGCGACGGCGATGATGCGGGCCCAGGGGGTGCGGTTCGGCGCGGAAGGCGCGGAGTTTCCCAGGGACGAGGGTGGGAACGCCACGAAATCATCCACGCCACGACGGCAGGGAAGGAACGGAATCAGACGCGCCGAACGGGAGGACAAGCATGCCAGACATCACGATTGATCCGGCCAAACCGCCCTGTGTCGGGCATCAGGGAGTGTCTGACTGACTTGCTGCCATCGCTTCCTGCACCTTCTCAACGAGTTCCCAGTCGTAAGCGACGTTGCTGAGTTTTGCCCTGCGGCCATCGACTGCCCGAATGTTGACTGATTTGGTCAGCCGACCTGAACGGTTTATGCTGGCTATGTCCTGGAGATCGAACTCGACCACGCGGCGCTGACCGCCCCATCCCGACACGATGACTCGCTTGTTGGTCACCACGCACTCGGCATCTTTGAACCGTCCGTACTGGATGATGCCAATCAAAAGGACGATGAGACCGGGGATGAGGAAGAAGAACAGCCCGATTATTGCCCCGCACCCGATGGCCATCCAGTAACCCTGGGCATTCGTGCCGGTGACGTAAGTTACTTGCTCATCAGGACCGAGGTTCGCAAAAAAACGTGAGTGCATCGTAGTTTACCGCCATTAGGGTGGTGGTATGGCGAGACAGTATCAGGGCGTCGGCCCATACTCGTTGTCGCCATCACTGTCCATCAGGGCAAAGATGTACAGGACGATAAACGCGAGCGGGATTGCTCCCAGCAGCAGCCACCACCCGCTGCGACCGGTATCGTGGAGCCTCCGCACCCACACTCCCCACGTAGGCAAAAACACCGCTATCCCATACACGACCACTATAATAAAGAAACCCCAACCTACGGTAAACGCCAGTAGGTACAGCACCAAAGCGATGATGAAATTCATCACCGTGAACGACCAGAATTCCAGCCTGGTGGCTCTCCCGCTAAAGTCGACATATTTTATAAAAGGTTGCAAGAACGGCATAGGACCACCTCTCAAATTGCGTAATTTGACCCTGGCCGGTTGTCGATTGCCAGCCCAAACATGGACGGGCCAGTATCGCTAAAGTCGGAGCGGTTCATTTTTTGCAGTTCCACTGACCCGTCAGGTTTTTGATGGCGTGTCCAACGGGAAACAAACCGAATTGGGTTGGACCGACCCTGACAAGGGTGGCGGTGAAATCGCACCGACAGCCGCCGGAAAGCCGCCCCCGAACGAAACTGGAACTATGGCAGCACGACTGGTTGACCTACCGGGTCGGTGATTGACATGCGCTACTATCCACCTCCCTCGCTGACCGTAGGATTTCCCCTACCTGCCGCTGCCAATTAGCACTCTTCCCAAACCCTCAATGACCGCATTGGTGTCAGGTGTGCTACGTGCGCCCACTCGGGCGCAGTCCGCCAATCTTGCAATCTTGGGCGACCAACAGGCGGGCGTAGATTATCGAGTTAGCAGTTTCATGTCAACAATCCTTACCGGCTCATAACCACCTGATCGGAGTATTGACTCTGTCAGGGGAGGAATGTGACCGGCCGGTTCAACACCACGGAAATCGAGATGTACCTGCGCCGCCGGAACGTCCACCGATCACGACGTTTGCATGGACATCATCTTGGCCCGCATGGCTTGGGTGGCGACTGCGGACGGGGTGATCGGGGCGATTGGGGGTTGATGCCCGGTTGTGGGCGGCGTCACTCAGGCTGCGCGTCCCGGTCAACGAGTTTGTGCCAATACACCTGACCTGATTCGATGGTGTGTTGGATTTCGTTCACATTCTGGATGCTGGCGATAGCAGCATGGGCTGGGTGGCCAGTGAAGCGGGACAAAAGGCTGGCATTGCGGACGGCACGACGGGTGTCGCGGGCATCGGCGGTGTACGAGATTTCCATGGCTATATAATGCGTTTCGCCCTGTGCGTCGGTGGCTTCGATCACGAGATCGGCGCGGCGGAAGCTCAGAACATCCCCGTCGGCAATTCCGGACGTGTCCGCAGTCGTCGTCATGCTGACGAGATCGCCATACGACAAAGTGCGCACCATCCTGAAGCCCAGAACCATGGCAACCCCGTCCGCTTGCTGAATGGTTTCGTCGCGGGCGCGGAATCCTTTCAGATTACCCAAGTCATCTCGAATCGTGCGGACATCGCCTTTCAGTTGTCCGACATCTTCTTTCAGTTGTCCGACGTCTTCCTTCAGTTGTTCAACATCTTCCTTCAGTTGTCCGACGTCTTCGCGGATCTCCCTGACATCCGACTCCAAGCGGTCCACACGCTCACCGGTTTCTGAGTTGAATTGTCGCTGTTCTCCAATGAATCCTTCTGTACTGGCCACGAACTGGTCGAACCTGGCGGGCAGGTTCATCAGCTCCTCAGTGAGGATTTCGCGTCTCACGGCCGCTTTCCACTCGGGGTTCTCGGCCAGCAGTCGCAATATGTCGTCGCTGGTGTGTATGGTTACCATGGTAGCCTCGTGGCCATCCATTATACGCCGGGAGGCGTGCGTTACCGGTTCAGCAGCCACCATTCTTCGGAGCCGAGGTTGAAGTCGATGCGCCGGAAGCCTTCGGCGAACCGTTCGCCGCAGCGTTCGCCCTGGAGGCGGCATCCTTCGGTCATCCGCTCCAGGCGCTGGGATGCGGTGCGCGCGCTGATCTGCGACGCGTGCTGGCTGAGGGCGGCGGCCTTCATCAGAATGTGCTGCTCGTTGATCGATATGAAGGTATCGGGCCGCTCGGAACCCCAGAGCAGCGCCTCGCTCACCTGGTGCGGCTCCAGTCCCTCTGCGGCAATCTGCTCAGGGAAATCCAACCAGCTCCAGGCGTAGGAGAATGCCGCGTCCAGCGCGGCCTGGCCACTGTTGCGGTGGTCGCGGTGGGTGTGGGATGTGACGCGGTAGGGGTCGATGCCAAAGACGACCTCGGGCTTGTGCCGACGGATCTGGCGCACCACCTCGCCCCGGTATTTGTGAGTATCTTCAAGCTCACCGTCGCCGTACCGGAGGAACACCACCTCGGAAACTCCCAGGACCCTGGCGGCGTTCTGCTGCTCAATCTCGCGGGTGGCAGCCAGCCCCTCCGGCGTGAAGGAACGGTCGCCCGTGCCCTTGTTGCCGTTGGTACACATCAGGATCACCACCTTGGTGGCCGATTCCGTGATCCACTTGGCCATGGTTGCGCCGCAGCCGCCTTCGGCGTCGTCGGGATGTGGAGTGACCACCAGGGCGCTGCGGGGCGCCTGGGTCATCACGACGGGTTCGGGGGCGTATTCCTGGTTGGGGTAGCCCCAGCCATCGATGCCATGGGGTCGGCTGGTCATGTTGGATCTCCGTGGGTTGGGGATGAATTGTCGGTCCGGCGGGGGCGGCGGTTATGGCGGCGGGCCAGTATTGGTTTTGCCATGGGTAGGGGCGGGTTTCAAACCCGCCCCTACGGATGATGCAGGGGATTGAGGTTAGCCGCCCATGTGGAAGACGACCATTTTGAGTTCGGACATTTCCTCGATGGCGTAGGCGGGGCCTTCCTTGCCCATGCCGCTGTCCTTGAGGCCGCCGTAGGGCATGACGTCGGCGCGCCACTGGGGCGAGGAGTTGATGTGCAGGTTGCCGGAGTGGACCTCCTGGGCGAATTTCATGGCCCAGTCCACGTTCTGGGTGAAGATGCCGGCGGACAGGCCGAAGCGGGTGTCGTTGGCCTTGGCGATGGCGTCGTCGATGTCGTCGAAGGCGCTGACGGCCACGGCGGGGCCGAAGAGTTCCTCGCGGGATATGAGCATCTCGGGACGCGCGTCGGCGATGACGGTGGCGGTGTGCATGGTGCCCTCGCGTCCGCCGCCGGCGATGACGCGGGCGCCCTGGCTAACAGCCTCGGCGATCCAGCCCTCCACACGCTCGGCGTCGGTCTGGCGGATCATGGGGCCCATCTTGACGTCTTCATCGAAGGGGTTGCCGACGCTGAACTCCTGGGTCGGCTTGACCAGCGCGTCGAGCAGGTCGGCGTAGATGGTCCGGGCGGCGAAGACGCGCTGGGTGGAGATGCAGACCTGGCCGGCGTTGGCGAAACCGCTGGAAACGGTGGCGGCGGCGACCTTTTCGATGTCGGCGTCGGACATGATGATGAGCGGGCTGTTGGAACCCAACTCCATGGTGACCTTCTTGATGCCGGCGTTGCGGCAGATCTGGTCGCCGACTTCCATGCTGCCGGTGAAGGTGATTTTGCGGACGTCGGGGGAACCGGTGATGGCGTCGCCGATCTCTGCGCCGGACCCGGTGATGGTCTGGATGGCCTCTTCGGGCAGGCCTGCTTCCAGCAGGATTTCGGTGAGTTTGAGGGCCGACAGCGGGGTGTCGCCGGCGGGCTTGAGGATGACGGCGTTGCCGGCGGCGAGGGCGGGCCCGACCTTGTGGCACACCAGGTTCAGGGGAAAGTTGAACGGCGCGATGGCGGCGACGATGCCCACGGGCACGCGGATGGTGAACCCGAACTGGCTGACGACGCCGGGCGCGGCATCGAGAGGCACGGTCTCACCGTGGAGTCGCTTGGCTTCCTCGGCGGAGAGGGTGATGGTCTGGATGGCGCGCTGGACTTCGCCGCGTCCTTCGGCGATGACCTTGCCCTCCTCGCGGGTGATGGTCTCGGCGAGGTCGTCGGCGCGCTCGTCCATGAGGTCGGCGGCGCGTTTGAGGATGCTATAGCGGCGGTGAGCGGGCAGTTTGGCCATCACGGCGGCGCCACGGACGGCGCTGGCGATGGCGGCCTCCACGTCGGCAGCGGTGCCGCGCGGGACGGTATCAAAGGCGGTCTGGTCGAAGGGATTGACGACGGGCATCTTGTTATCGCGGTCAACCCACTGACCGCAGATATACATCTTCATGCGAAAGTCTCCTTGATGGGGCGCTCTGTTCCGGCACGCCACGGCGATTTGCGCACCTGTGCCGAAGTGACGGCCCGTGGCCGATGTGACGCCGGGTAGCAAAGATTGTACTACGGGAGCGATGTTGTAACCAAACGGAGGGCGGGACTGGCAGGGCCATTCGATTATCCTGGCGAAAGGGGCCTGCCAGGGTTGCCCCTGCCGGGGCGGTGCAATTAGAATGCTGCCAGCGTACCGGATTGGCCTCCGGGGCAATACTGGCGGCGAGGTGTCGGCAACATGAGCCAGAGCAATGATCAGGAGCGGATATACCAGGAACTGCGCCGGCGCGCCGTCGCGCAGTTTGGCGAGGAACGGGCGGAGGAGTTGGAGTCGTACCTGAGGACTGCGGCGCAGCAGGTTTTCGACGTTGACGGCGCCGATGTTCCGCCGGACCTGGAACCGCTGTTTCAGGAATGACGGGGGCGCGAAACGCCGGTGGTGAATGCACACCACAGGCGATGCGCAGGGAGAATCCCCCTCACACGAACTCCCGCACACCGCAGGGGTGAGGGAGCTTTTGGAAACCCTCGAGAGGTTGAATGATGCCCGAACTTTATGAGCTTTCGGTGGCGGAAGCCGCCGCGCAGATTCGCGAGGGAACACTGTCGCCGGTGGCGCTGGCGGAATCGCTGCTGGCCCGCATCGACGCGCTGGACGGCGACCTGCAAGCCTGGGTCACCATCGACCGCGACGCGGTGCTGTCGGTGGCGCGGCAGCGGGAGGCGGAGGTACAGCGCGGCGACACGCTTGGCCCCATCCACGGGGTGCCCGTGGGGTTGAAGGACATTTTCTACACCGAGGGCATGCTCACCGCCTGCGGCTCCAAGGTGTACGCCGACTTCGTGCCCGAGTTCGACGGAACCTCGGTGGCCAAGATCAGGCAGGCCGGCGGAATCATCCTTGGCAAGGCGGTCACCACGGAATTCGCGACGTCCGACCCATCGCCGACGCGCAACCCCTGGAACCTGGAGCATACGCCCGGAGGGTCCAGCAGCGGGTCGTCGGCAGCGGTGGCGGCGCGGATGGTCCCGGCGGCGCTTGGGTCGCAGACCGGCGGCTCCACGTGCCGGCCGGCCGCCTACAACGGCATCGTCGGCCTGAAACCGACCTATGGGCGCATCAGCCGTTACGGCGTGGCGCCGGTTAGCTGGTCGCTGGACCATGTGGGCATCCTGACCCGGACGGTGGCCGACGCCGCGCTGATGCTGAGCGTCCTGAGCGGTGAGGACGACAACGATCCCGGCAGCCTGCGCGACGCAGTGCCGGACTTCACCGCGCAGATGCTGGAGCACGACCGGCCGCCCCGCATCGGCCTGGTGCGACAGTACTACCAGGACTACGCCACGCCGGAGATCTGGGCGCATACTGAGGCAATTGCCAACCGGCTGGCGGAGGCTGGGGCCGAGGTTGAGGAGATTCCGCTGCCCGCCAGTTTCGCGCGGGTTCACAGCTTCCAGCGCATTGTCATGAACGTGGAGTGCGCCGGATTCCACGAGGTGAATCACCGTACTCGCGCCGCCGATTACGGGCCGCGCATCCGCGCCGGCATGGAGATGGGAATGATCATGCCGACGGCTGCTTACCTCAAAGCGCAGAGGTTGCGCCGGCAGTTCCGCGCCGACATGAGCGAGATGGCGGCCAGCGTGGACGTGGTGATGACGCCGGCGACACCTGCGCCGGCTCCGAGGGACCTGAACACCACCGGCGACGCCGCGTTCCAGGTTCCGTGGACGGCGGCGGGACTGCCCACGGTGGTGGTGTCCACGGGCCTGAGCGAGCTTGGGATGCCCATGGCGGTGCAGTTTGGAGGGCCGTGGGCGCAGGAGGGCCGGGTTCTGGGCGCGGCCCAGTGGTGCGAGCGCATCGCCGGACTTACCGAGGCGCCGTCGGCAGTCGGTTAGGCTCTGTGGGATGATGGGTTGGCTGGCCTCGTCCTGACTTGCTGCTGCGGGATGGGGCGGGGTCGGGGGGATCAGTTGGCGCGGTCCTTTGGCGCGTCGTCCGCCTGCAGGCGTCGCTCCAGCCGGTTGAGCGTTTCTCGCGCGGCCTGGAGTTCCTGCAGCAGTTGTTCCTGGGACACCGAGCCCTCCGACTCGAGGGACCGCTCGCGCTTGGCCTCGTCCAGGCTGTTGATGATGATGGCGATGAACATGTTGATGACCACGAAGGTGCCCACCACCACGAAGCTGACGAAGTAGAGCCAGGCCCAGGGATAGACCAGCATGGCGGTGTTCATCACCTGGGTCCAGCCGTCCAGGGTGATGATGTTGAAAAGCGTTAGCACCGACCTTCCCAGGTTACCCCAATGCGCGGGGTCGTGCTGGTGAAACAGGTGATAGCCCATGATGGCGTAGATGTACACGACGATGCTCATCAGCATGATGACGTGGCCCACGCTGGGGATGGAATGCACCAACGCGGCCACGATCAGGCGCAGGTCGCGGATGGCTGAGATCAGGCGCACCACCCGGAGCAATCGGGCCAGCCGGGCAATCATGGCGAACTGTCCGGTGGCGGGAATCAGGGCGAAAACGATCACCATGAAGTCGAATACGTTCCAGCCGTCCTTGAAATAGCGCAGGGATCGCGGCCAGAGCGCGAGCAACTTGAGGGCGGCTTCGACGATGAATACCCACAGCGCCACCTCGTTGCCCAACCGGAGCCAATCGCCATACAGGCCGTCGATGGTGGCGGACGTTTCCAGTCCCAGCAAAATGCCGTTGAGAATGATGACGGCAATGATCAGGTATTCGAACCAGGCGGCGTTGACCAGTTTCGAGGCGAGGTTGACGATACGATTCATGGCAATGCGCGGCGCTTTTGAGGCTCCGGAGATTGTATCGGAGGAGATGGCGCGCCGCTACAAACGGGGCGGGGCGTGCAGGGCCTTCGATTATCCTGATGAGGGGCAGGTGTCGGGGCGCTGCATCGCTGACGGATGGGGTCTGCGCGGGCAGGTTTGACACCCGCCCATGCGTGTGCATGGCCGCTGGCGATCCACCAGGATGGGACGGCGCCGGGCGGGCGTCGTCTTTCCGGAGGGGTGGAGGGTTTCTCGTCCCTGCGGTTGGTGGTTCGGTGGTTGGCGGTTGGTTTTGGTTTGGTGTGAGAGGCGGGATTCCGGATCGTTGTCAGCGCACGGCCAGTACGCAACTATTTGAACGGCAGTTCCGTGGTCGCAGGACTATTTGGTTGAGTCCCTACCACGCGGGCCCGAACAATCCCGGTGGGCCAGTGCGGCACCGCCGGCGAGTACGTTGGTCGGATATCGGCGAATTGCCACCTGGACCGGTTGCGATTTGTTGCTGACGGGGTTGGCCGTCGATCCGGAAACCTGCCTCTCTGGGGTTGTGGTGGAGCAGCTGCTTGATCTAGACGGTATTAGGATATACGTTCGTATTGGTGGTGTCAAGGGATTATTTTACAGGGATGCACAGGATGTACAGGATGCCGGGGTTGCCGGAACGGTTGCCTGCTCACCGTCCGTTGATCCTTAGACAGGCTTGGGATGGGTGGAACGTGCGCGGAGCAACAGGACTGGCGATCTCACGGCGGGCTGCTGGGCTGCCGCATCACTCCAGCGCGCGGACTCTGGGCAGGGCCACGGAGCATAGGGCCACCGCCGCGAGGCCGACCGCTCCCAACACCAGGATGGCTATGGAGGCCGACGTGGCATCGGCGAACGCCCCGACGGCCACGCTGGCAACGGTGAGGAACCCGCGTTCGTAGGACAATACGCTCATCGTGCGGGCCCGGAACCGGTCGGGCACGATGGTCAGCACCACGGTTCCCTGGGTGGTGCGGTAGTGCGACTGGAACAGCGACATCAACGCCAGGAACACGAAGGCGGCCGGCAGCCAGGACGAATGGGAGAACGCCATGGTCGCCACGGAACTGCACGCCGCCATTGCCAGCAGCATATAACCCCTGCGCCTGGGCAGCCCGAAGGATGCGATGACCAGGGTGGACAGGAATCCTCCCAATCCGGTGACGGCCAGAAGGTAGCCGCCCATGTCAACATCGGCGTGCAGCACCTGCGCAGTGAACAGGGGCAGCAGGAACCACACCGGATGCAGGATGGTATTCGGAACAATCGACAGCACCATCATCTGGAGGATTTCGCGCTGCTCTCGCCACAGATGAAGGATGCCCTCCTTGAAATCGGCTATGGGCGAGAACCGCCGGCCCTCGCGTTCCGGTTGCGGGGCGGCGTAGCGCAGTCGGATGAACACCAGCAACAGCACCACGCCCAGGTACAGGACGGCTTCCAGCGCGAAGTTCCAGAAATAGCCCAGCCAGAAAATCAGCAGTCCGCCGACAAAGGGGCCGAATATCCGTGTGCCGGTGATGGTCAGCACGCTGATGGCGTAGGCGTTGCTGACCGCATGGCGCGGCACGGTGTTGGATACCAGCACCTGCTGCATCGGCTGGGTGATGGCCAGCAGGGAACCCGACAGCAGGACGTAAGCATAGGCGTGCCACGGGCGGATGAGTTCGCTGTCGGCAAGGAAGGCGAACCCCAGGGCCAGCGCGGCCGCGACCGCCTGGACTGCCATGACCAACTTTCGGCGATCCAGGCGGTCGCCCAGCACGCCGGTCAACGGGCTGACCACCAGGCCGGGCAGCGTGTTGATGGCTCCCACCGACACCACCAGCAGACCGCCGACGGCCGAACCCTCGGACAGGTCCTTGACCAGCCATCCCACGCTGAGCAGTTGCAGCCAGACCGCGGAGTTGGCGCAGAAGTTGGCGCACCAGAGCAGCCTGAAATCCCGGTACGCGAGCAACGCATCGAACGTCTGCGGCCGGGGAAGTCTTCGTGTTGAGCGGATGGTGAGAGCCTTGGCAGCGGGGATGTGTCGCCGGCGCAGTCAAACAGGTGACGGCGATGGGGCCCGCCAATTGTACACGCATTGGCATTGGCCAAGGACGGACCGGGCGGTTTGAAAACCGGGCCATTCGATCCTTTCGATATTCCGGGGGCGTGGCGTCTCCGGTTTGCATTACCCCGCTTTGCGCCATAAAATCCCCACCATTCAATCGGCGGCCCGACCCAGGCCACCCGTCCGACGCATGGTTACGGTGGTTGGGAAGCCGATGCTGCGGAGGGGACGGCTATGCAAGAGGCCCAGCCCGCGACACCGGCAGTTGACCGGTCGCACCTGCCCCTGAAGGGGAAAACCATCATGCCCGGGCTTGCCTCGGGCCATGTGGTTTTTCACTGGATAGTTCAGAGCTTCATCGTGGTGCTGCCGGAGATTCAGGCTGCGTTCGGCCTGTCGGCGGTGGGCGTGGGAGGATTGCTGTCGGCGCGGGAGGTCGCGGCCGGCGTGGTCGCGCTGCCGGGCGGCGTGGCAGTGGACATCATCCGGAGATACTGGGGGGTGTTGCTCGCGACGTGCCTCGGGGCGTGCGCGTTGGGTTCGCTGGTCATCGGCGTATCGCCGGCGTACGTGCTGTTGCTGCTCGGAATAGCCGTCGTCGCCGCGTCGCATTCCATCTGGCATTTGCCGGCATCGTCGTCGCTGTCGTACCACTTCGCGCAACGGCGAGGGATGGCGCTGTCGATCCACGGGGTCGGCGGGAGCATCGGAGACGTGGCGGGACCGGTGGCGACCGGGGCGCTGCTGCTGTTTTTGGCCTGGAATCACCTGCTCAGCCTGTACGCCGCCATACCGCTGGTCCTGGGCGTGTTGGCGCTGTGGGCGTTCCGGAACATCGGTCGGGTGGCTGAGGCAGAGGAATCGGGCGTGGATATGGCCGGCCGCGTCCAGGCGACCCGGCAACTGCTCCGAAATCCGGCGCTGTGGGGTCTGATGTCGGTGCGCGGATTCCGGTCGATGGCGCTGGTGGCGTTGGTGACCGTGCTGCCGCTGTATTTGAACAACGACCTGGAACTGAGCGAATGGAACCGGGGGTTCCACATCGGGTTGCTGATCGCGGTAGGGCTGGTGGCGAAGACCGGCGCCGGCTATCTGTCCGACCGGTTTGGGCGCAAGCAGGTGCTGGTGCCGGGCCTGGTGTGGTCATGCGTGATGGCGCTGGGGCTGATCGTGTTCGACGGGGGCATCATGCTCACCGTGACCATCGCGCTGCTGGGACTGTTTCTCTATCCGGACCAGCCCATCCTGACGGCTACCGTCTTTGACGTGGTGGGACGCGAGGTGGCATCGACGGGGCTGGGAGTCGTTGCCTTTGCCGCTTTCCTGATGGCGGCCGTTGCTTCCGTGATCGCGGGCGCGCTCTATGAATGGGGCGGTTTCCCGGCGGCGGTGTATTTCATCGCGGGGCTGTTCGCGGTGTCGGCGGTGGTGTTCCTGCTGTTGCCGGTGGCGAACCGGGCGTCAGACCCGGCCGCTGACTGACGAGCCGGCGGTTCCGCCGTCAGAAATGCCAGGGCCCCGGGGAGAATCCTCCGGGGCCCTGGGCGATTCGGATCCGTTGGGGCGTCAGCAGTTGCCCATTTCGGTGAGGCGACCCTCGCGCCACGCGACGAAACCGCCTTTGACGGTGGCGAAGGTATCCAGCCGCAGCGACCCGTCAACGTTGTGTCCGGCCATGTCGTGCCAGACGAAGCGGCCCTGGCGCTGATCCCAGACGGCGGCGTCGCCCTCCATGCCGACGGCCAGCGACCCGATGCTGTCCTGCAAGCCCAGCACCTGGGCCGGCCGGCTGGTGCTGGCGGCGATGGCATCGGCCAATGGCATCCCCAGGGCGTGGAACTTGCTGACGAGGTCGTTCATCAGGTACACGATGCGGCCGGGAGGCGCGATGTGTATGTCGGTGCTGATGGTGTCGGGGAGCAGTCCCTGATCCATGGCGGCCTTGACGACCTCCACGTCGCAATGGACGCCGGCGTGGGCCACGTCCATGATGACGCCCCGGTCGGCCGCCTCCCGCACCTGGGGGCGGATCTGGCCGGCGTTGTCCAGGATGTTGTCGGGGAGACCGTTGAAGGCGTGGGTTGAAATGTCGCCGGGGCCGAGGTGTTCGAGGACATCGGGCAACGGTATCGGGGTGCCGCTGATGTGAACCATGAGGCGGACGCCGGCCTGTGAGGCGGCCTCCTTCGCCCGGGCCATGGCCTCGTGGGCGTTCCAGCGGGCCACGGCATCGTAGTGCATGCGCACCTTGACGCCGAAAATGAAGTTGGGGTTTTCCCTGATTGCCTGCACCGTCTGGTCCACGTCGATGATGCGCATATCGTGGAGCGCGCCGCCGAGGGCCCGGTTGGCGGCGAGGCCGACGGCGCCGATGTGGAGGAAGGCGATGAGCCGGGTGCGGTGGGCGGGAAAGACGTAGTCGCGCATTGCGCCGTAGTTGAGGAAGCCGGCGCTGCCAGCGTCCACGCCGGTGGTGACGCCGCTGCCGAGGCAGGTCTGGTCGGCGTGAACGGCGCTGCCGCTGCCGCCGTGGTAGAAGTGGCCGTGGAGGTCGATGAGCCCGGGCGTGACCAGTTTGCCGGATACATCAACGGTCTGGGTCGCGCTGGCGGGGTCGATGCTTTCGGCGATGGCGGCGACCTTGCCATCCTTGAACGCGATGTCGCGGGCTGCGTTGTTGATGCCCTGGGCCGGGTCCAGCAGGTTGCCGCCGATGAGCGCCAGGTCATAGGTTGCGGTAGTCATGGGATCCACTTCCCTCCGATTTCGAGAATCCTGGGTGGCATTATACGTGTAGGGGCGGGTTTCAAACCCGCCCCTACACGGCGATATCGACCGGGTTTGAGGTTACTCCTCGTCCCAGTAGTAGTCCTCGGCGGTGAGGTTTTCCTGCCACCAGCGGCGCAGGCGGGGCAGGACGAGTTCCTTGGGCTTGCGGAAGTCGGTCTCGACGAAGTCCAGTGAATCGGGCAGCGGTTTGGCTTCCCATTTCTGGATGGCTTCGAGCATGAAACGGCGCACCATTTCGGGCGAGCGGGCTTCGAGGCGTCCCAACTGGTAGGCGAGGGTCACCGCCATCTGCATCTGGCAGATCACGGCGTGGGCGTCCTCCTCGCGGAGGTTTTCGGGCATGGCGCCGGACTGGTCGATGAAGTCGTCCAGCACCTGGCCGATGATCAGGGGAGGATCGTTTTCGTCCTGCTCCGGCAGGAACTCGGTCAGTCGGTCCGTCAGGTCGGCGACACCCTCCTCGGGCAGGGCGTAATCAGCCAGCGGGTCGGCGCCGGAATCGGGTTGTGGGCTGTACTGTTCGTCGCTCATCATCGGGTCTCACATGGGCTGACTTGGCCCGCCGGGACGCTGTCCTGGGACGGCGATAATCCGGCTGGCGAGGATTGCCGGTCCACGCCGGACATTGTATCACGGCGGTGTCTGGCGACTGTTGGATGGCGGGTGCGGCGACGGGCCATTCGACTGTCCCGGCGACAGGCAATTGCTGTTGCCAGAACGGTTTTTCGCTCACCGTCCGCTGGTCCTTCGACAGGCTCAGGATGACCGGACTACCGCCTCAGGATGAGCAGGTTACCGCTGAATCCGCGCGTGTGATCCGGGTAGCGGTTATGGATGGCAAGGCTGCGATTTTTTGATGTTTTGGTTCGTGGATATCACGCACGCCGACGGTTGACATAGTGCATTGCCGCTGGCACAATTACGCCCGCTGTGAGTCTGGCGGCAGTAACGCCATGCTTTCACACATGGGTTCCGGGTTCACCATAAATTCCATAACACGAGGAACTGTAACATGAATGTGTCTATAGGAAAGTCTCTACCATGGATTCTTGGCAGCGTAGCGATGCTGGCTGTGGTCGGCGCGATACTTGCCGGCGTACTGCTGTCCGCTGGGTCGTCGCAGGCAACCACAGCGGTCCCACAAGATATCTTTACGGGAACCGTCCCCACGACGGATCCTGTTGACGCCAGCCTGGCGCCGGCGTCCCCTGAATTCGCCACGGTCATTGAGAATGAAGGCGGCAACCCGACTGCGCCCGAACAGGTAACGGTCATCCCCACGAACGTTGAAATCTGTTACACGGACACGCAAACGGGTGTGGAAGAATGCAAGTCGCCTGAAGATACGGCGCTGCTGGAAGACTGGAATCCGGTACGGACCCAGCACACGTTCACCGTTAAGGTAACTCAGGCCAACGGCGCTGCGGCGGCCAACGTGCCGGTGGAACTGATTCTCAACCGGTTCGGAGAGGCTGTCGGCGACATCGTGTCCATTACTGGCGGCGCCAAGGTGGATAACACCTTTGGCAACGTCACCACGAACCGCAACGGTGAGGCCGATTTCGTAATCACCTCAACCCGTGCGGGCGACACTGACGTTACCGCCTACGTGCCCGGGATTTCTGACGCCGATGACCACAAGGTATTCGCCGTCAAGCACTGGGTGGACATGGACGTTCACTTCCCAGGAAACGCCACCAACCCGGCTGGCCAGGCGCACGAAATGGTCGTGTTGGTGTTCCAGCCCACAGCGGGTACGAGTGGCGAGGATGAAAACGGATACCCGATTCCCGTCACAGCGCTCGAGGGTGTGACCGTTGACTGGAGCATCACCGACAACGAGCCGGCCGCAACGCTCGACTCAATGTCCATGCCCACCAACGCAAGCGGTCAGTCCGTGGTCACCTTGAATCAGGTTTCACCCAGCGTGGGCGACAACACGGTCAACTTCCAGGTCAAGGACGAAGCCGGCCGCGTGATGTTCGAGGGCTCATTGGTCAAGACCTGGATCGCCCAGGAAATACATGTTACCAAGACGGGTACGGCAGCGATCGGCCTGTTGGCAAACGCTCAGTACACCATCACGATCACCAACGGCGGCACCGCTCCGGCGACCGGACTCACCCTCACGGACATAGTGCCCCCTGGCATGAAGTACGTATCGGCGAGTCCTGAACCCACCACCGCGCCGACCGAGGATTCCGGTGGAACCATCACCTGGACCCTCGCCGACCTGGCTGCTGACGGCGGCTCGACTGACATCACCGTCACCCTGCAGGGCGTCGAAGTGGGCACTCACACCAACAGCGTAACCGCGACATCCGGAGACTCGGAAGCCAGCGATTCCGCTGCGACGTCAGTAACTCCGGGTACCTTCGCTGTATCCAAGGAATGCCAGGATCAGGTCCTGATCAACATCGAATTCGACTGCAGCATCACTGTGACCAATAACAGCGATTCCGGCGCGTTGACCGGCGTAACGCTTACGGACAATCCGGGCAGCGACATGGTCTTCAAGAGCAGCAATCCTGACGTGACCGACACCGACAATCCGACCTGGAACCTGGGTACGATGATGCCCGGAGCCTCTCACACGGTTACCATCACGATGCAGGCGCCCACGACCGGAAACAAGACCAACACCGCGTCGGTTGTCTCTGATGAAGGTGTGACCGGAAGCGACGATGACACCATCGAGTTCATCGAGCAGGGCCCGGCGATCCACTTCCAGATCGTGGACAACCCTGGCCGCATCGCGATCGGTGAAAACACCACCCTAACCGCAACGGTTGTCAACCAGGACACCGAGATCGGACTGACCGACGTGGTCATGACGGTTACCCTGCCCGATCAATTGACCTTCGTCAGTGCCTCCGGTGGCGGCTCCGCGGTGGGCCAGATTGTTACCTTCAACCTGGGCGACATAGCGACCGGCGCCACTGTGACCCGCACGGTGACCGCACAAGCCAATGCTCGCGGTCAGGTCCAAACGAACGGTTTAGTGGACGCCAGCCAGCTGACCGAGCCGTTCCCGGCCTTCCAGTTCACCACCATCGTCGGCAACTAGTTCTCCGAGCAACCAGTTCGGCAACAATCGGAGCGGCTGCGCCTCGGCGCGGCCGCTCCCTATTTTGTACAATGCTCACAGCATGAATCTCACGGATCACCCTCTTCCCGGCGTTGCCGTCTCGGTGCAAGCCGACCCGATGGACGGACGCAGCGGGATTCCCGACTCTGACTGGCTGGCCTCTGCGGTGCGGCACGGGCTGGCGCAGGTGATCGCAGCCGACACCGTGGGCCAGGTGAGCCTGCTGCTCACCGACGACGCCACGGTGCGCGATCTCAACCGCGACTATCGCGGCCTGGACGAGACCACCGACGTGCTGTCGTTTTCGGCGCAGTACGGCGGGCACTGGGAGGGGCCATCTCCAATGCCGGACAGCAGCCAAGTCCAGCACGACCCGCTCATGGAGAGCCTGTCGGACCATGAGCCGCCGGGAGACGGAGATGTCCTTCGACAGGCTCAGGACGAGCGGGGAGGTGAGTTCGACTTTCCCGTTCCGGAGGATGAGCCGCAGGGAGGAGTCCTTCGACAGGCTCAGGACGAGCGGGGGGGTGAGTTCGCCTTTCCCATTCCGGAGGATGAGCCGCCGCCGCTGGGCGACATCGTGATTTCCGTGCCACAGGCGGCGCGACAGGCGGAGCAGCAGGGTGTCCCGCTGTGCCGCGAACTGGCGCTGCTGTTGGTTCACGGCGCCCTGCACCTGCTGGGACACGACCACTACGACGACGGCGAACGCGAGGAAATGCAGAGTCTGGAACGCGCGGCGTTGGACGCTTTCTTCGCGTCCAGGGAGCGTTAGGCGATGCGCATGCCTCTTGAGGAGTTCGAGCGGCACGTGCTGTCGGCCTACGAACGACTGCCCGCAGCGGCGCAGGCCACGCTGGACGAGGGCAACATCGACATCGTGGTGGAGGACTGGCCCGGGCCGGAAGCGGAAGGGGCAATGGATCCCGACCCACACTCCGACCACGGCGGGGGCGCGCTGCTGGGCCTCTACGTGGGCATCCCGCTGGTGGAACGCTACGGCGGCGAGCCGGTGCTGCCCGACTGCATCTACATCTACCGCCGGCCGATCCTGGAGGTTTGCGATTCTTACGACTCAGTGGTGGAGGAGATTCGCATCACGCTGCTCCACGAAATTGGGCATTACCTCGGCCTCGATGAACAGGATCTGGAACGGCTCGGTTATGGCTGAACGGCCGGGCGATTCCTGGTCGGACCGAATCGCCTGGTTCATAGGCTCCGGTTTAGGGTGCGGACTATCGCCGCTGGCGCCCGGATCCGTGGGGTCGCTGGGCGCGGCGGTGATACTCTACGCGCTGTCCTTCGCCGTCCCGGTGGGGTGGTTTGACTGGCAGGGCGCGGCGGTCGCCGGCATCCTGTCGGCAGCCGGCCTGGCCATCGGCGTCTGGGCGACGGGCCGGATGTCCACGGCGGAGAACCCGGACCCGGGCAGCGCGACGTGGGACGAATTCGTTGGGATGTGGCTCACGTGCCTGTTGATCCCCTTCGGTTCGCTGGTCTGGCTGGCTGCCGCGTTCGTGGTGTTCCGCGCCTTTGACGTGGTGAAACCGTGGCCGTGCCGCCGGCTTGAAGGGCTGCACGGCGGCTGGGGGATCATGCTGGACGACGTGGGCGCGGGCGTCTGGGGCGCGTTGGTGATGGTCGCCGGTTTTTTCCTGTGGCGGTTGGTCGAACCGGCCGCGCCGGATTTGCTCCGCAGTCTGCTGGCGGCCTAACCGCCGGCTCCGACGCGCTCCCGGATGGCCTTCAGGATGTCAACGTTGGGCTTGTCGGGACCCTTGCTGTCCTCGCCGAACCCGGGCACCTCCAGGAAGAAGGGCACGTTGGCAAAGGCCGGGTGGGACATTATGTTGGTGAACCCGTCCTCGCCGATGAGACCCTCGCCGATGTTGTCGTGGCGGTCAACGCCGGA
Organism: Dehalococcoidia bacterium; assembly: GCA_963668585.1. GTDB lineage: Bacteria > Chloroflexota > Dehalococcoidia > Lucifugimonadales > UBA3495 > Bin87. The sequence continues at coordinate 792,435 of OY764869.1, read as the reverse complement.
CCCGCAGGGCCGCTTGGAATCGTTGGCGTGAACGGCCGACAGTCGGTCGAGGCCGATGTCGCGGTCGAACTCGTCGATCATTCCGGCGACGCCCTCGGGGTTGGTGAGGTCGTAGCCGGCGGCGAAGGCGTGCTGGGTGTCCAGACAGATGCCCAGGCGCGGGCTGTCCACCGCGCGCAGAATGTCGCCGAGTTCGCTGAACTTCGCGCCGATGTGCTGGCCCATGCCGGCCATGTTCTCCACGCAGAGCAGTGGGCCATCCGGCGATTGATCGAGGACGCGGTTGATGCTGGCCACGACCTGCGGGAAGATGGTTTCGTAGCCGGCGCCGCCGTGGCTGCCGGGATGGAAGATCACGCCGCCGGCGCCGATCTGCTCCGCCAGTTGCATGTACTGGACCAGGGAGGTTACGGACTTTTCCACGTTCTCCGGATTCTGGTTGCCCAGGTTGATGAGATAGATGGCGTGGAGGAAGGGCGGCGCGAGGCCGGCCTCCGCGTTCTTTTCCCTGAAACCGTCCGCCTGGGCGTCGGTCAGCGCCTTGAAACGCCATGAGCGAGTGGATGAACCAAAAATCTGGACGGCCTCAGCCCCGATTTCGGTCGCCCGGTCAACGGCGTTGCCGATGCCGCCGGCGGCAGAGACGTGCGCTCCGATTATCATCTTGTATTCCTCTCAGAAGTTGATACTGTGGGTCAGTACACTACCACAGCGGGCCCACCTGGATAACCTACATGACCACGCCGTTGCACCACATTCCCGACACCATGAACGCGCTGACGCTGGCGGCGGAGGGCGAACGGCCCGCGCTGGCCCTCACCCGTCGCGCCACTCCGACGCCCGGACCCGGCGAGGCGCTGGTGCGGGTGGACGCCTGCGGTTTCTGCCATCACGACGCGCTGGTGATGCGCGGGGCGCTGCGTCGCGGCGTCGCCGAGGGTGTGGTGCTGGGGCACGAAATCGCAGGGACGGTGGTGTCCGTGGACGTGCCGGCGGACGGCGTGCAGTCTGGCGACCGCGTGGTGAGCCTGCTCACGGCGGCGTGCGGCGAATGCCGGCGATGCAGGGCGGGTAGGGAGCACCGGTGCCTGTCGGGCGACGGCATCGGACACGGACGCGACGGCGGGTTCGCGGAATACGTGGCGCTGCCCACGCCGGCGTTGGTCCCGCTGCCGGAGGGTATTCCGGACGCGGCAGGGGCATTGCTGGCGTGTCCCGCCGGCGTCGCGCTGCGCGGGGTGTCAGCGGCGGACGTGGCGTCGGGCGATTGTGTGGTGGTGACCGGCGCCGGCGGCGGGTTGGGCGTCCACGCGGTGCAGATCGCCGCGCTGCGTGGGGCGCAGGTGATCGCGGTCAGCACGTCGCCCGAAAAGGCGGCCGGCCTGGAATCGCTGGGAGCATCGGTCGTGATCGATGCCAACGACGGGCCCGATTTTGGCGAGATCGTGATGGCCCTGACGGATGACGTAGGCGCGGACGTGGTGATCGACACCGTCGGCCCTCCGCTATGGCCGGCGACGCTGAACTGCCTCGGGCAGTACGGCCGGCTGGTTTTGCTGGGGGACGTTACGGGCGAGGCTGTCTCGCTGCGGATGGCCGAGATGATCTTCAGGGACGCGCGGATACTGGGCGTATCCGGAGTGTCGCTGGCCGAGTTGCGGCAGACGGTGGATCTGGCGGCGCGGGGCGAACTGCGCCCCGTGGTGGCGGAGACGCTGCCGTTGACGCCGGAGGGCGCGATGGAAGCCCTGCGGCTGGTGTCGGAGCGGCGGGTGCTGGGACGGGTGGCGCTTACGCCGCGGCTTCGCGCCGGCCCAGGCTGAAGATGCGTCCGAACTCGCGCCGCTCCCAGATTACGATGAACTGCGCGGCTATGAAGATGGAACTGTAGGTTCCGACCACCACGCCGATTGCCACCACCAGGAGCAGTACCCGGATGGCATCGCCTCCGATCAGGAGCATGGACAGCAGTACCAGCAGGGTTGTGAAGCTGGTGTTGATGGAACGTCCCACGCTTTCGATGATGCTCAGATTCACGGTGTCTTCCAGCCGTCGGTCGGGGACGCGGATGGAGTTTTCCCGGATGCGGTCGAATACGACGATGGTGTCGTTCACCGAATAACCGGCGACGGTGAGGATGCCCACGATGAACATGGAGTTGACCTCCATGCCCAGCACCCTTCCCAGGATGGAGAAGACTCCGAGCACGATTATGGTGTCGTGGGCCAGCGTGACGACTGCGGCCACTCCGTAGCGATAAGCTCGCGGCACACGCCGGAACGCGTACCAGATGTAGATGAGGATGAACACCGACGCGACGACCAGGGCCAGGAAGGTGTTGCGCACCGTTTCCTGGGCGATGATGGGGGATACGGTGTCCACGCCGGACGCCAGGATGGGGCTGACCGATTCTTCCAGCGCATCCTGGATGACCTGCCGTTCGGACACCTGGCCGCCCGAGGCCTCTTCGAGAACCCGGGTGCGTATCAGGACCGAATCGCCTCCCACCGCCTGCACCAATGCCCCGGGATGGCCCAGACGGGACATGACGTCCCTGACGGCCTGCGGCTCGACGGGTTCTTCGAATGCTATGTTGAGCACCGAACCGCTGGTGAAGTCGATGCCGGGGGTCAAGCCGGAGCCTCCGGAGGCCCAGCCGGGCGGGGCGATCATGGAGAGCAGGCCGGGGATGATGATGATGGCGGACAGGACGAAGTACCAGCCGCGCTTGCCGACGATGTTGAACATTTGCTAACGGCCTCCCTGGGCGGACCGGGGCTGTTGGCCGGTAGCGCGGGGCTGAAGTTTTTCCGGAGTGAAGAGGTTCGCCATGCGGCTCATGCCCATGGCCTGGAACGCCTGCAGCAGGTTGCGGCTGACCAGGACGGCGGTGAACATGCTGACGAGAACGCCGACGAGCAGGGTGAGGGCGAAGCCGTTGACCAGCCCGCCGCCCAAGCGGTTGCCGAACCACAGGAGCACCACGCAGGTGATGAGCGTGCTCACGTTGCCGTCGCGGATGGCCGGCCACGCGCGGTTGAATCCCACTTCCATGGCAGAGGCGAGGCTGCGCCCCAGCCTCAACTCCTCCTTGATGCGCTCGAAGATCAGTATGTTGGCGTCAACGGCCAGACCGATGGACAGGATGAACCCGCCGATGTGGGGAAGCGTCAGGGTGATGGGCACCAGCTTGAAAATCGCCAGCGTCACCACGGCGTAGCAGATCAGCGCGATGGCCGCGACCACGCCGGCAGCGCGGTAGTAGGCGATTACGAAGACCAGCACCAGGCCAAGGCCCACCAGTCCGGCCAGCAGGCTGCGCTCCAGAGACTCTGCACCGAGGAGCGCGTCAACTTCGGATTCCTGGATCAGCGTCAGGGGCACCGGCAAACTACCGGATTTGAGCTGGACAGAGAGGGTGCGCGCGCTTTCGCGGTTGAAGTTGCCGGAGATCTGGCTGCGTCCATCGCGGATATGGGCGCGGGCCACCGGGGCGATCAACTCCCGGCCATCCAGGATGACGGCGATCACCTCTTCGGAGTCCCGGTTGGATTGCACGTTGATGTCGCCGGTCATCTGGCCGAAGATGTCGGCGCCGCGGTCGTCGAACTGGATGTTGACGACCCACTCGCCGGTCACCGAATCCGTGCTGGCGTAGGCATCGACCAGGTCGTCGCCGGTCAGCCCGATGCTGCTGTCGGTGTGCGGGGGCACGCAGCCCAACTGGATCACGGGGCCGGCGCACTCACGCCGCAGGAACTCCAGTTGAGCGGTCTGGCCGATGAGACGCTTGGCGTCCTCGATGCCTCCGGTAACCTGGTAGGACTCGACGGCGCCGACCTCCGTTGCCAGCAGGGTTTCCAGGGAGTTCCGCTGGGTTATGCTCAGCGTGGTGGCGGTGGTGATGCGAAACTCATTGTTGCCACGGCTGACGACTTCCACGTCCTCGAATCCCTGGCCGTTGGCGATGCTGCCCAGTTTTTCAACGTCGGAGTTTTCGGCGAACCGCACGGTGATCACCGAGCCGGAAGCGCCGGGCAACTGCACGATGATGCGGTCGTCGCCGAAGCGTTGCACGATGGGTTCTTCGGTGCCGTAGAGGTTGACGCGACGGCTGATGATGTCAAGAACGCCGTCCATCTGGTCGGATGTGGGCGGCGGAAGGTCGCTGTTCACGAAGTCCGCAGGTTCACCGATAGCGTCAACCAGCGCCAGGCGGACGATTTCGCGGCGCTCCGGGTCCAGGTAGGGGCCGGTAATCTCAAAGGAGAGGCCGTCGCCGGCTGGCGACACATCGGCCTCGTAGTCGGCGTCGGAGAGCGCCTCCTGAATGGTTTCAGCGTCGGTGTCGGAAACCTCGGCGAAGGTGACCGCGAGGGTGGTGCCGGTTTGCGCCTGGTATACCAGGTGCGCGCCGCCCTGCAGGTCCAGCCCCAGCTTCAGACCCAACGGGCCGGCTTCGGCCCGATCGAGTCGGGGGAGGCCCGGGATGCCGATGTGGATTTCAGGGGAGGCTAGAGAGGCGGCCGATATGCCCAGAACAACCAATATCAGAACGGTTAGCAATATGGTGCGGCGTCGCATTTCGCGTTATCAAACCTCAAAAGCGTTATCTGCAAGCAATCGTGCAGCCAAGGACAGGGCATCAGCCTGGGTGGTGATTTCGCCCACGGCTTCGGCTTCGCGCAGCCGTTCCAGCAACGCGCCGATGCGAGGGCCAGACGGTATGTTGAGCGTATCCATCAAGTCGCGACCGTTGACCAATGCGCGGGGGCCCTTCTCGCGGTTCGGAGGATCGCCACCCGCTTCAAGAACAGTAGCAATCATTCTAGCATAGTTATTCCAGCGCTCAGGGGACAGTTCCGGGCCGCGGGCCGCCAGGAAGTCGGCCATGGCCAGGTACAGGGTGCCCACCGCCGCGTCGCCCAGGTCGCGGTGGTATCGATAGATGGCGCGGGGAGAGGGCATGCTGTCGCCGTCGCGCAGTTGGCTGGGTCTGAGGTGGTGCAGCACCATGGCGGACACGAGGGCGGTGGTGCGGTTGGACAACCGGAGGGCCGGCAGCCGGGTTTCCACTATCTCCGCGCCCTGTTCGCTGTGGCCCAGGAACCTGATGCGTCCGTTTTGGTCGGGCCCCTTGGTCTGTGGTTTGGCGATGTCATGGAGGAGGGCCGCCAGTTTCAGCACGGTGCGGCGGGTGTGGCCGTCGCCGATTATTTCGGAGAAATGAGCGTCTTCGGCCGCCGTCCATGGGGCCAAGGTGTAGATGGCGTTGTTGCGGTGCCCGGCGGTAACGGCCTCGGCATACTCCACGCAATGGAGCGAATGTCCCCAGACGTCCCAGTAGTGATGGGCGCGGGGCTGATCGCAGTTGCGGGTGGCTTCCAGTTCAGGGACTACGCGGCAGAGCAGGTCGAGGCGATCCAGAACTTCAAGCTGAACCCTGGAGCCCTGGGCGGCGAGGATGGCCATGAACTCATCGCGCACCCGTTCGGCGGAAACGCGATCCAGGAGGTGAGCGTCCCGCCGGATGGCGCGGGCGGTGTCCGGTTCCATGCGGAAGGCGAGTTGGTTGGCGAGGCGCACGCCGCGCAGCATGCGGCCCGGGTCGGCGCGAAAGACGTCATCCGACGTTGCCCTCAGCACCCCTCGCACCAGGTCGGCCCTGCCGTCCATCGGGTCGATTATGTCGGCGAACCGTTCGTCGGTGTCCCAACTGCTGAGGGGAACGGCCATGGCGTCCACGGTGAAGTCGCGGGAGCGCAGGTTTTCCTCCAGCGAACCGTGGTATCCGACAATGTCGATGATGAAGGGATGCGCGGCCTCGGTGTCCCCCGGCAGGGCGACCCGCGCGATGTTCCAGGGTTCGATGGGGACTGCGGTTCCCCCGAGGTGCTGGGCGACCGCCGCGCCGATGGGCTGGGCATCGCCGGCCACGGCCAGGTCGATATCGTGAAAATCGCGGCCCCGGATGGCGTCGCGGACGGCGCCGCCCACGAGCCAGACGTCAGGGTCGCCTCGGGCGGCAAAGAACCCGCTCAAACGGGTGAGCAGGCAATTGGCGTCCATGTCAGTCCGCGGCGGTGACGTCTTCGTTGCGCGGCGAAGTCGAGCGTCCGTTGGTGGGGTCGAATTGCGGAACGGCCGGCGCGTGGTGCATCCGGCGGGCGGCCTGTTCCAGTTCCGCAGCGTCCGGTTCGCCGGTGGGGATGTACTGCACGTCGCCGTTTTCGTCAACGTGGATGCGGAAGAACTGGTCGTGGGCGATCAGGTGGTCGATGTACAGGATGCCGTTGAGATGGTCGGTCTCATGCTCAATGGCCTGGGCGAGGATGCAGTCGGCCTTGAGTCGCAACTGCTTGCCGGTGAGGTCCTGGTAGCGGAGGCGAATGCGCACGGAGCGATTGACCATGCCGCGATAACCGGGGAGGCTGAGGCAGCCCTCCTCGACCTCGCGCTCGCCCTCCCGGCGGATGACCTCGGGGTTGACCAGAATCAGGGGTTCTTCCCAATCCTCGGGCTTGACGACGCACATGCGCTGGAGGACCCCAACCTGGTTGGCGGCCAGTCCAACGCCCCGTTCCGCCTCCATGGTCTCAACCATATCGGCGGCCAACTGGGCCAGTTTTGCGTCGAACCGCGTCACCTTGACGGCACGCTGACGCAGGATCGGGTCCGGGAATTTGCGCACTTCAAGTATGGCCACGTTGCACCCCAATTAACGGCGCGTTAAACGCATCATCGTTGCGATTTTCGTAACGCCGGGTGTGAAATTATATGCTTGCGCCGGCGTGGGTGTAAAGCGAGGCAACGCGCACGCCAAGGCAATCGCGTCTGAATCAGCGATGGGAGCTGCGTTGAGGTTGGTGGTGGTCAACGGGGGATTTTTACAGGGATGAACAGGGGATGAACGGGATGTACGGCGCCCGCCCGCTACAGGCCGGTTATTTCGCCTTCGGGGGTTACGTCCATGTCCATTGCGCGTGGGCGGGTGGGCAGTCCGGGCAGCGTTTCGATCCTGCCGGCGAGGGCGTACAGGAAGCCGGCGCCCACGGAAGCGCGCAGGTCGTTGACCGGGAAGGTATATCCCGAAGGGCTGCCGCGCAGGGTCGGGTCGTGAGAAACCGACAGGTGTGTCTTGGCCATGCAGATGGGCAGATCGCCCCAGCCCTGCTGGGTGAAGAACCGGGCGCGTCGGCGGGCCTCGGCGGACCAACTGACCGACTCTGCGCCATAGACCCGTCGGGCCAGGGCCAGGGTTTTCTCCTCGATGGTGCCGTCCAGGTCGTAGGCGTAGTCGATATTTGCGGGAGCGGCGTCGGCGTCGCTGGCTGCACGGGCGACGGCCTCGGCGAGCGCCATGCCGCCCTCGCCGCCGTCGGTGAAACTGGTGTATTCCGCGGTGGCGTAGGCGCCGGCCTGGTTGGCGATTTCGGCGGCGACCTGCAATTCCTCGGCGCTGTCGCCGGGGAACCGGTTCAGCGCGACCACGCAGGGCAGGCCGAAGGCTCGCACGTTGTTGATGTGGTGGACCATGTTGGCGGCGCCGGCCTTCATGGCGTCCAGGTTGGGCTGGCCCAGTTCGCGCCGGGTCGCGCCGCCGTGCCAGCGCATGGCGCGGACGGACGACACCAGCACCGCCGCGCTGACCGGCAGACCGCTCTGGCGCGTCTTGATGTGCATGAACTTCTCGAATCCCAGGTCCGACCCGAAGCCGGCCTCGGTGATGATGTGGTCGGCGTAGCCCATGGACAGGTGGTCGGCGATGACGGAACTGCACCCGTGGGCGATGTTGCCGAAGGGGCCGGCATGGACCAGCGCGGGCTGTCCCTCAAGGGTTTGCACCAGGTTGGGCATGATGGTGTGACGCATGACGGCCATCAGCGAACCTTCGAATCCCAAGTCGGCAACCGAAACCGGCTCGCCGCTGCGGTTGGTTCCCACCACCATGCGGGAGAGACGGTCGCGCAGGTCGCTGAGGTCGGTGGACAATGCCAGGATGGCCATGATCTCCGAGGCGGTGATGAAATCGAACCGGGTCTCGCGCAGTGGGCTGTTGGCGCTGCCGCCCAGGCCGGCCGTGATCTGCCGCAGGGCGCGGTCGGAAGCGTCGGTGACGCGCGACCAGGTGACGCCCTCGGGGGCCATGTCGTTGGCGTTGTCCCGATAGACGGCGTTCTCGACGAGCGCGGCCAGCAGGTTGTGGGTGGAACCCACGGCGTGAGCGTCGCCGGTGAAGTGGATGTTGATCTCATCTTCGGGGACGATGCGGGCCCTGCCGCCGCCGGTTCCGCCGCCCTTGATTCCGAAAATGGGCCCCAGCGCGGGTTCCCGCAGGTTGACCACCGGCTTGTAGCCCAGCCGGCCGAGGCCGTCGGTCAGCCCGATGGACGTGGTGGTCTTGCCCTCGCCGGCCGGCGTGGGCGTAATGCCGGTTACCACCACCAGTTTGCCCTTTGGCGCGTCGGGCTTGATTGCATCCATGCTGAGTTTTGCCTTGTAACGGCCGAAGGGAATGAGGTGTTCCTGGTCAAGTCCAAGGCGTTCCGCCACCGCGTTAATTGGGTCCATGCTGCCCCCGAAGGTTTCTGATTGGTGGATAGATTATAAGGCCACCCTGGAGGATTGGGCACGCGCGGGATAGCCTGGAATCACTCCAGCCGCACCGGGTCTATGTCCACCCGGCAGTTGCGGGGGATGGGTTCGTCGTGCAGGAACTGCCACAGGCGACGGCCTCTCAGCATCAGCCGCCAGCGATAGCGTCCCCGGACCCGTTCGGGTTGGCACGGCGTCGGCCCGATGACCTCAACGTCGCTGCGTCCCTGGCGCGCGGCGCTGTGGCGCAGGCGGTCCGACAACTCTCCCAGGGTTTGCTGCACGCCGCGCACGCTGAGGTCGGCGCACACTATCTGGGCCAGCCGGCTGAAGGGAGGGTTGCCGTGGGTCTGCCTTGATTCGATCTCGATCCGATAGAAGGACTCGTAGTCCTGGGCCGCCGCCGCCATGATCGCGTAATGGTCCGGCTGATAGGTCTGGATTACGGAGCGGCCCGGCTGGCTGCCCCGGCCGGCGCGGCCGCAGACCTGGCAGAGCAGCGCGAAAGCCCGTTCGCCGGCGCGGAAGTCGGGAAGGTTCAGTCCGAGATCGGCCAGCAGCACGGCGGACAGTGTGACGTTGGGCAGGTCCAGCCCTCGGGCGACCATCTGCGTGCCAATCAGGATTTGCGCATCGCCGTTGGCCAGACGACCCATCGCCTGTTCCAGTTCGGCCGGGTCGCGCACCACGTCGGAGTCCCAGCGTTCGATGCGCACGCCGGGATAGCGCGATTCCAGGTCGGCGGCGACGGATTCGGTGCCGGCCCCCATTTCTCGGATGCGTCCGCCGCGACACTGGGGACAGGCGCGCGGAAGTCGGCGCGACCGGTTGCAGTAGTGGCAAAGCAGGCGGCCGGTGTCGGCGTGGTAGGCGTAGGCCACCGAGCAGCGGCTGCAGGTGACCACGTGGCCGCACTCGCGGCACTGCATGAACGCCGCGCTGCCCCGCCGGTTGAGGAACAAAATGGCCTGCTGTCCGGCGGCGATGGTGGCGTCGAGCCTGTCCTGCAAACGCCTGCTGAACACGCTGCGGTTGCCCTCCCGCAACTCGCGGCGCATATCGACGACCTCTGTGTCGGCCAGAGGTATCGGCAATCCGTCGGCGCCGGGGATGCGGTCGGGCATACGCAGCAGGTGGTGGCGTCCCAGTTCCGCGTCGTGATAGGTGGATACGTCCGGCGTGGCGGAACCCATGACGACCGTTGCGCCGCAGCGTCGGGCCAGCGCCAGCGCCGCGTCCCTGGCGTGGTAGTGCGGCGGTTGTTCGTCCTGTTTGTAGGCGGGTTCGTGCTCCTCGTCAACCACGATGATTCCCAGGTTGAATGCCGGCGCAAACAGGGCGCTGCGGGGTCCCACCACCACGTCGGCGAGGCCGTCCCGAATCCGCCACCACTGGTCGAACCGTTCGCGCTCGGTGAGGCGATGGTGCAGGACGGCGGTGCGGCCCGGGAACCGTTCGCTGACCAGCCCCATGGTCTGCGGCGTCAGCGCGATTTCGGGAACCAGGTAGATGGCCTGCTGACCCCTGGAGACGGCGTGAGCGATGGCGCGCAGGTACACCTCGGTCTTGCCGCTGCCGGCCACGCCGTGAATCAGGAAGGTTCGGGGCGTCACGCTGGGGTTGTCCAATGCGGCCCTGATGCCGCTGAGCGCGTTGGACTGGGCCGGCGTCAGGTCAACCGCCGGCCGGCCGGCAGGCGACACGCCCGACGGGACCTCAGGCTCGATACGCTGCCACTCCTCCGCGATGAGGCCCCGGTCCAGCAGCGAGTCGGCCACCTGCTGCACGCCGGTGGCATCGTAGGGCGTCGGAGATTCCCGGACCGCCGCCAGCAATTGCGCCTGCCGGGTGGCCCGGGCCGGGATGGACTGGGCAGCGTCATCTGGGTTGTCGGCCTGGTGGGCGGGTATGAGCGCGCGGCGGTAGCGGTGGGTGCGCGGCCTGGGGAGACTGACTTCCCTGCGCACAAGGCCGCGATCCACGAGTCTCTGCAATTCGCGGCGCGCGGAGTTGGCGCGATTGGCGTCGATCTGCCGCAGGACGTGGGCTTCTTCGCCGGGCCGCCCGGATGCCAGCAGTTCGCGCCATGCCGCGCGGGTGGTGTCGCGAAAGGATGCCAGGGCGGCCTCGTCGTCCGGGCCGGACACCGCCGTCAATCTCGCCCGCTGGTGGGAACGGAAACCGGGCGGAAGCATGGCAGACACGGCCTCGAAGGGCGAGCAGAGGTAGGTCTCGCCCAACCACTGCGCCAACTCCAAACCCAGCGAACCGATCAGGGGCGACGGTTCCACCGGGTTCAGGATGTCCCGAGTTTCCTCTTCAGAAACCGCCGATGCGTCGGCCAGGGAAACGACGACGCCCTGCACGTAACTGCGACCGAACTGCACCCACACCAGTTGGCCAGGCTCCACGGCGAGATGCCGGGGGATCCGGTACGAGAAGGTCTTGCCGGGTGGGATCCAGTCTGCGTCAATGGCAACGTCGGCGTAGTTCACGGCGCGGCCTCAATCACGGTCCAGCATCGAATCGATGGGATGCGATGTCGTATCGATGTCGCGGGGATGGGGTAATGATACGCAAAACCGCCGCCTGTGTCGCGGGACACGGGCGGCGGTTGGTGAGTCCACCTTTTGGTTTCAGCGGTTGCGGTAGGTGGTCCGTTCCTTGATCCGGGCGGCGCGACCCTGGCGTCCGCGCAGGTAGTAGAGCTTGGCGCGGCGGACCTTGCCCTGCCTGGTGACCTCCAGAGATTCGATCAGAGGAGAGTGGAGGGGGAAGACGCGCTCGATGCCGATTCCGGCGGTGATGCGGCGCACGGTGAAGTTGGCGGCCGGCCCCTTGCCGTGGGTGCGTCGGATGCACACGCCCTGGAATGCCTGCACGCGCTCACGAGCGCCCTCACGGATGCGGAAGTTCACCCGCACCGTATCGCCGGGCCCGAATTCGGGGATTCTTTCGTTGACTTCTGGTGAGACCAGTTCGGATGCTTTCATGGTAGTTTTTCACGTCGCGCCGCAGAGGCGTTGGTATATTTTTCAGACACGGGAAGGCGATTATAGCATAAACGGAATTAGCCTTGCCGTCAGAGATGGAACCCAGGGAAAGCCTGCTGGGCCGGATAGATCAATTCTACGGATATCAAGTATACCGCCCGGTCGTCCTCCACCACCGAATACCAGATTTCAACCCGAGGGTTGGCGTCGGGCATAAAGTCAACTCGGCGTATGTCCACAAATTCACCAACTGTGTCCGTCGATGAAAAATAATATGGGTCATTCGAAAGATAGGCAATTAGACTCCCCAATTGACTAAAGCCAACACCGGCATCGATTGCGCCACCATCCACGGCACTTTGCCACAAGTTCTCGAATTGTTCAGTTGTGAAAATGTTGTAACGGCTGTCAGCGCGGCGTGACGTCATGGGCTATTCGGTACCCTCGCTCACGGATCGAATCTGCCAGTCGCTGTGCCCGCTGTCTCACCTCGTCAGTGTCGGATCCCGGTACCCTGAACCCGAGCAATCCATATGGGATTGCCTCTCCCTGTGCGGTTATGCGCCACGCCAGTTCATCGTGGGAATAGTCTTCGATCTGCCTGGCATTGAAATCATGGAACCGACGCAATTGTTCGTCCAGAAACCGCTGCTCCTGTTTGGTCAGCGCGTCGGTGGTTGCCGCAACTCCCGCAATCGGCCGACGACGCTTTTGCCCGTTCGGAATGTTTTCCTCCAGGATTGTTATGGACTTGTCATCCTCCAAGCGTCGCTTTGTCTCCTTCCAGTCGTGTGGGTAAGGGCCGTGAGGCATATGAATATAGGTCGCGCCGGTTATGGGTTTACCGGTTCGAAGATAAGCGGCGGAGTCCGCGTAGTAGAGCAGTTTGACCAGTTTGGTTTCGCTGAAATTGTCGTCATTCCGCGACTTTTCCGAAAGATACGCGACGGCGGCGGCAAGCTTGTCCCATTGCAGGGGAAAACTAGTTCTTTCCTCCATAGGTAATCTCCTTGCCAGCGAATCTCGGATGCTGGAACTGTACCATAAATGGAACATAAGTACAAATAAAAGGCCAGAGTTGCAGGGCCATTCGATTAACCTGGCAAAAGGAAATTGCTATTGCCGGAACGGTTCCCTGCTCACCGTCCGCTCATCCTGAGCCTGTGGAAGGACGAGCGGACTGCGTTGTCGATCGTCAACACAGGATGAGCGGACCAGGTTGTCTATGGCCAATAATCGAACGGCCCTGCCGGCGTTGTCAGGGGCCTACCCCGCTGACTGCCCTATTCTACTGGCGCACGTATTTGTCCACACGCTCCTGGGCGCCCAGGGCCATGTAGATGTTGCCCTCGGCGTCAACCCAACTGCCGTGGGCCGATTCCGAGTCCCAGCGGGCCAGCACGTTGCCGTCGGTGTCCATGATGCTGACGCGGGGCGATGTTCCGTTGGCGCCGCCTTCGCTGATGACCAGCGCGCCCTCGCTGTCCACGGAAATGTCCAGCGGGCGGCGCATGTCTTCCCACATGGTTAGGAACTCGCCGTCCGGCGAATATACCTGCATGCGGTTGTTCTCGCGGTCGCACAGGTACAGGTTGCCGTTGGGGTGCGCCACGATGCTGTGGGGCAGGTGGAACTCGCCGGGGCCGCCCTTGCCGGGTTCGCCCCAGGACTGCTTCAACTGGCCGTCTCGGGAGAAGCGGTGCACCCGGGCGTTGCGATACCCGTCGGACACGTACAGGTCGCCGTTGGGCGCGGGCACCAGTTCGGTGGGATAGTTGAACGGCCCGGCCGACCGGGGGCAAACCTCGCCGGGAATCTCGCAGCCGGTGTCGGAGTGGACGCCACGGTCCCCGATCACCTGCAGCGGTTTCCCGTCCAGCGTGTAGATGAGGCACACCGAATCGTTGCGGTCCGTCATGTACACGATGTCGTCCTGGATGTAGATGCCATGCGCCTCTTCGATGGCGCGCAGCCCCCACGAACCCAGGTAGTTCCCCCTCGGGCCGAACACCAGCACCGGGGGGTCCTTGCGCTGGAAAACGTAAACCTGATTCTGCGAGTCGGTGGCAACGGCGGACGCGTTGCCCATGGTCATGCCATCGGGCAAATGGGCCCAGTCCCTTTCCAAAACGTAGGTGTACTTTCCGGAACCAACGGTAGTCATGTCGACGCCTCCTTGCCAGTGCCAGGGGAGTGAAAATTGGAATCTCTTGCCACAACAGTGTCTCGCGCATCGCGTCGGCGGATGGGCCGGCGGACGCGTCTGGCGGCATTTTAGCAGACGGCGATGGCCGTCAGAGGGCCGGCTCAGTCAAAGAACCCGCCCTGGATGTGCTGGCGTATGGTGTCGGCCACCAGCGCCGGCCGCTGCAGGGGCACATCGTGGATGCTGTCCTCCAGCCAGACCGTTTTGCTCTGCGGCAGCAGCGATTCCGCGCGGGCGATGGACTCCTCGCGCCGGAAGCGCCGGTCGTGGGCGTCGGGCGTGGACTGGCGGGCCGGCAGCATCAGGGTCGCGCACTTCAGCTTCGGGTAAAGCTCGCGGGGTTTGTGGTCCCACAGCGCGTCGATGATGCGCAGGTGGTTCTCGCGCCGGAGGTTGGACTGGATGGTGCCGTCCTCCAGCACTCGGAAGTTTGCCAGCACCGCCTCGGTGGTTTCGGGCGGCGCGTCGGGGCCGAACCGTCCGCTGGACTCCACGCGCTGCCGCATCATCTCGGGGGTGAACCCCGTGAAGATCGGGGGGGCCATTTCCTCGCGGGCCTGCGCCAGCGTCCACCCCGGGCGGTTGGATATGTCGATGGTGCCGCCGTCCACGAAAATCAGGCCGCCGGCCAGGTCGGGTTGGGACACGGCGAGTTCCAGCGCCACGTCCGCTCCCCACGAGTGCCCGACGACTATCGGCTTCTGCAAACCCACGCTGGCTATCAGGGCGGCGGCGTCGCCCAGCACGGTGGCGAAATCGTAGCCGTCGTCCACCTGGACCGACTGGCCGTGTCCGCGCTGGTCCAGCGCCACCACCCTGAAATCCCGCGCCAGGTCCGGCGCGACCAGATCCCAGATATGGCAGGTGGAGGCCAGGCCGTGCAGCAGCAGCACATGGCGGCCATGCCCGCCCCAGTCGCGGTAGTGGAAGGGCAGGCCCCGGAGGTCGATGGTGCAGTCGGTGGGGGTGGTCATTGGCATCTCTCCTCGCGGCATTTTAGCACGCGGCCTGCCTGATATAATGCCGGCGGCGGCAATCCCCAAACCGACCCGGCCGCCCGATTCCACAGGAGGAGTCCCAGCATGTACGCCATCTTCGTCACCATCAACATCAAGGACGGCTATGCCGACGAGTTCGCCGCCGCCAGCCTGGGCGATGGCCAGGGCAGCGTCCGCGACGAGGAAAACTGCTTCCGCTTCGACATTTTGCGCAGTCCCGACAACCCCAACCAGTTCTACCTCTACGAGGTGTACGCCAACCGCGAAGCGCACGCCACGCACCGCGAACAGCCGCACTATGTGGCCTGGCGTTCCGCCGTTGAGCACATGTTTGAGGGCGACCTGGGCCGCGTGGAGATGGAAACGGTATTCCCCTCCGACGCCGGCTGGAAGGCGCAGAAGCCGGGCCTGGTCAACTGGTAGAGCGATCGATTGCATCACGATTTCCGGTAATTTGTAACTTGCAGGATTGATTGAGCGTCCCGCGCCGGGGTGTTCTTCAATCCTGCAAATTTGATAGTCCGGCAAGTCATCGTTCAGACAGCCCATTATTCGGCAGCAGGCAGGCGACCCATGCTTCGGATCTTCGCCCCTCGCGACCTCGGCGCGATAGCGGCCATCGCCGCCGTTGTGTTCGTGGCCTTTGCCATCTTCGCGTGGACCGAGAAAACGTCGCTCGTTGACCCGCTGGATCTTTCCTACACCGCCTGGCCCTGGCGACTTTGGCAAATTGGGCCGTTGGTCATCGCGTTCGCCGGCGTCTGGTGGGTGTGGCTCAGCACACGGCGTGTCCCGTGGGTGCGCAGCCTGGCGCTGGGGATACTGGCGGCCGTGGTTTTCGCCAACGGGTACACCGGCCTGTTCGGCGATTATTGGGGCGAGGTGTGGCGCACGGTGAATCCGCTGTTCATCGCCTCGTGCAGCGTGTCGGCCGTCGTGCTGTGGAAGTGCGGATGCGCCGCCGGCAAAGTGGGGGCGGCGGTCTCGGTTGTGTTGGGCGTGGTGTTGTTCATCAACGCGCATTTCGTCAACAACGGCGTGGTGTGGCAGATCATGGATCCGGTGCGTGTGCTAACGGAAATCGCATGGGCCGGCCTTGCTGGACACTCCAACGTCGCGGAGCCGGCCACCGAATGAAACATCGGCGCAACGCGACGCCAGAGAGGGATCGAGAGCGTTTTACATCTGCTACGACCCGATCTCAAACAGGTTCGAGGGACCAAAATGAGTCAAATTATTTTCAAACAAGTACATTACACAGTTGGAGGGCTCGTCGAAGACATCCGCTTGGGAAAAATCGGCCTTCCAGATATACAGCGACCTTTCGTGTGGAAAAATGCCAAGGTTCGCGATTTGTTCGACTCAATGTACAGAGGCTACCCAGTTGGATATCTCCTCTTTTGGCAAAACGGTTTAGTCCCTAGCAACCGCACGATTGGCGACGGTCCCAAGGACTTGGATCCTGGCTTGGTCATAGTCGATGGTCAACAGCGCTTGACGTCGCTATACGCTGTCATCGCTGGCGCACAGATAATACGCAGCAACTACCAAAGTGAGCGCATTCGCATCGCGTTTAACCCGCTCTCGGAAATCTTCGAGGTGACCAGCGCGGCTATCGAACGCGACAGGTGGTTTATACCGGACATCTCTGACCTGTTGAGCGGACAAGCCAATGTGTTCCAAATCGCAGACGAATATCTAAACGGCATAAGTTCCGTCAGAGATCTATCGGAACAAGAGCGTAAAACGGTCCAGAACTCTATATCAAACCTCCAACAAATATCGGGGTTCCCTTTCACCGCATTGGAGCTCAACTCCACTATATCTGAGGAGGATGTCGCCGACGTATTCGTAAGGATCAATAGCAAAGGCGAAAACCTCAACCAAGCCGATTTCATACTTACCCTGATGTCGGTTTTCTGGGATGAAGGACGTGCCGATCTAGAACAATTCTGCCGCCAAGCCAAGACCCCGCAGGCGAACGGAACCTCGGCATACAACCATTTCATCGACCCATACCCGGTCCAACTGCTCCGCGTGACGGTAGGACTTGCTTTCCGGCGCGCTCGTCTTCAGCACGTCTACTCCATATTGCGGGGCAAGGACATGGAAAGCGGTGCGTTTAGCGATGAACGGAGGGATGAGCAATTTGAAGCACTGAGACAAGCCCAAGCAAAAGTGCTTAACCTGCAATATTGGCACGACTTTATGCAGTGCCTTCGCCAGGCGGGGTATCGCGGTCGGCAAATGATTAGCTCTGAGAACGCTGTGTTGTACTGCTACACTTTATACCTAATTGGCCGAACCGAGTTTCATGTTGACGAACATGCACTGAGATCCTCGATCGCCCAGTGGTTCTTCATGTCTGCCGTAACAAGCAGATACACAGGGTCGTTCGAGACCACCATGGAGTCTGACTTGGCCATGCTCAGAGGCGCGAAATCCGCACAAGATTTCGTCGACCGACTGAGGCGCGCTTGTGGAATCTCGTTAACTTCGGATTTTTGGCAAGTCCAACTTCCAAATGTGTTGGCGGGATCCGGTGCCCGAACCCCCTCTCGGTTTGCATACGAAGCCGCTTTGGTTCTTTTGGAAGCTCCGGCATTATTCTCCGACTTCAAAGTTGTTGAAATGCTGGACCCATCAATCGGGGGCCCGCGTCGGCCAATGGAGCGGCATCACCTGTTCCCCCAAGGCCACCTAGCAACTCGTGGGATCACCGAAGCAAGAGATCGGAATCAGATTGCAAACTACACATATGTTGAGTGGCAAGACAACGTTAAAATTTCCGATCAGTCTCCAGAGGAATACCTCCCGCAGCATCGGAAGCGATTCAACCTGACAGAGTTGGCGCAAATGTACAGGTTCCACGCGCTGCCCGACGGTTGGGAGAATATGGGTTACGGGCTGTTCCTCGAACGCCGCCGCGAACTGATGGCACAAGTGATTCGTGCCGGGTATGAACGTCTAACATCCGGTCCAGCCGGCTCCCAAGAATCCGACGGAATTGATCTAGCTGAACTAGTAGCGAGCGGCGAAAGCGATACCGTCGAGTTCAAGTCCACCCTCCGCATAAACCTGCACACTGGGAAGAGCGACCGAAACATTGAACAGTCGGCACTGAAAACGTTGGCCGGTTTCCTCAACACCAAGGGCGGCACGTTGGTGGTGGGAGTCGCAGATAACGGGAATCCGCTAGGCTTGGAGTCAGATGGCTTTGAAAACGAAGATCGGATGGAATTGCATTTGACGAACATTGTCAACGAACGTATGGGGCACAGCGCTTGGTTGACCATGCATACAAACTTCGATGACTACGCTGACCCCGACTCGTCCGATGAGGACGAGGTCCGCGTGATGGTCATTAAGTGCGAACCATCTCACACTCCTGTGTATCTCAAAGACAGCAACGGCGAGCGGTTCTACGTGCGGACCGGGCCGGCTACAGCAGAGTTGTCAATCAGTCAGGCTAATGACTACATTAAACAAAGATTTATGGGGTGATTTCCGTTGGCTAAATCTGTCCAGGTTCCCGCCGTGTACGACCGCGTCGTTGAGGTGGTACGGCAGATACCCCACGGCCGGGTGGCAACATATGGGCAGATTGCGATGATTGTGGGCGACTGCACGCCGCGCATGGTGGGCTATTGCCTGGCGTCCCTTGACCCCGATTCGGGGGTGCCCTGGCAGCGGGTGATCAACCGCCAGGGCAAGATCAGCCCCCGGGGAGTGGGCGACGGAGCGCTGCGGCAACGCGATCTGCTGATTGCCGAGGGCGTGGAATTCAGCGACACCGACCGGGTCAGCTTTCGCCGGTTCGGCTGGCTGGACCCTTACTGACCACGGAGGCAGCGCCATGCCGGAAGCGCCGGAATTGCAGGTCGCGGTTGAGTTCCTGGGGTCCCGTCTGCCGGGACAATCCATCACCGCCGCCGAGATCCTGAGACCCAGCGTCGTGCGCGCGTTGGCCGAACCCCTGCCGGACGACGCCGTGGGCCGGGAGTTTGTGGGCGTCAGCCGGCGCGGCAAGTTCCTGCTGCTGTCCCTGTCAGGCGAACATACCCTGGTGATCAACCCCAAGCTCACCGGCGGCCTCCAATACGTGCCCCACGGGCGCCGGGTGTTCAAAAGGACGTGCGTGCGTTTGAGCCTGTCGGGCGGTGACGACCTGCGCTACATCGACGACCGGCAGATGGGCCAGTTTTACTACGTGCCCGACGACCTGGTGGAAACGGTGCCGGGGCTTGCCGAGCAGGGGCCGGACGTGCTGGACGAGTCGGGTTTCGACGATTTCAAGGCTGCCCTCAAGGGTTTCAGCGGTGAGATCAAGGGCGTCCTGACCCGTGGGCGCGTCATCTCCGGCATTGGCAATGCCTACGCCGACGAGATTCTCTTCCGCGCCGGCGTCTATCCCTTCAAGAAGCGCCGCGCCCTCTCCGACGACGAACTGCGCCGGATTCACCGGTGCGCCCGCGAGGTCGTGCTGGACGCCGTCGAGCAGGTTCGCCAGCGCATGGGCGACCAGATCGACCACAAACTGCGGGACTTCCTGGCCGTCCATAACAAGGGAGGCCAGCCGTGTCCGCAATGCGGGAACGCCATCACCGAACTGCGGGCGAATCAACGCATCACCAGTTACTGCCGTCGTTGCCAACCGGGAATGTTGCTGAAAAACTGAAACTCATAACATTTTCAACCATCCGCAGGAGGGAATAAAATGGCCACTTTCATGTATGTATCGCTCCAACAGGAAGACCGAATCGCGCAGTATGTCCTCGACCCCGACACCGGCGGGTTGCAGCACGAGGCCGACTTCAGCCTGGCCGGAATGCCGGCGCCGATGGCGGTTGACCCGCAGCAGCGGTTCCTGTTCGTGGGACGGCGACTGCCCGGCGAGTTCGGGATGTCGGGGTTCAGCATCCGACCGGGTGATGGACACCTTGAGCCGCTGAACCACATACCGCTGGGCGGAGACCCGGTCCACATCTCGGTTGACCGTGGCGGGAACTATCTGCTGTCCGCCTACTACTACCAGGCTCGCGTCGGTGTGCATGGGTTCGATGCCAACGGCGCCCTCGATGCGTCCCCCATTGAATGGCGCGAAACGGGCATCGGGGCGCACTACATCCAGACCGATCCTGAGAATCGCTTTGCCTTCACGCCGCACATCGCCGAGGGGAACCATACCGGCGTCAACGCAATTTTCCAGTTCGAGTTTCACCAGGAATCGGGCCGCCTCACGCCCAACTCGCCGGACCGGGTGATTCCCGATGCGCCGGAAGGCCCGCGCCATTTCTGTTTCCATCCCAACCTCAACGTGCTCTACTCGTCAAACGAGCAGGGTTGCAGCGTGAGCGCCTATCACTTCGACCCCGTGGGCGGGACGCTTTCGCCGTTTCAGACCGTGACCACGCTGCCCGACGGGTTCGGCGGCCACAATTCCTGCTCACAGATACAGATCACCCCTTCGGGCCGGTTCCTGTACGCTCCCAATCGCGGCCACAACAGCATTGCGGGGTTTGCGGTTGACGAGACGGACGGCAGCCTGACGCCCCTGGGACAAACCGCCACTGAGCCGATTCCGCGCGCGTTCAGCCTGGACACGTCGGGTCGCTATCTCTACGCCACCGGCCTGGAGTCGGGCAACCTTGCCACCTACGCCGTGGATCAGGGCAGCGGCCAACTGGAACCCCGGTCGGTGCAGCCCGTGGGGAGCGGCCCCATGTGGGTGCTGATCATCGACCTGTAAATTGCTCATTGTGACTTGATCTGGTTTTAGGGACGGGACTATGCCTCGACGCAGGACAGATAATACAGGCCGAGCTGGCGAGCACTACGTTGCTGCCGAGCTTAATCGTCGCGGCGCTTACGCAGCTCCCTTTTCGGGAAATGTGCCTGGCGTAGATATCGTGGCCACCGATGACGACATGGAGCGGATGGCCTATATCCAGGTAAAAACCAAGCGTGACCCCGGCAATTGGCAAATCGGATTAAAACAGGGGTGGGCGAAGATTACTCTCAATGAATGTCCGGGCGATGGCAGTTGTCCGAAACCTTGTACTCCCTTGCTAGAGGAATGTATTCCTGGAAAACCAGACCGTTACTGGGTTTTTGTCTCCTTGGGGAAAACCGGCGGGCAACGGTATTACGTGATACCGGATGATCACGTGCGACGATGTCTGGTGAGAGAACGGCACCAAGAATATTTGGACCAACATGGCGGCCAGCGTCCCGGCAAGAAGCACGATTCTTTGCATTTCAGTTTCAGCAACAAAGATCTTCAAGGCTGGGAAAATAGATGGGAAGTCCTTGGTCTTGGGCACTTATCCGTAACATGACGGACAGACTAGAACTCTCGGCGGTCCAACCCGTCGTGCAAAGGCCCATGTAGGTTTCCATCATCGACCCGTAGTCCCCATTCGTTTCCGGTATTCGCCCCCGATGCTCCGCGCAGGACGTCGGGGGTTTTCCGCCACTGCCCTGGCGTCCGCGACAAACCGGGATTGTGACCATCGCTTGTTGCTCTGCGTACATTTGTACGTATAGCATTGTATTCACCACATGACACAACGCCAGAGGTGAATCGTTGCAATACGTGAAAGATGAGCATCGGCTGCTGCGGGACATTGCCCACCGCGCCCGGCTGACTCCGGAGGAATATCCCGACTGCGAAAGGGCGGTGCGGGCGGCCGGCATCACGGTGACGAACGTCGAGATTCCGGAGTGGCCGCCGGTTCCCTATTCTCCGCTGCTGATTCTTTTCGGCGCCAAAGCCTGGTGGGAGGGTCGGTACTGGACCGGCGAGCAGCCGTCGGTTTCCCGCATGGACTCCGCCCGGGCCAGCCGAATCGCCCGCGAACTGGCCGGCGGACCGCTGGATCCACGGAGATTGGCCTACGCCTGGCAGACCCCTGAGTACGACCCGGCGGAACACATCATCCTGCGCTACTGGCTGGAGGATAACGACCTGTCCATCGTGGACTTCCTGCGGGGCCACCTTCCGGAAGCGGAACGGCGCCTGGGCAGGAACGACCTGCTCATCGAAGTGACCAATCCCCGTGTACTTCAGGAGAGGGCCGAAGGCTCCTATTCTCCGACCCGTCGCGCCGTCCGCGTCAGCGACCGCCACATCCTGGACGACTTCGCCAACTCAAGCCCGCGCTTTGCGTACGACACCAACCTGCAGGTGTCGTGGGTGAGGGCCGCCGACGGTTCCCGCTGGGAGGCGCGGCGCACGCACGCTCCGCAGTCCGCCACGTGGGCCAGTCACCGCTCCTGGATCATGCGCCCGTTGGGTCAGGGCGCGTTGCGGGATGATGACATCGATCCGGTGGAAGGTTACCGGTTCGGGCCGGCGATGGAACTCTTCGACGACGGGATGCTCTGGGTGTGGGTGGCCCGCCGGGCGCTGGAGCGCGTTTCCAGCATCACCATCAACGGCGTGGCGGTTGATCTCACCGCCGAGACGTTTGGCCCCTGCTGCCGCCTGATGGGGCGCGTCCCCGTCAACAGTATGCCGCAGGTGGTGGGCGAACCCGACGCCAACGTCGAGGATCCCGCGCGTGGGCCGGCGGGCGACGACACCGACGGGCCCATCAGCCTGGACGACGTGCGGTTCTCGCGCCGTGGCCCTTTCCACCGCGCAGTTACGCCCCTGCCCGATGCGTTCCACCGACCCAACGGCTGCCCGCTGGCGCTGCGGGAACCGGACCGCATCCGCGTCTTCGGCGATGCGGAAATCGCCAGCCGTGGACTCGTGGTGAACGGAGTCAGCGTCAAGGATCTGCGTCCGTGGCGAGGCGGCTGGCAGGGTCGGCTGACGGCGTCCTGCGGGGACACGGCGGCGGGCGTTCTGACGGGCCGGGACTTCTCGAAGACGCCGCCCCAACCGTCCGGCGCGGTGACGGACGGCAGCAGAATATACAGCCCGGCGGCGGTGGTGGAGGCCATCGAAGCCACGGTGGGCCGCGAGGTCAGGCTGTTCGGGCAGGGAGCCAGCGACAAGGGCATCGTGGCGTTGACCCGGCGGGGTCTGGACCAATTTCTGGACGAGGACGCCACCGACCGGCTGGATTATGTGGTGGACCAGGGCGGACGGAACTACGACTGCGAAAATTTCTCCGAAACCGTCCGTTCCAACCTGGCCCGCAGGTACGGCGTCAACGGCTGCGCCGTCATCTGGGGAGACTCGCACGCATGGTGCCTGTTCGCCGTTGTGGGCAGGGCCGGCCCGTCCATCGCGATGGTGGAGCCACAGGCGGACATGCACATCGCGGTGGAACAACTCACGGGGGCCTATGGCGTGCAGCAGCGGGCGGAGGTGCTGCTGTGATTGCAGCAGAGTGACCAAAAAAGGCCGCAGCATAACGCAATAGTAAATGCGTTAGACAACCCCGACCCCGGGTTGCGAAGGCTCCGGGGCTGTGCCGCTTTCCGGGCACTGCCCGATAGGTCAGGAGTGTGGCCAACCCCGCGGGACTGCAGCCCTCCCGCGGGGCATCATTTTGGGGCAGAGGGGCACGTCATACTCATCGCTCGCGCGGTCATCGGAGCCGGACCGTACCCCTAGCCTACCGCTGGTTCTCACGACGGCCGTTATAGGCACCGCTTGGCCGACTTCCGTTCAAAGTTTGCCATAACTGGTGCCTCGGATACAGGGGTACGAACCGATCCGGGTCTCGTCCGATCCATCCAAAGGACAACGATATGAACGCGACAAGCGACATTTAATTGATCCCGACGGTTGTCGCAGTGATCCGCTAATCAGCGCATCGTCGGCCGCCTCCCCTGCGGAGAATATGCCTCTCTAAACCGCATGTCTGAAGCGTCTCCGGTACCCTACCAATTGCTGAGTTGAGCGGATCTACGGGAACGCCAGACTCGGGAACAGAATACAGGTGGTGCGCTTCCGCATTCGAACAGCCGGACTATTCTTCCACTACGGGCTCCGGCGATGAGGCTAGGGGCAGTTGTTCTCCAATGTTGGCGCCCCAACCATCGGGGAGCCGGTTCGCACGTTCAAGGACTTGGCACGCTAACTCGATTTGCTCAGGCAAGAACATTCGCTTGCGATCGTTCCATTCGTAGGTGAGCCTTATGGCTTCATCGATATTGCGAGCTCCATCCTTCATGATCACCCAGTGAACCGTGGACAATAACTCCAACCCGAAAGGCGTTTCGAATCCATCCACCAATCGTATGACTTGCTCCACTCGTCCGTAAGTGGTCGGGTCGTCGCGAAAATACTCAATAGCTGCATCAACCGCTCCAGGAACGACATTGAGTTGCTTGTTCGGCGAATCCCCACCGTCCAGATATCCTGATACGAAGTGACCCTCGACAGCGTGAAGCACGTGGGACATATTCTCCGCGTAAGGTCCGTATTGTGCTTTGGTATACCGCAGACGAAGAGGCGATCCGGTCTCCATAAGGAAATACATCAATTTGTGCACTTCCAACAGAGTTACGAATGGGTCAAGCAATGCACCCAAGTACCGATGCAACAACATCACCAACGCTGCTCTTCCGGGTGTCATGGCGGGCGCGTCTGTCAAGCGGGCAATGGCTCTGGCATCGGGGGGACCAGACGGCTCGTAAAGTATGACTCGCACTTCGGTTGATATCTCACTCAACGTTTCTTCGATCCGGAGACGCACTTCAGACCATTGGAGACCACCAAGGCCACTACCCAATGGTGGTAGAGCAACGGATCGGATTCGCCGTTCTCGCAACTCTTCCAACAGCGCTACCAGGCCGTTTTCAATGTCAGCGAGCCGAGCCTTGCTACGCCAATGCCGTTTGGTGGGAAAGTTGATGATGAATTTGGGGTCGTCCAATTGCTTCGTTTCGAAGACAAACATCCGGCCAGGTTGGACTTCGCCGCGTTGACAAGCTTTAGCATAAGCCTTGAAATTGTCGGGATACGCTTTTTTGAATTGCAACGCCACGCCCCGGCCCATGACCCCCACGCAGTTCACAGTGTTCACCAGCGCTTCCGCCTGTGCAGACAGAACATCTCCTACTGTGTACTCAATCATGATCTTCGCCTCGCGGCCTAATAATACCAGTCTTGGATAATCTCGATTGTAGGTCTGTGATCGGCTTGACCGATGGCCGATAGTACTACACTCGCGATTGCCCCCGATCTAACGCCGATGCGCTTCACGAGATCCCACGGTACCCTCTCAAGCACCAGAAACTCGGCCTGCTTCCCTTCTTTGATTTCAGGGTCGCGCCAGTCACGGGCAGCTACGGCACCCCAGTTAATCTGGTCCATTTCTTCAACGTTGCAACGAAACTGCGTGTAAGAAGCCGAAGCGTTCGACAACGAGAATGCCCAGCGTCGGTGCTCTCCATTCGCCCAATCGATCACCTGTTGCAAGTCATACTCCAAGTGTAATATCGGGTCTTGCCCGCCTTTGTAGGCCAATTCAGGATGATTGCCTCGATATATGAGGTACAACATCACGGACCTAGGACTCAAGTAGAACGGCACGTAATCGCCGACGAACGTGCCTTCATGGCAAGGAACTGGCATGAATTTTCGTTTCTGTTTTAGGTTAGACATGCCGATATTCGTACCACCGATATCCAACTGGTCCATGATTGTGTTGCTAAAGAGGTGCCCTGATTTCACGATATCGGGTAATGCATCTATCGGAGTAATATGGTAAAGGCTCTGGCCTGGCGGTAAGGACATTCGATCATCTCAACGACCAATGTTTATTCGCCGAATGGCGGTCGTCGTTGCTCGGAGGTGGGTTCTGCGATATTGGCCTACGTGCGGGTGTATTTGCATTATCCGATCAACGGCCTGGATAGGACACAGCTGCCTACGATTCGCGATTCAGCCCGAGCACCCAATCGGATACATGAAGGCAGTACATACAATTTTACGCGAATGCGAACGCATGGTCAATCAGTGAACAATCGTGGGTGAGCGCCACTGGCGATGTATTAGGCCAACCGGGCGTTGTCCGACTTTACCCCGAACTCTGCCATTCTTCGCGACACAGGCTTGGCCCAGACCACGCCAAAAACACGGCTCGGGAACTATCGGGGCCCGGAATGGCAGAGTTGCTAATGAACTCTGCCATCCTAGTACTCAGTCAACGTTGGAAAGGCAGGGGTAGAAACGTTGGAGCTTGGTTCTGGCGTGGTCGGTGCTGAACCGCCAATTGATCGGGACGCACGCGGTGTTGCGCCGAGTTTCGTAGGCCGTGATGGCGCGTTCCAGGGCGTCGGCATCGGGTTTTCTGCCTTTGAGGCAGGCTCGGCTGAGCGCGCTGAACTCAATCTCAGCCATGTTGAGCCAGCTGGCGTGCTTGGGGGTGTGGTGAAACTCCAGGCGTTTCACGATGCGTCGGGCCTCGGCCGCAGGGAAGGTTTCGTACAACGACGCCATGCGGTGGGTGTTCAGGTTGTCGAGAACCACGCGGATGACGGGCGCGTTGGGATACGCTGTGTCAACCAACCATTGCATCTGGTGGGCGAAGTCCTGCATGGTGCGTCGTTCCGTGATGGCCACATGGCGCCAGCCGGCCAGCGGCTCGCAGAACAGGAAGAGGTTGCGGGTGCCGCCGCGGCGGTACTCGTAGTCCTGGCGTCGGGGTCGTCCCGGCTGGGCGGGCAAGGGTTCTCGCACATCAGCCAGCAATTGAGTGGAAGTCTCGTCGAAGCACACCACCGGACGGCAGGGGTCGCAGGGCTCGGCGTACAGGTCCAGCACGTCCTCCATAGCCGCCACAAACTCCCCGTTCATCCGGGAGATGCACCACTGCTGTTTTTGCCAGGGCTTGAGGACGTTTTTTTGAGCCGTTGGCGCACCGTCTCGTATGACAACGATTCCACCACGCCCAACTCCACCACCTGGTCGGCCAGCAACCGCAGGGTCCAGTGGTCGCGTCCGTCGGGCGCATCGCTGCACGCCAGGGCAATCAGGCTGGCTTCGCCCCGATCATCCAGCTTGCGGTACCGGTTGGCTTGAGGATGGTCGTGGAGTACGCCGTCCAATCCCTCCTCGGCGTACCGCCGCTTGGTGCGAAACACCGTGCGCTGCGACGTGTCCAGGGCCGCCGCCACCTGGGCCGCGCTCCAACCCTCGTCGGTCTTGAGCAGGATGCGAGCTCGATTGATGACCCGTGCCGAACTCCGGCCGCTGCGAATCAACCGCTCCAGCTGGGTCCGATCCTCCACCGACAACTGTACCGCAAATTTCTCCTGAGCCATGCCTGCCGCACCTCCCGCACCGCTGTTTGCCACCACCGTAGCAACTATGGCCCATTACGTCCTTCATCTGCCAATACAGGTTTGACTGAATACTAGTATGATTCGCCCAACCGCTGTTACGTAAACCTGTTCACAAGAAAAACGGCCGCAGGGAGTTATCCCTGCGGCCTTGCTAACCAAATGGTGGGCGATAGTGGACTCGAACCACTGACCTCTTGCGTGTCGAGCAAGTACTCTAACCAACTGAGCTAATCGCCCTCGTCCTTCGACCCCTCAAGTATATCGCTCATCGATGCGCCGTGGCAACTGAGGATTCGCCACACCCGCACCAACTTCCACTCAGTACTTCCGCATGACAGGCGCTGCGACGCCCAGCAGTTCGCGCCTGGCGATTGACCAGACCCGCGTCATGGCGGACTGGACCGCCGCACAATCGGTTCCCACAATCTTGACTCCCATGCCCTGCGCGTCGGGCAGCGCGGACGCGGCGAGTCGCACTTCATCACACGCCGGCACTTGAGCGCACGCCGGCACGGCATCGCGCAGTTGACCCAGCATCGACCGTGCGGGCTCGGTTTCGCACAGAACCAGCAGGGAACCAAGGGTGCGGCCGATTGGGGTTCGGGATTCGTCGGGCCGCGCCGGCCCCAGCACTCCCAGCGCCACCGGGTCGCAGACGCCGGGCACGAGTTCCACCGCTTCCCGGTACACCGGCCACCGATCCTGTCGGTTCACCGTCAGGCGGATGCTGAGGCGGCGGTAATCAAAGGACTCCCCCATCGCCACCCGTCCGGGGGTTATGACTTCGCCCATCACCAGCGCGGCGCCCGGCTCCAGGTTGATTGACGCGTGCTGCGTCAAACTGGCGTTGCGGAAGGGTATCAACGGGTCGGGGAGGTATTCGAGGTAAGCGCCCGACGCCACGTTGAGGCTGACCTGCTGTTCGGCCTCGCCCTGTTCCATGGTGAATATCTTGGTGGCGCTCTGGGTGGTGACGTGGGCGCGCGCGCCGCCGGCCACATGCACCGAGATGCAATGCCGGTCGTTTTCCAGCAGTCCGCCCGTGGGGTTGGCCAGAAACACGTAGGCCATGTCGGGGACGGCCTCGTCCGGATGGAGTGCCCGCTGCACCAGCAGTGGGGGCCTGGTTCGCGAGTGTGCCAGGCGGGTGCGGCCGGCCCGGCGTTCCAGGCGCAGTTCGACCAGGCCGGACTGCCCCGGATGCGCCGTTTCAGGCGCTTGCAACATTTCCCACCGCATCCAGAATCCGGTCCAGCACAGCGTCCAGTCCTTCTCCGGTGCGGCAGTTGGTGAAGAGGTAGGGCCGTTCGCCGCGAACCGTGGCGAGGTCGCGTCGCATGACGTCCAGGTCCGCGCCGACGTGGGGCGCCAGGTCGGTCTTGTTGACCACCAGCAGGTCGGTCTGGGTGATGCCCTGGCCGCGTTTGCGAGGTATCTTGTCACCGGCGGCCACGTCGATCACGTAGATCTGGTAGTCGGCCAGGGCCGGACTGAAGGTGAGGGTCAGGTTGTCGCCGCCGCTTTCGATCAGCACGATGTCCGAATCGGGGTAGGCGTCGGTCAGTTCGGCCACGGCCATCAGGTTGAGGCTGGGGTCTTCCCTGACGGCGGCGTGGGGACACGCTCCGGTGGCGACGCCGCGAATGCGGTCGGTGTCGAACACGTCCTGCAGGGTGTTCCTGACGTGCTCGGCGTCTTCCCTGGTGAAGATATCGTTGGTGATGACGACGGGGCTGTGTCCGCGCGCCAGCAGCCTGGGGACCAGGCTTTCCACCAGCGTCGTCTTGCCGGAACCCACCGGCCCGCCGACGCCCACTCGTGGGACTCTGTTCATCGGGATCTCCTCCGGCGCATCTGCGCCTGTTGCGTGGGCTGTCGCCGACCCTGGCCGGGTCAACTGGCGAACATCCGCACGTCGTCGTTTTCGTGCAGCATCACGGCGATGTCGGCCTGCGGCGTGAAGGATGTCATCTCACGCCAGTGGCGGGATTGCAGTTCAGCAGCGAGGCTCGCCATCGGCGCGTGCAGTGACCGGAGGATCAACTGCGCATCGGAGTGGCTGAGCGGAAGCAACCGCTGCGCCGCGCCCAGCACGCCCACGGCAAAGCTGTGGCAGAACATGAGCAGCGCGGTATCGGCGGCGATGCCCCCGGCGTGGGCCACCACGCCCATGGCCACGGCGCCGGTGCCGGGCGTTTCCCGGCGCGCCACCAGCGACCGGAAATCCGAGCGGACGGTTGATCCGTCCGGGCCCGACAGCAGCGCGTCGGACTCGTCCAGCAGACGGCGGCCGGCGTGGCAGGATGCCAGCCTGGATTCCACGGGCAGTTTCATGGCGTGCAGGTGGCGGTCGATGTCAACGAGTTCGGACAGGCGCGCGTCCCGGGCGGCGGCGTGGGCGTTGAGCAGCGCCACGCCATCGGCGGGCATCACTGACCACGCCAGCAGGTTGTGCAGAAAGTCACCCACCTCGCGCGGGTTGCTGACCCACCCACGGGCGGCCATTCCCTCCAGCCCGTGAGAGTGGGCGTACATGCCCGTGGGGAAGAACGAATCCGCCAACTGAAGGGCGGTCAGGAAACTGGGGCCCGATGCTTCGGTCATGGTCGGCGACCGCGAATCAGACCAGGAAGTGAAGCTGGGCGAGGCTGAGGCGTTCCGCCGGCGGAACGGTGGCGATTTCTCCATCCACCCGCACCGTGTAGGTATCGGGGTCAACCTCAATGCAGGGCATGGCGTCGTTGCGCAGCATCTGCCGCTTGGTGATGTTGCGGCACCCGCGCACGGGCTCGACCCGTCGCGTCAACCCCAGGTCCCGGTGGACGCCGGTTTCGTATGCCGCGCCAGACACGAAGGTCAGCGAGGTTTTGGCGACCGCGCCGCCGAGGCTGCCGAACATGGGGCGGTAGGAACTGGGCTCGGCGGTGGGGATCGAACCGTTGGGGTCGCCCATGACGGCCCAGGAGATCATGCCGCCCTTGATGATGAGCTTGGGCT
Organism: Dehalococcoidia bacterium; assembly: GCA_963668585.1. Classification (GTDB taxonomy): domain Bacteria; phylum Chloroflexota; class Dehalococcoidia; order Lucifugimonadales; family UBA3495; genus Bin87. The sequence goes on along the minus strand of OY764869.1, from coordinate 762,397 downwards.
TGGCTCCGAAACTGCCCACCGGCCAGAGGACGATGTCGGCCAGTTTGCCCGGCTCCAGCGATCCTACGAGGTGCGATATGCCGTGGGTTACGGCCGGGTTGATGGTGAGCTTGGCCAGGTAGCGCAGGACGCGGAAGTTGTCGTCGTCCGGCGAGTCCTCGGGCAGTTTGCCCTTGAATTGGCGCATCTTGTCGGCGGTCTGGAACAGGCGGGTGAAGTTCTCGCCCACGCGGCCCATGGCCTGCGAATCCGACGCGTACATGCTGATCACGCCCAGGTCGTGCAGCACGTCCTCGGCGGCCATGGTTTCAGGACGGATGCGGCTCTCGGCGAAGGCCACGTCCTCGGGCACTCTTGGGCTGAGGTGGTGGCACACCATGAGCATATCCATGTGCTCGGCCAGGGTGTTCACCGTGTACGGACGGGTCGGGTTGGTGGAGGACGGCAGGACGTTGAGTTCGGACGCGATGCGGATGATGTCCGGGGCGTGTCCGCCGCCGGCGCCCTCGGTGTGGTAGGTGTGAATGGCTCGCCCGCCGATGGCGGCCACGGTGTCCTCGACGAATCCGGCCTCATTGAGGGTATCGGTGTGTATGGCAACGGGCACGTCGAAGCGGTCGGCGACGGTGAGGCAGCGGTCGATGGCGGCCGGCGTGGTGCCCCAGTCCTCGTGCAGTTTGAGTCCGCTGGCGCCGGCGAGTATCTGTTCCTCCAGGGGCGCGGCGTCGCTGGCGTTGCCCTTGCCCAGCAGCCCCCAGTTGACGGGGAGCGGTTCAGCGGCCTCCAGCATCCGGGCGATGTTCCAGGGGCCGGGGGTGCAGGTGGTGGCGTTGGTGCCGTCGGCCGGCCCGGTTCCGCCGCCGATCATGGTGGTGATGCCGTTGGAGAGGGCGTGCTGCACCTGCTGCGGTGAGATCATGTGGATGTGGGAATCGATGCCGCCGGGGGTGGCGATCAGGTGCTCGCCGGCGATGATCTCGGTGCCGGGGCCCACCACCATATCGGGATGGACGCCGTCCATGACGCCCGGGTTGCCCGATTTGCCCACCGCCGCGATCAGCCCGTCGCGCACGCCGATGTCGGCCTTGATGATGCCCAGCGTCGGGTCCATGACGATGGCGTTGGTGATCACCAGATCCAGGGCGCCGTTGCGGTTGGTAACGTCCGAGGCCTGCCCCATTCCGTCGCGGGCGGACTTGCCGCCGCCGAACACCAATTCGTCGCCGTATGTGCCCAGGTCACGCTCGATCCGGCAGACCAGGGAGGTGTCGGCCAGGCGGAAACGGTCTCCCACGGTGGGGCCGTAGAGGTCGGCGTACTGCCGTCGGCTGATTCGGGCCATGCTATGCCTCGCTGGTTGCGTCGGGTGTGGCCGCCGGCTGATTGGCGAAACCGCGTCGGGACATCAGATCCAGGGCGCGGCCACGCACAACGGGAGAATCCAGGCTGCCGGTGGCCAGGCCGTTGAGGCCAGTGGCGCGGCGCGCGCCGCCGATGGCAACCAGCGGCACGTCCTTGCGGTCTCCCGGCTCGAAGCGCACGGCGGTTCCCGCCGGCACGTCCAGGCGCATCCCGAAGGCCGCCTCACGGTCGAACCGCAACGCCCGGTTGACCTCGAAAAAGTGGAAGTGGGAACCGACCTGTATGGCGCGGTCGCCCGTGTTCCAGACCGGGATGGTGGCCGTAGGCCGGCCGGCGTTGATCTCGATGGGATCGTCGCCGACGATGTAGAACTCGCTGGAATGACTCATCAAATGCCCTCCGCGGACCGTTCGGTCAGACGATGGGGTCGTGAACGGACACCAATTTGGTGCCGTCGGGGAAGGTGGCTTCCACCTGCACCAGGTCCACCAGTTCCGGCACGCCTTCCATGACGTCGTCGCGGGTGAGAACCTGGCGGCCCAGTTCCATCACCTCGGCAACCGTTTTGCCGTCGCGCGCGCCCTCAAGGATCGACTCGGTGATCAACGCCACCGATTCGGGGACGTTGAGCTTCAGCCCCCGGCCGCGACGCTTCCGCGCCAGGTCGGCGGCGACGTAAATCAACAACTTCTCCGATTCACGGGGAGTCAGCATCATAGGGCGTTGCCTCGCAGGTCACAGCGTGGAAAGGGCAGATTACAGCGTGGAAAGGTAACGAGAGACTTCGTAGTCGGTGACCTGTGAGCGGTAGTCGTCCCATTCGAGTTTCTTGTTCTCAATCAGGCTGTTGTACACATGGTCGCCCAGGGTCTCGTAAAGCAGTTCGCTGGTTTCGGCCAGGGTTATGGCCTCGCCGAGGCTGGACGGCAGCGTGCGGATGCCCAGCGATTGACGGCGCTGCGGGGACATTTCCTGCACGTTTCCAACCACGGGCGACGGTATCTGGTACTGCTCGGCGATGCCCTTGAGGCCGGCGGCCAGCATCACGCTGAACGTGAGATACGGGTTGCACGACGGGTCGGGCGAGCGATACTCGATGCGCACCGAGGATTCCTCGCCCCGCTCGTAGCTGGGAACGCGGATCAGGTCGGAGCGGTTGACGTGGGTCCACGAGACGTACACCGGAGCCTCGAAGCCGGGGATGAGTCGCTTGTAGGAGTTGACCCACTGGTTGGTGACCAGGGTTATCTCCGGAGCGTGGGCGATCAAACCGGCGATGAACTGCTTGCCCAGCAGCGACAGGTATTGATCGTCGTCCGGCCCGTAGAATTTGTTTTCGTTGCCCGTGAAGAGCGACTGGTGCAGGTGCAGACCGGAACCGTTGACGCCCGACATGGGTTTGGGCATGAAGGTGGCGTACACGTTCTGCAACTGGGCGAGTTCCTTGATGACAAGCTTGGCGGTCATCAGGTTGTCGGCCATGGACAGGGCATCGGTGTATTCCAGGTCGATTTCGTGCTGACTGGGCGCGCCCTCGTGGTGGGAGTATTTGACGGCGATGCCCATCTCGCCCAGGTTGAGCACCGTGTCGCGGCGCAGGTCGGACGCGGGGTAGCTGGAAAGCTGGTCAAAATAGCCGTCGTAATCGAGCAACTCCGGCAGTGCGGAGTTCTTCAGGTAGAAGAATTCCAGTTCAGCGCCCACGTTGTAGGTGAAACCCAACTCGGCAGCCTTGTCCAGGTTGCGCTTGAGGACGAGGCGAGGGTCCCCGGGAAAGGTCTGGCCCCTGGGATGGCGAATGTCGCAGAACATCCTGGCCACGGCGTTCTGGCGCGGACGCCACGGCAGCACCGCAAAGGTGTTGGGATCGGGATACGCGCGCATATCGCTCTCGTGGTGCCGCGCGAAACCGTCGATGGCGGAGCCGTCGAACCCCACGCCGCGCTCCAGCGCATCTTCCAGATCGTCCACGGTCACCGCGAATCCCTTGAGCTTGCCCAGAATGTCGGTGAACCACAGGCGAACGAACTTGACGTCGTTTTCTCGTGCGGTCCTCAGTACGGACTCGCGCGCGGAGGTTGTTTCAGTTGACATTGCGATTCCTCACGTTTTGTATTTCGCGTCCGGTGTTATACGGCGACGTATTCGCGAATCAGGTTTTGGTCCAGATCGCTGGCGGCGCCCTCCAGGACGATGGCTCCCTTCTCCATGACGTAGCAGTAGTCGGCGATGCCCAGGGCAAAGTCCAGGAACTGTTCCACCAGCAGAATGGTGGTTTCCTGCCGCTCCCGCAGACGGTGCAGGAGTTCTTCAATCTCCTGGACGATGGACGGCTGGATGCCCTCGGTGGGCTCGTCCAGCAACAGCAGGGACGGACGGCGGATCAACGCCCGCGCCAGGGCCAGTTGCTGCTGCTGGCCGCCGCTCAGCGTGCCGGCCACCTTCTTCGGGTTGACCTTCAGGGCCGGGAACGTCTCGTACATCCCGTCCATCGCCTCGGCCCGCCCGTTCTTCCCCGGGAAGGATTCGAGGCCCATCAGCAGGTTTTCGTTGATGGTGAGGTAGGGAAAGATGTGCCGGCCCTGCGGGACGTAGCCGAAGCCGGCTTTGGCCCGACGGTGCGGCGGCCAACGGGTCAGGTCGGATTGGGCGAACCGGATCTGGCCCGCCCGCGGGTTGAGCAGGCCCATGATTGCCTTGAGCAGCGTGGTCTTGCCGACACCGTTGCGACCCATGAGGCAGACCACCTGGCCTTCCACCACGTCCAGCCCGACATCGGACAGCACCAGGCTCTGCCCGTACCCGACGGACAGGCCCTTGATCGACAGCAGCGGTTCGGTATAGCGCATCATGGCGGCGCCGTTCAGTCGGCCACCACGGCCGGCGCGGCTTCGCGGACGGCCTGGCGGTCGTCGGCGCGGCCGGAGCGGGGGCGCTGCGTGCGGTTGTTGCCCAGGTAGGCCCTGATCACCTCGGGATCCTGCTGGACGTCCTCCATGGTTCCCTGGCTCAGCACCTTGCCCAGGTGCAGCACGGTGACGGTTTGGGCGAACTGGCGCACGAAGTCCATATCGTGTTCCACCACCAGGACGGAGCGGTCGCCGCCGATGGATTGCAGCAGTTCGCCGGTGCGTTCGCGTTCGCGCCGGGTCATGCCGGCCACAGGCTCGTCGAGCAGCAGCAGTTTGGGTTCCTGTACCAGCAGCATCCCGATTTCCAGCCACTGCTTTTCGCCGTGGGACAGTCCGCCGGCGATGTCCCGGGCGCGGTGGGACAGGCTGACCGTGTCCAGCGTCTCCAGGATGCGGTCGCCCTCCGCCTTGCGCGCCCGGCCCAGCAGTCGAGTGATCCTGCTGCGGAAACCGAGGGTCACCTCCAGGTTCTGATACACCGACAGGCTGGAGAAGATCGCCGGCGTCTGGAACTTGCGGCCCACCCCCAGGCGCACCAACTGGTGTTCCTGCCGGCGTCCCAGGTCGGTGGAGCCGTCGAATATGATCCGGCCCCTGGTGGGTTTGGACTTGCCGGTGATGACGTCGATGAGCGTCGTCTTGCCCGCGCCGTTGGGGCCGATCAGGAAACGCATCTCGCCGTAGCCCATGGCGAAATCCAACTCGTTCAGGACGGTGAAGCCATCAAAGCTCACGGTGAGTTTCTCGACGGACAGAATGTTCCCGCCCGTTGCGGGTTCCGGTCCCGTGCCGTTGACGGACGTTGAAACGCCCACGGGATGTTGACGGTTGCCGATCATCGTTTCCCTCCGGGAATCAGGTTGCGCACCGCCTCTCGGGCCCGGTCGGCGGACAGCCACCAGGGACGACGCCAGCCCTCGCCTCTCAACAGCCCCATGATCCCGGTGGGGAACAGCAGCACCGCGCCGATGAATATCAGGCCCAGGAAATACTGCCAGATGGCCGGGAAGGACTCGCTCAAACCGCTCTTGGCCCCGTTGACCAGGATGGCCCCCAGGATGGCTCCCAGCAGCACGCCGCGCCCGCCCACGGCCACCCAGATGGCGATCTCGATGGACGGCACGATTCCCATCATGGTGGGTGAGATGATGCCAACCTGCGGGGTGAACAGCGCGCCGGCGACTCCGGCGATTCCGGCGGACAGGGCGAACACCAGGGTTTTCAGCGTCGCCGGGTCGTAGCCGGAGAACCGCACCCGGTTCTCGTCGTCGCGCATCGCCACCAGCAGCCTCCCCAGCCGCGATGAAATCAGCCACCAGCACAGCAGGTAGGCAGCGGTCAGCGCGCCGACGCTGGCGTAGTACAGGATGGTCTGCATGGACGGTGCGTTCAGCGAATGGCCGAATATGGTGGTGTAGTTGGTGATCCCGTTGGTTCCGCCGGTGTAGGCCTGCTGGCCGATGAACAGGATGCTGACGATGAGCGCCAGCGCCTGGGTGATCAGCGCGAAATAGACGCCGGTGATGCGGCTGCGGAACACCAGGTATCCCAGGCCGCCGGCCAGCGCCGCCGGCACGATGAAGGTCATCGGGATGGCGAACCAGGCATACTTGAACGGCGCCCAGAAGAAGGGCAGTTCCGTGAGGCCGCTCCAGAACATGAAGTCGGGCAGTTTGCCGCCGGCGGATTCCAGCTTCAGATACATGGCCATGGCGTAGCCGCCCAGCCCGAAGAATACGCCGTGCCCCAGGCTCAGCATCCCGCCGTATCCCCAGATCAGGTTCAGCGAGAGCGCCAGCATGGCGAAGGTCAGGAACTTGCCCAGCAACGCCACGCGGAAATCGGACAGCGCCAGCGGCGCCAGCAGCAGTATCGCCAGCATGATCGCCGGAGCCAGCAGCGACCCGATCCGGTCGTTGACCCAGATGGGAGCGGATGCGGTGCGCACCGCCGCCACGATGGAGGATCTCGTCGTCATGGCCCGTTACCTCCCCTTGGCCCGCATGAGGCCAGCGGGACGCCACTGGAGGAACAGGATAACGATGGCAAACACCAGCACCTTGCCCACCACCGCCGTGGTGCCAAATTCAAACAGGGTGTTCAGCATCCCGATGATCAGGGCGGCGAAAATGGTGCCGGGCACCTGCCCCAGACCGCCCAGGATGACGACGATGAAGGAGTCCACGATGTAGAAGGTGCCCAGCGACGGGCCGATCGGGCCGATGAGGGTCAGCGCGCAACCGGCGACGCCGGCCAGCCCAGAGCCCAGCGCGAAGGTGAAGCTGTCCACGCGGCGGGTGGATACTCCCAGGCTGGACGCCATTTCGCGGTTCTGCATCACGCCGCGCATGCGCCGGCCCTCGTTGGAACGGTACATGTACCAGTAGAGTCCGACGATGCAGGCCGACACCAGTGCGAGGATGAAGACGCGTTTCATGGGCAGCACCAGGTCCGGCGTGATCCGGATGGCCGTGCCCAGCCAGGAGGGCGCCACCACCTGCACGTTGGGCGCGCCGAAAATCGTGCGGGCCAATTGCTGGAGGAACAGGCCGACGCCCCAGGTTGCCAGCAGGGTGTCCAGCGGCCGGCGGTAGAGGAACCGGATCAGGGCGTTCTCGACCAGGTATCCTGCGACTCCCGCCACCACGAACGAGGCGGGAATGGCGATCAGGTAGGTTATGCCGGCCTGGGGATCGCCGGTGAAGCTCTGTGCGGCCTGCTGCAGCGCGTAGGTGGTGTACGCGCCGATCATGATGAACTCGCCGTGGGCCAGGTTGATGACGTTCATCAACCCGAAGGACAGCGCCAGCCCCAGCGCGATCAGCAGCAGGATGGAACTCAGGCTGAGCCCATTGAACAGTTGTAGCGCCCAAACTTCCATAATGTGGCCATGGAGGTGTCGTGTTGGCTACGGTGCGGATGACGCCCGGCGGGTTGCGCCCGACGCCATCCGCAATTTATGCGACGGATCGGTCTTTCGGTAAAACTCCCGAGGGGTCCGGCTTACTGGGCGAAATCCCTGAGACCGGCGGCCCACTCGTAGGAGTCGAGGTACGGGTCGGGAACCACGGGCGCGCCCGAGTTCCAGACCTCGTCGATCTGGCCGTCGTCGCGCACCATGCCGATGCGGACGGTCTTGGAGACGTGCTGGTTCTCGTTGTGGATGGTCACGGTTCCGCCGGGGGCCGAGAACTCGATGCCCTTGGCGGCTTCCTTGACGGCGGCAACGTCCGTGCTGCCTGCCTTTTCCACGGCGGCTTTCCACAGGTACACGCCGAAGTATCCGGCCTCGATGGGGTCGTCGGTCACGCGGCCATCGCCGTACTTGGACTTGAAGGCGGCCACGAATTTGGCGTTTTCAGGCGTGTCGGTGGTCTGGAAGTAGTTCCAGGCTACCAGGTGTCCCGAGATGTTATCGGCGCCGATGCCGGTGATCTCTTCCTCAGCAACGCTCACCGAAACGGTCGGGAGGTCCTGGGCGGTGATGCCGGCGTCCTTGAGTTGCTTGAAGAAGGCGACGTTGGAGTCCCCGTTCAGCGTGTTGAACACCACGTCGGGGTCGGCGGCCTTGATCTTGGTGATGACCGTGCTGTACTCGGTGTGTCCCAGCGGCGTGTATTCCTCGCCGACGGCTTCGATGCCCGCCGCGGCCAACTGCTTGTTGATGATGAGGTTGGAGGTGCGCGGGAACACGTAGTCGGAACCCAGCAGGTAGAACTTGGTCTTGCCCTCTTCCAGCAGGTACTCCACGGCCGGCACTATCTGCTGGTTGGTGGTCGCTCCGGTGTAGAAGATGTTGGGCGAGGTTTCCAGTCCCTCATATTGGACCGGGTAGAACAGCAGGCCGTCGTTGGCCTCGAACACCGGCAGCATCGCCTTGCGGCTGGCGCTGGTCCAACCGCCGAACACCACCGCCACCTCGTCTTCCTGCAGCAGTTTGCGGGCCTTTTCGGCAAAGGTGGGCCAGTCGGAAGCGCCGTCTTCAATCACGACTTCCAGTTGCTTGCCCATCACGCCGCCGGAGGCGTTGATTTCCTCGATGGCAAGCAGTTCGGCGTCATGCACGGCGGTTTCGCTGATGGCCATGGTTCCGGAGAGAGAGTGAAGGATGCCGACCTTGATGGTGTCGGAGTCGGCGGCGGCCGGCGCTTCCGAAACTGCAGCGGCGGCAGGGGCGGCGGTCGCGGCGGGAGCGGGCGGCGGCTCAGATCCGCAGGCCGCCAGCATGACGGCAGTGATGGCGGCAACCGCGCCAATAATCATGAACCGCACCGTGGCAGGTAGTTTGGTTAAGCCAATTGGAGACATTGCTGTTGTTTCCTCCTGTGAGATAAATCCGTCAACGGCGACACGCCGACAATTCATGCAAACGACCAGCGGGGATGGTTCGCGCCGTATCGTTTTTTTCACGATAGGGGGGTCGTGTTAACAGCGCATTGAAAATATGTGACTTTCACATTGCCCGTTGGTAACGGGTGTGTTGCGCGCTCGTAACCGGCGGGTAAACGACGGCAGCCATCGCGGCGCCGCGCGGCGAGGGGAACGGCCACACCGCGGGGTCGGTACTCACCCCGGTACGTCCGTCGAAAATGTGTAGAATGCGGAGTGGGAAACCCCAATCAACGGGCAGAACTACGCGACACGTTCGCGGTGTCGCGGCCACGTTCACCCAGGGAGGCGACCATGACACTATCTCTGGTACGGGGGAAGCACGTCGTCTGCAAGGTCACCGGCCCCAATGCGGCGGAGGTGGTCGCCGACGGGGCGGTGCTGCAGCGGGACGGGGTGATTGAAGCGGTGGGAGACTACCGGGAACTCAGCCGCCGGCATCCCGACGCCGAGGTGATAGGTTCCGGCAATCACATCGTCATGCCGGGGCTGGTCAATGACCACTTCCACGTCGGCCTCACCCCGTTTCAGATGGGCGCGCCCGACCTGCCGCTGGAATTGTGGAGCCTGGCGCGCATCGGCGTCAGGGCGATCGATCCCTACCTGGACCAACTTTACGGCGCGGTGCAGATGATTGAGACCGGCACCACCACGGTGCAGGCCATCCATTCGCCCGGCCGGGGTTACGGGCCGGTGAGCCTGGAGATTGCCGACAAGGTGGTGGGCGCCTACCAGGCATCGGGAATGAGAGTTTCCTACGCGCCGTCGGTGGTGGATCAGAACTCGATGGTGGCCGGCGCCGGCGGCGGCGAATCTGATTTTGCCGCCCAAATGCCACCCGACCTGGCGGAACGGTACCGCTCCTTCATGGCCCCCGGCTACTGGCCCGTGGCCGAGATAATGCCGGTCCTGGAAGACATTTGCCGCAAATACGGCAACAACCAGTACGAACGGGTACAGGTCACCGTGGCTCCCAGCAACGTGCATCGCTGCTCCGACGAGTTGCTCACCGCCCTGAAGGAACTGGCGGGACGCCACAGCACCGGAATACACATACACCTGCAGGAGACGGTGTACCAGAAACTGTACGGCCACACAGCCTACGGCAAGACCCCGTTGCAGCATCTCCACGACTTGGGATTCCTGGGGCCCGAGGTGACCTGCGGCCACAGCGTCTGGGCAACCGAGGAGGACCTGAGGCTGATGGCCGCCACCGGCGCCAACATCTGCCACAACGCCAGTTCCAACCTGCGGCTGCAGAGCGGCATTGCTCCCATGGGCCGCATCCTGGCGGCAGGCATCAAGGTTGCCATCGGCAGCGACGAGGCCGGCCTGAACGACGACAAGGACCTGTTCCAGGAAATGCGGCTCGTGCTAAAGATTCACCGCGTGCCCGGGATGGACCTGGAACCGCCCACGTCGCACCAGGTCCTGGAGATGGCGACGGTCAACGGGGCCTACGCAAGTTGGTTCGGGGACCGCATCGGAACGCTGGAACCGGGCAAACGGGCGGACATGACCCTGGTGGACGTGCGGAATATCGAGGAACCGTATCTGGACCCGCGCGTGCCCGTGGTGGACGCACTGGTGCACCGGGGACGGGGCATCGACGTTGACACCGTGCTGGTGGACGGTGAAGTGGTGCTCCAAGACCGGCAACTGACCAGGGTGGACAAGGATGCACTGTTCGCGGAAATCAGGGCCGCTCTGGACCGGCCCCTGTCAGACCGGGAAGTTGAGCGGCGGGAGTTGGCCGCGCTGGTGGAACCCCATCTGCGACGGTTCCACAGCGGCACGGTTCCGCAGGATATGGCCGCCTTCACGGCATACAACGCCCGCTCCTGAAGGGGGACGCGCCGGGAAAGAAGAGCGAACCCTGGATGCTCCCAGCGTTCCCGACCAGTGGGGCGAAGGAATCGCGCCGACTTGCCCTCACGCATCCCCGGACGCTTGCGCCGCCAGCAGCGACCGTGCCGCCGCCTGCGCCTCTGCAATCGCGCCGCGCAGGTCGGGCAGAACCTTCGCGCTGTTGGGCTGGAGGTAGAGGAAAATCATCTCTTTGACGGGCTTGCCGGTGATCTGCTCAATGGCAAAGGCGTAAGCGCCACCCTGCAATCGGTAACGGTTCTCCGCATCGGACAGATCGGCGGCGCTCACCGAGTCGGTCTTGTAGTCAACCACCACCAGGCCGTCAACCTCCTCAAACAGCAGGTCAACGAACCCGTGCAGGGAACCGTCGCCCAGCGGCACGGCCACCGGAACCTCGCGCCACACGCGGCGGGACGCCACGGCGCGGCCCACCACGTCGCTGTCCAGCGCGACGCGGACGAGGCGGGCAATTTCAGCCTCCCGGTCGGGCACGCTTTCGGCCACCGCCTGCGCGCTGGCCCGGTGTTCAACGTCGTCACCGGTGGCGAGGTCAATGGATTGCAGCACCGCGTGGACGGCCCGGCCGATGGAAGTTCCGGCGCGGCCCCTCCGCCACGGTTCGGGCGTGGTCGGTTCGGGCTTGTCGTCCTCGACGTGGCGCGACAATGCGGTGGCGGCCACGAAGGATGGACGGCCCTGGGTTGCCAGCACGGCTTTCCGCTGGGATTGCCACGCTTCAAACGCCGCCACCGAATGTACGTCGGCGGCGCCTGATTCGTCGTCGGCTGCTGGCGGCGGGCCCGATGGCGCGTTTCGGGGCATGGGTCTGAGTTGAACGGGTTCCCACAGATGCGGCTGGTCTTCCAGGTACCCGGCAATCGCGTGGGCCATTGACTTCCCGCCTCGCTCCGGTCGGCGCATGCTGAGGACAAGGTGATCCCTGGCCCTGGTGGTGGCGACGTACATCAGGCGCACCTGTTCCTCCGCCGACCGCCGATTGTCCAGTTGGACGAGTTCCTCGTAGCCGGCGGTGGCGAAACGCGTGTCCCGAGGGCCGACGCCAACCTCCACCCTGCCGGCGCTGCGGTCGAAGAGGACCGCGCTGGCGGACGGAGAGGAACCGGAGTTGATGCCGGTGAGGATTACCACCGGGAACTCCAGCCCCTTGGCGCCATGAATGGTCATCACCCTGACGGTGTCCTCGTCGGATTCGGGCACCGGGTTCTCGGTCACGCGCGCGCGTTCGTTGATCTGGTCGTCCACCCAGCCGAGGAAGGCCGAGAGTGGTCCGCCGCCGGCGTTGGTGAAACGGGCGGCCTGTTCCACCAGGAATCGGTAACGCCGCCATTGTTCCCGCATCCGGCGCTCCCCGGTGGCCGCTTCCATCAACATCCGCTCGCGGATGAAGCCTTCGATGAGCGTCTGCGGCGTTTCCCACACGCGGGCGCGGTGGAACTCGTTGAGGACGGCCAGGGCATTGCGCGCGGGATCGGCCCCGGTGGTTCCCGATTGGACGAGGTAGTCCAACTGGCCGCCGGCGTCCAGGTGCCGAACCAGATCCGCGTCGCTGCAACCGAAGGCGGCCGAACGCAGCGCGGCCACCGTGGCCACCTGGTCGGCGGGGTTGTCAATCGCCCGGAGGCAGTTCAGCAGGTCGCGGATTTCCTGGGTTTCAAACACCAGCGAGGCGCTCTCCAGCCGGTAGGGGATGTTCCACTCCTCCAACCCGCGTTCCAGGTGCGCCAGCCCAGTGCGGCGGGGGATCAGGATGCAGATGTCGGAATACCTGACGGGGCGATAGATCTCCCGCCCTGCAGTTTCGCTGGCTTCACGGTCCAGCGTTTGCCACGGTTCATCGTCCGCTGCCATCTGGCGCAGCAGGTTGCCGATCTCGTCGCCTTCGCGTTCCCGGATGGGGTCGATGCGTTCGCCTACGACTTCGTCGCTCAGCGCCCAGACCCGTGGCCCGAGGCCGCTCTCGGTATCCGCCTGCCACCGGGGGGACATTGCGTCATAGCTTGCCTGCTGACTGCCGTTACCGTCGGCGTCGTCCGGAGCATCCGCCATCCACAGTTCAAACACGCGGTTGACCCACTCAACCACCGGCGATTGGGAGCGGAAATTCTGCGTGAGTTTGACGGTGCGGCCGCCGGCCCGTTCCAGCCGTTCCTGCAACGCCAGCATCTGCTCGACGTCGGCGCGTCGGAAGCGGTAGATGGACTGCTTGGGGTCGCCGACCACAAACAGTTTGCCCGGCTCGGGTTCGATCTGATGCCATTCGGCGGCGCGCTGCCCGTCGGCGTCTGCCTCCGCGAAGGACTCCGCCAGGAGCATGGCGATCTCGGCCTGGATGGGGTCGGTGTCCTGCGCCTCATCGATGAGGAGGTGCGTGTACCTGCGGCGGAAGTGGTCGCGCACTTCCAGGTTGTCCCGGATCAACTCCCTGGCCCACACCAGCAGGTCGTGAAACTCCGCCCTGCCCTCATCGCGCCGTTTGCGTGCGTAATCGGTTGCAAAACCCCGCAGACTCTCAATGATGGACATGAAGCAGGCCTGACGCGCCTGGGCGATTTCGGCAAAGGCCTGCTGGTCCAGATCGGCGAGAAGGTCTTTGAGAACCTTGCAGGCATTCTGCCCGCTGTCGGGGTCGGTGTTCCAGTCTCCCTGGCGTCCGCGTCCCTGCCTGATGGGCAGAACCCGGAGCAGGAGGCGGTAGGATGCGGCGGATCCGGGGGGCACGTCCCTCAAGCGGCGTATGGCTCCCAGCCGGGTCTGCACATGGTCATACAGCACGTCGCCGTCGCCCAGTTTGGAGAAACTGCACAGCCTTTCCAGTTCGGTCATGGCGTCAACGATAGCCCCGGCTGCCTGCGATGAGGGGTATGCGACTTTCTCAAAGTTCACGCCTTCGAGGTCGCCGTAGTTTTCATGAAGTTCCTCGGCGATGGTCTTCATGTGGGCTACGGATATGCCCATGGTGAGGGCCAGCGCCAGATGCGCGCCCAGGTCCGTTTCGCCGTCCAGATGGCGATCCAGCCAGTCGGTCCACTCTTCGTTGAACCGTATGCCGGAGATGATTTCGTCGCTGGTGTCGAAGCCCGGCGGCAGGCCGGCTTCCAGGGGACGCTCCCGCAGCAGTCCGCCGGCGAAGGAGTGCAGGGTGCAAATGTCGGCCTGGTCCAGATCGGTGATGCCCTCACGGCACCGGTCGCGCTCGATCTCGCTGAGCTTTGCGTCAATCGATGCCAATTCCAGCCCGGCCCGCACGCGGTCGCGCAGTTCCGCAGCGGCGGCCTCGGTGAAGGTGATGGCGGCGATGCGGTTCAGGGTCGCGCTGCCGGACGCAACCAGGTTGACCACCCGCTGCACCAGGCTGGTGGTCTTGCCGGTTCCCGCGCTGGCTTCCACGAAAAGCGTGGCGTCAAGGTCGCCGCTGATGATGCGCCTGGCCTCAGTGTCGGCGAGAATGAAGGGGTTGGCCGGGGCCTCCGGGGTGGTGGATGGTAGGGTCATTGTTCAGTGTCGTCCGAGACTTCCGTCAGTTCCAGGTAGGCCGACAGGGCCGGGTCGGATTTCTTGCGGTTCCAAAGGTCGCCGCGACGCGACGGGCAAACCGGGTCGAAGTCGCAGAACCGGCAGTTGGCCGGGCTGCCACGGTCGGGCGGCCCCGGGTTCGCTGGGAACAGGCCAGCGTTGATGCCCGAAACGATACCGGACACGCCTTCCCTGAACCTGGCGGCGGTGGCGTCATCGGCGATGTCGAAGTGGTCAGCGGGGGCGAACCTGAACCCGCCCCGGTTGGTGGTGAACCAGTAGGCCGCGGCGAACCGGGTCGCGTTGGGGAACAGTTCCCTGGCCGCCAGCGAATAGACGCCCAACTGGAGGCGACGCCCCCGGTCAATCACGTCATCCTCAAGCCCCTGGAAGGGTGATGCGGAGCCGGTCTTGTAATCGATAACCAGCGCTGAAGACCCGTCGGCGCTGACATCCACCCGGTCGATGGACCCGCGAAAACGGATGTCGGTGGCATCGTCGGCCACCTGGGCCGTGTCGCCGCCGAAGCCGAAGGCGGCCTCCACCGCGATGCTGGAGGTGCCATGCTCGGCGCGGAGCCTGGCGTCTTCCTCAAGGAAGGTTTCCAGGTCCGAGCGCATTGCCTCCTTGTCCATCTGCCAGAGCAGGCGCTTGCCGGTCAGGCCCTGGCTTTCGGCGCTGTCAAACAGCGCATCGGCGATACGCATCAACCGTTCCCGGCCGTCGGGGCCCCAGCCCTCGCCGGGCGGCGGCAGCGCGTTGAGCCGGATACTTTCGCTCATGAAGGATTCGAGGATTTCGTGCAGCAGCGAGCCCCGATCCAGCGCGCTGATGGCCACGGTTTCCTCCGGGTTGTCCAGCGCGCGGAGACGCAGGACGCTGCCCAGGAAGTAACGGTAGGGGCACGTCGCCCACGATTCGAGGCCGGTGGGGGAGATTGGCGCCTGACGCAATCCCACGCTGAACCGATCGGATGCGGCCAGGGATGACAGATTGCCGTCGAACTCGGTCAGGTCGTCCCGGGCGCGGCTGAATCCGAGGTTTATCGCGCCGGCCAACGGGCCGCCGGCCGCGAACGGGTGAGCAGGGAGACGGCCGCCGGTCTGGCGCCATTGCAGCAGTCGTTTCAGCCGATAATCATGCTCGTCGGCCAGGGAGTTTGCGGCGGCGTTGTTCATGGCGCTCTCGGCGGAATCGTCGGCGGTGAGCCAGGCGCGGGTTCTCAGGCTCGCCAGATCGCTGGTGTGGACCGGGCGGCCTTCCAACGCCGAGGCCTGTTCCAGGAACCACCGGGAGGGGTAGGCCTCCCGCTGCGAAGCGGCGTGGGTGACCGGGTAGGACAGCGTGCGCCGCGCGGATCCCGACACCACCGACAGGTATTGATAGCGTTCGTCCGACATCCTCCAGCGTCCCCGGTCATGGCCGCCGGCGTCCCGCCATTCCTGTGCGGTCAACAGGGGGTCTGGCCGGCCGGCCGGCGGCACGGCCCCTTCGATCATACCCACCATCCACACGGCGTCGAAGTTCATGCCGGCCGCCGACGCAAATGGGGACACGAACACCCCCTGTCCCGTCGGGCCGAGATGGCCGAAAGGCGACTGCAGCGAGTCGTTGACCATCTCCCGGAAGGCGTCCGCAGAGGCCGGGCTGCCGGCGCTGTCCGCGGCGTTGAATTCGTCCAGCGACCTGTGGATGGAGTCCCGGGCCGCGCTTTCGGCGTCAATGATGTCGTCGGCCAGGTACTCGTCGAGCAGACGCCGGGCCCAATCCGCGAAATCGCGCCAGGAACTGCCGTCCTGTGGCGGCTTCAGATCCTCCACCAGTTTCTCAATGAAGGCCAGTATGCTGTTGGCGGACTGCGCTTCGGCCCGCATTCCGCGAGCGCGGGCGACGCTGATCTCGCCGGCCTGTTCCCGCCGGTCGGCTTCATTGACCAACCGACGCGCATGAGCGCCAAGCCGATGCCGCCATTGCTCCAGTCCTCCGACAATGCCGGCCTTCCGGGTGATGGAATCCCAGTGGCTGGGGTTCAGGTCCCGGCTGACGCCGCTCCGGGGACGCACGGGACACCCGTTCAGCCACTGCATCACCTCTGATCTCTGGAAGCGGCCTTCCGACAGGGCCAGCAGGCCTTGCAGAGTTCGGCCGGCGGCGGTGTTGGCCAGAGTCTCCCGGTCCGGGCCCGCCATGGGGATGCCGGCCATGCGCAGTTCGTCGCGGATCAGCGCGGCGTAGGGGTTCGCCATGCGGTAGAGCACGGCCATGCGGTGCAGCGGCGTGCCGTTCCGCTCCATTTCATCGACGATCTGCCGTATCACCCATCGCAGTTCCTCGTGGGCGTTGGGCGCGATGTGCAGTTCCGCGTGGGCGGGCAGAATCGGTGGTTCGTCGCCATCGCCATCGCCATCACCATCGCCGTCGAGTCCGATTGGCGTTCCCATCACGGGCTGCAGCCTGGAGGCCAGGGCTTGGGTGGGTTCGTCCGCCACCTCATCGCCGGTGATCCCGAGGAGCGCGGCGGCCCGGTTCTTCGCCGCCAGGGACTCGATCAGCCTGGCCTCGGCCGGGGTCGCGTCCCGCAGCAGGTGGAAGACGATCAGCCCCAGATCGTCCAGCCCCGGCGCCTCATCCTGCTCCACCGCCTCCGCTGCTGCGGCCGCCAGATCCTGGGAATCGAACCACGAGTCGCCGGCCCGCGCGCGAAACGCGTCGTACATCCGCACCACGTCGCCCACCACCCCCGGGCGAGTGGCCAGGGTGGTTCGCACCTGGTCGTCGGAGTTTCGCAACTGGGTGAATACGCCGCGCACGCTGATCTGGGTGCTGGGATGCTGACCCACGCGCGCCAGCGGGCCGGTGGTTTCCGCAAGCGTCTGGCGCAGCATCAGCGTTTCCAGAACCGAGGTGAGCGGCTTGCGACCCTGACGTTCCAGCAGGGCTGCGCCGAGCAACTCTGACAGTCTGGGCATCACCATGAACCGGACGTTGCCAAAGCCCGCGCGGCCCAGTTCCTGGCGCAGGCTCAGGTTGGCATATTGGTTGGGAGCGATGACGGTCACAGGGGCGAGGACGTCGCCGGCCTTCTCGCGTTCCACCAGACGCCACAGCGCCTGGTTCAACTCCGGTGACTGCCGGCCCATGATCAATCGGCTGGCGTTTTGGGATTCTGCGGTGACGGCTTGTGTGCTCATGTAATCAGGTCTGCGAGGTCTCCGGGCGCGTGCATGGATGAGTCATAGCGTACCAGAAAACGATTGGCTGCTGACCGTCCGCTCATCCTGAGCCTGTCGAAGGACGAGCGGACTGGAGGGTTGGGGGCGAGGGAGAGTTTCAAATCCGCCGCGCGCGTTGATCGGGCAGGGCGACGCATGCGTCGCCCCCACGTTGCGCGTTTGCCGGAGGCGTGCGGCGGCCCACCAGAGGCAGACAGGTCAACGGGGAGCGAACGGTCGCGGATTCAGGCCTGGGGGTCGGAGTCGGGTTCGGCCGGCGGGTTCCTGCGGGCGGGGCTGTTTTCGCCCAGGACGATGCTGCGTCCGGTGTCGGTGACGCGGTAGTGTCCGGGCTGCCCGGGGATGCGTTCGAGCCAACGGAACTTGGTGCGGGCGGCATTGCGCAGAGTCTGTACGAAGCTGTGCGGAATGGGCCAGCCGGCCAGGGTGAACAGGCGGTCGAGTTCGTCGGGGTCCACGCTGCGCACACCCAGATGCCGGTCGGCGGCTTCGGCTGCCACCACCACACGCCGCATATCCCCCAGGGGGTTGACCCGCTGGCAGAATGCGATGTACTCGTGCTCGTCGGGCGTGGACGGAGTGAAGGCGGGGATGGGGGCGGGGGCCGGCGCGGGCGCCGGAGCGGCGGGGGCTGCCGGTGGGGTCGGTTCTGCCGGAGCGGCTTGCCGATCAACGGTGGGCGTCATCGTGGCGGCCGGGGTGGCGGAGTAGTTGCCGTTGGCGGTTCCCGGAATCGCATCGTGCGTTGGGTCGGCCCCGTTGACGGGCTGAACGGACGCGGCGGAGTGCCCGTTGGTGTGGGTTCCGTTGGAGTGGGCTGCGGGTTCGGGCCCGGAAATTTCGAACTCGCCGTTGATTTGGTGGCCATTGCCGTTCAGGTGGGGCATTGCCGAGTACAGGACCTCGCGCACCAGGTCTTTATCGTCGGCTTCAATGGATACCTGCGCGCCCGAAGGCATCGTGATATTGAGTTTGATCATGCCCTACCACCCCGTTTTCAACGGCCTACCACTTCAATGCTTGGAACCTTGCTGCGCTCCTTGCATCACCGCTTATTCGCGGGCAGGATCGCGCCAATGCGGCAATGGTAATGTAAGGCCAAGGGTTAAGGCAAGGCGCATGAGTAACGGTTTTGGCGCATTCGGGCTAGCCGAGCCATGACACGAAAAATGCTCCGGCGGCCAGGAAGATGAGGAAGCCGAACACGTCGGTGAAGGTGGTGACGAAGACGGCCGACGACACGGCGGGGTCCACCCTGAGCCGTCGCAGAAGCAGGGGCACGCCGGCGCCGGTGAGGGCGGCCACCAGCAGGTTGCCGACCATGGCGATGGCCAGGGCGATGCCCAGACCGATGCTGCCCTTCCAGACCCAGCCCAGCGCTCCGCCCAGCATTGCCAGCGCCACGCCGTGCGTAAATCCCAGCAGCATCTCGCGGCCCAGCAGACGCCACGCGGCGGACGGCGGAACCTCGCCCAGGGCCATGCCCCGGACCACCAGCGTAACCGTCTGCGTGCCGGCGATGCCGCCCTGGCCGGCCACCACCGGCAGGAATACGGCCAGCATGGCGATGGCCGCGATGGTGGACTCAAAGATGTTGACCACCGCCGCTGCGGCCAGCACGGTTCCCAGGTTCAGCGCCAGCCAGGGCAGGCGGTGTCGCACCGACAGATGCAGCGGCCCGAATACCCGCTCGCCGGGCGCGGAGGCGATGCGCAGCATATCCTCGGTGGCTTCGTCCTCGGCCACCCGCATGGCTTCCTCGGCGCGTATCACGCCCAGGGCGCGCTGCTCGCCATCGACCACGGGGATGATGCTGAACGAGTAGCGCGACATTATTCGGTGGACCTCCTCCTGGTCCGTTTCCGGGGACACCGACACCAGGTGATGGCCATACTGGTCGGCCAGTTGGCCCACCAGGCGGGACGGACTGGCCAGGGCGAGGTTGGCGATGCTCACGTAACCGGTCAAGCGCCGCTCGTCGTCCAGCACGCAAACCCAGCCGAAGCCCTCGGCATCCTCACCGAAGAGTCTGAGCGCGTCCAGGGCGTTGCCGGCGGTCACGTTGCGCCGGACGCGGGGGAAATCGGGGGTCATCATGCCGCCGGCGGTGTCGGGCGGGTACTGGAGCAGCAGCGCCACGTCCTGCGGGCGGTCCAACTCGGCGACGATGGCGGCGGCGCGATCGTCCGGCAGTTCCTGGAGAATGTCGGCCACCGTGTGGGTGTCCACATCGTCCAGCGCGTCGGCGGCGCGGTCAGGGGCCAGTTCGCGCGTGATTTTGACGGCCGCCGTCGTGGGCGCTTCGTCCAGTATGTCCGACAGTTCGCCCAGCGTCAGCAGGGCGATGAGTTGGCGCCGTTGGGCGCGGGAGGCCCGGTCCATGAGGATGCCCTGATCGGCGGCCAGCATCTCGCGGAGCAGCGAAGCGGCGCTTTCGACGCGGGCCTGCCCCAGCGCGTCCAGCACGGCCTCGCCCTGGACTTCAGGGTTGGCGGAAGGGGCATCGCCGGACGGCGATGATGGCGTCCTGGGATCCAACGCTGGGGTGGGTTGTGGGTCGGTCTGGCGATTCATGGTCCGCCTCCGGCGGATGGGCGACCGACACCGGATCAGCGTCGGCCTAGATGGTCTGTTTCAGTCTTACGGCCAGCGAACGGGTCAGGCCGGGGACGGCGGCGATGTCCTCAACGCTGGCTTCCTTGATGCCCTGAACGGATCCGAAGCGTCGTAACAGCATCCGTTTGCGCTTGGGGCCGATGCCGGTGACCATGTCGATGGGGGATTTCAGGCTGGACTTGGAGCGCAGGTTGCGATGGAAGCTGATGGCGAAGCGGTGCGCCTCGTCACGGATGCGCTGCATCAGGTAGAGAGCCTGCGAATCTCGGGGCAGCACGATGGGTTCCGGCGTGTGCGGCACGAAGATTTCCTCGTTCTCCTTGGCCAGGGAACACAGCGGGATCTGCTCCAGGCCCAGGTGCAGCATCACCTCACGCGCCGCCGACAGGTGCCCCTTGCCGCCGTCGATGATCACAAGGTCGGGTATGACGCCCCAGGTGTCCACCTTGCCGTCGGGGTCGGGGTTGTCGATGGCCTGGCTGAGTCGCTTGAAACGGCGGGTGAGCATCTCCTTCATGCTGGCGTAGTCGTCAACGCCCTCCACCGCCTTGATCTTGAAGCGTCGGTAGTCGCGGGTGAGCGGTTTGCCGTCGTCGAAGACGACCATGCTGCCAACCAGGTTGCTGCCCTGGATGTGGGAGATGTCGTAGCATTCCATGCGGACGGGAGCGGAGGGCAGGCTGAGTTCCTCTTCCAACTCGTTGAGGGCGCCCTGGATCGCGTCGGTGCGATGGAGCCATTTGGCGCGATGCTGGGCCAGGCCCTCGGCGGCGTTTTCGGCCACCACCTGGACCAGTTTGCGGTATTCGCCGCGCTGGGGCCGATACAGGCGTACCGCGCCGCCGCGCCGGGTGCGCAGAAATTCCTGCAGCAGTTGGCCCTCCTCCTCGGGAGGGTCGTGCTGGATGAGAATGTTGGGAGGGATTTCCAGGGCTGTGGCGTAGAACTGCTGGACGAACTGGGCGATGATGGCGCCGGGTTCGTCGTCCTCCGGGCCCTCCATGAAAAAGTGGTCGCGGCCGATGAGCTTGCCACGGCGTACGAAGAATATCTCGACCCAGGCCTCGCGGATGCGCGAATCGGGGTCGGCCACGGACACGGCGATGACGTCGAGGTCGGTGACGCGGCCGGAGTCCACCTTGACGGTGCGCTCCTCCTCGAATTTCTGGATGGCGGCGACCTGGTCGCGCAGCACGGCGGCCCGCTCGAACTCCATCTCCTCGGACGCTTGGTCCATCTTGTCGCGGAGTTGTCCGGTGACGGTTTCGGTGTTGCCCTCCAGGAACAGGATCACCTGCTTGATAACCTCGTCGTATTCGTCGCGGGAGGCCAGCCCGGCGCAGGGGCCGACGCAACGGTGGATGTAGTATTCCAGGCAGGGGCGCGGGTCGGTTCCCGTGATGCGCTTGGTGCAGGAACGGTAGGGGAAGAGTTTTTTGACGAGGTCCATGGACTGGCGGACGCTGCCGGCGCTGGCGAAGGGGCCGAAGTATCGCGCGCCGTCGGCATGGACGCCCCGCGTGATGTACACCCGGGGAAACTCCTCGGCCAGGTCAACCTTCAGGTAGGGGTAGGTCTTGTCGTCCTTGAGACGGACGTTGAAGTAGGGCCGGTGGCGCTTGATCAGCGTGTTTTCGAGGATCAACGCCTCGGCTTCGGTGTCGGTGACGATGTACTCGAAGTCGGCCAGTTCGCTGACCATGCGCCGCGTCTTGCGGTCAAGGCCGGCGGGAGAGCCAAAATAGGAACGCAGCCGGTTGCGCAGCACCGCCGCCTTTCCGACATAGATAACCGCGCCTCGCGCGTTCTTCATCAGATAAACGCCCGGGCGTTCCGGAGTAACCAGGAGGCGATGGTCGAATTCGTGCCTGATCATTGAATAAGCGACCCGGGGATCCAGCATCCGGGCCGTGGCGATTTCGGCGCCGGAATGCCGATGATGTGGCGTCGGTTAACCCAACGCGACGCGGGTTAGATGATGAATGACACCGCGACCAGCACCACCACCAGCACGCCCGAAAAGATGCCGATGCGCGTGATTTCGGAGCGCACGTGATTGTAGGCGGCGGGACGGTCGAAGCGGCGGCCGCGGGGCTGCGACTGCGGCCGTCCGATGGCCTGGGTCGCGGCGGCCGGAGCCGAAGCCGGAGCGGCCTGCCCGGAGGCTGCGGAGACCGCCGAATCTGCCGTCGTGGGTTCGGATTCGGCGACGGCGGTTGACCTCTCCGGGACCGGGGTGTTGCTGCGGTTGGCGTTGTTGGTGCGGCGACGGCGCAGGTTGCCCTGGCGTGCGGCGATTCGTTTGCCCCTGCTTGGCATTGCGGCCTCCAGGCGCCGCGACGCCCGAGGGTTCGTCGTCAGCGCGCTACAAAGTCTGGCTGTGGATGGGAACGGCTATTGGGGAAAAGGCCGTCGGCATGAATCAATGATACCAGCAATCGCAAACAAATTGGCACAGCGGAATCGACGGGTTTATGTCAATGGCGGCGAGGGTTTGGGCGCGCTTGCCGCTGGCAGGCGGGGTAATCCGCGCGTCCGTGGTTGACGTAACTGATGGTGATAAAAACCGTTGGGCATAGCCCAACCACTGGAAAGGGCGCTGAAAATGGTGGAACCATATAGCTACGTCCTGGCCTGTGTCGCCATCGCGCTGGGCATTGGATGGTCAACCAGGTATCTCATAGAGCGACGGCTGAAGCGCTGGAGCAGGAACCGAAAAAATGAGCATTGATCGGCGTATTGACCAGACGCGCAACGGCGCATTTGGTAACGCGTTACTGTCATAATCCCGACATAGTCGGGAGTCGATCAGTACGGCCTTTTCAAAGTCGCCACACGTTCCGCTCATGGTGAGCCTGACGAGCCACGAGCGCGTCCTTCGACAGGCTCAGGACGAGCGGGCGAAAGCAAATCGCACAACTTTGAAAAGGCGCTGAGTCGGTCAGCAGCCGCATTGCGCGTACCGGCTCCCGGCGTTACAGTAGGCGAACTTTTACAAGAATGGTTGCGAGACATCCGCCAGGGAGGTTATCGATGAGTTCCAATTCCGGTCAGAAAGTCCTTTGCGTTCTCTACGACGATCCTGTGGCGGGTTTCCCGCCCGATTACGCGCGACCGGGCATCCCGCCGCTGAGCCAGTATCCCGACGGCCAGACGCTGCCCTCTCCGTCGTCCGTGGATTTCACGCCCGGGCACCTGCTGGGTTCCGTTTCCGGCGGCCTTGGCCTGGAGCCGTTCCTCAAGTCCCGGGGACACCAGTTTGTCGTCACCTCCGACAAGGACGGCCCGGATTCAGTTTTCGAGAGGGAACTGGTTGACGCCGACGTGGTCATTTCGCAACCGTTCTGGCCGGCCTATCTCACCGCGGAGCGCATCGAGAAGGCGCCCAACCTGAAAATGGCCATTACCGCCGGCATCGGGTCCGACCACGTTGACCTGCAGGCCGCCATCAACCGCGGCATCACGGTGGCCGAGGTCACGTGGTGCAACAGCATCAGTGTCGCCGAACACGCCGTCATGCAGATGCTCGCGCTGGTGCGCGACTACATCCCCCAGTACGGATGGGTGATGCGCGGCGGCTGGAACATCGCCGACGCCATCTCCCGTTCCTACGACATCGAGGGCATGGACGTGGGCGTGGTGGCGGCGGGACGCATCGGCCTGGCGGTGCTGAAGCGCATGAAGCCCTTTGACGTGAACCTGCACTACACCGACCGGCACCGGCTGCCGGCCGAAGTCGAAGCCGAGCTGGGCGCGACCTTCCATCCAACCGTCGAATCGCTGGTCAGCACGTGCGATGTGGTGAGCATCCACTGCCCGCTGCACCCCGAGACCGAGGATATGTTCAACGACGAGTTGATCGGGAGAATGAAGCGGGGTTCCTACATCGTCAACACCGCGCGGGGCAAGATCTGCAACCGCGAGGCCATCGTGCGGGCGCTGGAAAGCGGGCAGCTTGCCGGATACGCTGGCGACGTGTGGTTCCCCCAGCCGGCTCCCAATGACCACCCGTGGCGGGCCATGCCCAACCATGCGATGACGCCGCACACGTCGGGCACGTCGCTGTCGGCCCAGGCGCGCTACGCCGCCGGCGTCCGCGAAATCCTGGAATGCTGGCTGGATGGCCGCCCCATCCGCGAGGAGTACCTGATCGTGCAGGGCGGCGGGTTGGCCGGCGTGGGCGCGCACTCCTACAGCGAAGGCGATGCCACCGGAGGCTCCGAGGAAGCCGCCCGGTTCACCGCCGGCTGACGCGACAACCGTAGTTCGCTACGACGATTGCGTTGTCCGATGTGGGGGCGGGTTTCAAACTCGCCCCTACGCGAGCAGACTCGTTATTCCTCATCCTTCCAGCCGGAGATGGCGCAGCCCGGTTCCGGCTTGCGGGGAAACTCACGGCACACGCGGGGCCGCCGGTCGTAGATCCGGCACGCGAAGGTCGTTTGATCCAGCATCGGGCAGCACTCACCCGGATGGTCGAGGAACAGCAGGTTGCCACCGCCGTCGGCAGCGGGTGAGACGCTGGCGGTTGTGCCCAGCCGCGTCGCCTCGCGGTGAAATCCCTCGATTTCGTGGGGTTCCAGGCGCAGGATCAGCGGGCCACGGCAGCACATGGCTCGGCACTGGTCCATGCAGATGCTGCTGGCGGCTTCGGGCGTGAGGTCAAGCATCCGTTCACCATTCACCGCGTGGCTGGCGATTGCAGCGAGTCCAGCAGCGCTCGGGCGGCCACGGCAACGTCGGACACCGCCAGATCGAAGGCGGGCGCGTTGGCGCGGGACGGCTGGCGGTATCCGCTGATCTTGCGGACGAACTGCAAAGCGGCGGCGTTTATCTCATCATCGGTGGCGGGAGTGTCGGCCCGCCGCAGGGTTTTAATGCTTCGGCACATGGAATCACTCGCTGGCAGGGTTGGGGGACGCGCCAATCGTTCCAAAAGTGAACACTGTTGCGGATTGTATCAGAGTGGCCGCACTCGCACAGAGTTGCGGCGATATGGACGTTTCTCCAATCGCCGTCCGCTCGTGGTTCGACAAGCTCAACATGAGCGGACTACCTACCTCGCCATGAGGGGAGTGGGTGGTTCGCCATGAGGGGACTGGTGGTGCTTCGCCATGAGGGGAGTGGGTGATCTGTCACTGACAATTGAAAGGCACTGCCCTGGCGCCAACGTCGAGGCAGTCCAAAGGGCGGCGCCGTGTATAATCCGCCCGCAGGCGTGTTGAAATCGCCGCGCCGCGCCGCCTGAACAGCCACCCGCCAACGCAAGGGAGACAGAGATGCAGCCGCTTTCCGATCTGAGGGTCCTGGCCGTTACCGTTTTCCTGGCCGGGCCGTTTCTGAGCATGACGCTGGCCCGCCTGGGAGCGGATGTGATCAAGGTGGAGATACCGGGACGCGGTGATCCGGTGCGCGGCAACGGGCCCTTTGCCGGCCCCGACGGCATCCACTCCGAACAGCGATCCGAGAAGCACATCGCTACCCGCTTCCTCAAGCGCAGCCAGGGCGTCAAGAGCATCACGCTGGACCTCAAGAACCCCACGGGTCGTGAGTTGTTCCTGGAAATGGCACGCCAGTCGGACATCGTCCTGGAGAACCTGGCCCCCGGTTCCATGACGCGGCTGGGCTTGGGCTATGACGACGTGGCGGCGGTCAACCCCGGCGTGATCTACGCCAGCATATCAGGGTACGGCCAAACCGGCCCCTACGCCGAGCAGCCAGCCCACGACCCCCAGATTCAGGGCATGAGCGGCCTCATGGACATCAACGGCGAACCCGACGGCCCTCCGACCCGGGTGGGGTTCTACATCGGTGATCTGGTCACCCCCATGTTCGCCGCCACCAGCATCCTGGCCGCGCTGCGAGAGAAGGAACGCACCGGCCGTGGCTCCTACCTGGACGTGTCCATGATGGATACCCTCACGTCGCTGATGCTCATGGAAAACCTGGAAGAGGACATGGCCGCCGGCATTCCGTTGCGCACCGGCAACAACAGCCGCAGCGGGCCCACCGGACAGTACCAGGCCAGCGACGGCGCAATCATCATCACGGCAGCCAGCGACGACCAGTGGCGACGCCTGTGCAACGCCATCGGCATGCCGGAACTGTTTGAGGACGAACGGTTCGCCCGGTACCAGGTGCGCTCCGAAAACGCTGCTGCCGCCCGCGCGGAGGTGCAGAATCGCGTCGGCAAAATGACGCGCGCCGAGGCGTTGGAGCGTCTGTCGGCGGGCGACGTGCCCTGCGCTCCCGTGCGCACCGTGCCCGAGATCCTGTCCGATTCCCACTTCCGGGATCGCGGCGCCCTGCGGCCCATGCGCAACGCAACCTTTGACGGCGAGGTGGATGAGGTGGTGGCCGGCTTCCCTGTGCTATTCGACGGTCAGCCACTTCCCGACGTGCCCGGCGCACCCGCGCTGGGGATGCACAACGCCGAGGTTCTCGCCCAACTGTGCGGCGTTGACGCTGAGCGGTTGGCGCAGTTGCAGGCCGACGGCGTGATCTGACTTTCGTCAACTTTCACCAATGGATCGGCCATGATTTCCGATTCCGTCGGGCCATCCCGTTCATCCCGTTCATCCATGTAAGTACATAACCGGTTCAGGAGGAACCCGCCAATGCCACGCATCACCACCAAACCGCTCCGCTCCGTCATGTTCGTTCCGGGCAACAAGGAGGACTGGATGCGCAAGGCCCCGCAGTACGGGCCCGACGCGCTGATCCTGGACCTTGAGGACTCGGTGCCGGAATACGACAAGGACGCGGCCCGCCCGCTGGTCGCGAAGATGATCGACGAACTGTCAGAGCGCGGTCAGACGCTGTTCGTGCGGGTGAACCGTCTGGAAACCGGCCTGACCGGCTTCGACCTGGAGGCGGTGACGCGCCCGGGGCTGTATGGCATCCTGCTGCCCAAGGTGGAGTCGCCGGCGGATGTGGTGGAAGCCGACGTGCTGCTGCGTTATTTCGAGCGCAAGACGGGCATGGAGTTGAATACCGTCTGCATCGACCCCGGGTTGGAGACCGCCGCCGGCATCCGCACGGCCTACGAAATCGCCATGGCGTCCGACCGCGTGGCCCACATGGGCGGCAGCGGCGGCAAGGGCGGCGACACCGCGCGCAGCGTCGGCTACCGGTGGACGCTGGAGGGCGCCGAGACGCTGTACCTGCGCAGCAAGGTGCTGATCGACAGCCGGGCCGCCGGCAT
The DNA here is from genome assembly GCA_963668585.1 of Dehalococcoidia bacterium. Classification (GTDB taxonomy): domain Bacteria; phylum Chloroflexota; class Dehalococcoidia; order Lucifugimonadales; family UBA3495; genus Bin87. The sequence continues at coordinate 735,278 of OY764869.1, read as the reverse complement.
CCAGTGGCCCATCAGCGGCGGGTGGTTCGACATACGGGACCTGGACGGCCTGCGGTTCTGGGCCAACAACCTGAAAGCGTTGGGCTACACCGGCATGAACCTGATCCACCCGTCCCACGTGCCCATCGTCAACGAGATTTTCACGCCCACACCGGAGGAGATCGCCTTCTGGCAGGGCCTCCTGGACGCCATGGAACAGAGTCGCCGAGAGGGAACCGCCGCCGTAACCTACGCCGGGGACATGGTGGACGTGGCCCATGAGGAAACCGCAAAGGCCATGCTGGATATGTGCCGGAGCCTGGGGTTGGTGTAGCCGGAGGTATTCGGCCGCTCGCCCGCGTTTGCCGGGTTGGTTCCGGTTGGCGCGTTGGCCGACGTCTGCCAACGGCTCAACGCGGGCGATGGTGTCGGTGTTGACGCGACGCGTGGCTACACGAGGCAGCAGGCCGCCCGGCAGGCGCGCAGCCCGAACAGGCAGTTCATGCAGAAGCAGACGCGGGCCGCTTCGTGTTCGTCGTCAGCGTCGTCGTCATGATCATGGTCGCCGGAGAAGTTCTCTCTGCCTTCCTTGATGAAGAAGGGGATCAGCAGCAGGGCGGCCACCGGGTCGGCCCACCACCATGAAAGCAGGGCGTTGAATCCCAGGCCCACCAGGATTGCCAGGTCCTGGAGGTCGCAGAAAAGGCCTTCCATCGCCTCCGCTCTCAACGCGCGGGACTGCATCCGGGTGGCGACGCGCATTTTGGCCACGTAGAGTCCGCTCATCACCACCGCGCTGGCCACCGCCAGGCCAACGCCGATGAGGCTTGGCTGGGGCTCGCGCAGCCATCCCGCCAGACTGGCGGCGGAGTGGATCCCCACATAAAACGCCAGGAAAAAGAACGTCAGCCCGATGAGCCTCTGCGCTCGATGCTCCGCGTCGTCGTCCTCTGATTCTTCCCGCTCCCTGCTGAATCGCCACAGCAGGACACCGCCGGCGAAAAGCTCAACGACGCTGTCCAGCCCAAACGCGAATAGGGCGACGCTGCCGGCCTGAACGCCGGCCCAGAAAGCGACCACGGCCTCGACCAGGTTCCACACCAGGCCGGCGGACACCAAAACAAGGGCCGTTTTGCGCAGCGTGTCGGGTTGATGCATCGGGGCGGGCTTCCTTTATTCCGTTTGCTGCTCGCGCGGTGGTGGTTCGACCACCCCCAAAGAACAGTCCACGAGGCTGCAGTCTAACAGGCGAGCGTCGTTTTTGCCGGAAATGGAGAGCGCAAGACAGTCGCTTTCGATTATCTTGGCAATGGGAAATTGCTGTTGCCCGAACGATTCCCTGCTCACCGTCCGCTCGTCCTTCGACAGGCTCAGGATGAGCGGATTGCAGGCTCAGGATGAGCGGACTACCGCATCTATCGTCGGTAATCGAATGGCCCTGGAGCGCCGGATGGTTGAAAGGCAGGCTGTGAAGCCCAGTGCTCGCGGTATGGCGAGGGCAACGGTTGCTATCGCATCGCTTGGCGTTATAGCAGGGGGTTGGTGCAGCTAATGCCGGGAAATCTGTCGAAATCGGAATCAGCGGTATGGACGGTTGCGTTGTGTTCGTATGCCAGGGCAGCGATGTGTGCGTCGGTGACGATGTTGGGCCCGATGCCGGATATTTGCAGGTATCGGAATAGGATTGCCAGGTGGTTATCGGTTGGGTTGAGTGGCGAGATGTGGTCGTGGCTCAACCAGTGGCGCACGTAGTCGGCGGCTGCGGAGGGCGACAATGGGGGTTCCACAACGGCGGCGTTGGACATCAATCGTATGAATCCGGTGGTTATCACCCAGGGTATGCCTATTGTTTCACCTTCCCGCAATAAGGTCGTCCACCAGCGGTAGGCAGCGGAGTGGTTTGTAGCGCCCTCATTGTGGGCATATAGCAGCAGGTTGAGGTCCGGAACAATCAAATAAAGCCGCCTTGTTCCGAGGATCTGGCATGGTGTCCTGCGTCCTCGTCCATGAGGAGTTGTTTGATCTTTTGGGGGTCTTCCATGCCGGGCAGGAATTTGCCGCTGTGAGGGACGAACGAGTCTGGTTGATTTGTGGTCGGAGTTTCCTGCGAGTGGTCCGTTTCGATATTAAGGATGACCAGCGCCCCCTCCGGGACGTCGACAGGATGTAGCGGGGTGAAAACACCGTTGGCGAATCTTGCATTAACCGTTTCGGTCATGGTGGGTCTCCTGGCTCCATCGGCCTGGCAATGATCGACGGCAACTGCTTCAGTCTAGCACGGGCTGATGGATCTCCACCTTGGGTGGAGCATTACAGGGTTGGTCTGGCCGTATTGGTTTGCTCACAGGATGCGCCCGGAGCGGCACAATTCCGTTCTTTGCAAGGCTGCCAATCCCTTCACCAGAGAGGGGACGCAAATCACGCCAAGCCGTGTTCGGCCAGCACCGGCCTGATGGCTTCCACCACTGCCGGCAGATACTCATTCCAGTCGCCCACGATGCCGAAGTCGGCGGCGCGGAAGATGGCCGCGCGGTGGTTTCGGTTGATGGCCAGGATCACGCCGGCTTTCTGAATGCCCACGGTGTGGTTGAACGCGCCGCGGATGCCCACCGCCAGGTACACCTGCGGGGCGATGGTTCGGCCGCTGATGCCCACCTGCACGTGGTGGGGCAGCCAGCCCGAATGCACGACGTTGCGCGTGGTGCAGATGGACCCTCCGATGGTGGAGGCCATCTCCTGCACCGTGGGCACGCCCTCTTCGGTAACGCCCATGCCGACGCCGACCACCACCTCGGCTGATGTCAACTCCAGCGCACCGTGTTCTTCCGACAAATGCTCGCTGAGCAGCGTAACGTCCGTGCCGCCTGAGTTGGACGGCGCAATGGCATCGACCCGCACCGTCCGGGATGTCTCTTCGGGAGCAGCCGGCGTCAGGACGCCGGGCCGCAGGGTGACCAGGTTGGGCAGGGTCTTGGAAAGGATGGGCGCGACCACGTTGCCGCCCAGGGCCGGCTTGAGTTGTACCAGTTGCCCGGCGTCGTTGATCTCCAGGTCTATGGCGTCGCCGGTGAGTCCAAGGCGCTGGCGGGCGGCGATGCGAGCGGCAAGGTCGCGTCCGTCGGCGGTGGCGGCGAACAGCACGGCATAGGGCGGATTGGCGGCGATGGCGTCGGAGAGGCTGTCGGCGACGCCGCGTCCGCAGATGGGCCCCAGCCCGGTGGTGTCCAGCGTCAGCACCCGGTCCGCGCCGCCCCTGGTGAGTTCGCGCATGATGCCGACGCTGCTGGCGTCGTCGCCAATGGCATCGCTGATGACCACGGCGACGACTTCGCTCTGCGTCTGGGGTGTGAGGGCGCGGGCCTTGCCCAGCATTTCCAGCGTCACCTGCCGCACGCCGTCGCCGGCCAGTTCTGCGACCACCCAGATGGGCCGGTCTCCGCCGTCGTGGTGAGGCAGTTCAGCGTCGCCGGATTCCTGCCCGTCTTCCGAGGCAAGGGCGGCGAGGCGTTCCCGCAGTTGGTCGGCAATCTGTCGGGCGGCGTCCTCGGGCGTTTCGTCGCGTATGACCACGCCCAGGCGGTCGGGTTCCACCAGGCGGATGTCCTCCACCCAGGTTGGCGAGCCCTCCAGGCCGAACAGCGAGAGATCATCCGTGAGATCGGCGCAGGTGAGTTGCTCGACTGTCTTGCCCTCCGCCTCGGTCATTTCCTCGCGGCCCGGATAGCGTTCCTGTCCCGCGCCTTCGGTAACGCAGACCACGACGGGCATGGGACATTCCAGCGTCTGGTAGCCTTCGTCCGTGGCCCGCTCCACATTGATGCGGTTGCCGGCGCGGTCAATCTCCAGTTTGCGCACGTTGCTGATGTGGGGCAGGCCCATAATCTCGGCAACTTCCGGCCCCACCTGTCCCGTTTCGGCGTCGCTGCTGTTGCGGCCGCAGACGATGAGGTCGGGTGACTCGCGCTGCAGCGCCAGCGCCAGCGCCTGGGCGGTGGCCAGGGTGTCGCTGCCGGCCAGCGCGCGGTCGGAGAGCAGCACGGCGCGGTCGGCTCCCAGGGCGTAGCACTGGGTGAGACCCTCGGCGGCGTTGGGCGGCCCCATGGACAGGGCGACCACGGCGTCCGCGTCGCCCTCCTTGAGGTCAACGGCCATGTTGATGCCCAGCAGGTCGAAGGGGTTGATTTCCGACGGCACGCCCTCGCGCTGGATGACCTTGTTTTCGTAGTCGAACTGTATGCGGGAAACGACGGGAACGTATTTCACGCAGACTGCAATTTTCATCTGGGTCAGACTCCTTGAGATCGGCTGGCGGAAAGGTCGTTGCGGATCTGGCGCTCCAGTTGCTGGACGCCATCGCTGACGGAAACCGGATAGTGTGCCGGCCCTCTCAGTTTTTTGTATTCACCGGGCAATTTCGCCAACCCGTCGGCGACGCGCTGACGGGCCGCGTCAATGTGGTCAGCGGGTTTCGCGCGTTTTCCGTTGATCATGGCGGGGTTCAGCAGCGGTTCGCCGGAGCCCGGATTTTCTTCTTCCAGGGCGATGACGTCGCGGGCCATCATGCCGTTGGCATCATGCTGGCGGAAAATCTGCTTGCCGCCGGGCAGGGACGCTTTTCCGGCGCTGAGTTTCATAACCGGACGGCCGCCGTAGCGCACCATCTTGTACACCATGTCGCACCAGGGGGCATCGCCGGACACGCCGACGCGGGTGCCGACGCCGAACATATCGATGGGCGCGCCGCCCTGAACCAGCCTTCCGAGTTCATACTCGTCCAGGCCGCCGCTGGCGACGATGCGCACGTAGTCCAGCCCGGCGGCGTCCAGGATGGCGCGCACCTGCCGGCTCAGGTCGTCAAAATCGCCGGAATCAAGACGCACGCCGGTCAGGCGATGGCCGTCGATTTCCATTTCTTTGGCCACATCAACGGCGATGTGCGCCGCGTCGATGGTGTCGTAGGTGTCCAGCAGGAGGATGCTCCGGTCGGGGAACCGGCGGGAGTAGGCGCGGAATGCCTCGGCTTCATCCTCAAAGCTGGTGATGTACGAATGAGCCATGGTGCCGGTGGGCGGAATGCCGTAGCGTCGGGCCGCCAGCACGTTGCTGGTTGCGCCGAATCCGGCCATGTACGAAGCGCGGGCCATACGGAGGGACGCCTCCGAGCCGTGGGTGCGTCGGGCCGCGAAGTCTGCCAGGGGACGCCCTTCTGCGGCCCACACGCAGCGGGCCGACTTGGTCGCCAGCAGGGTCTGGTACTGCACCTGGTTGATGACGATGGTTTCGGCCAGTTGTGACGCAATGACGGGCGCGGTCACTTCCAGGATGGGTTCATCGGTGAAGTACAGGCTGCCCTCGGCCACGGCGCGGACGTGTCCGGTGAACCGGAAATCGCGCAGGTATGCCAGGAAGTCGTCGGCGAATGCCCCCGTTTCCCGGAGATACGCCACGCTGTCGTCGCTGAAGGACAGGGCTTCCAGGCAGTTGAGGGCGTCATCAACGCCGGCGGCCACCATGTAGCCGCGGTCTGGGGGATACTCCCGCACGTAGAGGCTGAATGTCGCTTCGCCGTCCATGCCCTCGGCGAAGTAGGATTGCGCCATCGTGAGTTCGTAGAAATCGGTGAGCAGGCCAATGTCGCCGGCCGGCACGGGAAGATGGGGTTGTTCGCTCTGGCTGGCCATGGCAATCCGTTACGCTGGGCGGGCGCAGTACACGGGCGCGGCGCCGGGCGGGCGCGTGCGCGCTCGATGGGGAGTGTCCGCATTATCGGGCGGGCCGGCGGCGGTGTCAAACGTCGGTTACACTGTCTGAAACACTGCTGAGGACACCGCCAACATGAGCAACTCCAGGATTCGCCGCGACGGGCGCGCCCCCGACCAACTCCGCCCGGTGCGCATCACGCCCGGCTGCCAGCCCTACGCGGAGGGTTCGGCCATGATCGAAATGGGCGACACGACGGTGCTGTGCGCCGCGTCCGTGGACCCGGAGGTGCCCCGCTGGATGCGTGGGCGCGGTACGGGTTGGGTGACCGCCGAGTACGATATGCTGCCCCGCGCCACGTCGTCGCGCCGCGGCCGGGACCGGGACACCGGACGCACCGCCAGCCGATCCCAGGAAATCCAGCGGCTCATCGGCCGTTCCCTGCGGGCCGCCACCGACCTGGCGGCGCTGGGCGAGCGCGCCATCTACCTGGACTGCGACGTGCTGCAGGCCGACGGTGGGACACGCACCGCCGCCATCACCGGAGCATACGTGGCGCTGCATCTTGCGCTGCGGGGTCTGGTCGAAGAGGGAAAGTTGGAGCGGGTTCCCCTGCGGTGCGCGGTTGCTGCCATCAGCGTGGGGCTGCTGGATGACGGGCTGCTGCTGGACCTGGACTACTCGGAGGACTCTGCCGCCGACGCCGATTTCAACATCGTGATGACCGATGCCGGCAACCTGGTGGAGATCCAGGCCACCGCCGAGGGCAACCCGTTCCCCCGCCAGCGCGTAACCGACGCCATGGCGCTGGCAGCGCGCGGCATGGAACCGCTATTCGCGGCGCAGCGGGGGGCGCTGGGGTGATGTTGCCGGAGTCAAGCGATATGGGAGCAGAGCCGGCGATGTTCGCGTATTCGCCGGCTCAATGACTCCTTACGAAATCTCCACTCCCTCCGCATCCAGCACGGTCAGGCCATGGCCCAGTTCCCTCAGGGGTTCCTCGACCTGCTCGCGGTCGCCCACCACCAGGACGGTGAGACGGCGTGGGGACAGGTATTCGGCGCCCACGCGATGGGTGTCGGCGATGCTGACGCCGGCCAGGCGTTCCTCGAAGGTTTGGAAGTGGTCGTCGGGAAGGTCGAATTGGGCCAATGTTACCAACTGGCCGAGCAGTTGGGCAGGACGCTCGAATCCCGCCGGGTAACCCAGTCGCAGCCCGGTTTGGGAGTTGTCCAGTTCTTCCTCGGTGAGCGGTCGTTCGCCGCTGATGCCCGCGAACTCCTTCAGCGTCTCGGCCACCGCCTCCCGCGTGACGGCGGTTTGCACGCTGCCGCCGGCGGATAGCAGCGAGGGAGCGTTGTACCAGGATATGCCCGAATTGTAGCCGTAGGAGTATCCCTTATCCTGCCGCAGATTCTGGTTGAGCCGCGCCGAGAACTGGCCGCCGAATGCGTAGTTGAGTACCGACAGCGCCATGTAATCGGCGTGGCCGCGCTCCACCAACGGCATACCGGCCCGAATCACCGACTGGGCCGCGCCCGGTTTGTCGATCAGGTAGATGCGAGGGCCATCGGCGGTTTGGGACGCATCGACGGCGCCGATGCCGGCCGCCGGTTCCGACGGCGATTTCCAGTCCCCGAAGTGGGCCTCGGCAGCGGCCATGGCGTCGTCGATGCTGACGTCGCCCGCCACCAGCAGGGTGAGACGGTCGGGTCGCAGCGACTGGCTGTGCCGCGCTATCATATCCGCCCGTTGCGCCGCCGACACCGTTGCCTCGTTGCCCAGGTTGGAGTGGGCGTAGGGAGATCCTGAGCCAAATACCAGCGCGCCGAAATTGGAGTCGGCCACGAATCCGGCGTCGTCCCGGGCCCGGCGAAGGTCGGTCAGCCGTTCCCGCCGCACCCGTTCCAGTTCGTGCTCCGGGAAGCTCGCGTTGCGGGCGACGTCTGCCGCCAGACCCAGGGCGTTTTGCCAGTGCCGGCCCAGCGTCTCGGCGGTCAACAGGGTGAGTTCCTTCCGCGCCTCGGTGGCCAGCCGCGACCCGATATGCTCGAAGGCGGCCGAGATTTCCTGGCTGCTGCGATTGGTGGTGCCCTCGTCCATCATCGCCGCCGTGAAGGATGAGAGGCCGGGCAGCCCGCCGGGGTCGCCGGTTGCGCCGGCCCGCGCCATCAGCGCGAACGATGCCAGCGGCAGGCCAGGCTTGTTGGCGACGACGACCTCAATGCCGTTGGCGAGGCGTCCGCGCCGGGGAGTGGGCGGGACGAAGGACGGAGCGGGGCCGCCGTCCGGCTGCCTGGTGCGATCAACGGAAACGGTGGCCGTGGAAAGGGGCTTCTCCGGATTGACTCGCATCCGCACCTGCCCGCCGTCCATGATCCGACGGTGTACCCGCAGCACGTCGTCGCGGGTGACGCGGCGGTAGTCGTCCATGACCGTGTTGAGGCGGTCTGGGTCGCCGATGAAGGTGTTGAAGTAGTTGAGGGCATCGGCGCGACCGCCGAATCCCCCGATGCGGGACAGGGTGCGGTAGTGCTGCATCTCGATGCGGTTGATGGCCCGCTCGAATTCCTCCTCGGTGGGCGGTTCGGTGGCGATGCTGGCCAGCACTTCCTCGGCGGCCGCCTCGACCTCTTCCAGCGTATGGCCGTCGGCGGGGGTGAGTTCCATGCGGAACTGCCCGGCGATTTCGGCGGCGTAGTAACTCACCGAGGCGGACTGCGCGATCTGCTTTTCGTACACCAGCGAGCGATACATCCGGCTGCTGTGGCCGTCGGACAGGATGGCCCGCAGGATGTCGCTGGCGTCATCATCGCCCGACAGGTTGGCCGGCGCGGGGCGCACGGAATAGAGGCGGGGCAGCGTCACCCGGTCGGTCATTTCCAGGTCAACCCGTCCCATCAGCGGGGAGTCGGCCCGCCCCATGCGTCGCACCGCCGGGCCGGGGTCCAGGTCGCCGAAGTAGCGCTGCGCCATATCCAGCGCCGCCGCCGTGTCGATGTCGCCGGCGATGGCGAGGCTGGCGTTGGACGGTGAATAGTACTGCCGGAAAAAGTCTTTCACATCGTCCAGGCTGGCCGCGTCCAGGTCTTCCTGGGATCCGATGGTCATCCAGTGGTAGGGATGCGGCAATGGAAACAGGGACTGTTGTATGTGCCATTGGGCCATGCCGTAGGGCCGGTTTTCGTAGCTCTGCCGACGCTCGTTTTTGACCACGTCCCGCTCGGTGTCAAACCCCTCCTGATCCAGGGCGTCCAGCAGGAACCCCATGCGGTCGGCTTCCAGCCACAGCGCCAGTTCCAGGTAATTGGAAGGCACGTCCTCCCAGTAATTGGTGCGGTCGCCGGTGGTGGAGCCATTGAGAGATGCGCCGATTTTCTGGAGCGGCTCAAAATGGCTCGCCTTGTGATGCTTCGTGCCCCGAAACATGATGTGCTCGAACAGGTGGGCAAAACCGGTGCGGCCGAGTTCTTCGTCCTTGGAGCCGACGTGATACCACACGTTGACCGCGGCGACCGGGATGGAACGGTCCTGGTGCAGGATGACGTCCAGACCGTTGGGGAGGGTATGTTTTTCGAAAGCGATGGTAGCCATAAATCAGCGTCCCTTTGCGATGTGATGCCGCCATTGTAGCACCGGGCGGTTGAGGCCAAGACGCACTGTCCAGACTTTCTGGTATCGTTGTCACGAGTCCGTCGCTCCTGCGAAAGCAGGAGCCCAGAGAGTCTGAGCAGAGGCGACGTTGCGGACTACGAGATTTCTCTGGACCTCCGGGTCAAGGCCGGAACGACGGCGCTGGTCAGCCGCCTCAAAACTGTAGGGTAACGCAAAGGGTCGGCAGATTGACGCTCGGAAAGGGCCTTGCTACCCTCCACGAGTTGTTTCAAGTCGTGAGTGTCAGCCATGGGAATACGTTCAATGCTGGAGTCCACAGTCACAATAGATTGGCAAATCGATTTGCCGCGTGAGGTTCGCGACGCCCTTGGTCTGGCGCCCGGCGACAAGGTGCGATTTTCAATTCGGGAAAAAGATGTCGCCATACGGAGAGTGGGGCCCATCAACAGGTTATTTGGTGCAATACAACACCACGGGCCACCGCTCACCTTGACGGATTTCGAACGCGGCATAGTGTGCGGAGCCACTTCCGAGTTTTCACGCAAATGCGCTCCTGATGGCACGCTGGCCGCATAGGACGGAGGCTCTTCACGTTGCTATATGAAGTTGAAGTCGTCGCCGACGGCAACAGCCCCATGGACCTCAATCGGGTCTTCGACCTGCTCACCGATCCCCGGCCAATAGTGCGCCTCGTTGCGCCGGACCCCATGGGCAACGACGTGTGGTGCGACGTGGCCGGATGGGAAAACGGCGCGCCGTGTCCCGCGATGGCCGCGTTGTCCGAGGATTCTGGCGAAGGCGTGATCATGCTGATCTATGGCGGTGAGGACGGCATTCGCCTCAAGCCGGCGGACAGCCCCAACGGCTGGGACGCCGATGACGCCGGCCAGTGGGGCGAAGCCTGCCTGATGCTGGGCAGCGACGTGGAGATCGAGTACGCGCCGCCGGACTGGGACTTCTCCCAACACCCACACTGACGGGGCCGCGTCAACCGATGGCTGCGGTGTCTTCCTCGGGCGGCGCGTCGGGCCACGGTTCGTTGACCCGGGTGGCATCGGCCGTCAGGGTGGACAATACGTTCGGCACGTCGCGCCGGTATGCTCCCTTGCGGTCCTTGCGGGGACGCAGCCGGGCGCTGGGGCCGTCATGCAGCCGTTGGAATGGTTCGTCGTCAACGGCGGGCGGGTGGCCCAGGCAATCGTCAAGTTCAACCGCCGCCACGTACACGCGCCGCGCCGACGAGTCGGTCTGTCGCTGCATTATTTCCCGGTACAGCCGCCAGCATAGTGGGCTTTCCAGGGCCTCATTCGAGCAGAGCAGGGCCACCCGGTCGTAGTCCCGAAAACGGCTCATGGGCGGGATGACCTGCGAGTTGTAGATGGTTTCTTCGTCGTCGGCCAGCAGGCTCCAGCATTGCAGTCCCCGCTCGCGCAACTCGCCCTCCAGCCAGGCCACGATGGTGGCGTCCACCACCGATGCGATGAGCAGGACCCTGCGGTGGGGGGTCTCCTGCTGATTCATGAGGGCGTGTCCGTTGATGAAATCGGGCGGCACGCCGGCAGAGCGCAGGAAGACCTCCGGCAAACCGCTGCCCGACCGCGCCAGGGTATCTGCGCCGACGATGCTTGGCCCCTCGTGGCGCAGGGTCTCCAGCCCCAGCGTCGCGCTCAGATCGCAATCGGCGAACAGTGTCATGTCCACCACGCCGTCCTCGAGGAGCGTGCGGTCCAGACTGGTGCGCACCAGCGACGTGCGGCGCAGGTCGCAACGGGTCAGGTTGGCGACGTCGAGGCAGGCGGCGTTCAGGCGCGCGCCGCTGAGGTTGGCGTCGGTGAGGTCGGCCATGGTGAGGTCGGCCTCGGTGAGGTCGGCGCCGGCCAGGTTTGCGCCAACCAGCGTGGAGAAGCCAATATCGCAGTTGGTGAGGTTCGCTCCGCGCAGGTCGGCGTTGTTGAGGTTGCTGCCGCGCAGGTCGGAGCGGGTGAAAACCGCGCCCGAGGCCTGGGAATCCTCAAAGCTCGCCCGGTTCAGGTTGCACCGGGTCAGGTGGGCCTCGCGCATCTTGGCGCCGTTGAATCTGCCGTGGCGCAGGTCTGCGGAGGTGAGGTCGATCTCGGTCAGGTCGTCGAAGGCGAGGTCAACACCGGGCATCCGCACGCCGCTGAAATAACCGCCCGAAAGGTCCAGATGCGCCCGCCCCTGAAAGGTGCGGGCACGCCAGCGGGCGATGGCAAAGGTGCGCCCCTTGGCGACGGCTATATGCTCGGGGTTGGCCAATCCACTACCCTGCCCGGCGATGGCCGGTGAGCCTAATCATCCCCGGCCACCAGCGCTGCCTCCCGTCCGGCGAATTCCGGCATCACCTCGGACGAGAAGATGGACAACTGTTCCTTGAATTCGCTCCACGGCATCCCCTCGGGCCACTGCAGGACGATGTCCTCCAGGCCGGGGTACTTGGTCTCGATCTCGTGCAGGAAGTCGATGAAGTCGGCGGGCGACCCGCAGAACCAGGCCTTCTGGTCAACGCCGTCCTCGATGCGGGGCGTGCGCGCCGGCGCTCCGGGGGTGCCCCAGGGCCGGCCCTGCTCGTCGGTGTAGCGCACGAAGCCGAAGGGCGCGAACCACTTGTACCGCTCGTCGTGGAATGGCCGCACCTTCTCGATGGCCTCCTCGCGACTGCCCGCGATGTAGAAGCCGAAGCCCAGCGCCATGTCGCCGCCCAGCGGAATGTCGCGGCCGGCGTCCACGGCGGCGGTGTGGTACTGCGTGATCATCTGCTCGGCGTAGAGTTCGCCGGTGAGGGCGACCATCGCCTTGATGCCGCGCTCGGCGATGTAGTTGAGCGTGCGTCCGCTGGCGATGGGCTGCCAGATTTCCACCGGCTGATTCACGGGCCGGGGAACCATCGTGATCTCCGACAGGTCGTAGCCGCGATAGGGCACGGTGGGAGGGATGGTGTAATACTTGCCCTGGTGGCTCCAGGATTCCTCGTTGAACGCCTTGAGGATGACCTCCATCTGCTCCAGGAAAAGCTCGCGGTTGGCGTCGTTGTCGATCACCGGGGAACCGAAGGTTTCCACCTCGCGGGAGTGATAGCCGCGGCCAACGCCGAAGATCATGCGCCCGCCGGTGAGGATGTCCGCCATGGCGAAGTCCTCGGCGATGCGCAGGGGGTGCCACATCGGGATGATGTTGAAGGCCTGCCCGAATTTCAGGTTTTTGGTCTGCCCGGCCAGGTGAACGCCCATCAGGATGAGGTTGGGGATGCACTCGTAGCCCTCGTGCTGGAAGTGGTGCTCGGCCATCCACATGCAGTAGAAGCCGCGCTCGTCCATATGCTGGGCCAACGCCTGGGCGTGCTCGTAAGCCTGCGCCAACTGCTCGTTGGTGTAGCGACGCTGGTCGGGCGGAGTGCCGTCCGCGCCAACGTTGTCCAGGTCAATCTGTCCGACGTACAAAACCGAAAACCGCTTAATCATCCAGCCCATGCTCCGCTGTGATAAGAATTGCGGCAGATTATAGCACGGGGTCGGGTGGCGATTCGGATGGGCCGACCCCGGCGGGACGGTGCGTTATAATACGGAAGTCATCCCGGGTAGCCACAGATTGCCCCGCCGCGCTAACCCGCAGAGGTTCAGCATGACCAGCGCCAAGACACCAAAATCGCAAAGCCGTTTCCGCTTGCCGGACCCGCCGGAGCATCCCGACGACAAGATGACCAGTTTCAAGCAGCTAGCTGCCACCGGCCATGCCCACCATCTAACCCGGCATTTGGGCGATCCAGAAACCACGCTGGTCGCCGGTGAACGGTACGTGGTGGTGCGGCCTACCCAAAGCATGGCCGGCAGCCACTATCCTGACCTGCTGGTGGCCTTTGACGTGGACCCAGCGGCCTACGAGGCCAGCAACGGCTACATCATCGAGGAGCAGAGGAAGCCGCCGGACTTCGTGCTGGAGATTGCCTCCCCTCGTACCGGTCATGTTGACGTGGGTGAGAAGCGCGAAGCCTATGCCGCGCTCGGAATCCCGGAATACTGGCGTTTCGACGAAACGGGCCAATACCACCGGACCCGCTTGGCCGGTGACCGCCTGGCGGATGGTGTGTACGTACCCATACCAATTGACGAGCCGGCCGCCGACGTTCTGCAGGGATACAGCGCAATATTGAACCTGCATTTGCTCTGGGAGCGAGGCGAACTGCGCTGGCACGACCCTGACACGGGCCGCCATATTCCCACATTCGACGGCGAACGCGCCCGTGCCGACGACGAGCGCGAGTCACGGCTGCGGGCTGAGGCCCGCGTGCGCGAACTGGAAGCCGAACTGCGCCGCTTGCGCGACCCGTCTGGGTAGATCAGTTCCCGGACTCCCCGCATTGTCCAAGTTGGCGCTTGGGGTTTCGTATCGGAATTCCGATTTTCGCCACGTCGGCTGGCCACGCGCGCATTCCACCTGACCGTTCCATGCTTGCCGGGCCCTCCCCACCCTCCCATCATCCTGAGCCTGTCGAAGGATGCGCGAGTCAATAAAAACGCCGCTATAATTCCTGCATCCCAAAAACGACAAGGGAGGCGATCCAATGGATTTGACCCTCAACGGTAAGGTAGCAATGATCACCGGCGGCAGCCGCGGCTTGGGCCGTCAGTGCGCCCTGGCGCTCGGCCAGGAGGGTTGCGCCGTGGCCATCTGCGGCCGCGACTCGGACCAGGTGAGCAAGACGGTGGCTGAGCTTGAAGCACTGGGCATCAAGGCGGCCGGCAGCCAGGCCGACGTCACCAGCCACGATGACGCCGCCCGTTTCCTGCAGGAAACCACCAGCGCCCTGGGCGCGCCCGACATCCTGGTGAACAACGTCGGCGGCCGGCGTGGCTCCGTCCTGTTCGACGAGACGTCGATGGAGCAATTCCTGGAAGGGCTGGAGGTGAACCTGATCTCGGCGGTGCGCATGACCAAGCTTGCGCTGCCACACATGCAGACGCAGGGTTGGGGTCGCGTCATCAACATCGCGTCGATCTACGGGCGCGAACACGGCGGGTCGGTGGACTACATGACGGGCAAGGCCGGCATGATCGCGTTTTCGAAGCACCTGGCGTTGCAACTGGCGCAGACCGGCGTGCTGGTCAACTGCGTGGCTCCCGGCAGCATCGACTTCCCCGGCAGCAGTTGGGACCGTTTCCAGCAGAACAACACCCCCGAGGTGGTGGCCGATTTCATCGACCGGAACCTGCCCATGGGCAAGTTCGGCTGGCCGGAACCCATCGGCGAAACGGTGGCGTTCCTGGCCTCCGACCGGGCCAGCCTGATCACCGGCGCGTGCATCAACGTGGACGGCGGTCAGTCCAAGTCGCTGTTCTGATAAATACCGGTCGGAGCCGGCAGCGCGGATACCAGGGGGCGGGTTGCGAAACCCGCCTCAATACCATCGAGTAAATGCTCATCATCAACTCGAAGGAACCGATATATGACCGTAACCAATACAACCAAGTCAATTGCGCATTTGGCGGAGCAATATATTCACCGCGGCAATTTCCGCCTATCCGACGGAGGAACCGTCACGTGGTACATCGACGGGCGTTCGTTCATGCTGGACGGTCGCAACGCGACGGCGGCGGGCAAGGCCCTGGTTGCGCTGCTGGATCCCGACCTGGAGTGCGTGGGCGGCCCGGCCACGGCGGCCATTCCCGTGGTGGCAGCGATCATCCATCAATCGCCGCAACCGCGCCGGGGTTTCTACGTCAGGCCGGCCGCCAAGGGCTACGGATTGCTCAACCGCATCGAGGGCAACCTTGCTCCTGAAGTAGCCATCGTGGACGACACCTGTTTCTCAGGCGAGAGCATCCTGTGGACCATACGCGCCGTGGAAGAGACCGGCAGCAGAGTCCGGCAGGTGCTGGCCATGTTCGACCGGGAACACGGCGGAGAGACCGTTCGCGCGGCGGGCTACCGCTACGACTATGTGCTCCGGCTGGAGGACGGCAAACCGGTATCCTAGCGGCCAGCGCTTCCATGGAAGGCCAACCACGTCGGATGGTATCGGCGCTGCCGTGCCCGGCGGGTCAGCCGCGACTCACCGCTGCCTGGCCCAGCACACCCATCAACTGCCCCACGTCGTCGAGATTCTCCAGGTTCTCCAGCATCTCCAGGACGCGCTCGGTGTCCGTTGCGGAAAGGGCACGAAGGAAGCAGTCACGCACCTTTTCCAGCCGCTGGTCGCGGGACATGGGGTTGGACGCCGAACCCTGGAAGGCGGAACATTCCGCGCTGACCGTGGCGCCGTCTTTGAGCAACGCGGTGGCGAGCGTCGCGCCCGATTCGGGGCCCTCCGGTTCCACGCGGATGCGACCCAGCATATCGTCCATGTCGGGCGTGAACCGGCGGGCGTCGGTGAAGGTGTCGATGCCCACGTGTCCATCCAGCAGGGCGGCGGCGGCGCAGTATTCCACGCTGAACTTGCCGTCCAGCCCGCTGCGGGGCGCCGGACCCGAATGTCCCCGCCCCTGTCGGCGAATGGTCACCTGCTCGATCTGGTCGGGGTTGAGGCCGTGCTGCTCGCGCAGGTTCAGCGCCGCCTCGATGGCGTTCTGCATATAGACCTGTGCGGGGAACCGCTTGATGTCAAAGCCCGGGTCCACCAGCCTCCACGACGCTCCCAACCCGCCGGTCGCCACGTCCCAGTCGAACTCGCCACCGAACAGCGCGGCAGCGTAGCCCACCGGAGACTCCAGCGCCGCGTCGCTGGCCGTGTAGCCCATGCCGGCCAGGATGCCAGCCTCCGCGCCCATGCGGGCGGCGTTGCCCGGATGCGTGGACTTGACCATGGTTCCAGTGTTGGCCGTGAGGCCGCCGGTCCGGGAGGCGGCGATGCCCAGCGCCATCAGGGTCTGTTCCGCGTCCAGGCCCAGGGTCTTGGCCGATGCTGCCGCGCCGCCCAGCGGGCCCACCAGGCCCGGTGGATGGTAGCCGGGCCTGGTGGCCGGCGCTGACGCGGCCCGCAGCCTCCCCTGGATCTCCCAGCCCAGCACGTAGGCGGCGATGACCCGACGGCCGGCGACGTGGTGCTGCTCTGCCAGCGCCAGGGCCGACGGCAGACACGACGAGGTGCCGTGGGTGGGCGGGAACCCCTGGATCTCGTAGTCCAGACAGTGGCCGAAGACGCCGTTGGCGAAGGCGGCGGACGGCGGGTTGGTCCGGTAGCCCCAGCCCACCACCGATGCTTGCGGAGAACCGCCGGCGTCCCGCACGTAGCGGCCGATGATGTCGGCCAGTTCCTGCACCGAACCGGCGACCATGTTGGCCACCCCGTCGAGGATGGCGATCTTGGCCGCGTCCACCGCCGGAGGCGGCAGGTTTTCAAACTCGGTATCGGCAATAAACTGGGCCAGGGTTCGGGTTGTGGTCATGGGCTGCCTACCTCACAGGTCGTTGTTCGGGGTGGTTGACCAGAGTTTCGATGGTTGGCGGGATGTCAGGTGGTCCGCTCGTGGTTCGACAGTCTCACCATGAGCGGACGGGGGGCACAGAATGGGCGGACGGGGGACGACGGGGGACGCGGAAGCATCCGGACGCCGCACGCTGCCCACGTGTCGGGATCATCGAAAACCGTGGGGTCCGGCACGCTAGGCTGGCTGGTGTGCCGTGCCCACGAACTCCTGCCACGCCAGGACGCATTCGGCCGGCGCCGAGTGCTGCACGTACCCGCCCGCGCCGGGGATGCGGGCCAGCGTGCAGTTGGGCATCAGGTCGGCCTGACCCTGCGCCCGGTCGGGAATGTCGCCCTCGCTGAGTTCACCCACCATCGCCAGCGCGGGCGTGTTGATGGACGGCAGTTTTTCGGTGAGGTTCTGAGATCCCAGGTAGGCCAGGGTTTCCAGCACCACGTGACGCGACGTCTGCCCCATCTGCTGGATGTACCACTCGTGATGTCCGGGCGCAGCGTCGGCGCTGACGCGACGGCCGCCGGTG
The DNA here is from genome assembly GCA_963668585.1 of Dehalococcoidia bacterium. GTDB lineage: Bacteria > Chloroflexota > Dehalococcoidia > Lucifugimonadales > UBA3495 > Bin87. The sequence goes on along the minus strand of OY764869.1, from coordinate 718,022 downwards.
GCCCGCGCCCATGCTTCAACGCCCTCCTCCGCAACCAGCCGATGGTAGTTCAGATAGGTGTCCACCCCGGTGAAGTTGTAGGGCGAGGTGCAGGTGGTCACGGTGTGCAGCCTTTCGGGATGCTGGTAGGCGAACTGCAAGGCGATGGTGCCGCCGATGGTCTCGCCGATCAGGTGTACCCTGTCCAGTTCCAGGTGGTCCAGCAGGTTGCGGAGGTCGCCGGCGAAGCCCTCCAGCGACCAGTCGTATCCCGGCTCAGGGACCGTCGAGCGACCGAAGCCGCGCGCGTCCACCCGTATCACGCGGTACTGACGGCCCAGCAGCGGCGGCCACGCGTACCACAGCCGGCCGTTCTTGGCGTTGCCGTGGTGCAGGACGATGGTCTCAACCGTGTCCGGGTCGCGCCACGGATCGGTGAAGTTGTCATCGTCATAGTACATTTCCAGGTTGTCGGCGAGGGGAGCGATTGGCATGGCAACCTCCGTTGGAGCGGCGCGGCGTGGCGTGATGCGGTGGACGACGACTAAACGCCGAACCCGCCGCCGGGCGTCTGGTCGGCCAGCGGAATCTGCACGCTGACCCGGTCAACATCGCCGACGCTGCGGGTGGTGTGGCCCCGTCCCGTCAGGTCCTCGCACAGTTCGATGTCGCCGACGTTGAAGATGCGCTTGGTGCCGTCGCCCAGCCCGATCTCCACCTGCCCCTGCAGGGTGATGACGTACTGGCGGCGCGGCGCGGTGTGGAAGTCCACCAACTGCGTGGGCTTCAGGCGGCTGAACTGCACTCCAGTGGCGGCCTCCGTGGCTGTGCGCATGGCATGGCCCACCTGCTCGAAGGGAAGGTCCAGGTCCTCGATGTGCGATTCGCCGTCCTCTCCGGTGTATAACCTGACTACCTGCATCTGCTCAAACCTCCGGTTACGATTCGGGTGGGCACATCATATCACCTGTGGGGCCAGGACACGGCCAACGGCCCGGCAGGGGTCTTTCGGGCGCTATCGACGTTTCTCCAATCACCGTCCGCTCATGGTGAGACTGTCGAACCACGAGCGGACTACGGACTCTGCCATGTGCGGACTACCTGCTGTGCCATGAGGGGATTACCTGCTCTGCCACTGACAATCGAAAGGCCCCGGCCGCGCTGATGGGCGCTCGGGCGAACCTCGTCCCTGCGTGATAGACTCCATCCGCCCGCAGCAATTGCACACCAACCGGGACCGGAGGAAGAGGACATGGAAACAGGGGAAACTACCCGGAAACTCCTGGCCGCCAAGAAGGCCAAAGGGCTGAGTTTCGCCGACCTGGGGAAGGCCATCGGCCGCGACGAAGTCTGGGTGGCGGCGTTGCTCTATCGCCAGGCCAGCGCGTCCGCCGAGGAAGCCAGCTACGTGGCCGCCGAGTTGGAGCTTGACCCAGAAGTGGCCGATGAGCTTACCGAACCGCCGTCGAAGGGCCTGGGACCCGTCGTTCCCACTGATCCTCTCATCTATCGGTTCTACGAGATAATGCAGGTGTACGGCATGCCGCTGAAGGAAATAATCCACGAGAAGTTCGGCGACGGCATCATGAGCGCGATCGACTTCACCCTCAAGGTGGACAAGGAGGACGACCCCTACGGCGACCGGGTGCGCGTCACCATGTCCGGCAAGTTCCTGCCCTACCGGCGGTGGTGACGGCCGCATCCACCAGGATGCAGACGGGGTGGCGCGACTGATACGTTGCCACCGTCATGCAAACCGGTCGCCATGGCGCAGGGCGTCCATAGAATCAAACAGGAGATCTCACCGATGAATATTCAGACTGTGGAACGAAGCCCAAGGAACCACCGGGGCGGGCAGGTGTCCCACCTGCTGTTGGGTGCGGGTCAGTTCGGGTCCCAGAACCTGGCCGTCACCTGGGTTGAGGGCGAGCCGGGCAGCGAACAGGCCGTCCACTCCCACGACGGGCGGGAGCAGGTGTACGTGATCGTGCAGGGACTGGGCGCCATGCGCGTCGGCGACGAGGTGGAAGAGGTCGGGCCGGGCACGGCCGTCCTGGTGCCGCCCAACACCGACCACTCCATCCGCAACATCGGGGACGGTAAGCTCATCTACGTCTCCTCCACCTCTCCGCCTTTCGCCATGCAGGAGGGGAACACCCAATGGTCCACGCCGGGCGAGTCGTAGGCTGCCGGCGCCCCTCCCCGCGTCGCAGAACCCGCGAGCATGGCGGGGCGATGATGGGCGACTCCACGAACCACGGATGAACCGCCGGCAACGGGCGTTCATCCCGTCCACTCCCGGCCGGTGGCGCAGACTTCGCGCAAACAGCACTCCCCGCACCTGGGCGAGTTCTTGACGCACGCTTCCTTGTGGTGGCGGTCCAGCAGGGCGTGGTACTCGTTGTGTACCCGCACGTCGCAGGGAACGTCAGCGTGGAACATGGCCTGCCAGGCGTCGTAGCCGTTGCCCGACTCCGGTGTCACGCCCAACCGCCGCATGATCCGGATGGTGTAGGCGTCAATGACGAAAGACGGTTTGCCCGCCGCGTACACCAGGATGTCATCCGCCGTCTCCGGCCCGACGCCGTGGATGCCGAGCAACTCGCGCCGCAGCGTCTCCGTGTCCGCCGCGAACATCGCGTCCAGATTGCCGTCGTATCCCTCGCACACGTGGGATGCAAAAGCCTTGAGTTTGCGGGCCTTGGCGTTGAAATACCCCGACGGGCGCACCAGCGTCGCCAGCGCATCAACCTCCATGTGATGCACGGCCGGCCAGTCGTCGATGCCGGCGGCCCGCAGGTTCGCCAGCGCGAGTTCAACGTTGCGCCACGCCGCCGACTGCGTCAGGATCGCGCCGGCGATCATCTCGAACCTGCTGTCGCCCGGCCACCACCCCTGCGGCCCGTATGCGTCCAGCAAACGCCGGTATATGTCCATCAACGGAGTCACGGGCGCCGGAGTGATATGCAGCGAAGGCGCGGGCAACAGCGTCACAGGCGAACCGGAATCGCATCGGCCAGCGAGATGCTCTGCTCATCGACGTGGCAGCGGTGGGCAAAAACCTCAACACCCCGGGCCGCCGCCGTCCTCAGTGTCTCGCCCAGCAGCGGATCGGCCTCGTCGTGGGGCGCAAATGCTTCGGCGTCGGCGCGCTGGATTACGAACATGACCGCCGCCCGGTGCCCTATGTCCATCGCCGTCATCAGGCTGTGCAGATGCTTCACGCCGCGCAGGGTGGGTGCGTCCGGGAACAGCGCGATTCCATCCTCCACCAGCGTCACCGACTTGGTTTCCACGTAGCAGGAACCCTCCGGCCCTTCCAGCAGAAAGTCCAGCCGGCTCTCGCCAAAGGTGCTTTCGGGGCGCACGGCGGGATACCCCGCAAACTGCGGCAGCCTGCCTTCCGCGATGGCCTCGGCCACCAGTTTGTTGGGGAGCCGGGCGTCGGCGGACGACAGCGCATCGCCGGTGTCCACCAGCGCCAGGTCAAAGACCGTTTTGCGGGTCGTGCCGGCCGGCGCGGGAACCAGCAGCACCCGATAGCCCGGCACCAGCAACTCGCCCATTCGGCCCGAGTTGGGCACGTGCGCCAGGTATTCGCGCTTCTCGACGTCCACCAGCGCGGCAAAGCGGTTCAGCCGTTTGATGAACCGGCCCTCAACCAACGGTGGAAATCGCAAAACGGGACTCCGTGCGCCGCGTGGCCGCGCGGTGCGAGGTTCAGGCCTGAACCAGCACGGCTTCCCGGTAGTCCACGTTGCCGACCTGACCGTCCGGGAAGATTTGCCAGTCCAGCATCCAGCGGTGGGTCCGCTCGAACATCTCTCGCGTGTAGGGTTCGAACACCAGACGTTCGCCGATGCCCGCCTTGCGATAATCGAACATCGCGTGGTAACGCTCCGGCAGTTCCTTCAGGAAGTAATGCTGGTAAAGCTCTTTGGCCACGTCAATTTCCCGCTGGGCCCTTTGCAGGGCGTTGAAATATGCCCGCAACTGGTCGTCGGTAGCGTCGCCATTGATCAGAAATCCGATCATGAAACTGGTGTCCACCACCTTGCGGAACCCCTGCTGCTCCAGCACGTAGCCGGGCGCGCCGAACACGTTGGCCGCCGCGACGCGACGGTCCAGCAACAGTTGCAGCCGGTCCCTGGGGTTGCCGACAAACTGCAGGCTGATCCGGTCGGAAGGCAGAAAGCTCTGCAACGATTGCAGGGCGGAGAAGTGGCTGCCCGAGTGGAAGCCCACGGCAACGTCCACTCCCGCCAGGTCTTCAGGCGTGCGCAGGGGAGATTCCGGCGGCACCCAAATCGCGCTGGGCGTGACGGAGTAGGCGTGGCCCCACATCCGGCCGTGGGCTGCGCTGGCCGCCATCGTCACCGCCCAGTGGCACGCGGAACTGACCTCGCAGGCGCGACCCGATTCCATCGACTCGAACGCTCCCCGTTTTATCTCCATGGGCGCGCCTTCCGCCGAGTCAACCGACGGGTTCAGCGCGGCGTCCGGCCGGTCCGACGCGACAAACTCGTAGTCCAGGCCTTCGTCAGCGAAGAAGCCCTTTTCCTCGGCAACCCATTCCTGCAGTCGGCCGTGGGGAACGATACGGAACCGGGACATGGCGAACCTCCGTCCAGCATGGTTTCTTGCCGCGATTATCCGCCACGCCGCAGTTTGTTTCAACCGACCGTTGACAACGCCCCGGCTTGCCCCTAATGTTGGCCGTCAGAGGTGGTATCGTGCAGTATTCTTTCCGGCTTCCCAACGCTGATTACCTGGGTTTCCCGGCCACCACGCAGGCCATCGCCGAGACTGCGGTCAAGGCGGAGGAACTCGGCTTCGACGCCCTCTTCGTCAACGACCACGTCATCGTTGATGACGGCGCGCGCAGCGTCCCCTGGCGCAACGTCTATGATCCCCTGATGAGCCTGGCCTACGCCGCCGCGCTCACGTCGCGGGTCATGCTGGGAACCTCGGTGCTGATCATGCCGTACCGCAACCCTGTCGTAACGGCCAAGATGATCGCCACCCTCGACCAGTTGTCAAACGGGCGGGCCATCGCCGGCGTCGGCGCGGGCTGGAACCAGGCGGAATACGACGCCCTCGGCGTCCCCTACCACGAGCGCGGCGCGCGCACCAACGAGTACCTGCGCCTCTGGAAAGCCTGCTGGGAACCGGGCGCAACCACCTTCCACGGCAAGTTCTTTTCCTTCGATGATATGCACGTCAATCCCAAGCCGGTGCAGCAGCCTCACCCGCCGCTGTGGATCGGCGGTTCCGGCAAGCCCTCCCTGCGCCGCGCCGCCCGCTTCGCCGACGTGTGGCAGCCCACGCCCACCGCGCTGGCCGACCTCATCGGCAACCAGGCGTACCTGCGCGACTACTGCGCCGAGATCGGCCGGGAGACGCCGCCGCGCACCCGCATGAGTTTCCGCGTTAACTTCAGCCACATCACCGGCAGTTCGCACCCGGCCGACAATCGGCCCACGGGACAGGGCAGCGCCGAGGAGGTCGCCTCCGACCTGAAACGCTACCGTGAGGAGGCTGGCCTGGACGAATTCCAGTTCAACTTCAACGGCTCAGGCAGCCTGCAAAACCTCCTGGACTCGATGGACGTGCTGATTCAGGACGTGATTCCCAGGGTGGCGGACTAGCCGGCGCAGCGTCTTGAAACCCTTTCCCACAGATCCGGCCGAAACCCGTCGCGTGCTGATGGATGCGGTGGAAAGCGTGCGCGACGTCCTGGAGGCCAACGGCCCTGCCGCCGAGGAAGCGGCCACCCTGCCCCTGGCGTCGGTGAACGCGCTATACGATTCCGGCCTGCTCCGTCTCAAACTCCCCCGCGCCCTGGGCGGCGCGGAAGCCGACCCGGTGACCCAGTTGGACGTGCTGGAGGCCGTGAGCCGCATCGACCCCGCCGCCGGTTGGTGCCTGATGATCGGCGCGGCCAGCGTGGGCAGCCTGGGCGCGTTTCTGCCCGACGACGCGATTGATGAACTGTTCGCCGATGGCAACCCGCCGCGCACCGCCGGCGCGTTCGCGCCATACGGCACGGCGATTCCGGTGGAGGGCGGTTACCGCGTCTCCGGACGCTGGCCCTTCGGCAGCGGCGTCAGGCACTCTCAATGGGTTTCCGCCGGCGCAAGGATTCCGGCGGGCGAACCGGGCGGGCCGCTGCAACTGCGGCTGGTGATGCCCACGCCCTGCGTCAATATCCACGACAACTGGCAGGTGATGGGACTGCGTGGCACCGGCAGTTGCGACTTCTCCACGGACGACCTGTTCGTGCCGGAGCGGTTCGCCTGGGACGTGTCGCGCACCGAACCCACCCGGGGCGGCGCGCTGTACCGCCTGGGGCGTCCCGGCTTCGTCACCAATGAACACTCCGCCTTCGCGCTGGGAGTGGGACGCCGCGCCCTGGACGCCTTCGCCGACGTGGCGGTCGGAAAGACGCGGGGCTACAATTCGGCCAACCTGCTCGCCCACCGGCCCGTGCTGCAGCGCGCCCTGGGCGAATGCGACCTGCGACTGCGGGCCGCCCGCGCCCTCAACGTCGAGATTCTCGGCGACGCGTGGGCTTCGGTTTGCGCCGGCCATCCGCCGCCACCGCCGTTGCAGGCCCAGATGCGCGCCGTCGCCACCCACACCACCGACGTCGCCGCCGACGCCGCATCCCAGGCGTTCCGCTACGGCGGCGGTTCGGCTCTCTTCACCACCAACATCCTGCAGCAGTGCCTGCGCGATATCAACGCCGCTGCCCAGCACCAGATGGTCAGCGACACCGCCTACGAAAACCACGGCCAGTTCCTGCTGGGTCTCCCCGAGGCCCGGCCGATGGAATAGGCCGCCGTTGCCGCCGCCTTCGTCGTCATAGTTGCCATCATGCCATCCGCCGTTCGCAAAGCCGTGATTCCCGCCGCCGGTTTGGGTACCCGTTTCCTGCCCGTCACCCGCTCCGTGCCCAAGGAACTGCTGCCCATTCTCGACCGACCGATGCTGCAGTACGTGGTGGCCGAGGCCGCGGAGGCCGGCATCACCGATGTCATCGTCGTCACCTCGCCCGGCAAGGAGAGCATTGCCGAGTATTTCCGCCCGCGTCCCGACCTTGAGGAACGGCTGGCCGATGATGCGGCGCTGTTGGAAAAGGTCAGATCCGGCGCGCGACTCGCCAACGTGTCCTTCGTGATTCAGGAAGAACCGCTGGGTCTGGGCCACGCCGTCCTCACCGCACGGGACGCCGTGGGCGACGAACCCTTCGCCGTGATTCTGCCGGACGACATCATTGCCCATGAACCCGGCGTCCTCTCGCAGATGCTGGACGCAATGACGGATGCGGGCGATGCCGGCGCGGTTTCCGTGGAGCGCGTGCCCTGGGATCTGGTGCAAAACTACGGCGTGGTGGATACCGATTCCAGCGAAGGCAACCTGCACCGGATTCGCGGTCTGGTGGAAAAGCCGCCGCCCGGCACTGCGCCATCCAACCTGTCCATCGTGGGCCGCTACCTGTTGCCCGCCGCCGTGTTTGACTGCCTTGAGCGCACACCGCCCGGCGCGCGCGGCGAAATCCAACTCACCGACGGCCTGGCGCTGCTCATGGAGGACACCCCGCTGTACGCCTGCGAGTTTGAAGGCATCCGTTACGATGGCGGCAACCCCATGGGACTGCTGCGCGCATCCCTGGAGCACGCCTTGCAACGGGACGACACGCGGGACGCGGCGGCCGCGTTGATCAAGGAACTGGCGGCCACGCTGTGACCCGCGCTCAACGTTCACCTCGGCGGGCCATGCTGACGAGGCAGATTATCCCCAATCCCGCTGGGGCGAATGACCATTCGCCCCCACCCCCGGTTGGAACAGTCAGATGAAAGTAGCAGTTATGGGCGCCGGCAGCATCGGCGGATACTTCGGCGGGATGCTGGCCCGCGACGGCCACGATGTCACCATGGTCGCTCGCGGTGAACACCTGGACGCCATCCGGCGCGATGGCCTGCAGATGCGCACCGAAGCCGGCGACTTCGTGGCGTCGTGTTCGGCCACCGACAACCCGGCGGATATCGGCGTCGTTGACCTGGCCCTGCTCACGACCAAGACCTACCACAACGTTGACGCCGTGCCCGCCATGACCCCATTTGTCGGGCCGGACACCGCGGTTCTGTGCCTGCAGAACGGCATTGATTCCTACCAGCCCTTGCTGGACGCGTTTCCCGACGCCATCGTGCTGCCCGGCGCGGCCTACATAGAAGCCAGCCGTCTGGGACCCGGCGTTGTCCGTCAGGCCGGCCCCGTCGTCCGCATCGTCACCGGTGGCGCGCGTGGGGCCGACCCGTCCCACGGCCGGCGCGCGGCGGACATCTGCGCCGCCTTTGAGGCCGCCGGCGTGCCCGCCGAAGCGTCCGACGAGATCGCGGTCACCCTCTGGACCAAGTTCCTGTTCATCGCCACGATGGCTGGCGTCTCATCGCTGTCCCGCGAGTACATCAACGAACTGCTGCCCCGTCCCGAGTGGCGCAGGGTGATCGTGGGCTGCATGGAGGAAATCGAAAGGACGGCGCGAGCGTCCGGCGTGGCGTTGGCCGACGATATCGTCGCCGGCACGCTGAACTACATCGAGGCCGGCGGGGCGGCCATGCGCGCGTCCATGCACGCCGACCTGGTGGCCGGCCGTCCAATGGAACTGGAAGCCCTCAACGGGGCGGTGGCCCGCGCCGGCAGGGCGGCGGGAGTGCCCACTCCCATCAACGACGTGATCTACGCCGTCCTCAAACCCCACGCGGCCGGCCGGAGCGAATGACCTCGGCGCTTACGTGAACCGGCCCGCCGCCAACGCCTCAACATCCCAGTCGGTCCCGCCCTCAACCATCAGATCGGCAACGGCCTCGCCGATTCCCGGGGCCAGCAGCAGCCCGCTGCGACCGGTTCCCGTGGCCAGGTACACGTTGGCCAGATTGGGCGCGCGGCCCACGATGGGCAAACCGTCAGCCGTCAGCGGGCGCAGGCAGGCGCTCTGCCCCTCGATGCCTGCCTCCGCGATCCCTGGCAGCACCCGCGCCAACTTGGTCAGGATGCCGACCCGACCGGCGTTGTCGGGCCGGTCGTCGAACCCCGCGTCCTCTTCGGTGGTGCCGGCCCACAGCAGTCCGTCGGCCTTGGTAATGGCGTAGGAACCCTGCCAGCCAACGTAGGTGTTCAACGGTGGCCCGTCCATGCGGAGCCGCACAATCTGCCCCTTCAGGGGCCGCACCGGCGCAGCGCAGCCCAGCCAGTCGGCGGACTCCGCAGACCACGGCCCGCCGGCGATGACCACCGCGCCGCACGGCATGACGGAATCCCCCACGCGCACCGCGACGGCATTATCTCCGTCCCGTTCGATGCCGACGACGCTGCCGTGCCGGATGGTCGCGCCCAGTTGCTCCGCCGCCTGCGCAGTCGCCAGCAGATACCGGTACGCTTCCAGCACGCCGACCTCTCCAACGCGCATGGCGTCCGCAAGGTCGTCGGACAGCCTCGGTTCCAGCCTTCGCATGGCCGGCCCGTCCAGCCATTCCACCGGCGCCCGTTGGTCTGCCAGCCATTGATAGCGTTGGCGCAGGATGCTGCGGTCGGCGTCCGTGACCGCAACCGACACGGCATCGGACAGCCGGAAGCGGGTGTCGATGCCGGTGCGCTCGTGGAGCCAGGGTTGCAGTTCGTGATGGAGGCCCATGCAGCGCAACCCGAAGTCGTAGAGCGGGCCCGGTATCCCCCGGCCCCACCAGGGCAGCAATTCGCCGAACGCGAACCCGGAGGCGTGGCTGCCGATCGAGTCCCGTTCCACCACCACCGGGTGGAGGCCGCGCCGCGCCAGCGCGAGGGCAATGGAGCAGCCCACGATGCCGCCGCCAACGATTGCCACATCCGTCGGGCGGGCGGCGCTCGCCATCGGTCTTTGTCCCGGTTACAGCGTGTAACTGCCGAACAACTCGCGGGCAGCAAGCTTGTCGTCCAGGGAGCCGAAGGCCATCGTGTAGTACCCGTCGTAGCCGGCGGATTCCAGCCGGCGGAACATCGCCGCGAAATCTATGTTGCCCTGTCCCGGCGGCAGGTGGACCTCCACCTCGCCGGTGTTGTCGGCCAGCCTCACCTCTCCGATCCGGTCAACCCCGAAAGCGTCGATGAAGCCGTTGACGCCGTCGGATACCAGGTTGGCGTGGTTGACGGTGAAGGCCCAGCCGAAATTCGCGGATCCGATGGCGTCGAAGAAGTACCGGCATTCCGCAACGGTATGCCCCAGGTAGTGGACTTCGGCAGCGTCGGGTTCCCAGTTCAGGTTTTCAAAAAACAGGTTCACGCCGCTGCTTTCGGCGTAGTCCGTGGCCCGCAGCAGGCGTTCACGGGCCGCCTCCATGCGCTCATCAAGCGCTGAGCTGAAGTGCATCCCCGCGTGAACCACCACGCCGTGCGCGGTGATGCGACGCGCCAGGTCGATGTTGCCGCGCAGGTATGCGTCCACGGCGTCGCTGACGTGCGGGGCGAACTCGGCGACGTTCACCGAAGACGCCGTATGCACGGTGACGGCGATTTCGTTCGCATCCATCACGGAACGCACCGAGCGCAGACGGTCATCGGGCCAGTTGTCCACGCGGTTCGGCCCGGTGTCCGCCGAGAAGTCCAGGTAGTGGAAGCCGTGTTCCGATGCGAAGGCCAGCGCGTCTTCCAGCCTGGTTGCTCCGGCGTCATAACCGATTCGTTCTATAAAGTCCATATTGGCAACCTATTCCACGGCCACCGCCGTCAGTTTGTCCGGAATCCACTGGCGCAGCAAATCGCGCAACTCGGTCTGACATTCGTCCAGGCGATGCTCGGCGCCTTCGTACAGCACCAACTCGCGCGGCTCTTTTGCCCAGTCGTGTATCGCCACGGCGCAGGAGAATGGCAGCCTGGTGTCCGCCTTGCCATGCACCACCAGCAGCGGAGTCGGCGACAGCATCCCCGCGCCCTGTGCGCCGTAGGTCTGTGGAGACAGCGAAACGACGCCGGCCACGTGGTCGCTGAACGCGCCGGCGGCGATCACCACGGCGCCTCCGAACGAGTGGCCCACGACCACCACCGGGCCGTATTCCATGGCCCTCAAAAAGTTGATGCCGGCCAGCAGGTCCAGGGCGCATTCCTGGATGTTGTTGGGTTGGCGATAGTCCATCCTCAGTGAGGTGATTCCCTGGCCGGTGAATTCCTCGGACAGTTCGGCATACATGCCGCTGGCCGGTCCGCCGAACCCGCCGCGCGCGCCGCAAACCCAGATGACCGCCCGCTTGGTATCGGGCGCTGCGTGGAGAATCGCCGCGATGTCGCCCCGGGTGGTGCGCATCACCAGCCCTTCGCCGGCTTCGCCCTCGTGGGGCGGGCCCACCAATACCTGTTCGATCCTGATCCCCACGCGGGAATCGGCGTCCGACGACTCTCCTGCCCCGGCCTGATTGGTCATGCTTGCTCCTCCTCCGCGTCCCGGTTGGCTGCGCCGTCAGGTTCTCCGACCGCCTGCCCCACCAGATCCTCGTCGGCTTCGACGACACCATCGTCGTCCACATCATCATCGTAGTCCAGACCATCGTCACCGCCGACACCGTTCTGGGCGCCCTCTCCCGCGCTGTCCGCGGTCAGGCTCGGGAGCGGGGGCGCTTCCAGCGGCAGGTCGATCACCATTTCGGTGTATTCTCCAGGCTCCGACGTTACTTCAATGGTACCGCCATGCTCCCGGATGATGTCGTTGCAAATCGACAGGCCGAGGCCGGTGCCCTGCCCGGTGGGTTTGGTGGTGAAGAAGGGGTTGAAGATCTTTTCGATCACCTCGTCGGGCATGCCGCTGCCGTTGTCACGGATGGAGACCTGGACGTGTTCATCCTTGCGCCTGGTGGACAGCAGCAGGGTGGGCATGTAGCCGTCTTCGGCGGAGGCTTGCATCAGGCTGCGCCGCTTTTCGTCGGTGGCGTAGCAGGCGTTGCTCACCATGTTCAGGAAAACTCGCCCGATGTCCCGGGGGTTGACCTCGATTTCGTCCATGTCTTCGAAGTCGTACTGCAAGTCAAGCTGGAAGTCGGAATCGAGGGCTCGCGCGCTGTGGTAGGCCAGGCGGGCGTGTTCATCCAGCAGGTTGTTGATGTTGCTCATCTGGTGAGTCACCGACTCCCGGCCCATGAGCAGCATATCCTGCACAATCCGGTTGGCCCGGTCCCCGTGGGTCCGGATGCGTTCCAGGTTTTCGGTGAGGTCGGCGAAAATATCCTGAATCAGTTCCAGTTGGTCTTCCTTCAGGTGTCCGTCGTCGGATTCCTCGATGGTCTCGCGCATTTCGTCCAGCAATTCCTCGGACGACTCCGAGAAGTTCTTGACGAAGTTCAGCGGGTTCCTGATTTCGTGCGCCACGCCCGCCGTGAGTTGACCAAGAGACGCCAGCTTTTCCTGGGCCACGATGCGGTCCTGGGCGGTGGTCAGGTTTTCCAGCACCTCTTCAAGTTCGTGATTCTTGCCGTCCAGTTCGGTGTTGATGCCTTCCAGTTCGGCGTTCTTGCCCTCAAGTTCTTCGGCCAGTTGTTCAACGAGGTTCAGACGGATTGCTTCCTGGGCGTGTCGCCGGAACACTTCCAGCGCGGCCGCCATGTCTGCCACCTCGTCGCGGCCGCCGATTTCAACCTCGGCGTCCAGGTCGCCGCCGGCCATTCTGCGCATCCAGCCCGACAGCATCTCCAACCGGTGCAGCAACACCCGGCCCACAAACAGCCACGCGATGAGCAGCGCGCCGCCGATGCTGATCAGGCTGATCACCAGCAACAGCGTGCGGCCGGTGAGGATCGCCTGGGATGACGCATCGGTGGCCATCTGCGCGCCCATCTCCGCGCCGACCACCAGGGCGTCCACCTCGTCAATCAGCAGCGCGGCGATGGCCTGGTTATTCGACAGCAGCAATTCCTGCCGCTCGTTGAGGGCCAATTGCTGTGCCCGCAGGTTGAACCCGTTGTTGTCCCCCAGGCCCAGTTCCAGCAATCGTGTGAACATCGGGTCCAGCTCATCGAAAAGCGGAGTGCCTCTCAGGTAGATGATGTTGCTCTGAATGTGGTGCGCCGAAGACTCGAAGCGTTCGCGCAGCGGTTCAATCAGGGAGGGTTCTGAGAGTATGGATGCGCTGGACAGAAGCTGAGTGGCGATATTGGCGTTGGAACGGAGTTCCGCCAGGTGCCGATAACTGGCCAGTTCATTTTCCGAAAGATGTTGATCCCGACCCACCGGGGCCGCGCCCAGTTCCTGGTAGCCCGTGGTTGCGAAGAAAAGCTGGTCGTCCAGTTCTTCCACGATGATGCCGTCAAGCTGGAATCGCAACTCCTCCAGTTCGGCTCCCATCGCCTCAAGCTGCTCGGTGAGCGCGAAGCTGGACCAGATGCTGCTGTTGATGCCGGCGATATTCTCAATCAATGCGGCCGCGTAGGTGTGGATGCGCTCGAATCGCGCTTCCTCGCCGCCGCGGCTTTCGAGGATCTCAAGCTGTTCGTTGAAGGATTCGTGGGCAGTGGCAATCTGGTCGCCCACCTGGGCCACCTCAGCAGGTGTCGACGCCACCGACAGTTCGGCCGCCGCCGCAACCAGGTCGCCGCTGTACTGCGCCACGCCGAAGGCTGAAGCGAGTTCGGGCACGCTGCCCTCATTGACCCGCGTTTGCGCCGCGCCAACCTGGTTGAAGGAAAACCAGCCCACCAGGCAGGCGGCGACGGTGAGGGCGACCGCTCCGCCGATTGCCAGGTAAAGTTGCGCCGATATCCGAAAACGCAGTTCCAGCAGCCGGTCCAGTCTCTCCTTCATCGGGACGCCCTCCGGAATGAGTTGAGCGTTTCAATCGGCACATAGCCGCCGCTGTCGTCAATCATCGTCAAGAATACGGTATCCGATCCCTGGTTGTCGTTGTCTCCGAAGCGAAGTTCGAATCCATTCAGGTCAATCGGTTCGGAGCGATACAACTCCTCCAGAAAGCAGTCCCGGTCCACTTCCCGACCACAGCGGTCAAGGCCGGCGATGGCCAGCCGGCCGGCCAGATATCCTTCAAATGAAACGAACCCGGGGAGAGCCTCCTCCTCAAATGCCGCCAGCGCGTCCAGGTAGGCGGACACAATTGGAATCGAATCGTCGGTTGGGAAGGGCACCACCTGGGTCACGAAAACACCGGCGCCGCCCGAGCCAAGTTCCTGGGCCAGGGCGTTGCTCCCCACGAACGATATGGTGATGAACTCCCAGTCCATTCCGATATGCCGCGCCCACGCGATCAGCGACGCCACGGGACGATAGGCGCCGACCAGGATCACGGCCTGCGGATCGCCCCGTTGCAGGTCCAGCAAACCCGTCTTGACGGCCGTCGTATTCCTGGGGTAAAGGCCAACCGCCACGGGCTGCATGTTGCGGCGTTCCAGCGCCGCCCGCGCCCCGTTGTACCCGGCGCGTCCGAAGGAATCGTCCTGGTACATGACGGCGATGCGGGAAATGCCCAGGTCCTCCGTGAGGCGGGCCACCATCTCCTCGGTTTCCTGGTTGTACGAGGACCGCATATTCACCACGTTGGGCAGCCTCTCGGCATCACGCAGGAAGGCCGCGCCCGTGAATGGAGCGATGTAGGGAACCTTGGCCGCCGCCGCAACCGGGGTGGCGGAACGGGACGTCGGAGTGCCGACCGCTCCGATCAGGGCGAAAACCTCATCATCTTCGATGAGGGTGGTGGTGTTGGCGATGGCCAACTCCGGCTCGTACGTGTCGTCCAGCGACGTCAACTCCAGCCGGCGGTCGTGGACTCCCCCGGCGCGGTTTGCTTCAGCGAACGCGGCCTGTATTCCCAGCCGCATGCCGGAGCCCAATTGGCTGGCGGGGCCACTGAAAGCGGCCGACTGGCCGAAAACGATGCGGTCATCGAACACGCCCGGAGATTCTGAACTCGAAGCATTTCGGGAGGATGATGCCGTGCTGTCCGGAGCAGGGCTCGCCGTAGCGTCGGCGTCAACTGATTCGCCCTGGGTGGCCGGCCGACAACCCGCAAGACCCAAGGCGAGAATGATGGCCACGGCGACGGCAAACGGCCACAGTCTTCCGGTTGAATGGCCGAGTGATCGCCTCATCCGCCTTTACGCTTGACCATTGCCAGCCGATTTCTTCCATCTTCTCGGCTGTAATGCAGTTCGTCCATCATTTCGCGTACCAAATGTATTCCCAAGCCTCCCACAGGCCGGTCTTCCAGTGGCGCATCAATGTCTGGCTCTACCGCTTCGGTCAGCGGGTCGAAAGGCCGGCCGTCGTCGGAGATCTCCACCCTCACCACTTCCGCATCCGCCGCCAGCGACACCTCTATCTCGCTGGTCTCTCCGCCGTAGTTCACTATGTTGACGCTGAGTTCATCAAGGACCAGGTTGACCTTGAAGATAAGGTCGGGAGGCCAGTTGTCCTGCTCGCCCAGGTCTTCCACCACAGCGGCGATTCGCTCCAGTTGATCGAGCCTTGGAGGGATTCGCAATGACGCCGACGTGGTCATGGTTAATGATCGCTGCAGCGCAGCGCCAGACAGGTGATGTCGTCAAACTGCGGCGCGTCTCCTGCAAAGTCGCTCACCGTGTTGAAAATCGCGTCAATGGTGGACCTGCAATTCCCCGGGGCGGATTCAAATATCTGGAGCAGCCGGTCCATCCCGAATTCCTCGCCCTCGTTGTTGAAGGCTTCGGTGACGCCGTCGGTGTAGAACACGATGGTGTCCCCCGGCGAGCATGAAACCGTCGCCTGCTCATATTCGGCTCCGGACATCACGCCCAGGGCGATGCCGTTGGTGCTGGGCAGAATGGTATGGGTGCCGTCGGCATGGAACAGCACGGGAAGCGTATGCCCCCCGTTGGCATACGTCAGGCTCCTCCTCTCCGGGTCGTAAACCGCGTACAGCAGCGTAACGAACATCATCGCTTCGTTGTCGTCGTACAGGAGTTGGTTCACTTCGCCCAGAACCTTCCCCGGGTCGTACAACCCGATGGCAGTGCCCTTGAGCAGGGTCCGGCTGGCCATCATAAACAGCGCGGCCGGCACTCCTTTGCCGGAAACATCCGCAATGGCCAGGCCCACACAACCATTTTCCAGGTTGAGTATGTCGAAGAAGTCTCCCCCAACTTCCCTGGCGGGAGTCATGTTTCCACAAATCTCATAGTGGCGCGACTCTGGAAACTCGGTTGGCAAGATACTCTGCTGCATCTTGCTGGCAACGTCGAGTTCACTCTCGATGGCGGCCAGCCGCAAGCGCGAGGACTCTGCCTGACGCCACGCGTCCAGATTGTTGAGTGTCCGTTCGATGGTTACGCGGAGATCGTCGAAATCCAGGGGTTTGGTGACGAAATCGAAAGCGCCGCGGTTCATTGCGGCCCTGATGTTCTTCATGTCTCCGTAGGCGGAGATGATCACCGACCGGGTGTCCGGAGCAACATCGGGAATGTGTTCCAACAACGACAGCCCGTCCATCTGGGGCATATTGATGTCAGACAGCACCATGTCTATGTTGGAGTCTTGTCCGAGTTTCTGCAGCGCTTCAACACCATTCTGTGCAAACACAAACTGATACTGACCGGAGCGAATACTACGCCGCATCCGCTGCAGAACCAACGGTTCCAGGTCCGGCTCGTCGTCAACAACTAATATCCGGTATGCGCCTGCTGCATCATCCATGGTGTCATCCTCCGCAGTTATCCTGTCCTTTTGCGCTGGTTAGTGCAGGATATCAAGTACACGCCCATCACCCGTTGACCGCCGCTACTGCGTCCTCCTGCGAAGAGTGTATGTCAATCACCCGATCAAACCCGCTGATCTCGAACACTTCCCGGACAGTTCCGGAGAGTGAGCAGATCGCAAACTTGGCGTTTTGCTGTTGTAACTTTCTCGCCGTCTGGAGGATCACGCGGAGACCTGCGCTGCTGATATACGCAAGCCGTTCCATATCCATGACGACGGCCTTGTCATCGGACTCGATTGCGGAATCCAATTCCTGGTAGAACGCTTGCGCATTGGCGCTGTCCACACGCTCTTCGGTCTGAATTATCAGAGTTCCGGCGTCCCTGCGTGATTCAATTGGCATAATCTTATCCCCTGTGCTTCGGCAGATAACTTGATTCTTTGTTTGATTCGTTTGTTTGGCGCGGGTTTGGAGCGTCTGTCGCAACGGCCACGCCTAACCCAACGTGTGCGCACGTAGATCGCACGACACTTGCGATTGTAAGGGCAATCTTGCCTCCTGTACAGTGTCGCGGTGTGATTTTACAACCCCTCAACCCCCTCCGCCAAGTCCGCCCGTCGTCATTATATTCCACGCGCGGGCCATGCCGGTTCGTGGTATCCCAGCGGCACAGTTGGCCGGGCCCAATGGGGTTTCGTCTCCGACAATTCCAGTATCGGAGCCAGGTGGCTGAGCCTGCCGCCGGGCACCTCAGTGGAGGTTGACCAGGCCTCAATCTCTTCGGCGGCAAACTCCGGCGCCACGCCGCGAAGGTCGCTTTCCGACACCTGCCCCTGGTCCACCAGCCACTTGCCCACCTGCGCCAGCGAGATCCTCACCAGCCAACTGCCGCCCTCCCGCACTCTGCGAGCCAACGCCAGCATGGTCCCGAAGGCCATCAGATACCCGGTGAGATAGTCAATCGCCGAAACCGGGTAGAACTGGGGCCCCGGCTCCGCGCCGGGAAACAACTCGCCCTGCCGGTCGGTTATTCCGCTCACGGTTTGCACCACGGTGTCGAACCCGCGACGGTCCGACCACGGCCCCACCCGTCCGAAGGCCGACAGCGATACGCACACGATGCCCGGCCTCAGCCCGGCCAATTCGTCGGGCGACAGACCACGCTGGGCCAGCGTGCCGGGGCGGTACCCCTGCGAAAACACGTCCGCCTCGCGAACCAGTCCGCGCAGCGTCTCCATCTGCTCCGCGTCCCGCAGATCCAGAAAGGTGGAGAGCTTGCCGTGCCCCGTGTCGTATTCCTGGGAACGGTTGCTGGGCAGGTGGCTGGCGGCCACTTTCATCACGTCGGCGCCGTGTTCCGCCAGGGTCCGCGCGCACGTCGGCCCCGCCAGCACCCGCGTCAAATCCAGAACCCTGACGCCCGACAACGGCCTTGGCCCCTCCGGCAGCGGTTCCGGCGGGCTGTCGCCGATGCGCTCAATCTCCATGAGCGGCAGCGACGCGACAGCAGCGGCCTGCGGATGCTGCGCCCACTCCGCCATCGACCTGACCATTCCGCCGGCTCCCCTGGCCGCGATTATGGCCTCCTCAAGTTCCAGGGCGTCCCACTTGGCCACGGCGCGGCGCACCGCCTCGCGGTCTTCCTCCACTCCCAGCACGCCCAGCGCGGCCTCGCGGTGGTTGGGAAAGTTGCAGTGCAGGTAGCTCCACCGTCCGTTTTTGGCCGGGTACACACCCATGACGGAGGGCCGTTCGGCGGCCGCGGATTCCCCGTCGAGAACCATGTACCTGCTGCTGCGCAGCGATGCCGTGGCTCGTCGGGCGTCAACGCCGACCTGCTGTCCGCGCCCCGTGCGCAGTTCCCACAGGTCCGACACGGCGAGGCCCACCGCCGCCAGGCTGGCGCAGACGGTCTCGCTGATGCGGAACGGCGTGGGCAGGATCGGGTCCGACCCGCCGGAAATTTCAACCTCGCCGGCGCGTTTCTGGTCCCAGCCGGGAATGGCGAGCAGCGTGGTTAGTGCTTTGTTGTTCACGTTGAGGTTCGCTCCTTGCCGACCCACCGGCCGGCGCTGCTGATTGTCCTGATGGGCAGATAGTACAAGATGCCGTCCCGCGATTCAAACCGGCCCAAACCGGGGCAGAACCGCGCCGAAACCGTCGCCCCGGCGCACCCGGTCATGGCCGGCCACGAGGTTCTCCGGGTGATTGGCGCGTGGACGTTGCCGTGGCTCACGCTCTGCGCCGGGTCGCCGCGGCGGACCCTGCGGCGCGTTCATCCCAGGTTGTGTGGGCATGGGCTTTCTCGCGCTTCATGGTTGCGCTGAGATGCGCCGGGCCGGCTGCACGTTCATGCCATGTCGGATGTGTCGTGACGGCGCAAAGTCGTGATAATCTTAATAAAACGGCATATAACATTGGCGAATCAGAATCCTGACAACGCCTGTTGCGGAGCATCAAGGAGGATCAAGATGGCATCCAGCGAAATCGTAACCGCTGAAATTTTTCATCCCGACGCATTCCCTTTCAGCACCGACAATCCCAGCGGTGTGCCGGGCGATACGAAGATTGAGCCCGGCGTCGTCGCCTCCATTGTGGGGCACGTGGTGAGCAGCGTTTCCGGCGTGGACCGCTTGGGCAACCCGGGCGGCATTCTGCGCGCGGTGGCCGACACGGTCCGCTCCACCGCCGCCGCGCGGGCAACCGGAGTCGGTGTCGAAGCCGGCCAGAAGGAAGCCATCATCGACCTCGACGTGGTCATGGTTTACGGCCACCGGATTCCCAACGTCGTGCAGGAAATCCGCGAGACCGTCGCCCAGGAACTCTTTGACCAGATTGGTCTGGTGGCCAAGGAAATCAACGTCGGCGTTGTGGGGATCGAGTTCCCGTCCAACGCTTCAAGCCGTGGCGTACTGTAAGCATCCCCCGCGATGAACCTGTTCAATGGGCTGATCGTAACGCTGGGCGCCCTGGTGAGCATTGCCGCCGGGGTGCTCATCCTGTTGGTGATCACCGAATCGGTGTCTCCCCAGGTTGTGCCCATCGACGTCGTCCGCCAGCAATTGGCCGGCATGGCCGATCACGTCGGCGGCGCCTTCTGGCGCGACGTGGGGATCGCCGTCGGGTTCATCGCAATCGGATTGCTGGTTCTGGCGCTGGAATCGCGCAAACTGACCCGCACCGCCAGCCCCGGCATGGTGCTGGTCAGTTCACAGGCCGACGGCGTCGTCCGCCTGTCGATCGAGAGCATCGTCCAGTTGGCGCAGCGCACCGCGCAGGGCAACCGGGAGGTCCGCAGCATAAGGTGCCGCGTCCGCGTAGCGCCGGGCGGACTGACCATCAATTGTGCGGCGGGTCTCCGCCTGGGGTCCGACGTGCCTGCGGTCACCTCCGAGGTGCAGCAGGACATCCGCGAAGTTGTCGAGCGACTCACCGGCCTCGCCGTCATCGACGTTCCGGTGCGCGCTCGCTACCAGGGCGACCGGGATCAACCGGTCTTGACGAGGTGACCGGATGCCGGGCTTGGTGGTTTCAGGACTCATTGGCGGGCTGATTTTCGGCGTTGTCCTCGTCTGGCAGGGCGCCGGCGCCGCGGGCCTCGTCCTGCTTTTCACCCTGATCGGACTGCTGATCGGCGCTGTGATCTGGGTGGGCTGGCGGATGTCCACCGGGCAGTTGGACTCCCAGGCCGTGCGCGCGCTCATCGAGGTGATTTTCTCCAACCGAAGGCGCTAGCGCAGCGGCCCTGCCGCCGGCTCCGCCTGCCCGGCTGCGCTGAACGGCGTCGGTCCCGATGTCCCGGGCTCCCCGGATCCTTCGGCGGCATTCGTCAAAGCGGCCCGGCGTTGACGCTGTTCCTGTCCCGGTGCTACATTGACAGCTACGAAAAGCATCACACAATGGCACCCGGGGAGGCACGAAAATGGCCAAAATGGATTTTGGATTGTTCACCACTTGGAACGCCGTTTACGAGGGCGACAAGGTTCCCTGGGACCCAGACTACCAGGGCGGCAAGCTCCTCGAAGCCGAGGCCTACAAGCAGAACTTCAAGGAGATCGATCACATCGAGGACGCGGGCTGGGACTATGTCTGGTTGGGCGGCGGCCACTTCTCCACCCAGGGCAGCATGGACCCCCAGTCGTTGATGCTGTCCGCGGTCATCGCCAACCACACCAATAACATCCGGATCGGCACCTCAATCCACCGCCCGACCCTGCGATTGCCCGGCGAGACCGTATCGGAGCGGGCATTGCCCCACGAAAGGTACGCCTTTGACAACCTCCAGCTTGAGGACCCTTTCCAGGTGGCGGAACAGGTCGCCATCGTGGACCAGGTCAGCGAGGGCAGGTTCATCTATGGCCCGGGGGCCCGAACACGCGGCTCTGAAGAACGGCGGGAGTACTTCTACGAATACCTGGAACTGCTCAAGCAGCTTTGGGACGAGGACAGCTTCTCCGGGTTCGAGGGCAAGTACTTCAACTATCCCGCTTTCTATGAGAGCTACATGAGCATCCCCAAGCCGGTGCAGAAGCCCATGCCCTTGTTGCTCCCCGTGGACAGCCAGGAGAGCTTCGTGCCCATGGGCGAGCATGGCTATCGCATCGCCATCGGCGCCGGCAGTTCCCCTCACAACCTGCGGGGTTCCGCCGTCCTTCGTCAGGACGTCCAGGCCTACCGCCAGGCCTACATAGACGGTGGGCATGAGGGCGATCCCTCCACCGTGGTCCGGGTGCCCACATTGGTCGCGGACACCCAGGAAAAGGCCGACCGCCGCGTCGAAAACCTCATGGATATGGCCCGGATTTACTACGCCGGCCGCCTGGCCATCGGCAGCACCGACGCCGGCAGCGCCGGTCCCGAAGCCACCCAGGAAGTGAACCTCTTCGGCACTCCGGCAGAGGTGGTCGAAAAGATCCACATGTTCAGGGAAGCCTTCACCACCGACGAGATAATGTTCGAGTGCAACTGGACATCATCCGTCCCCCGCGATGTGGTCATGGATACCCTGAAGTGCCTCTCCGAGGACGTGATTCCCCACTTCAAGTAACCCAACCGGCGCGTTGCGCTCCCATATCGCCGGGCGGCCCGAGTCGCCCGGCGATTTTTGTGCCGTGTTCAATGCGCCTCCCCAACACCCGCTCATGGGCAAAGATCGTCGAATCGTCCCGACCAACAACCGTGGCCAATTTTCCGGTCAGTAATATGATATGGCGACAAAAACGCAGGGCGACGCCATCCGGGTCAGGCCACAGGTTGTGAAGCCCCAACCCGCCCGACGCTGCCGCAACGCCACCACCAACTGACGGAGAAGATGCCATGCAGGCGATCGATATGCACATCCACGTCCCGCGCGAACCGGGTCTCCCCGAAATCGAGATCGAAGCCGAGTTGCTGCGCTACTTCCGCGCTCCGCCGCCGCCCAAGGACCCGGCGGAGATGGCCGACAAGTTTCGCGAACTGGACCTCTACGGCGTGATTTTCTCGGTTGACACCACCACCAACACCGGGGAAAAGCCCGACAGCAACGACTGGGTCGCCAGCATCGTCCACGACCACCCCGAGCAGTTCATGGGGTTCGCCTCGGTTGACCCGTGGATGGGCAAGGCCGCCTGCTACGAACTCGAACGCTCGGTGAAGGAACTGGGACTCAAGGGACTCAAACTGCACCCCATCCATCAGGCCTTCTTCCCCAACGACACCCGCTTCTATCCGCTCTACGAGGTGGCCGACGGCCTGGGCATCCCCGTGCTGTTTCATTCCGGATTCGCCGGGGCAGGTTCCGGCACTCCGGGCGGCAGTGGCCTCAAGCTCAAGTACAGCAAGCCCGTGCCGTGCTTCGACGACGTGGCCGCCGATTTCCCCAACCTGACCATCATCATGGCTCATCCCGCGTGGCCCTGGATTGACGAGCAGATCGCCGTGGCCCTGCACAAGTCCAACGTGTTCCTGGACCTGTCCGGCTGGATGCCCCGGTTCATCCCCGAAACCCTGATCCGGGAAACCAACACCCGCCTGCAGGACAAGGTGATGTTCGGCTCCGACTTCCCGTTCATCCAGCCCGACAATTGGCTCGCCGACTTCCAGAACCTGCAAATCCGCGACCACGTGGTCCCCAAGGTGCTGCTGGAAAACGCGCGCCGCGCGTTGAACATCTCAACATAACCCCCTCATCCTCCCAACCCAACCCAACCCCCTCATCCCGACATAACCCCGCTCATCCTGAGCTTGTCGAAGGATCGTCCTCGCCCGTCGCAGGGTATGTCCAGAGTGACCCGCAGCCAACCGTAGGGGCGAATCATGATTCGCCCCTACCCATGCCACAGTCGTTGCCCTCTATCGGGGCCAGCGAATGACCCTGTCGCGCATCGCTCCGCAGGATCGAATCCTGTTCATCCTGTAAAAACGCGTCGCCCGGCCCTGATACTGGCGACGCATCGGGACGCCCCCGCTCTGGCATTGGTGGCGCTGTTGGCGTTATCATTGGAACACCGGCGGGATGCCGGCCCCACGACGCCGCATCGCCTCCGCTAACACCGTCAAAATGACCACCTCAGCGCAAGTCTATTACCGCAAGTGGCGGCCCAGCACCTTCAGCGACCTGGCCGGGCAGGAACACGTCGGCAACACCCTCCGGCAGGCCGTGATGCAGGGGCGTGTCAGCCACAGCTATCTGTTCTGCGGCACCCGTGGCAGCGGCAAGACCACCACCGCCCGCGTCCTCGCCAAGGCCGTCAACTGCCTCAACCCCCAGCAGGGCGACCCCTGCGACGAATGCGCCATCTGCGTATCCATCAACGAGGGGCGCAACCTTGACATCATAGAACTTGACGCCGCCAGCAACCGGGGCGTCGAGGAAATCCGCGAGATACGGGACAAGGTACACTTCCAGCCGGCCCAGAACCGCCGCAAGGTGTACATCATCGACGAAGCCCACATGCTCACCCGAGAGGCTTCCAACGCTTTTCTCAAAACCCTGGAGGAACCTCCCGGGCACGTCATCTTCATCCTGTGCACCACGGAAGCCGACCGCCTGCTCCCCACCATCCTTTCCCGCTGCCAGCGCTACGATTTCCGCCGGCTGCCCGGCCAGACCATCTACGACCGCCTGGCCTACATCACCGACCAGGAAGCCATCGCCATCCACCCCGACGCGCTGCGCATGGTGGCCCGCAACGCCGGCGGCTCCATGCGCGACGCCCTGAACATCCTGGAGCAGTTGGCCGTCTCCGCCGACCAGGAGATCACGCTCCGCGACGTTGAAGAGTCCCTCGGACTCGTCCGCAGCGACGCCTATCTCACCCTGGTGCAGAAACTGCTGGCCGGCGACACCACCGGGTCGCTGGAAACCATCAACGAGGTCGTTTGGGAAGGCGGCGAACCGCGCCAACTGCACCGGCAAACCCTCGACCTGCTCCGTTCGTTGCTGCTGCTGGCCTGGGACGCCGGGCAAACCCTCGACCTGCCCGACGACACCCTGGCCAGCCTGCGCGCCATCATTCAGAAAACCGACTCACGGAACATCCTGCGCGCCGTCCGCATCTGGGGCGAGGCCAGCGCCGGGCTGCGATACAACGCCCCCTCCGCGCTGCCGCTGGAACTGGCTGCCGCTGACATCTGCCGCCAGGACGCGCCCCAGGAAACCGCGATGCCGACCCACTCGCCGGCTCCCCAACCGGCGGCCCGGGAGCGTCAGCAGCAGCGGCCCCAGGCTCCGCCGCCTCAGCAGCGGCAGCAGCGACCGGCGGGCAACGCTGGACAATCACCGCCGCCGCCGTCCCGCCAGGCGGAGCCGCCCATGCCTCCGCCGGACCAGCGGCCCGCGCCGGCCCGTGCCGCCGCCGCCGCTCCCGACAGCCTGCAGGGACGCTGGGAACAGGCCGTGCGGCAACTGGGCCGGGTCAAGGGCAGCAAGTACAACCTCGGGGCGCTGCTCCGGGACTGCCGCTCCGCCAGCGTCCACCTGTCGGATGACGACGCCACATTGATGCTGCCCTTCAGCAATGCCGCCAATTTCGACCGGATGCAGGAAGAACTGAGCGACCCCCGCGTTCGTGATACTATTGAGCAAGCCATCGAACAGTCTTTTGGCGCGAAACACCCATTCCAGGTGATGCTGGCCGGCGCCAACGGGGACGGCGCGCAACCGGCCCGCAACACCATCCAGGACAGCCCGTTGGTCCGCACCGCCATGGGACTCGGCGCACGCATTCTGGACGAACAATAGGAGGCTCCCTCAATTATGATGAACAAACGCATGATGCGTCAGGCCCAGCAACTGCAGAACCGTCTGGCCAAGGCCCAGGAAGAGCTGGAAACCATGAGCGTGGAGGGTTCCGCCGGCGGTGGCGTGGTCCGCGTGACCATGACCGGTAAGCAGGAAGTCACCGCCGTGGTCATCGAACCCGAGGCCGCCGAGGACGTTGACCTCCTCCAGGATCTGGTTGCCGCCGCCGTCAACGATGCCTTCACCCGCACCCAGGAACTCGCCGCCGAAAAGATGGGCGCCGTCACCGGCGGCATGAACATCCCCGGCCTCTTCTGACGTTTCTCGGCCCAACCAATGCGCAGGGGCGGGCTTCAAACCCGCGCCTGCACCTGCAAACCACATTGCTGAGGAAACCTGGCCGAGGCAACCTGCCCCTGATCCCGCAGGGGTGCATCATCATTCGCCCCTGCGCCTGACCATCCCCATGCGCTGAACTTGGCTCTCGCCTGTCCCGGGCCCGATTCCCTCCTATCCTGCCCGACCTGCGCATCCAAGTAACAACGGAACCCCCACCCGCCATGACCACCGACCCGACCCCCGGCACCACCCGCTCGCTGGGCCAACTGATTGACCGGCTGCACCAGTTGCCCGGCATCGGCCCCAAGAGCGCCCAGCGCATCGCCTACCACATCGCGCACATCGCGGACGATGAGGCGCGGGCGTTGGCCGACGCCATCGTGGCCGTCAAGGACCTCATCCTGTTCTGCGACGAGTGCCGCAACCTCACCGACGCTTCGCCCTGCGCCATCTGCGCCAATCCCCAGCGCAACCGCGACCAGATCTGCGTGGTGGAAGAGTCCAGGGATCTGGTGGCCCTGGAACGCACCCGGGTGTACCGGGGCCTGTACCATGTGCTGCACGGCGCGTTGTCGCCCCTCAACGGCATTGGGCCGGAGGACATCCACCTGCCCCAGCTTTTCGGCCGGTTGCAGAACGAGGACAACCCCCTTCAGGAACTGATCGTCGCCACCAACCCCACGCTGGAAGGCGACGCCACCGCGGACTTCATCCACCGCAGGCTGGCCGGCTCCGGCATCCGCATCACGCGCCTTGCCCTCGGCCTTCCCGTGGGTGGCTCGCTTGAATTTGCCGACGAAACCACCCTCAGCCGCGCCCTGGCCGGACGCAACCAACTGGAATAGCGCCCGGACCCTTTCGGATTTCCCGATGACGCTGCCCCGAACCTATCGCGCCGTCGGTCTCACCCTCCGCAAATCCCCGGTCGGAGAGGCCGACCTGGTGTCGTCCCTCTACACCAGGGAACATGGCAAGCTGGAGGTGCTGGCCCGCGGCGCGCGCCGGCTCACCAGCAGGCTCATGGGACACTTTGAGCCGCTCACGCTGGTGCGTCTGTCCATATCCCGGGGCCGGTCCCTGGACATCGTCGCGGAAGCCGAGGTGGTCAACGCCTTCCCCGAGGTCAAGGCCGGCTACACCGGCGTCGCCCGCGGCCTCTACGTGGCCGAACTCGTTGACGGCTTCAGCGCCCTGGCTGTGTCCAACCCGGCGCTCCTTGATCTTGCGCTGCAGACCCTCAACGCCATCGGCGCGAATCCGGACGCGCCGGATGATGACGCCGGCGCCAACTTCCCATTGCGCTACTTCGACCTCCAACTCCTGAACCTGTCCGGCTTTATGCCGGAACTATACCGCTGCGTGGAGTGTGGAGAGGAACTGGAACCCGAGAGGCACCGCTTCGCCGTCGGCGCGGGCGGCGCGCTCTGCCCCGACTGCGTTACCCCGGAGGACGTTGTGGTGCGCTCCCTGTCTCTGCCGGCCCTGAAACTCCTGCGCCTGCTGCATCGTACTGAGTCTGTGGAAAGACTGCCCCGCCTGAGCATCCCGAATCCGGTGCAACGGGAAGTCCACGGAATCCTGAACGAGACCCTGCAACACTGGCTGGACCGTCAGGTGCGCTCTCAGGCCTTCCTGGACGCCACCAAATTGGCCTAAACCTGTCATTTTTTATGTTGACCCTTTCCTTGGGAAAGGCGTAAAAGTCTGTCATCACTCATTTCGCCTCATACATCGTTCACCATGCAACGGCATAAAGTGAAACATATTCGCTGGCGCCAAATAAAAACAGCAAACGCCACCACCGATAACGGGGGACAAAAATGTTCAGCAGAGTATTGGTTGCCAACCGGGGCGAAATTGCCGCCCGAATCATACGCACCTGCCAGCGCCTCGGCATTGAAACCGTGGCGGTCTATTCGGAAGCCGATCAGGGCGCCATGCACACGCAGATGGCCGACCAGTCGGTCTGCATCGGCCCGGCCGCCGCCGCCGATTCGTACCTGAACGTCAACGCCGTGATGCACGCCTGCCATTCCACCGGCGCGCAGGCCATCCATCCCGGATACGGTTTCCTTTCGGAGAACAGCGAACTGGCCATGCGCTGCAAGTCCGAGCATGTCGTGTTCATCGGCCCGGGCGAGGAAGTCCTGAACCAGATGGGCGACAAACTGTCGGCCCGTCGCGTCGCCCGCAAGTCGGGCCTCCCGGTGATGCCGGGAACCGAGGAGCCCGTCTCCGATGACGAGGCCATCAACAAGGCCTGGGAGTTGGGGTTCCCCATGATGGTCAAGGCGGCCGCCGGCGGCGGAGGCATCGGCATCCACGTGGTGCACAGCATGGCGGAACTGGAGCCGGTGATCGAACGCACCCGCAACATCGCCCAGGCCGCCTTCGCCGATTCCAGCCTTTTCTACGAACGCTATCTCGAAGGCGCGTCCCACATCGAAGTGCAGTTGATCGCCGACCAGTACGGGAACGTGCTGCACCTTTACGAGCGCGACTGCTCCATCCAGCGTCGCAACCAGAAACTCATCGAGGAGAGCCCATCATCCGCCAAGCTCTCCGACGAGGTGCGCGGTCAGTTGGGTCGCCTGTCCCGTCAGCTTGGCAGAGAGGCCGGGTACACCAACGCCGGCACCGTCGAGTTCCTGGTCGCCTCCGACGGCCATTTCTACTTCATGGAGATGAACCCGCGTCTGCAGGTTGAGCACGGCGTGTCCGAATTGATCACCGGGCTGGACATTGTGGAACTGCAACTCCAGTCCGCCGCCGCCGTGCCTTTCGGCATCCGCCAGCGCGATATCCGGGCCAACGGCCACGCCATCGAGGCCCGCGTCTATCCCGAGGACCCCGACACCCTGCTGCCCAACGTGGGAATCGTCACCGAGTTGAAACTGCCCGAAGGCGAACACGTGCGTGTCGATACCGCCCTTTGCGTCGGATACGAGGTTTCGTTACACTACGAACCGTTGCTTGCCAAGGTAATGGCTTGGGGTGAAGATCGTGCCGCCGCCATCGCCACGTTGGACGCGGCTCTCGCCGATTTCCACGTGGCCGGAGTGAACACCAACATCGCCCTGCTGCGCGACGTGCTGGTCAGCCCGGAGTTCACATCGGGCCAATACCACACCGGCAGCCTGGCCCCCATCCTGGAGCGACGACATCAAGCCAAGAGTGAAACGACGACCATGCATCGAAGCGCGGCTTCCGGCAATGGGCATCAGCCGGCCAGAGGGGAGCATACCGGGCTGAACCCACGGGAATTGGCGGCCGCCATCGGGGCCGCCGCCGTGGCGGTCGAGCAGGCATCCCGGCAGGGTGGCGCAGCCACGCGCGAGTCCGCGTCACGCTGGCGGATGCAGGGACGCCGGGAACTGTTCCGCTCGCGGTTGGGGAGCGCGTCCTGGTAAATTGACCACCATCAGAGTACGTGTCGGCGACCAATGGTACACCGTTGAGGTCGGCGACCTGACCCAATCCCCGGTGCAGGTCACCGTTGACGGCGAGACCTTTGAGGTTGAGGTCGAAACCGATTCCGGCCCAACGCCGCCGCGCCGGGGTCGGCCCGCTGGTGGCCTCTCCGTGCCGGATGCTCCGGCGTCCGCGCCGTCCGGCCCCGCCGCGCCGGTTGACGACGACATCCTGCGGTCGCCCATGCCGGGCCGGGTGATGTCCATACTGGTGCGCCCCGGAGACAGCGTGTCGGCAGGCGACGAGGTATGCGTCGTTGAAGCCATGAAGATGGAGCAGAGCATCCTTGCCCACCGCGACGGCGTCGTGAAGGCCGTCTTCGTCCAGCCCCTCGATTCTGTCAACGCCAACGACCCGCTGGTAGAATTGGAATAACCTTTCGGCCCACAGGACGGCCCGCCATGCCCGGAAAGACCGGACACCACCCTGTCGAAGCAATCGCCGAGGTTCAGTCCATTGAACTGAACCTCGATTACAGCGGCACGTACAAGCTGCTCCTCGAAGACGGCTCAACCACCCACGCCGACTTCACGGCGATGCAATGGTCGCACTTGCAGAGCATGCACAACCGGGGCCGCTACCCCATCAAATTCGTCGGCGCCGGCGACTACGCCGACGGCCGACTCAAACGCATCACCAGCATCGACCTCCCAAAAACCGAGCGCGTCCTGCCCCCGGAGGATCCGGAGGAGCCCACGTTGCTGCACCTCATCAAGGAGATTCACAAGAAATACCCTCAGGACGACTGGGATGACATCCCCTCGGACCTGGCCAAAAATATGCATCACTACCTCTATGGTCGTCCCAGGGTGAACGATTGATGCCCATGCTCTTTGCCGATGCCTGCTACTGGATTGCGTTGCTCTTGGAACGTGATGCCCTGCACGAAACAGCGATTCGGCTGGCAGTCGAAACCAGTGGCGTGCAGATCGTAACCACCGAGATGGTTTTGGCAGAAACAATGAACTCCGTGGGCAGGTTTGGGCCGGAAAAGCGCCAGTCAGCCGTGCGACTTGTACATGATCTCGCCTTGAGTCGCCGTGTCGATGTCGTGGAGCAGTCGTCCGAGCAATTCTGGGACGCTGTCGATCTCTACAACGCCCGACCCGACCAGGAATGGGGTCTCGTAGATTGCGCCAGCTTTCGGCTCATGCAAACCAACAACATCCGCGAAGTCCTCACCAACGACCACCATTTCACCCAAGCCGGTTACACCATCCTAATGTGAGAAGGCCCCAATGCCCCAGGAAACCATCTACATCAAGGGCGCCCGCGAGCACAACCTCAAAAATATCGACGTAACCATCCCACGGGATCAACTCGTCGTCATCACCGGGGTTTCCGGCTCCGGCAAGAGCAGCCTCGCCTTCGACACCATTTATGCTGAGGGCCAGCGCCGCTACGTCGAGTCTCTCTCCGCCTATGCCCGCCAGTTCCTGGGGCGCATGGACAAGCCCGACGTGGACTACATCGAAGGCCTGTCTCCGGCCATCTCCATCGACCAGAAGGGCGTTTCCAACAATCCGCGATCCACGGTCGGCACCGTCACCGAGATCTACGACTACCTGCGCCTGTTGTTCGCCCGCGTCGGCCGGCCGCATTGTCCCAAGTGCGGCAACCCCGTCGCCCGCCAGACCGTCCAGCAAATCGTTGATGCGATCCTCAACTTCCCCGAGGCCTCGCGCATCACCCTGCTGGCTCCCAAGATCCGCCGCAAGAAGGGCGAACACCGCGAGGTCTTCGAGGCCGCCAAGCGCGGCGGATTCGTCCGTCTCAGGGTCAACGGCGAAATCATGCTGGTCGAGGACACCGACACCCTGAACCTCGACAAGCAGAAGTGGCACTACATCGACATCGTGGTGGACCGACTCATCATCCGCCACGACACCGAGGCCAGCCGCGTCACCGAGTCCGTTGAAACCGCGCTCCGCGAGGGCGAGGGCGTGCTCACCGTAGCGCGCGAAGGCGAGGACGACCTGACCTTCAGCGAGCAGTTCGCCTGCGTCGCCTGCGGAGTCAGCCTCCCGGAGATAGAGCCGCGCACCTTCAGCTTCAACAGCCCCCACGGCGCCTGCTCCACCTGCACGGGCCTGGGCTACCAACTGGAGGTTGACCCCTCGCTGGTGATACAGAACCGCTCGCTGTCCCTGCTGGAAGGCGCCATCGTCCCGTGGGCCCGTTCCGGCGCCGCCAACTCCTGGTACGCCAGCATGATGGAGGCCGTCGCTCGCGCCTTCGATTTCTCGCCCCAGGCGCCCGTCCGGGAACTCACCGAAGAACAGATGAATATCATCCTTTACGGGGCCGGCAAGCAGCAGGTGCAGGTGCGACACCGCACCGGCCGAGGTCGCACCTACTCGTGGAACACCACCTACGAGGGAGTGATCCCCAACCTCCAGCGACGCTACCGCGACACCGAGTCCGACCACACCCGCAGCGAAATCGAACGCTACATGGCCCAGCGGGCCTGTCGTTCCTGCAGCGGCGCCCGCCTCCGCCCGGAGGCGTTGGGGGTCCTGGTCTGTGGACGGAACATCATGGACGTCACCGGACTCACCATCGGCACGGGCCTGCAATGGGTTCGCAGCATCAAGCCCGGCGCGGAACCGTCCCTCAACGGTTCCACCAACGGCCACCACGCCGGCAACGGCCATCACCCCGAGGAGTCCCTGGCATCCGAAGCTGCGGAGGACTCCAATGGCTCAAAGCCCAAAACCCGCCGCACCCGCAAAAACGGCAAGCGCGCCGCCTCCGCCGTGGTCGATGCGCCCCCGACCCTCACCGAACGCGAAATGGTCATCGCCGACCAGATTCTCAAGGAGATCGAGGGACGCCTCCAGTTCCTCGATGGCATCGGCCTCGACTACGTCACCATGAGCCGCACGGCCCGCACCCTCTCCGGCGGCGAGGCCCAGCGCGTCCGCCTCGCCACCCAGATCGGCAGCGGACTCACCGGCGTGCTCTACGTGTGCGACGAGCCCACGGTGGGCCTGCACCCCCACGACGACCACCGGCTCATCGGCACCCTCACACGCCTCCGCGACATGGGCAACACCGTCATCGTCGTCGAGCACGACGACGCCATGATGCGCGCCGCCGACCACATCGTTGACCTCGGACCCGGCGCCGGCGAGCACGGCGGACACATCGTCGCCACCGGCGACGTCGCCGAGGTCATGGCCAACGAAGCATCCCTCACCGGCGCATACCTCAGCGGTCGCAAGCGCATCCCCACGCCCGAGGAACGGCGGCCCGGCAACGGTAACGCCATCACCGTCCGGGGAGCCCGCGAAAACAACCTCAAGAGCATTGACGTGGACTTCCCCCTCGGTCTCCTCGGCTGCGTCACCGGCGTGTCCGGCAGCGGCAAGAGCACGCTGATGTACGACATCCTGTACAAGCGTCTCGCCCAGGCCGTGGCCCAGGGCCGCGACCGCCCCGGCGAGCACGACGAGATCACCGGCATCGAAAACATCGACAAGGTGGTCAACATCGACCAGTCGCCCATCGGACGCACGCCGCGCAGCAATCCCGCCACCTACACCGGCGCGTTCACGCCCATCCGCGAGTTGTTCGCCGCGCTGCCGGAGGCCCGCATCCGCGGCTACAAACCCGGCCGGTTCTCCTTCAACGTCAAGGGCGGACGCTGCGAGGCCTGCCAGGGCGAGGGCTACAATCAGATCGAGATGCAGTTCCTGCCCGACGTCACGGTGCCCTGCGAAATCTGCCAGGGCCGCCGCTACAACCGCGAGGCGCTGGAGGTGACTCTGCGCGGCCATTCCATCGCCGAAGTCCTGTCCATGACCGTGGAAACCGCGCTGGACTTCTTCTGGAACTACAACCGCATCCGCAACCGGCTGGAGACTCTGCGCGACGTGGGGCTGGGCTACATCCGCCTCGGCCAGCCGGCGACCACCCTGTCCGGCGGCGAGGCCCAGCGCGTCAAGCTTGCCACGGAACTGTCCCGCCGCGCCACCGGACGCACGCTGTACCTGCTGGACGAACCCACCACCGGCCTTTCCTTCGAGGACTGCGCCGCCCTGCTGCGCGTCCTGCACCGCCTGGTTGACCAGGGCAACTCCGTCCTGCTCATCGAGCACAACCTTGACCTGATCAAGAACTCCGACTGGATCATCGACCTGGGCCCCGGCGCCGGCGACCAGGGCGGCAACCTCATCGCCTGCGGCACCCCCGAGATGCTCGCGCAGACCGAAGCGTCCCACACCGGCCGCTACCTCCGCCAAACCCTACAACAAACCGAACTGGCCGCCACCGCCGACTGAGCCGCAAGGTGAACGCCATGTCCGACGCAACGCCCGACCAGTCCCTGCACCTGCCCAGCCTGGTAATCAAAAACTTCCGCGGCATCGACGAACTGACGATACCGCGCCTGGGCCGCGTTACGCTGCTGGCCGGCAAGAACGGCGTAGGCAAGACGACCGTGCTGGATGCGGTGCGGGTTTGGGCGGGGCACGGTCGTGCCCGCGTATATGACTCGGTGTTGATCGACCGGGGGGACTCATACCCTGAAAATGTGGAAAACAAACCACGTGTCGTAGTTGACCGGGCGGCACTTTTCACGAACCGGACCCATGGACCCAAATCTGTCATTTCCATCGGTCAAGTCGGCAATGCTGACGATGCAGTCAACCTATCGGCGCATCCAAATCAAACGGTTGGGGGCCAATCTGTCTCGCCTGATACTTTCGGCAACATCGAGCTTACGCGAAATGGGAGTGGCCCGCGCATTGAGATGACCTGCAATACGTTGGGTCCGAATGTTCCGAATGATGAAGTGGTCCAACAATATTGGAACGAAGTGGCGCTGACGCCTCACGAAGATCGTGCTCTCGAGGCGCTGAACTTAATCACGGACTCAAACGTTGAGCGAGTGGCAGCATTGGGATCGCCGATTGATGGTGGAACAACGCAACCAAGACGCATGATGGCAAAGGTAACCGGCAGAGACTACCAAGTCGCCTTGCGCTCTTTGGGCGATGGCGCGATGCGTACCTATGCTGTCGCCCTCGCCCTCGCCAAAAGCAGCGGCGGCTTCCTCCTGATCGACGAAGTCGAAAACGGCATCCACCACTCAATCCAACCCAAATTCTGGAACATGGTCCTCCAGACCGCCCAGCGCAACAACGTCCAGGTGCTGGCCACCACCCATAGCTGGGACTGCGTCAGGGGTTTCGCCCAGGCCGCCAACGAGTTGGAGGACGTGGAGGGAGTGTTGGTTCGTATCCAGCGCGTCCCGATTGGCCTCCGCGCCATCACCTACGACGAGTCCCGGTTGGAGAACATTGCGAAACACGGGATCGAGGTGCGCTGATCAATGATTAACCTCCACCCTCGCCCCTTCGATCCCCTGCTATTGGTAGAGGGAGAGGATGACAAGCACGTCATCAGGCATTTGTCGGAGCGTTGGGATCGATCCTTGGAATTTGCCATCAAGGACTACGAGGGCATTGAGAACGTCCTGCCCAGCATCCGCGACCATATAGACGAACTCGGCCGGCCCGCCATCGGCGTGGTGGTGGATGCTGACGGCAACGCCCTAAACACTTGGAACAGAGTTTGCGCTCGAATCCGCGAGTCACAACAGGCCGTATCCCCGATTCCTCCAGCGCCAGACCCCGAAGGTACCATCATCCCTGAAAATCCC
Source organism: Dehalococcoidia bacterium (assembly GCA_963668585.1). Classification (GTDB taxonomy): domain Bacteria; phylum Chloroflexota; class Dehalococcoidia; order Lucifugimonadales; family UBA3495; genus Bin87. The sequence goes on along the minus strand of OY764869.1, from coordinate 683,642 downwards.
AATACTGGGAGTCCGCGTATCGGCATCTGGGTAATGCCTGACAATGTTTCGCCGGGTGATTTGGAAGGTTTTGTGTCCCACATGATTCCCGCCACAGATCGAGTCTGGCCCTTGTCCCAACAATACATCGACAACATACCCGCCAATGAGCGCAAATTCGCTGAGAGCAAATCCCTCCGCGCCCAGATCCATGCGTGGCTAGCCACCCGTGAGGATCCCAGACAAATGGGCCTCGCCATCCGAACCCGCGACCTGGCCGTCAACAACCCCCTCTCCCAAACCTTCCTCCGCTGGCTTTCCCGCCTGTTCGCCTAGCCTTCCGCCGATTCCGTCGCGCCCTCAATCCCCGCCCCGCCCCCCGCCGCATCCCGGCCCGGCCGCGTTGCCGTCAGCATCAGCAGGGACACCACCGCCAGGTTGATGCCGAACGCCAGGAATGCTCCCTGGTAACTCTCGAACCGGTCCACCGCCAGACCCGCCACTGTGGGCCCCAGCGCCTGCCCTCCAACCTGCGCGGCCAAGCCCCACGCCCGTATCGCTCCCATGTGCAGCCGGCCGAAATAGTCCGCCGACGCCAGACGGGCCATGATGTGCAGCCCGCCCACGCCGTACCCCAGGATGAACGCACCGGCAACCCCCCACGAAATCTCGCTGGCGAAGGCAGTGGTGATCGCCCCCGTGGCAACCACCAGTCCCGACGCCGTCATCACGAACCGCGCGTGTACCTTCTGTGCCAGCGCTGACCACATGATGCTGGCCGGAACCTGCGATATCGCGAACGTGCTTGCCGTCCACACCGCCACCGAAGCCGGCACTCCCTGGTCCACGAAGTGCGGCACCTGGTGCAGCGATACCCCAGCCTGCACGATGAACCCGGCGAAGGCGAAAACCATCATCAGCCAGAACGCTCGGGTGCGCATCGCCTGTCGCAGCGTGAAGTTGATCTCCTCCGCCGAACTCTGCGGACGCCGCGCCCCGGCGGATTCGCGTCGCGCCGCTGCCTCGCCGCCGTCGGGTTCCAGCCCCAGGTCCTCGGGACGCCGCGCCATCAGCAGGATCGCCGGAATCACGCCCACCGCCAACGTCCAGATTCCCAGGGTCCGCCACGCCGTTTCCCAGCCCCAGGTCCCGATGATGGCCTGCCCCACCAGCGGCATCACCGCCAGGCCCGAACCCTGCGAAACATGGTTCAGCGCCAGCGCGAAGGGACGCCGCCGGACGAACCAGTTGCTCACCGCCACCGATGTTCCCAATTCCAATGGGCTGGCGAACGTGGTACGTCCCGGCACGTACACCAGGTAGAACATCCAGATCTGGCTCACCGCGCCCATCGCCACCGCGCACAGCCCCGCGACCGCCGACGATATGCCCACCACCATCCCCGCCCCATAGCGGTCCAGCACCGGCCCCACCAACGGCGAAATCACCGCCGCCAACACTCCCCCCAGGCTGACCGCCCCCGCGAACTCCGCCCGCGTCCAGCCGAACTGCTCCGACATCGGCACCACGAACACCGTCAGCACCGCCACCGACATCAACGGACGGGACGAATACGAGGCGATCCCCGACAGACCCAGGATGACCCAGCCGTAGTAGAAGGGCGTCGCCCGCGCCGCCCTGACATGCACCGAGCGCATCGGTCTCCGCTACGCCGGGGAACGACGCGACGACACGCGCCGGCGCCGGGATGATGGCAGAATAAGGCGATTCACGGGCTCACAATGACAATCGGGCGACAGGCTCAGAGGGGCCCGCCGATTATAGCAGGGGCCAGAGCGCGGCCATTCCGTCCGCCTGAACCCCGAACCGCGCGGAATCAGGACAACGCGAATTGCCCAAACCCCGCCGCATCGCTAGTTGCGGTTCTTGAGGCGTTCGAGTTGCTGCACGGTGCCGGGCAGTTTCCAGTCCACGTAGAGCAGGACGTGTTCCTTGATGGCTTCCTCATGGACGCGGCAGGAGAAGCAGGCCCGGTCAATGCAGAGGCCGTGGCGCGGACGCAGAGCCTCCCGCAGTCCGGCCAATTGGTCTGCCAGTTCGGCGTCAATCGGTTGGCCGTCGCGCGCCAGCGCCAGCAGGCTGTCCATCTGGCCGGCCAGTTGTTCCAGCAGTTCGTTGTAACGCTGCAGGCCCTGCTCGACGAAGTTGCGCGGCTCGGTGGTATGGAGATACGGAATCATCTGCATATCGGGAACGTCGGCCATGCTGCACCTGCGTTTTCGCGCGTAATACCGTCAGTCAATCACGTTTGGCCGTAACTCTACCACACCCGCAGTCATGTGGTGACAGGTTTCAAACCCGCCCCTGTCCATTCACCCCGAGCCCACGGAAGCATTAGCCTGCTGCTGGTCTGCCGATACCGCCGCCTCCATGGCGGCGATGGCGACCTCAATCTGGTCCGGGTCCGGCTGGCGGGTGGTGATGAGTTGCAGCCACAGGCCGGGAGCGGACAAAATCCTGCCGAACCACGCTCCGCGGTGCGCGCCGGCGAACCGGATGATCTCGTAGCTCACCGCCGCCACCACGGGTATGGGCACGATGCGAGACAGCACGCGCCAGCCCAGCCCCGGGTACAGCACCGCGTCCAGGATGGCAAACGCAGCCACGGACACGATGGCCACCGTGATCAGAAAGGCCGTGCCGCAACGCGGGTGAGGGGTCGGATGCCGCCGCACGTTGTCAACCGTCAACGGCTGGCCCGCCTCGTAGGTATGCACCGCCATGTGTTCGGCGCCGTGGTAGGCGTACACGCGCCGGATGTCCTTCATCAACGATATGCCGGCCACGTACGCCACCAGGATCACCAGCCGTATGACGCCCTCAATCAGGTTGCTGAGCAACCGGGAATCGAAGAACGGCTCGATCAACCGCACCGCCAGCAGGGGCAGCACCAGAAATATCCCGATGCCGAACACCAGGGAGATGGCCATGGTGACGCCCATCGTCCAGTTGCTTACGGAGGTGTTTTCCGGGCCGGCGTCGCCACCTTCGCCGTTGGAAGATTCGTCAGCGGCGATGACGGCGGAACGCTGCAGCGACTTCATGCCCAGCCAGAGCGTCTCGGCCAGGATGAGGACGCCGCGCAGCAAGGGGATGCGGCGCATCCGGCCGGAGAATCGGCTGCTCACCGGCTCGGTGATGCAGAAAATATCGCCGCCGGGTCGGCGCACCGCCAGGCTGTAGTTGCGGACGCCTCGGATCATCACGCCCTCGATGACGGCCTGACCGCCGTAGAGGGGGCGCGGCGACGCGTTGGCTTCGGATGGTTCGGCGCTACTCATCCAACTTGTACCACGCTTCCCGGAACTCGGCTGCCGCGTAAATCTCCGGTTGCAGCCAGCCGCCAACCGCGGAGCCGATGTCGTCCGATTCCAGGCGTCCTTCGTCCAGCACGTCGGCCCGGGACATCAGGTAGGTGACCGGCGTTGCGGCCAGGATATGGGTGGTGATCACCAGGTACTGCCAGTCCCAGTCCAGCGTTTCGGGGTTGTAGAAACGGACGGCCTGGCTGTTCTCCTGGGAGTGAAACTTAAGGCGCAGTTCCAGGTCCTGCTCCGGCATCCCCGCGATCACCTCGTCTTCGTTGGGGCTGCGGCGGGCAATGAAGCACTGCCACCCGTGGTCGGCCAGCCGGTCGGCCAAGTGAATGCGACCGTACTCACGCACGGTTTTTGGCACGTAGGTGGACATATTCGGACCTCCCGCAGTTCCTGTTGGTCCGGGCGCTCCTGTCCAACGAGTAGGGGCGACGCATGCGTCGCCCCGTCCATGGCTCCAGGATTCAAAGAGGCCTAGTCGTCCAGGTTGAAGCGACGGCTGAAGCGCTCAATGCGGCCCTGGGTGTCCACGATACGCTGCTCGCCGGTGTAGAAGGGGTGGCAGCGGCCGCACACTTCCACGCGCAGAGCGGGCTTGGTGGCGCCGGTCTGGAACACGTTTCCGCAGGAGCAGGTGATGGTCGCGTTGTAATACTGTGGATGAATTTCTGCTTTCATGGTGGACCTCCCTAGGCGGCCACGGCCTGCGGCACGGCGATGGGATAGACGCTGACCCGGCGCTTGCCCCTGGCGGCCCACTCGTAGGTCACTTCGCCGTCGATCATGGAGAAGAGCGTGTGGTCACGGCCCATTCCCACGTTGGTTCCCGGTCGGATCCGGGTGCCACGCTGGCGGACGATGATTGACCCGCCGGTGACGCGCTCGCCGCCAAAGCGTTTCACGCCCAACCTTTTAGCATTGCTGTCGCGGCCGTTGTTGGTACTGCCGCCGGCTTTCTTGTGAGCCATGCTTTAGCCTCCGGTTTCTATGCTCTGAATCTCGATGCGGGTGTAGTTCTGGCGGTGTCCGCGCTTCCGGCGGTAGCGCGTCTTTGCCTTGTACTTGTACACAATGATTTTGCGGTCCTTGTAGTGCGACTGCACCTCGGCCACCACTTTGGCGCCGGGCACGGTGGGCGCACCGAACCGCACCTGTCCGTCCCGTGAGACGGCCAGCACGTTGTCCAACTCGGCGGTGGAGCCGGCTTCAACGTCCAGCAACTCGACGTCGAGGACGTCGCCAGGTGAAACGCGGTACTGTTTGCCGCCGGTTTTTACGATGGCATAATCCATATTCCCAATCTCCCAAACGGCCTACCATTCTAGGGTTCGGGGTCGGCTCATGTCAAGGAATAACGCCGCTCGGCAGTGTCTCAGTTTGAAATTGCGTAAATTGTCTCCAGGTTGCTACTGGCTCAGCGGCATGAACGCGACACCGAGTTCATCGGCCCTCTCGCGATTCGCCGGAGAGATGTCTTGTCCGACTACTCCAGGGCGAACGGGCATCCCGGCAAGTCGGCCCATGATCTGCGCCCTTTCGTGGGCCCGGTCGATGTCGGTGTCGTCCACCGTGATGGAAACTTCGATGACCACATAGACAGTCTGGTTCTCGTTGTCCTTGGCCATGATGATAATGTCGGCCCGTTCCAGTTCCTGTGCCTGTTGGTCGCTGATGGTCCCGTCGATTACTCCTTCGTTCACCAAGTCGTCCAGGTGATTGGGGATATTGACGCTGGGCGCCTGGAGAGCTTGGGCCCGCCGCAATTGGAGGTAGCGTGCGAGGAATCTCGGGCTGACGCGTGCGGCGCGGTTTTCGTAGGCGTCGCCCGTGAGGTTGCCCAGTGTGCCCTCGATCCTGCCGAGCCGCTGGTTTGTCTGCTGCTGGGTTTCTTCCAGAGCGCCGAGCCGCTGGTTCGTCTGCTGTTGGGTTTCTTCCAGAGTGCCGAGCCGCTGGTTCGTCTCCTGTTGGAACTCTTGGAGTGTCTCCTCCACAGCGCCAAGGCGTTGGTTCGTCTCCTGCTGGAACTCTTGGAGTGTCTCTTCCACAGCGCCAAGGCGTTGGTTCGTCTCCTGCTGGAACTCTTGGAGTGTCTCCTCCACAGCGCCAAGGTGCTGGTTCGTCTGGTGCTGGGTGTCTTGTAGAGCGTCAAGCTGCCCCGCCATTTCCTGCTGGGTGCTGGCGAGCTGGGCGACGGTCTCGGGCAGTTGGAGCAGTTCGCGGGTGAGGATGCGGGCCCGCACCTGTTCCAGGAGTTCAGGGTCCTGGTCGAGTTGCCTCATGAACGCGTTTGCTTCGGGGGTGGTCATTCCGGTGTCTCCGTCTTTGTTGCGGACGCTGCTTGCAGTGGGGTTAGTATGCCACCCCGCAGCGTGCCTGGTGAAGGGGCGGACTTTGATCGGTTGCAGGTCGGATCTTCGGCTGATTGAATGCAACGCTTCATTTCAGCATGAGCCACTACCCGCCGGCCCACAGGTGCCAAGTTTCAATTATTCCCCGGCCGTACACCCACCCGCTCATCTTGAGCTAGTCGAAGGGTCGCCCTGAGCCGGTCGAGGGGTCGCCCTGAGCCAGCAGCGGCGTCATGCTGAGCCAGTCGCAGGACGGGTTGGCAGGAGCATCCTGCGTTCGCGCTTTGGTTGCGCCGCGCATAACCAACATCACAAAATACAATGTTGATTATGTAAAAATATCTATTGACACGATACTAGGTCGGCATTATCATTAATTCAAATGTACACGGGGACTCACTATTACCCCAAAGGAGCATAAACGATGGTCACCACCATATCTCGCAAGTCCGAATCCAGCGCCGCCGCCAACACCGTGTTGGTTGACCGGCCCACCACCTCCACCGCTGCACCGGCAGACATCTCCGGCGTGCCGGAAACCCCCGCCGAGTTGCTCAAGCAGTGGGACGCCCCTCGCCGTCCGTTGATCCACACCGTCATCTCCGCCACGCTGGTTCGCGTGTGGGATGCCATCACTGGCCCCGGCATGACCGACCAGGAACGGAGCAACCGGACCATCGCCGAGCACAACGGCTACATGCGCGCCATCGGTCGAAAGTTCTAGTCTCCGACGGAACATCCGGCCAGCGTACCAAGCGTACGCCGGCCACCGGTGCGGAAAGGGCCTTCGCGTCAGCGCGGAGGCCTTTTCTTTTGTCGATTCACGCCCCGTTCCCAGCGTGCCCTGCATCCCGGCGTGATATTGTCGGGTCGCCGGCCGCCGGGAACGCCGACCCGGGCGGTTCGATTATCGTCCGGCCAACAGGCAGCCAGCGCATCCTGGACGAGCGGCCGATGAATCAACAACGCGGTGGCCGGAGGGGCCGTCTTTTATAAGGACAATCGAATGGGCCCTAACGCGGGCCCGGTTCACGTGACAATCTCGCCGCCGGACAACTAAAATCCGTTCAGTGTCTCCGTTTCGTAATCCCCGTTGCAACCTTTCTTTTGGTGAATTGCATGCCTCGCCCCAAAGCTCTGGTCACCCGCACCCTGATTGATGAAGCCCTGGACATCATCCGGGCTGTGGCCGATGTTGAAGTCTGGCCGGATGAAGCCCCACCTTCCGCTCAGCAACTCCACGGCCTGGTCGCCGACGTCGACGCCATCCTCACCACGATCATGGACCGGGTGGACGCCGCGCTGCTGGACGCCGCGCCCAAACTGCGCGTTATCAGCCAACTCGCCGTGGGGCTGGACAACGTGGACGTGGCCGAGGCCACCAATCGCGGTATCCCGGTGGGCTACACCCCCGGCGTCCTCGCCAAATCCACCGCCGACCTGGCCTTCGCCCTGCTCCTCGGAGCGGCCCGGCGCACGTCGGAAAGCGAGCGCTGGGTGCGCAACGGCGGGTGGGAAATCCAGTTCCATCCCATGCACTGGCTGGGGCAGGATGTCCACGATGCTTGCCTGGGCATTGTGGGGCTCGGCCAGATTGGCCGGGAAATCGCCCGGCGCGCCCGTGGCTTCGACATGGACATCATCTACCACTCCCGCACCCGGTACTCGGACGCGGAATCGGAGTACGGCATCCGCTATGGCGAGTTTGCGGACCTGCTGGCCCAGGCCGATTTCGTCGTGCTGAGCGTGCCGCTGACGCCCGAAACGCATCACCTCATCAGCACGCCGCAACTGGCCATGATGAAGCCTTCTAGCATTCTCATCAACGTGTCTCGCGGCCCGGTGGTTGACCCGGCGGCGCTGTACGTTGCGCTGCGCGACCGACAGATCGCCCGCGCCGCATTGGACGTGACTTCGCCCGAACCCATTGCCCCCGATGACCCGCTGCTCACGCTGGACAATTTCGTGATCACCCCTCACATCGGCAGCGCGGCCCTGCCCACCCGCCTGAACACCATGAAACTGGCCGCCCGCAACCTGGTCGCAGGGTTGCAGGGACATTCCATGGAGGCCTGCGCCAATCCGGAAGTGCTGGCGAGATCCTAGGCCGGACCATCACAACAAAAAGCCCCGCTGTCAGAAGTCAGCGGGGTGTTTATTTTTGCGATGCTAAAGCTGACTAGGCCGGGTTGTGCCGCTCCACGAACTCGACGATGCGCGCGTCCAGGCCACCCTTCTGGTCGTCCAGAACGCCGGCGTCAGCATAAGCAACAGCCAGGTGCGCGTCCCGTTGGATGTCTTCCCAGTCGGTCTCCAGCTCGAACTCGTCCCTCAGCTCTTCAAACAGCCGGTCCAGCGAATCCTTGTCGAACATATCGGTTTGTTACCTCCTCCGGTTTGTCGGCAGCCTTGCGGTTCCCCTGCCGCCGCCGACCGTAAATCGCGATTCCCCGACCACACCATCAGCCTACATGGGCGTGCGGACGGCCAACCGTGGCGATTATGGCAGCAGGGGGTATCTTACCCCCATTCACCGCCGCCGGCAAGCACTTGAACTCGCCCAGTCCGTGTAAATCCGGGATATAGTTTCGGGAGCCCGGTCGCAGGCTCCCCGGTTGGCGCGCATCTCTGCGGCGAACGATGGTGTCAGGCGCCGTTGTCGCCCGCTGTGAGCCTGGCCAGGCCGGATTCAGGACGCCGTGGCGATACGCCCTCATCGCTCCCCTGTCTGCCCCAACGAAGGCAACGCTGAGGTCGCCACACGACGGATCGCCTCATGCTTACCCATTTTTCAGCAAACCTTAATGGGGCTCGCGCAACAGGATCCCGAGGTTCATTATCGGACACGCCGTTCGCGAGCCCCATTGTCCCTTTGCGTCTCTGCGCCTTTGCGTTAAAACTCCGCGCCATCGTCCGCGCATAGCTCATGCCAACAAACTGGGCACGCATGAGGACGAATCGCTCCTTGACGACACGCAAACCGTGGGGCAACATATTATCCCAAGTTAATTTAGAATCTAGGATGATTATTCGCACAGGAGATTAAATGTCATCCCTTACCGAAATCGCGAATGCCGAAACCGGCTACCCCGTCAGCGCCGATGACAGCATCACGCTGATGGCCAGCAAAATCATCCGCGACGTGCTGGTCACTCGCGGCGAACCCATCCGGCGCGCACACCTCTGGCAGGCAGTCGAACTGGCCATGGGCGAACGAAAGCCCGACGTGGACGGCGTTCTCAAGCGCGACTGGTTCAACAACCAGGGCACCGGACCGGGCCGCTGGGAACTGACCGATATTGCCGAGGCTGAGGACTCGCCGTTCACCGATGCGTCCGGCGCAATCAACCTGGGCCTGGTGGTGCAGTATATGCGCCGCTGCCGGGGCGAAGCGCCCTACATCGGCGACGTCGGCGATTTCATCAAAATCTGCCGGGAAGACCTGGAACTGGATGCCGGCTGGCTGCTGCAGAGCGACCGCGCCATCGGCTGACCGGCCGGTGATTCGGCGGTCGTACAGCCGTCTGCTGCGGGGCGCTAGTATTCGTCGGATTCGCGCGACAGGCTGACCGAAAGGATGCGGTCCCGGCCGGCCAGGTCCGGCTCGACGGTTATTTCGGCTTCGGGAAACGCTTCGGCCGAAAGTCGCCGCGCCTCATCCATCTGTTCCGGGTCCAACTCCAGAAGGATGACGCCGTGGGGCTTCAGCCGCCCTTCCCCGGCAGCCTGATGGATCAGCCGTCGGATCAGGTCCAGACCGTCGGCCCCGCCGTCGAGGGCCGCCGCCGGTTCCCACTGCACCTCGGGTTGCAGGGTGGGGATGCGGTCGGTGGGCAGGTAGGGCAGGTTGGCTGCGATAACGTCCACCGGTTCCGGCAATGATTCCAGCAGGTCTCCCTTCAGCAGCGTGACCCGGTCGGCCACGTTGTGCATCCGCACGTTGTAGGCGGCCACGTCCAGCGTGGCGTCGAAGGCGTCGCTGGCATAGATGCGCGCCGCGGGCAGGTGGATCGCCAGGTTGACGGCGATGGCGCCGGTGCCGGTGCCGATGTCCGCGATGACCAGTTCGCGGCTTTCCATGCCCATCAGCGCCATGAACAGCGCGTGTTCCACCAGCGTTTCGGTTTCCGGACGTGGGATCAGCACGTCGGAGTTGACCAGCAGGTTGACTCCGTAGAACTCCCGGTAGTTCAGAATGTAGGCCAGCGGTTCGCGCGTCAGTCGGCGCTCGACGATGGCCGCCAGTTGAGCCTCCTGCTGCGCTGCCACCTGAGCCTCCTGCTCCGCGAAGATGGCATGACGCGGCATTCGCATCACGTCCATCACCATGACTTCCGCTTCCAGCCGCGCGTCCGGAATTCCGGCGGACTCAAGGGTGCGGTGAGTTTCCTGTATGACGCTGCGTAGGTTGGGCATGAACGATGGGGGAGGCGCCGGCTATGAAGATGCCAACCGCTCGGCGTCCTGGATGTAGTCAGCGGTTTCCCGAATGCGGCGTTCGGTTTCGGAATTGCAGATGCCGTTGTAGAAGCAGGCGCCATGCAACTGGCTGATGCGACTGTAGTAACGCCCCACCAGGGTCCTGACGCCAGGGTCTCGTCGGGAGAGAGCGTCCAATTCATTGGAAGTCATGGCGGTGGTGGGTGGTTCCTCGCCGGTTCGGGCCAGGATCAGGGCGTCGGTTGCCCGCTTGGTGGCGCACCACGCCTTTTCCGCCGCATCCCGCACGTCTCCATTTTCCAGCCGTTCGAGAGCCTGGGAATGGACATCGCGAGCGTCGGCGAAAATGGCGGCGTAGTCCTGAACTGGAATCATTGTGGTTGCTGTCTCATGTATTCGGCATTGGCTGGAAACGCAGGTCGCATTCGCAATGCTCGCTCAGAATGCTCGCTCAGAATGCTCACTCAGATCAAGGCCTGGCGGTGACACGACCGGAGATGCTGCAGGGGATTTCGCCCTCACCCCAATCCTCACCCATCAACCAAGAGGGGACAGGATGGTCGGGTCAGGAGGAGATGGCCGCCAACTCCCGCTCCTGATCGGCCGAGATGAGCCGTTCGATTATCTCGTTGAGGCCGCCGTCCATCAGGCGCTGCATCCCATGTATCGAAAGGCCGATGCGGTGGTCGGTGATGCGATCCTGGGGGTAGTTGTAGGTGCGGATTTTTTCGCTGCGGTCTCCGCTGCCGATCTGGGCCTTCCGGTTGTTGGAAATTTCGGCCTGGTGGCGTTCCTGTTCGGCGGAGTAGAGCCGGCTGCGCAGGATGGTCATGGCCTTGGACTTGTTCTTGTACTGCGAGCGTTCGTCCTGGCATACCACCGTGATGCCCGTGGGTTCATGCACGATCCGCACCGCCGTGGCGACCTTGTTCACGTTCTGCCCGCCGTGCCCGCCGGCGTGGAAGATGTCGATGCGCAGGTCGTCTTCCTTGATGTTGACCTCCACCTCGTCGGCCTGGGGCAGCACGGCGACGGTGGCCGTGGAGGTGTGGATCCGACCCTGGGTCTCGGTTTCCGGAACGCGCTGGACACGGTGGACGCCCGCCTCAAACTTCAACCGGCTGAAGGCGTTTTTGCCATCCACGGAGAAGGCCATGCGGCTGAATCCGCCCAGATCAGACGGGTTGGAAGCCAGTATCTCCACGCTCCAGCCCTGCTCCTGGGCGAATCGCTGGTACATACGATAGAGGTCGGCGGCGAAGAGCGATGCTTCCTGCCCGCCGGCGGCGGCGTGAATCTCCACGATAACGTCGCGCTCATCGTTGGGGTCGCGCGGCAGCAGGGCGATGCGCAGTCGCTGGGCCAACTGGTCGAGACGTTCTTCAACGTCGGACAGTTCCAGTTGCGCCATTTCAACCAGTTCGGCGTCGCCGCCCTCGCTGATGAGGGCGCGCAGGTCGGCCTGCTCCTCCGACAACTGGCGGTGTCGGACATCGATGGCAACCAGGTCTTCCATGCCGGAGCGTTCCCGGTTCAGTTCGCCCAGTCGGGCGTAATCGGCGGCCACTTCCGGTTGGGCCATCTCGGACTCGATGGACCGATACCTCTCCACGATGGGATGCAACTTGTCGAAAATATCAGCCATTACAATCGAAACCGCCTGAACCAAACTACTAAGGCAGTATAGCCTAATGCCCGGAATATCGGCAAGCGGCGTCCACTTTCGCCAGGGCCATTCGATTGTCAGTCGCAGAGCAGGTGGCCCGCTCATGGTGAGCCTGTCGAACCACGAGCGGACGGTGACTGGAGAACCGTCATTGGGACCGAGGCGGTGCGGCCGGCCTGCCATGAGCGGGGATGGCTGGTCTGCCGTGAGCGATGAGGAGGGCACGGCGCACGCGGGCCCGGAGCGCTGCGGAACCGTCGTGCGGAACCGTCGATTGACGCTCATGTGCGACGTGTCTATGATGCCCGGCAACCGTGATACATGAAGCAATCGACGCGCTCACCGGCCGCTACCGGAGCGTCGCCCTACTCAGCATTTGCGGCGCCCTCAACAGCTTTGGCATGGGCGTAATCGGCCCGGTGCTTCCGCTGTTCGCGCAACAGGAGTATCACGTCAACGCCACCCAGGTCGGGTTTGCCATCGGCCTGTTCGGCGCCGGTCGTCTCTTCACCGGAGTGCCCGCCGGCATCCTGGCCCAGAAATACGGGCGTCGCCCGGTGATGGCGTTCGGAGCAGCGGTGAACCTGCTTGGCGCAGCCATGGTTTCCCTGTCCTTCAACTTCTGGTGGCTCACCGGGTGGCGGTTCGTTTCCGGTTTGGGAGCCAACGCCTTCTCCACCGTCGGCACCGTGTATCTCCGCGACGAGTCAACTCCCGAAACCCGGGGGCGCATACTCAGCACCCAGGAGTTGAGCATCCTTTCCGGCCAGATTCTGGGGCCGCTGTTGGGCGGATACCTGGGGTTCGCGTTCGGATTGCGCGTGCCCCTGTTCGCGCAGGTCGTCCTGATGGCGTTGTCCCTGGCTCTGATATTGTTTGCGCTGCCCGAATCCCGCTGGCGCGAGGCGCAGGAGGATCAGCGAGCGAGATCCGCGGCATCCCCGGCGCCGGTTGACTCGCAAACCGTCCGCCGGCGCGGGGCTTTCCTGACCCTGGTGCTCAGTCCGGCGTTCATATTCGTGGGCCTGTTCGCCATCATGATCGTGGCCAACCGCCAGGGGGCGCGGTTCAGCGTGATGCCGCTGTTCGGCAGGGCCAAGGGGTTCGGCCCCGAGCACCTGGGGCTGTGGCTCAGCCTGACCCACCTGCCGCAGTTCTTCTCCACCATGACTTCAGGCTACCTGTCCGACCGTTTCGGCCGCAAATCTCCCATCATCCCGTCGGTGGTCATGATGTGCGCCGGCATCGCCATCTTCGTGTGGGCGGGCGATCTGTGGCAACTCCTGCTCTCCGGCGTCCTGATGGGGGTGGGTGAAGGGATGGGCAGCCCCGCCGGCACCGTGTTCTTTGCCGACATTGCTCCGCCCGGCCTGGAGGGCGTGACGCTGGGCATATTCCGCAGTTTTGCCGGCGTCGGCACCGTATCCGGCGCGCTGGCGTTCGGCGCGATTGCGGACGTGGCCGGCTTCCCCTGGGCGTTGGCGGTGGACGCCATCCTGTTCGCCGTGGCCGGCATCGGGGTGATGCTTTTCGTCCGCGAGACGCGTCGCCGGACGTCCTGACGGGCCCACGGCCGCGCCAACCGCCCGGGGATGCAGAGGGATGCGGACTGTGGGTTGCGGCGGATGGTCCGCGTCTATTCCGTGGCCTTGGCCGGCGCGCGCGGGTTTCTGACCGTCCCGTCGCTCACCAGCAGGGTTGCAACCGTCGCCACAATGGACAGTGACAGCATGAGGATGAAGGCGGGGTCGTAGCTTCCCCAGATGTCGAAGGACAGGGCGCCCGCCAACGCGCCCAGGCCGCCGCAGATTTGATGGACCATTGATATCGTGCCGCTGATCCTGCCCAATCGCGCCGAACCGAAGATGTTGCCCGAGAACATCACCGTCAGCGGCGCGGTCATGAGGAAAGTGAACCCGAACAGCAACGCAAAGGCCATGACCGCCGGGCTGGATTGGGACAGCATGACCAGCGCAAATATCCCGATCCGCATCACGAAACAGAGCAGGGTGGGACGACTCGGCCCCAGCAGGTCGGCCAGGTAGCCTGATACCAGCACCCCGAGCAGACCCATCAACCCCATCAGGGCCAGCAGGTTGCCGGCGATCACCGTGCCGATCCCCATATCCAGGGAAAATGCCACGACGTGTGTTGCAACGAAAAAGTCCTGGAACCCGCAGATGGCGTAGATCCCGCCCAGCAGCCATAGCTTCCCGGAGGTGGCCAGGGAACCCTGGTGTTCCACCCTTTCAACCGCGTCGGCCGCATCGGGCGCCGCTGCCGTTGCGGCGTCCTGCGATGGGGGCGGTGCTGACCTGACCGCCGCCAGCACGATGGGAGCCAGGATGATCAGGTTGACAAATCCCAGCCCGGCATAGGATGCGCGCCAACCGAACCGCACCAGCGACTGCGCCAGCGACCCGACGATCACCAACTGACCGATGGCGTTGCCCGACACCGCCACGCTGTTGGCCACTCCCCTGCGGTCGGGAAACCAACGAACGATCATCACGCTCACAACGGGATTGGACATTCCGGCGTTGCCCAACGCGAAGATCAATCCGTAGATCAGGAACAACTGCCACGGCGTGGACACCAGGCTCATCAGGCCGACGCCCACCGCGCTGATCACGGCTCCCGCTCCCATCACCCAGCGCAGGTCGTAGCGGTCGGCCAGGCGGCCCACAAACGGAAACGCCAGGGCGGAGACCAGCATGTAGGCGGTGATGCCCAGCGACAGCATGGACCGGGACCAGTCCAGGTCATCCACCATCGGCTTCAGCATGAGCCCCAATGCCGACCGCGACCCTCCGTTGAAGAAGAGGACCGCAAACCCGGTGGCCAGGATAACCCAGCGATAATCCGTCCGGCGCATCTAAACTCCGGTTGGTCAGGCTTGACTCACCGTAACATCGCCGCCGAATGGGGTCAACGAGAGCGCACGCGCCGGCGGGGCCATTCGATTATTGACGATAGACAAGGTGGTCCACTCATCCTGAGCCTGTCAAAGGACGAGTCTCGCGGAGGCTGACCGCGATGACCACGGCGCTTTGCCAAAACCCCGACGCGCCGGCCCCGCACCGTTCAGGTCCGGTGAACCGGATTCCGGCGGCGCATCGCCTCTGGATCCAATATGCACGGACGGGAACCGATGAGGAACCTACCCAGACCCAACACGGCGCGGGTATAATCCAAATTACCGCCTTGGCCCGGCCAAAGCGGGTCGCTCCCGCCACACATCCGGAGGTCCAGTATGACCATCCCCAAAACCGTCTCGGAGACGCCGGAACCGGAGATCCACTTCGAAATGCCGGACCCACCGGAGCGCGAGCCCGACGATATGACCAGTTTCGACCACCTCAGCGCCACCGGCAACGCCCATTACCTGATTCATCATTTCGGAAACAGCGATACCACCCTGGTAGCCGGAGAACGCTACCTCAGCCCCACGCGGAGGACAGACCTGTCGGGTTTGAGATATCCGGACCTCCTCATCGCTTTCGACGTGAATCCTGCCGCCTATCACCGGAGCAATGCCTACATCATTTCGGAGCAGGGCAAGCCACCGGATTTCGTGCTGGAAATCGCGTCGCGTCGCACCGGGCGCGAGGATGTGACGGCAAAACGGGAAGACTATGAAACGCTGGGCATCCCCGAATACTGGCGCTTCGACGAAACCGGGGAATATGACGGCGGGAGGCTGGCCGGCGATCGCCTGGTGAACGGCGGATACTCACCCATACCTGTTGAGGAGTTGGGGAACGGCATCCTGCAGGGTTACAGCCAGGTCCTGAACCTGCACCTGCGATGGGAAAACGGCCAGCTTGGCTGGTACGACCCGGCAACGGGCCAACATATCGTAACCCTCGACGAGGCGAAAACCCGGATCCGCGAACTGGAAGCCGAGTTGCAGCGGTTGCGCGGAGCCTGACCCGTACCGCCCACCGTCATTGCGTCGGCGGCGTTGAAAATCCGCATCCGGCGGGCGGGAGTTGCGCCGGTGGAGCCGCGCTCTCCGGGCAGTTGCCCCGATGCCCCTACTCGTCGCTCTCAGACAGCCGCGCCTGCTCCGGCACAGCAGGGGAGGCCGCTCGGCTGCCGCGGGTATTCGCCAGGTACGCGATTACGATCAACGCCGGCATCGCCAGGATGATGATGCCGATTATGATCACCACGGTCAGTTCGGAGAATCCAAGCGTGCCCAGCAGGATGTGGCTCAGGGCCGCCATGATCCATCCCAGCAGGGTGGGATCGGCCTCCCCGTGGTGGAGGCCCAGCGCCAGCATAACCATGCCCAAAAATGCGCCTGTCATCCTGCCCTCAAAGATTCCCGCTCATCGTGAGCCTGTCGAACCGTCGTCCCGGGTTCTCGGTGCCGTAGGGGCGGGTTTCAAACCCGCCCCGGCATGGCGTACGCTCCGAAGTCAGTACGTCCGCGTCCCGCCTCCGGCCGTCGCGCCGGCCGTTGCCATCTGACCCGCCGGCTGGCTGTTGTACCGGCCCGAATAGTGGTACTCGTTGATGCTGAATGCCATGATACTGGCCGGTATCAGCGTCAGCCCGGCGATCAGGAACGGCCAGAAGTAGCTCTCGTTGAACCACACGTAGGCGTAACCCGCGAACTGGATGCTCAGGAACGAGCCGATCTGGTGCGCGAAGAACACCCATCCGCTGATCGTGCCCAGCGCCCTGAACCCGTACACGTCCGCTGTCAGCGTGGACGTGAGCGGCACGCTGGCCACCCACGACATCCCCGACAGCATCGCAAACATGAGCAGCCCCAACATGCCATGGCCGAATAGCGGCAGGAACACCAGGCACATGAACGCCGCGCCTCGGGTGGCGTACACCACCGCCAGCACGTTCTTGCGGCGCATCCGGTCTCCCAGGAACCCCGTGATGATCACGCCGGCCGCGTTCAGGCCGGTCATTACGCCAAATATCAGGCCGGCGAATACCTTCTCGTCCCAAACGCCGCCCAGGAAATTTACCTGCGCCGGCAGTACGTCCTCCGCATAGGGAATGAAGTGGATGCTCAAAAGTCCGGTGGTGATGCCGCACACCACGTAAGCTCCCGACAGCTGCCACATCGGCGCCGTCTTGAAGCACTGGCGCCAGTTGTTCACTTCGTACGCTCCTGTGGCCCGCCCAGCCGACATTGTGGCCGGGGTTGCGCCCTCCGGAGTGGGATCACCGTCGGGGTTCAGCCCCATCGACTGCGGGTTCGGTCGCAGGAAGAACACCGCCAGCGGGGCCGCCGCCACCACCACTATTATGCCCAGCAGGAACCACACCGTCCGCCAACCCACCAGCACAGAGTCGCCCACCGAGATGCCGGAGGTGTCGATCACACCCATCAGGTACGCGGCGAACGGGATGGTCAGCAGACCGCCTATGGAGGTGCCGCACGCGGCCAGCGCGGTGGCCTTGCTGCGCTTCCGTTGGAACCACCGCACCACCAGCGCGAGCATATTGGTGATCGACGCGGCGCTGAGGCACGTATTCACTATGATGGAGAACACCACGATGAACCACAGCAGGTCCAGCGGTATGCTCACGAATCCCAGGGGCAGCGTGGCCTCCAGGTCCCGGATGAACGCCAGGCTCATGATGGCCAGGCCCATGATGACCAGCCCGAAGCCGAACACCTTGCGCGGCCCGTATTTGTCGAACAATGCCCCCATGATCGGCTGCATCGCCCCGTTGATCAGGAACCCGATGGAACCCACCCAGGAGATGTCGGCGCGGTCCCACCCGAAGGTCGGCTCCATTTCGGTGACGAACAGGCCGAAGCCCTGCCGGCCCGGTATGGACAGGAACGCCACGAAAAAGCAGGTTGCGACGATGTACCAGCCAAAGTACAATGACCCGCCCATTTGGACTGCGGATTTGCTAGTCATACGCCCCCTTGCTGCACCGGTTCCGTGACCAGTTGACGGCAACCGCCGCATATCAAGCCATCATATCAGGACGCCGCCTCAACCGCCACTGCCGCAGGTTCACGTCCAGGCCATTCGATAAAAGGCGACAGTTGAGGCAGCCCGCCCATCCTGAGCCCGTCGAAGGACAAACGGACGGCGAGCAGGGAACGGTTCCGCCAACCTCATCATCCTGTAAATCCTGTGCATCCCTGTAAAATAACCCCTTGACACCACCAATACGAACGTATATCCTAATACCGTCTAGATCAAGCAGCTGCTCCATCCCAGCCCCAGAGAGGCAGATTTCCGGATCGACGGCCAACCCCGTCAGCAACAAATCGCAACCGGTCCAGGTGGCAATTCGCCGATATCCGACCAACGTACTCACCGGCGGTGCCGCACTGGCCCACCGGGATTGTTCGGGCCCGCGTGGTAGGGACTCAACCAAATAGTCCTGCGACCACGGAACTGCCGTTCAAATAGTTGCGTACTGGCCGTGCGCTGACAACGATCCGGAATCCCGCCTCTCACACCAAACCAAAACCAACCGCCAACCACCGAACCACCAACCGCAGGGACGAGAAACCCTCCACCCCTTCGGAAAGACGATGCCCGCCCGGCGCCGTCCCACCCTGGTGGTTCGCCAGCGGCCATGCACACGCATGGGCGGGTGTCAAGCCTGCCCGCGCAGACCCATGCCGTCCCGCGATTCAGCGGTCTGACACCTGCCCCACATCAGGATAATCGAATGGCTCTGGGTTCACGTCCAGGCCATTCAATTATTGACGATAGGCGAGGTGGGGCGCGGGCATCCGTCAGCCTCCCGGACCCGTCGTTGTCATGCCGGACGGATGCGGCGACCCAACCCGTCACCCGCTGGCGGGCGCACCCACGTGCCTCACCCGTCCGGCCAGCCAGACCAGCATCGCGCTGACCACCAGGTACGCCGCGAACACGCGGAAGGCTGCGTCCAGGCTGCCGAACTGATCGTACACCAAGGCGGCGAACAGCGGTCCGCCGATGCTGGCGATGAGGTAGAAGGGGCCCATCACGCCCCGGATGCTTCCCTGGTACTGCCGGCCAAAGTGGGCAGCCCACAGCAGCGGCGCGATCACCACCAGCGCGCCGCCGGTCAGTCCGTACATCACCCCGAAGGTGGCGTAAAGCTGCCATGCGCTCGTTGAACCCACCCCCGCCAATATGCTGATCGCGCTCAATACCAGGGCGATCATGGCCAGCATCCAGATGGAGTAACGGTCTGCCAGGAAACCCCAGCCCATTTTGGCCGCGAAAGCGCACACCCCGTAAATCGCGAAGGAGATTCCCGCCTGCACCGCGGTGAAGCCGAGATCCGTTGCGTAGGGTATCCGGTGGATGATCAGGGCGCCAATGGACATTCCGGATAACACCTCGTAGGCCACCAGCAACCAGAACGCCGGAGCGCGCACCGCCTGGCGCACCGTCCAGCTTACCTCCTGCGCCGGCTCATCCTGCCTGCCGCCGGATTCCTGCGCCTCGGCAGTTGCGGAGACGTTGCCGGGGGTGTCGCCGTCGGGCAGCATCCCCATGTCCTCCGGCTGCCTGCGCAGCCACAGAAGGGACGGCGGCACCACCACCACCCAGGGGACGAAGCCCAGCAGGAACCAGGCTGTCCGCCATCCGAACTCGTGGATCAAGAACAGTATGAGCGGCGTCAACGCCACCGCGCCCACGTTGAGCCCGGCGGTGGCGATACCGGTTGCCCGGCCCCGATGCCGGATGAACCACTTGGCGATGGTCGGGCTGACCACGCCGTATCCAAGGCCCGGCACGCCGAAGGTGCCGATGACCCCGTAGAACAGGACGAACTGCCAGATCTCACGGGTCTGGGACAACAGCATCAGCGAGATGCCCAACACGATGGCGCTTCCCGCCATGAGATATCGGGGGCCGTAGCGGTCCACGGCGTACCCGATGGCAGGGTACGCGCCGGCGCTGACCAGATCCCTGGCCAGCAGCGCGCCGGTCATGACGGTGCGGTTCCACCCCAGTTCCTCGATCATCGGCTTGAAGAAGAAGCCGAAGGTCTGGGCTCCCAGGCCGACCCGCATTCCCTGGCTCAGGAACCCGCAGGCGACGATATACCACCCGTGGAATACCCTGGGGTTGGCTTTCATACCGTAGCCCTGTTCATATCAAAGCCCTGTTCATATCAAAGCCCCGTTCATACCAATGCCCTGCGCATTATTTATCCCCAATCCACCGCAGGGATGGGAGCGCTGGCGTGCTGAAGGCGCAAGAAAGCGCGCCTGTGTTCGAGGACATCGGTTTTTGCGGCACAGAACCGTCCTCAGACTAGGAGCGCCCAATAGATGCTACCAGCAGATCAGCCCGACCGCACCCGCGTCGTCTTCGACAATCGACGCGGACGGCGGGATCCGCCGGGTGGTCCTTCCGACCCGTCAATACAATTCGATGCCCTGGCGCCCGTTCCACGCCGGTTTCAAGGGCTTGAAGAACAAAATGCGTTATTTCAGCACGGAGATTTGCTTTCGGCTTTCGGCTGTTATCTGCTACGTTTCAGGTTGATTGTTGATGAGGGGGTAACTGCAGTGGGGCGGTTATTTAGCTGCACGGTCCCATGCCAATGGCCCCCGGGAACCGCTATTGGCGTGAATAATGAGAAAGCAGGGCATAATGGACGTTCGCTTGATACGGTTCCGGGCAGGATGGTCGGCAATCGGCATCGTTGGTGTGATGGCGTGGGTTGCGTTGGCGCTGGTCGCCGTTTCTCCCGGAATGATCGGGGGCGACGATAACGTGGCGTCGGCCCATACGCCGGACTGCCCCAGTTCCATACCCACTGTCGATGGCGAAACTTTCTGGACCGATTCCAACGGCGATGAATGGTTCATCCTGCGCCAGACCTCGGAATCAGGGCACACGACCTTGCAGGCGTATGTCGCGTCCAGCGCATACGATTCCGGCTACATTGCCAGTTCCCCTCATGAGACCTGCGTGCTGAAGGTGCGCGGGCCCGACGACGAAGTGGACCTTGACCCGCCTGTCCAGTTGTTCTTCCTGAACGATGACGATGACGACGATGATGATGACGACGGCGGTGGCTCATCCACCGGCAGCGCGGAATCGTCGTCTGATCCTTCCGCATCGTTCACGCTTTCGGAATCCTCCAGCAACTCAGAAACAACCGGCCTGGCCACAGTGGGCCTGGCCTGGTTTGCGTATTACGGTACGGAAGTCACCATTGCCATCGCCCTTTCGGATCTCGAAGCCGACTCCGACGCGACCACGGTGGATTATCTGCTCCGCATCCGGGTGAAGCAGGGTACCGTTGTCGATCCCCTGTGCCAGGGCACTGGGATGAACTCCATACGCCAGTTGACGACCAACACGGGTTCGTCGATTGAAACTGCAACCATACCCGGCACCTGCCCGGAGGGCACCTACACCATCGACGTGGAACTGGGAACCGGCGACGATACCGACTTGTCGGACCCCATCGCCACGGGTACGGGCTTCCTGGTAATCGGGGCTCAGCCTGCGCAGAGCAATGTGGGTGGCAACAACCAGCGCAGCGCCAAAAACCGCGGGGGCGGCAACCAGGTAGGCAACGCCGGGAACAACGGCAATAACGGCAACAACGGCGGCAACAACGGGAACAATGGCAACAACGGTGGCAACAACGGAAACAACGGTGGCAACGGCGGCAACAACGGGAATAACGGCAGCAACAACGGGAATAACGGCGGCAACAACGGGAATAACGGCGGCAACAACGGGAATAACGGCGGCAACAACGGGAATAACGGTGGCAACAACGGGAATAACGGTGGCAACAATGGTGGCAACAATGGTGGCAACGGCGGGATCACCGTGATCACCGGTGTCAGCGAGTGCGGCGATGCCGAACGCGGCAGCACCGGGACGCCTGACCGGCCCACCGCGCCTGCCCTGATTCTTACGCTGGATACCACAATGGTCGGGGTCCAGTGGACCGAGCCCAACGACAACGGCGAAACCATCCTCGGGTATTCCATCATGTTGACGCCGAGCGGCCAAACCCACCAGACCTTCGATGCCGGCGGCACCAGCGAGATTCTCGACAACCTGGACGCCAACACCACCTACGAGATCAGGGTGTCTGCGTGCAACTCGGTCGGATTTGGACAGTGGTTGCCCGGAAAAGAACTCGTGACGGCCACCACGCATGTGACAACGGGGGGCAACACCGTTGGCGCTACGAACAACAACTGGTGCGGCGTGGCGCAGCAGGGAAGCAGCGGAACTCCGGGACAGCCTGACGCCCCGACCGTAACCGTGAACGGCATTACTTCCATCACTGCGACGTGGACCGCCCCGTCGTCCGACGGAGGGTCGGCGATAGCGATGTATGCCGTCCAGGCCACTCCGGCAGGCGGCTCTCCTGTGATGGTGAAGGTGAAGGTGGAGGACGGGCTGAGTTATACCTTCACGGGCCTGACCGCCGGCACCGACCACCTGGTGCAGGTGTCTGCGTGCAACGCGGTTGGAATGAGCCTGTGGTCTGTGTCTGAAACTGTCCGCACTCAGGGCACGGCGCCAACTCCAACTCCCCAGTCCATAGTGCCCCAGAACGTCGGAAACGACGGCAACAAAGATACCAACGGGAATGATGGCAACGGTGGCAACACCGGTGTTGAAGGAACCAGCGATGGAGGCAACAGCGACAACAACGACAACAATGCTGGAAACGATGCCAACACCTACCGCCCCGTGATCGTCAGCCGATGCACCGCGACCGGGGAGTGGGTCGGTCACACTCACCAAAGCGATACAGCGTACTGGGGTGGAACCGTCGGATGCCTGCCGGAAAGCCTGATCGATAGTATCGACAACAAACCCCACGACAGAATGTGGACACAGTATGGGTTGAGCGATCACAAGCATTACGATGAAAACGGCAACATCATCTCGGACTTTGATCACGATGACGACAGTTGCAACTCATTCCATGTCGCTGCGCACTCGGCCCACATCGTCAAACCCGGTTGCGGCTCGCAATAGTGCGCGCAACATTCTGCCCGGGTTTCGGCGAGGAAGATCGCGATTCCAATAACAGGGTTCTGACCCCTGCCGACTCGACCCTCCCGCCCACCGCGGGAGGGTTCTCATATCGCTACTGCCTACGTATGCATCAATAGCCAAAGCCTCGGCGGGATTTTCGCCAATATTCGACGGTCGATTTATTGAATCCGGGCCAGGCGTTGGCGATTATGTTAATAACCTGATTTCTGCTCGGGTCAAGCTGTAGAAACCGGGCTGCCAGATCAAGAATCCACGAGGTTCATCATGGGGACAATTAGCGCGCGCGCCGCGGCCACCGTCGCAATTCCAGCCATTTTGGGGCTCCTGTGCTGGTTCGCCATCGGGTGCGGAGGCGATGAGGAGCAGGTGAGTGACGAGCAGGTCGTCGAAGCCACACTCGAGGCGTATGTGTCGGAGATCGCCGCCACCAGGGCCGCCGAAAGGCCTCCGGACACCGCC
This sequence comes from Dehalococcoidia bacterium, assembly GCA_963668585.1. Classification (GTDB taxonomy): domain Bacteria; phylum Chloroflexota; class Dehalococcoidia; order Lucifugimonadales; family UBA3495; genus Bin87. The sequence continues at coordinate 660,427 of OY764869.1, read as the reverse complement.
ACGGCCGCCGCTGCCGCCAGCCCGGTATCCACACCCACCGCCGTCGTCGTACCCACGCCGACCACGATGGTGGCGCCCACGCCGGGCCAGGAGTCGGCAACCATCCGCCCCGCTCAGGCCGACTCCGCTCCCATCCAGGACACGCTGGAACCGCTGCCGGTTTCGGATCTGGAGTCGTTCCTGGCGGGCGTGCCGGCGTCAGAAAGGGCCTGCCTCTCCGAGGCGGTGGCGCCGGACAGGTTGCCCGTTCTGCTCGATTCACCGGAATCGGCAACCGATGCAGAGCGTCGCGCCATGGTCGGGTGCCTGGGATACGATACGGAGTTGCGCCTGTTCCTGACCCCGATATTGACCGCGACCGGGCCTTTGAGTCCCGAATCCACCGCGTGCCTGCGCAGCAGTTTCGCGGATACGGACCTGGGCGCATTGATGCTGGCCGCAACCGGCGATCCGGGAGGCGACACCGATCCGGGGGCGGCGATGGCCCTGGCCATGGTTAGCTCAATGGTATCGCTGGGGTGCCTCAACGAGAGCGAGTTCCAGTCCGCCGGTCCCGCCGTGGGCGCCGGCGACGAAGAGTACGAAACCTTCCAGTGCGTGCTGGACCATGTGGGCGGACCGGAGAAACTGGCGGACCTGCTGCACGTCGAGGGTGGCTCCCCCGCGCCGTTGTTTGAGGCGGCCTTCGAATGCCAGGTGCAGGTTTCGGGCAGTCCCCCAGGCTGAGGGATCAACCCTGAATCACGGTGGCCTGGCGTTTGGACAGCGCCAGACGCCAGGCCATCATCATGCGATGCCGTCATGTATGGCTGCCCCGGTCGGGGTCAGGAATTGCAGCCGGCCTCCTCCAGATCCTGTTCGAACTGGTCAAGGCCACTTTCCAGTTCTTCCAATTTGGCCAACTGCTCTGCCAGGTCCGCGCCACCGTAAGGCATCTGGTCAACGTCGTATTCCTCGGCGAATTCTCCCGCCATTTCACGGCACGCTTCGTCAGGAGAGAAAGAGGCGGACAGCATCAATTCCTGCGCCCTCGGCACCACGTCTGCAGTCTTGTTGACGACCTCTTCCGGCGATGGCCCCGAGCAGCCGACGATCAAGAAGAGCGATAGTCCGGCGATGGCAATGATCAGTGGCGTCTTCAAACCAGTCCTCCCATCCAGGGTGTTGGCATGGTATCACTTTTGTCGAGATTGACGGTCTGTTCGGCTGCGGAGCGACTCGCGGGAAACGCCGAGAGGGTTCAACCGACGACCCATTGATGGTGGCTTCATCGCATCCGGTAATGGACGTTTATCCCTGTGATTCACCGGCCCGTCGCGGGCTCGCCCGTGGCTCGACGGGGGCATCGTCGGACCCCGCCGGCATCTTCGCAAATCTTGGCATCGCCGCCGCCATGCAGCCGCAATCACGCCCGGTTTATACTGTAAGCCACCCTTGAGCAACCAATCAGGATGGTGCGGCAGATGACTACTCCGCCTCAAGATTTCCACCAGAACATCGATCCGGAGGAACGGGCCCGCCGCCTGCGCGACGAGTTGTGGTTTCACAACGACCGCTACTACAACAACGACTCGCCGGTCATCAGCGACGGCCAGTATGACGCCCTGATGCAGGAACTGCGCGAGTTGGAAGCGGCGCACCCGGAATGTCGCGCCTCCAATTCGCCAACTCAAATGGTCGGCGGCAGCGCCTCCGACCGTTTCCTCCAGGTCGAACACCCCATACCCATGCTGAGCCTCGCCAACGCGTTCGACCGGGATGGCCTCGAAGCGTGGCACCGTCGTGTCAGCGACCTGCTGGACGGCCAGCCCTTCCGCATGGTCGCCGAGTTGAAAATCGACGGCCTGGCCGTGCGCCTTGTGTACCGCAACGGAGAATTTGTCCTCGGCGCAACCCGCGGCAACGGCCAGACCGGAGAGGACGTCACCCACAACCTGCGACAGGTCCAGAGCATCCCGCACACCCTTACCGGCGACTACCCGCCCGTTCTTGAGGCGCGCGGCGAGGTGTACCTTCCCCTGGAAAGTTTCCGCCGCATGAACGAGGAGCGCGAGCGCAACGGTGAACCGCTGTACGCCAATCCCCGCAACACCGGCGCCGGAACCATCCGCCAACTTGACCCAGAGGTCACCCGCAGCCGCAACATGGAGATCTGGACCTACAGCCTGAACGACACCGGCGAGTCCAGCCTGCCCGGCAGTCATTGGGATGCGTTGAAGTCGCTGGAATCCTGGGGCTTCCGGGTTAACGATCTCAACCGCGTTTTCGACACCGTGGACGAGGTCTGCCGGTTCTACGACGAAATGCTGGCCCACCGGCATGACTGGGAGTACGAAGCGGACGGCGTGGTCGTCAAGGTGGACCGGATCTCCCAGCAGAATGCCCTTGGCGTCGCCGGCCGCGAACCCCGCTGGGCCATCGCCTACAAGTTCCCTGCCGAACGCGCCACCACCCGACTGCTGGACATAATCATCAACGTGGGACGCACCGGCAGCCTGAATCCCCAGGCCATCCTCGAACCCGTGGTGGTCAGCGGCGCAACCGTTCAGCACGCCTCCCTGCACAACGAGGAGGACATCCACCGCAAGGACATCCGCATCGGCGACCTGGTCGAAATCGAACGCGCCGGCGACGTCATCCCCCACGTCATCGGCCCCATCGAAATGCTGGGCGAGGAACGCGGCCCGGCGTTCCGGATGCCCCCACAGTGTCCCGAGTGCGCCACCGCCATCGTCAAGGTGGAGGGTGACGCCATGCACCGCTGTCCCAACTCCGCCTGCCCCGCGCAGTTCTTCGAGTCGCTGAAGCACTTCGTCAGCCGCGGCGCAATGGACATGGACGGCCTCGGCGAGCGGTGGTGCCGCATCCTCATCGACCAGGACCTGGTGTCCGACGTGTCCCACCTCTACTCGCTGACTCAGGATAAGTTGGTTGAACTGGACCGCATGGGCGACAAACTCGCCACCCGTATCCTCACCAACATCGAAGCCAGCAAGCAGCGCCCCCTGGCCCGCATCCTGTTTGCCCTGGGCATCCTGCACGTGGGCGCGGAGGTTGCCGAACTGCTCGCCGCCCGCTACGCCAGCATCAACGACATTGCCGCCGCCACCGTTGACCAACTCACCGAGATCGACGGCATCGGGCCGCGCATCGCCGAGAGCATCGTCAACTACTTCGACACCCACCGCAACCAGCAGACCATCAACGGCCTGCGCGACGCCGGCGTTCAACTCTGGCAGGAACTGGCGCCGTTGGACACTTCCGCCCTCCCCTGGAAGGGCCAGACTTTTGTCATCACCGGCACCCTGTCCACCATGACCCGGCGCGAGGCCGAGGGCAGGGTGAAGGCGCTGGGCGCGTCCACCACTTCGTCAGTCAGCCGCAAGACCAACTGGGTCGTTGCCGGCGCATCGGCCGGCAGCAAACTGGCCGATGCCGAACGTCTGGGCGTGACGGTGCTGGACGAGGACGGCCTGCTGACCATCCTGGCCGCGCCCGAGTCCGTCCTGATCGGAGACGCGCCGGCGGGCGTCCCCGGCATTGAATCACCGCAACTTTTCTAGCGGATCAGGCCGTACACCCGCTCCGGCTTCAGCGTCACGATCACCGCGTCCTGCGCCACCATGGCCCGGTCGTATTCCTCCCAGTCGGGATGCTCGTTGTCGCCGCAGGCCATGAACGCCGTCCGCAGCTTGACGCGCATCTCCTCGGCGTCGGTGTTGTGGTAGTCGGCCAGCGTCGCTGACCCTTCCACCACCGCGAACTGACGCCAGTCTTCGGCCACGGCCATCACGTTGCAGCGGCCGTTGCGCCGCAGATTGCGCACCTTGTAGGACGTGCCGCGAACCGTCACGAAAATCGGCCCGTCGTCACCCTCAAAGGGCGACACTCCGCACACGACGATGCTGGTCTGCGCCGACCCGTCGTTACGAAAAGTATTGATCACTCCACGGTGGTTGCTGGCAAAAAACTGCTTGACGTCGTTGAATTCCATCGTTCGCCTCCTTGGGTTGCCTTCAGTTGGTTTGGGATTGGTCGGTTACCTCGTAGATTGCCACTCGGCCGGATTCAAAGGCTGGCTCCAGCCAACTTTCATCGGCCCACTTTATCATCCGCTCGCGCAGGTCGTCGCCGTGGGCCTCTGCTTCCCGCGGCCCGACAATCAGCCAGCGGATGCCGTAATGCCGCAGCAGTTCCCTGGCCTCCCCGCTGTCGGGAGTGGTGTAAATCGCCTCAACATCGGAACGCCTGCGGGACAACTCCGGGTTGATGTCCACGCCGCGCCATTGCCGCTCGTGGCCCTCCCAGGATAGCGGCGCCGCGCGGCCCGTCGCGGCGGAAAAGCCTCCGTAGCCCGAATAGTCGTCGCCCACGGCTTCCAGGATTCTGCCCGGGCCCGCCGTCTCTCTCAGCCACACGATCGCCGCGTCCTCCCCCGGCGCCGACCATTCCAGGTATTCCAGTCCGGCCAGCGTGTTGTCGCCCCAACCCTCGCCCTCCGTCAGCCATCCGGTCCGTTCCAGCACCGCGCCAACCGGGTAATACGCGGATACCAGGATCAACATTGCCACCCAGGCGACCCACAGCATCCTCAGCGCGGTCAGCAAAAACGACCACTCTTGAACCCATTCATAGCGCAGCGGCACCGCCAGTATGTAATACATGCCAACCGCGCCCGAGATTCCCAGCAGCAGCCACGCCTGGTAGTAGAACTTGAAGACCGTATTCATCCTGTTGCCGAACTGGTCCGCGATGTGAAACAACTCGGCCCCGGCCAGCAGGAAGAAACCCGCCGCCGCCAGCGCCAGCGCGAACGTCACCCACTGCATCGGCCTCCGCACCGACGCCAGCGATAACGCGCAGTACGCCGCCAGGCTGCCCATGAACAGTAGGGGAACCGCTATCACCAAACGGCCAACCACCAGGTTGTCCGCCAGTTCCAGCCCGTCGGGCGATACGGATAGTCTCACCCCGACCGCAATCAGCCACGCGACGAACACGCCGATGCCAACGCTGCCCGCCAACAGCGCCGCCGGCCGGCGGTGTCCCGTGGGCCAGCCTGAATCCATGGCGGCCCGCGCCACGAACCCGCCCACCAAAATGGCCGGCGCGCCGATGACCGTCACAAACAGCAGCGGCCGACTCGCCGGCCCCACCACCGGCAGAATCCCCGAAGTCTGGCTGTCAAAGGACAGGTAGAAGGGCAGGAATAAAACAATTCCGGTGGCCGCCAGCACCCCGATCAGCAACGCTCCGCGACCGACGGATCTCGCCAACCCCAGCACGCTCCCGGCATCGCTTCCGCCACCCCCATCCGGCAGTGCGCCACGCAGAGAAACCGGCGGCGGTCTGCTCTGCCATCCCAGCCAGCGCACCGCGACCACCACTCCCAGGATGCACAGGTACACCGGGAAGTCCCAGGCGTTCATGAAAGCCAGCGCCCCCAGGCTCAGCGCCAGCGCGGCGAATTCCCCGGGGCGCTGCGTCAGCCAGCGCAGTCCCGGCGGTTCCGGCGCGATCAGCAGCGACAACGCCAGCGCCAGCGTCAGCGTCAGGAACGGCAGGGCGGATACATGGGCGTGCAGGTCGCCCAGCAGAAAGCTGAAAAACGGGAACTCGGTGATCGTATAGTCCAGGGACGTGCCGCCCTCCGCCAGCGTGTCTATGATGCGGGTGCCGCGCCACCACCACCAGAACCCGTCAGGGAACCAGCCATCGCCGCCGGCGGGAAACTCCAGCCCCTTGATCGCCACCCAGTTCCAGAACCCCTCGCCGCCGAAACCCCGCACGTGAACGAATTCCAGCGCTCCGGACAGGTTGCCCAGCCACACAACTCCCGCCGCCGTGATGATCCCGGCTGCCGCCGCCGGCGAGACGCGCGACCCTGATATGCGCAGCAGGTTGTACACCAGGCCGAAAACCCCCACGGCGAACATGGCCGGTATGGTGGCCATCGCCAGGTTGTATCCAACCTCTGATGGCGCCCCGCTCAGCGTGGTCAGGGTCGCCGCCACCTGGTGGCCGCCGTAGTAATACGCGATGCTGTGGCCCGAAAGCCACTGGTCCTCCGGCGGAAACTGCGGCGAGTTGATGATGGCGTTCAGGATGCCGAAGTCCATCGGCTTCTCGGTGTGGCTGATCCCCGGCGCCTCACTGATCAGCAACGCCCAGAATGCCAACGCCGCCAGGAACAGGACCTCGGTGGTCGCCACCACCATCCACCGCCGACGCAGAAAGTCCGCCAGTTCCACCCGGTGCCGCCACGCCAGCCAGGCGGCCGGAACCGCCAGCGCAACCAGCGTCGCGCCGATGCCGGCCTGCGTGTTGGGTATCACCCCGAACGTGCCGCCGGCCCAGGTCAGCCAGACCAGCAGCAGCAGGGCCAGCGGGCGGGAAACCGCCCATCCACGGTCGGACAATCGGCCCAATCCCGTCACCGTCGAAGCGATCGGGAAGCCGACCAGAGACAGGCCCCACAGGGCGATCAACCAGGCGAGTATGTCGGGCACGATTTGACGCTACAGCAGCCTGTTACGCCGCCGGGGCCAGCATGGCGTCCACAAATTCCCGCGCATCAAAGGGAGCCATGTCGTCCAGCCCTTCACCCGTGCCGATGAACAGGATCGGCACGCCAAGTTCCCGGCGGATGGACAGTACGATGCCGCCCCGGGCCGTGCCGTCCAACTTGGCCAGGAAGATGCCGGTGCAGCCCACCGCGTCGGTGAACACCCTGGCCTGGGTCAGTCCGTTGTGTCCGGTGGTCGCATCCATCGTCAGCAGCACCTGGTGCGGCGCTGATTCGTCCAGCCCGTTGATGACGCGCCGCACCTTGCGGAGTTCGTCCATCAGGTTGTTGCGGGTGTGCAGCCGTCCCGCCGTATCCACGATGAGAATGTCGGCGCCCCGGGCGCGGGCAGCCTGCCAGGCGTCGTAGGCCACGGCCCCGGGATCAGCGCCGTGCTGGTGGCTGATGACATCAACGCCGACGCGCTCGCCCAGGATTTCAAGCTGCTCCTCGGCGGCGGCGCGGAAAGTGTCCGCCGCGCCCAGCATCACCTTCTTGCCCGCCCCGGTGAAGTGGTGGGCCAGTTTGGCGATGCTGGTGGTTTTGCCAACGCCGTTGACCCCGCACACCAAGATCACGTAGGGCAGTGCGATGCTGTCGTCGTCCAGCCAGGCATCCCCGTCGCTCTCAGCGGCGAGTTCAGACGCCAGTGACCGCTTGAGATGGTCAAAGGCCTGCTCCCCGTCGCTGATGCGGCCCGACCGCACCTCGGAGCGCAGGTCGTCAAGCACCGTCATCACGGTGTCAACGCTGACGTCGGCGGATATGAGGATCTCCTCGATCTCATCCCACACGTCGTCATTCAACTCAGTGGACGCAAAGATGCTGCGGATGCGGCCAAACCAGCCCTCGCGGCTGCGCTTGACCCCAGCGTCGGTTTGTTCCCGGTTGACCTTCTCTCGGTTGCGTTTGAATATGGAAAACATGGCGTGCTGAGACTATTCCTTGACTTTTCGGTTTTTCGGCGGGGCCTTGCCGACACCATACCCGCGTCTGTAATACCGAAATTGTTTGAATGAATATTGTGCCACTTCGTCGTCAAACAGTCCCAGCATGAGCAGGATTTTCCGGCCCACCACATAGTACACCCCCGCGCCGATGGAGGCACACACCAATGCCAGAATTGCAAATGGCACATGTAAAAGATGGAAATCCCCCGCCCAGCCGAAATCTACCAGTTGCGACGGTACCAAGTAGGCAACTGCCAGGTACGGAAGGAGCAGAAAGACGAACCACGCAAACGAGACTGACAACAGGAATACGTAGCGCATGAACAGGTACCGCACCATATTTCTGCACCTCCTTCCGGTTGTGTCGAAAGGCTCAGTCTCATCTTGCTAGGGTGGGAGGATTGCCGCCAACGCGGCTCTGGCCGCCTCCGTTTCGGCAGCGCCTTTGTTGCGCCCCGACCCACTTCCCATGACCTTGCCAGCGACCACCGCTTCCACGGTGAATTTCGGCTGGTGAGCGGGGCCGGTGGCCTCAACGACGCGGTAAACGGGCGTCGGCTTTCCATCGCCCTGCAACAGTTCCTGCAACTCGGCCTTGGGGTTGTCGGGCCGCCAGTCCGGTCGGCAGGCCGCGTCGATTTCGGCGCTCATGGCTTCCAGCACAAAGCGCCGGGTCGCTTCGTATCCCGCGTCGAGATAGACCGCCGCGATGAGCGATTCCATCACATCGCCCAGCACGGCCTCGCCGTTGCGTCCGCCGGTGGACTCGAAACCGCGACCCAACCGGACATGGGGCGCGACGCCCAGGCGTTCAGCCACCGCGGCCAGGGCGCGTTGACTCAGCAGCGCGGTCCAGCGACGGGTCAGTCCGCCCTCGTCGCAATCAGGCAGCCGATGGTACAACTCCTCGCTTACGATGAGGCGCACCACCACATCGCCCAGAAACTCCAGGCGTTCGTACGAATCGGTGTCGATGCCGCTGGTTTCGTTGACGTGGGAGCGGTGGGTCAACGCCTGACGCAACAGGCCCTGGTCCCGGAAGTCCAGGCCCAGGGCTTGTTCGAGTTCTGCGGCGGGGCGACTCCCGCCGGCTTGACCCACGGTTGGAAAGTCCGAACGCTTAGGCGCGGACACCCTCATAGGGCCACGGCGGGGACGGTCGCTTGACTTCGCCCACGTGCCGGTGGTCGGCCATGAACTCCACGAGGTTATCGTAGATGGGGCCGGATTCTTCGTCGGTGGGAATGAACATCTTGACGAAGGCGGCGTTGTTGTTGGGGAAGACGTAGAGGGGGACGCCAAAAGCGCCGTGGACCTCGACGGCCTCGGTGTGGCTCTCACCGATTTCCCGCAGGATGTCCGGATCGGCCAGGTCTTCGGCGAAGCGGCCCATATCGACACCGGACGCCTCGGCCACGGCGTTGATCGCGGCGGCGTCGGTGAGGTCGATGCGGTCTTCGTGGCGGGCCCTCAGCAGGTTGATGAAGAACCGGTCGAAGATCTCCTGTCCCTGCCGTTCGGCGGCGAGGCCGGCACGCAGTTCCAGCAGCGTGTTGTCCGAGTCGTCCTGTTCCCAGAACTTGAACCCGTCGTCGTTGTTGTTGTCGTGATTTACCTGGACCAGCGAGAACGGCTTGAGTTCCACGTTGATTTCGTGGTCAGTGTTCTCACGTACTTTCGCCCACCACATGGCAGCGTTGTACACGAAGGGTCAACGGAAATCGTAATATACCTTGAAATCGGTGTCGGCCATTGTGGCACCTCCACATGTTGCTGACGCGGTAGTCTGCCTACCCACGCTACAGTTGGCGGGATTTTAGCATACACGCGGCGCGGCGTCATCCGAACCCCACGCCCGCCAGGGCCATTCGATTATCGACCATAGATGAGGCAGTCCGCTCATCCTCAGCCTGTCGAAGGACGGGCAGACGGTCGAGTTGACAAGGCCGGTTGCGCAGGTCACCCGGAACGATTACAGTCAAACCATCACATTCCGGATCCAACACGCAAGCCGGCTCAAACCGGCATAAAGGTGCAAATCTGCAATGACTCAATCAAACCGAGTGCGCAGCGGCAACGTGACTCCGCCGGCCACCGCCACCTCAGTGTACGACGCAATCCACGGCCGCCGCATGAACAACGAGTTCACCGATGAGACTCCCCAACGGGAGTCACTGGAAAGGATGCTGGACGCCGCCATCTGGGCGCCCAACCACCGCCTCACGAATCCCTGGCGGTTTGTCGTCTTGGAGCGTGGTGGAGCCAGGCGCGCCGAAGTCGCCCAACTGGCCTACGACCACATGTATCAGCGCAATCAGAACCACGAACACGCCGACGGCAGTCGTCAGCGGGTGCTTGATGCGCCAGCGCTGATCTACGTGTACAGCGTGCCCGGCGACACCGAGGAGTTGACCCAGGAAAACTACGCAGCGGCGTGCTGCGCGGTGCAGAACCTGCTGCTGGCCGCAGTCGCGGAAGGGCTGGCCGGCGACTGGAGCACGGGCAACACCACGCGCCACCCCAGGCTTGCGGAAGCGATGGGCGGCGAGTCCGATTGGGTCATGGTCGGCGCGCTGTTCATTGGTTATCCGGCGCGTCCGTCGGCGTCGGTGCGGGCGCCGGTGGGCGAGGTGACGGCCTGGTTGTAGCGTGCGATATACTTACCGCCAATCCATTCTGAGGAGCGCGACCCTATGCCTTGGGCAGAGACCATTGTTGACACCCTGAAAAAGTGGGACACGTCGTTGATCGCCTATGTCCCCGACATTTCCATCGATCGGGTGACGAGCATCATCGACGCCGATCCATTCTTCCACCTGGTGTCCTGCACCCGTGAGGAGGAAGCCATCGGTGTGGCGGTGGGCAGCTACGCTGTGGGCCGCAACGCCGCCGTGTTCATGCAGTCCAGCGGGTTCGGCAACAGCATCAACGGCATCGCCAGCCTGTGCCTGCCGGCGCGCACGCCGATTCCCATATTCATGAACCTGCGCGGACAGGTGGGCGAGTTCAACATCGCCCAGGTCGCCATGGGGCGCAACACCACACCCATCCTGGACCTGTTCGGCATCGCCCATTACACCATCGAAAGCGAAGATCGGATGGACACGCTGCTGGATGGCGTGATGAAACTGTGCCACGCCCATCGCAATCCGGTCGCTATCTGCATGACGCCCATGCTGCACGGAGGAAAAATTGCTTAGGTTCGACGCCACCCAACTGGTCCTGCGCCACGCCGGAGATTCGCCCGTGGTGGGCAACCTTGGCCCCACCAGCGACGAGCTTTATCACGCCGGCCACCGGGACCGCAATTTTTACACCTACGGCAGCATGGGTCTGTGTTCTTCCATCGCGCTGGGCATGGCCGTTTCCACCGACGACAAGGTGATTTCACTGGATGGCGACGGTTCGCTCCTCATGAACCTGGGAGCCATCGCCACCATCGGGCGCGAAAAGCCGGAGAATCTGGTGGTCGTGGTGTGGGACAACGAGGCATGGGGGCAGACGGGTGGCCAGCCCAGTCACACCGCCACCAACACCAACCTCGAAGAGGTGGCCCAGTCCTGCGGAATCGCCAAAACCACCACGGTGGGAGATCTGGAAACCCTGGAAGAAGCGTTCGGCCGCGCCATGAACGAACCCGGCCCGTGGTTCATCGTCGCCAAGATCGAAGAGGCGGAGGAGTACATGCCGGTGGCCCCCGTGGAGCCCGAGTTCACCCTCTACCGCTTCCGCAACACCTACGTGGGGTGATCGGACAGCCCTGACTCGGCAGGCAACGAAGGGATGCCGGAGTACGGCGATTACATCGTCTACGGGGACGAAAGCGGCGATCCCAACCCTGCATCCGTTGATCCCAATTATCCGGCTTTCGTCCTAAACTTTTGCCGGCGGTGGCAGCGTTCAAATTTGCGCATTTCGGGCATGACATCGCGGTGCCGCACGAGAACGAAATACGTCTGCAACGACCACCGTTCAGCTTTTTGCGGGACGAGCAAACACAGACACGTTTCATGGTAGGGCTGGATAGGCTAATCAAAGGGGCGGATTTCACCATCATTGCAGCCGTTTTTGACAAGCGCCGGTTGGCCGACCAAGACTTTCCTACGGCTGATCCTTATGAACTTACTTTCAATGTGTATATTGAACGTCTTCACAACTACTTGGAAAGAGTAGGGCAACACGAACTGAGGACGCATATAATCATTGAGAGCAGGGGATCGAAGGAAGACAGGCAGTTGGAAATGGCGTTTCAACGTGTCCAGCATGGCACCAAGAATCAGGCAATGCCTGAATCTGCGGTCGAGTTTGCAGACAAGAAAACTAACTCGGCCGGATTGCAAAGCGCAGACCTGACCGGCCGCCCCATCGGCCGGCATTTCATCGACCCTAGTCAACCAAATAGGGCACGGGATGCGCTTGAATCCAAGCTGCTGCGTTCTCCTCAAGGCGATGTGGGTGGATGGGGGTTGACGATCTTGCCAGAATAAGGAAAAGCCCCGGAGTAGTCCGGGACTTTTTACATGGATTGGGAACTACCCTGGCCCTCAGCGACGGGTTCGTACTACTCCGCTACTTGCCGCCCGCCGGCGCTGCCAGCGTTCAACGAAAGAGGCCAATTGCATGGCGCTCTCCCGCCGGCCGTAACCATCCCCAACCTAACTGGGATGATAGCATTATAAAATGATGGCGTGCTATACAGCATGCTGTATGGCATGATAGCGCCGCTGTCTCCCTGCATGACGGGACCCAACAACAACAACGACGCGGTTGTCTTGGTACCCTTGAAAGCAGCCCACATCCCCGTTTGCCACCCTCGCCCGGTTGGTCTATCATTGCCTCAGGCGGCCGTGGTCGCCGGATTACGCTTACAGGCATCCCCCTATCAGGAGACGACCAGCCCGATGACGCAGGTCAATGTTACCGACGCTGAACCCGGCATTGCGACCGTTGGCACACAGGCGGGCCCGCCGCTGCCGGAGGGACTGACCGCCGCCGACCTGGTGGAAGTCTGCCGTCAGTTGATCTTGGTGCGCACGATGGACGAGCGCATCTGGATGATGAACCGGCAGGGCAAGGTGCCCATCGCCGCATCGTGCCAGGGCCATGAGGCCGCACAGTTGGGTTCGCTGCTGGCAGCCCAGAAGAGCGGCGATTGCTTCCTGTTTCCCTACTACCGCGATCTGGCCCTGAAGATGGCGGCGGGATTGACGCCGCGCCAGGTGATGCTGTCCTTCATGGGCAAGGATGGGGAGCCATACTCGGGCGCGCGGCAGTTCCCCCTCCAGGGCGCGGACCTGCCCCGGCGCATCATCCAGATTTCCAACGTGGTCGCCGCCGGATTGACCCAGAGCGTTGGCTACGCGCTGGCGTGCAAGATGATGGGCGACGACACGGTTACCATCTGTTACTTCGGCGACGGGGCCACCAGCCAGGGTGAGACCCACGAGGCCATGAACTTCGCGGCGATCCACAAACTGCCCGTTGTATTCATCTGCGAGAACAACAGGTACGCCATATCGACACCGCAGGAATCGCAGATGATGGTAAGCGACGTGGCGGCGCGCGCGGAGGCCTATGGGTTCCCCGGGTTCGTGATCGACGGGATGGACTTTGTGGCGTGCTACGAAGCGACGCGGCAGGGGATCGAGCACGCGCGGCGCGAGGGCCCGGTGCTGGTGGAAATGAAGGTCGAGCGGTTCATGCCTCACACCACCGACGACGACGATCGCCGGTACCGCGACCGGGATGCCGTGGACGCGGCCCGACAGTATGATCCCGTGACGCTGTTCCCGTCGCAGATGGTTGCCCAGGGCATCCTGACGCAGGAACAGGCGGACCAGTTCCGAACCGACGCTCAGAGCCAGGTCAACGACGCGACGGACTTTGCGGACGCTGCGCAGCCACCGGAGGCATCGACCATTTACGACAATCTATATGTCTGATCCAAGGGGCCAATTCGCCCGCGCATGACAGAGGGCAGTCCGGCAGGTGAGAACCGAATTTCGCGGTATGCTGGAAAATGCATACGCCTGATTCTGGCAGCGTCGCTGTACGCCCTGATCATGTGGTATGGGTTGGCAGCCGCCAGAGAACTCAATACTCCACCAATTCTTACCAAAATAGCCGTTGTGCTGATTTCCATAGGGATAACCGGGAGTACATACAATATCCTGGTGGCAATAGGATCTGAGGTGAAAGGGGGAGCCATGGTAATTGCAGAATTTTTGAACAACAAATTACTGGAACCGCAGAAACGACGGATCCTGGAACAAACGCAGAAGGCGCGCGAAGAAGGTTTGGAACAGGGCCGCGAGCAGGGCCTTGAGCAAGGCTTGGAGCAGGGTCTGGAGCAGGGTCTGGAGCGAGGCCTTGAGCAAGGACGCGAGGAAGGGCGCGCACAAGCGATGGATGAGTTGCGCGCGCTATTGCGTGACAAGGGAATTGATCCGGATGGCGTGATACCTCCGGGCAGCGGGAACGGCGCCAGGGGTTCCTGATGAATCGGGCCCGGGTGAGCATGGTTTTCGACTGAGCAGGCGGAAGATATGGCAGAAATGACGGTAATCGAAGCGGTGCGCTCGGCGCTGCGCGAGGAGATGGAGCGGGACGAGCGAGTGTTCGTCATGGGCGAGGACGTGGGTCAGCGTGGCGGCGTTTTCCTGGCAACCCAGGGCTTCATAGATGACTTCGGACCCGGGCGCGTGATGGATACCCCGCTGGCGGAAGCGTCAATCATGGGCATCGCGCTTGGCGCCGCGTTCCGGGGGATGCGCCCGATTCCGGAAGTGCAGTTCTCTGACTTCGTGTGGCCCAGCGTGAACCAACTCATCGGTGAGGCGGCACGGGCGCATTATGGAACCAACGGCGCGCTGAAGGTCCCGATGACGGTGCGGATCCCATACGGCGGCGGCATCCGCGGCGGCCTGTTCCATTCGCAGAACGTGGAAGCGCTGTTCTTCCACACGCCGGGGCTGCTGGTGGTTACGCCGTCCACTCCGTATGAGGCCAAGGGTCTGTTGAAATCGGCGATTCGGGATGACAACCCGGTGATTTTCCTGGAGCACAAGAAGACCTACCGCCTGGTGCGGGGCGAAGTTCCGGACGAGGAGTACACGCTGCCCATCGGCCCCGCCGACATCAAGCGGGCGGGCTCAGATGTCACCGTGGTCAGTTACGGTCTGGCGATGCACTACTGCCTGGCCGCCGCCGCTGCGGTCGCCGAGGACGGCATCGGCGCGGAGGTGGTTGACCTGCGCACGCTGAAGCCCCTCGATACCGAGACCATCCTGGAATCGGTGCAGAAGACGGGCAAACTGCTGGTCGTGCACGAGGACAACATCAGCGGCGGCATCGGCGCGGAGATCGCGGCGCTGGCGGCTGACGAAGCCTTTGAGTATCTGGACGCGCCCATTGCGCGGCTGTGCGGCCCTGACGTCCCCACCATGCCCTTCGCGCAGACCCTCGAAGACGCCTACATGCCCAGCCCGGAGGCCATCGCGTCTGAAATCCGCAGGCTGGTGGCCTACTGACCGGCGTACCACCGACAGAAGGAAGTTGACCATTGCCAGAGTTGATTGAACTGCCCCACGTCGGTGAGAGCGTCGTTGAGGGCACCATTGGGAAGTGGCTGAAACAGCCGGGCGACCGCGTCGAGCGGTATGACCCGCTGGTGGAGGTCGTCACCGACAAGGTGACCATGGAGGTGCCATCCCCGGTGACGGGGGAGTTGCTTCGCATCATCGCGCAGGAGGGTGAAACGGTGCCGATGGGCGCGCCCATCGCGGAGATGGAGCCGCAGGGAGGACAGCCGGCCGGCCACACGGCCCAGGCGTCTTCCGCGCCAGCACCCGCCCCAGCGCCGGCAGCGCCCCCAAGAGCGCCGGAACCCAGGGAGCAAACGGCGACGCCGGGGGTTCCCATGGCTTACCTCGTCCAGGGACAGCCGGTCGGGCCAACGGGCGGTTCGGCGGTGGAAGCCCGTGAGGCGGCGGATGACAATGCGCCGGCCCAGACGCCGGCGGCGGTAATGATCGAACGGGAGGATGATCGCACGGATGGCGCATCCTCACGGCAGGGCCGGGGACCCAATCGGCTCTCTCCGGCGGTTCGACGATTGGCGCGAGAGCACAACCTCGACGTGGACCGTATCAATGGCACCGGCATGGGCGGGCGCGTTACGCGCAACGATGTTCTGCGCTACCTGGAGTCAGGTGCGGCCGTTGAAGTCGCCGCCGCTCCGTCGGTTGCGCCGGCTACGCCTGAGCCCACATCGACGCCGACGCCTGCATCCACGCCACCGGTTCCGGTCGGCGCGGACGAAGAGCGGGTATCGCTCACGCCGGTGCGTCGCATGATCGCCGAGGCGATGGAACGCTCGGTGCGGGAAATTCCCCACGCGTGGAGCATGGTGGAGGTGGACATATCCGAACTCGTGGCGCTGCGCAATCGTGAACGGGACAACTTCCAGAGCAGGGAGGGTGTCAACCTCACCTATCTGCCTTTTGCGTTGAAAGCAGTTGCGGGGGCCTTGAAGGACAACGCGACGCTCAACGCATCCTGGGCGGGCGACCATATCGTGCTGAAGCGGCGGATCAACCTCGGGATCGCGGTGGCCGCGCCCACCGGGCTCGTGGTGCCGGTGATTCACGACGCCGACCGCATGAGCATCGCGGGACTGGCGCACGCGGTGGCGGACCTGTCGGCGCGTGCGCGCACCGGGAATCTGCGGCTGGAGGATGTGCAGGGCGGCACGTTCACGGTGAACAACACCGGCGCATTGGGCAGCGTTCTCGGCGGGCCGATCATCAATCATCCGCAGGCCGCGATCATGACCACCGAAGCGGTGCAGCAGCGGCCCGTGGTCATCAATGGCGCAATCGCCGTCCGGTCGATGATGAACCTGTGCATGTCCTTTGATCACCGCATCAACGACGGAGCCGAAGCCGGGGCGTTTCTGCAGTCGGTGAAGAGTCGCCTGGAGTCGTTCGATGGCGACACTCCAATCTACTAGCCAGCGGCGGCGCAGCGACGGTCCGACGTCTGACACCGACGCGTGCCGGGTCGTCAGGGCTGGACTCGTGCCCTACCGCGCCGCGTGGGACTGGCAAATTGAAATCGCCCAGGCGGTGCGCGAGGGGTTGGCGCCCGACACCCTGCTGTTGCTGGAGCATCCACACACGTACACCCGGGGCAGGTTGGCGCAGGACAGCGACCTGCTGCTTGATGCGGCGGCGTTGGAGGCCAGGCAAATCGACGTGGTCGAAACCGACCGGGGCGGGTTGATCACCTACCACGGCCCGGGGCAACTGGTGGCCTATCCCATAATCCGGTTGAAGGGACGCGGCGGGCCGCACTGGTACGTGAGGACCCTGGAGCAGGTGATCATTCGCAGTCTGGCGGCGTTTGGGTTGGATGCAACCACGGCGGAAGGACTGACCGGAGTGTGGACTGCGGACGGCCAGCGCAAGATCGCGGCCATCGGCGTAAAAATATCCGGGGGCGTGGCCCATCACGGGTTTGCCATCAACGTGGACCCTGACCTGGCGATGTTTGAGGGAATCGTGCCCTGCGGCATCCGGGACCGCGAAGTCACCTCCATGGCTGCGGAATTGGAGCGCGCTCCCACGCTGAACCTGGTGGCCGACACCGTTGGCCGGCAATTCTGCGAGATGTTCAACCTTGGCTTGGTGCGGCAATCATGCGTTATGACGTGATCATCGTCGGCGGCGGGTCGGCTGGCTGCGCGCTGGCGGCACGACTGTCGGAGGACGCCAACAGATCGGTGCTGCTGCTCGAGGCCGGGCCGGATTTCACGGAACTCGAGCACTGGCCCGATGAACTCAAGGACGGTTCCAGCCAGGAAGCATCGAGGCCCAACGCACGCTACAACTGGTCGTATAGCGCCATTGGCACTGACCGGCAGGAAAGGCCCATGGACATCGCCCGGGGCCGGGCCATCGGCGGGTCGGGCGCGGTGAACGGCCAGGTGTTCCTGCGTGGTCTGCCCGAGGACTACGACTCCTGGGCGGCCGCCGGCAACGAGGAGTGGGCATACCAGCGCGTGCTGCCCTATTTCCGCAGGCTGGAATCGGACGGCGACGTGCATGACGATTTTCACGGCGGCGACGGGCCGGTTCCGGTGCTGCGCTCGCCCCGCGACGCGTGGCACCCGTTCCAGCATGCGTTCGTGGAAGCGTGCGCCGGCATGGGATACCGCGAAGACGCGGACATGAACCATCCGGAGTCCGGCGGGGTTGGCGCGGCTCCCATGAACAATCCGGCCGGCATCCGCATGAACTGCGCTCTGGCCTATCTGTCGGCGGCGCGCCACCGCCTGAACCTGACGATACGCGGGAATGTGACGGCCCGGCGGATACTGTTCGACGGACAAACCGCTGAGGGCGTTGAGGCGGAGAGCGGCGGCGAGATTTTCCAGGCGTATGGCAACGAGATTATCGTGAGTTGCAGCGGGATCGCGTCCCCGCAGTTGCTGATGCTGTCGGGCATCGGGCCGGCGGAGCATCTGCGCGGGCTTGGGATTCCGGTGGTGCGCGACCTGCCCGGTGTGGGCCAAAACCTGCGGGATCACCCGCTGGTGTACGTGGACTCGGCGCTGCGAAGCGATTACGTCGAGCCTGACTTCGGTGGGACCCGGATTCAGACGATGCTGCGGTACACGACCACAGGATCGGCGTTGCGCAACGATATGCAGTTGTACGTGAACAACGTGGCGTCGGGGCCGAGTCCACTGGGCAGCGGGCCCGGCGTGGAGCAGGGCGTGTTGAGGATGACCTGCATCCTGCAGCGGGCGGAAAGCGCGGGGACGCTGCGCCTGGCATCTGCCGACCCCAACGACAAACCGCTGATTGACTACCGCTACCTGCGCTCCGACGAGGACCGCCGGAGGTTGCGTGAAGCGGTGCGCCTCTGTCGGGAGATTCTCTCGCAGCCGACGTTTGCGTCCATCGCGGGCGCGGCGGTCTCTCCGACGGAGCAGGAACTGACGGACGACGAGGCATTGGATGACTGGCTGCTGCGCAACGTCTTCACCACGTTCCACACGTCAGGGTCGTGCAAAATGGGGCCAGCCAGCGACGCGACGGCGGTGGTGGACCAGTATTGCCAAGTGCATGGCGTGAACAATCTGCGGGTGGTGGACATTTCAATCTGCCCGGACGTGGTGAGGGCCAACACCAACGCCACGGCCATCATGATCGGCGAGCGCGCCGCTGCATTCTTCCCGTAAACGGCATCCGCGATGGCGAACGAGTCGCCGGGTTCGCACCGTAGGCGGCATCCGTGTTTTCCCGCAAACGGGATCCGCTCATCCTGAGCCTGTCGAAGGATGCCCCATTAGCAGCCTGCGCTATAATTGCCGGACAAATTCGCGCCCTGCGCGCCGCCGGAGGCAACCATGCCCATTTCCGAATACGTGAGCCGCTCCATGGAAGAGGGCGGATGGATCCGCCGGATGTTCGAGGTGGGCATCACCCTGAAAGCTCAGTACGGCGACGATAACGTATTCGACCTGTCGCTGGGCAATCCCATAATGGAGCCTCCGCCGGAGTTTCACGCCGAACTGCTGCGCATCGCCTCCGCGCCGTCGCCCGGTATGCACCGCTACATGCCCAACGCGGGTTATCCCGAAACGCGCCAGGCGGTGGCGGATACGCTGTCGCATGAGACGGGGCTGACCTTTGGCGTCGGGGATATCGTGATGACCTGCGGCGCGGCCGGCGCGGCCAACGTGGTCCTGCGCGCGATTCTGAACCCGGGCGATGAGGTGATCATCCTGTCGCCCTTCTTCGGCGAGTACACGTACTACATCCAGAATCACAACGGTGCGCCCATCATCGTGCCCACCGACTCCCAGTTCGGCCTGGACCTCGACGCCATCGACACCGCCATCACCGCCCGAACCCGCGCCGTGATGCTGAACTCGCCCAACAACCCGTCCGGCGTGGTGTACCCGGCTGAAGATGTGCAGGCGCTGGCGGAGTTGATACGAAGGGCGGAGCAACGGTTCGGGTCGGAGATTTTCATCATCAGCGACGAACCCTACCGGCGCATCATCTACGACGACCTGGTGTATCCGCAGGTGTTTCCGCACTACGAGCGCACCATCGTTGTCAACTCCCACGCCAAGGACCTGGGACTGCCCGGCGAGCGGATCGGTCACATCGCGGTGCATCCGGACTACGCGGGCAAGGCCGAGTTGGTGGACGGACTGGTCTTCTGCAACCGGACGCTGGGGTTCGTGAACGCGCCGGCGCTGATGCAGCACGTCGTGCGGGCGGTGCAGGACGCGTCGGTGGACGTGGGCGAATACCAGCGCAAGCGGGATTTCCTGTACGACCGGCTGACCGGCATGGGGTACTCGGTGGTGAAACCGCAGGGCGCTTTCTACCTGTTCCCGCGCTCGCCGCTGGCGGACGATGAGGCGTTCGTGGCGGCGCTGCAGGAGTACAACGTGCTGGTGGTTCCCGGCAAGGGGTTCGGCACGCCCGGCCACTTCCGCATCTCCTACTGCCTGGACGACCGCGTCCTGGAAGGCTCGATGGACGGGTTCGCCCGCGCGGCGGAGCAGTACCTTCGTTAGCCGTCGGGCAGGGCGGTTGCTCTGATCCGGGCAAATATGGGGGACAAATCGATGGCGACGCCGGGCATCACGTCGGATACCAGGACATCATCAGGGCCGTACACTCTCGTTAGTGTCATAGACTGCCCGTCGCCGATGTACTTGGCTATCGATTCGGCGTTGACGTCAACCGCCAGCATTTCACGGACGCCGTTGCGGGCGTACACGGGCAGTTTCACGTTCAAGTCGCGTTGCCTGGTGGATTCGGACAGTACTTCCACCACCAAATCGGGCGCGCCGGTAACGCCGTGACCGTCAAAGATATGCCGCCGTTCGTTTGATATGAACAGCATATCCGGTTGGAAGGTGTTGTGCTCATCAATGGCAACATCGTATGGTGAGATTCGGGTCTCGCCGATGCCCAGCCGCTCAGTTTGCAAAGTCGCTTGTATATACAGTTGACCAATAAACACCTGGTGCGGGTCATTCGGACCAGCCATTTTGACGAGTTCTCCCTCAATCAGTTGGTAACGCACGCCCCGGTGCGACGGCGGCGTCAACCTCATGTAGTCCGCGCCCGTCAACTTGGTGGTCGGTTTCGCCTTGGGGGATGTCATCTCGAATCTCCGACGAAATGATCAGGGCCAGTTTGAGTTGGCCTCGCGGGAGGGCAGGCGGATGGTGGCGTTGCCGCGGGTGGTCACCTGCTGGCGCTGGTTTTCACCCCAGATATCCATGTCCACCAGATATTCGCCGTCCTCAACTCGCTTGCCGGTGATCTTGCCCTTGCACCAGGTGGTGTCGCCCACGACGTTGAAGCGGCGGAGTTCGACATGCATCGACTTGAGGAACCCGTCGTCGCCCATCCAGTTCGTCAGCAGGTTGCCCATCCAGCAGCAGCGCTGGCATCCGTAGTCGTAGGCGCCGGGCAGCCCCGCTGACTCGGCGGCCTCCTGGATGTCGTGGACGCGGATGATGGCCTCCTGCGCCCCCGTGTTGGGGTCGGTGAAACCCCAGGACGGGTGCCGCAGCATCTCGCGCAGTTGGATGCCGTGGCTGATGCCGCCGATGCAGCCGGCCACAAAGGCGGTGATGTCGCCGTGGCTGAGCGGGCCCTTGACCACCGGTGTCAGGTCGTCGCCTACCTTCACATCCTCGAACCACCGGGGGTTGTTGCCGCGGATTTCCTCGTTGAGGATTGCCTGGTGGATGGTTTCCAGTTCCTCGCGTGAGTACTGGTAGGGCTCGAAGGTGTATTTCTGGCGTTCGCGGGCGGCGCTGCGCTCGGCGCGAATCTGCCAGCCCTTGGTCTTGGCGATGGCCTCGCCGCGCTGGTTGTAGTAGTGGGTGACGCTGGACTGGATGACGATGCGCCCGGCGAACTCGCTTTCCTTCTCCTCAAGTCCGGTGAACTGTTCCTGGACGCTGATCTGGTCGTCCAGATAGATGGGGCGGTACCACTCCCAGTCGTTGCCCGCATGGAAGCCGTGGACGCCGGGAAGGCCGCCGGTGCGACCGGAGCACCAATAGACGCTGTACAGGAAACACGGCGGCGCGATGATGTTGCCAAACTTGCTGGTCTGGGCGTAGGAACGGTCCCAGTACAGGGGATTGGTGTCGCCGATGCCCTGGCAGAAGTGGCGAATCGCGCTGCGCGAGGCCTCCTCGTTGAACAGGCCAACTCCGTACTGACGGGGTCGGTTGAAACTGCCGACGCGGCTGCGGAGGCGTTCCAGCCCCTCTTCGGTGATTCTGCCAGATTCCAGGACCATGATGTGGCGCCTCCAGGGTGTTGTCTGGCAGCAGATTATAGCCTACTGCCCGCTATGGCGGTGGCGGAATGGTGAGCACCGGGGTTCTTTCCCGGAGGTACTGCTCGGTCACGAAGGGCGAACCAAAACCGTACTCATCGGCGCATTCCCGTACCAGCGCCAGGGTCTCGGCGCGCAGCGTCTGCGGCGCCGGCTCGGATCCACCATCAATGATGCTGCGGATCAGGCGCCCGGCCAGGTCCTGCTTGGTGTCGGGGTGGCCGCAGATGCCCTCATAGGCAACGCCGCCGCAGGTGGGGCAGTACCACCATTCCAGCGTCAGCACCGAATTGATGCCCAGGTCGGGCAGTTCGCCGAAGATTTCGTGCGCCGCGTAGCGACCGTAGTAATCGCCAACGCCGGCGTGGTCCCGGCCAAACATATGGTGCGTGCAGCCCAGGTTCTTGCGGACCAGGGCGTGGAACACGGCCTCCTTCGGCCCTGCGTAGCGCATATCCCACAGCAGCGCGGTGGTCCGGTGTATCTCTTCCCGGAAGAACCCGTGGACGCGGAGGTTTTCGTGGGTGAGGACGATGGCCTCGTCGATGTAGTCCCCCACCTTCTTTTCGCCAATCACGGCGCTGACCAGGACGCCGTTGGCCTGGGCCTCCATGAACGCCCCTTTCATCAGGTATTCGTGGCCGGAGTGCGGGACGTTGCGCGTCTGGTGGGCCACGGTGCGCTGCCAGCCCAGCCCGTTGAGTTCGCCGCGCAGTTGCGACGGCGTACGCCAGTACCCGTTGAAGGGAGGGCTGATCACCGGTTCGCAGACCAGGGTGATGTCGCCGGCGACAAAGCGGTCGGCGTAGGCCAGGGTGCGCTGGACTCCGGGGTGTGCTTCGTCGGTCGTGCCGTACACCTGTCCGGCCAGTTCGGTCAGGTCGGTGGCGAATATCTCCGCAACCTCCAGCGTTGCCAGCGGGTTGCCCTGGTGGGTGAGCAGGACGGTATCGCCCACGGACACGCCGACCTGCTGCAGTTCGGCGTCGGGTATGTCCAGGACGATGGGTATCGGCCACACGTAGCCGCTGGTCAAGCGCATGGACTCGGCCACCGACGCCACGTCCGCGCTGCCCATGAATCCCGTGAGGGGAGAGAAGAACCCGTAGGCGAGGTTCACGCACTCATGGGCGATCTGCTCACGTACCTCGATGGCCGGCAGGCCGGCGACGTCGCCGGCGGAGCGTATGGGTCGCACGCGCTCGATCAGGGTCCCGCCATGGGGGGACAGGCTGTTGTCAACGGTGGTGGTCATATTCCGGTGTGTCGAGGTTGGCGCGGTGGCTCTTCTGCAGGCTCAGGATGACCAGCGTCGGTCAGTGGTCGCGGTATTCGGCGTCCCGCCGTTCCCGGAAAGCGGCCACCCCCTCGATGTGGTCCTGCGAGGTGAGGGTGATGGTCTCGCCGGCGGCCGCCATTTTCATCGCGGTTTCCAGGTCAAACTCCAGCCCCTTGTAGAGCATCAGCTTGGAGAGGCGGATGGCGATGGGAGGGCCGGCCGCGATACGCTCGGCCATTTCCAGGGTGGTGGATTCCAGGTCGTCTTCGGACACCAGGCGGTTGAGGAACCCCAGGCGGTGAGCCTCCTCCGCTTCCAGGAAGTCCCCGGTGAACAGCATTTCGGCGGCGCGGCCCAGGCTCCCCAGCGTCCGTGGGTACAACCAGGTGCCGCCGAAACCGGGGAACAGGCCGATGCGGACGTAGGCCGACATGAACCGCGAGCGTGGCGTGCCGATGCGGATATCGCAAGCGCAGGCGAGGTCGAGTCCGGCGCCGGTGGCAACGCCGTTGACCATGGCTATCACCGGTTTTTCACAGCGCTGGACCCCGAGAATCATGTCCTGCGCCAGTCGAAAACTGCGGCGCACTTCGTCGGCGTTGCCGGATGTCCAGCCCTCTCCGGATCCGTCGGTGGATCCGCCAAGCTGGTTCAGGTCGCCGCCGGCGCAAAAGGCTCGGCCGGCGCCCGTAACCACCAGGACGCGGATGTTGGGATCGGCGTCCGCGCTGGCTACGGCATCGGCGATTTCGACCTGCATCTGGTCGTTCAGGGCGTTGAGCCGGTCAGGGCGATTCAGGGTGATGCGGGCGATGCCGGAATCGTGGTCGGCACCGTAGAGAATGAGTTCGTATTCGGGCATTTATTGGCATTCCTGATGTGCGGGATTCGGCGGGTAAGTATAGCACGTGAGGGTTACATTTCCCTTGCCGCGGTTTGCGTTATAATGCGCCTTCAATCAGATGCAATACAGGAACACGTTAAGAACGGGCATGGAAGCGCAGTTGAAATATCTTCAGTTGTCGATTATCGGAAATTCACGCAAAAAAAGATTTATAGGTATCAAGTTCGAATGGACACGCAATATGAGTTTTTGTCCGGAGGCAATACGTTGGACGAATCAATTAACGGGGTGTTGCTCGCTATAGACTGGGAAAATATCCGTCGCGGTGCCCAACTTTACCAGCGAAGCGTTACCCCACAGACTCTATATGATGCCATGAAACATGTCGGCGAAGTGTTTGGCGAAGTCAGGGGCGGCAAGGCATTTGGCGACTGGGGACTGCGGCCCGACGACGGTGCGGCGTTCAGCGAAACCGGGATACAACCGTACCAGGCCCCCCGCACCATGGCCGGCAAAGACCGCAGCGACCCGGCCATGCTGCTGGAGGTTTACGACTGGCTGCGCGATCGTGATGACTGCGGCGTGATCGTGCTGGGCTCCGGCGATTCCGATTTCCAGATACTGGTGGATCGGGCGCGGGACATGGGCCGCCGAATCGTGCTGTGCGCTTTCAGCCAGTCGGTGGCGCGCGATATGCTGGCCGTTGCCCCGCTGTTCCCCCTGGAAGCTGAGCTTGGCATCCAACTCTCCGAACATGGGGATATCCCAGTACAGGAACATCAGGAGGCCATGCTGCAGGACGTCCTTCACCTGTTCATCAGGGAAATGGGAAAACTGGAAAGCCGCATGAATTTTGTGGGTTACAATATGCTCTGCAATCAATGGATGCTGGATTGGGGCATAGCCTGGAACGAGTTTGAATGTCGGCGGTTGATTGACCAGTGGATGTATGAGGAAATCATAGAACGGCATGACGTGTACAACCCGAACAATCCACAGTTCCCAACCTCGGCGATCCGCCTGGTTCGCGCCAACGAACTGGTGCGGGAAGTGCTGGGGTTGAGCCGCGCCAGCGTCAGCAACCCCGTGATGGCCAGCGAAACCGCCGAAACAATTTACCAACCGGAGTAGGAATGGCAGACTTCAGCTACATCGACCACCTGGAATGCACCCAATGCGGGAACGAGTTTCCCTACGACGGCCTGGCGACGGTCAGCGAGTGCTGCGGCAAGGTATTGTTCGTGCGCTACGACCTGCCGCGTATTCGGCGGGAGGTGCAGCGGTCGGATTTTGACGGCCGCGCCACCAACATGTGGCGATACAACGAACTGCTGCCGGTGTCGGATCCTGAGTCGGTGATCACCCTCGGCGAGGGCGGCACGCCCCTGCTGGAAGCCAACGCCCTGGCCCGAGAGGTGGGAATACGCCGGCTGCTTATCAAGGAGGAGGGGCTGAACCCCACCGGCACGTTCAAGGCCCGGGGCATCGCGGCGGCGATATCCAAGGCCGTGGAAGTCGGAGCGCGCGGGTTCACCATGCCGTCGGCCGGCAACGCGGCCGGAGCGGCGGCGGCGTATTGCGCCCGGGCCGGCACGCCGGTCAAGGTATTCATGCCTCAGGACGCGCCCGTGGCCAACAAGAAGGAGTCAATC
Source organism: Dehalococcoidia bacterium (assembly GCA_963668585.1). GTDB lineage: Bacteria > Chloroflexota > Dehalococcoidia > Lucifugimonadales > UBA3495 > Bin87. The sequence continues at coordinate 634,749 of OY764869.1, read as the reverse complement.
GTCGCCGGTTCCGAACTGAACCTGGTGGAAGGACTCATCAGCGACGCCGGCAGGATTGCGGTGGGCATCGCCGCCGAGCAGGGGTTGTTCGACCTTTCCACGCTGAAGGAACCCTGCCGCGCCGAGGGCAAGAAGACCATGGGCCTGGAAATCGCGCACCAACTGGGCTGGCGGATGCCCGACGCCATCGTGTACCCCACGGGCGGCGGCACCGGCATCATCGGCATGTACAAGGGCTTCCAGGAACTCCTGGAACTGGGATGGATCGAGGGCAAGCCCCCGCGGTTCTACGCCGTCCAGGCGGAGGGATGCCAACCCATCGTGAAGGCGTTCAACGACGGAACGGACACCGCCGAACCCTGGCAGAACGCGACCACCAAAGCGGATGGACTGCGCGTGCCCGGCCCCTTCGCCGACTATCTGATACTGCAGGCGATACGGGAAACCGGCGGCGGCGCATTGGCCGTCAGCGATGACGAGATGGTGGACGCCATGTACCGGATGGCGACCAGCGAGGGGATAATCGCCTGTCCCGAGGGCGCGGCAACCCTGGTGGGACTGGAACGCCTGATGGCCGACGGCAGCATCGGCGCGGACGAGGAAGTCGTGCTGCTGAACACCGGTTCCGGCTACAAGTACCTGGACCTGCTGCGCGGGCCCGGCGAATAACCGCTGACGGAACAGTTGCGCGGTGGTCAGCGCGACCGGGAAAACGTCCGCTTGATTTTTCGGATTACCCGGCGCACCGGCCGCCGGCGCTGGTGAAGGTTGTGGGCTATCAGCGGCGCGAGGGTTGGGTTGGCCGCCACCAGCGGCGCCACCCACTTGCGTAACTCCGCCATGGTCGGGGTCTTTTCGTCCCACGTCGGCACCAGGGACTCCATCGGCTGCCATTGCCTTTGGCCTGACAGGCGGGTCATCACCGTGCCGCCGGCTTCCTGAACAGCCAGCGCACCGCCGAGCATATCCCACATCCGGGGCGCTCCGATAACGGCGAACTGCATGACTCCCATGGCGGTGAGGGCAAGCTCGTAGGCGATGCTTCCCGTCACGCGAAGCTGACCCAGCGGCTGCCCCTTGAGTCCCTTGCCCACGCGAGTTGACGCGCCGAAGGATCCCGGCAGCCCGACCAGCCGATCGCCTCGCAGTTTGTCCGTCTGATACACCGAAACCGGCTCTCCGTTGGCGAAGGCTCCGCTGCCGGTGTGGCCGTGAACCACCACGCCGTTGCCGGACTCCGTGGGCCAGGGTATGTACACCGCGCCCGCAACCGGCACGCCCCGGTACAGCACGCCGATGGAGGACGCGTACACCGGCAGGCCGTTCATGAAATTGGTGGTGCCGTCCAGAGGGTCCAGCACCCAAAGGAAATCGGGCGCGACCCGGTCGCCGTCCGCGCTGGCGTCGTCCTCCTCGCCAAGGATGCCGTGAGTGGGGAACCGCGCGGCAATCTGTCCTTCCAGGTAAGCCTGCGTTTCCTTGTCGGCCGTGGTGACGGGATCCTGCCGGGCTTCGTCCTTGTACTCGACGTTGATGGTCTGGCCGAAATGCCCCGCGAGCAGTCGGCCCGCCCCCTGAGCGAACTCGACGGCGGCGGTTTCAATGGCGGCAAGGTCGGAAGTCGGCATCGTCATGGTGGTGCGATTGTACACCATGGCCGGTTGGCCTCGGCGGCCGGATTGTCGCGTAGCAAGCGCAATGACACCCGGCCGACGGCTGTTATAATCGGCGGCAGCATTTGAGGAGGCCGGGCAATGGATCTGGAATTGAAAGGCAAAGTGGCGATCGTGGGCGGCGCCAGCAAGGGACTGGGACGCGCGTGCTCGGAGGTGCTGGCGGAGGAAGGCGTGCGGGTCGCGATGTGCGCGCGCACCGCGTCCGACCTGGAGCGGGCGGCGGATGAGATCCGGGCGGCAACCGGAGGCGAGATTTACACTTTTGCCGGAGACCTGGACCGCGAAGAGACCATCGCGGAGTTGGTGGCGGGCACGGTGGAAAATTTCGGGCAACTGGACATCATGATCAACAACTCCGGCGGCCCGCCGCAAGCCTACGCCAAGGACTCCACCGAGGAACTGTGGCAGGTTTCGGCGAACCGCTCGCTGTTCTTCTTCGCGCGGATGACCCGGGAAGCGCTGCCCCATCTGCGGGCGCAGGGTGGTGGCCGCATAATCAACATTCTGGCCAGCACCGTGTACACGCCGATCCCGAACCTGGCGCTGTCGGCGGCCACGCGCATGGGCGTCATCGGATTCATGAAGAATCTGGCCGACGATATCGGACAGGAGAACATCCTGATCAACAACGTCTGTCCCGGCAGCATCATGTCGGAGCGCATGATGGAAAACGTGGAGGACCGCGCGCGGACCCAGGGCATCCCCATCGAGGACGCGCTGGCGCAACGTGCGGAACAGACCGCGCTCAAGCGAATCGGTGAGCCCAGGGAGTTGGCATACCTGGTGGCCTTCCTGGCGTCCTCGCGTTCCAGCTACATCACCGGCACCACCATGCTGGTTGATGGCGGGCTGGTGCGGTCGGTGATGTAATGGCCGGCCTGACGAACCAGACCGCCGCGCCGCGCTCGCAATGACCGCTTCAAGACCGCCATTCGCGCAGCCGCCGGAGCCAACCACGGCCGAGGAGTACGTCGAGCGAGGCAACCGCTACAGCCGCAACGGCGTATATGAGCGGGCCATCGCCGACTACACGACGGCCATCGAGATGGACGCGCAATGCGCGGATGCGTGGTTCAACCGGGGCGTATCGTGGTACGAGGTTGGAGAGTACGAGCAGTCCATAGCCGACCTCACCGAGGCCATCCGCCTGGACCCGGAGGACGACAACTACTACTCACGGCGTTCGCTGTCGTACCTGTTCAACGACCAGCCCGACGAAGCCCAAGCGGATATGGACACGAGCGAGGAGATACGGCTGAAGGCGTGGGGGTGATGCCAACCCAGATGCTCCAATCCGGTGGGTAAAACTTTTCTGTTTGACACAGCACAAATTGATGACAGGGCGCCATAAACAGTGCTGGACTAGTACGATATACTCGCCAGTGGCTGAATTCATGCGCTGATGCCAGCGACGCTAAGAGAGAAAGGCAAATGACTACTGCCCACAAGGAAAGAATTTGGGAATCACCGGATGGCGAGTCAGTATTGTTCTGCGGTGACGGCCTGGAGTTGCTAGCTGACATGCCGGCCGATAGTGTCGATTGCATTTGGACTGATCCACCCTACTTTTTGTCAAATGACGGTGTCACATGCGTTGCCGGCAAGCGTGTCAGCGTCAACAAAGGAGCATGGGACCGTAGCGAAGGGATTGACAACGACCACGAATTCAACGTGGCATGGTTGAGTGAATGCCATCGGGTTCTGAAACCAGCTGGCACGATTTGGGTCACGGGCACTCTACACATTTACCTCAGCGTAGGTATGGCCATGATGCAATTGGGGTTTCGTGTATTGAATGACATCACTTGGGAAAAGACGAATCCCCCTCCGAATTTGGGTTGTCGATGTTTCACTCATTCGACGGAGACGGTCTTATGGGCTACCAAGGCTCCGAAAGGCAGCAAGCATAAATACACATTTAACTACCAAGAAATGAGAGAAGAAAACGGCGGCAAACAAATGAAAACGGTTTGGCGTTTCCCCGCTGCCGGCCGGGATGAAAAACGTTTTGGCAAACATCCCACACAAAAGCCTGTGGCCTTGATTGAACGTTGCCTTCGGGCCAGTACCAATCCTGGCGATTTAGTAGTTGATCCTTTCGCTGGCACCGCAGCTACCGGCGTTGCGTCGCTGTCTTTGGGCAGACGTTTTGTGGGTGTGGAGCGCGAGTTGGAGTACACTCTTATCGGCAGGCAACGTCTAGATTCGCTCCTTCCTCCTGATGGCGGTGGAGTCCCCATAACTCTGCCAATGCATGGTCCTCAGAATCGCTTGCTCGAAACGACGAGCATTTATGATCCGGTCACTGGCTAGAGGAGTTGTTCAGTGATGCCGGAAGCCTCAGTTAGCCCAAGCTGGAACGCTATCTTCGAGCATTACCATATTAGAGAGCATGATTTCGATCATGCTCCCTACTTTATCTCGGCAGCCCAAATCAAAGTGGCGTGCCAGCATTTTCAACGCACCGCGGAAAAAGAAGTCCGCATCCTATGTAAGCAGGATACCAGAGAGAGCCGTCCGACAGTCTTTCGAGAAAGTGGTCTCTTCGTTCTGCCCGTCAAAAATGGCCACTATGCGATTTTGAAGGGCGAAGGTTACGTCGATGTGCCTCCGATAGAGTCTCCGCTGGAGGTGTACAGGAGCGCATTTCCATTTGAATTGGAAACTACCAGAGTCGGCAACTCCGAAATGCAGCATTTGGATCGAGCGTTCGCGCTGAGTTTGATTCGCCATTTCACGGACGATGAAACGCTTGTACTCACGATACGAGGCAGAAAATACACGCCTGAGTTTTCATTCGTGGCTGGTGAATTTGACGTCAAAGTGAGTGGAGTACAAACTGAGGTAGATGCTGGATACGAAGGACTGGATAAAGTCGTTTTGGTGGAGGCAAAAGGAGGTAGCGCTACTAATTCCATCATCAGGCAACTGTACTATCCATTTCGGCAATGGCAACACCACACCGCCAAAAAAGTCTCAACCTTGTTCTTCCAGCGCACCGATAACGATGAATATCATTTGTGGCAGTTCTCATTCGGCGACGTAAAGGATTACAACAGCATTCAACTGGTGAAATCAGCACGCTACACCGTGATGCTTCCAGAAGCAGCTACCTCCGATACGTCGGACTGCCGGCGCGACAACATGCCCAATTAACATGCTGCGGGTCACAATCGCGTGGCATGGTCATACGGTTGTGAATGTTCAGCCGGCCGGCTTGAAGTAGGGGATGGTGATCTGCGGCGTGGCGGTCTGGAAGGTTACCTCCACGGCCATTCCGATGTGGACGTCGCGGGGGTTGCAGTCCACGATGTTGGTGAACATTCGGACGCCCTCTTCCAGTTCGACCAGGGCCAGCACGTAGGGGACCATCTCGGCAAACCCGGTGGTGCGGTTCTGCTGCGTGACGGTGTAGGTCCAGACGGTGCCGCGACCCGACGACTGCACCCACTGGATGTTCTCGCTCCAGCAGTTGGCGCAGATGCCCCGTGGATACCACTGGTATTCGTTGCAGTCGTCGCAGCGCTGAATCACCAGTTGGCCGCGCCGGCAGGAGTCCCAGAAGGGCTTGGTTTCGCCCGCAATGGAGGGCAAAGGTCGGTTCCAGGTGGTGGTCATGGTTAATCCCTCGCTAGGATGACGGTCCCGCCGGAATGCCGGGAACCGAGCGCGCCGCCGGTGCCGTGAGCCAGGGCGATCTTGCAGTCGGGAACCTGGCGGCCGGTGCCGTCGAACTCGTGGCGGAGTTGGCGCGTGGCTTCCAGGAGCAGGAAGAGGCCGCGCATACCCGGGTGGTTGGACGAAAGTCCGCCGCCGTCGGTGTTGATGGGCAGCGCGCCGCCGACCTTCAGCCGGCCGCCGCTGACGAACTCTCCGCCCTCGCCCTTCTTGCAGAAGCCCAGGTCTTCCAGCGTTTCCACCACGGTGATGGTGAACGAGTCGTACACCATGGCCATGTCGATATCGTCGTGGGTTACGCCGGCCATCTCGAAGGCACGCGGGGAACTCTGGTGGGCCGCGATGTAGATGAGGTCGCGTTTGCCCGCGCCCTGGTGGGCGATGGCTTCGCCGGCGCCGAGTACCCAGACGGGGGTCTGCCGGCAGTTGCGGGCGACTTCAGGGGAGGCCACAACCACCGCGCCGCCGCCGTCGGTGATGATGCAGCAGTCCATCAGGTGCAGCGGGTCGGAGATGATGCGGGAGTTGACCACGTCCTCCACCGTGATGGGATCGCGGAACAGCGCCTCGGGGTTCATCGACGCATGGTGCCGCATGGCCACGGACACCTCGGCCAGTTGCTCGGAGGTGGTGCCGAACAGGTGCATATGCCGCCGGGCGATCATGGCGTAAAGCCCCACCGTGGTCAGGCCGTAGAGTTCCTCGAAGCTGTCAGGGGACGGGTCGAGAATGGGGTGGCCGAAGCGTCCCACGCCGCCGGTGCCCACCGAAACGCCGCCGGATCGGGCCAGGCTGCTGTAGGTGATGACGGCCACGTTGATGCGGCCGGCCGCGATGGCGGTGAGGGCGTGAGAAAGGTGAAACTCAAAGGAACCGCCGCCTACCGTGGTGTTGTCCACGTAGCTGGGGTACATATTGAGGTAGTCGGCCAGGTTCATGCCACTGTTGCGGATGCTGCTCGACGCGGTGAAAAGGCCGTCAACGTCGTTCTTCGAAAGGCCGGCGTCGGCGAGGGCTTTGATGACGCTCTCGCCCTGGATCTGGAGTTCACTCTTGTCGGGCGAATAGCGGGTGACGTGCTCGTGGATGCCCACGATGGCGGCGGCGCGCCTGAGGTCAACCATGCGGTGCGTACCTCCGTTGGGTTTGATTTGATGGGTTCGGGTATTATGCCACAAACGATGCGGCAGCGGGGACGACGCCCGCCAATGGCCCTTTGGACAAGACGCCCCACGGTTGACGCTCGGATTTTGCGGCGCCTATACTCGCTGCGAGTTGGGTTGAATACTTACTTTTCGGGAAGGGAGATTGTTGCATGACGCAGGAGACGCTGCACCAGCGGCACTTGGCCGGCGAGTCGTGGAATCCGGGTCAATATCTGAAGTTTGCGGACCACCGACTCCGCCCGGCGCTGGACCTGATGGGCCGCATCCCGCTGGAGAACCCGCAGGCCATCTACGACCTGGGCTGCGGCAGCGGCAACGTGACGCGACTGCTGGCAGACCGCTGGCCCGACGCGGACGTGGTGGGCATGGACAACTCGCCGGAAATGCTGGAGCGCGCGGCGTCGGGAGAAAGCAATCCTGGCGGCGGTCGCGTGCGCTGGCAGACCGGAGACCTGGCCGACTGGCAACCGGATTTCCCACCGTCCGTGCTGTATTCCAACGCTGCCATTCAGTGGGTGCCCGACCACCATGAACTGGTGCCAAGGCTCTGGAATCTGCTGCCGTCGGGCGGATGCCTGGCGGTGCAGGCGCCCCTGAGTTGGGATATGCGCTCGCACCACCTGATGCGCGAAACGCTGGCCGACGGTGGCGCGGGCGGGAAGGCCATCGGCTCCGCTGAACTGCGGCAGGCGGTGGGAAACCGCTGGGTGCAGGACCCTGATTTCTACTATGACCTGCTGGCGCCGGAGTCTGCGCATCTGGACGTGTGGACCACTGAGTACCAGCACGTGCTGTCCGGCGACGACGCGGTGCTGGAATGGGTTACCAGCACCGGGCTGCGTCCCATCCTGAACGGGCTGGAAGACGGAGAACGTGAGGTGTACCTGGAAGAGTACCGCCGTCGGTTGAACGCGGAATACCCAAAGCGCCAGGACGGTGTGACGCTGTACCCGTTCCGGCGGTTGTTTTTCGTGGCGGTGCGACGGTGAAACTCGACGGCTGACGACGCGATTGCCACGCTTCGCCCACAGAGACGACGCGGGCCAAAGCACTATGGAGGTGCGACTATGACGGTTCTGGTATTGGGCGGCGCGGGATTCATCGGGCCGCGCGTGATTCGCAAACTGGTGGAACGCGGCGAGGACGTGTACGCGACGGACATCAACCCGCTGCCGGACATCCCCGGCGTTGACCGGGACTCCATTCGCAGCGCGCGGGTGGACATCACGGACTTTGAGCAGGTGACGCGGGCCATCGTGGACTCCAAACCCGACCGCATCATCAACCTGGCCTACCTGCTGGGCGGCGGAGAGGGCAACCCCCACCACCAGATGCGCCTGAACATCCTCGGCATGGACAACTGCTTCGAGGCGGGCCGCCTCCTGGACGTCAACCGGATCGTGTACGCCAGTTCGGTGGCCGTGAGCGGGCAGCAGTCGAATTTCGGCGACCGTGAAATCAACGAGGACGAGGGCACCTACGGCGACAGCCAGTACGCCACCCACAAGATTTTCAACGAGTTCCAGGCAAAGATGTTCAACGAGAACTACGGCATGAGCATCACCGGCATCAGGCCCGCCAACGTCACGGGACCGGACAAGGTTCGCGGTTCCACCGACCACGTGCGCTGCGTGACGCTGCCCGCCCGGGGCGAACCGGTTAGTTTCCCCTACCAGGGCATGATGCGCCTGCCGATCCACGTCGAGGACATCGCCGAGGCATTCGTGCGCGTGTCGCTGGTGGACAGCAGCGAGCACCAGGTGTACAACTCCGGCGGAACGCCCATCAGCCTGGGAGACTTGGCGGAAATGGTGCGCGGCTACCTGCCCGACGCGCAGGTGAGTTTCGACAACGAGGGCGGCCGGGAACACTCCGGCAACTACCTGGTGGATAACAGCCGGCTGCTGTCCGAGTTCGAGTTGACCTACGCCCCGCTGTCCCAGCGAGTGCTGGAAATCATCAACGAGGTGCGCGCCGACGAGGGCCTGCCGCTGGTTTCAGGCTGACCCAACTACACATACCGTGTGATACGCCGCCGTCGTGTCCCTCACCCGTCAACAGGGTCCGTGGCCGGCGGCAGCTGTCTATCTTCTAACCCTTCTGCGTGGCCTACGATTGCTCAAGTAGAGCAGGGTCGTTTGCGCGACGTCGGTATCCTCTCCTTGTACGCGAGTGGAATCAGTTGCGAACGTACGCAGCAATCTCACGCTCATTTTGCGATACGTCTCGTTTTTTCTACCAAGTGATCTGATAACAGCAATTCCAGATAGACGAGTGCCGACATGATCGCTGTATAGCATTTCTGAAGCCTGCATAAATTGTTCGGCGAGAGACTTGTCCGCTGCGATTTGGTTATTTTCACTCGCGATGCGTGCCTGCCAAACTACGAACAGGACTCCTGACACGCCCACAACGGCTAAGCCTATGTTGCTTAACACTGCACTCGGTGATTCCTCACCTCTTAATCCTTCCCAGTGATATGCGGCCATATAACCCAACGCGATCGCCACTACGGCAACAAAGGAACCGGTAAATCGCTGCCTATGAGCTTGTCGTGTTGCGCGCAAACGGACCAGCCAACCGATCAGGATTACAGCAGCGATCCAAGGTGCGTGCAACAATGCGACCCTGTACCACGGTGGGAGCAATTTGCCAAAGAGGTACTGGCAACACGCTCCGCCCAACCTGCATTCGTCGATTACTAACCACACATGCGATGCTGTGATAATGACTAATGCGACGATCACTGAGACGAAAAATTTGTGCTCCCAGGTCCAATTGCGTGTCCTACGGAGGCGGGCCCAGCATTTTCGCCACTGTGTTACCAGCCAAGTCCAGATTTTTCGGAAATTGTTACCCATTCCGGAGTTTCAATTCAGGCCAGGACTTGATGGTTTGGGGCGATGGGTCACGAACGGGCGGTGGCGTATGGCAGGTGCTCGCCTATGTAGCCCACGATGAACGATTGCGTGATGTCGTCCCGGTCGAAGTAGATCTGCAGGCCGCTGCTGGAACCCTGAAAGGTGAGGTGCCGCGTGATGGTGACGAGGCGGTCGTGTTCCTGGTCGCTGAATGACCGTTTGTCGCCATACATCGCCATGGTGGCTGCGGACTCGTCGTCGGCGTGCTTCCAACCCGCCAGTTGTATGAAGTAGTTGTCCCAGGTGCCAATATTGCCGTTTGGGGTGTTGTACCACGCCTGGGCAAGGGTGTTGATGGCATCCAGGGCCACGACGATCTCCACGCCGTTGGGTCTGGGCTTGCCGTAACGGGCCAGAGGCTTTTCGCAGTGGGTCAGGAATCGCAGACGGGAAAAGCGCTCGCGGTTGATCATGGCGTCCAGCACGGTGGTATGCCGGTTGGCGTCCACCACGGATTGCGGGTCGGGCTCGGGTTCGGGGACGGTGTCGTCGGGCTGCACTTCGGCGTCGTATTGCTCATACTGCGCCAGGCGATCACGCAGTTCCGATATCTCCTTTTCGGCTTCGCTCAGTTGGTCTTCGAGGGTATAGATGCGCTGCTGGGCGACCGCCGGGTCGGATTGTGACGATTCCTGCGATTCTGCGCCGGCCGTGTCAGCCGTATCGCCGTCGGCATCAGCGCCGGCGGGGATGGCCGTTGTGGGCGCGGAGGCCAAAGACTCCAACACCTTCAGCACGGCGATGGCGTTGCGTCCGGCGACTCCGCTGGTTGCGTCGTTGCGCTCCGTTTCCACCCGGGCCATCGCGGCGTCCAGGTCGGTTTCGGCCATTCGGAGGCGTCTGCCGTCCGGGTCTGCATAGCGGGAGAAGAGGGCGATCTTCGCGCGGACCCACTGGTGCAGTTGGTCTGCGGGCAGGTGCAGGCTCAGCGCCAACTGTTCCTGCGGGTTGATGGTGACCACCGCGGCCCAGTCGCTGTGCAGGTCTGCCAATTCCTCGAACTCGCCGTCGGCCAGGCCGGCGTGGGTCAGCACGAGAGCGGAATCGTGGATTGAGAACAGGTCGTCGATGGCGTTTACGCCGGCGGATTCTTCACCCGGCGGGGAAGAACGTGAACGGTCGGATTTTACGGTCTCAATGAACTGTTCGAGGGCGGCCGGCCCGGCCCGGTCTTCCCAGGGCAGTTCCGCCGTTGCCATCGATGGGGGCACGGTGGCGACGGCGATGCAATACCCCCCGACCTGCTCGGTTTCGGAGGACGCGTAGGTCATCACATAAGCGGTATAAGGTTCGGAGCCGTTGGCAAGATCATAATTTATGCTGAATAATTGCACCTGCTTGAATGACTCGGTGGTGAGTTTGGCGGTGCGAATAGCCAGATTATCGTTGCTCCATTGCCGGAAGGTTTCAGAGCCGCCCAGTTCGCGCTGGGCCTGTCCCTGGTAGGCGCCGGCGTGGGCGATAGCCCACTCGCGGGCTAGCCTGTTGGCGTTGCGCAAGCCGGACTGGCTGTTGAGTATCACTGAGTGCTGGATGATGCTGGTCATTGGCGTGGCCTCGTGGGCATGGGTTTATGTGCTGGTTGTGATTATAACCGCCGGAACCGCCGGCGTTGGTCGGCTTGCCGCAGTTGGGGATGCCCAATATAATGCGGGCAACATCGTTCACACGTGACCGTTAGGCGGTCGACACGTTCATGCGACGGCAGCCGTTGCGATCGGTGTCTAACCCGGCGGCGCTCATCCGCCTGCGGCGGACCACGAGGAGGATTTCCCGATGGCATTACCCGATCGTATGAAGTTTGGCATCTTTATGGGCCCGTTCCACCGGGCCGGCGAGAACCCCACGCTGGCGCTGGAACGCGACATGGAACTGGTGCAGTGGCTGGACTACCTGGGCTTCGACGAGGCCTGGATCGGCGAGCATCACAGCGCCGGTTGGGAGATCATCTCGTCGCCGGAAATTTTCATCGGAGTTGCCGCCGACCGCACCAAGCACATCAAGCTGGGCACCGGCGTCGTCAGCCTGCCCTACCACCATCCCTTCATGGTCGCCAACTGGATGACCCAACTCGACCACATGACGCGCGGCCGCGTGATGCTGGGCGTGGGTCCCGGCGCCCTGCCCGGCGACGCCTACATGATGGGAATCGACCCCACCAAGCAGCGCCTGCGCATGGACGAGTCGCTGGGTGTCATCATGCGGCTGTTCAAGGAGAAGGAGCCGATCACCCACCACAGCGACTGGTTCGAACTCAACGAGGCCATGCTGCAACTTCGTCCCTACCAGACGCCGCACATGCCCATTTCGGTGGCGTCGGTACAGACGCCGTCGGGTGTGTCCCTGGCCGGCAAGCACGGCGCGTCCGTGCTGACCATCACCACGCCGCGGGACCCCAAGATGCCGCAGGGCGCCGACCTGAACGAACTCTGGGACATCTGCGAGGAATCGGCGGCGGAGCACAACCAGACGGTGGACCGCTTCGAATGGCGGCTCGTGCTGCCCGTCCACCTGGCCGACACCCGCAAGGAAGCCTTCGAGCAGGCGCGAATCGGTGCGGGCCGCTACCAGCGCGAATACTTCGAGCATACGATGGGTCGCGCGCAGGTGGTGGACGGTCCCCCGGACAAGATCATCGACGTGATGGCCGAGCGGGGCGCGTGGATCATCGGCACGCCCGACGACTGCATCGAGGGCATCAAGCGGCTGGAAGAGCGCAGCGGCGGGTTCGGAGCCTTCATGGTGCAGACCGTGGACTGGGCAGCCAGGGAGCATATGCTCCACAGCTACGAACTGATGGCGCGCCACGTCATGCCCCATTTCCAGGGCTCGGCCGAAGCGACCATCGCATCCAACCAGTGGGCCTACGAGCGTAACGAAACCCTCCAGGCCGGCCGGACGCGAGCGCTGGACCGCGCCCGCCAGGACTACGTCGCCCGCAACGATTAGGACCGGACGCCAGCAACTACAGAGGCCGCCGGAACACCCCGAAAGGGACTCCGGCGGCCTGTTTTCAGACCACGAAACCTGACCATGGTGGAGGCTAAAGATGCCACTGCACCCGCAAGCCGTACAAGTAATCGAGGCGACCCGCGCCCTGGGCCTGCCGCCCAACTATACCGTTACGCCCGTCGAAGCGCGGGAAAATGCCGCCAAGCGACAGCGCGGCCCTGGCCCCGAGGTTGGCAAGGTTGAGAACCGCGCTGTTCCCGGCCCTGCCGGCGACGTTCCGGTCCGCATCTACACGCCGGAGGGTGACGGCCCGTTCCCCATCCTGGTGTGGTATCACGGCGGTGGCTGGGTCGTTGGCGACCTGGAATCCGCCGACGGCACGGCGCGGAACCTGTGCGTCGGGTCGCGCAACATCGTGGTGTCGGTGGACTACCGATTGTCGCCGGAAGCCAAGTATCCCGAACCGCTGGACGACTGCTACGCGGCCACCCTGTGGGCCAGCAACCACGCGGAGGAACTGGGCGGCATACGCGGCGTGGTGTCGGTGGGCGGCGACAGCGCCGGCGGAAACCTGGCCGCGGCCGTGAGCATGCGCGCCGCCGAGTCCGGAGACGTGCGCGTCAGCCACCAACTGCTGGTGTACCCGGTCACGGATGTCAATTTCGACACCGGATCCTACCTCGACAACGGCACCGGCTATAGCCTGGAACGCCAGGGCATGATCTGGTTCTGGGACCAGTACCTGGCCAACCCCGGACAGGCCGAAGACCCCCAGTGCGCTCCGTTGCGGCTCGGCCCCGATTTCCCCGGCATGGACGACCTGCCCCCGGCGCTGATCATAACCGCCGAATACGACCCGCTGCGGGACGAAGGCGAGGCTTACGGCCGACTGCTGAACGGGTACGGGGTGCCGGCGACCACCAACCGCTACGATGGCATGATCCACGGCTTTTTCAGCATGGCCGGCCTGATGGACACGGCGCGGGAGGCCATGGACGACGCCTGCAAGTTCCTGCGGGGCGCGGTTGATGACATGGTGGAGGAGTATTTCCACCAGCACGAGGGCGACCCGGCGGCCATGCGTCAACTGCTGGACCCACAGGCGGCGCATGTCCTGGAAATCTTCGACTCTCTCGGCATGAAACCCTTCCAGGATATGGAGGTTGACGAATGCCGGGAGATCATGAACAACCGGCCTCGACCCGACGGACCGGACGTGGGCAGGGTGGAAGACCGCATCCTCCAGAATGTTGACGGCAAGGAACCCGGTGAGGTCCCCGTCCGCATCTACACGCCGGCGACGGCCGGGCCGTGGGGCATCCTGGTGTGGTACCACGGCGGCGGCTGGGTGATTGGCAACGTGGAAACCGCCGACGCAACCGCCCGTGAGCTTTGCGTGGGCGCCAACTGCGTGGTGGTGTCGGTGGATTACCGCCTGGCGCCGGAGTACAAGTTCCCCACGCCCTTTGAGGACTGCCTGACCGCCACCATGTGGGCGATGGCCAACGCGGAAGCGCTGGGCGGCCGTCCCGACGCCATCGCGGTGGGTGGCGACAGCGCGGGCGGAAACCTGGCCGCCGCCGTGTGCCTGGCGCAGGACGACTTCCCGAACCCGCTGGCGTTCCAACTGCTGGTGTACCCGGCTGTGGACTACGCATATGACACCCGTTCCTACGACGTCAACGGGCGCGGCCTCTTCCTGGAAACGGCAAGCATGCGGTGGTTCTGGGACCACTACGTGAACACCACCGACCTGTCGGGCTACAACATCTTCGCATCGCCGTTGCGGGCGCGGCTGTCCAACGACCTGCCGCCGGCGCTGGTGATCACCGCCGAGTTCGACCCGCTTCGCGACGAGGGCGAGGTGTACGCCGCCGCGCTGGAAGAGGCCGGCGTCGCCACCAATCTGATCCGCTACGACGGCATGATCCATGGGTTCTTCGGTCTGCCGCACGTGATGGATAAGGCACGGCTGGCCATCGATGCCGCCTGCGCCAGCCTCAGCGAGGCATTCGGCGCGGCGCTGGAGCAGCCCGAGGCGGTGGCAGCGGCCGATAATTGATCCTGACGTCGGGTTTGGGATACGGGCAGGGGCGAATAATCATTCGCCCCTGCTGTTTTTGTGGCAGGCACAGGTAAGCTTGCGATCTCGACCAGGTATTCTCCATGTAGGGTGTCCTTAACATATCGATCCCAACCGCCGATTACCTCGGCAAAGGAGCCAGATTATGCTAGCCAAACTGTGGAACAGAACTCGCGTTAGGGGCGTTCATCAACCTGTTTTAGTTATCCTGGTGGTAATTGTCGTGATCATCGCCGGACTGGAGGTGCGCGACGCGGCACACGCGCAAGCGGCCGGCGCCAGCGTTCAGTCAATTCGCGATACCGGAAATTCGGGCGAGGTGGTGGTCAGTTGGAACAGCGTTCCCGGAGCGTTGGAGTATCGAGTCGGGTGGGCCAACTATCGCGCCGTCGAGCAAGCCATTGCGGTGGGCATACCCTGGACTGAACGGTTCGCGTTCACGGACGTGCGCAGCAGCCTCTCCAGCCACACCGTGCCAAACCTGATGGGCGGAGACCAGTACGCATTCATCGTGGGCACCAGGCGAGGTGACACCGAGCACGACTGGTCGGAGTGGGTTTTTCACACCACAGCAATGTCACCGGTCTGCCCATCCACCGGCGCCGGCGCCACGCCAACACCGCCCACGACAACAAAACCAACGATTACGTTTGCCGATCCGGAATGGGACAGTCTGTGGGTGCAGAACCGAATTGCCCAGTACATCGTGGAAGAGGGTTACGGTTATCCCACCGACACAAGATCTGGCTCAACCCTCCCCCTGTTTCACAGATTAACGGGCGGCGATGTTGATGTGCTGATGGAACTCTGGCTGCCGAACCAGGAGGAGGTCTGGGAGGAAGCAACCGCGAACGGAACGGTTATGTCATTGGGCGGGAGCCTTGGCAGTGACTGGCAATCCGCGTTCGTAATACCGGCCTACTTGCAACGCCAATATCCAGACCTTGACAGCATCGAAGACCTCAAGAATCCACGATTCAAAAGCCTGTTTGCGACACCGGAACAGGAGGCAGAGCCAGGCTCGTTTCCTGCGTCAGAGGTTGGGCTTGCGAGACCATCAACAGGGCGCAGGTTCGGGCGTATGGGCTCAGCGATCATGTGCAGATCATCAATTCACCTGATAAAGCAGCATTGAACGCGGGACTGCTCCGGGCGTATGAACGCCGAGAGCCGTGGTTGGGCTACCAGTGGGGCACCAATGGCCCCGCGTTGTTGCATGACCTGGTTCGTTTGCAGGAACCCGAATACACCGACCAGTGCTGGTACACCACCAAGGCCTGCGCATACCAGGATGCGACCATCCTGATAGCCGCAAATCCTGACCTGGCGAACGCGGCACCTGACGTGGTCGATTTTCTGCGCGCCTGGGATTTCAACATTGATGTTTACAAGACGGCAGTGAGGTGGCGAGACCGGAATCCGAACGCCGACGTTGAGGCCACGGCCCTTTGGTGGCTGAACAACCGCAGCCACGTTTGGGGCCGCTGGGTTACCCCAGAAGCGGCCAACAACATCCGCAGTGCGCTCGCTGCCGGTCAGATTCCTGGCGGCTGGCCAAGGTAGCCGGACGGTTTGGGTATATGCCGCCTCCGGTGAGGCTAACCCCACACCCGGCGCAAATGATATTATGGCGGCGAGGGACCAATCCCTCGCCGCCTACGCTTTATCCAGGCGAATAATCGTTCGCCACTGTCGCCATGCTATGATGACGTTGGATAGCGGTACAACCCACGCCCGCCCGCCGCGAGGCATATGATGACCATCCCCGCCAAAATCGGCCAGCGCCACCCGCCGAACGGGTTCGGGATACGCCTTACCGAACTGCCCGACCCGCCTCGGATCCCCGACATGACAACCCAATTGCCGGACATTGCCCGGGCCTTGTACACCCTGGAGGAACATTTCCGATCCCATGGCGACGTGGTGGTGATGGGCAATGGCTATCTGTGCCAGGACGCCAGCGACGTCCGGCGCGCACCCTACCCGGACCTGCTGCTGGCGTTCGGTATGCCGGTGTCCCCGGCGGAAGTCGTCGCGTCCAACGGCTACACCATTGGGGAGATTGGGAAACCGCCGGATTTCGTGCTGGAGGTCGCGTCGGCATCGACCGGCCGTCGGGATTACACCGAAAAGCGGGAGATTTACGCGAGCTACGGCGTGGGGGAATACTGGCGGTTCGACCATACAGGAGGGCAGTTCCACGACGCTGCGCTGGCTGGCGACCGCCTGACTCCCGATGGGTCCTACGATCCGATTCCAGTGGACACTGCCGAGGATGGGTCAACGCGCGGGCTAAGTGCGGTGTTGGGTTTGGAGCTTCGCTGGGTCGCAGGCGCGATACGATTCTGGAATCCGGCGACGGTGGAATACCTGCCGGATTTGGCTGAAGCCAAAGCCCAGCGGGATGCGGCGTTGGACGCGAGAGATGCAGCGTTGGAACGAGTACGCCAATTGGAGGCGGAATTACGGCGCGGGACTGGCTAACCCCACACCCGGCGCAAATGATATTATGGCGGCGAGGGACCAATCCCTCGCCGCCTACGCTTTATCCAAAGGAGCGATCAACATGGCTGAAACGATCCAGGAACAGTATATTCGCATGAACCCCCGTTCGCGGGAATTGCAACCCAATTACCAGGCCCGGTTCCCCTCGGGCAGCCCCGGCCACGACGGCTACACGTCGGACCCGTTCCCCGTGGTCATCGCCCGTGGCAGTGGGCCGCGCAAGTGGGACATCGACGGCAACGAGTACGTGGACTACGGCATGGGTTCCGCCTCGCTGCTGCTGGGGCACGCGCACCCGGAGGTGGTCGCCGCGCTGTCCGGCGTGCTGGCCGACGGGTCGCACTTCGGCGCCCCCACCGAATCCATGCTGGAATGGGGCGAGCGCGTCTGCACCCTGATGCCATGCGTTGACAAGGTGCGCTTCGTGGGTTCCGGTGCGGAGGCCACCATGCTGGCCATGCGCGTGGCGCGAGCCTACACCGGCAAGGAGAAGATCATCCGCTGGGAGTCGCATTACCACGGCTGGCACGACTACGTAATGCCCGGCAACCTGCCGCCCTTCGACGTTCCGGCGTCCATCGGCATCCCGCAGGGCGCGCTGGATTCCATCATCGTGCTGCCCACCGACCTGACGGCTCTGGAAAACGCGCTGGCCAACGACGACAACATCGCCGGCGTCATCACCGAGGCGTCCGGCGCGTCCTATGGCACGGTGCCGCTGCCCGACGGATTCCTGGATGGCGTGCGCCGCCTGACCCGCGAACACGGCGCCGTGATGATCCTGGACGAGGTCATCACCGGGTTCCGCTGGGCGCCGGGTGGAGCGCAGGAACGGCTGGGAATCGACCCTGACCTCTGCACCATGGCCAAGATCGTGACCGGCGGATTGCCGGGCGGAGCAGTCGGCGGCCGCGATGAGGTCATGGCGGTGATGCACCAGACGGGCGACAGCCACCATGACCGCTACGAACGCGTGCTGCACGGCGGGACGTTCAACGCCAACCCATACGCCGCCGCATCCGGCAACGCCGCGCTGCGCCTGGTCGCCACCGGCGAATACAACGCCCAGGCCGACCGGATGGCCGAACGCCTGCGGGTGGGACTGCGCGAAGTCGTGGAGCGGCGCGAGGTCAACGCCACCGTGTACGGCGAGGCGTCCACCTTCCACCTGTTCTTCGGCGCTCGCGGCATCGACGGTCTGGACGCATCCCGCCTGAAGAACCAGCCCGCTGCCATTCAGCGAACCCTGCGTCAGGCCCTGCAGGTACGCGGCGTGGACCTGATGTCGCGCACCAGCGGCGTGCTCTCCGGAACCCACACCGAGGTGGATATCGACTTCACCGTCGAAGCATTCGACGGCGCAATCGCCGCCATGATGGAAGAAGGGCTGGTCCAGCACTAGCCGCATAATCCACGGCGAAGCCAAAAAACAGAAGCCCCTCACCGATACGGGTGAGGGGCTTCGCTTTTGCGCAAACGCGTCTCGGGTTTCAGATTCGGGCAACGCATCCCGGGCAGTCGCAGGGGTCATTCAGATCCCGGTAGTGATGCAATCCGTGAACGATGCCGCCTTCGCTGTCAAAGCGACCGGAAATTGCGTCAAAAAACTCACTGTCGTCCTGTTCATACTTCCGGCGGACCGAGTATGCGACAAGATCAGCGTATTGAATGCAACGTGTGGCCTTTGAGTCAACGAAAAGAGGAACGTCCACGAGATTCCGAGTCACTCCCCAGCGGTGCCCAAGCGTACGAAATTCAGAGGCCAGAGATTGCAGGCGGGTCTCTTGGGATGACTTATCTAGCACGATGAGACCCTTTTGATTGATGCCCTGCTGGTACAAGCGGGCAAGGAAACGATCAAACCGATTGCAAAGTTGTTCGAAGGCGTATTCGACTGGGTCTTGTGGAGATAGCGCCAATTTATCCACAACAACACCAAAAAGACGCCACTGCTCAGTGTGTAACGAATCGGCAGCGGCCAGTCCCTCCATTATCATCGTGCGCCGCCGAGGTTGGGATCGTATGGAGCGCCACCACCCCCGACCCGCCAACATCTGGTTGCCGTGGAATTCAACACTACCCGGTTCAGGGTGGCCTGTGCTGGTGGCCAACTGTTCCAGGGACGCCTGCAACCATTGGACTTGGCGCTCGAATATCGCGATGCCCGCCAGGATAAAATACCTGTCCTGCGGGTTTTTCACAGACCCGGCGTCGTCAAGATAGAGCAGATGCATAAAAAAGGGCAGCCGAGTGAGAACCCTGTCTCAACGGGCTGCTGGTGCGGCCCTCCCAACTGCGTAATCCCAGTGTACACCCGACGTTGTATAACGTCAAACACGCATGGATTCTGATAACGCCGAATGGCGTCACCAGCCGATGGCGTACCCGTCGTAGCGGGGGTCGGCGGCGCCGTGGAGAGCGCCGGTGTCCGGGTCGATGTACAGCGCCATCTCACGGCCGGTCACTCCGTCCCACGCCTCCAGTTCGTACACGGGGTGTCCCATGCCGCGCAATTGGCGCATCGTGGCGGCGTCAAAACGGCCTTCCATGAGCAAACGGTCTTCGGCGGTGTGGGGGATGGTTGACTCGGTGCCGTCGCCCACGTGTTTCCAGCGCGGCGCTTCCACCGCCTCCTGCACGGTCATGCCGTGGTCAACCAGGTTGGTTATCACCTGCATATTGCTCTGCACCTGGCAATCCGCGCCGGGCGTGCCCAGGACATAGGTCAGGCGACGCGACGCTGCGCCGTTGGCGCTGCTGTCGCCAGCGGGGGTGTCGCGCCGGAATACCATGACCGGATTCATGGTGTGGCGCACCCGCTTGCCGGGCTGCAGGCAATCGACGTGGTCGGGATCCAGATGCCAGTAGGTCATGCGGTTGTTGAGCAGGATGCCGGTGTTGCCGGCGATGAGTGATGAGCCCCATCCGCTCTGGATGCTCTGCAACTGGCAGACGGAATTGCCGGCACGGTCGGCGACGACGAAGCAGGTGGTGTCCTCCTGCTCGGTGCGGGGCCCGCGACGGCCCACGCCGGCCGGCGTGGCGGGCCGACCGCCGGTCTGGTATTTCCAGGGGTCTCCCGCCTCCATGCGCGCCGAAGCGCTGCGGCGGTCGATGGTTCCGGCCCGCTCCCGGGCGTAGTCCGCCGACAGCATGCCGGACAGCGGCACGTCGATGTAATCGGGGTCGGCAACGTAGGCTTCCCGGTCGGCGAAGGCCATCTTCTTGGCTTCGACCATCAGGTGAATCGACTCCACCGAGCCGAATCCCATGTCGGCCATGTCGTACTGCCGAATGACGTTGAGTTCCTGGAGCAGGATGTGTCCGCTGGAATTTGGGGGAGCCTCGTACACCGTATGGTCGCCGTAGTCGGTGGAGATGGGTTCCTGCCAGCGGGCGGAACAGTCGTTGAGGTCGGCCATGGTGAGAAGTCCGCCCTGCTGTTCGCTGAAGCGGACGATGGCCTCTCCGATGCTGCCCCGGTAGAAGGCGTCGCGACCCTGCTCGGCGATGGTGGACAAGGTGCGGGCGAGGTCGGTCTGCCGCAGAATGTCGCCGGGACGCAGGGCTTCGCCGGTGTCGCTGCGCGTGAAAACGGCGCGGCTGGTCGGGAACTCGCAGAGCAGAGAGTCGCCGGCGATGGCGCCGGACAGGTAGTGCGAAACCGGGAACCCATCGTCGGCCAGGGCAATGGCCGGCGCAAGCACGTCGCCCAACGGCAACGATCCGTAGGCCTCATGGGTGTCGAGCCAGGCGTTGAGCAATCCGGGCACGGATACGCTGAGGATGCCTTTCATGGGGATGCCCTGCCGGTACCGTTCCAGCGTGGCCGCGTAGGGTGCGGCGCCGGTTCCGTTGCACACGCGCAGGCTGTCATCTTCAGCACGGTAGGCCATTATGAAGCCGTCGCCGCCGATGCCGGACATCAGCGGTTCGACGACGCCAAGCACTGCCGCGGTGGCGATGGCGGCGTCAAACGCATTGCCCCCCCGCTGCAGGATGCTGATGCCGGCCTGTGCGGCCAGCGGATGGCCGGCGCACACCATCCCGTTGCGGCCCATGACGACCGGTCGATGCGCGGCGTACTTGATGCCGTGGGGCGTGGTGGGCATGGCGAGGACTCCTGTTTGGCGTATGTGCTGGCGGGGTCGCGCCGTACAACCGGCGGGTTACTGCGCGAGCGACGGACCGGCGACGGGCCGCGTGGAGGCGAGAATCTCCGAAGCCACGCCGCTGTTGGCGAAAAACGCCCTCTGTTCCTCGGTGAACCGCCCGCCCGCGCCCTGCAACGTGGTGTTGAGCGTGTCGGTGCCAATGCTCAACAACGACGGTGGATCATGGAGAATCGTTTCCAGGTTGCGCGCGGCGCTGAGGTCCACCGCCGCCAGGATGGTATCGAACATCACCGCATGGGCGAAATCGGTGCGGATCAATACCGACAGGTTGAAGTTGGTGTGGGACAGGTTCACGTGGGAGAGATTGGCTTCGGACAACTGGGTTCGGTAGAACGTGGAGTTGGAAAGGTTGGCGGATTGCAGGTCGGCCCAGTTCAGTTCAGCCTCTGAGAAATCGGTGTAGTAACAATAGGTTTCCCGCAGGATTGCCCAGTTCAAATTGGCGTTGCGGAAATTGACCTGGTTCAAATCGGCCCGCTGCAGGTTGGCGCCCCTGAGGTCCGCCCGCGTCATGTTGCCCTCGCCGAGCAACGCGCCCTGGAGGCTGGCGCCGCGCAGGTCCGCGTCCTGGAAGTTGGATCCGGTGAGGTTGCAATAGTGCAGGTCCGCGCCGCGCAGGTCCGCGCCGCTGAAGTCGGAACCGGCAAAATCGAGGTTGCCCAGGTCGCTCCAGGGAAGGTGTTTGCCGTGAAGCTGGGCATTCTCAAAGGAATATCCGGATGCGTCCTTGGTGGCCCGCCATTCATTCCAGGCGACCACGTCCGTGCGCAGCAGATTCAAAACACGCCGGTTCGCGAGTTTCTGCCAGAGATCCATGACCTCACTCCTGATCAGCGTCTTGTGCAGTCACGAGCATTGTACATCGGGTGGACGGATGGGCGCGGACGCAACGCGGGCGCGGATTGCGGCCAAAACACGTTCAACCCGTGGACGGTAAACAAAACAGGGGCGAAGTATCTCCGCCCCTGCCTGCTTTTCTGGTCACGTTCACCAACGCCACCGGCCGGGATTCCGGCGTCAGCGCTGTTGATGCAGCGCCTGTGGCGCCTCCTAGTGGCCGCCGCAGCCGCAGCCGCCTCCACCGCCGCCACAACCGCATCCGCCGCCCCCGCCACCGCAGCCACATCCACCGCCGCCACAGCCGCAACCGCCGCCGGCGTACATGGGGTTGTTGATGACGAAGCCGACGCGGCCTCCAAACTCTTCGACATAGTCGATGGTGGCTTCTTGCAGGAACGGAGCGCTGTCAGAGTCCAGAAGGAACTCCACGCCTTCCATCCGCAGGACGGTGTCGTCCGGCTGGTGTTCTTTCTCCATGGTCAGCATGTACTGCAGGCCTTGGCCGGCGGGCATTGCCACGACACGGAGAGCCGAATCAACTTCGTTTTCGCCCTCCATGACTTCCTTCAGTTTCTCGATTGCCAGAGGGGTGACATTCATTGCAGTCGCTCCTGGTGGGGTTGCGCACCGGGGTCACGATGCCCCGGTTGCTCATGTCCATGATAGCCCAAGCGTATCACGCGCCCAGTCAGGCCGTCAATCAACCACCCCGGTCGGACCAGGGCCATTCGATTATCCTGATGTGGGGCAGGTGTCAGGCTGTTGCATAGCGGGACGGCATGGGGGATGCGCGGGCGGGTTTGATACCCGCCCATGCGTGTGCATGGCCGTTGGCGAACCACCAGGGTGGGACGGCGCCGGGCGGGCGTCGTCTTTCCGGAGGGGTGGAGGGTTTCTCGTCCCTGCGGTTGGTGGTTCGGTGGTTGGCGGTTGGTTTTGGTTTGGTGTGAGAGGCGGGATTCCGGATCGTTGTCAGCGCACGGCCAGTACGCAACTATTTGAACGGCAGTTCCGTGGTCGCAGGACTATTTGGTTGAGTCCCTACCACGCGGGCCCGAACAATCCCGGTGGGCCAGTGCGGCACCGCCGGTGAGTACGTTGGTCGGATATCGGCGAATTGCCACCTGGACCGGTTGCGATTTGTTGCTGACGGGGTTGGCCGTCGATCCGGAAATCTGCCTCTCTGGGGTTGGGATGGAGCAGCTGCTTGATCTAGACAGTATTAGGATATACGTTCGTATTGGTGGTGTCAAGGGGTTATTTTACAGGGATGCACAGGATGAACAGGATAAACGGGATGCTTGAGGTGATTGGGGTGGGGCTCGTTTTTTACAGGGATGGGCAGGATGTACAGGATTATGGGATTGCGGGTGGGAGTTGTTGCGGCGGGTTGTTCGTAAATCTTGGCTTTTTATTGCGCATCCGGCTTGGTTGGAATGGATTAACGCACCGGGAGTATGGCAGGTTCCTTCCGATAGGCTCCGCCGCTGGCTTGTTGAATCGTGGCATCGTTATGGAGCGGCGTCAGGCCATGGGCCAGCGCGACCTCTGGCGTTGGCGGGCGTACATCACCCGACAGGTGCTCAACTCCATCTGGCCCGCAGTCGCCCGGGCGTGCTGGTAGGCTTCCATGAAATTGGAGGTGAGGATGCCGGCGGGCAGGGCGAACAACCCGATGCCCAGCAGGGCGATGAAACCCGCCACGACCCGGCCCGCCAGCGTTCCCGGCACCACTTCCAGCGAGGGCAGCGTGGTCAGGATGACCACCGACGCCCAGAGGGACTCTCCGATGTCGCCGAACTGCTCGTGGTTGCCGCCGGGCAGGTTGGTTTCGGCGGCGTGCATCAGGTAGCCGGCGGCCAGCCAGAACACCGCCAGGGTCACCAGGACGCTGACCAACTGCGTGGCCGAGCGGAGCATCACGCGTCCCATGAGGCGCATGGCGGGGAAACGCCGGCCCGTCATTATCAACCGGGAAATCAGGCGGAAAATCGGCAGGATTTCCACCTCGCCGAAGATGATCATGACCGCCAGCGTGGGCCAGATCGCGATGAAGTCGATGACGGCCGCAGTGTTGGTGGTGGCGTATTTCAGCCGCGCTTTGAACCCGCCCTGGCGGTAATTCCGGTGCCAGACGATGCACCAGAGCCGGATGATGTACTCGACGCCAAACACGCTGACGAAGAAAAACTCCAGCTTGGTATTGCCGATGGCGAGGTTGACGGCGCTGAACAGCACCAGGCCGAAAATGGTGAAGTCCACCATCCGCGCCGGACCGCCGTTGTCCGCCTCCAGCACGTGAAACACGGCGTGCTGAAGGCGAACGTACCGATTACGGTCGGGCAGCCGGCACTGCAACAGGCTGAAATTGGTCGAGATTGCCCCCATGGTCGCTACGCGGTTGGATTCCTCCACGCCGGTTGGCCATCCTTCGACAGGCTCAGGATGAGCGGGCCCCGGTTCAGGATGAGCGGGCCTCCGTTCGGGGTGAGCGGGGCAGGGGTCGGGATGCGCAAGGCCGGAGGGATCGACGGAGACTACATGGCGGTGCGGCCGCCGTCGATGACGAGCTCGCTGCCGGTCATGAAGGACGCTTCGTCGGAGGCGAGGAACAGCACGCCGTACGCAATGTCCTCGGCCTGTCCCAGCCGGCCGATTGGCGTGCGGTTGAGACGATCCTCGCGCCCGCCGGCGGCCAGCAGGTCGGCGGTCATGTCGGTCTCGATGGTGCCGGGATGGACGCTGTTGCAGCGGATGCCGTCGGCGGCGTGCTGGATGGCCGTGGACTTGGTGAACAACCGCACCGCGCCCTTGGATGCGGTGTAGGCCGACGAGATGTGATTGCCCACAAGGCCAGCCACGCTGGAGATGTTGACGATGGAGCCACCGCCGTTGCGTCGCAGTTCGGGGATGGCGGACTTGGTGCCAAGGAACACGCCCTTGGCGTTGACGCTCATGGTGGTGTCCCAGTTTTCGATGGTGGTGTTCTCAACGGTTTCGGGCATATAGACGCCGGCGTTGTTGACCAGTATGTCCAGCTTGCCGAACCGCTCAACCGCGGCCGCGACGCCATCCTTCCAGGACTGCTCGTCGGTAACGTCCAGGTGGACGTAGAGGCACTCGCCGCCCAACTCGTTGATTTCCGCTTCGACCTGGCGGCCGAGGTCATCGCGCAAATCGCCGATGACGACCCTGCAGCCCTCCCGGGAGAACATCCTGGCCTCGGTCGCGCCCATGCCGCGAGCGCCGCCGCTGATGAAGGCAACTTTGTTTTCCAGACGCATATTGTCAGCACCTCGTTGATGGTTCGGGTCCCATGCCTGCGGGGGTTCCGCAGCCGCGACAGATGCGGCGGCGCGCCCGCATGACAGATCATTGCCGGAGATTGCCTGAATATTATAAGCGACGTTTGGGTCTCACGCCCAAGGCTGCCACCCCGATTAGCAGCCCCAACGCGGTGATATCCAGGGGGCTGTGACCGGAGTGCGCCGGCGCTCCGCACACGCCGCCACGGGGGGCAGGGTCGCCAGCCGGCGTGCCGGCGTCGTCAGTGGGATGACTGCCCTTGCCCAACGCGGCGATATTCGCGGCCGCATTCTGAATCTCAACGGTGCCGCCGCAGAGTCCGGTTTCGCCGTTGCGGGCATAGACCAGGTACTCCCGACCGGCCTGGAAATCGACGCCGCAGGAGGCTCCGCTGCGCACCGTCTCCACAGTGATGGTTGCCTGGCGCGGGCCTTTCCACACCTCAGAAACCTGGATTTCAACGTTCACCGGGTCCAGCCCCGACTGTCCGAACAGTCCGCCCTTTACGCTGACCGTCGAGACCACTCCGGCGAAGACGGCGTCGGCCCGATCGAACGCATCCGCCGGCGTCATGGCGATGCAGGAACAGGCGTGGCTGGGCTCGGCGCTGGCGTGCAGCCAGAACGCGGCCAGCCCGATTACCAGGGTCAGCCTTAGCGCATGGGTCAGCATGATGGACACCGGGCCGGTCGCAGTTGGATTGACGTCATTGGCGTGGGCGACGTTTGGCGTGTGTGAAGGGTCTGGCGTGTGTGAAGGGTCTGGCCGCGCGCCGCTCGCGTCGCAGGCACGCCTGCGGTTACTGGGCGAACAGGCCGCCGTCGATCACCAACTCGCTGCCGGTCATGAATGACGACTCATCGGATGCCAGGAACAGCACGCCATAGGCAACGTCCTCGGCTTCGCCGACGCGTCCGATGGGGGTGCGGTCCAGCGATGCCTGGCGGGCCGCGTCGTCGCGCAGCAGGGTGGGCGTGGTCATGGGCGTCTCGATGATGCCGGGATGCACGGAGTTGCAGCGTATGCCCTCGGCGGCGTACTGGATGGCGGTGGACTTGGTGAACAGACGGACCGCGCCCTTGGTTGCGCCGTAGGCGGGGGCGCGCCAACTGCCGATGAGTCCGGCGACGCTGGAGATGTTGATGATGGAACCGCCGCCCGCCCTGCGCATTTCGGGGATGGCGGCCCTGGTGCCGAGGAAAACGCCCTTGGCGTTGATGTCGAAGATGTTGTCCCACAGTTCTTCGGTGGTGTCCTCGATGCCCACCTGCCGGTAGATGCCGGCGTTGTTGACGAGGATATCCAGTTTGCCGAACCGTTCGACGGCGGTGTTGACGGCGGCGTTCCAGTCGTCCTCGCTGGTCACGTCGAGGCGGATGAAGACGCACTCGCCGCCGGTCTCGTTGATTTCGGCCTCCAGTTGACGGCCCTCGTCCTCAAGCACGTCGGCGATCACGACCTTGCAACCTTCGCCGGCGAAGAGACGGGCTTCGGCGGCGCCCTGGCCTCGGGAACCGCCGCTGATCAGGGCAACCTTGTTTTCCAGACGCATACAAACACCTCGGATGTGGAAGTCCGCCATAGATAAGCGGCAGTCGGAAATGGGGTCAGAATGACGGGATGATTGTAACCCGGTGCGTTGGGACGTCAACACACACCGCAGCGGGGCGCCGTCGTTCTATCCCAACCGTTCGATTGCAGATCCCATGGTCCGACAAGTTCCCCACGGGCAGGATGCGGGATGCCGCTCAGAGCGGCGGGAGAGACGCGGGATGCCTTACCCCGCCCTCATGCGCGTGCGGGATCGACGCCCGCATCGTCCATCTCGCCGTTCAGCAGCGGCAACACCGGGATGCGGTCGGCATTTTCCATCGCGGCCAGGGCTTCACCGCAAACGGCGGATAAATCGGTCCGTATCCGGTCGGCCAGTTCGCCGGAAACTCGGGTCTCGGGGTCATACCTTTCAGCCCAGGCGAACATCGTCAGCATGACCGGAAGCAGGTCTTTTCCCTTGTCGGTCAACTGGTACCGGACCTGCCGTCCATCGGCCTGGTCCCTGCGGCGGCTGATGATCCCGTGCGTTTCCAGCCGGCTCAGCCGGTCGGACAGCACGTTGGTTGAAATGCCTTCATCGGCATCCAGGAAGTCCCGAAAGCGGGTGGAGCCGCGAAACATCAGGTCGCGGATGATCAGCAACGACCAGCGATCCCCGAATACGCCCAGCCCAAAACGGATTGGGCACTGGTTTGGCTCGTAAATCATGCGGCCAGTATAACGATAATTCCGGATGCCTTGCAAATCGCAACTGATCGTGTATAATGACTTGTGAAATGCAAGTTATTATTTCAGCAACTCACCAATCCATGGTCATGGATTGCGAGAGTTCTCTTACGGGCTGGCCACCGCTTCCCGCGGTGTCCCCGCTCAAAGGTTGATGATTATACCCATGGCATCAAACAGCTCTCAACCGATGGCGGCGTCGGCCGTGCGGAAGGAAGTGAACAAAGCATGGTTCATGGCCGTGCAGGCGATCACCGTTTTTGCGACGATAAGCGCGATCCTGATTGTGCCGCCGCTGCTGGTGGAGATCGCCACCGACCTGGACATATCGGTGGCCGTTGCCGGCCAGCTCGCCACGGCCACCTTTGCTGCGTGGGCAATCATGGGTGTTTCCGGTGGGCCTTTGTCCGATTCGTTCGGGCGTCGGCCCGTGGCCCTGGTGAGCCTGGCGGTGCTCTCGGTGTCGATGCTGGGCTGCGCGTTCGCGCCCAACCTGGAAACGCTGATGCTGATGCGGGTCCTGACCGGCCTGGGCGGGGGAGTGATTCCCCCCAACATCGTGGGGTCGGTGTCGGACGTGATTTCGCCGGCCAGGCGGGCCCGGGCGGTGAGCGCGCTGCTGTCGATCCAGGGTCTGGCGGCGGCCATCAGCGTACCGCTGGTTGCGGTGCTGGCAGATGTGGGCGGCTGGCAGTTTGCGTTCATCCTGTACGGCAGCCTGCTGGTGGCAGCGCTGGTGGCCAACTTCCTGTGGCTCCCCAAGGAGCAGGGACAGCGGGTCCGGAACCTCGCATACTTCTCCCGGTACAAGGCGCTGGTGTCGCTGCGGTTCTTCCGCGTCGCGGTGGCGGTGAACGTGTCACAGCGCATCGCCTTTTGGGGGAGTATCAGTTTCTTCGCGGCCTACCTGATACATACCTACGACCTGAGCGTGGGCTTCGTGGCCCTGCCGCTGGCGATCACCTCGATTGGGCAGATGGCTGGCACCTACTGCGCATCCTATGTGGCAAACCGGAGGTACCGCGCGCTGGTCATCGCAGCCTGCGGCATCGCCGGCGGCGTGTTCGGGTTCGTGGTGTTTTCGGTAGAGATGGGGATGTGGGCGACAGTGGCCGTTGCGACGGTCAGCACCGGCATGCTGAGCGTGACGTTCCCGATCCTCGTCGCCGCCAGCACCGAGTATTCCGGCGAGTCCAAGGCGACCGGCGTAGGCCTGATGGGTTTCAGCAACCAGGGCGGCGGCATGCTGGGCGCTGCCATAGCGGGGGCGCTGCTGGCGAACGTGGGCTACATGGGCATCGGCTACATGTGCGTCGGCGCAACGGTCGTCAGCGCGCTGCTGACGGGACTGTTCGGCCGCCAGTTCCGGGAGACAGCGGGTCAGGCCAAGGGATAGGCGGCGGCCGGCTCGGGACGGATCGCGCGTTGCGGGCACGCCCGGCGGGAAGTCAGACTGCAACCGGACGCCGGCCGGCGTCATCCATGAGCCGCGCTGCTGTAAAATATGGCAATGCTCGCGATACCACGCACGCCCGGCATCCTGCCCCGGCCACGTTCGTTCTGTCGGTTCAACACCCTGTGGGTGTTGGCGCTGTTGGGATTATCGATCCTGCTGGTTGGTTGCGCTTCGGGCGAGCCGGCGAGCGACTTTGGGCTGACGACCTTCGACGGGGAGGAGTTTCGCCTGTCGGAGCAGCGGGGAAACGTGGTGGTGATCAACTTCTGGTATCCGTCGTGCCCGCCGTGCCGCGACGAGATGCCGGCCTTTCAGGATGTTTGGGAAGAATACCGGGGCCGCAAGGTGCGTATCATCGGGTTGTTCGTTCCGCAGGGGTTCGACACGGAGGTTGAGGCGCGGCAGTTCGTTGACGAGTTGGGGTTGACGTTCAGCTTCGCCACCGATGTCAGGGCGCGCGTGGCCCAGGAATACGCGGTGCAGTACTTCCCGACCACATACTTCATAGACCAGGCCGGCCGGGTGCACAGCATGGAAATCAGCCGCATGGACTTTGACAGCCTGACCGAAATGCTGGACGATCTGCTGGGCTGATGGACGTGCTGGGCTGATGGACGTGCTGGAGATCATCCTGCTGGTGATTCGCTGGGCGCACGCGCTGGCGGCGGTGGCGTGGATCGGCGGCAGTCTGTTCATGCTGCTGGCGGCCCGACCGGCGTTGCGCTCCGCCGACGCCGACGGCCTGGTGGGTCGCGCCCTGGCCGTTGAGTTCCGTCCCATCGTCACCACGGCCATCGCCGTGCTGATCGTCACCGGGGTGATTCTGACGGTGGACCGGCTCACGTCGGATGCCGCCGGCATCGCGTACACAGCCGCGCTGATTGCCAAAATCGTGCTGGCCGCCTACGCTTTTTGCGTCGCATGGCTGCTGCCCCGGCGACGGGGACGGGGCGCTGGCGGACCGGTCGGCGCCCTGACGGGCCCGGTTGCGCTGACCATCATCGGCGTGTTGGTCATCGGGTTGGCCGACGTGCTGACCTGGTTGTTTGAACGCGGATTGATGGGCTGACCAAACGTAGGGAGATGCAAATGAAAACCGATCTGCTGGACATTATCGCCTGCCCGGTCTGCAAGGGCGCGCTGGATCTGGACGCGCATGAGATCGCTCCGGACGGCGCGCCCGATGCCGGGGAGGTGCTGACCGGCACGCTCACCTGCGAGCCGTGCGGCGAAAGGTATCCCATCGCCGGCGGCATTCCGAACCTGCTGCCGCCGGAGTTGCGGGATGCCGAAATTGCGGCCGGCCGCTAGCGGGAACTGCCGTCTCCCGACCCTTCCAGTACGCGGATGATAGTTTCGGCCATGTTGTCATCCAGCGAGTTGCGGTGGAAATTCGCAGAGGCTTCGCTGAAGTTCATCGAGGCCTGATTGAAATTTTCGGACGTGCTCACCAGATTCTGGGAGGTCTCGTCGGAAACGTTCGAGAAGTTTTCGGCTGACTCCGCCACCGCCTCGCTGGCCTTTTCCATGTTGATTGCCGTTGCCCGCAGAGACGGGTAAAGAGAGACTGCAATTACGAGCAGAACCACGATGCCCACCGCGGTCAGGGACATGGTTATGATGGCAACGATGGTTTTGGTGGTCTGAAGGGTAGAATTGCCAGGGGCGGCGGTCGCGGGCGTTGGCTGTTCAGTCATTGTATTCTCCGTTCAAGAGTGACAGATTAACTGTAGGGAGCGAATGATCACTCGCTCCCTACAGAACACCGTATCGCCGGACGTATCAGCCGCCGGTCAGGATTGCGACCACCTCGCTGGCCAGACCCTCGGCGCGTTCGCGCAGGGCCGGTCGGTCCAGGTTCTCAATGGGATGCTGGGTGAAAATGGTCGGATAGTCTTCCGCGCCCCACATCTTGGCCATGCCCTGGGCGGTGGGAATGAACCGGTCGGTGCAGATGGTGGCGGAGGGGAGGCCGGCCTTCTCAACGTGGATTCCGTCGTGCACACTGCACGCGCTGCAGCTCCCTCAATCTCCGATGGCAACCACCACCGAGTCCACGTTGGACACCAACTCCTGGAGTTCCTCAGGGTCGGCGGGACGCGACGCGCTGGGCTTGCGGAGCCAGCGCACCTCGCGGATTTCGTAGCGGTTGCGCAGCACTTCGGCCAGTTCCTCAAGGAGTACGTCGGCGTTGCGCTTGCTGTCGTCAATCAGGCCCAGACGCGTTCCGGCCAGCGAAGGCAGGCGCGGCGCGCCGTCAAAGGGCGCGATGATGGGTTCGGTGACGGGGTTCACCAGGGTGTATTGTTGGGTTGCCATTGTTTTTCCTCCAGGAATACCAGGCTATCGCAGGCGGGGCGAAGGGGGATTCCACTCTATGGTATGCGCATCTATGGTATGCGCATCTATGGTATGCGCACCGCCTTGGTGACTGCGGTGGAGCCGACCTTGGGGCCCCAACTGGGAATGACCGAGGCCATGTTGGACTCCTCGCCGCCGGCGAACAAAACCAGGATGTCCTCCGGTTCAGGAATCAGCGGCACCATGGCGGCTTCATCGCCCGGTTCGATATCGCCGCGCAACACGAGGCCGCGTTTCAGGTCGGCGACCGAGCGCTGGATATTGGCGTGCAGATACTCGCGTATCTTTTCCTTGGTCCAGTCCCGCCACAGGTTGCTGTTGCCGGCGAATGTTACCACAATCTGGCCCTGGCGGATGCCCACGGAGACATCGCCCACGGAACCTGAGGTGGACATGGAAGTGCCCAGCGTGGATGCGACGTCGGCCATGGCGTACAGGATGGCTTCGGGCCGGCCCACGGCGCGGATCTGGCGGGGACTCTCGCCGGCGAAGACCGTTACCGTGCTGTCGCCGGCGTTGAATCCGCGCTCCACGTGCAGCGGCGTCCAGTGGGTCTCTCCCTCCGCTTCGGAGATGCAGTAGGTGTACTTGCCGGGATGGCCGATAACGCTGCGGTCGAAGAGTCCCGGCACGGCGGCGCAGGCGTTCATCAGGATGAGGCGGACGGAACGGCCGATGGTGCCGTTGGCGCGGTTGCCGGGGCCGAACAGGTTGTTGCGGCTGTTCAGTCCGATCTGCTCCCGGACGGGGCCGTTGACGATGCACAGCACCGCAGCGCCGCCCATGCTGGATGAGGGGCCGACCAGGTTGAACACGGGGTCCAGCATGGCTTCGGTGGCGGCCAGCACGACGGGGAAATACTCGGGCAGACAGCCGGCCATAACGGCGTTGGCGGCCGCTTTTTCCACGGTGATGACGCGGCGGCGTTCGGGCAACTCGCCGAGGAGATCGTCAGGGGGACGCCCGGCGTAACCGATGAACTCGGCGACGCGGGCCGTGGTGGGCGGCACGATGGGAAGGCCGTCGCTCCAGCCGAGGTCGTAGCCCCTCTCGATGGCGGAGAGCGCATCGTCCCAGGAAGTGGTGGTGGTGTCGGTGAAGGAAGTGGTCAATTTGTTTGCCTCTAGTCGTCGTTAAGTTCGTCTGCTATGGCAAGCAGTTGTTCTACGAAAAACCGTGTGGTCACCTGGTCAATCGACAAATCATGCTCGCTCATGAACCCCTTGTCAGCGTCGGCGTGAATCCGCATTGCGGTTTTCAATCGCCTGGTCAAATCCGGATTGCCCCAACCGGTGATCACGGCCCGCTTGTGTTGGTATTTGCCATGTTCCTGATTGGTTGTGATGGCGAGCGCATCGATGGCGTGTTTCACCGCCAACCATAAGATCTCAGAGGCTTGTCGTCGTCGATTTCTCCAGATGAGTTCGCCAGCAGTTTGAAGACAGTCCAACGCTTCAGAGACATGCTCATCGTAGGTCATCATGGAGTTGTTTTAGACAACTCCTGCATCAGGTCAACGAACTCCGTTGCGCCTGGGAGGCAAAACAGGAACTCTTCGAGGTCAAGAAAATCGTGGTTGGCATTGTCGCGAAAAATCTTGGCGGCCTGATAGGATTCCAGGACTCGTCGTTTCGCTTTTGCGGCCTCGTCCATGGCTTCCATCGACATCGTGATTTCGTCGTCGGTTTCGTGGGGCAGACCCCGTTGTTTGAGAGTCAGAACCGCGGCCAGGCGCACGGCGGCCCACAACTCCGCCGAGCTTTTCACGGTATCGGCAGCCATGAGGTCGCGGTCGGCGGCGTCCAGGTGCGCTTTGACCTGACGGTTGATCCTGACGGTCTGGTCGGTGTCTGCGGTCGCCATGATGCGCGCTCCGGGTCCCTAGCCTATGCTGGTTGATTGGTCAATACGATTTTATCACTCGCCAACGAATAGGGGCGAATCATGATTCGCCCCTACCTGTTCGCCACGTTCGACGGGAACTATACGCGGGCGTACTTGGAGAAGCTGCGCAGTTCGCGGGGCGGGTCCATGTGGCTGCCGCGGATGGTGTAGGACACCTCCGACACGTACACTGCGCCGGTGCTGTCCACGGCGATGCCGTGGGGCGCGATGAACTGGCCGGGGCCCTCGCCCTCTTCGGGCGCGCCAAACACGCAGACGCGGTTGCCTTCGGTGTCGTAGATGGTGACGCGGTGGCCCAGGCCGGGAGCGTCGTCCACGCCGCCCATGCCGTTCAACTCGCCGACGTAGATGTGGCCCTGCCAGTACACCATGGAGTCCGGCCGGTGGATGTTGCTCCACATGGTGAGGAAGTTGCCGTCGGTGTCGAACAGCTGGATGCGGTGGCATTCGCGGTCAACGACGTACACCCGCTCTTCCTCGTCGAAGGCGATGTTGTGGGGTCGGATGAACTGGCCGGCGTCGATGCCCGGCTCACCCCAGGAGAATTTGTGGTCGCCCTCGGGGCTGTACACATGGATGCGGGAGTTGCCGTACCCGTCGGAGATGTAGATGTCGCCGTTGCTGGGGCGAATGGCGGCCGAGGTGGGCCGGTTGAAGGGCTGGCCGCTCCAGCGCGGGGCCGGATGGTTCTTCTCGCCGATCTCCATCAGCTTTTCGCCGGTGACGCTGAACTTCTGGATGGTGTGGATGCCGTCGTCGGCGGCCAGCAGCGTGTCGTCGGCGTCGCTGTAGTACAGGCCGTGGGTGCGGTTTTCGCTGAAGTGACCCTGGCCGAAGGACCGCTCAAAGTTGCCGTCCTTGTCGAAGACCATGATCGGATGCTCGCCGCGGGTCAGGATGAACACGCGGTCGTTGCCGTCCACGGCGACGCCGGGGCACTCCAGCAGGCGCATTCCGTCCGGCAGTTTCAGCCAGTCCGCGACGAAGTTGTACTGAAAATCTCCCTGCCCATAAACTTCAGGCATGATTACTCTCCCTTTGCAATGTGTGGTTGGTTTGATGTGCGTGGCCTATCTTACTTGTCGCCGCACTACTGGGCAATACACCCTCCGTCGATGACCAGTTCGGCGCCGGTCGCGAAGGATGCCTCGTCGGATGCCAGGTACAGTACGCCGTAGGCCACCTCGATGGGATGCGCCCGCCGGCCCAACGGCACCAATGCCAGGCGCTGCGCCGCCACCTCGGGGTCGTCGTAGGTGGACGCGCTCATGGGCGTCATGATGGGGCCGGGATGCACCGAATTGCAGCGGATGCCCTCGCGGGCGTACTGGATGGCCGTGGCCTTGGTGAACAGGCGCACGGCCCCCTTGGAGGCGTTGTAGGGATGCGAACGCGACCAGGCTCCGGATAAGCCGGCGATGGACGAGATGTTGACGATGGAACCGGCGCCGGCCCGGCGCATGGCCGGTATCGCCGCCTTCGTGCCCAGGAACACGCCCTTGGAGTTGATGTCCATGACGCGGTCCCATTGCTCTTCGGTGGTGTCCTCCAGCGAGATATTGCGGGCGCCGCCCTCGACGGAAATGCTGATGCCGGCGTTGTTGACCAGCGCGTCCAGCCGGCCGTAGCGCTCCTCGGCCAGGGCGACGATGGCCTCCCAGTCGGATTCGCTGGTGACGTCCAGATGGGCGTAGGCAACGTCCAGGCCTGCTTCTCGACAGTCGGCCTCCACCTGCTGGCCCAGTTCGTCCAATATGTCGCCGAAGACGACCTTAGCGCCCTCTTTGGCGAAAAGGCTGACTTCCTCGGCGCCCATGCCTCGGGCGCCGCCGCTGATGATGGCTACCTTGCCGTCCATTCGGCCCATGATGTTCTCTCCTGTGTAGTATGCCGGCGGATCAGTTCGCTGGCAGGTTTTCGTCGATGATGGCCTGCAATTGTGGAACCAATGGCGGGAGATGCTCTTGGATGATGCGCCACAGCGCGTCAAAATCAACCGTGTCATAGTCGTGGATCAGTACGTTGCGCAAGTCGGTGGTTTGACGCCAGGGGACTTGGGGGTAGCGCGCGCGAACCTCGTCGGGCACGCGGCGGGAAGCCTCTCCCAAAACCTCCAGGAGTCGCACCATGGCCAGCTCAAACAGTCGGTCCACGTCCAAATCTGTCCGGCTACGGCCCTCCGCCAGTTCCATGGCTTCTTTGCCGTGGTCACGCATTTGCTGGACGGCGACCATGGGGTCACGACGCGACATAGATGTCCTCCGCCTCGTCCAGCACTTCCTGTCGGAAGTAGGGGCTGAGGGACGCCGGCGTATGCAGGTCCACTTCCCGATGCAACAGGTCGATGAGCTCGTAGCGCATATCGAAGAATTCGAAACCTCCGGCGTGGCCCGGCTCGTATTCCACCAACACGTCCACGTCGCTCTGAGGCGTGAAGTCGTCGCGTATCACGGAACCGAACAACGCCATGCGGCGAACCCGATGACGGCGGCAGATCTCTGCGATCTCCTCGCGGGGTATGTCGATGCGGGCGGCCATTCGGGTCACGCGGCGCTTTCGTCGTCCATGAACATTCCCACCATGTTGCCCTCCGTATCGCGGAAGTTGACGAACCAGCCCACGCCGGGCACCGCCGTTCGCGGGGTCACGATTTCGCAGCCGGCGGCGGAAACCCTGGCGGCATAGGCATCGAGGTCATCGACGCCGATGACGATGAGAGTGCCGCCGTCGTTCAGGGCCGATGCGCGGCCGATCAGCGCGCCGCCGATGCCATAGGGCTCCTCGTCGCTGCCGGTCTGCTGCAGGTAATATTCTTCTGGGCCGTCCCATTTGCTGGATTGCCAGCCGAAAACATCGGCGTAGAACCTGTTGGCGCGCTCGGCGTCGTCGAAGGGCAGTTCGAAATGTACAACCTTGGGCATTGTTCCTCCGGAAACTGTTCAATAATCTGATGGATTGGATTCAATATAGACGATGCCGGGGCGATGCCGCCACTCGCCTGCCGACAATTCGTAGGTCAGGGCATCCCACCAGCGGCCTTTGAAGTATTCCTGCTTGCTGAGCCGTTGCCGCTGACGAAAGCCGAGCCGTTCCAGCGCCCGGACCGACGCGGTGTTGTCGGCGATGCACCAGGATGTGATGCGCTGCAGGCCGAGTTCGTGGAACCCGAACTGGACCATCGCGGCGGCGGCCTCGGTGGCGTAGCCCTGCCCCCAGCAATCGGGGTTCAGTTCGTAGCCGATCTCGGCATCGTGTTCATTGTCGAGTGGGCGACGGATGCCGCAGTTTCCGATGAGCCGTTCGTCGTCGCGGCGGATAATCGCCAGTTGGAACCGGCGGCGCGGTTGTTCTTGCTGCCAGTTCAGGAACATCCCCACGAAGGCGCGGGCATCGTCCTCGGTGCGTTCATCCCAGGGATAGTAACGGAGGTAACGAGGGTCGCGCTGGTAATCCAGCACGGCCCTCCAGTCGTCGTCGATGAACTCGCGCAGCCGCAACCGCGCGGTGGTGACCTGCATACGCGGATCGGTCAGGAGATGGCCGACGAACCCTCTCCCTTGAGATAGTCGGCGGTGCGCAGCGCCAGCGCCTGTATGGTGGTGGTGGGATTGATGCACGCGCCGGTGGTGAAGATGCTGCCGTCGATGATGAACAGGTTGGGCACGTCGTGGGCGCGGCCCCAGCGGTCCACCACGGAGCGGTCGGGGTCGGTTCCCATGCGGGCGGTGCCCAGCAGGTGCCAGCCGGCGTTGCGCCGCAACCGTGAGCCGATCACGCGCTTTGCGCCGGCGGCTTCGAGCGCCTCGCTGGCGCGGGCGATGCCGTGGTCGAGGATGGCCCAGGTGTTGTCGCTGACGGTGTAATCGATCTTGGGCGCGGGGATGCCGTCGCTGTCGGTGAGCGTCGGGTCCAGGGTGACGCGGTTGTGCTCTTCCGGCAGGTCCTCAGTCATGATGACGATGCCCATCTGGTGGCGGAACCGTTCGGCGAAGTCGCGGTGGTGTCCCTCGCCCCACTGTACCTGCTCGCCGACGAGGCCGCCCAACGCGATTTGCAGCGGCGCGCCACCCACGTTGGAAACCTGCATGTCGTAGCCGCGCACGAAGCCCCGGCGCACGTCCGTCTCGTAGAATTCCTGGCTCAGCATGGACGAACCGCGAGGGCCGTTGTCGGGTCCCAAGTCTTCGTCGAACAGGCCGAGCACATAGCCGCAGGGGTGGTGCATCAGGTTCCTGCCCACCTGCCCGCTGCTGTTGGCGAGGCCTTGCGGGAACAACGCGCTGTTGGAGTTCAGGAGGAGGCGCGAGGTGCCGACACCATTGCACGCCAGCACGACGACCCTGGCGTATTGGACCTGCAGGTTGCCATTGCGGTCGTAGTAGGCGGCGCCGGTGGCCCTGCCCGTTTCGTCCACCAGGATTTCGCGGACGCGGGCGTGGGTGATGAGCCGCGCGCCCTGCTTCAACGCGCCGGGCCAGAAGACGATGTCGCTGCTGGACTTCGAACGCAGGTGCTCGCCCATGTCCGGTTGGCGTCCGTCGTGGGCGGCGGATGCCACGGCGTTGTCCGATGACCACCAGTGCCAGCCCAGATTGTTGAAGGCGCGGGCCAGCATCTCGCCGCTCGGTCCGATGGGCAGCGGAGGGGTCGGGCGGGACGGCTTGGGAGGGTACGCGGTGTCGCCCTGCAAGCCGCTGGTGCCGTGGGCGCGGTCGTTCTGGTCGTAGTAGGGTTCCAGCTCGAAGTAGTCCATGGGCCAGTCGTCGGCGACGCCGTCCAGGGACTTGAGGCGGAAATCCGACGGGTGGAACCTGGGGAAGTGGGAGCCCCAGTGGATGGTGCTGCCGCCCACGGCGTTGTACATGTAGGGCGCGATGGGGGTGTCATCCTCGTTGACCGGATAATCCTCCGGCAACCCGCGGAAGTTCGGGTTGGGATGGAAATCGGTCTGCCAGTGCAGTTGCGCCTGCGGTTCGCTGACCGGGAAGGCGTTGAGCGGCACCCAGCCGCCCTGCTCGAGGCACACCACCTTGACGCCGGCCTGCGTCAGGCTCCAGGTGAAGGCTCCGCCGGAAGCGCCGGCCCCGATGACCAGGACGTCGGCGATGTCGTGTTTGCTGCCCATGGGTGTTTGCTCCTGTAGATAGTTTGCTACCGGCCCAGCTCAGCCTGGAGTTCACGGATTCGTTCCTGCGCCTCGGCCAACGCTGCGTCCATTTCCTCGTGGGTCATCAAGAATGCGTCGGTGTCAGGGTTGTAAAACCGCAGGTTGCCGGCGTCCCAACACAGGTACAGGCCAAGCGCGTCACTGTAACCCGATACCATGCCGCTCATCGGTCCGGGACGGTCTTCGGCAAGCGGTATGGGTTCGTAACCATCATCCACCAGCCTATCCCCGGCCAGCGGCACATCGTGATACTGGCCGCCGGTGTAGTCGAACCGCCAGTATTCTGTGACGCCGTAATGTGCATACCCGAACCGCTTGCGAGTGTAGTCAGCCTGTCCCGTCCTCCGAGAGGCCACCTCAAGTACGAAATCGGGAGGTTTTCCGACTTCGCCGATCACGTATCCGTTGCGCTGGGTTATGGCGTGGGGGTCCACGTCGAACGCCACCACACAATCGGGTACCAGCCAACCGTCGTGGCTGCGCGTGTCGTAGCACAGAAAGCCCTCGCCGCTCACCAGAGTCCCGGGTCGCGACGCGAAATGCGCCGCCAGAGTCATTCCTGCATTGGCAATGTGGGCATACTGCTGCATATTGGGCGCTCTCGGCGGGTCAGGCAACTCCACCGGAGGGTCCATCTTGCCGGTCAACCGGGGTTTGACGGCGGGTCTGGCAGTAGTCATCGGGAAATCACGACGGAATGCAGCGCACCGGAACGGCGCCTACTTCCGCTCGAACACGGCCGCCACGCCCTGGCCGCCGCCGACGCACATGGTCTCCAGGCCCCATTGCAGGTCCTGGCGTTCCATCTCGTGGAGCATGGTGGTGAGGATGCGCGCGCCGGTGGCCGCGATGGGATGGCCCAGGGAGATGCCGGAGCCGTTGACGTTCAGGTGGTCCTCGTTGGGCAACTGCCACTCGCGCAGCACCGCCAGCACCTGGGCGGCGAAGGCCTCGTTGAGTTCGATGATGTCCATGTCGCCCAGGGTCATGCCGATCTTGTCCATCACCTTGTTGACCGCCGGCACCGGGCCGATGCCCATGGTGGCGGGATGGCAGCCGGTGACGGCCCAGCCGCGCAGGTAGGCCATGGGGGTCAGGCCCAGTTCTTCGAGTTTGTCCTCGGCCACCACCAGGCACACCGAGGCGGCGTCGTTCTGGCTGCTGGCGTTGCCGGCGGTGACGACTCCGTCGCGCATCACCGGACGCAGGCGGCCCAGAACTTCCATGGTAGTGTCGCCGCGCGGCCCTTCGTCGGCGTCGAATATCTTGGGGTCGCCGCGACGCTGGGGGATGCTGACGGGGACGATTTCGTCGCTGAACTTGCCGGAGTCGCGGGCGGCCACGGCGCGCTGATGGCTGCGCAGGGCGTATTCGTCCTGCTCTTCGCGGGCGATTTCGTACTCGCGGGCCAGGTTTTCGGCGGTTTCAACCATGCCGCCGGGAATTGGGCCGAAGCGTTCGTCGGGCGCAATTGTCACCCGCGCCCGGGCCAGGCGGTCGTGGAAGGTGACGGAGCCGAACCGCGCGCCCCAGCGGGACTCGTTGCTGTAGAACTCGGCGCTGCTCATGCTCTCCGCGCCGCCGGCGATAACCACGTCGGCGTTGTCGGTCTGCACCAGCATGCAGGCGTTCAGGATGGCCTGCAAGCCGGAGGAGCATCGGCGGTCCAGTTGGTAGCCGGGCACTTCGATGGGCAGCCCAGCCTTGAGGCTGGCCAGCCGGCCAATGGCCGGGTTCTCGCCGGACGGGTAGCCGTGGCCCAGGATAACGTCGTCGATTTTGGTGGGGTCAACGCCGCTGCGTTCCAGAGCAGCCTGGATGACGGTGGACGCCAACTCGGCGGCTGGCACGTCCCGCAGCGTCCCGCCGAAATTGCCGACGGCGGTGCGAACGGGGGAAACGATGGCTACTCCTCTCATGACGACGCTCCTTTGATGACGACGCTTCTGGCATTTGTCCGCCAGCGACGGACGACCAATTCAATGGGAAAACAGTCCGCGTATCATACCCCGACGCCAGCCCCGGTGTAAAACCGCGCTGGCGGTCGCAATGAGGCCGGGATTTTCCGTCCCTATGCTACAATCAGACTGCGGCAATTGCCGGTTTCAGTGGGGGTGTAGCTCAGTCGGGAGAGCACCTGCTTTGCAAGCAGGGGGTCAGGGGTTCGAATCCCCTCACCTCCACCACCGTATCCAATACTGCGAACTCCGCCATTCAAGGCGATTTCGGCGGCGTCCGCTCCCCCTATGGGACTGTCCTCCGGCGTGGGTATCGTATAGACAATCGTCGCCCCGCCGGGCCGCACCAGCACCTCCTTGACGAATGACCGCACGAAGGCTTTGGTCTCGGTAAGTTCGCTGGTCTTCAGGAACTCACTCATGTCCTGGGCAAAGGCGGCGATGACGTCGGCGCTGTCCAGCAACTCCCGCCTCTGGGACAGGACGGTCCGGGCTTCCTCGGCGGCGGCTTCCAGTTGCTCCCTCCGGTGGCGGTGTGCCAGGATGCGCTCCGAGGCGTCGGCCATGTCCAGGTCAGTACTCTCCACGAAGTGCCAGATGCGGTCCAGCTTCCGCTTGACATCTTCCAGTTCGGCATCGATGGTCTC
This sequence comes from Dehalococcoidia bacterium, assembly GCA_963668585.1. Classification (GTDB taxonomy): domain Bacteria; phylum Chloroflexota; class Dehalococcoidia; order Lucifugimonadales; family UBA3495; genus Bin87. Next base: position 593,673 of record OY764869.1, on the reverse strand, counting down.
CAGGTTCTGCCGCTGTTCCCGGGCCACGCCGTCCATCTCCTCGTCCACCAGTTTCACCAGGTCGCGGACGTTGGACTCGGTGAGGATGTTGTCCCGAATGTTGGAGATGATGATGCCCTCAAAGGACTTGGCGTTGAGCCGGGGGGTGTCGCAGGTCCCGCTGCCCTGCTTGAGCAGGGACTGGCAGACGTAGTAGGTGTACTTGCCGCTCTTGGCTTCGGCGGCGGTGAGCGCCTTGCCGCAGGTCTCGCACCTGGCCAGGCCGCTGAGCAGGTAGGGGCTGGCGGCGCGGCGGGGGTGGGTTACTTTCGGCGCCCGCGCCTCCAGCAGCTTCCTGACCCGCTGGAACTCCTGCTGGGAGACGATGGCGGGGAAGGCGTCTTCCACCCGCACCGGCTGCTGTCCGTCCCGGGCCTTCTGGCCCCAGACCAAAGTGCCGGTGTATGCTTCGTTGGTGAGGAGCTTGTGGACGGTGGTCTTGCGCCACTGCTTGCCGCTGGGGGAGGGGATGCCCTCTCCGTTGAAGGTCTTGAGGATGTCCAGGGAGGTCCGCCCCTGGAGGGTGAGGTCGAAGATCCGGCGGACCACGGCGTCGTGGGGCGGGTTGAGTTCCAGGCGGGGTCGCTTCTTGGCCCCGTCCTGGACATAGACCCGCTGGTAGCCGTAGGGAGCGCTGGCGGTCATCCAGAAACCCCGGGATGCGGCCTCCCGCATACCCCGAGTCACTTCTTGCGCAAGATTCTCGCTATAAAACTCGTCCACGGACTCGATGATGGCCTCCATGAGCTTGCCGGTGGGGGTGTCATCGGCGTGCTCGGTGATGGAGACGACGCGGACGCCCTTCCTGCGGAGCATGGACTTGAATGCCACGGCGTGCTCCCGCTTGCGGGTGAAGCGACTAAATTTCCAGACCAAAATCTCGCGGAAAGGGGCCTCGGGTTTGGATGCCTCGTCCAGCATCTTTCGGAACTGGGGCCGGTCGGCGATCCTGCCGCTCTCGGCCTCGTCCACGTACTCTCGGACGGCCAGGTAACCGTTCTTCTCGGCGTAGTCCCGCAGGGCGCGAAGCTGGGCGGCCACGGAGAGGTCCACATCCTGGCGGTCGCTGGAAACGCGGGCGTATAGGGCCGCCGGCATCAGGTCTTTCTGCTTGTTACTCATCTCTCTATCCTCCATCTTGCTCTGACTGATTGGTCTGGCGAGAGCGCAGCCGTTCCAACCGTTGCTCACGGCGCAGGTCCCGGTCCTCCATGTACAGGCGAAGTGCCTCGCGCACCAGTTCGCTCATGTCGCGGCCCTCTTCGTCCTTCATCCGCTGCACCTGCTCGTACATCTCCGGGGGCAGGGAGAAAGTGATGGTCTTGGAAATGCGTCGTGGCGGCATGGTCTCTTTCTTGCCTGCGAAACTAATAGTTTGTCTTACTATTATTATCTACGATCCGACACCACTATTCAAGGTGCTGCCAAGGCCGCCTTCAGGGTGGCGGTAGGGTTCTCTTGAATTATTCTGGGTAGCTAACTTAATGCAACAGAACCGTCATTTCTTATTCGACCTCCCAAACCGGGGCCCATTGGAGCAGCCTTGGACCGTCCTGCAGGGCCCTCTGGGCCGCGAACCATTCGGCAACTTCGCCGTGCTGGGATGCTTTCATGCAAAGGCATCCTTCATGCCGTTCTTCCAGGTTGAATTCGCTGGGGCGCAGGGTGTTTCCCCCTCCATCGTAATACTGAAGCAGTTGGTGTTCGCCCTCCGAGTCCTTCTGCCAGTTGGTCTCGCTGTATTCGGGAAGCAGGCGCCAGAAGAGATTGCTGTCCCGGTCCGCAACGAATTCCGCGGCCCGGTGCCAGGCTACTATGCGGTCGTGGGATGCGATGGGGAAGTGGAAATAATAAAGATCTGGATCATTGAGGCAGTCGATTTCCGTTTCCACTTGGTCTGAATGCTCGACGGCGAGGGCGCAAAGCTCGGGGTGTATCTCCCCGAACCGGACGTGTCCTGACGGATGGTATGGGAAAGGGTTGAGACCATCCGATGTGACTGATTGTTGATGTCTCTCTGTATACGATGCGGTCGGGTCTGGTCCCTCGACTGCAAGGTACTCCAGCCTGTAATTTTCAGGTATGTTCTCGGGCAGGGGTTCGTCCCGGTTATTCCATGCCTGGTAGAGCAGAATGTGATCTTCCTTACTGACTGTCTGGATGTCAGAGAACCATTTCATGATCCTCTCCTTCTCGGTGACCGGGGCGAAGAAGACGAAGAACGAGGACCCCGTGACGAATTCACGGTAGTAGTTGTCGTTGTAGTAGTTTGACCTTTCTTGGTCGGGTAGCAGTGATTGGTATTCCTCTCCATCGTAGGTCATTGTGACAGTCAGCGCACCGGCCTGCATCAATGCCTTCAGGTGAGAACCGTCCACTTCGTTGATGACGTAGCGCAGGACCTGACCGGTCCTCTCGCCGCTGCCGGGTACTTCGGGCATCGGGCGATGAGCGATGGGAGTCTGTACCTGCCCGCCGTCGTTCAGGTCAACCTGGGCCTTTCCTTCCTGAACCGGGGCTGGCTCGTTGCCCTTAGGCATTTGCATTTCCCGGGGTGTTTCCACCTGCATCCCGGTCGGATTCAACGTGGCTTCGTCGCCCGCTCCGGGAGTGCCTGCGACCTCCCTCACCGGCATCAGGTCCATTCCTGTTGCGATGGCGCCGCTGCCGGTCTCGATGGAAGCGGCGAGGCTATCCGTTACTTCCTCCATGGTCGTGGCCAGGCCTTCGATGGACAGGTAGACCATGCTGATCAGCGCCAGGAGCGCGAGACCCAGACCTATCGCCATTAGGCTTGCAATCTTTGCGAACATATTCCCTTTCGTATCCTCCTTCTCTTGGTTCTGTTGCATTGCTATCCAGCATAATGCAACAGAACCAGTTGGCCGGGTCTTCGAGATAATCTCTCAACTGAGCGGCTTGGCCGCCGTCATCTGCGGTCAGCATCCATCAGACGGTGCAGGTCACATCGTCCGCTGGCAAGTGCCGCAGGACGCTGCACTTGAAACAGTCGCGCAGGTCTGTAAAGTACTGCCTTTTCATAAAGGTGCTCATTGTGTCTGAAAAAGCGGGGTGTCGTCGCATTCCGTATTGGTTTCAACACTGGATGAAGTTGCAAGGAAATGGGTGCAGGAGCGCTGGGCACTGGGTGGGGCATCAAATCCGGTGGTTGAATGCCGGCATTAGGCACTTGGCGAGGTGTCGTCCTTGCCTGGAAATCCCCGCCGAGCAAACAGGAGTTGGTTGTGAGGGAGAAAAAAGGCTGGTGGATCACCTCGCCCGGCTCCTGCCTCAGTCGGCTCCTTTTATTGGTCGTACAAACCCGTATGCTTTGCTCGCCATATTAAGCCGCCGAACACAGAAACAAAGACAAGCGCTCCCCCGAATAGTGCTATGTAACCTATAAAGTCGCCGGCGTTGGGGAAGGCAATGGGCCAGGCAAAAAACCAACCGACCCCTGACGCTGCTCCGGTAGCCAAGCTCCCGCCATGGATTTTCGTACTTGCGGATATGTACTTGGTTTGCCTGAATTGCTGAACCGATGCCTGGGGCCGGGTTCGCTGGGTTTCTGCCTTCAACTCCTTTTGCGATATTTCATACCCAGGGGCCTCTGGAATAGCCTTTAGCATATTTCTGGACACCAGCCCCTTGTATCTGTCGTAGAACTCCTTGTTCGTCTGTATCCCTTTCCTTTGATTGCACGGTGCGCAGAGAAGCTGGTAGTTTTCAAAGGCGTCCCTGCCACCGCGCACTACCGGGACTATGTGGTCTACCTGGAGGTTCTTCATCATCTTGCGCTTGCCACAGATGATGCAATGCCCGTCTTGCCTGGCGTACAGCAATCTCTGTGTACCAGCGGGATACGCCCCGCGCCTGGTTGGCTGGATAGTCCTTTCGTTTGCCCGGGTCCTGAGGAACATCTTTATCGCAAAGTCGGCGGTCGCCAGCGTTCCGGTGGCTATTGCTTTTGCTGCCTTTCCAAGTACGGCCCTTCCCTTAGATTCTGTGGGCGCTTCATATTCCTCTATCTGGGCCATCAATAGGAGGCAAAGCTTGTTTTGCTCCTCTATGGGCAGATCTTCGATTCGGTCAATGGCATCCCTTAACTGTTGGTACATGGAGTTCCACCCTATGAGCATTGCTGGTCTCGTACCGCGTAACGGGGGCCAGCGTTTTCTTCTGCCAGCGTAATACTATATCAAGCCAAAGCTAAACCGCTGTCAATGCTTGCTGGCTGCAGTCAGGCTCCGCTGTTGAGTGACGAAGCAATCATCTCCTATGGGTATCACCGGCGCGTAACGCGACTGTGCCGTTATGGCAGCCACACCTGCCCGTCCAGTTGCGGCTCCAGCGCCGCCCGGTATTCCCAGGGCACGGCGACCACCGCCAGCTTGGCCAGACGCCCCTTCCAGCAAACGGACCTGACAGCCACGGCCAGGCCGTCGGCCTCGGCGTACTCGGTCCTGCCGCTATGGGCCGCCCGCTCCGCCAGGGAACCGGCGGGCACCCGCCGGTGCCGCTGGGGAATGCCGCCCCGCTTGCCGGTGATCAGCCTCGACGCCGGCGGCCCCATGCCCTTGGTCCGCCTGACCACCGTGGCCCGCAGCGCGGCCGGGTCGTCCCCTTTTGGCCACCGGGCTGGGTCGCTGCGGCCGGGGCGCTCGTAGAGCGCCACGAAGTAGGGGAGAGAGCGCACCACCTCGGCGAGTCTCAGGGCCACGGCGGCGTAGGCGTAGCCGTACTCCCGTTGCAGGGCGATCACGTCCAGGCCCGAGGCCAGGGCCAGTTCCCGAAACTCCCCCGGCTGCATCAGCGCCGCCGCCGCGAAGCGGTCGGCATCCCGGCACACCTCCCGCTCCGCCTTGGTTCCCGTGTCCAGGTCGCACAGGGTCTCGTGCATGATCTCGTAGCCCTCGTGGAGCACGGTGTAGTCCCTGGCCCCCTGCCACAGTTCCTCCTTGTAGAAGATGTGGCACTCCTGTCCGGCAACCCCCACGTGCACCCCCTTCATTCCCTCTTCCAGGGACCTCCCCTCGACCTCGCCGATGCCGGCGTCGCGCAGCAGGGCCTTGAGCTCCTCCAGGGTGGGCCGGGCCGACACGCCGAAGCGTTCCACGAAGCGGGCAGCGACGGCCTCCGCGCTGTGTTCATGGCACTGGCCGGTGTGGTGTTCGTCCAGCAGGTCGCGGCAGAAGCCGCCCAGGGTATCCAGGGTATCAATGGTCTGGGTCTCGTTCATTCCAACAACCTCTTACCGGTGAGTTTCTCGTACATCTCGACGATGAACCGCTTGGCATTCAGGGACAGGGGGCCGTCGGGCCGGGTGCCCACCCGGAAGTTGGGGTCGTCCAGCACGTAGCGATAGGCCCGTTCCACCTCCAGGGTCTCGTCGCCGTGGGGGTCGGGCCTGGGGCCGTGGCCGGCCCGCTTCAGGAGTTCGTCGGGGTCCACCCGGTAGAGGGCGGCGAGCTTGCGCACGATGTTGGCCCCGGGCTGGCGGTCGCCATTCTCGATCTGGGAGAGGTAGGAGCCGGAGACGCCGGTGCGGCGGTTGACGTCACGAAGGCTGAGGGGTCTCCTGAGCCTCCTCAGCAGGGGGCCGATCTCCTCGTTGCCGTGGGGTTCCGGGTCACCATCGTTGCGGTCCGGCCGCTGTTGGTCAGGTTCGCCCATAACGCTTCCCTCCTTTCCCGCAGTCCGGTTCTGTGAGTCCGCAGGATGATTAGTGAATGATTGTATATTGTTACATCAAAGCGAGCACTTGGTCAATAAACGTTGCGTTGATGGCAAACAGTCCTTGCCAGCTGCGTTCACTGATTGTTACACTCTAGCGAGTAGAACATTCAATCTATATTGCCGCCCAGTATATCCCACCGGGGACCCGCCGGCCAACCGCCGGCTGACACCGAAAATGATACGCGGCGGCAACGGAGCGACGTTTTCCGTGAGTGCAACGGCCAAGCTTATCAGTGAGCGGGAGCGGCGGAGGATGGATGGCCTGCGGGTTCTGGCCCGCGTCATCGCCCGCCACTACCTGGCCCACCCCGAGCTGTACCCCGTTCCCACCGGCGACATGGACGGCGGGAGCGGGAGCGCCGGTAAAGACGATGCCGGTGTCAACGTCGGCCCGCGGGCCGATGGAGACCTTTCCCGCAAGGAGGCAGCCGGATGAAACGCAGGAAGCCCTGTTTCCGGGCCAGGCTCCGCACCGAGGCGGTGTGGGAGCTGTTGAACCGGCTCAACATGAGCCAGAACGAATTGGCGCGCCGGGCCGACATCAGGTCGGGCTACATGTCCCAACTGATGAGCGGCCAGCGGTTCGCCTCGCCCGGGGTGCGCCAGCGCCTGATGGACGCCCTGGGCGTCACCGACTTCGACGTTCTCTTCATCCTGGAGCGGGTCGATGAGTAGCTCTCCCGCGAATATGGGGACGCCCGTTGCGGTGCCGCCGGGGGTGGCCCTGCTGCCGGAGGACTTCCGGGAGAAGCTGGAGGCCATCAAGAAGCTGGCCGGCCTGTCCTGGGAGGGGATGGCCGTAGCCATGGGGGTGGACAGCCGCCAGCTGTGGCGCTGGCGCCGGCGCGGGGTGCAGCCCAACGGCGGCGCCATGCTGGCCCTGGTGCGCCTGGCCCTGTGGGTGCCCGGCGGCCTGGCCGTGCTCACGGACGAGGACGTGATCGTAATCCATCAACCTGGGAGGTGAAACCATGACAACGGCAGGATTTCAAGGTGTTGACCGCGCCGCGTCTCCGGCGTTGCCCGCAGTCTCCGGCGATAGCCTGGCGCGCTGGCGGGAAACGGCCGGGTTGACCTGGCAGAAATTGGCCGGAAGCATCAACATAACAGAGCGCGAGGTCTTTCAATGGCGGGCGGACAATCGGCCCCGGTCGGGACCCGTCCACCGGGCCCTCGTCGTCCTGGCGCGGGACCTGCGCGCCGGCTGTGACCGGATCACCGTCGGCGACCACGACCACGACCACGACGGCGAAGGGGGTTAGGGGATGGGAAGCCGCCAGCGGTACGTCTACCACACCCTGCCCCAGGTCTTCCCCGAAGACTTTTCCGAGCGGCTGGACCGCTTCCGGCAGGCCGCCGGGTTCAGCTGGCGGGGTCTGGCCCGGGAACTGCGGGTCAACGCCAACACGGTGGGGCGCTGGAAGGGCGGTTCCCGGGTCGGCTCCGGCCACCTGGTGTCGCTGTTCGCCCTGGCCGCCCGGCTGGGACTGCTCCATCACCTGCTGCCCGAGGCGGGAGAGCCCGTGGCCGCCGCCGACCGCAATGCCGAGAGCCGGGATTGCGCCGAGGCCGGGGCAATACAAGATTGAGCCGGGCGCGATAGTCTTCCCCACGCAGCAGGGGCCGGACGGAATCATCCGTCCGGCCCCTTTTCGTTGCCGCGTTCACGGGCGCTGGGCGTTCACGACCGGTCCACTCCCTGGGGGTCCTGGGGGCAGGCGCGGCGGTCCAGGACGCTCTTCAGGATGCCGAAGGCCAGGTGGAAGTTCAGGGCCTCGGCCATGGCGGTGGGCTCCTCCTGCTGGAGCAGGGCGTAGGAGACCAGGTTGGCCAGTTGCAGCAACTCGTGGTCCCCGGCCATGCGATACGGCTGGAGGTGGATGGCAGCGCCCAGGCGGACGCCTCCGCCGGAATCGCCGTCCACCAGGGCGGGCAGTTCGGCGGTCCCTTCCGGGTCCTCGACGATATGGGCGCAGCGGCCGTCCGCCGCCAGGGAGGCGTCGACCAGTTCCAGGAGCCGCTCCCGGGCGGCGGCCTGGTCGTTGTGGCGGGCTTGGTCGCGGTTGCGGCGGAAGGGGGAGTTGCGCCGACAGACATTGATCACGCCGATTCCTTCCCGGTAGTACATTGAGTGCTCCAGGACCCGCAGGCCGGTCATCATGATCTCCAGGCCCTCCTCCAGGGTGGGCCAGGGACGGCGACGGTCCCTGGGGAGGGGGCTTCCCGTGGGGGACAGCAGGTCTGGGCCGCGCAGGGTCCGTCCGGTGGGGAGGTTGAAGCTGTCCTCCATGACCCGGCGCCAGTTCATGACCCCTTCCGCCAGGCCGTTCCGGCGCTCGGCGTCCACCCCCAGGGCGGTGGCGACGCTGAGATTGCGGCTTCGGGATTCTTCGACGTAGTAGATTCTCATAATGGTCATTCTCCTTTGTAGATTTCGTGCTTGGCGATGTTTCACTTGTAGAGATGCAGGGGTTCCGCCGGCTGGAAGTCGCCGCCGGGCGCCAGCCACGCCGGACCCAACGGCCCCTCCCGCTCCACCAGTTCTTGATGGGATACCAGCAGGGGGAGTGGCACGCGCACGCGAGCCATCTCCCTGCGTGCCACCTCCAGGAAGTGGGTTGGGGCCACGGGATCGTCGAAGACCACCAGGACCAGGGGCCGGTGGCCGTGGTCGTCGGCGGGCCGGTGGGATGAGTAGTAGCGCAGGTAGGGGGCCAGCCGCTGGGCCATGGTGGCGGGGCGCACGGCCCGGCGTTCGTACTCCAGGAAGAAGGGCCGCAGCAGGTCCTTCCGGCACAGGTCCCTCCGGCGCAGGATTCCGAAGGCGTCGGGATGGAGGGAGCGGGGGCCGCCGTAGTGGCGGAAGTAGCGGGAGGCCCTATGGGGTGGGTCCAGCTGCTCCACGTCCCAGCCCAGACTGTGGGCCTGGCGGGCCAGGGCGGCGACGAAGCGGTGGACGGCGGCGGTGTGCACCAGGTCCCGGAGCAGCTGCCGACTGCGCCTACCGGACACGTTCACTTCGTCGCCATTCGCGCCGACGTTCCACCGCTGCCGGGCCTCGCCGGTGGAAGCGCGGTCCCGGCGGGCCAGCAATTTCAGCCCCCTATCGGTGAGGGCCAGGCGGCGGGCGTCGCGCCTTACGCCGGTGACCAGGCCCAGGCGTTCCAGGGCAGCGGTGAGCTGGGACGCCCTCGGTCTGCTCACGTCCAGGAGCCCGGCCAGGTCGTCGCGCGCCAGCCAGGGCCAGTCGGCCAGCAGGTCCAGGGCGCGCTTTTCGGCGGGGCGCAGCAGGACGGGCAGCAGGTGATCGGGCACGCCTTCGCCGCCGTCGAGTGCCCCAACGTCGATGTCGCCAGGGTCGATGTCCTTCGGAACCGAGACCCGCGCCAGGGGCGGCTCCGCCGCCAGGACGCCGCCGGGGTTGGCGCGGCTTACGGCCTCCGCCAGGGATAAGCCGACGCCAGACGATAGCGACCGCCAGACGGGGTCGGCGGCCCCGGCCGCCGCAACGTGGCGCTCCAACGCGAAGAAGGCCGGGGCTGAAGATGCCGGGGCGCGGGCGCTGCGGAGGAGGGCTATGGCCTGGCGCAGGCGCACCTCGTCGGGGACCATCACCAGCACGGCCCCGGGCCGGGGACCCTGGGCCAGCCGCCACAGCCGCTTGGCGAAACCGGCGCGCTCGGCGAAGGCCCCCTGCCTCACCAGCGCCAGCACCCGGCAGTCGGGCAGTACCACCTCGGCGTCCTGGGGCAACGCTCGGCGCCAGCGGAAGCTCACGGGGTGGCCCAGGCCGGCCAGGGCCGAGGCCAGGCGGTAGATGACGGCGGCGGCGTCCAGCCGTTCCAGCAGGACGCGGCGCCAGCGAAACGATAGTGGATATTTGCGGAGCAGGCCCTTCAAGGGCTGCGCCTCATGGCAGGCCAGTACGTTCACGCCCTGTTCGGTTAGGTAGTACCGGCGGGTGGGCGCCAGCAGAGGTGTGCCGTGGGACACGGAGGCGATGAGGCCGGCGTCCTCCAGCCGGCCCGCCGCCTCGTACACCCCGCCCCGGGACCGGCCGGCCAGGGCGGCCAGTTCCAGCCGGTCCAGGAAGGGCATTTGGGCCAGCAGGCGGATCAACTCTCCCTGCCCTTGATTCAACACTTGTGTCATTCCCCGCCCTCCCCCTCGCCGCCTTGTTCCCCGTTTCCCTCTTCCCAACCGTCGCTCCGTTCCTCGTCGTCATGCTCCCCTTCCGACTCAGCCTCAGCCTCCGTCTCGGGTTCCGGTCCTGGCGCGGGCTGCCCCTGCCGCCTGCTTCTCTGGTTGCGCCGGTTGGCGGGCCTGGGCTGGGCCGGCGGGCTGGCCTGGTTCTCCTTCCGGCGGCCCGGCCCCTGCCGGAGCTCTTCCAGCTCCGCCCGGTACTTCTCCACCAGCTTTTCCATCTCGTCGTCCTGGGGTCCGATGTCCTCCGGCGCCGTCAGGTAGCCCAGCGCCAGGTCCCGGATGCGCTCCGCCACGGCCGGGTTCCCTGGCTCCGGCGGCAGCACCCGCATGGAGAAGGCGTCCATGCGCTCGACGCCCACGGTGGCCCGCACGTAGCACTGGTGCACGTCCAGGGAGGTCACGTCGTCCTCGCTCACCCGTTCCTTGCCCAGCTCCCACACCAGTTGCCGGGCGTCGGTGCCCGCCATCTGGAAGGCGGCCAGGCAGCCCACGTTGGCCAGCACCGTGTCGCGCATGGTGCGGGACAGGTCCTCCAGCTTGCCCAGGCTCTGGGTAGCCAGGATGAAGTTGGCCCCGAACTTGCCCAGCTCGCTGAGCATGGACTCGTAGTCCACGCCGGGCATGGTCTGCATCTCGTCCACAACGACCAACGCGCCCCTCCGCCGATCCGGCGGCAGGCTGCCCTGCTCCCGGATCACCCCGTCCACCAGGTTCAGGATGGAGGAGCCCACCAGGGCCGCCACGTCCCGGCCCACGGCGCCCTGGGCGGTGGACACCAGCAGGATGCCGCCCTGCCGTATCGTCTCCCGCAGGTCGATGGTGGAGCGGGGCTGGCCCAGGATGGCCCGGGCCGTCTTGGAGGATGCGTAGTAGGCCAGCCGGGTCTGCACCGGGGCCAGGGCCATGCCCTGGTAGTCCTTTCGCCAGGTCCCGAACTCCCTGGCCCACCAGCGCAGCAGGTGGTGGTCGTCCACCTGGGCCAGGACCTCGTCGCGGAAGTCGTCGTCGGAGAGGAGGCGCAGCCCGTCGATGATGGTGTACTGCTCCTCCGGCTGCCTCTTCCCGTTGGCCTCGTGCAGGCTCTTCACCGTGTGCTCCAGGATGGACTGCATCCGGGGACCCCACTGCTCCCACAGGCCGTGGGCCACGCGGACCACCGAGTCGGCGGTGCGGTCCCGGTCGGCGAAGATGCGGGTGTCCAGCAGGTTGATGCCGGGAAAGCCCCGCTTATCCGCCAGGTCGATGAGCTTCACCTGTTCGACGAGGCTTTCGGGCACCTGGGCCAGGACGCTGCCCACCAGGTCGGCGTGGGGATCTACGACGATGATGGCGTCTCCGTCGTTGCCCGCCGCCTTTTCCCTGAGCTTGTGGGCGATGACGTGCTCCATCAGGGTGGACTTGCCCATGCGGGTGCGGGCCACGTAGAGGTGGTGGCGGCGCAGCAGATCCTGGGGAAAGTGGATCTTCCGGGCCGGGCCGGTGGTGGTCTCGCCCACCAGGGCGCCGCCGCTGGTGCCCCTGGCCGAGGGGAGGAGCGCCCGGGAGCCAGCACGGGCCACCAGGGGCGTCTCGTCCCTGGCTCCCGGCGGGTGCCACAGGCCGGCGGCCTCCCTCACCCCCAGGACGCTGCGCCCGCCGAAGAGCCCCGGCCCGGTGGGGTGCAGGTGAGCGCCGGGAATTACCGGCCTGACCTTGCTCACCTTGAACCTGGCTCCGGCGGGATTGTCGTAGTGCTTGTAGGCGGCGGCCACCGGCCCCAGCAGTTCATTGGCCCGGTCGTCGTTGGCGCCCTCGGGCAGGATGGCCGTAAGCTGTATCTCGCCGTCGAAGGCGATGCGGGAGGTCTTCTCCTTGATAATCAGCGGGTCGTAGACCCGGCTGCGGGACTGCCGCCAGCGCCACCAGCCCCAGCCGGCCAGGACCAGCCCCAGGGCCGTGCCCAGGCCCAATAGCGACGCCTTCAGCAGTTCGCCGTCCTGGTACCACAGGTAGCCCCGGGCCGTCGCCAGGACGGCCACGCCGAGCACGGCCATAGTCACGCCGTCCTTGGCGTCAATCCGGGCCTGGGTGGCCTGGGTGTTGTTGCCGGACTGGCTGGCGGCGGGCTGCTGCTGGCGCTGGAGCTTCTGCTGGTGGACCTGGGACCACTCCGGCCCCATGGAGCGCAGCAGCAGCCGGGCCACCACCCGCTCCCCGTCGTTCAGGCTCGACAGCGCCCCGATGATGGCGATCAAAGGGTCGGAGCCCGGGTCCAGCAGGTCGTCGTCCCGGAAGGTGCGTAGGGGCGCGTACTCCGGGCCCGAGGCCCGCAGCGTCATGCCCCAGGCCGACTCGCCCTCCGCCAGCCGCAGGGGGTCGTCGTCGGGGGTCATGATGCTGATGCGGGCCTGGGGGTAGCGGGCGGCGATCTGGCCCCTGACCACCTGGTCGTCCAGGCAGCGGGCCAGCAGGGTGACGCCGCCCGAGTCGCCGGCCAGTTCCAGGGAAAAGGGCTCGGGGACGGCGATGGATGCCAGCAGGTTCTCCACCCCCAGGAGGGTGCGCTCGCCGCTGCGGGGCGGCGTGATGGCCAGGAGCGCCGGCTCCTTCTTCCGGTCGCTTCCGAACAGGACGTTCCTGATGCTGATACTCATGATTTCTGCCTCCTTATGGTTGAAATAGCCGCGTTGCGGGACCGCCGGTGGGCGGTCCCGGGGGCCTTCGCCCCCAACCGAGTGTGGGAAGGCGGCGGCGAAAATCCAATGCCCCATAAGGGGGGACGCGCGCGTCCTCCCTTATGGGGAATGGGAGAGATGGGGCCGGATGTGATGTGATACCCGTGTACAGGGATTTGGTGCAGTTCCCTTTTGGGAACTTTTGGGCCCCTTTCGTACTCAAAACGGATGGAATAAATCGGGCCGAAATGCCGTATTTGCGAGCGCTTGGGGGTAAGGGCCGGTTCCGGAATTCCTGGGGCCAGTTCCCTTTTGGGAAGTGAGTGTCCAGCCCTATCGGAGCAAGCAATCGGGCGGAGGCGGGCGGGCGGAGGCGGGCGGTGGAGGGGAGTGGGGATGCCCCCTACAGGACGTGAATGCGAGGAGGCCGGGTATGGATGAACGCGAGCTGGCCGGGACCCAGGCCGGGGACGGCGGCGCTGCTGCCGGCATGGACGTGGAGCGGCTGCGGGAGATCAAGCTGATGGGGTTCCTGCGGGAACTGGACCGGCGGGAGGGGCGCCTGGCGACGGCGGACCTGCTGGGGGTCAACTACAAGACGGTGGCCCGGGCGCTGGACGAGGACCGGGTCACCGGGCGGATGGCCGACGCCCTGGAGCTGCTGCTGGGCGCGGGCGGCGATTCTGAAATGGCACGGCTGCGCGGGGAAATGCGGCTGTTGGCGGCGCGGGTGGCGGCCCTGGAGGAACTGGGCGGCGACGCGCTGCCCGTGCCTCTGGTGGTTGGCGGAGACGGGGACAGGGACGGAGATAAGGTAAGCGGCGACGGCGATGGTGTGGAGCAGGAACGCGCGTCGGTGCTGACTGGGGACGGAAACGGGGGCACAGAGTTTCAGCAGCCACCAGCGCCCGCGCCGCCGACGGTCCAGGGGTTGGGTGTGAACAGGCCCGCCCGGCGCCGCCGGGTGGACCCGGAGCTGGTGACCCGGGAACCCGCCGAGGATGACCCGGAGGTCTACGGCGACGCCTGGCCCCTGGTGCAGGAGTGGCGCAAGATCAAGGACAGGCACCCCGTCCGGGGCCGGAGCCTGTCCTGGCTGACCGACCAGGAGCGGCTGCTGGCGCTGGAACTGGCCATGCTGGAGGAACACGGCCTGACCCTGCCTCCGGCCAAGCAGCCGGTGAAGGGCCTGGCCCGGCGGGACCACACCCGCTGGCGGTGGAAGGCGCTGTACCGAACCCAGGTGGCGATCAGGAAGCGCAAGCTGCTGCGCTGGCTGCGCCGCTTGCTCACCCTGGGCGCGTGGTGGGATTAGGCGAGACTGCCGGGTTTGAGGAGGGACTGATGCCGAAGGCGAATGTTGGGACGTACCAGCGAACCCCCAGCGAGCGCCGGGCGAGCGATCACCGGCGGGGCGGGCCAGGCGCTCGCAAAATCCGTTCCCTGGAATGTGAGCGCGGGCGATAATCAATGCAGTTTACGGTTTTTTCCAGCCTTTCCCGACAGAAAGCTGGAGGGTACTTTCCCCACCCGGACCGTTCGCCAGGGATCGAGCCTCGCTCTCCCCGGCGTTGGTCTCAACAGGGATAAGCGCCTGCCCGCTGCGTGATGCGGTACTCCGGGGTTGAGTCCTGCTCCTCCGGCGTCCACGTCAATGCGGGACACTAATCCACGCTGGCGCCGGTTGTTAGCGCCGTCGTCAGTATCGCCAACATAGTTCAGGAGGTGAAGACCGGAACCAACACGGCAACCCAGGACCTGAAACCCTCGCTCCGATTCCCAGAGCGCTGACGACGCTGCGCTCACCCTTCGCACTGCGGCTGGAACGGCTTTGCCTCCGGCCGCTTCCTCACGTCCCGGCGCAGTTGTTCACAAGCAGCAGCGACGCCGCAAACTTGGCCAGATCCGGTTGGAAGCTGTTGCCAGCCCGGAGGCCTATTTCTGCTGCTCCGTCGCCATTGACGCCGCACTCGCTGACCGCGTAGCCCATTCTCTCCCCACTCACGGCTGTTGCCAGGTTGGCGCTGGCGCTGATTTACGCCGCGCCGTGGCGTAGCCGCTCCCCCTCGCCGCCGTAGCTGACATCCTTCTGTCGGGACCGGCGTGCTCTTGGTTGCGCTCTGCACGTTGCCATCGCCGGTGCACGGCGTTGCCGCTCGGCGCAACCCTTCTCCCCCTTCACAGCCACTTTCTCACTGCCTCGCCGCGCCAGTTTCCTGAGTGGCGTTGGTCCCGGGGCGACGTGCGTCTCCTGAGGTCCCGGCGCAATGCGACCGGTATCGACTGACCGGGCTCCGGAACCCGTGGGCGGCTGGCAAACATTCACGCGAACCCTTGCTGACACAGAGGCGACGATAGCAACCGCAGCGCCATCAACCATGACGACAACGACGACGGAGGAAAGTCCATGAACGAACCGTAACCCCCGAGGCCACCGATGGCCCACCTACACCAGGCGGCGGGAGCCTCATCCGAACCCGCAGCGCGCCGCTGCGGACCCTGAACCAAATCACAACCGAATACCTGATTCCAAAGCGGGGCCGGCCTGAACCAAACAGGCCGGCCTCGCTTTCTGCGTTTTGGAGGAAACGATATGAAGGCCAACAAAGTCAACACCAACACCAACACCAGCACCGGCATCAGCGCCAGCGCCAACGCCAATCCTCACAGCAACGACGGTTTCGCCGACTTCACCGGCGAGACCTACACCACGGCAATCGAACCTACCGTCAACACCCGCAGGGCCGAGTCTCCCCTGGCCGTAGCTGCCAGAGAGCTCGGCCTCACCATCGGGGAACTGGCCGCCCTGATGGGCGTAACTCCCTCCCACCTGTCCCAGGTAGCCAGGGGCAACAAGCCTCTCACCACCAACATGGCCGCCAAGATCGAGGCGGTCCTGGGCGATGTCCCGCCCCAGGGCATCGTCTATCGCCAAGGCGGTGTGGTGCGGGGCGGACAAACGACCTACGTCCGGGAACTGGCCCGGGAACAGTGCCTGACCCTGCGGCAGGTGGCGGACCGGGTCGGCATCAGCTACGGCTACCTGGTCCAGGCCTCGCGCGGCCACCGCAACCTCAGCCCCAAAGTCGAGAAACAGGTGGAGGCGGTGTTGCAGGCCCCCGTGAAGGTGGAAACGGCTGAGATTGCCGACATCGACCCGCAGGTCCTGTGGGAAAGGATGGATGCTCACGGCATCTCGCAGAACGAGGTGGCCCGGCGGGTGGGCATCAGCACCGGGTACCTGTCCCAGGTGATGAACGGCCAGAGAAAGCCCTCCGCCAAGGTGCTCCGGCGGCTCTACGAGGTGCTGTTCGCGCCGTCCCCTGCGGAACTGGTGGCGCCGGTGGAGTTGCAGGTCATGGCCTGGAAGAAGGGCGGGAAGAGCGGAGTGGTGGTGAAGGGGGCGGGCGGGCCGGGCGGCGACACGATTCGAACCGGCGGGCGGGTGCCCTGGGGCGCCGAGGTCGAGTTCGCCTACACCACCGGCTACGACAGCCACGGGCGGGTCTCGGTGAACCACCTGGTGGACGAGCGGGGCTGCTCCGCCATGCTGAAACAATCGTGAGACAGTTGCTCAATCACGAATCTTCGGGGGAGATGCCGAATGGAATGCGGGCATCTTCCCCGGCTGGAAGTTTGCGCCGTGCGGCCAGTGCGCCCGACAGAAGGCTCGGCCAAGCATGTCGTCCATTGGTTGACTCGGCGTACAATCGCCGCTTACCGACGGCGACAAGAGCGCTCTCCTTTGGTCCGCCTGCGCGCAAAATCGGATATAATAGTTATCGAAAATCATACATAACTTTCCGAATTGGAACTGCGGCGCTGGGCATCCGCTGACTGCGGGCTTCCGGCATAGGCAATGTATTGCTCTGCTTGATAGGCCGTGCGCAGATGGCTTGCGAATAGCAACCGACGGCAAGCCTGACCAGAGACCATTTAGCATACGATAGCGCCGCCGAATAAAAGCCGGAACGAGTGGGAATATCCGGGAGCAACCACCAAAAACTGCCATGCCGCGCATTTTCGACAACCTAACTCCCGACTCCAGTCTCCTGCCCGCCTTGCAGGACACGTTGGGCATCTCGGAGCGGGCCGACTTCTGCGTCGGCTATTTCAACCTGCGCGGATGGAGTGGCCTCGCCCCGCTGGTGGACGGCTGGCAACCGGAGGATGGACCGTGCCGTCTACTCATCGGAATGCAGCGACTTCCACACGACGACCTCCGGCAGAGAGTCAGCCTGGTTGACGGCCCGGCCGGCATGGACAACCAGACGGCCCATCGCCTCCGAGTACAGATGGCCGAGCAACTGCGCCAACAATTAACGATGGGAGCTCCCACCAACGCCGACGAACGAACCCTAAGGCAGTTGGCGGACCAACTTCGCGCCAGGAAAGTCGTGGTCCAGCTGTTCCTACGCCATGCCCTTCACGCCAAGCTCTACCTGCTCTACCGCGACGATCCAGTCAACCCCATCGTGGGCTACCTGGGCAGCAGCAACCTGACCTTTGCCGGCCTTGCCGGGCAGGGCGAATTGAACGTGGACGTGCTGGACCATGACGCCGCGCTCAAGCTCAAGACGTGGTTTGAGGACCGATGGAACGACCGCTTCTGCGTGGACGTTTCGGATGAGTTGGCTCTAATTATCGAAGAGAGCTGGGCACGGGAGACGTTGATACCGCCCTACCACGTCTACCTCAAGATGGCCTACCACCTTTCCCGGGAGGCCCGCGCCGGACTGGCCGAGTTCAGGATTCCCCAGGTGTTCGGTGACCGGTTGTTTGACTTCCAGGCTGCGGCGGTGAAGATAGCGGCGCATCATCTCAACCGGCGGGGCGGCGTGCTCATCGGGGACGTTGTGGGCCTGGGCAAAACCCTGATGGCCACCGCGCTGGCCCGCATTTTCGAAGACGACTACGGGCTGGAGACGCTGATCATCTGCCCGAAGAACCTCGTGCCCATGTGGGAGGACTACGTTTACCAGTACCAACTGCGGGCCAGGGTGATTTCACTGAGTACGGTAATCGGCGAGTTGCCCACCTTGCGCCGTTATCGGCTGGTCGTAATCGACGAAAGCCACAATCTCCGCAACCGGGAAGGCCGACGCTACCGCGCCATCCAGGAGTACGTCCGTGCCAACGAGAGCAAGTGCATCCTCCTATCGGCCACCCCCTACAACAAGACGTACCTGGACCTGTCCAGCCAATTGGGAATCTTTGTTGAGGAGGACCGGGACCTGGGCATCCGGCCCGAGCGGCTGCTGCGGGAGTTGGGCGAGGTGGAATTCAGCCGGCGCCATCAGGCCTCGCCGCGTACCCTGGCAGCGTTTGACTTCAGCCCGTACGCCGACGACTGGCGCGACCTGATGCGCCTGTTCCTCGTACGCCGCACGCGGAGCTTTATCCAGAACAACTACGCGGAGACCGATAAGGATACCGGCCGCAGGTATCTGACCTACGGGGATGGCGCGCGGTCCTACTTTCCGAGCCGGGTGCCAAGAAGCGTTGGGTTCGCCATTGACGATTCCGACCCCGACGACCAGTACGCGAAGCTGTACTCGGCCCAGGTGGTAGATCTGGTCAACGACCTGAGCCTCCCCCGGTACGGGCTCGGCAACTATGCCGCCAAGAATCCGGCCAAAGCGCCCACCGGGAGCGAGAAGCGACAGATTGACGACCTGTCGCGGGCCGGCAAGCGGCTGATGGGTTTCTGCCGCACCAACCTGTTCAAGCGGCTGGAAAGCAGCGGCTCGGCCTTCCTGCAATCGGTGGAGCGGCACCTGCTGCGCAATTACGTTTTCATCTACGCCATCAAGAACGGACTGCCCCTGCCCATCGGGACGCAGGACGCCGAGATGCTGGACTCCCGCTTCACCGACGACGACGCGGACCGGGCGGGGAGGGTTCTGTTCGACCCGGACGCCGACGGCCAGGAAGAAGTCTTCGAAGATGTCAACCGCGCTTGGACTGCATCCGATTTCGAAGAGCAGGCGGAACGGATTTATGCCGAGTACCGGGGCCGTTTTCATAATCGCTTCAGGTGGCTGCGGGCCGACCTGTTCCAGGGTTCCCTGCGGGGCGACCTCCAATCGGACTCCGATGCCCTGCTCGGGTTGCTTCGGGACTACGGGACGTGGGACCCGAACCGCGATGCCAAGCTGGACGCGCTGCATCGCCTGTTGACGGAGACCTTCGCTGACCGCAAGGTGCTGGTGTTCTCCCAGTTCGCCGACACGGTTCACTACCTGGAGGCGCAGCTTGAGAGCCGGGGGATTGAGGCCTTGGCCGGAGTCACCGGCAACTCCGCTGACCCCACGGAACTGGCGTGGCGGTTCAGCCCACAAAGCAACCGGCGGGTCGGGCGGGCAGACCCGGAGCGAGAACTCCGGGTGCTGGTGGCCACCGACGTGCTGAGCGAGGGCCAGAACCTCCAGGACTGCAACGTCGTGGTGAACTACGACCTTCCCTGGGCCATTATTCGCCTCATTCAACGGGCGGGCCGAGTGGACCGGATTGGCCAGAAAGCGGAAGAGATTCTGTGCCACTCCTTCCTGCCCGCCGACGGAGTGGAGCGGATCATCGACCTGCGGGAGAGAGTCCGTACCCGTCTCCGGCAAAACGCCGAGGTGGTCGGCGCCGACGAGGCATTCTTTGAGGACGAGGAAGACGAGCAAGCCATCGTCAACCTCTACCACGAACGCGCCGGTGTCCTGGACGGCGACCTCGACGGGGAGGTTGACCTGGCCTCACATGCCTACCAGGTTTGGAAGAATGCGGTTGGAGCGGACCCGCGCCTGGAGAAAACCGTCGCCGAACTGCCCGATGTATGTTTCTCCTCTCGCCAACACTCTCCCATCGCTCAACGACCGGAAGGCGTTCTGGTCTTCATGCGCACCGCCGACGGCAACGATGCCCTGGCATACGTGGACCGGGAAGGCCGGAGCATCACCGAATCGCAGCTTGAAATACTCTCGGCAGCCGAGTGCCGCCCCGACACTCCGGCGCAACCCCACCACGAGTGCCACCATGACCTGGTTGTCGATGGCGTGCGCCACGTCGCGAAGGAGGAGAAGCGGGTGGGCGGCCAGCTGGGCCGGCCTTCCGGCGCGCGCTTCCGAACCTACACGCGACTCCGGGACTACGCCGACGCCATCAAGGGCCAGCTGTTCGACGTGGACGCCTTGCACAGGGCTATCGACGACATCTACCGCTACCCGGTCCGCCCGTCGGCGGTGGACACCCTGAACCGTCAACTGCGCGGCGGAGCGGACGACAGTCAACTCGCCGAAGTGGTCATGACGCTCAGGGAGGAAGACCGACTCTGCCTGACCACGGAAGACGAAGAGTCCCAGGAACCGCAGATTCTCTGCTCCTTGGGATTGTTCCAGAGTGAGGCCAACGTCTGATGCCGGTTGCCATTGAAGAACTTCGGCCCTATCTACAGGGCTTCGACTTTCCCGGTCTTTTCGTCGAGGGCTTGGGATGGAACTACCACCAGGGCGAGTCGTTGGCCGTACAGGTCAACGGGCAGGACTATGCGCTGACGCCCGTGTCAGAAAAGGCTGGTTTCCAGGTGTTCCGCTGCTCTCCGGACCAGGACGGCGCAATCCCCGAATACCCGATCCGTCGCAGGATTGAAAGCCGGGTTGCCAAGAGCGCCTTTGAGCATCTGATCATCTTTGTTGACGCCGGCCAGGAAAACCAGCTCTGGCAATGGGTCAAGCGTGAGATCGGCAAGCCCGCTGCCTGCCGCGAGTATACCTACACCTCCTCCGGCAGCGGTGTCGCCTTGCTCCAGCGACTCCAACCGCTGTTTGTCGCCCTGGATGAAGAGGCATCCCTGAACATTGCACTGGTGGCGGGGCGAGTTCGCGCTTCCCTGGACGTGGAGCGAATCACCAAGCGCTTTTATGACCGGTTCAGGGCCGAGCTGACGGCCTTCGGAAACTTCGTCGAAGGCATATCCGAGCAGGGCGACCGTGACTGGTACGCTTCTCTGATGCTCAACCGCATGATGTTCGTCTATTTCGTCCAGAAGCGGGGTTTCCTGGACGGCGACCTGGACTACCTCCGCAACCGCCTGGAGATGGTGCGGCGGCAGAACGGAGGAGGTCGCTTTCAGCAGTTCTACCGTCTCTTTCTGTTGCGTCTTTTCCACGAGGGGCTGGGGCAGCCGCAATCCCTGCGCGCGCCGGACTTGGCCGCCCTGCTGGGCACGGTGCCCTTCCTCAACGGCGGCCTGTTCGACGTTCACGACCTGGAGCGGGTTAACCCGGACATTTCCATTCCCGACGAGGCCTTTGAGCGGGTGTTCGACTTCTTCGACGGCTACCGCTGGCACCTGGACGAGCGGCCCCACCGGGAGGACAACGAGATAAACCCCGACGTGCTGGGCTACATCTTTGAGAAGTACGTCAACCAGAAGCAGATGGGCGCCTACTACACCAAAGAGGACATCACCGGCTACATCTCCCGCAACACGGTCATTCCATTCCTGTTCGACGCCGCAAGGAAGGATTGTCCCGTGGCCTTCGGGCCGGACGGCGGCGTATGGCGTCTGCTGCGTGACGACCCGGACCGCTATATCTACCCCGCAGTCGCCCACGGCATCACCTGGAACGCGCGGCAGCCTGAAGACCCCAAGCCCCTGGATACGCCGCATGAGTTGCCCGACGAGATCGCTGCTGGCATAGACGGCGTATCCAAGCGCGGCGGCTGGAACAGACCTGCACCCGATGAATACGCCCTGCCCACCGAGACCTGGCGCGAGGTCGTCGCCCGCCGCACCCGCTATCGCGAAGTCCGGGACAAACTTACGGCGGGCGAGGTTCAGGAGATAAACGATCTCATCACCCTGAACCTGGACATCGAAAGGTTCGCCAGGGACGTCATCGCGCAAAACGAGGGGCCGGAATTGCTGCGGGCCTTCTGGCACGCCCTGCGCGACATGTCGGTGCTGGACCCTACCTGCGGCTCCGGCGCTTTCCTGTTCGCTGCCCTCAATATCCTGGAACCCTTGTACACCGCCTGCCTGGAGGGGATGCGGGGCTTCCTCGACGACCTGGAACGCTCCCAACGAACCCATAGCCCCAATGCCCTGAGTGATTTCCGCGATGTTCTGGCGCAGGTGGAAAGGCACCCCAGCGAGCGCTACTTCATCCTCAAGTCCATCGTCCTCAACAACCTGTACGGCGTGGACATCATGGAAGAGGCCGTGGAAATCTGCAAGCTGCGCCTCTTCCTCAAGCTGGTGGCCCAACTGGAGAGCTACGACCAGATTGAGCCGCTGCCCGACATTGACTTCAACATAAAAGCTGGAAACACGCTGGTGGGCTTCACATCCCTGGACGCCGTGCGCCAAGCTATGACCATCACTCCGGATGGGCAGTTGCGGGCCCTGGACGCCGAACAGCAGCAAATCTTGGATCGTATTGAATCCGACGCCGGAGCCGCAAGTGAAATTTTCGACCACTTTCGGCGCTACCAAATTACCCCGGACAGCCAATTGGACTCAATCCTGAAACAACAGATCAAGGATGGGTTGGACAGTCTGCGAAGTCGGCTGGACCGGTACCAAGCCACCCAATACGGAATTGACCAGGATGGCAGCGCCGCCTACGCCGGTTGGGTCAAGAGCCACCAGCCCTTTCATTGGTTCGTTGAGTTCTACGGCATTATGAGCAAGGGCGGGTTTGATGTGGTGATTGGCAACCCACCGTATGTGGAATACAGCAAAGTCCGCAAGGAGTACCAATTAAGAGGGTTTGCAACGCAATCGTGCGGAAATCTTTACGCTTATGTGATCGAACGGTCCGACAATATTATGCGCCAGGGCGGGCGATTTGGGATGATTGTGCAACTCTCCTACTCCTGCACCGACCGAATGGAGCCGATTCAAAAGCTGTGTCTTTCGCGGAGCGGTGGTCTTTGGCTCTCCCATTTTGACGACCGCCCTGCCAAGCTTTTCGATGGTTTGGAGCATATCCGTGCGACCATATCTCTATCGGTGAGAGAGACCAATGATGACGGCGACGTTTACTCAACGGCCTACAGCAGGTGGTACACGGAATCTCGACCACATTTGTTCGACACCATATCATTCGATTCCCAGCCTAAGGTTCCAGCCATCCCCGGTGGCACCGTACCCAAGATTGGGCCGCTGCCTGCCTCGACAATACTGGAGCGGATAGCGAAACAGCGTCCGATTCGCAACAGTCTCGCTCCATCGGGAAACGGGACGGTCTACTTTCACAACGCACCCCAATACTGGGTTCGAGCCATGGACTTCGCTCCCTACTTCTGGAACGAACGCGACGGTGTGCAAATATCTACGCAGGTCAAGACTTTGAGACTCGCCGGGGTTGAGGACGCGGCTTCCGTGGTCGCTGCCCTGAACAGCTCGCTCTTCTATTGGTGGTTCTTACTTCTCTCCGACTGCCGACACCTCAATCTCAGAGAAATAGAGAGCTTCCCCCTCGGCTTGGACCGGATGCAGAAAGCCACCAAGAAACAGTTGGCCCAATTGACCGATGAGCTCATGGAAAACTTCAGGCGTCACAAGCAGCGAAAGGAAACCCGTTACCAGACCACGGGCAAAGTTATCTATGATGAGTTCGACCAGAAGCCGTCCAAGCCCATCGTGGACAAGATCGACCGGGCGTTAGCCAAGCACTACGGCTTCACGGACGAAGAACTGGACTTCATCATCAACTACGACATCAAGTACCGCATGGGGCGGGAGGGGTGATCGCTGTTATGAGTGTTTTCAAGAAACGAGAGGGACGGCCCGTGGTGCCCTTCGTGCTTGGGAAATACTATCCAGACTGGAGTTTTCAAAGGAAGCACGGAGAGCAAAACTGCGATGGTATGGTTAGGCGCAGCTCTATGTTTGACCCCAAAAATGGAGCTTGGGTTATGTGCGCCCGTAAAGCCAAGCATTCTGACGAATCATCCGGCTTCCAGTATTGTGCCGGGCACATGAAGCGACATCCTGCTTATTGCTGCACCTACTCTCAAGCCATCGAAATACAGGCAGAACGGGCGAAAATGCAGGAAGGAGCCCAAGACCTCTTACGGGCAGGCCGAGAGCGGCCGCTCCTGAAGTTGCTTAACAAGCAGCAAAGCATTTTGGAGAAGGCCATCAAAAAAGAATGGGGTAAAGCTCTGAGTTGGCTATCAAAGGCAGTCGCAAATAGCCTAAATTGCTGGGAGGCCACGATTCCGCTCTACCGGGACAGCGGTTCGCAATTGGGTGTAACCCATCACATGCTGCATGGTCAGGCATGTTCATTGGCTCAGACTATAACAAACCATTGTAAGAGAGGAGAGATTCAGTCCGCTATCATATTGTGGCGATCATTATTTGAAATAGAAGTAAATATGGCATACATAGCCAGGGACACTACGCAAGTGCCCTCGCGCGCGCAAAGGTACTATGACTGGAGTATTGCCAACTACTTCTATGTTAACAAGCTTTTTTCACACGAGACTATGGTCGAGATGCAGCGGAAGTACCAGGGATGGAACCTGAAACATTACGATGGATGGACTGCTCCTCCGGACAATCCAAAGGCTATTTTGGACATGCCGAAAAGGGCACTTCAAGTTGGCTATAACGAAAGGAACAAGGAAGCAGGAGAATATTCGAGTCTGGACATTTACAATCTTTGTCATGCCTACGTCCACAATAATATGTTCGGAATGTTGAATGACCCGTTGACTCCAAGAGATAGATTGCCGAACGCTCCTTCGATAGTTGGCTTGGACACTCCGATCTGCCTGGCGGCAATATCTTTGACAACTATCACCCGGTTGCTATTGGACAACATCCCTGATTCCGGGCATGTGGACGAGTTACAATCGCTCAGGAAATTTGCTGAAATTCAGGAGTCGCAGGTATTGTTGGAAATCGCGATGGTTCGGTCAGACATATTGTCGCCCTTGAGTGGAGTAGAACTGTCAACCAAGTTTCGGTCTAGCGATGGGGTCGAATATACCGTCGTGCCCAAAAGACGCGGAGAAACCCAGAGAGTACGGTTGCTATGAGCCCAACGAAGGGCGACCTGGCGACAAGATGGAATTTGTCAGCCCGTAGCCAGTTATTGAGCAGTCGGTGGAATGCGCACGTTGCTCAATCCACCGTTCGGCAAAACCCCGCAGGTGGTAACGGTGCTCAGAAGCATCTACAACAGGAGGACGAAATGGAACTGTACCAGTTGGAATGCGTCCTGCACGAGCCGTGCGAGGACCAGGGATGGCTTTACATGGCTGAGACTCCCCAACTGTCGGGGTGCCGAGCCTGGGGAGAGACAGGCAGCGAGGCTATGGCCGAATTGTCCGTTGTCGCTGAGCAGTTCATCCTCTCTTATCAGGAGCGGGGCAAGTCATTGCCTGCGGGGATAACCCGGTCGTTGACCGGACAGGGCAGGATTTCCGTAGCAGTATGACGTACCGGGAACTGACCAGAAAGCTCCGCAGGCTGGGATGCGAATTTGATCGGCAGGCGGGAGGTTCCCATGAGATCTGGGTCAACCCGTCGAACAATCAGGAAACCACTGTTCCAAGGCACGGCAACCGGGACCTGGCCACGGGAACCGTCCACGGAATTCGGAGAGACTTGGGCATCACCAGACAAGAATTCGACCGCGTGTAGAAACCTGAATCCTCCAGACAAGGAGACGTACCCATGCAAAAGGCGCTGCATATCAGAGCGACGGTTCAACCCGGTGGCAAGGTGGAGTTTACCAGCCCGGAGTTGGAAGAGGGACAGACGGTGGACGTAGTGGTTCTGCACGACTCCAGTGCCAAGGGCCGTTCCATCTTGGAAATCCTCAACAGCGGCCCGGAGCGCCGCTTGTTCCAGACGGTGGAAGAGGTAAAGGCATACTTGGCGGAAGAGACAGCTTCATGGGATCGCTGACCCTTCCTCTCTTTGGCCTAGTGTACCTCGACGCCAGCGGCCTCATCCACAGCGTGGAGCGGGTGGAGCCGTACCGCACGCTGCTGGAACCGATGTGGCAGGAAGCTCAGGATGGCAACCTCATCATCGTAAGCAGCCCTGTGCTAGTGATCGAGGCGCTGGTAAAGCCGCTCCGGGATGGCAACACGGAGATCGAATTGCAATACCTGGAGCTATTTGCGTCCAATGCGGTGAGGCTGCTTGATGCTTCTTACCAGGTGTTCGAGGACGCCGCCCGGCTGCGGGCCGAGACCGGTCTGAAGATGCCTGACGCACTACACGCGGCGACAGCACTTCGAGTTGACTGTGCGCTCTTTGGCACCAACGACACCGACTGTCGCCGTGTCCAAGCCTTGCCTGTAGTTGTCTTAGATGACCTCCCTAGATACAGTTTGGACCGCGAATCATGCCAGATGATAACGTCAACCGCCACTGCGAGGAATTACTCGCCCCGGGGCGAATTCTACCGCTATTTCCCTGTGATCGAGTGGGATATGCCGACACGACTGGCCTGTCCGCCGGCAAGTGCGCGCCAGTGTATGATGGCGTTCCTGGGTTTGCGGGAAAATGGCCGCGTGAGACAAATTACAAGGAGATTCAATTCGCCACCGCGCAGTGGTTCCGCTGGAGAGCCCGGTGGCGGAGTTGAGGGGTATGATCATGTCGAAAATAGTGCAAACGCTTCCGGGGCTAATAGAGCAATGGCTGCTTATTTTGTACGGAATTATGTCAATCGTCATCTCAATGAGTTGGTTCGCGAACTACGAGACCGTTTGGGGTCCGACAGTCATCCTTCTTGCCGGTCTATCGGCATTCGCGTGTAGCGTGTACTTGGCTTACACTGGTTCACACAGTGATTTCTGACGACCAATCTACTAAAACGCCAGATGGCCTATCTGCTAAAGGCTAAAGGATTTTGGAAGCACCTTGGTCTGCGCTGGAAAAATTTGCCGCCGTGAAGGAAGTCAGGCCTTACCAAATCGGGTTGCAATAAGCCTGAGAGGAGTTGCGGATGACACCAAACTGGCAACAAAGGTGAATTGCTATGTGGCGCTGGCTTAAGAAAATGATTTCACCAACCTCGGGAGCTATCTATGTAACCGCCGCTCTTACTATAACTGCGTGGTTGGTAACCGACTGTCAAGGCAGGCAATATCAATTAGACCAGTGGAAGACGGAGAGATACCATGCCTTGGTTGAATCTGCCAGAGGTTTCCACGCTGGTGCAGACCCCAGCACCAGTTGGGAACTCAGGGAGGAATTCATTACCCAACTGGATCTTTGCTGGGTATATTGTTCCGACGCTGTGATCCGGAAGGCTTATCGATTTGTAGAAACTGTGGAAACTGGACAGATCAGCACCGATGAGGTGAAGGAGCGTGCCTTCAAGGAGTTTATCGGTCAAATCCGTACAGAAATCGTACGGGACAAGTCAACGTTGACCTGGGAAGAGTTTCGTATACTCGGTGCGACCAAGTAGCTATGTGGTAGCTCCCTCCCGACGATGGTTCAATATAGTTCCACCTCCCATCGGAAAGTTCGCAATATGGTACGCTTAGGCCCACCACCCGTCCCGAATTCATGACCCATCGACGGTGGCAGGCGCCGTTCTCCTCGCACTGTGATCCCTCGCTGTCGCGTACCGCTGAGAGCATGGGTGAGCGCCCCTCGAACTTCGACCTTGGGCGCTTGCAACATGGACGCACACCTTGATCAAACCGGGGGATGTCGTCGAGATGGCTACCGTTTGTTATTCACGGCCTCGATATTGCTGAAGCCCTGCGCCGATGGCCACTGGACTCTGCACACGGCGTCGTAGTCGAGATTAAAGGTGCCGCATCATGGATTATGAATTCGATCTCGGTTCATACAGCCGGCCGATAACAACATCTTCGCCGGAGGCCCAGGTCTGGTTTGATCGTGGTCTGCTTTGGACCTACGGATTCAACCACGAAGAGGCCGTCTACTGCTTCAAGCAGGCCGCGGAAGCCGATCCGATTTGTGCCATGGCATATTGGGGTATCGCGTACGCTATGGGTCCCAACTACAACAAGCCGTGGGAAGCGTTTGATGAGGCGGAAACAGCGAAAACGCTCTCCGAGGCCTATGACGCGACAATGCGCGCCGCGGCGCTTGCCAGCCCCTGCACCCATGCGGAAAGGGACTTGATTCAGGCGCTTCACCGGCGATACCAGTCTGCACAACAGTCGCAGGACCTGGCCGCCTGGGTCGATGATTTTGCCGCTGCCATGCGAGCCGTATACCTCAACCACCGGGAGGATGCGGACATCTCGGCGCTATTTGCGGAGGCGCTGATGAACCGCACTCCCTGGGCGCTCTGGGATCTGGAGTCCGGCGAAGCGGCAGCGGGCGCTGACACGGAAGAAGCCAGGCAGGCGCTCGAACAGGGCATGGAACTTCACGCGAACATGGGCGCCCCGCCGCATCCGGGAATGCTGCACATGTACATCCACCTGCTGGAAATGTCGCCCTTCCCGGAACAAGCTCTGCTCGTCTGCGATCAGTTGCGAGGCTTGGTGCCGGATGCCGGTCATCTGCAGCACATGGCGACCCATATTGACGTGTTGTGCGGCGATTATCTGAGCGTGGTGAATTGGAATGAAGCGGCGATTCGGGCCGACCGCCGGTATCTGGATGCCAGAGGGCCGTTCAATTTCTATACGCTATACCGCTGCCATGACTATCACTTCAAGGTGTACGGGGCAATGTTCCTGGGCCAGTACCAGTCGGCCATCGAGGCGGCTGAGGAATTGATCGCTGGCCTCCCTGATGACCTGTTGAACGTGCAGTCGCCTCCGATGGCAGACTGGCTGGAAGGGCTGGTGCCTGTCAAGCAGCATGTACTCGTGCGGTTCGGGAAATGGCAGGAAATCCTTGCGCAGGAACTACCGGCGAATCCCGATCTGTACTGCGTCACAGGCGCGACCATGCGGTATGCCAGGGCCATCGCCCTGGCAACGCTCGGCGATTCGAAGTCGGCGGCGGCCGAGGCGGAGGCGTTCGAGCGGGACTTTGACCGCGTGCCGGAGAGCCGGTATCTGTTCAACAATTCCTGCCGCGATATCCTGGCGGTCGCGCGGGAGATGTTGCTGGGCGAGCTTGATTACCGGCGGGGTGACATCGAGTCCGGCTTCGCGCATTTGCGTCAGGCAGTTGCCTTGGACGACAACCTGCCCTATGACGAGCCGTGGGGCTGGATGCAGCCCGCCCGGCACGCCCTCGGCGCCCTCCTGCTGGAACAGGGGCGTGTGGAAGAAGCGCTCGACGAGTATCGGGCGGACCTCGGCTTCGACTCGGCGCTCAAACGGTCAAGTCAGCACCCCGACAATGTCTGGAGCCTGAGCGGCTATCACGAATGCCTGGAGCGAACCGGTCAGCACGAATTGGCGGCGGTCGCGAGGCAACGGCTGGACTTCGCCCGGGCGCGCGCCGACGTGACGGTGCAGGCGTCCTGTTTTTGTCGGCTCTCCAACACAGGCTGATAGCTGCGCTGAATGAGTAGCGGGGCCTACAGACTCTGCGGTTCAGCCTCTGATTCCCGCCGCCTCCGCGTCTTCTGACACCGCTGGCTGCGGCGGCCCAACGCGGGCGCCCGACCCGTATGCTTTGCGCCCGATGACGCGGCACCGATCACCATTCTGACCAATGCCCATTGCCGGCGGCGACCCTGCCCGCAGGCGCGGCTGAGCATCCCCCGGTTGTCCGGTGCGGGCCGTGGCATCAATCCGCGCAGTATCGGGTCTCCGGCGAATCAGGGCCAGGGCGGTTCGTATTCGGCGTTGGTGGGCGACCCCGTCTGCCGGAGACTCGCGCAACCGACGTGCGTCCTGCGTGGGCGTCGTACTCGGCGGGAGTTGCCGCCAATCAGCCGAACGCCGCGAAATCCCGGCCCTCTGACGCTCAAGTTCATCGCGTATGCAGATAGTGCCAATCCGTAATAATGAGTATTTCGTGTGTTGACGTTGCGAAATTCGTCCGATAAAATAATATTAATACGAAATCCTAAATTATTTTTGTGATTTCAACGTATTTAATAGCAATATTTGCTCTGATGTGAAGATAATCGACAGAATGACCGTGAGATTCAGCACAATCGCGACCTCAGCAGGAGGTGGTCTGATGAGTTGGTTAAGACACAGCCGCAGTAACCCCGTCATCCTGGCAATCGTGTGTATGTTATTGGTTCCGATCATCGCGTGCGGCGCTTCCGAAGAAACGGTAACGACACCCGCAACCGTACAACAACCCGCAGCCGTGCAGCCCACCGAGGCATCCGCGCCATCGGCAGCGACGCAGGCATCGTCCTCCCAGCCAACACCCACCGCGATGCCGCAGGCGGCCACCGGTGGCGAAACCGAAATGATGATGGAACCCACCGGCACCCTGAACACCGGACTGAAAGAAACGGGGCCCTTCTTCCTGCATCCGAGCACGCTGGGCAACCCGCAAATTTTCGTCCATGGCACCGCTCCCATCGGTGAGGGACTGCTGCAGCAGGACATCAACCGCGAGGTCAGCGGCCTGTTGGCAAAATCGTGGGAGATCTCCGAGGACTTCCTGACGTGGACGTTCGTGCTGAACGAGGGCGTGCAGTTCCACAAGGGATTCGGGGAGATGACGTCGGAAGACGTGATGTGGTCGATGCGTCAATGGGGATTGAGCAAACACCCCCGCGCCGGCCAACTCACCGAGTTCTGGAAGGAACGTGAAGGCACCGAAATCGTGGACAAATACACCCTGAGAGTCCACACGGGCGAACCGGTGGTGGGCGTGATCGCGGAAACGTGGTTCATGACCCCCGGAGGCGGTTCAACCTTCATTGCCAGCAAGGGCCAGACCGACGAATTGGGCGTTGAAGGCGCCAGCACCCAGATGGCGGCCACCGGCCCCTGGGAAATCATGGGCCACCGCACCGGAGAGTTCTGGCGGATGGAGGCGGTGCGCGACCACTGGCGACACACGCCGGAGTTCGCGGAGTTCGTGATGTGGGAGATTCCGGAAGAGTCCTCGCGGCTGGCGGGATTCCAGACCGGCAACCTGGACACCTTCCTGATGGCGTTTGACACCATTCCCAGCGTCATGGACGTGGAGGGCGCTCAGCTTATGACGGTGCCCAACGCCGTGGAAATGGGCCTGCGCATCTACGGCAACTGGTATCCCCTGGAAGGCGTGGAAACGCGCCCGGGATATGACCCCGATCTGCCCTGGGTGTCCCCCACCGACGACGTAACATCCGAGGAGTGGGACCGCGCCCGCAAGGTTCGGCTTGCCCTGATCACCGCCATCGACCGACAGGGACTGGTGGACACCATCCTGTCCGGCCACGGTCACATCCGCACCTCCATGAGGAATTACACCGGATTCGAGGGATACCTGGACGGCCGGGACTGGGAGTTCAATCCGCAGCGGTCCATGGAGTTGCTGGAGGAAGCCGGCTACCCCGACGGGTTCAGCATCACGCTGACGCCGTCCCTGCGCGGCGCGCCCGCCGAAGTGGAAGGATGCGAGGCCATCGCCCAGATGTGGAACGACATCGGCTTGCAGGTTGACTTCCAGCGCGTGCCGTACACGACGCTGCGTCCTCAACTGGTGGCGCGCACCTACCAGGGAGCCACCTGCCACGCCGGTTCCCCGCTGCCCACTCCCGCCACCGGATTTGGCAGCTATCTGGCCGCCAACCCGTTCAACCGCGGCCTGGAACACGCCTGGTCGGAAGCCAGGATGCAGGAAGCCCAGGCGGCGGTTGACCCGGCGGAACGCGAAGCCCTGGAGCGCGCCATCGGGCAGTTCCTGTTCGACCACGTGCTGACCGACATCAACTACTACACCATTGACGCCGTTTGGCCCGTTGGCCCCAACATCGAACCCTGGACCGAATACGTCCGGACGACCGACGTTAGGCAGATCAACGGCTACGAGTACATCCGCCATCGGAGGTGATGCGACTGTCCAGAGTACAAACCCGAACTGTGGGATAGCCCCGCACAACTCCGTGCGCACTGCCGGCCCTGGCGCTGGCAGTGGGTGTACGAACCAAACGCAAGACGCTGTGGCCGGTCAGAATACGACCGGCCGCAGCGTTGCGCATTGGTCGCCCGCCTCTGCGCCACGTTTGGATCTGAAATTGGTCGCGTGTGAAATTGGTCCCGGTTGACGGTGGCCTTAATCCCTGGGATTTCGGTAACATCCTCTGGTGAAGCGACGTCCCACCTCCCGATTCACTTCAGCCAGGGATGGGGCAAAGCGCAGCCAGCACAGGGAGGCAGACCATGGGCCAGATGGACGGTATGGTCGCAATCGTCACCGGCGCCAGTCGGGGACTCGGGCGGGCCATCGCCACGGAGTATGCAAGGGAGGGGGCGAGCGTGGTCATCTGCGCCCGCCGCCAGTCTCCGACCGGACTGTCGGGGACTCTTGAGGAGACGGTCGCGGACATCAGGAACGCCGGCGGGGACGTGTTCGCCACCGACTGTGACGTGACCGATGAATCCCAGGTCAACGCAATGGTGCATCAGGCGATGGAGCGGTTCGGCAGGATCGACGTGCTTTTCAACAATGCCGGCGCCATGGTGCTGGGAGAGTCCATCATGGACATCGACGCCGCCCGTTGGGAGCAACTGATGCGGGTCAACGTGAACGGCCCATACCTTTGCAGCCGCGCCGTGCTGCCCACGATGATGGAACAGCGGCGGGGCAGCATCATCAACATCGGTTCCCGGATGGCCACCGACCCCAACCAGGGCGGCGGCGTGCTGTACAGCGCCAGCAAAGCGGCGGTGCATATGTTCAGCCTGTGCCTGGCCGACGAGGTGCGGGACCACAACGTCGCGGTCAACATCCTGAGTCCCGGCGCGCTGCGCAGCGAAGGCTCGGCGGCGATCCCGTGGACGCAGCGCGACTGGCACGTAAGGGTTGACCCCAGCGCCGTTGGTCCCTGCGCGGTGTACCTGGCCCTGCAGGACGCCAGCACCTTCACCGGGCAACTGGCGGCCCGCGCCGACTTCGGCACGACCTGGGGGCCGGGAGTCGCCTGACGCCCGGCGGTATCCTGAATTGCAGGCAAGGCGAGCCCAAGCCGGCACGATACCTGCATTGGCGTGGGATGCAATCCCGCCTGGGCGTTTCTGATCAACGTATGTCCATCCGCAGTTGGCAGCCCCGGGTCCCGCCTCTATTGTTCAATTCATCCCGCGCGCCCACGCGACGCCCGCAAGGAGTTCCGGCATCGACATTATTCTGCTGACGATCTTTCCCGCCGGCCTGTCCGAAGGGAGCGCGACGCTGCTGAAAGACTTCACGGTGGCCATGGTGATCGCCGCCGGCGGATTGGCCCTGGCCCGCCTGGCATGGCAACCGCCGGTGCTGGGATACCTGCTGGCCGGGATGCTCATCGGGCCGTACACGCTGCCCACGCCGCTCATCAGCAACCTGGACACCATAGGGCTGCTGGCCGAGTTGGGGCTGATTCTCCTGCTGTTCGGCATCGGCCTGGAGTTGGGCTGGCGACGCATCCGCAACATCGGGTTCCGGGTGCTGATCATCGGTGTGGTGGAGATCGGATCTCTGACCCTGTTCGGCATCTGGGTTGCCAGCATCCTGCCGGGCGTCGATCCCAGCCACGGGCTGTATCTGGGCGGGGCCATCGCCATCAGCAGTTCGGCCATTCTGCTGAAGGGACTGCGGGATGGCGGCAACCTGAATGCCAGTTGGGGCCAGACCATCGTGGGGATCCTGCTGGTGGAAGACTTCGCCGCCGTGATCCTGCTCACCATACTGGCCGGTCTGGCGACCACGGGCACGGCGAGTTTGACCGACGCCGGAATCCTGGCGGCCAAGTTGGGCGTTTTCTGCATAGCGGTGCTGGTGATGGGCACCCTGTTGGGCGCCAAATTGATGCGGATGCTGTCGCGGCTCCAGTCGGATGAAACGCTGCTGGTGGCCAGCCTCGGTTTCTGTTTCCTGCTCAGCCTGTGCGCGACCCTGCTGGGCCTGTCCCCGGCGGCCGGCGCATTCCTGATCGGAATCGTGATCGGCGATACCGAAGCCGCCGGACGCGTGACCCGCATGGTGACGCCGGTGCGCGATATGTTCGGGGCGCTCTTCTTCCTGTCCATCGGGATGCTGATCGACTACCGAACCCTGGACGATTACATCGTGCCGGCGCTGCTGGTGGTGGGCGTTTTCATGGCCGGGAAAATCATTGCCAACACCATCGGTTCCATCCTTGCGGGCCGGAGTCTCGGCGACGCGACGCGAGTGGGCTTGACGATGCCGCAGATGGGGGAATTTTCGCTGGCGATAGGCCGGCTCAGTCCCGCCGATGTTGTGGGCGGGTCGGCCCTTGGCCCAATACTGTCCATCGCTACGGCGGTAACCTCGACGCTGGCGCCGTTGACCGCCCGCGTCGCGCTGCCCCTGTGCCGGTGGAGCGACCGGCGCGCGCCGACTCCTCTGCGCCGTTTCGCGCTGGTGATCCTGCTGGCGGTGGACTTTTTCTGGTCCACGTTCTCGCTGCGGGGCGAAGCCGGCGACCGATTCGGCGCCACCGCCAGGAACATCCTGATCAACGCCAGCATCATCGCCGTTCTCGGCACGGCAAGCACGGCGATCATGTTCACCGCTCCCGACATCATCGGCAGGGTGTTGCCGGTGTCGGCAGAGTTGGCAACCCTGATCATGTTGGGCATGGCAGTCGGACTGAGCATCCCGCCGGCGATTGGCATCTGGCGTTCGCTGAGCGAAATGGCCCATCTCGCCGCTGAGGAAGCCAGCATGCTGGTGGGCTGGCGCGCTTCGGATTCCGGGTCCCATCCCATGCGGGCGGTGGTGATCAACGGCATGGGCGCGGCGTTGCTGGCGGCGTTTTTGCTCCTGAGCCTGCCGATGATCATCCGGCTGTTCGCCCTGGGCAGTGTGCCCCTGTCGTTGTCGCTGTTCCTGCTGTTGGTTCCCGCCCTGGCCATGGGAATCATCAGTTTCCGAGTGCATCGGATTCTGGAACCGGCGTTCACCGGCACCTTCGCCGGCGAACCCGAAGACGCGCCCGACGGTTCGCACGGGTTTGACTCGCTGGATGTTGAACGCCAGGGCGACGCGCAAGGGAGACCGCCCAACCCGCTGGTTTCCGCCACCCTCGAACGGGCCGCGCAACGGGCACAACGGACGCAGAGCGCCCCGCCAACGGCGCAGGGTTCCGATATCGATGGAGACTAACGGGGCACAACAGCCGGCGGGGCGAATCCCTGCCGGGGCCCGTTCACACTCGGAAAACCATACGTCGTTCCTGCGAAGGCGGGAAGGTGGATTCCCACCGTCGCGGCAATACCGGAAAATGTGAACAGGCACTGGCCGCCCGGTTCATCCCGACCCAAGGGCCAACGTGCAGCGCCGTGCTACAATCGGCCGGGCCGCCACAACCGCATGGTGGCTTGGCTTGGTGGGAGATCAGCATCCTGCCACGAATTGTTCGCCCGCCGTATCGACGGCTGAGAGAGGAACTTCATGGCGCTTGAAATGCGTGCGCAGTGCGAACGCTGCAACGCCCCACTCCCGCCGGAGGGCGAAGCGTTCATCTGCTCATACGAGTGCACGTTCTACCCGTCATGCTCTGCCGCGATGGACCGCATCTGCCCGAACTGCGGCGGTGAGCAGGTCTCGCGTCCTCGCCGGCGTCCGCGAGCCAGTTTCTCAACTGCCGTGGAGTACGTTCGTAAGGCGCTGGACGCCCGTGCGGCGCACATTGCGACGACAACGCCATGCTCGCGCTGATTCTACTGGTCATACACATTGCCGCCGGCTCCATCGCGCTGCTTACGGCGGTGGTGGCGCTGGTGACGGCCAAGGGCGGCGTGATTCACGTTCGCGCCGGCCGGGTGTATGCCATCGGAATGACGGTGATTTTTCTGACCGCGGTGCCACTGGCCGCGCTGGGATCCAGCGTGTTCCTGCTGCTGATCGCGGTCTTCAGTTTCTACCTGGTATTCGCCGGATGGCGATTTGCCCGCAACCGCAGCCGGCGTCCCCAACCGGTGGACTGGATAGCGGTCGCCATCATGGGGCTCACCGGCCTCGGAATGTGGGGGTACGCCGTCGTGCTCGCCGTATCGGGAGGCGGTAACTGGATCACCATGCTGGCGTTCGGCTGCATCGCCGTCGCCCTGAGCGTGGCCGACGGGCTGTTTTTCGTTCAGGGACGGAGCGCGAACCGTCGCCCGGCGCCCCACCTGCGCATCCAGCGGCACCTCACCAACATGATGGCCGGAACCATTTCCACCGTGACCGCCGTGATGGTGGTCAACGTGAGCATGAACCCGGTGTGGCTGCCCTGGCTGCTGCCCACCATCGTCATCACTCCGCTCATCGTGTGGTGGAACGTGCGGACGGCTCTACAGGCGCGGAGGCGACCTGCTCCCGCCGACGCCGGCTGAATCCCGCCGGTTTGCCCTTCGACACGCTCCGGATGGACGGGTCGCTCCGCTCCGGTAGCGGGCGTTGCCGCCAACTATTGTTGCTGCACGAAGCGGCGGTACACCTCTTCCTCGGACAGCGCCTCCTGGTGAAACCAGTTGTTGTCGATGATTCTGTACACGTTGTCGAGGTGTTCCAGTATCTCGTTGGTCAGCAGCAGGGCTTCCAGGGGTGACGAGGGCATGGCTGCGTCCCTTTCCAACACCAACACGGTTTCCGAAATGGCGCGGATCAGTTCGACGGTGCCGACGTGGGTCGCGTTGCTGCGTGCCGTGTGCAGGCTGTGATAGATGGACGAGGCCGAATGGTCCTTCAGGAGCATCGTCACGGATTGCTCGGGGTCGTCGATCTCGATGCCTCGGATGGATGCGGCGTTGACCAGCGATTGCTGGAGGGTCAGCATATCGGAGCCGTTCTCGACGCCCATGCGCGCGAAGGTGTTGACCACTCGCGCAATGTTGTCGGCCCGCTCGATCCAGCGTCCCAGCCAGATCAGGCTGTACACCCTGGAGTCGGTCAACCACCGGTCCGGGCTAACTGAAATTGACCTCGGTTCCACCATAATCCAGCCACTCTCCTTGTCAGGTTGCCACGAAATCGCAGGGCCAATACTCATGCGCCCATACAGTGTTGTGTCGTTACGAGCCGTTCAGCAACGCCAGCGCGTCGTCCAGCGTTACCGTCCACCGGTCAAAGAAAACCTCCGCCGTGGTGAAATTAAGCTGTCCCTCGCCCCTTGATACGAAGGAACCGGACACCGGCGAGACTTCCGAGTAGTCTCGTCCCACCGCGAATTTCAGGTAATCGGTGCCGTCGAGTTCCACGGTGCCGCGGGTGGGGTCTGCGGGCGTCCAGCCGGCGGTCGGATGCAGAAATTCCAGCCAGGCGTGGGTTTCGCCCGGTTGCCGGGTGAGCAGGCCGCTCACGTAGCGTGCCGGCACACCTTGGGACCGGAGCATGGCCAGCCCCAGGTGCGTCATGTCCTGGCACACGCCGCTGCGCGCCGCCAGCACGTCTCCGGCCGTGGTGTTCACCGAGGTGTTGCCGCGCTCGTACCGGATGTTTTCGTGGATCCAGCGCACCACCGCCCCCACCGTTTCCAGCAGGGTGGTTGTCCC
The DNA here is from genome assembly GCA_963668585.1 of Dehalococcoidia bacterium. Taxonomy (GTDB): domain Bacteria; phylum Chloroflexota; class Dehalococcoidia; order Lucifugimonadales; family UBA3495; genus Bin87. The sequence goes on along the minus strand of OY764869.1, from coordinate 556,477 downwards.
CAGGGTGATCTCCGCCGCCGCCGCACACACGCTCTCAGGGTCCACCAGGTACGAAGCGGTGAGGAATTCCCGGGCCTCAATGCCATAAGCCAGCGTGGACGACGGCGCATCGGATATCGCCGGGGCGCGTTCGTTCAGGTACACCATCCCCGTTGCCGCGATGATCAACTCCTGGTGAGGAGACGTAATCCGGATGCGGTCCACCGTGTTTCCCAGTCGGTCGGGGTAGGTCACCTTCCGCCCCGGCGGAAAGGTCGCCACTGCGCAACCTCCATCCACGGGGGTCTGATACCAGTCGTCGTATGGCGACAGCCTGAGAAAGTTGTCATTCTGCACTACGATGTCCGAGTACCGGTATCGGGCTACGTAGGCGTAATGCACCGGAACCTGCTGTCGAACTAACGGACCACCCAGCTCGGTTTGCATGACCCTCCTGATGAGTTGTTGGTGACCCGGCTGTTCGCTTCGGACACACGGGTCAGCCCGCCGGGGAAAACTGTCACCTCCCCGTGGGCGTTCTGCACCGCGAACACTCGCAGGTCAACGTAGCGCTCCTCAAACTCGCCACGTGACTCATCGAAAACCATGTGTTGAGAGAAGTCCAGGGTTTCCTGGGCAATGAACACCTGGGGCTGCTCGATCAGTTGCTGCGCCAGGCGGCTGCGATAACCCTTGTCCAGGTCGGGCAGGATGAACACGCCCAACCCGCCGTAGCCCTGCCGTGTTTTCAGCACCAGGCTGTCCAGATTTTGCAGCACGTACTCCCGGTTGGTCGGCACACGCAGGTCGTAGCTGACCGCCTGTCCGAGTATGGCCGTCTCGCCCAGGTAGCGCTCGATCATGTCCGGCACCCACAGGAACACCAGTTTGTCGTCGCAGGCGCCGGTGCCCATGGCGTTGACGAGCACAACTTTATGATTCAGGTAGGCTTCCGTCAATCCCGGCACGAACAGTTCCAGGTCTTCCACGCGCCGGTAGATCAGGTCAACCTCGAAGTCGCCGCCCATGGCCCGGGCCCACACCCGGCCGTTGCCGCCAACGTACAGGTCAGAGCCCTCCACCAGCGTGATGCCCAGGTGTTCCGAAAGGTAGCGATGTTCGAAGAACGCGGAGCCGTACTTGCTGTCCGTCAGCAGCACGCATACCGGGTCCGGGCGGTCGCACAGGGAGGCGAACATTTCGTGGTAGGCCGCCCGAATGTCGTAGGGGACGATGTCGTACCCGGCGGCCATTTCCGGCAGCACGCCCATGCCGATTTCGGTGCTCTTCATCTGGTAGGTGATGCCCGAAGGGATGCGGAGGTTGTCCTCCAGGATGACGTAGCGTCCGTCGCCCATGTGGACCAGGTCGATGCCGTAGATGTGGACGAATACGTCCCGGGCCGGCCGGTGGTCCTGCAACTCCGGGTTATAATACTGGCAGGAGTACATCACGTCCGGCGGCACCACGTCCTGATCGCCGCAGTAGAGGTCCAGCAGGAACCGGTTGATGGCCTTCAGCCGCTGCGCCACCCCGCGCGCGATCACGTCCCATTCGTCCGCCGGAATCAGCCTGGGCATCCAGTCGGTGGGCACCGTGCGGAACTCCCGGGGATCAAGCATGAACGTGAAGGCATCCATGGCGGCGCGATTGTTGGCGTCAGTCCAGCGCTGTTGCAGTTCCGAAACGCCCAGGCTGTCCATGGTGTCCAGCAGATTCCGATAGACCGCTTTCACGGATCCATCGGGGTTGACGCATTCGTTGAGGTAGTGCCTGGGGGTGATCGTGTCAGTCAGCATCCGCTTTCCATCCCGTTGGGCGCGTCGGGGAATCCCGAAAAGGTCGTTTCCAATTGCAGGGTATCAATGATGACACCACGATGTTGCGACGGCGTTAACTATTTGTAACAACCGGATGTCGCGCCGTCGCCAAAACATTGCAGCCCAGTGGGAGACCAGATGCGCCAACTTCTGTAACAAAAGTGTAACGGGTTCGTAATCATACGTTAACGCGTCAACGGCATCATGGGGACCAACTCGGAAACCACCCGACAAGCCGTCCGCAAAACTGCCGGACACGCCGGTTCTCGCACATCGCCATGACCACATACCCGATACAACAGCCAGCGACCATGATTCCGGACCCGGCCCGAGTGCTGCTGCTGGGGCGCGGCTGGGATGTCATGAACGGAACGCTGTCAGCCATTGCGGACTCCGGGTCCGTCGTGCTGTTGGGGCCCGAACTGTCCTACGATGCCTGGACAGCCAACGTACCGGCGTCCCCCAGCGTCCTGCTCATCTCACCTGAGATGGAACTGGACGCGCCCCCGCGCAACGGCGACGAAACCGGGCCGTTCGTCTTGCGGTGCGTCTCCGACGAAGACCTGGACACTCCGGGGCTGTATCGTGATTCGGACGATTTTGTAACGGTACCCTGCACGCCCGGCGAGTTGATCAAGCGCATCCTCCGACTTGCCCAACGCCACCGGGCCGCGAACGCAGCGACTGAGTTGATCCGGGTGGGCGGCATTGCTCTGAATCCCGCCACCTATCAGGTTGCGGCCAACGGGCGACCCGTGGATCTGGCATGGCTGGAGTTCCAGTTGCTGCTCTTCCTGATGGAAAACGTGGGCAAGGTTTTCACCCGCGACCAGTTGTTGGCGAATGTGTGGGGCGTGGAAAACATCGGCGGCACCCGCACGGTTGACGTCCACATTCGCCGCCTGCGCTACAAGCTGGAAACCGGCGGCGCGACCTATTTCCGCACCGTGAAAAACGTGGGTTACGGGATGATGGAACCGTAACGCCGGTCTGGCTTCAGAAATGCAATGGGGCGGGTTTCAAACCCGCCCCTATGACTGCGTCGTGGATGCGTTGGGTTGCTACCACTGGACGGGGAGGCTCACCACGCCGCGGATGTTCAGCAGGTTGTGATATTCCAGCGCGTCGGGGTCGGTTCCGAACCTGAAGGGCGGGAACTTGCGGGTCAGCGCGCGGAAGGCCTCCTGGCCCTCCAGCCTGGCCAGATTCGCGCCCAGGCAGTGGTGGATGCCGCCGCCGAAGGCCACGTGGGGGTTCGGGTAGCGGGTGATGTCAAGGTCTTCTGGATTCTCGAAGGCCATGGGGTCGCGGTTGGCGGCGTTGATGATGACCATCACCTTGTCGCCCTCGCGGATTTTCTGGCCGCCCAGTTCGATGTCTTCCAGCGCGATGCGCGGGGCGCGCTTCACGGGAGAGTCGTAGCGGAGCAGTTCCTCGGTGGCGCGCACCAGCAGGCTGTCGTCTTCCTTGAGCATGTTCCACTGGTCGGGGTTGCGCATGAGCGCCATGGTGCCGTTGCCCACCAGGTTGATGGTGGTCTGGTGGCCGGCGATGAGCAGCAGGAGCGTGTTGCCCAGAACTTCCTCGCGGCTCAACTCGCCCTCGCGCTCGCCGATGGCCAGCACCGACAGGAGGTCGTCCGACGGTTCGCTCACCCTGGTTTCCACCAGGGGGTTCACGTAGTCGTTCAGCGTGGTGATGGCCTCGTGGACGCGGGTGTGACGGTCCGGCGATTCCTGGTCCAGGGACAGCAGTTGCCGCGACAGCGTGCGGATGAACTCGCGGTCCTCGGCCGGCATTCCCAGCCAGTTGGCGATCACCAGCACGGGCATGGCGTTGGCGAAATCCCGCACCGCGTCCATCCGGTCGCCGTCGGGGTCAAAGTCCTTGAGAAGGTCCTGGATGATGTTCTGCACCATCATCCGGAACCGGTTGTCGATGTACTTGGGATTGAAAACCGGGTGGATGGTACGGCGCATCCGCAGGTGGTCGGGGCGGTCACGACGGATGAACCAGTTGTTCATATAGTCGAGGTTGTACTTGTACTTGGGAAAGTCTGACTCGGAGATCGGCGGGCTGGGCGGATTTTCGTCGCGCAGGAACACCTCGGAGGAGAAATACTCCGGATGTCGCAGCGCCCACACCACGGCCTGGTAGGAGGTCACCACCCAGGTGTCGAACTTGGCGTTCCAGTACACCGGGGCCTCTTCGCGCAGCATGGCGTAGTAGGGATAGGGATTCCGCAGATTCTCCGGAGAGAGCAGCTCGTCGTGAATCCGGTCTTTCAGCATCGTAAAGCCTCACAGACAAGGTTTGAGTTGCGTCAATTTAGCCGCAACCCGGTTCGAGTGTCAACCGCAACCCGACCGACGGAATGCCGGCCAGCCCGCGTAATTTACCGGCGGAAACCGTGTGCCAACGCCCCGCCGCGTTCGATGAGACCCTGGGCAACCACGTCGATTCCGCCCGGCAAATCGTGCCCGATGGTGTCCGCTACAAACGGGAGGCCGGGATTGACCAACAGGTAGATTGCATAGGCCGTGCCCATCACCACCAGCACGCGCCACACGGTCCATCCCCAAAGGTGGAACTTGTAATCGTGGGCGATGAGCCACACCGGGCCGGCGATCAGGTAGCAGGGGATGGTGAGGATGCTGAACGGCTGCTTGAATACGCCTTCCATATCCAGCGGGCTGGGCAGGGCCGCATAGGTGGCCGCCGCCGTCGCCCACGCCGCCACGCCGAGAACGCCCACCTGCCAGAGCGCGGTCCGCCCGTCGTTGAGCCAGAGCCAGCCCAGGCCCAGTGTGAATGCCCAGATCGCGAACCCCATCAGCAGGGGCGCGATGCCGATGAGCAGATGGCGGCCCACGCCAGGAGGACCCTGGTGCAGCACGTAGCCGGCGAACGCGGGATTATCCCTGACGATGTAGCGGACTTCCAGCACGCGGTGGCCCACCAGGTAGCACGCCAACTGGTGCGCCAGTTCGTGGAAAAACGAACCGGGTATGGTGATGTAGTGCATCACCAGGCCGGCTGTCCAGATTGCTCGTCGTATGAAGCGAAACGGCGCGAACAATGATGATACTCACTCGACCATGCTGTCCGGTTATATCGATGCGTGATATTCGCACAACAGCTTATTCACAGTGGTAATCAGTTCGGTGATCAGCGCATCGTTGAAATCGGCGACTTCAAACCCGTGGGCAATCGCATTGCGGTATTCCATTATGCGGAGCAGATGATAATAATCATCCCGGGATACGGCGCCATGAGCAACGGCCATACCCAGTATGTAGGCAGGGTTAGTAGCCCGTTCGATGGCGATGCCTTCCCCAGAAACCAGCATCCTGACGGTGGCTTCCGCGGCAGACCAGGCAATCATGAAAGCTGCCTGCGGCGAGCCTGCATCAAGCAGTTCGCCGGCTTGCTCCAGGCAACTAAGAATAGCTGATTCATCCAAAGTCTGAGCGTTTTCCAGCGCGTCCACTCTTTCAGGTTCGCCTACCAGTTGCAACTCAAAACTCCACCCGGGCCGCGAATTGATGATTCGCTCCAACTCACGGAGAGCGGGGTTGGCAACCAGCGACGGACGAGTCTTAATTTCGATCACCTTGGTTTCGTGGCCGGTTTTGACGAGCAAGTCAGCGCTGTAGCCCGGCAAGAACTCCAGCGGCGCATCTCGCGACACTTCATAACCTTTGCCGATGTACTCCGCGGCTTTGATATCGGCGAACTGTTTTTCAGCCAAGGTCAGATCATCAATCACAGAGGCGCCTCCTGGGACGAGGAATCGCTTACGCGAACGTAGAGGAACTGCTGGCGGGAGTGAAGAAAGTTGCGAAAAAGAGGAGAGACGTTTCCGATTTGCAAATCATCACGCCTATCCCGCTTACGGCAAACCAAATCGGTCACTAGACTGTCGTCGGAGTAAACGATTCCATTCAATGCCTCAAGGATGGGCTTGGGGATATTATCAATGTCAAACGGGACGGTGTCAGAAATGTACACTATGCTCACCAAAACCGACACACCAACCGGAGGCGAGCCGTCCCAATATCGTTCAGCTGCGCTACGTACGTTCTGGATCCATAGCCGCAGCCGTTGCCTGTTTCTGGCCTGTTGCGACACGGGCGGGCCCGTGACCACGAATTCAAACGGCAACGACATGCTTCGGCGTCACGCCAGCGCTTCCGCCTCCGCCAGCGCCTGGTATTCCTCGGCGCTCAGGCCGACGATTTCCCGCAGGGCGTACTCGGTGTGCTGTCCCAGCAGCGGAGCCGGCCGGTCCAGGCGGCCCGGCGTGGCGGACAGGTGCGATTCGGTGTAGTCGGTGGCGTATGGTCCCATCTCGGGGTGGTCGAGCCAGGTGAAATGCTCGCGATGCCTCAGTTGCTCGTCCTCGAACAGGTCGCGGGTGTCGTTGACCACGCCGGCCGGCACTCCCACCGCCTGCAGGCGTCGCATCAGGTCGTGCCGGTCGTGGCCGACAGTCCAACCGGCGATGATGCCGTCGAGTTTGTCCTCATGGGCCTTGCGGACGCGGAAGGTGCGGAACTCGCCGGACTGCGCATCGGCCACGCCGTCCGCGACCATCTCGTCGCGCAGGGCGGCCCACTGTTCGTCGGTGAACACCGCGATGGCAATCCAACGGTCGGACTCGCCGTTGCCATCCGGCGCGCACGGATAGGCTCCGTGGGGCGACGCAGCGGGATGGCGGTTGCCGACCAGTTCGGGTTCGCGTCCGTTGACGGCGGCGTCCAGCAGCATGGACCCGCCGAAGTGCAGGCTGGTTTCCAGTTGCGACATGTCCAGGTGCGTGCCCTGCCCGGTGGCGCGCTGCCGGTCCACGGCGGCCAGGATCGCCGCCACCGCGAACTTGGGGCATACGAAGTCGGTGTACGCGCCGTAGGGATTCACCGGCCCGCGGTCGGGCCAGCCGATGATGTTGGTGTAGCCGGCCAGGGACGACAGCACCGCGCCAAATCCCGGCTGCGTCTGCATGGGCCCGCCGCGTCCCAGCATGGACGCGCTGAACAGCACGATGCGCGGGTTCACGCGGCTCAGTTCATCGTAGCCCAGGCCCCAGCGTTCCAGCGTGCCGGGCGTGAAATTCTCGGTGATCACGTCAGCCCATTGCGCAATGCGCAGGATCAACTCCGGCGCCTGCGGGTGGCTCATATCAATGGACAGGCCGTACTTGTTGGCGTTGTAGTTGGCGAAGTAGCCGGAGCGGTTGATGCCCGACTCGCCGCCGGCGAAGGGGCCGGCGCGACGCAGCGTCTCGGGACGCCTGGCCGACTCCACCCGCAGCACCGTGGCGCCGTATTCCGACAGGTACTTGGTGGTCATCGGACCGACGGCCACCCAGCAGAAGTCCAACACCTTCAACCCTTCCAACGGCAAACCGGCCATCAAATCAACTCCATACCAGTCATCGGCACATCAAAATCCGAGATCGACCGGGATCGAACATATCAATCCCGTTCATCGTGTTTATCCCGTTCATCCTGTGAATTGGCGCCAAAGGTTCAGATTGCGCCCAGTTCGGTCAGGCGCGCCAGGTCGCGGTCGTTCAGGCCCAGTTCGCCGCCCAGGATTTCCCGGTTGTGTTCACCGACGTGGGGCGCACGGCGATGAACCCCCACGCGTTTGGCATCCTGCATATCCTTCACGAAGTGGCCGGGATAGGTGACGGTTTCGCCGATGTCCTCGTGCTCGATGCGGTCGTAGTAGTCGCGGGCGGCCAGTTGCCGGTGCGCCAGTATGTCACTGGGCGTTGCGACGGGGAACAGCAGGATGCGCCGCTCCAGCGCGCCGTCGGCCAACTCGTTGCGCGTGTGAGTCATGAAGAACGGAGCCACGGCGGCGACGGTCTGTTCCATGATTTCGGCGCGCGCCGTGCCGTAGCCGAGTTCCTCCCAGTTTATGGCGTCCAGTTCGGGGCTGCCCATGCCCTCCTCGGTCATCCACGCCAGCATCGCCCGCACGCTGCGCGCCGCGCCCGCCGTGCCGCCGCCGGGCTGGAAGTTCACGTAGCCGTCCTTGCAGGGCCAGTTGATGCGGGTGAACGTGCCGCCGGCCGATTCGCGATAGGCCCCCATGCGGCGCAGGATGGTCTGCTCGAGGTCCCAATACTGGGGGGCGTGGGCCAGTGTCCGCGCCACCGCCTGCTGGCACGACACGTCAACATACTGTCCCTCGCCGGTGAGTTGCCGGTGAGTGTGGGCGATCATGGCGGCGGCGGCGCCGGCGGCGCTGCCGTGCTGGTAGAACTGTGGCATGCTGACCCGCAGCGGCGGACGGTCGCCGTCGCCGGTCAGGTGCATGAAACCGCCCAGCGCCATGCCGACGATGTCCGACGCCTGGTAGTCGGCGTATGGCCCATCCTGTCCGAAGGCCGTGATGGACACCATCACCAAGCGTGGGTTGATCTCGCGCAGATCGTCGTACCCCAGTCCCAGCGACGCCAGCCGGCCAGGGTCGCCCGACTCGATGAGGAAGTCGGCGTTGGCGACCAGTCGGCGCAACAGGGCCGCGCCGTCGACGCTGGCCGGGTCCAGGGTGATTCCGCGCTTGTTGGCGCAGTACGACCACCAGAAGAGGCTGCGTTCGGCGCCGGGGTTGTCCTGGTAGAACGGCCCGATGTTTCGCGCCGGACTGCCGCCCGGAGGTTCCACCTGCACCACGTCGGCGCCCAGGTCCGCGAGCATCTTGCCGCACAGCAGGCCCCGTCCGTCGGTAAGGTCGAGCGTCCGGTAGGGGGCCAGCAGCCCCGGGCCGTAATCGTCGTTTGAGGTCATGGTCGTCCCAGAGGCGCGGACAAAAAGATCGCCGCGCAAAATGCACGGCAATCTTACCAGATTCGTTCAGGAACTCTGCCGTGGTTGCGTTTCAGGTGACGGAATCGGCCAGCAGGGATGGCGGAGCGGCATCCAGGATGTCGGCAATCAGGCGCGCGATGTCCGGAGGGCTCATTATTGCCCCGCCCATCGGAGACTGGTCATGCTCCCACATGCCGATCAGGCAAACCGAGATGATTACCAGACTCCATTCGTCGGTGTCGTTCAGATCCGCGATCGAGTTCTTGTCGAGATCCATAATGATGTCGTCGTAAGCCGGAGCGCTCCGTGCTGCCTGTGCCGCCATCAGTACCCGGTTGCGGACACGCTCGGGCAGTTCGGCTGAATCGAAGTCTCGCGGCTCGCGTCTCAAGCCGAAGCACAGGCTCATGATGGCTTCTGCCACGTCCTCCTGGTATTCATACTCGTCGCTGGCCATCACAGCTTCGATGGATGGCCAGTGTTCATCAGCGAGGAGTACCCCCACGTCCCACGGGGTATGACATTCGCGGACATTCCCGTCCCGGTCGGGCACGCTGTTCCAGTCGGAGCGGCGCAGCCAATCCGCCCAAACCTTTCGGTTGGCTGCGGGGTCGTCGGCTGACAAGACAGGAATATCCACGGGGCGACTCCAAATCAGAACGTGGCGAGGGGGTTAACCGGCGAGCCGGTCGCGTTGTGCCACCGGAGCGGCGCGACGGTGAACATGAACTCCCAGCGGTTCAGGCGACGGCACACCGGCGCGACCTCGTCGAAGTTGGCGGCGTCGATGAGCCACAGGCCCATGCCGACGATGCCGACCTTGTGAATCGGCAGCCCGACGTAGGGGTATTCGCTGGGGGCGACGTCCCAGGACGCGTCGCAGGCGGCGATGGATACGCCGCGCTCGCGGAGCCAGGGCAGCGTTTCGGCGTGCAGGCCGGGACGGCCCTCGGCGGCGGTGGGCGGGCCCACTTCCTGGCGGCGCTGGTACCATCCCAGTCGGATGCACAGCGCGTCGCCCTCGGTGACACGGACGCCCTGGGCCTCCTCAGCGGCTTCCAGGTCGGCGGTGAATACGGGTTCGCCGGCTTCCAGCCAGTCCCTGCCCTTCACGGCGGCGATGTCCAGCAGCACGCCGCGGGTGATGACGCCGTGCTTCACGTTGTCGATGGCGCCGGCGCCGGCCTTGTTGGCGTTGTTGACCAGGTTGGCCGCCTTGCCGTTGTACATCTTGCCGTTCCAGAACTGGTGGCACAGGCTGTCCAGGTGGGTGACGGTGAGACCGTGGAACGACACCCCGATGAAATCGCTGGCGCCGCCGCTGCCCTCGGATGGCGCGGACTCGCCGGTGGACACCATGTAGTGCAGGGGCGGGATGCTGGTGACGTCGGATGCCATCTCCGGCACCAGCAGACGCGAACACGTCACCGAAATGCCTTCGGTGACCAGGCCGGCGGCCTGCTGCCGCTTGGCGTCGTCGATCAGATTCAGCGTGCCCAGTTCGTCGTCGTCGCCCCAGCGCCCCCAGTTGCTCAGCGAATCGAACCAGCCCAGGACCTGTTCTTCAGTGGGAATAGCCGGCGTTGTCATGGTGTTCCCTCCGTATGCGTCTGCCGTGTCGCGTCGAACCCTCTTCGAGTGAACCCGATTCTATTGCCCGCAGCCGGCCCGGTCAAACACGCATTGATGGCAACCAGAGGGTTCTATAGTTGTTGGGTTGCGACTTCTCAGCGCGTCCTGAGCCTGTCGAAGGACGCGGCGGTGGTTCGACAAGCTCACCATGAGCGGGAAACAGGCGGGCTTGGCAAACTCAGGGGATGGTCACCACCGTTCAAACCGTGTGTAGATTGCGTTTCCCGCGCGTTGCCGGTCTCACCATTGCGGGAATACACTGGTGCAACCCGCGTGCGACGCGGAAACGATATCCAACCCGCGTTTGCTGACGAGAGTCGTCCCAATGACGCAGGCATCCACAGAAATGGCAACCATATCGGAATCGGCCCCTGCCTACCGTTGGGTGGTCATGGGCATCTGGGTTTCGGCCACCGTCCTTGCCTTCATGATCATCTCGACCATAGGCATCCTGATGCCGGCGATCAGAGAAGAGTTGGGGCTATCTCCCTTCCAGCAGGGGGTGCTCGGTTCCGCCGCCTACTGGGGGAACCTGATGCTGGCCATTCCCGTGGGATGGTGGACATCGCGGTTCACGCCCAAGATTCTGACCACCGTCACCATGATCCTAGGAATGTTGTGCCTGCTGGCCCAGGCGCTTTCTCCAGGGTTCACGCTGCTGATCATCGGTCGCGTCGCCTTCGGCATCACTGTCATCGCGCGTCAGCCGGCCCGCGCTTTTCTGACCCGCCAGTGGTTCCCGACCCGCCAAGTGGTGTTGCTCAACAGCATCTCCAACGCCATGTTCGGGTTGGTGGTTGGCGGCGGCATCGCGGCATCGCCATTCATCTTCGCCGCGCTGGGCGACAACTGGCGCGCCACGCTGCTGTCATTCGTGGGAATCATGGGCGCGACGACGGTGGCGTGGATGATATTTGGTCGCGAGCGCGATACGGCGGAGTATCGGCAGGGCCTTGGTTCCCAGGACGTCAATGTCCTCGCTGGCACTCTCCGGCACCGCGACCTGTGGGTCGGCGGGATTGGATTCGTGGGTCCCACCGCCGCGTGGTCCGGGTTTCTCAGCTTCTATCCCACCTTCATGCTGGACACCTACCAGACTCCGTTGGTCTGGTCGGGCGCGATACTCGCGCTGGGCATCTTCGCCGGCGGCATCAGCGGCCTGGTTCTGGGTTGGGTAGCGACCGCGTTTGACAAGGGCCGAGTGATCCTGATCGTCAACGGCGTGGTCATAGCCGCCACGTTCGTTGCTATGACCATGACCGGGTCGTTGCCGCTGCTGCTGGTTCTGACCTTCGTCAACGGCGCCGCGTTCGGATTCTGGCCGGTGCTATTCTCGTCTCCCTTCCACCTGCCAGGAATCCGTCCCCGGGAGATTGCGGTCAGCCTCGCGTTCATCCAGATGTCCAGTTCGGGCGGCATTTCCCTGGGCCCGCTGGTCACCGGCACGGTGCAGCAGTTCACCGGCGACCCCCGCCTTTCCCTGATCGTGGTCAGTTTCGCCGCCATCGGCCTGAGCGCCGCCGGCGTGGCGATGAAACACGGCCTGTCCAGCCGCGTCGCCGCATCCGCCGCGTCGGAGACTGAGCGCTGAGGGTCAGTCCCGCGCCCCTACGGGCGACATTTACACACTCCCGGTAGCCCTCCGGAGGCAGGTCGAGGCGCGGGCGTCGTTACGCCTCGCGCAGCCGGCGCGACAGCAGGCACAGGAATACTGCGACTGTTCCGCCGATGCCGAGGTAGAGGGCAGTGAGGGGCGCGCCGATCTGGGTCACCATCCAACCGTTGAGCGCGCTGGCCGGGAAGTGCGCCTGTATGGCCAGGACGCGCATCCCGCCCATGCGTCCGCGAAACTCGGGGTCGGAGTTGCCCATCAGCAGAGTCATCACCAACACCAGCGACACCGAGCGGCCGATGCCGGTCAGCACCTTGATCGCCATGGCCGCCGCCAGCACCGGGCCGTAGGGCAGCAGTCCCGGCAGGATCATCACGGTGATGGCGAACAGGATCATTGAACCGTGCCAGCCTCCGTTGACCGCCCATACCAGCCACCAACCCTGCCTTCGGAGGTTGCCCAGGCCGGCCACCACCAGCGAACCCAGGACCGCGCCCGCGCCCATTGCGCCGTTGAGCAATCCCAGGGCTTCGACTCCGCCCTGCAAGGTGTCCTTGGCGAATATGGGCATCAGGGCCGAGGTGAACGGGAAGCCGGTCACGTTGTACATCGCGGCGATGAGCAGCGCCATGAACAGTTCCTTGCGCTGCCACACGTGACGCAAACCGGCGCTCACGCCCGCAATGATCTGGCGAGGAGTGGTGTTGCCCATGGTCAGGTTCCGCGTCCGCACCATCAGGGCCATCACGCCGCCCGCCGCGTACAGCAATCCGATCAGGGCGAACAGCCCGCCCGGCGTCAGGGGGGTGAACAGAAAACCGGCCACGATGGGCCCGATAAACTGGGTGAGGTTCTGCCCGAATCCCAGCATGGCCACCGCATTGGTCAACCGGTCGCGCGAGACGGTATCGATGAGCAGGGCGTTGGTGACGGGCAGTTCAAAGGTGCGGAACATCCCGCCGCCCACGATGACGACGAAAATCATCCACACCTTCAGGGTGTCCATCATCAGCAGCGCCATCAGCACGAAGGCGAGCGCGGCGGCAATGAACTGCATCACCGCCAACAGGCGGCGACGGGGCAGACGGTCAACCACCGCGCCGGCGAATACGGAAAGAAACGCCAGGCTCAGCGGCGCGGCGCCCGCCAGGCCAACCAGCACGGCGTCGCCGGTGAGTTCCAGCACCAGCCACAGCACGGCGATGACTTCCATCTGCCGCCCAACCATGGCTATGTTCGCGGACACCCAGACCAGCGAGAAGTCGCGTTGCCGGAACGAGCCGAAAGTATCGCTCGCCCGTCCGCTCAGCAGTGTGGCCAACTACGTGATCCCTCCCCACGGAAACCGGCGCCGATTATAGCACCGCGTTCGTCGGCTGCCGCCGTTCCTGATTCTGACGATTGCCGCAACCGGGCGCGCGTTGGTTCCGGACGATATTGAAGGGCCGGCGGCGAACCTGATGCGCCCGATGGCTCGCCATGAACGGGCAGTGAGAGGTCCCCTGCATGATACAATCGTGCCCAAATTTCAACTTGACTGACACTCCACAGGAGGAACCCCAATGGAAATCGGCGTCGGACTGGACCACACCCTGGGCATGAACTGGGACGACCAGGCGAACCTGGCCCGAGAGGCTGCGGAACTGGGCTACGAGAGCATCTGGACTCCCGAGAACATCGGCACCGATTCCTTCCAGGTTTGCGCCCGCCGCTGGCAGGCCAGTTGCGACGTCGTGGAGGGTGGCCTCACCACAGGAATCGGCGTCTCGCCCGTGATGTATCGCACTCCCATTGGGTTCGCCATGTCGGGAGGCACCCTGAGTCAGCAGACCGGCGGCAAGTTCATCATGGGAGTTGGCGCCGGCAGCGCCTATCGTCCCGCCAACCGCCGCGACCTTGGGTTCCCCCGCGTGTCCGCATTGAACCTGATGCGCGACTACCTGACCACCATCAAGGGATTGGTCAACGGCGAGCGCGTCAGCCACCAGGGCGAGCATATCAACTACAACAACATCCGCATGGCCATTCGCCCCGCGCCCAACACGCCGGTGTACCTGGGCACGCTGGGGCCCGAGATGCTGCGACTGGCCGGCGAGATTGCCGACGGGGTCTGCCTCAACTGGTGCACCCCCGACCAGATTGCCTGGAGCCGCGAGCGCATCGCCGAGGGCGCGGAGCGCGTGGGACGCGACCCGTCCGAGGTCAAGGTCGTCGAGTACATCCGCATCTGCGTGGACGATGACGAAGACGTCGCCCGCCGTGCCTTCGCCAAGAACTGCCTGGGCTATCCGTTGGGCGCGACGGTACCCACCGACCGGGAGCGCCAGTTCGGCTATCGCGCCCACTTCGAGCGCATGGGATACACCGAGGAACTGGCCGGCGCCGACGCCATCCGGCGAGACGGCGGCGACATGGACGCAGTGGCCGACGCCTACCCGTCCGATGCGCTGCTGGCGGTCGGGTACTACGGCAAGCCCGACGGGGCCGCCGAGGCGTTCGCCAAGCTGGCCGAGGGCCTGGACGTGGCGCTGGTGCGCGTCATCTCCGCCCGGCCCGAAATCGCGTCCACGCAAGCCGTAATGCACGCCTGCGCCCCTGAAAAGGTGCGGGCATCAGGGAAATGATTAGCCGCAAAGAGAAAGTGTTCGGGGCCGTTCTGTCGGTTGGGGTCGCTACCGTGGTGACATGGTACGCGGCAATAGATGCCGGTTTTGGGGTAGGTTATGCTCTGCCGTTTTGGTTGATGGTGAGTTGCCTGATGTGGGGAGGTGTCGCTCTGCATAATGAAGGAAACTCCCGAACGCGAGCCGCTGATAGCCTCGTTTTTGCATCGTCATCTGCTGGAACCTCAGAAACAACGGCTTCTTGAAGAAGGCCGGAAACAAGCTCAAGAAGCGGCCAAGGCGGAAGCTCTCCTGGACGAGGCACGTGCCCGCCTGAAAGAGCTGGGCCTGGACCCCAACGAGATTTTGCCGGACAAAAACCCTGACCTGACCAGCACAGAAAGTTAAAGGAACCATCATGCACGTAGGCGCCGCCACCATCTTCCAGAACCCCGGCAAGTTCACCACCGATTACCAGGTGTACCGCGAGGAGCTTCGGCTGGCCGACCTGGCCGAACCCCTGGGCTTCCAGTCCATCTGGGGCGTTGAGCATCACTTCACCGACTACACCATGTGCCCCGACGTGCTGCAGTTCCTCACCTACATGGCCGGCCGCACCACCGATATGCAGTTGGGCAGCATGGTGTGCGTCCTGCCGTGGCACGACCCCGTGCGCGTGGCCGAGCAGGTGTCCATGCTGGACAACCTCAGCGACGGTCGCTTCATCCTGGGCGTGGGCCGCGGCCTGGCCAAGGTGGAGTACGACGGCTTCCGCGTGGATATGAACGAGTCCCGCACCCGGTTCATCGAGTCGGCCGAGTGCCTGCTGGCCGGCCTGGAGTCGGGATTCTGCGAGTTTGACGGCGAGTACATCAAGCAGCCACGCCGGGAGATACGACCCAACCCCTTCCGCACCTTCCGCGATCGCACCTTCGCCGCCGCCATTTCCCCCGAGAGCAGTCGCATCATGGCGCAACTGGGCGTCGGGATGCTGGTGATTCCCCAGAAGCCCTGGGACGAGGTGGAGCGCGACCTGTCCAATTACCGCTCCGCCTGGGACGAGAGTCACGGCGCCGCCAACGATTCAAGCGGCCCGCCGGCTCCGGTGGTCGCCTGCTGGACCTTCTGCCACGAGGACGCCGACCACGCCCGCGACATGGCCCGTCGCTACATCGGCGGCTACTGGCACACCGTCATGGACCACTACCAGTTCAAGGCCGACCTGCACAAGGACATTCGCGGCTACGAATACTACGGCAAGGTCGCCGAGAAGATGATGGACTACGGCGACGACGAGGTGGTGGACTTCTTCGTCGATCTGCAGGTGTGGGGAACGCCGGAACAGTGCTACGAGAAGATCCTGCAGATTCGGGAGCGCACCGGCCATGACACCTACGTCGGCGCATTCAGCTACGCGGCCATGCCCTACGCAGATGCGGAGGCCAGCATGCGTCTCTTCGCCGCCGAGGTGATGCCGGAGTTGAAGGCGCTGGATACCGTCCAAAACTAAACCGAGGCGGTATGTTTCAGTTACGCGCCTATCAACAGGACCTGCTCGACCGGGTTGAGAATGCGTTAGCCGCCGACCCAAAGGCGCGGCTGATGCTCCAACTCCCCACCGGCGGCGGGAAAACCGTCATCGCCGGCGCGTTGTTGCGTGATTGGCTCGGCAATGGACGTAAAGCGGTCTGGCTCACTCACCGCACGGAACTGGCCAATCAAACCTGCCGGATGCTGACCGAAGCCGGTGTTTCGGCGATCGCCAATGTGCATTGGACGCCTGGGGAGGATGCTCCGGCGATGGCCGGCGGCGCGGTAATCCTGATGGCGCAAACGGTGGGCCTCCGCACCGCCCGCCGGGAAGTCTGGAACCGCTATGATGCCAACGACCTGCTGGTAGTCGACGAAGCCCATCATGCAGCCGCCGCAGGCTGGGAACGGGCTATGAAACAGTGGCCCGGCCCCATCGTCGGCATGACCGCTACCCCTTGGCGGCTCTCGAAAAAGGAGGGCTTCGAACGCCTCTTTAACGACCTGCTCTGCGGCCCGCAGACCGCCGACTTGCAGGCTCTCGAACAGCCAGCCCTGTGCCGGGCGCAGGTAGTTATTCCGCCGGCAGAGCAGCGAATCGCCGGCGGCGCCGTTGCCGGCACCGGAGACTACACCGAAGCCGGCATCGAGCAAGCCAACCGCGACCGTCCGGACATCATGACCGCCGGCGCGCTGGCCTTCTGGCAGAAGCACGCTGTCGACTCGCTGAACAATCAACGACCTACGATTGCCTACGCGGTGTCCGTTGACCACGCGCACAACTTGGCGGCCGTGTTCAACGAGGCAGGCATTCCGGCGGCAGTAATCATAGGCAACACCAAGCGGGAAGAACGGGATCGGGCCATCTCGGGTTTTCGAGACGGCAGTATCAAGGTGCTGGTAAACGTAATCGTCGCCACCGAGGGGTTCGATCTGCCCGACGCATCCTGCATCATCATCGCCCGCCCCACCATGAGCCTGGCCCTGTACCTTCAAATGGTAGGGCGTGGTTTGCGTCCCAAGCCCGGCGGCGGCGATTGCCTGATGCTGGATTTGGCCGCCAACTCGGTGACACACGGCCTGCCGGAGGATTACCGTGAATGGTCGTTGGAGCCGCTCGGTGCGCAGAAGGCCGGGGAAGCTCCGGTGGTAGTGTGCCCAGAGTGTGGAGCCGTATCGCATGCCTCTAGCCATAACTGCCGAGGCTGTGGATTTTCGTTCGGCAAAGATTGTGAGCGTTGCGGCCGTTGGCGCTCCTACCGGAGCCGCTGGCTATATGAAACTCACTGCGGCAACGCCCACCAACAAGTCTGCGACTTGTGCCACATCGACGCCCACATCCAGGCGCACCTGCCGGTCGCGCCGCCGCTGGACGCGCTGGTTGCGTCGCACGACATGGAGGACGAAATGACGTTCCCAAGCGACGTTGAGATTGACGACGACCTGGCCAATAGGCTGTCAGCCATACTCCGTGAGTTGCTCGAAGCAGAGCGGGAGAGCATAGCAGGGGCTGGCGATGAGCGGAGTAAAGAACTGAACCAACTGATCGAATGGCGGGAGTTGGTGCTAGCCGACGATGATGAACTGGATGTGATGTTCGAGGGCTACATAGCATCATTGCCGGAAGGGGAACAGCCAGAGACCCGTGTGCAGAAGCGGCGTATGTTTGGCGAATGGGAAGGAAATCTTCGGTCAGAGTTTGCCGGCTGGCAAGACGAACTGACCGAATTGGAAGACCAAGCGGTTGACAAGCAGGCAGTTTTCAACAGCGCGCGGAGTAAGGTTGCATACTTGCTGCGCCGGGCGGCGGAGAGTGCGGAGTTGCTTCCGACTCAACCTCCCATCACCGACGACACCACCATCGAACATCATCCCCAACCAACATCGTCTAAACCCATACGTATGTGCATTCGCTCCGGGCAAAATGGCGTATGCGTGTCATGCGATGTTTACAGTGAAAACCGGATCGTAGTATTGGCAGATTCCACGGTAACTAAAAAACAGGTCGTCAAATCTGAAAGCAGCTATCGAAAACAGAAAGAGAGTCTGATCGCTGAGGGCATCTTGGCCGACGCAGGACACGTCTATAAGTTCACCAAGAACCACGAGTTTTCGTCGGCAAGCGCAGTTCACGTAATTGCGATGTCCTATGGAACAAACGCACGGCAACGCCTGCAAGACTCCGACGGCATTCCCTTTGATGCGCACTACCCGAAGTGATCGATATGACCGACCAGCAAAAAGCCGAGATCGCCGCCTTGGCCGCAATGTCTGACGACGAGATTGACACCAGCGACATACCGGAAGTACCCATGGACTGGTCAACAGCCCGACGCGGCGTATTCTATCGCCCGGTCAAGCAGCAGATTACCCTGCGGTTGGATGCCGATATAATCAACTGGTTCAAACTCACCGCCCCTGATGGCAAGGGCTATCAGACCTACATCAATCAGGCTCTCCGGGAGCACGTCCAGCGCGAAAGCGCCAGAGTTTCCCCCACGGATTGACTTTTTATCGATTAATGCCGATACCGGAGGTCCCGTCCCATGCCAGACTGGTTTGACAAGCAGACACTTGGCGACCTGCTCAACAGCGCCGCCCTCCGTTTCGGCCCTCGCGAGGCGTTGATGTACGAGGGGCAGCGCTGGACGTTTGATGAATTCAGGGATGAGGTCGACCGCGTCGCACGCGCGCTGATCAACCTGGGCATTCAGCCCGGCGACAAGGTGTCAATCTGGATGCCCAACCGGGCGGAGTGGCTCTTTCTGTTCGGCGCCGTGGCCAAGATCGGCGCAGTCCTGGTGCCCATCAACACCCGCTTCCGCACCGGCGACATGGAGTACCTGGTCAACCACTCCGACTCTGCCGCCCTGATCCTCATGGACCGCTCCGGCCCCGTCGATTACCTGTCCATGCTGCGAGAGGTCGCCCCCGAAATCGACTCCGGCGACCCGGCCGCGCTGCGTCCCGCCGCCTTCCCGTCGCTGCGCAACGTCATCATCGTCGGCGACGAGCGGCCGGCCGGCGCAATCGGGTGGGATGCCATGGTGGCTGGCGCGGACGAGGTTCCGGCCAGCGAACTTGCGCAGCGCGAGGCCGCCGTGAGCCCCGACGATACGTTCCTGCTCATGTACACCTCAGGCACCACCGGCTTCCCCAAGGGCGTGATGCACTGCCACAATCCCATCCGCACCATCACCGACGCCGCCAACCGCATGGGCATGTCCTCCCGCGACGTGATCCTGATGTACCTGCCCCTGTTCCACTGCTTCGGACTGTACGAAGGGCCGCTGATGTCGTGGGTGACGGGCGCGCGCGTCGTCCTCACCACCATGTTCGAGGCCGGCGAGACCCTGCGCCTCATCGAGTCCGAACAGGCCACGGTGATGGACGGCTTTGACGCCCATTTCTACGACCTGTGCCATCACCCAGACGTGGACAGGACCGACCGCAGCAGCCTGCGTACCATCCTGCTGGCGGTGGGCATGGCCAGCAGCGAACCCGTCGCCCGGCTGGCGCAGGAAAAGTTCTGCCCCACCCTGTCGGCCTGGGGAATGACCGAGGTGGGCGTCGGCGCGACTCGCACCTTCCTGGATGCGTCCGTTGACGACCGCTGCGTCGAAAGTGGACACCCGCTGCCCGGTTACGAGTTCAAGGTCATCGACCCCGACACCGGGGAGATGCTCCCCCCGTCCACCATGGGCGAACTCTGTGTGCGCGGCTACGCCACCATGCAGGGCTACTACAAGCGCCCGGAGGCCACCGCCGAGGCCATCGACGACGACGGCTGGTTCCACACCGGCGACGTCGCCACCGTCCGCGACGACGGCAGCGTGCGCTTCCTGGGCCGGTACAAGGATATGCTCAAGGTGGGCGGCGAGAACGTGGACCCCACCGAGGTCGAGGCGTTCCTGCTGGAACACCCGGCCATCAGCAAGGCCCAGGTTATCGGTGTGCCCGATCCGCGCCTGGCCGAGGTCGCTTGCGCCTGCGTCGTCGTTGAGCCTGGCCAGGTCATCACCGACGCCGACCTTGACGACTTCTGCCGGGGCAAGATGGCGAGCTTCAAGATACCCCGCCACCTGATGGTGGTTGACGACTACCCCATGACCTCCAGCGGCAAGGTGCAGAAGTACCTGCTGCGCCAGATGGCCGCCGAGCAACTGGGTCTGGTCGGATAGAACCCCCGGTGTAAAGGTGAAAAAGCGTCCACGGCCAACCGTAGGGGCGAGGCCTGCCCCGCCCCCACTCCGTCGGCGGAACGTCCTCTGCGTATTTGCGCCCTCGCGTTGATGCTCAGAGTCAAAGAGAGTAGCGAAGTGTCCATACCTCCAACCAACGCATACATCGGAATCACCGGCTTCACATCCCCTGATGAAGTCGCCGCCGTCCTGTCAACGCTACCTGCAACACCGCCCCGGCTGCTGATGTGCGGCGTGCTGCTCAGCAACGCCCTGCTGGACGGTCAGGACAGCGACGCGCCCAACCGTTGCCCGCATCCCGACGCCATCGCGGGCATATTCTCCGACGATCCGCGCTGCCTGAACCTCGTCCACTACCGGCCGCGCGCCGGTGTCAGCCTGGCCGACGCTTTGGCCCGCGCCAGCGAGGTCGGCGGACCGAATTGCCACGGTGTTCAGATCAACGCCACTCGCGGCGTGCCGTGGCCCGACCCGGCGTCGCTGGTGGAATACCGGAACCGCTCCCAACCCCAACGCATCGTTCTGCAGGCCGGACGCGAGGCCATGGCCTCCGTTAACGGCGACCCAGCCAGCCTTGCCGAACGCTGCGCACCCTACGCCGGCCTGGTGACCGACGTGCTGGTGGATGCCTCCGAGGGTTTGGGTCGACCTCTCGACGCCACGCTCTCCGCGCGATATCTGGATGCCATTGCCCGGGCAGCGCCCACTCTCGGCCTGGTGGTGGCCGGCGGACTCTGCGCCGACAACATCGACGAACTGCTCGCGCCCCTGCTGCCCCGCTGGGCCAACGCCAGCATCGATGCCGAAGGCCGCCTGCGGGATGGGAACGATGACCTGGATGTAACGGCGGCCTCAGCCTACCTGGGAGCAGGGATGCGGCTGGTGGGTTAGCCGCCGGTTGGCGTCGGTTCGAATTTCAATCACCCCTTGATTCCCCTGGTGACTCTCCCGGTGGGCAATTCACCGCCCCTCGGGGTCGTTCGATTGTCAACACACAGAGAACCGCGCCGCTATTGACGTTTCTCGAATCACCGTCCGCTCGTGGATCGACAAACTCACCATGAGCGGACTGCCCATCCTGCCGCTGACAATCGAACGGCCTTGACCGCAGGAGCGGTCAGGTATCTCTGCCGGTGCGTGGCAATGTACAATTGCGCATCGGATTCCGGTTATCCTGATTCCGGTTATCCTGCGGATGGTGAATTATGCGTACAGGGGCTGAGTACAGAGAGAGTTTGCGCGACGGGCGCAACGTGTGGGTGTTGGGCGAAGGCGCGGTGGACGATGTCACCACGCACCCGGCCACGGCGGGCATGGTGGATGAGTACGTGGCATGGTATGACCGTCACTTCGACGCCGACTGGCAGGATACCCTGCTGACCCCACCTGACGAAAACGGCCAGCGTCATCCCCTCGCGCTCACTCCGCCGAAAACGCCCGACGATTTGAGACGCATTGGCCGGCAGCTTAGCGCCGTTCATTTCGCCACCGGCGGAAACATGACCCACACCCCCGGCTACGGCGAACTCATCGCCCTGGGGTTGCAGAACGTACTCAAGCGGTTGGACCATTCCTCCGAGGAAATCGAGGCTGCCGACGAATACCTGGAGTACATATCCAACAGCGGCAGGTTCGTGACCTACGCCGGGGGCGGGCCGCTCATCGGGACCCGGCTGCGCCCGGATGAGAGTGAGCGCGCGGCGCTCCGCCTGGTCAGCGAAACCGCTGACGGCATCGTGGTGAGCGGCAAGATCCAGATGCACACCAGCACCCCCTTCGCGGAGGACCTGCTGATCAGCACCCGGAATGATATGCCGGCCGGCAGCGGGCGACACCTGTGGTTCATCGTGCCGGTCAACGCTCCCGGACTCCGGGTGGTGTCGCGTCGGATGGCCGCAAGGCACAAGAATCCCTTCATGTCTCCGTTGAGCAGCCGGTTTGACGAACTGGACTCCATGGTCTGGATGGAGGACGTTTTCATCCCGCGTTCTCGCGTTTTCACCGGGGAGCCGCCCAACCGGAACCGGCAGCAGTCGCTGGTATGCTGGATGCTCTGGCATCACAGCTACGGTTGGCTCGCCAAGGCGGAACTGACGCTGGGCCTGGGCCTTGCGCTGGCCGAAATCATGGGCCTAAAGAACAATCCCCAGACCATCGAGCAACTGGTCGAGATGACCGTGAACGTGCAGACCACCCGCACCTGCATGACCGCGGCGGAACTGGACCCAGAAACGTCGGTGAGCGGACATGCGCTGCCCAACCAGATTCACGTCGCCGCTGCCGGAATCAACACCCTGAGGGTTCGCCAGCGGATGGGTGAAATCCTGCGCGGCCTGCCCGGTTCCTCGCTGATCAACGCGCCCGCCGACACCGATTTCGCGGACGAGGATATGGCGGCCGAACTGGAAGACGCCTTTGGCGGCGGCGGCTACACGGCGATGCAGCGCTCCGCCCTTCTGCAACTCGCCTGGGACCAGGTGTCGTCGGGTCTGGACGGTCGAGAGGCCGCTTTCGAACTCCACGCCAGCGGCGGGCTGGAGGCCTGGCGGCACCAGTTGGCGGCCTGGTTTGACGGCTACAACGACCTCGCCAATGCGGTGCATGGATTTGTCCAGGTTGACATGCCATCCATGGACCTGACCAGCCTGCAGGAGGTGGCGCCGCCACCACGCCGGTTGCCTCAGGTGGCGCCGGCAGGCTGAACGTCCGGGAACCCGCCGGGGTAAGCCGATTGCGGGGCGTGGGCGACCGCAGGGTTCGCTGGCCTCGGCGCCCTCTCATGGAACCCGCGCCGGGTAAGCGCGGGTTTGCTTGATGCCTACCGGCTGCCGACGGCCACCGCGCTCAACTCGCGAATGGCGTCCACCGTTTCGGGGCTGGCCGGTTTGCCCATCTCGACATTGCATACCGCTTCCCAGGACCGAAGCACGTCCGCCATCACCGCATCGTCCGACTGGTCAATGTCGATGGGGATGCTCACCTGGGCCCATGAGGTATGCCCGGTCAGCCAGAAAACCTCCGTGGGGTTGTTCTCCGGATCGCGGAAATAGCAGCCGATTGCGCTGGCGTGCGTGACGATGCGGTCCAGTTGGTAACCGCGGTCAAGGATGCGCCGCTTGAAATCACGCAGGTCATCGAGGGATTCCACACGCATTGAAATCTGCTGGATCCAATGCGGGTCCTCCGGCGATGCCCGTCCGTTGATCAGGGCGATCTCATGGTCGCAGCCCTCCGGATCCGCGCTGAAAAAGGCGCCAAGCGGCCCGACCTTGGTCAGTGTCATGCCCATAAAATTCGCGTAGAAATCCATCATGACTTCGAGGTCATGAACGTAGAAACCGATGTGCCCCAGTCCGGTCACTCTAGCCGACATATTCAACTCCTCCGATTCCTGCTGTTGTGGCTCATTATGCCTTTTCCCACGCTGCGGTGTCGAGGTGAGGTGTACGTTCGCGCTCATGCGCACCAGATTTGGGAGGCAGGTCGTCGGAATCAACAACTGTGGGATTCATGGATTTGCAGGACTGGGATGTTCCGCGGCAGTTGGTTCCAATCCTTAAAGTCCCAGAGTCCTGATAATCTTGATTTTCACGCACGGGACGACCACCGGCGATTGATGAGCTGCACACAGTTCCCTGTAAATGTGCATCGGTACGTGGAAAATCGGAGAGCCAGATGTCCGCACGCGTGATTTGTGAAAAATTTGTGAAAGGACGCCAAAATTTGTGAAGACATCGTGAGCAAACACCTTCTGGCACGCATTTTCCGTTTATTACTCTGATTGGTGATTGGTAGGATGACTCATCGGCGATCCCCGCCATCTTGCGCCGATTCCAGATGCGCGCCTGTTCCATAGGCAAAGGAGTATCAACCCGGATCACATTATCTGGCATATCCAAGTTTGAACATGTGCAGCAATAACCCACCTGGGTGGCCCGGTCCACGACGGATACGAACATACGAGGAAGACCATGAGCCTTTCACACACGAATCCTGCAAACACCACAGCGGAGGCGCTCAGGCAGGAAAACGATGCCCTGAAGGATCGCCTGGCCGCACTGCGCGAGGCGAGCATCAGCATCTCAGAAAAACTTGATGCTGAGGCCGTTCTCCAGCAGGCGATCGACAGCGCTTGAAAACTCTCCGGCGCCCGGTGCAGTGCGCTGGTGACCTTCGATGCCTCGGGTCAAATCCACGACTCTTTTGCCTCAGGAGGAATCGACGAAGAGCGCGGATACATGACGCAGTTGCTCCAGGCACCAGGTTTTCTGGATTACCTGAGCGAGGTGCAGAGTCCGGTCAGGTTACAGGACATATCAACCCACCCCGGTCACGCGGGTTGGGCTGCGGATCCACCTCCCATGAAGGCTTTTCTTGGGATGCCGATCCACTGCGACGACGAGCATGTCGGCGCCGTTTGCCTCGCAAAGACTGACGGCGATCAGGATTTTACCGAGGAGGATCAGGACACGGTGGCGATGTTGGCGGCCCACGCCGCATCGGTGATCCACAACTCTCGAAGGTATGAGGACGAGCACAGGGCGAAAGTTGACCTGGAAACTCTCCTTGACATTTCACCCGTGGCATTCTCCGTTTTTGACGCTCGGGTGGGAGAGGTCACCTACATCAATCAGGAATCGCGACGACTTCTGGATGTGATGGGGCTCCTCGACGGTGAGGTTGAAAACGTTTACGAAATCATCAGATTCACCACCCCCGACGGGAGAGAGGTTCCCTTTGTGGACCTTCCCGGCACAAGGACGCTTCAAACCGGCGAGACGGTGCGGGCCGAGGAAATTGTGTGCCACCTCCCCAACGGGGATAACATACGCACCCTGGTGAATTGCGCTCCCCTTTTCTCCCAATCAGGAGAAATCGTGTCCGTAATGTCCGTCATGCTGGACATGACCCCCGTGGAAGACCTGGAACGCAAACGGGCTGAATTCCTGGGAGTTGTCAGTGAAGAACTGAGAACTCCCGTGATAAGCATCAAGGGTTCTGCGGCCGCCCTCAGAGAATTGGTTGAGCCCATGCACTCAACTGAGTCCATGCAATTGTTGCGTATCATTGACCAGCAAGCGGACCTGATGCGCAGCCAGCTCAACAGCCTCATTGAACTGACGCAAATTGAGTCGGGAACACTATCCGTGGCCACCGAATCAACGGATGTGGCGGCGCTGATAGAACGGTCCTGCGGGGAGTATCTGAGAGACCACGCCGCAATCGCCATAGAGTTTGATATCCCGGACCGGCTGCCAACGGTGTTGGCAGACAGGCATCGCATCGGCCAGGTGCTGCACAATTTCCTGCGGCAGGCGGGGAAGTATTCGAACGAATTGTCCGCGGTCAAAGTATCTGCTTCTGCGTTGGATATCCACGTCGCCATATCTGTCCTGATAAACGGTTCATTTGCTCCTTCCGAGATAACTCCTTCACCATTCGGTGAGCCGGAGACTCCTGAGTTATTCAGGAGAATTACACACGCGCACAACAGAGCCGCCGAAATGTCGTCGCAGGGAGAGGGGCTGGCGCTGGCCTACTGCCGCGGTGTGGTTGAGGCTCACGGCGGACGGATCACGACGGATATCAATGAAGAGGGTGGGACCCTGACACTCACCTTTACCCTGCCCACGGTGGAAGATGAAGTGGCAATCCCGGTTCCCGAATCGCGGACCATCCCCGGCGAAATATCGGCGGTTCCGGTGGAGACGACGCAGATACTCGTCTCGGTCGAAGACCCCGGCCTGCTGCGTACGGTTCGCCAGGTTCTGCTCAACGAAGGATACGGCGTCGTAGCCGCTCCCGGCTTGAACGAGGTTGAAGAACTCGTGCCGTCGGCAAGGCCAAAACTGATTCTGCTGGACATTGCCGGCAGAGAAGAGGAGTCCTTCCGCATCCTGAGGGGCCCTGGAAATCCCCTGAATCTGCCGGCAATTGTGCTGTGCGACCGGAACGATGAGGAGTACGTGGTCCACGCTTTCGATATGGGAGCGGACGGGTATATGGTGAAACCGTTCTCGCCTTCCGAACTGGTGGCAAGGATAAGGGCGACGCTGCGCAGGTCGAATCGCGACGCAGAATCTGTCGCCAACCGCACGTACCAATTGGCCGACGTGCGCATCGACTTTGATGAACGCACCGTCAACGTATCGGGGCAATCGGTGCCGGTGACGGCAACCGAGTACAAACTCCTCGACGAGCTTACCGCCTCCGCGGGACGGGTTATGACGCAGGATATGCTGCTGCAGCGGGTGTGGGGGCCGGAGTATTCGGGGGAATCCCAGCTTTTGCGTTCGTACATCAAATCCCTGCGCCAAAAGCTCGGGGACAATGCGAGGAAGCCCACCTACATTTTCACGGAGCACGGTGTCGGCTACCGAATGGCTCGGCCCGAACCCCCGGCCGGCCAGTGACCAAAAGCCCCGACTCCTGAGCATCACGGCAGCCGCCCGGGTGAAGCGAGCCTGGGCGGCTGCTGAGCGTGAGCCCCCGGCCTGATCTGGCGCGCCGGTCCGGGATAGATTTGCCCGGATTGATCGGGATAGCGGTTGATGCAAAACTGATATATTGTGCCCGCTTGCTGCCAAACATTCTTGAAGGGGGCTGCAAATGGGATCGCCGCAACCTACGCTATTGTCTGAACAGTTCGGCCCGTTGCAGGGAGTGCGCATTCTTTCCACCGGCACCATTGTGGCCGAGCCGGTGGCCGCCGGGATGGCGGCGGATATGGGCGCCGAAGTGATCCATATCGAGCGTCCGGGCAAGGGCGAGGACTGGCGGGAGGCGGAGTTCCCCATCGAATCGCCGACCGGGGGCCGCGTCGCCAGTTCCTGGGTGCAGGATCACCGCAACATGTACCACACCACCCTGGATTTCAGCACGCCGGAGGGACGGGACATCTTCCTGAAACTGGCGCAGCGTTCCGACATCTGGATGGAAAGCTCCAAAGCCCGCACCTACGACAAATGGGGCCTGGACGACGCCTCGGTGCTGGCGGTCAATCCGGGGCTGGTCATCTGCCACGTTTCGGGGTTTGGACAGGACGGCGACCCCGACCACGTGGACCGGGCTTCCTACGATTTCACGGCCCAGGCTTTCGGCGGCATGATGAACCTGATGGGCAATCCGGAACCGGACCCGCCGACCCGCGCGGTGCCCTGGACGGCGGATTACATCACCGCCCTGTTTTGCCTGTGGTCGTCGCTGGCGGCGTACATTCACGCCCAACGCACCGGGCAGGGTCAGGTCATCGACCTCGCGCAGTACGAGGCGGTTCACCGCATTTTGTCGGGCACCATGGTGGCCTATCACGAACTGGGAATCGTTCGCGAAAGGGCCGGCAACAAGGCCGGCAACGCCCAGCCCTGGGATACCTTCCAGGCCAGCGATGGCTGGGTGGTGATTGCCGCCGTTGGTCCGGCGGTTTACGCCAGGGTCTGCGGCGTGCTGGGGCTGGACCCCGACGAGGAGAAATGGGTGGTGGCGCGGCGGGAGGTCAACTCGCCCGAGGGCATCGAGTTCGACGCCATCCTGCGTGGTTGGGTTGAGGACCGGACGGTGGACGAGGTGGTGCGGATTTTCAACGAAGCGCAGGTCGGCTGCAGCCGGATCATGAACGCCCGGGAGATGGCCGAAAATCCCCACTACCGCGCCCGTGGTGTTCACGCGGAATGGGAGGACCAGCAACTGGGCAGGACGATCAGGGGAGTCGGAATAGTCCCGAAGTTTTCCGAAACGCCGGGCAAAATCTGGCGTGGTTCAGTGCCGGTGGGTCATGACAACGAACTGGTCTATTGCGACCTGCTGGGATTGGAGCCGCAAACCCTCCGGGAACTCGCCGGCAGGGGAGTGGTCTGAAGGCTGCCAGTCAGGGTTTGCGACAAAATGCCCCCGGCGTCGCCGGGGGCATTTTCAGGTGCGGCGGACTGACGACCGCCATATCCCGACCGGTTGGGCAGTGCGGTGATGCTATACCGCAGCGGCGGCCGGCACGTGCGACTTGAGGAACCGGCGGGTGTGGGCCACGGCCTCGTCGATGTGTTCCTGGGTGTCCTTCCAAGGATAGATGGTGACCTCGGAGTTCGGGGCCAGGTTGGCGACCTCCATAGCGCGCGCGTATGGGTGGGCCGGCACATCGTCGGGAGCGATGAGAATGGGCGTTTGCAGGGAACTGACAAACTCCCTGGAAACGGTGAAAACGAAGTCCGCCCGGTTGTTGTACATGCTCATTAAGAAGTCATGCACCATGTCCATGGTGATGTCGGAGCGCTTCTCGCACAGAGGCGGCGCCCACCCGGTGATGTTGTTCTGGTAGAAAAGGTCGGGCATTTCCGGACGGTGCCCGCTGGGTTGCATCAGCGCGGCCGCGACGACGCGATCCCCGGCCCGGCTGAGCAGGTTGAGGATCATCGGCCCGGCGATGCAGAAACCGATCACGCCGAACTTGTCGATGCCGAGATGGTCCATCAGGCCGATATGGTCGTCGGTGAAGGCATCCCACGTGCGCTCGATGTCCAGCGGGCCGGTGGACTGGCCCGGCGGCGCGTTGCGCAGGTCGGAGGCGATGCAGCGAAAGTCGCCCTTGAAGGTTTCCAGCGGATTGAAGGGGTGGGTCTGCAGGCCGGCGACGGTGGAGTTGAGTCCCCCGCCCGGGATGATCAGCAGGGGGAAACCCGAGCCAACCTCTTCGTAGTAAATGCGAGTGGAGCCTCTTTCGTAGAACGGCATGGCGGTTTTCCTCCATCGGTGTATTTGCGGAAGTGTGAATTGGCCGGTTGCTCTGGCGGTGAGCCTAACCCACGATGGCGCGACCGGTCAACGCCGGGGATTTCGGCGTGAGGCTTGCCGGATGCGCCGCGCGCTACCGCCAGTCGTGGCGGGGTTTCCACCCCAGGAGTCGCTGCGCCTTTGCCGTGCTGATCACGCTGGCGGTTCCGTCCAGGCCGTCCCGTATCTCCACGCGGTCGCCGAAGTTGTTTTTGACCACGTCAATCGTGGGCTCCGCAAACCGGCTGGAAGGCTGGGCGATCATGAAAGCCTCGTACTCCTCGATCTCCGCGTCGATTGCCAGCACGTGAGCCTCGGCCACGTCCCGCGCGTGAGCGTAGGCCCACATCACCAGCGTCAGGGGATTTTCGGGCGTGGGCGCCGGCCAGGGAAACTCGGCCTGCACCTCCGGCAGCGCCACGTTGGTGAACCGCAGGCTGACCACGGTGGTGTCCGAGTTGCGGGCGATCATCCTGCCGATGTCCTCGCCAATCTGCTTGGACAGGCCGTAGGGCTCGAAGGGCATCATGGGGTGTTGCTCGTCCAGCGGCAGATACAGCGGCACGAAGGCGTTGCCGTCGTGGGCCCAACCCATGCCGAATGCGCTGGAGGAGAACACCACCCGCCGCAGTCCCAACTCCGCCGCCGACATCATCACGTTGAAGTCGGCGTTCACGTTGTTGTCGAAAATGTCCCGGGGTTCTGCCCGTTGCGGGCCGGGGATTGCGCCCATGTGGACGACGGCGTCCGCGTCCTTGAGGATGGCCGAGATACCCGCCACGTCCGCGAGGTCGCAACGGACAAACCGCGTCGGAAGGTCATCGGCATCGAATTGGTCGGTGCCCAGGACTTCCCGCCCCTGGTCCACCAGCAACTGGACGACCCTGCGACCCAGCCTTCCCGCGGCTCCGGTTACAACTATCATCGATTCCTCCGGCTAATTTCCATGGGCTGATGCTCTCGACGGGCGGCCCGCCACCATGCGTTAACCGTTGCGGTCGTAGGCGTCGGCGGCGCGCAGGACCGTGGCGTCGTCGCCCGTGCGTCCCACCAGCATCATGCCGATGGGCAGGCCGTCGGATGCGCCGCAGGGCACGGAGATGGCAGGGTGTCCGGTGACGTCAAAGGGGCAGGTGTTGGGAATCATCTCCAGCGCCCGGTCGGTGTACTCCTGGAGGCTGCAATCGGCGGGAGGAATTACCGTGGCCTTCATGGGCAGGGTGGGCATCACCAGCAGGTCAAACTCGCCGAGCGCCTGGTCATAGGCGGCGGTCAGCGACCGGGCCAGGTTCTGCGCCTTGCCGTAGTAGTGGCCGTGATACCGGTCCTGCATGTACTGGCCCATCAGGACCACCAACTTGGTGGTTTCCGACAGGTCGTCGGCCCGGGTCTGCCACCCGCGGGCGAACACGTCCTGCAATCCGGTGGTGTAGTGGCCCTTCCAGTTGGTGCCCATGCTGTTGCCGGCCACCATCAGCATGGTGGCGCCCTCCACCGCGATGGCCCGCCAGACGTGGATGCCGTCAAGGTGCCAGGGTATGGAGACCGTGCCCACCGACGCGCCGATGCTCTCAAACGAGCGGGCCGCATTTTCCACCGCCCGGTCCACGTCGGCCTCGGACTCAGGCAGGCCGAACCCTTCGCGCACGATGCCGATGCGAAGGCCGGTCACGTCGCCGGTCAACGCTTGGGTGTAGGCCTGACCGGATAGTCCGGCCTTTTGCCGGGGATCCAGTCCGTCCGGTCCGGCGATGGCCTCCAGAAGCAGCGCCACATCGGCGGCGGTACGGGCCATGGGCCCCGTGTGGTCCAGGGTCAGTTCGATGGGGAAGACGCCGGTGTAGGGCACCAGTCCGTAGGTTGGCTTGAGTCCGTAGATGCCGCACCAACTGGCGGGTATCCTGATGGAACCGCCCTGGTCGCCGCCGATGGCCATGTCCACCTCGCCCGATGCGACGAGGGCCGCGCTGCCGCTGGACGATCCGCCGGCGGTGCGCGTCGGGTCGTTGGGGTTGTGGACCGGCCCGGTGTCCGACGTGTGGCTGCCGCCGGAGAAGCACAGGCTTTCGCAGACCGCCTTGCCCGGGATGGATCCGCCTGCGTCCAGGATGCGCGTGACGATGGTGGCGTCAACGTCGGGCACGTAGCCTTCAAGGACGCTGGTGCCGTTCATCATGGGGACGCCGGCCACGCAGACGTTATCCTTGATGGCCACGGTCTTGCCGGAGAGGATTCCGCCCTGGGGTCCGGTTATGTCGCAGCGCCAGTACCACGCTCCCAGTGGATTGTCTTCCGGTTGGGGTCGCGTGCCCGAAGTCCGGGGGTATTTGACCGGCAGGCTGGGGGCCGTGAGTTGGTCCAGCCGGGCGTACGAGTCCAGGATGGGCTGGCTCAACTCGACGAAGGCCTCCACGTCGGCGGGCGAAGGGTTCAGGTTGTAGGCGTCCGCGATTCGGAAAAACTCTTCGACGGTGGGGCGTTTTACCATTATGATGACCTCCGGTGAGTGTCTGAAAAGAGTCGTGGCGGCCTCAAATCGTCGGCCAATTGTGAGCCGACGACCGTGTTGTGGCAATGATTCGCGCCAGTGGGCGCGGGCATGTCTTCCGGGTTTTGTTGCGCCATGCTTGGGGACTATACTACGGCAACGAAAACCTGACCCGAAAACACGCCGAATACATTCGTCGCCACCCACCACGGAGGCCCAAAATGCCAGTCAAAGGGACCACGCTAACCAGTTATCGACCACTGATGCAGGGTGTCAACGGAATGGTTGCCGCCAGCCATCCCAGCGCCGCCATGGCCGGCCTGGAAGTACTGAAAAAGGGCGGCAATGCCATTGATGCAGGCGTGGCCGTTGGCCTGGCGTTGAACGTGGTGCACGTGGATGATTGCAGCTTTCTCGGTGTCGCGCCCACGGTGATATACCTGGCGGACCGGAACGAGGTTGTCACCGTTGACGGGCTGGGAGTCTGGCCCAAAGCCGCATCCGTTGATTACTTTCACAAACACCACGGCGGGAAGATTCCGGCGGGCGTTCTCTCGTCGCTGACGCCGGCTGCGGCCGATTCGTGGATCACGTCGCTGTCCAGGTTTGGCACGATGACCTTCGGGGAGGTGGCGTCTGCCGCCATCAACCTCGCCGGCAACGGGTTCCCCATGTTCCGTTACCTGGCCGGCCGGTTCAAGACCGCCTACGACCAGTACAACGCTTACCCGTCAACCGCCGATATCTACCTGCCCGGCGGGCGCGCCCCCAAACAGGGCGAGATGTTTTATCAAAAGGACCTGGCTGCCACCCTGTCCAAACTCGCGGACCTGGAGGCTTCCAACACTGGGAAGGGCCGGAAGGCCGCGCTCAAGGCGGCCCGGGACTACATCTACACCGGTGATCTGTCCAGCAAGATCGTCGCATTCAACCAGGAGATGGGCGGCCTGCTCACTGAAGAAGACCTGGCCAATTATCACGTACAGGTGGCTCCGCCGGTGACGGTGAATTACAAGGGCTACGACGTGTACAGCACCGGACCATGGGGCCAGGGCCCGACCTTCCCCCAGGCGCTGAAGATCCTGGAAGGATTCGACCTCGCTGCCATGGGCCACAATTCCACCGAGTACATCCACACGGTGAGCCAAGCGTTGAATCTGGCCTTCGCCGACCGGGAGCAGTACGTGGGCGACCCGGATTTCGTGGACGTGCCCATCGATGAAATGCTGTCCGAAGAATACCTGAGCCAACGCCGCGCCCTGATCGACCCGGAATTCGCCTGGCCCGGCACACCCCCGGCCGGCGACCCGCGCAACCGGAAGGCGACCTTCGACGGCGCGCCGCAGTCTCCCAGGGAGGCGGCAACTCCGGTGGGCGCAGCCGGTGAGACCGCCGGCGGGACCTCCTACTTCGCGGTTATTGACCGGGATGGCAACATATTCTCCTGCACCCCCAGCGAGGGCACCAAGAACGGCGGCCCGATCATTCCCGGCACCGGCCTGGCGTTCTCGCTGCGAGGGACACAGTCCAAGCTGACCGAGGGCCATCCGGCGGCGGTCGCCGGAGGCAAGCGTCCCAGGCTCACGCCGGCGCCGGCCCTGGTCGTGCGCGACGGCGAACCCGTGATGGCGCTGGGCGCGCACGGCGGCGACCACATTCCGCAGGGCACCCTGCAACTGCTGATGAACGTCCTGGAGTTCGGCCGCGACCCGCAGGAAGCCGTCGAGGAGCCACGCTTCTACAGCTACAACTTCCCGGGTTCCAGTTGGGCGTCTCCCTACAGCCCGGGGATGTTGCGCCTGGAAGGCCGCATTTCCGATAAGGTGGCCGATGAATTGCAACGGAAGGGCCACACCATCGAGCGGTACCCGGACTGGTGGGAGGGTTCCGCCCTGTACTGCGTCATCACCCGCAACCCGGACACCGGGGTATTGCAGGGTGGCGCGGACCCGCGGAGCGAGGCATACGCCGTGGGCTATTAGGCGCTGGCAGCATTGGCAATCGGCCGCAAGATAGCTGACGCCTGATTGCCTCCGGTTGCCCGTTGCCATCGCCGTCGTGGACACCCTGAACGGAGTTGAAATATGACCTCTGGACGATTCCACCTCGTCGCACAGGCGGGGCGCGTGCCCTCCATGACCGTGCCGCTGGACGCGCAGCAGGAAATCAGGTTTCAACGCCTGATGGAAGAGTCGATCATGATCGACCTGCACCAGCATCCGATGGTGATTCCCGAGGATTTCAGCCAGTACTGGGACTACCTGCGCAGCGACCGGTACGTCTGGGGGTACGACGCGGTGCGTGAGGGCGGGTTCACCGCCGTGGGGACTGCCAACGTGTTTCGCGGGATGGTGCACACCAACGAGATGTCGTTCATCCGGTTCTCCGACCTGCTGGAAGAGGTCAGCATGATGATTTCGGACATCGGGCGGCATGACGACGTGCTGCAGGTCAGCACGGCAGACGAGATAGAGTCGGCCAAGTCGCAGGGCAAGGTGGGGTTCTTTCCGACAGTGGAGCACCTTGCCATCGGCAACGAGTTGAACCGGGTGGACGTGCTTTACAACGCGGGAATCCGGCTGGCCGGCCTCACCTACAGCCGCAAGGCGTACATCGGCGACGGGATCTTCGAGCGCAACGACGGAGGCCTCAGCGAGTTCGGCGTGGAGGTTGTCCAGCGCATGAACGAATTGGGGATGGTGGTGGATGTGTCCCACGCCTCATACCGCACCGCCATGGATGCAATCGAGGCGTCGGAAACGCCGGTGACCTTCAGCCACGACGGTTCCTACACCCTGGCCAGCGACAGCCTGCAGGCGCGGCGACTGCGGAAGGACGACGAACTGCTGGCCTGCGCGCGCAAGGGCGGCGTGGTTGGGATCACCGCCGTGCCCAACCGCCTCAGCAACGACCCCGAGCAGAGCATCGAGTGCGTGCTGGACCACTACGATTACATGGTCAACCTGGTGGGCGTGGACCACGTGGGCATCGGCACGGACACCAGCATCGGCGACTCGGTGGGCGTGGGCGAGGCGGTGATGGGCCGGCCCGGGCCGACGCCGGCGCGGTACATGAACGGGCTGGAATCGCCGGCGGACGGCAAGAACATCGTGCGCGGGCTCATAGTGCGGGGTTACTCAGACGAGGACGTTCGGAAGATTGCGGGTGGAAACGCGCTGGCGTTGTTCAGGCGGGTGATGGGGTGACGGGGGGGTAAATCTCGGCTCAGAGAGACAATAGTCAGATGGTCGAACTGTGGCGGAATCAAGGGTTGTTAAGAACCTGAGTGGCAACACTGATACTATCGATTGGTCCAAATCGGTTTCGGCAGTCTCGCCGAAAGGTCGTTGCAGAAAATGCACATGCTCAACCTAGAATCTCAAACTGGAATGGCTTTTCGCACACATTACAGACAGGCTTTGACATCCCTTGAGGGCGTTTAAATCGATTTCTTCCGCATCCTGAACATACGAACATGGCGCGGAAGGAACGAAATTCTATCCATCTGGTTTTTTCATCGCCGCTTGAAAAAGACTTGTTGGGATTGTCAGAGAAGTGACTGGCAAAATTCTCGATGACCCCCTTCTGCAGGCTGCTGAGGAACGGGTGGTGAATCCCGTGAACATCAGGGGGCACCAGGTTTTTGGATTTCAAGAACCGAGCCAACCCTGACGCCAGTTCGCCCCGCTCGTACTGATACGGTCTATCGACCGGCCGAATAGAGATATCAACGCGGAAATCCCGGCATATTTTCAGTAACCATTCCTCTTCGGACTTACGAATGTCATCGCCAACAGGTTCACCGGCATCGAGCTTAGCTTCAATAACCTCGTCAGAAGTCCGGTGGTCGGTGAAAACAGGCCCAGAGGAAGGGTCAATGTGTGTGATCCTGCGAAACGCCCAATTGGATTCTGGGAGATGGTCCTGTAGCAAATTGAAGAATTGTTCGTCGTGAGTAACCAATACGATTTGAAAACCCTCGAATTCTTCGGCCAGCGTTGACGCAATGGTCTTGCGGTGGTCGGCGTCGTAGGAAGTCACTACGTCATCGAGTACGAACATGGGAGCGCCGGTGTTGAATTTGCGGATAGCTGCAAGGCGCAAGGACAACGCGACAGTATGTATTTGGGAGTCGCTAAGATAGCCACTTGGAGCGACGCTTTTTCGGTTCTCCGAGTAGTCTACGACGAGACGAATTTGTTGCTGATTGGCTGCATTCCCCTCCGCGAGCTGAAGCCGGATTAAAGAAGGTTCATCCAGTGGAACGTCTTGGATCTTCTTGTACAACTGATCGACGTCACGCTCAAGTTCGGATAGAAGGCTGTCGATGTGCGTGTTGATAGCCTTTTCGGTAGCATTCGTTTGTTTGACCAATTCTGCGAGTAGTTTTTGTAACTCGCCTTTTACACGGAAGATGCGGTTCAAGTCTGTGCGGATCTGGATCAGCTGATCCGCAGTATTTTGGGCTTGGGTATAAGTATGCTCCCCCTGCTGGGCTGCCAAACGTTCCCGAGCGTTGGTCAAGGATATTCGAGTGGCACCCATTTCTTGAAGGAGAAATCCACTGTCAGGCAAGGCGTGATGATCCGACGCCCACGACGTCAACGCACTCAGATAAGAGGAGACAGTCGCGGACTCCGCCTCGAAATCAGAGTCTGCCAATCCAGTACGGAGGCTATCCAATGCGTTGGTGAGTGCCTGAACATTTTGAGATTGTTGTTGTTTGGCCGTACGGAGGGTTGACTCAGCCTGCCTGTAGGCCGACAGTAAGGTTAGTTTTGCATTGATACTTGTCTGAACCCCTTCAAGTGAGCCATGAGGGGTAGACGCGAATTCTGTGTCGCACACCGGACAGGAACTGAAGTCGTGGTCCTCGCTTTTGAATAAGGATTTGGCATGGCTCCATACGTCGTTAAATACTGACTGGCTGGCCCGGTCGCGCTCCTGAGATTCCCTTTCAACTGCGACGCCAAGATCGGAAACAGAACGTTCAAATTTAGCGATGAGGCCAGACAACTCCCCGTCATTGTCAGCCAGCGGCAATGAGACCGCATCAATCTGACCGATCAACGTGTTGAGCGCCGCGAGCCCGACGCGCTTTTCTTCTTCGTCCTTTCGTTCGGCGAGGACAATGTAGGTTGGGTCCGATTCACAAATCTCCGTAAAGATCAGCGACGGATCCAGATTTGCTAAAACGTGGGTGTTGAACCAATCGCGAATAGCGGTTTCATCCCAGATAGAAACTGCATCGGAAGTCACCCGTTTGAGATCGCGAAGGCGTTCGTCGCTTTCAGTTTGCGAATCGGCTTTTGCTTTGATTTGCCGCTGTAGGGTTCGGAGGTTTCTTTGTATGCTCAAAAGTGGGTCGAACGAGAACCATGAAGCGATTTCCCGATACCGCGTTTCAGCAGTCGCCTCAACAAACCCGCGTAGCTCATATCCGTGGATTACAAAGGGGACTTTAGCGGACGACAGCACACGTAGAGCAGCGGTCGGTATTGATTTCCCGTCGGCTACGTTGCGTTTTTCTCCAAGTTTGTTGCCACCTTGCCTAAAACGGAAATTCACCTCGGCATCGATACCGTGTTCCCGCGCTTGGATGTGCGCCAAAGCGACGGGGCCAGTTTGGGACTGACTAGCTCGCAAGCCTAAACGTTGCAGCGTCGCATCTTCTGAGAAGTAGTACTCAAATGCATCCACCAAGCTTGACTTGCCTTTTGCATTCGGAGCAAAAATGGCAAGGCTCGCTGGTTTGTTGCCCTTGCGCAAAGAAAACGATTGCGGTTTGAGATATGCCCGAAATCCCTGGACTTCAAAAGCTTCTATGGTTATCGGTGTGGTCATTAGGTGTTTGTTTCACCTCGTTCAAGGGCTAAATTGTCGATAGAACTGAACGCGTCATCCACTGCCGTGTCGACCGGATCGGTTTTTAGTATATGCTCAGCTAAAATCTCAATTAAAGCTTGGTCTGCCTCAGGATTGCCGCGGAGGGATCTCACGATTTCCGTTACTAGATCATCGTTGCTACTATTTCCATCGCTCATTTTCCGTTTCCTCTGGGAGTGACTGTACCCCCATTGTAAGCGCAATGGGTCGGCGAGCGCACGCTTACGATTAGTAGGCCCTAAGGCCGGCGTCGGCGAGCACACCGTCCCTAACATCTGTACAATCCGTCCCATCGCAGGTTTGAAGGAGCGGGTGTTCATCATGAAGTTTGCTTTGTTTTTGCTGGGGTCTTGGACGGAGGCGGAGGTTGGTGCGCAGAGCCGCATTTTTGACGAGATGGTGGAGCAGGCCGAGTATGCCGAGGAGTTGGGGTTCGATTCGATCTGGATCGCGGAGCACCATTCCAGCCGGTATGGGATCTGCCCGTCGCTGATGCCGCTGTTGACCCACATCGCGGCGCGGACGAAGAAGATCCGCATCGGCGCCGGCGTCAGCGTCCTGCCCTTCTACAACCCCATTTTCCTCGCCGAGGAGAGCGCCATGCTGGACGTGCTGAGCCACGGCCGGCTGGATTTCGGGGTTGGTCGCGGCTCGGCTGATTACGAGTACGGCAACTTCAACATCGATATGGACACGCGGGACGTTCGCACCCAGGAGGCGCTGGACATCATCCTGGGGCTTTGGACGCAGCAAGATTTCTCCTACCAGGGCGAGTTCTACCAGGTGAAAGACCTGACCATCGCTCCCTCGCCCGTGCAGAAACCCCATCCGCCGGTGTACATGGCGGTGTCGCGTACGCCGGCCAGCGTGGACGTCGCCGTAGAACGAGACCTGCCGATATTGACCAGTTTTTCCACCCCAGAGGCCGATAACCTGGGCCTGTTTTCGCTGTATGAGGAACGCTGCGCGGCCGCCGGAAAGGAACTGCCGGTGGCGGATATGCCCTACTTCCGGTTCGTGTACCTGGACGAGGATGAAAAGGCGGCGCGGGAATATCCCCGCGAGTCGCTGACCTGGGTGCGCGACCTGGCCACCTACCGGCGCACGCTGACCCGCGGCGACGAGATCAACGTCGACCTGGACCACTGGCGAACCATCCGCCCCACCGAGCCGGCCAGCTACGAATCGGAACTGGAGGGCACGGTTTACTTCGGCACGCCGGACGACTGCGTGCGGCGCATCGAACGACTGCGCGACGAACACGGCATCGATTACTTCGGGGCGAGCATGTCCTTCGGCAGCATGGAGCACGCCAAGGTGATGCGGTCGATGGAGTTGTTCGCCAAGGAAGTGATGCCCAAGTTCCGGGGTTAGCCCTACCGTTCTTGCAAAGGAGGGGGCTTGGGACTCCGCGAACGGCCGCGGAGTCCGCGTTGTGCCAAAATGCGACCGGCCGGTGCTGTCTATCTCGGGAATGACGCTACAATACACGTACCTTGGTCGATGTCTGGTAGCCCGGCCTAATAATTAACTTCATTTGCCATTATAATTGGTGCCAATCGTCTGAATGATATCGTACGGGTTTCGCATATATTGATAAAACGTTTATAATGAGCCGGTCCGAGGGCTTTGATTGATCTTTGCGACCTTCCGCCATCGGTTGCTCTCATTTTTGGTGGACCAGTTGCGGTCGACGGCCCTGTCGCGGTATCGAGAGCGGAATCATGAATCATCTAGAATTTAGACTAAAAATAGATTGCCATGTTGCCTTCAACCCTGATATGCGTGCAACTCTCTTGGATCACGAGAGCGTTGAACAGATGCCAATCGAGCGGGTACGGAAAATACTGCAGCGCGTAGCTTGGGGAGATCAATATGTCGTCCACACTAAATTTCAGGAAGCGGGTGTCTTCTTCACCGCTGAATGGGTGGTCCTCATTGTGGGACGGAGCCACTTACATTGCGTTTCTGTGCTGTGCGGCTTGCTAAAATTGATGGAAGAAGTTTTCAACACGCACGTCTCGATTGCCCTAGTAACGGTACTTGATAAACCAGCCAGCCCGTTGTACGGTTATCTTGCCCGACAAGCGAAACTCGATAATATTAAAGGTGCCCTGTGGTTTTTGATCGTTTTGATAATGGGTGGACTTATCGGGGCAGCGATTAACAATTGGATCTGGCCGTTCTTCTTTGGAGGCAAATCGCCATGACCCAGATGACAGAGCATGAAATGGCGACTTCGGTCCTGGAGGTCGCGAAGAAGCTGGGATTCGAAGTGGAAATGAAACCGTCTGTGAAGCCTTGGGTCATCCCGCGGCGAGGCTACTTGATCCCCGCTAGTTTTGGTCGCACGCTTCGCCCGGACCTGCTCGTCAGACATGGCGACCATACTGCCGTAGTGGAAATCAAGGACACAGGTGTATTGTTTGGAGGAGTTGAGCAGGTGCTGCAATATGCGGAAGCGTTTAAAGCATCTGGGGTTCTCTGCATCCCGGATGATGCATATGCCGACGTTCCCGCGGGTGTTTCGGGATATGCCGACGGCAAGAACATTTTCTTGTGCCCAATTTCAAAGATCGAGGGCACGTTGACAGACCTGCTAGGCCATCCTCGCGATCACCGTATGCAGGCGGTGGGTTCCTGAACAGGCGCACTGCTTAACCGCCCAAGATAGATCTGGGCGAGAGCTACAATTCACTTTTGGAAGGGGGTTGGCTCCTATCACTCGGAGTGACAGGAGCAACCCCGTTACGCCCGGTGCAACGGTTCGCCGGGTGATTGTGTTTTGTGCATACTCAGGGCAGACAGTCTTGATATAGTCAGCTACAAGAGTAGGTCAATCCTACCAACCAACGGCAGGAGGACACCATGGCAGACAATCTGGATCAGATCGTGGAATCTTACGAGGCGGAACGGCTGGCCACCGGGTTCGAGTTCACCGAAGGGCCCCTGTGGCACCCGGACGGCTACCTGCTGTTCGTGAACAACCGCATCAACGTCATCTATCGCCTGGTTCCCGGCGGTGAGCCGGAGGTCATTAGGGACAACAGTGGCGGCGCCAACGGCCTGACCTTCGACCTGCAGAACCGCATCATCATGTGCGACGGGGACGACCGGCAGATCACCCGCTGGGAACCCGACGGCTCCATCACCGTGATCGCCGACCGTTGGGAGGGCAAACGGCTGCACCGACCCAATGATGTGGTGGTGCGCTCCGACGGGAGCATCTACTTCACCAACCCCGGCCTGCGCCTGCCGCCGGAGGAGCGGGAAATCGACTTCCACGGCATCCACCGCATCGCGCCCGACGGGACGGTGTCCGCCGTGATCACCGATCTGGAATCGCCCAACGGCCTGGCGTTCTCGCCCGACGAGAGCATCCTGTACGCCGACAACACGCGGCGCGGCGACGAATGCGCGGCGGAGAAGGAACGGGGCGAGGTCTGCACCCACCAGTACATCCGGGCCTACGATGTGGCTCCCGACGGGTCGGTGAGCAACAGCCGTATGTTCGCCGAGATGCACTCCGCGGAGGACGGCGTACCCGACGGAATGAAGGTAGATACCGACGGCCGCGTGTACTGCACCGGCGCAGAGGGCGTATGGGTGTTCGAGCCGGACGGGTCGCTGATCGGCATAATCCGGCTGCCCGAGATTCCCGCCAACTGCGCGTGGGGCGACGACGATTACCGCACCATGTACTTCACCGCCCGCAGTTCGGTGTACCGGATGCGAATGAAGACCACGGGCATCAACCCCTGGCGCGGCGGCTGACCGGCCGTCCAGATTGGACGCCCCCGGCGTATCCAAGGAAGGAGCAATCCAATGGCTACACGCGACCTGATCGGTTACGGCCCGAACCCGCCGGCGATTGAATGGCCCAACGGCGCCCGGATCGCCGTGTCGTTTGTTCTCAACTACGAGGAGGGGTCCGAAAACTCCATCCTGGACGGCGACCCGCACGGCGAAACGGTCGGCGAGTCTCCGTCGCCGGTGGCCCGGGGCGAGCGCGATCTGGCGAATGAGTCGTTCTTCGAATACGGCAGCCGGGTTGGCGTGTGGCGTATCCTTGATCTGTTCGACGATTATGACGTTGACGCCACCATCTTTGCCTGCGCCCTGGCTTTGGAGCGCAACCCGGAGGTGGGTCTGGAGGTTGTGCGCCGGGGACACGAGGTGATGGGCCATGGCAACCGCTGGGAAGAGTATTACAAGATGGACCGGGAGGAGGAACGGCGGGCCATCAGCGAGGCGGTGGCATCCATCACCCGCTCCTGCGGCGAGCGTCCGCTGGGCTGGTACACACGCTACGGCCCCAGCGTGAACACCCGTGAACTGGTGGCGGAGGAAGGCGGTTTCGTTTACGACTGCAACGCCTACAATGATGACCTGCCCTACTACACCCGAGTCCACGGGAACCCGTGGCTGGTGGTGCCCTACTCGCTTGAGGTCAACGACTACGGATTCTGGCGCGGCCAGTTGTCAACGCCCATGGACTTCTTCGAGTCGGCGCGCAACTGCTTCGACACCCTCTACCGGGAAGGAGCGACGCACCCAAAGATGATGTCGGTGGGACTGCACTGCCGCATCATCGGCAAGCCGGCCCGGGCGGCAGCGCTGCGCCGGTTCCTGGAATACGTGAAAGGCACGCCCGGCGTCTGGCTGCCGCGCCGCATCGACATCGCCCGGTGGTGGCTGGACAACTATCCGGCTCAGTAGGGGGCTATTCGTCCACCGACCGGGCAGCGGTGAGGAAGTCGGCATCGGCGAAATCTGCGAAGCGGTCGGGCAGCAGTTCGCTCATGTCCGCGACGACTCCGGTTGCTCCACGGCAGACGTAGTCGGCGATGATGCGCCCGGTGATGGGCCCCAGGTGGATGCCCTTGGTGGTGTGCCCTGTCGCCAGCAGGACGCCATCCCATCCGGGAACCGGGCCGATGATGGGTTTGCTGTCGGGACTCAGGGGGCGTGAACCGGCCAACTGCTGGACCAACTCGGCGCGCTCCAAGTCGGGCAGCACGTCGATGGCGCGCTGCAGGAGTTCCAGCCGGGCAGTTTCCGTGGGCTGGCGGTCAAACTCCTCTCCCCAGAAGAGTTCTTTCTCGTCGTAGTCGCGACCACCGGTGCTGCCGACGCTGGTTTGGCCGTCGAGGCGGCTGATCATGTGCCCACGTTTTGGGGAACTGATCAATACGGGCAGGGGTTCGCCGGGGTAGTTGAGCAACAGGCGCTCCCCCTTCATGGGGCGGACCGGAACCGGGAAGCCCAGCCACGGAGTGAACGCCCGACTCCAGGTGCCGGCGGCCACCACCACCGCGCCGCAGCGTATATCCCCGGAGGCGGTCGTTACGCCGGAAATCGTGCGGCCCTGGCTGATGAGACCGGTCACCTCCCGATACAGGACGTTCGCGCCCTTGAGTTCCGCGCCACGCGCCAGCGCCAGGTTGAGGCGGTAGCTGTCCAGTTGGGCGGATTCGTCCTCGTACATTGCGCCGAGGATTGACGGTGAGAGGCGCGGTTCAATGGCCTGGACTTCCGCCGCGTCAATCCAGTGCATCTTGACGTGAGGTTGCTGCCAGACCATCAGGCCTTTGATCAGATCGACCTCCTCGTCGTCCAGGGCCAACCGGAGCGACGGGCGACGCTGGTAGAGCAGGTCGATGCCGGTGGCGGCTTCCAGTTCAGGTACGATTTCGGGAAACTCGTGGTAGGAGGCCCGGGCAATGTCGAACGACGCGCCGGGCGAGAACTCCGCGCCCAGCAGGCTCAGGGAACCGGTGGCGTGCGCGGACGCGCCGCTGCCGATGGCCTCCCGCTCCACGAGGGTCACGTTGACGCCCTCCCGGGCCAGATAGTAGGCGACGGAGCAACCGACCACGCCGGCGCCAATCACAACTACGTCAGCAGTTTCAGGCAAACCTCTGTCCTCCTGTGGGAATCTGCGGGATTATTATTATGGTGGCCGGCAGGCGTGTCACAATGATGCTCAGATGTTCAGTTCCAGGATGTACAGGCCGCCATGCAATCGGTCCACCACGTACATGATGCCGTTTTCGTCCACGTGCACGTCGTTGATTCCGTTGGCGTCGGCTCCGTCGGGTATCTCGGGTATGAAGTAGGCGACCTCCTGCGGCTGGAAGGGATTGGTGGTGTCGAACACCCGGATGCCTGCGTTGAAAAATGTGGCGTACACCAGCGTGTCGGATCGCAGGGACAGTTCGCCCGGGCGGTTTTCATGGATGTTGTGCGCGCCGTAGCGGCCGGGACGGTTGAAGAAATCGTCGGTGTCCTGCATGGGCAGCGTGCTGATGATGACCGGGTTGGTTTCCAGACGGTTATCCATCAGCCAGACCAGCTTGGGATAGTCGGCTCCGCCCAGCGCGGTTGCCTCCTGCGTCACCACCAGCAGGTCGCGGCTGAACAGGGGCAGCACGGTGTGAGTGAACCCCGGGAAGGGCGGCGCGTAATTCAGTTGGGCAACCATCGACGGGCGGGACACGTCGGAGATGTCCAAGGTGATGACGCCGGAGTCCTTCCACCCGCAGTAGGCCCGGTCGGGTCGGTTGGGGTAAACGTTGGTGTTGTGGACGCTGTGCCCCACGTCCAACTGGGGATGCCGCGCCGGCGGCGGCGCGTCGTCGCCTTCCTGCGTCCCCGGCAGCCACCAGCGGCCGGCCTCGCGCGGGTTGGCGGGATCCTTCAAGTCCATGACCACGTAGAACTGGTCGTCCTTGAGATCCGTGGGCCTGGAATCAGGCGTCCCCGTTGCCAGGTGCGCATAGTCGCCGTCAACCCACCACAGGCAATGGCAGCCGCGCGAACCCGGCCCCTGGGCGTCGTAGGTGGCGATGCGCTTGGTTGATTCAGGATCGCTGATGTCGTACACGCCCATGCCGGTGCCCGGCTGGCCGTGCTGCTGCGACTGGTAGGCCACCAGCATCGTGTCGCCGACAATGGACAGGGAGTTGGACCGCAGGTGGTTGTAGTCCAGGTCGGTCTGGGTCACCACGCTGGGGTTGGCCAGGTCGGTGACGTCAACGCTGGTGAAATCCTTGGGGGCGC
This sequence comes from Dehalococcoidia bacterium, assembly GCA_963668585.1. Lineage (GTDB taxonomy): Bacteria > Chloroflexota > Dehalococcoidia > Lucifugimonadales > UBA3495 > Bin87. The sequence goes on along the minus strand of OY764869.1, from coordinate 512,073 downwards.
TCTCGTGGGCCATGTAGAGGATGCGCCGGCCGCTGGCCGTCTGGTGCAGGTCCACCCCCTCGCCGATGTTGTTATGCCCTTTCAGATCGACGTGGGAAATGAGTTTCATGTTTTTGGTTTCCTGGGTTCTGGTTGACATGAAGCCTCCTCCAATGCGTGCGCGACGCGACCTGTGAATTTTTGCGGGCTGTTCTGCAGCGGATTGTTCTTTCGGTTGGGAGTTTACCACCTGGCACGGCCCTAATTGCGGCCGGCATGACGCACCGGATCGAGGCGGACGAAGCCATAACCGTCACAACGAGATGCGCATCAACTCTTCGGAAAAGACCACCTCGCCATTGTAGATGCGGCTGATGTCGCCAATGCCCTGCTCCATGGGGCCGTGGGTGGACAGGTGGGGGCCGATGTGGACGAGCACCAGTTTTTCCACGCCGGCGTCCTGGGCCATGCGGGCCGCGCCGGTGGTGCCGCACTGGCCGGTGTACTCTCCGTTGGCATCCATCACCGCCTGGTCGTCCCAGCACATGCAGAGCATCATGTCCGCGCCGCGAGCCAGTTCGGTCACCGAGTCGCAGGGTTGGGTGTCGCCCGTGAAGATCACGCTGCCATCGGGGGTGTCCACCCGGTAGGCCAGCGAGTCCAGGTAAGGCTGGACGTGCTCGGCGGGCGCGGCCGTAACCTCCCAGTCCGGCCCGCTGAACACCTTGCCGGGTCCCACGTCCCGCGCGTCAACCGACGGGGCCGGACGGGGCAGCGTGCCGCCGCGATTGACGAAAACCTGCTGGCTGAGGGGGTGGTTGACCCGCGCCTTCCAGTCGTGGGAGAACAGGCCGTTTTCGCCCAGGATGCCCTCGGTGATCTTTTCCGTCAGGTCGGGGCCGAAAACCTGTAGCTGATTCTCCTTGCCGATGCTCTGGTCCCAGCGGCACAGCAGGAAGCAGGGGTAGTCGATGTCATGGTCGAAGTGGTGATGCGTGAAGAAGAGGTAGTCAACCTGCGTGGGGAAGAGTCCAGCCTTGACCAGCTTGTGAGTGGCGGCCGGCCCGCAGTCGAACATCAGGAGTTGTTCGCCGATTTTGAGCACGTGTGAGCTTCCGAAACGGGTGGGCGTGGGAGTGGGCGTTCCGGCGCCCAGGGTATAGATGTCAGCCATTGTTGTCCTCGCCATTTCCAGGCTGGTCCGCCTGTACGGTTGAATGGATGTGGTTCAGCGCATTCCCCCCGATTGTACCCCAGGGAACGGGTGATGCTTCTGCGGTTTCACCCGTGCCCGAGTTTTAGAATTGTCAGAATCAGGATGATCAGGATTTATGGATTGTCAGGATTGGAACCATCTGCGTTGGAGCGTATCCAATCCCGAAAATCCAGCAATCCTGATCATCTTGATTCTGACAATTTGCCGCGCCCCAACCGGGCGGGCATGAGCGCGATCGTCCGTTGACGGGCCAAACCATGGGGACTACACTGCCGGCCACTGTTTCGGGAAGCTCGCATGGGTACCAAGTGTCCCATCACAAAGAGAGGTTTTCGCCATGCCTTTGCCGCCGAACCGCGTGGATTACAGCCCCATCATCGACCGGCCCGTCATCAAGTGGCCCAACGACGCCAGAGTGGCGTTGTGGATCGCTCCCAACGTTGAGCACTACGAGTACGAGCCGGAATTTGACGGCCACCGCGACCCCTGGCCGCGCACTCCGTACCCCGACGTTCAGGGTTACGCCTACCGCGACTATGGCAACCGTGTCGGGTTCTGGCGCATGGCCGACGTGCTGGACAAGCACGACATCCGTTGCTGCGTGTCCCTGAACATGGCCGTGCTGGAACACTTCCCCGAAATCGGGGAGGCCATGGTGCAGCGCGACTGGGACTTCATGAGCCACGGCATCTATAACACGCGCTACCTGAACAACTACACGGAAGAGCAGGAGCGCGAGTTCTACCGGGATACCATCGACACACTGAAACGGCACACCGGCAAACAACTCAAGGGGATGCTGGGGCCGGCCATCTCCGGCACCGAGCGCACTCCCGACCTCATGGCCGAGGCCGGCCTCATCTACCACACCGACTGGATGCACGACGATCAGCCCGTCCCCATCAGGGTCAATAGCGGCAAGCTCGTCTCGGTGCCCTACTCCATCGAACTGAACGATGCCCCGCTGTTCCGTCAGCACTACGAAGGCGATTATTTCGCGGAGATCTGCAAGGCCCAATTCGACCAGTTGTACCAGGAAGGAGCCCACAGCGGCCGGGTCATGTGCATCGCGCTGCATCCCTACCTGATCGGCCAGCCGCACCGGGCCAGGTATCTGGACGACGTGCTGGGCTACATAATGTCCCACGACGGCGTCTGGCAGACCACGGCGGACGACATCGCGGAATACTACATCGCCAACTACTACGACGAGGCAGTGGCCCACGCGGCGCGGCTGAACGGTTGAGATCCAGCAGCCCCAGCATGACGCGCCCACCGAGGAGATGAAAAGATGCCCGCAGAACGGCGCTTCGGGATGGACCACGAACACTATGACTGGTCGCCCCTCAACAAACGCGGGATCCTGCGCTGGCCCGACAACGCGCGGGTGGCCCTGTGCGTGATCGTCAACCTGGAAAAACCGGAGTGGGACCCGCCGGCCGACAGCTTCACCACGCCCTTCGCCGGCGGCCTCGGCGCGCGCGGATTCCCGGACTATGCACGGCTGTCCCACCGCGAATACGGGCATCGGGTGGGAATCTTTCGCGTGCTGGACACCCTGCAGAAGCACGGCATCCCGGCAACCGTGGCGATGGACGCCCTGACCGCCGAGAATTACCCCTACCTGGTGCAGCATTGCCTGGACGCCGGCGCCGAGATCATCGGCCACGGCATATCCCTGTCGCGCATGATCACCAGCAATATGTCTGAGGATGCCGAGCGCGAGTACATCAGCGAGTCGGTGGCCGCCCTGAGCCGCGCCACCGGCAGCGCGCCCGCCGGGTGGCTGGGACCGGAGTACGGCGAGTCCGCCCGCACTCCGCAACTGTTGTCGGAGGCCGGGCTGCGCTACGTCTGCGACTGGGTCAACGACGAGCAGCCCTACCCGTTGCACAGCCCCCACGGGGACATGTTCGCCCTGCCCGTGATGGCGGAGTTGGACGACGTGTCCGCGCTGTGGGACCGGAGGGTGGTGGTCGGACGGTATCAGCAGCTTTTGGAGGAGGGTTTTGAAACCCTGTACGAAGACGGCCAACAGAATGGCCGCGTGATGGCGCTGAACCTGCACCCGTGGCTCATCGGGCAACCCTTCCGCATCGGTTATCTGGACCGTGCGCTGGGCCGGATGATGCGTCGGGGCGGCGTGTGGGCGGCCACCGGCTCAGAGATCGTGGACTGGTACCGGGACCATCCGCCGACGGCGTAGTCGCCGCCCGGACTCCGTCGTAATGGGGAGCGGCGTCGACGGCGACGTTCGGCGCGGCAGCAGCGGTTGTCAGTGATCCGGCGTTGCCGAGCGTCCTGGCGAGCTAACCGTCCATGCGGGCGCGGGTCGGTAACGGTTCGGCTGGAACCGCCGGCGGCTCGGTCTGGATTGACTGGGTGAATCCCGACGCGGCCGGATGGCCTCCGCCTCCGAACTTTTTGGCCAACCGGCTCACGTCGAAGCGGTCGCTGCGGCTGCGCAGGCTCCACTTTCTGACCGTCGGCGATGGGTCAAAGTAAATGGCGACGAACGGCGCATCCGGATGCGCGTTGAGCAGGTACTCGCCGATTTCGCTCTGCATGATGGGTGAGTTGGCCACCGGAACATGATGCTCTCCCACCTGCCCGATATGCGCCGCCTGGCCGATTTCCCGCACCGCCTGTTGCCGGCTGCGGAGGACTGCCTCCCCGGCCTCCACTGCGTTCCGGAAGCCTTCGGCAGTCTCAAAGTCCTGGGCGACCCTGTCCCACGTATCGAAATCCGTCTCGCATGAGGTGAGGTACGCGGTTATGGCGCGGCTGTCGGGCAGTTCCCAGGTCCAGAGGTCCTTGTCCTGGACGTACAGCAGCAGCGTGGGCGTCGGCGACCCGGCGTGAAAGTGCTCCCAGCTCAGCACTGCGCCTGATTTCGCGAGATCAAAGTGGCAGTTGGGAAGGCTCGCGAGGTCCTGCTGCGCGGTGATGTGGTGGTCAATCAGGATCACGTTGTCCTGCCCATGCCTGTTCTGCAGATCGACCATCCGTTCCCGGTCAAAGGAGAAGTCGAGGATATACACCCTGGCGTCATCATCTATCGGGGGTATTGGATCGCCGTGGTTCATGGGCAGGTATCGGGCCTGCTCACCCAGGGCGCGGTGGGCGGCCCACGCAGCGCCGAACCCGTCGGGGCAGGACGCATGGTAGATTACCGTGGTTTTGGCTTGTTGCATGTTTGACTCCATACCGGCGCTCAGCCCTGAACCCCGCGCTCCGTGAACACGGCGTCGGCCTCTTCCAGCGCCTCTTCCACGTATGGCCAGCCGCGATACCAACCCGCCTGGGAGAAGACCTCGCAGATCTCGCGACGCGACATTCCCAGTTCCAGCGCGTAGCCGATGTGCTCCCGCAGTTGTCTCATGTGGCCGCGGCACATGAGAGCGACCAGGATGCACACAGTGCGTTCCTTGGGGGTCAGGTCGCCGCGCGCCCAAACCTCGCCAAAGTTGTATGCCTCCACCAGGGCGGCGGTTTCGGGAACCAGTTGGTGAGACAGCGTGTTTTCCAGATCCGCGCCGGCCTGCCGCCCCCAACTCTCGCTGCGGATCTGCCGTCCCCGCTCCAGCTTTTCTTCCACCGATGCCAGCCAGTCGGCTTCCAGCGGTTCCCGATCTTCCAGTTGCCACATGGGCTGCTCGTTGATCACGCGTTGGGCCTGGGCCAGTGAGGAAACGGTGGCCGGTATCCCCGCGTAGAAGATCAGTTGCAGGAATATCCCCTTGATCTTTTGCGGCGACATACCCAGGGACAGCCCGACCCGGATCTGGTGCTGGAGGCCGAATTCCCAGCCGTTGCAGCATTGGGCCGCGATGGTCGCGATGCTGCGCAGCGTCACGTCCAGCCCGGGCACCTGCCACACGCCGCCCCACATCACTTCTTCCTGTAGTTTCACGTAGTCCGCGCTGATGTCGGGCAACGCTCCGGTGAGGCGGCCCTGCGGCACGTACTGGTCGATGAACGCGTGGAGGTTGGCGGCTTTCCGCGCCAGGTCGGATGCTGTGTCCATGTTGGCTACTCTCACAGTTGGTGGTTCCGGGAGCGATGCGTTGCAGCAGGTCAGGCCCGGCGGGAGTTGAAAACCTCGCTGGCCTGTTCCAGGGCATCTTCGACACACGGCCAGCCCCGGTACCAGCCGGCCTGGGCGAACACCTCGCAGATCTGCTTCTCGGTTAGGCCGGCGTCCAGCGCGTAGCCGACGTGGCGTTTCAATTGCTTCATGTGGCCCCGGCACATCAGCGCCGCCAGGATGCACACCATGCGTTCGTGGGCGTTCAGGTCGGCCCGCCGCCACACCTCGCCGAAGTGATAGCCGTCCACCAACTCCGCCGATTCCGGCACGAATTGGCGCGAGAGAGAGGACTCGATTTCGGCGTCGGCGTTTTCGCCCCAATTCGCGATGCGCACGGCGCTGCCCTGCGCCAGCATATCGGCGATGGAGTCCAGCCACTCGGCGTCCACCGGCACGTCGCCAGCCCTCCATTCCTCGCGCTCGTTGATGACTTCCTGGGCGATGCGGAGGCCAAAGACGGTGGCCGGCACGCCGGCGTAAAACATCAACTGGATGAATATTCCCTTGACCTGCTGCGCGGTCATGCCCACGGTGAGCCCGGTGCGCACCTGGTGCTCAACGCCAAAGTCGTGGCCGTTGACGCATTGGGCGGTGATGGTGGCGAAACTGCGCAGCTTCAGGTCCAACCCGTCCACCAGCCAGACGCCGCCCCACATCAGTTCGTGCTGCACCCGCACGAAGTCGGCCAGCACCGGCGTGGGTCGGGCGTAGGGCAGGTGCTGGTCGAAAAATTGGCGAAGTTTCGCCGACCTCTCCTGCAATTCCTGTACCGTTGTCATGTCGTTGCCCTCCCGGACCGTCCGCTTCGAATCATGCGCCCGCTTCCGCGAACACGTCCCTGGCCTGTTCCAGTGCGTCTTCCACGTGGGGCCAACCCCGGTACCAACCCGCCTGCGCCAGCACTTCGCAGATCTCCCGCTGTTCGAACCCCATGTTCAGGGCGTACCTGATATATCGGCGCAACTGTTTCCAGTGTCCCCGCGCCATCAGGGCGGCCAGCACGCACACCATGCGCTCTTTGGGATTCAGGTCATCGCGGGCCCAGACCTCGCCGTAGTTGTACCCATCGACTATGTCCGATGCTTCCGGAACCATGCGCTGCGCCCGAGACTCCTCGACCTCCCGGTTGGCCGGTTCGCCCCAGAGTCGGCGGCGGATGTCGCTGCCCCGCTGCAGTTTGGCTTCCAGGGTTTCCAGCCAGTCAGATTCCAGCGGGACGTCGGCCGCTTTCCAGTCGTCGCGCTCGTTGATCACCGTCTGCGCCTGCAGCAGTCCGTGGACGGTGGCGGGAATGCCCGCATAGAACAGCAACTGGATGAATATTCCCTTGATCTGCGGGGGTGTCATCCCCATGGTCAGCCCGACGCGTATCTGGTGCTGCAGGCCGAAATCCCAGCCGTTAACGCATTGGGCAGAGATGGTGGCGAAACTGCGCAGGTTTAGATCCAGCCCCGGCGACTGCCAGATGCCGCCCCACATCAGGGGTGTCTGGATGCGGGAGTAGTCGGGCGAGATGCCCGGAACGTCGCTGTTGACGGGCAGGTACGGTTCGAGGTCGTGGGCTTTTCGGGATAACTCGTCGGGTGTGGTCATGGGCGGTTTCTCCTGGAAGGGCCGTGCGCTACAAGGGCAATTCTACCCGACCGGGCCGCCAGGGAAAACGACCATTTGGCATGGATCAGGGTTCTTCCAAAGTTACGGATCTCCCCAGGCTCCGCTCGTCCTTCAACAGGCTCAGGATGAGCGGGCTACCACTACCCCGTCTATCGTCAATAATCGAATGGCGCCGGACGCTGAACGACTTTGGACAGGACCCGGGGATGGGACGCCTACGCCGGTTCCGCAGCCAGTGGGGTGCGTGGTTCGGGACGCTTGGCCAGAATCATCAGGCACATGGCCATGCCCTGCACAGCCGCCGAGAAAAGGATCAGTATGGTGTAGCTGCCCGTGATGTCGTACACCAACGGGCCAACGATCTGTCCCAGTCCCAGCCCGCCGGCCTCGAAGGGACGCATCGCCCCGGCGATGGCTCCGTAGGAATTGCGCCCGAAATAGTCGGCCAGCACCATGTACAGCAGCACCTCCAGCGCGCTGTGGAACAGGCCCCAGAACACTCCGAAAGCGTACGCCGCCACCAGCCCATTGACCTGGAACAGCGCCAGCGTCGCCAGCGCGGAGACTCCCATGGCCCCAATCACGCACCACCTGGGCGTCAGTTTCGCGGCCACCTGCCCCCATACCAGGCTGCTGAGCGCCAGGAACGTGCTGATGCTGAGCACGCCCGCCGCCTGCGGAGTGGTCAACCCTGCGAACTCGTGCAGGTAGGGCACCAGGCTGAACCCCAGGCCGGAACTGCCCGTGACGTTGAGAAAGGCAACGATCGAAACCATCCAGAAAGCCCTGGAGCGGAGGGCCTCCCGGCCCGTCCAGCTGACTTCTTCCGCCGTGCCCGGACGGCCTCCCTGCCCACCGCGTCGCGCCGGCGTGGAGGCGGACGTTGCGTCGGCGGATGACGGCCGGGCCCCGTCGGGGAGCAGGCCGATGTCCTCCGGCCGCCGCCGCATGATGATCACCATGGGGATGGCCAGGAAGAGGCTGAAGATGCCCAGCAGCCGGAAGGCCATTCGCCAGTCCGCCAGCAGGGTGATGATCGAGAAGGCCTGGATGATCAGCGCGCCGCTGATCGGTCGATAGATTCCGGTGAGGGCCAGGGCGATGTTGCGGCGCCGGTTGAAGAAATTGACCGCCATCGTCCGAGGCACCACGCCAATCAGGAAGGGCTGGCTGGCTGATGGCGCGTCCGATGACCGCCGCGATGAGGAACTGCCAGGAGGCATTCACCCCGCCGATGGCCACCATCGACAGCCCCAGGACAATGGCTCCGATGGGCATCAGCCACCGGGGCCCATACCGGTCCGCCAACCGTCCGGCGAAGGGGCCGAAGACTCCCGACATCCAGACGCCGCAACTGGAGGCCAGCCCGATGCTGGTGCGCGCCCAGTTGGTGTCCTCCAGGATGTAGCTTTGCACGCCTCCCAGCACCACGCCGGCCACTGCCGTGGCGACAAAAGCGCCGGAACCCGCAAGTCCAAGCACCAGCCAGCCGTAGTAGAAGGGAGTGCTGGGACGCCAGTTGAGGAGAGCCGATAGAGTGGACGCCATACGTCCGGCCCTTATATCAGACCGCCGCAATTGGGACAAGAAGGCGCATGGCGGCACCAGGGTCATTCGATTATCCTGGCGAAAGGCGATTGCTGTTGCCAGAACGACTCTCTGCTCACCGTCCGCTCATCCTGAGCCTGTCGAAGGATGAGCGGACTACGCCATCGATCGACAGTAATCGAATGGCCCTGCTTTCGACCGGGGGCGTGTTGCCGTTGTTAACTGCCCGTGCTAATCTGCGTTCGGCGTCATGCGCAATGGGCGATTGCTCCCCTCGCCGGCGGACGTTGAGACGCCTGTGCAGCAGACGTCGCCGTCACAATCGTGAAATCCCCGCACCAGCGGGGCGGAGAGAGTTTGAAATGAGAATCACCGGCGGAACCACGCGAGTCCTTCAGACCCCGGCCGACAACCCGTTGGTGGTTGGCCTCGACCAACCCGGCACGCGGGAGTTCGTCATCCTGGAACTGCACACCGACGAGGGAATATCAGGCGTTGGCCTCACCTTCTTCGGCGGCCCCCTGGTCCACGCCCTGCGCCGGGCGGTGGACGACCTGGTTGACCTCGCGGTGGGCGAAGACCCGATGAATCCGGAAGCGGTGTGGGGCAAACTCATGGATGCCTGTGCGTCCGCCGGACCGGAGGGGATACTGTCCCTGGGCCTCGCCGCCGTTGACATGGCGGTGTGGGACATCAAGGGCAAGGCCCTGGACCAGACCGTTTGCAGCCTGCTGGGCGGCTACCGAGACCGCGCGCCGACCTACGCCAGCGGCGCGTTGATGCGACCCATGGGCGTGGAGTACCTGGCCGAGGCCGGCCCTCGACTGGTGGAGCAGGGGTTCCGCCAGATGAAAACCCAGATGGGCGCGGAACCCACCGCCGCCCTGGAGGTGGCTCGCATCCGTACCCTCCGGGATGCCATCGGCCCTGACATTGACCTGATGTGCGACATCAACCAGTTGTGGAACGTGAACCAGGCCATACAGATCGGCAGCATGGTTGAACAATACAACCTGTTCTGGCTGGAGGACGTGGTGGCAAGGGATGACTACCAGGGGTTGGCGCGTGTCGCCGACGCGCTGGTGACGCCGATTGCCGCCGGCGAGTACGTGTATGGCATCCGCTCCTTCCGCCACATGGTTGAACAGCGCAGCGTTGACATCGTGATGGTTGACCTGCTGCGCGCCGGAGGCATCACGCCGTTCCGGAAAATCGCCGGCATGGCCGAGGCCTTCAACCTGCCGGTGGTGTCGCACCTGATACCGGAGGTGCAGACCCACACCATCGCTGCCATTCCCAACGGGCTGACGGTCGAATACATGCCGTGGACGCTGCGCCTGTTTGAGGAAACCCCCGACATCGTGGACGGCGACATCGTGGTGCCGGACCGCCCGGGGTTGGGTCTGGCCTTCAGCCAGGACGCCATCGCACAGTATCAGGTCGGCTGACCGGCCAACCGCAACACCATCGCTGGGAAATCGGGAAACAACACCCGCTGGAAGCAACACTCGGAGGAATACCGCAATGGCTACCTATCAACTGCGCATCTACACCATCAACCGGGGCATGATGGATTCCTGGTTGGGCCTTTTCAACGAACACATCCGCCCGCTGCATGACCGCCTGGGGATCCCGGTGGTGTCCAGCTACGTCAACGCGGACCGCACTGAGTTCATCTGGGTAAGACGGTTCGACAGCGCCGATCAGATCGCCGAGAAGGAAGCGGCGTATTTCGCGTCGCCGGAACGCTCGAACCTGGGGGATCGTCCCACCAGCCACATTGCAAAGATGGAAGTGCGCGTCATGGATGGCGTGGAGGAAACCGCGGGCGTAGCCTGACCGGGCATTGACCGGGATAACGCGTAGGGGCGAGCGATGCTCACCCCTACAATTTTTTGACCATCTCCCGGTGGGGGATGCCTTCCTCAAGGAACATTTCGCCCACCTCGTCGTAGCCGTGTTGGGCGTAGAACGACTTGACGTACTCCTGGGCGTGGAGCGTGATTTGCCGGAACCCCAATGAACGGCCCCGCTCCTCCAGGAACGCAAGGACCATGCCGCCGACGCCGTTGCGTCGCCAGTCCTGCTCCACCGCCATCCGTCCGACGTGCGGGCCCTTGCCATCCACGTCGGGCAGCAACCGCCCGGTGGCGATGACCGCGCCCTGATGCAGAGCGACGGCGTGGACGGTGTCGGGCGCCGAGTCCGCCTCATCCACCTCGACGTCAGCGGGGATGCCCTGCTCGCCGACGAATACGCGCATTCGGACTGAGACGGCCCCCTCCAGTTCGGTTGGGGTTTCCACCACCTTGACGGTGATGTCTGATGATGGATAATCAGCAGGCATGGGCGGGTGTTGTCCCCTGGTGTGTCACTGGGCGCGGGCGGCAGATGGGCTGTGCGCTGCGTGCCACTCCGAGTTTATCCCACTCAACTGCGCTTCCCAATCGCGGCGCATATCGGATTCGGTGGCGCCGGCCCAATATCCGGGAGAAACCAGCGGCAACGCCTGTTCCACGCGAATCAGGGCAACGGCACGGATCTGGTCGGCCAGCGCCTGCAGGGAGGCGGCACCGTTGCGCATGCGGTCGATGACCGCGTCGTACACTCCACCGTCTTTGTGTATTGAAGCGACGCCCTTGAACCGGTAGCCCTGGCGGGAGAACACGTTGACCGCGTTGACTTCGATGGCAGGGTTGCTCTCCAGATTGCGCATTGTGCCGGGCGAAGCAAGGTCTGTGAACAGGATATGGTCATCATCCCACACCATCACCGTTCCCTTGGGTGAGAGATTGGGAGAACCGTCGGGGCAGACGGTGGCCACAAAAATCAACCGGTGCTCGGTCAACGCCTGTTTCATATCATCCGTCAAAATTCCCATGCTTGACCTACACCTCTTTGCTGGATGTCCAAGTTGTTCAAGCTGACACTTTGTCATATCAGCATGATAATTTCAATAATACTTCAGGGTTTTGACCAGACTTGGCGGAAGTTTCTTCAAACCTCTATATTTGACATTGTACCCGGCGCTGGATAGCATTGGAGTGTCCCAGTCTATTCTTTTTCGCCATAATCAGGAGGCCTTCGTTATGTTCGTGCGGCGCGACCTAACCGACACCGTTCCCACCCGTGAAGGCAATATGCACTTTGTCAAGCAGGGCTCCGGCTATCCGCTTGTGATGCTGCACCCGCTGGGCACGTCAACCTGGGCCTGGAGCTCCGTGATTGATGCGTTCAGCCAGCACTATACATGCTACGCGTTCGATATGTTGGGGCATGGGAAATCCGACAAGCCAACCCGCCATTTCAATATACCGGATTATGCTCAGGCTCTTGACGACGCGTGCCAGATTTTGAACATCCACCGGGGCCACTACGTGGGCAACTCGGTGGGAGCCGTGCTGGCAACCGAGATGGCGGCCTCGTATCCGGACCGGCTGGACAAGCTGGTGCTGGTGGGCGCCCCGGTTTGGGACGCGCGCAGCGCCCCGGAACGGATCGCCGAGTCGGCCGCCGGCTACGACAGCGACGGTCTGCCGGTTCCCCGCACCATGGAGCAGGCCAAGGAGTCCACCACCTTTGCGGAACCGCGGCCCGAATGGATCGAAGCCAACAACGACACGCGCGCCCAGGCCGGTCCGTGGGTCAAAAAGCTCCACGAATCGCTGGCCTGGTATGACATCATGACGCGGCTTCCGCAGGTGCAAGCGCGGGAAACCCTGGTGCTGTACGGCGAAGTGGACCGGCTTCGGGACGGCGAGGAACTGCTGCACAACAACATCGTCCGCGCCCGTATGCACATCATGCCCGGCGTGGGGCACATCCCGCAGATTGAAGACCCTGAGGGCTTCGTCGATGCGGTGCTGGCCTTCCTGAAGCCCACGGGCTGACGAGGGCGCCAATCATCCAACGCTGACGCCATCCGCCCACCGCGACTGACCTGCCATGTCAAGCATATTCGTACGACCCCGCAGCAGGGGAAACCAGCTACTTCGCACCGCCCGGCGCAAGACCGAAGGGAACGCGCCGACGCTGGTGGTGCTGGGCATGGGCACGGCCGGGGCGCGGCGGGCGCTGCTGTTCCTGCAACGCATGTCGGAACTTTCAGAGATCCGGCGGGTGCAGAGCGCGGTTTTCTACGACTGCAACGAAGTCACCGTGAATCACGTCCAGCGTTATCTGCGCAGATTTCTGGGCAGGTCGAAGCACGGTACCGGCGTTCAGATAATATTCCCGAACTACGTTCCCCTGCCCAATGGGTTCATGCGGGACCCCAAACTGTTCGAGGAATATGAGGGCCCGCTGGAACGCGACATGGACAACGCGGTCAATCAGATTGTCACCCAATCGGAGCGTGCCGGCCGTTCCCCCGAGGCAATCATCGAGTTCATGGGGTTCGCCGGCCATTCGGTGCTGGGCGGCAGGCTGCACCGCAAGATGCGGTCTGCCTTCCCCACCACCACGATATTGCCGATTCTGATGCTGCCCCAGGACCATGTTTCCGAAGAATGGACGCGGCGTTACATCTGGGAACAGTATGAAAACCTGCTTGAAGGATCCAACTGCCTGGTGACCGCCCAGTCGGGTGGTTATTTCGGCGAAGACGACATCAGGCTGGCCACCGGGTTGGCGGGAATCGAGGTGGCCGACTTCGATGAAGAGGGCGCCACCGGAAGCCCGTTGGCGGCGGCGTGCGAGCGCCTGGGCACGGCATCCGGCGGCTGGTTGGGGATGGCCACCGTTAAACGAAAGATGCCGGTGATGCGGAAGTTTGAGTGGCTGCGGTTGCCGCCGTGGTGGCGACAGTACGCCGCGGTGGGTCCGGAAGAGGAATTGTCGATGGCGGTGGGCCATGCCATCTGGTCAACGATGGACCCGCCCTCGCAGATGGCAGACGGGATCAGCGACCCGACCCATGCTCCGCAGGAAGTGGTGGTGTCGATGCCGGTGCATCCGGATGCCCTGGAGCCGGTGGCTGCCAACGCCGCCGACGTGCTGGAGCGGAGCAATCTGTTCAGCCAGTTCCCCAACATGGACATCGCCTTCAACACTGCCCGGTTCACCGAAGGGTTGTCGAAGGAACCTTATATGCATATATCTCGCATCTACCCGGTGCAGGGCGAGTTGGCAAGGGTGATGGATATTCTGCACCCCGGGCAGACGCAGCAAAACCGGCCCACCCCGATTGCCTTTGAGACCGGGTTTGGCTCTTTTTACCATCTGGACGTGCTGGGCGGAGACCATCCTCTCTCGCCTGACGAACCGGAAGGCGAGGAATGGCAGCGTTACGTGCGCTACATTTAATCGTTTTTTCGATATTTCACCAATCAATTGTTCAGCGGTTAGTTTGACGCATTGTGTCTTAATCTACTATAATGACTTCGGCCAGCGCGGTCGCCGGAAGGTTGTTGCCACAGGGCTTTACCATAACTTTAATCAACCAAAAAATACTTCGACCGGATGTAGTTCAACCTTGCAAAGGGAACTACTAAGGCAGAACCGGGGACTACCCAATCTGGCAAGGGGGTTTCAACAGCCATGCCGCCTAAATTGCAAAATAGAACATTCCACATCCGACGCAATAACCCGCACCGGCTAGGTACTCAACAAGACCACAATCGTGACGGAGTCCCTCCGCCCATAGTATCCGTGGCGGTCGGCACTGCCGGCTACAAGCGCAGTTGGAAATGGGCGCAGCGAATGGGCGAAGCCGGTGTTCTCGACCGGGTTCAGAGCCTGTTGATGTATGACTGCAACCAGGGCACCATCGACGCGATCGACTCGGAAACCCAGGCGATGCGCCGCCGGGAAAGGTTTGCCAGCCTCCCCGTGATCGTTCCGGGCTACCTGCCCAAGGTTGACGGCTTCCTACGCGACCCCAACGCCTACAAGGACTACTTCGGGTTGATCCACCGCGACATGGAGCGGATGGTTGACACCGTGACCCGCCGCGCTGAAGAAGTCGGCTCACCGCCGCAGATAATCCTTGAATGGATGGGCTTCGGAGGCCATGCGAAGCTGGGCGGCGTTCTGCACCAGATGCTTCTGGAACGCTTCCCCGATGCCCTGTTCTTCCCCATCATCCTGATGCCTCGCGAGCATGTGCTCGAAGAGAATATGCGCAGGGAGACCTGGGGCGCATACGAGGAGACCATGGGTCTGGCGCGTCCGAAGACTCTCAGCAACCCCGGCGGAGATCCCCATGAGATCCACGCATATCCGGCGCTTGTGACGGACAACCGGATTTCCCGCGACTACCAACGCCTGGACAACAAACTGGCCGTGGGCCTGGCGTCAATGGAAGCCGGAATGCGCGACCGCGTTGACAGCGGATCCCTGGCGGAGACCATAGCGAGCTTCGGCGGGTATTCCAACGGTTGGTTCGGCATGAGGGTGATGAGTCGCCGCCTCGACGTGAACAACGTCCCGCAGTTGAGCCCGCGGTGGCTTCCCAGCCGCCTGCGTCGCTCCGAACTGGTGGTGGTGAACGACGATGCCAAGCAGCTTTCCTGGGCGACCAAGAAGGCCATGTGGGACATCCTCGACCCCAACCGCCAGGACATGAACCTGGCGAACCATGACTTCATCCACGGCGAATCGGTCATGCGCATGGTGATAACTCTCCCGGTGGAGCCGGAAGGCCTGGGCGAGATTGAGACCGACGTGCGCGACCAGTTGGACCGTGAGGACTTCGAGTTGGCCTACCCGAACCTGACCTGGTCTTTTGCCTCGGCCAATTTCCAGGATCAACCGGGCGACCGGCATATGCACGTGTCCCTGCTGTACCCGCTGCAGACGGCGAACATATACAGCATCACCGACATCATGCACGACACCTACACGCCGGCCCACCTGGCCGACGGCCTCCAGCAAACCGGGTTTGGAACCGGCCACTTCATGGCGCCCAACGGTTACAACAGCAACACTGAAACCCAATTCGGGTATGTGTCCCGGGGAGCCCAGGTCAGGAACGAGCGCGACCGCCAGAACCGGGCCGCCGCTGCCGCTCAGGAAAGGCAGTATGGCAACGGCCACGAGAACGGCGCGGGTGGTTTCCGGGCGTAACCCCTCTTTACTGCACGCTTGAAGGGGCGGCCGACAGGCCGCCCCTTTACGTTATACGATGGGTGGAAAGGATCAGTTGTCTGCGGCCAGCGCTTCCTTGCGGGCCTTCTCCTTGAAATGGGGGATGATGTACTTGCCAAACAGACGCAGGGATTCCATGACCTCTTCATGGCTCACCGGGCCCACCTGGAACAGGGGCATTATCTCATCCACGCCCATGCGTTCGTAGTCTTCGATGTACTTGATGCAGTCGTCCGGGTTTCCGATGCAGAAACGGCCGCCATCATCGATGAGTGAACGCGAGGTGACTGCGTCGGCGCGGGCGGTGTCCGCGTTGACGGCACGCTGGTAGTGCCATTGGTAGTCTTCGGGAACCCGGGCCGGGTCGTAACCCTGCCAGACGTAGGAATCGCGGATGCGCTGCTGTTCCCGGTACCAGTCGATTATGGTCTCCGCCCGCTCAAAGGCTTTGGACCTGTCCTCCATGCAGAGGCCGACGGTATTGCCGGCAACCCGAGGGAAGATCCGCTTGGTGGCGGGTTCGGGTTGTGCGATGGCGTCCCGATAGATCTTGATGAGGTTTTCGGCGCGTTCCAGGCCGACGCTGGTTTGCGCCAAGCAGCCCAGGCCCTGCCGGCCCACCTTCTCGGCGGTGGACTCCTGGCTCACGGCCTGCCAGATGGGAGGGTGAGGTTTCTGCACCGGCTTTGGGATGATCTCACGGGGCGGGATGTCGTAGTGCTTTCCCTGGTAGGAGAAAATCTCTTCGGTCCACGCGCCGGGGATGATCTTCAGATATTCCTCAACCATTTCGGACACATCGGGCAGGTCGGACCCGTAGGGCATCATCTGATAGGGGTAGCCGGAACGCCCGATGCCCAGGTCAACCCTGCCTCCGGAGAGGATGTCCAGCGTGGCCATCCTGGAGGCCACGTGCAGCGGGTGGTGCAGGGGCGCCAGGACGACGGCGATGCCGAGGCGCATATTGGTGGTGCGCTGGCTCAGGGCGGCCAGCGTGATGTCGGGAGCGCTGGAATGAGACCATTCGGAACGGAAGTGATGCTCCACGAACCAGACCGAGGTCATGCCCATTTCTTCTGCGAAGCAAACCTGCTCCACCATTTCCTGGAATTTTTGGGATTCGCTGCGGTCGTCCCAGGGTTTGGGGACCTGAATCTGGTAGAAAAGTCCGAGGTCCATGTTCTTACTCTCCTGCGGCGTCGGATTGCCGCATTGTAGCAGAGGCGGCTATTGGAACGGCGCCACCGATAACTAAAAGACTCGGCGTTGTGGATCTATTTTCGCGCAAACCCAGCATTGAAAATCTTCAGAATCAGGATTGCCCTGATTCGAAACATCCGCGGTGGAGCGTCCCCAATCCTGCTGATCGATAAATCCCGCAAATGCTGATTCTGACGATTCAACGCCCCAAACGGGTACGCGCGAGTTATCCGCTGAATTGACACTATCAGAAGGGCCGCCGTAGAATTGTGCGGCGCTGAAGCGAGGCGTTGGAACTCTGCTCCCGCACCTGTACGCTTCAGGTTTGACAGACACAAGGAGACACCAAAAAATGGCAACGAGAGCCTTTTTGCTGGTTGAAACCGCAGTTGGCCGCACGCGAGATGTGGCGAACACGCTGCGAGGATTGGACGGAATCGAGTCCGTGGACGTGGTGACCGGGCCCTATGACATCATCGCAGTGATTTCCGGGGATGATATGTCGGTGGTGGGAGGCCTGGTGACGGAGAAAATTCACACCGTGGCCGGAGTGGTGCGTACCGTGACCTGCGTGGCGGTGGACGCCTGACCGAGCGGGTGCGATTTGAACAACCCGTGACGGGAGAAGGAGGCTTCGGTGGAGTATCGCTTCACTCCGGATGACGACCAGTTTCGCGGCGAGTTGCGCCAGTTCATACAGTCGGAGTTGCCGGCCGACTGGGAAGGCGGCGGCAGGTGGCCCGAGGAATACGACTGGGATTTCACAATGCACCTGCGGGGACGCCTGGCCGACAAAGGCTGGCTGACGATGCACTGGCCGGAGGAATACGGCGGCCAGGATGCGTCGCCGGTGCGGTCCGCGATCTACAACGAAGAACTGGCCTACCTGCGGGCGCCGGGCCGGGACATCTTCGGGGTCAGGATGCTCGGGCCTACGCTGATGATCCACGGCAGCGAGGAGCAGAAGCAGACCCATCTGCCGTCGATCGCCAGGGGCGAAGTCCAGTGGTGCCAGGGGTACAGCGAACCGGAGTCAGGATCTGACCTGGCATCGTTGAGTACCCGCGCGGTGAGGGACGGCGACGAATACGTGATCAACGGCGCGAAGATCTGGACGACGCTGGCGCACCGCTCGGACTGGATCATGTGCCTGGCGCGCACGGACCCGGAAGCGCCCAGGCATCGCGGCATCAGCTTTATACTGGTGGACATGAAATCACCCGGCGTTGAGGTGCGGCCGGTCATCAACATGGCCGGGGGGCATGAGTTCAACCAGGTGATTTTTGAAGATGTGCGCGTGCCCGCCAGCAACGTGGTCGGGGAGGAAAACCGGGGTTGGTACGTGGCGGTGACCCTGCTGGACTTCGAACGTTCCGGCATCGACTACTCGGCAATCGCCCGGCGACTGCTGGACGATACCCGCGAGTATGCGGGCGCTCTGACGCGCAACGGGAGCAGGGTTACGGAGATTCCCTGGGTGCGCAACCTGCTGGCGGACCGCTACGTGGAGTGTGAGGTGGCGCGTCTGATGGCCTATAACGTGGCCTGGATGCAGGGAGAGGGCCTGGTGCCCAACAAGGAAGCATCCATGAGCAAAGCGTTCGGCAGCGAGACGTTGCACCGGTCAGCCAACAGCGTGCTGGAAGTGTCAGGGCTGCCGGGTGCGTTGTCGCGCGACGAATCTCGCGCGCCGTTGAAGGGACGGCTGCCCGAGAACTGGATGATCAGTTTTTCACACAAGATTGCCGGCGGCACCTCGGAGGTGCAGCGGGGAATCGTCGCCGGACGGGGATTGGGCCTGCCGCGCGGGTAGAGGCAGACCCGCGGCCGGCGGGGCACGGAGTCGGGGCAGTTCAAGCCGCCAGCGAGGCGAAGACGGCGGCCTCCTCGGGGGTGAGGTCCTGCATGGCGCCGCGACAGCGGTTGAGTATGCGGAATATGGTGCGCGGGGTTACGGAAAATCGCTCGGCAGCCTCCCTGGTTGAAAGGCCTTCCGAGTGGATCGCGGCCGCGATGCGGAAGTCCCGTGCCATGCGACGATACCTGTTGAACCACGTCATGTCGTCGAACTTGCAGCGGGACAGGGGACATTCAAGGCAGGTGCGCGCCACCTCGCAACCGTTATCCGCGTAGTTGTAGATGCCGGGTTCCCTGATTCGGCGTTTGCCGGGGACAACGGCGTTCACTCCGTACATGGGTCACTCCGAAACGTGCGTTCTCCATTTGTCCAAATTATAGAACCGACGTTCCGTTAGTGTCAATAGAAATCAGAACAAAAGATGCAATTACGCTACCCGTACCCCAACCACCATGCGGCACCGCGTCCATAGCATTGCCCAAGCATGTCAGAGTTGCTAACCTACAAACACAGCAGGAGGCGCCGTAAGTGACGACCCAACGGTACCAACAGGCCAGCGAGCATTTCCTGGCACAGGGCAGGCATGAGCTTTCCGCTGGAGATCTGGCGCAGGCATCCGAAAAGGGCTGGGGGGCTACCGCCCAAGTCCTCAAGGCCATTGCCGACCAACGCGGCTGGGGGCATAGCCGACACCGACATTACCTCAGGATCGTCAGCCGTCTGCGGGCGGAAACCGGCGACGGCGACATCCGGAGTTTGTTTGGCGTAGCCAGCCTGCTGCACGAGAACTTCTACGAGAACACAATGGAAGCCGAGGACGTGGCGGGCGGATTGGACGACGTCGAAACCCTGCTGGACAAGCTGATACCCCTGCTGAACCAGACATAGCCTCGGCCACTCTGGCCCGTCGAGTGGCGAGATCGCCTAGAACAGATCATCGTCGCATTGCGCCGCAGGTTCCCGGGGCGACTCACACTCGGTCTGGCGCTGCGGCGATTCTTCGAGCGCACAGGGGAATGTCACGATGTGCTAACATCAGACGGTAAGGTGGTTTTGTGATGTTGAGATTCCTCTGGCCTATCTTGTTGATGTTCGGTCCGCAGTTGGCGCCCCGTGTGATCAAGTTTGTGCGCGCGGTGTGGCGACTGCACAAGGACAATCGGGTGAGCATTCTGCTCAAGCTGCTGATTCCCCTGGCCCTGGTTTACGCGGTGTTTCCCATTGACCTGGTTCGGGACCGGATTCCCTACGGGCTGGGGCGCTATGACGACCTCATAATCCTGGGGCTGGCAATTTTCATTTTCTGGAAGCTATGTCCCCCGGCGGTGGTGCGGGAACATATGGGAGAACCGCCGCCGCCTCGACCGGAAGACAGCGACCCCGACAGCGTGGTGGACGGACAGGCCCGCCCCACGGACGACTCGGACGACCCGCGCGGCGGTTGATATGGAGACGCGAGGCTATTGAACATTCAGATGCACGGGGCGGGTTTGTAACCCGCCCCTACACACAGGTGGGGTTATGTCGCGATACGCGGATTCGCACGTCCAAACAATTTCGGCGGTCGGGGATGAAGGCATATCGTTATATGTGCATATTCCTTTCTGCCTGAGCAAATGCCCCTACTGCGACTTCAATACGTACCAGGGCATAGAATCGCAGTTTGGCGATTTCCTGGGGGCGGTTGCCGGCGAGATTGAAGCATGGGCGCGGGCGTTGGACGGGCCGGCGGTGAACACCATATTCCTGGGGGGAGGCACGCCGTCGTATCTGCCAGAGGGGGACGTGGGCCGCATCCTGGACACGATTGCCCGAACCCATCCGGTGCGCAGCGACGCGGAGATAACGGCGGAGTGCAACCCGAATGACCTGACAGCGGCCAAATGCGCCGAGCTTCACGCCGCCGGGATCAACCGCATCAGCATGGGCGTGCAGAGCATGGACAACGATCTGCTGGCGCTGCTGGGGCGACGGCACGATGCCGCCGAGGCGGTTGCCGCGCTGGAAACCTGCCGACGAGCGGGTTTCGACGACGTGAACCTGGACCTGATGTATGGACTGCCGCAGCAGACGCTGACGCAATGGCGGGACACGGTGGACCGGATACTCGCGCTGTCGCCGGAGCATATTTCCATGTACTCGTTGACTCTGGAGGAAGGGACGCCGCTGCGTCGCTGGGTTGAGCAGGGGCGACTGCCGGAACCGGACCCGGACCTGGCGGCCGATATGTATGATCTGGCGCGCGCCAGACTGGGCGAGGCGGGCTATCACCACTATGAGATCAGCAACTGGTGCCGCCCGGGCGGAGAGTCCGAGCACAACCTGGCCTATTGGCGCAACCTGCAATGGCTGGGCGTCGGACCGGGAGCGCATTCGTCGCTTCGAGTTGGAGAAACCGGCGCCGGCTGCCGCTTCTGGACGGTTCGGTCGCCCAGGGAGTACGCGCGGCTGGCCGAGGAGTGGGCGGGATTGGCCCGACGGTGGGAATCGGTGACGGCGGCAAGGATCGAGGGGACGCCGACGGTTGACGGGCTGGAGGTTATCGACGACGCCACGGCGGCGGCGGAAACGATGTTCCTGGGGCTGAGGCTGCTGGACGGCATGGATGTGGGGGCAGCGTCGGCAAGGATCGGCATCGACCTGATGGCGCGCTACGCGAACGAGTTGGACGAATTGACTGGGGAAGGCCTGCTGGTGTGGGAACCAGACGGGAGGCTACGGCTCACCGAGGAGGCGTACCTGGTGGGTAACCAGGTGTTCACGAGGTTTTTGCTGGAATGACCGAGTCATACCAGATGAAGCGTCAAAAGCGATAGAAGCAAGTTCCAAACTGGCAGGTCGGTGATGATGGCCCGGTCGGTCTTGAGACGCCGCAGGATGAAGGGGCCGGTGGCCCGCTGCAGCCGCTGGGCCGCGCCCTCGTCCCTTTCCGCCTGGATGGGCACGAAGTAGTTGCGCTTGAACTCGCCCTCCGTTCCCAGCAGTCCCGGGTTCAGCAACTGCATCACCGACCACAGGTCGCCCACGTAGTTCTCCACGGCCGCGCCGGTCAAGGCTACCCGGTAGTCGGCGCCCAGGGACCGGGCGGCCCGGGCCTGTCGGGTGGCCGGGTTCTTGATGTTCTGGGCTTCGTCCAGCGCGATGCCGCGCCACGGCACCTCGGCCATGAACCCTAAGTCCCGCGCCAGCACCCCGTAGCTGGCGACCACGATAGCGTGCTGCTGGGCGGTCTCCACGAATTCGGCGTCCCGTTTGCGACCCGGACCGCGATGCACCATCAGCGGCAGGTCGGGCGTGAAACGGGACGCCTCCTTGCGCCAGTTGTTCATCACCGAGGTCGGACAAACCAAGAGCGTCGGTTCCTTCACTCCTTCTCGGCGGTCCTGCTGGATGGCCGCCAGGGTCTGGACCGTCTTGCCCAGGCCCATGTCGTCGGCCAGGCAGGCGCCCAGCCCCCACCGCCGCAGGAACGCCAGCCATGAATAGCCCCGCTGCTGGTAGGGACGCAGCGTCCCGCAGAAACCCTCCGGAGCTTCCAGTTCCTGGAACTCGGCGCGTCCGGTGAGCTGTCCCAGCAGGTCCTCCAACCAGCCGCTGGCGTTCACGCCGTCCACGTCCAACCCACCCGGCGTTTCCCCTGCACCCACTGCCAGACGGATGACGTCCTTTAGCGTGGTCTCGCCCTTCTGATTCCAGAAATCCAGCGCCGCCCGGATCTCGCCGGCGTTGAGCTCCACCCACTGGCCGCGCAATTTCACCAGGGGCGTCTTCAGCTGAGCCAGCGCCTCCAGCTCCTGGGCGCTCATGACCTGGTCTCCCAACGCCACCTCAAGGTTCAGCTCCAGGTTGGTGGTCAACGACACGCCGCTCACGCCCTGCATCTGCGGGGTCTTCACGTTGGCCCTGACGGTGGGTTTGGCCCTGGTGCCCCGGCGGGTCCACCACGCCAGCAGGATGATGCCGTAGCCTGCCTCCTCCAGCGCCATGGATTCCCCGGTCAAGAACTGGTACGCCGTGGCGACGTCCAGCTTCCGTCCCGTAGGCCTCTTCCGTTGCAGGCTGTCGGCCACGCCGGCGCAGACCCCGCTGGCCTGACCCGGAGACGCCAGCAGAAATTCCCGGGCGTTGAAGCCGTCCCGTTCCAGCTCTCGAACCCGCTGGCGACCGGTTTTCCAGACCGCGCTGGCGGGCGGCAACAGGCTCGGGTCCTCGTGAGATTGCAGCAGGTAGCGCAGATACCATCCGTCCTGCTGTGTCGGGGCCACGTCGGACTCATCGCCGGGCGGCGGCGGTTCCTCAAGCCGGAAGCAGACCCGAAACGGCGCGCTGGACGTGAGGGCAATGGGCCGCTGCCATTCCGCCACCTGCGCCCGCAGCTGCCCCAGTTGCTCCGGGGCGCCGCGTACTGCCCCATCGGCTGACTTCAGGCCTTGCAGCCACGCGTCGTGCACGCTATCGAACGCTGGCGCCTTGCGGCGGCCCCTGGAGGCAGCCACCTTCAGAGCGCCGTTGGGATTTCTGACCAGGCTGTCCACGACCGCGGCGACGAAGGTCCTGAGGACAGTGGCCGCCGGCTGGTCGGGCGGCTTGTCTGCGTCGGCTGCGTGTATCGTCCCCGGAAGGAACTGCTGGAGGGCCACCAGCGCCGCACCGAAGCGCACCGCCTGACTCCAGTAGGCCAGGTCCGCTCCGATACCCACGCCGTTGGTCAACATCCCTGCCCCCCTGTGGGCCTGCAATATGGGGATGGCGTCCGCCGGAGACACCCGGTATGCGGGTAGGGACCATGGCATCAGCCTGGGTTTGGCCTTGGATCTGGGCGGGTCTGCCACCAGGACGTTGGACGGAAGAGGGCCGCCGCCCTTGCTGGGTAACCATGCGGTGGCCGAGACCGCTTCGCCCGAGTCCACCCGGAACCCGGGCGCGGCATTGGCCAGTACGTCCACCAACTCTCCATGGACAACGCAGTAGTGATGCTCATTGGCCGCCGGATCACCGTTACCTTCGGGGCGCAGTTCGTCCGGCGACCGCTCCGCCCACAGCAACAGCCAACCGTCTTTCATACCCTCGTGCAGTATGATCATCCGTCAATTCCCGAATCCGGCACGCGTTGCCGACGCCGCCCTCACGGCAATGAGAGTCGCCATTCCGGTTCCGATACTGGATGCCCAGAGCGCCATCACAAACCTCGGCGCATCATCCGTACTCTACTCGCCGCCGGCCGCGGTGGGCAGGGCACGTATCTTTGCTCCCACCAACCGTTCCGCAACCGCCAACTCATACTGCGCCTGCAGGTTCAGCCAGAACTGGGGATCCATGCCAAACCAATGCCCAAACCTGAGGGCGCTGTCTCCGGTCACCGCACGCTTGCCGGCCAGAATCTGGCTGATGCGATTCGCCGGCACATCAATCTGCCTGGCGAAACTCGCCGGCGACACTCCTCTCTCCTCCAGCTCATCTCTCAAGACCTCCCCAGGATGTACGGCTCGTTGCAACATTGTCGCCAGCGCCTCCTCAGTGATAGTCCACAATCTCAACGTCTGACGGTCCGGCCTGACCGTCGGACCAACTGAAACAGATGCGCCACTGACGATTGATCCTTATGGAGCACTGTCCGGCCCGGTCCCCGCGCAGGACCTCCAGCCGATTGCCGCGCAATGCCCGCAGGGTGTCCAGCGATCCGGCGGCGTTCAGAATCGAAAGACGGCGCGCTCTGCCTGGTCCTCAAAACCCTGAAACGCCGGGACATATTCCCCAGCGGCGAATGCCGCAGTTCGCCGGTCCCGGTAACCTTGGATCATTGCACAACAAGTGTAGGAAGGTATGACGCCTAACGTCAAGCATCACACCCAAAGTCAGGTTCACTCTGGACCGCTGCATGGTCAGGCCGCTACCGGCATACCGGCCTCATCGATACCCTACGTGATTCGCCAAACAGCCGTTACGTCATGCGGGACAACTCGCCCGCGTTGACGCTTCGCTCGGGATGGCAGAGTTCATTGGTAACTCGTGCTTGACGACAATTAGTCGGTTCGTTTCCCTGCTGGGACGATGGCGCCGGTGGCCTGCCCCACCGGGCAGGTGCAGCTTCCCGCCATCGGATCAATGACGATGTCTTCCTTGGGGAAGTGCTTGCGGGTGGGCCGTCCCTGCACTCGCGCCACCAGCTTGCGCCCGGCGTCGACAAAGGCGTGACGGGTGCTGCCGTCGCCGTAGGCGGTGTCCCCCAAGGCTTCTACCGCCGGCACACCGGCACTGGCCTCGCCCTGCTCCACCAACTCCAACGCGCCCAGATTGTCCAGAGCGTTCCCCGGCAGCACGTGCACCGCCGTGATCAACTGGGTGTCGGTGTCCACCACCACGGCGGCCTTGTGCGCGTCGTAGCGCTTGCTCTTGTGGCCTCGGCGCATCTCCGGATCACGCACCGACACCATCCGGTGCTTGCTCACCCCATCTTTGAGGCTCACCTCGCCGTCAGCGTCAGCATTTGCATCACAGCCAGCGTCGTCGCCGGTCCCGCCATGCTCCACGTCCTGGAGCAGCAACTGCCCAGCAAATCCGCCGAGTCAACTATCGCCTGCCGCTCCTGGTGTCGACCGGCATGCCTTCCTGCTGGGCCGGGAGAACGTGATGGCCGGCACTGACTGCGGGTTTTCGCAAGGCGCGTTCAATCCTCGGGTGCACCTCACCATCGTGTGGGCCGAATTGGAGGCGTTGGCCGAAGGAGCGGCATTGGCATCCCTGCAATTGTGGGGTTGACCCGCGGGCCTACAGGGGCAGAAGGAGTGTCTGGCCCGTCGCGGCGGTACACTCCATTTAGTGAACTCCGGTCTCGAAGGCCGCAATGGCCACAATCTCCGTGCCGGGTATGGCATTGGTGAACTGTTCCTCAACGCTGTTTGATCGGCGACACCGTCCGTAATCCGTAAGTGGATGGTTCCACATTTGCGCCGGATGGCCACTGACGCCTTTCCTGACTGGCGGCATTTGGAACGCGACGGTCGCTCCATGTCAAACACAGTTGCTTTTCGCTGGCCATCGACAGCGCAGTGGCACGTTTTGCCGCTACCCTTGACAAGGCGTCCTGTAAAACCGGACCATAGCCAACTGATGACGTGGTTTTGACAAGTAAAGGAGTCGAAATGTGGCTTCGTACAAGTTGTGATATTACCTTTGATGTGAGCGTCCCTACGCCTTTTATCCTGATGCTCCGCCCTCGAAGTGGAGCACAACAGTGGGTGGCGCATGAAGACTGCACGTCGACGCCAAGCGTACCGGTCACAGAGCATGCGGACAGTTACGGCAACCTGTGCGAGCGTTTGATCGCACCCCCGGGTGAGTTTTCTATCCGTAGATCTGCGGACGTTTCAACCGCCGACGGCATTGATGTGTCGCCTGGCGC
This sequence comes from Dehalococcoidia bacterium, assembly GCA_963668585.1. Classification (GTDB taxonomy): domain Bacteria; phylum Chloroflexota; class Dehalococcoidia; order Lucifugimonadales; family UBA3495; genus Bin87. Next base: position 486,080 of record OY764869.1, on the reverse strand, counting down.
GCCATTTGAGGAGGTGCACAATCTGCCGTACGAGGTTCTAACCTATCTTCTTCCCAGCCGTTATTGTGAGTCCGACCGGTTTATAGATCTCGGTAGGGAAATCGTAGACGGCGTGGAGCCCGGCTACGATCAAGTGGCTAGAATTGTCGGGTGGATCCGCACCTCCGTGCGTTTCAATCCAGATTCCAGCAATTTTCAGATGTCGGCAGTCGAGGTCAACCAGCAGCGCGAGGGCGTATGCCGAGAGCTCACTCATTTGGGCATCGCGTTAGCCCGAAGTCTCTGTATCCCAGCGCGTATGGTGGTCGGCTATCTGCACGAACTCGAACCGATGGATTTTCACGCCTGGTTCGAGGCGTACGTAGGTGGCCGTTGGTACACCTTCGATGCAACGCAGGCCTTTCCACGTGGAGGGCGAGTTGCCGTCGCTTATGGGCGCGATGCGGCGGACGTGGCGATGTTGAACCAGTTTGGCCCGGCGCTGTATCCCAGAGCAATGCAGGTACGGGTCGAGATGCTCGACGCTCACCCCAGTAGCAATTGAGAATACCCTGTACGGGTCGATTCCGGTAGGGAGCAGAATCGTCCGCTAAGGGGAATGGCGTCGGTTGAGTGTGCGATAGACGGGTGGTCTTGAGACGGAGAAAAGCTCGGCGAGATCGCTGGTGGAATCCTCGCCGGTGGCGTGCATACGGCAGAGTTTCCGCTGCTGACGGTCGAACAGTTTGGGCTGCTTGCCGCGCAATTTCCCCTTGTCGCGGGCGATGGCCATGCCCTCGCGGGTGCGCATGCGGATGAGATCGGCTTCGAACTCGGCGAAGGTGGCGAGGATATTGAAGAACATCTTGCCCATGAGATCGTCCGGGTCGTAGAGCGCTGGGCCGAGGGCCAGTTTCACGCCTCGTTCCAGAAGTTGATCAGCGATGGCGCGGGCATCCGGATCGGACCTGGCGAGGCGGTCGAGTTTGGGCACGACCAGCGTGTCGCCGATGCAGTTCGATGGACCTTCTCCGACGTTTCAACTGTCCACGCTGACCCTGCACCGGGAGTGGTTGGTCCGGGAAACCGATGTCGATGAAAAACCCTCACGGCCGATCTGTACATGTATGCCGCGGCAGAAGTACGCGTCGCGTTGGAGCGCAGGTAACCCGACTTGGTCAACCGGACCGGCGGGATCCTACGGCACGTATTCCGCGACGTTCCTGCCGAAAGCCGTGAGGTCGTGGTATCGCAAGCACGCCACCCTGATGAATCGTTGGCGACCCCGACCGATCGGTGCAGCGGCGTCTAGCGGTCTGGCTCGGCGATGCAGGTCAATTGGGCAAAGGGGCGGGCGAGGTAGACTTGGGCGTCGCCTTTGAACAGATGGAGTTGTATGAACTCCTGCATGGCCGCGATCCTGACGCGAACGTCGCGGTCTTTCCGACGTTCGGCCGCGGCGCGGGCCGGCTCAACGATCAGAACGGCGAACGCGGCCGCCATTTGGTGGCGGATGTTGGGCGGGGCGTCGCCCATGACCTGCTGGGCGGCGATGGCGATTTCGCGGCTGCTGCGGTGGCCACCACTTTGATTTGCGCCGGTTCCCGGCGTGTACTGTTCAGAATGGACGTTGGCCATGAGCTCGGCGGCCAGCGTCGGAATCTCAGCTTCGTTTTGGGAGTGTGGTCGGGATAGCCACGCTGTGGGGCGGCGGTTGGTCCTGGTCGTGTCCAGGCGGTTGGTTTTGATGGTATCCAGCAGGTCCTGGGCCCAGGACTGTTGCTGCGACTTGCTGGCCGGGGTGGCCGGCTGGCCCAGTGTTGGTACGTGTTCGTCTGGAGTCGCCATTTTTGCCTCCATGGATCCGACCAGTGCCGGTCGATCCGTTGTCTTAAGATCCCATGACCATGTAGAGCCGGGCAGCGCAGACGATAATCTCAGCGGCCAGTGCCTCGATCATGAAACCACCGCTGGCCGATGGTGACGCACTATGGCCCGCCTGATCTCCAACTGCGAACCCACCAGGCTAAGGCCGCTGTGCTCATAGGTCCAGATTGTTCCTTCATAGCGCCGGATCGCTCCGGCGGGTCGGTTATTGATAAAAACATTGGCCTTCCGGCCGTCGGTCGTACCGAATCTGATGATCGGGATACCACTGAACATGACCTTCCTCCTTATTGGATTGGCGTTGATCGCGGTCGGTGCGGACGACTGCTGCTGTCCTGACAGCTTGGGTGTGATGTCCATTCCTGCCGATCCTGCCGGGCGCAGACCATCGGCAAGGAAGCAAGCGGTGTCGAGTATGTGCGACGCGGCGCAATTCGACAGCGCGCCTTGGTGACTGGACCTGAGAGCACTCTTGAATAAACGCTGCCCCGGGCGACAGGAGCGTCGTTTCAATCACTCTTCCCGTCTCACGCGTACCCAGTTTGTCATCGCGAGGAGCGAAATGACGTGGCGATCTCGCTGCCTGCGTAACGACTCAATCGGCAACGAGACTGCCACGCTGCGCTCGCAATGACAGTTCGGGTGAAAACGGGTGCGCGCGAGCTCTTCCAGTGTCTTCAATTATCCGGTTTCCTTAGAACCTGAAGCGTTACGGACACGGTCGGCGAGCAGGGCCGCAACGCCGGGGCAGTCGCGGAGACCGCCCCGGCTGCAATTCCCGCTGGATTCAGTGGGGCTAGAAATCCATCTGGGGGTTGGCCATCATGCCCGAAGCCGGCTGGGGGATCTCGGCAATCATGGACTCAGTGGTGAGCACCATGGCGGCCACGGACGCGGCATTCTGCAGAGCAGACCGGGTCACCTTTACCGGGTCTATGATGCCACGCTCGAGCATGGGGCCGAATTCGCCCAGCTCGGCGTCGTAACCGTAGTCATCGGATTGATGCTTCACCTGGTTCAGCACCACGGCTCCCTCGGAACCGGCATTCTCAACGATGAGTTTCAGCGGCTGTTCGAGAGCGTAACGAATGATGTTGACGCCGACAATCTCGTCTCCGGTCAACCCTTCGATGGTATCCAGGGCCCGTTGGGAGCGAACCAGAGCGACTCCGCCGCCAGGGACGATGCCTTCTTCAACCGCAGAACGGGTGGCGGACAGGGCGTCTTCCACCCTGGCCTTGCGCTCCTTGAGCTCGATCTCGGTGGCTGCGCCAACCTTGATGACAGCGACGCCGCCGGACAGCTTGGCCATCCGCTCCTGCAGCTTCTCGCGGTCGTACTCGGAGGTGGTGTCTTCGATCTGGGCCTTGAGCTGGTTGATGCGGGCCTGGATCGCGTCCTCGGAACCGTGGCCTTCCACGATGGTGGTGTCGTCCTTTGTGGACGAAATACGACGGGCGCGGCCAAAGTCCTCGATGGTGGCCGAATCCATGCGGCGACCGGTTTCCTCGCTGATTACGGTGCCACCGGTCAGAATTGCAATGTCTTCGAGCATGGCCTTGCGACGATCGCCGAAGCCGGGCGCCTTGACCGCCAGCACGTTCATGATGCCGCGCAGCTTGTTGACCACCAGGGTGGCCAGCGCTTCGCCGTCGATGTCCTCGGCGACGATGACCACGTTCTTCTGGCCAGCTTGCAGCAGCTGCTCCAGGGCGGGGACCAGGTCGGCAACGGCGGAAACCTTCTTGTCGGTGATGATGAGGTAGGCATCTTCGATGACGGCTTCCATGCGGTCGGCGTTGGTGATGAAGTACGGAGAGGTGTAGCCGCGGTCGACCTGCATTCCCTCGACGTACTCAATCTCGTCGGCAAGTCCGCGGGACTCTTCGACGGTAATGACGCCGTCCTTGCCCACTTTCTCCATGGCCTCGGCGATGGTCTCGCCGATGGCGTCTTCATGGGCGGAAAGGGAGGCAACCTGCCCGATGCGCTCGCGCGTCTCCACGGGCTGGGACATGCCCTGCAGTTCGGCGACCACGCGACTCACGGCGGCCTCGATGCCACGTTTGATGGCCATGGGGTTGGTGCCGGCGGTCACGTTCTTGAAGCCTTCGTGAATGATGGCCTGGGACAGCACGATGCTGGTGGTGGTGCCGTCGCCGGCGGCGTCGTTGGTCTTGGTGGCGGCTTCCTTCAGAAGCTGGGCGCCCATGTTCTCAAAAACGTCGGGCAGCTCGATCTCCTTGGCGATGGTCACGCCGTCGGAGCAGACCTGCGGGGGTCCGAACTTCTTGTCCAGCACGACGTTGCGGCCGCGGGGACCCAGGGTAATCTTGACCGAGTCGGCCAGGATGTCGATTCCGATGCGCAGCGACTTGCGGGCGTCTTCAGCGTATGCCATTTGCTTTGCGGGCATTGGGGTCTCCTCGTTGGAGTGTGCGCTATCAGGGATGGTTTCGTGTACGTACGAGAGTTCCGGAGTTGGAACGGAACCGCTAGCCCAGTTTGGCCAGGACGTCTGATTCACGCATGATCAGGTACTCATCGTCGTCGTCGTCATATTGGGTGCCGGCGTACTTGGAGTAGATGACCTTGTCGCCGACGGAAAGTTCCATGGCGATGCGGGAGCCGTCGTCAGCGACGCGGCCGGAGCCAACGGCGATGACCTCGCCCTCCTGGGGCTTTTCCCTGGCGGTGTCGGGGAGCAGGATGCCTCCCCGGGTCTGGGTTTCCTGTTCCATGGGCTTGATGACGATTCGCTCGCCTAGCGGTGTGAAATTGGCCACTGGGTGCCTCCATAGTCTGGAATGTTGTGGTTGGTGGTCGGTAAGTTTTGTTGGTTGGTGGACGGACCTGGGCATCCTGTACCGATGGGGCTACTGCTTACGGGCGCGGTCAGTGGCGTAAAAACCTGAACCTTTCGCGCCACCTTGCCTGGAGCTCTTGTGGATCATCAGTGCTGGGTGAAACACCCGGCGCGCCACGTCGGAGCACTCGGGAGAATTCAGATCCCTGGGCGCTTCGAGGCTGGGCCGCCGATCATGCTGGTGGCCCCAAGAAGCGCGCTGATAGGCATACCGAGGAGTCGCCGCCTTTCCCTTCGTCAAACACCCTGACGACCGCCCGCTGCCGTTGTGTATCTATTGTTACTGACCCACGGCGCAATTCCAATGGGCCTAACGTTGTATTTGCGTAGGAAATAGTCGGCGCGGTAGCGTCCTGTGAATGGTTTGAGAGTGCGTCATCTACTGCGATGATCTGGCGCCAGTCCTTGAGGCCGATGTCCAAGAGGTCGAAGACGGGGGCAGTCATTGGCGTGGCTGTTGCATCGGCTGTCCATCTTCAGCCTTACGATGGCGGTGCGGACGGAGTGCGCCAGGGCGGGTTCCCCCTTGAGTACCTATTGGCCCCTCAAGTCGCCATCGCTCGGAAATGGGCCTCGTCGGCGAAGAATATCCTGCCCCCGGTTCATCGAGCGGCGACCGTCAGAGCCACCTATTCCGCCGCAAAGGCCTGCCGCCGCACTGGGTCCGCCTTGCGCAAACGTTTGTCAGACCGTTTCAGCACAAATCCCAAGCGGTGCGGGTAGTTCAGACAACTACTCCGGCTCAGCACCAACCCGAAGCGGTCCTGCACATACCGGCCCACCGCCTGCCAGTTCCAGTCGGCAGAGGCGATGACTGTTTGCGACGGCAATCACTTCATAAAAGTAACGTTTTTATTGAGGCAATGCGCCTTCCAGCCCTTCCGGCGTGCTCCACCTCATCGATACCGCTATGATTCGCGCAAGGGTCATTACGCAAATCACACCGGGCACGACAGCCATAGCCAAGGAACCGGGGATCGCATGAGACACCAAGTGCAGGTCGTCCTTGTCCATGTCTCAGCCTACTCCGCATTCACGGCGTGTCCGTCCTGACGGAGCAGGTATGTTCTGGAGATGCTGGCCCGTACGGCCAGGGCGATGTTGGCATGAACTCCGGCCCTAGTGATCAGGCCCTGGTTCCAGCGGATGGCCGGGTCCATGGCTACGAATCCATCGGGATCGTGATCATCTTCCAGAACGACGTAGTCGAACTGCACCTTGTTCCCGTTCACGACTCGCGCGTACGCGGCATGATGAGCACTCGTGTCTCCCGGAGTACCGAAGCGCATCTCGTAGGTGGGCGTCCCGTCCACCGTGATAACCTTGACGTCCCTGTCGAAGGCCACCTCCACCGTTATCGTCTCTCCCGTCGAGTAACTGGTACCCACGGCCGGAGTGGACACCACCCTCGCCCCCGTGGCAGACGCGGGCACGTGTATCCGATGCCTCGACTGAACCTCGACCTTCTCATGATCCAGCACCGCTTCCGTGTCGCCCGCACCGTTCTGGATCGTGCCGCCGTTGAGGCGCAGGCTGTCCGCCCTGATGCGTATGCCGTCCCTATCGAAATCCACCGACCTCACCGTGTACGAGAACACCAGCTCAGTCGATGTGCTCATGCCCGCGTCGTAGCCGGCGCTCCGGTTGCGCTCCACCAGGTCGCCATCGGCGTCCAATGCGTCCACCCTGAACAACATCCGGGGACTGCCCGTGACTGTGACCGCCTCCGAGAACGTCGCCGTGACCCGGATGTCGTCCCCGACCTTGTACTCCCGGCCGCTGCCGGGATCCGAGCTGATCGACACCTCCTCGATCACCGGAACCACCGCGCTCCCCACCTGGAACACGTTCGAAAGCGCAAGGTAGCGCGCCCTGCCCGAGACGTCCAGCACGTCGCCGCTCAGCGTGCCGGAGGTGATCGCTATGGACGTCGCCGTGCACTCCGCGGTCCCGTCATTCTCCGGGTCTCCTCCCCCCAGCGGCAGGTCCGTCGTCGTGCCGTCGTCCGCAGTTCCCGTGCAGAGCAACTGGCGCGCCGAGGCGCTGTCCCCCTCGATAAGGTCGCCCGCGACGCCCCTCCCGATGTTCCTGCTGCCCCACGTCCCGTCGTAGAAGTCGCCGTAGTCGTCCGCGACCCTCGCCCCGTTCAGCCAGTAGATCGGAACACCGCCGCTCCCCGCCGTGCCCGTGTTCGCCCGCGCGTTCACCGCCGCCGTGGACCCCAGCGCCCGGAAGTCTCCGGCATATGCCTGAACGGCCATGTGCCCCCTGGCACGCACCTGCTCTTGCACGTAGTCGTTGTAGTCGGCGATGTCCGTCGAGGTCGAGTCGGGCTTCAGCGGGCTCTTCGTCTTGGCCAGCAGGCGGAACTCGTCGCCCGCACCCAAGCCCGCAGGTATCAGCGCCCAGTTGCTCGGAACCACCGTCGGCGGGTCTGCGGGCGACTCCGTGTCATCGTCGCTGACCGTGACGCCAACGTCGGATGCAGTTTCCGATGCGTAGTCGCTCCCCGACACCGCGTGCGAAACTGTCGCCGCGTCATCGTCGGCATCGGCGTCCTGCGCCGCGCTCACCGTCACCGTCTGCGCGATGTTCCAGTCCCCGGTAGCAAAGCTCAGCGACGACGGGCTCACCGTCACGTCCGCATCCGCGCTCACCGAGGGAACAACCGTCACCGTAGCCGTCGGCTGGGACTCCAGCGCCACCGTGTAGGCGGCCGTTCCGCCCTCCGGCACGCTCAGCGCCGTCGTCGAAACCGTCACTCCGCGCCGGTCATCGTCCACGATGGTCGCCGTCGTACCCGTTACGCTCAGGTCCGTCGCCGTGGTCGTGCCCGTGACCTACAGGGTCTCGTCTCCCTCGGCCACGTCGTCGTCGGTCGGGGTCAGCGTGAAGCTCGCCGTGCCCGTGGTCTCGCCGGCATCGATCGTCAGCGTGAGATCGGCGACCGTGGCGTAGTCCGTACCTTCCGTGGCTGCGTCGCCAGACGCGCCCACCTCGACCGTCATCGTGGTGTCGTTCGTCCGCGCTGCTCCATTCAGAGTCCCAGTCACCGTGATGGCGGTCGCGCTTGCGTCCTCGGCCACCGAGCCCGCGCTCAATGACAGGGCCACCGCCGTCGAAACACCAACGACCGAGCCCTCCGACGGCCAGGCGTCGCTGGTCACCTGTTCTGCGTTACCCTCATCGTCGGTGAAACTCACCCTGACCCTGACCTGCTTGCCGGCGTCATCAGAGGTCAGCGTGTAGGAACTGGAAGTCGCGTCCGTGATGTCGGTGTCCGTTCCGTTGTTCACCCGGATCCACTGGTAGGTGAATGTAACGTCCTCCAGCCCGTCGTCGTCCGAGATGTCGTCGGTTCCTGCGGTCAGCGTTTCGCCCACCTGCGCCGTGCCCACAATCGACGGCTGGCCCGCTGCCGACACGTTGGGCGAGGACGCCGCCGCGGACCCCGTCACCACCTCGCTCCAGTCGGACCGCTTGCGATCGTCGAACCGGGCCAATACCGTCGCTTTGTAGGTCGCTCCTGGGGTCAGACCAGCCACGGTGTGCGTTGTGCCGGTGGGATACGCATTCCAGTTGGAATTGCCATAGGGCCGGAACTCCCCATCCTCCTCCGCCCACTTCACCCGGTAGTCGTTGGGGTTCTCGGGGTGCGCATCCCAACTGACCACCAACTCCCCCGGGTTGTCCCCCGCTACAACGGACACACCGGTTACCGCGGCCTGCCAGGGCTCGGACTGGGCCGACGCCGACAGGGTGAGGGCCAGCGCAATTATGGCGGCCAGCGCCACGGTGATGATGGCGAGGCCGGTCATACGTCGGGGGTTGGTGATTGGATGGTCAGTCATGGCTGTAAGAGGATTTCTTCCGATGTTTGTTCGCGGCGGCCGCACTGGCCGTGTGGAGAAATTTCTTGCTGATGGGTGTGCATCGCGACATCAAGAAAGTGGAGCAAATTAGAACGACATAATCTTGTCGATGGCGCTTCTGGGTGACAATCGGCAAACGCCCTTTCTGGTGGGGGCATCTGCCCTGTCGCAGGTGGTGAGAAATGCCCCGTCGCGTTTGCTCGGCGCGTTACGCCGCTTTCCGCTGGCCCGGACCTGCTGGTCCGGAGTAAGGTGGATTTTGGCCGACGGAAGCGCGATAGCTCGTCAGTCGCAGCGGGCGGCGACCCGCTGCAGTCCACGCCGGCGCGTCGGCTGGGACCGGTCCAATCCCATCATCCGGCGCCGTCGGTCCGGAGAGTGCGTGCGCCCATGCCCGGGAAGTAGAGCTGGGCGGCCATGCAGGTTTTGCCGCCTTTCCGCGCACCAGGGGTGGGTGGCGGCGCAGCGTAGACCGCTTCTTGAGGAAAGACCGAGGGCAGTTTGTGGCCAGAGCCAATCTCATTTGCCAGGCTCCGAGCGGTACAACAGGGCGGAAACCCCGGTACCCTTGCCCTGTGGGAACCGGCGTCAGCAGGCACGTTGTGCAGCGCGCGGAGGTCGCCGTTCACCGTCCGCGACAATCACTGAGGGCTGCCTTTGGTCAGCGATCCGGCTGCATCATCAGGGTGTGGTTTCGACCCAGTCGGACCAGCGGCCCCACACCGTCCAGTACTCGATCCAGTTCCACCGCATCCCGATGGAGATGAACAGGTACTCGGCCCCACCCTCCAGGCCGGCGATCACACCCTGCGAGCCGCTGAACGGCATGAACCGCACCCGGCGGTATTCCCCCGCCGACACGTCCGACGACTTTATAAACGCCACCATGTGGGTCTGCGCGTTTTCCGCACCGGCCCAGGTGAGCCGAACCGAGTTCGGTCCCTGGTCATCGACGCTCGCCTCGAAGTCGGCGACCGGGCCAACGACCGCAGGTTCCCCGCCCTGCGCGACGACCGGCGCTTCCGACGCCCCCGTCGCTCCCGCCTGCCCCATCGCCTGCTTGTCCGGCCCCTGAGCGTCGGTGTAGCTCGCCGTCGCCCTCAGGTGATGACCGACGTCGTCGCGCACCGGGGTGTAGGTGGAATCGGACGCGCCGTCGATCACGGTCCAGGTGGTCTGATCGTCGGACCGTTCCCACGACCACGACACGTCGGCCACCCCGCCGTCGGGATCGGAGAGGCTTGCCGCCCACTCGCGGGTCCAGGACAGCCCAGGTCCGCAGCTGGCCGGTGGCCGCGCCAATGTCGAAATCATCGGCGTCCGGCCCGCTCAGGGAATAGGTCAGGATGTCCCCGGCGTCGGCATCCGTCGCCCGCACCGGGGCGCCAATGGCCCGGCCAGCCGCCGTGCCCTGCTCAATGGACCGGGTGGTTGAGGCTTCCGCGAATTCGGGTGCGGAGTTGGCTGCCGGCGCCTGATCTCCGATCCGTCCCGCAACCACCGCGGAAGCCGTCTTGTTGCTGCCCGGGGCGTCCGTGTAGGAGACCGTTGCCCGCAGGTATTGATTGGCGTCTTCCGAACCCGCCGTATGGGCGCTGGAGGTCCCTCCAGAGATGTCCGACCAGCTGGAGCGGTTGGAGGAACGCTCCCACTGCCAACTCTCGCCGCTGATGCTGCCGTCTCCGTCCGCCAGGGTGCGCTGAACCGGGTCCCCTCCCAACCCCGCGGCGGGGTTACGGCAACAGTTCCCGGCTCCTCCACGTCGGTAATCGTGACCGCCACGTCCAGCGACCCGGACAAGGGTGTCTCGCTATCGTCATCGGTGGCGGTGACCGTCACCGGATAGCTGGCCCCGTCCTCGAAGCTGGGCGGAACGCGGAAGTGGAGCTGGCCGCCATCGGTGATATAGAAGTCGGGATCGTTGACCGACCAGGCGACGGTGTCCCGTTCCGGGTCGGCCGCCCTGTAGGTCGCCACCGCTGAGTTTGCGTTCTCCCGCATGGAGGGAGCAGCGTCTCCCGAAACCACCGGCGCCTCATTCACGTCGGCCACGTTGATGGTGTCGTCGATGGCCTCGCCGTCGGGGTCTGCGTCCGACAGCGTTACCACCCCCTCCTCCTCAAGGTCGGATACGGAGATGGCGACCGTGGCGGAAACGTCCTCCGTGTCGTCCGGGTTGTCGTCGGCGTCCGCGCCGTCGTGCAGGGTGACGCCCAGCAGCAGCAGGCCGGACACGCTTTCAAAGTCGAGCTCCTGCTTGGTGCTCAGCTGCCCGGTGCTGGCGTTGATTTCGAAAAGGTCGTCCGGATTGTTGTTGATCGCGAACGTCAGGGTGTCATTATCCCGGTCGCTGGCCACCACCGGCGCGCCGACCTCCACACCGGCGGGGCTCTCCGGTATCGTCTGCTGCAAACCGGACCGGAACCGCGGGGGCGCGTTGATGATGGGGTCCGCCGTGACTGCGGCGGTGGCTTCACTGGTCAGGTGCTTGCGGTTGGCCAAGCTGTGATCCGGGCTGCTCCGGTCGAAGTGGTACACCTCGGCGCGCAGCGGCTTGCCGGTGTCGTCCTCGTCCACCGTGTAGCTCAGCGTCATCGAATAGGAGGGGGAGTGCAACACTGGTTGCCAGACACCCAAAGAATCCTGCGCACTCAGGCCACAGCTAATCAGTAAGCCGCTGCCGGTCGCGATGTCGCCGTCAGGGTCTGACAGTACGAAACGCACCACCTCTCCCACCGCAGGGGTGAGGTTGCTCACCTCGATCATGCCGGTCTCCTCCAGGTCTTTGACCGTAACGGTGACCGCCTGCGTGACGTTGCGGGGGGCTGGAGGTGCCAGGTTATGTTGACATTTCACCGTAACCGGACGAGAGCGGCGGTGAAATGGAGGAAGCCCAAGTATCTGGGGTCCAGTTTCTCAATCCGGAAGTATATCCGGCGATAGTGGTTCATCTTGCCAATGAAGCATTCCACTTGCCGATGAAGCATTCCACCAGATGACGCTCCCGGTACAGATGACGGTCATAATCAGCGAATTCCTTGCGGTTCGAGCGGGGCGGAATGACCGGGGTCATGCCCAGTTCCAGGATGTGCTGGCGAAACTACCGAGGGTCATATGCTCTGTCGGCCAGTAAGTGCTCGCCAGCGTAACCGGAGATCAACCCCTCCGCCTGGGTGATGTCGTGCTGTTGCCCTCCGGTCAGGATGAACCGCAAGGGATTGCCCAAGCCGTCCACGCTCACGTGAACCTTCGTGCTGAACCCGTTGGTCAGTCCAACGGGCGAACCGTTTGTAGACGGTATTCCAGTTCCCGTACTCGTCAGGCAGCAGTCGCCATTGCCCCCCAGAGCGGTTGATCCATAAGACCGCTTCGACAAACCGTCGGCAATCCGTTTCCTGGCCGACGTACACGCCAGTGCAGCCACGCAAGAAATCGAGAATCCTGGCCCACTGTTCTGGTGATAGTCTGATGTTTGACATGCGGCCATTGTCATCAAATGTCAACAGAACCCAACAGTCGGCGACCGACAACGACGCTGACGTCGAGAAGGAAGCCGGCGGCTGATTTCCTTGCCTGCCCCGGATACTCGAATCTCGCCCACAGGGTGTCCCTGACGGCCGCCGGCCATTTCCGCAAGCGGGTTCCGGCGCGCCATAGGCTGCGCCACCGAAGACGGCTGCCGCCCTAGACCAGAGCACCAACCGGATCACCGTGCTATTCTCACGGCAGGATACCCAGCCTCATAGCCGCTGCCCTGCCCACGCCACTGGAAGCCAGGAAGAATGACCCAACGACGCGACGAGCCCACGAACACGGCCCAAGCCACCCGCACGACGATGACATCCATGGACTAATATACGCGCCGGAACTCGTGCTCGTCACACCTGAAGCACAAGCCAGGCTCGACATCCTGTTCGCGGCCGCAGAACGCAATTGGGAAGCCAGGCAACGCGACATCGCCGCACGCGGCGGACCCGAACCCTACCACGGCATCCGTGGCTACACCCACTTCTGGGAAATCAAAGACCAGCAGTCCGCCCAGACTCAAACCATCGTGGCCGACGTCCAGGCACTCGCCGCCCAGTGCAACTTCCAGATGCGGACGCCACGCGACAAGTACGAGGAATTTACCCTGGGCCCTGACCGGATCTCGCTGAACGCCGAAGTGGATGCCTGCGCCACCTTCAATTACCCACCCAACTGGGAGAACAACGTCAAAATCGGGGTGTCAGCCGGCCACGGCGCATGCACAACCAACGCCTTGCCCTACGACGCGCTGGTCGGCGCCGCGCTGCTGGCCATCAAGCACCACCTGGGCGACGATGCAGCAGTGCGTTCGATGGGCGGCCCGCAACACGCCGCCTGGCAAGCCGTCTTCGAGCTATGCACCCGCACCTTCCCGGAACGGGAGATCCCACAGCTCGACAACTGGCCGCATTGAACGAATCTCCGCAGCCGCCATCTCTCGACAACGGTGACATCGCTCGTTAGCCTACGGCGTCCCCGGGCCACCGTGCCCTGGAGACTGCCATCGGAGCGACGAGCATGAGCCAGCAACTTCGACCTGCGCCAACAATCGGAAGACCCTGCCGACGGCATGAGATTGATTGACGCTGCACGCCGCGCCGGGTATCGTTGGCGTCATTCGGAACGAAATTTGTGCTGAACCGCCATTGGAGGAGCCTCGCATGACCGCCCAACGTCGCCAATACCAGGTTACACGGGAACCCAACGTGATGGTGCCGATGCGAGACGGCACGCGTCTGGCCACCGATGTGGTCCGTCCCGATGCCCCCGGCCGGTTTCCGGTGCTGATCAACCGCGGGCCATATGGTAAGGACAGCTACCTGGACAACCCTGACCACTCCATCTGGTTCCTGCCGCGCAACGGCTACGTGATGCTGAGCCAGGATGTGCGGGGCCGGTTCGACTCGGAGGGAGACTACAATCCGCTGTTCCAGGAGGCGCTGGACGGCTACGACACCGTGGAATGGGCGGCCAGGCAGCCCTGGTCAACGGGCCAGGTCGCAACGACGGGGCAGAGCTACCTGGGCGCCACGCAGTACACGCTGGCGGGCAAGCGTCCGTTGCCGCCGCACCTGCGCACGATGGCCACGGTTTCCGCGTCGTCGGACTTTCACCAGTCCTGGGTGTACCACACGGGCGGCGCGATGGAGTGGGGCTGGATGGTGCCGTATGCCATCCTGAAGGGGAGGAACACCCTGGCCCGGGGCGGACACGAAGACCTGCTCGCCAAAATGGACGAGTACGTCATCGAACCGGGCAACTTCGGGCAGCCGTTGTCGGACGAATGGTATCGCCACCTGCCGCTGCGCGACTGGATCGGCCGGCTCAAGGAAGCCGCTCCGTATTTCCACGAATACTTCGACGAAGAGTTGGACGGCCCGTACTGGTGGGGCCTGAACCTGATGCGGCAGGCTGGCAACGTCTCCATCCCCATGTTCCATGTCAGCTCGTGGTACGACATATTCCTGGAAGGCGCGCTGAACGCCTTTCAGGCCATCCAGAAACATGGCGGCAGTGAACTGGCGAGACGCAATCAGAAATTGCTCATCGGGCCGTGGGCGCACCTGCGTCCCTTCACCGAACCCACCACCGGCGGCGCCGGCAACATCGATTTCGGACCCGAGGCGGGCATCGAACTCCACGACTACCTGCTGCGCTGGTACGACTACTGGCTGAAGGGAGAGGAAACCGGGATCATGGACGACCCGCCCGTCCGCCTTTTCGTGATGGGCGAGAACCGCTGGCGGGACGAACAGGAATGGCCTCTGGCCCGCACCCAGTACACCCGCTGGTACCTGTGGTCGGGCGGCGGCGCCAACACGCGCAACGGGGATGGCTCCCTGTCCACCGTGCCGCCGGATCCGGACGAACCCGCCGACCGGTTCACCTACGACCCGGCGGACCCGGTTCCCACCCTGGGCGGCAACACCCTGATGATCGATTACGGCGTATTCGATCAGGGCCCGGCCGAGGACCGGCCGGACGTCCTGTCGTTCACCTCCGACCCACTGGAGGGGGACCTGGAACTGACGGGGTACATAACCGCCACCCTCTACGCGGCCACCACCGCCGTTGATACCGACTTCACCGCCAAACTGGTGGACGTGCGCCCCGACGGATTCGCCCAGAACCTGCAGGATGGCATTGTCCGCGCCCGGTACCGCACTTCGGCCCGCGAACCCGCGCCGGTTACCCCGGGCGAGGTGTACCGGTACACCATCGACCTGTGGGCGACCAGCCACCTGGTGAAGGCCGGCCATCGCATCCGCGTGGACATCTCCAGCAGCAACTTCCCCCGATTCGACCGCAACCCGAACACCGGAGCGGCGCTGGGAGTTGACTCGCGCCTCGAAACGGCGCAACAGACCGTGCATCACTCGGCCCGATACCCGTCGCACATCACGCTGCCGGTCATACCCAGGTGATCAGCAACCGGTATCTCAGCAACCGGTATCAATGAACTCGCACGCCGGGCGCGTGCGTGGAGGATTCAATATGGAAATCAGCGAACTGGTCTATGACCGGCCTGACCTCGGAAAGTTCCGGGTGCATCGCTCCAGCATGGTGATGCCCGAAATCTACGATCTGGAAAAACAGCGGATATTCGACACCTGCTGGCTTTATCTGGGGCACGAGTCCGAGATCCCCAACGCGGGGGACTACGTGCGCCGCGTCGTGGCCGAGCGGGCGCTGTTCTTTGCCCGCAACCGCGACGGCGAACTGGTGGTATTCCACAATACCTGCCCGCACCGGGGCGCGCTCATCTGCCGCACCGACCATGGCAACGCGCAGGTGTTCCAGTGCTTCTACCATGCCTGGAGTTTCAATACATCGGGCGAGTTGATCGGCATGCCCGATATCGATGGCTACGGTCCGGACTTTGACCGCGCCGAAATGAGCCTGCGGTCGCCACGGTTCGACAGCTACAAGGGTTTCATATTCGTCTGCTTCAGCGATGAAACCGGATCATTGGTCGATTATCTGGCCGGCGCGGCGGAGTATCTCGACCTGGTTGCCGACCAGTCGCCCGCCGGGATGAAGGTCATACCCGGATCCAATCGCTACACCATCAAGGCGAACTGGAAACTGCTGGCCGAAAACAGCATCGACGGCTACCACGCTCTGCCGACACACCAGACCTACTTCGACTACATGGCCAACGAGGTTGGCGGCAACGTGCCTGCGATCAACAACCGCCATGGATTCGGGCGGGCGCTGGGCAACGGGCACGGCGTGATGGAGAACGACGCCATCTACGGCCGCCCGATTGCCATGTGGCATCCCTATTTCGGGGAAGAATCGCGTCCGGAAATCCAGCGGATCAAGGACGATCTGATCGCGCTACACGGCCAGGACAAGGCCCTGCGCATGTGCGAAAAGAGCCGCAATATGGTCATCTTCCCCAACCTGGTAATCAACGACATCATGGCCGTGACCATCCGGGTCTTTCAGCCCACCGGCCCCGACAGCATGGATGTCACCGCCTGGGAGATGGCCCCCGCCGACGAGGCAGGAAGCATGCTGCGCCGGCGGCTGGACTCGTTCCTGACGTTCCTGGGGCCGGGCGGTTTCGCGACCCCGGACGACACCGAGGCCCTGGAGTCCTGCCAGCAGGGGTTCCGTTCCGGCGGCGTCGAGTGGTCCGACCTTTCGCGCGGATTCCACCGGGACCCGAGGGGCAACGACGAGTTGCAGATGCGCTCGTTCTGGCGACGATGGCAGTCGCTGGTTGCCGACCTGCCTCACGTCGAACGGTACGAACGGGGTCTGGCGCTCGGCGAAACCCCGGAGGTTTTGCCCTCGCCCGAACTCTCGGTTGCGGCCGACAACTAGGCACGGGAGGGTCAGCCACATGACAACCCAAACCGCTCCCATTCCGCCGGCCGTCAGCGGATTGCCGGCCACCGCCGAGTCCCTGTTGGTTCAGCACGAGGTCGAGCAACTGCTTTACCTGGAAGCCCGGCTGCTCGACGACTGGAACCTGGACGAATGGCTCACCCTCTACACGGAAGATGCTCGCTACGTCGTCCCCACCACCGATCTGCCGGAAGGCGACCCGGCATCGGATCTGGTGTTCATCGACGACGACTACAACCGCATGGCGGCGCGCATCATCCGACTCAAAAGCCGGCACGCCCACCGCGAATACCCCTGGTCGCGTACCCGGCGTTTCATCAGCAACGTGATGGTGACCGCCATGGCGGGCAACGAAATCGAGGCCACCGCTTCAGTGGCGGTGTGGCGGTTCCGCGCTGGAGAGTCCTCGCCATACGTGGGTCGCTACGATGTCCGGTTGCGGCGGGTGGATGGAACGCTGCGCCTGTGCTACAAGCGGGCAATCCTGGACCTTGAGGAACTGTCCGACCACGGCGCCTTGAGCATCATCTTCTGACCAACGCGGTTGCATGGGAAATCTGAAATCGCCGCCTCGTGTGTTATCATCGGGCGCGACATCGGAAACAAACGGGGAATTGGGAATGACCACCAGAGATATTTTGAGCAATGAACAGCGGGCTTTGCTAGCCTCCATTCTGAACCGCGTCGTGCCGGCCACCGGTGAAATGCCGGCCGCAGGTGACCTGGGCATCGGAGACTTCGTGGCATCGATTGCCGAGGGCAAAACCGCGACCCGTCGCCGGCTGCTGGAAACCCTGGTGCAGATTGAATTGGCTGCCACCGACCGGGGCGGAGATTTCGCATCTCTATCCGCGGATTCGCAGACCGACGCGCTGCGTGCGGTGCAATCGGCCGCGCCGGAGAACTTTCAGTATCTGGTGACGCAGACCTACCGGGGATACTACACCAACGAAACCGTCACCGGCCTGTTGAGTTATAGCCCGCCAAACCGCGAGGACTATGACCCGCTGCCCTTCGATGAAACTCTGGTGGAACCGGTCCGCCAACGCGGCCAGATCTGGGTCCCAACCAACAATTGAGATAACCGGGCCGTGCCAGTCACGCATCAGGGGCGGGTTTGAAACCCGCCCCCTGCTTTTGCCTGGCGCTCAGGCTGCCATCCCCAGCGACAGTTGCACCGGCGTTTCCGGCGTGAATTCAGGCAACGGCGGCTGATTGTCGAAGTCCACAAACCCCGGCAACCCCGCCGGCTGCAGCGATTGAACCGACGGCATACGGGGCAGTTCCCAGCGCAGCCGGGCATCGTCAACCAGGCCCAGGACGGCGTTGGTATAGTCCCGGGGCGCGTGTTCGCTGCGGTAGAGTCTGGCGTATCCGGGGGCCAGGTGCGGGTAGGATTCTCGGATGAATGGCATGAACCACTCCCGGCTGCCCGGGCGCAGGAACAGCAGGTTGCCGGAAAGGAACTGGGCGCGATGCTGGGCCGCCGCCGCAATCAGCGCATCTATGCTGGCCGCGCTGTCGGACAGGCCGGGCAGCAGCGGCGCGGCCAGGACTCCCGCCGGTATGCCGTGATCCACCAGGTACTGCATGGTTTCCAGCCGGGCCATCGGGTGCGGCGCGCCCGGTTCGGTTTGACGCCACACCGACTCGTCCACCGTGCCCACGCTGAACACAACCTGTACGCCGGCCACCTCGTTCAGGTGTCGCAGCACGTCGATGTCTCGACGGGCCAGGGTGCCTTTGGTGGTGATCGACGCCGGGTTCCGAAACTCGGCCATGACTTCCAGTATGCTGCGGGTGAGGCGGTACTGGGCCTCGGCCGGTTCATAGGGGTCGGACGCGGTGCCGATGACGATGGGTTCACCCTGCCACCGGGGTCGGGACAGTTCTTGCCGCAACACGTCGGGGGCGTTGACCTTGGCGAAAATCTGGCGTTCAAAGTCGGCGCCGGCATCCATGCCCCAATACTGGTGGGTGGAACGAGCGTAGCAGTACCGGCACGCGTGGCGGCAACCTCGGTACGGGTTGATCGTCCAGCGGAAGGGGAAAACCGGAGCGTTGACCCGGTTGATCAGCGTTTTGCAGTTTATCTCCGTGACCTCGGTGGCTGCCATGAGTTGGCCCTCCCCTACAAATGTTCTGTACAATTGTACCTAATATAGTCTCTATGTTCGTATTTGTCAACGGATTGGCAGGGTCATTCAGAACACCAGGATCAAGGCGGCGCCCGAGTTCCTCGGCGGCCCGCTATAATCTACGCAGTTGAACATGACAGGAGGGTTCTTTTGATTCGCAGCATCGACGGTAAAACCCCGCAGATCCACTCGACCGCATTCATCAGCGAAGCGGCTTACATTGTGGGCGACGTGATCATCGGCGAAGGTACCAGCGTTTGGCCCGGGGCCGTGATCCGTGGCGACTACGGCCAGATCATCATCGGCAAAAACTGCTCAATTCAGGACAACTGCGTGCTACACACTGACGATTACCTTGAACTGGGCGACAATGTCCTCATGACCCATGGCGCGGTGGTTCACGGCGGTTACATCGGCAACAACGTGATGATCGGCGTCAACGCGGTCTGCCTTGAAGACTGCAAGGTGGGCAATTACGTGCTGATCGGCGCCGGAGCCATCGTGACCGGCACGGAGATTCCCGATGAATCCCTGGTGATCGGGGTGCCGGGACGCATTCGGGAGTTGCCTGCGGTGCATCGCAAGCGGCTGGAAGACCCGACGGCGCGCTATCAGGAAAACGGCAAGCGGTTCATCGCCGCCGGACTGGGTCTGCAGATTCCCACCGAGTAAGATCCGGGTATGCGGGCATCCCAGTCCTGCGGATCTTCCGGAGGAGAGCCGGGCCGGCCCGTTGGCCGGCGGTCGAGTTTGCCGGGTGCGGCGCGCGCTGGCCCGGCAGTTGCTGCACGGATGCGTTGGGTCGTCAGGCGATCTGGGCGCGGTATTCTGCGCAGTCCTGGCCCAGCAGATCCCGCAACCGTTCCTGCAACTCGTCGCACGAACCGGTTGAGACCGTGGGGATTTCCATAAGTACGCGCCGGCCCTCTTGCAGGTACAGTTCCAGGAACACCCGGTCATCTCCGGTGTATTCAAGCATCACCCGGATGGCCTGGCGCAACCGGAACCGGTCCTCGTCGGCGTCGTCGGTTTCGGCCATTTTGATCAGCACGCCGCCGTCCCGCGCGTGGTGCCCGTTCCCGTTCCCATTGCCGTTGGCCGCAGGCGGAGTCGGCGCCGGGCGGCCGCCAGAGCCGTTTCCGTTTCCGTTCGCCGGATTCGGTCGGCCGCCGCGGCCGTTGTTCCGGGCGGGCGCCGGAGTCGGGGGCGCAGCATCCGCCGCACCGTCCGCGCCGTTTTGGGTCGCCGCCTCGGGCAGGTTGAACTCCTGGGCTTCGTAACAGGCGATGGAGAAATCGTCGCCGCGAATTTGCAGCCGTCCCGTGGTGCGGACGATGCGGCCCGATTGCCACACGTTGGCGGTCTTGTCCAGGGCGTCCGGCCACACCATCGCTTCTACCTGACCCCCGACCAGCGCCAGGTCAACTCGGAGGAACTTGCGGTTGTCGCGAGTGTACCGCTCGGACACGTTGGTGATGTGGCCCAGCAGGGTAACCGTGCTGCCCAGCATATCCTCGCCGAGTTGATCCACCGAGATGTACGCGTCCCCTGGATTTATGGCCGCCAGGGCCAGCAGCGGGTTGTAGGACAGGGCGACGCCCAGGTATTCCTTCTCCAGGCCCGCCTTTTCCTGCTGGGAGTAGTCGGGCTGGTTGGTGTTCAGTTCCAGCAGGGTGCCGCCGGCGCTGCTGTCCATCTCCTCGCCGAACATTCCGACCTGGCCGGAGTTGCGGTTGCGCGTTTCCTGCTGGGCCACCGACCAGATGCGGTCCAGGTTCGTCACCACGGTAGAACGTGGAGCCAGCGAGTCGAATGCTCCCGCCTTCGCCAACCCTTCCAGCGTCCGTCGGTTCAGGCCTGAAACGTCCACCCGTCGGCAGAAGTCGCTGATGGAGGTGTAGGGACCCTTGGCGACCCGCTCGTTGACGATTGGCTCCACCGCATTTTCGCCCACGGTCTTGATGGCTGCCAGCCCGATCCGCAGGGCGTTGTCCGGCTTGCCGTCGGGTTTGTCCAGGGTGTAATGCACGCCCGAGTTGTTGACGTCAGGCAGACGGATTTCGATGCCCATCCGGGTGCATTCATTGATGGACGCGACGTAACGGTCGCCCTGGTCCAGACGGCAGTTCAGCACCGACGCCATGTATTCCAGCGGATGATGCGTCTTGAAATAGGCCGTCCAGTATGAGATCAGGCCGTAGCTCACGCTGTGGGCCTTGTTGAACGCATATCCCGCAAAGGGTTCGATGAGGTTGAATATCTCGACCCCCATCTTCTGGGTGTACCCCTGCTGGATTGCTCCGGACACAAACCGCTCGCGTTCCTCCGCCATGAGTTCCGGGATCTTCTTGCCCATGGCCTTGCGGACGGTATCGGCCTCGCCGAGGCTGTACCCGGCGAAGTTCTGGAGCACGTGCAGCACCTGGTCCTGATAGACGATCACGCCGTAGGTCTCGTCCAGCAGTTCTTGCAGGCTCGGGTGCGGGTACGACACCTTCTCCTGCCCATGCTTGGAGCGGATGAAACGGTCGATATGCTCCATGGGGCCGGGGCGGTACAGCGCGATCATGGCGGCGATGTCGCCCAGATCCGACGGCTTCAGTTCCTTGATGTACCGCTGCATCCCGGCGCTTTCCAGTTGGAAAAGATCGGACGTGTTCCCGGTCCCCAGCAGTTCGTAGGTGTCCGGGTCGTCCAGCCCCAGCCGGCTGAGATCAATGCGGATACCCCGCTCCTGGTCCAGCAACTTGATGGTGCGGTCCAGGATGGTCAGGTTGGTGAGCCCCAGGAAGTCCATCTTGAGCAGGCCCAGTTTGGCCACCGGGTCCATGGAATACTGGGTCATCATCACCGGGCTGTTTTCATCGCCCCGGGCCGGCCGTTGCAGGGGCACGGTCTCGGTGAGGGGTTCGTCGGCGATGAGGACGCCGGCGGCGTGGGTGCTCACATGGTGGACGATGCCTTCCAAAGCCTGGGCATTATCCACGAGGTTCTGGATGGCAGCGTCGCCCTGGTAGCTGTCCATCAGTTCCGGGTTGGCGGTCATGGCGTCGGACAGCGTGCGGGACTTGAAGGGCACCATGCGGGCGATGCGGTCAACGTCGCCGTAGCTCATGCCCATGCCGCGGCCCACGTCGCGCAGGGCCGCCTTGGGTCCCATGGTTCCGAAGGTGATTATCTGGGCAACGCGGTCGCTTCCGTACCGGTCGATGACGTAGCGCAGCACCTCGTCCCGCCGGTCGTCCTGGAAGTCCATGTCAATGTCGGGCATTTCCTTGCGCTCGAAGTTCAGGAAACGCTCGAATACCAGGTTGTACGCCATCGGGTCGATGTCGGTGATGCCCAGGCAGTACAGCACGACGCTGGCGGCCGCGCTGCCGCGCACGCCGAACAGGATCTGCTGCCGCCGCACGAAGGATATGATGTCCCACACGACCAGGAAATAGTTGGCGAAACTGGTCTGCCGCACCACCTCCAGTTCATATTCCATGCGGACGCGCGCCGCTTCGTTGCTGTGGCCGTAGCGCCGGTTGAATCCTTCCCAGCACAGTCGCGCCAGGTAGGTTTCTGCGTCCTCGTTGTCGGGCGTGGGATAGCGGGGCAGGTGCATCTGCCCAAAGCCCAGGGAAACGTCGCACTGCTGCGCGATTTCGCCCGTTATATCCACGGCCTGCGGAAATTCGGGGAACAGAGCGGCCATCTCCGCCGGCGATTTGATGTAGTACGACGAGTCCTCCATGCGCAGACGCTTGTCGTCCTGCAGGTTGGTGCCCGTCTGGATGCAGATGTACACGTCCTGGTATTGATAGTCGGACTGGCGCACGTAGTGGGCATCGTTGGTGACCAGCAAAGGTATCCCGGTTTCCCGGTTCAGGCGAATGAGGCCGTCATTGATGCGGGGCAACTGCTCGATGTGTGCGTGCTGCTGCAGTTCCAGGAAGTAGTTCTCGCCGAAGAGTTCCCGGTACCAGCCGACCTGCTTTTTGGCATCGTCATAGTTGCCGTCGGCCAGCAGGATTGGCACCTCCGCGGACGCGCAGCCGGACAGGCAGATCAGACCCTCGCGGTGTTCGTGCAGCAGTTCCTTGTCAATGCGGGGACGGTAATGGAACCCTTCCAGATGCGACCGGGTCACCAACTGAAGCAGATTGCGGTAGCCGGTGTTGTTCTGCGCGATCACCACCAGGTGATTGGCGGTGCGTTCGTTGGGAGAGCGATCACGACGGCTGCCGTGGGCGACGTAAAGCTCGCAGCCAATGATCGGTTTGATCCCGGCTTCCTTGCATTCGGAGTAAAAATCGACCACGCCATAGAGAGAGCCGTGGTCGGTGATGCTCATGGCATCCATGCCCAGTTCCCGGGTGCGGTTGACCAGGTCAGGGATACGGCTTATGCCGTCAAGCATGCTGTATTCGGTATGGGTATGCAGATGTGTAAACACGATATGGGAACCTGAGAGGGGGTTGTATTGGGGGTGTGGCCGGCCTGTAAATAATAGCAGTCGCCGTCGCGGCCCGCCACCGATTTTGTCTGGTTTGCGCCGCTTCGGAAAGCGGATTTTCGGCCCCAAATCATCACGCCCGCCGCCGAAATAAGGTGACGGGCGTGGTTCCCCATGGACGTGTTGGGTTGACCTAACCGGGGATTTCGATTTTCTCCGTCACCACGCGGGTTACGCCCCATCCGGCCAGCCAGGCCGAGTGCCGGCCGTCGCCCCCGGCAACCACTATGACGATGTCGTCAGCCTGTGGAGCGATGGGAACCATCGTGTCCGGTTTGCTGTCGTCGATCCATGCCGGGTAGTTCCGGTTGCCCCAGTGTCCCAGCCCGGTCAGTTCCCCGATGGACATACGCGCGTTGGCATATACGTACTCGCGGACGTCCTTCTTGCTCAACCCGTCGGCCGCGATTTCGGCGGCGTGTTCCGGGCTCAGCACCAGCGTCACCTGCGCC
Source organism: Dehalococcoidia bacterium (assembly GCA_963668585.1). Classification (GTDB taxonomy): domain Bacteria; phylum Chloroflexota; class Dehalococcoidia; order Lucifugimonadales; family UBA3495; genus Bin87. Next base: position 462,501 of record OY764869.1, on the reverse strand, counting down.
CCGGTGCCAATCTGGTAGTAGTTGGAAAAACCGGTCGCCCGCGTGCCCTGCACCAGCGTATTCAGCACCTCGATGCCCCGCGACACCGTGGTCTCCATGATGGGATAGAAAGCCCGGATGGCGTGGATGGTGACCATGCTGTCTTCAGGGTCAAGGCCGAGTTCCACGTGGCGCGGTTCCCAGGGGCTGCGGGCTTCGTTCTCCGCAAAGCAGAAGGAATACCGGCCGGGCATCGCCAGCGTCGCCTTGTCCATGTCGCCGATGATCAGCCCGGCCACGTTGCGGACGAACAACCTCAGCGCGCGCCCGATGGTGGCGTTGGAGCGATACCCCGGCCCGAAGGCCCCGGAATCTCCGTTGATGCCCAACCGTTCCGCTATGGGTCCGTTGACGATGATCACCGGGGCCGCGCCACCGGTGGTGGCCTGGCATCCGGCCAGGTTGAAGGACCGCTGAAGCGCCGCCTTGACGCACGCCACCACGACGGGGAAATACTCCGGACGGCAGCCGGCCATCACCGCGTTGACCGCCACCTTCTCAATCGTCACTTCGGCGTTGGACGGCTGCGCCACGCCCAGGGACATCGACGGGTCCTCGCCCCAGGGGCCCAGCATCCTGCGGACCGCGTCTTCGGTGGCAGGCACTACGGGCATTCCGTCCGTCCAGCCCTGCTCTTCATAGTAATCCTGTATGGCGTCGTAGGAATCGGCCACGTCGATGCGGCGTGAACTGAGCGCGGGGGTATTGGCAGTCATAAGCGTTACTCGACAAGGTTGGGTTTGATGGTGATGATGTTCAATCGCGGACGGCGAGGCCGGCGACAATCCCGAAATGGTCAGACAGCCGCGTGGCGCCCTCGCGGCGGTTGCTGATCACACCTAGAGACTCTGCGCACAGGTCGCCGCTCAACGCGATGTGGTCGATGGATCGTTTGCCGTGATGCCCAATCCCCGAAGTGACAACCGTCATGCGGGGCGGAATGGTGCGGCGCAACTTGGCGCGCAACCTGGCGGGCACGTTGCTGCGCCCGCCAACCGGCTGGTTGAAGTCGCCCATCAGGACGACGCGACGTGTCCTGATGCCCGCCAGCAGGGTGGCAATTCCGTCCAGATACTGCTCATGGTCCTGCCATTGCCGCTTCGTCCCTCCGAACTGCTTGGTGCGGGAACCGGACCACGGAATGCAGATGCCGATGACGGTCACGTCGCCCACCGCCGACTCGGTTGTTCCTGCGGTGAACCGACCCGGTGGCAAAATCTCGCTGCCCAGGCAGTCCACGCTGCGCCACGGGTTTGCAGACCAGAGCATCACCTTGCGGCGGCCCTTCACGATCTTGAGACCATAATCAGCCTGGGAGCAGATGGTGTATCCACCCAGAGGATCCAGCAGACTGTCATTCGTTTCGGTGAGACAGGCGAGCGCGGGCGAATGTCCCCCGATCCTGCGCAGAATTTCAGGGCTACGCTCCGAACGGGGCGTAGCCCATTGCACATTCCAGTTGATGACCCGGAGGGTCATGATGGAAGGAACTCGGTTTGGGTTCGCGTTATCCGCAGTTGGTCAGCATCTCCGCGATCTGGCCGGCGTACTCGTGCGCCAGTTGCCGGACCTCAGGGATGGAACGGGGCGCCAGCGGGCTGGGCAACGCCAGGATCTGAACGGTGGGCATACCCAGGGCCGACGCCCGCGCGTGGGCGGCCCTGGTGAAGCTCTCGGTGATGACGCTCACGGAAGGAACGCCGCGGCTCTCGGTTACTACTGTGTCGTGGAGACCCCACGCCGTGCAGCTCCCTCAATCCGCGATTCCATGCACCACCGCATCGCACTGCGCCACCAACTCGTCGATGGTCTCATCAGCGCAGGGGGCGCTGAAGCTGAACTTCCGCAGGTACAGCACCTTCTCCACCGCGTACTCCTCCTCCAGGATTACCTGCAATTCCTGCAGGAAGTTGTCGGAGTGGTACTTGCGGTTTTCCAGCAGGCCGATGGTCTTGCCGGTCAGGCCAGGAAGACGTCCGGCAGCGTCTCGCTCCGCCGTCTTGTGCTCCGGCCTGGGGTCAAGAATCTGGATTGTCGCTGTGGTCATCGCTTTCCTCCCTTCGGTTTAATTCGGCAATGCCAACTTGGGCGGGATGCTGGCGCTTAGCCCAGCATCTGGAAATGTTTGCCCTCGGTTTTGATGGCCGGGGCCACCACCATTTCAGTCTTGTGGAAGTCGCGCACGGTGTACGCGCCGCACATGCCCATGGCCACGCGCAGGGCCCCAACCAGGTTTTGGGTGCCGTTGGTCACGCTGCTGGGGCCGTGCATCAACTGTTGCAGCGTCCCCTTGGTGCCCACGTTGATGCGGGTGCCGCGAGGCAGTTCCGGGTGGGCGTTGGCCATGCCCCAGTTGTATCCGCGCCCCGGGGCTTCGGCGGCCTGCGCGAATGGCGTTCCCAGCATGACGCCGTCGGCTCCGCTGGCCATGGCCTTGCAGACGTCCCCCCCGGTGCGGAGTCCGCCGTCGGTGATGACGCTCACGTAGCGTCCGGTGCGCTGGAAGTAGTCCTCGCGGGCGGCCGCGCATTCCAGCGTCGCGGTCACCTGCGGCACGCCGACTCCGGTGACTTCCCGGGTGGTGCAGGCGGCGCCGGGGCCAACGCCCACCAGCAGGGCGTCAATGCCGGTTTCCATCAGTTCGCTGGCAACGCTGTAGCTGACGCAATTGCCCACCACCACGGGGACACTCAGGGATTCAATCAACTCGGAGAATATCAGGCCCCGGTAGCTGCGGGATACGTGCCGGGCGGTGGTCACGGTGGACTGCACCACGATGATGTCGGCGCCGGCCTCCACGGCCAGGGGGCTGAACTTCTTGGTGGTCTGCGGCGTGAACGCGATGGCGGCAACGGCGCCGGACTGCTTTATTTCCTGCACCCGCTCGCCGATCAGATTTTCCTTGACCGGTTCGCTGTACACTTCCTGCAGGTACTCGGTCACCTCGGCCTGATCCATGGAAATGATTTCTTCCAGCACCGAGTAGGGGTCGTCGTAGCGAGTGTACAGGCCCTCGCCGTTGAGAGCCCCCAGTCCGCCCATTTCGTGCATCAGGGTGGCGAATCTGGGTGAAACTGAGCCGTCCATGGCAGACGCAATGACTGGCGAGTCAAACGAGAATTGCCCGATGCTCATCTGAGTCGAGGTCATCTCCGGGTTGATCGTGATTTCGCCGGGAACGATGGCAACTTCGTCGAACCCGTATGACCGTTCCAGTTCCTTGAGCAAACGCCTGGCCATTGTTTCACCTCAGTGCTTGCGGGGATGGTTGCAACAATTTAACAAGGGACTTTTGGAGCCATCAACCGGAGCGAATACCGGCCGAGGCGCTGCCCCCGGTGGGTGTATTTTGTTCAGCAATTGTAACACTTGGGGGCGCCATGATTGACGCCCCCGGTATTGGTGCCGTGCGGTTTTCCCGACGGGGTGGGTCCGGTTAGGCCGATGAAAGGGCGGCCATTTCTTCCTTCCGAACCTTGACGATGATCTTGCCGTCCTCGTCCAGATCCACGATCGCAGTGTCGCCCTCCGCTACGTTGCCGTTCAGCAACTCGTCGGAAAGTCTGTCCTCCACCTCGTTCTGAATCAGGCGGCGCAATGGGCGCGCGCCCAGGATGGGATCGAAGCCGTTGGCGCCCAGGTGTTCGCGGGCCGCTTCGGTCAGCTCAATGCTGATACTCCGTTCCTTCAACTCCTCGCGAACCATGTTCATCATCAGGTCCACGATCTGGTGGATCTCGTTCTGATCGAGAGCGTGGAACACGATGGTGGCGTCCAGGCGATTCAGGAACTCGGGGCGGAAGAAGCGCTTGACTTCCTCCATGACCTTGTCCTTCATGCGCTCGTAGGCCTGCATGTCGGTCTGGGCCTGGTCGGACTTGACCGCGAATCCCATGGACGTGTCCCGCTTGATCAGGTCGGAACCAAGGTTGCTGGTCATGACGATGATGGAGTTCCGGAAATCAACCCGGCGGCCCCTGGCATCGGTCAGTTGTCCGGCGTCGAAGATCTGCAGCAGGATGTTGAAGATCTCAGGGTGCGCCTTCTCAATTTCGTCCAGCAGGATGGCGCAGTAATTCTTCTTGCGCACTCCCTCGGTGAGTTGTCCGCCCTCGTCGTAGCCGACGTAGCCCGGAGGCGCGCCGATCAGCCGCGCGGTGGTGTGCCTCTCCTGGAATTCCGACATGTCCAGGCGGATCATGTTGTCTTCGTGCCCGAAGAGGAACTCGGCCATGGCGCGGACCAGTTCGGTCTTGCCAACGCCGGTGGGGCCAAGGAACAGGAACACGCCGATGGGATGGCGCGGGTCCTTCAACCCGGCGCGAGCCCGGCGCACCGCCTTGGCGATGCCGACGATGGCTTCGTCCTGGCCGATGATGCGCTTGTGCAGCTCTTCTTCCATGTGAAGCAGCCGCTCGGTCTCTTCCTGCGCCAGCCGCGTTACCGGGATGCCGGTCCACATGCTGACCACTTCGGCGATGTCTTCCTCGGTTACCTGGGTGCGCTCCTTGCTGCGGTCGGCTTTCCACTCCCGCTCCAGGTCGCCCACGTTCTCCGACAGGTGCAGTTCACGGTCGCGCAGTTCCGCGGCCACTTCGTACTGCTGGGCGGCGATGGCTTCGTCCTTCTCCTTGCGCACCCGCTCCAGCACTTCCATGGCTTCCTTGACTTCTTCAGGAGCATGGCTGCCCCGCAGACGGACGCGGGAGCCAGCCTCGTCCAGCAGGTCAATGGCCTTGTCGGGAAGGAAGCGGTCGGGGATGTAACGCGTGGACAGGGTGGCGGCGGCCTTCACCGCATCGTCGGTGATCTCGACGTTGTGGTGTTCTTCGTACTGACCCTTCACGCCCTGGAGGATGTCCACCGTCATTTCGGCGTCCGGCTCTTCAACCCTGACGGGTTGCAGCCTGCGCTCCAGCGCCGGGTCGCGTTCCACGTATTTCCGGTAGTCGTCCAGGGTGGTGGCGCCGATACATTGGATCTCGCCACGCGCCAGGGAAGGCTTGAGGATGTTGGAGGCATCGACGGCGCCTTCGGCGGCGCCGGCTCCAACCAGGGTATGGATCTCGTCAATGAACAGTACGCAGTTTCCGGAGGCCTTGATCTCTTCAATGACCTTCTTGAGGCGTTCCTCAAATTCGCCGCGATACTTGGTGCCGGCGACCAGCGCGCCCATGTCCAGCGTAACCAACCGCTTGCCCTGGAGAGTTTCCGGCACGTCGCCGGAGGATATCTGCTGGGCCATCGCTTCCACGATGGCGGTTTTGCCGACGCCGGGCTCGCCAACCAGAACGGGGTTGTTCTTGGTGCGGCGGCTCAGAATCTGCGTGACGCGCTCAATTTCCGTGTCGCGGCCAACCACCGGGTCGAGCTTGCCGCCCAGGGCGGCGTTGGTCAGGTCAACGCCCAACTGATCGAGGGTGGGAGTCCGCGTGCTGGTGCGGGAACTGCTCGAACTGCCGCTGCCGGAATTGCTCAGGATGCGGTGGGTCTCGGCGCGAACCTTTTCCAGGTTGACGCCCAGGCTCTCCAGGACGCCGGCGGCCACGCCTTCGCCCTCCCGCAGCAGGCCGATCAGCAGGTGCTCCGTCCCGATATAGGTGTGATTCATCCGTCGGGCTTCATCGACGGCCAACTCCACCACCTTCTTGGCCCGTGGGGTCAGTCCGATTTCACCCTGAGCGGGACGCTCGCCGCGCCCGATGATAAATTCCACGGCCGAGCGCACCTTGGTCAGGTCCACGCTCAGGCCGGACAGCACTCGAGCGGCTACGCCCTCGGTCTCCCGTACCAGTCCAAGCAGTATGTGCTCGGTGCCGATGTAGTTGTGGTTGAACCGCTGCGCTTCTTCCTGGGCCAGGGACAAGACCCGACGTGCCCGTTCCGAAAATTTCTCGAATCTGCTGCCCATGAGACTCTCCTGGGTTGAGTTAGGCCATTGATGCGCTGAAAGTGCGTTGCCTCCGCCATTCTACCGCATTTGAGCAAAAATAAAAGCGGCTTTCACGCCGATTATGTATCGGAGCAGCCGCTGTGGGAAATCTCAATCACCCAGCCGCGATATCTGTAGACCTTCAGCCGTACCTTCGTGCGTCATCACGCCCGCCCCGACGTTGCGATTACTGTTTGCGGCTATCCCGGCATGCTTCAGCGCTGGACGCTGTCACATGGTCGGTGGCGCTCGGCAGACATTCCGCCGGTATCTGCGCCTCAATGGCGAAGCGGAAGAAGATCCGCTTCGTTTGCCATTATGCTAACACTCTCTGGCGGTGACCTATTTTCCCACTCCGTCACCAGAGCAGTATCGTGGGCGCTGGGGCGTTTCACTTCCGTGTTCGGGATGGGAACGGGTGGGACCACCCCGCTTGAACCACCAGAAAGTTAGCCCCGCCATTATGCAACAAAACCCACCAGTTGGCAAGCCCAAACATGGCATTTTTCTTCAGGAAATGTCGAGAGGCCCAAAAATCCCCTGTGCTATACTGACTCAGGAAGGCAAAACCGCCGCCTGAGGGCCGTTAGCTCAGTTGGTAGAGCACCGGACTTTTAATCCGGGTGTCGTGGGTTCGACCCCCACACGGCCCACCACCCCGCCGCACTGCGTGCCTGGTGTTCGCTCCGAAATTGCGGCCTCCGCGGCGCCGCCCTTTCCCCTCCCGGCATCGTATCCCGGCGCACACGGCGTGGTGTGCGCAATGCAGTCGCCGGATGTTGCCCGGGCCCCGGTCGGTGAGTGCGCGGAAGCAACCCCGGGCCGACCGACCCCACTCCGCACCCGGACAAAACGGCAGTAGAGCCGTATTCCACCCCCGCTGTGTCTGCGACGCCATGACCACACAATCCCCGTGGCGCGTGAATCCAGGAGTCTTTCGATGGATGTGAGAATCGCTACTTCCGACGACCGCGGCGCAGTGGTGGGACTGGTGGGCAAATTGCTGACCGAACTGGGTGGAACACCGCCGCCGCCGGAGGCGATGGCCCCGGTTTTCGACCGGTTCATCGACGGCGGCAGCGACGGTTTCGTGGCGCTGGCGGAAGCGGACGGCCAGGCCGTGGCGGTCTGCACCGTCTCTTTCCTCCAGGCCCTGCGCACCCGGGGCCGCTACGCCATCATCCAGGAGATGTTCGTCGAACCCGAGGCCCGCAGTACCGGGGTCGGTATGGACGTGTTGCGGTTCGCCCTTGACCACGCCGCAGCCAACGGATGCCAGACGGTTGAACTCGGCACGCCGTATCACGGCGACCGCCAGATCCAGTTTTATCGCCGGGCCGGGTTCACCGAGGTCGGGGCCCGGCTGCGCTGGCGGTCCGAATCATAGCGAAAACCCGGCGTCGCGGGAGGCCAAAAGTCCCGTTAACAAAAAAGCGCCGGCCATTTGGCCGGCGCTCTGGGTTTTCCGGTTGCGAAGGTTATGAGCGAGTGCTGCCCGAGTTGTCGTTTCCGGTAGCGGAATCCACGACCACGCGCACGCCGTTGACGGTGCCCGTAGCGGCATTCCGGACGGCGTCGCCGGCGGCGTCGCTGACGTCGTAGGCCGCGTCAATCGCGCCCTTGGCGGCAGCGGCGGCGGTCTCTTCGACGTTCTGGCCGGTGGAACGGGCGGCATCAATGGCGCCGTTCACGGCGGCCACGGCCACTTGGGCCACATCCTCGCCGGTCTGCGCGGCGCTGCTGACCAACTGCCGGGTGGTTGCGGCGGTTGCCACGGTAACGTCGCCGGCGGTTCCGGCCACCGCCGTGACCACTCCGGCCACCGTGCCCCGCGCCGCTTCGGACAACGCGCCGCCAACCTCGCGAGTTCCGTCAATGGTGCCGCGGGTAACCTGTACGATTGATTCCTCGGCGGCCAGACCCACGGACGCGCCGCCGCGTATCGCGCCTTCAACGGCCTGTTGGGTCGCGGTGCCCAGTTCCGTGCCGGCGTCGCTGGAGCCACGTATCGCGCCGACCACCACGTCGTGCAGCATGGTGGTGGTGGCGGTGCCCACCATGCCAACCCCCTGGATCACGCCGATGGTGGAATCTCGCACCACTGAGCCGGCGGTCCCGCTGACGTTGCCCACGGCATGCAGCGTGCCGACTATGGCGTCCTGCGCCAGGGTTCCCAACTCGCCGCCGACGGTTCGCGCGCTCCTCAGCGAGTTTGCCGTGGTGTCCCGCACCGTGTCGACCGCCACGTTGCCGACCCGGCCGGTTCCCTCCACCGTGCCGGTCAATGCGTCCCTGATTGAAGTCCCTATTTTGCCCAATATCGCCATGATGCTGTTTCTCCTTGTGCGGCGTATCCGCCGGTTAATGAAAGGAATCTTCGCCAATTATACGACATGACCACGGAGATTTAGCGGCATCCGCGTCCGGTTGCGCCCCTCTCTCAATACCGATACAGTGGGCGCAGCAATGCGCCGGCGGGCAGCCGGCGATATCACCCGGAGGTATCAACATGGCCAGATTGGAAGGCAAGGTTGCCCTGATCAGCGGCGGCGCGCGGGGCCAGGGAGCCGTGGAAGCCAGGATGTTCGCGGAGGAGGGGGCCAGCGTGGTTATCGGCGACATCCTCGACGAGCAGGGTCGCCAAACCGAGGCCGAGTTGCAGGAACTCGGCTACAACGTCACCTTTGTACACCTTGACGTAACCAGCGAGTCGGATTGGGAATCTGCGGTGCAGGCCGCCGTGAGCGCCTACGGCAAGCTGGACATCCTGCTGAACAACGCCGGCATCCTCATCCGCAAGAACATCGAGGAAACCACCGAAGAGGACTGGGACCGCATCTTCTCCATTAACGCCAAGGGCGTTTTTCTCGGCACCAAGGCGGCGCTGCCGGCGATGCGTGAAAACGGCGGCGGATCCATCATCAACATATCCTCCACCGCCGGACTGGTCGGGAGCCCCAACGGTTCCGCCAGTTACACCGCCACCAAGGGCGCGGTGCGGCTGTTCACCAAGTCCACCGCCATCCAGCACGCCCGCGAGGGTATCCGCTGCAATTCGATTCACCCGGGCCCCATCGAAACCGACATGATTGCCGATACGCTCAACGATCCCGCCAACATGGCCCTGCGCATGCAGCGGCTGCCCCTGGGTCGCGTGGGCAAGCCCAGCGAAATCGCCTACGGCGCCATCTATCTCGCATCCGACGAGTCCTCCTTCGTTACCGGTTCCGAACTGGTCATCGACGGTGGAACCACCGCCGCCTGAGGAGTTGTTGGCATGCCTCCCGTCATTGATACCCACTGCCACGCCTCGCCGTACTGGTTCGAGCCGGTGGAAATCCTGATTGATGAAATGGAGCGCACCGGGGTGGACCAGGCCGTTCTCACCCAGTTTTTCGGCGTGTTCGACAACAGCTACCTGGTTGAAGCGGTCCGCCGTTTCCCCGGGCGTTTCGCGGTCATCGGCATTGTGGATCACACCCAGCCCGATGCGCCCGACCGGGTCGCGGAGCTTCACGATCAGGGCGTGGACGGCATCCGCTTCAACTGCGGGTGGAGAGCACCCGGGGATGACCCGCTGGCGCTCTGGCGGAAGTGCGCCGACCTTGGCGTCACCGCCAGCGTGATGGGCACGTGCGAGCAATACGCCGACCCTGAGTTTGAGGCCATCGTCCGCGAGTTGCCCAACCTGAACATCATCATGGAACACCTGGCCGGTGTGGGAGCGTTCTGGGGCCCGGGCCGGGCAGACTCTGAGATTCCCATGGAAACCTATCAGCGGGCCCTGGCGCTGTCCAAATACCCAAACGTCTATGTGAAAGTGCCGGGGCTGGGCGAGTTCTGTCCGCGTCCCCAGCCGTTCCGCCAGCCCATCCCATTCGACAACGTCCCGCCCCTCATTGAGATGGCCGTCGATGCTTTCGGAGGTGGCCGGCTCATGTGGGGCAGCGATTTCCCGCCGTCGGCCAACCGTGAAGGCTATCGCAACGCCCTGCGGTTCCCCATGGAATTGATCGAATATCCCGACACGGCGACGCGCGACATGGTGTTCGGCGGCACGGCGGCCAACCTGTGGGAGTTTCGTTAGACTCAACGCACCCGGAACCGTTGTGTGGGGGCGGCGCACGCGTCGCCCTTGCGGGTAAAACACACGAGCCTGGACAGGAGACACTATTATGCCCAGATTTGCAGTTGATCTGAACACGCCCGAGGGTCGCGCCAGGGTTGGCGGGCAGCCGTGGCGCGTCGCGCCCGGTCTGGTGCCGGGCGAACCCAACGAGGGACTCTCCGCGCGTTTGCTCGCTGCGCCGCCGCGCCTGGCCGACTTCGACGATTCGGCGTGGGACGAGTGCGACAACGTGCGGCAGAGTCTGTCCGAGGGCTTCACCTTCGCCTGGTATCGCATCGCGGTGACACTGCCCGACGCCATCGACGGCGTGAACGTCGCCGGGTCCCGGGTCTGGTTCGAAACCAACTTCGACAACTACGGGGAGGTGTGGGTCAACGGCGAAATCGACCGTGCCTACGGCAGCATCGTCGGCCTGAACACGCCGCACCGGGTCGAAATCGCAGAGGTTGGACAGCCGGGCGCGCAGTACACGATCGCGTGCCTGTGCCTCAACGGCCCGTTGGCTGCCCCGCGCGGCGGCATCTTCATGCGGTTCGCCACGCTGGCGTTCGAGGCAACCGACGATTAGGACGCCGCGTGCTTCTGACAAAGCGTAGGGGCGGGTTTCAAACCCGCCCCTACAAGTATTGGCGTGCCGCGATTGCCTACGACAGGTGCTGACCGTAGAACGCGAAGATGCGGGGCCAGGCCGCGTTGGACGCTTCCACGGCATAGCTGGGCCGGTCAACGGCGACGAAGCCGTGGCCGGCGTTGGGATAGATCTCATACTCCCAGGACTTGCCGGCAGCCTTGATGGCCGCGTCCGTGGTCGCCACCTCTTCCACGCTGGGTCGCGCGTCGTCGGCTCCAAAGATGCCCAGCATCGGACACGACAGGTCGGAGACGAACTCGATGGGCGCGTGGGGCATGGCCTCGGTGGGAGGCTCGCTGTCGCGTGGAGTGACTCCGCCGCCCCAGCAGTCCACCGCCGCGCTCAGCCCGGACAACTTGCAGGCGGCCAGGAAGACCTGGCGTCCGCCGGAGCAGAAGCCGATGATGCCGACCTTGCCGTTGTAGTTGGACAGATGCTGCAGGTAGCTGATGGCTCCCTGCGCGTCGCCCAGGGTGCGCGCATCGGGCATGCCGCCCGCTTCCCTGATGCTGTTGCTGTTGGCAACCGGGTCGTCGTGCCCCTCGCGGTAGTGCAGGTTGGGCATGATGGCGATGTAGCCGTTGTGGGCAAACTTGCGGGCCATTTCCTTGCTGGCCTCGTCCCATCCGGGCATATGATGGAACAGGTGAACGGCCGGGAAGGGACCCGGACCCAGGGGTCGGGCCAGATATGCGTTGATGGCGTCGCCGTTGTGTCCTTCAATCCAGATGTGCTCGGCCGTCATTCCTTGGTAGGGCATGGTGAAAACCTCCGTTTGCGGTCGCTAGGTGGGTTCAGAGAACGGGTTTCATACGTAATCGAAAGTCCGTAGCCGGACATTTGGCAGATTACTATTCGGTGTGCGGGGTGTCAAACAATCCGGCCGCCGTCGCAGATGGCAAGGTTCATCCCGCCCAGCCGTTCCGCTATCAACTGCCGGGATTCCGGCCCGTCGTCCATGCCGATGAACCGCCGTCCCAGGCGGGCGGCCTGCAGCAGCGTGGTTCCGCTGCCGGCGTAGCAGTCCATCACCGTGTCGCCAGGATTCGACGAGGTGCGGATGATGCGTTCCAGCATCCGTGCGTTCTTCTGCGTGGGGTACCTGGGACGCTGGGGGTCCTTGTACGTCCACACATCCTGGGGAAGTTTGCCGGCCGCCTCCGAGGCGTAGCGAATCTTGCGTGGGTTGCCGGTCGAACTCCATTCGATGAGTCCGGCGCCGTCCAGTTTTTCAAGCTCGGATGGCGGGTACCGCCAGTGGCGTCCGGCCGGCGGCGGCGTGCCGCGCCACGTCTGCCCCGTCGGGCCGTTGGCGGTGACGCCGGGGGCATGCAGCGGCGTGGTGGCGTAGCGGCGGCCTTCCGAGTCGGTCAGCGGGTAGAGCCGGGCGATATCGTCGTCCCCCATCGGTTCCTTCTGCGGATGCCAGGTGATCTGACGCGGCGATGCCGAGTAGAACAGGATGGTGTCCTTGATGTTGCCGTACCCGTAGCGATCGAAGTTCTTGGGGTTGCACTTGATGCGCGTGATGGCGTTGCGGAAGTTCTCCGGCCCGAACACGTCGTCCATGAGCAGCCGGACGTGGTGTTCCATCTTGACGTCGATGTGGACGTAGATCGAACCCGTCGGCGACATCACCGCCCGAATCGCCTCAAGCCGCTGACCCAGCGCGTCCAGGTACGCCGACCCGCGCAACCGGTCGGAGTACGCCGGCCGTCCCGACGCGCTGATCGCGTTGGCCCGGTCGTCATCGATCAGAAAATCGTTGTTGGTGGCAAAGGGCGGGTCGATATACACCAGATCGACAACGATGCCCAGGTCGGCGATGCGGCGCAGGCCGACCAGATTGTCCCCGGCATAAAACAGGTGCTGCATGGTTGGGATTTTAGCAAACCCCTGCGCTACGACAGCCCGGCTTGCTTCAGCAGCGCCGTCAGCATCCGGGCCATCTGATCTTCGTGGAACGGTGCAAAGGCCTCGAACTCGCGGAGGTTGCGGGCGGCTTCCTCCCCAGGATGGAAACGGTCGCCCATCAGGTCGTAGTCACCGGCCAGTTCCCGGTTCCAGACCCGCAATTCGTCCAGGGTAAGCTGCGGCTCGAACTGGAAACCGTAGGACACACGACGTCGGAACGCCATGGGGATGCGCACGTACGCCCCGTCGCGCCGCAGCATCGTGCCCACAGCCAGCAGGCTCCCGCCGGGCGGCGCGGTGAACTGCTCGCCGTGCAGCGTCGGAACCAGCGGGATCTTGATTTCACCAAACACCGGGTCCGCTGCCCCTTCGGCGGTGATGTCGATCTTGCGGAGGCCGAACTGGTAACCGCCGGTGGGGGCCACCGCGCCACCCAGCGCTCGGGACAGCAGTTGAGCGCCCAGGCATATGCCGACCACTGGCGTCGGCGCGGCATTCCCCAGCGAACCGGTCGCCGCAGCCCGCAGGTAGGCCATTTCCTGCATCAGCGCCGGGTAGTTGTCGTTGGCCGACATGGGCCCACCCAGTGCGACGATGAGGCTGACCTCCGAAAGGTCCGGCGCGTCAAACTTCGCAAAGTCCGGCGCGTCGGCGTACACCGGGACCGTGGTGAAGTCGAACCCGGCGTCCCGGAGCAGGGCGGTGAAGTTGCCGCCCAGCGTTTCAACGGCAATGTGCTGGATGATCACGGCGTGTTTGGTCATGCGATCTTCCCGCCATGTTTCGCGAGGTCGGCCAGCACCAGACGGTCGGTGGGAAACGCCAGTGGTTCCGGCGGATTGTCGGGCGCGAACCAGTCCACCCGGTCCAGGTCATCGGACGCCCGCACGTCTCCCCCGATGGCTTTGGCGTAGAACCAAACGCCCACCGTCAGTGATGCGGCGTTGTGAAAGTTGGAGTGGACGGCGCACACGTCGCCGATTTCGACCTCGATGCCGGTTTCCTCCAGGAACTCGCGCCGCGCCGCATCACGAATGTCCTCGCCCCACTCCACGTAACCGCACGGGATGCACCACTCGCCGACGTTGCCGCCGGCGGAGCGTCGCCCCATCAGAATGCGGCCGGCGTCGTCCATCAGCGCCACCGCCACGCCCACCGCCGGGTTGCGGAAATGCACGAACCCGCAGGACGCGCAACTCGGCCGTGGCAAACCGCCGCGGGTTCTGGACTCCAGCGGTTCAGCGCAACGCGGGCAGAATCGGTAGTCGGGAGAAACGGAATCGGGCATCGATGTGGCTTACGTGGTCGCCCGGCCCCGGCGCAGCCCACGGCCCGGCAGCGCGCGAGTGTTCTCCCCCTCGTCGATCACCACCTGTCCGTTGACGATCACGTACTCGATGCCCACCGGGTACTGTTTGGGGTTCTCTTTCGTGGCGAGGGCCTTCACGGTGTTGGGGTTGAACACCACCACGTCCGCCTTGAATCCGTCGCGCAGCAGGCCCCGGTCCGGTATCCCCAAACGCTGCGCCGGGAACGACGTCATCTTGCGGATGGCTTCGGGCAGACGCATATGCTGTTCGGCGCGGACGAATTCGGCCAGCACGATGGGGAAACACCCGTAGGTGCGCGGGTTCGGATACTCACCGAACAGGATGGCGTCGGACGCAATCATCCCGTAGGGATGCGAAACGAAGGCGTACAGCGTCTGGGCGTTGGTGCCGAGGCCCACCGTGCTGATGCCCAGATTCTCCGACAGCAGCAGGTCGAACAACGTGTCGGCGGGATCCTGGCCGCGCATCTCGGCAATATCGGTGATCAGTCGCCCGTCGTAGATGCGGTTCTCGGGCCGTGTGAAGTTGGTGAGCCAGTTGTTTTCCAGCCGGCTGGGCGTGATTTCGCGCTTCATGCGCGCCCGGTCGTCGGCGTCCTGCAGCGCGGCGATCAACCGCTCCGGCCCGCCGTCCTTGGCCCAATGCGGCAGCCCGATGGTGGGCGTGGTCCCAGAGTAAGGATAGGTGTAGCAGTCGAAGGTGCAGTCGATGCCCTCGGCGCGGGCGTTTTCCACCAGTTCCAGGTGCCCGATGTGGCTGCCCACGCCCGACACCGACTGCCGGTAGTGGGTCAGGTGGACGGGAATCCCGCTGCGTCGCCCGATGTCCACCGCCTCATGCCACGGGGCCAGGTAGCCCTGGCTGAGCAGGCTGGCGCGGGTGTGGGTGTGGTAGATGCCGCCCATGGACGCCGCCGTTTCTGACAGGGCGACCAGTTCGTCGGTGTCGGCGTACGCTCCGGGCGGGTAGTCCAGGCCCGTTGACAGACCCCACGCGCCCTCCTCCATCGCTTCCCTGACCACCGCCTGCATATCGGCAATCTCGGCGTCGGTGGCCGGCCGCTGATCCCAGCCGACGCTCCAGATGCGCACCGGCGAGTTGCCCAGGATGTAGGCCATGTTGATGGCCACCGTGCCGTCGTACTTCCCCAGCATATCCGCCACGGTCAGCCAGTCCGCCGGCATGGGCGGGTACCCGTTCAGCCCCGCGTCCAGCCAGATGTAGCGGTGCAGTTCGTCCTGGGTCTTGAAGGGTGCGTGGGAGATGCCGTCGATGCCCACCAGTTCGGTGGTGACGCCCTGGCGCACCTTGGGATCGTGGTGCGGTTCGCCAAGGATGGTCAGGCCGGCGTGGGAGTGCAGGTCAACGAAGCCCGGGCACACGACGTGTCCGGTGGCGTCAATGACGCGAACGGCGTCGCGGCGCAGGTCGGCGTCGTCGCCGCGATGAATCGAGACGGTATCGCCGGTGATGGCAACGGCCGCAGCGAACCCGGCGCTGCCCGAACCGTCAATCACCTGTCCATTGCTGATGAGTAGGTCAATCATGGCGGGAATGATAGCACAGGCGCGGCGCGAATCCGGCGGCCGTCTGGCGCGGTTGCGCCGTCCGAGTTGCGCCCGTACACTGCCGGCATCCCCAATGGCTTTTGTGGAGGCAAGTATGAGCGAATTGGATGCCCGGTACGAACGCGGGCAGGAAACCCGGCGGATGTTCGGTGGTGGGCAAATCACCGGCGGATCCTCGCCCGGCGCGTGGGACATCGCGCCCGATCTGGAACGCATTCTCGGCGAGGGTCTGTTCGGCACCATCTGGCGGCGACCGGCGCTGACGCCGGTGCAGCGCGAGATGATCACGCTGTCTTCCCTGATCGTCCTCAACCGCGAGGTGCAGTTGCGACGTCACCTGGGCAACGCCTTGAACGTGGGCCTGACGCCGGAGCAGATCGTTGAACTGATCATCCACGACACCTGGTACAGCGGCGCGCCGGGCGGAATCCAGGCCCTCACCATCTGCGGAGAGGTTTTCGCGGAACGGGGCGTCGATTTCACGCCCGCCCGGATTCACGACACCAACGAAGACCCGGACAGCCTGTTCCAGCGGGGCGACGAATACCGCCGCAACTACATGGGCGGAGGCGGCAGCCGATCAGCGCCGCCGACCCAGGCCGAAGCCGAACTCGGGCGCGTCACCGGCGAATACTACTGGGGCGCCACCTGGACCCGGCCGGGACTCGACCTGCCCAGCCGCTGCATCTGCACCATGACGTGCCTCGCCACGCTGGGGCGGGAGGGCCCGCTGCGCAGCCATATTCGCGGCGCGCTCAACATCGGCTTCACCCAGGACCAGATCATCGAGGTGTTCGGCCACATGACCCTCTACTCGGGCATACCCTTCGCGCGCGGGGCCATGGACGTGGCCAACGAGATCTTCGCCAACGGGTAACGGGACTCCCAGCCCGGTATTCCCATGCGCGGAACTGCGGTGGGGGCGGGTCTGAGACCCGCCCCCACATCATGGCGCCCAGGCGCGCGGAACTGCGGTAGGGGGCCTCAGACCCGCCCCCACATCGTGGCGCCCAGGTGCGCGGAACTGCGGTAGGGGCGGGTCTCAGACCCGCCCCCACATCATGGCGCCCAGGCGCGCGGAACTGCGGTAGGGGGCCTCAGACCCGCCCCCCACATCGTGGCGCCCAGGCGCGCGGAACTCCGGTAGGGGCGGGTCTCAGACCCGCCCCCACATCGTGTAACACACGTGCGGACTACCGCTAAACCGAGTATCCCACCTCGGCGCAGCCCGGCAGCCACCGATGACCGTTTTCCAGCAGCAGTTCCTCGCTGTGGGGCGGCCCGCTCATCCCCGGCAGGTATCGGTATGGCGCTGGCGATCCCGGCAGGTCTAGGCTGTGGACGATGGGGTCAATGATGCGCCAGGCCAACTCGATCTCGTCGTTGCGCGTGAACAGCGCGGCGTCCCCTTCCATGACATCCAGCAGCAGGCGCTCGTAGGCGTCCGGCAGGTCGATCCCGGCAAACCCTTCTTCGTAGTGAAAGTCCAGCGAAACGCCCTTCATTTCCAACTCGGCATCGGGCACCTTGGACTGGAATTCCAGGCGCATCCCTTCGTTGGGCTGCACGCAGATTGACAGGGTATTCCCCGGGATGGCCACATCGTCGGGCACCGGGAACAGCATGTGCGGCGGCGAGTGGAACTGGATCACCATCTCCGTGCTCTTGCGGGCCAGGCCCTTGCCCGAACGGAGGTAGAAAGGCACTCCCTGCCATCGCCAGTTGTCGATGAACAGGCGCAGCGCGGCAAAGGTCGGGGTCTGAGATCCCGGCGCGACCCCCGGTTCCAGGTGGTAGCCGTCATACTGCCCGATGACCAGGTTCTGGTGCAGGTCGCGCAACGACATCCGGCGCACCGAACTCAGCGCCTTGACCTTTTCGTTGCGCAGCGCGTCGGCCTCAAAGGCGTAGGGGGGATCCATTGCCACCAGGGCCAGCAGTTGCAGCAGGTGGTTCTGGAACATATCGCGCAGCACTCCGGCACGGTCGTAGTACTCTCCGCGTTCTCCCACCAGCACGTCCTCGGCCACGGTGATCTGGACCTGATCGATGTAATTCCGATTCCAGACCGGCTCAAAGATGGCGTTGGCAAACCGGAACACCAGCAGGTTCTGTACCGTTTCCTTGCCCAAGTAATGGTCGATTCTGTAAACCTGATCCTCGCGAAATACTCCGTGGATGTGGGCGTTGAGTCGCTGGGCCGTTCTCAGGTCCGAACCGAAGGGCTTTTCGACAACCACGCGCCGCCAACCTTCCGTTTCGTCGGCCAGTCCGGCCGACGCCAGGGCGGAAACCGCCGGTTCATACAGGCCCGGAGCCAACGCCAGGTAGTAGAGGCAGTTGAGGGTTCCGGCCGCGTCGTCGGCCAGGTGCGCCATGCGCAGCCCGGCGTTGGCCAGCGCGCCGGGGTCGGTGACGTCCGCGGTCACGTAGTCCAGGCGCGACGCGAACTCATCCCACCGGGCGCTTTTGGCGGCATCGCCGCAGCCCTGTCTCAACCAGTTCCTGAACTCCTCATCGGTCATTTCGTTGCGGGCCACGCCCACGATGTGAATGTGGCTGGGCAGCCTGCCTTTCAGGAACAGGTTGAACAGCGCCGGGCCCAGCTTCTGGTGTGTCAGGTTGCCGCTGGCTCCCAGGATCACCATCGCGGTGGCGTCGCCGTCGCCGCCGTCCATCAGGTTGGCCCCGGAGGTCATCATTGCGGGTTGGCCTCGCGGACGGCATGGCCCCCGAACTGGTTGCGGAGCGCGGCCAGCATCCGCGCCCCGAAGGGTTCCTCCTGGCGGGACCGGAACCGGGAATACAGAGCGGCGGTGATGGTCGGCGTGGGCACCGCGAGTTCCACGGACTCGTTGACCGTCCAGCGGCCCTCGCCGGAATCTTCAACGTAAGCGGACAGGCTTTCCAGCCCGGGGTCGGCTTCCAGGGCAAGCACGGCCAGATCCAGCAGCCATGACCGGACGACGCTGCCGTGCTGCCAGGTCTTTGCGATTTCCTTCAGGTCAAGGTCAAACTCCGGCTGCTTGGCCTGCAGAAGCTCAAAGCCCTCGGCATAGGCTTGCATCAGCGCGTATTCCACGCCGTTATGCACCATCTTGGTGAAGTGCCCGGCTCCGGTGGGGCCGACGCGGCTGTATCCCAGGTCCGGCCCCGGCGCCAGCGTCTGAAAGATCGGTTCCAGCCTGGCGAAAACATCGGCGTCGCCGCCGACCATCAGCGAGTAGCCGTGTACCATCCCCCACACGCCGCCGCTGGTTCCCGCGTCCAGCAGATGAACGCCCCGCGCGCCCAGCATCTCGCCGCGCCGCATCGTGTCCTTGTAGTTGGCGTTCCCGCCGTCGATGACGGCGTCTCCCGTCGCCAGTAGGTCGCCCAGTTCTCCCACGACGGCGTCCGTAACCGCGCCGGCCGGCAGCATGACCCATACGGCCCGGGGAGCGGACAGTGTGGACACCAGGTCGGCGACGGATTGGGACGCCACCGCGCCCGCGGCCTCGCTGGACGCCACCGCGTCGGCGTTCTGGTCGTACACCACGACTCTATGGCCGCCGTTCAGCAGTCGCTGGGTCATGTTGGCGCCCATGCGGCCCAACCCGATCATTCCAAGTTCCAAGATTCCACTCTCCCCGGCTAAACAGCGTTTGCCAAGTTGCGTATTGCGTCGGCGGCATTGCCGTGCAGTTTGATTGAAACCGCTCGCCGCCCCAATTCCCGCAGCGCCTGGAAATCGCCCAACGCCTGGGCGTCGGCCAGCACGCCAAAGCTGAACGGCCAGCCCGGGATTTCAAGGTCTGCATCGTGTTCCTGCGTGAGTTGCAGGAATATCCCGGAGTCCGGGCCGCCTTTGTGCAACTGGCCCGTGGAATGCAGGAACCGGGGGCCGTAGCCGGCGGTGGTGGCAATGCCGTGCTTCGCCATCACCCGGCGGCGCAGTTCGCCAATCGCGTCGTCCACGCCGTCGGAGTCCGGGAGGTAGGCCATGATCGCCAGATAATCGCCGGCTGCGGACGCATCCAGCAACTCGGCGAGGCCGGTCTCGCCATCGGCTCGCATCTCCGGCAGGTGGCCGTCGTGCCGGTAGCGATCCAGGACGCTCACGGTGCGGTCCTTCGCGCCCTGCACGTCCGGCTGGTCAAATGGGTGAATCCCGAGGATATGGCCGGCGATGGCCGTGGCATATTCCCAGCGGTAGAACTCTGCCCCCAGGTCGTACGCGTCGGAAAGCACCAGTCGCGCCACCGGATGGCCCGCCGCCTGGAGACGTTGCAGCGCTTCGTCGGCGGCCGCTGCACCGGGTGAGTCGTCGTCCGCCAGTCGCAACTGGACGAAAAATCGGTCCGCCCCATAGCAGTCCGGATTGGCCAGGGGTTCGGCGGCCACCGGAATTATGCCCGTTCCGTTTTTGCCGGTGCTCTCGGCCAGCAACTGCTCCACCCACAGGCCAAACCCGGCAATCTTCGGCGACGCGACCAGCGTGAGCTTATCGCGTCCGTGCTTCGCCAGCGCGCCGATGACCGTTCCCAGCCAGGCTCCCGGATTCTCCGGGACGGCCTCCGCCGACAGACAACGCTCCTGCATCTTCTGCGCCGACCCCAGCAGTCGCTCCAGGTCCACGCCGATCAGCGCGGCCGGCGCCAGTCCGAAATACGACAGCACCGAATACCGGCCACCGATGTTGGGATCATTGATGAACGCCCGTCGGAAACTGTCGGCGTGGGCCAATTTTGCCAGCGCGGTGTCGGGGTCGGTCACGGCGACAAAGTTGTCGCCGGCGCGTTCGGAGCCAACGACGGACTCCGTCAGGTTTCGGAAGTGGGCGTAAAACGTCAGTGGTTCCGTGGTGGTGCCCGACTTGGACGACAGCACAAAGATGGTTTTCGCCGGGTCAATGGCGCTGGTGGTCGATGCGACCCAGGCCGGCACCGTGCTGTCCAGGGTCAGCATCTCGGGGTGATCCGTGGCGTCCGGGGAGCCCACGACTTGCCGGATGACCTCCGGCCCCAGGCTGCTGCCGCCCATGCCGAGCAGGACCACATGGCGGTATCCGTCGCTTCGAACGGCCTCGCCAAACCGGCGCAGATCGGCCACCCGGTCGAGCATATCCGACGGCAGCGTCAGCCACGCCAGCCGGTCGGATATCTCGGTGGTGTCCGCGCTCCAGAGGGTGTGATCGTGAGCGCGCAGGCGGGCCGGTACATCACCGGCATCCAGATGCTCCGCCGTTTGAAACGCCAAATCAGCGTAGTCGCCAAGGTGATAACGGTCGGTTGTCATCGCAACTTCCTCGCCACCGTCGCATTGTGTTATGCCCCAATTCTAGCATACGCCGAGGCGAACTCACCGAGATGCGGCGACGGGGTATAATCCAGTTCGACAACCCTACTCGTTCGCCCATCCCACTGGAAAGAGCAATACTGCCATGACTGACCTGGATTCACACTCCAACCGAAGGCCGCCTGCGGCCAGCCAAGTTTCCACCGGGCACCTGGATGTCCACTGCCTTGACTGGGGCGGCCACGGAGAACCCATGCTGGCCCTGCACGGCCTGGCGTCGTCGGGCCATTGGTATCGTCGGGTGGCTCCCCATCTTGCGGATGCCTACCGGATCATCGCGCCCGACCAGCGGGGACACGGAGCGACTACGCAGGCGCCGTCCGGCTATGACTGGCAGACGCTGGCCGAAGACGCCGTCCGCATCCTGGACCATTTTGGAATCGAGCGGGCGTCTGTGCTGGGACATTCGTGGGGCGGCCACGTATCCAGCAACCTCGCCATGCGGTTCCCCGAGCGAGTGAGCCGGCTGGTCATGATCGATGGAGGGTTCCAGGACGGCACCCTGATGCCCAACCCGACCTGGGAGGCATTTCGCCAGCGGCTAGCCCCCAGACTGGTGGCGGGCGCCCGCTCCGAATACCTGGAGCGTCTCGCGGAAAACTTCTCCTTCTGCTGGGGCGACGATCTGGCGGAGATCGCGTTGACCATGGTGTACGAGGGCGACGACGGCCAGATGCGCGACATCCTGCGCCCCGAGCACCACGCCCAGGTTCTGGAAGCCATGTGGGGCGAACCGCCATCCGTGGTGCTGCCCAGGGTCAGTGCGCCGACGCTGGTGGTGGCCGCCGGCCCCCGCGCGGAGCGCGCCAATTCCCAGTTCTCACGTCAGCGCGAGGTCATGGTCGCCGCCGCTGAAGCCGCGTTGCCCAACGGGCGGATTCACTGGATCCAAGACACCGTTCACGACATCGGATACCACAAGCCCGCGGAACTGGCCGGAGTCATCCGGGAGTTTCTGGCCCAGGGTTGAGTTGACGCGTGCGGTTCCCGAAATGCCGCGCTCCTCTGATGCACTGAAAAGCCCCCTGTGGATTGTTCTCCCAAGGGGGCGGTTGGATGGGGAACCCGCGTTGCGGCGGGTGCGTTTATGAAACGTTGATCAATCGGCCGCTGCCGGCGACAGTCCGTCCGCGCCGATTACCTCTCCGCCCACGGGCGCAACGCCCATGCTGGGGCCGGACAGGCCGTAGTTGATGGCGTACAACTGGGCGTACACGCCGCCAGCCTCGAGTAGTTGGTCGTGGCTGCCCACCTCGGCGACGCGGCCACGGTCCAGCACCACGATCTTGTCGGCGTTGCGGATCGTGGACAGGCGGTGCGCGATCACGATTGACGTGCGGCCCTTCAGGATGCGGCTCAGGGCCTGCTGGATCAGCAACTCGGTGTGCGTGTCGATGTTGGCGGTGGCCTCATCGAGAACCAGGATGCGCGGGTTGCCGGCGATGGCCCGGGCGAAACTGATCAACTGCCGCTGCCCGATGCTCAGGTTGATGCCGCGCTCGGCCAGTTCCGCGTCGTAGCCGTTGTCCATTTCCATGATGAAATCATGAGCGCCAACCGCTTTGGCGGCCTCAATGATCTCTTCATCGGTGAGGCCCTTGTTCTGATAGCTGATGTTTTCGCGCACCGAGCCTGAGAACAGGTACGGCTCCTGCAGCACCATGCTCATCTGATGCACCAGCGACTCACGCTTGATGTCGCGGATGTCGTAACCGTCAACCGAGATTGACCCTTCCGTCACGTCCGCGGACCGGTGCAGCAGGTTGACCAGCGTGCTCTTGCCGGCGCCCGTGGACCCTACCAGCGCCACGTTTTCGCCGGCCTTGATATCCAGATTCACGTTCCTGAGGACCTCAACTTCCGGATTGTAGTGGAAGTTCACGTCCTTGTATCGAATGTCTCCCTTGACCTCCGGCAGCGTTGCCGCATCGGGTTTGTCGGCGATGTCCGGTTCCAGGTCAAGGACTTCAAAGATGCGCACGCCGGCCGCCATGGCACGTTGCAGTTGGCTGTACTGCATGGTGAGCTGGCGGATGGGCTCGAAGAACCGCTGGATCCAGAAGGCGAAGGCGACCAGGGTTCCAACCTCAAGCGCGTCGCGCTGGAGCAGCCAGCCACCAAACAGGACGACGCCCAGTCCGATGCCCAGGCCAATGAGCAGTTCCACCAGCGGTTGCAGCATCCCCGAGTAGCGGGCGGCTTCAAGGTTGGCGTCCAGGTATTCCTGGTTCAGAGTCTTGAAGTGCGCCATGTTCTCGTCCTGGCGGTTCAGACTCTGCACCACGCGGACACCGGTGATGTTCTGGTTGTATTCGCCGTTGACCATGGCGATGGCGCGGCGGATGCGCATGAACGAATGGCGGGCAAACCGCTGCCAGTACATCATGATCACCGTCAGCACCGGCACCACGAACATGCACACCAGGGCCAACTGCCAGTTGACCACCAGCATCAGCGCGATGATTGCCCCGACCGTCACCAACTCTGCCAGCGCGAGGGCCAGCAACTCGAACGTCTCCTGCAATTGCAGGATGTCGGACTGCATCCGCGACATGATCCTGCCGATGGGCGTCCGGTGATAGAAGGCGTTGGACTGGTTTTGCAGGTGGCTGAACATTCCCGAGCGCAGGTCATACAGCACATGCTGGCCCGTGCGGGAAATAAAGATGAACTGCAATCGGTTGGAAAGGAAGTGAATCACGGTGATGACCATGAAGGCCGCGCCGATAATGTGGACCCGATTTACCTCACCTTCCGCAATCGCCCAGTCGATGCCGTATTTGATGAGCAGGGGGATGCCGGCGTTGACCGTCGCGTACACGAGCAGGGCTCCCAACGCAATCAGGGCGTATTTGCGGTACGGCACGATGAAGCTCATGAACCGCTTGACAACGCGATTGTCGTAAACGCGGCCGACAACGTCCTCGTCGGTAAGGTTGTCGTTGGATGGCGCGAACATGCTGTCAGCGGAGGTGCCACGCATTCCCCGCATCATGCCGCCGCCGATGCCGCCGCCGCCTCGCATCATAGCGCCGCTCTCCCGTCGGCCATGGCCGGAACCGTTGCCTCCAGCAGGACTTCCTCCTGCGGCCGCAACTGCAGTTCATAAATGCTCTGGTATATCCCGCCGGACCTGATCAGTTCCTCGTGAGACCCCTCTTCGGCGATCACGCCCTTGTCCAGCACCAGGATCTGGTCCGCTTCACGCACCGTGCTGAGACGGTGTGCGATCACGAACGTGGTCCGGCCCTTCATCACCTCCACCATGGCGCGGTGAATCTGGCGCTCCGTTTCAACGTCCACGCTGGAAGTGGAGTCGTCCAGTATCAATACGGGCGGGTCGATCAGGATGGTGCGGGCGATGGACAGCCGTTGTCGCTGGCCGCCGGACAGGGTAGTGCCGCGCTCTCCGACCCAGGTGTCGTACCCGTTGGGGAGCGACATGATCTGTTCGTGCAGTTGCGCCACCTTCGCCGCGCGTTCCACGTCTTCGTGCGTCGCGTTGACCACGCCATAGGCGATGTTGTCGCGGATGCTGGCGCTGAACAGGTACACGTCCTGATGGACGATCCCCACGTTGTGCCGCAGGGATTGCAGCGTGTATTCGCGAATGTCGTGTCCGTCGATGGTGATCTGGCCGTCGGTAACGTCGTAGAAACGCGGCAGCAGGTTCACCACGGTGGTCTTGCCGCTGCCCGGCGCTCCCAGGATGGCAGTGACCTGTCCGGGTTTCGCGTCCAGATCCACCCGGCGCAACGCCGGCGACCTGTCCTCGTAGGAGAACCCGACTTCCTCGAAGCGAATGTGCCCTTCGGCTCGGCCCAGTTCGGCGGCATCTGGCCGCTCCGAAACCGGCGACCGGGCGTCCAGCACGTTGAACAACCGTTGGCCCGAAGACATGGCGCGGGAGAACGTGTTGATGATCTGCGCCGACGCGCGGATCGGGAAGGTCAATTGGTTGAGGTACAGGAAGAACTTGGCGAGATCGCCCGCGGTGAGGTTGCCTTCCACCACCTGCCAGCCGCCGTACCACAGAATCAGACCCAGCGCGAAGGTGAAATACAGCGTCATCCACGCGCTGTTGGTGCCCTGCATGCGCTCGGCGTCGTAGTATTCGACGCGCAGTTCCTCGGCCTTGCGGTTGTACTTGGTCCGTTCGTAGTTCTCTGACGCGAAGGCCTTCACCACGTGCATGCCGGCCAGGTTTTCCTGCAGAACCGTCACCGATTCGCCCATCACTTCCTGCACGTGGAGCCACTTTCGGCGCAGCGCCTTCATCACGAAGGTGGACCGCAGTACGATGGCCGGCACGAAAACCATGCTGACCAGCGCCAACTCCCAGTTCAGGAAGAACAGGATGAACGGGATGGCCACGATGCGGATCACCACGTCCAGCGACCGGATCATGCCGAGGTTGACGAACCTGCGCATCGCCTCAACGTCGGCGGTGGCGCGGGACATCAGGTCGCCGGTGTGCTCCTTGTCATGGAAGGCGAAGCTGACGTTCTGCAGCTTGTCGTACAGCAGGTTCCGGCAGTCGAAGGACACCTTCTGCGAGAGGGATTCCGTCGTGTACGTGCGGGCGAAGTCGCAGAATCCGCGCCCCAGGCTGACCACCAGGATGCCCACGCCAAAGAAGACCAGCGCCGCAAGTTCGAAATCCAGCTTTTGGAACTTGCCGGTGTCAGGATCCTGGCCGACCATCAGGTCGATGCCGCTGCCGAACAGCCAGGGCAACGCGAGCGAGAAGCCAATCGCGGCCAGGGCGGTTAAGTAGGCCAGGCTCAGCCGCATCGGATAGTGCGCGGCCATGCCGATGATGCGCAGCAGGATCCCCATCAGCGTCCGGTCCCCCGTAGAGAGTGACGCTTGGGATTGATCGCTGTGCCCGGCTCCAATAGGTGAGTCGAGTTACCGAATCCGCCGGGGCTGTCGCAGGTCTCTACGAACCGTGACATAATGCGAAACTTTGATAGCATAGGTCGTTCAATATACACCTGCGTCGTGCCAAGGGCAAGTTTCATCGGGCCCATAATCAGAATCTTTCGATAATTGAAGATAGAAGAGGCAGCCCGCTCATCCCGTGTTGACGATGGACGAGCAGGCGGTGAGCAGGGAACCGTTCTGGCAACAGCAATGGCCTTTGGGGCGAAAATCGCGGATTTCTGCCGCGCTGTTCGACCCACCCCCGGCGACGCTCCGGTTCAACGCCCGCGCCGGCCGTATTTCGTTCGGGTTCAGCCCCGGTCCATGCGCTCCGGGGCCGACATACCCATCAGCGTGAGGGTCCGCCGGAACGCGACCTGTGCGGCGGCAACCAGTTTCAGCCGCGCCAGGGTCAGGTCGTTGTCGTCCGGGTTGGCGGAGATCACCCGGCAGTTTTCGTAGAAATGATGGAACGCCGTCGCCAACTCCGTGGCATAGTGCGGGAGATGGTGCGGTTCCAGATTCTCCGCAACCTGTAGGATCAGTTCCGGCAGCCGCAGCATGGTCCGGATCAGCGCCAGTTCGTGGGGATGGGTGAGCAGGCCCACGTCGCCCGATGAGTAGTCTATGCCCCGCTCGGCGGCCAGGCTGAGGATGCTGGCGTTGCGTGCGTGCGCGTACTGCACGTAATAAACCGGGTTTTCTGACGACTCGCGGGTCGCCAGTTCCAGGTCGAATTCCATCTGCGTGGACGCGGCGCGCGCCAGGAAAAAGTAGCGGCACGCGTCCATGCCCACTTCATCCACCAGTTCCCGCAGCGTGACGAAATCACCGGTGCGCTTGGATGCCCGCACGGTCTCGTCCCCGCGTTTGAGCGTCACCATCTGCGAGATCAGCACGGTGAGGTTCTCAGGCTCGATGCCCAAAGCCGACACCGCGGCCTTCATGCGCGGCACATGACCCTGGTGGTCAGCCCCCCAGATGTCGATCACCCGGTTGAATCCCCGGCCCGCGAATTTGTTGAAGTGGTAGGCGATGTCCGACGCGAAGTAGGTGGGTTCGCCGGAGGACCGCACCACCACGTTGTCGCGCTCGTCGCCAAGGGCGGTGGATATGAACCAGAGCGCGCCGCTCCGCTCGGCCAGATGGCCCCCTTCGCGCAGCCGGGCCATGGCCTGGTCATAGTCCTGATTCTGGAACAGCCAGCGTTCGCTGAACCAGTTGTCAAACTCGACGCCGATGGCGTCCAGGTCGTCGCGGATCAGGGCCACCATTTTTTCGCGGGCAACGTCGCCAATCTCCCGAACTGCGGTCGCATCCCGCTTCTCCAGGTAACCCTTGCCGTCCGCCTCGATGATCTCGGTGGCGATGTCGCCGATGTAATCGCCCTGGTACCCGTTTTCGGGCATCTCGGCTTCCCGCCCCAGCGCCTGCTGGTAGCGGGCCCACACCGAGCGGTAGAACGCCTCCATCTGGGAACCCGCGTCGTTGATGTAGTATTCCCGGGTCACGTCGAATCCGGCCGCCTGCAGGGTGTTGGCCAGCGCGCTGCCCAGCACCGCGCCGCGGGCGTGGCCGACGTGTACCGGCCCGGTCGGGTTGACGCTGACGAACTCCACCATCACCTTGCGCTCCGAGCCAACATCCGACGCGCCGAAGGAATCTCCGGCGGCGCTGACGGCTTCCACCTGCTGCTGCAGCCAGGACTCGCTGAGCTTGAAGTTGATGAATCCCGGCGGCGCCGGCTCAACGCTGTCAATTTCCGGCACACTGTCAATTCGCTCGGCGATCAGTTGCGCCAGTTGCAGCGGATTGGCGCGGGCCGCCCGTGCCAGACGCAACGGCAGATTGGTGGCGAAGTCCCCGTGCTCGGGGTTGTTGGGCCTCTCAACCTCAATATCAGGCACCGAATCGACGCTGATGACGCCGTCCCGGTTGGCGCGCTCCAGGGCTGCGGCTATGGCTGTGGCGATGGTGTCTCGAACTAGCATGATGCGAATCCCGCAAGGTGAGATGTCTCAGGTCAGGAGATATATGTTAGCACCGCCCCCGACGGTTTAGGGATTATCCTTCCGCCAATTGGAACCACAGGCCGTGGCTGCTGTCCGGGTCGATGTTGGCGGTGGTGTAGCCGCGTGGGCTCTGGGTGATGCCGCCTTCCCCGCGCATCCGGTTGCCCTTGGCGGCCAGATCCGCCGCCGCCTGCCGCACATTGTCCACGCCGAACGCGACGTGATACACGCCGGGGCCGTGCTGCGCCAGGTGCTGCCCGATGCCGGATTCGGGATCCAGCGGTTCGGTTATCTCGATGAGCGTTTCACCCACCCGGTACAGGGCGTCCTTCATCCCGCGACTCTCGATCACGTGCAGGTCGTCGGGTTCCATGCCGAAATTGGCGCGGATGTATTCCACCATCTCGTCACGGTCGCTGACCACGTAGTGGATGTGGTGAACTGAGTTGAACATCTCGCCCTCCTGAATGTCCGGGTCTAGCCTTCTGCGATCTGGAACGGGTACCCCAACGCGCTGGACGGGGAGATGTTGGCGGTCATGTACCCTTCCGCGCTGCGTGACATTCCATTCTCACCGCGCATCTCGTTGCCCCTGGCGGCCAGTTCCGCAGCCTTGTCGGCAATATCGGTCACCCCGAAGGCCATGTGGTAAGGACCGGGTCCGAAGGTCTTGAGGTATTGCCCCATCGCCGACTCCGGATCCAGTGGCTCGGTGAACTCCACGTTGGTCTGGCCAACCTTGTATATGGCGTTTTTCATGCCCCGCGCCGGGAAAACCTCGATCTTGACCGGCTCCATCCCGAAGTTCTCCGCCATGTACTCCGCCATGGCGTCGGCGTCGTGGACAAGGATTCGGACGTGGTGTATAAACTCGAACATCTTTACCCCCGCAATTGATGCGAACAGGCGGTTGATTTGGAACGCAGGATTCTGCTGGTCGGCGGCGATGAGTTCCGTCCTGCCGGGGTGGTGATGGATCGTCGTATCCTGGAGTTGACCGGCAGGGCGACGCCGCGCGTGGCTATCATACCAACGGCCGCCGCATCCGAAAACCCACAGCTTGCCGCTGCCAACGGTGTGCGACACTTCAACGGTCTCGGCGCAGACGCGTACAGCGTGGACGTGGTGAGGCGCGAGGACTCCGAAAATCCCCGCATGGTGGCGCAACTGAACGGGGCCGACGTGATCTATTTCACCGGAGGCAGTCCGGAACACCTCTTCTCGGTGCTGGACGCATCGCCGCTGCTGGACGCGGTGGTTGCCGCCAATGAGGCCGGCG
The DNA here is from genome assembly GCA_963668585.1 of Dehalococcoidia bacterium. GTDB lineage: Bacteria > Chloroflexota > Dehalococcoidia > Lucifugimonadales > UBA3495 > Bin87. The sequence continues at coordinate 433,403 of OY764869.1, read as the reverse complement.
CCATCTGGGCCGGTTCCAGCGCGGGCGCGATGGTGCTGGGCGCGGTGATGCGCCGGCCGTCTTCGGGTTCGCCGGTGTCGCGCGCGCTGAACATCGTGCCCAACGTCATGACGCTGCCGCACCACGAACGCAGCGACCCCGAGGCCGTGCTGGCCCAACTTGCCGGCCCCGCCACCGTGGGCTTGACCACCCTGGGCATCGACGGCGGTTCGGGTATGCTCCTGGAACCCAACGGCGCGGTTGCGCTGGGCGCCGGCAACGTCACGGTTTACCGCGACGGAGTGTGGCGCCGGTACGCCGGCGGAGATCCCGCGCCCGGCCTCTCGGTGAACGGCCCCGACGCCTAGCCGCGCCGCGCCCTCAACTCCTCCCAAACCGCGTTGGGAGACACGCCGGCCGACGCCATCAGGGTCAGCGTGTGGTACAGCAGGTCGGCGATCTCGGCGGGGAGATTGTCAGTGTCGCCGGTGGCTGCCGCCAGCGCCGTCTCTCCGGCCTCTTCGATCACCTTCTGCGCCACGCGACTCGTGCCTTCGGCCAGCAGTTGGGCGGTGTAGCTGTCCTCCGGCATTTCCCGCTGCCGGTCCCTGATCACCGCGAACAGTTCGTCCAGTACGCGAGGCCCGCCCTCGGATGCCGCGTATTCTTCGGGAAGGTCGTCCATACGGGTGAAAAAGCAGGAGGGCTCTCCCGTGTGGCACGTGGGCCCGTCGGGTTCCACCTTCAGCAGGATGGTGTCGGAGTCGCAGTCCACGTACCATTCGCGGAGATTGAGGTAGTTGCCCGACACCTCGCCCTTGTGCCACAGGTCTTCCTGGCTGCGGCTGTAGAACCAGACCTGGGTCCCTTCCACCGTGCGTTTCAGCGAACCCGGGTTCATATATCCCAGCATCAGCACCTGACCGGTGTTGATGTCCTGGGCGATGGCGGGCACCAGCCCCCTGTCGTCCAACTTTATCTCGGGCATTACTCCAACTCCTTCGCGGGTGGCGGCGGGACGGCGGCAGCGTTATCCCAGTTTTCGGCGTTATCCCAGTTTGTCCAGAACGGCGGGCAGTTCCAGCAGGTTTCGAATCTCGGCGTCGGGCGTGGGCAGGTTCGGATCCATGGGTTGGCCTTTGCGGTTGATCCACACGGCGGCCATGCCCACGCTGCGCGCCCCCATGACGTCTTCAAACTGGCGATCGCCAACGTATGCGCACTCCGCCGGGTCAACCTGAAGCTCATTGAGGGTCATCTCGAACAGGCGCGAGTCCGGCTTGTAGCATCGTCCCCCTTCGGATGACACCACGGTGGCGAAGGTTGCGGGAATCCGGGCCACCACCGGGTGCAGATAGGCGTCGTCCGCGTTGGAAAGCACCGCCAACCGCCGGTTGCTCCCAATCAGCGACAGCGCATCCGAAGCGTCCGGGAACAGGGGCCGAGTGCCCAGGTCGTCTATGGACCGTTGCGAAGCCGCCATCGCATCGCCGACGAGGTTCAGTTCTTCGAACGCGCTGGCGAAGGCGTGCGCCCAGCCATCCAGGTACGACATGAACGGCGCGCCGGGAGCCGTGCGGCGGTCCCTGAAGTTGCCCGCTCCATAATCCCAGGCGTGGCGCAGCGCCTCCGGAGTGGTGTCCAACCCCTGTTCCTCGATGATCCCGGCGAATGATTCACGCCAGAGTTCAGGGCCGTCCTGCGCTATCGTATTGAACATATCGAAGATTACGGTGGTGATAGCGCTCATGTGCTCTCTCCTGAAATCTCGCTCAGAGGATCAGATTCTCATGGGGATGCCGCGCTGGGACAGGAAGTCCTTGGCTTCGGCGATGGAGTAGGTTCCGAAGTGAAAGATGCTCGCCGCCAGCACTGCGTCCGCTTCGCCCGCGGTGAACGCGTCGTAGAGATGGTCCAGCACGCCGGCGCCTCCGCTGGCGATTACCGGAACCGGCACGGCCTGCGAGATCGCTTTCGTCAGGGCCAGGTCGTAACCGTCCTGCTGCCCGTCCTCGTCCATGCTGGTGAGCAGAATCTCGCCCGAACCCAGGGACACGGTCCGTTGGGCCCATTTGACAGCGTCAAGCCCGGTGGGGTTCCTGCCTCCGTGGGTGTACACCTGCCAGCCTGATGAATCGTCCAGCGCCAGCGATTGATCCGATGCCTCCGGGCACGTCTCGCCGGGCACCACCCGTCGCGCGTCGATGGCGGTAACAATGCACTGGCTGCCGAACTGGGCCGCGCCCGATGCCACCAGTTCCGGGGTGTTGATGGCGGCCGTGTTCACGGAAACCTTGTCGGCTCCGGCGTTGAGCATCCGGCGCACGTCATCGATGGAACGGATGCCGCCGCCGACGGTGAGGGGGATGAAAACCTGCTCGGATACGGCCTGCACCACCTCTACGATGGTGTCTCGGGAGTCGCTGCTGGCGGTGATGTCCAGGAACACCAACTCGTCGGCGCCTTCCTGATCATACCTTGCCGCCAGTTCCGCCGGGTCCCCTGCGTCGCGCAGGTTGACGAAACTCGTGCCCTTGACCACGCGGCCAGCATCAACGTCGAGGCACGGTATTATTCGGCGAGTCAACACGGTGAGACGGCAATCCGCTCCGGTAAAATCGGGCAACATTATAGCATCCGCATGGCCGAGCGCATTGGGCCGGCGTCCATTGACCCCGAGCCTTTTCGTTTGTCAGTGTCAGAGGCCAGTCCACTCATGGTGAGCATCAGGCAGTCCGCTCGTGGAGAGCATCGGGCAGTCCAATCATGGAGAGCATCAGGCAGTCCGCTCATGCCGAACCACCCAGTCCGCTCATGGTGAGCACCGGATAGTCCGCTCATGGTGAGCTTGTCGAACCACGAGCGGGCGGTGATTGGAGAAACGTCAATAGCGCCGCAGTTCTCCGTGTGCAGATGATCGAATAACCCTGCCATCCACCTTCCCGCCTGGCGAACTCAGGGTATCTTCCGCCGTCAGGGTCGGTCGGGCAGCGTCCATGGCGTACCGAGCACGCGCGAATTGCCGGATTCCCTTGCCCCAATGGGCTGGCGGACATATTATGTCGCGCGACGGCCCGACAATGGGCTGAAATCTGGAGGTATCAAAATGGCGCTGACACTGTCGGACACCAATCGAATCATGGCTGCGGCAATCGCCCAGGCCGAAGAACTCAACATCAAGATCAGCGTGGCCGTGGTCGATCCCGGCGGACGGTTGATCGGCTTGCAGAGGATGGACGGCGCGATCTGGGCGTCGGCCTACGGCTGCCAGGGCAAGGCCGTGGCTTCCGCCGCCTTTGGCCGACCCAGCGGCGAGATGCAGGACCGGGCCACCGCTCCCACCCCTGCCGGAATCCGCGAACGCTCCGGCTCGGAGATGATCTTCGGCCAGGGCGCCGTGCCCATCATCAGCGATGGCGCAGTGGTCGGCGCGTGCGGCGTCGGTGGCGGCACCAGCCAGGAAGACGAGCAGTGCGCCGCGGCCGGCGCTGGCGCTCTCTGATCCACGCCCACAACGGCGCGGCGGTCATGGCGTCAATGCCAGAACCCCCGCCGGTGATCCGCTGCCGCCCACCAGCCGCAACCGTCCCACGATCACGGTTGCGCCGGTGGGCGGCAGCCTGTCGAGATTGTTAAGGCACTCCAGCGCCACGGCGGATTCGGCCAACGCCATCCGGCTGACCGTGAGGTCGGTGTCCACCCCGACGTCGATGCCGTGGGTGTCCGTGCCCAGCCCTGAAACCTTCCGCTGCCGCAGCAGAAAACCGGCGGCCTCGGCGCTGAATCCCGGCGTGTGCATCATCCCGTCCTCGCCGAGATTGATGAATCTCTCGGGCTGCTCCCAGTACCGCTGCCATCCCGTGAACAGCAGCGCCAGCGAACCGGGCGCAATGGTTTCGTGCCGACTCTCCCAATCAACGATATCGTCAACCGAAAGCGCATAGTCGGCGTCGCTGTCCACGCGCCCGGTAACATCCATCACCGTGGCGGGCAGGATCAGAGAACTGGCGGGGAGATCGTCGGGCCCGGAACCCAGGCTGTCGAAGGCAGCCGGGGAGGCCAGGTGAGTGCCGCTGTGCTCGCCCATGCTGAAACGGCGCAGGTAATACCCTTCCCGGCTCAGGTGAGCCACCGTCTCGAACGATACCGCCGGGTCGCCGGGCCACACCGGAATGTCCGGGCTGATCGGATGGCTGAGGTCCACCACCCGGCGGTACACGATCGTCTTTATGCCGTCGTCGGTCACGGTTCCCGGTTTGCGTCAGGCCGCGGCGGGAAGTTGGCCGGCGGTTGAACGGGTCGCCCCGTCCACATCCACCGTCATCACCCGGCGCATCTCGGAGAAGTGCCGGTCAACCCAGCGCATGGCGGCCGGGAAGGTGCGGGCCGCGCCCAGTTCCGCCACCTGCCCAAACTCGTTCCTGCCATAAATCACGTAACAGATGCCCGGAACCTCTCCGTGGATCATGTAACCGCGATAGTACACCTTCCGTCCGCAGTCGGGAATCGCGGCGGTCCTCACCGCGGTGGTCGCACCCACAATGCTGCTGTTGCTGAACATAACTGCAATTTCTCCTCTGTCGCCATTATAGGCGCATATGTGTTGCAAATATGTTCTATGAAACAGGTGTTCAGTGTCAACGGGATTTTGGCACAATTTTTTGGAAAATCTTTTCTGAAAGAGAAGATCACGATGGCAAAGCAAAGGGCCGACCAAGCGGCCGGCCCCTTCAATGGCGGTGATCTCCAAATTACCCGGAAGCGATGTCGCCCAGAAACGCATCAACGGCCAGCGATTGTTGGCTGGACGTTTCCATGTCCCGCACCATCACCGTGCCGTCGCGGACTTCGTCCTCTCCCAGGATCAGCACGGCTCCGACTCCCAGGGCGTTTGCCTGGCGCATCTGCCCGCGCAAAGCCCGACCTCCGTTGGCCAGAATCGCGCCCACGCCCACGGCCCGCATCCGGTTGGCCAACCGCACGCCCTCGACCCGCGCCTCCTCGCCGATGGTGGCGATCAGATACCGTGGCGACGGTTCGTTGGGCACCTCGGCCTCGGCGCGCTGCAGGTTCAGGGTCAGCCGCTCGATGCCGCTGCCGAATCCGATGCCGGGGGTGGCCCTGCCTCCCAGTTGTTCAATCAGGCCATCGTATCTGCCGCCGCCGCAGATGGTGGACTGGGCGCCCTCAACGGCCGGCTGGATCTCAAAGACCGTGCGGGTGTAGTAGTCCAGCCCGCGCACCAACCGGTGGTCAACCCGGTTGGCGATGCCCATGGCGTCCAGATATGACTGCACGCGACTCCAGTGGCTGTCGCAGTCGGCGCACAGGCATTCCACGGATTTCGGCGCATCCTCGCCCATTGCGCGGCAGGTCTCCACCTTGCAGTCCAGCAGACGCAGAGGGTTGCGCTCCAGCCTGCCTTGACAGTCCTGGCACAGATGGCTGCGCATCTTCTCGAAGTAGGATTTGAGCGCCCCGATGTACTCCGGCCGGCATTCGCCGTCGCCGATGCTGTTGGTCACCAGCGTTATGTCCGACAGGCCGATGTCGTGCATGAACGTCCAGGCCAGGTCTATGACCTCAGCGTCCACCGAAGGGTCGGGGTCGCCGATGGCCTCGATGCCAAACTGGTGGTGCTGGCGGAAGCGTCCGGCCTGGGGCCGTTCGTATCGAAACACCGGGCAGATGTAGTACATCCGCACCGGCTGGGCCTGGTTCTGCATCCCGTGCTGCAGGTAGGCGCGACACACCGGCGCCGTCCCCTCGGCTCGCAGGGTGAGCATATCGCCGCCCCTGTCCTCGAAGACGTACATCTCCTTCTCGACGATGTCGGTGCCCTCTCCGACGCCCCGGACAAACAGCCCGGCATCCTCGAACATCGGGCTGTCGATGCGGCCGTAGCCGAAGCGGCGGGCGACGTCCATGGCCTTGCTTTCGATGTAGCGCCAGTATTTCTGTTCCGCCGGCAGGCGGTCGGTGGTGCCCCGTGGGGCCTGGAATGTAGGCATGGCGGTGGTTGTCACTCCGTGGTGATGCGTGGAGCGTGGGCCGGTCAGGGTTGGCGGTCGGATTCCCCGAACAATGCCTGTTCAGCTTCGGGATCGAGGGCGACGCCACGTTCCGTGAGTTCCCGCTTCAAACGCGCGCGCTCGTCCTCCCTGCCCTCTTCGCGACCTTCGCGCCGCGCCCTTTCGATCCAGGCGTTGCGCCATCGCTTGTAGTCCCGGTAAGCCGCAAAAACCATCTTGCCCCCCAGATAAAACGCCAGCGCGGTGGGGAATCGCAGCGCCATTCCGGTGATGATGACGCCGTCTTCCTGCTCGGTCAGGTTCTTGAAGAACCCTATGATCGGCCATCCGCGGCACCCGCCGCAACCAGCGACGGCGTTCGCCATCAAAATGCTCGCGCTGACCGAAATGGAACCTTCAACGAACACCCAAGGGGTGCCGTTGCTGTCATCCTCGACTAGTATATCACCGGGGTCCCCATCGGAACGCGCCCACCTCATGCCCTGCCCTCGGCCACCAGCGTTTCCAGTTCCTCGGGAGTGAGGCCGCCGATGTCGCAGAGTATGTCCCGGTTGTGCTGCCCCAGGGTTGGGGGCGGGTCGGCCGGAGTGTCCATGCACCCCGTTAACTGAACCGGCGTGTTGACGGTGCGGAAGGGGCCGCCGAAGGTGTCGCCGCTGTCCACGAACATATTGCGGGTCTCCAGGTGCGGGCAGTTGTCCAGGTCGGCTGCGTCCTGCACTATGCCCATGGAGAAGCCGCACTCCAGCAGTCGCTGGTTCACTTCCCGTTTCGGCAGATGCTGCGACCATGCCTCGATGGCCGGCACAATGTCGCTGAGGTAGAAGGCGCCGGTGACGCCACGACCCAGGTAGCGCGGGTCCTCGGACAGTTCCGGACGGCCCAGGAGGTTCCACATCGCTCGCCACTTGTCGTCAGCGTTGCCGGCGCCGGCCAGCACCACGTAGCCGTCCGATGCGCGCAGGACCAGTTGGGCGGAGAACATATTCTCGCGGGCCGTGGTGGAGACCTGCCCGGTGGACTGGTACAGAGGCATGCTGCTGGTGGTGTGGGCGACCATGCAGTCGTACATCGCCATGTCCACGTGCTGGCCCACCCCGGTCTTGCGTCGCGATTCTAGGGCGAGCATCACGCCCAGGGCGGTCCAGACCCCGGGTACCGAGTCGCCCATGTTGTCGCCCACCATCTGTGGCCCGCTTTCGGGCGTGCCGGTGGTGACCATCCAGCCGCCCATGCCCTGGACGCATGGGTTGTTGGCCGGCCAGTCGGAATAGGGCCCGCGCAGCCCGTCGCTGTCGCCGTAACCGGATATGCTGGCGTACACCAGGCCGGGATTGATCTCGCTGAGCCGTTCGTAGGAATAGCCCAGCCGGCCCATTGCTCCCGGGCCCCAGTTGTCCAGCAGTACGTCGGACACGCGCAGCATATTTTCGAAGGCGCGCTTGGCCACCGGGTCGCGGAGGTCCAGGGACACGCTTTTCTTGTTGCGGTTGACGCCCAGGTAGCGGGCGCTGACCTGCGCGCCGTCCGGCCCGTCGACGAAGGGGTGGTTCTGACGCGCCTGGTCGCCCCTGCCCGGTCGTTCGATCTTGATGACCTCGGCGCCCATATCGGCCAGGATCATGGCGCAGAAGGGGCCGGCGACGATGTGAGTGGCGTCCAGCACGCGCAATCCTTCCAGGGGCAACGGCTGCATTTCACGGTTTGGCTGCGTTTGCGAGGTCATGTTCATCTCCGGTGCGGCTTTGGGACACAACGCCCAAGGCGAAATTTGGCTTCCGCCAACTATACAGCCCGAGGTCGTCAAGTTAAAGATTGTCCCGGCAGGGCGGCCTGTTGGGCCTCGTTCGGGTTTGACAATTCCGGGCGGTGCGGCCTAAAATATCTGTTACGCAACTGGCTGTTGCGTGTTGTCAGGCCCGGTGGTGTAGTGGTTAACATACTGCCCTGTCAAGGCAGAGATCGTCGGTTCGAATCCGATCCGGGTCGCCATTTTCCAACCCCTCATGTGCCGATTCAGGCGGCCCCAACAATGGGGCCGTTTTCGTTTGTAGCGGCATCACATCGCAATCGCTGATATATGTTATTCAACTAAATTGACATGAAGATACGACGATAATAGAATCAAAGCCGGGCCTGATCCACCTACTTCGTCACACATAGGCTTTATCGCGTCCGTTTTGGTAGGGAGTAGCGCCATGGCACGAATTATTATCGCCATCCTGTTGTTGATAGTAACCGGTCTGGTTGTCGCGTGCGGCGGCGGTGGAGACTCAGGCGGCGCCGACACGGCAGCATCTTCGGCGGCGAGCGCCACCTCCGACGCCTCGCCCACCGCCATGGCTGCTGAACCCACCGCAATGGCAGAGCCCACGGCAATGGCCGAACCAACGGCGATGGCAGAGGCCACGGCCATGGTCGAACCCACGGCTATGGCGGAGCCCACCGCGATGGCGGATTCGTCCACCGCCGCGATGGCCGAGACCGAATTGGTGTCCAGCGGGTATAGCTTCGAGTTTCAGTACGTGTGCGTGAACCGCACGCTGCGCCCCTGTCAGTTGGTGGAGGCATTCATCGAGGGTGTCGAGGAACGCACCGAGGGGCAAATCGAAATCCACCTCAGCTCATACCCAGAACTGGGAATCAGCGGCTTCGACATGATCCGCCTCATTGATGACGGAACCGTCGAATTTGGCGAAATCTATTCCGGTTTCGTCGCGGGAGACTTCCCCATCTTCAACATCACCAACATCTGGGGCCTGGCCGACTCTCCCGAGCAGTACCTGGACATGGTCGCCGCGGTGAAGGACGACCTTTATCGCATTGTCACCCGCGAGAGCGGCGGGCAGGTGGTGTTCCGCAACTTCTACCCCAGCCAGTATTTCTACAGCAAGCGGCCGCTGGGAACCATTGAAGACTTCGAGGGCATGAAGACCCGCGTCCACAGCTCGGTGCTGGGCGACCTGATCAGCGCCCTGGGCGCGGACGACCAGACCATGGCCTTCGCCGAGGTGTACACGGCCCTGGAGCGGGGCATCCTGGAAGCGGGCGTTACCGCCGCCTCCGCCGGATATGGACAGCGGTGGTACGAAGTGACCGACTACCTCACCGGCCCGTTTATCGGTTCGTTCGCCCAGACGTTCATCACCATCAACGGCGAGACCTGGGCCGAGATTCCTCCCGACCTCCAACAGATACTGCTGGAGGAGGGACTCAAGCACGAGGAGCGCAACCTCGAAGCGGTGTACGTTTGGGACGATGAGGCGGTGGGGCAGAACATCGAGGAAGGAATGGAGTACAGCGAGTTCTCGCCCGAACTCCACGTCATCCTGAAGGACGCCGCCATCAACGAGGTGCTGCCCAAGTGGATCGAACGCACCGGCGGCCCCGGTTCCGAGGCCGGTGTCCTCTACAATGAGTTGATCGCTCCCATTTCCGGCGTGGTCGTCAACGCCGACGGCACCGCCAGCCGGCAGTAACTTCCGGATTCACTGGCGAACTGCAATGGGGGCGGCCCACCCGGTCGCCCCTTTCCTCTGCGCGTCGGAATCCGGCATGGTACGGCGAACGTATATTCAACTTACAAATCAGTGATCGCCCCGCATAACCCGACCAGGACTCACCGTAAGCTCGCACCATAATCAGCAAAACCCTGACAATAGGAGGGGGTTTCATGATCGCGAAGTCGGACCTGCGCCAAAGGTTGCTGTGGTTGGGAACCGGAACCGTGCTTGTCGCCGCGTTGGTGCTCGCCTTCGCAACGCCGTGGCATTCGTCTGCGTATGACACCGGATTGCAATTCGAGGATGCCAGACAGGACCAGGAATCGTCTCCCCAACCGCCGGATGGAGCGAAGGGCCGTGAGGCCACCGCTCGTGGGCTCCTGGCCGCCAGGCTGGGCGTACCCGCCGCCGGCCTGGCATTCGTGGGCGAGGAAGCCGTGCGGTGGCCGGACACGTCCTTGGGCTGCCCGCAACCGGGCCAAAATTATGCCAGGGTCATCGTGCCTGGATACCGATTGACTTTCAGTTATGATGGCAGCAACTACGAAGCCCACATCCTCGCCACATCCGGCGTCGGGGCGAGTTTGGCGCCGGTGTCGTGCGAGGGCGGCGTGGCTCATCCAGTAGAACCCGGGCGGTGGACCGACTCCCACTGATCCCCGTCACCAATGGAGAGTAGCGACATGGCAACAACGCGGGCCCGCGCATGGCGGTCGAGCGGGAAAGTTCTCCGATTCACCGCGATGACGATCTTGCTGTTATCGGTCTGCCTGGCCCTGGCCTGCGGCGGCGAACCCCAGGCCGGCGGCTCCGACGGCCAAATCGCCCCGCCGCCATCCGGGTCCGGAACCGCCGAAACTCTAACCGACCTGCAGACCCTGGCCCGCCAGGCGCTGGCAGCCAGGCTGTCCGTGTCCGAAGATGCTCTGACGCTCGTCAGCGATGAAGCGGTGCAATGGGCGGACGCTTCGTTGGGTTGTCCTGAGGCTGGCATGGCGTATGCGCAGGTGATAACGCCGGGCCATCGCATAACCTTCAGCCACCAGGGTGATCACTACGAGGTGCATACCGGCGGCGGCGATGCCGGATCCCAGGTGACGCTGGTGTCCTGCGAGGGCGGGATTTCCTACTGACGCCCCCGCGCAACCTTGGCACAGGGCCTTCGATTACTGATGATAGGCGAGGTAGTCCGCTCATCCTGAGCCTGTCGAATCATCCTGAACCTGTCGAAGGACGAGCGGACGGTGAGCGGGGAACCGTTCCGGCAACAGCAAATGACTTTCGCCAGGAAAATCGGCAGACCTTGGCCCTGGCATTGGCTCGGAGTTATACCGGCATCGTTATGCTAAAATAGCAATTGCCCCCGTAGCTCAGTGGATAGAGTGCTGGCCTCCGGAGCCAGAGACCGGAGTTCGAGTCTCCGCGGGGGTACTTGCCCAGTCGCCGCCGGCCAACCATGAGCGGCCGCGAATCGGGGTGTGGCCTAGCGGCAAGGCGCCTGCTTTGGGAGCAGGAGATCGGCAGTTCGAATCTGCCCACCCCGACCAGCCCGTCACACCGGCCAGTCCTCCAGCGTCCACCCCATTTCCCAGAATGCCTGCTCGTAGCGCGTGCAGGTGATGTACGCCTCCTTCATCATCGCAATCTCGGCGGAGCCGGCCGTCGCCGCCACCCGGTCGCAGATGGCTCGGCATTCCTCCGCCACCGCCTGCTGCTCCGGCGCCGCGTACATCCGGATCCATTCGGCGTAACCGGCATGATCCGGCGCGCCCTGGTCGGCCAGCCTCTCGCCCACGCGCCAGTATCCCCAGATGCAGGGCAGCAGCGCCGCCACCAGTTCGCCAAAGCTGCCCTGGTGCGCGACCCGCAGCAGGTAACTGGTGTAGGAGTAGCAGGTGGGCGCGTGAACCGTTGCGTCCAGTTCCGCCTCGGTGATGCCGAACTGCGAGCAGTATGAGCGGTGCAGGTCCATCTCCGTGTTCAGGATGTAGTCCACCGCGCGGGCGAACCAGCTCATCGTTGGCAGGTCGGGGGCTTTCGCCGCCGCCAACGCCAGGCACCGGGCAAAGTCAACCAGGTACACGTAGTCCTGGGTTATGAAATGCTTGAAGCGGTCCAGCGGCAGCGTGCCGTCGCCGATGCCCTGCACGAAGGGATGGAACGCCATCGCCTGCCGTTGCGCTTCGGATTCCCTTTCGATTTCGTCGCAAAATGTCATTTCGTGTACCTCGCTCGATACGGTTGGCCGACTCGCGCGGCCGGTCTCTCCATCCACCGGTGCTTCTATCCACCAGACCCTTGCGCCGCCGCCAGTTCGGGGAAGTCGGACAGCGGCACAACCTTCCCGTCGCTCTCCCAGGCGTCAACCAGCGTGCGGATCGAGTCCGGCACCGGCCGGGTGCCCCCGGTGTCGGCGTGGAAACCGACGTACACGGACTCTATCGTGGTCAGCGGCATTGCAGCCCCGTCGTTGCCTTCGCGGAAAATCGCCACCTCCAGGGTGAGGCTGGTATTGCCGATTCGCGTCACCCGCGCCCGCAAATCCAGCATCTCGTCCACTCGCACCGGTGCCTTGTACTCGATGGTGACCTTGACCACCGCGCTGTCGAAGTAGCCGGCGGCAGCGATTTTGTAGATGCTGAACCCCAGGTTGCGAAAGTATTCCGCCTGCGCAACTTCCAGCCAGCCCAGATAGCTGCCATTGAACGCGATCCCCTGCGCGTCGCACTCCTGCCAGCGTACCCGCACCGGCGCGCCGAAGCCATAGTCTCCCCGGGTTGCCGCCGCGTCAGGCATCGCCGCCGCCCCAGCCCAGGCCGGCCAGATACACGCGGTCCGAGTTGGTCAGCGGCGCGGTTTCCAGCAGGTCCGGTCGCAGTTTCAGCGTCCGTTTCAATGACTGATGCCGCCGCCAGCGTTCAATCTCCGCGTGGTTGCCCGAGCGCAGCACGTCGGGCGTGTCCATTCCGCGAAACTCGGCGGGGCGTGTGTACATCGGGTGCTGCAACAGGCCCGATGTGATGCTGTCCTCCCTCACGTTCTCCTCCGAGCCCACGACGTCCGGCACAAACCGTGAAACGGCGTCGATCATCACCATCGCCGCCAGTTCGCCGCCGGTCAGCACGTAGTCCCCAATCGACACTTCGTGCGTGATCAGTCCCTGTCGAATGCGTTCGTCAACTCCCGCGTAGTGGCCACAGATGATCACCAGCCCGGGCGCGGCCGCAAATTCATCCACCAGTTCCTGATTCAGCATACGCCCCTGCGGTGAGGTCAGCGCCACCGGCGTCCGCCTCCGGTCGTCGGGCGGGATGCCGGACATGACGGCGTTGACGGCAGCGAACACAGGCTCTGGCTTCATCACCATTCCCGGCCCGCCGCCGAACTGGTAATCGTCTGCGGTGCCGTGCCGGTCGGTGGTGAACTCGCGTATGTCGGTAGCCTCCACAGATACCAGCCCCCGCTCCACCGCGCGCCCGATGATGCTGTACTCCGTCAGGATGCGAAACGCATCAGGAAACAGCGTGAGAACATGGAAACGCATCAGTCCATCCCATGGGGGCGAATGACCATTCGCCCCCGCCACTGTGCCGTGGGAAATCGGATAGCTACGCCGGTTGCATTTCCCGCACCGGGAGGCGGTTGCTGTACGCCTCGCCGCCCTTCATGATGAGCATCAGCTTTTCCCGGTCGCGCAGCACCGATATGTTGCTCAGAGGGTCGCCGTCCACCACCAGGATGTCGGCCAGTTTGCCGGCGGCGATGGTTCCGACATCATTGCCCAGGCCGCAGCATTCCGCCGCGTATCCGGTGGCGGACTGGATGGCGAGCATATTGCTCATGCCCTTCTCCACCATCAGTTCCAACTCGCGGGCGTTATCCCCGTGGACGAAGCCGCCGGCGTCGGTGCCGGCGACGATGCGCACCCCCTCCTTGATGGCCAACTCCACGCTCCGGATGTGAATGTCCATCAGCGCCTGGGCGCGCACCCGGATGTGCGGCGCGCTCACCGTGCTGTGGAAGTCGTACACCTCGAAGGTCGGTGTGAAGAACGTGCCCTGGTCCGCCATCATCTTGAGCATGTCGGGGTCGGTGGCCAGGTAGCAGCCATGCTCGATGGAACCGGCGCCGGCCCGGATGGCGATGGGCAGCCCTGTCCCGCCGACCGCGTGGCACAACGTGCTGCGACCCAACGCCGCCGCTTCGTCCACCAGCGCCTTCGCCTCGTCCAGAGCGTAGGCTTGGTCCAGCGGGCCGTTGCCGGGGCGGCCGGAGGCTCCGCCGGTGGTGGCGAACTTGATCTGGTCGGCGCCGCAGCGCACCAACTCCCGAACCTTGGCGCGGACAGCATCGACGCCGTCGGCGACACCGTCGGGCGACAGGGGATCGTGTCCCAGGATGACCTTGCGGTGGCCGCTGCCGCTGACCTTGTCCTCAATCCCGCCGGTGGGGGACATGATGTTCACCGAAATGATCAGGCGCGGGCCTTTGATCAGCCCTTCCTCCACGGCCATTTTGAAGCCGGCGTCCAGGCCGCCGGCGTCCCGCACGGTGGTGTACCCCGCCGCCAGCGTGTCTTCAATCACCTGGGAGGTGCGGATGCTGAGAAGCGACAATGGCTCGTCCATCCCCCAGCGTCCGGTCAGCCCGTAGCCGCCGGATGCCAGGTGATCATGCACGTCGATCAGCCCGGGCATGATGGTATGTCCGGCGGCGTCGATCACTTCCGCCCCTTCGGGGACCGGCACCGACGCCCGGGGGCCGACCTCAACGATGCGTTCGCCGTCGATTAGGACGGTCACGTCCTGAGTCACCGGCGTTCCGGTACCGTCGATCAGATTCCCACCAACTATTGCCAGCATAGATCACCTCTCACGCGCTCCTGTGTGTTCCGGCGCCATTATATGCCAATGAGCCTCCGGGCGGTATGGTATTATTGCGGACGCGAAACCGCTTCCCATTTTCCATCGTGGACCGACGCATGCACCGACTCGCCATCCTCACGATCAGCACTTCCGGCGCCCGGGGCGAGCGCGAAGATACCGGCGGGCAGGCCATCCGGGACAAGTTGCCCTCCCCTGACTACGAAGAAGTCCGGTATGAGATCGTCGCCGACGACCCTGATGTGATAACGGGCCGCATCTCGGAATGGGCAGACTCCGGAGAGGTTGACCTGATCGTCACCACCGGCGGCACTGGCATGGGCCGTCGCGACGTTACGCCGGAAGCCGCCCGCCGCGCCATGGACCGGGAAGTGCCCGGGATGGCAGAGGCGATGCGCGCGCAGACGCTGCAGTTCACCCCCATGGCCATGCTGAGCCGTTCCGTCGTCGGGATACGCGGGTACACGCTGATCATCACGCTGCCCGGCAGCCCGCGGGGCGTCGGAGAGTGTCTGGACGTGGTGCTGCCCGTGCTGCCCCACGCGCTGGAACTGCTGCAACGCGAGTCCGTACAGGAACATCCCCGCTAGCCATCAATAGAACTCACTCACGGAGACCGCCGCAAAATGACCACCAACGCCAACCCCAACGAAACCGCTCCCGTCTATTGGCCCAGGGTCAAGGAACTGCTGGACACCATCATGGAGCGCTGGATCGAGCGCCACGGTCGCCAGCCCTACCCCGGCATCCACGAATACTGGTGGGAGACGCCGGAAGAGTTGGCCGCCTCGGTGCTCAACGGTTACCCGTCCATAGAGCCGGGGAAGCCGGGCGCAGAAACCCACCTGGTCCGGTCCTTGCGGTTGGGTTGCGGCACCTTTGGACGGATGCCCCTGCGCGGACCCTTCCTCTCCCGCTCCGAAGCCGCGGAGGTCGCAGCCTGGATCGACGCCGGCATGCCCAAGGGCCCGGAGGGGTGATGTCGGACGTCCGCAAACTGGACCTGCCCGCAGAGGGTCCGGTGGCCGAAGCCTTGCGGCAGTTCTCAGTCCACAACATGATGCTGGGGGCTGAAATCCTCCGCAACGCGGCGTACCACGCTGTCGTCAAAGCAGCCTATGAACGCGGTTGGCCCTGCGAAACGCAGGAGCAGGCCTACGACATATTGGAACGTTTGGACAATAGCCTGGAGCTGATCGCGGGATATATGTATGCAGAAGGATTGCCCGACAAAATCCGCTATCGATACGAAGAAATCCTTGATGGCGACATGGAAATGGATTGCTGGGCGGTCGGCAAGTTCCTGGAAAGATTGGCGAAATTGACCGGGCCTTTGGATGCTGCCCGCTGAACATTCCGAGGCCTCTCGCGACTTGCAGGAACGGGCGCGGCTCGGATTCGGTGGCGCTGGCCGGCTTGACCGGATGATTGCGTCTGAGATGTTGTGGGGGTCGGTGGCGCAGGCCATCATTGCCGTGGCTGTTGCCAGGGATTGGCCGAGGGAGAGCCACGGGGCATTCCGCAACGCCATCAGGTTGTTGGCGAATCAGTACGATGATCCTCGGTTGCTGACGTTTTTCGACAGCGCGGAAAAGTTGCACCAAAACTTCTACCACAGCAATCTGAACGCTATAGAGGTCGCCATGCGGAGTGAACAGGCCGAGCGGTTGGTGCCGCGCCTGCTTTCCTTCGTCGCCTGAGCCTGAGTCGTTAACAAACATAGGGGCGAATGGTTATTCGCCCCTACCGAATTTTCAGGTGCCGTCCGCTTTACAGCAGGACAGGCTCCTTTTCCTTCGTGTAAACCTGGATCCGGCCACGGGTGTGGTCGAGGATCGCAATCTGCCCGTCGGGGGTGACCCGCACCGCGCACGGATTCGCGAATATCTTCTCGAATTCGCCGCCGTCGTGGGTGATGGCCATGGTCCGCTGGCGGATCATGTCGGGGTTGGAGTTGAGCTTGCTCCTGCCCCACCCTGAGATCTGGTGGTCGCCCTTCAACTGGGCGCGGAACCGTCCGTCAGGAGCAAGGATCTGCACCCGGTCGTTCTCGCGGTCGCAGACGTAGATGTCGCCATCGTTGTCCACGAACACGGCGTTGGGACGCTTGAACTGGCCGGGGCCGTCGCCGCTCATGCCGAAGCTGGACTGCCAGTCGCCGCTCTGGGTGAACACCTGGATGCGGTCATTGCGCCAGTCGGCCACGTAGATGAGGCCGTTCTTGTCCACGCAGATGCCCCAGGGCATGTTCAACTGGCCGTTGCCGGTGCCGGTCTCGCCGAACTGGCTCTTGAAGGAGCCGTCCAGGCCGTAGCTCTGGATGCGGTTGTTGCGGCTGTCCACGATCCACATGGTGTCGCCGTCAATGGCGATGCCGGAGGGGCCGTCGAACTGGCCGGGGCCGCTGCCCTTCTCGCCCCAGTGGCTCAGGTATTCGCCGTCGCCGTCAAAGATGGTGATGCGGTTGAGCCATTCGTCAGCGACGTAGAGGTTGCCCTCGCTGTCCAGCGTGCAGGCGGTCGGCCAGTAGAGGTCGCCGGCTTCCTCGCCGAACTTGCTGAATTCGCCTACGAAATCCTCGTCCAGCGTGACGATGGAAACGTGCACGCCGTCGGGGCGGTTTTCGTAGGAGCGGTTGATCACGTAAACCTTGCCCTCTTCGTCGATAGCCAGGTCCATGGGGTTGCGGAAGCCGGTTCCGTTGAACTCGTTCCGCCCGATGGAATGGCTATAGGTGAAGGCAGTGTCCACGAGACCGAAAAGATGGGTACTCATAGACTTCCCTCTCTTTGGGTGTCAGTGTAGAGGCCACAGTCGGACGACCGGTTCGGCATCCGCTGTGGCCAGATTTTCGGTCAACCGGCCTACAGGAAGGGGACCTTCTCGAAGACGCCGCGGTTGATGGGGTTGGAGTCCAGGCCCATCCAGTCTTCCAGGATGGTGGCGTAAACCTGGCGGAAGTCCATGTTGGACTTGAGGTTGCCGCCCTCTTCCTGCTTGCTGGGTTCCAGGGACGGGTACACGCCGTAGATGCCGCCCTTGACCTTTTCGCCGACCATGAAGGCGACCGAACCCGCGCCGTGGTCGGTGCCGGAACCGTTGTCGCCGACCCGGCGGCCGAACTCGGAGAACATCAACGTGATTACGTTGTCGCTCGCGTCGTGTTCGCGCAGGTCGGTGATGAAGGTGTCAACGTTCGCCGACACGTCGGTCCACAGGGCGCTGTGAAGCTGCGCCTGGTTGGCGTGGGTGTCGAAGCCGTTGTAGGGGCTCGTGGTGAACAGGACGCGGGTGCCCAAGTCGGCCAGGTGGGTCTGCGCGATGTTCTTCATGTACTGCCCGACGGTGCTGCTGGAGTACTCCACGTTGGAGGTGTACTTCGGCGGCGCGGTGGCCAGGATGTCAGCGCCGATGCGGGCATAGGTGCCGGTGGAGCGCAGGTAGTCGCTGACGAAGCCCTGGCCCACGGTGGGCGCGTAAATCTTGCTGAACAGGTCCAGCGCCTCTGCGCGCTGGTCCTCGCCCTCGATGCCGGTCAGCAGGCCGTAGGTTTCCAGGTTGCCGACGGAGGCAACGGGGACGCCTTCCTTGGCCAGCGCGCGGGGAAGGCCGCGGCCGAAGTTGACGCCGGTCACGCCCTGACCCTCATTCTTCGGGTCCAGTTCGTGGATGACCTGGCCCAGCCAGCCTTCGGTTCCGATGGTGTCCGGCTCACAGGTGTGCCAGATGTCCATGCTGCGGAAGTGGCTGTAGGAGGGGTTGGCGTAGCCAATGCCCAGGAAGATCGCCAGCTTGCCCTCATCCCAGAACTTCTTCAGGGGAAGCATGGTGGGGTGCATGCCGATCTCGCCGTTCAGGTCGATGACCTGGTCAGCGGCGACGCCCAGCGCCGGGCGGAAGTCCCGATAGTGGCCGTCGTTGTAGGGAATGACAGTGTTCAGGCCGTCGTTCCCGCCGGAGAGGGAAAGAACCACCAGAACGTTGTCTTTGTTGGTAGAGACCATTTGCTAGTCCTCCATTTGTCTTCTTGTTGCTATGGAATGTGGGCCGGAGTGCGCCTGGCGAGTTTCGCGGTTGCCCGGCGCCCCCGGCCGTTCTTGTGGTTGCTTTCCGACTACTCGAACTGGAATTCCGAGGTGGAAGCGATGATCTGGAACATCTCACCGGAGCGGCGCGTGAATTCAGCGCGCTCAGCGTCGGAGCCGTGGGTCAGGTCGCCGCCGCGGCCCGCGTGGGCGATCAGTTGGTCGCGGGTGTCCTCGGTCAGGTTGTTGCAGCCAACCAGGTCCGCGCAACTGTCCACGAACTGTTCGGGAGACATGCTGGCGCCCTGCGCCATCAGCCGGCCGATCATGCTCTGCACGCCGGGGAGTTCGGTGCGGCCCAGGTAGTCGGCAGCGAAGTTGATCCGCTCGACCAGGGTTCCGGAGTCGATCCACTCATGGCCCGTATGCCAGCCCTCTACGGTGGGCGGGTTCATCAGGTCCATGCCCATGTACTTGGGCTCCTGGCTCAGCTCGAACATGCCGGGCTTGATCTCGTCCCGGTGGTCCCCAACCATGCGCAGGGTGCCGGCAACCATCTCGGCCGGGTTCTTCACCTTGGCGTACTGGGCGTTCTTGAAGCTGTCGGAGGTGAACAGCGTGCGCAGCATCTCGGTGATGTTGTAGCCGCTGTCGAAGTACGCCTGCTCCAGCGCGTCCAGCAGGCTCTCGTCCTTCGGCGCGGTCTGGCGCCAGCTGGGAACCGGGACCTCGTCGGCGACGAAGAAGTTGTACATGTGCCGCGAAATGAAGCGGGCGGTCGCCCGATTCTGGCAGATCAGGTTCAGGATGTCATCGCCGTTCCAGTTGCCGGTCTGGCCCAGGAACGTCTTTTCGGAGTCGTCGTGGTCGGCCGGGTCGTACCGGAATTCCCAGGGGCTGCGGCCGTAGGGGAACGGAGGGTACGGCGGGGCGATGTTCCATCCGGTGAACGCGCGGGCCGTGGCCTTCACGTCGTCCTCGGAATAGTTGAACTCTTCGTTCATGCCAACGCCCATGGAGAACAGCTCGAGCAACTCACGCCCGTAGTTCTCGTTGATGGCGGCCTTGTGGCTCTCCGAGTTGTCCAGGTAATACACCATCGCGGGGCTGGTGGACAGGGCCAACAGCAGATCCTGGAAATTGCCCATGCCCTGGTCGCGGAACATCTGGATCATCCGGCCCATCTCTTCGCCGGAGTCGATCTTCGAGTGGCCCGCGCAGAAGATCATGTGCCAGAACAGCGCCATCTTCTCCTTGAGCTGATAGTCCGTGTTCACCATGCGATACATCCAGTTCTGGATGTTGATCTCGATGGCGCCGGCGTGGTTGTAAGTGGGGTGGTAGCGGAGCATCAGGTCGTCTTCAACACCGGAAGACTCGCCGGGGTTCAGCAGTTCCTCCACAACCGTGTCATAACCGTTCGCAGCGGCGGCTTCAATCTCGTCCCGGCTGGCGCTGAAGCCGGCCCGGCGCAGAAGGTGAGCCATCAATGCGATGTCGTTGCTTCCTGCCATTGGTTCCTCCTTTTGTACTAGTGGATTCTCTTGCCCACACGGGCACATTTTAATACCTTGGATTCTACCGAAAACCCAACGCTCCCGCAATATCCGGGGCCCAAAAAGCCCGAATAACTGCGGAATCGTTATCAGTTTATAATCGTATCGCCGCAAGGGTTCGCTGTCAATACGCGGCCCACCTCATGCGTACCCAGTTTGTCATTGCGATTTGTTCGGTTGCATCTACGAACCCGTCGCCCCTGCGAAAGCAGGAACCCAGGAACCGAACCATGAGGAGACTTGGCGAGATGGTGGGCACATACGGTTGCTGGATTCTGGCTTTCGCAAGAATGACGGTGGGTAAACGCGCATGACGGTCGGCAAATGTGAGTCGTTGTGATGACCGGCGATGAAACTGGGTACGCATGAGGCGGCCCACTCTCCCCCACCGGCGCCAGCGGACATCCGCGAGGCGTATCCCAAAGGGCCGGGGACGGAAATCCGTCCGTCCCCGGCAGTTGGTCGCAGCGATTTTATCGCGTTCTCCGCAGCCGTGGGTCCAGCGTGTCCCGCAGCCAGTCGCCGAAGAAGTTCATCGCCATCACCACCACGGTTATCGCGATGCCAGGGAACAGCGCCAGCCACCAGATTTCAAAGATCTGGTCGCGGCCCTCAGATACCATGATGCCCCACGCCGGGTCGCCCGGCGGCACGCCCACGCCCAGGAAACTCAGCGACGCTTCCAGCAGGATGGTCTGGCCCACCAGCAGGCTGATCACGATCAGCACCGTGTTGATCACGTTGGGGAAGATGTGCCGCCACATGATCACCGGCGCGGACACTCCCGCAACGATGGCCAGCGTCACAAAATCCCTTTCCTTGATGCTCAACACCTCGCCCCGCGCTTGCCGGGCGAATCTCGCCCACACCGTCGCCGCCACCGCCACAATCACGTTGCTGATCCCGGCTCCCCCGGCAATCGCCACGATGATCAGCGCTAACAGCACCGTCGGGAACCCCAGCACGGCGTCCACCAACCGCATCAGCACCACGTCCGTGCGTCCGCCGAAGTAGCCGGACATCACGCCGATCGCGCTGCCGATCACCGCGCCCGTGCCCAGCGCCACCAGGCTGATGAAAACCGAGGTCCGGGCTCCATAGATCAGGCGGCTCAGGATGTCCTTGCCCGATTTGTCGGTGCCCAGCAGGAACTTGCTGGTCTCGAACGGAGGCACTTCCCGGTCGCGTTTGTTCAGTTGCCCAGGGTCATGCGGCGCCAGCAGCGGCGCGAATATCGCAGCCACCATCAACACCACCAGCACGACGATGGGAATCCAGGGCAAGCGCAACTCTCGCGCTTTCTGGACTACGCGGGTAACCTGTCCTGCCTGCGGGGCAGGGGTAGCCAAATCTTGATTAGCCAAGGTCAGTTGCTCCTAACGCGGAGGTGTTCCTGTCCGTACGTTGCTTAGCCGTAACGGATGCGGGGGTCAACATAAGCGTAGGCAATGTCCACCAGTGTCGACATGATGATGTACAGGAAGCCGGACACTAGGATGGTCGCCTCGATAATCGGCACGTCCCGGGTGCGGATGCCTTCCAGCATCAACAGGCCGAGTCCGGGCCAGTTGAAGATAACCTCAACCACGATGGAACCGTTCAGCAACCCGGCGAAACTGATTCCGCCAAAGGTCAGAACCGGTATCACCGCATTTTTCAACGCGTGCTTGAAAATCACCAGTTGCTCGGCAAGCCCCTTGATGCGCGCGAACTTCACGTATTCGCTGTCCAGCACCTCAAGCATCGCCGACCTTGTCAGTCGCATGAACCCGGCCATCGTGAACACCGCGATCGAGAAGGCCGGAATCACAAAGTACCGTGGATCCAGACCCTCCTTGCCGAAAACCGGCAGCAGGTTCAATTCCACCGCGAATATCCACATCAGGATGATCGCCAGCCAGAACTGCGGCATTGACATCCCCAGAATGGCAAACGATTTCCCAAGCTTGTCCAGGAAACTGTCGCGCTTCACCGCCGACAGTATCCCCAGCGGTATCCCGATTGTCACCGCGATCAGCAGGGCTGCGACGGCCAGTTGGATGGTGTTCGGCACCCTTTCCAGCACCAGTTGGCTGGTCGGCAGGCGCTTGTTGTACGAACGCCCAAAGTCGCCCACCAATATGCCGCCCAGGTAATCGACGTAGCGGATGATGGCAGGCCTGTCCAGGCCCAGGTTTTCACGTATCTGTTGGATTTCCTCAGGTCGCGCGTCTCCCGGGGCCATCGCCAACGCTGCGTCGCCTGTCAGGTCGGTGCCGAAAAACACCGCCGCGCTCAGGACAATCAGTGTGGCAATCGCCTGTATGATCCGGAAAAAAATGAAGCGTGCCAACGGGGTCGCCTCCGTCTGATTTGTTGTGAGTGGCGGCGATTATATCAGAAACCCGGCCCGGTGAATCCCTGCCATTTCGCCGTACCCGCGTTCACCGCTGCCGCCGAAAATCTGGGGTTCCATGCCAGCAAAAACGGAGGCGGGTCCAATACCCGCCTCCGTAATTTGCGTTACCGCAATCGCCGTTGTAAGAGCCTTACTTCCAGCGAATGGTCCACAACGCGCTGGGCGAAGGGCGCAGCGGGCGCGGACGCCAGTCGTCGATGCGCGCGCTGAGCGCGTACGGCGCGTCCAGGTAACCGGGAGCGAAGTCCCAGTGGCCTTCGTGGGCCTGCTTCAAAGCCTGGTAGTAGGTTTCCGTCTGGCCCTCCACTGAGGTGGCAGCCAGTGCGGAGTCAACCAGCGGCTTGACCAGCGGGTCGTAGCTGATGTACGAGCCGGCCGGGGAGGCGAAGCGTCCCACCAACTTCGAGGCTACGTCGTACTCGTGCTCGTTGGAGCGGACGAGGTACTGGCCGGGGATTTCTCCGCCGTACTGCCGGTCCTTGATCGCCGCTTCTTCACCAACGTTCACTTCGCACTCGAGACCCAGGTAGGTTTCCCAGTCGTCGCAGACGAACTCGACGATCTGGAGCATCTTCGGCACGGTGGCTCCGGCTTCCCAGGTCCAGACGGGCCAGTTGTCGCCGCCGCCGGGGTAAATCGGATCCTGAAGGCCGGTTACGGCTTCAAGGGTGGTTCCGTCGGGCGTGGTGGCTGCCGGTACGTTGTAGCCAGCGTCCACGAACAGCTCGCGGGCCTGCATCGGGTCGAAGGGGAAGGGGTCCAGTCCGGCGTTGGCGCGATATCCGATGCCGGAGGGAGACGCGGCGGCGGTGCCTGCGATGTGGAACACGTCGGGTCCGCCAACCAGTTCCTGGATGGCTTCCTTGTCGATGGCATAGTCAAGGGCGTGGCGCACGCGCTTGTCGGAGCACATCAACTTCGTGCCCACCGGGTCGCCGATGTAATCGCCGGCATCGTTCTGCGCGCGGGACTGGTCATAGCCCAGGGTCTGCGGAGCGTCTTCGCTGCAGTTCCAGGCGTTGATCCAGATCACCGTGGATTCCGGCCCGAACCGGAACTGCAGGCCTTCCGCCTCCAGCTCGTCCCGGGAGTCCAGGTCTATGGGAGAAATGTCGGCAGAGCCATCGAGAAGCGCGGCCTTACGAGTGGCGGCTTCCTTGACCAACCGGATTTCCAGGGTGTCGAACGGGTACGGCCGCTTCTCAAGAATGAAGTGGTCGTCGCGCTTTTCGTAAATGATCTTCTGGTCGGAGGAGAACTCCACCAGGTCGAACGGTCCGGCCGCGCCGGGGTTCGGGTCGCCAATCAGGCCGTCGGAGCGCGACTGGTCGTCGGTGCCCAGGCTCTCGAAATGAGCCTTGGACATGATCGCGCCGCCGGTGCCGCCGTTGGACTCACTCACGCTGGAGAAGAAGTTGAGGGTGGGCTGCACGAACGTAACGCTGATCTCGTTGGGCCCGGTCACGGTGACGTGCCCTTCCTTCTCGCGCCCGGTGTTCTCGCCGGAGTAGTCGTTATTCTCCCCGGTGTCGGACTGGATCAGGTTCCAGATGCGCACGCGCACCACGGAGCGGGCGCCGTCATCCCAGATGTATCGGAGATACCAGGCTGCGTCCTCAGCGGTTACCGGGTCGCCGTTGTGGAACACGGCGTCTTCACGCAGCGTCCAGGACAGCGTCAAACCGTCCGCCGAAACCGACCAGTCGGTGGCGAGTCCGTCCTTGCTGAAGTTGAAATCCTCGTCCAGGGTGATCATGTGGGAATGCAGCGGGAAGTGCCAAACGTGCTTGTCGCCGCTCTCGAACTTGGGGTCCCACACTTCGTTGCCGAAAGACTCGGTCAGTACGATGAGGCTCTGGCCCTCGCCGGAATCGGTCATGGCGGCCGGTTCCTGCGTGGGCAGGGGAGTCGCGGTTGCGCCAACGGCGGCCGGGGCAGACGTGGCAGCCGGGGCAGACCCGCTGCTGGCGCTGCTGTCGCCGCTCGTCGTGGAACTGCTGGAAGGCGCGGGCTGTTCGGCGCCGCCACAGGCTGCACCGACAATCAGCGCGATAATCGCCGCCGGTATCAGCATCTGATACAGGCGCCAACGCGGGATGGGGATACGTCTCATAATTGTAGTGTCCCTCCTTAACGGACAAAAAATTTCAGCAGGCCGGAATCCCGGCTGGCTGGCGTATCGGCATACTACCGACCGGGCGCGCCCTTTGTCAATTATCAACAGCATCCCCGCAGCGCCATTCGATCACTGCCAATCGATGCCATACTCCGCTCATCCCGAGCCTGTCGAAGGACGAGTGGACGGCAGTTAGGAACCGTTCGGTCAAACTCAATTGCCGGAACCCGGCAAGGTCTCGCCAACCGGACCATCGGCATCATTTTGTACGTTCTGGCTTCCCGGTTTCGCGGGAATAACCGAAAGCCTCCAACATCCCCGGACGTTTTGTTGACGCTTGCCGGCGGCAATGTTAACCTCGCGCCTCAAGCGTCAGCATTATCGCGAGCACACAGTATTCGGAGGGACTTGAATATGAAAGCAGCAGTTTTGCGCGAGGTGAATCAACCGGTAACCGTCGAGGACGTCCAGGTGGATGCGCCGGCCCCCCGCGAGGTCCTGGTCAGGACGGGCGCGTCCGGGGTATGCCACAGCGACCTCCACTTCGTGGAAGGCCTTTACACCACTCCCATGCCGTGCATCCTCGGCCATGAGGCCGCCGGCACCGTCGAAGCCGTCGGGGAACAGGTCAGCTACGTGCGCCCCGGCGACTCCGTGATTTCTTGCCTGTCGGTGTTCTGCGGCACCTGCGAGTTCTGCACCCGCGGTCAGCCGTACCTCTGCGACCGCACGGCGGTGACCCGCAGCCGCAACGACCCGCCCCGTCTGCGCAGGAACGGCGAGGCCATCACGCAGTTTGCCCAGCTTGGCTCCTACGCCGCCGAGATGCTGGTGCATGAGAACGCGCTGGTCAAGGTGGAAGACGACATCCCCTTCCCGCAGTTGGCCCTGATTGGCTGCGGCGCCACCACCGGCCTTGGCGCGGTGCTCAACACCGCCCGCGTTGAGCCGGGCAGCACCGTGGCCGTGGTCGGCTGCGGCGGCATCGGCATCCATTGCGTTCAGGCAGCGGCGCTGGCCGGCGCTCTGCGGATCATCGCCGTGGACACCACCGAGGACAAGTTCGCCCTGGCCCGGGAGTTCGGCGCAACCGACGTCATCGACGCCACCTCCGGCAACGTGGCCGAACGCATCATGGAACTCACCGGCGGCGGCGTGGACTACTCCTTCGAAGCCATCGGCCTCAAGCAGACCGCCGAGGACTGCTACAACATGCTGCGTCCCGGCGGCATGGCAACCATCATCGGCATGGTTCCCGAGGGCGTGAAGATCGAACTGGACGCGGGGAACTTCCTGCGCCGGGGCCGCGCCATCCAGGGCTGCACCATGGGCTCCAACCGCTTCCGCACCGATATGCCCCGCTATATCGAGTTCTACAAGCAGGGACGCCTTAAGCTGGACGAACTGGTCACCCAGGAACTGCCGTTATCGGAGATCAACCGCGCCTTCGCCGACATGAAATCCGGCAGCGTGCGCCGCAGCGTCATCACCGACTTCGACAACTGATCACGATCCCAACTTTGCCGTCACGCGCCGGCGTCGCAATGAGTGGCGTCGGCGCGTTCTGTTGCCAACGGAGACACTGCTTCACGACAGGTGGTTCCTGGATCTGACTTTGGAGTGAGCGAGTTGCGCGTGTTGTTCGGGCGTTCCCGGCGTTGGGTCGCCGACGCTTTGACTGTGATTGCGGTTGGGTCGGCGCTGGCTCTGGCCGTGCTCGGCCTGGCTTACTGGTTGCCATTGCCCAACAGCGTGGGCCAGGCAGTTGGCATCGTCCAGGTATTCGTCACGGCCTTTGTCGTAGTCGTCGGTGGGATATTCGCGTACCGGAAACTGCAACTCTTCCGGGATTTTGAGCAGCATTTGACCGTCGCACAAACGGTTAGCAGCCGAGCGGTGGGTTCTAACTACGCCCACATCGCGGTGACTGCTACGCTGCATAACAGTTCGAAGGTGAGGGTGGAGGTGCGGGAAAGCCTGTTCCGGATTCACCAAATTCAGCCGCTGAGCGACGAGGATGTCGAACACTACTATGTGGAAGCGTTCCACGAACAGGGGGACGGAATCATCGAGTGGCCGGTTTTGGATGGGGTGGTACGAAGGGTGGGACCAAACGAGTTGGTGATTGAGCCTGGCGAGTATCATCACGAGACATGCCAATTCATCGTGTCTCGGGACGCGCAAACCGTGCTGGTTTACTCGTACTTTTTCAATACGGGATATTCCGAGTACGGTCGATCGGCTCAGGGTTGGACTGCGACTACCGTGCATGATATGTTACAAGATGATCATTACAGAGGCGGATGAGCGGAGGCCAGGATGCCACCCCGGAAGTCGAAACCCAAATCAGCGTATCGACAAACCCGATTGATTGAAGGAACGGGCCCTTGGAAAGGCTCAGGCAAAGCGTGGCCGCCCGGAAAACCGCCAGGTGGAAAGCTGCCGAAATCGGTCAAAAATTCGGGCGATGCCTGAAACAATTTCGTGGCGCAAGAAATTCCATGCCGTCCAACCAGCCCAAGTATCTCCCAACGCGAGTGATCAAGGGGTCTGCCCCCGCAAGAATACGAGGAAACCCTGGCCTCCGGGCAAACTTCCCGGCGGCAAACTGCCGGACAGCGCCAGGCCTCAGAATAAGCAGTCGGAGTGAGCATCCGGTTGCTCCGACACCCAACTGCTCAGAACAGCAACTCAGGGCCGCCGTCGTGCGGCCCGATTCAATCAGCAGCGTCGGTCAGTAGATAACCCCGGCCTCTTCCAGTTCTTCGATCTCGGCGGCGGTGAGGCCAAGCAGTTCACCGAATACGTAGGCGTTGTCCTCCCCAATGTTGCTGTACTTGCCAAACGCGATGGGCGTCGTGGACATCTTCGCCGGTATCGACCACGACACGCTTTCGCCCTCCACCCACTCGGTGGCCTTCACGTCGCGCTCGGCTTCCCAGTACTGCGTGTCCTGGTAGAAATCGCGGGATTTCAGGTGCGCGCTCTCGTTCAGATCCTTGCCCTGCGAAACGATGCCTGCCGGCACTCCCGCCTGTTGCAGGGCGTCCATCAGCGCGGCGGAGTCCTGCGGCCGGGTCCACTCCGCAATCGCCTGGTCCAGAGAGTCCTCGTTGCGGCGGCGTCCGATGCGGGTTTCGTACTCGGGCGCGGCGGCCCAGGCAGCATCCCCGGCCGCCTTTCGCAACCGCGCCCACTGCTCATCGTCGGCGACCGAGATGGCGATGTACCGGTCTTCACCGCCGCACGGATACACCCCGTGTGGGACGGCCCAGGCATCGTGGTTGCCCCGCCGTTCGGGTCCGTTGCCGTTGATCTGGTAGTCCAGCAGGGCCGGGCCGCAGGTTGCCACGCCCGATTTGAAGATGGACGATTCCAGCGTCGCCGTCTTGCCGGTGAGATTGCGCCGCATCAGGGCCGCGATGATGCCTGCCGGCTGGAATACCCCGGTGTGGTAGTCGGAGTATGACGTGTTGACCACCCCGGGCGGTTCGCCCGGCAGGCCCGTCATCAACGACACGCCGGAGAGGTGCTGTACCAGGATGCCAAAGGACTTGTACGTGTAATACGGGCCGTGTCCCCCCAGACCGGTTTGCCACATGATGATGGAATCGGGCCGCTGCCGCCGGATTTCGGGGAAGTCGATGCCCCAGCGGTCCAGCACGTTGCGCCGGAAGTTGGTCATGAACACGTCGCTGATCCGCACCATTTCCAGGATCAGGTCGCGCCCGGCGTCGGTGCGGACGTCCAGGGTGATGCGCCGCTTGCCCCGCTGGTATTCGGGCTGGCCCGCTCCCCTTGACCAGGCGGGAATGAACGCCATTTCGTCCAGCACCTTGTTGGTCTCGACCTTGATGACCTCGGCCCCCAGCGATCCCAGGATGCGCCCGGTCAGGGGCAGGGCCACGTATGGCCCGAACTCCACGACTCGAATGCCGGTGAGCGCGTTGGGAGTCGCGGTTGGCGTGGCAGGTGCGGTGGTGGTCATTGGTTAGCGCTCCGAATGGGGGTGGCCCGTTGAATGATGCCCAATTGAATGATGCCCAATTGAATGATGCCCAATTGACTGATGGCCAATTGAAGGACGGCTAGATGACGCCATCGGCGTTCAGCGTGGCGACTTCGTCGGCGGTGAGTCCCAGTTCGCCCTGGTACACCGCCGCGTTATCGGCGCCCAGAGATGGCGCCGGCCGGTTCCGCGCCTTGACTTCCTCGCTGTGAAAGATGCCCAGGGGATACTTGACGGACCCGATGGCCGGGTCGTCATGCTCGATGTCGTACCAGAAGCCGGACTCGGCGAGTTGCGGGTCGGCCAGCAGGTCGGCGATCTCGTTGACGGGCAGAAACACCAGGTTGCGACGCTGGCCCTCATGGAACAGTTCCTGCACCGTGAAGTTCTCGGCAAACTCCAGGAACAGCGCGGTGATGATGTCGATGTGCTCGGCGCGGTCCTGGTTGCCACCCCGATAGGCCTCGTTGAGGACCTCATCATTCCCCGTCACTTCGTGAATCCACCCCGCCAGCGCGTCCCACTCCCTGGGGGTGATGACCCCGGCGGCGATCCAGCCGTCCTTGCACGGATACGCTCCCAGCGGAATCACCAGGGTGGAGTTGGTGCCGACGCGGGTCACGTTCTGGCCAAGCTTTCGCCAGAGCAGCGCGGGGTGAGCGTCGGTGTAGTAGGTGATCAGCGCCTCCTGGGACGACACATCGATATGCTGGCCCTCGCCGCCGCCAAAGTCCCGGTGGTAGAGCGCCGCCAGGATGCCCACGGCCGCGTACTGGGCGGCCGGGTAGTGGCTGTGTTCGTTGCCCTGGCGCACCGGCGGCTCGTCGGGTTCGCCGGTAATCTGCATGTACCCGCTGGCCGCCATCACCACCAGGTCGTCGCCCTGGTAGTCGGCCCAGTCGCCGCTGCATCCAAAGGGCGTGACCGATGCCATGATGAGGCCGGGGTTGTCGGCCCGCAGCGAATCGAACCCGATCCCGCGATCATACAGATAATGGCGGTCAAAACTCTCAATGATGACGTCGGCGTCGGATGCCATCCTGCGGAACAGTGCGCGGCCGGATTCGCTTTCCATGTCCAGCGTCACGGATCGTTTGTTGGTGTTATAGAAGAGGAAGTCCAGGCTGCGTTCGGAGTCTGAGTCGTCGTTCGGGTACGGACCCATCCCGCGCGAGGGGTCGCCGGCGGGCGGTTCGACCTTCACCACGTCCGCGCCGTAGTCCGCCAGCAGACGGCCGCAAAAGGCGGCGCGGCGGTCGGTGAGATCCAGTATGCGATAGGGCGGTATCAGGTTCTCGCCCGTGTAATCCTCAAAGCGCGGCATGTACGCCAACTCCCGTTGCAGGTCCGGATGGATTGAATGTATCGCCGTAGTTCCGCGATGTCAAAACCGGGAGCGGCCCGCGCCAATTGCGGGACGGTATAATACCCACCGCTGTGCCCAACCGGCTTTCCCGATACCAAAATACCGCCCGGAGATTTCCATGTCGACAATGCACCCCACGGATATCAACGCCGCTCTGATCAACCTGCTGCGAAAACGGACGCCGGCATACTGGCAATCCACCACCATCGGGCTGACGCCCTCGTTGCGGCCCATCACGGCGTTGCAGGACACTCGGACACTTCCGTTCGCGGATCCGGAACATCGACCGTCGGTGTTGCTGGTGGCCGGTTTGCGTGGGGACACCACCGACACTCCTCGAATTTTGACGGCGCTGGAACGCTTCACGGGCACCGCCGCGGCGCAGGCCTCGGGCGTGGCCCTCTCGATTATCGTCGCGGCCAATCCCGATTCCCTGGCCGGAGGCGACTGGGAGGAAATGGCGGCCCAGAAGGTGGACCTGACCAACGGATACCCGCCCGCGGACGGCTTCTACTTCGACGCAGCGGCGCCGGAACTGCGCTATCTGTGGCGGTGGATCTGCTACCAGTCGCCCGACCTGATGGTGGAGGTCGCCCTGTCGGATGACGACCACGCTGGCGCAAAGTGGGAGGCCAACGCTGCCGCCGCCGGCGGTAATGTCGCCGCCGCCCTGGGCGCCGTTGCCCTGGGCTCCGTTGCCCTGGACGTGGACGATTCGCTGGTGGCGGCATTGGGACGTCCCGCCGGCGACGCGCCCGGGACAATTCCGGCGCTGCGCCTCACCACCCACTGGTCAGGGTTGACCGACGCGCTCAGGGATCTCTGGGCGCTGACGGCTCAGGGCGCGGATGTTTCGCCATCGGCCGCCCGCCTGGCGTTGGACGCTCGCCGCGCCCGCACCCCGTTGGAGATTGGCCGCATCCTGGCCGGGCGTTACGGGCACGCGCTGGACCCGGTGAACTACACCCAGGGCGTGGGCATCAGCGGACGTCTGCGACTGGCCGCGCTGGACGACGACGGAGATGATCCCACCGCCCAGATCGCCGAACTGATCGCCCCCATCGCGGCGGACCCGGCGGCGTTCCTGGCGGACGTGGGAGGCGCGGCGCTCACCGGCGTGGTCTGGTCGGCGCGGCTGGCCGACTACACCGGCGACGAGACGTACCGGAACCTGTTTTTCAACGCCGCCGACCGGTTCACCCCGCGCGGCCAGGGCGAGGCTCCGGCGCCCTGCGACCCCGACTTTCGCGTCGAGGATATGTTCATGTGCGGCGCAATGCTCGGCCGTGCGTACCGGATATCCGGTGACGCCAGGTACGCCGATATGCTGGCCCGGTTCCTCATCGACGGCGGCGATGTGCAGGACAACAGCGGGCTGTTCAGGCACGCGCGGTCCGCTCCCCACTTCTGGAGTCGGGGCAACGGTTTCGCGGCGTTGGGTTACGCCGAAGCGCTGACCTACCTGCCGGCGGACCACCCGGCGCGACCCGAACTTGTGCAGCGACACCGCCGCCATCTGGACGCTCTGCTCCGCCGTCAGCAACCCTGGGGAACCTTCGGCGAATTGGTGGACGTGCCCGGCGCGTGGGGCGAGATGACCTCCACCTGCATGATCGGGTACGCGCTGGCCAGGGGCCTGCGGGAAGGTTGGCTGCCCGACGCCGAAGACGACGGCTACCGCCGTGGCCTGGAGGCCTGCTGGCGCGCAGTGTCCGAGCGGGTCGATGATGATGGCGGCGTGGTTGACGGGTGCATCAGCACCGGCGTGATGCCGGATATGCGCGCGTACCTGGACCGGGCCGCGCTTAGCGGACACGACGACCGGACGGGCAGCATGGCCCTCTGGTTCGCCTGCGAAATGGAGCGATTTCGTCGCGAATAGGGCGTGCTAAAATTGGGCTCTATCGCCGTGTCTCATCTGCGCGGAGGCGATCATGCTCACCCGACTGGAAGTCAACGGATTCAAAAACCTGGTGGATTTCGCGCTGGACTTCGGGCCGTTCACCTGCATTTTTGGGCCCAACGGGGTGGGCAAATCGAATATCTTCGATGCGATAGGGTTCCTCTCGCTGCTCACCGAACTCCCGATCAATGAAGCGGCGTTGGCCGTCCGGGGCGGAGACGGGTTTCCAGGCATCACCGGACTGTTGCGCACGGGAGGCACGGGACGCCAGCGCCGTATGTCCTTTGCGGTGGAGATGCTGGTCGAGCCCAACGTGGCCGACGACTTTGGACGCAGAGCGGAATCGTCCTCATCATTCCTGCGCTATGAGATCGCTTTTCGCTACGAACCACCCATGCCGGATTCAAGCCGTCCGGGAGGCCTCGCGCTGGAGCGGGAAGAACTGCGACCCATCACGGCGGGTCGGGCGTCCCGCCATCTGAAATTTCCGCACAGCAAAGCCAGGTTTCGCGACGCGCTGGTGTACAACCGCAGACACGCCCGTACCGGGTTCATATCCACCATCGGAGACGCCGAGACGGATCAAAACCGGGTCGTGGTGCATCAGGACGGCGGCGTGCCCGGCTGGGGACAA
Organism: Dehalococcoidia bacterium; assembly: GCA_963668585.1. Taxonomy (GTDB): domain Bacteria; phylum Chloroflexota; class Dehalococcoidia; order Lucifugimonadales; family UBA3495; genus Bin87. The sequence goes on along the minus strand of OY764869.1, from coordinate 400,999 downwards.
CCCGCCCTGGCGGAACTGGCGGCACGCACCATAATCGGAACTGAAAACACCGCGGCGACACCCACCATTCTCGCGGCGCGGCGCGAGATGCAGGGCTGGCTCGTCCTGGCCCTCGACCCCAACGCGATACAGAAGCCGGACCCTTACTCGCAGCCGCCCGGCATCGCCGACAACGGGGCGCACATACCTGCGACGCTGCGCAGCCTGTCCGGCGCAGCGGACACCGAAGCGCTAACTCCGGACGACGCGGTCGCGGCAGTGTCGCAACGGCTGTCCGGTGTCTCGCCGGTCAGGGGATTGCGCTTGATGGAGGATGACACCCAACGCCTGTTGTCGCTCGAAGTGGAGGAGGCCGACGGGTTGACCCTGCCGGCTGGGTCGCTTTCGGACAGCGCCCTCAGATCCCTGGCGCTGGCGACGCTGGCCATCCTTCCGGACCAGGGCAGAATGTTGTGCATCGACGCGCCGGAAAACGGGTTTTATCCCACATCCCTTGGGACGGTGAATGACCTGCTGCATGAAATTGCGGTGAACCCTGAAGAGGCTCCCGGAACGGAAAATCCACTGCGCCAGGTGGTGGTCATCTCCCAATCACCGTGGCTGGTGAAACGGCAAAGCGCGCCCGACCTGGTGTGGGCGGATAATCAACGCGCTGACCTCGCAACGGATGCTGGGATACGAGCCCTGCGCTGCGTCCCTCACCGTGGAACGTGGCGCTGCGCCGGCGGCATCGAAGGCTTCGACCTTGATGACAAGGAACCGTTCGGTTCGCCACAACAGGTGGCCCAAATCGCCTTCCCACCGGAGATTTGGGCCACCGGGCCGGCATGAAGTTGCCGAAATGATACCGCAGGGCCATTCGATCGTTGAAGCAGGGCCATTCGATCGTTGAAGATGGACAAGCCAGTCCGCTCACCCTGTGTTGACGGCAGACAAGCCAGTCCGCACATCAGGCAAGCCAGTCCGCTCACCCTGTGTTGACGACAGACAAGGTAGTCCGCACATCAGGCAAGCCAGTCCGCTCACCCCGTGTTGACGACAGACAAGGCGGTCCGCTCATCAGACCAGGTAGTCCGCTCATCCTGAGCCTGTCGAAGGACGAGCGGACGGTGAGCAGGGAATCGTTCTGGCAACAGCAATTGCCTTTCGCCATGATAATAGAATGGCCCGGAATGATACCCTGGCGGCGTTGCAGGAACGGGCGGGTTGGGGGCATACTTGCCCGATGCACGTTCTGATCGCATACCTGTCGCGACGGCTGCCGTTCTACTACGGCTGGGTGGTGTTGGGCACGGCCGGCAGCAGCATGTTCGTGCGCAACGCGGCCGGCAGCCTCACCTTCGCGGTCTTCGTCCCGTTGATTGCCGACGATACCGGATGGAGTCGGGCCGTCATCGGAGGCGCGGCGGCGGTCGGCGGATTGCTGGCCACGGGCGCCTCGCCTCCGGTCGGCTGGGCGATCGACCGATTCGGCGCGCGCGTGGTGCTGGTGTCGGGAGTGGTCATCATCGGCATCAGCACCATGGTCATGGCCTGGCTCTCGGTGCATATCGCCATCTTTTACGCCGCTCTGGCCGTGGGGCGCATCATGTTCAGCAGTCCCCTGAACGTGGGGCCCGCCACCGTGGTCGGTCGCTGGTTTGTTCGACAGCGGGGTCGCGCCACCGGGCTGCTGTTTTTGTCCCACTCCGGCGGCATGGTCGTTTTCCCCCTGGTGGCAACCTGGGTCAGCGTGGTCTATGGCTGGGAAACGGCGTGGATTGTGCTGGGACTCATGGTGTACGTCATCGCGCTCGGGCCGGCCGCGCTGCTCATCGCCCAACGACCCGAGGACGTTGGCCTGCTGCCCGACGGCGACAGCCCTGACACCGCCGACAACCCGGCCGATTCGGGGCCCGCGGTTGATGCGGCTTCGGCGGAGTCCGGTATCGAATGGACCACCCGCCAGGCCGTTCGGACGCCCGCGCTCTGGGTGCTGGCCATCGGCACTGGGTTCCTCTTCCTCCTGCAGTCCGGCACCAACACCTACCAGGCCGACCTGCTTCGTTCCAAGGGCATCGACCTGGCCCTGTCGCAGTTGAGCATCGTGGTGAACGCGGCGGGCACCGGCATCGGCAGCCTGCTGTGGGGCCGCGTGGTGGAGAGGCTCCGCGTTTCGTACACCTACGCCATCGTCGCGCTGGTGATGGCGGTGGCCTGCGCCATCTTCGTCGTCGCGGAAACGGTGTGGGCGACCTTTATCGCCGCCGGCCTGTTCGGCGTGGCCGTGGCCGGCATCCTGGTGGTGCCCGCGGTGGCCTACGCCGACTTCTTCGGACGGCAGTCGCTGGGAACCATCCGCGGTATCACCGAACCGTTCACGTCGTTGGGACAGGCCATCGGCGCGGTGGCGTCGGGCCTGGTGTTCCACCTGGCCGGCGGGTACGGCATCGCGTTTATCATCTACGCGGTGTTGGGCGCGTTGACGGCGGCGGCGCTGCTGCTGGCAAAGCCGCCGCAACACCCATCGCTGGCGACGCCATCCCCGTGACGCCAGCCCCGTCGGCAAAGTCCGCAGACTGCTAGCCGTCAACCCTCCGCAGCAGGTACGCTTCGGATGCCATGATGGCGTCCACGCGGCCGGGTATATCCTCGAAGGTGTCGAGATTGGCGCGTATCAGCCGGCCCGACAGCGTTCCGCACTGGTCGCTGCCGAGCATGACGGCCAACTCCGCCGCGCGCTCAATGGACGCCCCGCCGCCGGATGTTACCTGCACGCCCTTTTCGTACATCTCCATGTCGCCGGCTTGGTAAGCCATATCCCGCACCTCTTCCCACATGCGGGTGTGGATGGACCCGGGGCTGATGGCGTTGACGGTTACCCCGCTGCCGGCCAGTTCAACGCTCAGGTTCTCGGTCATGTTGACGATGGCGGTCTTGGCGGCGTCGTAGGAGGTATCGTTGGGTCCGCCGACGCCGGCCATGTTGACGATGCGCCCGCTGCCCCGTTCCAGCATCGCCGGAATGGCGGCCCGGCAGCCGTAGTATGTGCCCAGGACGTGTACGGATATGGTGTTGGCCCAGCGGTCGGGGTCAAGAGTCCAAAGGGGGCCGATCTGTCCCGTGTTGCCGGCGTTGTTCACCAAAACGTCGATGACCCCGTGGCGGTGGAGCGTTTGGGCCACCGCGTTTTCAACCTGGGCGCGGTCGGTCACGTCGGCAAGAACCGTGATGACGTTCGACCCGTACTCATCGCGGATGGCGGCGGCGGTTTCCTGCAACTCCGAATCGGTGCGGGCGGCCAGGGCGAGAATTGCCCCCTCGGCGGCGTAGGCGCGGGCGATGGCCTGGCCGATGCCGCGACCCCCGCCGGTGATGAGCGCCACCCTGCCGTCCAGTCGTTTCGAGTCTGCCATTCCTCGCCTCCTGCCCATGCGCCGCGTCCGCCCGTGGCAGATTGCGGTGGTACAATTCCGGTACATACTACACGACACGACGGGGGCATCCCAATGAGTGACACTATGCAGGCTGGGGACACGACCGTATCGTTCACCAGCATGGCCGCCGGCACGCGGGAAGACTACGAAATGCTGGAGCGGTTGGAGGCGGAGTTTGCCGCCGGCACCGCCGACCGGGTGCTGGAACAGTTGAGAGGGCTGGCCGGTTCGCTGGCCGGTTACCGGGTGGACCGCCTGGAACACTCCCTGCAGTCTGCGACGCGGGCGTATCGCGACGACGCAGGCGACGAGATGGTGGTGGCCGCGCTGCTCCACGACATCGGCGACCTCCTGTCGCCCCACAACCACAGCGAACTGGCGGCGGCGGTGCTGCGACCCTACGTGTCCGAGCGGACCTACTGGATCGTGCGCCAGCACGGCCTGTTCCAGAGTTACTACTACGCCCACCACTTCGGCGACGACCGCAACGCGCGGGACCGCTACATCGACCACCCGTGGTACCAGGACGCCGTGGACTTCTGCCACCGCTGGGACCAATCATCTTTCGACCCCGAATACGAAACGCTGCCGCTGGAGTTCTTTGAACCGATGGTGCGGCGAATTTTCGCCAGGGAACCGTTCAGCGCCGGGAGGGAGTGACCATGAGTCTTGAAGGAAAAGTTGCACTGATCACCGGCGCCGGCGGTATGCGCGGCGTGGGCCGGGCCACCGCCCTCAAACTGGCGTCCCAGGGAGCCGACGTGGCCATCACCGACGTGCGCCGCCAGGTGGACGACCTCCCGCCCGGCGAGGTGCGCGCGGAGTGGCAGTCCATCGACAGCGTCGCGGACGAAGTCCGCGCGCTGGGACGCAACGTGCTGCCCATCTACGCCGACCTGTCCAAACCCGACGAAATCGAGGGACTGGTGGCAGACACCGTCAACCACTACGGCCGGCTCGACATCATGGTGAACAACGCCCGCGCCATCATCGGACGGGACAAGGTGCCGGTTACCGAACTTGAGGAGGATGTCTGGCAGCACTTCCTCGCCATCAACACCACGGCCGTTTTCCTCTGCACCAAGCACGCCGGCCGCGAGATGGTGCGCCTGGGCAACGGCGGCCGCGTCGTGAACATCGCCAGCAACGCCGGCAAGCAGGCCAGCGCCGACGGCGCGGCTTACTCGGCCAGCAAGTTCGCCGTCATCGGCCTGACCCAGGCGTCGGCCATGGATCTGGCCCCGCACGGCATCACGGTCAACGCCGTGTGTCCCGGCCCCATCAACACGGACCGCATGAGCTACTGGGAGCGACAACAGGCTGCCGACCGCGGCATCACGCAGGAGGAGTTCCGTTCGCAGATCGTCTCCGCATCATCCGACCGCACGCCGCTGGGCCGCATCGCGGAACCGGAGGATGTGGCGAACCTGGTGGCGTTCTTCGCCGGCCCCGACTCGGAACTGATCACCGGCCAGTCCTACAACGTCAACGGGGGCATACTCTTCCACTAATTCGCCGTGGGTCTCATTGACCCGGCCCAATGTTGCCGCAACACCGGCCTTTCTCCCACCGGGATTGCCACGCTTCCCTCGCAACCAAACAGGAGTTACGCAGATGCAGTACGGAATCACCCTCCCCGGCCGCGGGCCGCTGGCCACGCCGGACAACATGGCGACCATCGCCCAAAAGGCGGAGGCGCTGGGGTTCGACTCAATAGCGCTGGGCGATCACATCCTGGTGCCCAAAAGCATCGACTCCGACTACCCCTACACCGAAACTGGCGAGTTTCCCGGCTCGGCCTCAGGGCAGGCGATGGAGCAGATCACCGCGCTGGCGTTCATGGCCGGCGCAACCGAAAAGATCCGGCTGGCAACCTCCGTGATGATCGTGCCGCACCGCAATCCGCTGGTGGCCGCCAAGTCCCTGGCGACTCTGGACGTGCTGTCGGGCGGTCGGCTCATCGTGGGTGTCGGCGTGGGCTGGTGTCGGGAGGAGTTCGAAGCGGTGGGCTGCGAACCCTTCGACGAGCGCGGCGCGGTCACCGACGAATACATCCGGGCGTTCAAAGAACTTTGGACATCCGACGACCCGACCTTTGAGGGCAAGTACGTCAGCTTTTCGGACATCTGGTTCCTGCCCAAGCCGGTGCAGAAGCCGCACCCGCCGTTCTGGGTTGGTGGCGAAAGCCGTCCGGCGATTCGCAGGGCCGCGACCCTGTGCGACGGGTGGTATCCCATCGGCAACAACCCCGCCTTCCCCGTCGGCACCCCGGAGGCATTGCAGAGCGGGATGGAACGACTGCGGCGCACGGCCGAACGCGCCGGCCGCAACCCCGACGAAATCCAGATCATCTACCGTTCCCACGACTATCGCATCACCGGCACGGACACCGGCGAAGACCGCAGGCGCTTCACCGGCAACAGCGATCAGATTGCCGGCGACATTCGGCAATACCAGGACATGGGCGTCAGCTACCTGGTGCTGGACATTGCCCGACTGAGCGCCGACGGTAACTTGGAAGAAACCCTGGGACACCTGGAGGACTTCACAACGCAGGTGGCGGCAAAGGTATAGGTCTGGTTTATCCACACGCTCCGTCTGCGTGGCCAACGAATCCATGGACTTTGAACTGTCGGCAGACAACGCGATTCCCTACCTGGCGGAACGTGGGTTGATCACTCCGGCGGCGAGTCGGACCGCGAGGTCCGAGTTCCTGGGTGGGGGAGTGTCCAACGTAGTCATCCGGGTGAGCGCTGACGGAACCGGCGGCGATGGTCTGGTGCTCAAGCAATCGCTGCCCAAGCTTCGCGTCGAGGAGGACTGGTTCGCGGACCGTGAACGCATCTACCGGGAACGCGCCGGGATCGATTATCTGTCGCGCTTCCATGCCCGACCCGGGCCGGCCGCCGCGACGACGTGGTCAACTCCGCAGGTCATACACGAAGACCGGAAGAACTTTCTTTTTGTGATGACCTCGGCCCCGCAGGGAGGCGCAAACTGGAAGGAGTCGCTGCTGGCGGGCGATATCGACCCCAACGTCGCGGCGCGCGTCGGCGCAATGCTGGGCGAGATTCACGGGGCGTCCGCCGTAAATGGAGATGATGCGCCCGCGGACCTGCGCGCCTTCGCCGACCTGGACTGCTTCGTGCAGTTGCGCATCGATCCCTACCACCGCGCGACGGCCGCGGCTCACCCCGACCTCGCGGGCATCATCGAGGCTGAAGCGCGCCGGATGCTGCCGGGCCCCGGGGACAGGCGGGCGCTGGTTCACGGGGACTTCAGCCCCAAGAACATCATCGTCAACCGCGACGGCGCCGATGCGCGGATATTCCTCTTGGACTTCGAGGTCGTTCACCTGGGCAACCCGGTATTCGACCTCGCTTTCATGCTCAACCACTTCACGCTGAAAGCAATCTACCAGCCGCAATGGGCGAAACGCTACAACCAGGCTGTCCAATCATTCTGGTCGCATTACCTTGCGGCCTGCGACGGCAACGTCGCGGGAGACCCGGACGACCTGGAACGCGACACGGTGCGCCAATTGGGCACGCTGCTCCTGGCGAGGATAGACGGAAAATCGCCAGCCGAATACCTCACCGCAGACCACCAGAAGGAGTTCGCCCGCACACTGGCCCGCAGCATCCTGACCGGCGAAACCGCAACCCTGTCACAAATCCACCACCGGCTGAACACCATGGCCTAGCAGAACCTTAAGGCGCAAAGAAACCTACACCACCATCCTGTCCAGCCCTGTAAAAAACCTGCCCTCCCAACCCATCCTGTGCATCCTGTCTATCCCTGCAAAATAATCCCTTGACACCACCGATACGAACGTATATCCTAATACCGTCTAGATCAAGCAGCTGCTCCACCACAACCCCAGAGAGGCAAGATTCCGGATCGACGGCCAACCCCGTCAGCAACAAATCGCAACCGGTCCAGGTGGCAATTCGCCGATATCCGACCAACGTACTCACCGGCGGTGCCGCACTGGCCCACCGGGATTGTTCGGGCCCGCGTGGTAGGGACTTAACAAATAGTCCTGCGACCACGGAACTGCCGTTCAAATAGTTGCGTACCGGCCGTGCGCTGACAACGATCCGGCATCCCGCCTCTCACACCAAACCAAAACCAACCAACCGAAACAACACCAACCGCCAACCAACGAACCACCAACCGCAGGGACGAGAAACCCTCCACCCCTCCGGAAAGACGACGCCCTTCAGGCGCCGTCCGACCCTGGTGGTTCGCCAGCGGCCATGCACACGCATGGGCGGCTTTCAAACCTGCCCACTCACCCCGACCCTGTCGGTCGATGCAGTCCGCCCATCCTGAACCCGACTTCCGCTCATCCGGAGCCTGTCGAAGGACGAGCGGACGGTGAGCACGGAACCGTTCCGGCCACAGCGCCGCCTTTCGCCAGGACAATCGAACGACCCTGGGTCGCCAGTGGAGTTCGGGTGACACCTCATGCGGGGCGTAGTACACTTGGCGTCGGGCGCCGCATGTTTGCCGGCGGCCCTATTCCCGGACACAGGAGATGAGAGTTTGCCGCAAGAATTGAATGGTGGATTGGACGGGTCCGGCCTACGGGTGGCAGTGGTCGCGGCCCGGTTCAATAACGTTATCACCAAGAACCTGATGGAGGGCGCGATCAGCACACTGGCGCAGTATGGAGTGCGGGACGGAGACATATCCACGGCATGGGTCCCCGGTTCGTTCGAGTTGCCGGTGACCGCCAAAACGCTGGCGGAATCAGGTCGCTACGATGCGGTGATCTGCCTGGGGGCCGTGATCCGGGGCGAAACCAGCCACTACGATATGGTGTGCAATCAGGCGGCATCCGGGATCGCTGCCGTCAGCAGGGAAACCGGGATCCCGACCATGTTCGGCGTGCTGACCACTGAAAACCTGGAACAGGCCATCAACCGTTCGGGCGGCAAGGTGGGGAACCTGGGGTCGGATTGCGCCGTGGGTGCTATCGAATCGGTGCGGTTGCTTCAGTCCATCAAAACCGGGTGATACTGACGGGCGTAAAACGCGCTGCGGGGTACGCCTGCCGGCGCAATCACAACCCGCAAAGTGGAGACGGCAATGCAAGCCACTGTAGAATTTGACCCAAGTTACGCGCTCCTCACCGTCGAACTGAATCCGGGAGAGTCGATCAAAGCCGAGACCGGCGCCATGGTGGCCCAGGCCGGCGTCGAGATGAAAACCGGCATGGGCGGCGGCGGCCTGTTCGGCGGTATCAGGCGCATGATCGGCGGTGAATCCTTCTTCCTCAACACCTTCACCGGTGAGGGGTCCGGCGGTTGGGTGAGCCTGGCGCCCCCTTCGCCGGGGGATATCGGTTCGTTCGACCTGCAGCCGGGCCAGAACCTGTTCATTCAGTCCAGTTCCTTCCTGGCATGCACGGAGAACGTGGAAACGGACGCCAGGTTCCAGGGCTTCCGGGGATTCTTCAGCGGTGAGAGCCTCTTTTTCATCAGGGCATACTCCGAGCGCGGGCTGGGCACGGTGTACTACAACTCATACGGGGCAATCAAACAGGTCGCTGTGTCGCCGGACCGCGAGTTGGTGGTCGATACCGGACACCTGGTCGCGTTCAGCGACGACGTCGAGTATTCCATCGGCAAGGTGGGAGGCATCGGTTCCCTGATTGCCGGAGGAGAGGGCTTGGTGATGCGGTTCCGGGGCAACGGGCAAGTCTGGGTACAGTCGCGCAACCTGGCGTCGCTGGCGGACAAGTTGACGCCGTTCCTCCCGAAACCCAGCGGAAACTAGTTCAGGGCGATATGGCGTGCTGATCTCAGCGCGCTGCCCGGATTTGCGGTCAGAGCGACAACACAGAGGTTGGATTATGGAGTTTGGCGTTACGGTTCCCAACAACTGGGGGATTGAAGACCCGCAGGCGGTGATCAGGTTTGGAACGCTCGCGGAGGAGTTGGGGTACGACTCGGTTTGGGTGATGGACCACCTGTTCAACAACGGGTACATCCGGGAACGCCTGGACGACAAACCGTACTACCATCCAATGGCGACGCTGTCCCACATATCGGCGCTGACATCGCGGATCCTGTTGGGCACCTCCGTGCTGGTGCTGCCGTATCACAATCCGGTGGAACTGGCCAAGTACTCGGCGACGCTGGACCAGATGTCCGGGGGCAGGCTCCTGCTGGGAATCGGCGTCGGGGCGATGACGCCGGAGTTCGAGGCGTTGGGAATCCCACTGAGTCAGCGCGGTTCGCTCACCAACGAGTCCATGGACATCATGCGGGAGTTGTGGTCGAACGAGGACCCCAGGTACAGCAGCAGTCGCTGGGAGTTTGAGGATCTGAAGTTTTCGCCGAAGCCTGCGCAAACGGTATCGGGTTCTCAGGCTGTGCCGCTGTGGGTCGGCGGGAACAGTCCCGGAGCGTTGCGCCGGGCGGGACGCAGAGGCGACGGTTGGCACCCTTCCGGCGTCAACGCCGAGGAGTTCGCCATCGGGCGCCGCAGAGTGCTGGAGGTGGCCGAATCGGCAGGCCGCAACCCCGACGACATCGCCATGTCGGTGCGGGTTGAGGTGGAGGCCCACGGTGGGCCATCCAGCCAGCGCGCCGCGGACCGCTCCCGGTTGCCTGGCAACGATCCCGCCGGAATGGTTGCCGGCATCGCGGCCTACCGGGACGCTGGGGCGCAACACCTGGCGCTCGCGCTGAATACCGGGGACGTGGATCGCATACGCGACCTCATGGGCGTGATCGCCGAGGACGTGATACCTCAGTTCAGGTAGCAACCCCCGACAATCACGCCGGCGACGCAAAAGAAATGGGGCAGGTTTCAAACCTGCCCCTGATCGTTGGTCGGTTCTCGGCGTTGCTTACACCTGGCGCTGCTTGGGATCCAGGCGGTCGCGGAGCCAGTCGCCCAGCAGGTTCATGCACAGCACAACCAGCATGATGGCCAGACCGGGGAAGAGGGACACCCACCAACCCTGCGCCGATGCAATCAGCACGCGGCCGTCGGCGACCATCAGGCCCCAGGCCGGTTGTGGCGGCGGGATGCCGGCGCCCAGGAAGCTAAGGGTCGCTTCCAGGATGATGACAAACCCGACGTTCAGCGTGGCCAGCACGATGACGCTGTTGAACACATTGGGGAATACGTGCCGGATCATGATGCGGCGATGGGATGCGCCCGACACCCGCGCTCGGGATATGAAGTCCTGGACGCGCACGGCCAGTGTCTCGCCGCGCACCAATCGGGCGTACCGCGACCACATCAACAGCACCAGCACCGTGATGACCGTGGCCATGCTTGGTTTGGTGGCCGCAACTATGACCAGCGCCAGCAGAATGATTGGGATGGACAGCGATATGTCCACCAGTCTCATCACCAGCGCGTCAAACCAACCTCCCCAGTACCCGGCGGCGATGCCCAGTGAAGTGCCCACCACACCGGCGATGCAGATGGCGATGCCGGCGATCACCACGGACACGCGCGCGCCGTGAATGATCCGGGAGAGGATGTCCCGACCCACCCGGTCGGTGCCGAGCAGGTATTCGGTGCTGCCGCCTTCCATCCACGCGGGTGGCTGGAGTTTCGCGGACAGGCTGCCCAGTTTGGGGTCGTGAGGCGCAACCCAGTCCGCCGCGATGGCGGGTATCACCATGACGATGAGGAGCAGCGCGATCGGGAACAGGGGATAACGCCGCGCCTCCCTTATGAAGCGGCCGAACCAGCCGCGTTCGGGGGCGACCAATTCTTCGGTCGTTTCACCGATGGCTGATGCATTGGCAACGCGGTTTTCCGCAGCCATAACGTGATTCTCCTAACTGTACCGGATCCTGGGGTCAACGTAGGCGTACGCGATGTCCACCAGAAGGTTGGCGACGATATACACCAGACAGAACGTAATTACGACTGCCTGTACTACGGGGAAGTCCTTGGTGACCGCCGCGTCCACCGCCAGCCGGCCAACGCCGGGCCAGGCGAATACGAACTCGATGGAAACCGAACCCACCATCAAAGAGCCGATGATGAGCGCGAAGTAGGTGAAGGGTGCGATGGCGGCGTTCCGGAGGCAGTGCTTCCAGATCACCTTCCACTCGGCCACGCCCTTGATGCGCGCCAGTTTTACGTATTCGGTGTCCAGCACGTCCAGCATTGACGACCGCACCAGGCGCATGAGCGCGGCCACCTGGAACCATCCGATGGCAATGGCCGGCAGGATGTACGATAAAGCGCCATGCTCCTTGCCGGAGACCGGGAACCAGCCAAGTTGGGCGGCAAACACCCACATCAGCATCAGCCCCAGCCAGAAGGCGGGCAGCGATTGGCCGAACAGCGCGATCACCTTGCCCACGTAGTCAAAGACGGAGTCCTTCTTTACTGCCGACAAGACTCCAATTGGAACCGCGATGAGGATGGCTACAACCACGGCAACGCCGGCCAGCGCGGCCGTGTTGGGCAGCCGCTCCAGGACCAGGCTGATGGCCGTGCGGCCCCTGACGCGCAGGGAATCGCCGAAATCGCCGGTCAGGGCGTTGCCCAGGAAGGTGAAATACTGAATGTGCACCGGACGATCGAGGCCCCACGCTGCCCTGAGTCGCTCGGCGTCCTCGTTGGTTGCTTCGAGAGGAAGCAGCACATCCAGCGGGTCGCCGGACAGGCGCGCCAGGGAGAACACGATAACGGTCAATACCAGCAGGGTGAGGATGGACTGGCCCACCCTGAAAATGATGTAACGCTGCACGGTTAACTACCTTATTGCAATCAGGCGCAGGGGCAACCATTTCGGTCGCCCCTGCCTGTTTGGTTCCCTTGCGTCGGTTTACTGGGACGCGGGAGTGATGTACTCGGTGTGAGTGAAGCTGGCGTTGATGTTGCCGGGCCATGCCATCTCGCCAATGGCGGCGGGATCGACCACGATTTGGGCCGGCAGCCAGACGATGGGCACCTCGGAATACAGGTCGAACTTGAGGTCTCCCAAGTCGCGGAGGGCCTGGGCCTTGACCTCGGGATCGACGCTCTGGGTGGCCCTGTCGTAAAGGATGTCGGTCATGGGGTCAACGGATGTGCGCCAGAATCCGGCGCCGCCGCTGCGGTTGTAGAACCGGAGGGTGATGTCGGCCGGGCGGTAGGTTCCGCGAGTGGCCGCAATGGTGCCGTGGGTCTTGCCCGGGCGGTAGTACTTGGCGCGGTAGTCTGCCCACCGGATGGCTTCGGACTCAACGTTGATGCCGATGTTGGTCAGGTAGGTGAACGCCGCCTCACCCATCGGGATCATTTCGGGGACGCCGGGGAGCTCGGTCAGCAGCAGGGTCAGATCGTAACCCTGGTGTCCGGACTCTTCGAGCAACTGGGTGGCCAGTTCAGCATCGAAGCCGTATTTGTCGTCAAACTCTTCGGTCCAGCGGGGGTTGTAGCCGGGGAGGGCGGGGTGGTAGCCCCAAACGGTGTGCTGACGGCCGATGCCACCGAACAACTCGCGGTTGATTTCCTCGCGGTCGATGGCCCGGTTGATGGCCTCGCGAACCTTGGGGTTCAGGTGCGGCTCGTCGGGCTGATAGAAGCAGTTCTGGAATTCGTCGGTCAGGCAGGCGCTCGCTTCCTCGGGGTTGTACACGCCGCCGATGATGAAGGCCACCTGGATGGAAGGCAGTTCGCTCTGCAGGACTGTGAGTCCGGAGCCCTGCGCGTCCGTGTGCAATTCGCGGCTGATTTCGCCAATCTGAACCTGGCTGGTGGTCAGCTGGGCCAGACGGGTGGTTTCCTCGGGGATCAAGATGTACTCCATTTCCTCGAAGAACGGGGACCGACGGTAGTGGTCGGCATTCCGCGAATAGAGGATGTTGACGTCGATGGTGCGTTCTTCGAACACCCACGGTCCGACGCCGGCGGGCTTGGCCTGCAACTGGTCGATTCCTTCGGCCTCATACTGGGCCTTGGAATACATGAACAGGTTGCCTTGCTGGGCTCCGGCGAAGAAGTCCATCAGGGAGTTGGGAGTCTTAAGATTGAACTGGATCGTGTAGTCGTCCAGCGCCACGATGTTGGTCAGCATCTCTTCTTCGGTGTCGCCGAAGAGTCCGCGGAACAGACCGGTATCGGTGGCGATGGCGTCTTCACGAATGATGAACGATGCGCTGGTGGGCACATCGTGAGCGGTGAAGGGACCCCAGTCGCCGTGGAACTCTACGTCATTGCGTAGCTGGAAGGTCCACTGGGTGCCATCTTCGTTGGCTTCCCAACTGGTGGCCAGACCCGGAACCAGCGATCCGTCAAAGCGGTCGGTGTGGACCAGCGGGTCGGTGAACGGCCGTACCTGGGTGTTGGCGGAGGTGGTGGTTCCCAGCCAGGAGCCCGTTAGCTGCTGCACGGGCGGGATGGTGGCGATGCGCAACGAGCCACCGACCGCAGTGGTTTCCTGCGCGGCCGTCGGCGTGCTGGTTGGGCTGGGAGTGGCCGTGGCGACCACCGTGGGAATGGGAGTTTCCGGGGCCATGGCAGTGGGGTCGGCAGCGCCTGATGACGCCTGCTGTCCGCCTCCGGATTGCTGCTGTTCAGTCTGGGATTGCTGCTGTTCCGCCTGGGGTTGGCTGGCGGGAGCGGTGGTTTGGGTTGATTCTTCGCTGGCCCCGCCGCACGCCACGCCGATGGCCAGAAGCAAGGCCGAGGCGAGAGCGACGAGGATCGTAGGTTTAACCAATGTTGTACCTCCGAAAGGTGGGCAGAATTGCCGCCCCGGCGTGTTCCGGCGCGACACAATGCGCGGCAGTATAATAGCCTGATGATGTGAGGTCAAAATCAGCGTTTGCTACGATTGCCGCAATAAACGCGGCGTATATCGTAATGCATCAGGATGCAATTAGCAAGAAGCGGATGCAGGATTGCGGGTTTTGTTGATGATTCAAACCATCCGGGCTCTGATCAGACGCGCCACGAATGCCTCCCGGCCGCGCGAAAACATACGCGGTCAACGGCATTGATTGGGCGCGAGCATCGATTGGGTGAGGTGGACGCGGCAAGGTTGGTCCACCTCACAACAGGGGGGCGAGGTTTACCCGCGTTCCAGCGGGGCCAGCGACACAAGCAGACGCTTCAAGCCGACGTCGTCGCCAAAGTTGATGCTGGCCTGCTCCGTTTCGCCCTGTCCCTGCACGTCCTGAACCACCCCTTCCCCGAACACGGCATGACGGACGATCTCTCCGACGGTCAGGGGTACGCGCTGTGGTTCCTTGGACCGGACCGATCGGCTGGAGTCCCATTCTGTGAGTTTTTCGTCGATGTTGCCGCGCAGACGACCGCGGGTTGCATCGCCGCCGGGACCGGCGCCATCGCCGAGTCTGGTGCGCGATTCCCGTCGGCGGGTGGCATATTCGCCGCCGATAACGGTGTTAGGATTCCGGTTTCTCTGTTGGGAAACGTAATTGCGGCCCCCGCTAATTTGTGCGTAGATTGTATCTCCCAAAGATGTTCCGGCAAGCAACTCACCCGGCAGGTCTTTCAAGAATCTCGACGGTATGCCTCCGCGATGCGCACGAAAGTGCACGAATGACATGTACAATCGCTCTTTGGCTCTGGTCATACCGACGTAGCACAGTCTACGCTCTTCGTCAGTTTCATCAACAGTGTCCAATGAACGGATGTGAGGCAGGAGTCCTTCTTCCAATCCAGCAATTATTACCACGGGGAATTCCAGTCCCTTCGTTTGATGGAGTGTGATCAAAGTGAGGGCGTCCTTGGACTGTTCGTATTGGTCCACGTCGGACACCAGGGACACGCGCTCGAGAAACGCGCTGAGCCCGTCCGCGCTGCCGTCGGCGGGAGGGCCGTAGTCTTCGGCAAGTCCGCGCAGTTCCAGGATGTTTTCCCAGCGCTCCTCGCCGTCGTCTTGCGCGTGAATGTTTCTGGCTAGGCCCGACATATCGAGCATGCGGTCCAGCAGGTCGGCAACCCCCAGTTCGCGGGCAGCATCGCCCAGACGGTCCAGGGTGACCGACAGGTCAGCGATGGAACGGGCGGCGCGGGCGGTGACGTTGATGGGACAGGGCCGATTCTCGGCGCGGGCCGCGGCGATGTCGGTCATGGCCGCGCGGGTGGTCATCCCCTGGCGCGCGGCGAAAGCGGTGAGTTGCTGTACGGTTTTCGCGCCGATGCCACGGGGCGGGGTGTTGATGATGCGGGTCAAGCTGACTTCATCGTTTGGATTATAAATGACTCTCAGGTAGCAGAGAATGTCTTGTATCTCCCTGCGATGATAGAAACGCACTCCCCCTACGAGTCGGTAAGGAATCCCCAGGTGCAAACACGTGTCCTCAAAGGCTCGACTTTGTGCATTAGTGCGGTACATGACGGCGCAATCGCCGTGTTCATAACGACCGGACCGGGCCAATCGCGATATTTCGCTTATGGCCCAGGAAGCTTCTTCTTCTGCGTTGCCCAACTCCATGACCGACACAAAACCAGCATTGGTGATTGACTCATGGGATATGAGCCGAGGGCGCGATGGCACGTCTATGCTAAAAGCGTCTTGTATAGCTGTTTGATCGTCGTTACCTATGGTGCCGGCAGACATCTGAATAGCGTTTGGTTCGGGCTCTAGGATTTCACGCCCCCATAACCATTCGCTAATTTTGCGCCACAATGAAGTCTCGGGAGATTGCGGCCCGTGTTGGCGAACTCTGCTTTGGCGTGTGGGCCCGGACTTCGGATCGGGAACGAGGGCTTGATCAGAAGTTGGCTTAGCATTAATCAAGCTGTAAGCTGCATCCAATATTTTCTGTCCGGACCGGAAGTTGAAGCGGAAGAACTGAACCTCTGGGAAATCGTCGATGAATTTCTCGTAATTTTCTAGGTTAGCACCGCGCCAAGAATATATGCTCTGGTCTGGATCGCCCACGACGCAAAGGTTCTGGTGCGGGCCTGTAAGCAGCCGTGCGAGTTTGTACTGTACTAAGTTGGTGTCTTGGAATTCGTCAATCAGCAGGTACCGGTAACGGTCGTGGTACTGAGCCTGAACCTCCGGGACGGTTTCCAGGAGTTGTGCGGTGCGCATCAGGAGGTCGTCGAAATCCAGGGAGTTCTGACGGGTCAGCGCCTCCTCGTAGTACCGGTAAACGCGGGCGCAGACGTCGATCCAATGGGCGCCATATTCGTCGTCCGCGTCGTAGGCGGCCTGGGCCATCTGCCTGGAATCCTGCAGGCTGCTTTTCGCAGCGGAAATCCGCGACAACAGGGCTCGCGGGTTGTAGCTTTTGGGATCGACGTCGGCCAATTGCATTGCGGATTTTACGACGGAAAGTTGGTCATCCTGGTCGTAAATTGTGAAATTGCGGCCAACACCGATTCGCTCTCCATGCCTTCGCAAAATGCGGGCACAAATAGAGTGAAACGTGCCCATGGTGACTTCCCTACCCTGATCGTCGAGAAATTCGTCGAGACGAACACGCATTTCTTTAGCCGCTTTGTTGGTGAAAGTAACTGAAAGGATGCTCCATGGTGGGACAGTCAGGTCTCTTACCAAATGAGCAATCCGACGCACGACCACAAGGGTTTTCCCAGACCCTGGCGTACCCACTATAATCAACGGCCCGTTAGTAATCTGAACAGCATGTTGTTGTTCAGTAGTCAATCCCCTGAGAATCTCAGGGGAAGCTGAATTTGCCCTAGAGGTCGACGATTGGGAGGTGGCCTCACCTTGAAACTGGCCCAACTCCGACCCGTCCCAGTACGGCGACGAGGCGGGTTCTTCCCAGTAGGGTGACGACGCGCCCTGGCTGACCCGGTTATCGGTGAAATGCTCGGAAAATTGGGGTTGCAACGACATAACCGGGCGATTATAGCACGCACGATTCACGGCCGGCCGAAACCACTCGGCGCCTGTCGGAGCGCCGAGTACCGGCGACGGCAAAACCGGAACCAGCCGACCATCTGATACAATAATGGAGCGCGTTCACGGAGAGGTGGCCGAGTGGTTGAAGGCGCCGGTCTCGAAAACCGGTATACCCCTCTGGGGTATCGCGGGTTCGAATCCCGCCCTCTCCGCCATTATTTTGCTTTTTTGCGCATGGAATCTCGGGCTTTCCGATTGTGTTATTACAATTGGAACGAGAAATCAGTCCGATTCTGACAATTCCGAGTCCTGCCGGGTCGGAGTGGCAAGTCCTCGCTCGCCAAGCGGATGGAACGACCGACGTACCGCCAGTGGGCAAACCGACGTTCCCTGTGGGTTGGATGGCAAACCTGGCGCTGTGCCGCACGCCAAGCGGGGATTTCCGGTAAGACGCAACGGGATCGTCCTGCGGCCGCGAGTGCGACCCTCCTGGTGCGTGAATCGCCGACCGATCGGGTGGCGATAGCTTCGAATTCGCTGTTGTCCAGGCTCCAATAGTCTCAACTTCTAGGGGGGTTGCCGTCAGGCGATTGTATAATCGCTTGTGGTAAATGAGCGCAGGGGACCGACATCGCACCCGGCGAGGCTGTGGCCTTCATGCACAACGTCCAGGGCCACAACTTCTGCGCAACAATGAAGGGCTGTGGTGCAAGGACGCATCCTCCGCCAGGTATCCATTTCATCTTTCACAGGTTCCAACCTAATCTGCGGAATCAGCGGCCGGTACGGTGTACCATCCTCGGAAGGCGACGATCAAGCTGCTCACATGCCCCGAATTACCGATTCCGATCGCGCGGGGACAGTGAGCATGGAAGCTATAGAGTGGTGGGCTCAACCGGTGTCCCAATGTGAGGCACAGCCATAGATTCTTGAGCACGCCCCGTGACGCAAAACGCAACCAGAGGGCAGCGGGTGCACGGAGGCCGGCGAGGCTGGCAAACGGTCATCGTCAGGTCGAATGCAGCGTACCCGTAATTCCTGAACTCAATATCAGGCGTAAGTCACTCAGTTAGATCCAGCAACCATCGCTTTCGACGAGTCTCGCCGTCGTACTCCTCGCCAATCAACCGGCACAGCAGTCGCACGATGTCCTGTTGCCTCACCGGAGAATGTTACCGAAAACTCAACACTTTGGATCGCCCGTTGACAGCGCCATTTCCGGCAGTCCACTGAGTTCGGGCGGCGGAGATTTGGACGCGGCGTAGACCGGCTTGTCTGCCATGATGCCTCGCCACTGCTGCACCCGTCGCTGCAACGTGCGCAGGTGGGCGGTGGAGCCGGAACAGACGCCGGTGGCGTCCAACGCTTTCCACTGGCAACCGGTGCGCAGCACGTAGAAGATGCCATTGGCACAGGTGCGGTCGGAAACCCGGGGACGGCCGCCGACCCGATGGGTGTTCACATGCTCTGGGATCAGGGGATGCAGCACTTTCCAGATCTCGTCGGAGATCTGGAAAGCACCGGTGGCGGGATTGGTTCTGATGGCCGGGCCAGCCCGCTTCTGGCGTGACGGCTTGGGCTTTTTCGCTTTGGTCATTGCCCCGGCCTGGACCCAACCCTAGCTGGGCTTCCCAGGACAGGGCCACGAGTTTTCACCAATTATTAGGATAGGCTCTTAGCTGGACTTTGTACGTTCAAGCGGCGTAGGCGAGGGAATCGATAAGCCGGGCGTATAAATCGAGAGCCTGTTTTTCCCGGTCATCGTCGGGCGACGACATTGAAAAACTCTGGGACGCCAGCCACAGGTGTCGTCGCACCAGGGCGATGGCATCCACGAAGGTGGGTGACGGCTTGTCGTACCAGGCCGCAGTGCGTTGGGTGATGGGGCTCTCTTGCTGCAGCGTGTGGGCCGCCAGGGCGATCCAGGAAAACAGACCCATCAGGATGGGCGTAGTGCGGGCGATGGCGCGATCTGACCATTGGCGCTGAGTTTCCACACCCAGGTGAGCCCGCACCTCCTGGTAGGTGACTTCCAGTTGCCAACGCAGCACAAACCACTGGAGGATCTGTATTGGGTTGACCGATTGATCCGTGCAGAGCAGGGCTTGAGTGTCCAGTTCGCCCTTGGGGTCTCGAACCAGCACCCACCGGATGGGCACGGGCGGTTTGCCGTGGTGGTACCAAAGGGCGGTCTGGGAGGCCAGTTCCAGAGTGCGGACGGCGCCGTCATACCAGGACACCGACACGGTGTCCCACCGCAGGTTGGGATCATCAAGGCGTTGCTTGAGGGTGGGTTGACGTGATCCCTTCACCCGGGGTCGGCCAGTTTGACCCGGTGAGCGGGGTGGCGCGGGATCATAGAGACCGGCGTCCAGGCGCAGCCTGGTGATGAGGGTTACCGGTTCACGGAGCGACTGGCAGCAGTGGAGCAGGTCGAGGACGGCGTAGCCGTTGTCGCCCACCACTACCAGCGGCCGATGCGGCAGCCAGCGCCGCAGTTGCAGGATCATCTGGCGGGCCCAGTCAGTGACCTTCTTGTGGCGGCGTCCCCGCTTTTGGTGATAGCGTTCCGAGGGCGCCAGCACGGTGAGGAAGGGCAAGGCCCAATAGCGACCGGCCCAGGGGATGTGTCCCAGCCACATCAGTGAGACCCAGCGTAAACCGCTGGCCTTGACTGTATAGCTGCGGCTGGAACGCACGCCATCTCGGTAGACACCCAGGGCGTTGATCTTTGGACCTTGCCGCCGCTCCAGGGTTTCGTCGATGCCGAACACCAGGGGGCCGTCGCCGTGGTCGAGATGCCCGATCAGCAGCCGGAGCAAAACCTGGGACGCTCCAAGGGGCGACCATGCTGCCCGGTTCAGTACATGATGGTAGCGGGCATAGTTGCGGTCGCTGCTGAGGCCCATGACGCGCAACGCCGAGGCTACCGTGCGCTGGCCCGGGGTCAGGATCGTGCCGACCAATAGGATCTGAGCCTTTCGCCAAGTGCGGTGTTGGAACAAAATGGCGAAGGGAAAGAGAACCGTTACAATGGCATCGGGCAGGGTGAGCATGGTCGACCTACGGTGAGATGTGGGGTCAACCCAGCTTACCCTGTCTTCCTCATTTTTCTAGTTTTTGTACAAAGTCCAGCTTAGACCATAGATTTCTGACGGCGGTAAGACTGGGTTAAGCCGACGCAATCCATTCGACGGCACGTTCCCCTATCATGACAACCGTTGCATGGCTGCCACCTGACCTTGTAACCCGCGGCATCACCGACGCATCGACCACCGACAACCCCTTTACACCCTTGACGCTGCAGTATTGATCCACAACCGCCATTGGGTCTGAATCCGGGCCCATCTTGCATGTGCCGGACACATGCCTGGCTGTTCCCACGGTTTGGCGTATATAGACGATCAAAGCGTCGTCGTCGGCCAGAATGTCATCCGTTGGGTGGAGCCGGTAATCGGCCACGTCTTTATACGCATCGGATTCAAGGAAACCGATCGCCATCCGCACGCCTTCCCTCACCCGACGAATGTCGTTTGGATGCTGAAGATAGCGGTAGTTGAACTCCGGCTGCACTGAGGGATCGGCAGACGCAAGCCTGACGTATCCTGCGCCGTCAGGTAGTCCGAGCGTGCACGAGATTCGCGCCACCCGGTCCGCAGGAACATCATCGTTGAGAAACTTGGTCCGTAAACCGGGGACGCGCTCCGGCCGTTCGTCAACCATCGGGGTGGTCCTCAGCAACATATCATTGACTTCGCTGGACCCGTGGGAGGTGTAGTGCAAACAAAAGCGCGCCGCGTCGGCATCAGACGTCAGGGTCACTCCGTCTTTGACTTTGAAGGTAATCTGGGCGCTCAGGTGGTTGAACAGGTTCTGCCCAACTCCGGGAAGCTCATGAACGAGAGGTATCCCAAATTGTTGAAGTTGGTCTTTGGGGCCGATTCCCGATAGCATCAGCAGGTGAGGCGACTTGATAGCTCCAGCGCTCAACACAACCCGGTCTGCTTCAACGTTGAAAATCTCGCCTCCGCTTTCCACTTCCACACCGACCGCTTTTAGATCCTCGATCAATACTTTCCTGACGAAGACCCCTCCCCTCACCGTAAGGTTCAGACGGTGGCGCATGGGATTCAGGTGAGTGATAGCAGCGCTCATCCTCCAGCCGTCCAGGTTGTTCGAGGGCCACACGCCAACGCCCGCGGGGTTCGGGCCATTGGTATCCTCGACTGTCCCATAACCTGCTTCCAAACAGGCTGCCTGGAAGGCTTTTTGGATGTCTGCCCAGGGCCCGGATTGACGACGCCTTACTGGCATCGGTCCTTCGGATCCATGAAAATCATCCCGAATGTCGAGATCGTGCTCAGACTTTCTAAAGTAAGGCAGTACCTTGTCATAAGACCATTCCTCGTTGCCCATAGCAGACCAGGAGTCGAAATCCTCAGGTAACCCCCTTTGCATTGCCTGACCGTTGATGGACGACCCTCCTCCGATCACCTTGCCCTGCGCTACGTGGATCTCGCCTTGCTCATCGGTGATCGTTCCCCGCAGGGCCCAGTTATGCTCCGAGTCTGGGGATTCTGCGAAACTTGTGTGGCCGAACTTTATCTCGTCCGGAAGATAGTCTGGATCAGGGTAATCTGGCCCGGCTTCCAACAACAGAACGGAGGTATTCGCGTTTTCAGCCAATCTGCTGGCCAACACCGATCCAGCCGCTCCCCCACCGACGATAACAACGTCATATTTCATGGGTACTCCTTAAACGCTTCGTCTTCTAACCCAGGATTTCCCAGTTTTAACTGATTCCGCTGAGGATAGGACGTTCTGGGATTTTTCCGATTATAAACCGGCATTCTCCATATCGACCGACCAGCAGGTCCCGAACAGGGTAGTTGGAGCTTATTGCCGGTCTTCGTTGCTTGTCAATCCTCTTTCGTTCCTGCGCCAAGGGCGTCGGCACAACGTACGTCGCTTCAGGCCATTATCGGAAAACCGGCGCGAAATCGCTCAAACACCAGACGAGAGTGACATCGACCAGCTTCCGGCACCGGCAGACGGTGCCTCGAAAACCGGCACCACTTCGACCCACAGACCGGCCAGAAGCACCGTAAATCGGGCCCCTGAGGGCACTTTGAGGTTACGTCCCGTCAAGTGGTGGGATAAGCGTCATCCTTGTTGATGTTGTTCAGGCAGCAGACTCCAGGACGTTGCTGGCCGGCAAGGTCTCGGTGTCGACATCGTCGGTGAAGGTGAGGTGGCGTCGGCCCTCGGCTCATTCGTCGGGCCGCCGGATGCGCGCCGCCGCCAGCCAATGTTTCAAGCCAGAGGGGATTTGGGCCAAGCCTTGGCAAACACTATCGCAGCCGACGGTGCCACCCTGCGAAACGTACGGAGTCCCGGACGAACCATCGCCCGGCACATGTGCTGGGGCAACAATCGCAACGTCCGGCGTTCCGAGGGTGGCTACGATGAAATTGCGGAGCGGGCTTTCGCATCGCTTGATTGGGACAGATTTCTGCCGGAATACGACGCCGAACCGGCCGGGGGATTCGAAGCACTCCGCTTCGTGACCAGACAACTTGCTCGAACCCAAAGAGCAAAATAAAGAAATCTGGAACCTGCGGTAGATGTAGATAAGGACGGCAAATTTCGGGGGTAGAGCCTGAGCATGGTCTCCGCGTATGGAACTCAGGGCACGGGTGGGCGCGTTGCGATACAATCTCGGGGCCGGCGATTTCCGTGGTACGTGTTCCGTATCGGAAATTGGCAGGGAGCGACATATGACAGAACGATATCAAGTGATCATCGCGGGTGGAGGGCCAGTCGGCGTTGCGATGGCTGTGGACCTCGGGCTGCGAGGCATCGACTGCTTGGTGGTGGGACGTCATCTTGAGCCGCAACAACTCCCCAAGGGGCAGAACCTCACTCAGCGCACCCTGGAGCACTTCTACTTCTGGGGGGTCGTGGACGAGTTGCGGAGGGCCCGCATTATGCCCAAAGGGTACCCCATCGGCGGAGTGACTGCCTACGGGGACTTGATGAGCGAATATTGGTATGCGCCAGTCCGCCGCGGGGTCGTGCGTAATTTCTATTACGAGGACAGTGAACGGCTTCCACAGTACCTTACCGAAGAAGTATTGCGGAAGCGGGCAGCCGAGTTGACCAACGTCACCATGCTTTACGGATGGACCGTAGAGGAGATACAGCAAGACGGGCACGGCGTGAGAGTCACTATCAGTGAAACCGAAGGCGCCGCGCAACCGGAAGGCCGGTATGAGTGGGCAGGATTCCAGGAATCCGCCCATTCGTCCCACAGCCCTGCTCGAAGCGCAACGTCGGGAGCCAAACGTGTATTGGAGGCCGAATACGTCGTCGGTTGCGACGGTGCCCGCTCGACCGTCCGTGAGCAGGTAGGCATCGGTCGAGGGGGATCAGACTTCGACCAAAAGATGGTGCTGGCCGTCTTCAGGTCTGAAGAGATGCACGAGGCTCTCCGGAGATTCCCGGAAAGCACGACCTACCGCGTGCTCCACCCTGACCTGAAGGGATACTGGATGTTCTTCGGGCGAGTCGTGGTTGGAGAGACATGGTTCTTCCATGCTCCGGTCCCGGCGGATGCTGCACCGGACAGTTTCGACTTCCAGGCTCTTCTGAATCGGGCCGCCGGGCTCGAGTTCAAGGCCAAATTCGAGCACGTCGGGTTTTGGGACCTGCGGGTCTCGGTGGCCGACCAATATCGGGTCGGGCGTGTATTCATCGCGGGAGATGCGGCGCACAGCCACCCGCCATACGGTGGGTACGGCCTGAACAACGGCCTGGAGGATGTTGCCAACCTTGGTTGGAAACTGGCGGCCAAGCTCCAGGGTTGGGGAGGAGATGCCCTCCTGGATTCCTACGGCGAGGAGCGGCGCCCTGTTTTCTGGGAGACTGGCGAGGACTTTATTGCGCAACGCATCGAGCAAGACCGCGTCTTCCTGGAGCGCTTCAACCCAGGCAAGGACCTGGCGGAGTTCAGGTCAGCGTGGAAGGAACTGGAGGAAGCCGACAGCGGGCGCACATCGACCTACGAGCCCAACTATCCTGGTTCGCCCGTGGTCATGGGACCACCAGGGGCTGTGTGCAGCGCACACGGTTCCCATTCCTCCGCCGCCAGGCCCGGCCACCACCTGCCGCCACAGCCGCTTTCAATGGGACGTTACCTACCCGCCGAACTGGGTACAGGTTTCACCTTGCTGGCCTTCGGGGTGGACGATGGGCCCGTTCAGGCATTCGAGGGAGTGGCAACATCCTTGAGCATCCCCTTCAAAACGGTGCGGGATACCTATGCAGGAGGGCGCGAGCAGTACGATGCCAGGTTGGTGCTCGTGCGCCCTGACCAATACGTAGCATGGTGCGGGGACGTCCTCCCTGACGATGTGGCGGCCCTCATGCAGAAAGTCACGGGAACGATGTGACATGGGAGGCAACGAAGAACCGCGCCTCCCACGTTCCAATGCCCAACAAAGACGTTCTGACTCCTCCGTCGGACATCCTGAACCGAAGGCGAGGTGAAATGCGCAGTAGCATATGCCAACGCCCCAACGGTGGTGTTCTCCCAGCCATTGTACGGGAGGGTACCCCATGTTAATATCAGCCCATGCCGGGAACCGGTTTGGCGGAAGTGGAGCCCGGGCTGTCGGCATTGGAGACACAATACAACGCAGGGATGCGGGGTATGGACCAATTCGCGACACCTCGGTCTGGCCTTCTCCAAGCCTTTTGAGGCCACTCAGGGGTCGTTCCGCGGCGCCAAACTGCGGGTGTGACGGTCCTGGCCCACCCCGTGCTACGGTATTCAAACAGAGCGGTGTTCAAACAGAGAGGAGTGAGCAGTGCCTTACGCCAACATAGACGGAGTAAACCTGTATTACGAGGAGTATGGCGCCGGCCCCACGGTCATGCTGACGCCGGGCGGGCGGGTGGACCACAACGGCCTGCGTCCCATGGCTGCCCTGCTGTCCACCCATTGCCACGTCATCATCCACGACCGCCGCAACTGCGGCAAGTCCGACGTGGTGATCGGTGGCGAGCTTTCCGAGCAGCACCTTTGGGCTGAGGAGATGGCGGCTCTGCTGAAATACCTGGGCGCCGCCCCGGCTTACCTGGCCGGAGGGTCCGCCGGCTCACGCACCTCCCTGACGGTGGCGGTGCGGCATCCGGAGGTGGTCAAGGGCGTATTCATCTGGGAAGTTTCCGGCGGGCCGAGGAGCGCCGAACTGATGTCCCCCGGCTACTACGGACAGTACATCGAAGCCGCCGAGCGAGGCGGGATGGCCGCCGTGGCCGCTACCGAGTTTTTCGAGCAGCGTATCCGGGACAACGCTGACAACCGGGAACGGATCCTTGCCATGGATCCCCAGGAGTTCTGTTCTGTCATGCGTCGCTGGCGGGACCAGTTCTCCCGACCCAACCCGGTGGGAGACCTGACTGAGGATCAGCTGAAATCCATCACATGCCCCGTGCTGGCCTTCGAGGGCAACACGCCGGACGACGTTCACCACAAGTCTGCCGCAGAGAACGTGAAGCGACTGGTGCCCAACGCCGAGCTGCTCCCATCGCCGTGGACCCACGATGAATGGGCGGTCATCGGTCAGCACGACAACACCTTCCCAGGCATCGCCGCCACCAACCGCTACCACATGAAGTCCACTTTCTACGCCGCACAACTGCTGGAGTTCATCGCCAGGGTCGAGGCCCAACAGCCTGCAGCCGTGGCCTGACCGCATCCCTTACCGACCAAAACGGAGGAACACGATGGGAACCTTCAG
Source organism: Dehalococcoidia bacterium (assembly GCA_963668585.1). Lineage (GTDB taxonomy): Bacteria > Chloroflexota > Dehalococcoidia > Lucifugimonadales > UBA3495 > Bin87. The sequence goes on along the minus strand of OY764869.1, from coordinate 374,963 downwards.
ACTTTACTCTGGCGATGACAGCCAGTCCCACATTGAGACCATTGACCTGGACCAGACGCCTGATTGGAAGAGCGCCCAGGCAACCACCACCATTAGCTTTAGTGAATCCCCGGCCGGCCGCTTCTCCGACTGGCACCCGGCGCCGCGCCGCCAGTTTGTCATCATCCTGTCCGGTCAACTGGAGATCGGCCTGGGCGACGGCTCCAAGCACGTCTTCGGCCCCGGCGACGCCCGCCTGGTGGAGGACACCACCGGCCAGGGCCACACCACCGCGACACACGGCGACCAGCCCTGCGTCACCTGCACCATTCCCCTGGCCAACCAGTAACCAACGCTGCTCCAGCAGCACTCATTAAGGGGGACCTCTGTCCGCGTGCCAAAGCCTCACCACGGTTTGGATTTCTACGAGATTCGCGCGAAACAATAGGAGGGATTCGGGTGTCAACTGATCAAACGGCTGACCTGGTAGCTGTGGTGGAGGAACTGCGGGACCGGGTTCGTCACCTGGAAGATGTTGAGGCGCTGCGCAACCTCAAGGCGGAATACGCCGCCGCTTGCGACGACAACTATGACCCGGACCGGCTGGCCGCGTTATTTGTTGAGGATGCCACCTGGGAAAGCCAGGGGATGGGGAGATACGAGGGCAGGGAGGCGATTCGCGAGTTCTTCCGCGGAATTTCCGGCCACTTCGTGTTTGCCTTGCATTACGGGCTGAACCCGCAGATCGAAGTGACCGGCGATACGGCCCGAGCTCGATGGTACCTGTTCATGCCGTGCACCGTGGGCGACACCGGCAAGGCGATGTGGCGGGCCGGTCTCGACGAGGAAGAATACGTGCGAGTCCAGGGCAAATGGATGTACCAGAGCAAGAAGTCGGCCCCCTTCTTCCACACGAGCTTCGAGGAGGGCTGGGCAAATCAGCAGTTCATCTAGTGAGACACGCTTCGTTCCATCGCGGTATGACAGGCCTCGGTCGCATCGACACTAATTGACGGTGTCAACCGATCGGCGGCGCCTGGTTCAACCCGGCAATCCGCTCGCACCACTGCGCCGCACCCAGGACCCTGCCCTCCTGCGCCCACGGTCCGCCGAACTGCACCGCCATGGGCATCCCCAGTTCGCTCAGGCCCGTTGAGACCACCACCGTGGGCAACCCTGCTGCCGTCCACGGCGACTGGAATGCCGCGTCACCGGTGGTGTTCAGGTCACGTGGAGCCGGCGCCGGTATCGCCGGCGTCATCACGACATCTACCCTGGCAACCATCTCGCTCAGGTCGGCGCGGAATTGCCGTCGCAGCCGCTGGGCCTTCAGGTACGCCGACGTCGGCATGCTCATGCCCATCTCCATGCCGGCTCGTATGCGCGGGCCATAATCGCCGGCGCGAATGCGGTGATTGACCTCGTGGACTCCCGCACACTCGACGTTCGACACGATGCGCTGGGCGCTGTGGATTACAGCAAAGCTGTCGGGCAAGGGTATTTCCTCGACTTCGGCTCCGGCTTCCGCCAGTTGATTGGCCACGGCCTCGGTGTGCGCCCACATCTCCGCCGTGGCGTAGTCCTGGAAGTACTGCCGCACCAGCCCGATGCGCGGCGGCCGGTCATGCTCCGCCATCTGCGCGCTGAAGTCGGGCACAGGCTCGCGCAGGCTGCCGGGATCGTTGTCGTCCGCGCCGCTGAGGATGGTCAGCATCAGCGCGGCATCGGCCACCGTTCGGGTCAGGATGCCCACGTGGTCCAGCGACCAGCTTAACGGGGCCACCCCGTACCGTGAGATGCGCCCGTAGGTGGCCTTCACGCCGACGATGCCGTTGTAGGCCGCTGGCCGGCACGTCGAACCGCCCGTCTGCGAGCCCAGCGCCGCCGGAACCATGCGCGCCGCCACCGCCGCTGACGAGCCGCTGCTGGACCCGCCGGGGGTGTGCTCCAGGTTCCATGGGTTGCGCGTCGGTGAGGGGTCGCCCGAGGCGAACTCGGTGGTGACCGCCTTGCCCAGGATGATCCCACCGGCCCCTTTGATCTTCGCCACCGATGTCGCGTCGAAGTCGGGCACGAAATCGGCGTTCACCTTCGAGCCGCAGGCGGTTAGCATGCCCGCGGTGTAGAAAATGTCCTTCAGGCCCACGGGCACGCCGTGGATCAATCCGAGCGGGTCGCCCCGTTGGACTTCCGTCTCCCGTTCTCGGGCCGCCGACAACACGGCGTCGCGGTCGATGGTGACCCATGCCCGCAGGTCGCCGTCCAGCGCGTCGATGCGCGCCAGCAGCGACTCCGCCAGCGCCACCGGCGACAGGGTTCCTTCGCGAATCTGCGCGGCGGCTTCTGCCACCGAAAGCTCGTGGAGTTCAGGCATGATTCAACCTCGTGGGCGGCGCTCGCCGAACAGGGCGACCCCGCTCCGTCGTAGCTCCTGGTATATCCGCTGTGAGTTGTCGCTTTGGGTCATGTTGCTGAAACGTCAGCACGTTGGTACCAAGCCGGAAGATACTCCGCTGGCGCGTGGCCGTCCAGAGCCTGTCACGTCTGACGCGTACTCGCGTTCCATCAAACTGTCAGCGAAGCGCCGCAATCTCATTGCTGATGGGGCCGTGTTTCAGGAAACGTGAAAGCTACCATGCAGCGTTCCACGCGATAACGGAATGGGTACGCGTGAGGTCTACTGCCATTCGGCGCTTTTGCTAGGCCGCTCGGTCAGGGTATAAGCGAGTCTGCAATGGCTCACCCGCTCCGGTCCAGGAACCCCTGCACCCGGGCCTTGGAGGGCTCCTTGTCGTAGTTGTTGTACAGCATCATCGCATTGCGCACCGGGTCGCCTCCAAAGAAACGCTCGTACAGGATTTGGCGCCCGCCGAATGCGCTGCACGCCACGTCCCAGGCCAGGTGGAACAGCCTGGCCCGGTCCCGGGCGCTGGCGGAGTCCGTGGACATATACCGTTCGATCTCCGGTGCGATGGGTGTGTCAAAGTCCGCTTCGGCCGGCAGCGCCATCAGGCTGCTGGAACCCATCTGCTGCACGATTTCGGCCAGCCTGGGGTATATGGTCTCGGGAAACAGGCCGCGGCTCGCGGTGAACGGCGCCATAGCCGGGCACATTACCCCCCATCGGTCGATTTCGGCGTCGGCCTCGGCGGCCCGCAGCAACGCTCTCATGGTTTCCAGGTAAACGATTACCTCACCCATGCGCTCCTGCACATGCGGTATCTGGGTTGACCCCAGGGTCTCCGCCATCAGTGAAAGCAGGCCCAGGACGAACTCGGTCTTTACCACCCTGCGAGTGGTGACCTGGTGTCCGGTGTGGGCAAGGGCGTGGGTGCTGGCCGAATAGTTGTTGCACAGTTCGGGGTCGCCCAGAAGGAACACCCGCTCCCACGGCACCAGGACGTCGTCGAAGAACACCACCGCGTCCATCTCTTCGAACCGGGATCCGAGGGGATGGTCGAAGTGGGAACGGTCATAGTCGAAACTCTCCCGGCACAGGAACTTCAGGCCAGGAGTGTCGCAGGGGATGGAAAAGGAAAAAGCCTGGCGCCAGGCGTCGTCTCCGATCAGGTGAGTCCGGGTCGGGTACACTGCGATTTCATCGGATATTGGGCCCAGGGTGGCGAGAATCCGGCTGCCCCGGACCACGATACCCGCGTCGGTCTCTTTGGTCACGGTCAGCGCGACCTGCTCGGTCAGGTTGTCCACCGTAGAAGGAGAGCGGCTCCGCTGCAGGTTGACCAGCGTGTGGGTGAGAGTAACGTCGTTCTCCCGGATGAACTCGTGGTAACGGAGCACGTTTTCCTGGAACTCGGGGCGGTTCTGGGCAAAATAGTCCGAGGCGGCGGCCCAGGCGGTGAGCGCCACGTTCAGGAAGTCCGGCGTGCGGGCCATCATCCCGCAACTGGTCCATGCCCAACGCGCCATCATGTTGCGCCGCCGCTCCAGGTCTTCATGGGTTCTGGGGATCATGAACGACAGGCCGACCTGGTCTCCGGTGCTGGGTGAGGTGAAGGTCATTTCATGCCCCACCTCAGGGTCGTGTTGCAGGTCGTACAGCGCGGCCACCGACTGGACTCCGTTGCGAAAGTACGGGTGGCTGGTCACGTCTCTCACCAGTTCACCCCGTATCCACACCTCCCTGGGGCGATCCCTGAGTCCGGCGATGTATTCTTTTCCTGTCCGAGCGGGCATGAATCCCCCTTGGCCGGCGGCACAAAACGTCACACGCAGAGGATTGCGGTGATGGTGCGAGTGTATCAGCGGCCAATTTTGGCGTCAAAACCGGCCACTGCGGAGTTGGTCTGACGAAGTCAGTCCGGAAAAGGCGGGGGTGTATTGGACCACATGGGCGGATAGATCACTGATATTCGAATGGCAAGTCGGAGTTCATCGCCCTGCGCTTCCCTCACCAGCGTCGATGCTGCTCACGCAGAGGGAGACGGCCCGGAGATTGCCAACTCCGTTGATCCGGTCCACCGTTGCCCTTCACAAGCACCGCTCCGCCTCGGAACGTATGTAGTCCCGGAACTCCTGGGGTAACTTCGCGGCCTCGGCGGCCTGGGCGTTTTCCCGAATGCGCTCAGGACGGGAGGTGGTGGGTATGGCCGAACTCACCCGGCGGTCAGAAATGGCCCAGGCCAGCAGGGCCTGGGCCCAAGTGTTGATGCCGTAGTCCCGCAGCGGGGTGAGGTCCGGCTGTTGCTTCAGGTCCAGGACGTAGCGGCCCTTCTGCAATGGCTCCATCACCAGGATGCCGGTGCCCAGTTCCTCACCCAGGGGCAGCAGTTCGTCCTCAACTGCCCGGTTCATCACGTTGTAGGGGATCTGGACGGTGTCCACTCGACCCTGGCGCATCAGGTCCATGATGGTGGGGTAGGCATCGGGCACCATGGCGGACACGCCCAGCATACCGATCTTGCCCTCGCCCTTAAGTCGCTCCAGGGTGGGGAGGTGCGTCTGCCAGTCGATCATGTTATGGACCTGGAAAAGGTCGATGTAGTCGGTCTGCAGCAGTTCGAAGGAACGGGCGATTTGGGCTTCGCCAGCCTCCTTCCCCTCGGTTCGCACCTTGGTGGCGATATAGAACCGGTCCCGACGGTCCTCGGTGATCTCGCCCAGGACCTGCTCCGCTTGGCCGTACCAGGCGGCGGTATCGATCAGGTTTACGTCGTTGTCCAAGCAGTTGTCCACGATTTGCCTTCGGACGGCGACCTCATCGTCATCGGTAACATCGAAAGTTCTGAGGGTTCCCAGGCCGATGACCGAAACGTCCAGGTTGCCAAGTTTGCGGTATTCCATTTTTGTTAACCTCGCCCGGGTGTCTGATGCAAATGTGTACGGGAGGATGCGCAGGATGAGAACCGTTGATAAGGGGCAACTATCCCTGACTCGGGAAACCGGTAGAGGGTTGAACCCAACGCAAGTGTAGTGGCATTGGCAAGTGTGGTTCTGACTCAGGACCAGGTACGTAGTTGGTCAAATGGCGAAGGTGCCGGTTCGCAATTTCAGAAAGCAGTGGAACCATTTCATCGTGTACACGATCGATCTCATCGATTCCGGTTGGGTTCATGTTGAAACACGCCTCTGAGGTACCAGAGTGAATCCAGAAACCGGGCCGACCTTACAAGTTTTGCATACGGTCGCATGCCATCACTCTCTCGCTCGGGCCAAGTATGCCACACAGATTCTCTACCCACTCGCTCTCGAAGTCAGCCCCTTCATCCATTAAAATGGCATCAAATTCTTCCTTTCCGGCAGCCGCAACAATATCAGTCCCGTTATTGATATATCGGCCGGAGGCGACGGACCAAGTGGACTTGGTTCCCGGTCTAGACTATCATTGGGCCGGTCAAGCGCTTCGGCGCAGCAGCGGCAATTGGAGGTCCGGGGGCAATGGCGGAGAAGGGAATTCTCGATGGGGTTAGAGTCCTTACCCTGGAGCAGGTGCACGCGCTGCCGTGGGGGACGGGATTCCTTGCGGATCTGGGCGCCGATGTGATCCGCGTCGAAAGCCCTGACCACCTGCAGGACCGCAAAGCCGGCCCATTTCCCGGAGGAACTGCGGGTGAAGAGTGGTGGAACGAAGCCGGCAACATGGTCTATTACGGCGCCCGCAACAAGCGCAGCCTGTGCATGGCCGTGACCGACCCTCGGGGCAAGGAAGTCTTTCTCAAGCTGGTGGAGAAGGCTGACATCGTGACCGACAACTTCCGTCCCGGCACCATGCAGCGGTTCGGGTTCGACCATGACAGTCTCTCCGCAATCAACCCTCGCATCATTACGCTGAGCAGCACCGCCTACGGGTACACGGGACCATGGCGGCGGGCCGGCTCCCGGGCCCGCACCGTTGATGCCGCCTGCGGTCTGTCCTACCTGACCGGCTACGAGGGCGGCCCTTCCGTTCGTGCCAGCAACAACTACATGGATCATTCCGTAGGCGACAACGTGGCCTACGCCCTGCTGCTGGCCCTGTATCAACGCAACAAGACGGGCAAGGGCATGCGGGTCGACCTTACCATGCTGGAAACCGGTGTCTCGGCAGTGGGTCCGGCCATCCTGGAGGCGCAGCGGGGTATAACCCGCGATCGTTTGGGCTGCGCTCACTGGTGGAAGGCGCCGCACAATGTGTATCCGGCCGGCGGCGATGACCGTTGGATAGTTATTGTCGTGTCGTCCGACACGGAATGGGAATCGTTGAAGGAAGCAATGGGCAGTCCCCAGTGGGCCGAGGGAACCAAATTCGGCACCGCTTTGGCCCGCTGGCACAACCGCCATGAACTGGACGAGTTGATCGCCAACTGGACCTCCCAGCATGACGACCTGGAACTGGCGCAAAGGTTGCAGGGACTTGGCATCGCCGCCGGCTCGGCGATGACCGCCCAGGACCTGGTGAACGACTCGCATCTGCAGGAACGGGATTATATGTGGGAGTTCTCCAATCCCCAGGCCCCTGCCGTTGGGCCCCGTCTTTTCGCCGGCCGCCCCTACCGGGATCCCGGTAATCCCATGTCAATTGAGACGGTCGCGGGATTGGGACAGGACAACGAGGCTATATTGGCAGAACTGGCCGGGTTGTCGCCGGCGGAAATCGGGGAACTGGAATCCGAAGGCGTGGTTTTTGGCGCACCCCGGCCCGACGAGCCCAGGCCATAATTCGCGCACCGGGGCGGACGAACAATCGCGAAGAGTGGCGCAATTAGCTTTCGTGGATAAGCAATCGTTGGAGCGACCATGCCCGGAATACTTTCAGAACTGCGCGTACTGGAACTGACCCACCGTCCTTCGGGCGCCTATTGCGCCAAGCTGCTGGCCGACCAGGGCGCGGACACCATCAAGGTTGAGCCGCCCGGCTGGGGCGACCAGGCCCGCCACGAGCCGCCCTTTATTGACGAGGTTCCCCATCCCGACCGGGGCACCTCCTACCTTGCCTTCAATACCAACAAGCGGGGCATCACGCTGGATGTGGAGCAGGCAGAAGGTCGGGAGCTATTCGAGCGATTGGCCGCCACCGCGGATATTATTCTTGAGAGCTACTCACCAGGGAGGCTGGCGGAATTGGGACTGGGCTATGAACGGCTGTCCCAATCCAACCCCGGCCTGATCCTGGTTTCCATCACCTATTTTGGTCAGGACGGACCCTATGCCAACTACCAGGGCGATGATCTGGTGGCTCAGGCCATGGGGGGCTATCTCTACGCGGTGACAGGCTCGGCCAGCCAACCGCCCATGGGCACGGCCCTGCAGCAGATGGAGATTACCGCCGCCCGCAACGGGGCGGTGGCGGTGATGGCGGCGCTGTTGCGGCGGGAGCAGTCGGCAGAGGGCACTCACATCGATGTCTCGACCATGGAGGCCGCCGTCAGCACCCCCTCCGGGCTGATTCACCCCTACACCTACACTGGACGCAACCCCCACCGGGGCGGCAGTGACGGCAACGTGATGGACGGGATGCACCTGCCCACCCTGGATGGGGAAGTTACACTCACCACGGCGGGCACCGGCGGCCGCCCCATGGAGGCATGGGCGGAGTTTCTGGAGGAACCGGGGCTGTTGGACTCCAGGTTCGCGTCCCGCTCCGGCCGTATGGAACACTGGGAGGAGCTTCATGGACTGGTGGCCCCCAAGTTGGCCCAGTGGACCAACCTGGACTTGATGCGAGAGTCCATGGCCCGGGGCCTGGTCGTAGGGCTGGTTCAGACGCCGCAGCAGGTGGTGGAATCGCCGCACCTGGAAGAAAGAGGGTTCTTCGTCGAGATGGATCATGCCAGCGCCGGCCCATTGAAATACCCGGGTTCGGGGTTCTTTATCGACGGAGAAAACGCCATGGCATCGGACCGACCGGCGCCCCGCCTGGGCGAACACAACGTCGAAATTCTGTGTGGTGAGTTGGGCCTCACGGTACGGGACCTGGGACTGCTGCGGGCGGCGAGGGTTATCTGATCCACTATTGTGGACCGCCCGAGATCTCATTGACCCATACCACCTGCCGATCCGGAACGACGAGCAGTTGACGCCGGTGTCCTTGGTTGGAGGTGCGCGTCACAGCGTACGAAAAACAGGGGACTGTTTACAATCCCCTGTTCGCACGGCGAATGATTATGGCGTGTCGCCGGATCGGACTACCGCAGGAATTGGGCCAACTGATCCGCGTTGGACCGCATCATGCCGATGTAATCCGGAAATTCGTCGTCCGGCAACGAACGGACGGTGCCGACCTGGATGCCAGCGTCCCGGGCGACCTGTTCGAGAGCATCATCGGAGAATTGGGTCTCCGCAAAGACGGCGGGCAAGCCCTTGTGCACCACCAGGTCCAGGACCTTGGTGATGTCGTCAGGAGAAACATCCCCGCCGTGGCCGCCGACGAAAGCCTGCACCTCCATGTCATAGCGCGCACCGAAATATCCGAAGGCGTCGTGGAACGTCACCATCACGCGGTGGTCCGCTGGTATCGACGCCAGAGTGTCGGCGATGTAGGCGTCCAGCGCCTCCAGTTCCTCGATGTAGTCCGTCGCGTTGTCCCGGTAGGTTGACGCGTTGTCCGGGTCCGTCTCGATCAACCCGTTGGCAATCTGGTTCACATAGTGAACCACCAGGCGGGGGTCCTGCCAGAAGTGGGGGTCACCCGCGCCGTGGTCATGGCCGTGGCCGTGGTCATCGTGTCCCTCTTCATCGTGGTCACCCTCGCCGAGGATTCCGACGAAGGCGATCTTGGTAGGAGCGCCGGAAATTTCCCAGTGCCCGACTTCTTCCAGGTCGTGGGCATCGAGCGCGATGACTTCGCCCTCGCCGGAGTTGGTGATGAAGATGTGATCGGGCGCGGTGGCAATGTGGGGCCGTGCCCAGAAGCCTGGATCGATCGCACCGGTCAGCGCGTCCGACGTCGACGCCAGCAGGTCCAGGTCATGCGCCTCGTACATGCGCAGTTCACCGTCGCTCATCACCACCAGCAGCAGTTCACCGTCGTGGCTCAGCGCCACCTGGATGGGTCGCAGGTCCTCGCTGGCCGGGATCAACTGCTCCATTGAGCCTTCTTCCGGCTCCACGACGTACAGGCCCACTGCGGAACCCAGGGCGAAGAAGTGGTCGAGGCCGTAGTACCCCCAAACGGAAGTCAGACGGAAGTCGCCGGGCGACCCCGCCGGCGCGGCGATAAAAGCATGCTCGTACTGGCCATCGTGGGCCTCGACCATCAGCACGCCGCCGGTGCAGCCGAACACAGCCATGTGCCCGTTGCCGGCGTCGCCGTGGAGATCGGGGCAACCCTCGGCGCTATGGAGGACATTGCCGTCGAGGTCCCAGATTTCGGCGCCGATGGGCAGGCGGTATTCCTCGGGATTATCGGCATAGTTCGGGTGTTGAAGCGAGACGGCGAACAGGTCGTCTTCCAGGGGTATCACGGCGCCGTGCTGGGCTCCTGCGTTCATGGTGATGGGCACATAGGAGGTGCCCTCTTCCTCCAGTTCGTGCTCGTTGATGAGCACAAAGTCGCCGGAGCTGTCGTAGTACACGGCGGCCCACTCGCCTCCGACGTACATGTGAACGGGACGGTCGCCCGCGAGGTCGATCCCCAAGAGGCTGACGTCCCGCTCGACCATATCAAAGTGGTCTCCGTGCTCCTCCAGGTACACGCCGCCGTCGATGATGTTCACCGCGTTGGCGTCGCTGGAAACGGCGACGGCAAACCGTCCGCTCTTGGTCGCGTAGATGCGGCCGGCGCGGGAACCCAGATCGAACTCGCTCTGGTGGACGTGACCGGTCTCGAGATTGATGACCGAAAGATCACCGGTTTCGCCATCGCCGATGAGCAGTCGGCCGGCGAGTTCAGCCCCGTGTTCGTCGCCGTGTTCCATGGCGTGGTCGTCGCCTTCAGGGAAGGGCAATTCAACCAACTCTTGGGGCACCAGTCCTTCCGACGCGACCACTCGAATGGCGTCGGAGGTCGCGTTGTTGTCGAGCAGATCGTCGATGTGGACGGCGAGGCCGGCCCCGTTGCTGACGACGATGTCTGCCTCTGCTATGCGCACACTGTCTGCGGGAGTGCTCTGCCATGTGTGCACGTCAGCGCCCGGTTGGACCAGCGCGTGCACCTGAACCAAATCGCCACCCACCTGTCGCGCGAGGTCCGCGAGCACGGCGTTGCTGGCTATCACGTTCACGGGATCGGCCGGCATGGCCTCATTCGCCGGAGACGTGGGGGCCGAGCGTGCCACCGGAGTGGCAGGGGCCGCAGGAGCGGACGTCGGGTCGGATGAGGCAGCCGCGACGGGCGTCGCGGAACCTGCGGCGGGCGAATCACCGGACGGAGGGAGGTCCGGTGATTCGCCACCGCAGGCCGTCAGCAGCAGCGCAATTGCCGCCAGCGCGGAGAGGAGCGCCAGGGCCGGCCGCAGCGGAAGGGTTTTGGCAGAGGGCAGAGGGTGTTGCGCAGGTGGGGTCATCGGTTTTCTCCGTTGTGGTGGGTGTCGTTTGCCGGTCTGATCGACCCGGCATAACAATGAGCACCTGTTTTGATATGTTGTATCGTTATTTTTCTGACCATTGCCATTGGCTTCAATCGCGGATGGTAAAGGATACTAAGTATCAGAATTGGGTGCGCAAAAATGAAACGCGCCGGCCATCAGTCCTCGCCGAATTCGCCGCGTTGGGCGTACACTTCCAGCCAATGGCCGCTCATTCGGAAGCCCGCGTCGGCGGAGGCTTCCCGGAGCATGTCCTCCGCGCGGCATTCTTCCAAGTCCGCCGACGCTCCGCATACCGCGCACAGCGGGTGATGGTGATGCCCTTGTTGGCTGGGCTCGTAGCGCAGTTCGTGATCTTCCAGCAGGGTCCGGCACACCTGACCGTATTCCACCAACAGGCGCAGACCCAGATACACGCTGTCCCGGCCCACGCAGGGCAGCGACGCGCAGGGTTCCTTGGCGGTCAAGGGCAGACCCTGGGCGGCGATGGCGCTGATGACCAGGCGGCGCGGTTCGGTGTCCCTGTAACCCAGGTCGCTCAGTTGTGCAACAATGTCGTTCACCACGGCGGCCGAGCGGGGCCGGGGTTGTTCGTGGCCGGAATGCTTGGTGGTGACCGCGACCATAATGATACCTTGTATCGAATACTATCAGCGCAGTCCCGGCGTGTCAACATCGGACCGAGTTGGTCTCGCATCAGAATCGGATTGTGGCGCCCGCTGCCTGTGCTACGATTGGGCTTAAACGGTAATTCTCCCCTCTCCCTCCAGGGAGAGTGTGGCTGAGGGCGGAGAGAATGAGGCTGATTTCATGGAACGTCAACGGCATTCGGGCGGTTCACAGGAAGGGATTCCTTGAGTGGTTTCAGGAAGCGCAGCCCGACGTCCTGTGCCTGCAGGAAACCAAGGCTCACGAGTCCCAGTTGCCCACCGCCCTGAAACAGGTTGAGGGTTATTCCTGCTGGTTCACAACTCCGGAGCGAAAGGGCTACAGCGGCGTGGGCCTCTACACCCGCGAAGGACATGAACCCCGCAGCGTCAGCTTTGGCCTGGGCGTTGAGCGGTTCGACAGCGAGGGGCGCACCATCGTCGCCGACTTCGACGATTTCGTGCTCCTGGGCATCTATTTCCCCAACGGCAAGCGGTCCGCCGAACGCCTGGGTTACAAGATGGATTTCTACGACGCCTTCCTGGATTACGTGGACAGGCTGCGAAATGAAGGCCGCAGCGTGGTCGTGTGCGGCGACGTGAATACTGCCCACAAGGAGATCGACCTTGCCCGGCCCAGGGAAAACGCAAAGATTTCCGGCTTCCTACCGGAGGAACGGGCCTGGATGGAGGCCTTCCTCGACCACGGCTACATTGACACCTTTCGCCGGTTCAACCAGGAACCGGGAAACTACAGTTGGTGGAATCAGGTGACTCGCGCGCGGGAACGCAACGTGGGCTGGCGCATCGACTACTTCTTCACCGACAACGATTTCGCCTCCAACCTGACCGATGCCTTCATACTGCCCGACGTGATGGGGTCCGATCACTGCCCCGTCGGCATCGAAATCTCCTGAGATTCCCCCTTTCAGTCGACCGGCGGGTCCCCAGCGGCAGTTAGGGACCCGCTTATATCCCACAGCCTGGCAGCCAGCACTGTATCGTAACTCATGCTGGAAGATGGCACCGGGCGGCAGTCCACAAAATACTTGCCCGTCACACCCTCCACCTCGGGCGATGCGGCCAGGTACACCGGCGTCTCAGCGCCCTTGTCTGGCGCAACGCCCCGAACTCTAATAAAGAAATTGCCCACCCGACCCAGCAAACCATTGTTGCTGGCGATATTGGTCCGCACCAGACCGGGATGCAGGGCATTCACCGTAATATTCGTCCCTTCCAGACGCCGCGCCAGTTTGTAGGTGAACAGGATGTTGCAGAGCTTGGACCGCTTGTAGGCCGGATATCCCCAATTGCCTGAAGGCTTGGGCAGGTCTTCCAGCCGGAACTTGCCCGGCGATTCATGCGCACGAGAGGATACGTTGATGATCCGGGCCCGTGGCGCTTTCCCCAAATGTTCGAGCAGCAGGCCGGTCAGCAGGAAGTAGTTCAGGTGGTTCAGCGCGAAGGTCATCTCGATACCATCGGCGCTGCGCCGGTCTGACAGGAAGATGGCCCCGGCGTTGTTGAGCAGCACGTCCAGATGGGGCAACAGTTCAATCGCCTCGGCGGCCATGCGACGCACCTCGCGTTGAGACGAAAGGTCGGCCAGCAGGTACTCAACTGCCGGGTTGTCCGTCTCGGTGATGATCCGCTGCATTGCGGCCTCCGTCTTGGCAGCGTTGCGGCCTACGATGACTACCCTGGCGCCCATACGGGCCAGTTCGCGGGAGGCCACGTAGCCGATGCCGTCGCTGCCGCCGGTTATGAGACAGGTTTTGCCTTGCATCAGATGATTCATGGGGACGCCCTTGGCCATAGTTGGTATTGTGGGGCATGGCCCGCAAGTCGGCAAACCTGGTTGATGTCATACAGTGAGATCGCGTCGTCGGTCATTGGCGCGCTGTGGCGCCGTCGGGTGGTACCGCCTTGGGATCTCACGAATCTGTGGGACGCGAAACTGGCAATCGCAAGCGTGGACGACGGTTGACACCCAAATTCTACCCTCAACCATTCTCTGCCTGGGACCCGGCGGTCTTCGGACATTTCGAACGAATGTAGTCTTGCCCCGGTTGTCGCCGGACGCTGCGCCTGCGCAGGCGCTCGGGAGAAGTGCAAATGGCGCCTGCGCAGGTCGGTGATAACCACGTTATCGCTGCGCCCCTGTTTCTGAGTTGAAGGATGCCACGCCGGCAATCGTGACAGTCTGCGCATCCCGCGCTGAGCCGCCGGATTTTGGCGTGATGGTATAGCGGTCCACCTCCACATCTTTGATGGCGTAGGTCGCCGCTGTGGGTTGGGTCTCCGGGTCTCCATTCCACCGGAATAGCGTTTGTTCGCCCGATATGGATCCCAGCGTTTCCATGGCGGAACTCCACTGGGTGCGCTTGAGGTTCGTGGACAACGTCCGGGTAGCCGTCGGCTCGCCGGAACCGTCCACATGATGGACGTGGCCCGCCGGGTCCTGACAGGTCCAAATCCCGTCGGATGACTCGCAAGTTTCGTATTTGTTGTCCAATCGGGAGATGCTGGCCCCGCCGTTGCGCCTGTGATAGGTCCGGTACATGAACTGTTCCAGGCTCACCGAATAGGCGGTAACCCCTGGGTGCTCGGAAGCCCAGCCGCTCCAGTCGATGGTGTAACTGCCATCCAGTTCCACCCGGTAGTCGGCGAAATCACCAGCGCCACAATGGGATGCCAAAAACGCCGACAAGTCGCTGTTGCAACTGGCCGAAAGAGTTTCCGACGAGCCGCGCCGGTCGATCGTTATCACGTAGGCTGTGGACGCATCGCTGTTGTCGTCGGAGACGGTTATGTTGATCTCGTTCTCGCCTTCCGACAGGTTGACCTGGTGCCCCGGCTTGATGGCGTTGCTGTCGGCGGGTGAAATCGCAACCGTCACCCCTGACGCGGTGGACGCGACCGTTTTCACCTTGATTTGGGAAATCGAATTGGGCACGCTGACGGTGTAATCCAGCGCAGCGTCGTTCAACGAAAACGGGATCTTGTTGAATATGAGCGACTTCAGGGTCGTGTCGACGCCGGCAAGCGTTTGCACAGTGTTGGAGGACACCTTCGAAGCCGATTTGCCCGAACCCTCGCCATCGGTGTAGGAAGCGGTGGCCCGCAGGAACATTCCGCCGTCGTCCGACACCGGCGTGTAGGCGCTGGAAGTGGCGCCCGTGATATCCGTCCACTCGCTTTCATCGATGGAAGCGCGGGCCCATTGCCAGGTGATGCCGCTCAGGCTTCCGTCAGGGTCGGTCAGGGTGACCGTTAGCGCCTCACCCTCCAATGGCTCCGTGGATGACAGGTCAACCAGTCCCTCCTCGTCCACGTTGAGCAGGTTGATGGTAACCGTTATGGAGTCGTCAACGGATCTATCGAAGTTGTGGTCAGCGTCCTTGAGGTCGGAAACCTGCAACACCACCTCGAGGGATTGCCGGGTTTCGTAGTCCAGAACGGCCCCGTCCACCACCACCAACCGTCCGTCGGTGGTGTCCAGCAGAAACTGGTTCGAGTCCGGCCCTGTGGCCAACGAGTAGGAGAGGAAGTCTCCTTCCGGGTCATTGGCCGCGACGGCGGCGCCCACCCAGGTTGCGGTGGTTGCATCCTCGCTCAGAGACCGGGTGGCGCTGTCTCCCTCATAGAATTGGGGCGGCGCGTTGGCATCCCGATCCAGCACGGCGTTGGCGACGGTGTATTCAGCCGAACGCCCGGTGCCCAGGACATCGTCGTAGGAGGCGCCCGCCCGCAGGAACTTGCCGACATCGGCGTCGACGGGTGTGTACGTCGCCGTAGTGGCGTCGGCGATCTCGGTCCAGTTGTCCGACGGGTTGCTGTCGGCCCGCCGCCATTGCCACACCAGGTTGGACACCGATCCGTCCGGGTCGTCCAGGCGGGCGGTGAGGGTATGGCCTGCCTTCGGAGCCTCGGAATCCGTGGCGACGTTTCCCGGTTCCTCCACGTTGGTTATTCTCACGGTCACGTTGATGAACGAGTCCCAGGAGATTTCCGATTCAGGGTTGCCGTCGGTGTCCTTACCGTCATGCACCCGCATTTGGAATTCGTAGGAGGCCTTGTCCTCAAAGTCCAATTCCACGTTCGCGCCCACGCTGATCTGCCCGGTGGATGCGTCAACCTGGAAATAGCCCGCCTCCGCGCCGGTGATACCGTAGGTCAGGGAGTCGCTCTCGGGATCAGTGGCGGTGATGGGGTCACCAATGTTGCTGCCTCCCGTTGCATCCTCCGCTATCGAGCGCGACGTTTCGGAACCGTCATCAAAGCTCGGCGCCCGGTTGGTCGGCGCTTCCGCAAGGACGGCGTTGGCAGTGACGAAGGTTGTGACCTGAAGGTTGTCGGAGTCGTGGTTGTCCCAGTAGCTGGCGCGGAACCGCAGGTATTGCCCCACGTCGTCCGCCACCGGCGTGTACTCGAGGAGTTTGGTGTTGCGGTTTCTGTTGACGACGGCTTCCCAGGTGGTGGCGTCGGGGTCGGCGTTCCGGCCCACCTGCCAGTTGATCTGCCTGCTGTTCCCGAAGTCCACGCCGTCCGGTTCCGTGAGCGTGCCGGTTATAGCCTCTCCGACCACAGGCTCCGAACTGCTCACTGTGATTTCGCCCGTCTCCGCTACGTTGTTGACCTGTATCGTCACGTCGATCTGGTCATCCCACGAAGCGTCCGCGTTGTCGTCCGAGTCCAGGTTGTCCGACACGCGAATGGTCAGGTCGTAGGTCGTCTTCCTCTCATAGTCCAGGCTTTTTCCGGGCTGGAGTTTGATCGCCCCATCGGCGATGGTGAACGGGTTGCGCGGGCTCAAGCTCAGGTCGTAGATCAGCGGGTCGGCGTCCAGGTCCTCAACCCCGAGTTGGGCGATGACGTCAGCAGCCGTGATGCTTTCGTTCGCCGTGAACGTCGATCCGCTCGGCGTCGTGAACACGGGTTCAGCGTTGCGCAGCACCTTAATGTTGGCTATCAGCGTGTCGTCCACGCGGTTGTCGGTCTGATTGAGTCCCCGCTTGCCATCTTTGACGGTGATGGCAACGTGGAACTCGTCGCCTCCGCTGAACCTGGCGTGGTTGGCGGTATGCAGCGCGCCGGTCTGTGAGTCCACGGTGAAGCGATGCGAGTCCTGCCCGTCAATGGAGTAGGTGAGGGTGTCTCCGTCCAGGTCGGTGGCCTCGGGTGGCGTTCCAATCAGGCCGCCGCCGGCGATTGAGTGGTGGACCTCGAAGTTGACGAAGGCGCTGCTGAACTCGGGCGGAGCGTTCACCTTGCGGTAGGCGAACAGCTTGTCCCGGTCGGTGTCCACTACCCAGATGATCCTCCGGTGGCCCGCCATGCCGCCGCTGAATTCGTCGTTCGCCGGGGCCGGCCTGAACTCGACGTCCCGGTTTCGGCTTCCCGTCTCCAGATCGTAAGCGTACGCGTGCTTGTCCTCGGTATCCAGGACCCAGAGGTTGCCGCCGTCGGACCAGATTTCCGTCGGGTCCTTATTTCCGGGATCCAGATCGAAATCTCTGCCGGCTTCCCGAAGCCCGGTGAGGAAATTGTAGGCATAGACTTTGAGGTCGTCCGAGTCGGCGATCCACATGGTGGCCCCGTCGGACCAGACGCCGATCGGGTCCTCAATGTCGGCAGACAGTATGATCGGAAAATCCCTCGAGATGGGTTCTCCGGTGGCCAGATCAAAAACCTTCAGGGTTTGGCTGGCAGAGCCGGTTACCCAGAGTTCCGTTCCATCCGACCAGATGGACACGGGGTCCAGCGAAGAATCATTGAGCGTGATGTCTTTGGAGGCGTCCCGCGACCCGTCGCCCGCGTTGTAAGCGCGCAGGGTCGGGTTGCCCGCGGAGCCCGCGTCCGCGACGTACATGGTGGTCCCGTCCGTCCAGATACCCCGGGGAGTATCCACTTCGCTGATGTCGATATCGGACGCTGAGCGGCGGAACCCCTGGGCGTACATGGCATAGACGTGCTTGTCCACGGCATCCACGATCCACATGGTCTCGCCCGAGAGTTTGCCCGCGATCCCCCGCGCATCCTTGTTCCCCAGCGGCAGGCGCAGGTTCTGAGATGGCGCCGGATGGAGCGGCCCAGCAACAAATAACCCCCCTGCAGATGGTTGTACGTACGCGTAGGCCATGTCGTCGTTGGCATCGGCTACCCAGAGAGTGTAGTTGGTGGTCCACATGCCCCAGGGATGGTCATTGTTGTCGGCAAAGTCGAACTCCCGGTTCCGCTGGCGCGCACCGTCGCTTTGTCGATACGCGTAAACCTTCTTGTCGTCCTTGTCCACGACTATGATGTTCCCGTACATGATCGATATTCCGCGGGGCGCGTCGTTGGCGTCGGCCAGGTTGATGTCACGGTTGGGCAGGCGTTGTCCGTCGCTGAGACGGTACGCATAGAGCTTCGTGTCGTCCCAGTCAGCCACGAACATGATGGAATCGCGCGCCACAATACCCTGCGGATCATCGTTGCCGCTTCCCAGCGCAATGTCTTGGTCCTCGAGGCGCGCGCCGGTGGCGAGGCTGTACGCGTACAACTTGTCGTCATCTTCCGACACCACCCAGATGGTGTTGTTGTTGGACCATGCGCCTTCAGGCTTGTCGAGACCTGCGGCGAGGTCGAATCCCCGGTCCGGTCTGGGCACCGACCCGTACGCCGTGTCGTGGCCGGCAAGCAGGAAGATGACGATGATGAGCGATGTGATTGTTATGGCGATGGTGAATCGATACGGTTTCGATAATGTCTTTATGAACAGCATTGCGGTTCACTCCGTGTATGCTCGGCCCTCGAATATGCCGGAGCCGGCTTGGTAGGTATGTATGGATTGTCGGGGAACGGATGTGTTTATGAGACTGATCAGGACGCACTTATGAGTCGTCCGGGGATCGATTCGCTATTCGGGGTATGACGCAGGTCCCAAGATCGGTTCCGACCTGGAACCTGCGATATCCGCGAGCACGGTGTGCATCGCTAGGGGCGATCGCCGAAACCGTTGGCGCCGTGCACCAGCGCTGCTCCGTTGGTGTTGGCCCCGCCCTGGGGCCGGAATTGGTAGAGGTCCATTTCAAATTTTTCCACCCGGTAGGTGACCTCCGTGGGTTCGTTGTCGGGGTCGGTTGCGTCTCCGCTCCACCGGTAGAAAGTCGGGTTTGATACCCAACGTCCGGGCGCGTCCAGCGCAGATGTCCACTCGGTCAGGTCCACGCCCTCCGCCAACACGCGGGTTCCGGAAGGCGTGCCGTCCATGTGCTCCCAGATGTTGCTGTCCAGGGAGCCCTGGCAGTTCCACCGGTCGTTGATGAACTCACAACTCTGGTAAACATCGACCAGTTCGGCGTGATTCTGTGAATCGCCGTCCAGGTAGTAAAACGCGTAAACGAACTCGCTCAGACCGATGTCGTAGCCGGTGACGTTGGGATGAGCGGCGTCCCATTCGGCCCAACTGATGGTGTAACTGCCATCCGCCAGAATGCGGAAGGAAGCGAACTCGTTCGCGCCGCAATCGACCACCAACCCGGCCGCCTTGTCCTGGAGACAAGCCTCGTAGAAATTCAGTGAAGTCGATGGCTCGATGTTTTGGGGTGGGTCTGGGTCCTCGGTGCTCGTCAAACCAACCACGCCGTCGTTCTCGCTGGTCGGCACCGATTGGGATGCGGTGGCGCTGGCGTTCTTGCCGGAACCCTCGCCGTCCGTGTAATTCACCACGGCGCGAAGGTACATTCCCTCGTCGTCAGCGTCCGGCGTATAGCTGCTCGTGGACGCGCCGGCGATGTCCTCCCAGTTGGTGGCGCCGTCCTCCGACCGCGACCATTGCCACTGCATGGAGGACAGACTCCCGTCCGGGTCGCTCAGCGATGCCGTGATCTCTGAACCGACCTCCGGTTCGGTCGAATCGAGCCTCACGACACCCGGTTCGTCAACGTTGACCAGGTTGACGGCCACGGCGATGGCGTCGTCGATGACACTATCCGGGCTGTGGCTGGCATCCTTGTTGTCGGTTACCTGCACCGTCAGGGTGAAAGATGAATTGGCCTCGTAATCCAACAGTTGCCCTGTCGACACCATGATTTCGCCGGTGGCCGGGTCAATCACGAACCAGTTGGAACCCGCGCCATCAGCGATGGAATAGGTCAGGTCGTCGCCGTCGGGATCGGTGGCCGTTACCGCAGCGCCCACCGGAGTGCCGACGGAAGCGCCCTCATCCACCGAACGTTTTGCGGTTGCGCCTTCGTCGAATTCCGGGGACCCGTTGAAGGCTTGCATCACCGGGCTGCTGGCTCCGCTGGCTGCTTGCTTGCCGGTACCCTCAGCATCGTCGTAGGACACCTGGGCCCGGAGGAACTTGCCCACGTCCGCAGCGATGGGAGTGTAATGATCCGACGTGGCGTTGCTGATGGCCATCCAGGAGGTGTTGCAGGAAATGCTGTCGGCCCGCTGCCACTGCCAGGAGAGGTTGGAAGCGCCGCCATCAGGGTCGATCATCGTGGCGGATATTTCGACATTTTCCTCCGGCACGGTCATGCTCAAAGTCACTTCGCCGTCTTCATCCACGTTGGTCACATTGATCGTCACGGCGATATAAGCGTCCCAGGCCGTGTCCGCATTGTCGTCCGCGTCCTTGCTGTCGCGAACCTGGACGGTGACGGAATATGAGCTCCTGGCCTCGTGGTCCAGAACAGTGTCGCTGCCCAGCGATATCTGGCCGGTGCTGTCGTCAATGCTGAACGAACCGGCGTCATCGCCGATCAAACCGTAGGTCAGGGTATCCCCGGTGTCGGAATCTGATGCGGCGACCGTGGCCCCGATAGCTGCGCCGCCCGTCGCATCCTCAGCCACGTCTCGCGTCGCTGATGCTCCATCGTCGAAGGTGGGCGCTGCGTTGGTTGCGACCACGTTGGAAACCGCGTTTTCAGAGACCAGGTGGACGACCCGGTCGACGCTGCCGTCCTGGTGGTCCTTGTAGGTGGCGGTGAACCTCAGATAATGGTCGGCGTCGGCCGCGACTGGCGTGTACCCGAGCGACGCGGTTGTGGTAATCGCGCTGGTTAACTCCGTCCACGGCCCTGAACTGGCATTGGCGCTTTTCTCCACTACCCACGCGACCTCGGTGACGCCGTACACGTAAATGCCGTCCGGATCGCGAAGGCTCGCCACGATCTCCGTGCCAACATCGGGTTGGGCATGGTTCAGGGTGATATACCCGGGCTCATTGACGTTGTTCACCTTCACCGTGAAGTGGACCCGGTCATCAACCTCTTCGTCAGGGTCGCCGTTGTCGTCCTTGCCGTCACTCACGAACACCACGAGCGGATAGTTGTGGAAATACTCGTAGTCGAGCCATCCCGCGCGTTTGATTTTGAGCTGGTCACCGTCCATTTTGAACGGCTTGTTGTGAAGGCTGTAACCGTCGAACCTGACCGAGTAGTCCAGCGGGTCTCCATCCGGGTCCGAGGCGTCAATCTGGCCGATGACGGTTCCTCCCGGGACATTTTCATCGATGGTGAACAGCGTCATGTGTGGTGTCGAGATCACGGGGTTCGAGTTTTCCAATACCCTGACGGTGATACCGATCACATCATCAGGACCGTAATCAACGCCGTCCAGGCGGCTCTTGCCATCGGAAACCTGTACGATGATCGAGTAGCTGTCGCCCCTTTGAAAGCCGGGCGATCCCGCTGCGGTGTATACCTTGCGCGTTTCCCGGTCCAGGGTGAACTTGCCGACGTCCGAGCCACCGATGCCGTAGGTCAGGCTGTCGCCGTCAGCATCCGTGGCGGCGGGGACGGTTCCCACATAGCTTTCGCCGGCGATGGTGTGATGAACCTGCAGTTCGGTGGTCGAAGTCCGGAAGGCAGCGGGCGCATTGGGCCGGCCGTAGGCGTACAGCAGGTCGTCGTCAGCGTCGGTCATCCAAAAGCGCAAACCGTGGCCGGCGAATCCGGGGCCGAGGCGATTGTTATACGGCGACGGCCGGAATTCTGCCGATTGCTTGCGGTAAATTTGAACATGGCTGTAGTCCGAGTCGCTGTATTTGAGCTCGTACGCGTAAACGTGCGCGTCCACGGTGTCCAGCACCCACATGGTCTCGCCGTCCGACCATATCCCGCCGGCGTCCGTGTTTTCCGGGTCCAGTTTGATATCCCACTGGAATCGCTGGTCGAGGTAGGTCATGGAGTAGGCGTACAGCCTGGTTGCGCCAGGGGCGGTGATCCACATGACGTCGCCATCCGACCATATGCCCTTGGGATTGTTGAGGGAGGACGAGGTTTCAATTTGTTTGGCGGGAAGGGTGTCGCCGCTATCGTCGCCCAATTCGTATGCGAAGAGTTTGTGAACATCGCCGTCGGAGACCCAAACGTGGGTGCCGTCTGACCAGATGCCCTTCGGGTCATCGTTTTCGGAGTTCAGGACGGTGTCTTTCCCGCTCTGCCGGGAGCCATCGGACAGCCGGTATGCCAGCAGTTTCCGGTTGGGGGTCGCGCCGGCGTCCACAACCCACATGGTTTCGCCGTCGGCCCAGATGCCGCGAGGGGTATCTGCCCCGCTGACGTCTATTTCGTCATCGGTGTGCCGGAAGTGCCTGTAGTAGATCCCATAGAGGTACTGGTCCTGCCGGTCCACGACCCACATGGTCTCGCCGTCGGTCCAGACGCCCCTGGCATCCAGATTGCCGCTTTGCAGCCGCACGTCGAGTTTTGAGACGTGATCGCCCTCGAGAACGTCGTATCCGTACAACATATCGTCGTTCAGGTCGCTGACCCAGGCATTCCCGTAACTTATCGAGATACCCCAGGGGTGGTCGTTGGACCCGTGGAGGTCGAATTCCACGTCCTGCCGCCTTGAGCCGTCGTATTGGCTGTAGGCGTAAACATAGGAATCATCCTTGTCGACGACCAGAATGGCGTTGTATTGACCGGTGATTCCCCGGGGAGCGTCGTTGCTGCCGGCCAGGTCGATGTCCTTATCCGCCAGACGGTTGCCGGTATCGAGGTCGTAGGCGTAGAGCTTGGTGTCATCCCAGTCCGACACCCAGATTGTGGCGTTGTCGGACCAGATGCCCCGGGGTTTGCCATTGGAGCTGTGCAGTTCAATGGTCTTGTCTGCCAGGTGATCACCGTCGGACAGGCTGTAGGCGACGAGTTTCCCATTGGCATTGTCCACCACCCAGATGGTGGAACCATCGGACCAAACGCCTTCCGGAATGCCGGCAGCGCCAAGCGGTCCGGAGATGTCGATTCCGGAGCGAGGTATGTTGAACGATGCGTCGACCGAGTCGAACGAGACCATGCTGAGCAGCGCGATTGCGATGAAAATTGTGAGTGGTATTGCGAGTTTGGGATGGGGTGGATGAGTTATATCCTTCAGTGCAGTTATCACGGTGGTATCCCTCTTGCGGTCAGGGCATTTATGGCTGCCCAAACCGTTTTCTCAGTTATGGTTGCGATTGCTGATATTCGATTGTTGGCAACGGGGATTGTTCGGTCACTACCTCCTTGCTTGTTGTGGTTTCCCGAGAGCGCCGTGGAATCAGACGAGGTTCAGAATGCCCGGGCTTCACGCGCGTACGCCAACTGTGTCCCTAATCCGTGGACTCGGACGTATGTCGGCGCCGATGGCGTATGCCGCATAACGCTGCTGCGCCCATCGCGCCGGTTCAGCGCGCCAGAGCCTCGACAGGGAAAGTTGGAGGAAGAACCGCCAGCACGGGAGTTATAACCGCCTGACGATCTGGCTCCGTCAGCGCTTCCGCACAATACGACGCGGCAGGCGACGAGCGATCCCGGAAACCCCGGGTTTATCGATGTATGGTCACTCTTCTCATATTCGTGTGGATGTCTGCTTTATCATCTTGCCTCCCTATTCGGGAGGCTTTGCTTCAAATGGGACGGACACCAAATTGTCGCAGGACTCTGCCATGCGGGAATCCGCCTGCATCCATACTAAGACGCGGTTCGGGAAAAGTGTGTGCGTTAGCACAAAACGGACGCAAACGCACTCATTGCATCCGTCGTGCGCACATGCGCCGCCAGGGACGATGGACGTGGTATGCCCTCTGTGTGCGTGGGAGGCGCCGCCGGGCTCACCGGCGGCATCACCGATAATGGCGTGAGTCTCAATATCCTGGCGCCGGGACTAAATTCGGCGCGATCTGCCGGCCTGGTCACGGCTATTCTGGCGGATTACAGGAGGATTCCCGGATCGGGAAAATACACTGAAACCTAGTGCACCCGGCGTCTCGCGGCCGCCGGCGCCGTCGATCACTCGCGGTCCATGTACTGGTCCAGCAGTCCGTTCCGCACAGACCAGAGCACAAGTCCCTGCATCGTCCCGACGTCGAGTTTTTGTTGAATGCCATAGATCGCGTTCCGGACGGTCACCGGCTTGATCCCTCTGGCTTCCGCTATTTGGGCGTAGGACAAGCCGGTAGCGAAAGCCGTCAGAATCTCGCGCTCCCTGGTGGTCAGTTCATCGGCAGTTTCCGTGCCAACCCGGCCGCGGATGGACGCGAAGGTCCTCTTGACCAGGTCCACGGGCAGACGAAGCTCACCACGCGCCACGGCCCGCACCGCCGCCAGAAATTGTTCTCGATCCGTTCCTTTCTGGACGTATCCGGTGGCGCCGGCGGCCACGGCATCCACCACGGCGTCCTCTTCGGTGGAGGCCGTCAGCATGATCACCCGGGTATTGGGCGCTGATTCAATGATCTCCCGGCATGCCTCCACGCCATCCTTGTTCGGCATCATCACGTCCATCACCACCAGTTCCGGCGACACCTCGGCGGCTATCTGCACCGCTTCATTGCCGTCCGCCGCCTGACCCACCACCTCAAAATCGCCCGATTGTTCGAGCACCTGCCGAAGGCCAACCCTCAATATGGAATGGTCATCAACGATCATCACCGTGGTTCGCTGTTGCAGTCGCATTGCGGTCCCTCGCTCGCTACCGTTCCAGGGGGGCCAGGCAGGTTATCGTGGCGCCGCCCATGTCGCCCGTTTGCTCAATTGAGATACCTCCTCCCATCCGCTCAGCAGCGCTGCGCATATTGGTGAAACCGTGGCCGCGCTCAGCGTAATCGTCGGGAAGCCCGATCCCATCGTCCGACACCCACAGGCGGATGTGCTGCTCTCCGAACTCCAGGCCGATCGACACCCGGGTCGCGTTGGCGTGGCGGTATGCGTTGGTAAGCGCGTTATGCGCTATCGAGAAAAGACTACTCTTCACCTCTACGGAGAGCGAGGGTTCCACTCCGGCCTCCGTCATCTCGGCCACCACCGACGTAATGTTGGTGAAGCTGCTTACATGGGACCGGAGGGCCCGGCCCAATTCCCGCCCCTCGTAAATGCCACCGATGTCAATGGGGCGCCGCAGTTCCCACATCGTGGACCGGGACAGGCTGGAGGTAGCCTCAAGCGTGGCTATCAATTCAGGGTTCCCATTCCCCGCCAGTTCCTTCGCCGTATCGATACCCATCCCGATCAGGAAAACCGACTGGGCGGCAGTGTCGTGAATCGCCTGCGACACCTCGACCCTCTCACGCTCGAGGGCCCGCTCGCGCTGGACCGACTGTTGCCACCTGATACGCTCGAACCTGGAAGCCACGTTCACCGTGGCAACCACCGCATACATGATCGCTATCCTGGCGAGCAGCGCCTTTTCGTCCCGTTCCTCCAGGTTAATGCCGTCTCCCACCGTCAGCGATATCCCCAAATAGACCAGGGACACGATCGTCACCCAGAGCATGTTGAGCCGAAATGACGTGAACATCACCGCAAAGGCCGCCATGACCGGGTAGTAGAACAGGTGGAAAAAGTCGTGGCTGAAGCCGCCGCCGATCACGGTGCCGACCGAGACCAGCAGGATGTCGAGTCCATACAACGCCAGAAGCCAGCGCCATGTGATCGGCCGGTTGGAACGCAGACGGTAGTGCAGGTAGGCAGTGAAACCTATCAGCGCCGCCGTGAGCGCCGCATAGGCGGCGAATTTAATCACCCCGTAATGTGGGCGATACAACAGTTCAACCAGGCATATTACCGAGATGAGCCAGTGTGCCCTGACCGAGATGGTCGTGACATACTTCAACCCGTCCGGATCGAACTGGTCTGCCGTGATGTTGCTCATCCGCACGGCGCCGGCGGCCAGCCTCGCGACCATGTTGCGTTCCGATCCGAGAGACATCCGGTATCCCGAAATGCTGTGATTGTTGGTGTTATTCGCTGGGAGCGGGCGGGCACACGACTGGTGCATCCTGCGTCAATCTATACAGTGGCAGGCACGGTCGCAAGGTGCGTTTGCCAGTGACCGTCAGGGCGGAAATATCTGGGCATAAATACCATTCCCACAGGGCTATTGTTCCGTCGGTGCGTTGAGTAGAGTACGCATTAGCCCTACAAAAAATACGCCGGGATGACGGTTTCAGGATTGATAGCACACAGGTGCAGACGCCCTTGGAGGTTGTGTTATTCATCCACCGGTCGTCAGGGACAAACGTCTTTGCCAAATCGGGCGTTTGGCAATTGTCGTTACCCAAGTGAATGGTAGATTCTATATTGGTTGGTCCGCACGGGCAGCAGCGATGCGACTGATCGTATGATGGTCTCGCTGGGGCGGCTTGTGACCCGTTTATCTCGGTCTTGCCCGCCACCAAAACAGACCGGGCGTTTGCTGAACCCGAATTGGATCACGCAAGCGTAAACAGTGTGCAACAAATGAATTGCGTGTGTATGTACCCATGACGACCAATCGTGATTCGCAGAGAGCCAGAGCGGCGCAAGCAGGTTTCCTGATGCGCGCCTACAGAGAATCGTTCCTTCGGAAGGACGGGCGTCGGGGATTGACTCAGGATGACCTGCTCCGTTTGATGGCGGACGTGGATGTGGACGGCGAATACGGCGAACGGTACAGCCACGCGACAGTGTCCAGATGGGAAACCGGACAAACTTCTCCCAGCGTGGAGCGGTTTCGGACTTTCGGAAAAGCATTGGAACTGTCGGACGCTGAGGTTGCCGGGTTGATATTGCTGTCCGGTCTGGCGGGGGACTACGCTTCCGCGATGGAGCAGGCCACCGGGAAAGTCGACGCCCGCAGCGTTCGACATTCGGTGGCGGACGAGGTGAACGAAAACTCCATCGCTTCGGATGACCAGACGGGTCGCAGGGCTCTGCGACATATGCCATTTGAGAATGATGTGGTCGGGTTCCTCCTTTTGAGGGTATTGCCGCTGCTGCTCGGCATCGCGGCGCTCGGCATCGTGATGGAATTCCTGGGCGGGGACGCCGCATGGGTCCCGGTGGCTTCCGTCGCATTGGCCGTTTGCCTGGTGCTGGGGCAGGGATTGTTACTGGGGGATTCTGAAGCCGGCCTTCGGGAGTTCTTCTGGGTGACGTTGTTCGTCCTGCTGACGACGCCGCTTTTGCAGTTTGCCCCATTGCGCATGGACCACTACAACTTCCACAGTATCGCCGGGTGGGGTGGCACGTCCATCGCATACATGCTGGCCCTCCTGCTCAACCTGACGCTTTCAGCATCCGCCGGTTTGGCTTTTCACCTGCTCTGGAGATGGCAGAATACCGGCGCGCGGAGGAATCGCAGCGCCCACCTGAGAGCGGCTTGGGCGGTGTTGCCGCCGGCGGGCGTCGTCTTTGCGACCGTGGTCGTGTTGTCCAACACCTGGGTTTGGATGCAATTGGCGGCCGTGATGCTGATCGTGGCGGCGGTCTTCATTGTGTTGCTGGTGATACGAGACCCGATGATCAGGCCCAGTGAAAGTGACCGGCGTTTTGTGTTGTCCACGGTGTTCACCGTGGCCGTGGTTGGAACCGTTTTAGGAATGGCAACCGTCTTGGCGATTTACCTTGCGCCCAACGTCCCGATGGTATTGCCCGACCACAACCTGGTGTGGTCGTGGGATGTCGATTACGAACAGTTGGGGCACACCAGGCAGGAAGCCCTGGATTTGCTCAAGTTGGGCTATTTGTGGCATGCCACGTCTCTATTCGCCTACATGGCTTTCGTGGTCGGCGGCACCCTGATCGTTGCAGTCTTTCGGATGGACGCCGCGAACGTTCACCAGCCAGAAGACGAGCCGGCCAATGACGCGACCGCTGCGGGGTCGCTCTCCGGCGAACGGCGCAACGCGGGCGCGTCACATCGGTGACAAGGGCTGTGTCTTTTCGCCATCTGATGCCTGCTGCCAGGTTACGGTGAAAATGCCACCATCCCTGAGTGGGTAGGTCATGTTTGCGCCCGTGCGCACAAAATAGTTTGCGCACACGATCAGTACACGTTTCTCACACTCCATCGCTGACTCTGCCGTCATCCACGGACGGCTGAATCAGGCAACTCGCGTTCCGCCCACCCGGCAAGCGGAGATTGGTCCGTTAATCGCCGATTCACACGCTTGCCAGTCATTCGCGGCTAGCATTCCCTGCAACCAATGCTTTCGCGGCCCCATAGGGCGGAGTTTGGCTGGAATCGAAGGTTGTCCCGTATCGGGTGGCTCGTAGAACGACGGCTCGGTGGAGGTTGATTCACTCGTTCACAGCCGGTCTCGTAGGCGCCTCTGCTGGCCGCGAGTGGAGCCAGCAATGCCGTTGCCAGCTGACCTCGACCGGATTCCGTACGCGCGGGCTGCCGCCATCGGACTGTTTGTCGTCGCACTGCTCTCGGCGATCGCCATCTTATTGGTTATCTTCCTTGCTGCGCCTCCGGGGGCGGCCGCCCAGGAACCGGCGACGGAACCGGTGACTGACGAGTTCCGAATCCTGGTTTCCAACGTGGACGCCAGGGCAGTGGACGACGACACGCTCAACAGATACCTCAACGGCACCGCCCAGGTCTTCCGAACCGGACCACAACGCGGCATCAGGCTTCACTCCATCGACGTCATGTTCGGAGCCAGTCGAGACAAGGAATACATCACGCTGAACGCTGCCGTCCACGCAGTGAACGACGATGGCAGCCGCGGCGCGCGGCTCACTGGGCTTTCGTTCAACAAGGAGAACAATAAAAAGAACGACGCCATGAACCGGTTCTGGGCGCGCGAAAACATCGAGCTTGAACCTTCAACGGCGTACATGTTGGTGCTCGAGTGCGTCGCCGGCTGCGCGAACGATAACTTCCTACATATCAGCACCGTCAGCGACGACGCAGAAGACGAGGGATCCGCCGAGGGCTGGTCCATCGACAATGGCAGAATACTCCCCAGCGACAACTGGACCCCGAAACCCCGGTCTCAGTCGCTGATCATCAGCGTCCAAGCCACACTCGGCCATCCCTGGGTTGTCGAGGACGGCTTCGAGATTATTTCCAGTCCGGTTATCGGCGACGTGTACGGCAATCGGGAACTGATCCGGGTCGGCGTGACCTTCACCGATCCCGTGACGGTCAACGACGATGCGGGCACGCCCACGCTCAAATTCGGCCTGGGCGACCCCGACAACCCGGCACGCACGGAGCGCATGCGTTACGCCAGCGGCTCCGGCACCGACACCCTGGTATTCGAGTACCGGGTGCTGCCCGACGATCAGGACGCCAACGGGATCTACATCCATGCCGACAGCCTCCAGATCAACGGAGGAACTATCAACCGCGCGGGCTACGAGCTCGCCGCGTTGCTGCGCCACCCCACTCCCACGGGCTACGGTCGCGCCCGGATCGACAGCAGCATCGAGAGGCCGCTGGCCAAGCTCACCGACCTGGATCTCAGCAACATCGTCCTGCAGCCCGACTTCTCACCTGACCTGATCAATTATGCTGCCAACGTTGCATCCAATATTACTGCCACCACCGTCACGGCAACCCCGATGCTCGACGCCGACGTGATAATCACGCCGGCCGACTCCAGCGTCTTGCTGCCCGGCCACCAGGTGGCGCTGGAAGAGGGCAACAACGTCATAGAGATACTGGTCACCAAGCCGGGACACATCGACGTCCCCTACACCGTGGAGATACGCCGCGAGCAACTGGTGATACCAAAAATCACCAGGGTCAGGGTGATCAGCCGGCCGCTGAATCAGAACACCAACGTCTATGGAAACGACGAACCGGTCGAGTTCGAATTCACCTTCGACCACCCCGTTGTGGTGGACCTCTCTCTCGGCCGGCCCACCCTGTCCGTGGACATCTGGCTCAACGATTCCCCGCAGAACCCAGCCGACTTCCGCTACGCGCGCGGATCCGGCACCAACGCCCTCGTGTTCCAACTGCTCAACGACGAAGCCGGGCTACTCGAAACGGCTATAGGCTTCGGACTCTCTGCCAACAGCATCAGCGCGCCCGAAGGTTCCATCACCCACGCCACCGGCGGCGGGCACGCCATCCTCAATCACTCGGCCCTCCACCGGATCCCAAACCAGTACCTCGACAACCGCAGGAACCGCTCGCTGGCCACCCTCAGCGAGGTCCACCTGACCAACGTCACATTGGACCAGCGATTCAGATCCCGCAAAACGCTCTACACGGCGACTCCGGACCACGGAGCCACCGTCACCACGGTGTCGGCCACGCCGAAAACCGATGTTTCCTACACCATTTCTCCCGCAGACGCCGACGCCACAGTCGACGGCCACCAGGTGGAACTGCATGACGGGACGAACGAAATCATCCTTACGGCGACCAAGGAAGGGGCCGCCACCATGACCTATACCATCGCCGTCATCGTGCTCACCACTCCCCGCGTGGAAACCATCGCAATCGTCAGCGAAACCCCCGACAACGACACGTACGTCGTCGGCGACGAAATCAAAATCGCCGTGACATTCGATCACCCAGTACTGGTGGACACCACCAACGGCACGCCCATCATCCGGGTGCGGTTCGGCTCGGATGAGCAGCCGGTCGACTACTCCGAAACCACCGACGACCGCCGGACCATCATCTTCTCGCACACGGTTGACCATTCTCGGCGCGACAACGACGGCATATCGATTCCCGAAAATCCGATGAACGCCAACGGCGGCATCATCAGATACCTGTACTCCAACACCAACGCCGCCCTCAAACATTCCGGGATCCCCGACCAGCCCCAGCACCGAGTCAACCCGGACCCGATGATCGTCGAAAACGGCGTGCAAATCACGTCCAGTCCCGCAGAGGGCGACACCTACGGCCCGGCGGAAACCATCACTTTCACTGTCGAATTCGACACCCCGGTCACGGTCAACAACAACGAGGGAACTCCCTACCTGAAGTTCACGGTGGGTAACGACGCCAGGCGGGCCGACTACACCTCAATCAGCGCCGACAACCGGACGCTCACCTTCGCCTACACCGTCGCCATCGGAGACGAGGACGACGACGGCATTTCCATGTCCGCCAACGCCCTGATCCTCGACGGCGGCGCGATCACTGGCAACGTCAACGCCAACGATGCAGACCTCGAACACCCGGCGCCGGGCACGAGCGGCCTGTTTTCCGGCCACAAGGTTGACGCGACCACGACCGCGCCGGTAATCACCGCCCTTGCCATCAGCAGCGATCCCGGCTCCGATGGCACCTACGCCACGGGAGACACGGTCACCGTGGCCGTGACCTACAACCAGGGCGTAGAGATCGACACCACCGACGGCACGCCGAGCCTGGCTGTCACCATCGGCGACGACGCCCGCGCCGCCTCCTATGCGGGAATCAACTCGGCCAAGACCGTGCTCACCTTCTCCTACACGGTGGTCTCCGAGGACAGCGACCAGGACGGCGTGTCTATCGCCGCAAACTCGCTGACGCTCAACAGCGGTTCAATCACCGCCGATGAAGACAGCGCCGACGCCTTGCTTATCCACGTGGCCCTGCCCACCCAGGCCGGCCACCTGGTCAACAAGATACCGCTGATCGTCACCGACGGCGTGCAGATCACCTCCACTCCCGCCAGCGGCGACACCTACCAGGCCGGCGAAACTATCACGTTCACCGTGACCCTTGATTCCGACGTCGCGGTTGACACCACCGATGGAACCCCGTCTTTGGCGGTCACCCTGGGCAATGCCAACCGGCAGGCCGCCTATACCGGAATCGACGCCACGAAACGGATCCTGACCTTCGCCTACACCGTTGCGACCGACGACCTGGACGAGGACGGCCTGTCCGTTCCCGCCAACGCCATCGCGCTGAACAACGGCACAATCACGCACACGACCACCGGCAAGGACGCCGACCTCAGCCACGAGCCTCCCGGCACAAGCGGTAGTTTCCCCAACCACCGGGCGGACGGATCGCCGGTCACACCCGCCATC
The DNA here is from genome assembly GCA_963668585.1 of Dehalococcoidia bacterium. Classification (GTDB taxonomy): domain Bacteria; phylum Chloroflexota; class Dehalococcoidia; order Lucifugimonadales; family UBA3495; genus Bin87. The sequence continues at coordinate 343,142 of OY764869.1, read as the reverse complement.
GCCGCGGACGGGATTACCATATCCTCCACGCCGATCGCCGAAACCGACACCTACGGCCTTGGCGAGACCATCGTCGTCAGTATGGCCTTCACCGCGCCGGTCGTGGTGGACACAACAGACGGAACGCCGAGCCTGTCCGTCAGGATCGGCAACGCCGATGCCCGATCGCGAGACCGTGAAGCCAAATACCAGCGCGGTTCCGGATCTTCCACCCTCCAATTCGAATGGAAGGTTCTCGCCAACGACAGGGACAACAACGGCATCCGAATCCTGGCCGATTCCCTCGAACTGAACGGCGGCACCATCCGGAACACGACCAATCTTACCGACGCCCTGCTGACACACCCTCTGCCCGGCGGTAACGGCATCTTCGCCGACCACAAGGTGGACGGCAGACTCCTTCCCGCTCTCGCCAGTCTTTCCGCCCTGTCATTCAGCCGCGCCACCCTTTCGCCAACATTCGAACCGGCAACCATCAGCTACACCGCCACGTTCCCCGCAGACGCCGCCAGCACCACGGTGACCGCCACCGCAGAGTCCGGCACCACCATAACCATCGCGCCGGCAGACTCCGACACCGAGACCGACGGACACCAGGTGGACCTGACCGAGGCGCCCGACGAAATCACCGTCACCGTCTCCAAGGCAGACTCCGCAGACCGGGTGTACCGCGTCAACATCGCGCTGACCAGCGCCATCATCACCGACCTGGCCACCATCACCGACCTGGCCATCATCAGCGATCCCGGGTCCGATGGCGCCTACGCCACCGGCGATGCTATCACCGTGGCCGTGACCTACGACCAGGCCGTAGATGTTGACACCACCGACGGCACGCCGAGCCTGGCTGTCACCATTGGCGACAACGCCCGCTCCGCCTCCTATGCGGGGCACAACGAGGCCAAGACCACGATCGCCTTCTCGTACACGGTGGTATCCGAGGACAGCGACCAGGACGGCATATCCATCGCGGCTAACTCATTGACGCTGAACAACGGCGCGATCACTGCCGACGATGACGACGCCGACGCGTCCCTGGACCACGCGGCGCTGCTAACCCAGACCGGTCACCTGGTCAACAAGATACCGCTGATCATCACTAACGGCGTGCAGATCACGTCCAATCCGGCCAGCGGCGACACCTACCAGTCCGGCGAAACGATCACGTTCACCGTGACCTTCGACTCCGACGTGATCGTGGACACCACGGACGGCACCCCGAGCCTGGCCTTGACGGTGGGAACCACCCCGAAGAGCGCGGCTTACACCGCCATCAACGTCACCAACCGCATCCTGACCTTCTCCTACACGGTAGCCTCCGGCGACCTGGACGAGGACGGCCTTTCGGTGCCCGCCAACGCCATCGCCCCGAACAGCGGCACAATCACGCACACGACCACCGGCAAGGACGCCGACCTCGACCACCCGCTACCGGGTACCAACGGCCTGTTCCCCGGGCACAAGGTCAACGCGGTTGCGGTCGCCCCCGCCATCGCCGACGGCGGGGTGACCATAACCTCCACGCCGCTAGCCGCCGCCGACACCTACGGGCGCAACGAGATCATAATCATCAGCGTTGCCTTCACGTCCCCGGTTGTGGTGAACACCGCAGACGGCACACCCACCATGACATTCAAAGTGGGCAACGCCGGATTACGCGCGGCCACCCGCAAGACCGAATACCAGCGCGGCTCCGGATCTTCGACCCTGCAGTTCGAATGGCGAGTCTCTCAAGGCAGCAGGGACAACAACGGCATCCGCATCCGCGCCAACGCTCTGCAACTCAACGGGGGGACCATCCGGGACGCAGCCACCGGCATAGACGCCCTGCTCACCCATCCCGACCCTGTCTCCGAGATAACTTTCGGCAACCACAAGTTGGACGGCAGGCTGCTGGCCGATTTCACCAATCTGTCCGACCTTTCGCTCAGCGGCGGTACCCTTGCGCCTAACTTCGGCACAACGGTACTCCGCTACACGGCCACGTTCCCGGCGGACGCCACCAGCACCACTGTCACCGCCACCGCGCCGTCCGACCACACCGTGACCATCCAGCCGGCCGATTCCGACACCGAAGCGACCGGCCACCAGGTGGACCTCACCCAGGAGCCCGAGGAAGTTGTGGTCACGGTCACGACGGCAACCGCCGCGACCTACACCTACCGCGTCAAGATAGTCGTGTCCAGCCCGGAGATCACCGCCCTGGCCTTCACCAGCGATCCCGGCGCAGATGGCACCTACGCCACGGGCGACGTGATCACTTTAGCCGCCACCTACAACGTGCCCGTCACGGTGGATACCACCGACGGCACACCCAGCCTCGCGCTCACCATCGGCGACAACGCCCGGGATGCTGGCTACACGGAAACCGGCGCCCTCGGCCGGAAGATCACCTTTTCCTACACCGTGGTCTCCGACGACAGCGATCAGGACGGCATAGCCATCGCCGCCGACTCCCTGGCGCTCAACAACGGCACGATCAGGAAAAGGGCCGACACTGTTGACGCATCACCTACCCACGCCGCCTTGGATACCCAGACCGGCCACGTGGTCAACAAAATACCGCTGATAGTCGCCGGCGGCGTGCAGATCACGTCCAGCCCCGCCAGCGGCGACACCTATGAACTCGGTGAAACGATCACGTTCACCGTGACCTTTGACTCCGACGTCGTCGTCGACGCCACTGACGGAACTCCGTACCTGGCAGTCGTCCTCGGCAACGCCGACCGGCAGGCTGCCTACACCGCGATCGACGCCACCAACCGGATCCTGACCTTCTCCTACACCGTTGCGTCCGACGATCTGGACGAGGACGGGCTGTCCGTTCCCGCCAACGCCCTGGCGCTGGGCGGCGGCACCATCAAGCACACCACCACCGGTAAGGATGCCGACCTCAGCCACGCGATACCCGGCATGAGCGGCGACTTCCCCAACCACCGCGCCGACGGAATCCCCGATGCCCCCGCAATCACCGGCGTCACGCTGACCAGCGACGCCGGACCCGACAACACATACGCCACGGGCGACACGATCACCGTCGCCGTGACCTACGACGAAGCCGTCGCGGTGGACACCACAGGCGGCACGCCCAGTCTGACGCTCACAGTTGGAAATAACAGCCGCAGTGCGGGCTACACCACCATCGATTCCGCCGAAACAACCCTGACCTTCTCGTACACCGTGGTTTCCGACGACGGCGACCAGGACGGCATATCCATCGCCGCCGACTCCCTGGCGCTGAACAACGGCACCATCAGGAACAAGGCCGACACCGCCGACGCATCTCTGAGCCACTCGGCCCTATCCATGCAGAGCGACCACCTGGTCAACAAGATACCGCTGATCGTCACCGGCGGCGTGCAGATCACATCCAACCCCGCATCCGGCGATACCTATCTGGTCGGAGAAACGATCACTTTCACCGCCACCTTAGATGCCGCCGTCGCTGTGAACACCACCGGCGGAACGCCAACGCTGGCTTTCACCATCGGCGCCACCGCCAGGAGCGCCGCCTACAACTCGATCAGTTCCGACAGCAAAACCCTCGGCTTCTCCTACACCGTGGTTGCCGGCGATCTCGACACGGACGGCGTATCCGTCGCCGCCAACGCCCTGTCCCTCAACAGCGGAACCATCAAACACTCCAGCACGGGCAAGGACGCCGATCTCAGCCATCCGCTGCCCGGGACCAGCGGGGTGTTCACCGGCCACAAGATCGACGCCATTCCTGACCCGCCCACGATCACCAGCGTCACGCTTACCAGCAACGCCGGAACCGACAACACCTACGCCACCTACGACGCGATCACCGCCGCCGTGACCTACAGCGAAGCAATCGCTGTGGACACCACCGACGGCACCCCCAGCCTCGCGCTGACCATCGGAGACAACGCCCGCAGCGCCGGCTTCACGTCGATCGACTCCAGCGAGACGGTCCTGACCTTCTCCTACACCGTGATCTCCGACGACAGCGATCAGGACGGCATATCCATCGCCGCCAACTCGCTGGCGCTGAACGCCGGCACCATCAGGAACAAGGCCGACACCGTTGACGCATCCCTGACCCATGCGGCGCTGGCAACCCAGACCGGCCACCTGGTCAACAAGATACCGCTGATAATCACTGACGGCGTGGACATCACGTCCAGCCCGGCCAGCGGCAACCCCTACGCGCCCGGAGAGGCCATCACATTCGGCGTCACCTTCGACTCCGACGTTACCGTCGACACCACGGACGGAACACCAACCCTGGCGCTGACGATAGGAACCGCCGCGAAGACTGCCACCTACACTACCATCGACGCCACCAACCGCATCCTGACCTTCTCCTACACCATCGCATCACGAGACCAGGACACCGACGGCGTATCCGTCGCGGCCAACGCCCTGGCGCTGAACAACGGCGCCATCAAACACTTCACCACGGGCAGGGACGCAGATCTCAGCCACCCGCTGCCCGGGACCAACGGTGTGTTCCCGCAGCACCAGGTGGGTCGGCAGGACATCACCGACCTGAGCATCAGCAGCGACCCCGGCATCCATGCCACCTACGCCACCGGCGACACCATCACCGTGGCGGTCACCTTCGCCGAGCTGGTAACGGTGGACACCACCGGCGGCACGCCCTATCTGCCGCTCACCATCGGCTCCAGGACTCGCAACGCCGCGTACACCAGCACGGATTCTTCCGGCCTGATCCTCACCTTCTCATACACCATCGTCGCGGAGGACCGGGACAACAACGGCCCGTCCATAGCGGCCAACTCCCTGACGCTGGATGGCGGCACCATCAGGTACGCCGGGACCACAAACGACGTATCCCTGACCCATCCGGCGCTGCCCAACCAGACGGGCCACCGGGTCAACCGGGCGCCGGCCATCGTCAACGACGGCGTCGACGTCACGTCGTCTCCCCTGGGCGACGAGACCTATGGCCTGAACGAGACCATCACCATCAGCGTCACCTTCAACTCGGTGGTCGTTGTGGACACCACCAACGGCACGCCCAGGGTCGATGTGCTGTTCGCGGCGTACCACAACGACGACGACGACAGAGCCCGCTTCCGCTACGCCCGCGGCTCCGGCACCAGGACACTGGAATTCGACTACACCGTCCAGTCAGGCGACCGGGACAGCAACGGCATATTCATCAGCCTCAACCAACTGTCCCTGGACGGCGGAACCATCACCCACATCACCACCGGACGGAACGCCAACCTCAGGCACGACCCGGCCGGAGACAGCGGGACCCTCGCTGGACACAAGGTCGATGGCAGCACAATCAACATCCCGCGGCCCAGGATCAGCAGCGTCGCGTTCGGCAGCGATCCCAGCCGGCTCCAGACCTACATCACCGGCAGCACGATCAACGTCATCGTGACTTTCGATGAGGAGGTGGACATCGACGAAACCAACGGGACGCCGCACATCGCGCTGACCATCGGCGACGCGGTGCGAAACGCCGCATACGTCGGCTCCGTTAGCGGAACCATCGACATGCACTTCAATTACACCGTCGTCGCAGAAGACAGCGACCAGGACGGAGTATCCATTGCCGCCAACGCAATTTCGCTGAACGGCGCAACCATCAGGAACAGCGACGACACCGTCGATGCGTCCCTGGACCACGCGGCCCTCCCCGACAATCCTGACCACGTGGTCAACAAGATCCCGCTGATCGTCACGGGCGGAGTGCAGATCGCATCCACGCCATCCTCCGACGATACCTATGGCCGGAACGAAATCATCACGTTCATCGTGGGTTTCGATTCCGACGTGACGGTCGATGTCATTGACGGCGCTCCGTACCTGGAATTCACCATCGGCGACAACCTTCGCACCGCCGCCTATGACGCCAGTAGTTCATCTGACCGCAGCCTGGTGTTCTCGTACACCGTGGTCCAGGCCGACAGCGACGACGATGGCGTATCCATGGCAGCCAACGCCGTCAACCTGGATGGCGCGTCGATCACCCACTCCCAGATCGGCACGGACGCCGACCTCACACACCCGGCGCCCGGCATATTCGCCGGACACGAGGTGGACGGATCTACAATCGCCGCCACCCGGCCGGTGATCACCGGGCTCGCCATCAGCAGCGACCCGGGCGACGACCGCACCTACGCCGCCGGCGACGTCATCACCGCGACCGTGACGTTCGACCAGCCGGTCACCGTGACCTTCGAAACCCCCAGCGGCGAGCTCTGGTTGCCACTCACCATCGGCGAAAGCCAGCGCGAAGCCCATTATTCAAGCACCGACTCATCCGGCCACGTCCTCACCTTCTCGTACACCGTGGTCGAACAGGACCGGGACCCGGACGGCGTCTCCATTCCGCGAAACTCAATCTCGGGCCAGAGCGTCAGGGTCGACCTGAGCGGCCAAACATTCCACGCCAACCTGTTCCATCTGGAACTGGACGACCAGCCCGACCACCGGGTCAACGCCGCGCCGCGCATCATCGACCGGGGCGTCAGGATCACGTCCAGTCCCCGGAGCGGCGACACTTACCGCATCGGCGAGACCATATCGTTCAGCGTCACCTTCGACTCCGACGTTGTGGTTGACACAACGAACGGCCGGCCATACATGCGCCTGCGCGTCGACGAATCCCCCGGCGCCGACAACGCGCCCTACCTCCGCTACTCGAGCGGCTCGGGCAGCCAGACGCTGCACTTCTCATGGACCATTCCACAGAGAACCAGGGACCATAGTGGTATCTACATGCCCGCCAACCAGCTCCACGCGGGCCGCAGCACGATCCGCCACGCCTCAACGGGCAGGGACGCAATCCTGGAACACGAGCGGCCTGGCCGCCTCGACGGCGACTTCCCTGACCACAAAATCCTGCCCAGACATTATCGCTACATCGACAAGCTGGCCCTTGCCAGCGACGCCGGCGATGACAGAACCTACCGCACCGGCGATGTGATCACCGCGACCGTGAGGTTCAACGACTACGTCGACCTGAACACCGCAGGCGGGTCTCCCTTCTTCCGCCTCATCATCGGCGACACCCTGCGTCTGGCCCAATACTCGGCCGAGGACTCCACGCGCGACACGCTCCACTTCCACTACACCGTCGTGGCCGAGGACCGCGACGACGACGGAGTGTACATGCGCTCCAACGGCCTGCAACTGAATGGCTCGGTTATCACCGCCGCCGGCGAGACCGACGAAGCCTTCGTCAAACACCCCTGGGTCGAGGACCAGCACAACCACCGGGTGAACACTCCGTAACTCACCACAACCACGCGGAACCTGAACGCCCCGAAGGACCCGGTGCATAGCCCGTCCGCCGGGGCGACTGGTTGCCGCGTTACCAAATGTGCTCCGGGAGCATCACATTGGTCCTGCACAAAACGCGGGTCAGGTCACGGCGATATTCACGACCTTCCCGTCGAGGTCATCGCCGTCCCGCCGGGCGCCCGGATGGAACTACAGGGCGTGCAACGCCGGTATGACCTCCCGGCCCACCAGGTCGATATGCTCCAGCACCTCGGCCTGGGACATCTCCGGGTAGAACAACCGCAGGGCCACGTCGGTGAACCCCATTTCGTGGTAGGCGGCGATCTGCTCGACGCATTCCTCGGGGCTGCCCACCAGGAAGGTGTCGTCCATCAGCGTCTCCAGGTCGCCGGTCACCTTGCGGGTCAACTCGGCGTCGGTGCCGTGCAGTCCGTGTTGAGCATAGACCTCGTATTTCCTCGCCAGGTTGACCCTTGCCCTATCCAGCGCCGCGCGGGTCGGGGCGCAGTAGAACTCGCGGACGATCACCATATCCTCGGGCACGTCGTGCCCGTTCTCCTCAAGGGTCTGATGGTACAGGGAAATCTGGTGGCGGATGGTGGCGTTGGACTGGGCGGGCCCGACGTAAAAAATGTCGCCGCTCCGGGCGACCCGGCGCACCGCCGGATCGCTCATCGCGGCCTGCCAGATCTTGGGGTGAGGCTTCTGGTAGGGCCGGGCGGTGGGCCGCGCCCCGGTCACGTTGTAGAAGCGGCCGTGGTGGGTCACCTCTTCGTCGCTCCACAGCCGGCGCATCAATCCGAGAGCCTCGGTGCATCGGGCGCCGCGCTCGGACATCTTCGTTCCGAAGGCTTCAAATTCCTCCGGACGGTAGCCCAGCCCGATGCCGAGGATGAAGCGCCCTTCCGCGATGTGGTCCAGGGTCGCCGCCTGCTCGGCGACGTCCACGGGATTCAGCAGCGGCAGCAACAGTACCGAGGTCGCCAGGGTCATGTTTCCCGGCTCGGCGGCCAGCCGGGACAGCACCGGCCAGGGTTGGAAATGCTGGAAGGGGTCGATCAGGTAGTGGTGCCCCCAGCAATAGATGTCGAACCCGGCGTCGCGGGATGCCCTGAATTGCTCCAGGTGGTTCTGCCATTGCTGCTGATGGTCGATGCTGTCCCGCTGCACCACATGCCCAACCTGATAACCAACGCGCATATCCTCATCCTTCCGGCCGACCGGGTGCTAGGCTCCGACGTGGCGGTACTTGATCAGCCGCTCGCCCTCGAGGTTCTGGTTCACGTAGATGTCGCCGTGGGAATCGACCCAGACGGCGTGGGCGCCGTTGCCCCACCCGGCATCCGAAGGGCTGCCCCAGCGGGCCAGGACGTTGCCGTTGATGTCAAGGATGGACATGAATCCGTCCAGTTCCGGCACGAACACCGCCTCATCGTCATCGATGTAGATGTCGCAGGGTCGGGCCAGGTCCGTCCACTGTTCCAGGTAGTTGCCCTCGGAGTCGAAGATCTGCATGCGGTTGTTCTCGCGGTCGGCGACGAACACCCGCCCATCCGTATGTACCCAGACCCCGTGGGGGACGTGGAACTCTCCGGGACCGGTCTTGCCCGGCTCTCCCCAGGAGTCCACCAGTTTTCCGTCGGGGGTGAACCGGTGCACCCGGGCGTTGCCGTAACCGTCGGAGATGTACAGGAGGCCGTCAGGGGAAATGGCGATGTCGCTGGGGCGGTTGAATGGCCCGGCGGCCCTGACCGCCGGGTCGCTGTAGTTCCCCGACCAGCCGGTGTCTGATGGTTTGTCCCACTCGCCCATGGTCATCAGCAGGTTGCCCTTGGGGTCGTACTTGAGGACCACGTGGCTGTTCTTGACCGGCATGTAGAGGTTCTCATCGTCGTCGATGAACATGCCATGGGCGTCGGTGAGGACTCCCTCCCCCCAGGAGGCGAGATAGTTGCCGTCCCGGTCAAGGACGATCAGCGGGTGTTCGCCGCGGTTGAAGAGATACACCCGGTTCTCGGAGTCGGTGACGATGGCCGTCTGTCCCAGGACCCATCCCTCGGGAAGCTTCTCCCAGTTCTCGACCTGTTCGTAGGTGTACTTGCCATTGCCGACGGTGGTCATATCGTCGCCTCCTCAATCGCGCCCGGTGCCCCGGGATGGTTGTTGGTCGCTCTAGCGTATGCTGGACAAATTGAAGATCAAACCGTGGTCCCGGCGGAAGCAGGAACCTAGAAAAGCCTCTGCGATAGGAATGTTGGCCGGATATTGCGCTCGCTGTATTCCCGCTTTCACGGGAATGATGGCATTTGTCAACACGCCCTGGTCTGGACTTTGTACAAAGTCCAGCTAACAGGCATCAGGCCGTTTGAGAGGCATTTCTTTTTTGTAGGTGAACATGTAATGCGCATGGAGTTCCCTGAATTTGTCCTTGAAACGACGATGGACGGCATCCATATGTTGGTCGAGACCGGCTTTGGTGAAAACCTCCTCAGTGCTGGCGCGCAGGTCCTCCCAACTCGTGCTTCGTAGGTATGCATCCCATTCACGTGGGAATAAACTCCCCGCCATCTTGGCTGCCGACACCGCTGCTGTGCTCCAGTGAAGTATGGGATTTGTCAAACGGTATGGGAAGTTAGGTTGTGCCTTTAGAAAGTGTCCCGTAGCGCTACCGACTGGAACGACCGTGGCATCCGGCTTGGCTACTAACTCCAACTCCTCCAAGAGCTTTGGGTACCAAGCGGTAAACTCTTCTTTCAGGATTTTGCCCTTGGCGTACTTGGGAGGTACAGCGCCCTTGCCCAAATCGGTCAAGTAGTACGTTTCTCCAGACTGACAGAGGTGTCGATGAGCTCCGTAATTCAGGATCAGGTCGCCCATGGAAATTAGCAGGTTATATCCGGGTGGAGGGACATCCGGGAATTTTCCGGGCGGTGTCTCGGCGGCATGCTGTTCGTCGATGCTGGTCATCTTTCCCACCAGCACGAAATCTACCCGAGCGCGAGGCGCAAGATATTGCAGATATTGACGGTTACGCTCTATGGCAAATTGACGCCACTGACTTTGCAAGTTTTCGTATTGTTCCTGATCGATCGTCACATTACAACCTCCTGAGTTGCGGGCACCCCTCATTCTAGACTCAAACCACAGCGAGAATTTTTCCACTGTCGGGTTCTAACCACGGCATTGAAAAACTACAAGAGGCCGGCCGTGGCCCAAAGTGAACCGGTTGAGCGCGAATCTAGACATTGCACAAAGTCGCCCTAGTAGGTTGTCAGCGTATCAATAACCGCCTGTTCCAACTCCCCGGCGCGGACTGCCACCTGCTCCGGGGTCAATCCACCCAACGGATGCGGAAAGCCCAGAGGCCGGAAGTCGGGGCGGCCGAAGGTGCGGGCCTGGAGGAAGGCCGAGTTCAGGAACGGGTCGGTGCAGAGCACCACCGTGGGGATGCCGAGGTTCTCCAGCGTCATTGCGTCGTGCACACTGCACGCGGTGCAGGAGCCTCAATCAGCGATGGCAGTCACCACGAAATCACACCGCTCGGAGAGATCGCTGATGATCTCATCGGCGGCCGGCCGGGAATAGACGAATTTGTCCACGGTGACGACGTCGCCCAGTTCCAGGTCTTTGGCCATCCGCTCGCCTATGTTGCGCAGCAGGAGGTCCGCGTTGGCCTTGCGGTTTCCCAAAAAGCCGCCGACCTTGTGGTGCAGCGTGTCCAGCCGGGGCGCGGCCCGCCAGCGCGACGCCGCGTCCGGATCGATGGGCAGGGCCAAGCCCAGTTCCCGCATCCGTTCCTGGTAGTTCGTTACAGTCATCGTTCCCTCTGCAATTTTGGAATCGTGGATCTTCTATCAACCCGGGATCTTTCGCGTGACCCGCTGGGAGCCCCAGCCGGGCAGGTAGGCCGAGTGGGGGCCGCCGGCGCCGCCGGCGACGAAAATGTTGATGCGCTCGGGGGCGCGCACGACCGGCACCATCTGATCGTCGTCGTCAGCGTCCACGTACCTGGGCCAGAAGTGGCCGCGCCGGGAGTCGCCCTGAGGCGGGCCGCCCTGGCGGATTTTCGATACCGGCTTGCGCGCGTTCTCATAGAGAAACTGGCGGATGTCCCGCTTGTTCCAGCCGTCCCGGTGGAGGAACTTGGCGTGCTCGGGGCCAATGACCACGAAGGTGTCGCCCATGACGTACATCTGGACGTTGCCCAGGGTACACATGGTATCGGCCAGCACGGCCAGGAAGTTCCGCGAGTGCGAGGCGTGGTACATGATGTTGTGCGGAGCCTCTGCCGGGAACACCGACACTGTGCTGTCGGTCGGGGCAAAGCCGAGTTCGACGTGCATCGGTTCCCAGGGGTTGGCGTCCTCGTCCTCGGCGACGCAGTAGGTGTAGGCGCCGGGGTGGCCGAAGGTTGCCTTGTTGGTCTCGCCGGGTATCGCGCCGCCCAGGTTGAGCAGGGCCAACTTGACCGCGCGCCCGATGGTGGCATTGGCCCGCCAACCGGAGCCGAAGCAGTTGTAGCCGCCGTTGATGTCCAGTTCCTTCACGACGGGGCCGTTGACGATCAACAGCGGCGTGTGGATGCCTGTGGAGCACATGACGCCCCGCAGGTTGAAACGCTCGTCCATCATGGCTTCAAGGGCGGTGATGACCACCGGCATATGCTCCGGCACGCAGCCCGCCATGACCGCGTTGACCGCGATGCGCTCGACGGTGGCCCGTCCGCCCAGGGGAGGCAGTTCTGCGACGAGTTCATCGCCCGCGCGGCCGGTGATATCCACGAACTTGCGGACCAGGGTTTCGGACGGCGGCACGACCGGCAGGCCATCGGTCCACCCGGTCTCGTACATCAACTCGATGGCATCAGCAACTTCGGTGGAAAGCATTATCGACCCATGGGGGAGGTTGGACTATGCGGAGTTCAGTAGCGGCGAGTGTAATCCTTGCAGATAATGCCGTCAACGCGACAACCGCCCACAGGCCTCGCCCGCTCCGAGTCTGCTCTACACCGGCCGTATGTGGAGTCGCTACTCTCAACTATCGGCGGCGGCGGCGGTGCATCCACGGTCGCCCTCCTGGTCCCGGTACGCAGCGCGGATTTGCCTGAACCTGCTTGCCCCAAGCGTGTAGAATCGTGGGAATGGCACGAACGAGGAGATTGCTCATGACTACGGGACTGCTGGCGGGGATTACGGTTCTGGATTTCACGGCAGCGTTTGTCGGGCCGTTCTGCAGCCGGATCATGGCCGATATGGGCGCGGAAGTAATCAAGATCGAGCGGCCGGCAGCGGATCAGGACGAGCGGTTCACGCCGGAGTCGCTGCCCACGCGCAACGGCGTGCCTTATCTGCACCTGAACGGCGGCAAGAAGAGCCTCTGCGTTGACCTGAAGACGGACGCGGGACTGGAAATCGTCCATGCACTGGTGAAACGGGCCGACGTGTTTGTCGAGAACTACACGCCCCATGTGGTGCGGAGCTACGGGCTGGACTATCCCAACCTGAGCAAACTCAACCCGGGCATCATCATGTGCTCCATGACGGGCTACGGGCAGGAGGGTTTCGCCCACAACCCCGAGCACGTTTGCACCGACCCGGTGGCGCAGGCCGTCAGTGGCCTCAACTGGATTACCGGCGAACGGGACGGCGCGCCGTACACCATCGGCGGCGGCATCGGCGACACCATCACCGGCATGACCGGAGCGATGGCCGTGGGGTACGCGCTGTTTCACCGGCAGCGGACCGGGGAGGGCCAGTACATCGACCTATCAATGATCGACAGCTTGATGTTTCTGGACTCGCTGGCGATGCCCCACGTGGCGGCCAACAACGGCGTCCCGCTGCACTACCGCAACGGGGAGCAGAACACCTATACATTCCCCATGGGCGTACTGAAAGGTAAAGACGGCTACATATCGCTGCAGGCTCCGGGACAGGGGCCCGACAGCGCGTGGGGTCGGCTGTGCGAGTGCATGGGACGCGAGGATATGATCGAGGACCTCCGCTACCTGACGGACGACCACCGGGTGGAGCGTCGCGACGAAATCGTGGGCATAATCGAGGAATGGCTGCAGACCCTGCCTGACGACGAGGCGGCGCTGCTGGTGCTGGCGGAGGCGCGGATCTCATCGGGGCCGGTGCTGTCGCAGGAGGAGATCTGGCGGCATCCGCACTACAACGCGCGCGGGGCGTTCCAGGAAATCCAGTATCCGGAGGTTGGCCCGGTGGGAGTGGTGTCGCCGCCGTATCGTTTCTCGGCCACGCCGGCGGCGGTGAGCGGCCCGGCGCCGCAACTGGGGGAGCACAACTACGAGGTGCTGGCCTCGCACCTGGAGCGCTCTGCGGAGGATGTGGCGGCGCTGATTGATGCCGGCGTGTTGTACGAATCTCCGGCGGCCAGGAGGCGAAGGCAGGCGCGGTCCGGTTAGCCCGCGTCAGTGGTGGAATCCTGGCCAGACCGCGGGGCCCGGCTACGGAACCGGTCCGCCCAGCGCTGCCCCTGGTGGGCGACAGGGCGGCTATACGCGTTATGGATGGCGACCCTGAAACCGTCGTTCGGTGAGGTCGGGCGGGAACGATGGCGCCGGCGTTTTGCGTTGCCGGGTTGCGCGGGAGCGCCGGGGGCATGATCGCTCAACTCCGGTGGGCAAAACCTGCGGAAACTGTTACGCTTCGGCGGTCGGGCCGGCGGCAATGGTTGGCAATCCCGCGTTCCCGCCGTTGGTCTTTGCATAGTGCGACCCCCGATCGAGCGAACGGTGTGACCAGCGTCTGATCCCGTTCGCATCGGGCCCCGGCAGCCATTCTTGGACGGGCTGACAGGGAGTACACCGGCAACCGCACGATAAATCCGCACGGGTTGGAGTTGACCATGACATTCGCGCATCCAGAGTATCTAGTTTCCACCAACTGGCTGGCCGAACACCATGCGGACGCCGACGTCCGCGTCTTCGAGACCACCGTCTTCCTGCACCGTGGTGAGGGCGGAGTTCGCGCCGAGTCGGGGCGCGCGCAGTATGAGACCGGACACATCCCAGGCGCCGGCTTCCTCGATTTGCAGGCCGACTTTTCCGATAACGACCAACCCTACCGCTTCATGATGCCGTCGGCCGAGGCGTTCGCCGCCGCCGCCGGACGGCACGGAATCTCGGAAACGACGAAACTTGTCCTCTACGACCGCCTGGGGTCGCAGTGGGCGGCCAGGTTCTGGTGGATGTTCCGCTCCATGGGCTGCAACGGCGCGGTGGTGCTGGACGGCGGCTGGAATCGCTGGACCGCCGAGGGTCGGGCCGTATCAACGGAACCGGCGGCGTACGCGCCCGCAACTTTCAGTCCAACCCAAGACCCGGCACGGTTTGCCGACCTGGCCGAGGTCATGGAGTTCATCGAGTCGGGCGATGGCGGAGGGAGTTGCCTGATCAACGCCCTGGGTCGGGATCAGCATTCGGGCGAGGATGGCGGGCGAGGTTACGGCCGGGCCGGCCACATCCCAGGCGCCACCAACGTACCCTCCGGCGAGTTGACCGATCCCGAGACCGGCCTGTACCGCGCGGCGGCAGAACTGGCATCGCTCTTCGAGGAGGCGGGCGCGGACCGCTCGCAGCGCGTGGTCACGTACTGCGGCGGCGGCATCGCGGCGTCCAACGACGCCTTCATCCTGGCGATGCTGGGTTACGAGAACATAGCGGTGTACGACGCCTCGATGTCGGAGTACGCCGCCGACCCGTCGCTGCCGCTGGTGGCCGACTGAGGACTGTGGCGTCTCGACGAACGGGAGGTGAGCCATGACGCAGCCTGCGATGCTCAACGATACCCTCGATTTCGGGTTGTTTGACTGGATCGAATGGGACAAGTCTGCGCCCAACGAGATATTCGAAAACCGTCTCAGGATGCTGGAGTACGCCGACCGGAGCGGGTTCTACAGCTACCATCTGGCGGAGCATCACATAACGCCGCTGAGTGTATCGCCCTCGCCGGCGGTGTTCTTGGCCGCGGCGGCGCAGCGCACGACGAAACTGCGGCTGGGGCCGCTGGTTTTCCTGCTGCCCTTCTACAATCCCATTCGCCTGTTCCACGAAATCTGCATGCTGGATAATCTGAGCAACGGACGTCTGGATCTGGGTGTGGGCCGGGGCGTGTCGCCCATCGAGGCCGAGGAGTTCGGCGTTGACCTGGGCACAAGCTGGGACGTGTTCAACGAGCAGATGGAAATGTTCACCAGGGGTTTCACCACCGGCAAGCTTAACCACCAGGGGAAGCATTACAACTACGAGGACATCGAACTGTGGATTTCGCCGCATCAGAAGCCCTATCCCCCGCTGTGGTACGCCAGCAACAACATCGAAACGGTGCCGTGGATGGCGCAGCATGGGTTCAACACCTGCACGGTGTTCGCCGATAATGCCGGCGTCAGGGCCCACTACGATATGTACAAGCAGGTCTGGAACGCGGAGCGAATGTCCGACGGCTTGAACAGCCACGTTGACGTCCCCAAACTGGGACTGGTGCGCCACGTGTACATCGCGGACACCGACGAGCAGGCCCGGGCGGAGGCCGGGGCAGCTTACCGGACATGGTTCCACAACATCGACTACCTGTGGGCCAAGGCCGGCCTGGACCGGCTGGGCGCGATGCGCGATTTCGACTCGCTGGAAGCCAGGGACATGGTGATCGTCGGCGCTCCGCAGACCGTCCGAGAGCGGGTGCAGCGGGCCATCGACGAGACTGGCATCAACTACTTCTGCCCCATTTTCGCCTGGGGCGACCTGACCCCTGAGCAGGTGATGCGCTGCATGGGGCTGTTCGTAGATGAGGTGATGCCCAACCTGCGGCCGGGCGCGTAGATGCCGCGGCGGCGGCCGGCGCTGTGCGCTCTCCTTGCTGTGTGGAGCCAATAGGGCTGATTTGCTGCACCTGTTCTATGCGGGCCGGCGAACGCAGTCCCGCCGGTTGCGTTGAAAGCCGTTGCCTTCAAGGTCAAGCGCGTGGTCTTCCGTTGCCAGTATCCCGCAGTCCCTGGAATCGTCGATCTGATTGCGTGAAATCACGTAGTTGCGCGGCGACGGCCGCCCGCTGTCCTGTCCCTGCGGCGTAATTCCACTCCAGAGTCGGATGCCGTTGCGATTCCGCTCAACGCGGTTATCCTCGATGCGGTTGTCGCGCCCGTGTTCGATGGCGATGCCGTCGAACCGGTTGGCGCGTATCTCGTTCCCCCTGACCGTGGTGCCGGTTGAATAGCCCAGCCAGAACCCGTAGTTGGAATAGTTGGCGAGATTGTCCTCGAAGACGTTGCCTGCAGAGAATCCCGCCTCGAAAGCGTTGTTGGGCGAATGGCTGGCGTCGTTCCCCGATATGAGGTTGTGGTTTGAGGGCGCCCGGTTGTGGGCGCGGATGAAGAACCCGTCGCCGCTGTGGCGCAGGCCGTTGCCGATTATCCGGTTGTGATTGGAGCCGTTCTCCAAAAGTATCCCGGCCGAATCCGCCGTGTCGCACCAGAACCGTCCGGTGTATCGGATGCAGCGCTCGGCCAGATTGTGCCTCACCTCATTGTGGCTGGACGTCAGCAGGTAGATCCCCACGTTGCCGCAGTTTGAGGCGTGGTTGCCCGAGATCAGGTTGCGTTCCGACCGGACCAGGCTGATGCCGTTGAAATTGTTGCTGACCAGGTTGTTCTCTATCGTGCTGCGCCGAACGTCTCGGAGGTATATCCCGCCGCCGAACCCTTCCTCCACCGGCGCCTCGATATCGGGAAGCCAGCCAACGTCGGCGGGGTTCGCGTTGTCCGACACCACGCATCCCCGGATGGTCAGGTTGCTCACGTTTTGGGCGTGAATCCCGTAGTGAAAGCCCGTCACCATGCCGTTGGCGATGGTCACGTTCCTGCAATCGTGTACCCGGATGCCAACGCCGCCGCTTGCTTCGCCGTCCAGCGCCATGCCTGACAGGTCCAGCGTCAGGCCGTCGGTGCAGACTTCAATGACGCTTCCGGGCGCGGCCGGCGCCTGAAGACCCCGGTACGCGGACGGTTCGAAGGTATGCCGGGTGTACCGGTCTGGAATCACACGGACAACTGACATCGCGGGGCGCTCCTGGCGAGATTTGCAGCCATGAGCCCCATGTTATAGTTTCCGAACTCCAATACCAAACCGAGAGCAGCAATACATGAACATTGGCACCGTAGCGATATTGAGCCCCGGCGACATGGGCCATGCTGTTGGGCAACGCCTTCGGGAAAACGAACTGGACGTCATCACCTGCCTGGCCGGCCGCAGCGACCGGACACGAGCGTTGGCCGAGCAGGCCGGCATCCGCGACGTTCCCACCATGGAGGAACTGGTCGAGCGGGCTGACCTGATAATGTCCATGACCGTTTCGGAAGCGGTGCCCGGCCTCTGCCGGAGGATCGCCGACGCGCTGACGGTCACGGGCGCTGACACCCTGTTCGCGGAGTGCAACGCCATCGCCCCGCAGTTGGCGCGGGAACTGGAGCCGGTCATCACCGACGCCGGCGGGCGGTTCGTGGACGTGTCCATCATCGGCGGCCCGCCGCGTCCGGGTTACAGTCCCCATTTCTACGCCTCCGGCGCCCAGTCATCCCAGTTTGAGCAACTGAACGATTTCGGGCTGACCGTGCTGAAACTGGACGGCGAAGTTGGGCAGGCCTCCGGTATCAAGATGTGCTACGCCGCAATGACCAAGGGCTCATGGGCGCTGTACACCGAGTTGCTCATGGCCGCCGAGTTGATGGGGTTGACCGAACCCCTGCTGGCAGAGTTCCAGGGAGGTCAGCAGGCCGTCCTGCAACGGATGGAACGCACCATCCCCACCGTGCCGCCGCGCTCGCGCCGTTGGGTCAGCGAGATGGAGGAAATCCGCGACACCTTCGCGCACCTGGGCATGACGCCCCGCCTCTTCGAGGGCGTTGCGGAAATGTACCGGTTCATCGGCGACACTCCCCTGGGTGAAGAGTCGCCGGAGTCCAGGGACCGCGACCGCACTTTCACCGATACCATCCGCCAACTTGCCCAGCATGTGCAGCCCCAGGATGCTGACGAAACCCGCTAACTCCGAAAACGTGAGCTTTGAACAGGAGACGCCCGATGCCCGAACCCGCGCCCACCAGCAACAACCGGCACATGTTCTCCACCGAGGAATGGGGCATGGTGTCCAAATCTCAAATTGAACATTCCACCGTCTCCGACGACATGAACGAGGACGGTGGCGTCCTCATCGTCTGGACACGCGGGACGGCAGGGAACCCGGGCACCGGATGGACCGCCCGCCACGCCATATCCGGCGACGCGCTGCGGGACGCGCTGGTTGCAGCCGGATTGATACCGCAGGAATAATGCCGTCGCGAGGAATAATGCCATCGCGAGCCCTCGATTAATCGTTGCCGCCGGCGGGGTTGGCGGCGGGCAGCACGGGGCGGGCCGTGCCCCGGAAGTAGATGTCCCGCCAGAAGCCGCTGCCGACCACGGTGCCGACCACCACCAGGGTGAACGCGGCGCCCGCCACCGCCATCACATTGCCCGCCGGCCAGAAGTCGGCCAATCGCCCGTACAACAGGTTGGCGAAGGCCATGCTGCCCCCGATGTGCATCGAGTACGCGGAGGAGACCCGGCCGCGAATTTCGTCCGGCGTCACCGTCTGGATCACGGTGTGGGTGATGGTCATGAAACCCGAAGTGCCCAGGCCCATCAGAACGGCGGCAATCACGGAGATGCCGGTTTGGGATGACAGGCCCATTCCGATGGGCGTGAGGCTGCTGGTGAAACCCAGCAGCAGGAACACCTTGCCGCGCGTCAGGTGGTTGATGATGCCCCCGACGAATATCGACGAGAACAGCGCGCCAATGCCCAGGGCCGCCATCAGGGCGTAAACGTCGTTCGGGTTGAACGTCACGCCGTCGGCCGAGAGTTTTTCCAGGGCCAGGGGCGGCAGCATGGACTCGAAGGACATCACCAGCACGCAGTGGGCCACCGCCATCAGCAGGATGCCGAATATCAGCGGCGTGGTGTACGCGTAGGCGAACCCGGCGGCGGCGTTGGCCCAGAAGCCGCGATTGCGGTTGATCACCCCGGTCGATACCGTCCTGATGCTGAGGGCTGCCACCAGCGCGACCAGGTAGAAGGCCGCGCACGCCCAGAACACTATCGCCGACGTGCCCAGGGTCACCACCACGTCCTGGAGGGAGAACGCGAATCCGTCGGACCCGAAAATCGCGCTGCTGCCCACCGTGAGCGAAATCCCCAGCAGGATGGCGGGCCCGATGGCGCGGGACCCCTGCTGCATGGCCTGGTTGAGAGCAACGGCGTTGGGCAGACGCTCACGGTCCACCAGGTTGGGCGTCAGCGACTGGGCAGCGGTCATCTGCGTGGAGCGCAGCGTTCCGTTAATCACCGCCAGGATCACCACGTACCACGGATTGCTCACGCCCGTCATCACCAGGATGGCCATGACGGAAGCCTGCGCAATCTGCAGCATGTACACCCGCTGCAGCAGGGTTTTGCGGGTCATTTTGTCGGCCAGATAGCCGATGAACGGGGTCGCAAAGAAACGCGGCGACATGGCCGCGAAGGTGATCAGACCCACCCACAAGCCCTGGGTTCCCTGCAGTTCGGGGATGCTGTACACCCACGCGCCGCGAGCGACGATAAGCGCCCAGGCGCCGCTGCTGCTGCACAGCGTGGCGAAGGCCATGTACCGAAAATCCCGGAATACCAGCGCTGCCAGGAACCGGTGCGCCCTCTGCGCGAAGAAGTTGGGTTGCGGTTCCGGCGCCGTGGACATATGGCATCTCCTGCTGAATCCGAAACCTGTCGGCAACGCGGGTGGGCTGCCCGGGCGGAAGGGCCATTGGCGAACATGGCCCGGCGTACGCGCGGTTGCCGTCGCTACCCGTGGTTTACATGAAGGTTATTCGCGCATTGTACCCCACCCGTCCAGTGGGTTGGGGCGGTTATCCGCCTGGGCAATTCTTCAGGCTTCACGGTCATCTGGAGCGCGAAGCCGCCGTTCCTGCGGAGGCAGAAACCCGGAAAGTCTGGATACCGGCTTGCGCGGCATGACGGTTTTGCTGTCTGACAGAAAGGTCAACTCTGAACCGATATTCGCCCGAGACTGCATTTCCCACCAACATTGCGCCCAGGCCACCGACGTGGCAATCTCACAGGCGTTGACGATACACATCCCGGGAGGATCCCATGACCACTACTTCCGACGGCATCGACCTGCTGGAACGCGAAGCCCGACAACTCCTCGATTTTCTCCAACCCCTGTCCGAAGATGCCTGGCGCACGCCCAGCGCGTGCGAGGGGTGGTCAGTCGCCGACGTGATCGGCCACCTCACCAGCGTTGATCTGTCAAACCGCCTGCTGCGCGGACTGGACGGCATCCACTCGCCGCCCGAAGGATCACCGGATCCGGCGCAGCACGACGAGGACACGTTCGCCCGCAGCATCTACCAACGGGCCGTGGACGCCAGCCAGCGGCTGGGCGGTGGTCTGCTGGACGATTTCACCGACCGCATCAACGAAACGGTGGAGTTGTTCCGCCAGGTGCAGGCCGAGCAATGGGATAACCTGGTGTACTGGCCGGCGGGGCCGATGTCAGTGCGAACCCTGCTGACCCAGCGGATCGCCGAGTTGACCATGCACGGTTGGGATATTCGCTCCCGGCTGGAGGACGACTACCACCTGTCGGACGGAAGCGTCGCCGCCCTGCTGGACACGGTGGACCGGGCCGCCCGCCGCGCCTTTCGTCCTGATCCCCTGCTGGCCGGCCGTCCCCTGCGCTACCGGTTCCAGATCGCCGACTCACATCGCCGGACGCTGGACCTGATCCTCAGCGACGACCCGGCACAAATCGTTGAGCATCCCGTTGGGGAACCGACAGCGCATGCCCACGTGGGCTTCCGGTGCGACGGCGAAACCTGCGTCCTGGTGATGTACGGCCGGCTGACACCGGACGCGGCGGTTGGCGCCCGCCGGCTTGTGGTTACCGGCGGAGACACCCACCTGGCCTCGACCTTCGGCGACCGCTTTGTCGGGGGATAGCCCAACCGCCCCGGGCGCTATCCGGGCAGTTCCGTGATGGAAATCCAGCCCGGGCCATCGCCCGGCGGGTCGGATGCCAGACGAGTCAACTCGCCGCAATCCCCTTTATCGTCGGGGCTAGTTTATTGATCAGTTGGGTACCCAAACCATGGCCCCCACTTCGGTGAATTCACGATCCACCTTGACCCACGAGTCTCCCGCGTCATCGCTGGAATACAACTCGCCCATGAGGCTGGAAGCCAGCACAACATCGGGATCAGCGGGGTGGGTGGCGAACGCCCAGATGTTGGAATTGGGCTCCACCGGCAGGGGTCGCCTTTCCCAGGTCTGCCCTGCGTCCAGGGAACGATGGATTGCGCCAGCGCCGCCGATAGCCGTATCTCCAACCGCGGAGAAGATCACGTTGGGGTCGTCGGGCTTGATCGCAATCCCGCGACTGTAGGGGAGAACGAACCGGTCGGTGGTGACCACGGACTGCCAGCTTTCCCCCATGTCGGTGGTGGAGTAGATTTCGCCGGGAGTGCTGGCGAGCACACGGTTGGGCTCGCCCGGACTGATGGCCATGCCGTGGATGTCGGGGTGCACGCCGCCCTCAACGTGGGTCCAGGTGTCGCCGCCGTCCAGGCTGCGGTAAACGCCGTCCACCTCGACTCCGGCCCAAACCGTGCGGTGATCCTTCGGGTCCACCATCAGCATGGTGACCATCGGGGGGCCGATGTGACATTCCTGCGCCATCTGGACGGACAATTTGGTCCAACTCTGGCCGCCGTCGCGCGACCGGAACAGCGCGGCCGGCTTGATTCCAACGAAGATGGTTTGGGTGTCCTCCGGGTCTATGGCGATGGACCAGATTGGCACGCCGTCCATGGGCGACCAGAGCTTTTCCCACGTGGCCCCCTTGTCCTCGCTGCGGTAGATGCCGTTGTCGGCTCCCGCCAGGATCCGGCTGGGGTCGTCGGGATACACCGCCATTGCCCTGACCTGGCTGGCCAGCGGGAAGGGATCCCTGACCCGGCTCCAGCTTTCCCCGGCGTTGGGGCTGTGCCAAACTCCGCCGCCGAAACCGGTGGCGCCGACGCAGATGCTGTAATCCTTGCTCATGGCAACCGTCACCTCACTTGAACGT
This sequence comes from Dehalococcoidia bacterium, assembly GCA_963668585.1. Taxonomy (GTDB): domain Bacteria; phylum Chloroflexota; class Dehalococcoidia; order Lucifugimonadales; family UBA3495; genus Bin87. Next base: position 320,712 of record OY764869.1, on the reverse strand, counting down.
TGTCGCGTCTGATCGTTGTTGAGTCGCCGGATGATGAGAAATTACCCCGGCAACTCGGTGATGGAAATCCAGCCCGGGCCTTCGCCCAGCGGATGCGTCGCCAGTCGGGTCAACTCGCCCGAGTCCCCGTCCACGCCGAATATCGCCATCTGCCCCGAATCCTGGCCGGCGGAGTAGATGAACCGGTCCTGCAGGTCCATGCAAAGGGCGTTGGGCCGTGGCTCGGACGGCACGATGCCGTTGGACGACAGCGCTCCCGTGGTTGGGTCAACCGTGTAGCAGGCGATGCTGTCGTGTCCCCGGTTGGGCGCGTACAGGAACCGGCCCGACGCTGTGATCTGGATTTGGGAGCAGGTGTTACGCTCCTCGAATCCTTCCGGCGGCAGGGTTGTGACGGTCTGCAACAGCGAGAGGGTTCCGTTGGCGGTGTCCAGGTTGTACGCGCTCACGCTGCACCCCTGCTCGTTGGAGAAGTAGAGAACGTCCAGCGATGGGTGGAAGCAGAAGTGGCGCGGCCCCAGGAACTCCTCCGGGTCCACCGTCGCCGGCGAGTTGGGCGTGATCTGCCCGGTGTTCTCGTCGAACCGGAATTGCCAGATCGAGTTGGGGCCGTTGCCGGCGATGTGCGGCACGAAAGCGTAGGCGTTGGTCGGGTCGGTCTGCATGGCATGGGCGCCGGTGGCCGTCTCCAGCGACACCACGGGATCGCCGCCCACCGACCCGTCGCCGCCGATGGGATGCACCGCCACCCGCGCTCCCTGGTAGTAGGACGACAGCACGAATCCGCCCTTCCGGTCGGTGGCAACGTACACCGGCCAGGCGTCCAGCGCGACCGACCCGTTCTGCGTCAACCCTCCGCTGGCCTGGTCAATTTCGAAGCTGACCAACTGGGTGATCTCACGGCATCCCACGTACAGGAACCGACGGTCAGGGCTGACCGCCATGGTGAACGGCCCGCCATCGACTGGCACTTCATGCTGCAGCGTCAACCCGCCGCTCTCGGGGTCGATGGTGAACGCCGAGATTTTGTTGTCTCCCTGGACGGCTACGTACATGTAGTAAGGCATTGTTTCCTCCACGCGGTCAGAGTGCGGGCATCAAGGATCGTGGACAGACTCATCCGGTGGCCGGCCCGTAGCCCGGCCACCGGGCCCACACCATGCCGTCGGGGTCGTGTGCAATGTCGACGGTCTTGCCCCTGGAATCACGCAGACCCATCGGGTGCTGCACCAGTTCGATCATGTTGCCGTCGGGGTCCTTGATGTAGGTGGAATGGACGTCGGCATACTCACGGATTGAGGGCGGTGTGTAATCGACACCCTGAGCGTCCAGATTTGCGATCATCTCATCCCAGTCGGCAATTTCCAGGGCGAAGTGGCCCGACGGGTTGGGGGTCGGTGTGAAGGTACTGTGGATTTCTCCGTTGCCGATGCGCAGTTGCAGTTGCCGCTGGTTGAGTTCCGGCCCGCGGTCCAGGAACTCTGCGCCCAGCACTTTTTCATACCACTCGCGGCTTCGTTCCTTGTCGCTGATCTGGATGTTGATGTGCTGAATCATGGTAACTCTTGACATCATGGCACCTCTTTTCGCTTTTGGTTTGCAAATCTGCAACTGATTTCTTCACCAATACGCTGTTGGCGCGAGTATATCACTACGCACGCACCGTCACGCATACCGGAACTGACCACCACCCTGGCAACGCTCCGCGCGCCCGGCGCGGTTATATACTGACCTCCGCAAACAACGCGACACCTGAACAGCAACCGAGGAGTCAAGCAATGGCAGAAGAACCGATCAGAGTGGGTCTAATCGGCGCCGGCGGCAACGTCCGCAACCGGCACATTCCCGGATTCCAGGGAGTGGACGACTGTGAAATCGTGGCCGTCGCCAACCGCACCGTGCAATCCGGCCGGGTGGTGGCCGACCAGTTCAATATCCCCAAGGTGTACGGGCACTGGCGCGAGGTGCTGGAAGACGACGAGATCAACGCCGTCTGCATCGGCACCTGGCCCTATATGCACCGCACCATGACCCTGGCGGCGCTGGAGGCTGGCAAACACGTGCTGACCGAGGCGCGGATGGCGAATGACGCGGCCGAGGCCCGCGATATGCTGGCCGCTTCCCGGGCCCACCCGCACCTGGTCTGTCAACTCACTCCAACCTCCACCAGTTACACCATCGACAACGTCATCAAGCGGTTGATCGACGACGGACACCTGGGCGAACTGCTGTCGGTGGATTTCACCTCCCTGCAGAACAACTTCGCCGATTTGGAAGGCCAGTTGCACTGGCGACACGACCGCGCCCTCAGCGGCTACAACACCCTCAACATCGGCGCATCCTACGAGTCGATGATGCGCTGGTTGGGGCGAGGCGCCCGCGTCATGGCCATGGGCAAGGTCAACGTGCCCTACCGGAGGGACGACACCGGGCATCTGGCGTCGGTCAGCATCCCCGACCACATCGACATACTCTATGAGTTGGCCAACGGGGCCCAGGTTCATATGCAGATGAGCGCCACCTCCGGCCTGAACGGCGGCAATCACATCTGGATGTTCGGGACGGACGGCACCATACACGTGGACTCCCAGCGACGGGTGTGGGCCGGCAAGCGCGGCGATTCGGAGTTGACCGAGGTTCCCAATCCACCGGAGACCCAGGCCAGGTACCGCGTCGAAGAACAGTTCAGCAACGCCATACGCGGCACGGAGACCGTGGACATGGTCGCCTTCGAAACCGGAGTCCACTACATGGAGTGGACCGAGGCGGTCGGCCGCAGCGTCATGACGGGCCAGGCCGTTTACCTGCCGTTGTAAGGGCCGGCAAAATCAGCGATGCAGGGGCGAATGATCACCCGCCCCTGCCTTGTTGCGCCTTCGGTGCTCGAACCGTAGGGCGTTTCACGCGCGGGCCAATTCCTCGAATGAGGGTTCGGGCATACCCTCGGCCCAGGTTGGGTCCCTCAGTTCCAGGCGGTTGCCGCTGGTGTCGTAGAAGTACAGTTCCCGGCCGGTGAACACTCCCCGCGCCCGGTACGTCAGATGCTCGATCCTGATGTTCCTCTCATGGAACACCCTGCACGCCAGGTCGAAGGTGTCGGGAGAAACTGTGAAGGAGTGGTGGGCGCCGCCGTCCTCCCTGGATTCCCCGTCCACCGGATTGGGACGTTCGCACAGCAGGATGTTGTGGTCCCCGACGTTGAAGCAGGACATGATGTTGTTGCCCAGTCGTCCCACCGGCGTCAGGCCCAGCAGTTCTCCATAGAAATCCTCGGCCTCCGCCAGGTCATTGACCGGTATGGACCAGTGGGTTACGCCTTCCACTTTCAATATCGCCATGACTCCCTCCTGTGCCGGTGGACGTGGCCTGTGCCAGCGGGCGTGGATAGAATGGGCCGGGCCGCCGCCCGAACTGTCAATGCTCATGCCGGCACGGCAACGATGAGGGCTGAACCTCCCAACCGCGCCGGCGTCATACGGATGGCGCGATTATATCCCAACTCCGCTGCTCGGCAATCGGCGTTTGATCCTGCCGTGTGCCCAATCCACTCACCGGGGACGCGATCTTCCTGCGCTCCCCGCCGCGCCTAACGATCAACGAGGCGATGGATGCCGGACTTCTGCGAGAGCAGGTAAAGGTCGCCGGCGGTGTCCTCTGCGAACGACATTATGCTGAGACCGGCATCGGCAAGTTCCTTGTGTTCGACCACCGCGCCATCGACGTAGCGCAGGCCGAACACCTTGCCGGAGCAGTAATCGCCGTACACGTAAACGCCGTTCAGCCACGGGATGGCAGCGCCGCGATAGACGTAACCCCCGATCACCGAGCAGGGTTTGCCATCCAGCGAGTATTCCCACACCGGAGGCGTCTTGCCATCGCGATCGCAGCCGTCGCCGCGTCCGAAGCAGTGGTTGCCCTCCAGCACGTTCCAGCCGTAGTTGCCGCCCCGTACGATCAGGTCAATCTCCTCCCAGCGGTTCTGCCCCACATCGCCGGCCCATAGCTGACCGGTGGCGCGGTCGAAGGTGAACCGCCACGGGTTGCGCAGGCCATGGGCCCAGATTTCGCCGCGCGCGCCGCCCGCGACGAAGGGGTTGTCCGGCGGGATGGTGTAGCGATGCTCCAACGCCGCCCCGGATACGTCGATGCGCAGAATCGACCCCAGCAGGGTTGAGGTGTCCTGACCGTTGCCCTGCGGGTCGCCGGCAGACCCGCCGTCGCCGAGGCCGATGTACAGGTGGCCGTCCGGCCCGAAGGCGACCTGTCCGCCGTTGTGGTTGGAGTATGGCTGCTCAACTTCCAGGATCACCAACTCGCTGCTCCGGTCGATGGAGGAATCGTCAGACGCAACGGTGAACCGCGAGACCACCGACCGGCGCGGGCCGGCCGCCGAGTAGTAAAGGTACAGTTGTCGTTCGTCGTTGGAGTCTAGGGCCAGACCCAGCAGCCCTTCCTCGGAACGCCGGCTGCTCACGCGGTCGGTGATGTCCAGGACCAACGAGGCGTTGTCGTGATCGAGAAATCCACCGTCGAATGCCCAGACGCGACCGGACTGCTCGGTAACCCACACCCGGCCATCTTTCGACTCCGCCAGATTGGTGGGCGACCGGAATGGCTCGCCGGGGAATGCCGGTTCCAGCCCCAGGGACGCCATGCGCGGCGGGGTTGCTGACGGCGCAGTCGGCGCGGCAATCGTTCGCGCTGATTCCGGGGGCGTTGCGGTGGTTGTAGGCGTTGCAGCCGAGGGCGCGGAGTCCGTATGTTCCGCCGCCGCCGCCGCCGTTGGTGGCGGAAGCGCCGGGTCCGTTGGGGTCGCCGTTCTCACCGGCGCCGGGAGCGTCGGAGCCGTAGAGGGCGCTGATTGCGGCGGCGCAGGGCGGTCGCAACCCACCGCAAGCGCCACCAGCAGAACTATCAGGATTTTGGTTGCCACTGCCACATTCTCAACATACTACAATCGTCCCGCAGACGCCCGTGGCGGGCTTGGCGCTTTCAAAGTACCTCCCGGCACGCCGTGGGCGTATCCACGATTTTCGCCGGCATGACGGTTTTGGTTCCGGATGGGCGCCTTAAATGCGAACCGTTACAATCCGGCGCGGCTGATACGGCTGTTACGCCGTTCCCGGCGCGGTTAGAATATCCCGGCCCGTTCGTCCCTTCGGTCGTCCGGGCCATCCAGCCGGATATTCATCACCCATCATCGGAGATGCTGCAATGAGCGCAATCGAAACCTGGGGCGAAATGGTGCGAGTCGAACACGCCCAGTCGGACCGAATACGGGGCGTGCGACCCGCCGATACCTGGGTCGGGTCCGCGGCGCAGTTCAAGGCCGACCCCCACCGCACGGGCGACCCGCTGGTGGAAGCACTGCGCTCACGCCTGACGCCGGGCGAGACCCTGCTGGACGTGGGCGCGGGCGGCGGCCGTCTCGCCCTCCCGCTGGCGCTGACCTGCCAATCCGTCACCGCTGTGGAGCCGTCGCCCAGCATGTGCGACGTGCTTCGGGAAACCGCCCTCGAATACAACATCGAAAACGTCGCGATTGTCGAATCCGACTGGCTGAATGCCTCCGTTGAACCCGCCGACGTGGCATTGTGCAGCCACGTGGTGTACGTCGTCGAGGATATCGAACCCTTCGTCCGAAAGATGAACGGCCACGCCCGCCGTCTCGTGCTGGCCGTTGTGTTCCAACATTCGCCCATCTCGCAAATCTACGGGCTATGGGAGCAGGTTCACGGCGAAAGGCGACACGCGCTGCCGGCGTTGCCGCAGTTCCTGCCGGTTCTGGAGGAGTTGGGAATCCAGCCCGAGGTGACCGAGGTGGAACAACCGCCGCCCGGTGGGTTCGACAGCCTGGAAGACGCCAGGGAATCCATTGCCAGGCGACTGTTCGTTGCTCCGGGAACCGAGGCCATGGGCCGGCTGGAGCGGGCGCTGGATGACTCGCTGCGCGAGGAGGATGGCTCCTGGCACATCGAGGGGGCGCAACCCTCGCGCCCGTGCCTCGTGGCCTGGGAAACCTCCGGACGCTAGGATGCGTTCCTGCACCGCGAGTTCATTCCCGCGCTCCGCTCACTATCAACGCAAGGCTGCGCGCCGCTTGCGCAGGGCCATTCGATTAGCGTGGCAAAAGGCAACTGCCGTTGCAGGAACGGTTCCCCGCCCACCGTCCGCTCGTCCTGAGCCTCTCGAAGGACGAGCGGACTACCTCACCTATCGTCAATAATCGGATGGCCCTGAATAATCGGATGGCCCTGCCGCTTACGACACCGGCAGCACCGGTTCCGTGCGGTCGCTGGGCAGTTCCACCTCAAACGCGTTCAGGAAGAAGGCCGTCTGGGCGTAGTTGCCCATCAGCGCGGTGATTTCCACCAGGTGCTGCGCGCCGAACTGCTCCAGGGCGATCTGGAAGGTTGAACCCGAAACCCGGTGGTTCGCGTAGAACTCGTTGCAGAAGTTGATGATCGCCCTTTCATCGTCGGCCATATTCGGCAGAGGCTTGCGGTCGCGGATTGCGTCCACCAGGGCGTCGGCGACACCCTCCTGGCGCGCGGCCGGCGCGTGGGCGTTCCAGATGTAGGGGCAGTCGAAGTTGCGGGCCGTCGCCAGGATCGCCAGTTCCTGGATACGCTTGGGGAAGGTGCTCTCGAAGCGCAGGTAATTGGTCAGGCTGCTGCGACGTCGCGCCATCTCCGGGCTGTTGATGGCGATGGAGTATGGGCCGCCGGTGATGGTGCCGCCGGTATCCCGGGTCAATTCATCGAACGCCCCCCGAAACTCTTCGGGCACCATGTCGCTGGTAACTATCGGTGTTCTGGCCATGATTCTCCTCATTGACAGCGGATTTTGTCGTGCGTATCCGATGCGCGTGCGCCGAATGCGCTCGCCCGATTCTATCACTCTCTGAAATACCGTCGGATTCGGATTCCTGCGTGACATATCCCGTCATCGCGGCTACAATCCGACTCAAACGACGGTACTGAACAACCGAGGAGGCAATCCGATGGCATTACCGGACACGGTTCGCACCGCAGACGAACAGCAGTATTACGAAGTCACCGACCGCATCCAGTTGAAGCCCGGATGGCTGCAGGGCGAAGGCCAACCCCTGCCTGAAATGGAGCCCTTCCTCTGGCGCTGGGCCGAGGTTGAGCCGCTGGTGCTCAAGAGCGGCGAACTGGTCACGCCCGATCGCGACGTGGAGCGGCGCACCCTCCGCCTCGCGACCCCCGGACTCGATCGCGGCACGACGCATACCATCACCGCCGCGCTGCAACTGCTGCTCCCCGGAGAGTGCGCCCCCGCCCACCGGCACACGCCTACCGCCATCCGGTGGATCCTCAAGGGGGAGGGAGCCTACACCACGGTTGAAGGCGACAAGTGCTACATGGAGCCGGGCGACCTGATCCTGACGCCTTCCTGGACGTGGCACGACCACGCCAACGAAGGCTCCGAGCCGATGATCTGGCTGGACGGCCTCGACGTGCCGCTGGTGCGATACCTGCGCGCCAACTTCTACGAAGCTTTCCCCGAAGACCAGCAACCCGTCGTCGGCGTGGCCGAGTCCGAGCGTAAATTCGCCTCGGGCGCGCTGCGTCCCGCGTGGGAAAGCCCGCAGGTGGACTATTCCCCGCTCTGGCATTACAAGTGGGACAAGACCTACGAGGCGTTGCAGCGTTTGGCTGAGGTTGACGCCAGCCCCTTCGACGACGTCGCCATGGAGTTCAGCGACCCGGTGACCGGTGGCCCAGTGCTCCGCACCATGACCTGCTGGGCCCAGTTGATCCGTCCCGGCATTCACACCCGGGCGCACCGTCAGACCAGTTGCGCGGTGTACCAGGTGTACCAGGGCGAGGGTTACAGCGTCATCGACGGCCAGCGGTTCGACTGGAGCGAAGGTGACTTCTTCGTGGTGCCGCCGTGGGTGTGGCACGAACACGCCAACGAGGGATCCGAAGGGGCCGTGCTGTTCTCCATCCAGGACATCCCGGTGCTGAAGGACTTCTCCCTGTACCGGGAAGAGCCATACGAGGAGAACGCCGGCCATCAACCCATAACCGGCCACTTCAAGGGTTAGGCTGACCCGCGTCGGCAATACCGGTTCCGGTTGCGTGGGGGCAGATTTCAAACCTGCCCCTTTCTCCTTGACCTGCCTCCTGCCGATCCGCTCATGCCGAACCGATTCGTCCACCCGGATTCTGCCCATGGCGGATACGCCTTGATACGCCCGTCCATCCTGCGAATCCGGACGGAAAACACTCCGCTCTATCTGCTAAATCCCTGGCTGCAGGTTGTGCCGCGTCGCTCCTTCGTAAGCATCCCCGACCTGCACCAGCAGGGGTTCGGACAGATGCTTGCCGATGAACTGTATGCTCAGGGGTAGCCCCTCGCTGTTCAGGCCGGCGGGCAGCGAGATTGTGGGCGCGCCGTTGAAATCGTAGGGGATGGTGAACCGGCCCCACGTCCATTCGTCATCGCCCATTGGGCCGTACAGTTCCTCCGGGGTGACCCGACCGGGCGGCGTGGTCATGGACGGGCACACCAGCACGTCGATGTCCTCGAAGACTCCGGCCAGGACGCCGTTGCATTCCAGCCTCACCAGGTTGGCGGCTGCGTAATCGGCGGCGGAGTACCCGTGCCCTTTTTCCAGCCAGCCACGGAACCACGGGCCGTAATCGTCGGCCCGGGACGGGAAGGTATCCCGGTGTGCCGCCGCCGCTTCCGCTGAGCAAAGCACGGCCCAGGCTCGTGAGAATGGCAGCGTGTCCGGCATCTGCACCGTCGTCAGCACGGCGCCCATGCTCTCCAGCAGGCGCGCGCCTTCCAGCGCAGCCGCTGCCATCTCCGCATCCACGGTATCGCTGATGTAATTCTCGTCCACGCCGATGCGGATGCCGGCCACCCCTTGACCCAGGCCGGCCAGCATGTCGGGCACGGGCGCGCGCAGGGACGTGGGGTCGTTGGGATCATGCCCCGCCAGGGCTTGAAGCATGATGCCGGCGTCGGCGGCGCTGCGGGTCATTGGGCCCACGTGGTCCAAAGATTCGCCCAGCGCCAGCACGCCGTAACGACTCACCCGACCCCACGTCGGCTTGATGCCCACGGTGCCGCACGCCGCCGCCGGAAAGCGTATCGAACCGCCGGTGTCGCTGCCCAGCGAGCCATAGCAAAGGCCGGCCGCCGTCGCCACGCCGGACCCGCTGGATGACGCGCCGGCCCACCGGTCTGCGCCCCACGGATTCACCGGGATGTCGAACTCCGGGTTGTACCCGGCCATCGCCCCTTCGGTTAGGTTCAGCTTGCCCAGGATTATCGCGCCGGCGTCGTTCAGCCTCTGCACCACCGTCCCGTCGAAGTCGGGGACGAAATCGCGCAGCGCCTTTGCGCCGCCCATGGTCGGCACGCCGGCGGTGAAGCACAGGTCCTTGACGGCTATCGGCACGCCGTGCAGCCCGCCCCGGTAACGTCCGGCGGCGATCTCGGCCTCGGCGGCGCGCGCCGATTCCATCGCCTGTTCGGACATCACGGTGGCGTAGCTTTTCAGCGCGTCGTCCAGCGCTTGGATGCGGTCCAGCATGGCCCGCGTGAGTTCAACCGGCGAAATCTCGCGGGACGCCAGCCGGCCCGCCACCTCGGTTATGGTCTGGTAGTGCAGGGGGATGTCAGCCATTTTGCCGCTCCTTGCCCTTGTGTCATGCCGCCGGCGCCGGCTGCACCAGTTCGATCAGCACGTCGTCGGGCCCCTCGATGTAGGACAGGCGTGAGCCGGTGGGGGTGTCGGTAATGGGCAGCACCGTGCGGATGCCGGCGGCGGTGAGCCTCTCCATTTCGGCTTCGATGTCGTCCACGTCAAAGCCGAAGTGTTCCAACCCCAGCCGGTTCAGTTCGGCCACGGCGCGCTCGTCCGAGGATCCCGGCGGCTTGGACGACACGTTGAGCCGGCAGGCGCCGCCCATCTCCATGCCGATGGTGACGGTGTTGGGCATCACGGTGCGCTCCGACACGATTTTGGCGTTGAAGTGCTGCTCGTACCACGCTGCCGTGGCGTGCGGGTCAGCAGCGCGGATGTGAACGTGGTTGATGCGGTATTCCATTAGAGTCCTCCAGTCCTGTCAGGTGTCGCGTGCATATATGGTCAGCATGGCGTCGATGAAAGCTCGAGCGTCGTGCCAGTATCCATTGAATTCTGCGATGGTGAGGTGGCCTCGGTCCGCGTAGATGTGCAGCTTGTCGGCAGACTGCCAGTTTTCCATCAGGTCGCTGTCGTGATCTACGGATGCCAATTCGCGGACGACATTTACTTTCCCGCCAGTAGTGCCAGGGTTGGTGCCCCGTTGGTTGGCGACAGCGTTTATGCACTGCTTGGCGGATTCGTAGATGAGAGCCGCCGCACAGTCCGTGTCAGCATCTCGATTTAGCAGCAAATCTGCTTTATGACGATAGTTGCGGGCGCGAGTTTCATGGCGGATTGCCTGCTCAGCATACCGTTCTGAGGAATTACTGGTCATTTAGACACTTTTTGATGAAGTGCTCCGCCGTTTCGTAAGCCAAGTCCAGTTGGTAATCCTCCAACACTTCCATATTGGCATGGTCTTTCAGCAATGACCCCGGCGCTATCCCGCTCCGATAGTACCGCTTCCGCACCTTACCAGCTGCTTCCAACGCATCGGCAATCGCAAAGAGGTCAAGATCGTCCAAACCCTTGTACTCTACGCCGTGCGCGTCGGCCAGCGCGGCAAACGTGGCCTGGGTCGCCTGCCACATCAGCGCCGCGGCCTTGATATGATTGCCGGCCTCCTGCTCACGCTTGGAGGCGTCCACGTATTCCAGGGCCGTCATTTCCATTTTCGGCGCGCTCATGTCATCCCTCCAATGTCCCCATCATCTTACAACCCGCTGCGCCGAATTATATCAGCGCAACCCGAAATCCTGACCGCTCGTACTGAGCCTGTCGAAGGACGCACCCGGTGTTACCCAGCGAACGTTCCCGGTTGCCCCCACTCTGCGCGGTTGCTACACTGGCCGCGTCCCACTCGGGCAATCGCCTGCAGACGCCACACATCCTCAGGAGAGAAAAATGATTTACGAAGTTCGCACCTATGACCTCAAACCCGGCGCCGTTCCCCAGGCCGAGGAAGCTTTCGCCGAGGCGCTGCCCCACCGCGAGAAGTATTCGCCCATCGCCGCCTTCTGGCACACCGAAATCGGCCCGCTGAACCAGATCATCCACGTTTGGGGCTACGAAAGCATCGAGGAGCGCAACGAGATCCGCGCCGAGGCTGGCAAGGACCCCAACTGGCCGCCCAAGATCACCCCCGGCAACATCCTCAACATGAACTCGGAGATCTGGAACCCCGCGCCCTTCATGCGGCCCATGGGCGGCGACCAGGCCCTGGGCGACATCTACGAGATGCGCGTCTATACCTACGAGAACGGTTCCATCCCCGAACTGCTGCGCCGCTGGGAAGAGTCCCTGCCCTACCGCGAGGAGTTCTCCCCGCTGGCCGCCGGCATGTTCACCGAGTTCGGCAACCTCAACCGCTGGATGCACGTCTGGCCCTACAAGGACCTCAACCACCGCGCCGAGGTCCGCACCGCCGCCAGCAAGATCCCCCAGTGGCCCTCCGGAGCGCCCGGCCGCGTCAGCCAGGAAAACAAGATCATGGTCCCGGCAAGCTTCTCGCCGATGCACTGATCGCAACACCGTGGGGGCGAATGCATGATCATTCGCCCCCACTCATCGGTCGGGGTCCCGATTTTCCTGGACCCCGCCCGTCATGCCCGCTTTCGCAGGAATCCAGAAAGCCAACCGAGTGCTTACTTTTGCCGGAATACCGGTCACTACACTGCCCCGGTGGAGAGCGAAGCGATTGAACGGCCAGCGCACATATCACCTGAAGCAGTTTTACGAAATGCTGACCCAACTGGAGACCAAACTCGGCGGCGCGCGCCGGCTGTCGGATTGCCACGGGCGCATGGGCTGGCCGCGAAGGGGCGTCTATTTCTTTTGTGAGACAGGCGAAGTTCGCACCGATACCGGAGAAGGCCCGCGCATCGTACGGATAGGAACCCACGCCCTCATAGCAGGTGGCAAAACAACGCTCTGGAACCGGCTTTCGCAGCATCGGGGTAGCGCCAATAGCGGCGGCGGCAATCACCGTGGCTCCATTTTCCGTTTGATTACCGGCGGCGCTTTGATTAGGCAAAACGGATACAACTCCCAGACGTGGGGAAAAGGCAACAATGCGCCGAAAGAAGTCAAAGAGCGCGAGCATCCCCTGGAGCAGGCGGTCAGCGCCGTTATCGGCGATATGCCCCTACTCTGGTTAGCCGTGGACGACGAGCCGGGGCCAACCAGTCTGCGCGGTTACATCGAACGCAACGCCATCGCGCTGCTCAGCAACTACGGGCGCGAGCCGGTTGATCCACCGTCGCCGAAGTGGTTGGGCCATCACAGCGACCGGGAGAAAGTCCGGGAGTCAGGCCTGTGGAACAATAACCATGTTGATGAATCCTATGATCCCGCCTTTCTGGACCGATTGGAATCGCTGATTGAGCGAATGGGAGCAACGGATTATGGGCGATAGCATAGTGGTCATACAATGCGCTGGCCGCAAACAACCGAACGCTGGCTATCTCCGAGACAGGGACGGGCGCAAGGTGATGTTCGTCGCTGAGCCTGACTTGGCCCCAGCTACTCCCGGCTACGTCTATACCCGGCCTGATGACCGGGCGGACACGAGCCTTTCATGGCGCGAAGAACTACAGCGATACAACCGGGAGCAGTCGGATAATCCGCTGGGATTGTTGCCGGCGTGGCGACTCTACAAAAACAGTACTTACAAATTTCTCTACGATAAATGTGGGCGGGAAAACCTTTACATTCTATCGGCCGGCTGGGGTCTGCTGCGGGCGGACTTTTTGACCCCCTACTATGACATCACGTTCAGCAACACCGCAGAAAAGCACAAGCGCCGGAGCAAGCGCGACCCCTACCACGACTGGGATATGCTGCCGGATGACACTACCAAGCCTGTGGTGTTCTTCGGCGGTAAAGACTACGTGGGCCTGTTCTGCGAACTGACTGGGCGGGTACAAGGGCCGCGCCACGTATTTTATAATGCAAACGTTGCGCCCAAAGCCCCAGGCTGCCAAACCAGAAAGGTTCATACCAACATCAGAATTAACTGGCATTACGAAGCCGCCCGAGCGTATGTTGAGGGTCATATCAACATTTAACGGTCTCGCCCATTCCGCCAATCCCACAGGGAACAGCAATTCCCTATGCTAACCACCGACCGCCTACCCGCCATCTTCGCCGCCGCCCGCATCAACGATGCCGAGCGATTGGCCGGCTACTCCAACGGCACCTGACCAAAAAGGAACAGACCCATGAAACTCCTTACCTATGACAACGGCTCCGGCCCCCGCTGCGGCGTCCTCCAGAATGACGCCGTGGTGGACGTTACCGCGCTGCTGGGCGGACGCCGCACCATCAGGGACGTTGGCGCCCTGCTCGACATCAGCGACTCTGCCGTCGACCGCGTGGGCGACGCCCTGGCCGGAAACACCGCCGCCCCTGCCGTCGCACTCTCCGAGGTTCGCCTCCGCGCGCCCATCCTCCGACCGCCCACAGTCCGCGACTACATCGTGTACGAGGAGCACGCCACCTCGCAGGGCACGCGGGATATTAACGAAGTGTGGTACCGGATGCCCGTGTTCTACTTCTCCAACCCGCTGGTCATCTACGGCCCGGACGAGGACGTGCCCTATCCCGCAGCGTCCGACCAACTTGACTACGAGTTGGAAATCGGCTGCATCATCGGCAAGTCCGGTGCCAACGTCCCCGCGTCCGAGGCGTTGCAGTACGTGGCCGGCTTCTGCATCTTCAACGACTGGAGCGCGCGCGACCTGCAGTTCGACGAAATGGCATTCGGCCTCGGCCCCGCCAAGGGCAAGGACTCGGCGTCGTCCATCGGCCCGTGGATCGTCACCACCGATGAACTGCTGCCGCACATCAAGGATGGCCGCCTCGACCTCAAGGCCCACGCCCGCGTCAACGGCGACGACTGGCTGCGCGACGGCGAAACCGTCAACGCCTGGTACACCTGGGGCGAGATCATCGAACGCGCTGCCAAGGACAGCCGCATCGCCCCCGGCGACGTGATCGGCAGCGGCACCGTGGGCGGCGGATCCGTCCGCGAGTCCATCCGCAAGGGCTATGAGGCTTCCCGCTGGCTGGAGCCGGGCGATACCGTTGAGCTTGAGGTCGAGAATATCGGCACCCTGCGCAACACCCTCGCCCCCAAGGTCGGCGTCGATCCCAACTACGCCTACCTGCCCAACAATCCCACCGCCACCCCCGAGCGCGGCACGGCCAGCGACTACCGCTACCAACGCAACCGGTAGGGCATATGCACAGGTGCAATTGCAGGGGCGGGTTTCAAACCCGCCCCTACGTTTCCTTGTCTCCGGTCGCTATACGTTCAATCAATGATTTGGGGCGAATAATCATTCGCCCCGTCGTTTTATCGACCCGCTCATCCTTATCAACCCGCTCATCCTGAGCCTGTCGAAGGATGAGCCCTCTAATCCCGCGGCGCGCCCCACCGGTCGTAGGAGCAGACCTCGTTCAGCGGTAGCCGCGTAACCGGCCCGAAGTCGCCGCGCGGGTAGCCGAAGGGCATGCAGTACACAATCTGCGCGGTATCGGGAATGTTGAACAGGGCGTGCGTCCGCTCCTCCACCACCGGATGCAGCGTCGCGATGGTGCCGCCGATGCCAAAGGCCCGCGCCGCCAGCAGCATATTCTGCGCCGCCGGTATCACCGACCCGGCCGCCTGCGCTCCCTTGGACGTGGCGCATATCAGCACCATCACCGGCGCGTCGCCGATCTCGTTGGCCAACCGCATCGCAGAGCGCATGGAACTGCGCCCGGGCGGTATGTCCTGCGGCCCCATGATGCCCGCGTCGGCCCGCTTGGCCCACCATGCCTCATGGTATAGATCGCCCAACTTGCGGCGCATCTCCTCATTCTGCACCACGATGAAGTGCCAGCCCTGGTTGTTGCCGCCATTGGGCGCGCGGATGGCGGACTGCATGATGTCCTCCATCACGTCGGCGGGAATCGGGTCCGGCTTGAAGCGGCGAATGGCCCGCTGGGTGAACATGGCCTCCCCCAGCGGAATGTGGTTCAGTCGGTCGGCGGTGGTCACGTTGCTCCCTCCAGATGGTGCGTAGGTCAAGTTTGAACAGCGCGAGAATCTTACCATAACCCCCGGCGTGCCTGTCCCCGCCCGGCGGAAACCAGGCGAGCTTTCGATCGCCAATCCTCTGCGACCGCAACAGGGAGGCCGCATTGTGCCCTGGGTGCGCGTTGATATAATCCCCTGCAGTCGGTCGATCAATACGTGGCGAACCGCCGGGAGGCACCTTTGAACCAACACAACATCACGGACGCAGAACAGGCCTATCGCAACCTCGGCGTCACTCCCATCATCAACGCCTCCGGCTCGGTGACCCGGCTGGGCGGCACCCGCACCCGACCCGAGGTGCTGGAACAGATGGCTGGCGCATCCCGCGTCATGGTCAACATCGACGAGTTGAACCGCCGGGCCGGCGAGGAAATTGCCCGCCTGGTGGGCGCGGAGGCCGCCATGGTTTCCAGCGGCGCCGCCGGCGGGCTGCTGTTACAGGCGGCCGCCTGCATCGCCGGCAGCGACCCGGCCAGCATGCACCGGTTGCCCGACACCGACGGCATGAAGAACGAGATCATCATCCAGACCATGCACCGATTCCCCTACGACCACGCCTACCGCGCGGCGGGCGCCAGGATAGTCGAGGTCGGCAACTACCTGTACAGCCATCCGTGGGAAATGGAGGGGGCCATCAACGAGCGCACCGCCGCCGTCGCCTACCTTTGCGCCCCTTACACCAGTCGCCGCATGCTGCCCCTGGACCAGGTCTGCGAGATCGCACACGCCCACGACGTGCCGGTCATCGTCGATGCCGCGTCCATGCTTCCCCCGCGCGCCAATCTCCACCGCTATCTGAATGATGGCGCAGATATGGTCATCTTCAGCGGCGGCAAGGGCGTGCGCGGGCCCCAGGGCACCGGCATCCTGTGCGGCCGTGCCGATCTCATCGACGCCGCCCTCGCCAACGCCAGCCCGGCCCAGTTCCTCGGCCGTCCCATGAAGGTCGCCAAGGAAGAGGTCCTCGGCCTCGTGACCGCCCTGACCATGTTCGTGGAGGAGGACGAGGAAGCGGAAATGGACTACTACCGCACCCTCGCGCAGCGCGTGGTCGACAGCCTCGTCGAGGTGCCGGGACTCCGCGTAACCCTGGAGCACGACGGATTCAACCATCTGATCCCCTCCGCCGTCCTCAACTTCGGCGGCGATGATTGGTCCGGCCCGTCGCCCCGTGAGGTCTCGGCCGCCCTCCAGCAGGGCGACCCGCCCATATTCCTCCAGCAACTCGGTCCGCCCGAGGAACTGATGGTTGACCCCCTCAACCTCACCGAACCGGAAACCGACATCGTCATCCGACGTCTGCGCGAAATCCTGACTGCATAGCCGCCGCACGTGTGTCCGCCGGCCAACTGTGCAGGGTCTTTTCACAGTTGTGCGATTTGCTTTCGTCCGCTCATCGTGAGCCTGTCGAAGGACGAGCGGACTACCTCATACATGGTGAATAACCGAATGGCGCAGTAACCGCCGGCGCGCCGAAACGCCCTTATCGTCCGACGTGTTACACTGAACAGCGATTTTCACACGGGCAACCGGAGCGTCGCTGCGGCAATGCCCCAACAAGGCTGTCTATGGTTCCCCCTGATGCCCTATTTGGCGTGCTGCCCGTTTGGGCAGGCGTGTATGTGTTGACCGCCATCGTCCTCGGCGTCGCCGGCTATGCCGTGTACTACCGCGTGTTCCGGCTGGTGCTGCAGGGAACCTCAACGGCGCGATTCGACCGTCCGCTTACCCGGTTGGTCGGGGCCACCGCCATCGTCCTGGGCCAGCGCAAAGTGCTGCAGCGCGTGGGCCGCACCGACCCTCGATCCCGTCGTATCGACCTGGCGGGCATCGGCCATGCCGCGATTTTCTGGGGCTTCCTCTCCTTCAGCCTCTCCTACCTGATCTTCATCTTCGGCGGGGCCATCTGGCACCCGCTGGGTGAGACCATCCTCACTAAATCCGGCGTCATGGTGTACAGCATCTACCTGGACATCCTGGCGGTGGTGGTGCTGGCGGCCCTGATCTGGGCGCTGTTCCGACGATGGATCGCTCAACCGCACCGCCTCAGCTTCGATTTGACCCGCAAGGGCGAGTCCGTCGTCATTGTTGGACTCACCGCCGGCCTGATGATCGCGACGCTATTGGTTCATTCCTTCTATGTGGCGGCTGGCGGTCATGGGCCCGAAGCCGTCGTTCCGGTTGGAGGAGCCATCGGCGGGGCGTTCAGCGCCGCGGGGCTGTCAACGGGCGCGGCGGGCGCTTTGCAGGCATTTTTCTGGTGGGTTCACCTGCTCATCATCCTCGGATTCTCCCTGTACATCCCATTTTCCAAGCATATCCACATGGTGGCTGCTCCGGTGAACGCCTTCTTCCGCAACCTGGAACCCAGGGGCGGATTGCAGATACCGATCATCGACCTGGACAGCATGGACGAAAACGTCCGCTTCGGAGCATCCCGCGTGCAGGACTTCACCTGGCGCCAGTTGCTGGACGGCTACGCCTGCGCCGTGTGCGGCCGCTGCACCGACGCCTGTCCGGCCAACACCACCGGCAAAGTGCTGTCTCCCATGCACATCGTGGAGAACCTCAAAGAGCACATGATCGCCATCGGACACCAGGGGCCGCGCAGCGCCGAGCACGTCGAGCCCATGCCCCTGATCGACGGCGCGATACCCGAGCAGGCGGTTTGGGACTGCGTATCCTGCGGCGCCTGCATGGAAGAATGTCCCGTGGTCGTGGAGCATATCCCCACCATCATGGACATGCGTCGCAGCCTGGTGCTGGAAGAGTCGCGCATCCCCGAGACCGGCATGAACGCGCTGCTCAGCATGGAACAGCGCGGCCATCCCTGGCGCGGCACCACCTTCGCCCGCACCGACTGGGCAGAGGGTCTGGACGTTCCGACCATCGCCGAAAAGCCGGATGCCGAGATCCTGTTCTGGGTCGGCTGCACCGCCGCTCTGGAGCAGCGCAGCCAGGGCATCGCCCGCTCCATGGTGAAAGTCCTCAAATCGGCCGGCGTAGATTTCGCCATCCTCGGCGAGGAGGAATCATGCACCGGCGATCCGGCCAGGCGCATGGGCAACGAGTACCTCTACCAGATGCTCGCCCAGCAGAACGTCGAGGTCATGAACAGCTACAACATCAAGACCATCGTCACGACCTGCCCCCACTGCTTCAACACCATCAAAAACGAGTATCCCCAGTTCGGCGGGGACTACGAGGTGCTGCACTACAGCCAGTTCGTGGATGGCCTCATCCGCGACGGCCGCGTCAAGCCGGTCAAGATGATGGACGTGTCCGTGGCCTACCACGATTCATGCTTCCTGGGCCGGCACAACGGCGTGTACGACGAACCGAGGAACGTGGCCAGAGCCATCCCCGGCCTCAAACTCGTGGAGATGTCTCCCCGCTGCCGCGAGCGCGGTTTCTGCTGCGGCGCCGGCGGCGGCCACATGTGGATCGAGGAGAGCCAGGGTGAGCGCATCAACCATGTTCGCACCGACCACTTCTTGGAAACCGAAGCCGACACCGTGGGTGTCTCCTGCCCCTTCTGCCTCCAGATGTTGAACGAAGGCATCCAGTCCAAAGGGCAGGCGGAATCCAAGGAAGCCCGCGACGTGCTGGAGATTCTGGCCGACAGCCTCGCCGACGACTGACCTGTCTCAGGGTCGCAGCGGCGCCGGTCATGAGACAGGAGCGCACCGAGCAGTCCGAATCACTGTTCAGCGTAACGCCGGCCCGCCGCCGAACGTACCTGGTGGCGTTCACCCTGTTTAGCCTGGCGGGCTACGGGGTGGTAATATGGCATCACGTAACCGATGGGGCGGCGGCGGTCGATTACGGAAACCGCACCGGCGGGGTGAGCGCGGCGGCGACCGCCATGTCGATTATGCTGGGCTTTGCCATCGCGCACGCCGCAGCTTTAGGTTTGGCGTTGACCGTTGCTGAGATAACGGGAGGAACCATGGTAATTGCGGACTGGTTGAGAGAAAAATATGTGACGCCCCTCAAAGAACGGCGACGCGCCGAAGGGCGCGCTGAGGCCAACCGCAACTGGCGCGAGTGGAATAGCCGTCGTATCGAAGCCGAGCAACGCGGCGAAAAGTTCAACGAGCCCGAACCCTACCAGGACGAGGAATAGCCGGACTCCACGGCCAGCGGTATCCCTCCCATGCTCATGGAAATCATGGAACGCCGCCTCCTCTTCCAGCCGAGGCCGGTGTGTGGTGCCCTGCCCACCGACCTGGGCATGGACTACGAAGAGACCTGGATCAAAACTCCCGACGGTCGCAGCCTCCACTCCTGGCATATCCCCGGAGACTCCCGCCCGGATCTTACGTGGTTGTGGTTCGGCGGAGTGGGCGGCAATCTGAGCGGTCGGGTCGGCGAATTCGCCGCCGTCCGAAAACACACCGGAGCCAACATACTCGGGTTCGACTATGGCGGTTTCGGACGCAGCCCCGGCAAGACTTCAGTGCGCAGCACCGCCATCGACGCCCGCGCCGCCATCGCTCACCTGCGGGAGCGCCACGGTGTCGGTCCGGAGCAAACCCTGTACCTCGGCGTTTCGCTGGGGGCCGCCGTCGCTATCCGTCTAGCCGCCGAATCAAGCTCACCCCGGGGCATGGCCCTCGTGGCCCCCTTCGCGTCGCTGCGAGACATGGCGCGCCTTGTGCATCCGGCGCTCACGTTCGGCGGCCGGCTGGTGGGCAACCGGTTCCATTCCATGGCATACGTCAGCCAAATCGGCTGTCCGCTGCTCATTTTGCACGGCGCGGAGGACCGGTTGGTGCCGCCTTCCCAGGGCCGCAAGCTTTTTGCCGCCGCGACGGAACCCAAGACCTTCGCCGAAATCCCCGGCGCGGATCACCTCGACATCGGGGACACGCCGGATTTCTGGCACGCTCTTTGCGGCTGGATGGATACGCTCACCCGGTAGCGGGACACGGCGCAGCGGGCGGCCACCACCGGCATCGTTGCATTCATACGGTGATTCCCATATCATCCGCCCAACTTATCCTGTTGCAGCCCTGCGGCAGTTGGAGGGAACCAATGACACAGCGACCCGACGTCAAGCGGATGGAAATTGAGATCGTCTATTGCTGGGATTGAGGGCACGCAGGACGCGCGGCCTGGATGGCCAGCGAAGCGCTCACCCGCACCGGCGACAACATATCCACGTTCAAACTCACCCCCGGCGAGCATGGCAAGTTTGACATCATCATCGATGGCGAACTGGTCGGCGAGCACAAGCACACTCCGGACGCCCACCTGTTCCCCGACCTCCAGGACCTGATGCACGCCATTCACGACCGCATGTAACCCGTACCGCGGTCCAGGTCGGCGGGAGCCCATCGATGATTGCTCCCGCCGCGTTTTATATGCCGCTGATGACCTCGCGGTCATAGTGGAGCAATTCCAGGTCGGGGCGGCTTCGTTCCACAAACTCCACCACTTCCTCCAGCATCAGGTCAACATGGTCTGGGCCGTTGCCCACGCAGGACACCAGCAGCGTGACGCTCTGCCACGCGTCGGCGTCGGCGCCCGCATCATGCACCACTGAGACGTTGAACCGCCCGCGTATCCTCTGAATGAGGCTGCGGGACACTTGGCGCCGTTCCTTCAGGCTGTGGCTTTGCCGCGCGCGCAGCCCGATACGGGCAATTCCCACGTGCATCAGGGCTCCTGATATATCTCCACGGCCGCCTGTTTTCACAATCGCAGAGACGATACAAACGCGGCCGGCTATTGACGGCGGTAAATCTGCCCGATAGATTATATTTCGTTGGCATACGCAAGTGAGCCAACGAAATGTAACACTAACAGCATATATTGGCTAACACGTCCACATAACCGTTCAATCACTATGACAACAATCTCACGAGACTCTGCCTTTCCACCGGAAACCTCATGGTCCAACATGGAGGTTCCCGAGGTTGTAATCGCCCGTCTGCCCCAGTACGTCCGTACCCTGACGCAACTGCTGGACGAAGGCGTCGAGGTCACCAACTCCCAACAACTGGGCGCCCAGTTGCAGGTGACACCGGCCCAGATTCGCAAGGACCTGTCCTATTTTGGCCGGTTCGGCAAACAGGGCCGGGGCTATCGCGTGCGTCACCTGCTAACCGAGTTGAAACAGATACTCGGCCTGGACTCGGAGTGGAACGTTGCCGTCATCGGCGTGGGACGACTGGGCAACGCCATCCTCAATTACCCCGGATTCAACCCCGACGGGTTCCACCTGGTGGCCGCGTTCGACAACAATCCGAACAACGTGGGCCGGGAAGTCGGCGGCGTTTCGGTCGAGCCGATGAGTTCTCTGCCGGAGACCGTCGCTGAGCGGGACATCACCATCGCCATCGTGGCTGTCCCCAGCGCCCACACCCAGTCTGTGGTGGACCAGTTGGTGCAGTGCGGGGTTCGGGCGATCCTGAACTACACGCCCATCAATGCGCAGGTTCCGGTCGGCGTTCGGGTCCGAAACATCGACCCGGTGCTCGCCCTGCAGTCCATGACCTACTACCTGGCCTACCCGGGGCAGTCGCCCAACGGGCACTAGGGAGCGGGTTAGCCGCCCGTTCCCACCTGCCGACTCGAGATCGGGCGGTGCGGCGCGTTGCGTCGCCGTCGCGCCACGGTGACCCTGACCTGCGCGCGGCGCAGCGAGGCCACCGCCTGTTCCAGTTCCACGTCCGATTCGCGGCTGGATATCCGTTGCTGCGCTGCTTCCATGGCTGCCTGCGCCCGGGCCTCGTCGATTTCGTCGACATCTTCCGCAGCGTCGGCCAGGATAATGACCTGGTTGCCCAGCACTTCCATGTAACCGCCGGTGAGGGCCAGGTATGATTCATCGCCGTCGCTGCGGACCATCAACTCGCCCGGCTGCAGTATGGTCATCAACGGCGCATGATTGGGCAGGATGCCCAACTGTCCTTCCAGGCCGGGAGCGACCAGGGCGTCAACCTCGCCGGAATAGACCTCCCTCTCGGCGGTGATGATCTGCAGTTGCATGGGCATGGGAAAAGACTCCTGAAGCCGCCGGTTACCGGTGAAATCTAGGTGGTGGCCCGCATTTGTTCGGCCTTCTCGACCGCTTCCTCGATGGTTCCCACCATGTAGAAGGCCTGCTCGGGCAGGTCGTCATGCTGACCGTCGAGAATTTCAGCGAAGCCACGGACGGTATCGCGCACCGCGACGTACTTGCCGGGCTGGTTGGTGAAGGTCTCGGCCACGAAGAACGGCTGCGTGAGGAACCGTTGGATCTTGCGGGCGCGGAACACCGTCTGCCGGTCTTCGTCGGACAATTCCTCGATTCCCAGGATCGCGATGATGTCTTGCAGGTCGCGGTATCGCTGCAGCACCTGCTGGACGCCACGCGCGACGCGGTAGTGTTCGTCGCCCACGATTCGGGGTTCCAGGATGCGGGCGAAGGACGCCAGCGGATCAACCGCCGGGTACAGGGCCTGCGCGGCCAGCGCGCGTTCCAGCGACACCACGGCGTCCAGGTGACCGAATGTGGTCACGATGCCGGGGTCGGTGTAGTCGTCCGCCGGCACGTAGATGGCCTGGAACGACGTGATGCTCCCGCTCTTGGTGGAGGTGATGCGTTCCTGCAATGCGCCCATCTCGGTGCTCAGCGTCGGCTGATAGCCCACCGCGGACGGCATACGGCCCAGCAGCGCGGACACTTCCATGCCCGCAAGAATGTAGCGATAAATGTTGTCGATGAACAGCAGCACGTCCTGGTTCTGCTCTTCGCGGAAGTATTCCGCCATCGTCAGGCCGGTGAGGCCGATGCGGGCGCGCACGCCGGGGGTTTCGTTCATCTGGCCGAACACGAGCACGGTGCTGCCCAGCACGCCGGAGTCTTCCATTTCGTGCCAGAGGTCGTTGCCTTCCCGGGATCGTTCGCCCACGCCGGCGAACACCGACACGCCGCTATGTTCGGCGCCGATGTTGCGGATAAGTTCCTGGATGATCACGGTTTTGCCCACTCCGGCGCCGCCGTACGCTCCGACCTTGCCGCCCTTGGGGAACGGGGTGATCAGGTCGAACACCTTGATGCCCGTTTCCAGGATCTCCACGGTGGGGTTCTGGTCGTCAAAGGCGGGCGGATCCCGGTGGATCGGCCAGCGTTGGCCGGCCTCAATGGCGCCCAGATTGTCCAGGGGCGTGCCGGTGACGTCGAAAAGGCGTCCCAATGTCTCGGGGCCAACCGGGACCACCACCTTGTCGCCCGTGTCGGCAACTTCGCTGCCCCGGGCCAGCCCGTCGGTGGAACCAAGGGCGAGACAACGCGCCCAGTGGTTGCCGATGTGTTGCTGGACTTCCAGCACGAGGCGTTCCCCTGCGTTGTCCACCTCAAGAGCGTCAAACAGATTGGGAAGCTGGTCGGCGGGGAACTCGACGTCCACCACCGTACCGATGACTTGGGCAATCTTTCCGGGCATTTTGTTTTATCCTCCGGATGGGCTGGTTGACTATCGGTCAGAGTAGCGTTGGTCGGGCTTAGCCTTCCATTGCAACCTGTCCGCCGACCAGGTCCAACAGTTCGTTGGTGATGCTGTCCTGGCGAAGTTTGTTCATCACCAGGGTCAGGTCAGACGACAACTGGTTGGCGTTGTCGGTGGCGTTGCGCATGGCCACCATGCGCGCGGATTGTTCGCTGGCGATGCTTTCCAGGATGGCATGATACACCTGCATCTCGACGAATTGAGGCAGCAGGGCGCTCAGCACGGTTGCCGGGTTCGGTTCGTAGATGTAGCCCACGCGCTGCGCAGATTCCAACTCGGCCGGTTCCACCGGCAGGATGCGCTGCACAACGGGTTCCTGCTGCACCGTGTTGATGAACCGCATGTACCCCAGGTACACTTCATCGAACTGGCCCTCGGTGTACCCATCGATTACCAGCCGGGAAATCGCGGTGGTATCGGCCAGGGACACCCGGTCGCTCAGGTCGGTGAATACGGCCTGCACGGTGTCGGTGTAGCGGACCATGAAATCGCGACCCTTCCGGCCCACCACGATGCTGCGGACGGTTGCGTCGCTGGCCAGGATGAACTGGGCCACCCTGCGGTTGATCGTGGCGTGCATTCCGCCGGCCAGTCCGCGGTCGGGGGTGACCACCACCATCCCGACGTTGTTGACCGGTCGCACCTGAAGCAGCGGATGCGCGGTGTCGTCATCCCCGGTTGGCTGCGCCGCCAGCAACGCGATCACCTCGTGGATCTTTTCCGCGTATGGGCGACCGTCGGTGACGGCGATCTGGGCACGGCGCATCTTGGACGCCGCGATGAGCGACATCGCGTTGGTTACTTTGCCGGTGTTTTCGACGCTGCGAATGCGCCGTCGTATGTCTCTGACGCTGGGCATATCTTGTCCCTGGCGGTCGGCTCCTACTGGAAGGTCGGCTTGAAATCGTTGATGGCGGCGGTGACCTGTTCGCTCAGTTCCGGCGGCAGGTTGCCGGTTTCCCGGATGGACTGGCCGAAGTCTGGATGGGTGGCGTTGAGATGGCGCAGCATCTGCTCTTCGAAGGCGCCAAGCCGGTCCAGCGGAATGTCTGCCATCAGGCCTTCGTTCACGGCATACAGGACCATGACTTCGTCGCCCAGGTTGAGCGGCTGGTATTGCCCCTGCTTCAGGGCCTCGGTGGCGAGTTGCCCGCGCGCCAGTTGATCACGGGTGGCCGCGTCCAGGTCGGCAGTACCGAACTGCGCGAAGGTGGCCAACTCGCGGTACTGGGCCAGGTCAATGCGAAGGCGTCCGGCAACCTGGCGCACGGCGCGGGATTGAGCGGCGCCGCCCACGCGGGACACTGAAAGGCCCACGTTGACCGCCGGTCGAATACCCACGTTGAACAGTTCCGGCTCCAGGTAAATCTGGCCGTCAGTGATGGAAATGACGTTGGTGGGGATGTAGGCGGAAACGTCGCCGGCCTGCGTTTCAATGATCGGCAGCGCCGTCAGCGAACCGCCGCCGTGTTCGTCGTCCAGGCGCGCGGCGCGTTCCAACAGGCGGCTGTGCAGGTAGAAAACGTCGCCGGGATAGGCCTCGCGTCCGGCGGGACGGCGCAGCAGCAGCGACATCTGGCGGTACGCCCAGGCGTGCTTGGTCAGGTCGTCATAGACGATCAGCACGTCCTTGCCCTCTTCCATGAAGGCCTCGCCCATGGCGCAGCCTGCGTAGGGGGCGATGAACTGCAACGGAGCAGAGTCGGCGGAGCCGGCGTTGACCACAATGGTGTGGTCCATCGCGCCGTATTCTTCCAGGATGCCCACAACCTGGGCAACCTTGCCCTGCTTCTGGCCGATGGCGACGTAGATGCAGATCAGGTCGGTGTCGCGCTGGTTGATGATGGTGTCGATGGCGATGGCGGTTTTGCCCGTGGAACGGTCGCCAATGATCAACTCGCGCTGTCCGCGGCCGATGGGAATCATGGCGTCGATGGCCTTGATGCCCGTCTGCACCGGAGTATCCACCGACTTGCGCACCACGACGTTGGGCGCGGTGCGTTCCACCGGCATGGTGTTATCGGTAAGGACGGGGCCTTTGCCGTCCAACGGCCGGCCCAGGGGGTCAACCACGCGTCCGATCAGGGCGTCGCCAACGGGAATCTCGATGATCTGGCCGGTGGCGCGCACCCGGTCCCCTTCCTTGATGGAGTTGGGGTCGCCGAGGATGGCGGCTCCGACGATATCCGATTCGAGGTTCAGGGCGAGGCCAAGTATGTCATTTCCGAAGTCCAGCAACTCATTGGAGCGAACGCTCTGCAAACCCTGGATGCTGGCGATACCGTCGCCAACCTGCACCACGGTTCCGACGTCCACGAGAGTTAGGTCGCCGCCAAACTCTTCGATCTGTCGCTTGATGAGAGATACTATCTCTTGTCCCCTGACTGCCATCGGCGAGTCTCCTTGTTCCGTTAGTTACGATGCCGGTCCGGGCTGGAAGCGCGGCAGTTTCCGCCAATTGTTTTGATCAGGCCACCTGTGCCCGCACCGCGTGGCGCATCCGCTCCAGACCCGACGCGGTGCTGCCGTCCAGCAATTGGTCGCCGATCTGGACGATCAGGCCCCCAAGGATGTTTTCGTCAACTCTTGTGGTCAGCACCACCTCGCGGCCAACCAGTTGGCCCACGAACTCGGTGATGCGTTCCAGTTCCGCCGGTTCCAATGGCACCGCGGTGGTCACCTCCGCTCGCTGTCGGCCCAGGTGCTCGTCCAGCAATTGAGAGTAACCCTCCTGCACGTCGCGCATGGCCGCCACTCCGCCACGGCTCACCAGCAGGGAGATCAGATTTTGGACCAACGGGTGCGCTTCGGACAGGACCGTTTCAATGGCGGAAATTTTCCGGTCCTGGGGCACGTCGGCGTGTCCCAGGAATTGGGCAAATTCCTCATCCCCGAGCACGTCGGCGGCCAGGCGCAAGTCCTGGTCCCACTGCTCGAGTTGTTCATTTTCCAGGGCCAACTCGAAGATGGCCTGGGCGTAGCGCTGCCCCGACAAACGACTTGCCACGGCTTGCTGCCTCCCTGTTGTGGGCCGCCCGGGATACTCTCGCTACATGGCAGCGGCATCCCAGGCGGAAGGATACGGACAGATTAGTTGCGGCGTAGTGCCTGCTCCCCTTCCGCCAGTACCTGGTCAATAAGTTCCTGATGAGCCTGCCGGTCAACCGTGCGCCGGATGATCCGCTCGGCGGCCGTGATGGCCAGGTCGCCGAAAGCCGCGCGCACTTCGTTGATGGCAGCGTCCCGCTCGCGGGTGATGTCGGCCCGGGCCCGTTCCGAGAATTCCTCGGCGGACTGGCGGGCGCGTTCCATCTCCTCCTCGCGGAACCGCTCGGCGGCCTCGCGAGCCTGGTCCAGCAGACGCTGTCCGGCGCGCCTCGCCTCGTTGAGTTCCTCTTCGATGGCGGAGCGTGACGTTGCGGCTTCTTCCCGGGCGCGGTCGGCTGCTTCCAGGCTTTCCCGGATGCTGTCCACCCGACTGTCCAGGGCGTTGAGCAACGGCCGGTAAGCCAGGGCGCCCAACAGAACCAGCAGGATGATGTAGTTGATCAGGTAGCTGATCAGCGAGGGCACATTCAAGCCCAGTTCTACCATTTTGCTACACCACGAAGAGCAGGATTACCGCGACGATGAGCGAGTAAATGCCCAGCGCCTCAGCGAACGCGATCGCAAGGATCATGTTGGTGGTGATGGCGCCGGCGGCGTCGGGATTCCGCCCGATCGCGCCCATGGCTCCAGCGCCAAGGATGCCGATGCCCACGCCGGGGCCAACCACGCCGAGGGCGATGGCCAGACCCGCCGCCAGGAACTTGGCCCCTTCGGCGCTCAGCGCCTGGGAGCCCACCGACAGCAGTGTCGTGATCATTGAGAGGTCAAGTGCCATTGTTGAAAATCCTCCGATTCAAAGGTGGCCTTGTTTTATGCCGGCCCCCGCACGGTTCCGCGCGGGGACAATTGCACCATTGTTGATGGCGGGTTGCTACGCTCAGTGCTCCTCATGGCTGACCGCCACGGACAGGAACACCAGGGTGAGTCCGGCGAAGATTACCGACTGGATCAATCCGACCAGCAACTCCAGCCCGAACACGAACTGGGTGGCCACGAACGGCACCAGGAAGGTTATCATCACCACCAGGATCTCGCCCGCCGTCATGTTTCCGAAAAGACGGAAGGTGAACGATACGATACGCACCAGTTCCGAAACGAGTTCCAACAACCCGACGAAGACGTTGATTAGCCCTGAGGGCCGTCCGCGAAGGAGGTCTCCCACGTCGAAGAACTTCTTCAGGTAGCCGAAACTGTGGGAACGGAAGCCCCAGTATTCTACGAACACGAAGGATACCAGCGCCAGGGCCAGCGGCATATTCAGGTCGGTGCCGGCCGGACGCAGCAGGTGCGCCTTGATGGCAAAGTCGCCTGAAATCGGCCCGCCGTCGCCGGCAATGCCGAATCCGATGGCCTGGTAGATGGGGATCAGGAAGATCGCCAGCCAGGCGTTGAACAGCACGAAGAAGAAAATGGTCGCGACCACGGGAAACGACTTGCGGCCCATTTCCGGCCCCAGGATGCTGGTGGCGAAGTTCAGCACCAGCTCAAAGAGCATTTCCACCAACGCTTGCAGCCGGCCGGGAATAACCTTGGGGTTGCGCGCGCCGCCAACGAAGAACACCAACATGATTATGCTGGTCAACCATGCCGACAGCATGGTGTTGGTGACGGCGAACTCCATGATGCCCAAAGGCTCGCCGTGGTGTTCATCCTCTTCGGCCTGGCCGTCGTCCTTGGCGGCGTCGGAGTCGTGCGTATCGGCTTGCGTTTCGCCGTGCGCGTCCGCTGTTTCTTCGGACTTGCCGTAGCCCAGGACGGCGTCGCGGGCGGCGGCCGGGAAAACGGGCTGGATCTCAAGGTGTATCGCCGGCTGCTTCAGGAACGGTTTTTCCAGACCGAACATCTTGGAACCAACCGCGCCGACCACGAAGCCGACTATCAGCAACACCGCCGAAACGGCGCCGATGAGCAGCAATGCACGTTTGACCGTCACGACTTCCCGTTGCCTCCGTGGTCAGAATCCCGGCTTGCCGGTTGAGAGGGTGGCTTGGGGCCCCGACTGGAGCCATAGATGGCGGGCAGCACCATGCGGTACACCCCGTAGAAGGCTACGACACTCCCCAAAACCGTCCCTACCAATACCAGAATGGCTACCTGGCCGGTCAATTTGCCCAACCATACGCCTCCGACTATACCCAATACGATGCACGCAGCTACGTACCATCCGAGACCGGTTAGCCGCAGAGCGACGATCACCCATTGCGGCATATCCGATTCCAAACGGCGGGCATATTAGCATCCGATTTCTGGCGTGTCAATCGTTAATTTTGCAGAAAGCGTAGCCGAGATTACGAAAAAGCCCCGCCGCTTTCGTGGTGGGGCTACGATATTAATTGTCCCAGGGGGACCAACTGTAGCCGAATTGCTCTACTTGCGTTCAAAATCTTCCATGTCCAGTTCGTTGATCAGATCGGTGAACGCGGAGAGTCCCTGCAATTCTTCCTCGGTGACTTCCGCGGGGGCCGGCTCTCCCTGCTCCGGAGAGGCCGCCGGTTGGCCGGTTTCCTCGTCCATGGATATGGCGGCCTTGTCCATCACCTGGTCGGAAACGTAGATCGGGACTTCGGCCCTGACGGCCACCGCCATGGCGTCGCTGGGGCGCGAGTCAATCTCGTGAATCTGATCGCCGATGCGGACCACAATCCTGGCGTAGAAGGTCTCGTTCTGGAGGTCGCTCACGAGGATGTGCTCGACGGATCCTCCCACCGATTTGACCAGGTCCACCAGCAGGTCGTGCGTCAGGGGTCGAGGCACGCTCATTCCCTGCATCTTCACGGCAATCGCTTCCGCTTCGGTGGGTCCAATCCAGATCAACAGGAACAGGCTGGTTGCCAACTCCTTGAGCACAACCACGCGCTGATAGTTCATCTGGCTGATCCGGATGCTGTCGATTACCAGTTCACGCATCTGCTGCATTGCTCCAATGACCGCGTCCGGTGTTAATTCAACCACAGACCGGAGCAAGGCCGGCCGTGCCGGTAGATTCTACACCCCGAAGGCGCCACAGTGTCAAGCAGGATGTGAGACCCCCGTGCAACATGGGCACGGGGGCCGGAATCAGGGTCTCGGGATGTGGCGGACGCTGCCCCTGATGAGGGTCAGCGCATACGAATGCGTTCTTCGATATCGTCGGGGGCGAAGTCCTCCGGCGATGGAACGGGCGCCTGGCGTGGAGGCTCGGCTGGAACGGACAGAGCGGCGCCGGCCAGCACGTCGATCCCCTTGCGGATGGAGCCTGTGGCTGTGGTCAGTTCCCGTTCCAGGTCCCGCAGCGTGCGCAGGGCGTAGGCATCCGCCTGGTTCCGACGGTTCTCCGCTTCATGCTCGGCCTGTTCAATGATGCGGCGCGACCTGGCCTCGGCGTCCCGCAGCACTTCCTCCGCTTTGCGCCCCAGTTCGTGGTCGCTCAGGCGGGTGCGAAATTCCTGTTCCATGTGGTGGCGCGCCTGGTTCGCCTCGGAAACTGCGGACGATATGATGTCGTCCTTGCGGGAGAGCATCTGCTCCGCCCGCTGTATTTCCTGTGGTATGGCCATGCGCAACTGGGCGACCAGTTCGTAGAGCTTGGTCTTGTCCACCATCACGTTGCTGCTGAGCGGAACTGACTTGCTCGAGTCGACCAGCAATTCGATGCGATCGACGATATTGTTGATGTCTATGGTGTCCTCCTTGGGCCGGCGATAGGGATTGCCGGAAACGGCTACCGCTGCGGCAACTGATATTTTTCTGCCAAAGCCAACGCTACGTTGGGCGGCACCATTCCGGAAATGTTGCCCCCCAACTGCGCCACCTCTTTGAGAAGGCTTGAACTGATGAAGGTATGTTCCTGGTCGCTCATGAGGGAGACCATGTCCACCTCCGGTTCCAGTTTGCGATTCATGAAGAACATCTGGCTCTCGTACTCGAAGTCGGGCCCGCTGCGCAGTCCGCGTATAATTGCGGCGGCGCCGGCGTCCCGAGCGGTGTTCACCACCAGGCCGTGGAAGGGCCGCACCTCTATGTTGGTGATGTCCGCCACCGCTTCCCTCATCAAGCCCACGCGTTCTTCCGTGTTGAACAGCAGGCTCTTGGAGGGCGTGTCGTAGATGGCGACGATGAGCCGTTCAAATAGGGAGGCTGCCCGTTGCGCCACGTTCAGGTGTCCCATGGTTACCGGGTCGAAAGTTCCCGGATAAAGAGCGGTTACCATTCCGCGATTCTCCAGTTTCCGTTTGGGGCCCGTCAGGCGGGCCCGCAATTGTAAAACGCGATTGCGTTGTCCCCATAACTGCGACGGTCGTACCGTAGCAGGCCACCCACGCGGTCGGGCAGAGCCATTCGGCTGCTGTGCCCAACCACCACGGTTGCATTTTCCTGCAGCGCCCCCGCGTCCCACAGAGCCTGGAGGGTCGGCGTGGGATCCCCCATGCGATAGGGCGGGTCGAGCAGCGCCAGGCCGTAGGTTCGGGCTTCCGGTTGTTGGAAATCCGATGCCGTCAGCCACCGCAGAACCTCGGCGTGATGCACCCGGCCCTCGCCCGCGTAACCGGCGTTGACCAGGTTTTCCTGCAGGTCCTGGCTTTGTCTGCGGTTGCGTTCCACGAAGTCGCCCCAGGCTGCGCCCCTGCTGAGGGCTTCAATTCCCAGGCTTCCGGTTCCCGCGTACAGGTCCAGAACGCAGCGGTCAGTCACCTGCCCCGCATCTAAAATGTTAAATATGGCGGCGCGGACACGCTCGGTGGTGGGACGTACTCCGTTCACCGTCGGGCCTTTCAGCCTGATGCCGCGCGCGTCGCCGCCGGCAACGCGCATTGTGTTGGACTTGCGCGGGGGCATTCTAGTACCTGCTGGCAGCGGGTCGCCTACGGCGGTTGCTGCATATTTCAGGAAGTTTTGCCCGGCTGCCGTCCCCGGGCAACCGGGGACGACGAATTTTCGGGCATCGCTGGGCCTGCCGGGGCAGTATAGCGCATCGGCAGCGGCGGTTCAGATTTGCCGGATATCCCGGATACGGGCGTTCACCGGCATGCCGGCGCCGGTGTGGGGCGACCGTTTCATATCCGAAGCAGTTGCCTACCCAGTTGCCGACCCCTGATGGGTGTGATCTCGGCGTGGCGTTGCCGGCGCGGCCCGGGCGTGGCAAACTCTCCCAAATCCCGATCTCGATACCGCAACTCTCCAACCTGGCAACAATGCGAGGCCAATATGTCGCAGCAACTCCCACCGGAAGTAATCAGGCTCATCGACGCCGCGCTCTCGGAAGATCAGGCGTTCAACGATCCCACTACCCAGGCTCTCATACCGGACGGCATCGTCGGCGACGGAATCCTGCGGGCCAAAGCCACCGGCGTTCTGGCCGGCGGCGACGTGGCCCGGGAGGTTTTCCACCGCATCGATCCGGACCTGGATGTGGATCTGCTGCTGGACGACGGCGGCGACCTCACGCCGGGCACGGACATCGCCAGCGTGCGAGGCTCGGCGGCATCCATCCTGCGGGCGGAGCGCACCGCGCTCAACTTCATGCAGCGCATGAGCGGCATCGCCACCGAGACCAATCGCTACGTCCGCGCGGTGGTGGGCACCAACGCCCGAATCGTGGACACCCGCAAAACCGCGCCCGGTCACCGCTTCCTCGACAAATACAGCGTACGCATGGGCGGCGGCTACAATCACCGCCTCAACCTTGCCGATGGCATCCTCATCAAGGACAACCACCTCGCCGCTCGCGCTTCTCTGGAAGAACCCCTGGCCGGTGTAGTTCGACACGCCATCGCGCAGGCTTCCCACACCATCCGCGTCGAAGTCGAGGTTGAATCCCTGGACCAGGTGCGGGAGGCGGTGGACGCCGGCGCCCACATCATCATGCTGGACAACATGGCCGTGGACACCATGAGGGAAGCGGTCGCCATCATCGGCGGGCGCGCCTCGGTGGAAGCCTCCGGCGGCATCAACATGAACACCGTGCGCGCTGTGGCCGAAACCGGCGTTGACCTCATCAGCATCGGCGGTCTCACGCACTCCACCGACGCGCTGGACATTTCCCTCGACCTGGAGTTTCCGCAGTGACTTGGCCGGCAGTATTCGCCGACCAAACCGGCCGCTTGAATACCGCATTCGTCGGCGGTATATTGCCAGCACCATACCCGCCCAATCGGCAAGGAGCCTGAACCCATGGCCCGTCTCAACGACATCACCCGCGACCAGCTTAACCCTGAACACCAGGAGTTCTTCGACTCCATCGCCAGCAGCCGCGGCAGCGTGCGCGGCCCCTACGGAGTGCTGCTGCACAGTCCCGATCTGGCCGCCCGCGTGGCGCACACCGGCGGCTATGTCCGCTTTGACCTGGACATTTCCGAGGCACAGCGCGAAATCATCATCTGTGCCACGGCCCGGGAAATCCGCCAGCAGTACGAGTTTTCCGCCCACGCTCGCCTCGCCCGGCAGGCCGGCGTGTCCGACGACGTGGTCAGCGCCATCGCCACCGGCAAAGCCCCCGAGGGCATGACGGGCGTCGAGGCCTCGCTGGTCAAATACGTGCAGGAATTGGCCCGCAACCACAAGATCAGCGACGAAACCTTCAACGCGGTTTCCGACCACTTCGGAACCCAGAAGACCGTTGAAATCACCGCCCTCATCGGCCACTACATGCTGGTGGGCCAAATCCTCTCCGCCTTTGAAGTTGACCTTCCCGACGGCGTGCAGCCGGAAATCACCTAGATCCCGATCAACCCTCGGGCGAAACGTTGGAACCGGGAGGTCTCCGCCATGTCCACAGCCGCTGACGGTCTCATCTCAGCCCTGGAAAACAACTTCACCACCATCGATCTGGCCCTGAAGGATCTCACCGACGACGAGTTTGGACGCATCCCGGCGCCGGATTGCAACTCGGTGTCGTGGATTCTGTGGCACCTGTCGAGGGTCATCGACTCCTTCATCCACACACGCCTCCGGGACCTTCCTCAGATTTGGGACGCCAATGACTGGGAGCGGCGCTTCACCATGCCGGCCGGTGGCGAAAACCGTGGCCTGGGCTGGACTCACCAGATGGTATGCGACTGGCAGCCTCCGTCCCGGGACCTTCAGATGGATTACTTCGAGCAGGTGCGTTCCGCCCTGCGCGAATATATGCCCGGTCTGACCGAGGCCCAGATGCAGCAGGCCAGGATCATCCCGCCGGTGTCTGAACCGCGTACCGTCGCCGCCGCCCTGGGTCAGATGACGTGGGATTGTGTGTCCCACGGCGGGCAGATTGCCTTCCTGCGCGGCATGTACAAAGGCATGGGCTGGCACCGGTAGGGGCCTTGCGATCGACCGGGTTCCGGCGGGTCCCGGAACCCTGACCGGCGACCGGACGGGGCGGGTTTTGCGACCCGCCCCTATCCGCGTCTGGGACGCCCCCGGTCGGCGCTGTCCACCAGGATGGTGACGGGGCCGTCGTTCTCCAACTGCACCTTCATGTACGCCTGGAACTCACCGGTGGCAACCTCCAGACCCGTCTGTTCAAACATCGCCACCGCTTGCAGATAGAGCGCCCTGGCCTCTTCCGGCCCGGCGGCGTGCGTGAAATCGGGCCGTCTGCCCCGGCGAGTGTCGGCATGGAGGGTGAACTGTGAGACCACCAAAAGTCCGCCGCCAACGTCCAGCGCCGAGTGGTTGAATCGGCCTTCGTCGTCCGCGAAGATGCGCATATTCGCCACCTTGTCCACCACGTACCGCGCGTCCGCCGCATCGTCTCCGTCGGCCACTCCCAGCAGCACCACGAGGCCCGGCCCGATGCTGCCGGCTTCGGTCTCGCCGATGCACACCGACGCCCTGGTGACCCGTTGAATCAACGCCCGCATTATCCGTCGCCTACCGCGTGCCCAGCGTGTCTGCCATCGTTGGCGGTATGAAAAAGCCGCACCCTGAAGCGCGGCTTGGTCAAAGCGTCCGGTGTGGGTTGCCGCTTATGCAGAATCGCCGCCGGTGGAGGCAGGAGCGGCGGACGCCGCAGCCTCACTGCCCGACGACCCGCTGTCGCTGGACTTTGAGGTGTCCGACGAGGAACCGCTGTCGTTGGATGAGGACGACGAATCGGAGGACGATTCCTTGCTTTCGGAATTCTCGGCGGGGCGCTTCGGGCGGCCGTAGTCGGTGGTATAAAACCCGCTGCCCTTGTAAATCACCGGCACCGCGTGAAAGACTCTTTGGCCCGCGCCGCCACAGGATGGGCATTCTCCCTGGCCCGCTTCACTGAATTTTTGAACCAGTTCAAATTCAGTCGTGCATTCGGTACACCGATAATCGTAGCGAGGCAAACCTGCCCTCCTTATACCTGCCGGGTTGTCGTGCGCGCCGGGGTTCCGCTTGCGCGGTTTCCCTTCGGGCAGCGATGGCCGGACGGAGTTTAACACCCGCCCTGCCGACGGTCAATTTAGTGTGTCGCTCCACGCTGCCACAGACCCGCGACCCAATCGGCGCCGGCCGTGGCGGAGAGTCCTAGCGTCGCTGGCGACGGCGACGGCGGGCGGCGCGCTGGGCTGCCAACCGCTCCTTCTGCGCCTTGGACCGGAAGAAACGTCGGTCCTTCAGTTCCCGCAGAATCCCCGCGTGCTGTACCGACGCGCGGAACCTGTTGACCAAACTCTCGGGGGGTTCGCCTTCTCGAGGCGTTACGTATGCCATGCAACACTCCGTATTTTTTCTTCCCAGAACTGTTCTCTGATACAGCAGAATATATCACGGCGCATAAAATCGGGCAATCCGACCATCAACTTCACGCACCCCCGTTGGCGACGCCCGCTGATGCGCCGGACAACTTGCCGATCCTGCTGGCCATACGGCTGCGGCGGTTATTCGACGGACGTGATGCGACCGTCCGCCATTTGCAGCCGCCGGTCGGCCATGTCGGCGAGCATCAGGTCATGGGTGGCGGTTACGACGGTTACGCCGCGACTGGCGCCGATCTCCCGCATGATTCCGCCGATGCTCTCGCCGGTGACGCTGTCCAGTTCTCCCGTTGGTTCGTCGGCGAACAGCACCGACGGGCCTGCCACCAGCGCCCGCGCTATCGCAACCCGCTGCTGTTCTCCACCGGACAGTTCGTAGGGCCGGTGGCCGGAGCGACCAGTCAGGCCCACCAGTTCCAGCAATTCGTTGGCCCGTCGTCGTCGCTCCCGCCAGGAAACGCCGCCGATGTGCAGGGGCAATTCCACGTTCTCGAAGGCGGACAGCAGGGGAATCAGGCCAAAGGACTGGAAGATGAACCCGATGTGTTCGCGCCGCAACCCGACCAATTCCCGTTCCGAAAGTCCCGATAGCTCCCGTCCGCCGAACCACACCCTGCCCGCGCTGGGCCGGTCCAACCCGGCCAGCAGATTCAGCAGGGTGGTCTTTCCCGATCCGGAGCGCCCCACCAGCGCGACAAACTCGCCGGGCGCGATGTCCACCGAGATGCCGTCCACCGCGCGCACCGCGCTGTCGCCCTCGCCGAACTCCCTGACCACCGATTCCGCAGCCAGTGCTGCCGTTACGTCTGCCACGATGAATCCCCGACCCTAACCGTCG
This sequence comes from Dehalococcoidia bacterium, assembly GCA_963668585.1. Classification (GTDB taxonomy): domain Bacteria; phylum Chloroflexota; class Dehalococcoidia; order Lucifugimonadales; family UBA3495; genus Bin87. The sequence continues at coordinate 284,327 of OY764869.1, read as the reverse complement.
GCCTCGCCGCCGAATCCCGGCGCGCGTTCCCGGCTGCGGTGGGGCGCGGACGCGGGCTTCAGCGTCACCTCTTCCCCGTCGTCTGCCGACCCGGTGCTGGCCAGGCCTTCCCATGCTCCGTGCAGGTCGTGGAACCGGTCCAGGTACTCCCTGGGCAGTTGCAGGCGACCCGCCCGGTCCACCACCAGGTATTCTTCCTCGCGACCCTCGCCGCCCTGGAACGACGGCGTCAGATAGGACTCGGACCCAATGCGTCCGTCGCGAATGCGGATGACCCGGTCAACCCACCGCGCAATCCCGGCGTAGTGGGTGACGATGATCACCGTCACGCCGAATTGCCGGTTGATGCGCTGCAGCATCCGGAAAACGTCCTCGGCCATGTTGGTGTCCAGTTCGCCGGTGGGTTCATCGGCCAGCAACAGGGGCGGATTGTTCGCCAGCGCCACGGCGATGGCCACCCGTTGCTGTTCGCCGCCCGACAACTCGGACGGGTACCGCCGTCCCTTGTCCGACATCTGCAGGGCTTGCAGCAACTCGTCGGCCCGTTCCCGGCGGTGGGCCCGCCCGGTGCCAGCGATGGCCTGCGGCAGTTCGATGTTATCGCGGACATTCAGATAGGGCACCAGGTTGCGGCCGGTGGCCTGCCACACGAAACCAACTTCGCGGCGGCGGTACACCACCAGTTCCCGGTCGCTGATGTCCAGGAGGTCCCGATCACCGACCCGTATTCGACCGGCCGAGGGGCGTTCCAATCCCGCCAGAATGTTCAGGAGAGTGGACTTTCCCGACCCGCTGGCTCCAACGATCCCCACCAGCTCACCGGCCTCTATTTCCAGGTCAACCCCGCGCAGCGCCACCACTTCCAGATCGGCCGGCTTGTAAATCTTGAACAGGTCGTTGGCTTCCACGTAGGAAGGGCCGTCGGCATTCCCACCGGGCCGCAACTCCAACTCCAGGGCTGGCGACGCAGCGACACTGGCGACCGGAACAGCGGCGGCCCGGGCTGCATTGCCGTTGAGCGAACCGGTGGGTTCAGCGGCGACTGCCACCGGGGAGTCCTCCATTGCCGTTTCGGCCGGCGGTGGCTCCGAAACTGGCGCATCCCCGTTGGTTGCCGTCGCGGGCGTTGCTTCCGGCATTGGGGGTTCGGGCGTCGGGAGTTCAGACGCCGGAGTTTCGTCCTGGGTTTCGTGCGCGGCGTCCTGTTCCGCCAACTGCTGGCGGCGACCCGGCGGCATGAACCGGCGGGCGTACTCGTCACTCACGTTCTGCTGTGGCGTTTCAGGCATACCTCTAACACTCAATCCCAGTTGCTGTGTCCCAAAATCGACGGCATTATAACCCGAGTCGTGGTGCTAGCCTAGCACCGGGAAGACGGGAGCAGCGTTCCGCCTTGGAGAGCCAGCGCGATGGAGGCAGTCGCCAGACGCGTCGGGTCCGGTGCGAAGCCCGCCCCACGCGAAGTCACGCTGACCGGGTGGCAACGCTGAGGTGGAGGGGAATTTGTTGGCGACGGGCGAATCATCCGGCATGAAAGGGCAGGTTTGAGCCTGCCCCTTCCAGTTTTTGGATTCGGCGAGCGGAACTAATCGGGCTTGCGGGCTGCAACTTTCACGGAGGCCACGTTGAGCGGGACTTCGTCCTCGTCAAAGCGGATTGCCTCGTCGATGGTGGCGATTTCGGTGAAGCCGGCGTCCGTCATGCGGGCCAGGTAGGTTCCCCGGTATTCCGCGCCGCCGATGCACGATGCCCAGGCTTCGGCGTCGGTCAGGCGCGGGCCGTCCTCGGTCATCGCCAGCATGTCCGATACGTGGAGGCGGCCGCCGGGAGTCAGCACGCGGAAGGCTTCGCGAAACACGGCGTCCTTGTCGGGAGACAGGCAGATCACGCAGTTGCTGATGATCACGTCCACGCTGCTGTCGGGCAGGGGGATGTCTTCCAGGTGGCCCTCGATGAATTCGACGTTGGTGAGCCCCATGCGGTCACGGTTGGCGTTGGCCAGCGCCAGCATCTCCGGCGTCATGTCCAGGCCAAAGACGCGGCCCGACGCGCCCACCTGTTCGGCGGCGATGAAACAGTCGATACCGCCGCCGGAACCCAGGTCCAGCACCGTTTCGCCGGGTCGCAGGTCGGCCAGCGCGGTTGGGTTGCCGCAGCCTGCGGACGCGGCCATGGCCTCCACCGGCAATCCCTGAAGCTGCGCTTCGTTATACAGGGCCATGGCGCGTTCGGTGTCCTCGGGGCCGCAGCAGGCCGCCCCGTCGGTGGCGGTTCCGCAACCGCAGGCCATCGCGTCGTGGCCGCAGTCGTCTCCGCCGCAGGCGCCGTGGCCGCAGTTCTCGTCTCCGCATGCCACCCCGGATGCGGGGGTGACGTCGGTCAACTGTATCACCCGCAACGCTCGCTCGCCGTAGTGTTCCTGCACGGCCTGGCGAATCTCATCGGTACCGTTTTGCGTCGTCATCAGCGCCTCCGTCATATTGGTGAAGTGCCGGTTCTCGGCATTTCCATGCTACGCCTGCCATAACATCCCGTCAAACCGCCCGGTGCGCTCACGTGGATCCGTTTTCATTCCCGGCAAACAGGCAATCGCTCCGACTTGCCGACCGCCACTGTCAACGGAAAAATGGGTGCGCGCAACGTGCGGTGCTATAATTCCGGCCATCCTGCGAACCAACGGAACTGCTATGCGATTCGGCCACTTTTTCTACCCCATGAAATTCGACGACTCGGACGATGGCCGGGCCATCCAGGAATGCCTGGAGGAAGCCGAGCTGGTTGAAGAGCTGGGCTTTGACGCCATCTGGATAGCCGAGCACTACTTCACCGGCGAGTGCGTGTACGGCGATCCCCTGGTGTTCGCCAGCGCCCTTGCGGTCAAGACCAGCCGCGTGCTGCTGGGGTTTGGCATCATCGAACTGCCGTTGCATAACCCCGTCCGCGTCGCGATGCAGACCGCGCTGCTGGACAACCTCTCCAACGGGCGGTTGATCGTGGGGACGGCCAAGGGCTCCAACTACAACGCTTTCGAGTACCTGGGATTCGGCACCGACCCCGACCTGGGCTCCCAGCAGATGGAAGAAGCCGAGGACCTGATGGTGACCGCGTGGACCACCGACAACGTGGATTTCCAGGGCGAGCATTACCGCGTGTCCTTTCCCTCAGTCCGTCCTCGACCCTACCAGAAACCGCATCCGCCCCTGGCGCGCGCCTGCATCAACCGGGACTCGATCATCGCGATGGCGCGGATCGGGCGGCCCATCCTGCTCAGGGGACGCTCCATCAACAGCGTGGCCGGCGATATCGCCCTGTACCGCGACACGATGGCGGAATCGGGATTCGACGAGGAGACCATCCAGCGCAACCTTGACGACATCTGGGTGTGGCGCGAGGCGCACCTCGCCGAAACCGACGATCAGGCGATGGACGAGTTCCTGCCCGCCAACCTGCGGGCGCACTCCATCATGCAGGACTACCGCCAGCGCTGGAATCCCAAGGAGTTCCCCATGTCCAACCAGGCGCCGCCCACGCAGCGGGACGGGTACGCGGAGCGGCCCGATCCCGACGCTGCCGAGAACCTGGTGGGAAGCCCGCGCCGGGTCGCGGAGCAGGTCCAACTCATGCGCGACGCCGGCATCCGAAACCTGATGCTCACCAATCGCGGCCTGATGTCGGCGGAAGCGACCCACCGGTCTGTTCGGCTGCTGTCCGAGCAGGTGATGCCTAAGTTCCGCGCCGGCTGAAACCTGCCGGCGTGGTTTCGGTGAGGGCAAGTCGGCGCTGGCTGGCCGACAATTGCCGCGTAACGACCCCCGCCCGATTCGTTCGCATACAGGAGACGTGACCATGTCCACCGACGCCACCACCTACACTCCGGCCACCGCCGAATCCATCAGCAGGACCATCGAGGCACTGGCCGCCCGCAACGTGGATGCCGTCCTGGTGGAGAGCGGTGAAGCGGCAGTGGCGATGCTGCTGGAACTGGTGCCGGAGGGATCCGAGGTCTTCGTCAACACCTCGGAGACGCTGGATACCATCGGCTACACGGGTTACATGGACGGCAACGACCGCTACATCAACCTGCACGACCGGATGATGGCGCAGCCCGACGCGGCGTCCCAGCGGGAGTTTCGGCGCACGACCACCACCGCCGATTATTTCGTGGGCAGCGTGCAGGCCATCGCGGAGACCGGCGAGATAGTGGTCGCCAGCGGTTCCGGCAGCCAGATCGGGGCGTACGCCTACGGCGCGCGACGCCTCATCCTGGTGGCGGGTACGCAGAAGATCTGCCCCACGCTGGCGGAGGCCGAGGCTCGCACGCGGGGTTTCACGCTGGAACGCCACGACCGCTGGCTGGAAGGACGGGGTTCCGGGCCGGCTCCCATCGGCAAGTTCCTCATCATGGAACACGAGCCGATGGTTGGCCGCATCACCATGATCCTGATACCGGAGAGTTTGGGGTGGTAATCAGCCTCAGCAGTCGCTCACCAATCCGTACTGCCGCCATCGATCACGGCGCTGGAAAGACGCGAGGAACACCGGTAGGGGCCAGGCATGACTCGCCCCTCCGGATGCCGATGCCTATCCCATCCGGGACCGTCTTCCGGCGGTCAGTCGAAGAGGATCGGTTCGCCGTTGAGGGTTGATTTGTCCTCGAAGGGAGTCGGGTTGGCGACTGCGGCCCGCACCCAGCAGCCGTTGCGGGCGTTGCGCAGCACTGCCGCCACCCGCTCCGGATCGTCCGGAGATTCGATCTCGTAGTTGGTCTCGACCTTGGGCGCGCTGGCCTGGATGGTGCCGGCCAGCACAGAACCCTCCAGCCCGAAATGCACGGCGATGTGGGCGCGGACGCCGGTGATTTCCACTTTCATCATTCGAGAGTACCTCTCGATCTGGGTCATCTCTCAAAAGGCAATGGAAGCGGCGAAATAGCTCAGCGGCGCCGGCGCCGTGTGATTGCCGCCGACGTTGGGTCCCTCGTCGCAGTAGATGGTGAACTTGACGTCCCGCCCGACGAACGCGCGACGCAGCATATTGCCCATGTCCTCCACATCCACCTCGGTGACGGTGGCCCGACGGCTCTGCCCCGGCGGAAAAGGGTCGTAATTGGGTTCGGGTCGTTGGCTGTCTGCCGGCATGGTCCCTCCGGATTCCTGGATTTTGGCAACCGTAACACGGGGGGTGAGGGGATACAACGACGGATTGAGGACAGGGAACGATTCACAGGGATAAACAGGATGAACGGGATGGACAGGATATTGCTTGTGCCCTGGTGTCGTGAATGGCACGCCCACGGTTCGACAAGCGCACCATGAGGGGCGCGGTGCGGGAATAGTCTCGAGTGACGCGGATTGCCGTTTATGAAGGATAGAATCTCCAAGTAGTATCATGGACAGCATGCTTAGGAGACAATCAAATGGAATACAACGGCTATCACGCGGTTGTCACTTTCGATGATGAGGTGGGCATCCTGCACGGCGAGGTGATCGACACTCGCGACGTGATCACCTTCCAGGGCAAATCCGTAGATGAACTGCGCCAGGCTTTCAAAGATTCAGTCGAGGAATACCTGAAAATCTGCGCCGAGAGAAATCGAGAACCTGACAAACCTTTCTCCGGCCGGGTGGTGCTGCGCATGGAACCCGCAATCCACAGGGCGGCGGTGACGGCAGCCAAGTCCGGCGGGATAAGCCTGAACTCCTGGATAGTGGGAGCGATCAAGGGCGGACTGGCCTGTGCAGATGGCGGGCACCAATATGTTGCGAACGTTTTGCCGACATTGGATGATCCGGTCTTGCCGAAGTTGATGGAGCGATAACGTGCAAGACTACATCATTAGGATTTCGATGGACGACGTGATCAGCATCCTGGAGTCTGCGCCCGTCCAGCCAGATAGGGTTAGCCAAATTACCGTCGTTCAAGTCATGAACAGGGCACCGATGGCTCACTTGTCCATAGAAAGAGCTCTGAAATTTCTCTTGCGAAAGCATGGCATAGACCTCGAGGATCGCACCCACAAACACCATGACCTTCGCAAACACCTCGAAACATTGCGGCACTGCGACACAGATACAGCCGCGTACTTGGAGCACGCTTTCAACGCTGCCACGTCATTCTATAACCTCAACGCGAACCGTCCTGAACTCAAACACCTCCAATCGTTAGGTTCGTACTTCTCGGAAGTCGGAACCGCACGCGCATTCGAAACCATGCGTTATTGGGAGATTGACCAATCTCCAGATGACCTCATCGGACAGATTTGGCTTCCCCTACACCTGGAGATATTGCGCGCTTTGCGCGGGGTTTATCTGTATGAAGACGAGAAACGACGGCACACCGTCGTGGACCGGGTCGAGAGGGCAGTACGCGAGGCGATGTGGTCAGATGCGGATTTAGCATACGTCCCCGGCAGCGCCAAAGAGGTTAATGTTTCGGAGTACATCGCATGGCTGAGAACCCACGCGACTTTCCGAAGAGCGTTGGGCGAGGCAATAAGATCAGGTTTCTCCATCGGAAACCAATTCATGAATAAAACGGTCGCCCAGGCCTACGAAATTCTTCGCCAGTCTAAAGATCCGGCGGTGTTGTACCTCACCACGAGGCTCGACGTTCTGCCTCCGCAACCGCGGGACTTTATTCCAGAGGTTGAGTGGTTGGGTCCGGTGAAAGAACGAAGCGGCATGGTCAAAACCCCATCGGGTCATAACCTTGGTTTCATCGACCGCAGTGCGGATGGACTCTGGCACATCACACCGTCGAGAGATGGGCCTGTGAGCGTCGCGGCACGGGCGAAAAGCCAAACGGATGCTAGATGCTACTTGGCCCAACTGTTGACCGGTCCCGCTACGCTGACCGCCGCCGGAATTGGCAAGACTGCAAGGCTGGTTGGCGAGGGTCGCGAAAAAATCCAACTCAACTACGAGTGGGAACGAGCTGGTCGCGCTTCCGAAATTCGAACTATTTCTTGGTCTCACAAATTGGAGTTTTGGGATACAGACCATGAGATACAGGTCGGGCAAGCGATAAGGGTTGAGGTAAAAGACGACGACGGGGACAATGTAGTCTACGTTCTGGAAGGAGATGTAACGGATGTGGATGCTCACGTCGTCTGCGTTGTTGGACATGATTACTTGGACTTGGCAATGCCTGGCGAACGTGTTGACGACGGGCAGGCCGATGACGACTAATACCGCTGCTCCCTGTACAATGCCCCCATCCAACCCACCTAGGGAGCCATTCCCATGAAGTATGACCACATCGTTGTCGGCGGCGGCACCGCCGGTTGCATCGTCGCCGCCCGTCTCTCCGAGGACCCCGACCGCTCCGTCCTGCTCCTCGAGGCCGGGCCCGACTATCCCGATTTCGACCATCTGCCCGATATGCTCAAGCTGGGCTGGGGCACGGTGAACCTGGAGGCCCGCGCCGCCGGTTCGCCCTTCAACTGGTCTTTCACCGGCATCGGCACGGCCGAGCAGGCGGAGATGCCCGTGCCGCGCGGCCGTGTGCTGGGCGGGTCCAGCGCCATCAACGGCCAGACCTTCATCCGCGGCGCGCCGGAGGACTACGACACCTGGGAGTCCTGGGGCAACGACGGCTGGGGGTACGTGAACTGCCTGCCCTACTTCCGCAAGTTGGAGAACGACGCCGACTTTCACGACGATTTCCATGGCACCGACGGGCCGGTGCCCGTGCGCCATCACCGGCGCGAGACCTGGCCGCCGTCGCAGGAGGCTTTCTTTCAGGCCGCCACCGCCGCCGGATACCCGTTCCATCCCGACGTGAACCATCCGGAGGCCACGGGCGTCAGCCTGCGCGCCGAGAACAACATCGACGGCGTGCGCATGAGCATGGCGCTGTCCTACATCTCCTCGGTGCGCCACCGCCTGAACCTGACCATCCGGCCCAACGTGCAGGCGCGGCGCATCGTGCTGGACCGTGATGCCGCCGGCTCACCGCGAGCGGTTGGCATGGAGGTCGAGAGCGGCGAGGACACGTTCGTCGTCGAGGGCGACGAGATCATCCTCTGCACCGGCGCCGTGGGTTCCCCGCAACTGCTGATGCTGTCGGGCATCGGCCCCGCCGACCAACTGCGGGCACACGGCATCCCTGTGGTGGTGGAGTCGCCCGGCGTGGGCCAGAATATGCGCGACCACCCCAACGTGTCGGTGCGGTTCATGGTCAAGGAGGGCGTGCCCCAGGATCCCAACGGTATGCGCGCCCTGCGCCTGCGCTACACCGCCACCGGCTCCGATACGCCCAACGACATGATCCTTTCGCCGGCATCGCTGAACACCGTGGTGCGGGACGACAATCCGGCGCACACGGTCAACTGTGGGCTGTACCTGGCGGCCGGCCAGGGCGAGTTGCGCCTGGAATCCGCCGACCCTCACGTGGCGCCCAGCATGGACTACCGCTACCTGCAGGAGGACTGGGACCGGCAGCGGCTTCGCGAGGCCGTCCGCCTCTGCGTGTCCATCCTGAAGCACAGCGCCTACGAGAACATCATCGACGAGATCACCGCGCCCACGCCGGCCGACCTGGAATCGGACGAGGCGCTGGACGGGTGGCTGCGTCGCAACATCAGCACGTCGTACCACATCTCCGGCACGTGCAAGATGGGGCCGGACGACGACGCGACGGCCGTGGTTGATCCGAACCTGCGCGTGCGTGGGGTCGCCGGCCTGCGGGTCGCGGACGCTTCGATCATGCCGGACGTGGTGCGGGCCAACACCAACGTGACCACGATGATGATCGCCGAACGTCTCTCCGACTTCATCAAGGCGGGGGATTAGACGCGCCGACCAGGTCCTCGTTGGAGCCGACGATGTGATCGCCCAGGCAAGGCTCGAAGAGTCGTTGGTACTTCGTTATCTGGAGGTCTGGGTCGCAGCCATCCTGCGCCTGGACCTCCACCTCGAGGATCTGCCCCACGCCTTCGACGGTGTCCAGGTTGAAGACGACGTTGTCCTTGCGCCATAACTCGCGCTGCTTGCGGACGACGGCGCGCGTGCCCAGGGCGGCCTCCAGCAGATCGCCCATCGGGGGATCGCTGGCTTCCGCTGTCTGAAAACGGCTGGTGCGGGCGCCGGATTCCTGGCGTTCGCAGTAGTAGATCAACTCCGCCCTGCCCTTTTCAACGCGTAGTTTCAGGCGGCGCGTGCCCTCATCATCGGCGCTTCCGGTCGGCAGATGGTAGTAGTAGTCCACCTGCTCCTTGACTTCCACGAACGCTGCGCCGTGTTCCCGGAGCAGACGGCGTGCGGTGGCGAAATCGTCGCAGTACGCCTTCAGTTCCCGGTTGAGTCGAAAATCCATGGTCAAATCCTTGGGCATCCAATCGGGTGGCGAGTCTATCACTCCCTGCATCGACGCCAGAAACGACGGGGGCGCGCAATCGCTGTACGAAATCTGGCAATTCCAGACCTGTAATTTCACGTACTCGTAATCAAATTGATAATATGATGCGATACGTTTATACTGCCGGCATCTTGCGTTGCTAATTTCGCACGCATAATCAACCTTAATCGCAGCAAATCGCCGTTGGAGGTGACTGTATGCCGGAATTTGATTTGGTAATTCGCGGTGGAACCGTAGTCGACGGCACGGGCCTGCCCCGCATCCGCGCGGACGTTGGCATCAAGGACGGGCGGGTCGCGATGATCAGCGGGCGCATCAACTCGGCAGGCACCCGTGAACTGGACGCCAGCGGGTGCATCGTTGCGCCGGGCGCCGTGGACCTGCATACCCACTACGACGCGCAGCTGAACTGGGACCCCTACGCATCGCTGTCGGGCTGGTTCGGCGTGACCTCCCTGACCGTTGGACAGTGCGGCTTCGGGTTCGCCCCAACCCGACCGGAGGACCGCGACCTCAATATGCGGATGATGAACCGCATTGAGGCAATACCGCTGGAATCCATGCGGCTGGGGATGCGCTGGGACTGGGAAACCTTCCCTGAATATATGGACAGCCTGGACCGCCAGGGCCTGGGGGTAAACGTCGGCGCGCTGGTGCCGTTCTCACCGCTGCGGGGCTATGTCCTGGGCATGATACCAGCCCGCGAGCGCACCTCGGTCACCGACGCCGAACTGAACCAGATGAAGCAGATCCTGCACGACTCCATGCAGGCCGGAGCCTTCGGGTTGTCCGCCGACAAGAACCTGGAAGACCGTCCCGAGGACGGAAGCTGGCTACCCAGTCACGTTGCGTCTCCCCAGGAGTTTTACGCGCTTTCTCAAGTCCTGCGGCAGTTCGGCGTGGGACACCTGGGCTGGACGATCGGCATCTCCGATGACCGACCCGCCCAACGGGACATGCTCGCGGAAATGGTGCGCATGAGCGGCCGCCCGCTGCACGTGGTCCTGGGCGACGACGAGGGCTACGACTGGCTGGAAGAAGTGCGGCAGGAGGGTCTGCCCGTGCTGGCGCAGCAGGGATCGGTTCCGACCATCGCGGAGTTCAAGCTCTCCGAGTACAACCTGTTCGACTACATGCCCAACTGGGTACAGCCCCTGGTCGGCAGCAAGGAGGAACGGATCGCCAAGCTGTCCGAGGACGGCATCCGCGACGGCATGAAGCGCGATGTCATAGATCGGCCTCACGCCCGGACCGACTGGGCGCAGGTGCAGGTGGTGGAGGTTGCGCTGGAGCGGAACCTGAAGTACGAGGGTTTGTCCATCGCCGACATCGCGGAGGCCGAGGGCAAGCATCCGCTGGACGCGTTCCTCGACATTGCGCTGGACGAGGACCTGGAAACGGAGTTCGCCCACCCGGCCGGCGGCCAGGGCGACGACGCTCGGGCCGAGCGGCTGGTCAATCCCTACGTGCATATCTCGGTGTCCGACGGCGGCGCGCACACCCGGTTCCTGGTCAACAGCGTGTGGCCCGTGTATTTCCTGGGACACTGGATTCGCGACAACGAGTTGATGACGCTGGAGCAGGCCCACCAGAAGATGAGCGCGCTGCCGGCGTGGTTCTCCGACATGAAGGGTCGCGGTACCCTGCGCGTGGGCGACTGGGCCGATGTCATGATTTACAACATGGACGAACTCGGGTTGCTGTACGACAAGCCGCAATTCGAGACCGACTTCCCCGGCGGTGAGAAGCGGTTGGTGCAGAAGCCCACCGGAATCCGCTACATCCTGGTCAACGGCACCGTCACGTTCGTGGAAAACGAATGCACCGGCGAACTGCCCGGCAAGTTGCTGCGCAGCTACGACATGGTGGGATAGTTCGACCTGGAGGGCAGATCGAAAATCGCGGGCCCCGGAACCTCAAGTTCCGGGGCCGTTTGCATCACCTTGGGGAAAGGTTGCGAGCGGACTACTCGTCCGGCACCAGCGCCACGAGGCTGCCGTTCTGCACGGTGACCAGGAAGGCCTTCATGCGGAAGTCAGGGCGGTTGACGCAGGTGCCCTCGCCCTTCTCGTATTGCCACCCGTGGCCGTCGCAGACGAATACCTCGTCGCCTTCATCCTCGATCTCGCCGCCCTGATGCGGACACACGGTTGACAGCAGTTTGTACCCGTCGCGTCCACGGACCAGGAAGTAGGATGCGTCGCCCACCTTCACCGGAGCCGGAAAGTCGGTGAAGGATGACTCCTCTCCAAGCTCCACGCGCACCTTCCTCGACCTGGCAGAGCCGCTGACCTGGCGTAGAGTGACGGTTCCCCTTCTGCGTTCGGTACTCATTGCGATTGTCCTCATCGTTGTCGTGCGTGCGGCGGTCGAGGGTTTCCTCTGGTTGGCTGATGTGCGCGCGAGTATAGCAAAAACCGTCCGGTATCAACTCATGGGTGGCGGCGCATTTGACGTAATGCTACACTCGGTCAGAGTATATGACGTAAAGCGTAGGAGGTTGCCATGGTAGAGCTTGGAACCGCGACAAATCTCGGCCTGACGGTCGGCACGCCGGCCATCGCATCGGTGGGTCCGCTGGCGTTCGGTCCCGCGGGTGTGCTGTTCATTGCGGACAACGTGGGCGCGAACATCTTCGCCGTGGATGTTGGCGATAGCGACGACGGTTCCCCGCAGGCGGTGAATCTGGACAAATTCGACGCGTCCCTGGCGTCGTATCTGGGCTGTGCGCGGGATGACGTGGCGATACGCGACATGACCGTCCACCCCACGTCCAGCAACATCTACGTTTCCGTGATGCGCGGCAGCGGGGACTCCGCCATCCCGGTGATCATCAGGATATCGGGCGACGGATCCATCAGCGACGTGGCGTTGGAAAACGTGGCTTTTTCCCAGTACACCATCACGGACGCTGCGGATGAGGACGACCCGCGTCTGGTAACCCGCATGCAACTGCGCACGGTGACGGTGACGGATATGTCATACGTGGACGGCCTGCTGCTGGTCGCCGGAACGTCCAACGAGGAGTTCACGTCCACCCTGAGGCGCATCCCGTTCCCCTTCAATGGAGAGGCCGCGTCCAACTCGCTGGAGATATTCCACGTGTCCCACGGCAAGTACGAAACGGCTGCGCCCATTCGCGCCTTCGTGCCCTACCAGGGAAACAGCAGCATCCTGGCCAGTTACACCTGCACTCCCGTGGTGCAATTCTCCCTGGCCGATTTCGACTCCGAGAAGCACGTCATGGGCAAAACCGTTGCCGAATTGGGTTCTCACAACCATCCGCTGGACCTGATTTCATACGAACACGACGGCGGAGAATACCTGCTGGTCTGCAACGACCGGCACCCGGTGTTCAAGATCGCCTGCAAGGATATTGACGGACAGGGGCCGCTGACGGTGCCCGATGATTCGCTGGACGCATCGCCGTCAGACCCGGTTACTCCTGGAGTGGGCGTGCCTCGCGAACTGCTGCCCCATCCGGGCGTGAAGCGCATGGCCAACCTCAACGGCAGCGGCGTGCTCATGCTGCAGCAGGACGACGACGGCAACACTCACCTGCGCACCTACGCCACCGCTACGCTGTGACCATGCCCCGCCAACTGCTGCTGGAATGGGCAGACCGCCAGGGTCGGGACTGCCTGAAGGTGAGCGGTTGGCCGGAGGCTGAGTTAAGGGAAATCGGACACATGGACGCCGGCGATTTGAGCCGGCGCCTGTCCGTACTGCCCAGCGACTCGCTGACCGACGGCGGCCACGTTGGCATCCCTCCGGTAGCCGGCAGTTTCGTTGTTGAGGGAGGCTCGGTCTGGTTCGTCCCGCGGTTCCCCTTCGTGGACGGGATGAGTTATTCGCTGCTGGTTGATGGCGACGGCGGCCTGGCAGAACCCGAGGTCTGGGCCATTCAGCGGACCGCCGCCACCGGGATTCCGACCACGGAAGTCCTGGAGATCTATCCGACTGCCGCGACGCTGCCGTTCAACCTGCTCAGGGTGTACGTGCATTTTTCGTCGCCCATGAGCGAGGGCTGGGCGTGTAGGTCGGTGCGGGTCTGCCGCGCGGACACCGGCGAACCGTTGGAGGACGTATTTCTGCCTCCCGACCCGGAGTTGTGGGACCCGGAACGGCGACGCCTGACCATGCTGCTGGACCCGGGACGCATCAAGCGAGGCCTGGCGCCCAACCGCGAGTTCGGCTACCCGCTGGCAGAGGGCATGGAGGTCAGGATAACCGTGGACGCCGGGTTCAGGGATGCCAAAGGGCGGCCACTCAAGGCCGCGTCAGAGCGTCGCTACCGGGTGGGCCCGGCCCTGCGGTCTCGCATCGACCCGGCCGGTTGGCGATTGACCGCGCCGGCCGCCGGGTCGAGCGTCCCTCTGGTGGTCGATTTCGGCCGGCCCCTGGATCATGGACTGCTGCAACACTGCCTGTGGGTCACTGACGGCGCGGGCAACCGGGTGCCCGGCGCGGGAGCACCGTGTGCAGGGGAACAAGGCTGGCGGTTCGTCCCGTCGGTTCCCTGGCGGCGTGGAGAGCACCGGTTGGTCATCGATTCCCGGTTGGAAGACGTGGCCGGCAATTCACCCGTGCATGTCTTTGACCGTGATATCGCCAGGCAGGCCGACGCGCCGCTGCGGGACGGGTTGACCGAGGTGTCTTTCGTGTGCGCGGCCGACCCGGGCGCACCACAAACCGGCGCGTCAGCAGGAAATGTTCAGAGTTCGTTTCCATCTTTGGCATGAGGCCGACATTCCTCCGGAAGCGGGAACTCAGAAAGTCCGGATATTGGCAACGTTGATCAGGGCAGCGATTTTCTGGATACTGGCTTTCGCCCGTATGACGGGTTGGCTGAGGACAGTCGCCTCAACTGCGAACGGCCGCCATTCGCATGGGCATATGGAAATCATTCCCGCGTTACAGTATGATTGTGGAAACTCGTCAACCATACGGCTACGCTTGGCTGAAACAGGCAGCAATTGGCTGATGGCAGCGCCGTCATCGCTGCCGGCGCGCGCTGATTCATCGTCGGCGCATTGGCGGTCAGTGGGCGATACTTGGCGTTGATTCATAGATGCAATCAGAGGGGGCAGTAAATGGCAAATCGCGATGTTGAACTGATTGGTCATTTGATGCGGCGGGCCGGCTTCGGCGCTTCCCGCGAGCAGTTGGAAACCCACGCGGCAAGGGGATACGAATCCACCGTTGAACTGCTGCTTGACCAGAACAACGAAAAGCGCATGGGGGACGACCTGATCCGCAGGTTCCATCCCGAACTGTCGGGCATGATGGGCACCCTGGGATCGGGAGAGAACTGGCTGTACCGCATGGCCACCACCACGACGCCCCTCCGGGAGAAGATGGCCCTGTTCTGGCACGGCATTTTCGCTACCGGCTATCCCAAGGTCATCCACGGCAAGGCACTTTCCGATCAGGTCCGCATGTTCCGCCACTATGGATTGGGGAATTTCCGCGACCTGCTGCTGGAACTGTCCAAAGACCCGGCGATGATCGTTTGGCTGGACAACCAGGACAACCACAAGGACGCGATCAACGAGAACTTCGGCCGGGAACTGCTGGAACTGTTCTCGATGGGTGTCGGCAACTACACGGAGCAGGACGTGCAGGAATGCGCCCGCGCCTTCACCGGGTGGACGCTGGGCAACCGGGAGTACATGGAACTGCGCTCCATGCGCGATTCCGACTGGCCCTACGGTCGCATCTCCTGGCATTTCGAGTTCCAGGAACATGACCACGACAACGGGGACAAGGAATTCCTGGGGCAACGGGGCGCGCTCAACGGCGACGACGTAGTGGACATCATCTGCCAGCAGGAAGCCGCCGCCAGATTCATTGCCCGGCACATGTACAGTTTCTTCGTGGCCGACGAGCCGCCCGTTCCCGAGTGGCCCTACACCGACCCGCAGGATCCCGCCGCCATTGACGCGCTGACGCAGGCGTACTTTGACAGCGGCGGCGACATCACCGCCATGCTGCGGACGCTGTTCAACTCCGACTTCTTCCGCGACGAGGCTACCTGGTATCGCAAGGTGAAAAGCCCGGTGGAACTGGTGGCCGGAGTGCTGCGCCTGACCGGCGAATTCGACCGGCCACGCCGGGAGATACTGGACCGATACCAGCAGGCGATCTTCATGGGGCAGTTCCTGAACAACCCGCCCAGCGTGGAAGGCTGGCACCAGGGCACCGACTGGATCGATACCGGTTCCCTGGTGGAGCGCATCAATTTCGCATCACAACAACTTGGGGATACCGCCAAGCCGGGCGTCCAGGCCATGGTCGAGAAAATCGCCAGCAACCCGTCGGCCGTTTCGCCGGATATGCTGGTTGACGCCTGCCTGGACCAGGTGGGCGCCATCACGGTGTCGGAGGCGACCCGCCGCGAACTGGTGGACTTCGCATCGGTGGTGGGCGACTCCAACGGAGCGGACCACGGCCGCATCGCCGAAGTGCTGCAGATGGTGGCGTCAACCCACGAATTCCAGCGAGCCTAGCCATACCCCGCCACTAATGGATGAAACGACCATGACCTCAGTACAGGATATACCGGAGATCAAACTCCTTGAATACCGCATGACCCTGGGCATGACCACTATGGAGGGGAGGGGTTTCTACGCGCCCACCGATGTTGGCATCGCCGACGACGGGCGGATGTACGTGGCCAACCGCTCGCTGGAGAACGTCGCCCGGGGCGTGCGCGTCACGGTGTGCGACATCGACAGCGAATACTACGGCACCTTCGCCTCCTACGGGACCGGCGCCGGCCAGTTCGTCTGGCCCTCGGCCTGCGCCATCGACAGCCGCGGCCGCGTGTACGTCAGCGACGAGTTCCTGCACCGCGTCTCCGTCTTCGATAAGGAAGGCGCTCCCCTGTCCCACTGGGGCGAACACGGCGCCGCAGAAGGCCAGTTGGATACCCCTTCGGGCATGGCCTTTGACCCCGAGGACAACCTCTACGTCGCGGACACCTACAATCACCGCGTGCAGAGATTCACGGCTGACGGCCGGTTCCTGGCGTCCTTCGGGGCTGAGGGCCATGGGCCCGACCAGTTCAACCTGCCCTGGGGCCTCACCGTCGGCGCCGACGGCAACGTGTACGTGGCCGACTGGGGCAACGACCGCGTCCAGAAATTTGCGCCGGATGGCAGCCACCTGGCGTCCTACGGCCGACCGGGCCGGGGCGACGGCGAGTTTCATCGTCCCTCAGGCGTGGCCGTTGACGACGCCGGCTACATCTACGTGGCCGACTGGGGCAACGAGAGGGTGCAGGTGCTGGACGCCGACGGCGGTTTCGTGCAGAAACTGCGGGGTGAGGCCACCCTGTCGGCCTGGGCGGCCAACTTCCTGGCCATCAACGTGGAAGAGGGGGATGCCCGTTCACGGGCCAACCTGGAACCCGAGATTGAATATTTCGTGGACGATCCACACGAGGAATCGTCCCACATCGAAAAGTACTTCTGGTCGCCCGTGTCGGTCAAACTGGACCGGGATGGCAACCTGTACGTCACCGAAAGCAACCGGCATCGCATCCAGGTGTATCGGCCCGGCGCAAGAGGAGGATAAATCCGATGACTTCCACCAACAGGGAACGCTCGGTAGTTGTGGTCGAACTGCAGGGCGGAAACGATGCCCTGAACACGGTCATCCCTTACAACAACCCGCTCTACTATGATTTCCGCAACAACGTGGGAATACCCGAAGCGGAGGTGCTGCACCTGGACGGCGAGGTGGGATTCAACCCGAACCTGGCCCCGATGAAGCATCTTTGGGACCAGGGCAAGTTCGCCGTCATCAACGGCATCGGCTACCCCAACCCGAACCGCTCGCACTTCCGCTCCCGGGATGTGTGGTACACGGCGGAGTCGGAGAAAATCGGCGCTGAGGGCTGGCTGGGCGCGGCCATCCGTGATCTGGACGCCAGGGGCGAGAACGTGCTGACCGGGGTGAACTTCGGGCGCGGCCTTCCCCGGGCCATGGTGTGCAAGGGCGTGCCGGTGGCGTCGGTGGCCAACCTGGAAACCTACGGCCTGATGCCCGACATCCAGGACGAAAAATCCCGTCAGTATGCGCTGGAAGCGTTCAGCCGCATCTACGGCCCCACCGAGAGCAAGGACACCGTGGCGCAGGTTCTGGCCGAGACGGGATCCAACGCCCTCAAGGGCGCCGACCGGTTGCGCACCGCCCCGACACTGTATTCGTCCACCGTGGAATATGCCGACACGCCCATCAGCCAGTCGCTGAAGAACATGGCGCAGGTGATGTCAGCGGACTTGGGCACGCGAATCTACTACACCCAGCACGGCAGTTTCGACACCCACAGCAACGAACTGCTGGCCCACGCCAAGCTGTGGACGGACGTATCCACTGCCATCGCCGATTTCAACAGCGACCTGGAGGAGCATGGACTGGCGGACGACACGCTGATCCTGGTGTTCTCCGAGTTCGGCCGGCGCATCAAGGACAACGGCACCGGCACGGACCACGGTTCGGGCGGCGTTGCCTTCGTCGTCGGAGGCTCGGTGAACGGCGGCCTGTACGCTGAGTACCCGTCGCTGCGTCCCGAGGACCATTCCGAGGGCGACCTGCATTTCACCAACGACTTCCGTTCCACCTACGCCACCATCCTGAACCGGTGGCTGGAACTCGACCCGATACCCATCGTCCACGGCGACTACGAACAGTTCGCGTTCCTGTAGGCCGCTCGGCTGACATGGCGGAACTTTGTAGGGGCGAATGTTCATTCGCCCCTACGTGTGTTGGCCGGGGCGACGCGGTGGCGTTTGACCCATAGCCAGGGTTGCGACCCGTCTGCGCCGCCGGTTGGAGGCGTTATACTTCGGCCTGCCGGCGCGTTTGACACTCCCGCTGGAATCCGGAGGTGAATGAAAATGGCCAGGATGGAAATCGGTCTCTACGACGTGCTGGATCAGGCCCAGATGGAGTCCCACCCGGTTGCAGCCACCGTGTATGACGAGCACATCCGCGCCGCGCAGGAAGCGGAGCAGATGGGCTACAAATACTACTTTTCCATCGAGCACCAGACCTCCGACGTCAGCTTCATGAGTTCGCCCAGCGTGTACCTGACGGCGTTGGCGCGGGCCACCAGCGCCATGCGGTTCGGCGTGATGATCTACCAACTGCCCTTCCATCACCCCATACGGCTGGCGGAAGAGGTGGCGATGCTGGACCACCTTTCCCACGGACGCGTCGAGTTCGGGGCCGGCACCGGCGTCACCAGCCACGAGTTCCTGAGGTGGAACGTGGACTTCGACCGCCGGCGGGATATCAGCGAGGAAGCCCTCGACATCATCCTGATGGCGTGGAAAGAAGGAAGCGTCACCTACGAAGGGGAGTTTTTTCAGTTCGACGAGGTGTTGACCACGCCCGACCCCTACCAGAAACCGCACCCGCCGGTCTGGTTCGGCTGCCACAGCGCGGCCAGTTTCGAGTATGCCGCCCGCCACAATTTCCACGTCTCGCAAAATATCGACACGGACCAGGTGATCGCCGACAAGTTCGACACCTGGCGCGGACTGTGGCGGGAAGCCGGCCACGACACTCCGATGCCCAGGACCTTCCTCACCCGCCATGTCCACGTGGCGGAAACGGACGCCAAGGCCCGTGAACAGGCGGAACCGCACCTGGCCACCGCTGCCTTCCCATCGGCGGTTCCCGCCGGCAAGGGCCGGGACATCATCGGGGACACCCGCATCGGCTACGGACCCCACGGCATGCGTGGTGATGATCCCGGCACGCCGGAGCGGGCGGAACTGCGCCGCATCTTCCGCGAACGCGCCCAGTCCTATGACTTCTGGATCGACAACGGCATCGCGCTGGTGGGCAGTCCGGAAACCGTGGCCAGGAAGTTGGCAGAACAGCACGACCTCATCGGCCACGACATCTTCTGCGCGCGGCACCTGTTCGGCTACATCTCGCCCGAAGCCGCGAGACAGTCCATCCGCCTGTTTGCGGACGAGGTGATGCCGGCGTTTGCGTGAGCGTGGGGCAGGTTTCAGCGTCCCCGGGCGTCGGCCTGCAACGCGGCGATGCCTTCCGCCAGGCCCGGATGGGCCAGGTTCAACTGGGCCATCGTCTGCGCGCAATTGAGGCCCAGCCGGTCGGGGTGGGTGGATTGGCCGGCGCGCGAAATGCTATCAGGGTCCGCTGACTCCACCAGATTTGCGTCCAGTTCGAAGGCGTCGGCGATGGCGAGCGCGAATTCATACATGCTGACCCAATCGCGGCCGGCCACGTGCAGGATGCCCGGGTAATCGCCTTCCGCTGTTCTGGCGATGCCATCGACGAGATGCTCGACATACACCGGCGTCCGCAACACGTCGGCGGGTGCGCGGTAGGGCCGTCCGCTCCGCAGGTTTTCGATGAGCCACGGCGCGAAGTTGCCCTTGCCGGGATGCGGCCAGCCGTACACGATGCTGGTGCGCACGATGCTCCAGAATTCCACCTGCCACGCCACTTCCTGCTCAGCCTCCCACTTGGTTCGGCCGTAGTGGGTCGTGGGCGCCGGGGTCTCACCCTCGCGGTAGAATCCGCGTTGACCACCGAACACGCACTCGGTGGACACGAAAATCAGCTTGGACCCGTACCTTGCGCACAGCCCCGCGATGGTTGACGTTGCGGCCACGTTGACTGCGGTGGCGCGCTCCGGGTCCCGTTCGGCGGTTCCGATGTCGGCGATGGCGGCGAGATGCACCACCACGTGCGGACGGGTCTGCTGGAATACCTGCTCAAGAGCGTCCGGTTCGGTGAGTTCAAGATGGAGCCATGAGTTGCCGTCGTCGTCCGGCGGCTGAGACCGGAAGGTGCCGGCCACTTCATGGTCGGCCGATTCGCTCAGCCGACGCATCAGGTACCGCCCGATGAAACCGCTGGCTCCTATGACCAGGATGCGCAATAGACACCTCCGACGACAATGTGGGTGCGGGATTTGGCTCTGACTCAGGCGTACAGACGGTTCCGGTTGGCGTACCGGTCCGGGTCGAGGTCCCTGCCCTGCAGCGCGGGATGGTCGTGGCCGTAGCGGTGGGCGCGGAACACGGAGTTGGCGTATCCGGAGATTGAATCGCCGACGCCGTAGCCGCTTGCCGCCATGAAGGGATTGATGTACTCCCACACTATGTCCCGGCCGGGCGTGACCTCGAAGATGCGTCCGGGGGCGCCTTCGCAGATCAGGGTGTTGCCGTTGGGCTGACGCTCGGCCCCGCTGATGTGGTAGCTGTAAAAGGATATGGGAGGGTCGCCCCGATACTCCCAGGCGATCTGGTTGTTGCCCGGATCCACTTCGATGACCCGCGAGTGGGTGACGCCGCTCTTGTGCGGGCCGTTGTCGAAGATGAGGACTCGGCCATTCCCCAGCATGGTGGGGTTGTGCTGGTGCGAGATGTTGCCCGGGCCCCACTTCCAGCGAAACTTTCCGCTGGCGCGGTCAACGATGCCCACGGTGTCGGTCTGACGGAAACTGACCACCAGGTCGCCTTCGGGGGTGACGTTGAGGGTGTTCTGGTGCGTCCACTCGCCGCGACCTTCCAGGAAGCAGATGCAGTCTTCATCGAAGTCCAGATAGTCCCAGGAGGTCCACTCATGGACCACTTCGCCGGCCGGCGTAACCTCCCGCACCACGTCGCCCAGCATACCCTGGTGTCCGTCGCCCGACTCGAAACCGCCCTTGACCTGCTGAACCATCTCGTCGGGGATGAGTTCCCAGGCCAGCGCCAGGGTGTTGCCGTTGGGCAGTCGCTCGAAATCGTGGTGCAGCAGTGGATACCGGTATTCCCAGACCACGTTGCCATCCCAGTCGAGTTCCAGGATGGCTCCGGCCACCGTCCGGCCGCCGCGCGGCACCAAATCCCGCTCCGGACGGGTCAGGAACGAGACTTCCTGCGCCCCCGGGCCGGTCCGCAGCAGCAGGTTGCCGTTGGCCAGCAGGTACGCGTAGCTGATGCCCTCGTTGGAGCGCCACGCGTGGCAGACGCGGCCATCCATGTCGATGAGGCGCGATTCGTACCCGTTGAGGTTGGTGACCAGGGTGTAACCCCGGTAGGCCTGTTGGGGCGCATAGTGAATCAGGCCGTTCGGATGGTTGGTGGACCAACCCATAGTTTTCCCTCCGTGTTGACAGCGTGCGACGCACCGTGCAGATGCGTCTCAACGGGGTTGTATAATACTCCCGAAATTGGCATGGAGCAGAGGAAAATGGCGAATCTTACCAACACGCGCCGCATCGGCGCCCTGGTTCCCGCGACCAACCCGGTGGTCGAACCGGATTTCTACCGGGTGGTGCCTCCGGAAATCACGGTGCATTTCGAACGGATGTGGAACGGAACCTGGGGAACCCAGCCGGAGATTTCCACCGAGAGCGGACACCGTCTCGACATGACCAGCAACGAAGCCAACGAGGTCGATTACGCGCTGTTCGGGTTCGACGTGGGCAAGATGAACGACGACGTTGCCCGCGGGGCCAGCGCTCTGTCCAACATCGGCCCCGACGTCCTGATGTACGCCTGCACCTCCGGCACCTGGCACAAGGGCTACATGGAATATGACCGGATGGTGGCAAAGATCATGGAGGAAGCCAGCGGCATCCAGTCCATAACCGCCGTGAGTTCGTGCATCGCGGCCATGCAGCACATGGGCAGCCGCAAGTTGAGCATCGCCGGCCCCTACCGCAACTACCACCTGCGCAACCGCCTCAAGCCATTGATGGAAGAGGCCGGCTTTGAGGTGCTGAACGCCGACGGCGAGCCGTGGATGCAGGACTCCATGAACCCGCGCGAAATCGACGCCGAACCGCCGCAGACCATCATCGACTTCGTGCCTACGGTGGCCCAGGACGAAGCAGATACCATCTTCCTGCCCGGCACGGCCTGGCGCGCGCTGGACGCGGCGGAAGAACTGGAGCAGAGGCTGGGCAAGACGGTGATCACGGTCAACCAGGCCACCATCTGGATGGCCCTGCGCAGGCTGGGCTGGACGAAGCCCATCGACGGCTACGGCAGCCTGCTGCGAAACCTGGAGTAGCCGGCCAGCCGGCGCATACGGCTGCCACCGTTCGAGTCCGGTGATTGCGCATCAGCCCCGCGCCTGCGGGGCCGATGCTTTTTCAGGGTGCGCCCACGCGCGCCGACCTACCAGCCTTTGAGGAAGTTGAGCACGTGCGATGTGTATTCCTCCGGTTTTTCGAAGGGAACCCAGTGGCCGCAGTTGTTCAGGACCACCAGCCTGGAATCGGCGAGGTTGTTCAGGGCGGCGATGCCGATCTCAAAGACGCACATCCGGTCATAGCGTCCCCAGATTATCAGGCTGGGCGCGGTGATGTTGGGCAGGTCAACGCCGTGGTCGTAGGGTACGCTGACGGAGTTGGCGTCGGCTTCGATGTGGTCGGGGTTGCCGGTGTAGTTGCCGTGGATATAGTCCACCAGTTCGTCGGTCACCAGCGCGTTGTCGTCGATGTGCGTTTGCAGATAGCGGCGGACGTTGTCGCGGGTTGGGTTGGCGCGCACCTCGCTGGTTACCAGGCTGCCCTCCGACGGCCGGTTGCCCATGAGGTACAGGTCGCCGCCGGTGCGGATGTGGCACGCGCCGAATACCAGTTTGTTGACCCGGTGCGGTTCCTTCATGGCCAGCACCATGGCTGACTGGCCGCCCTGCGAGTTGCCCACCAGGTGCGCCCTTTCGATGCCCAGGGCGTCCATGAGGCCAAGCGCGGTGCGGGCCTGCAGGTTATGCAACGGTTCGTGGTACACCACCGGCCCGGTGCGCCCGAAGTTGGGCAGATCCATCACGATGCAGCGGTAGCGCTCGGCGAAGGCGTCCAGAACCCTGTGGAAGGTTATCCACCCGGTGGTTCCGATGCCGTAGGAATGGAGCATCACCACCGGTTCGCCCTCGCCCACGTCGTGGTAATGCACGGGCATGTCGTTGACCGTGATGGTGCGGCTGCTGGATTCTTCGGTGAACGCGTTGGCGGTCATGTCTGCTCAACTCCTGCGGGCAGGGTCTGTGCTCTCTGTCGTCACTCTACCGCACGCATGGACAGGATGCACGGGATGATTGATACTGTGGAACAAAGCTCCGAACTGACCACTACGGAGGGCGCCCGATGGTTGCCAATGGCCGCGAACACCAGATAATCGACCTCGAAACGGGACAGCTTGACCGGCGCATATTCGTTGACCCTGACATCTACGCCGAGGAGCAGGAAAAGGTATTCGGGCGGGCCTGGCTGATGATCGGTCACGAGTCGCTGGTGCCCAAAACCAACGATTTCTTCCACACCTACATGGGGGAGGAACCGGTGATCCTGTGTCGCGACGGCAGCGGCAACCTGCGGGCATACCTGAATATGTGCCGCCACCGGGGCAACCGCATCGTCCGCACCGACGTCGGCAATGCCCGCAACTTCGCCTGCGCCTACCACGGCTGGACCTTCTCCAACGGCGGAGAGTTGGAGTACCTGCCGGGCGAGGAGGAGGCCTACTACGGCGCGCTGCATCGGGACGGCCTGCGCCTGGTGGAAGCGCGGGTGGACACCTACGCCGGCATCGTGTTCGCCACCTGGGACCGCAGTGCGCCCAGCCTGGACGATTACCTGGGCGATGCCCGGTGGCTGCTGGACGTGAGCTTCAACCGGCTGGACAACGGAACCGAGGCCGTTGGTCCCATCAAGTGGATTGAGCCGGTCAACTGGAAAACGGCGGTGGACAACTGCTCCGACAACTACCATGTGCCCACGACCCACCTGTCCACCATCATCGTGCAGGGGCGGCATCGCGGCCTTCCCCGGCTTACCCACGAGCAGCAGTTCCAGTCGGAGAACAAGCACCTGTTCGTCAACGGGCACTCCCTCACCATGCGATTCTTGGAATATGCCCACCAGGTGCGCCAGGCCCACGGCGTTACCGCCGAGAACCGCGAGGCCTTTGAGGAATACTACCGGCGCACGCTGCCCGAGGCGGAACGACGGCTGGGCAGCCTGCGGGCGCGCCGGCTGCACCTGGGGAATCACAGCCTGTTCCCCAACGGCGTGCTGGGGTTGCGGCTGGCCCATCCGCGCGGCCCGCTGCAGACCGAGTTCTGGCACTTCGCCGTGCTGGAGAAGGATATGCCCGAGGATCTGAAAACCGCTCTGCGTCGGGGCAGCGCCAACTACAACGGCGTCAACGGCATCTTTGAGCAGGACGACATGGACAACTGGCGCGGCGTCACACGCTCCGCCCTCACGCCGATGGGTCGCCGCTACACGCAGGACCTGTCCATGGGCGTCGGCCACGACCGGAGGCATCCTGAGTACCCGGGCCTGGTGGCGGAACGGTACACGTCGGAAAGCAACCAGCGCCTTTTCTACCGTCGCTGGGAGCAGTTCATGAACGCCGACAACTGGGAGGACATCCCCCTGGAACCCAGGGTCATGCAGTACGACGGCGTCGCCACGCTGCGCGGCTAGGAGGGTCATGGCTACCGAGACGCGGACCACAATCGCGGCGCGGATGGAACTCTGGCACGAACTGATGGAGTTCTACATCCGCGAAGCATGGATGCTGGACGAAAGGCGGTTCCGTGAATGGCTGGACCTGTTCACCGAGGACGTTTTCTATTTCATGCCCCGCCGGCTGAACGTCCACCGCCACGAGACCGACCGTGAGTTGACTCCGGTGGGCGACCTGGCGATTTTTGAGGATGACAAGACCTACCTGACCATGCGCGTGGAACGGCTGGAAACGGGCATGGCCTGGGGCGAGGACCCGCCCTCGCGCACTCGCCACCTGGTGGGAAATTTGGTGGTGGAACCGCAGCCCGACGGCGAGGTCAACGCGCGGACGGCATTCATCATCTACCGTTCACACCACGAGACCGAGGAGAACATCTTCGCCGGATACCGGGAAGACCTGCTGCGACCGGCCGACGGAGGCTGGAAGATAGCCCGTCGCACCATCGTGCTGGACTCCAACGTCATCCTGGCCAAGAACCTGAGCCTCTTCTTCTGAGAGAGTGCGCGTCGAGACTGCGACCCTCCGTCCCAACGTCCGCTCAGTGGCGCAGCAGACACCGGATTCACCGTCGACGCCGGACGCCGGCGGTGTTAGGATGCCAACGGATTTGGCTTCACCCACGCAGCGGACACACGCCGACATAAACGGAGGATCAGCAAATGCCAGGGCAAGGCTTGGACTATTCCGCGCTCTTCAACAGGAACCTTCCTCCCCCGGCGGGCCAGTGGGAAGGCCACCCCAGGTACAACTTCATCGGCGGTCACAGCGACCCCGACATGGTTCCCGTGGAAGGCTTCATAGAGTCCGCTACCCGGGTATTTCAGGGCGATCCGCGCAACATCTCCATGTACAACTTCGACGGCGGGCCGCAGGGCATCATGCCGTTGCGCCAGTTCCTGGTTGACAAACTCGCTGAACATCGCGGGATCAACACGTCGGTGGACGAGGTGCTGATCACATCGGGGTCGGGCTTGGCCATCGAGTTGATCAACGAGATCCTGCTGGAGGAGGGCGACACCGCCATCGTCGAGGCATTCAGTTTCTCCGGCGCCCTGGGCAACCTGAGGCGCAGGAAAGTGAACATCGTGGGCATCGAGGTGGACCAGGACGGGATGCGCATGGACCATCTCGCCCAGGCGCTCGAAGACCTGCGGAACCGTGGCGTGCGTCCCAAGTACATCTACACCATCCCGACGCTCCAGAATCCCACCGGCACCGTGATGACCATGGAGCGTCGGTTCCGGATGCTGGAACTGAGCGAAGAGTACGGCGTCCCGATATTCGAGGACGAATGCTACGCCGACCTCATATTCGAGGGTGAGTACGAAAACGCCATCCGGTCCCTGGACGACAGCAACCGGGTGCTGCACATAGGTTCCTTCTCAAAAACCCTGGGGCCCGGCACACGTCTCGGCTATGTGGTCGCTCCCTGGGATGTGATGAGCCGACTGCTGACCCGCAAGAACGACGGGGGCACCGGCATCATGGACCAGATGATCGTGGGCGACTATTTCACCAACCACTACGAGGACCACATACTGGAGATGCGGTCGGCTCTGAAGCGCAAGTGCGACACTCTGAGCAGTGCGCTGCGTGAGTCGTTCGGGCCGAGCGTCGATTTTGAGGCGCCCAGGGGCGGGATGTACCTCTGGGTCAAACTGCCCGCCGGCGTGGATTCTCGCGCGCTGGCCGGCCCGGCGCTGCGCGAAGGCATCGCCTTCAACCCCGGGCCGGATTGGTCTGCGGACCCTGACGCCGCCGCCGAGTACATCCGACTGTGCTTCGCCCTGCCATCCGAAGCGGAGATATGGGAAGGGGTCGAAAAGTTGGCCGACGTGTTCCGCCGGGAGGGCGCGCTGCCCTGACCGTTCCAGAGGGCCAGCCAACCTGCTGATCCCGCGCCCGTCGCATGGCGGAAGGTGAGCGCGGAAACATGCCGGCGACGGCCGTCGCCATTTTCCGAACAGTCCAACGACTTTGTCGTCACTGGGTCCGGTTTCGTCGTCATTGGATTCGGTCTGGGGATCCGACCATGAGTCGAGTCGATTTCCAGTGATCCCCCCGGTGCGCCGTGAGCAATTCCGGCTCGGCATGATTCAATGCTTGCTGTGCTGAGAGCAGCAATCATTCAGACAGTTGAGGTCAACGATAAAGCGGGAACATCGGGGCCACGAATTGTGAAATTTTACCTGTAAACCGTCCATGCAGCGCACCGTGAATGCGTTGACACACCGTTGAAACCTTGATAAGTGACATCATCGTGTAACGGTTTGCACACACCCATTTTTGGGCGTTTTCATTACTTTGGACCCCCTCAGGAGGCAGGAATGAGTACTGAGAGCAACAATCCGAACGGGCCTAACCAACCGCCGACCAATGATGACCCCGGTGAAAACGGGACGATTACGACGGGCGAAGGCGCTTCAGGCGGGTCTGATTCGTCGGGAGGTGGTCCGGGTGTATTGGGTGGCATAAATCGCACCTGGCTTTACGCCGGTGGCGGCGGTTTGGCGGCAGTGGTAGTTGTAGTCATTGTTTTGGTTGTGGCGCTTTCCGGCGGGGGCCCCGCAGTCCCTTCGGATCCCATGGGCCTGGTCCTCGACGACGCTTCAGAAGTATGGCGAATCGACGTTCAAAGCATCAACGATGGAGATGTGCAGGGAGACGTGGAGGATTTTATCGAAGGTTGGTTTGAACCCAGGGTCGAAGCGGTAGACATCTCGTTGGATGATGTCGAAACGGCGATTTACGTGCGGAACTCTGACCGATACTCCAGCATGCTGGCGGTGCAGGGAAGTTTCGATTTTGAGGACATCCGTGATGAGCTTGATGACCTTGATTACGACGACGACGAATATCGCGGTTACGAACTTTGGGAAGGCGGACGCAACAGTATTTTCTCGGATGTGGCGCTGTTGGGTGACCAACAGTACGTAGTTCTCGGGTTCGCCGATGATCCGGAGGTGGTGCAGGAGGTTTTGAAGGCTTTGGATCGAGACCAGGACCTTCTGGCTCAACAGCCTGACAGCGGTATCAACAAAGCCATGGCTAAAGCCGGGGAAGGATGGTTGGTCATCGCCAACAACCACTGCGATAACGATGATATTCGTGGTTGCGAATCGGGAAGTGTGTCTTTTTCCGGCGGAGACCGGGATTCAGCCGACGCCAAAGTGGCGATGCTGTTCAGGAATGAATCCTCGGCGGAAAGAGGCGCCGATGACATCGAAGACCTTATTGATGATCACGGCCTCCCCTATTGGCATCTCCCGACGGACTGGGACATTGAAGAAGTGGAGTCTGACGGCGAGTTTGTGGTGGCGGAAGTCACTGCCTATTTCGATAATTGATTGGGTGTGAACGCGGCCCATGCAGGGAGGTAGTTTATGGCAGTTGAGAACGGTGGCGATGGTGGAGACAATGGTGGAGGGGGATTGACCGGGAAAAAGATAGGAATAATTGGTGGTGTGGCGGCGGCGGTCGTAGTCGTAGTGGTTGTGATTGCAGTGGTCCTGATGTATTTGCGTGTTGTACCCATTCCGGGGCCGATTCTGGCCCTGGTCTCCGGCGCAAAGCCACCGGAGCATTCAGCCCAATATTACCCTGACGATACGGCCGTTTATGGCTGGTTGACGTTGGCTCCCGGCGGCGGCCAGTTCGACCATATGCAGGATATGTTCGAACTATTGAATGAGTACCGGGTTTTCGAAGACTGGTGGGAGGAATTGCAGGCTGATTTCGAAGACGAAACAGGAATCGATTTTGAAGACGACGTTCAGCCCTGGATTGGGCCGGACGCTTCCGTTGGGCTCATTGACTATGACGACTCCAGCGGCATTTTCGAAGCGGTGCTCACCATCGGGGTCAGGGATCATGGGGCAGCCGAGGACTTCATGGATGACTGGCTGGATTATCTCGAACGCTCTGAGGGCGCCGACTTTGATGACGACTCATACGAGGATTTTGATATCTGGGTAGATGAAGACGATGAAATGGCCTTTGCCCTATCGTCAGATCTGCTGGTGTTCGCCACCACCGAAGATACGCTGGAGGAAGCGATCGACAATATCTCCGGGGGTTCGGGAGGGACACTGGCCGACGATGATGACTTCCAGGCGGCCCGAGCGACTTTGCCGAGCCAGCGGTTCGCTTCGTTCTACATACATGCCGACAGAGCGTCGGACCTGGCCGAATCGACGCCGGGAATGCTGCCGTTCCAGGAATCAGTCTTCGACCTTACGCCCGACTGGGTTGCAATCTCCGCAGGCTGGTTCGAGCGGGGCTTGGTCATGGAAGTGACGATGCCCACGGTTTCTGACGTGGAACTGGTGACGGGGGACTTGAGCGATCCCGGCAATCTGTTGCCCGATGACACCCTTGGCTTCGTGGCCGCCAGCTTTGACCCTGACCTGGACCGGTGGCGCGACGAGTTGGAACAGTACGATCTGACCAGCGTATTCCCTGATACGAACCTGATCTACGACTTCAACTATGAATTGAGTTCAATCGCGTCTTACCAGTTGGGATTGAACTCGCCACCGGAGTTGTCTCCGGGAGACGATATGTCGGATATGCTGGATCTGATGCTGTGGTACGCGGAAGAATTGACCGGCACTGACTTCGAGGGCGAGTTTATCGATTACCTCGCGGGAGAGGTGGTGCTGGCGGTTGGCGATTTTGATTTCGCAGCCTTCGAGGACAACCCTGAGGAAGAGGCGGTCAACGTGGTGGCCCTGTTCTCTTACCAAAATGACGGGGAGGAAGACCTCCGCGACACCATGGAAGACCTCGTCGATGTTGTTGAAGACAATGCCTTCATCCAGAGCGATGAAGTGGACGTGGGCGCAGATGAGGACGCTGTGGTGTTCGAGGTGCCCGGCACCGGCTACGAACCCGGCTATGTGATGCACGATGGCTATCTGACGTTCGGCACCACCGAGGATGCGTTGGAGAATGTCGTCGAGCAGCAGAACAACGGCGGGAACGGCTTGTCATCGATGCCGGAGTATCAACGCGCGCTGTCCAATCTGCCCGGCAACCGGGACCTGCTGGCGTATTTCGACCTGCAGACCATCATGCGAGGCTCCTCTGACGCCGGGTGGCTTCCCAGTGGCGACGCGTCCGAACTGTTGGAAGATGCGCTGGGCGCGATTGCGGTGAGCGGGTCGTTGGAATCCGATTACACCAGGGCTTCGATGGCGCTGACGCTGTTCCCCGAATAGGGACACGCTGGAATCCCTGCGCCGAGACACAGCCTCGGCTCGCGGCCGACGTACTGCCCGCGAGTCTAGGCTGTAGTCCAACGCCAGGGGTGGCCCGCCGGAGGAACGGCGTGGCGTGCGCCCTGGCGCTGCGGGGCTCACGCGTTGCTCCATTTGCGGTGGTCGCCGGCGACACCGGGCTTGCGCCACCGGGTCGTGGGAACCTTCCGCAAACGTCGATCTGATCAGCGGGTCGCCGTGAATCGCATGAGGATGGCCGACCCGGATTGCTCTCAGCATCCGGGCCCGGGGAAACCGTTCTCTCAATGGACAACCGCACAGGTGGGGCGAACCTCGTTGGGCGAACCTCGTTGAGCGATGTCGGGACATTCGCGCTCACGTTGTGTTTCAATTCAGAAGACGCCGACGGGGCGCTGGTGAAGCCAGAGGCCGTCATACCGGACTGAAAGCTGCTATCAACGAATATCTGCCTTTTTGGAACCGAACCGAGCGATGCGGCGTATCAGGAATCTGATGGAATAATGTTAATCCTCTGTGGGGTAGCAATGGAGTTGGATATATGAGGAATTTGCGCAGGCTTACGATTGTTGGAATAGTGTTGTTGGCAACGGCGATCCTGCCGTGGGCGGCAGTGTCGGCGCAGGCGCCGAGCGGCCCACCGGCTTTCCTGGGCGGAGTGGCATGGTTGGACGGCCAGTTGGCTCCGCCCGGCGCCGTGGTAGTCGCCATGCAGGGTTCAACTGAACTGGGTAGAGGTGTTGTCGAAAACGACGGGAAGTTCAAGCCAATCCAAATCAACAAGCCGCCGGCAGGCAACCTGATCTACTTCACCGTGGCCGGCGTCAGGGCTTCGGAGGAAGTGGCCTGGAGAAACGGTCTGTTGCGGGCTGACCTGGTCCTACGCACCGGAGCGGGCGCGCCCGTTCCGGTCCCGACTCCTCAGACCGGCGCGCCCGCTGTGTCGGGAGTGCCAGGGCCGGCGGGCGCCAAGGGAGATCACGGACCTGCGGGACCGCAGGGGCCGGCTGGGAAAGACGGCGCGCCGGGCGAGCCGGGTGTTCAGGGGCCGCCTGGCCCTGCCGGCGCTCAGGGCGCGCCGGGGCCGGCCGGTGAAAGTGGTCCCGAAGGCGAGCGGGGACGGGCGGCGGAGGCCGTCGAGTCCAGCAGCCTCGGCATGTACGGGCTGATTGCAGGAATCGTGGCGATACTGTTGGGCGTCGCCGCGCTGGTGGTGGGCCTGATGGCCCTCCGGCGTTCTGCGACGCGTCCCATGGCTGGCGGCGGCGGGCCCGCCGGATAACCGGCCGGCGTTCCGGGGGTGGGCGATTTCAGTTTGCTCACCCTCACCCAGTCCCTGTGCCTCCACGGTTGAAGGCGCCCTGGGTCATCCGATTTTCGGATTAATGGCAACTACCTGCGGCGCAACATCGCGGTGACTACCGCCCGCTCATCCTGATTCTGTCGAAGGATGAGCGGGCGGATGGATTGGTGTGAAGAATCGAATGGCGCGCTGGTAGCCCTCCCGTCGCCAGCAGGCTGGCGACAGAATGAGCCACGCGCGGCGGTCAGGTGTGGCAGTGGTCCCCGTGGTGGGCGCTCGGCGGGACGTCCAGCACCGGATTCGTATCGAAAAAGCCCACGGGCTTCAGGCTGAACCCGCAATATGCCACCGGCGAGATGGGCCAGTCTTCAGGGCGGGGCACATGGTGATATCCCAGGGTGTACCAGAGCACCAGGTCCGTGTTCTCCACATCCCGGTTGTTCCTGGTGTATTCGGGGAGGCCAGCGCCGCCCGGATGCTGGTTCGGGTAGGGGCCGGTGGCTGAGATTTCCTCCGGATCGTAGGGAGTCACCCACAGGTGTTTGGTCATGAACCCGGCGCGCTTTATGATGCTGGCGTCCGGGTGGGCGAAGGGCAGAATATTCTCGCCGGGCATCAACTTGTAGCTGACCGGTTGCCCCAGTGAGTTCTGCACCGAAGGATTGGCGACCACCCAGTAGCGGCCGCGCATCGGGTCAACGACCCGTTGGGCCTCGTGCTCCGTTGACAGCAGGGTTTTCTCCGCGTAGAAGGCATTGCCGTGGGGGTTGTCCGGGCCTGGTGGCTCGGCCACGGTGTTCACTTCGTACACCGAGTTGTCCTCGCCGTCCACGCTCATGTCCATGCGGAAATTGAAGAAGTGCTGGTGGATGTGCGCATTCAGTTGGGGCGCGACCAGCGTGCCGTGCCGGGGAATCTCGCCTTCCGCGACGGCGGCCGTATTGATGATGCCGGTGAGCTTTATCTCCATCTGTATCGTGCCGTCCTGGTAGAAATACCAGAAGAAGCCGTATTCGTAGTTGCCGACGGTGGCAACGCTGGACACCACCAGGCGCCGGGAGCGGCGCACTTCGGTCTGTCCGATGCGCCAGTCGGTGTGCTTCCACAGGATCCCGTAGTCCTCCTCGTGCATGCACACGGCGTTGGCGATGGTGAACGGTTCGCCGCGCCCGTCGTTCAGGGTCGCGTCGAAATAGTAAATCTCACCCAGGCAATCGCATCCCAGCGTCAGCGAGTTGGTGAGGGAGCCGATGCCATACTCTCCAGCATCGAAGGCGTTCTTGCGGTAATGATCCTTGCCGGGTTCGCCGTAAGGAACCACCATGTCGGACAGCGCCGCCCGGTACAGGACGGGCCTGATGCGCCCCTGGTCTTCATACCCCACGGTATGGATTACCAGGCCCTCCCTCGGCGTGAACCCGATGCGGAGATGCCACTTCTGCCAGGCAACGCTCCATCCGTTCACCGTGAAGCTTGGCCCCTCGGGCTGCGTGATGTCCAACGGCTTCAGGTCGTCCCGGAACTTGCCGATGAACTCCGCGCCGTAGTTGCCGTCCTGTGGTGGCAGCGGCACGAGACCGTAGTCGTCAACGCGGACCACCTCCATGCTGTTCAGATCCACCACGGCGGTGACACCCTCGATGGGGCGCGCGTAGCCGTTGTCGGTGGGGCTGGAGCGGACGAAGTTGCGGCACAGCACCAGTCGCCGACCCTCCTCGTCCTCATACCCGTAGTTGCCGGCCGACCAGGGGTCCACCATCACCAGGCTGGGGTCGGTGATGCCGCGCTTCCGGATCGCTTCCTGGAAACGGGCATCGGCCTGCACCGCGGCTTCACACTCCATGAACTCGTCGAACATCACCCGTGGCTGCACCCCGGGCACGTGCCGCCATGAAACGACGCGCCGTTCGTTGAGGGACACCACCGCCTCGTAGGTTGCCGCCGCGTCATTGTCCAGCGCCACCAGGAAGGCGTTGCGTGGAATGGGTTGACCGGGTTGAAAGTCGCGAACCACGGACTTGTCCGGTTCCTGGAGAACCACGGTCTCGAACCGCACCCGCGGCCCGAGTTGCTGTTGGGATTTCAGTATCGCCGACGCATCGGCGATCTCCTGTGCGGTCAGTGGGTCCAGCGGGTGTGCCGCCGATGACAACGCGGATGCTTCCGCCTGCGGCTGTGTCGAAATAACCATTGTGTGGCCTCCTGCCGACTGTGCGGGCCGGTCCGCCGGGAAAGCCGACCGGATTATCGGACGGTAACAGCGCGTTTTAGCAGGGTCAAGGGACGGCGCGCCGCCGGCGTGTGCGGCAATGACTGTGCGCCGTGATGCTGCCGGCCCAACCGCCGACCGGCCGACACGCCCGGTCCGGGTATGAATCGAAAGGGGAAGATTTGGTTCCGGTGGTAAAGTGCAACCCGCGCCGTTGTGGAATACCATTTGACCCTGGACGCAAGTCAGCCTGGAACCCTGGAGCGAGGTGAGCATGTCCGACCCTGGGATCGTCATCATAGGCGGCGGGATAGCCGGCACATCTGCCGCATATCACCTGGCCCGGCACGGCCGCGACGTCACGTTGCTGGAACGCGGGGAGATTGCTTCCGAAGCGTCCGGAGTCAATGCCGGCGGCATCGGCGCGTTGGGCTGGGGGCACATCCCCAACCTGGAGTCATACCTGACCATGGGCAGCCTGCAGATTTTCCGGAGTCTGCAACTGGACCTTGGCCACGACATAGAGTTCCGGGCGTCCGGCGCACTGCAGGTGATTCAAACCGCCGAGCAGTACGAATACGCCAGGGATCGGGTGCTGGCCCTGAAGTCGGGCGGCTATACGGCGGAGTTGCTTACCATCAACGAGGCTCGCAGCATCGAGCCGGGACTGAATCCGGAACTGGCGGGAGCGATTCATTCCCCGCTGCGGGGACAGGCCGACCCCCGAAAAGCCACCCGCGCCATGGCCGCCGCCGCCCAGCAATGCGGCGCCGACGTTCGGACCGGACAGGAGGTGGTGGACATAACCCGCACCGATGACGGGGAGTACCGCGTGGTCTGCGGCCAGGCAGAATACCGCGCCCGACAACTGGTGCTGGCGGCGGGGGCATGGTGCCGGCCGCTGGGCGAGATGCTGGGGGTCAGCATACCCATAGTCCCGGTGCGGGGTCAGATGTGGGCGTCGCAGGCGTTGCCTCCCCGGGTGTTTCATTCGATCTCATCGGTGGAGTCCTACCACCATTGGAGCGGCAACCCGGGCAACGACGCGCACACGCCCCCTGAACTCACCCACGTCGGATCGCGGCGGGTGACCAGGCATCTCTACGGCCGGCAGACCAGGGACGGTGAGATCGTCTTCGGCGGCGACCGGGAGTTGTTGGGGTATGACCGGGATACGGACTCGGACGGGGTTGAAACCAACTTCGCCCACACCGCCGAAACTCTGCCCTTCCTGCGAGACATTTCGATAAACCGCACCTGGTCGGGGCTGATGCCATTTTCCCTGGACGGAAGACCGATCATTGGGCAGATACCCCAGTTGGATAACCTGTACATCGTCAGTGGGCTGGCTTCTTCGGGTTTCGGGCGCGGGCCAATGGCGGGCAAGTTGATTGCAGACTATATTCATACCGGACACCGGCCTCACGTGCTGGAGGAGTCCGATCCCGCGAGGTGCGTCACTCGCTCGGCATGAAACGGACGCTGAGCCGACAGTCGGGTACGATACGATTCCCGCTCCATGCGATCATCATCGTGGAGCATCAACAGTGGAGGTGGATGAGATGGCGATTACCGTCGGAATGGGCGATTACGTGTACGAATATCAGCCGGAATGGCCCAGCCTTCCGGTCGGCCAGGGATTCCAGGGGATCAGCGGCGTCGCGGTGGACAGCCGGGACCGGGTGTACGTGTTCCAGCGCCAGGGGCCGCCGGTGCTGGTATTCGACCAGCAGGGGAACCTGGTGGCTTCGTGGGAACGCAGGGACGGAGTTCCGGCGGATGCTCACCACATTCATGTGGGACCCGACGATTCCGTGTACCTGGTGGATCGGGACGCGCACCAGATTCTGAGATACTCCCCGGAAGGCGATCTGCTGGCGTCAATCGGCGCGCGCAACCGGGCGTCGCTGCAAGCCCCGTTCAACCACCCGGCGGACATCTGCGTCGCGCCCTCCGGCGAGTTGTTCGTGGCCGACGGCTACGGAAACTCCAGCGTGCATCGCCTGGCCGCCGACGGTTCGCTGATCGCTTCCTTTGGCCGTCCCGGTAGGGGACCGGGGGAATTCATCGTGCCGCACGGCATCCGCGTTTCCGCCGATGGCAGGGTGTACGTGGCCGACCGCGAGAACAATCGGGTGCAGGTGTTCACCGGCGACGGAGAGTTTTTGGATCAGTGGACGGACTTCAAGTGCCCGATGGGGATACACATCGACGCCGCGCAAACGGTCTATGTGACCGACCAGGTGCCGAGGCTCAGCATTCTGAACCTGGACGGTGAACTCCTGGCGCGGGGGCGGACCTTTGAATACGCTCACCAGGTGTACACCGATTCGGATGGCAGCATCTATGGAGCCGACACCTCGAATCAGCGGGTGCAGAAACTGGCGCGCGTCCGGTGACCGGCGGCGCGGCTACCAGAGTTCCCGGGATGCCAGCCGCGCTCCCTCCGCCATCGACGCCAGTTTGGCCCACGCGATGTTGGTCTCCACCTTGCGGCCCCAGGCCGAGGTGCCAAACCCGCAATCGCTGTTCGCCATCACGTTTTCCCGACCCACCAGGTTGGCATAGTTCATGATGCGCTGGGCGATCAGTTCGGGGTGTTCGATGAAATTGGTGGTGGTGTCCAGGACGCCGGGTATCAACAGTTTTCCGTCGGGCAGTTTGACGTCCTCCCACACCTTCCACTCGTGGCCGTGCCTGGGGTTGGCGCCTTCGACGGCCAGGCCCAGGGGACGCGCCCGCAGCACGATGTCCACGATTTCCCGCAGCGGAACGTCGTGGTGATGCGGGCCTTCGGTGTTGCCCCAGCATACGTGCAGCCGCATCCGCTCCGGGTCAATGTCCGCGAGCGCGTAGTTGATCACCTCGACGTGCAGTTCCACGATTTTCTTGAACTCTTCCACTGAAAGGTGGGAATACTGAGACACACGGGTCATGGCAAGGTCGGGACAATCCAACTGCAATAGCAGGCCGGAGTTGGCGATGGCGTTGTATTCGTCCTTCATCACGTCGGCGAGGGCATAGAGGTAGGCTTCCTCGGTGCGGTAATACTCGTCGGGCAGGAAGTTGGCAATCACGCCCGGGGAGGCCGCCGTCATGAAAACCTCCTCGGCGCCGGTGTTGGCCGTGGCTTGCCGCAGGGTCTCGATGTCGCGCTCCACGGCCGGCCAGTCCTTCCACGCGATGGGCCCGGTGCAGGCAGGTTGCGGCATATTGCGGGATGACATCGTGGTCTGGGTCGAGGCATACTCAGGGAAATCGGCGTCATCCAGGCGGGTATGCGAACGCACCATGCGCTCGCCTTCGAAGCCGGCCAGGCGTTCCTTGACGTAGGTGG
Organism: Dehalococcoidia bacterium; assembly: GCA_963668585.1. Taxonomy (GTDB): domain Bacteria; phylum Chloroflexota; class Dehalococcoidia; order Lucifugimonadales; family UBA3495; genus Bin87. The sequence goes on along the minus strand of OY764869.1, from coordinate 247,363 downwards.
CGTACTGCGACCTTCCCTGCTCGCCGTCATTCACCACGTCGATGCCGGCGTTCTCCTGTCGGGCCACGATATCGGCCACGGCATCGCGGACGCTGGCGCGGAACCGGCCCTCGTCGAAATCCTGCTGGTCCTCGCGCTGGCGCAGCAGTTCCTGCAATTCGACCGAACGGGGCAGGCTGCCGGTGTGAGTGGTGAGAATCCTGGAGGTGCTCCGCTTCATGATTGGCCTCTCTGTGCGCACGATTTGGGACGTGACGGCAATTGTACTCCAACCGACGCGCCCATCGGCTCACTGTTCCACAGGCTCATCCTGGGCGGACGATCCTGTACGCCCGGCGGTCGGGTTGAATTTGGGATTCAACGGCGGCATACTGGCGCACCGAAGCCCGGAGCAAATCGAAGCCCAGAGCAAATCGTAGGCCATATCATTGGGCAACAAGGCGGCGCGGCACCGCGAAACGGCGGGCCGCGATTGGAGAACTGCAGATGGCAACCCTGGTAACCGGCGGCGTCGGCTTTGTCGGGGCCAACATAGTGAAGGAACTGGCGGCGCGAGGGCACGACGTGGTGTGCCTGGACGTGCTGCCGCCCGACGCGCTGGTCGCCGATTTCCTCGGCGAACTGTCGGCTCGCGTCAACTTCGTCACCGGAAGCATCCTCGACAATGCGACGCTGGATTCGCTGCGCGCGACCCACAGCTTTGAAAAGGTGGTTCATGCCGCCGTGTTCACGGTGAACCGCACCGACCTTGAAACCGCCCGCAGCAGGGACATCCTGGACATCAACCTCACCGGCACCGGCAACCTCCTTGAACTGGCCCGTTTGGGCGGCGTCCAACGCTTCGTGTACGTCAGTTCCGGCGCGGCGTATGGACTGACCCGCGACCCCGACCAGACCTACAACGAAGATGACGCGCCGCAACCGGGCAACCTGTACGGCATCACCAAGTTCGCCAGCGAGTCCATCACACGCCGCTACGGACAACTGCACGGATTCGGCACGGTCAGTCTGCGGCTCAGTACGCCCTACGGCCCGATGGAGCGAGTAACCGGCCACCGGGACAATATGTCCACGCCCTACCAGTGGACGGGCCAGATGCTCAGGGGCGAACCCATCGCGTCCGACGAATCCGACCACGGCCGCGACTACACCTACGTGTTGGACACGGCGTCGGCGGTGGCCACCGTCGTTGATGCGGCGGAACTGCCCCACGACCTCTACAACATCACCAACGGCGTGCCCGTAACCGGCGGCGAGATTCAGCGCACGCTGGCCGACCTGTTCCCCGAAACCCGCCTGGTCGCGGCGGAACCATCGGCCGCGGCCGACAGCGCCCTGGGGCCGACGCGGGGGCCGTTGTCGGGTTACCGGCTGTGGCATGACCTGGGATGGACGCCTCAGTACGACCTGGCCGCCGGACTGGCCGACTACGTGCGCTGGCGCAGAGAGTCGGGGTTCCTGAACTAGCGCCCCGTCGCACGATTGGGCGAGTGTCATTGCCGGAGGAGCGAAACGATGGTACTGGAATTGGAAGCAGCCCAGGGCGCGATGACCGGCGAACGCTACATCGCCAGCCTGCGCGACCGGCGGGAGGTATGGCTGGACGGCGCCAGGGTTGATGACGTGCCGGGACACCCGGCATTTTCGGGCATGGTTCACGAACTGGCTCGAATCTATGACCTGCAGCACTCCGAGCAATACCGGGACGAGATGACCTTTGCGTCCCCCGAAACCGGCGCCCGCTGCAGCCTGTCCTGGCTGCTTGCCCGCAGCCCGGAGGACCTGAAACGGCAGCGCCGCAACAGCGAAATCTGGAACGAGGAGTCCTGGGGGCAGTTGGGCCGCAGTCCGGATATCCTTGCGCCGTACATCAACGGGCTGGTGGCCATCAGCGATGCCCTGGGAGAGGTGAAGCATCCGAAATGCGACTTCGCCGAGAACATCGTCAACTATCACCGGTACTGCATGGAGAACGACCTGTTCCTGACCCATGCGCTGGGCGACCCGCAGGTTGACCGCAGCCAGCAGCCCCAAAACGAGAATCGCGCCGAGGATGAGTCTGAAGTTGCGCTCCACGTCGTCGAGGAAACCGCCGAAGGAATCATCGTTCACGGCGCCAAGCAGTTGGCCACCGCCGCCCCCATCAGCAACGAGACCTACGTGTCGCTGTCGGCCACGTTCATGCGCCGCTCAGACCCCAGGTTCATACTGGCCTTTTCCATTCCCACGGCCAGCCCTGGCATGAAAATCCTGTGCCGGGAACCGGTGTCGCAGTGGGTGGGCAGCTACGGCCATCCCCTGGGAGCGGTGTACGACGAACAGGACGCCATGCTGTTCTTCGACCACGTTCTGGTGCCCTGGGATCGCATTTTCACGCTGTACGACTCTGCGCCGCTGCTGCAGCGGTTGGGCTCCGAGGCCAACTTCCGTGGCTGGGGCAACCTTTGCCGCATCCACCAGCGCATGAAGCTGATGACCGCCGTTGCCACGCTGATTGCCGAAGCCATCGGCGTCATCGAGTACCGCGAGGTCGCCGCCAAGCTGGGCGAAATGGCGATGCACACCGAGATGTGGCGGCACGCCATGGACGGCGTGGAGCACAATTCCTACGTCGCCGAAAACGGCCTGATGTCCCTGGGGTCGATCGCCGGCATGAACATCTACTTTGCGCAGACATCACAGCGCATGGTGGAACTGCTGCGGGAGATCTCCGGGTCCGGGATGATCATGCAGCCCAGCGAAGCCGACCTGGCCAACCCCGAATTTCGCCCCTACCTGGACCGATACATGCCGGGCAAGGGCGTGGGCGTCGAGTACAAATCGCGGCTATTCCGGTTGGCCCACGACCTGGCTGCGTCGTCCTTCGGGATGCGGCAGGAAATCTACGAATACTGGCACGGCGGGGATCCCAACCGCAACCGCATCAACCTGCTGCGCACCTACGACCAGACCGGCATCACCGAACGCATCAAGGATCTGATAGCGCAACCGCTGCGTTCGTAGCCTCGCGGCTCATTGGGTGGTTAGGCGGCTGCGACTGCCATACGACCCAACGGACGTTTGACCTATCCCTGTGGGGGCGAGGCAGACCTCGCCCCCACAGGACCCTCGCCTTGACAGATCGCTTGCGCCTATCCCCAGGTGGCAAAGCCCATGGCGCAGCCGGTGCCGGCCGGTGACCGGTAGCACGGCACGTAGTCAACAACGTCCATGTCCATGTGTTCGGTGGCTCCCGTCACCACGATCCAGTTGCGGATCTCGGAACTGCCGGAGTTGATCTTCTCCCGGGGCAGCGCCATCAGTTGGTCAACGCTCTTGGCCTGCATTCCCGCCAGCGCCTGTTGGTCCAGTTCCTCGTCAACCACAAAGTGGCTGAGTCCGCCGGAGGCCAGGATGCCCACCCGAATGTCCTGGGGCCACGATTCGATGGCGGAACGCAGGGCCTGGCCCAGGTTGTAGCAGCGCTTGGGTGTCGGCTGGTTGGGCGGATAGTAGGTGTTGAGCATCACGGGCACGGCGGGAATGATGCCGTCGGTCATCAGGCGGTTGTACACGTAGCCGAAGGCGTGGCCGATGCCGCCCCTGGTGCGTCCTCCCTTTTCGGGGTCCAGCCACTTGGAGGTTCCCACGTCGAACTCGTCGTCCATCAGGCTGTCTATGATGTGCAGGGCCAGCCCGGATTCGGTGGGCGCGTAAACGTCCTCGGTGTTGTAGCCGATCAGGTGCTGGCCTCCGGTGGACGGCCCTGCCTCGTGCCCCGAAACCTTGGTCTCGTCGCCCCAATAGACGCAGAACGCCGGCATATTGTCGTCCAGCAGGTATTCATGCTGGTCGTCGCCGACCATCACCAGCACGTCCAGTTTGGCGTCGTTCAGCTTTTTGGCCAGGTGGGCGATGGCCTTCTGATTCTGCTGATGCCGCTGCTCGAACTTGGCCGGCGTTATCTCTTTGGCGATGCGTTCGACGTCGGTGCGGGCCAGCAGGTCCTCATAGTTGGAGGTGATGCCGTCGGTGCCGATGAGTTCAAGGTGGCCCTTGTCGCGTTCGCCACGGCCGGCCCAGCCTTCCGCTGGAGTGCTGAGTTGGGGACTGTGGGAAGAGGCCAGGCCCAATACTAGATCTGCCATTGCACGGCTCCTTTGGTTGGTTTTCGATGTGACGGGTTGCGTTCCCTACGTGTCTGACGTGCGGCATATTCTAACCCATCGAGCGCGAACGGCGGTACTCGACAGTCAGAATGATCGACTCACGATGCCTGATTGCGCCGGGCGTCGGCTGAGGCGGCGTCGCATCGCATCTGCGACTCCGGCCGGAGCATTGATCGATGACTGTTTGAAATACCCTTCTCGCCACCACGGAGGCATTCACAGCGAAGTGACGCATTGAGGGAAGGAATAGCGCAACATAGGTCCACTCTTGTCGGTGCGGGAAGGTTCAGCGGCGTTTCGTTCATAGTAATATGTCGCAACATCTTGAGCCTCGGCAATGTTGCCGGGATACCGGAAACGACGCCGAACCAATATACATAGGAGTCTGCCAACATGATGGATCGCATCTTCAGATACTCTTGCGTAGTTGCTTTGCTGCTGGCGGCCCTGGTCTCATTGGCCTGCGGTCAGCAGGAACCGCCGGCCACCGAGACGTCGGCGCCCACCGCCGCTGTACTACCGTCGCCTGATGCGATGGAGTCCACCGCCGCGCCCGTCGCAACCGAAGCGACCTCAATGGACCACCAGGATGCCAGTCGCCTGTCCACGGTGCGAGACCGGGGCACGCTGATCTGTTCCAGCAACAACAGCCTCGCCGGTTTCGGGTTCCTGGATTCCGGCGGCAACACCGTGGGCTTCGACATCGACCTGTGCCGCGCCGTCGCCGCCGCCGTGCTGGGGAACCCCGACGCGGTGGAGTTCCGACCGACCACCGCCGCCGAGCGCGGGCCGGCCATCCAGTCCGGCGAAGTGGACATCATGTCCCGCAACACCACGTGGACCAGTTCCCGCGATGCCAACTGGGGCAACTTCGCACAGACAATGTTCTATGACGGCCAGGGATTCATGACACCCAAAGACCTTGGCGTCACCAACATGATGGAGCTTAGAGACGCCAAGATATGCGTGCAGCAGGGCACCACCACGGAGTTGAACATCCAGGACTTCGACAACCAGAACAGCATGAATTTCGACATCCTGACTTTCCCCGACAACGTCTCAAGCAACGAGGCGTACATCAGCGGTCAGTGCGATGCGCTCACCACCGACCGTTCCGGCCTCGTCAGCACCCGCGCCGGATTCGACAACCCGGGCGACCACACCATCCTGCCCGGCACCATTTCCGAAGAACCGCTCGGTCCGGTTGTGCCCCACGGCGACGACCAATGGTACGACGTCGTGAAGACCGTGATGGCAATACTGATCTATGCCGAAGCGTATGGCGTAACCTCCGACAGCGTGCCATCCGCTGCGACCGGCAACACCAAAGTTGACCGTCTCATGGGCCTGGAGGGTTCGTTCGGGCAGGAAGCCCTGGGCCTGTCCGATACGGTCGCGCAGGACGTGATACGCGGGGTCGGCAACTATGGCGAAATCTACGACCGCCACCTGATTCCGCTGGGACTGGAGCGTGAGGGCAGCCGGAACGCCCTGTGGGCCAACGCACCCTGCGCCGATTGTCCGCGCGGCGGCCAGATTTACGCCGCGCCCCTGCGGTAGCAATGCCTGGTCTGGCCGGTCTCTTTGGTCTGCGGGCCGGTCAGCCGCCCGCCTGATTGGCAAGCAGCCCGGTTCGTGAAACAGATGCAGAAAACACGCCGACGATAATGGGGCAGAGTGTTGCCATAATCATGGTAAAATCCCAGTGTTTGAAATTTCGGGATCTGCTTGACCGATACGATGAGGAGGAAACCCTATGACACGAACTATAAAGTATATAGCTGGCGCAACGCTCATGCTCGCGCTGGTTGCGGCGTTGGCCTGCGGTCAGCAGGAACCGCCCGCTCCCCCGGCGCCGCCGGCCAGTGAACCCACGGCCGTGGCCGCTCCCACCGATGCCATGGAAGCCACCGCCGCGCCGACGGTCGATGAGTCCACTTCGATGGATAATCAGGGCGACAGCCGCCTGGACACGGTGATCGCCCGCGACAAGGTCATCTGCGCCAGCCGCAACGACGTTCCCGGCTATGGCTATGTTGATGACAGCGGCAACAACGTCGGCTTTGACATCGACCTGTGCCGCGCCCTTGCCGCCGCCGTGCTGGGCGACCAAAACAAGATTGAGATCCGCCTGATCAGCGCCGCCGAGCGCGGCCCGACGGTCCAGTCCGGCGAGGTCGATATGCTGGTCCGCACCGTTACGTGGACCACCTCCCGCGACGCCCAGTGGGGCAACTACGCCCAGACCATGTTCTATGACGGCCAGGGTTTCATGGTGCGCAAGGACCTCGGCGTAACCAGCGCACTGGAACTGACAGGCTCCAGCGTCTGTGTGACCCTGGGCACCACCACCGAGTTGAACCTGCAGGACTTCTCCAACCAGAACGGTCTGGACCTGCAAGTGCTGACCTTTGAGGACACACCCGCAGTGGTCGCCGCCTACGAAAGCGGGCAGTGCGACGCCTTCACCAACGACCGCTCGCAGTTGGCGGCATTGGGCACCGCCCTGGCAAACCGTGACGACCACGTCATCCTGCCCGAGACCATCTCCGAAGAGCCTCTCGGCCCGGTGGTCCCCCACGGCGACGACCAGTGGTTTGACATCGTCAAGACCGTCATGGGAATCCTCATCTACGCCGAAGCCTACGGTGTAAGCTCCGACAGCGTGCCGTCCGCCGCCACCGGCGATACCAAGGTTGACCGGCTCATGGGCCTGGAAGGCGCATTCGGCCAGGAGACTTTGGGACTCAGCGAGACCGCAGCGCAGGACGTGATCAGAGCCGTCGGAAACTACGGCGAGATTTACGCTCGCAACCTCGGCCCCGAGGGCATCAACCTGCCACGGGAAAATGGCCGCAACGCGTTGTGGGCCAATGCTCCCTGCAAGGACTGCCCCAAGGGCGGTCAGATTTACTCGGCGCCACTGCGCTAAACCGGCGCATGATCGGCAGTTCCTGATTGGTAAGGGCGGGCTGAAACCCGCCCTTATCGTTGAGTGCTTTACCCGCATGGGATGGGTTAGAATGTCGGCGACCGTTGTGGAGCATTTCCGACACCGATGAGAACCGTACCCAGCTTTCTCACCTACCAGGGCATACCCGTTTGGCGTCATGTCCAGATAATCCAGGGGGCGGCGCAAATCGCCTCCGCGATACTGGTGGTGGCCCTGGTCGTCTGGTTCTTCGGCAATCTGGCGTACGCCATTGAGGACCGGGAAATCCCATACGGCTTCCAATTCCTGCAGCGTGAATACCAGACTCCCATCGGGGAGCATATCCTTCCCTATGAGTCCTCGGACACCTTCCTCTACGCCCTGGTTGTGGCCGCCACCAACACCGTCGTCGTGGCGGTCGCCGGCGTCATTCTCGCCACGTTGCTGGGCATATTCATCGGCGTATGTCGCCTCTCCCCCAACTGGATCGTGTCCAAGCTTGCCACGGTGTATATCGAATTTTTCCGCAACGTGCCTCTGTTGGTGCAGCTTTTCTTCTGGTTCTACATCATCCTGGCGCTGCCAAGAGTGCGTGAAGGTTACGTTATCGCCGACCGACTCTACGTCAACAACGCCGGCATATCCTTCCCCGGGCCGACGGCAAGCGGGGTGGCGCCGGCGCTGGTCTGGCTGGGGTTGGCGGTGGTCGCGGTGGTTGCCGGGGCGCTGGCGCATCGCTGGCTGTCCCGGCGCGAAGAAGAAACCGGAAGGCCGTCCTATCCGTTCGTGTTCGGCTGCGTGGCGACGGTGGTCATTGCAGCGATCGGCTGGCTGGTCGTCAGCGGCGTTTTCGGAGAAGCTCCGTTCGGGATCTCGACGCCGGCGCCGCAGGGACGTTTCGGTCGCATCGCCGACGGGCTGACCATCCGCGCCGGTATGCTGGTGTTGCTGGTTGGACTCGTGATATACACCTCGTCCTTCATCGCCGAGATTGTGCGCGCCGGCATCCAGTCGGTGGGTCGGGGCCAGACCGAGGCGGCCCGCGCCCTGGGCCTGTCTCCCATGAACACGCTCCGGCAGGTGACGTTCCCGCAGGCCCTGCGCGTCATCATCCCCCCGTGGATCAGCCAGTGCCTGAACCTGACCAAAAACAGCAGCCTGGGCGGTGTCGTGGGCTATACCGACCTCACCAACGTGGCGGTCACCATGACGCAGACGGCGCCGGCGATATCCATTTTCGTAATGATCATGGGCGCCTACCTGATTATGAGCCTCACCTGGTCAGTCATCGGGAACCTGTACAACCGCCACATACGATTCACCGGATAGCAGATGGCCACCGAAGTTACCCAGAACACGCCCCCAGCCGTGCTGCCGCCGCCCCGCTCCGAGGTTGGGGTTATCGGCTGGATGCACGCCAACCTGTTCAGCAGCCGGGTCAACTCCGCGCTGACGATTATATCGGCGGTGGTTCTGCTGGTTGTCTTATGGTACGGACTGCGCTGGGTATTCGGAACCGCCGACTGGACCGTGGTCAAGACCGTGGGCGGGCTGTTCCTCATCGGCAGCTACAACACCGAACTGGCGTGCCCGGGACAAAACTGTTTCTGGCGACCCCAGGCCTCGCTGCTCATGGTAACCGTCCTGTTGGGGATGATCTGGGGCATCCTGGGAGGCGGAGTCGCCCAGCGCATCGCCATACTCACCGCCGTTGTGGCCGCGCTGTTCGCATTCCTTCCCTACAGTCTGGAGCGCATGGGTTGGGACGTTCGCGTGCTGCTGCTGGCCAACCTGCCGGCCACCGCGATCGGTTGGGCGCTGGCGAGGTACACGCCGTTGGGCCAGGCCAAGTGGGCCGTGATCTGGGGCGTGGCCGCGTTCCTGCTGACGCTGATCCTGTTGCGGGGCATCCCCAACGTGCCGGGCCTGCAGCCCGTGTCGGTGGTGTACTGGGGTGGGCTGACGCTGAACCTGATACTCGCCGTGGGCGGAATTACCCTCAGTCTGCCCATCGGCATTTCCCTGGCGTTGGGCCGCCGCAGCCGGCTGCCGGTGGTGAAGATACTCTGCGTCGGTTTCATCGAGGTGTTCCGCGGGGTGCCGTTGATAACCCTGCTGTTCATGTCACAGACGCTGGTGCCCCTGGCGTTCCCTGAGGACTTTCCGCAAAACTCGCTGTTCCGCGCCGCCGTGGTGATCACCCTGTTCAGCTCGGCGTACATGGCGGAAAACATACGCGGCGGCCTGCAGGCCCTCCACCCGGGGCAGGCCGAAGCGGCGCGAGCGTTGGGTCTGCCCGGGTGGCAGACGACGCTGCTCATCTCCCTGCCGCAGGCCATCCGCAACGTGATACCCGCCATCGTCGGCCAGTTCATCGGCCTCTTCAAGGACACCAGCCTGGTGTACATCATCGGCATGGTGGACATCGTCGAGATGGGGCGGGTGTTCATCAGCCGGCCGGAATACCTGGCCAGCGCCAGGGAAATGTTCGTTTTCCTCGCCATCGTGTTCTGGGTGTTCACCTACGCGATGTCCTACGTCAGCGGAAGGATCGAAAGGCACCTGGGGGTGGGACAGCGTTAGTCACGGGCGCGTCTGCTAAAATACCGCCACGGGTGCGGTGGTGAGGATCAACAAAGCCGTTGCAGCCTGGGCGTTTGCCCCGCCGTATCACACCTGCCTGGATGCGCTGCCGGACTCGTTGCCGATATCATCAAACCCGACAATAGCCCTCTCGCCACCTGATCGGAGAGCCCAACATGACCACCAACGGACACACTGTCACCGACGAGGACATCATTGTCTGCCGCGACGTTCACAAGTGGTTTGGCAACTTCCATGCCCTGCGCGGCATCACCACGACCATCAAGAAGGGTGAGGTTGTCGTCATCATCGGTCCTTCGGGTTCCGGCAAGTCCACCTTCATCCGCACTCTCAACCGCCTGGAACAGCACCAGCGGGGCGACATCACCGTGGATGGGATCGAGTTGTCCAACGATGTGCGCAACATTGACGCCATCCGGCGCGACGTCGGGATGGTCTTCCAGTCCTTCAACCTTTTCCCGCACCTCTCGGTGCTGAGCAACATCACATTGGCGCCCATCAAGGTGCGCAAGCTGCCGGCGGGAGAGGCGCACACCATCGCGATGGAGTTGCTGGAGCGGGTTGGCATCCCCGAACAGGCCGACAAGTTTCCCGCGCAGCTTTCCGGCGGTCAGCAGCAGCGCGTCGCCATCGCCCGCGCCCTGGCGATGCAGCCGAACATCATGCTGTTCGACGAGCCCACGTCGGCCCTCGACCCTGAGATGATTAAAGAGGTGCTTGAGGTGATGCGAGAACTGGCCGCATCGAATATGACCATCCTGGCCGTGACTCACGAGCTTGGCTTCGCTCGCGAGGTCGCCGACCGCATCGTGATGTTTGACGAAGGGATAATCGTGGAGGACCAGGCGCCCGACGAGTTCTTCAACAACCCCCGCCACGAGCGGGTCAAGCACTTCCTGTCCCAGATTCTGTAGTGGGGCCCAGAGTGCAACCGCAGGCATGACGCGGCGTTGCCTGTTGGATCGATGCCTGTTGGATCGATGCTTGTTGGATCGTTGCTCGTTGGGGCGTTGCTCGTTGGATTGATGTGAATCATGGCGCTGATTGCAAAAATCCGCAGTTGGATATGGGCCGGCGGCGCCGAGGAAACCCGATGGGCGCGAGAACGGCGGTTGCCCTTCTGGGAACACCCATGGTTCACGCGTCTCTACCGCATCGCCATGGTCGCCGGCTGGACGGCGATCATACTGTTCTTCCTGCTTTGGAACCTGGTCTGGGCCACAGGGTAGGGCCAGCCATCTGGGCCAGGGGCCGGTTCACACCTTCCGTCATTTGCCTGACATTTTCCGTTATTCCCGCGACCGTGGGAATCCAGAAAGTACAAAATGATGACGAGGGTACAGTGGCCGAGACTTTTCTGGGTTCCTGCTTTCGCAGGAACGACGTATGGTTTTCAAAGTGTGAACGGGCCCTAGAGGCGCAGCACGTTCGTAGGTATGAGGCGTCCGGCCACGGGGTCCACAGCCAGAAGCGCCTCTTCGAGCGTGACTACTCCAAGCAAAGTGGGCTCGCCCGCTTCAGCGAAGATCACCGGCGTGGGGAATTCCTGCCCTTCAAGCCTGACCATGGTTCGTCCGATGTCCACCGGCGTGTTGCTTCCGTCCGCCAGTTCGGACTGTACGGAGCGTTCTACCGGCACTCCCAGCCGCTGCAACGTGGTTCTGGGTACCGCAGTGAAGGTCGAGCCAGTGTCCACGACTACTTCGATGTCTTCGAACCTCCGCCCTTGCGGGTCTCCGATACCTATGGTGACCACTACGGTTCCCATTGCGTTTCTCCTCGGTCTGTTGGATTGGCGGGCGATGCGCTACTCATCTGCGGCTGCGCCAGGGCGACTGTTTATCGTGGGCGTGTGAGGTTTGCGCGCCGGCTTACTCACCGCCGCCGGCGTGCGGACCTGCGCCGAGGTTGGCCAAAATCCGGTTTTTGAGCGGCTCTATCAATGCTTCCGCATGACCTCTGGGCCACGAAAGATGCAGGAAGTGGTTGGTATCAAAGTGCTGCTCATTGAGTTGGTCGTCCCGGCAGGTGAATATCACAGGTATATCCAGCCCTTGCGCGAAACCGGCTTCGTAGTACACGGAACCACGGGCGCCGCGTTCGTCATGAGTGAAGTCGGCAACTACGAACCTTGATCGTCGTATTTCAGCTACGATTTGGTCATCAATCTTGCCTAGATAGTTCGTCTGGCGGTCTATCCGTATTGGCTGGTAGCCTGCCGCCCTGACTGCCGGCGCGATGGCATTATCATACAAGACGTCCGTTTCTTGATCGAACCACAAGGCGACGAAGCACTGGTCTGCCTTGACCTCGGTTCGGCGTTGCTCCATTACAGAGTAGCCACGTATCGTGACCGTGCATAGAAATCCGAAGTCAATCCTTAGTTGTCCAGATTGGTTTCTAAGGTCAATGCCTTTTTTTGTGATGAGACCTTGACTGTGCAGACTGTCCGCGAGGTATGAAATCTCTTGGAAATCCGTAGATTCTGAGTGTGCAAGCGCAAACTGGTAATTCTCCAGATTTTCTCGGGGTTGGTCTGGCCGCCCAATGCTGACGGGACAGCCAACTTTGGGAGATCTGCCTATCAAAAAAAGCATCAGGCCGTCAAGCCTTTCTTGCAATGGAGAGATCCTGGCTGATCGAGCCCTGTTGATGATTGCTTTGTTGACCCTCGGGTAATCGTCGCCGAGTTGCCGCTGCCGGACCAGCATGGTGGTAAGCCGGGCCTTTGCGTCTTCGGTCAAATTAACGAGTTCATCCCCGGCGTCGTTGTCAAGTTCGTAACTGCCGGCGGCTCTGGGGGAGTCGGCTACGATGATTGAGTTCTCGTCTTGCGTTACGCATTCGCATTCGGTTCCCCAGATGGGGCATTGTTCAGGCATGGTGGTTTCCTTATCGGCCAGTCGCCAAGTTGCTACTCTACTCTACCCGCCCTCCATCTACCGCCCGTCAGCGCGACTTGCACTGGGCCGCTCATAAGTTCCGCTACTGACAATTTTATCATGCGGGTGGTTTTGATCTCCGACTGCCAGGTGTGTGCGGCGAGCGGCGCGGGGTTGGGCGTTGTCGCCTGACGATCCGATTTGCCCTTGCCTTGCGGCTAGGGGTAAAATCCGACCGTCCACCCTGTCTATCATTCGTCATGCTCCGCTCGCGGTGTGGGATATCCACCTCTGATGGGAGCCTGTCGAACCACACACTTCCAGGAGCGCAGCTATGCCCAACCAGCAGATGCAGATCGGCGTGGTTTTCCCCCAGACCGAAATCGGGTCCGACCCCATCGCCGTCCGAGATTACGTCCAGGCCGCCGAGGAGTTGGGCTTCGCCCACATCATCGCCTACGATCACGTGCTTGGCGCTGACACCGACTACCACCAACCGTGGACCGGCAGTTACACCAAGGAGAGCCTGTTCCACGAGATTTTCGTGGTGTTCGGATACATGGCCGCGCTGACCACCACGGTGGAACTGGTGTCGGCCATCGTCATCCTGGGCCAGCGGCAGACCGCGCTGGTCGCCAAGCAGGCCGCCGAGGTTGACGTGCTGAGCGGCGGACGCCTGCGCCTGGGCGTCGGCATTGGCTGGAACCCCGTGGAATATGAGGCGCTGGGCGAGGATTTCACCACCCGCGGCCGCCGCGCCGAAGAACAAATGGAACTGCTGCGCCGGCTTTGGACCGAAGAAGTCGTGGACTTCCATGGCCGCTACCATAACGTCACCAACGCCGGCATCAACCCCCTGCCGGTGCAGCGGCCGATCCCGCTGTGGATGGGCGCCGGCAGCCGTGCGCGCGGCCCCATTCCGACCGACCGCGTGCTGAGTCGCGTGGGGCGCGTCGCCGATGGCTGGTTCCCCCAGTTTCAGGCCAATAACCCCGAGGCCGAGGCCGCCATCGCCAAGGTGCGCGAGGCTGCCGAATCCGTCGGGCGCGACCCCAATTCCATAGGAATGGAACCACGGGTCAACTACACGGACGGCGATCCCGAGTTCTGGCAGGCTCAGGGAGAAATCTGGCGCGGCATGGGCGCGTCGCACTTCTCCATCAACACCATGTCTGCCGGGCTCGCCACGCCGGATGCTCACATCAACGCGATTCGCGAATTCAGGGAAGTCGTCGCCGGCTAACTGCTTTGCGGTTCCGGCGCGAAAGTGAAACCAACCAGGAGGTAACAACCATGGGCAGGCTGGATGGCAAGGTTGCGCTGATCAGCGGCGGCGCTCGGGGCCAGGGCGCGGTGGAGGCGCGAATGTTCGCGTCGGAAGGGGCGTGCGTCGTCTTCGGGGATTTGCTTGACGACGAAGGGCGCCGGGTGGAGGCCGAGATTCGGGAACTGGGTGGTCAGGCCACCTACGTGCATCTGGACGTTACCAGAGAGTCGGACTGGCAGGACGCAGTGAACGCCGCCGTCTCCGAATATGGCAAGCTCAACGTGCTGGTGAACAATGCGGGAATCGTGCTCGGCCGCAGCATTGAAGAAATGACCGTGGAGGAGTGGGACCGCCTGTTCGACGTCAACGCCAAGGGCGTTTTCCTCGGCACCAAAACCGCCCTGCCCGCCCTGCGGGCAGCCGGCGGGGGCAGCATCGTCAACATCTCGTCCACCGCCGGACTGGTCGGCAACGATTACAACCTGGCCGGCTACAGCAGCACCAAGGGCGCGGTGCGGCTGTTCACCAAGTCCACGGCCATTCAGCACGCCGGGGAAGGCATACGGTGCAACTCGGTGCATCCCGGGCCCATCGACACGCCCATGCTCCAGGAGTCGCGACGCAATCGGGGAAGCGGCCTCAGCGACGACGAGCAGCGACAGCGCGTGCCGCTGGGACGCATCGGCCGTCCGGAGGACATCGCCTACGCCGTGGTGTACCTGGCTTCGGACGAGGCATCCTTCGTGACCGGCAGCGAGGTGGTTATTGATGGAGGCCGCACCGCCATGTGACGAAAATGAGCGCCCTCACGGGCGCTCTTGCCTGAAATTGTCGCTGTGTTGATAATGGTCGGGGCGGCCAGATTCGAACTGGCGACCCCCTGCACCCCATGCAGGTGCGCTACCGGGCTGCGCTACGCCCCGCCCCGACAGTTTCAGCATATCACGCCAACAGACGATACGCAAAGCGCAATAGCGCCGGGTTTGCGCCCGGTTGGTCCATAACTCGCGAATGAAACAGGATTGCTACAGTACCCTCGGGGTCCCGCGAACTGCGACCCCCGGAGAGATTCGCGCGGCCTACCGGCGTCTGGCGCGTCTCTACCACCCTGACCTCAATTCGGGGCCGGAAGCCGAAGCGCGGATGCAGCGGATCAACGATGCCTACGCCACGCTCTCCGACCCTGAGCGCCGCCGCCTCTATGACATCAACGGGACCATGGCGGGTTCACCGACCACGCAGCAGCGTTCCTCCAGGGCCGGGCCACGGCGAGGGGCCGCGCCGCCCCGAGAGCGCGTTCCGATGCAGGGCGAGGACATCGAGGCCACGGTAATCGTGAACTCGCGAGACTCCAGGCGGGGAGCGCGAAAGTCGTTCCTGGTGGAGCGCATGGAAACCTGTCCCCGCTGTCGTGGCACCGGCCTCGAACCGGAGGAAATCGCCATCGCCGGACGCTGCTGGCGATGCGGCGGAGAACAGCGGCTTCACCGCACCCTGCGTCTGAACGCCACCATACCCGCAGGCGTTGCCGACGGCAGTCGCCTCCGTTTGCGGGGCCAGGGCAACGCCGGCATCGATGGCGGGCCCAACGGCCATGTGTACATCACCGCCCGATTCTCGCCAAACCGGGGATTGCGCCACGCTCTGCGTTTTCTGCTCCGCCACATCTTCCACCGCTAACTGCCCGTCCAACCGGGTCTGAACACGGTCGTGAAAAGCGGCAGTCGTTTGGGAGACCCACCGGGACCCTGCAAGTCATGCTTTCTCATCACCCTAATTTCGCCACACTCACCGACTACCTGCGCAGATGGCTCGCGGCGGTTCCGGCCGCCGGCCTTGCCGTCTCGGTGACCGACCGCCAACGAACCATCTACACCGCCGGCCTGGGCTGGGCCGACAGGTCGGCCCGAAGTCCGGTAACGTCCGATACGACGTTCCAGATTGGCAGCATCGGGAAGTCCATGACCTCGCTGGCGCTACTCCAGTTGGCCCAGACCGGACGCCTGGACCTCAACGCTCCCATCGCCACGCACCTGCCCTGGTTCGCCATGCCGTCGCGGTACGGCCCCATCGCCCTGCGCCACCTGTTGAGCCATACTGCCGGACTTCCGGCGGGCGCCGACTTCACTCCCGCCGCCCGATACGAAGCGTTCGCGCTCCGCGACACCGAGGCCGCCTGGGAGCCAGGGGCGCGTTTTCACTACTCCAACACCGGCTACAAGGCGCTGGGCTGGCTGTTGGAGGACATCACGGGCCAGGCATACGGCGACGCGATCCGCCAGCGAGTCCTGGAACCCCTGGGCATGACCGCCACCGATCCCGTGACCACCCACCGTTCGCGCCACCGCATGGCCACGGGCTATGTTCCGCTGCACGACGACCGGCCGTATCGCCGCAACGATACCGTGATCCCAGCCACCTGGATGGAATACGCAGTTGGCGACGGAAGCCCCGTCAGCACGGCGGAGGATATGGCCCGTTATGCGCGACTGTATCTGAACGATGGTCGGTGCGGCGCCCGCGCCATCATTGCGCCCGCCTGGTACCGGATGATGACAACGCCGGCCATAGCGATGTCGCGGGGAGACGACTACCAGCATGATTACGGGTACGGTTTCGGTATCATTTCCCACCAGTCGGAGGGGCACCATTTCATAGGACACGGCGGCAGCACGGTGGGGTTCAGGGCCATCATGATTACGGACCAGACCGACGGCCTCGGAGTCGTCATCATGTGCAACGGTTTTGACGTGGACACCTATGAGCCGGCCCGCTACGCGCTGAAGGTCGCCGCCGCCGCGCGCAATGACCAACCCCCACCCGATCCGCCATCCACGCCCGACTCCTCGCGAGTTCCCGACGCATCCCGCTACGCCGGCGAATACGTCCACGAGGTGTCCGGAACCATCTGCGCGGTTCACGCCGACGGGGATCGGCTGCGCCTGACGCTGAACGGGAGCGGCCCCATTGTCCTTGAGAACATCTCCGGCGGCGTCTTCTGCGTGCCGGACGACCGTTTCGACCCGTTCCCTGTCCGCTTTCGCGCCGCCGACCGCGACGATTCAAGCGCCCAGATGCTTGAGATGCGCCACGGTCCCGACGTGTACGTCCGTCGGGGCAGCGCGCCGCTGGAAGTCGCAGCCGAGCATCCGCCCGGCTGGGCTGCGTTCCAGGGACACTACCGCAGCCACGCGCCCTACGTGTCCAACTTCAGGGTGATACTGCGTCGGGGCCGGCTGTGGCTGGCCTGGCCCAACGGGGGCGAGGAACCGTTGACTCGGTCTCCGACGGATTCCGGCCCGTCGCCGCGTTTCTACGTTGGGCGGCCGGGCGAACCCACGGCGGAGTGGGTACGGTTCGACCCCGTCGTCGGCGACCGGGCCCTGCGGGCGCAGTGGGCCGGCGGTGGGGCGTTTTACCGCGTCTGACGTCTGCTAGCGTATCACCAGCACCGGCAGGTTGGAGTGCCGCACCACCCGGTCGGTGACGCTGCCCAGCACCATCCTGCCCACCCCGCTGCGGCCGTGGGTCGTCATGGCGACCAGCGACGGTTGGGCGCTGGCCTGGTCGATGATCGTCTGAGCGACGTTGTCGTTGAGTTGGTGTTCGGTGACCACGCCGTGGGCGTGATCAATTGCCATGCGGTTGCTGACGTCGGCGAGGTATCCGTCGGCTTCGTCGGCATCCTCTCCGACCAGTTGGTCTGGCTCCGCGGATTCGAAATTCGGGATCGCGCCCATCTCCGGCGTGATCAGGCTCAGTTGGTGCCGATAATGGGCCTCGGTGGGAGTGACCCGCAGCACGGTGATGCTGGCGGAGAGCGCGCCGGCGACACTCATGGCATGGGGTATCGCCAGTTCGGATGTGGCGGACCCATCCAGCGGCACAACGACCGACTTCAACGACGACTCAGGGGACGCTGGCCCCAACACGTTGGCCCGCACGATCAGCATGGGGTTGGGTATTGTATGCAACACCTTGTCGGTGACGCTGCCCATCACCCACCGGGAAATCCCGCTGCGCCCGTGGGTGGACATCACCACCAGCGCGGTGGGCTCTGCGCCGGCGATCGCCATGATGACATCGGCGGCGGCGCCCCGCTGCGCGGTCACGCTGACGGAGTGGCCCGCTGACTCCAGCCGCGCGCGCGTGGGCTCCAACGCGGCCAGCGTTCGCCGGTTCGCCTGCTGATCAAGTTGGCCGGCCACGCTCTGTCGATTGGCCGCTCCCAGCAGCGATGCCGGCAGGGTGTCGTACGCCTGGACTAACTCGATTGGGACATCCAGCGATCGGGCAATCAACTCCGCGTAAGGCAGCGCCTGTTCGGAAAGGTCCGATCCGTCCGACGGTACGATTACTTTCGAGTACATGGTTATTGCATTCTCCAAAATGGATGGGTGGAGTGACGCCGGCGGAGTCGCAAATCAGCCTCCGCCTCCAACGCAGAGGATTACGGCTGGTACAGGATCCGCCCGCACGCGCTGCAGGGCACCTGCCTGGACTTGTCCCTCAATTGCCGCATCACGTTGGTGGTGAGAGTCATGCGGCACGAGACGCACACGCGCCCGTTATCGACCAGCGAAATGGCGGTCCCCGCCTTGTTCCTGCGCAGCCGTTCGTATCGTTGCAGGTCGTCGGCCGGCAGGGTTCCGGCCAGGCTCTGGCGGTGGCTGGCGGCTTCGTCGCGCTGCTCGGAGAGGTCCGACAGACGGCTGTTGACCGCCGTGATGGTCTCCTTCCACTGGCTTTCGGCGTCCTGCATCTCGGAGCGGGCGGTCTGCGCGGCCTCTTCGTGGGTGCGTTGCTCCTCCTCCTGCTCCAGGATGGAATCGTCCAGTTGGGTGATCTGATACTTGGCCGAATCGACTTCGCGCTGGATGGTGGAAAGATCCCGTCGGGATGTGTTGGAGTTGTAGAGCCGTGATTCCAGACCCGTCAATCGTTCCCGCAGTCGTTCCGCTTCGTCCCGCCGGTTCTGGACATTGTCGCCGATGGCCACCGCCCGTGACGAGTGGCGGTCGGCCTCGCCCGTGAGGTCAGGGCGATTGACGCCGGCGGCCAGACGCTCCTCAAGCCGCTTGCGTTCGGCGTCGATGCCGTCTATACGGTGGTCGATTTCCTGCAAGCTGTATAGCTCTCGCGGGGTAGTCATATTGGGTTCGTCTGCTCCGACGGGGTGCTTCAGGCAAATTGGTGCCGACGATATAGTCTAGCAGGGTTATTCCCGTTTTTATAGCGACGGCCGGGACGGCAGCGGTCCGCTATCGCGGGAAAAATGGCAGTGGCCGGCACGTTGCATGGGAGGCCCGAAGGCTATCGTCGCGCACAAAAAGAACGGAAGGGTTCACGCGATGAGGCGCCGTAACGTCGCTGCTTACGTGGACACGATGCACACCGCCACATGATTCAATCGCACGACACAGACGATTTGCGTTGGGAGACAAAACCGTGCGTGTTGGTATTGACTCAATTTTATGTGTGTACTAATATGCCGTCGGCATGGCAACGAATCTTGAGATATTGCTTTGCTGATAATCCCGGTGCAGATGCCATTGGTGGCCTGCATCCACTGCGGGGGTCGAGGCCAGGGCCAATCTGATATGCGGAGGAAAGAACCCAATGACTGACCTGATGAAACATTTTCGTGGCATTCGGTTGGGGATGCTGATCGCCGTGGCCGCGCTGCTGGTTGGCGCGGGCCTCGCCTGCGGCGGCGGTGTGCCTGCCGCCCAGCCCGAAACCGTAACCGTGGAAGTGACGCGCATCGTGCGGGAATCTGAGCCGACCGGCGATCCCGGGAAGCTCATCATCTACTCCGGGCGCAGCGAGTCCCTGGTTGACCCGATTATCCAGCAGTTCAAGGAAGCAACGGGGATCGATGTCCAGGTCAAGTACGCCGGCACCAGCGCCCTGGCCGCCACGCTGCTGGAAGAGGGAGGAAACTCACCGGCCGACGTGTTCTATGCCCAGGATCCGGGCGGCCTCGCCGCGGTGTCCGACATGATGACCACGCTTCCCGGAGATTTGATCGAGTTGACGCCGCAGTGGGCGCGTTCAGCGGAAGGCCGTTGGGTCGGCGTCACCGGCCGGGCGCGCGTCGTCGTGTACGGCACCGAGAATCTCACCGAGGCGGACTTGCCCGATGATCTGTGGGGGTTCACGGAACCCCAGTGGAAGGGCCGCGTGGGCTGGGCCCCGACCAACGGATCGTTACAGGCGATGATCACCGCGCTGCGCGTTGGATGGGGAGAAGAGCGGACCGAGGAGTGGCTGCGGGCGATGATCGACAACGACGTCAAGATCTACCCCAAGAATACCCCGCAGGTTGCCGCCGCTGCGGCCGGCGAAATCGACGTCGGACTGGTGAACCATTACTACCTGTATCGCTTCCTTGCTGAGGAAGGCGAGGAATTTCCGGCGCGCAACGCTCATCTGCGGGCCGGCGGACCGGGTTCGCTGGTGCTTGTGTCCGGGGTCGGCATCCTGGAAACGGCCGAAAATCCCGAGAACGCCGAGGCATTCATACGGTTCCTGCTCAGTTCGGTGGGTCAGCAGTATTTCGCCGGGCAGACCTTTGAATATCCCATGGTAGATGGAGTGCGGCCTTCCCTGCTGCTCACGCCGCTGGACAGCATCAGTCAGCCCGACATCACGCTGGCGGATCTGGGGGACCTGGCCGGCACTCAGGCCCTGTTGCAGGAAGTAGGCGCGCTGCCGTAGCGGCCGGTAGCGCACCATCCCTGCCCATTCCGGGCGACTGGGCTTGTCGGAACCCTCCTCCCCGCAAGTCCAGTCTTTCATCGAACTCGCACCGGTAGCCGGTCCGTACTCACCGTCCGCTCATCCTGAGCCTGTCGAAGGACGAGCGGACTGCCTCGTCTATCGTCAAAATCGAATTGCCCCGTCCCGACCCTGAGGCGCGCACCGGGTTCGCGTGACAGCAAATCGCAATGTATAGTTGGGATTGCCATGCGAATCCTGCATTTTTCCGACCTTCATATCGGCGTCGAAAACTACGGGCGCACCGATCCCAACACCGGTCTTTCCACCCGGCTGGGCGACTTCCTGGGCGCACTGGACGAACTGGTGGAATTTGCCCTGTCCAACGCCGTCGATCTGGTTCTGCTGGCGGGCGACGCCTACAAGGGGCGAGACCCTTCGCAAACTCAGCAACGGGAATTGGCGCTCCGCCTGCGTCGGTTGTCGGCTGCCGGCATCCCGACCTTTCTGCTGGCCGGCAACCACGACCTGCCGGCCGCCACCGGTCGGGCACACTCGGTGGAGATATTCTCCACCCTGCAGGTGCCCAACGTGTACGTTGGCGCGCGATTGGGGAATCAGACGGTGTCAACGCCTGCCGGCCCGCTGCAGGTGTTGGCCGTGCCCTGGCCATCCCGGGGCGCCATGCTGGCCCGCGAGGAATCCCGGGGCCTCACCATCGAACAGATCCGGCAGGAGATCGAACGGCGGATGACCGGAGCCATCGCCCACCGGGCGCAGACGCTGGACCCGGAGGTGCCGGCGATTCTGGCCGGCCACGTCACCGTCAACGGCGCCACCGTCGGCACGGAGCGTTCCATGATGCTGGGCAACGACCACGTCCTCAACGTCAGCGCGGTTCAACTGCCGCAGTTGGAATACGTGGCGCTGGGGCACATTCACAAGCACCAGGTCTTGCGTCCGCCGGCGTCCGAGGGCGCGGTCGGAGTCGGCCCGGCGGTGGTCTATTCCGGCAGCCTGCAACGGGTGGATTTCTCCGAGGAAGCCGACGAAAAGGGCTTTTGCATCATAGACATCGACCCCAACGCTCCCCAGGGTCGGCGGCTCACCGATTACCGTTTCGAGCGCATCGCCGCCCGCCCCTTCGTCACGGTGGACGCCACGGTGCCGGAGAACGAGACCAACCCGACGGAGTTCGTGGTGCGCGCCATCGAGCGACGCCCGGTTGACGGGTCCATTACCCGCGTGCGGGTGCGGCTGTCCGGCGAGCAGTCGTCGCGGATGCGGGACGCTGACCTGAGGGCCGCGTTGTCATCCGCCCACTACGTTGCCAGCATATCCCGCGAGGTTACCGACGAATCGCGCCGCCGCCTCGCCGTGGAACCCAGCGACCTGCAGCCGTTGGCCGCGCTCCGCCTCTACCTTGAAAACCAGGGGATCAATCCCGAGCGGCAACGGATGCTGCTGGAAAGGGCCGAAGAACTGCTCGCCGCCGTCGAGGCGGGGGACGAATGACAGGACCGGCGGAGTCTGCTGTGGCGACCAACCAGACCATCACCGCCGTTCCCGGCATCACCGCCGGCCACTGGACCGACGCGGTTTCGGCAACCGGCTGCACCGTCATCCTCTGCGGCGAAACCGCCGTGGGCGGGGTGGCCGTGCGCGGAGGTTCGCCCGGCACCCACGAGACCGACCTGCTGGACCCGACGCGGAGGGTTGACCGGGTTCATGCCATCCTGCTCAGCGGCGGCAGCGCCTTCGGACTCTCGGCGGCAACGGGCGTGCAGCGGTGGCTCGAAGAACGCGGCATCGGATTCCAGACGCCCCACGGCAGCGTGCCCATAGCCCCGGCCGCCATCCTGTACGACCTCGGGATCGGACGCGCCGACGTTCGCCCCGACGCCGCGGCCGGGTACGCGGCGTGTGAAGCCGCACACGGTTCGCCGCTGGTGTCCGGTTCGGTGGGCGCCGGAACGGGGGCCACTGTCGCCAAGGCGTTCGGGTCGGCCGGCGCGATCAAGGGCGGAATCGGTTCGGCCCGCTGCGTGCTGCCCAACGGGGTGTCGGTGGGCGCGGCGGTGGCGGTCAACGCTTGGGGCGGAATCCATGACCATCAGGACGGCGCGCTCATCGCGGGACCGTTGCGGGATGACGGAACGATGGCCGATCCGGTGAATATCATACTCAACGGCGAGTACCCGCAGGCTGAAACGGCCATGACCAACACGACCATCGGCGTGGTGGCCACCGATGCCGCGCTGGACAAGGCGCAGGCCAACTTCGTCGCGTCGTCCGCGCACGACGGCCTCGCCCTGACCATACGACCGTGTCATACTGCGGGGGACGGCGACACCATGTTCTGCGTGGCCACGGGGCTCAATCCCGCGACGGTTAGCCTCACCGCCATTGTGGCGGCAGCGACCCATGCCACTGCGCTGGCGGTACTGGACGCGGTGCGATCGGCCACGGGGCTGGCAGGAGCGCCGTCAGTTGGAGAATTGAAACATGG
This sequence comes from Dehalococcoidia bacterium, assembly GCA_963668585.1. Classification (GTDB taxonomy): domain Bacteria; phylum Chloroflexota; class Dehalococcoidia; order Lucifugimonadales; family UBA3495; genus Bin87. Next base: position 224,301 of record OY764869.1, on the reverse strand, counting down.
CAACACCGGATAACGTCCGAATCGGGTTCGTCGGGGCCGGCACGCTGGGGCGCGGCCTGGCGCTGGCGCTGGACTCGGTGGGCTGCGACGTGGTCGCGGCCGCCAGCCGCACCCGTGCCAGCGCGGAGTGGATCGCCGGGCGAATCGACGGGTGCGTCGCGGTTGACACGGCGCAGGAAGTCGCGGATACCTGCGACCTGGTGTTCATCACCACGCCCGACAGCGCAATATCGCAAGTTGCCGGCGAGGTCAGTTGGCGCTCCGGGCAGGGGGTGGCGCACTGTTGCGGCGCGGCGTCCACCGAACTCCTGTCCGCAGCGGCGGACGCCGGGGCAGCCGTGGGCGCGATGCATCCGTTCCAGACCTTCGCCGCACTCAGCGAACCGGCCGAAGCCGCCCGTCGTCTGTCCGGCGTAACGTTCGCGTTGTCCGCCACCGGGTGGCTGGCAGACTATCTGCCGTCCCTCGCGGAGCGTTTGGATGGACGGGCTATTGCCATCACCGATGAGTTGCGTCCGCTGTACCACGCCAGCGCGGTATTGTCGTGCGGCTACGTGGGAACTCTGCTGGAAGCAGCGGTGAGCCTGTGGACGCGCATGGGATACACGGAGGAGGACGGGGTGAGGGCCGCCGTGCCGCTGGCCCGCGCCACCATCGAGGCCATCGCCGCAGTGGGACCGCTGGCGGCGGTAACCGGGCCGGCCGTGCGCGGTGACGCCGCCACCATCTCGGCACACCTGGCAGCGTTGTCGGAGCGCGCTCCCGAGCTTGAGACTATGTACCGCCAGTTGACAATGGCATCCCTTCCGCTGGCGCGGGCGAAGGGCGTCGCCGAGGACGACCTGGCCCGATTGAGGCGGACAGCACAGGGGCAAGGCTGATACAATCGCGCTACTATGGCGACTACGATCAGAAAACTGGCGGACATGAAGCGGAACGGGGAGAAAATCCCCATGGTCACCGCCTACGATTACACCGCCGCCCGCATCGCCGACGCCGCCGGCATACCCATCATACTGGTGGGCGACAGCATGGGGATGGTGGTGCTGGGATACGATTCCACCATTCCGGTGACCATGGACGACATGGTGCGCCATACCCGCATGGTCACGCGCGGCGCATCCAACGCGCTGGTCGTCGCCGACCTGCCCTTCATGGCCTACCAGGTCGATTCCAACGAAGCCATGCGCAACGCCGGCCGGCTGATGCAGGAGGGCGGCGCGCACACGGTGAAACTGGAAGGCGGCGTGGCCATCGCCGAAACGGTGCGACGCATGGTGGACGCCGGCGTGCCGGTCATGGGACACATCGGCCTCACGCCGCAATCGGTCAACGCCCTGGGCGGCTACCGCGTGCAGGGACGCACCCGCGCCACCGCTCGACGCCTTGTGGATGACGCCCTGGCGTTGCAGGATGCCGGCGCCTACTCGGTGGTGCTGGAATGCGTCCCAAGCCCGTTGGCGAGGGTGATCACCGAGCGAATGACCATCCCGACCATCGGTATCGGCGCCGGCCCCGATTGCGATGGGCAGGTGCAGGTGTTCCACGATATGCTCGGCCTGTTTTCGGATTTTCTGCCCAGGCACGCCCGTCGCTACGCGACATTGGCGGATGACATAACCTCCGCCTTCCGCCAGTACGCCGACGATGTCCGCGATGGCTCCTTCCCCGCTGAGTCGGAAAGTTTCACCATGAACGCAGCGGTGCTGTCCGACCTGGTGGATGGCTGACGCGGCGGCGAGCAACGGCTCCAACCGGGACGTCAGGCGCAGTCTTTTTGACGTACTGGCGCGCCACAGCGGGCGGATACTCCTTGCGTTTTACATCATCTGGGCTGTGCTTGCCGGGTTGATGGCCTACTCCCGGTTCGTGACAGCGGAAAATCCGCCGCTCGCCTGGCCGGAAATTGTTATAATCAGCATTGTTTCCGCGGCTCTGACCGCCGGCGTCGCGCTCCCGATAACAATCGGATTGGTGGAGGGGACATCCTTGGTACTGGCAGAATTTCGCAAACGTTTTTACCGCGAAGAAGGTCGTCGGGAAGGCCGAGCAGAAGGCCGTGAGGAAGGTCGCGCGACGGGCCGGATGGAGGGCATTGAGGAAACTCAACAGGCCTGGGAATCCTGGCTTGAGCGCCGCGACGCCGCAGAGCGCGCGGGTCAACCCTTCACCGAACCGCCGCCCAACGGTAATGGGGTCTCGAGCAACGGTCAGACCTGACCGATCGGCAGGCGCCATTATTAGGCTCGCGCCATGGACACGCCCTCGCACGGGTTACAATTGTCTTTCATTCTCCTCATCTTGACGCCTGACGCAAGGGGTTGCCGTTCACCTGGTCGGCGCCATTGCGTAACGGAACCACAGGCGATGACGGCCGCAAATCAGCAAAAGGACAACCGGAAATGCCCAAACTAGAAGGAAAAACCGCCATCGTCACCGGCGCCAGTCGTGGCATCGGCGCCGAAATCAGTCGCCTGTTCGCCGCCGAAGGGGCCCGCGTAGTCTGCGCCGCCCGCACCGTCAACGAAGGCGATCACCCGCTTGAAGGTTCGCTCGCCAAGACCATCGCGGACATCAAGGAAGCCGGCGGCGAGGCAACTGCCGTGGCCGCCAACATCTCCCTGCCCGACGAGTGCGAGATGCTGGTGTCGGAAGCGCGACGCATCTACGGGCCGGTGGACGTGCTGGTCAATAACGCCGCCCTCACCTACTACCTGCCCATCAAGGACTTTCCCATCAACCGCTGGATGCGATCATGGGCGGTCAATTTCCACGCTCCTTTCATCCTCAGCCAGTTGGTTCTGTCGGACATGATCGAGCGCAGGTCGGGCAGCATCGTGAACATATCCTCCGGTTCGGCCGTCGGTCCCGGTCGCGGACCGTACACCACGCCGACCAACAACGGCACATGCTACGGAGCCGAGAAAGCGGCGTTGGAGCGCTTCTCCCAGGGTCTGGCCCAGGAGGTGCACGAGTATGGGATCTCCGTTTCGGCGGTGGCTCCCTCCCTGGTGGTGCCCACTCCCGGCACCGTTTTCCATCACCTGGTGGAGGGCATGGACGACCCGCGTGGCGAGCCACCCGAACTGCTCGCCAAAGCCACCCTGCTCCTGGCTTCCGAACCTGCGGACAAGGTAACGGGGCGGGTGTGCTACAGCCAGCAGATTCTGCTGGAGTTTGGCTGGATCACGGAAGGCCGCGGCTGGGGCGTCGACGACACCCGGGGGCCCGGCAGCGGCTACAGCCAAATGTGACGCAGCCCGTGGTAAGATAGCGCAAATTTTGCACGTCAATCCGGTTCACCGTCGGCCGATGCCGCCGACCATGCGACCCACGCCACCAGGAGAATAGCATCATGGAGTTCCAGTTCAGTACCGAGGACGCTACCTTCCAAAGCGACCTCCAGCAGTTCATCTCCGACGAGTATGTTCCCGAATGGGAGTTGGGCGAACGTGGCGTCGGTGAAGATAACTGGGAACGCACGCTGGATGTGCGCCGCAAACTGGCCGACCGAGGCTGGCTGACGATGCACTGGCCGGAAGAGTACGGCGGACAAAAAGCATCTCCGGTGCGCACCGCCATCTTCAATGAAGCGATGACCTACCACCGCGCTCCCGGTCGCGACAACTTCGGCGTCCGCATGATGGGCGCAACCCTCATGATTCACGGCACCGACGAGCAGAAGGCCGAGCATCTGCCCCCCGTCGCCAAGGGCGAGGTGCAGTGGTGCCAGGGCTACAGTGAGCCCGAGTCCGGTTCCGACCTTGCGTCCCTCAGCACCCGCGCCATCCGCGACGGCGACGAATTCGTCATCAACGGCAGCAAGATCTGGACTTCCATGGGACACCGCGGCGACTGGATCATGCTGCTCACCCGCACCGACACCGACGCCCCCAAGCACCGGGGCATCAGTTTCTTCCTGGTGGACATGAAGACGCCGGGCATTGAGGTTCGCCCCATCATCAACATGGGCGGACGCCACGAATTCAACCAGATCATGTTCGACAACGTGCGAGTGCCGGCCCGCAACATCGTCGGCGAGGAAAACCGTGGCTGGTACGTGGCCGTGACGCTGCTGGACTTCGAGCGTTCCGGCATCGACTACTCGGCCGCGTCGCGCCGGCATCTGGACGATACCCGCCAGTGGGCCGACGGAATCTCGCGCAACGGCAAGCCGCTCAGCCAGGAACCCTGGGTGCGCAACGTGCTGGCCGACCGCTACATCGAGTGCGAAGTGGCGCGCCTCATCGCCTACAACGTGGCCTGGATGCAGGGCGAAGGCCTGGTGCCCAACAAGGAAGCGTCAATGTCCAAGGTGTTCGGCAGCGAAACCGTGCAGCGCACCACCGCGTCCTGCCTGGAAGTGATGGGCATGTACGGCGGCCTGCGCGACGACAAGTGGACGCCCCTGGAAGCCGATATGCAGGAGCATTGGATGCGGGCGTTTTCTCATACCATTGCCGCCGGCACCAGCGAAGTGCAGCGCAACATCATCGCCAGCCGGGGGTTGGGCCTGCCGCGCGGGTAGGAGTGAAGCTCCCCAACGCCGAAAACGCCTGGGTCCAAGTGGAAAAAGCCAGGGACTATCTGCTTGTGCCCGATCATGCTGATGGTGGCGGCAAGGCCGATTTCCTGCTCCAATTCGGTTTTAATCGTGAGCGGTGGTGGATCTTGGCAGAAGCCCTACGGACTCATGGGGCAAGTCATGAAGTCACTTCCGTTACCGAAACTCCACACGGACCGGTTTTCACCGTTGATGGTACTCTGAACACCCCGGATGGGCGCAACCCGTTGCTGAGAACAGTCTGGATAATTGACCTGGGCAGCGAGTTCCCTCGACTCGTCAGCGCTTATCCTCGTGGGAGGCGAATATGATTGAAGAGCATGATCCAATCGTACTTACATCAGACCTGCCGGAGTACGAACTGAAGGCAGGCAAAATAGGCACTGTCGTGCACATTTTCCCCGGCGCGGATGCTTACATGGTGGAGTTTTTCTCCCCGGCTGGCAACACTATTGCCGTTGCCTACGTGGACGGGGCGCAGGTTCGTCCGGCCACGCCGGAGGAAATTGAGCCGCTGACGGTTGACTACAACTGGGCGCAAGACGGCATCGCTATCCTCACGCTGACCAATCCGAAAAAGCGCAACGTGTTGTCATCGCGCACCCTGGCGGCGTTGGAAGAGTGGCTGGACTGGATTGCGAACGACCCGGAAGCCCGCGTGGTAGTCATTCGCTCCGAGGGGCCGGTGTTCAGTTCAGGACACGACCTCAACGAACTGGTCAACGGGGATGCCGAGGACTACACCGCCGTCTTTGACGCCTGCACCCGCGTCATGGAGGGCATCCGGCTGTTGCCCAAGCCGGTCATCGCGCAGGTTCAGGGTCTGGCCACCGCCGCCGGCTGCCAACTCGTCGCCACCTGCGACATCGCCGTGGCTGCCGACACCGCCGCTTTCGCCACGCCGGGCGTGCAGATCGGGCTGTTCTGCACCACGCCGGGCGTCGCGGTCGCGCGCTCCGTGATGCCCAAGAAGGCGATGGAGATGCTGCTCACCGGTCGGCCCATTTCGGCGCAGGAAGCCCTGGAATTCGGTCTCATCAGCCGTATCGCTCCGGCGGACGATCTTGATCGGCAGGTCATGGATCTGGCCCGCCAGATTGCCTCCGCCAGCGCCCAGACCCTGGCGCTGGGCAAAGCGGCGTTCTACAAACAAATTGAAATGGATCGCCCTTCCGCCTACCAGTTCGCGGGCAGGGTCATGGTGGATAACCTCCTGGAAGACGACGCCCATGAGGGAATCACCGCCTTCCTGGACAAGCGACCCCCCATCTGGACCACCTGATACACCGGGAGGCAACCATGGCGCTGCAAGAATTCATCAGGGAATCCTTCAACAACAACTGGGACTGGCTGCTCCGGTACGTGGACGGGCTGACCCAGGAGGAGATCGAGTTCACGCCCAATGATCAGTGCCATTCCATCGGGTTCATCGTCTGGCACTACGGGCGCGCCCTGGATATGTGGGTCCAATCCCTTGCCAAACAGGAACCGCAGCTTTACGAACAGGGATGGGCCGAGCGCCTCGGGTTCGCGCCGGAACCCATGAACGTCGGTTTCGGCTACACCGTAGAGGATCTGACCAACTGGAAATGCCCGGACAAGGCCGTGGTCATGGAGTACGCCGACGCGGCACGCGACAACCTGCTGGAGTTCCTGAGCCAGCACGACGACGATTCCCTCGTCAGCACCCAGATGACCAACCGGCGCGGCGAGGCCATGGCCGTGGCCGATATGTTCCGCCTGCTCATCTGGGAGGTCAACCAGCACGGCGGGCAGGCCGGATACCTGCGCGGCATGCAGCGCGGCCTGAATCAGTAGCGCCGGCAAAGCCAAGGCGACACGCCGCGCCAGCAACACGGTATCGTCCCGCCATCCAAGGGAAATGACATGAAACGCAGAGGCATTGTAAAGGGTCGGACCATCGAATTGGACGCACCGCTCGGACTGCCGGAAGGCCAGGTGGTTGACGTGGAAGTCAGCGCTGTCCAGGCGGTTGATCTGGAGCAGTACGGTTTCAAACCGCTGCCGGCCGGCGATTACGTGGTTACCAATGAGATGGTAAACAAGTGGCGGGAAGAGTTGGGTATCTGAACCTTGAGGGCTCTGTATGACGTAAACTGCCTGCTAGCTCTCCTGGACCGACACCACGCCGCTCACGCGGCAGTGTCTGTTTGGTTCGCGGCAAATTTAGCACTCGGATGGGCATCCTGCCCGCTAACGCAAAACGGCTGCGTACGCATCTTGTCCCAACCCCAATATCCGCGTCCGTTGAGCGTGATCGTGGCTACGGATCTGTTGCGGACCGCCACGTCCACGGATCACCACCAATTCATCCCCGACGACGCCAGCCTGCTTGACGAATCGCTGGTTGACGACCGGCGGTTGTCGGGTTACCGTCAACTGACCGACGTGTACCTTTTGGCCTTGGCCGTTAAACACAACGTCCGGCTGGTAACGCTGGATACCCGCATCCCTCTGGACGCCGTTCACGGAGCTAATGAAAGCCACCTGATGGTGATATAGTTTCGCCGAGCACGATCAGGTCGTTATCCCTGCCTGCCTCACAACCTGGAGATAGAACCATGCCTGCCAACGCCCTGCACTATCGCTACGACCCCCTGCACCAGGACATTGTCTGTTCGGAGGCCGCCATCAACGACCTGCCGGCTGTGGTGGACAGCCTGGGCGGTGGCCGCGCCATGATCACCTGTGGGCCGACCATCCTCAGAGCGTGCGACGTGGTGCCCAGGGTGCAGGAAGCGCTGGGTTCGCGATACGTCGGCACCTACTCCGGCGTCGCGCCCCACTCGCCCGTCGAAACCGTCGAGGCCGGCGCCGCCATGGCCAGGGAGACGCAGCCCGACGTCTTTATCAGCGTCGGCGGCGGCAGCACCCACGACACCACCAAGGCCATCGCGGTCCTGCTGGGGGAGGGTGGGGATATCCGCGATTACGCGATCTTCTTCGAGCCTCCCGACAAGATCATCGTGCCGCCGACACCGTCGCCCAAGGTACCCATCGTCAGCGTTCCCACGACCATGGGCTGCGCCGAGTTCAGTCGCGGCGGCGGCGGAATCACCGACCATGAGCAGGGCCGCAAGCTGAGCATTGCCGGCGATGGTGTGACCCACCGCACCGTCGTCATTGACGGTCAGGCGCTGGCCACCACGCCCCTGCGCATACTGGTGTCCACAGCCATCGGGCAGTTGCGCATCGCCATCGAGACCGTCTATTCCACCGGTCGCAACCCCATCGGCGACGGAATGGCGCTCCATGCCATCCGCCTGCTCTTCGATAACCTGCCCCGCTGCAAGGATGGGGATATCGACACGCTGCTCACCACCAAGACCGCGTGCGCCATGGCGTCGCTGGCGTCCTTTGGCGGCCTGGGACTCAACACCGCGACGTGCCACCATGTGGGCGGGTTGTACGACGTCCCTCACGGCGAGGCCAACGCCATCCTGCTGCCGCACACCATGCGCTACAACCTGGACGCCTGCGCCGACCGCCAGCGTCTGATCGCCGAGGCTATCGGCGTAGCCAGATCCACCATGACCGACGAGGAGGCTGGCCTGGCCGCCGCCGACGCGGTGGACGAACTGTGCCGAGACCTGGAACTGCCGCGCACGCTGCGGGAGGTGGGCGTCCCCGAGGACGGTCTGGAATACATCGCCACCGCCACGCTGCAGGACCGCAGCCTCAGCACCAACCCCAAGCCTGTGGTTGACGCTGGCCCAATTATTGAGGTGCTGCAGGCGGCTTACTGAAACGCCTGTGGATGAGGCCATTCAGTTGGCTTGCACATACCGCACACTCACGTCTTCAGCCTTGGTCAGGTCTCTGGGGTCAATGCGATAGCCCGACACAACCGCGATGGTGTCGGTCCCGAATACGGTTGCCAGCGCGTCAGCAGATTCGCGGGCGCGTTCAATATCGTGCGCGTCCACGGTGGCAGATGCTTCAACGGCCACCAGGATCAAAGAATGGTTGTCCAACTGCTGGGCGCGCATGATGAAGTCGGTTCGTTCAAGCCGTCGATACTGATCGCTGCTGATGCGTCCCTCGCGGTATGCGTCGTGGATCTCGTCGGCAAATTCGTTGATTGGCTCCTGCAATTGGCTCTGCATGATGCGCGGTCGAATCAGGTCCAGCCGCTGGCTGACGATGGACCTGAGATTCCGGTGCAGGCGGATTTCCAGATCACTGCCTCTGAGATAGCCCACATCGCCCTTTAGTTGAGCCACGTCAGTCTTCAGTACGGCCACGTCAGTCTTCAGTACGGCCACGTCAGTCTTCAGTACGGCCACGTCAGTCTTCAGTACAGCCACGTCAGTCTTCAGTACAGCCACGTCAGTCTTCAGTACAGCGATATCGGCCTTGACTTCCACCATGTCGGCCTTCAACTGTGCCACATCCACTTTCAACTCGGCCACGTCCTTTTCGATACGGTCGAGCCGGGCCGGCATCCCCAGGAACTCGTTGGTGAGCATGGCGCGCAGCAGCAGCGGCTGCGCTTCCGGGTTGGCCTGCAACTCCGCGATGATGCGCGCAACCAACAGTTCCGGATCGAGCTGTGGGATGGGTTCGGTTGGCATGAGTTGATTATATCATCGGGGTTGCCGGGTGCAGGTCTCGTTGCGTCACCGGCTACAGGTTCTCAATCGCCACCGGATCCACCGGGTCGGCCAGTTCGAACCCGAACACCTGTGAGTAGAAGTACAACTCCGCCTCCAGCGCGCGCTTGATGTTCTCGGCGCGGCGGAACCCGTGCTGCTCTCCCTCGAAGGGCAGGTACGCGCACGGAATCCCCTTGCTTCGCACCGCTTCGAACATCATCTCCGCCTGGTTCGGCGGGACGATGCGGTCCTCCAGACCCTGCAGCAGGATGATCGGACAGGAAAGCCCGTCGGTGTGGTTGATGGGCGACCGCTGCCGGTAAATGTCTTCGCCCTCCGGATACGGCGCAACCAGCCGGTCCAGGTAGCGCGACTCGAACTTGTGCGTGTCGGCGGCCAAGGCGGTGAGGTCCGACACTCCATAGTAACTGGCGCCCGCCGCGAATACGTTGCGGAAGGTCAGCGCCGCCAGCGTCGTGTAGCCGCCGGCGCTGCCGCCGCGAATGGCCAGTCGGTTGCCATCCGCCAGTCCCTGGTGTACCAGATGCAGCGCGGCGTTGGCGCAGTCGTCCACGTCCACCACGCCCCAGTTTCCGTTGAGCAACTGCCGGTATGAGCGGCCATATCCCACGCTGCCGCCGTAGTCCACGTCCACCACCGCCACGCCACGGCTGGTCCAGAACTGCACTGCCATGTCCAGCGCTCCCGATGCCGCGCCGGTCGGCCCTCCGTGGCTCAGCGCCAGAAGCGGGGGCAACTCACCCTCCGGCGCCTGATACCGCGGATTCCGCGGCGCGTAGTACAGCGCATAGGCCGGCCGGCCCTCGTTGGACGGAAACTCGATGGTCTGCGCCGGCGAGACGTAACCGGCGTCAATCTGCGTCGCAGACGATGCCCGCAGCGTGTCCCAATGGCCGGTGTTCAGGTTCACCCGCATCAACGTCATCGGACGCTCCGAATCGCCGGCCACCACCACTGCCGTCACGCCCGCTACCGCCAGGTCACCCCGACCCATCTCGCCCGCCGGCACATTCAACTCCTGCATGATGCCGTTTTCCGGATTCAAACGGTTCAACGACCATGCGCCACGTCGGTTCACGGCGCACACGATGTCGCCGTTGCCCGCGAATCCGTAGGTGCTGCTGGCAAACACCCACTGCGGGCGGGCATATTCGGCATCGTCCGGATACAGAGCCTCCGGCCCGTCTGCCCCGCAGCGATACAGGTTCCACCAACCCGTTTCCTCGGAAACGTAGTGCAGCGCTCCGTTGGGCGACCATTCGGGCTGGCAAACCGACAGGTTCTTGCCGCCGGCTACCAGCGTTGCCTCGCCCAGCCTCCCGTCCTCCAGCACCGGAGCCGTCCACAGGTGCGTCCCGTCCCACGGCATGTTGGGATGGTTCCACGAGAGCCACGCCAGCGTGTCACCGTCCGGACTCAACCGGGGCGATGATACGAAGTCCCAACCACCGGCCAGCGCGACCTGCTCGCCGACCCCATCGGCCGGCACCGCAGCGATGATGTTGACGATATTCTCGGGGTCCAGGTGATCTTCGCGCACGCAGATGAGGCGGTTCCGCCGTCGGTCCAGCGTGGCATCGGCATACCGCTGTGGGGCCTCCGGCGTAATCGCCTGCGGCGCTCCACCCGCTTCCTGGCGGTAGATGCGCTGGTCGTCGAAGTTCGAGAACCACACCACGCCGCCGTCGGCAATCCATGCTCCTCCCCCGTATTCGTGCACCCGCGTCCGCGCGTTGAACGGCTGTGGGTTGATCTCAACGACTGCGTCATCCGGCGTCCTGCGCACGATGACGTTGCGGCCACCCTCGGAGGGCCGGCCCTCCGTCCACACGATGGCGTCGCCGTCAATGGCCACCTGGCCGATGCTGATGGATTCGGCGATGATGGCGTCGGCCGTGATGGGCGAACGCCACGAGCCATGGGGCGCGATGGTTCGGTTGTTGGTAGTCAAGGCGTAATCTCCGAGCGTGGTTGGATCCAATCGTCTGCGGCGTCAGTCTGCCACCGCGGGCATAACCTCGGCGGCAATCGTTTCCATCGCCGGGAAGACCACCGCAGGGTCGCCCGAATAAGGCGACACCACGATGCGTGAGACGCCGATGTCGGCGTAGGCCTGGGCGTTGGCGCGCATCTCGGCCGGCTCGGTTCCCAGGGTGAAACGCCCGGGCCGTCCGCCCTGAAGCGGTACGCTCACGGACACCGGGATGGACGCCGGATCCCGGTCGGCGCGCTCCGCCTGTTCGCCCAGATATCGGATGCCCTGCGCGAGATCCTCCGGCGGCATGGCCGTGGGATGCCAACCGCTGCCGTGTCTTGCCGCCCGCCGGATGGCGGCCCGGCTGGTTCCGCCGATGATCAACGGGATGCCCTCAGGCCGGACGGGACGCGGCGAGAACGCCATGTCGGAGAACTGGAAGAAACGGCCCTCATGCTTTGGGTCGTCGTCGCACCACAGGGTTTTCATGATGGTGATCGACTCGTCGGTGTAGGGGCCACGTTCGGCGAACGGAACACCCATTGCCTCAATTTCCGTGTCGATCACGCCGACGCCGACACCCAGCGCCACGCGCCCGCCGGAAAGTTGGTCCAGCGTGGCGGCCTGCTTGGCCAGACGCATGGGGTTGTGGTAGGGCAGCACCAGCACGCTGGTGCCCAGGATGACGCGGCTGGTCTGGGCCGCGGCAAACGTCAGGATGGTCATCGGGTCGTAGTAGGGACGACTTCCGAGGCGTTCGTACACGTAGCTCACGTTGAATACGTGGTCGCTGGCCCACACGGAATCGTAGCCCAATTCCTCGGCGCGGGCGGCGACACTGACCACGTCCTGCACGTCCGAAAGCCCCTGGTTGTTGGAAAGGGAAAAGCCGATGTTCATTGTTCATCTCCTGGCGCCGGCGTACAGCCCGACCGTTCTCTGCATCGCGCCTGCGACCATCATACTGGCACGCTTAAAACGCGCCCATTGTGGCATCGCACGCACAGGGTGGCAATGCCTCAACGATCAAAAAAGGGACGAATGATCATTCGTCCCTACGCAAACTGCTGATGCACAGTGTCCGCTACATGAACAGGCCGCCGTTCACCTCAAGCTCCGCTCCCGTCACGTAGTCGCCCTCGGGCGCACACAGGAACACCACCATCTGCGCCACCTCTTCAGCCTTGCCGAACCGTTTGAGCGGTATCTGATTCAACAACCGCTCCTGGATGCGCTCCGGTATCGACGACACCATTTCCGTTTCGATGAAGCCCGGCGCCACCGCGTTCACGTTGATTCCGCGTCCCGCCAGTTCCTTGGCCAGCGACTTGGTCATTGCCGCCACGCCAGCCTTCGACGCGGCGTAGTTGGCCTGACCGAAGTTTCCAATTTGCCCAATCACCGAAGTGATGTTGACCACCCGCCCGTAGTTCTGCTCCACCATCCCGTCGATGCACACCTTGGTGCAGTTGAATACGCCGTCCAGGTTGATGGCCAAAACCCTGCGCCAGGATGCGTGGTCCATGTTCACAAAGGTTTTGTCCGACGTGATGCCGGCGTTGTTCACCAGGATGTCGATATGGCCGAACTCCTCGGTTATCTGCTGCGCCATCCGGTAGGTGTCGGGAAAGTCGCTCACGTCAGCCGGCGCCAGAATGGCCTGGCGACCCAGTTGGCGGATCTCCTCCTGCAGTTCCTCCGCTGCCTGTTGGTTTGACAGGTAGTTGATGGCGACGTCGGCCCCTTCCTCGGCCAGCGCCAGGGAGATGGCCCGGCCGATTCCCCGCGACCCTCCGGTCACCAACGCAGTTCGTCCTTCCAGTTTCATGCCAGTCACCCCCAGTCGTACGGGTCATTGCCACCGCGGCGTTGCAAGTGAGCCTCCGGCGGGCAACGATCTCGTTGCGGCGCCCGCCGTCGCCGCATCCAATCGCGCTCTATTCGCTTTCTGACGCCTCCGCTGCCGCCGCCGGCGGATTGTTCCGACTGCCGCTCCGGCGGCCGCTGGGGCTGCGTCGGGTCGATTCCTGTTCCTTTCGCAACTTGCGAATCTCGTCTTCCAGGTCGTCCAGCCGTTCCTCGATGCTCAGAACGTGAACGAACAGCCGGTTCATCTGGCTGCGTGACGGCAAATTGTAGGTCCGGAGCATGGCGTCGATCTGCGGGTTGACCGCGTCGGCCATGCGCTCCTGAGCGTGCAAGCCCTGCTCCATGTACTTGCCCAGCGTCTTGGCGAAGTCCTCGGTGCTCATTGTTTCCGCGAACGTTTTGGCCATCGCTTCCAGTTGCTCGTTCCATTGCTTCTGCGCGTCGCTGAATGTCTGCGGGTTGGCGCCTGCCGCCAGCAGTTGGCTCCACTGCTGCGACCACAGGTTGAAAAACTGCTGCCACATCGCCGTCGTGTCGTTGGCGCCGAAGGGCGGAGTGAACGCGCCGAATCCGGGCATACCGGCGCCGGGCATTCCAGGCATTCCCATGCCCGGCATCGTCCCGTTGCCGGGCGGCCAGAACGGGTTGTTGGGCGCCCCGGATGCCGCCTGCTGCCACATCTCGGTGGACTTGCGGAACATATCCTGCCATGCCTCGAACGGGTTGGCCGTGTCCTGCGCACTTGTCATTGCTGTCTCCCCATTTGTATTGCCGCGGCCGGCCTGCTGTCATTGACCGGAGCGTGGTCCACCGGAGGCGGACGGCGATCTCGTTCCCTGGCTCCTATTCTTCGCTGGCCCCTATTCAACGTGCGCTGCCACCCACTCGTCAATCTTCGGCCACAGCGTCTGGTTCGCCTGCCGGCCGGAGAACACCGAGATGTGACCGCCGGGCAGTTCCATGAATTCCTTGTCTTCGCTGGACACCACATCCATCAGGTTGCGGGCCGCCGCCGCCGGCACGATGAAGTCCTGGTTGGCCGCGACGCACAGCAACGGCTGCCGGATGTTGCTGAGGTCCACCCTGCGCCCGTTCAGCACGAATTCGCCCTGGATCAACTGGTTCTTGCCGTACATCTGCTTGGACAACTGGCCGAAGAACCGGCCCGGCATTCCGATGAAATCGTTGGCCCACCGGTTCATTGCCTTGTAGTTTTCCACGTAACCCGGCCGCAGCACGTTGGACCAAAGGCCGGACAGAGCCTGCGCCTCCAGCGTCGGCCGCAGCATCTTGAAACCGGCGCCCATCAGGTTGGCCGGCAAAACGCCGTAGTGTTCCACGATGAGATCGGCGGGGAAGTACCGCTCGTCCAGCCAGACACGGAACATGCCGCCCTCACTGAAGTCGATGGGCGCGACGATGGCCACGAAGTTTTTGACCGGCGCATCGGGATGGGTCGCCAGGTACGTCGCACCCAGCGTGCCGCCCAGGCAGATGCCGTTGAGGGTGATCTCGGTGGCGTTGGAGGCCTCCAGAGCCCGGTCAACTGCCCTGGGAATCAGCTTCATCGCCGCTTCCTCGAACCCCAGATCCTTATCCTCGGCGGCGATCTCGCCCCAGTCCAGCAGGTACACGTCGTGTCCCTGGTTCACCAGGTACTCAATCATGCTGTTTCCCGGCAGCAGGTCCAGCACGTAGGGTCGGCTGATGCCCAGCCACGGCACCATCAGGTAGGGCATCTGGTACTTGATCTTGTCCCGCTCTCCGTAGCGGAGCAGCCGGACCTTTCCCCGCTTCCAGATCACCTCGTAGGGCGTCACGTCAATCGGCGGCTCAGCCGGATTGATCACAAAGGAATCAACCAACGCCTGTGCGCGCTGCATGTTCTGCTGCATATCTTCCTGGAACTGGGAAGCAAACTCTGCCTGGCCGACCACCGCTGTTCCTCCTTGATATTTCTGGCTCGATATTTCTGGCGCTAATGGCCCCTCTCCCGCAATGGGAGAGGGGTTGGGCAAGGGGGTATGCCTCGCCCTTTTTTGCTAGGCCTGGGCCTTCGGGGCCATCCCCTGGGCCGTGTTCATGAACCAGTCCATGTACGCTTCGTTGTACTTGACGGAATTCCTGGCGAATTCCTGGCTGGTCTCCACCATCTTGACGTTGGCTTGCATCATGCCGGTCATCAGGGCGTTGCTCTGCTGCAGGCTGGTGTTGAAAGCGGTGAAACCGCTGGTCATCACGTCGTTGTAAGCCTTGAAAAGTTCCTGAGTCTTCTCCACGATTCTATACTCCTGTTGTTTCGGTTTTGTTGCCATTCTGTTGTGATTGCGTCAATGCAGGGAAAGTCGCAATTGCGGCTGCGGCGCGTAGGGTTTCGGAAACCGCCGATGCCCGTCGGGGGTTCCGTCTCCAATGCCTGTGGGGGATGTTATCCCCGGCTCGAGATGGAATCGCCTTCCGGTTCGGGTGCGCCGACGTCCTCATCGACTTCCGGCGAGCCTGACGGCGCGAACCCGAAAGCCTGCGCGTACATATCGAAGAAGCCGTTGATCATCCGCTGGTAGCCGGACACCACTTCCGTCCATCCCATCAACAGTTGTTCCCCTGCCTCGGTGATGCTGTACACCCGCTTGGCGGGGCCGCTGTCTCCCGTCTCCCATTCCGACGCCACATAGCCCTGGCTCTCCAGTCGGCGCAGTTCCTTGTACAGCGTGGGGTGGTCAACTTCGGAAAATCCCATCCGGTTCAGGTGTTGCATGATCAGATAGCCGTGCAGGCTCCACTGCTTCAGCAGCAGCAGCACCCATGGCGTCATGAAGCCGCGGGGCATCTTCGGGTTGGTCGGGTGTTCCGGCGTTGCCATATATGTATTTTTACCACATAGCTGAAATTTCGTCAACGGGCGACTCACGCTGCCCGGGGCCCATTCGATTATTGTCGACCGCTGACGTTGTCCGCTGACCCTGCGTTCACAATAGACACGGTAGTCCGCTCATCCTGCGTTCACGATAGACAAGGCAGTCCGCTCATCCTGAGCCTGTCGAAGGACGAGCGGACGGTGAGCAGGGCATCGTTCCAGCAACAGCAGGTGCCCCTCCCCAGGATAATCGAATGGCCCTGGTCCACGGCCCTGCCGGTGTTGATAGGGTCGCCTGCGCTCCATATAATCGCGTGAGCCGAACCCACGGGCTCGGTTCACGGAAACCGCACCATCCACCACCACAAAAGGAGCGCGAACATGGCCCGCCTCGAAGGAAAAGTAGCCCTCATTACCGGCGCCACCGGAGGAATCGGTCGAGCCGCGGCCCACCTGTTCGCCGACGAAGGCGCGCGCGTCGCGCTGGTTGACCTCGACGAAGCCGCCCTGCAGGAAACCGTGCAGTCCATCGGCGAGGACAGGGCCAGCTATGCCGTGGCCGACGTCACCCAACCCGACCAGTCCCAGGCCTACGTCAACGCGGCCGTGGCCCGCTGGGGCGGCGTGGACGTGTACCTCGCCAACGCTGGCATCGAGGGGCAGTTGTCGTCCATACCGGACTATCCCATCGACGTCTTTGACCGGGTGATGGCCGTGAACGTGCGCGGTGTCTGGCTGGGCATCAAGTACGTGGTGCCGGTGATGCGGGAGCGCGGCGGTGGCAGCATCGTCATCACGTCGTCCACCGCCGGCATCGGGGCCGGCCCCGACATGTCGGCGTACACCACCAGCAAGCACGCCGTCATCGGACTGATGCGCACTGCCGCCATGGAGGGGGCGTCCCAGGGCATCCGGGTCAACACCGTCAACCCGGCGCCCATCGAAACTCGCATGATGCGTTCCATCGAGGAGCAGCGCGTCGCGGCGTTGGACGATTCGGACATAACGGTGGAGCAGACCAGGCGAGCCACCGCGTCGCGCATCCCGTTGGGTCGCTACGGCAATCCCGAGGAGGTGGCGCGGATGATGCTGTTTCTCTCCAGCGATGACAGCAGTTTCTGCACCGGCGGAGTGTACATGGTGGACGGAGGGCGGTCGGCCGGCGCCCGGTAACCCGGGGTTCGACTGCTGAGCCGGCGGTCGCGGCGTCTGCGGATTGTAGCGGTGCTTGGCGTGAGCCGAATTCCTTACGCTTCGGCTCCGTCCGCGTTGACGGTTGCCACGAAATCCAGCGTCATTGCCGCCAACCGGTCGGGGATCTCGACTTTCATGTTGTGGCCCACGCCGTCGATCACTTCCAGCGTGGCCCGCTGCATCCGGTCCGCCATCAGGTTCTGAGCATCCAACGGAGTTATTGAATCCCCGGACGCCGCGAGGATCAACGTCGGGACGCTGATTGCCGGCAGCAGCGGCGCCAGGTCAGCCGCGAGCAGACAGGCCTGCAGGGCCAGCACCGCCTCCGCCGGCGTCTTCGCGCCTTCGTCGGCGTACCAGTCGATCACCTCGCGGGGCGTATCGGGACCAAACCGCTTGTCGGTGTCCAGCAGCAGCCAGGCGCGCGTACCCTCCTGCTCCAGCGTGCCCCTCCATGCGCTGGCGTCCATATCCGCCCCCATCCGGGCGAGGCGAGGGGTTGATGCCACCAGCGTCAGGCTGTGCAGGCGGTCGGGGAAATCATGGGCGAACTGCAGGCTTACGATTCCGCCGGCGGAGGCTCCGACCAGGTGCGTTCTGTCGATGTTGAGCGCATCCATCACGCGCGCGATGTCGGCGGCCAACTCGGTGATGACATAGGGCGAGGCCGACCGGGATGAAGTTCCGCCGTGTCCGCGCATATCGAAACGCAGCGTCGGATGGCGGCGGGCCAGCGTCGGCACCCACGGACGCCACCGGTGCAGATTGCCGCCGGCGGAATGGTGGAGCAAAATCGGCGCTGCCGGAAGCCACGGGTCGGAATAGTCATCCACATGGTAGTGAAACTGCTCACCATTCAATTCCAGCGTTGGCATTGGCGCACCTCCTGCACTTTTGGGCCGATTTCAGGCTCAGGATTCTCAGGATGATCAGATTATCCAGATTCCTGGCGTTTGGATACCATAAGATCAATCCTTGCAAACCTCAAATCCGGCGAGTCAGGATTCGCCACCGGAAACGTCGCGGGGCAGCAGCGCTCCCGCCAGCAAAGCGGTGGAGCACATGGCCGTGCAGATGAGGAAACCCGGCAGGAACGACGCCGACGCGTCCCGAATCGCGCCCACCAGGATCGGCGCGATGAACATGGCGATGCCCGAGAACGTCATCAGCGACCCATAGATTACAGCCAGACTCTGGGGGGTGATTCCGGCCATCCGCAGGGGCAGGGTGAGCAGTATCGGCACATAGAACCACGAGCCGAATCCCAGGGTGGCCGCCGCCACGTAGATCCCGGGCAGCGTCGGCATCAGGTAGGAACCCAACCCGCCCAGGAGCGCCGCCACTCCCGAGACGACGAATATCGCCCGCGGCGCGTCAAAGCGCAGCGGCACGATTCCGCCAGCGAGTACGGCGAACACGCCCACGAAGGGCAGCATACCGGTGATGAATCCCGCTGCGGAAAGCGACAATCCAAGACGTTCATTGTAGAACGTGGGCAGCCATCCGGTCAGCGCGGTGTACTGCAGCAGCACGCCCGCGTCGGTCAGCACCAGCAGGATCACCGTGCGACCCCGCAGCACACGGGCGGTCTGGCGCAGGGTTATGGGAGCGGGACGTATCCCCTCCAGCGGAGCGTCGCGGCCGAGTCCGAGCCACGCGGCGGCTCCAACCACGCCGACCGCGCCGAATACCGACATGGCGATTTTCCAGTCCGTCGCCGCAGCGAGGGGGGCCGCCCCGGCCACTGCGACCGCCACTCCCAGGCTGACCGCCGCCGTATTGAGCGAGTTCATCACCAGCACCTCTCGCTGTGAGAACCACGCCATCAACAACGGCCCGGTTGACGTTATCATCAACGCCAGGCCCACCCCGTAGGCGAGGCGCAGCGCCAGCATCACGCCGAAGTTGGGGGCCAGGAACGCCAGCGCCAGCACCGCCATCGACGACCAGCCGAGGAGTTGAGCGCGTTTCACGCCAACGCGCGCCACCAGCATCCCGCCCGGAATGCCAAACGCCGCCGCCAGCAGCATGGGCAGGGACACCAGCAGTCCTGCGGCCAGACTGCTGATGCCGTAGTCGTCAATCGCCAGCGGCAGCACCGGCGCGATTGCGAAGAGATTGAACCCCAGCGCAAGGTGTCCGCACAGCGACATGCCGGCCATCACCCAACGATAGCGGACCGGTGATTGGGTGGTGGCGGCAGTATGCATCCGAAACGGTGACGGTGACGCTATGCGCGCCAACCGTCGTTGGGTATTATTAGGCGTGTTTGATAGACGCGCAATGACCTGTGGTCAGATTTCTCTAGTGAAGGAGGTCAAGCATGAAGTATGACGTCATCGTGGTGGGCGGCGGTTCTGCCGGATGCACCATCGCCAGCCGGCTGTCGGAAGACCCGAACCGCTCTGTGCTGCTGCTGGAAGCCGGACCAGACTATCCCGACTTTGACCATTTGCCCGACGACCTGAAACTCGGCAACAACGTGTGGCTTTCCGCCTATGGCCCACACAACTGGGACTACACCGCGCAGATCACCGACGAACAGACTGAGTTGGTGATCCCTCGCGGCAAGGCCACCGGCGGTTCCAGCGCGGTCAACGGACAGGTGCTGTTCCGGGGCATCCCGGAGGACTACGACCGCTGGGCCGAATGGGGCAACGACGAGTGGAGTTTCACCAGCGTGCTGCCCTACTTCAACAAGCTGGAAACCGACCTGGACTTCGGCGGCGACGACTTCCACGGCTCCGACGGGCCGGTTCCCGTGCGCCGCGCTCCCCGCAGCGAGTGGCTGCCGCACTCGGTGGCATTTGAGCGGGCGTGCCTCGACGAGGGATTCCCCCGCGATGAAGACCAGAACCACCCTGAGTCAACGGGCGTTTCGCCCCGGGCCCGCAACACCATCGACGGCGTGCGTATGAGCATGGCCATCAACTACCTGGACATCGCCCGACACCGCCTGAACCTCACCGTGCGCGGCAGCGTCACCGCCCGCCGCATCCTTTTCGATGGCAACCAGGCCGTGGGCATTGAGGCCGAAAGCGGCGGCGAAGTATTCACCGTAGAGGCCGACGAAATCATCGTCAGCAGCGGCGCCGTCGCTTCCCCGCAGTTGCTCATGCTGTCGGGCGTTGGGCCGGCCGAGCACCTGCGCAGCATGGGCATCCCCGTGATCCACGACTCCCCCGGCGTGGGCAAGAACCTGCGCGACCATCCCGCCGCCTCCGTGCTGTACCTCGCCAAGGGCGACAAGCCCGACGTGCAGGCGCCCGTGATCCAGGTGGGTCTGCGCTACACCGTCGAGGGTTCCGACCTGCGCAACGATATGCAACTCAGCCCCAACCTGATGACCAGCGAGCACCGGCCGGCCCACGTCCAGATCGACGAAGACCTGAACTACATCGGCATGGGCGCGAGCCTGCAACTGGCGCTGGGCCAGGGCGAACTCACCCTGCAATCCACCGACCCGCACGTGCAGCCGCACCTGAACTACAACTACTACCAGGAGCCGGAAGACCTGCGGCGAATGCGCGAAGCCATCCGGCTTGGGGTGCGCATGGCCGAGCGGCCGCCGTTCTCCGATATGGTCGTGGAACGGTTGATGCCCAGCGACGAGGAACTGGCGTCGGACGAACTGCTGGACGACTGGCTGCGCAAGAACTCCGGCACGTCCCACCACATATCCGGCACCTGCAAGATGGGTCCCGACTCTGATCCCCTGACGGTGGTGGACCAGCACCTGAAGGTGAAGGGCGTGCAGGGTCTCAGGGTCGCCGATGCGTCAATCATGCCCGACTGCATCCGCGCCAACACCAACGCCACCACCATCATGATCGGCGAGAAGTGCGCCGATTACGTCAGGGACGGAAGGTAGCCTGCGTAACCCATTTGGTCATCTTGCGAAGCGTCGTGGCGGTCCAGTTGGCTGAGGCACAGTCCTCGCAGCGGCGGGAACGCCACGCTTCGCTCGCAATGACAGACATGGGGCAGGCCACGTTAATCGCCTGCTATAATGTCTGACATAGATGTGCTAATGGAGGAATGGACTTGGCTTCGATGGATGACAGCCCTGCCACCAAAGCTGACGTGGGTAATCTGCGGAACGAACTGCAATATTACGCAACCAAAGCGGACCTGGCCCATATGGAAACGCGATTGCTGATCCGATTGGGCAGCCTGATTGTCGCCGTAGGAGCCGCGGTAGTACTACTTGACCGTTTCTTGGGGTAGAGGATCGCATTATGGAAGTCCAATGGATGAACCACACCGGTTTCGTGGTGAGCGACATGGTGCGTTCCGTCGCCTTCTACCGGGACCTGCTCGGCCTTGCGGTGGAACGCGACCAGATCCTGGAGGGCGATTTCATCTCGGAACTTGTGGGCTACCCCGACGCCCGGCTGCACATCGTGTATCTCGGCACGGGCGACATGAGGCACTCGGTGGAACTGATCCAGTACCTCAACCCGCCGGGCGATGCGGTGGCGATGCCCCAGCGACACCAGGTCGGGGCATCCCACCTCGGAGTCATGGTTGACGATCTGGACGCATTCTACGAGGCGCTCTCGGCCCAGGGCGTACGCTTCGTCAGCCCGCCGGCGACGCGTCCCAACCCGGTGTATCCGGCCGCCAGCAAGGGCTGCTACATGCAGGACCCCGACGGCAACTGGCTGGAACTGCTGGAGCGCGGCCCCGCGCCTCCCGGCGCAACATCAGTGTAGCCGAGCGACCCTGACCACCCAAGATCAGCGATCCAGGCCGAGCCTGGATCGCAATGTCTCATACACGGATTGCAGAAAGCCGCCGGCGTACTCCCGGTGATTGAACGTCATTCCCCCCGTCGCAGCGTCCGACCTGGCCGCCTCGTATAACTCAACCGCATTCGCGTTGTCGTACGGAAAAGGCATTGGCCCCATGTAGTGCTCAAAGTCGGCGATATCCGCCCACGCGATGAGTTCGTGCGGTTCCGCGAAGTTGGCGGCCCAATTTTCACCGTCAACCCTGCCGCGTATCAAAGACCAGGCTCTCGGACCGACGGCGGGCGGATGGTCTCCGTCCGGCACGGCTAGCCCAGCACCTGCTCGGCCAGGCGCTCCAATTCGTTCATTCCCTCTGCGCCGGCGTCGGCCGGCAACGCCACCGTGACGCGATTGGCGCCGGCCTCCTCGTAACGGGCGATCACATCCCGGTCGGGGGTGACGTTGGATACGATCAGTTGGATGCTGTTGGGATCTCTGCCCGCAGCGTCGGCCAACTCGTCCATGGTGGCGCGGCCGGCTTTCACTTGCTCTTCCGTTACCCGCACCGGCATCCAGCCGTCGCCCCAGGCGACCACGCGCTTGAACACGTTGGCCGCGTAGCCTCCCAGGAACACCGGAGGGTGAGGGTCCTGCGCCGGCTTGGGAGAACACTTGACCAGCGGGAAGTCGTAGAACCGCCCGTGAAACTCTGCTTCGTCCTTGGTCCAGAGTTCCTTCATTGCCAGGATGGCTTCCCTGGTCTGACCCCAGCGGTGCTGAAAATTGCCGCCCATTATCTCGGTTTCTTCCTGCAGCCAGCCGGCGCCGATGCCGAACAGGAACCGGCCGCCGGAGAACCGGTCCAGCGTGGCGATCTGCTTGGCCTGCATCAGCGGATTGTGTTCCGGAACCAGGCTGATGGCCGTGCCCAGCCTGATCGTGCTGGTGGCCCCCGATGCCCGGGCCAGCGCGATGAACGGATCGCCGATGTCGGCCATGGAGGGCGGAATCGATCCGTCCGGCGTCCCGCCGTACCGCGACGTGGTATGCACCGGGAGGATCGGGTGCTCCGGAAGCCAGAACGACTCAAATCCCAGTTCCTCAGCCCGCTTCGCCAATTCTGCCGGGTCCACCGAATCGCTGGATGCCCTGGCGGTAACTCCGATGTCCATACTGAAACGCCTCCTCACAAAATGTAGCCCGATGATACCACCGGTTCGCGGCTCCACATCGCCCCTGTCGTCCGGCCCACGCGGTGTCCGCTCCCCAAATTGCCAGGGGATGCGCAAAGGCATGGCGTTGCGTCGTCCGATGAATTACAATCGTCGCGTGATCAACTGCCTGCACTCGAAATCCTCGCTGCTGCTGGCCGTTCTACCGGCAAGGGCCGCCCGTTGGTAGAGCCTCGCGCCGGAGCCAACCCCGCTGCGTCCTATGTTCGCCGGATCCTGGGGCCGTGGCGCGCCTCGAATTTTCGTTGGTATTGGACGTCCTCCGCCACCCAGGCCTTCGGCCAGGGGATGCAGTTCCTGGTTTTGGGCTGGCTGGTTCTGGAGATCACCGGCTCCAAAACCCAGTTTGGGCTGGTTCTATTCCTATACGGAGTACCCAACGTCGGCCTGCTGATGGTGGGAGGAGTGATCGCCGACATCATCGACCGGAAACGGCTGTTGATGGCGATTCAGTTCGTGGTCGGGGCCATAATATCCACGCTGGCCGCGCTGTCGATAACGGGCGTGATAGCGGTCTGGCACATCTACCTGGCGGCGATTCTGCTCGGCTCGTTGCAGGCGTTGAATCAACCGGCCCGCGTGTCGATGGTTGCCGACCTCGTTGACCAGCGCACCCTGCTGGACGCCGTGGCGCACTCCAACGCCGCGGTGCACATCGGGAGGATAGTCGGCCCGCCGTTGGTCGGGTTGGTGATCGACCATTGGAGCATCAGCGCCGCCCTGCTGGTCAACGGATCGTGCTACGTGGTGAGCGTGTTCGCCGTTTTCATGATCAGAGTCTCGCCGCGCAATGAAAGTCGGGTATCTCAGCCGATGCTCCGGAACTTCACCGATGGCCTGACGCAGATCTGGCGTTCACCGGTGCTGTTGACGGTCATAGTGCTGGCCTGCTCATGGGGCGGCTTCGGCATGAGCCATCTGGCCGCGCTGCCCGCCTTCGCCCAGGACCAGTTGGGAGCCGACGCCTACCAGGCCGGGCTGCTGCTGCTCGCGTCGGGAGTCGGCTCGCTGATCGGGAACCTCAGCATCACCTTCATGGGGCGGCGCTGGCTGTACCGCTGGCTGCTGGCCTGCCTGGGCCTCTTCTGCGTGTGCCTGACGCTGTTCGCGTGGTCGTCCAGTTTCTGGGTTTCCTGGGCATTGTTCGTGTTGCTGGGCATCGCGAGCCTGGGGACCGTATGGCCGCTGGCAACCACCATTCTGCAGTTGGCTTCCCCGGCCGAGACACGGGGGCGTGTGATGGGGATTCTTCACTTCACGCCCGGTTTCCATCACCTGGGGGCGTTGCCCCTGGCCGCCGCCGCCGGTTGGGTGGGATGGCCCACCTCCATCAGCGTCGCCGCGGGGTTGTGCCTGCTGATCAGCCTCTGGTTCGGTTTGGGCCGCGCGTCGGGCCGACACCTGGCCGCCACGCCTGCGGGCTAGGGGATCACCTTCACACCAACCCCTCTCCACGATTTGCCCGCGATACGCAGACGGTCGGACGTGCGTTGCCGGTGTTGTGCGAGCGCCAGACCATCGTTTTTGGGCAAAGGCGTAGGGGCGGGTTTGAAACCCGCCCCCACCTGTTGGAGGATAATCCACCCCAACAGGTTGTTCCCGCACACTTTACACATCCCGGTCAGCCCGTCGGGGAAAGGTTGTCGGGATGCGCGGTTGGTGAATGTGCCTATAGCGCCAGGGCGTAGCAGGCGCGGCGCGGGTCGGCCCCGGTGCTAAGTGAACCCGTCTCCGGATCGCGTGCCGAGACGGTGGCGCCCAATCCGCAGTTGGCCGTCCGGTATATCTTGTGGCCGAAGGCACGGAGCGCGTCGGCGGTGCGTTCGGGTATGCCGTCCTCCAGGTCCAACTGGCCGGGATAATACACATGAGGGTAGAACGAGTTGACGTTGCTGGAGGTGGCGAACCGCGGCGCTTCCACCGCCTGTTGCGGGTCCATGCCGAACACCAGCGAGTTCAGGATGAGTTGAAGGTTGCCCTGAACCTGGTTGTCGCCGCCCGGGCAGCCCACGGTCATCACGGGCTGGCCGTCCCTGGCAACTATGTAGTTCACCAGCGTGGTGCGCGGACGCTTGCCGGGTTCGACCACGTTGGGATGGCCCGGCTCGCAGTTGAACATCTCGATGCGGGTGCTGGGACAGGCGCCAAGCTCGGGGAAGAACACCGACTTGGAGAATGACCCGCCGCTGATGGTTCCGCACACCAGGTTGCCCTGCCGGTCCAGCACCGACACGTGCGTCGTTCCGTCGTCCGACGACGAATCGGGGCCGGCGTAGATGGGTTCCGCCATCACCGGCGCGGCCGTTTTGCCGGTCACGCGGGAGAATCGCCACGGGTCGCCGGGTTCGCGCTGGGCCGGATACGCGCCTTCGGGGTCAATCAACTGCGCCCGTTCGGCCGCGTATTCCTTTGACAGCAGGCCGTCCAGCGGCACCGTGGCGAAGTTGGGGTCGCCGTAGAATGCCTCGCGGTCTCCGAAACCCAGTTTCAACGCCTCGGCGACGGTGTGGATGTACGCCGGGCTGTTGTGCCCCATGGCGCGTAGGTCAAAGTTCTCCAGGATGTTCAGGGTCTGCATCAGCATCGGCCCCTGTGTCCAGGTGTTCTGTCCCCAGATTTCGCAGCCGTTGAACGTGGCGGTGGCGGGTTCGGAGAAATCGCTGTGGTAGTTCGCCAGGTCTTCCATGGTCAGGATGCCGCCCACCTTCCCCGTCTCTTCAACGAAGCGCTCGGCGATGGGGCCGCAGTAGAAGGCGTCGCGCGCTGCTTTGAGGCCGGCGCTGCGGTTGGCCGTTTCGCTCACCGAGGCGTCGCGCATGGCTTTCAGGGTATTGGCAAGGCCCGGTTGCTTCAT
The DNA here is from genome assembly GCA_963668585.1 of Dehalococcoidia bacterium. Lineage (GTDB taxonomy): Bacteria > Chloroflexota > Dehalococcoidia > Lucifugimonadales > UBA3495 > Bin87. Next base: position 198,386 of record OY764869.1, on the reverse strand, counting down.
GAGGGCGCCGGGAGCCGGCACCTCACGGTTGTCGTAGAACACGTCCCAACCGCCCGGCGGGAAGTTGTCGAACTGCTCCTGGCCGGTGCGCGACTTCAACCGCTCCAGCATGTATTCGTAGTGCGGTATCCCGTCCTCCGCGTAGGCGATGGCCGGCGCGACCACATCGGCGAACGAGAGGGTTCCGTAGCGCTCCAGCATGGCGATGAACGCGTCAACGATGCCCGGCTGGGTGAAGGACAGCGGGGCATCCATGCCGGGGCCGGTGGGGATGCGTTCGTGTCCCCGGGAACGATAGAACTCGGCCGTTGCCGCGCCCGGCGCGCCGCCCTGACCGCTGAGGGACGTGAGGTCGCCGCTGGCCGAATCGTAGAGCATGAACACGCCCTCGGCGAGCAGCGAGTATGATGCGATGGGTTCCACAACGGCGGCGGCCAGGCTGGCGGCGACCATGGCGTCGAAGGCGTTGCCGCCGGCCAGCAGCATCCGCAATCCGGCCATTGAAGTCAGGTAGTGCCCCGATGAGATCACGCCCTCCGTGGAACGAATTACGGGGCGTCCGGTTTCGGGGAGGGCGACGTCGCCCTGTTCCAGGTTGTGGGCAGCCTGCTGGATAACCATGTGAACTCCTTGTGGTGCGCTAGACGGTTGCGTTTGGGTCCGATTCGAGGGACAGACGGGCGAAATCCTGTCCGGCCAGGTCCATGATCAGGGTGTCGCGATGCGCCGCCGCCTGGGCGTCGCGGTGAAAGCGTTGCAGGGCCACCGAATCGAACAGGGCGTGGCCGCCGCTGACGTCGAACAGGCGGTTGACGGCCTGCAGGCAAAGCTGGGTGATGAAGGCTTTATCCCTGCGGTACCTCGCACGCTCCAGAACCGTGAAGCCGCCGCCGGCCTCTGCCCGGTCGAGGATTTCGCGGACGTCCTGGCGCATCAGCGCGCGGCCCGCATCAACCTCGGCACACGCTTGCGAGAGTCGCATCTGCACCGCCTGGGATTCGGCGGAGCGACCGGGGCCGGTGGTTCCCCGCAATCTGGCGATGAACTCGTCGGCCATCCCCTGGGCGATGCCCAGCATGGGCGCGACCAGATCCCAGCCCAGCAGCGCCGTGACCGGCGCGCGATAGCGCGTCTGCCGGTGCAGTTCCCAGCCGTTGAAGTCCCCGTCGCCGGCGGTGGTTACGTCCAGAACGCGGTGGGACGGCACGAAGGCGTCACTGACCACGATGTCCTTGCTGCCGCTGCCCCGCAGACCGGAAACGAACCAGGTATCCACGATTTCGTAATCGCCCCTGGGCACGAGCACCCAGTTCCGCTCGCCGATGCCGGACACGCCGAGCATGAGCCAACTGGCGAAGTCGCAGCCACTGGAGAACTCCCACCGGCCGGACACGCGATAACCGCCGTCAACGGGGACGCATGTGGACTTCCCGACGTTCAGCGAACTGGAGCAGAGGGCGTCGGGGTCGGCGCCGAAGACCTCCTCCTGCGCCGGCGATGGCCAGTATCCGATGAGCCAGGCGTGAGCGGCCCACAGGCCATAGCACCAACCGGTGGCGGGGCAGCCTCGGGCCAGTTCAGCGGCAACATCCAGTGCCAGGGCGTAATCAACGTCCAACCCGCCGAAGCGCTGCGGGACTCCAATCCGGTAGAGGCCCGAAGCCAGCACGTCGGCCACCGTTTCGTCCGGGAGCCTGCGCAGTTGTTCCGTATCCGCCGCCCGCTCTTTCAGAACGGGAACCAACTCCACGGCGCGTTCCCACAACTCCGCCGGCGTGACGGATTCCGCTCGTATTTCAGTCTTGGTGGACAATCGCTCGCACCGCACTGCTGCGACGCAATGGTATCACTTTTATGGGCGTTAAGCGGGGGATGCGTCGACCTCATCCGGGCGGCGGTACAACTGCACGGGACGCCAGACCAGCGGAGTCCATATGATCACCGGCAGCATGAGCAGGATGCCAGCGCCGGCATTGAGGCCGATGGCGATGGAAATGCCGAATGCCTGGGCGATTGCGCCGATCCCACTGCCGCCGATCACGTGTCCCACCCCGTTCACCAGCCCCTGGGATCCCATGATGCGCCCGCGCATATCCGGCGGGGAGCACAGCAGCAGGATCGAGCTTTGCATCACGCTGAATCCCGCCTGGCCCATGCCTGCGCACAGGAACACCAGGAACGACACCACGAACCAGGGCGACCACGCGATAAAGGCAACGCCGATGGCGACGCTCAATGCGCCGAACATGAAATAGCGTCCGTGGTACGTGAACCTGGAGCGGCCGGCGAGGACGATGACTCCCAGGAACGAGCCGATGCCCTCAGCGGCGGCCAGCAGGCCGCCAAGGGCGGGGCCCACTTTCAAAACGTCGGTTGCCACCACCGGAACGAAGTACTGTAGGGGAAACACCATGCCGTTCATCAACAGCGATATGGTCAAAACGCCGAGGACGAACTTATCGGAGAACGAGTGACGGATCCCCGATTTGATGCCCTGCAGGAACGCGGTGTCCCGCGGCATCCGGGCGGAACCGTCGGGGAGGCGCATTTTGAAAATCAGGAAGGCCGCCAGGATATCGAGGACCACCAGGACGATGAAGGCGCCGGTAAACCCGTAGAACTGAACGATGACGCCGCCGATGATCGGGCCGATGATCTTGCCGCCGTTGTTGGTGATCATCTCCAGCGACATCGCTTGGGTGATACGGTCCTGACCGGCGATGTCGAACAGGGCCGCGCGACGGGTGGGATCATCGAGCACCTTGGCGGTGCCCTGCAACAGTATGACGAGGAAAACGTGCCAGGGTTCCACCACTTGGTAGATCAGGAGCGCCAGCAGGAACGCAGCGATGAACAGATAGAAGACGTGCGTCCCCACCAGGATGCGCCACCGGTCAAGACGGTCGGCCAGCATACCCGCCACCAGCGATAGCGGCGGCCGTGGCCCGTTGAGGAACACCGAGATCAGGCCCACCGCAAAGGCCGAGCCGGTGAGCTCCAGGATGAGGTACCCCAGCACCAGCAGCTCCATGCGCCGGGAGATCTCATGGATCCACCGGGCCGCCCAAAGGAACTGAAAATTCCGATCCTGCAAAACCACCAGGACCGGAACGTTGCGCAATCGCATCGAGGGCTGCCACCTTTATGGGGCGCGAGAATCCGTGCGAAGGCCCGGTTCCAGATGGCCTTGCGCGGTGGCCTGCGCGCCCAGAGCCGGCACGATACGCCGGGAGTGGTGGCAAGTCAAACGGCGTTGAGCCGCCAGCACAATTTGCCGCTCTCCAACGCCAACCCGTCTGCGAATGTTCGGGACCGTAGAATCCTCACCTCTGTCCGAGGTTTCTCCCGTCAACGGCTGCGTTGGCGGCCTCAGGGCGGCGGTACAACTGGATGGGACGCCAAACCAACGGCGTCAGGATGATCACCGGCAGCATCAACAGGATGCCGATGCCGGCGTTGATGCCGATGGCAAGGGAGATGGTGAAAGCCTGGGCGATGGCCCCAATTTCCACGCCGCCGATCAGGTGGCCCAGGCCGTTCACCAACCCCTGGGAACCCATGATCCTACCTCGCATTTCCGCCGGCGACGACAGCATCAGGATGGTGCTCTGCATGGTGCTGAACCCCGATTGGCCCACGCCTGCGCTCAGGAGCAGCAGGAAAGAAACGGCGAACCACGGAGACCAGGCCACCGCCACCACGCCCACCGCCACAATCAACGCGCCAATCACAAAGTATCGCCCGTGGAACGTGTAGCGCTGACGCGACCCGATGATGATCGCTCCGATAAAAGCCCCGATGCCGTCGGCGGATCCCAACAGTCCTCCCAGCGCGGGGCCAACCTTCAGGACATCGGTGGCGATCACCGGTATGAAGTACTGCAGCGGCAGCACCATGCCGTTCATGACGAGGGATATGGTGAGCACCCCGAGGACAAATTTGTCAGAGAAGGAGTGGCCGATCCCTGACTTGATGCCTTGCAGGAACGCAGTGTCCCGGACGATGGTGGCGGACCGGTCCGGCAATCGCATCTTGAAGATCAGGAATGCAGCCAGCACGTCCAGGACGACCAGGATGATGAATGCACCGGTGAATCCGTAGAATTGCAGCACGAACCCGCCGGCCATGGGCCCCAGTATCTTGCCGCCGTTGTTGGTGATCGTCTCCAGCGACATGGCGTGGGCGATGCGGTCCTGGCCGGCCAGGTCGAACAGGGAGGCTCGCCGGGTTGGGTCATCCAGCACCTTGGCGGTACCCTGGAGCAGCACGGCCAGGAAAACGTGCCAGGGCTGGATTGTTCCCACGGCCAGCAGCGCGAGAAGACACGACGCGATGATCAGGTAAATGATGTGCATCCCCACGAGAATCCGCCACCGGTCCAGGCGGTCGGCAAGCATCCCTGCGACCAGCGACAGGGGAGGACGCGGCGCGTTGAGGAACACCGAGATCAGGCCGACCTGGAAGGCTGAACTGGTGAGTTCGAGGACCAGGTATCCCAGCACAATCAGTTCCATGCGCCGGGAAATCTCGTGGATCCACCGCGCCGACCACAGGAACTGGAAGTTCCGGTCCTGCAAAACCACCAGAGCCGGAACGTTGCGGAATCGAATCAAGGGAGCGCCGCCTTTTGGGGCGCGTGCCGCCCATTCTTGAAAGCGTTGCTAAAAGTATCAGGGATTGGGCGGAACGTTGAACACGATGTTGCCATCAACATCGTGGCGATGATTGGCCAAGGCAGTCAGCATATTGATCACGCGATTGAAGTCGGCGTGCAGCGCCCGTTGGCCTTCGGCCAGATTGTCAACTTTCTCGGACAGATCATCAACCCGCTCGGTCAAGGCATCAACCTTGAAATCGACCTTCTCGGCCAAGGCATCAACCTTGACATCAATCTTCTCGTTCAGGGCATCAACCCGCTCGGCCAAGGCATCAACCTTGGCATCAACTCGCTCGGCCAAGGCATCAACCTTGGCATCAACCTGCTCGGTCAAGGCATCAACCTTGAAATCGACCTTCTCGTTCAGGGCATCAACCTTCATGTGCAGGCCGCCCAGATTGAAGACGCCTTTGAGTACCCAAATAACCACAGTGGCGGCCACGCCGGCAGCGGCGACGATAACCCCGGCTCCGGTCAGGATCAATACAGTGTCCACAACTTCCTCTCCGATGGGACAGGGTACATCCCGCAACTGACCGAGCGCAACCGCCGCCTGAAACCGAAAGGCTCAAAAAGACCGGATGATCTAGTCCCGAAAATCGCTTTCGTACATCTCCTGCAACCGCGCCAGATGCTCCGGCCGGATGGGTGGCAGGTCGGCGCAGCCGGCGGTCTCCTCGGCCTCGGCCACGTTCTTCACGCCGGGAACGGTGGTGTGGATGTCGGGATTCATCAGGCAGAAGACCATTGCCGCCTGCGAAAGCGTGCGTATCTGCCGATCCAGCAGGAACCCCAGGCGGGCCGCGCTGGCCAGATCCTTTTCCATGAGGGCATCGCCGGGACGGGGCGGACGGTCCAACCCGTCGGTCAGCGCGCCGGCGGCGTGGGACCGTATGCCGATGACGCCCATGTGGTGGCGTTGCGCCAGCGGGATTATCTGCCCGTTGTCGAACAGGTCCGCGCCGGCCGGCGGCGGTTCCTGCGCCGTGCGGTTCAGCAGGTTGTAGTACGCCAACACGGTGTCGTACTCGCCGCTATCGAGGATGCGGCGCATGGTGGGTACATGGTGGTCCATGGCCGACAGCCCGATGAATCGCGTCTTGCCGGCCTGCTGAACCTCTCGGTATGCGTCCAGCACCGGCCCCAGCACATCGTCGCCCGACAGCGAATTGGGAACCTCGCCGCGGGTCTCGGTGAACCGGTTGTGTACGTGCAGAACGTCCACCGAGTCCCGGCGCAGCAGGCTCAGGCTGTTGTCCACCGAGCGACGCACGGCGCCGGACACGTCGTCCATCTCGTCGGCCCGCAGCCGCACCTTGGTGGCGACGACCACAGGTTCCGTGCGCCCTTCCAGCGCTTTGCCCAGGGCTTCCTCGGCCTTGCCGTCGCCGTACGCCGGGGCCACGTCGAAGAACGTGATGCCCAATTCCAGCGCGCGATGCACGGCGGCGATGGCCTCCTGCTCGGTGGTTGCTCCCCAGACCTGTCCGATGCCGCCGCCGCCGAATCCCGCCCGTGACACGGTGAGGCCGGTGCGGCCCAGTCGTGCGTATTCCATGCTAGCTGTGTTCTCCTTCGGCCAGTTGGAAGTAGATGCCGTGTGAACTGTCGGTCTCGATGCTGGCCGTCTGGTATCCGAATGGGCTGGTGGAAGGGCCGTCGCCGCGCATGGCGTTGCCCTTGGATTGCAGGTCGCTGAAAACCTGGTCGATGCCGTCCACGCCCCAGGCCACGTGCATCACGCCCGGCCCGGTCGCCCGCAACTGCGCGGCCATCGGCGTGTCGTCGCGGAGCGGTTCGAAGAAGTCCACCAACGTGTCGCCAATCTGGTAGAGGATCGACCTGAATCCCCGCTCGGTGAACTCGTCGGACCGCAGGGGCGTGAGGTCGAAGTTGGTCTCGAGGTATGCGGCCATATCGCTTACGCTTTCCACAACGTAGGTCACGTGATGTACCTTGTTCAGCATGATGAACCTCCGCACTGTTAGACTTGGCAGCAGACTATTGGTTTTGGCGACCGTATTCAACCCCGATGAGGCAGATACATGACGGATCACAAGATTTTCGAGTTGGGCGACGTTGACCTGCAATGCGGCCTCAGGCTGCGCGGGGCCCAACTGGCCTACCAGACCTATGGCGAACTGAACGCGCGCAGGGACAACGTCATCGTGTTCCCCACCTTCTTCGGGTCGCAGCACCCGGCCAACGAGCCGATGATCGGGCCGGGGATGGCGCTGGACCCGACCCGGTACTTCATCATCATTCCCAACCTGTTCGGCAACGGCCTGTCGTCGTCGCCCAGCAACACGCCTTCGCCCTACGGCCGGGCGCGGTTCCCCAGGGTCACCTACTACGACAACATCGGGTTCCAGCGCCGGCTGGTGACCGAGGAGTTCGGCATCGAGCGCATCGCGCTGGTTTGCGGGTTCTCGATGGGCGCGCAGCAGACGTTCCACTGGGGCGCGCTGTATCCCGACATGGTTGAACGCATCGCGCCGTGGTGCGGGTCCGCGCGCACGGCGCGGCACAATTTCGTTTTCCTGGAAGGAGTCAAGGCCGCCCTCACCGCCGACGATGCTTACCAGGGCGGCTGGTACGATACCCCGCCGGAGAAGGGGCTGCGGGCGATGGCGCGGGTGTACGCCGGTTGGGCTCCGTCGCAGGCGTTCTACCGCGAGAAGGTGTACCTGGACCTGGGGCATTCATCGCTGGAGGACTACCTCATCACGTCGTGGGAAGGGCGATACCTGCAGAATGATGCCAACAACGTCCTGGCAATGGTGGCGACATGGCAGGCCGGCGACATCAGCGACAACCCACTGTACGGGGGCGACTTCGAGAAGGCTCTCGGCGCTATCAAGGCCAGGGCCTTCGTGATGCCGTCGGAGACCGACCAGTACTTCCCGCCCGAGGACAACCGCATCGAGGTGTCCATGATGCCCAACGCCGAGTTGCGCGTCATCGAGACCATCTGGGGACACACGGGCGGCGGCCCGGGCCGCAACCCGGCCGACACCGCGTTCATCGACGCGCAATTGAAAGAACTGCTGGCAAGCTGAAACCAGGGCTCACCATCACCGGGGATATAATACCAACCGCGCAGGATGGGCACGCGTGAATCGACTCCATGATCGATTTGCCTGAGTGTGGTCGTGGCAACAGAGCAGCCGATTTCTGAGGGGGGACGCAATGGCACAGGTCTTTGATGGCATCACCGTCCTGGACTTCACCGCCGGTCGGGCCGGTGGTGTAGCCACCATGGTGATGTCCGACTTCGGCGCAGAGGTCATCAAGGTTGAGCCGCCGGGCGGGGAGAAATTCAGGGATTCGCCCGGAGCAATCCAGTGGAATCGCGGCAAGAAGAGCGTTGTCCTTGACTTGAAAACCGGGGAGGGCAGGGACAGCGCACGGGAGTTGGCGCAACTCTCCGACGTCGTCGTCGAAAACTGCCGGCCCGGCGTCGCCCGACGGTTGGGCATCGACTACGACACCCTTCGCGCCAATCGTCCCGAACTGGTGTATGCCACGCTGACCGCCTTCGGGTCCCGGGGGCCGTACGCCAACTACAAGGGTTATGACGCGGTGGTGGCGGCCAAGAGTGGCCGGATGATGATGTTCTCCCAACAGAATCCCCGGGAGGGCCCCAACTACGTCGTGGTGCAGGGAGTTTGCCACGCCGCCGCCACGGCGCTCATTCGCGGCATCACGGCGGCCCTGTACGTTCGGGAGAAAACCGGCCTGGGCCAGCGGGTGGAGACCAGTATGTTGCAGGCCGTGACCACCTACGACCACGTATCATGGGTCCACGGCCAGATGGTGGAGAATCTTCCGGACGCGTACCCGCCGGATCCCAGGGTTGGCATCGGGCGTCCCAACCCCACCGGCTACCTGCCCGCCCGCACCAGAGACGGCCAATGGATCCAGTTGGGCAACGTGGTGGAGAGGCTGTTCCGCTCTATGATGCACTGGCTGGACATGGACTTCATCTACGAAGACCCGCGCTTCAAGACCGCGCCGCGGCTGGAACCCGATGCCGTCGCGGCCATGGAACGCATCATGCTGGAAAAGGTCCAGGAGAAGACCCTGGATGAATGGATGGCCATATTCCTGGGAGAAGCCGGCAACGTGGCCGCCGAGCCCTATCTCACCTCTGAGCAGGCATTGGGCCATCCCCAGATTGTGCACAACGGCAACGTCCAGGATTTGCGAGTCCCCGGAGTCGGCGACACCCGCCAACTCGGCCCAATGGTGAACATGAGCGAAACGCCGGGCCGCACGCAGGGGCCGGCCCCGGCGCTGGGCCAGCACACGGCGGAGATGCTGACTCGCGCAGGCGGACGCGCCCATAGCCGTTCCAACGGCGCACGGGCCTCGATGCCCAAGCATCCCCTTGAAGGCATAACCCTGCTGGACCTGGGGACGGTGATCAACGGGCCGCTGGGTTGCGCCCTGGTCGCCGAACTTGGCGCGCGGGTCATCCGCATCGAAGCCCCCGGCGGCGACTGGGGTCGGCAGGGTCTGCCCATGTCGGCGCACCGCACCATGGCCGGCTCGGAGTGCATTTGCCTGGACCTCAAGACACCGGAGGGTCAGGAGATCATGGGCAAACTGGCGGCCAAGGCCGACCTGCTGCTGCACAGCATGCGTCCGGGCGCGCCCGAACGCACGGGCATCGGCTACGAGCAACTGGCGAAAATCAACCCCAAACTGGTGTATCTGTATGCCGGCGGCTACGGATCCACCGGGCCCTACTCTCATCGGCCGTCCATGGCTCCCATAGCCGGCGCGGTGTCCGGTGGCGGTGTGGCGCAGATGGGGAGGGATTCCTTCCCGCCGCCGGATCAGGCCATGTCCATCGATGAAATCGCGGCCGTCGCCCAGCAACTCAAGCGGGCCAACGACGGCACCGCCGACCACAACACGGCCATGGTCAATGCCGTCGGTCTGGCGCTGGGACTCTACGCCCGCGAGCGCACCGGCAATGCGCAATACGTGGAGTCCACCATGATCGCCGCCAACGCCTACGCCAACATCGACGACTTCTACTGGCACGAGGGGAAACAGCCACGACCGCTGCCCGACGGGGACGGTTACGGGCTGCACGCCCTCTATCGCCTGTACCGGGCGAAGACGGGGTGGGTGTTCCTCGCCTGCCTCTTCAAGGACGAATGGGAGGCTCTGTGCCGGACCATCGGCCGGACGGATTTGATGGATAATCCACAGTTCGCCACGGCGGAGGCTCGCGAGACTCACGACGACGCGCTGGCCGGCGAATTGGCCGGTGTGTTCGCTGCCGAAGACCCGCCGCACTGGGAGAATCTGCTTGCCGCCGCTGACGTGGCCTGCGTCAAGGCCGAGGACCGGGGGATGTATTTCTTCTTCAACGAGGACCCTCACGTGCGCGAGACGGGGATGCTCACCCAGGTGGAAGCCCCGCGCTTTGGCGAATTCTGGCGGTATTCCCCGGTGGTGGACTTCTCGGAAACCGCCGGACGGGGCGGCCCCGGCCCGCTCAAGGGCCAGCACACCCGTCCCATCCTCGGAGAGTTGGGGTACACCGACGAACAGATCGACGACTTCAAACAACGTAAGGTTGTGGACTGGGAGGAGGAATAACGGACAATGGCGAATGCAATCATCCCAGCCGACACCAACGGCATCAGGGACAGGGCCGCAATCGTCGGCATCGGCGAAACCGAGTTTTCCTGGGACTCGGGGCGCAGCGAGTTGCAGCTTGCCTCCGAGGCGATCAAGGCGGCCTGCGACGATGCCGGCATCGCGCCGCAGGACATCGACGGCCTGATCCGCTACGACATGGAGTCCAACCACGAAACCCTGCTGACGCAGTCGCTGGGCATCAGGAACCTGCGCCACTGGGAATCGGTCTCATACGGCGGAGGTGCCGGCAACGCGGTGGTGGGCCACGCGGCCGCCGCCATCGCCGCCGGGTACGCCAACTACGTGGTGTGCTTCCGCGCCGCCAACCTGCGGTCGGGAATACGCCTGGGCCGGGCCAGGGGGCCGGAACGCATCGCCGGCGGGGCCGACAGTTTCGCCGTGCCCTGGGGCAACATGGCGCCGGCCCATCGTTTCGGTATGTTCGTCCGCCGTTACATGCACAGGTACGGGGCCACCAGCCGACACTTCGGTTGGGTCGCGGTCACCCTGCGCGAGCACGCCTCCCGCAACCCTCGCGCCCTGCGCCGCGAACCCATCACCATCGACGACCACCAGAACTCCCGCATGGTGGTGGACCCGCTGCACGTCCTGGACTTCTGCCAGGAAAACGACGGAGCCGCCGCCATCGTGGTGACCACGGCGGAGCGGGCCCGCGAACTGCGCCACTCCGGGACCCCAACGCTCATAGAAGCGGCGGCCCAGGGCTCGGGCCCCCGCAACGATGGCATCATCTACCGTCCCGACCTGGCCGTGGCGGAGTCGGAGCACACCGCTCGCGACCTGTGGGCAAGGGCCCGCCTGTCAGCCGCCGATATGGACGCGATGATGTTCTATGACCACTTCACGCCCTTCTGCCTGATCAACCTGGAAACATACGGTTTTGTGCCGCCGGGAGAGGCCAAGGACTTCGTGGAAGGCGGCGACAACATCCGGTTCGACGGCGCGCTGCCCGTCAACACCCACGGGGGCAATCACTCGGAGGCGTACATCCACGGCCTCACCCACGTGCAGGAAGCGGTGCGCCTGATTCGCGGAACATCCACGGCGCAACCGCCGCACAAGACCATCAACCGGGTGCTGTCCTGCAGCAGCGTGGCCCAACTCAGCGGCGCGGTGATCATTCGCCGGGGATAGCAAGGAGTTTCCATGACCCAGCCAAGTCAACAGACCGTCAAATCCCCGCCGATGACCGCGCCGCTGGAAGGGGTGCCGTTGCCGGATCTGGAGCGGGTGCCCGACTATGAGCAGGGATTCTGGGAAGGAACCCGGCAGGGCGAACTGCGCATCCAGAGGTGTACGGACTGCGGATTATTCCGGCACCTGCCCACGCCCATGTGTCCCGAGTGCTCGTCCCTTGCCTGCGAATGGGCCAGGGTCAGCGGCCGGGGCTTCGTGTACTCCTACGTGATCGTCCGCCACCCGGTGCATCCCGCAATCCGCGAAAAGGAACAGACCCCCTACAACATCTGCGTCATCGAACTGGCGGAGCAGGAAGGCCTGCGGATTTGCAGCAACGTGCTGCACGTGGCCCCTGAGGACATCACAATCGATATGCCGGTGCAGGTTGCGTTCATCGCAACGGTGGATGAACCGGATATCACGCTGCCGGTGTTCCTGCCCGTCTCCGGGTCATAGACGCCGAGTCCTGAAGCGTACCCCAATCGGGTATCAGTCGGCGTCTCCCGGGGACCAGATCCAGTACCGGGAAACGGCGCCGGCGTCCACGCGCAGGTCAAATCCGGTGACCATCTCGGCGTCGTCGGATGCCAGGAAGACTGCGGCCTTGCCGTAGTGCGACGGACTGGGGAGCCTGAGCAGGGGCGCGCCACGACTGGCGTCCGGCAGCAGTCCCGCCGCCCGCTGGCCCAGTCGAGGCCGGGGCCATTCCACGCCCCAACGTGCCGCCCGCTCCCGTCCTTCCGACGCGTCGGTGGCGGTCGGCGTCAGGCTGTTGACGCGGATGCCGTATCGGGACAGTTCCATGGCCACCGACCGGGTGAAGTTGAGCATTCCGCCCTTGGCGGTCCCGTAGCCCACGTTGCCGGGCTCGCCCTGGTGTCCCGCCGTGGAGATGATGTTGATGATGTTGCCCTTGCGTTCCTGCCCGATCATGTGGTGGGCGACGTGCTTGGTGAACAGGAACCCGCCGGTGAGGATGATGTCGGTCTGGCGTCGCCACTCGTCCAACGGCATGTCCAGCACGCCCTTGAAGTTGAACAGCGCCGCGCCGTTCACCAGGATATCCACGCCGCCGAACCGTTCGGTGGCCTGGGCAATGGCGGCGACCACCTGATCCTCGTCGGTCACGTCGCACACCACGCCGATGGCATCATGCCCCTCCGCGACGATGGCGGCGGCGCACTTCTCGGCGTACTCCTCGCGGATATCCACGCACACCAGGTTGGCGCCGGCGCGGGCCAGTTCCTCAGCGATGCCGCCCATGATGTTGGGACTGGTGCCGGTGACCAGCGCCGTTTTGCCTTCGAGTTTCAAGCGATAGCCTCCGCGCCTCGGCCGTTTGGACGAATCACACCGCCCGGACGTTCAGAAAATGATGCTGACCGCGCCGTGCCACGAGAGTGCTTCCAGATCCAGCACCGCCCGGCGGTGCGCGATCTTGAAGCCGGCAGCGTCCCCGTCGCCGTCGCGCCGCAGGGTATAGTCGATGCTGCCGACGTAGGGCGCGCCCTCTCCCGCGCGGAACCGGTACACCAGCACGTTTGATGAAACCGCCAGTTCGCCATCGCCGTTCTCGGATACGCGCACGTTGGACACGAACCGGCGGGTCCGCGACCACGGATACTCGCGATGGGCGTGGCGACTGTTCAACCGCACGGCCCGGGCGCGCAGGCGCGTGATGTCATCGTCGATGAACACCAGGTCGCGCTTGGGGTCGCCGTCCGGCAAATCCGTGGTGGGCACGATGTACCGGCCGTCCTCGGTGAACAGGTCAACCCATTCGTCCAGGCGCCAGTCGTCCAGAAGCGCCGCCTCACGAAACAGGAAATCCTCCACCTGCTCGCGGAGGGTTGGTTGGTTGGCGGTAGTCATCGTTCACCTGACCCGGGCGTGGGCTAGTCGTCGGTTGCCAGCGCCAATTCGGCTTCCGCTTCCGCCTCGATGTGCGGCGCATCCTGCACGTCGGTATGGGTGAACCCCTGCATATTGGCGTGCCACTGCCGCCAGAATCCCCGCATCTGCAGTTCATCCGTGGATTTGGCGGGCCTGAGCATACCCCGGGAGACATCGGACCATTCGGTTTCGGTGGCGCGGAACCCCATCTGGCACGATTCCAGGGCTTCCACGTCGTCCGGGGTGGCAAAGCCTCCGGGTCCCAGGAAGGTCAGGAAACTGTCCAGGCGGGTGGCGAGCATGGCGTCCGATTCCTCGCGGGGAACCAGGTGCCACGCGGTGACCTCCATGTGGTCCGGCGCCAGCGGTTCGAAATACCGGACGGTGATGGCCATGATGTCGTTGATCACCAGGTTGGGGTAGATGATCAGGTTTCGGGAGGTGTCGGCCATGCGGAAGGTGCGCTCTTCGCCGAACTTGTCCACCAACCGCTGACGGATCTGCGCGATGGGCTCCCTGGTTTCCTCGCCGAACAGGGGATGCCAGTGGGCGATCGGCCGTCCGCTGCGCACCGGCGACTCTATCACGCAGTGCCCGTTGCCCAGCGCCGTCGCCTTGCCAACGATTCGGGACGCCGCCGTCTGCCCGCTGTCGTCGGAGCCGAGGCCGCTGATGTAGTCCAGGTAGGTCTGGTGGGTCGGCACCAGGTGGTACCCGTCGAGGCTGTTTTCCACCAGCAGTTTCCAGTTGGCTTTCATGGTGTACTTGTTGGAGCCTCGGACCATTCGCATCCCTTCTTCGGCCTGGTCCACGATCAGGTCAAGGTAGTCCCTGGCGTCCGCGAGGTAGGAGACCAGGTCCTCGACGTGGGGGTTGAAACACACGAAGTAAAAGCCCCGGTAGCTTTCGACCCTGGGCGGTTCCTTCAGTCCCAACTCGCCCCGGTCGAAGTTGGGGCCGTATGCCTCCTGGTCGGGCACGCCGATCAAATCGCCGTCGGTGTTGAACGACCAGGCGTGATAGAAGCACTGCAGGACGTCGGTGTTGCCCTCGTCGCGCCGGCAGATCAGCGCGCCCCGGTGCGGACAGGAGTTGAGGAACACGCGCACCTGGCCATCTCGGCCGCGGGCGAAGAAAAGCGGCCGCCCTGCTATCGTGCGACGCCGGTAGTCCCCGGGGTTCTCCACTTCCGATTCGTGGCCCAGGTAGATCCAGCACCGGCTGAAGATCTGTTCCTGTTCCTTCTGGAACAGGTCGTCGGAGGTCATGGATGACCGGTGAACTCTGAAGATGCCTCTCCGCCGGTCGTCGATGATCAGATCTTTGATGTCCATGCATTCACCCCTTTTCCCAGCGGCGGTTCGAGTCTGGCGCTAGCGTAGTGGCCATCTCCGGGGCTGTCAACTTCGTGGGCCGGCGCCGGTTGCGGCCGGTGGGGGTCGTGCTGAGTCGGCAACATCGGGTATTCTGGCCCCGAACCGCCGACGCCCATTGAGCCGACCCGTGATACCCACCCGGCCGGCGGGCACAGCAGCAAGGAGAAAACCTGATGGCCAACGCTTACGGCAAGATCATCGCCAACGTGGAGCGGCTGCACCGTCTGATGGATGAGGAGGGGATAGCCGCCATCGTCGCCCGTTCGGGCAAGAACTTCACCTATCTGGCCGGGTTTGCGTATCCCGGCACGCTGGCGAGGCACCTGGAGTTTCCCGATTCCCCCCGCGAGGTGCTGGCGGTATGGCCGCGGCACGGCGAACCGGTGATGGTGCTGAACTCCTACGCTGCCCCGCTGGCCCGCCGCGACTCGTGGCTGGAACGCATCGAGGTGGTGGACGATTACGCGGAATCGCCCTACGAGCGGGCTGCCGAAATATTGCGCGGGCTGGGCGTGGCCGGCGAGACCATCGGGTTCGAGAAAAGCTACGTCAGCGCGAACCGTTGGGAGGAAATCGTTGGGCTGCTGCCCGACGCGCGCATTGTGGACAGCACCGAACTGATGGACCGGGTGCGCTGGATCAAGACGCCCGAGGAGGTGGCGGCCCTGGAAGCCGGCGCCCAACTGCTGGACGAAGCCTACCTTGAGGTGCTGCCCACGGTCAGGCCCGGCGATACCGAGCGACTGGTGCATAGTCGCATCGTGGAGAGTTGCCTGCGTCGCGGCGCCAACTGGGTCCACGGCATCCTGAATTCCAGCCGCAACACCGTGGGCTACGGCGGCGAGAGCGATCTGGCCTTTGAGGCGGGCGACATCATCCGCAACGACTATGTGGCGTACCTGAACGGCTACCCCGGCCACCAGTCGCGGACGGTGTGCGTGGGCGAACCGTCGGACGAGCAGCAGCGGATTTATCGGGCCGTGCTGGACATCTACCGCGCCACCATCGACATGTGCCGTCCCGGTGCGCGGGCTGCTGACATCTATCACGTCGCCAACGACAGTTTCCACGAAGCCGGATTTGATGGCAACATCGCGCTGGCCGGGCACGGCGTCGGTGCGTGGTGGCACCAGCAGGAACCCTACATGGTGCCGTCCAGCGATCGCGTCCTGGAAGCCGGAATGGTGGTGGCGCTGGAGCCGCACATCGGCCCCTGCTGGCACTTGCAGGACATGGCGCTGGTCACCGACGGCGCCCCCAGGCTCCTGTCGCCGTTGATGAGCACCGACGAGATGCTGGTCGCGGGATAGAACCGTGCATCGCTGGGCCGTGTGTCCAACTGCCGTGGCATCAATCATGCTGGCCGTTCGGCCATGGCAACAGGCCGGATCGATGGGTGCTGTGCCGGCAGCCGCCGGCGTCGGTTGGTCAGTTGCGTGATCTGGCGATACTCTGTTGCCTCAACGACGCATCGCCAGACCGCTGGCAACTCTACCGCATGGCGCTCGCTTGGAAGCTAGGCCGCCCCCAGGTCAGATGCCACCCGACCGATCACGTCGTCCATCGTGGACACGATCTGTTCCACCTCGCCCGGCGTGACGCACAGCGGCGGCATGACGTTCATGAGGTCTCCGCCGCGCAGGAAGAGTCCCTGATCGGCAAAGCCCTGGGTCAACCTCGCGGCCAGACCGGCGTCGGCGGGGAAGTGCTCCTTGGTCTCCCGGTCTTTCACCAGATCCAGCCCGCACATCAGGCCCAGACCACGCACGTTGCCGATGATGGAGTGCTTTTCTTTCAACTCTTCAAGCCCGTCCAGCAGATATCTGCCCATCCGGGCCGAATTCTCCACCATCCCTTCGCGTTCCATGATCTCCAGGTTCTTCAGGGAGGCCGCCGCAGCCACCGGATGGCCGCCGAAAGTGATCACATGGCGGAACGCCGCCTTGGGGCCACCGATAAAGGCATCGGCGATGTGCTTGCGCAGGATGGTTCCCCCCATGGGAATATACCCGCTGGTGATGCCCTTGGCCACGGTCATCATGTCCGGAGTGATGCCCCACTGGTCGCAGCCGAACCATTTGCCGGTGCGGCCAAATCCGGTGATCACCTCATCGGCGATCAGCAGGCAGCCGTACTTGTCGCAAACTTCCCGAAGCAGGGGCCAGTAGTTGTCCGGCGGCACCACCGCTCCCATGGGGCTGGAGATGGGCTCGGCGACCACCGCTGCGATGGTTTCCGGCCCCTGGAACTGAATGATGCTCTCGATGGCGTCCACGCACCGTTGGCCGCATTCCTCCGGCGTTTCGCTGTTGAACTCGCAGCGGTAGAAGTTGGGCTGGGGCGCGTGGTACGTGTTCGGCATCAGCGGTTCGTAGTCTTCCCGGGGGTACAGGAAGTTGCCGCCCAGCGCCATGGCGCCCATGGTGGCGCCGTGGTAGGAGTCCCTGCGGCTGATGAACTTGGTGCGCTGCGGTTCGCCGATCCGCTTGAAGTAGGCGCGGGACAGTTTCAGCGCAGTCTCCACCGATTCGGAGCCACCGCTGGTGAAAAAGCAGCGGGAGAGATCGCCGGGCATCATGGAGGCGATTTTTTCCGACAGCATCACCGTGGGCTCGGTGGTTGTGCCCAGGGGCATGTAGGTGATCTTCAGCATCTGCTCGTAGGCAGCGTCGGCGATTTCCTTCTGGCCATACCCCACGTTCTTCAGCCAGAGGCCCGACATGGCGTCGATGTAGGTGTTGCCCAGCGCGTCGGTGACCTGGCAACCCTTGCCTTCCACGAAAATCTGCGGTTCGCCCTTCTCCGCCATGTCGCTGGGTTCTCGCAGGTACACCCAGAGGTTCTCCAGGGCGGTCCTTTGCAGGTCGTTGACCGCAGTTTCAGAATGGGTAGCCATACTTTCCTCCGGATGCTGTCTATAAGCGCGAAACTTGGGAATTTTTCACCCAATCAGTCTAACATCCGGCAGGGACGCCTACAAACGAAGGCCCGACAACAAGGTGGTCCCCGATCAACAAGGTGGTCCCCGATCAACAAGGTGGTCCCCGATCAACAAGGTGGTCCCCGATCAACAAGGTGGTCCCCGATCAACAAGGTGGTCCCCGATCAACAAGGTGGTCCCCGATCAACAAGGTGGTCCCCGATCAACAAGGTGGTCCCCGATCAACGAGAGGGTCCCCGATCAACGAGAGGGTCCCCGATCAACGAGAGGGTCCCCGATAATTGACGATAGAGGCGAGGCATCCCGCTCATCCTGAGCCTGTCGAAGGACGAGCGGGCGGTGAGCAGGGAATCGGCGAAGCCCCTCGTGTCGCAACTTGAGGCCGGCCAGCGCCCCGTCGGTGTTGCCCGCGTCGTCGCCGATGATTCCAGGCTGCTGATCAGTCGAACGCGCCGGCGATGGCGCAATCTTCCACTTCGTCGTCGGACATCCCGAGCAATTCTCGCAGCACGTAGGTCATGTCCGCCGCGAAGGCGGGCGCGCCGCTGGTCACGCTGCCCGGTGTGCGGGAAAGTTTGTAGGGCGCGCTCTCTATGGTCCGTTGTTCCCCCTGGTGGTCCGGGACCCGGCGGAAGAATCCCCGCGCCTTCAACTGTGGGTCGCGGGACAGGTCGGCCCCGGTCTGCGCCACCCCCGCAGCAACGCCCGCGGCCTGCAGCATCCCCATCACGTCCTCGGCGGCGTGCTGCATGGTCCAGGACTCCACGAAGGCATCGAGCGCATCGGCGTTGCGGCAACGCGACTCGGCCGTGGCGAACCGTTGGTCTGCGGCCCATTCAGGAACTCCCGCCACGTCCACGAACGCCTGCCATTCCTCATCGGCAAAGACGGAGATGGCCACCCACCGGTCCTCGCCCAGACACCGGTACGCGCCGTGCGGCCCGCCTCCGCCGTGCGGCAACCGGTTGCCCGAGCGCGTCGAAACCGCGTCCGCTCCGTTGACGCTCATGTCCAGCACCAGCGTTTCCAGCAGCGACGTCAGGGACTCGAACTGCGACACGTCGAGCCATTGCCCGCGTCCGGTCCTGGCCCGGTGCATCAGCGCGAGCAGCACCGCCTGCGCCCCGGCCATGCCGCCCACGGCATCGCTGTATGCGCTGGCCGGCCCGCTGGGGTCGGTATCCGGGAAGCCGGTCAACTCGGTGAATCCCGACCAGGCCTGCAGTGTCTGGCCGTAGCTGACCCGGTCCTTCCACGGCCCGGTGCGCCCAAAACCGGACATGCTGAGCATGATGATGCTGGGGTTGATCGGTCGTATGGAGTCGTAATCCAGGCCCCACGATGGCATCACCCGACCGCTGAAGTTCTCGGACACCACGTCGGATACCGCCACCAGGCGGCGCGCTATGTCGATGCCCTGCGGCGTCTTCATGTTGAGGGAGATGGACAGTTTGCCGGCGTTCCAGTTGTGGCGCTGGCCCAGTCCACGCGCGGTGGCGGATGCTGGCCCTCCGACCACCGACAGGGCGTTGTTGGACTCAACCTTGATGACCTCCGCGCCCTGGTCGGACAGAATCCGCGTTGCGGAGGGCCCGGCATGAATCCAGGTGAAGTCCAGCACCCGGATGCCCCGCAGGGCCAGATGTTTCTGATGTGGTTCGTTGCCGTTCAATTCAGTTCAACCTTGTTCGCGCCCGATGAGCCGTACCACCTCGTCCACTGAAAAGCCCAGGATGCCTGAGAGTACCTCGGCGTTGTGTTCCCCCGGCGCCGGCGCCGCGCGGCGTATCGGTTGCGGGCAGTCGGTCAGGCGGTATGGGTCGCCCGGGTACACCATGGACGGGCCGCCATCCTCAGACTCAACGGTCGTCAGGTATCCCCGGCCCCACAGTTGCTCGTTCGGTAGAATTTCGTCGGCCGTGGCGGCGGGACCCCACGGGTGGTGGTTGGACTGGCCGAACTCGGTTATCTCCTCGCGGGTGTGCAGCATGGCCCACCGTTGGACCAGGTCCTCAATGTGCGCCGAATGTTCGCCGCGCAGCACGAAGTGGTCGTCATATTCCGCATCCATCAGGTCGCCGGCCATGCCGTCCCGGTCCATCCAGGCCCGCAGGTCGTCCCACGCTTTGCGCGTGTTGGTGGTTATGCTGGCGTAGCCGTCCTTGCATGGCCAGGTGGCGACGAACTGCCCGCCGTGCCGGAACCCGCAGCGCACCGCCGACTCGCCGGTGTAGTTGTAGGTGGTGTTGACGTGCTCGGTGGTGGCGGCCACCGCCTCCTGCATGGAAACGTCGATGTACTGGCCTTCGCCGGTCATGCCGCGATGGAACAGGGCCAGCAGGATGGCGATATAAGCGCGGTTGGAGGCGGTGTGGTAAGCCTGCGACCCCCACAGCCGCGTGGGCGGGGTTTGGGGCCAGCCGGTGACGTACATGTAGCCGCCCATGGCAAAGGCCACCAGGTCCGACGCCTTGAAATCGCGGTAGGGGCCGGTTTGCCCGAAGGGAGTGATGGACGCATACACCAGCCCGGGCGAGTCGGCCGCCAGCGTCTCGTATCCCAAACCGATGGAGTCCATGTGCCCGGGCGCCCCGGTTTCCAGCAGCACGTCGGAGGCCAGGGCAAGCCTGCGCAGCGCCGCCGCTCCTTCCGGTGTGCTGGTATCCAGCGTCACGCTGCGCTTGTTGGTGTTGAAGTGCAGCCAGTACATGCTGCGGCCCGGGCCGGATTCGCCATCGATGAAGGGGCCAACCTCGCGCATGGGATCGCCGCCCGGAGGTTCGACCCTGATGACGTCCGCGCCCATGTCGGCCATCAGCTTGCCGCAGTACACGCCCATCGGGCCGGCCAGGTCCAACACCCGGTAGCCGCTGAGCGGCAGGGACAGGTCGGAGTCTGATGTTGTATCGGGGATGGTCATTTGGCGCGTATTGTAGCATCGGCCGGCGGTGTCGGAACTCCCCACCCTCAACCGCAACTGTTCAGGCTTGAGGTGACCGTCTCACGGCAAAACCGTCCTGCGGACTCAAACAGTCCCATCCCGATCATCGCGCCAGTGACACCCGCCCGTTGCGCCATCCCTCACCCGCCTTCTATCCTGATTGTGTCAGGTTCCCCGTCGGGCCCTCGAGATCCCGACGGGGGTGCGCCGCACCGCATGCCGCGGCGTCCACCATCCTGCTCAACATACTGAAGGTGTCAACAGGGTTCGGGCCGTTAACGGCCTGTCGGTAACAGATCGCAGAAATGGTTCCCAAGGGCCTAGGGTCGTGCTATTCCCCGACCATGCTCCCGGAACCCGGCGGGTGCCACCACCGCCCCGTGCCGCAAAGCTCCGGCTCCCAGGAACCGGAGAACTGCGGGTACACGGAACTCTAGGGCTGCAACTCTGCGCAAAACAGTGTTGGCCGTGCTCCGACACGCGACCCGAACCGCCACCCGACGCCAAAATCAAAAACCGCCATCGCCCAGCAGGGAGAAACCGGCGAACGCCAACCACCACCCGTAGGGGCGGGTTTCAAACCCGCCCACCTTGCACCCAAGGCGGCGTGGGGCCGAATCAACATTCGTCCACAATCCCTCAATCCCGCATGGTGGGCAGGTCCCGTACCCGCCCATCCCAGCGCGCGCCCAATCCGCGGCGATGCGCCGTTCACTCATGCCCTCTCTGATCCCAACATCCTGGCCGTTCCGCATCTGCTAAAATGCCGCCACCTGACCCAACATCGTCACGATGCCACCGGGAGGCGACATGACCACAACGATTTACGATGCCGAGCGCCGCGATATTTCCATCGCCGTCGGCGGCGACGCCATGATCACCCGCCGGATGCGGGCTTTCGAAGAGCCTCGTTTCCTCAAACTGGTGGACATTCTCCGCAAGGCCGACGTGTCCCTGGTCAACCTGGAGATGCTGTTCCACGACTACGAGAGCACCTGGCAGTGGAGCCGCAACACCTACACCCGCTCCGACCCCCGCAACCTGGACGAATTGAAGTGGATGGGCATCGACGCCGTCACCACCGCCAACAACCACTCCTTCGACTTTTCCGAGGGCGGGTTCCTGACCACGCTGGAGCACTGCAAGGAAATCGATCTGCCCCACGCCGGCGGCGGCCGCAACCTTGACGAGGCCCGCTCCCCCACCTACGTGGACTCCGCCCGGGGCCGCGTGGCCGTAATGGGCGCGACCAGCACCTTCAGCGACACCTCCCGAGCCGGCGCCGGACGCCCCGACTTCGCCGGCCGCCCCGGTGTCAACGCCCTGCGCCACGACATCACCCACCACGTGCAGCAGGATGTGTTTGACGCTCTGCGCAAGGCCAACCTGGAACTGGGCTACGAGGAAGAGCACGCCTTCATGCGCCACTTCGGTTTCCGGGGCACTGAGGCTGAGGTGGACGCCGACACCGAAATCGACTTCCTGGAGCACAAATTCATCGCGGACGAGGAATTCGCCGTCCGCACCTCCCTCAACGAGGATGACCGCCTTGGCATCGGCAACTGGATCCGGGGCGCGCAGACCCAGTCGGACTGGCAGGTCTATGGCGTCCACTGCCACGAGAGCGGCCCCGACGGCGACTTCCACGGCCACTCCCGCCTGTCGCCGCCCCACTTCCTGGTTGACTTTGCTCACTGGGCCATCGACCAGGGTTGCGCCGCCTTCGTGGGCCACGGCCCCCACTTCCTGCGCGGCATCGAGATCTACAACAATCGCCCCATCTTCTACAGCCTGGGCAACTTCATCTTCCAGAACGAAAGCGTGCTGTGGCTGCCCCATGAGGCATACCGCCGCTTCGGCCTCGACCACAACAGCACCCCCGGCGATTACCTGGACACCCGCTCCGGCAGCGGCACCCGCGCTTTCGCCGCCGACCCGGTGTTCTGGCAGAGCGTGGTCGCCGTGTGCAATTACGCTGGCGGCAACCTCAAAGAGGTCATCCTGCACCCCATCGACATGGGCTTCGGCCGCCCCATTCCCCAGCGCGGCCGCCCCGTGCTGGCGGAGGAACCCATCGCCCGCGAAACCCTGCAATGGCTGCAGCAGGTTTCCAGTCCCTTCGGTACCGAGATCTCCATCGAGGAATCGAACGGCGATCTGGTCGGGGTGATTCGGGTATAGCGCTCCCAGTGTGGGCTCAAAACGCCCGGGACAGGCGTCCCGGGCGTTTCCTCTGGCTGGCGGATCTTACGCGGCGAGGATGGCCGTCCGGTTAATGCGGCGTATTGAACTGCACCAGGATGCCGTCGGGGTCCAGCACGTAGATGCTGCGGATATCTCCATCCGAGCCGGTGAAGGACTCGATGGGGCCGGCCAGTTCAACGCCCTTGCCGAGCAATTCCTCGGTCAGCGATTTCACGTCGGCGACTCCAAAGGAAATATGGCTGATGCCCACCATGTCCAACTTGATTGGCTCGCCGTCGGGATCATCGCCGGGGTGGCTGGTCAGGGTCAGCGTGGGCGTGGCCCCGTCTCCGTAGGCCAGGCTGACCCAGCGGCGGGCCTGCCGCTCATGCAGATAGTTGTGCAGGCGTCCGCCTTCGGTGGGGTCGGTCATGCGATCGCCCAGCACCGTCATGCCCAGTATGTCCCGGTAAAACGCCAGGGACCGGTCCATGTCCCCCACGCAGATTCCAATGTGGGTAACGCAGGTTGCTTCCATAACATTGGCCTCCCCAATATTTGATCAAATCCCGACCGGCGCCCGTCGTCCCTGCGGAAGCAGGAACCGGGAACACCCCGCGCCGCAGGATTGTCGCCGCGATTTGGTGCTCGCCGGATTCCCGCATCCGCGGAGATGAAATCGTCGGTCCAGAGTTCCCTAATCCATGGGCAATTTGTGGAGCCATCCCGGCTCCGATATGTCCAGTACCTGCCCGTTGGGGCCGGACCACTTCTCCTCGGCGCGCGGCGGACGGGGCTGGCCGTCGCCGGCCAATTCGCGCCGGACGATCTCCTCTCCGTTGATCTCCGTGAGTTTGGCTCCCGTATCCTCCAGGCTGTCCACCTGGAACCCGATATGGTGGATGCCGTCATAGTTCTCGCCGTTGGGTCCGACGTCGGCGTCCTCATTGGTCTTCCACTTGAGGATGGTCAGGTTGATGTCGCCGTCGGAAAGCTGAATCTGCCGGGCGTTGCGGGCGACTTCAAACAGGTCGAAGCCTTCCTTGTAGAACTTCGCCACCGCATCCGGATCTTCGCAGGTGATGGCGATGTGCTTGATTTTGGCCATGATGGCACCCCCAATCTGGTTTCGCCGCATTATAGCCCGAATCCCAACATACCGGAGCATCATGCCGGAGCATCCCCTATCCCGGAGGCTCAACCCAATGCTCCAACCCGACACGCCCGGCGCCTCTCGGCAGCGCCCGACCCGGCTGGCCTGGCATCGGCCCCGCTTGCGACGATCGGAACGCCGATATATGCTTGCCGAAATTCCGGTCCACCCGATGTTGACCCCTGGTAGGTTGTAATGAGACTTGACGGCAAGGTAGCGATTGTAACCGGCGGCAGCCGCGGCATTGGCCGCGCCATCTGCCTGGGCCTGGGCGACGCCGGCGCGAGCGTGGTCGTGGCATCCCGCACCGAAGAGGACAATTCCGCCGGCACCCAGTACGAGAAGTACGGGTCGGGCGACATCCGCGACACGGCGGCGCAGATCAACGCCCGGGGCGGCGCGGCGATGCCGGTCCGCTGCGACGTTGCGCAGGTCAGTGACATTCAGAATCTGGTGGCCGCCACGCTGGATCATTTCGGCCGCCTCGATGTCCTGGTTTGCAACGCCGGCATGGACTGTGAGTCGCCGGTGGTGGACCTGGACGTTGAGTTATTGGACCAGTGCCTGGCGGTCAATGTGCGCGGCCCGATGCTTCTCTGCAAGTACG
This sequence comes from Dehalococcoidia bacterium, assembly GCA_963668585.1. Taxonomy (GTDB): domain Bacteria; phylum Chloroflexota; class Dehalococcoidia; order Lucifugimonadales; family UBA3495; genus Bin87. The sequence goes on along the minus strand of OY764869.1, from coordinate 173,776 downwards.
CGCTGGCGCCCATGATATCCCAGGGCGACGGAGGTTCCATATACTGCGTCACCTCGGGCTCAGCTCGCGCATATCGCGAGGGCCGGGTCGGTTATTCGATGAGCAAAGCTGCCTTGGAGAGAATGTTCTTCAGCCTGGCGGAGGAGGTCAGGCCGCACAACATCGCGGTCAACGTCTATGAGCCCGGTCGGGTGGACACCTGGATGAACCGGCGCGGGGACTGGCCCGGCACCTCCCACATCCCCATGGTGCAGCCCGAAGCCCTGGCGCCGCCGGGCGTGTGGCTGGCGGGCCAAACCGCCGAAACCCTCACCGGCGAGTTGGTGGCGCGAGCCGAATTTGGAGTGTCCTGGGGCCCGCGGCCGGAGGGGTCTGCCTGATCACAACGGCGGCCCGACGATGCTGGGAACGACGGGTTCAGAACCCGGGGCCGAACGCGTCCCGGCAGCGCGATGCGTGGTCGTTGGTCGCGACCCGTAGCGCGGTTCGTGATATTCGTCATCAATCGTTGAGGCGATTTCGCTACTATCAGATCACGGTACCTAGTATCGAATCCCGACCACCTTAGGATTGCACCACATGGACTCGATCGTTCCGTCAGACCAAAACTTGAACGAAATCACCGAATGCCTAAGTCAAATCATAGAACTCTGCGGCGACCCTAAACCCAATCCTCAAGAATTCTGGACCACGAGGAACCTTTGGCGCATGTTGTGCCACACTGAAGGCAAGCAGAACTTGCGGAGATTCCAAGCCATCAAAACGATAAACCAAGGCAAGAATCTGAACCCGATCGCAGACCTAACCAGGCCGATGATTCAAACCGTCTTCACGATCGAATGCATCGACGGAGATAGCGGCAAACTAGCGGAATACGCCGAATGGCAATTCCACGATTACTACCATCGAATACTTAAGCCCATCGCCGAAAATCCGTTAACACCACCTGACATACGAGCGCGAAACCAAGACAGCATGGACGGAGTTCGAGCTACGTTGGGAAACAGATTTGATGAAAGCAGACCGTCAACCCAATGGAAGAGTATGCCCAAACTCATAGCCACTATCTTCCCGGGAGAACACCAGGAAAACGAACGCGGTGTCATTTACCTGATCGCAGGACGAAACACATCAAGGTCGCTCCACAACGCGTGGCTGCAAGTAATCAACCCGGAGGACAATTACGATCACGCCAAGGTGTTTTTTGCCCTGCTAGCGCAACAAATGGCGGACATCTCCATCCGACACAATCTGATTGAAAAACGAGACCAAGAGAAATCCCATAGGATCCTCTGGCTATACCCACACCCTGCCTTCTAAATCAAATGGAAGGATGAGGGATATCGAGCCCCATTCCGGCTCAGCAGGTGGACGTACGGTGTACGACGTCGACGCCTGTCCGAGCCGAGTAGCGAAATCGCCTTCAATCGTTATGCCTTGTGCCCATATTTGCAAAAGGCGTACAATAACCGCCGCCATGCAATCTCTGCCGTCGTCCGCCTGTGGCGGGCGTACTCCCCGTAACTCGTCATGACCTCCCAGTCGCCGCCATCCGCCGGCTCTGGCTTCGGATTCCGCCGCCCCAATATCTACTACGGGTGGTACATCGTCGCCGCCACCGGCTTCGTGATGACGATAGCCACTGTCCCGCTGTTTCACGCGATGACCCTGTGGGCAGTTGCGTTGGAAAACAGCTTCGGTTGGCCCAGGGGTCAACTTTCCCTGGCCCTGACTCTCACCCGCATCGAAGGCGGGTTGATGGGTCCCGTTGAGGGCTACCTCACCGACAAACTCGGCAGCCGTAAGATGGTGTTCATCGGCTTCATCATCCTTGCCGTGGGGTTCTTTATCTTCTGGCAGATCGATGCCGGCTTCTGGCCCGTGGCGCCCCTGTACATGTTCTACATCGCCTACATGGTGATGGCCTTCGGACAGGGCATGGGAAGCTGGGTGCCGATGATGACCACCATCAACAACTGGTTCTCCCGGCGGATGGCGTCGGCCATGGGCTGGGCGAATTTCATGAGCCGCGGCGGCGCCCTGCTGATGATCCCCCTGATTGACCTGGGCATCAACGGGAGCGTCGGCGTCCCCTTCACCGGACACACGCTGAACATCGGCCGGACAATCGGATGGGAAAACGTCGCGCTCACGCTGGGCGTCGTTGTGCTGGTGGCCGCGCTGCCCCTGTCCTACGTTATTCGTAACCGTCCGGAGGACATGGGCCTGCTGCCGGAGGGAACGACGCCCGCCACACAAGCGCGCGAGGGACGCCGCAGCGCGCCATCGCCGCCCCAGGGACTCACCGCCCAGCAGGCCGTGCGGACGCCCGCCTTCTGGCTGATCGCAGTCGGCCACGGCATGACCAGTATGATCATCCTGGCCATTTTCACCCACCTCGGCCTGCTGCTCAAAGACGCCGGATTCGAGGAATACGCCGGCACCGTGGTCATCCTCTACACCCTGGTGTCCATGTTCTCTCAGCCTTTGGGCGGATACATCGGGGACCGTTTCCCCAAGCGAATCGGCCTTTTCGTGTTCACCACCATACAGGCGAGTGCCGTGCTGCTGCTGACCTTCAGCACCGAGCTTTGGATGTTCTACGCATTCTCGGTCATCTTCGGCATCGGCTTCGGTGGGCGCAACCCGCTGACGACCTCCATACGGGGCGAGTATTTTGGCCGGGGCAACTTTGGAAAGATCCTGGGCATCAGCACGATTCCGATGAACGGTTTGCTGCTCATATCCAGCCCCTTCGCCGGCTACATGTACGACTGGCAGGGTTCCTACACTATCGCGTTCCTCGTGCTGGCCGCGTTCAACTATGCCGGCGGCGTCTGCTTCCTGTTCGCCAAGCGACCCCGCATTCCCACCACGCCCGAAGCCACTCCGGCCGTGGCCAGTCCTGCGCCGGCCGCCGGCGACGATTCGTAGCGAACCGCACCGGCGCAGAGCCTCACCGGCCTCTGCCGCCGGCGTTGTGCCGGCGTTTCTCCCCGCGCTCATAGCCGTTTTCCCTATCCTGTCGGCCGCGAGCCTCCCGGTCCGGTCCTCGCAGCAACCATCAGCGCTGCCGCCCCCAAAGCCAGCACGGCCATCGCCAGAAAGGCCTCACGGTAACCGCCCGTTGCATCGTAGGCCACCGCGGACGCGAGCGGCCCGATGGCAAAACCCAGCACCTGGGTGGCGCGCCCCACACCGTGAATCGCCCCCAGCGACTCCCGTCCGTAGTTGGACACCCACATCAGCGGCGCGAGGGTGTTGATTCCGGTGCCGATCAACCCCATGAGGATCACCACCGCGTAGGTCTCCAGCAGCGTGTCGGTTCGCACCAGCAGCAGCAGCGCGACCGTGCCCATCACGTACAGCGCAACCATCAACCACCGAGGAGGCATTCGATCGGCGGCCACACCCGCCAGCATCGCTCCGACCGCCCCGGCGGTGGCCATGACGCTGATGGCGCCCACCGCCGAGGTCGCGCTGATTCCCTGCTCGGTCAGGTAGGGCACCAGGTGCAGCCCTGGCCCGGCCATGGCGTTGCTGCCCAGAAACAGCGATGCCAACGCCAGCCAGAAACCGGGGGTTCGCGCCGCCTGCCTGAGAGTCAATGATCGCTCGGCCTCGCCCGCTGGCGTCATGGCCGTCGGGTTGCCGCCGGATCCGTCAACGGTGCGCTGGCCGTCAACCGCCAGGCCCAGATCCTCAGGTTGCCTCCGGATCCACAGGGCGCACGGAACAACTCCCATCACCAGCATCACCGCTGCCAGCGTCAGCCAGGCGGACCGCCATCCCCACTGGAGGATCACCAGTTGTGTGACCGGCGCCAGCACGATCACGCCCACCGTCTCCAGCAGAAATACCAGCCCGGTTGCCCTCCCCCGATACCGCTGGAACCATTTGCCGGTGGTGACCGACGCGCCTATCTTGACGCCGCCCTGGTCGGCGATGCGGGATACGGTGAAGGCAAGGTAGAACCCCAACAGGGTCTGCATGACCGACAGGTATATGCAGCCGGCGGCAATTACTGCGCCGCTGATCACCAGAACCAACCTCGACCCGAACCTGTCCACCAACCTGCCGATGAACGGGGCAAGCGCCGCTCCCAGGATTGCTCCGACGGTGGTGGCTCCGGCGATCTGGGTGCGGTCCCATCCGAACTCCTCGGACATTGGGACGACGAAAATGGTCAGTATGGAAATGGCGGACGCCGCGTTTGCGAACCCGATGCTGCCCGCAGCGCCGGCCACGATCCAACCGTAGTACCACGATTTGGGCCGGAAGATCATGCGCTATCCCATTGCCGGCAATCTTTGCCGGTCTGCCCCGCCAGCGTCTCCGACCCGGAATGGCTTCTCATGGTGGGAGAATCCTCGGGCGAACGGGCGGCCACTGTTGTTCCGGTATGCCGGCATTTGCAGCCCACAATCAATACATAAGGGGGCGGGCGTGAAGCCTGCCCCCAATCCGCCGGATGGACGCCCGGTAGGGTCGATGGCCTAGCCCAGGTCGGTCTCGGTGATTTCGATGTTATGGATGGCAACCCGCTCAGCGGGCTGCGAGTTTTCGCCGCTTCGGCTCTGGCGCACGGGCGATGTGGCCAGTGCCTCCAGCACATCGTCGCCGCCGGTCAGCATACCGAATATGGTGTAGTTCGGGGGCAATCCAACGTCGGCCCCGTGGACGATGAACCACTGGCTCCCGTTGGTGTTGGGGCCGGAATTGGCCATCGCCAGCGTGCCTCGGGTGTAGGAACGCGTGACGTCCTCGTCGCGGAACCGATAGCCGGGGCCGCCGGTGCCGTCTCCGCGCGGGCAACCGCCCTGGATCATGAATCCGTTGATGATCCGGTGGAACTGGTTGTCTTCGTAGAACCCATCGCGTGCGAGAAACACGAAATTATTGACGGTGCGGGGCGCCACTTCGGACAGCAACTCAATGGTCATGTCCCCTTGGTCGGTTTTTATGACTGCGTGGTAGCGCTTGGTGCCTTCGATGACGAGGCCCGGGGAGTTTTCGTACTGTTTGGGAGGCATTGATTCGTTCTCCTGGAGATGAAACTGCGGATAAACTGCGGGGATTATACCCCACAACCCCCAGAGTATCGGACATCATGATTTATAATAGTAGTAGAGGCGAGTGCCTCGGTGTGCGACAACCGCGGTGCCACATCGCTTCAATCCTCCCATCGACATAACCCCGGATACAGGAGGCGATGATATGGAAATCCTCAATAAGATGGCCAAATATGGACACGAACAGATCACGATGTACAGCGACCCCGACACGGGCCTGCGCGGAATTATCGCCATTCACGATACAACGCTGGGGCCTTCCTGCGGAGGGACCCGTATGTGGCCCTATGCCTCCGAAGAGGAAGCGCTGACGGACGCGCTGCGTCTCTCCAAGGCCATGACCTACAAGGCCGCGGCCGCAGGCCTGAACCTCGGCGGTGGCAAGGGCGTCATCATCGGCGACCCCAAAACTGACAAGACCGAAGGCCTGCTGCGCGCGTGGGGCCGTTTTGTCGATACGCTGGGCGGCCGATACCTCACCACGACGGACGTGGGAACCACGGGCCGCGACCTTGAGTCCGTGCATCAGGAAACCGACCACGTCGTCGGTTTGGACACCACGCTTGGCGGCAGCGGCGACACGTCCATCATGACGGGCCTTGGCATCTACATGGGCATGAAGGCCTGCGCCGCCGACGTTTGGGGCAGGGACTCGCTGCGGGGCCGCAGGATCGCCATGCAGGGCTTTGGCAAGGTGGCGTCCCACACGGCGGAACACCTGCTGGAAGAGGACGCTCAGGTGATCGCCACTGACATCAATGAGACCGCTCTGGACAAGGCGCGTCAAATGGGCGTGAAGGTGGTGGGGCCCGACGACATCTACGATCTGGACTGCGACATATTCGCGCCCTGTGCCCTGGGCGGCGTCATCAACCGGTCAACGATGGACCGGTTGCGCTGCCGCATCGTTGCCGGCGGGGCCAACAACCAGCTTGCCACGCCGGAGGACGGCGAGGAACTGCACCGGCGTGGCATCGTGTATGCGCCTGACTTCCTGATCAACGCCGGCGGCATCATCAACGCCTCCGCCGAGATCGGGCAGCCCTACAATTCGGACCGTTCGAGGCAGCAGACCGAACGAATCTACGAGCAGATGGCCGCGGTGCTTGCCACTTCCAGCAAGAAGGAAATCTCAACGGCGCACGCCGCCGACCTGCTGGCCGAAAAGCGTCTGGATTCGGTTCGACGGGTGCGAGGCATCTGGCGCGGCTAGTTCCCGGCCCCGCTCATCCTTCGACACGCTGAGGATGAGCGGGGAGACTCCGCACGCAAAAACTGGGGCGGGTTTCAAACCCGCCCCTACTGCTGTGCCGGGTACACCACCGTATCCGGTCGATACACCGCCCAGGAAAACCAGAGTTGCCCGATGCGTCCGGGGATCGGCGTCAGACGGGTTCCCGCCAACGGGCCGTTCTGCGCGTGCCCGAATATGTTCCAGGCGCTCCCCGTTTCGGCGTCGGTGAGATTGCCGTCGGAATCGGCGGAGAAGGTCAGGTTTTGACCATCTGGCCCTGCTGGCGAGAAGATGCCGGCGGTTCCCACGTCCCTTCCCGACTTCACCGAACCTCGATCCAGCGCTGACGCCGTGCCGGGCGTCCAGAACACCACGATATCCTGCCCCGCAACTTCAGCCGTCACCACCCGCTCCTCGGCCAGCGTCGTGAAGGATACGGCCCAGGCTTCGCCCCCTCTCTCCAATGCTGCCACGCGTTCCACTGCCGGCAGCCGGGGGTCCTCTGCGCCTTCGAACAGGAAGGGGGTGTTGCCGGGACGATCATATCCGGAGTAGGGGTTGCTGCCGTAAGACCGCCCCGATGCGGGCCGGGACAGCACCCGCCCCTCGGGGAACATGGCCTTGAAATCACCCCACGACACGATGGACAGGTACAACTGCTCCAGTTTGTGGCCGGCGTAGTGTCCGATGACGCCCTCGCCGCCGAATTCCTGCCACCAGGACTCGGTCTGACGGTCATACATCAGCAGGTTGCTGTCGCGCAGCGCGCCGGTTGTCCCGAAGTCCAGTATGTTTCCGTCAACCGTCCGCCTGAACACGAAGGCGGTATTGCAGAGTGGTCAAAATGTGATGACCACCGGTTCGCCGCCCACCGTATCATTGACCAGTTCGTGCCAGACCATCACCTGCACCGGGTACGCTCGGACGTCGCCGTTCAGGTCTACCACCTGCACCGGTTCCAGGTCGTCGAGCCATTTGTCGGCATCGGCTACAGACTCAAACTCCGGATCGTTAATTGCAGGAATTCCGTCTTTCGGAGGGCCGCCGGTCTGTATATCGTCGAACGAGATGGTGGTGCGGGTGAAGTCGGTATCCCAGGATGCCCGCAGCAGTCTCTGGTAGGTGGTTCGGGCTTGCTCCGCCTCCTGTGAATCCAACGTCATCACAAACACCTCCCGCGATACCGGAAGCATGGTGGCGGCGGGGAGTGAGGTGGCGGCGGATTCCATTCGCGCCGTGGGCAACGGCGTCGCCTGGCTTCCCAACACCGCCGGTGGCAGGTCGGTTGCTGCGGCAAGCGTGGGAGCAATCGCATCGGTGGGAGCCAGCGGCGCGACCGGCGAGGTTTCTCCCAAGGATTCCTGTGTAGGCGCGCACGCCAGCGCCAGCAGGGCCGCCACAATGAACGCGACCAGCACGGCGATTCTGTTGACCGTGCTGGCCACTTGAGACACGCGCAACTGGTGCGGCAAGACTACCGGCCGCGGAGTCGCGGGTCGAATACGTCGCGGAGCGCGTCGCCCAGCAGGTTGAAGCCCATCACCACCAGGAAGATGGAGAGGCCGGGGAAGATGGCGAGCCAGGGGCCGCTCTTGACGTGGGCCGAGGCCGCGCGCACCAGCATCCCGCCCCAACTGGGCTGGTCCGGCGGAGTGCCTACACCCAGGAACGACAATGACGACTCGATGATGATGGCGAACCCCAGGTAGTAGGTCGCCAGCACCAGGTAGGTGGCGAAACAGTTGGGTACGATGTGGCGCAGAATGATCCGCCAGGGAGGCGCTCCGACGGCAAGCGCCGCAGTCACATAGTCCAGTTCCCTCAGTGACAACACCTGTGATCGTACCGTCCTGATCACCGGGGCGATCATGCCGATGACGATGGCCAGGATGACTGTATTCAGGGACGGAGTGACCACCGCCATAATCGCCAGGGCGATCAACAGCCCGGGAAGGGACATCAGGGAGTCAACGATGCGCTGGGAAATCGTGTCGATGATTCCGCCCGCATACGTCAGGGCGACCCCGAGGATGAAGCTCACGGTGATTCCAACCACGACGCTGCCCATGCCCACATACAGGGAAATTCGCGCTCCGTAAATCAGGCGGCTCAACACGTCGCGTCCCACGTAGTCAGCGCCCAGCAGGTAGGTGGAGTTGGGAGCTTCCCACGGAGCGGCCGGCGTCGAGCGTGGGTCGTAAGGCGCCAGGACCGGGGCCAGCACGGCCACGAAAAGCAGCACCAGGACGATAAAACCGCCAACTGCGCCGAGTGGTTTCGTGCGGATGAACCTGAGGAGATTCGTCCACGTACGTGAGGCGATGCCCGGAGCCGGTAGGGCCTCGCGAGTCAGGGTAGCCTGTTCCGAGGTTTGGTCAATCATGGTAACACCTGCCCATGGGTAGGTACTGGCATCTGCCCTTGTGGTCCGTTGGCTATGAGTACCGGATCCGCGGATCCAGTATGCCGTAGAGCATATCGATAATCAGGTTCAGCAGGAGGACAACCGCCGCCGTCATGAGAATGACACCCTGGATTACCGGGAAGTCGCGGTGGTTGATGGCGTCAATGAGGAACTTGCCGACGCCTGGAACCACAAAGATCTGCTCGACGATAATGACGCCACCGAGCAGGCGACCGAATTGGTAACCGGAAACCGTGATCACCGGCAACAAGGCGTTCTTCAGAGCGTGCCGTCCCACGACCACCCATTCGCGCAGACCCTTGGAGCGCGCCGTGCGCATATAGTCCTCACGCATCACCTCCAGCATCGCCGACCGGGTGACACGCGCGGTGAACGCCATGTCATGGAACCCGATGACGGCTGCCGGCAGCAGCATGAGTTTCAAGTTTTGGACGGGGTCTTCCCATAAATGGGCGTACTCCAATGGTGGTAACCAGCCCGTTCCGTACACCAGGCCATAGATCACGAGCACACCGATCCAGAAGGTCGGCATCGCGATGCCTATGAGCGCGATGACACGGCTGGCGTAATCCAGGCCGGAGTCCTGCTTCATCGCCGAGAGGATACCCAACGGTACGGCAGCGACAAAGGCCATTACGATCGCCAGCGCCGCCAGTTCGAAGGTTCTGGCGAATCGCTCAATCAGTTCAAACCCGAAGGGTGTGCCGTAGTAGAGGGATTGGCCAAGGTCGCCACGAAGCACGCCCCAGAGCCAATCGGCGTACTGCACGTAGATGGGCCGGTCCAGGCCCAGGTCCTTGCGCAGACGCTCGAAGTCTTCATTGGTTACGCGTCCACCGGCATCTTCGCCGGTCAACAGGAATACGGCTGCATCCCCGGGGACAATGGAGAACAGGGCGAACACCAGGATGGTGGCCAGCAACATGGTCGGAATGAAGAGGAGCAATCTTCTGATCAGATACTGCGACATTCCTGAACTCCTTCCGGCGTATGGAGGATACGGATTTGGATCATTATACACATTTGGCCGGCCCGTAACATAACAGAGCCGGCCAAAATGCGTTGCGGACTATGTGCCGGGGAATTGACTACGGTCGATAACCCCGGTCAGCGTTGGCGTTATGGTCGCAAGCGCTGGCGTCCTCGGCGCCCGACCACCAGACGTGGTCCCACTTTTTGATCAGCTGGACCGTGGGCGGGTAGTGATAATTCTTGATGCGGCAATCGAAGGCGCCACCGCTGGAGTACCAGAAATAAGGCAGCCAGTGGCTTTCACCCTGGTGCAGGATGTCAGCCAGCGCTTCGAGATGGCCCTGGCGGACTGCCGGGTCAACTTCCTGGTTCTGCAGGTCGATCAGGGCGTCAACTTCGTCGTTCTGCCAGTTGTGCGGATTGCGCAGCACGTCCTGCAGGTAGAACTGGTTGATGATGTCGCCCGGGTCGCGCAGGATGATTCCGGTGCCGACGGTGCTGAAGTTGGCGACGCCGTCCCGGAGGCCCACGTACATGGTGGCCAGGTCGGTGGGTTCGATGACGATGTTGACGTTGAGGTCTTCGCGCATCTGCGGCGCAACGACTTCGGAACCGGCGAGAGACGGGTTGGAGTTCACCGAGTTCAGCGTGACCTCAAAACCGTCGGGATAACCGGCTTCGGCAAGGAGGGCGCGGGCCTCGGTCAGGGCCGCTTCCCGGTCTCCGTAGGCCGCGTTGTTGGCGCGCAGGGCTTCAAGGTTTTCAACGACGCCGGGAGCGAAGAAGGTACCGGGTTGTCCGAACCCCAGGATGGCCTTTTCAACGCCCAGTTCCCGGTCGAGAGCCAGGTAGAAAGCCCGGCGGACGCGAGCGTCATCGAAGGGAGGCTTGTCGTGGTTCAGGAAGAACGCCTGGATTCCAGAGGCCTCCAGAATGACGGCGCGGACGCGACCCTGGGTGTCTTCTTCCAGGCGGGCCATGTCCTCCGGCCGGTTGCTGCCGGTGACGGGTTGGTAGGTTCCAAAGACCTGTCCGGCCTGCAACGCCGAGAGACGGCGGGCGGTATCGCGAATCAGGAATATCCTGAGGCCGTCAAAGAAAGGCCTGCCTTCCTTGAAGTAATTGGGATTGCGGTCGTAGGAGTATCCGACGTCCTTTTCCCAGTCGCGGAGCATCCAGGGACCGGAACCGATGAGGCTCGAGGGAGTGCCGGCATTAATGGCGGCGACCGCTTCGGTCTGAATGATTCCCTGGTTGGCCTGTTCCTGGGTCAGGTTCTCAGCAACGTGCTTGGGATACACCTTCATGTAGTCAGAAGCCAGGTTGGGAAGGAAGCCGGCGGCCGGGAAGCGCAACGGAACCTTTACCGTCTTTTCGTCGATCGCTTCGGCGGTGCCATGCACCACGAAGTTGTTCAGAAAACCGGTGCGGGCGCGCAGCACGCCTTCCTCGACCTGCCCGAGGGTAATGCGGTCGATGGAGAAGGCTACGTCCTCAGCGGTGACGGGCTGGCCGTCGGTGAAGGTGGCGTCGGGATGCAGAACGAATGTGTATCCGACCTCGCCGCCATCATCGTAGAATTCCCAGTCCACGGCCAGGTCTCCGATGATTTCACCCGGATTGATGGGGTTGTATTCGAGGATCTGGTTGAAACGGGGGCCGGAGGGGATAAGCACGGTGTTCATTGAACCGCCGTAGTGAACATCCCAGAACCCCGGGTTGCTGGTGGCGACCAGCGGGAAGTCTCCGCGGTAGTGCTTGCTTTCGCCTTCCTGCCACCAGTCGGGTCGCGAGTCAACAGCGATAGCGGTGGGAACCGGAACCGCCGTGGCGACGACGTCCAGTCGCGCGGTGGGCGTGGGTTCCTGCACGCCGGCGAAGGGGTCAAGAGTCGGGGTGGGCTGATCTGCTGCCGGAGCGCTTGCACCCGTTGAACCGTCGGAGGTAGTGGTGGTGGATTCCGAGGTAGTCGCGGCCCCACCACAAGCGACTATCACAACAGTCAGAGCCAACGCGCCCAGCGCCAGCAGGGTTCGTGGATGCCAGAATCGTCTTAAATCCATCAAATGAGACCTCCCTGGGTATCGCTATGAAACTGATACGGCATGGCGCCGACTCAAAAAACGTCGCTGAGCGGGAAAACCAGCCAGCGGGGGACGATGCTACTTATGGCGATGGCGATTGTCAAATCGCATTTGGCGATAATGATACATTGGTATTATCGTAAAAACCGCTGCGAACAGCGGCCGCGAAAAGGCACGCGATGCCGCCAATGCCGCCGGTAGAATCACAAGAGTCGAGGGAAGGACGGCCAACCGGTCGCCCTTCCCTCGACTGCGATGCGCGAGGTTTCAGAGGCAGGTTACGGGACGTACCCTACCTCGGCCGGCATCTCGCGGTCCGGGTCGAACCAGACGTGGTCCCACTTCTTGATCAACTGCACGGTGGGCGGATAGTAGTAGTTGCGGAGGCGGTAATCGAAGGCGCCGCCGTTGGATCCCCAGAAGACGGGCAGCCAGTGGGTTTCGCCCCGGTGCAGTATGTCGGACAACTCCAGGAGGTGTGTCTGACGTTCGCCAGGGTCGATGGCGCGGTTCTGCAGGTCAATCAACTCGTCCACGCGGTCGTCCTGCCAATTGTGTGAATTGCGCAGCACGTCCTGAAGGTAGAACTGGTTGATGATGTCGCCGGGATCGCGGAGGATGATTCCGGTGCCCACGCCGTCCACATGGGCGACGCCGTCCCGCATGCCCACGTACATGGTGGCCAGATCGGTGGGTTGAAGTATGGCGTCGAGGTTCAGGTCTTCGCGCAACTGTGCCGCCACAACCTCGGCCATGGACAACGCCGGGTTGACGTTCACCACGTTGACCGTGTACTGGAAGCCGTCGGGGTATCCCGCTTCGGCCAGCAATCGTCGGGCTTCGTCCAGGGCTGCGGAGCGGTCGGCCATAAACGCGGTGTTGCTGGCGCGCAATTCCTCCAGATCTTCAACCACGCCCGGGGCGAAGAAGGTGCCCGGCGAACCAAAGCCAAGGATGGATTTTTCAAGGGCGTTTTCGCGGTCGATGCCCAGGTAGAACGCGCGGCGCACCCGCGGATCGTCGAAAGGCGGCTTGTCCAGGTTGAGGAACCAGGCTTCGACGCCGGAGTCTTCCAGGATGACGGCCCGGACGCGACCGTCGGTGTCCTGTTCCAGGCGGGCCATGTCCTCAGGACGATTGGAGCCCGTGACCGGCTGGTAGGTGCCGTACACCTGTCCGGCCTGCAACGCCGAGATGCGTCGCGCGTTGTCGCGGATCAGGAATATCTTCATGGCGTCGAAGAAGGGGCGGCCGGTCTTGAAGTAGTTGGGGTTGCGGTCAAAGGTGTAACCGGTGTCCTTTTCCCACTCCCTCAGCATCCAGGGGCCGGACCCGATCAGCGCCTCCGGGGACCCGGCGTTGATGGCGGCGACGGCTTCCTCCTGGGTCAGGCCGGTGTTGGCCTGCTCCTGCGTGAGGTGCTCACCCACGTGCTTGGGGTACACCTTCATGTAATCGGAGGCCAGGTTGGGCAGGAAACTGGCGGCGGGGAAGCGCAGGGGCACGCGCACGGTGTGCTCGTCGATGGCTTCGGCGCTGCCGTGGACTACGAAGTTGTTCAGGAAGCCGGTGCGGGCCCGGAGAACGCCCTCCTGAACCTGTCCCAGGGTGATGCGGTCAATGGAGAAGACAATGTCCTCGGCGGTCACGGGATGGCCGTCGGAGAAGGTGGCATCGGGGTGCAGGTAGAAGATGTAACCGAATTCGCCGCCCTCGTCGTATGCTTCCCAGTCCACCGCCAGGTCGCCGATGATCTCATTGGGGTTGATGGGGTTGTATTCGAGGATCTGGTTGAAACGCGGGCCGGAGGGAGTCAGCACGGTGTTCATGGAACCGCCGTAGTGGACATCCCAGAAGCCCGGGTTGTGAGTGGCCACGAGGGGGAATTCACCCCGGTAGTGTTTGCTTTCCCCTTCCTGCCACCAGTCGGGTCGCTGGTCAACAGCAATGGCGGTGGGAACCGGCACAGGAGTAGCGGTGGCATCCAGCGGCGCGGTGGGAGTGGGTTCATCGGCCGCGGCCATGACGTCCAGCGTGGGGGTGGGACCGGCGTCGGACGAACTGCTGCCCGTGGTCTGGTCGGTCTGTTCCGGGGCGACCGCCGGGCTGCCGCCGCAGGCCGCTGAGGCTGCGAAAAGGATCGCGATCACCAACATCAGTGCGGAGTAAGGGTAGATCAATCGTCGACTGTTCATTGCGATGACCTCCAAGCGCGTCACCAGGTGACGGGACTCATCCGGCTGTCAGTGCCGATGTTGTAAAATCGCGTTTCGTTGCTGTCGCCGATATTACATAGGCATTATCGTGCTGTCAAATCGATATGTACGATAAAAACCGATCAGCATCATTGCGTTGGTTGCGAAAACCGCAAACAATGCAGACTCACCGGACGGCGTGTAGCGTACCGCCATTGGCCGTGGTTGGCGCGAGCGCAATCTCGCCGGCAACGATGGGTGGAGCAACCACAGACCCGTCCAGGGCGACGATCCAACGCCGGGAACCGTCCGCGACGGACAGGGCGGTGATGCGACCGTATTCGTCGCCAATCAGGGCAATCTCGCCGGCAATGGTCGCAGCGGCCATGATGTCAGCTTCGAGATTCGCTTCCCACAGGATTTCGCCGTTGACCGCGTCGATACCCGTCACCAGGCCGGACGAATCGGCGACGACGGCGGTTTGTTCGGATACGGCCGGCTGGTAGGGCTGCTTGCCGGAGGTGCTGGTGGACCACACGGTGCCCTGCTGCACGGGAGGCTGCCCGGTGAACCCCCAAACGGCCAATTGGGTCCGCACGTAATAGATTGGCCGCTCCAGCGGGTAACGGTGTCCCCGGTAGTCGATGCCCCAGATTCGGGCCCTGTTCCCGTCCCGCTTGACCCCGTTGCTGCTGAAATGGAGGAGGTCATCGGTGACGACCGGGCCTTCACGGACCCAACGGCCCCGCCCGGCGTCGTAGATCATGCGGAGTTGGCCGGTGTTGACGTCCAGGACATGGACCCTGGCGTCGTTGGCGGTGGCGATGAGGAGGCCGTCGCGTATGGTCGGAGGCGCGATCACCCAGTCGTTGAGGCTGTGGTCCCAGAGGGTTTCACCGGTGGCGGCGTCAAGCGCCAGCAGCCGATTGCGGTCGGACTCTGCGACGAACAGCCGGCCATCGGCCACGGTGGCGGACGGCAGGGAGGCCGCCTGCAGGCGTTTGGACCAGATGACGTCGCCGGTATCGGCGGACAACGCGGACACCACGCCGGGTCTGAAGACCACGAAGACCATGCCGTCGGAAACCGCCGGCGTTACTCCGGCGATCAACCCCGAATCGTAGCGCCATATCTCAGCGCCGGTGCCTCTTTCCAGCGCGACGACCCGACCGTCTTCGGCAGTCAGAAACACCCGGTCGCCGACCACGGCCGGCGGGGCGACGATGGGAGAACCGGCCACGTATTCCCATATCGTTTCCGGCGGGTCTCCGGTGGACGGGGACGGAGCGACGGCAGCGGACGAATTGGTCGCCCCTCCGCCGGCCTGAGGCCAATCGCCGGCCGGTTGGGCCGTATCGGTGTTGCCAATCCTGGTGGAAGGCTGCGGCGGGTCCGGGGGCAGCCCGGTGTAAGTCCACAGGACCCAGAACAGTACGACCAGCACCGGGAATGCCACCAGGGCGACGCGGACCAGGCGGTTCCGCAGGAATTCGAGGCGAACCCGACGGGAACGCCGCTGAGCCTCGCCGGCGGCGACCACCTCTAATCCCGAGAATGCGCCGCACTGGGCACAGCGCGCACCCGATTCGGACGGCCTGTTGAGGTGACCGCAGAACCGGCAGAGGAGGATGGTTTCCGGCGAGTCGTTCACGTCTGCGAGGAAACGGGCCGCCGCGTGGGGAGTTGACCCATCAGGTACATTGCCACGCTACGCACGCAGGGACGCATCCAATGGGTCAGAAGGCCGGGCGTTGGAGGACTGCCGGGTCGATGCGGCGTCGGACCCGCTGGCCGTCGGAAGGGTCGCCGAGCAACTGGCCGTTATCGACCATGACCTTGCCGCGCAGGATCACGGTGGTGGGCCAGCCGAAGACCTCCCAGCCCTCCCACGGGCAGTAGTCGCGGAGGTGGAGGTCGTCCATGGTCAGGCGCTTGTGGACCGTCGGGTCGATGATGGCGAAGTCGGCATCGCTGCCCGGGGCGATGACGCCCTTGCGGGGATACATACCCAGGAGTTTGGCCGCGTTGGTGGCGGTGATGTTGGCGAACTGAGTGAGGGGCATCCCCCGGCGGACCACGGCTTCGGTGTAGTTGACGCCCATGCGGATCTCGATGCCGATGTTGCCGCCGCGCATATCCTGAACGTTGAGGCCGGCGGTCTTGTCTAGGTACGTCGTGAAACTGCTGTCGGTGGCGGTGAAGGTGAGGTTGTTGTCCAGCAGGCCGCTCCACAGATCGCTGCCGTCTTCAGGATACTTGAGGGAGGGGTAGGTGTGGTATTTCATGCCGTCGGGTTCGCGGTACTGCCAGGCGTTGAAGGAGAGAGCGAGGGTGAGGACTTCGCCATAGACGGCCTGGCCCCGGCTGCGAGCGGCCGCCACGGCGTTGACGCCATCGCTGCCGGTCACATGGACGAAGTACATGCCGGCGTCGTTTTGCTCAGCAATCCGTATCACATCGCGAAAGGCCAGATCCTCAACTTCCTTCGAGTGAATCAGGTGGGCGTTGTACCAGTCCCACATGCCGCGCTGCTGCGCCATCAGATAATTGTACATCACGATTTCGTCGTCCTCGGCGTGAACCGCAAGGACGCCATCATGGCGGGACAACTGCGCGGTGAGGTCGGCGAGGCGCCCGTTGTCAATGCGGCCGATGGGAGTCAGCGACAACGGCGGGTCCTGCGCCGGCCGGATGTTGGTTGTGAAAATCTTGACGCTGGGGAAGTCGTTGTTGATCAGTTCACCGACCCGGGAGATGCTGTCGGCGGTGTTCAGGTTTCGATAGATGACATGGGCAGAATAGTCGGCGTAGGTGTTGTTGTCCCAGACCGAGAGGAAATCAAGGACGCCTCCGACCAGTTCACCTTCGTTGGGAGCCGGCGCGAAATCTACGACGGTGGTGGTGCCGCCCCAGATGGCTCCAAGGGTGTGCTCCAGGGGGCCGGCGTTGGGAACGCCGGCGACCTGCTGGTGGGCGCCGGGCTGGACGTTGGCGGCGGCGTGAATGTGGGGTTCGATGCCGCCCGGGGTTACGATGCGGCCGGTGGCGTCCACGGTCTGCGCGGCCTCATCAATGAGGGTGCCGGGAGCGCCGATGGCGACGATGCGTCCGTCCTGGACGCCGATGTCAACGAGCGCGGCATCGCTGGGCATGACGACGGTGCCGCCTGTGATCAGCAGGTCAAACATTTCCGGCCCTCCTCACAGTGTGATTCAGCTAATGAGATGGTGCATAGTAGCATAATCACCCGGCAAGGATGCCGCTGTATGTGGGTCTGGCCGGAACGTTTACCAGGTCGTTCAATCCCGATCGCGGTGAGCCTGTCCAACCATGGGAGCGTCCTGCGACAAGCCCGGGACGTGCGGAACGCGGGCACATCTGTATCTTTGGCAGGGCCCTGGGCGGTCAGACGCGCACGCGGCTGATCATTGCGGCGGATATGAGGCGAGTGGCGGCCATCACCAGGAATACGATGGGCCAGGGGCTGCCGGTCATGTCGAGCAGGACGCTGAATATCAGGGCCTGCGCCCCGGCGTAGAGATAGCCGTGGGCGTCCAGCACTCCGGCGCCGGTGCCGGCCATCTTGCGGCCCGAGAGGTCAACCGAGATGGTGGATATCAGGGACACGCCCATGCTTATGCCGCCCCACAGCATCAGCCCCGCGCCCAGCCAGGCGTTGGACGGGGGAGCCACCGCGATGACCACCAGCGCGGCGGCGGACAGGAAGCACGACGCAATGACCAGGGGCCGACGACGGCTGCCCAGCATCTTGTCGGAGATGAACCCGGACGCCGGCGGCGCGATCAGGTACCCCAACGGCAGCAGGAACGTGATCAGCACCGTCTGGGTGATATCAAGGCCGCCGGCCTCGAAGTAGTAGAGGGGCACCCAGGTGGTGAGTCCGTAGCGTGCGACGTTCTCCAGTCCCTTGACGTGGCAGGCCAACTGGAAGCGCGAGTTGGTCAGCAGTAGTTTGTAGGGGCCGAATCCCCTGAGTTCCTCTTCGCTCACCGATTCCGGTGCGGCGGAGATTTCATCCTCTTCGATGTACTCGGGAAGGTCCACGTCGCGGGGACGGTCGCGGGTGAGGAAGTAGAAGGCGATTCCCAACACCGTAATCATCAGGGGCGGGTAGCGGAAGGCGGCGCGCCAACCCCATTCGGCGGCGACCCAACTGCTGAGCCACCACATCAGCAGCATCGCTCCGCCGGCCACGGTGCCCACGATTCCCATGGCGATGCCGCGATCGCGTCGCGGCCACCATTGACTGATCATGCTGATGCCCGGGGACCAGCAGGCGGCGTTGACGAATCCGGCCATGAACCAGGGAATTGCGATGCCCGCGGCCGATGTGCCGAAGGACGCAATCCAGTTGAATATGGTGGTGAAGATTGCGCCCAGCGTTACCCACAACCGCAACCCGTAGGCTTCGGACATCCGGCCATGCACCAGGTCGCCCAGCATGAAGCCCCACAGCAGCATGGCGTTGATGATGCCGATCTCTAGGTTGGTGAGGAGGAGGTCGTCCTTGATGAGCGGCGAGGTGGGCCAGAAGTTAAACCTCCCGGTGTACACGAACAGGTAGAAGGCGCAGAATGCCACCAGCACCTGCCACTTCCACCGGTGGTAACGGGGCGGCAGTTCGTCATAGGCGACGGGTGTGTTGGCTTGGGTTGTGTGGGACGGTGGGGCGGTGGCCATGGGCGATGCGCGGAAATGCGAAGCCGCCGTCCCGGCACGGGACCGGCGACGGCGGCGTGGTTTGCGGTGGTCAGGCTAGCGCTTGGTGAACAGGAGATCCTTGGCTTCGTTCAGCAACTCGTCGTCGGAGCGGCTGAGATCCAGCGGGTCGCCGTGCGGCTGAGGTACGGGGAATCCCGTCTTGTAGTAAAGCTCGACGCGGTTTCCTTCGGGGTCGAAGAAGTACATGCCGAACGCGTTGCCGTGGCTCACGATGCGGTCAATGGTGACACTCTCGGCGTCGATGCGCGCTTTGAACTCGCGCATGTCCTGTATGGTCGGGACGTGGAAGGATATCTGCTGGATCACCTTGGCGTCGTCGGATGTGACGCGGCCTTCCATGAGCACGAACTCGTGGTGCTCGCCAACCGGGTCGGAGCTTAGGAACACCATGCGCCGCTGCTCCAGGTCTTCATCGGCGATCTGCAACCCGAGCACACGGGTATAGAAATCACGCATATTCATCAGGTCGGTGGCGTAGATGCCAACGTGACCAAGTCCGCCAATCTGGGCCATGAGATACCTCCTAATCGGCTGGATTCAGCCGGTAGCATTTTGGGCAACGGTAGTGTAGTGGGCAGGGGATGTCAAGCGGGGCCGTTGTTGGGCCAAAGTCGCTCGGAATACGCCCACGGACAGCAACCGCTGCAACCTGCGGGTTCTCCGGGCGGGTGGGGAAGCGCCACATCCGACAATCCTCGTGGTTGTTTCAGTGGTTGCCGGCGGAGCGGTGGTCCGGAGCATGGTTTGTTACTTGGCCGGCAGGGTGGCGGCGAACTCTGCGCCTTTCGCGACCCATCGGGTTGCGTCAGCGTCGGTGGCGACCCCTACGGGTTGCACCAGGACCCAGCCTTTCATAACGCGACCGGTGAGGTCCATCAAGCCGGCGTGAGGCAGCGCGAGGGCGTCCTCGTAGGCATCGCGACCCACGCGCACCATGAGGCCGTGTTCGGTCACGCAGCAGCACATGTTGCCGTTCAGCATGAAGGCCAGCCCGCCAAACATCTTTCGCTCGTCGATGGCGGAACTGTTGGCGAGGCTGGCGCGGACGCGGGCGGCCAGCGATTCATCGTAGGGCATCAACGGCCTCCATCCATCCCAACCCTTTCCAGGGGGGCATCAGTCGCCGGTTTATGGTTGGCGGCCCATGTGGGCGATCACCTTGTCCTGCAGACGGGCGTCGTCAGATACGGTGATGGCAGCGCCGACGAAACCGAACTGGCGGCCCATTTCCACGAGCCCGGAGGTTTCGGGGTCGGTCATCATGGCGTAGGCGGTCTGTACAACCTCCGCGTCGAGGGTGTCGTCCTGATTGGTGGCGCGTGCCAGGTCCCAGCCGTGGACGATGTGATCGGTGGCCATGGCGATGAGGAACTGGGGAACGGTCATCATGCCGCCGGGAGTGGCGGCCTCCATCGCGCCCGGCTGACGGGCCGCCACGAGGATGCGGGCAGTCTCGTTGGCGTAGGCCTGGGCGAGTTTTGCCAAATCGGGTTCATCTGAGTAGGAACTGATGGGAGACACTCCGCCCACGCCCTCGGGGATGCTGCCCTCCAGGCTGCCGGCCAGAACCTCCGCGCCGCCGATGACATGGTTCATCACCTGCCTTACGTCCCATTCCGTGCAGGGAGTGGGTGAGCCGCTCTGACCCTGGCGGATGCCGGCCATAATCTTCTGCACGCGATGAGAGGCTTTTTCAAAGATGGCGATGGGGTCGGTGCTTGAGGCCGATGAGGTCATATCTTCTCCAGGAGTGCGATCCGCCGGGAACGGGTTATGCCCCCGGCAGTGAAAACGGTGGAACCGGGATTACCGAGTTCCACCGAGAATAACTTGGGGTTGAGGCTTGCGCCTTTGCGCTTGTGGTATTGGCTAGAAGACCTGCGGGCAATCGCGGGTGAACACGTCCCATTCGCCCTTCTCGGCGTTGTACCGGGAATTGACAAAGACGCGCCAGTTGGCCTCGTCCATCTCGGGATAGTCGCTGCGGTAGTAGAAGCCGGGCCAGCGGGTCTCCTTGCGGTGGAGCATGTGGCGCAGGTGAGCTTCGGCCACCCAGGCGCGGTGGATCAACTCGTGGCAGCGGAGCAACTCGTGGCGGTTGCGGGCGGCGAGTTTCTGCAGGTCTTCCCGGAACATACCCATCAGTTCCAGGCCGCGCAGCATCGTGGATTCGTTGGTGGTGAAGCCCGCGGATACGCCGGCGACGTACTCGTCCATGAGCTTTTGCAGGCGGAACAGGCCCTGGCGGGGGTTCAGGTAGTTGGGGTTGACGTCGGGATTGGTGGAGGCGTACTGGTTTTCCTCGAAGGTCACCATTGGGGCCCAGGCCTGCCGCTTGAGTTCGTCAACCTGACGGTCATCGACCTTGGGCGGTGTGGTGTTGTCCAGGGCGTAGGCCACGGCGGACTTGCCGGCCAAACGGCCTTCGGTGAAGGACCCGGAGGAGAACTTGTGGGGGCAGGCTCCCACACCGTCGCCGGCGGCGAAGAGGCCGTTGACGGTGGTCATCTTGCTGTAACCCCAGTGGTATCCGTCGGGGGCAACGTCCTCGGGGCCGCTGACCCACGCGCCGGCCTCGCCGCTGTGGCTGCCCATGATGTAGGGCTCGGCCAGCACGACTTCGGAAGGACGCTCTTCGGGGGCGATGTTGTGTGCCGCCCAGAGGATGGCCTGCGAGATGGTCATGTCCAGGAAGTCTTCCCAGGCTTCGGCGATGATGTCCCGCTTGCGCGCCTCGTCGCCGGCGGCCAGGGCGTCGATGGCCTCGGGGGTTTTGAGCATGATGGGGCCGTTGCCGGCCTGGATCTCGGTCCAGAGCAGGTGGTTGCGCAGAGGCGTCGGCGTGGGGAAGGCGGACCCGTAGGGGTCGTACTTCTTGAGTTCAGGCAGCCGGTTGATGAAGTAGTTTTCACCGGCCGCGTTGGTGAGGTCCGCGCGGAATAGCTGGGACCACGCGCCCACCGGGCCGTAGGAGTCCTTGAAGCGGCTGGGCACGAAGCGGTGTTCCATCTGGGTCATTTCCGCGCCCACGGGGATGATGAGACCGTACACGGAGCCGGTGTCGAAGATGGAATACCAGGTGCGGCCCATGCCCTCGCCGACGCTGCGGGGCCGGAAGATGGCGGTTGCGCCGCCGGCCGCGCTGATTACGGAGCGGGCCTTGAAGATGTAAATCACATCCTCGCGGACGCTGAAGCCCACCGCGCCGGCGATGCGGCCGGGGTCGTCCGCGTCGCAGAAGAGGTGGGAGATGAAAACGCGCTCGAAGTGGTTGTCCGGTCCGATGGCCTTTTTGGTGGCCTCGGAGACGATGGGCTTGTAGGCCTCACCGTGAATCATGACCTGCCAGCGGCCTTCTCGGACGTACAATCCCTCATCGTCATACCAGAAGGGAAGGCCCCACTCTTCAAACATATGGACGCTGCTGTCCACGTGGCGGGCGATGTCATAGACCAGGTCCTCACGGGAGACGCCCATCATGTCGTTGCGGACGTACTCCACGTAGTCCTCGGGCTGGTTCCATCCATGCCGCATCCCCATGTACATGTTGATGGCGGACAGGCCCTCGCCGACAGCGCCGCTGCGGTCGGTGGCGGCTTTGTCCACCATTACGATGCGAAGGTCGTCGCCGCCCCAGTAGCGGGCTTCAATGGCTGCGCCGCAGCCGGACATTCCGCCGCCGATGATCAGCACGTCGGATTCAACAATACGGGTGGTGGGTTCAGGCATCTTGGGATTACTCCTCTGGATTTGGCCGGCGGCGGGGCGCGGCAGTATAGCGGATTGGGTGTTGTTGACGGTCAGGCGGCGGGGTTGGCCGAGGGCAGGGATTCGAGGGTTTGGATGAACTGTGCGATGGGCTGTTTGCCGGCGTTGATCTGCTCCGCCCTGAATGGCCGGCCGTAGAACCCCTCATGAAAACGCGAGGCCATACCGTATTGTCCCAGAAGGTATGGGGGCGCGTTCTCTTCTGCCACCAGTCTGTCCACGGATATACGCAGTTTGGTATGAGTGTCGTGTTCCCAGCCGCGCAGTTGTGCGGAAGCTTTGATGGCGTGGGCGGCGGCGCCCCATAGCATTTCGCAAGCCGCCTCGAGTTCGCCTGATGCGAGCATATTATCTACCAAGGTGAGGAAGTTACGGCTGCGTCCGCGATAATACCCAGAAGGACGCGGCGCGACCATCAACCAATGCCTTCCAAAGTGGTGATGAATTCCGCAATAGGCGCTCGACAGTACCGAATGCCCGCTTCATGGATTGGTATTTCCCAAACCAGGCTCCTGCGATCAAAAGCGTTCGCCATCATGAAGCTCCAGTGCAGGTCCACCGGACCACCCTCGTCGCTTACCAAACGATTCATAACGTCACAAAGGGCTTCAAAGGAATCGTGGGGCCAGCCGCGGCGTTGGGCGGCGGCTTTGATGGCGTGAGCGGCAGCGTCCCACAACGCCTGGGAGGCCGATTCGAGATCGCCGCGCTCAAGGTCGGCGTCCACCTGCGCCAGAGAACGCCGGCTCTCCTCGCGGTGTTGGGCGACGGCGTCGGTGGTGGTCATGTTCTCCTCAGGCGGACTCGGGGAGCTTGAGGTATTCCGGTTCTCCGAAAAGCAGGGTGGTGCGCAGCGCGTCGCGGTCGGCAGGGTTGATGCCAGCGTAGGGGTCGATGCTTCCCCAGGGAGTGGAGCGGGAGGCAAAGCGGAAGTGCTCGGTGCGTCCGTCGCGGAAGGTCACGTTCCAGACAATGTCCTGGCCTTCGTAGTGGGGCTGGACCTCGGCGCCCAGGGGCACGAAGTCGGCGTATCCACGGACGTGGATGGCGTTTTCGGGGCACAGCTTGACGCAGGCGTAGCACTCGGAGCACATTTCGGGCTCCTGGTTGCTGCCCTTGCTGACGATGTCATCCAGGACCATGAGGTCGTTGGGACATATGTAAACGCACTGGGGGCCGCCGTGGACGCCGGCGCAGGCGTTGCAGGCGGAAGGATCGACGTAGGTAGGCACGGATAACTCCTCGGATGTACGACAGAGTGATTGGCGGCAAAAAAGTCTGCGGGGCATTGTATCATCAATTTGGAACGGGCGGCGCGGGGCGCGAAGAGGGGAGCAGGGGCGTTCGATTATGCTGGCGACAGGCGATTGCTGTTGCCGGAACGGTCGCTTGCTCACCGTCGGCTGGTCCTTCGACAGGCTCAGGATGACCGGACTACCTCTGCTGTGGCCAATGATCGAATGGGCTTGAAGAGGGGCGGCGGCGAATCGATGGCAATCCGTTGATCGATGGCAATCCGTTGGCGGGGCGCCTCTGCTCACCCTGAGCAGGGCGCGGGATGATTTGCTCCGAAACCCTGCGACAACCCGGTCAGTCGGATGAGGGGGCGTTGCCGGGTTCGGGAGATGCGCCGGCGCCGTCCGTGGCGAGTTCCGGCGCATATTCTCCGGAGGATGGTTGGCCGCGTTCGCGTCCGAGCAGGCGAAGGATACGGGTGTACAGGTTGGGCAACGAGTCCTCAAACAGCATGTACACCACCGGCACCGCCACCAGGGTCAGGAAGGTTGAACTCAACAGGCCGCCGATTACCACGGTGGCAAGCTCCGCTCCCACCAGGCCGGCCGATTCGCTCAGCGACAGTGGGATCAGCGCCAGGATGGTGGTGAAGGCGGTCATCAGGATGGGACGCAGGCGGGTGCGGCTGGCCGACATCACGGCTTCCAGCGGCGGTTCGCCTCGCTGGCGCAACTGCTGCACGAAGGTGAGCAGCACGATGGCGTTGGTCACCACGATTCCCACCAGCAGCAGGAACCCCATCAGCGCGGGCAGGCTCAGCGAGCGGTCAGTGATGACCAGCGCGGCCAATGCTCCCACCACCGCCAGCGGCAAACTCAGCACGATGATGAACGGGATTTTGAGGGAGCCCAGAGTTGCCACCATCACCAGGTACACCAGCGAGACGCCGATGATCATGGCCACATAGACGTTGTTGAACTCTTCCCGGATGTCGCTGAAGGTTCCGCCCGACCGCACGCTGACCCCCGGCGGCAGCGGCGTGGTCGCAATGATGGCGTCGACGCGGTCGCCAATGGCGCCGGCGTCCCGGCCAGCCAGGCCGGCGGAAACCGTCGCGGAGCGGTGGCCGTTGTAGTGCGTCACCACGCTGGGGCCAACCGTGTACCCCGCGTCGGAGATGCTGCCGAGCGGAATCACGCCGGCGTTGCCGGATATTGGCAGCAGCGGGATGTCGTCGGCGTCGTCCACCGCTTCGGGCGCGCCGCGAACCACCACGTCCAGCGTTTCGTCGCCCAGGTTGACTTCCGTGACGTCGCTGCCGCGAAGCCAGGTGCGGATCTGTCCGGCGACGTTGGCAGTGGAGAGGCCGTAGCGTCCGGCCTCGTTGGGGTCGATGGCGATGGTGAATTCTTCGGCCCCATCAACGATGTTGGTGCTGGCGTTACGGACGCCGGGGTCGCTTTCAACGGCGGCTTCCAGGATGTCGGTGGCCGCGCGCACATCTTCGTAGTTCGCGCCGGTGAGGGTGAGCCGGACGCCGCCGCCGCGTCCCGGGCCGCCGGAGTCGGCGAAGATTCGGGTGGTCACGCCCGGTTTTTCAGGGATGGCGTTGCGTATCTGCTCATCGAGATTGGCGGGTGGGTCATCGGGCAGAACGACGGTGAAGCCGGCGCGGTCGAATGATGTGTCGGCGCCCGCGGCCCCAAAGCTCCGGCTGCCGGACCCCAGCGTCACCTGGTAGCTTTCCACCGCGCCGCTGGCGACAAAATCGTCCAGGATGCCTTCGACGGCCCGCACCTCCTGGAAAAGTTGGCCGGTGGACGGGTTGCGGCTCAGGTTCAGGTCGATCCGGATGCCCTCGGTGCGGCCCTGTGAGAAAAGTTCGATGGGCAAAACGCGGACGAGAGTGAGGCTGGCGAGAACCAACACGATGCTGAAGACGGCGGTCAACACTCGGAATCGCAGGGCCAGCCGCAAAATCGGTGTGTACAATTTCTGCAACAGGGTGTCCTGTCGCTGGACGTCGGCGTCGGTTGAAAAGTCGCCCCGGCGCAGGAACCATGAAGCCAGCACGGGAACGGCGGTCAACGCCACCAGCGTGGACGCCACCAGGGATACGCAGACGGTTTGGGCGAAGGGCAGGAAGAACTGCCCGACCACGCCGGGCAGGAACCCCAGCGGTACGAACACGGCCACGGTGGTGAGGGTGGAGGCCACGATGGCGGGACTCACTTCCTGGGTGGCCTCGATCACCGCGACGGCCCGGGGGCTGCCGTCATGGATGTGCCGGTAGATGTTTTCTAGGACGACGATGCTGTCGTCCACGATGCGGCCCACCGCGATGGCCAGACCGGCCAGGCTCATGAAGTTCAGCGTCCAGTCCATGGCGCCCATCACCACCATGGTGATCATCACGCTCAGAGGGATGGACACGGCGATGATGGCGGTGGGTCGTATGGTGTTGATGAGTCCGGAAAACAGGGTGGGCCTGATTTGAAGGAGGAACACGAACACGGCGATGACGGCAAAGACGAAGCCCTGCGCGCCCTGGGATATGACCTTGCTCAGTTCCTCTTCCAGGCGGGGCGCCTGGCTCTCCATCACGGCGACGTCCAGGTCGGGCGGGAGGCTGGCTCGCAGGTCCAGCAGCAGGAGGTCGATTTCCCGGGTGATGTCTATGGTGTTGCCGTTTGGGGTTTTGAGAACGCTGAGGCTGACGCTGGGCTGGCCGTTGGTGCGGGACACGGTGCTGGCCTCGGGGGTGGCGACGCGAACGTCAGCGACATCCGCCAACCGGATGGGCGTCGCCCTGCCGCCGCTGGCTCGTTCGGCTCCGGAAGGGGCTGAGGAACGGGCGAACCCCACCGGCAGGTTGCGTATGGTGTCAAGGTTGGCATAGCCGTGGAAAGCCCGCACGGTGACGATGCCGTCTCGGGATGACATGCTGCCGGCGGTCAGGTCAACGGAGTTGCTCTGCAACGCTCCGATGACGTTCTGGATGGTGAGGCCGTAGGTTTCCAGCAGGGCTGGGTCCACAGTTACGAAAACCTGCTCGGAGACGCCGCCCTGGATATCCACCTCGAACACGCCGGGGACAGCCTGGATCTGCGGCACGACCTGGCGCTCGACGATCCTGAGCAGTTCGGGAATGTCGCGCTGACCGGATACGCTGAACTCCATGACGGGCCGCTGGTTGGGGGTCAGCGCGAACACCCGCGGGTCGCCGGCGGCGTCGGGCAGTCGGACGCCGGCAACCCGACTGACGATTTCAGCCTCAGCTTCTTCCAGGTCGGCGTTGGTCTCGAAACTGGCCCGGACCGTTGAGCGGTTCCCTCGCGAGGTCGAAGTGACCTCTTCGAGACCCTCCATTCCGATGATCACATCCTCGATGGGCTGTGTGACCTCCTGTGCAACCTGGTATGGAGTGCCCTGCTGGAAGGACGTGGATACGTTGATCACTCCGAAGCTGATTTCAGGGAAGAGTTCCTGCTGCAACTGCTGGTAGGCATATACGCCCCCGACCAGTATGAGGACCATCGCCATGACGGTTACCGGGCGACTGCGGAGGGCCAACTTGGATAGTATGATCATAAAGCGTTCCCGCGGTGTATGACGTATCCAGGGGTATGGTTGGGCGCATCACGCGCCGATCACGTATTGGCAATGTCCACAGGATACTACGTAACCGGCGCCTTTGCCCGATAGCCAAAAACCCCGCCAAAAGCCCCGTGGTGCGTCCCTGGACGCGTTGCGTCCCATGACACCCCACCAAGGTCAAGATTTTATGAAGATCACTGCGCCGATTAGGGAACTCGGTAGAATAGCGGTCTGTGTATCGGCGCGACACGCCAAGGCAGGGCAAGGCCGCGTCTGGCAACATTTGTGGGTTCCGGATGCCGAGTGATGCCCAGGCCGCCATGCCGGCACAAAGACGCCCCCTCACTCAGTGCGGGACCGGCATCCGGGAGATCCTGGCCCTGATGACGGTTGCCGACGCGCGGGGTGTTATGGATGCCTGCGTACGCCAGAATGATGTCTGTATGCCATGGATCCCAGCCAACTTTGAACGATTACTCAACCTGCGCTGATTGGCGCGTGCTACCATGAGCGCCATCGAAACGTAGACCATGGGCCGAGTGACGGCCAGTCGATTATCGGTGAATCGGTCCAGCCCAAGGCATGGCTCGTGAATAACTTGCGCTTGCGCGCGTCCCTGATGGCTCTGGCGGCGCTGGTATTGATCGGACTTGCCGCCTGCAACCGCGATGTGGAACCGGCTGTGAGTCCCACGTCCGCGCCGGCAGTCGAGGTGATGACGCCGGCGCTGTCGCTCACGCCGACACTGGCGCCCCCGACGCCCACCGTTGCGCCCGAGGCGAACCCGCCACGCAGCACCCCTACCGCTACGTTGCCACCGTCTCCCACGCCGCCCCCGCCCACGATTCCGCCCAGCGCAACGCCGCCGCCCGCCCCTGCCGCTACTCCAGCGCCGCCGGAGACGCCACTACCAATGCCGGCCGTGCCCGAACATTGCGGTGAACTGTGTTCCCAGGGGTTCTGGGAGGGCGGTGTGACGATTGAATCGGTACAGGCCGCGCTGGACCGGGGCGCAGACCCCACGGGAGCAAGCGAGCCTCTGTCGGTGGCAATATCATACGGAGCCAACCCTGAGATCGTCAGATTGCTGCTGGAGTCCGGCGCCGCCCCCAACGCACAGGGCGAGTCTGGCTACACGCCGTTGATGATGGCAGCGATCGCGGCTACCTACACTCCTCCCCCGGACCCTGCGATGCAGATGCCTGGATACATGGATGATTTTCCCGAGAACGCGGTCGAAATCATCGAGTTGCTGTTGGAGTACGGCGCGGATACCGCAGTTCGGGAAAAATACGGACAAACGGCGCTGTTCCTGTACCTGGCGTTTTTGTTGCAGCAATCGATGAACGCAGGGAATTCCGACGACGTGGCGTCGCCGGATGCCCTGATTGTCGAACTGCTGCTGCCGGAAGGTGTCGAGCTGTCGGCGGAGCATGAATCAGACCGGTCGATTCTGACCTATGCAATGTGGGCCGGGGCCGATGTGGATACGATCACGCTGCTGCTGGAACATGGCGCCGGCGTTGCGTTCCAGGGCAACGGCCACGGGGACGTGTCGCTGCTGCACATGGCCGTCCATTTCACCGCTGACGCTCGGGTCTTCAAGGCGCTGTTGGACCGGGGCGAGGATGTGTCAGCCAGGGACTCAAACGATTGGACAGCCCTCCATACTTCGGTGCGCAACGGCGACCTCGACCCGCAGGTGATCAGGCTGCTGCTGGACGCCGGCGCGGACGTGTCCGCCCTGGCTGATGATGGAGACACGCCCTTGCATCACGCTGCAAGCCACTCCGGCGCGGGGGTCGTCGGGCTATTGTTGGAGCGGGGAGCGGATGTCAACGCCCGGGACCGACACATGAAGACTCCCCTGCACGCGGCGACGTCCGACGGCTACCGTTGGGGGGCCGAACCCCACGTCGCCGGCGCGGAGGTCATCGCGCTGCTGCTGGAAAACGGCGCCGACGTAGATGCCAGGGATAGCGAGGAGAGGACTCCGCTGCATTCAACCGCGCTGTATCAACACGGCGATGCAGTCATGTTGCTGCTGGAAAACGGCGCCGCTGCAAATGCCAGCGACGAACGTGGCATAACCCCGCTTCACCACGCGGCGAGTGCAGAGGCTTACGCCGGCGGAAGCCTGTTGCTGGAGCATGGTGCTGACGCTAGTGCGGTCGATTCAAGGCTGCAAACGCCACTGCACCGGGTGGTTGAACGTTCACCCAACCCAGGGGTCGTGGCCCTGTTGCTGGGCGCGGGGACGGACGTGAGCGCCCCTGACGTGGAGGGCCAAACGCCCCTGCATCTGGCGGCGACTCGTGGCTCAAAGGCGCCCTCCTCAGAGGTGGTCGCCCTGTTGCTGGAGGCAGGCGCGGACGTGAATGCCATTGACCTGCAGGGGAACACGCCCCTGCACCTGGCGTCTCCTTCGGACTCGGGAACCCCTGAAATCATCGGCCTGCTGCTGGAGGCCCGCGCGATGATCAACGCCACGAACCAGGAAGGAAAGATGCCGCTGCACCTGGCGACCTCCTGGAATACATGGCGGGCATCCCTTGAAAGCATCATCCTGCTGCTGGAAGCCGGCGCGGATGTCAACGCCATTGACCCGGAGGGAAAGACGCCGCTGCAACTGGCGGTCGCGTCGGATCTGAGGAGATCGGTTCCCGAAGTCATCGCCGCGTTGCTGGAAGCCGGCGCGGATGTCAACGCTGCGGACGGTGAGGGAAAGACGCCGCTGCACCTGAGTGTGGCTGACTCCAGTACGGCGCCTTCCATTGAGACCATTACGCTGCTGCTGGCTGCCGGCGCAGAGATCAACGCCACAGACCAGGGCGGCAACACCCCGCTGCACCAGGCGATGGCCGCCGAGTGGAGGCCACGCTCAACGGAGTCCGTCGTCCTGTTGCTGGAAGCCGGCGCGGACGCCCGCGCCGCGAATCGGTTCGGGAATACTCCCCTGCACCTGGCGGCAATGTCGAGCCACGACTGGCCTTACACTACGGAGTACAAAGTCGCAACATTGATGGACTTTGTGAGGCTGCTGCTGGCAGCCGGCGCTGACGCCAACGCAGTGAACCGGGGAGGCAATACCCCGCTCCACTACCTGATACTGTCGACCGACCTCTGGTCCGACCCCCGGATGGCTGAGGCGGTGAGGCTGCTGCTGGACGCGGGGGCGGATGTTGCGGCGGTCAATGTTCACAATCAAACAGCCTGCGACTTCGCCCGTCACAGCGGCGTCAGCGGTGTGCAGGATCTGCTCTGCCCGTGACGATTCGCGCTGCGATTGTTCCTGCCGCTACCGGCGTTTGATTGGCGCGGCAGTAGGGCCCGTGCTACCATGATGTACGTCGAAAGGATGGCATTATGAATCAGCAGCGTATCCGCAATTTCTGCATCATCGCCCATATAGATCACGGTAAATCCACGCTGGCAGACCGGATTCTGGAGATTACGGGCGCGGTGCGTCCCCAGGATATGAAGGCGCAGTTCCTGGATCAGATGGACCTTGAGCGTGAGCGGGGCATCACCATCAAGGGCAAGGCGGTGACCATGACGCACCGCGTCGCCGCCGGCGAATACGCGGGCGAGTACCAGTTGAACCTGATCGACACGCCGGGTCATGTGGACTTTTCCTACGAAGTGTCACGGGCGCTGGCGGCCTGCGAGGGCGCGCTTCTGGTGGTGGACGCGACGCAGGGTGTCGAGGCGCAGACCATTGCGAACACGCTGCTGGCGATGGAGTATGACCTGGAGATGATTCCGGTCATCAACAAGGTTGACCTGCCCTCGGCGGAACCGGATCGCGTGGCTGCGGAGATGGAGCAGATCTTCGGGTTCCGACGGGACGAGATGATGTTCGTGTCGGCCAAGTCGGGCGTGGGATGCGTGGAACTTTTGGACACAATCGTGGAACGGGTGCCCTCGCCGAAGGGTGTGGACGATGATCCATTCCGCGCGCTGGTTTTCGACTCCACCTACGACACCTACAAGGGGATCATCGCCTACGTGCGGGTGGCGGATGGAAGCATCGCGGCCAGCGACCGGCTGCGGGTGATGTCGTCGGGCCGGACGGTGGAGATCATGGAGGTTGGCGTATTTGCCCCGGAGCCGACGGCCACCGGGATGCTGCAGGCGGGTCAGGTGGGCTACGTGGCGACTGGGTTCAAGGACGTGCAGGAATGCGCGGTGGGCGATACCCTGACCAGCAACGTCCATCCCGCCGAGGAACCGCTGCCCGGATACGTCGAGTTGAAATCCATGGTGTTCGCCGGTTTGTATCCGGCGGACGGCGAGGATTACACCCGGCTGCGCGCGGCCCTGGAAAAGCTGAAGCTGAACGACGCCTCGCTGTCTATTGAGCCGGAGAACAGCGGCGCGCTGGGTTTCGGGTTCCGCTGCGGATTCTTGGGACTGGTGCATCTTGAAATCGTGCAGGAACGCCTGGAACGGGAGTATGACCTGGACCTCATTGTGACGGCGCCCAGCGTGGCCTACGAGGTGCTGATGACCAGCGGAGAGGTGGTGCGGGTGGACAATCCGTCCCGGCTGCCGGAACCCAACCTGGTATCGGAAGTGCGGGAGCCGATCCTGGGCGTGACCATCGTTGCGCCGAGCCGGTCGGTGGGCGCGGTGATGGAGTTGATGCACACGCGGCGGTCTGAATTCCGGCGCATGGAGTACATCCAGGGCATCGGCGGCAAGCAGGAAGCGGACGCGGCGGAGAGTGAGCAGACGCGGGTGGTGATGGAGTACACAATGCCGTTGGGCGAGATGCTGGCGGACTTCTACAATCAGCTCAAGTCGCGCACGCAGGGCTACGCGTCGCTGGACTACACCTTCGAGGGCTACCGCGCCGCGCCGCTGGTGCGCATCGACATCCTGGTGAATCAGACGCCGGTGGAGGCGTTGAGCATGATCAGCCACCGGGACAACGCGGTGATACAGGGCCGCAGCATCGTTGAGAAACTGCGCACGACGATACCGCGCCAGATGTTCGAGGTGCCCATCCAGGCCGCCATCGGCAGCCGCATCGTCGCCCGCGAAACCGTGCGCGCCATGCGCAAGGACGTCCTCTCCAAGTGCTACGGCGGCGACATCACCCGCAAGCGCAAACTCCTCGAAAAGCAGAAGGAAGGCAAAAAGCGCATGAAGCGCGTCGGCCGCGTCGAAGTCCCCCAGGAAGCCTTCCTAAGCCTCCTGAAGATAGGTGAAGAGGGGTAGGAACCTATGGCCCTGCGTTGGCCGCCGGATTTTCCAGAGGACTGCCCGCCCGAAGAAGCAATTCCAGTCGATGGAATCTACTACTACATCGTCAAAAACGATCCGCTTGGTCCTTCAGATTTCCGGCCCCTGTACCAAAGAAACCGAAGGTTGGCTGAAGCTCGAGTAAGACAAGGCATAACGACCACGTGCCAAACCATGGGACTATCCGTCTTGGCCGATGTTAAAGATGCTCTCTATCGCGCGATTCGTTTCAGAAATATCGGGAACCGGATCGCGCGGCTTGAGCTGACCCCCGATTCAGGTCGGATACTGGCTACTCCGAGGGATAACGATTCGCACCATACATGGTGGATACCGGAAGGATTCAATCCAATACTCGCATCAAGGGTCGTACCTGGAACTGCGGACGAGATATGGAGTGGTGGTCATGCTCGCTGAAATCAAAGGAACCCCGTTGATCGATTTGCCTTGGGGCCGGTTTTCGTATGAAACCGTCCTCGACTCCCACGAGGAAGCATGCATTCTTCTGGAGCGCGATGCTGCAGGCCGGCTCTATTTGGCTTGGTGGAGCGATGCTGATCAGGATGTAGAGCGGTTTGTTTGCCTCCCTCTGACCAAGGAGCGGTTGCGGGCGATTCTATCCGACGAAATCCTCCCATTGGCAGCGATGCAAAACCCCGAGGACGGCTACTTGCTGGTGGTCGATATTGACCTGCAAACCGATAAACCCGTCCGAATCATCAAGACCGCCGCCGCCGCCTTGCCGCATAACGCCATGCCCCATCCCGAAGCCACCCTGAACATCCCAATGCCGGCCACGGTGTGAAGCGGAGATTCGGATAGATGACGAGATCGTCAAGAGAGCAAGCGGTAGGACGACTGCGAAAGGCCTTGGACGAAATCCCGTTTGGGGCGTACCACACCGACGAATCGCCGGAATTTCAAGTGTGGTTTAGGAACGCACGTATAACTTTGCAGAACACATTCGGCGAAAACTCCCCTCAATATATTGATTTTGCCGGAATAAATTTCGCCCCGATCGTGCCTCACCTCCGCCTCGCCCCAGAAGGCCGAATGGCATACGGAAATGGATTGCGGACAGCAGCCGCGTTTCTAAAGTCTATGATCGGAGAGATCGAAGACTATTGGGAGGACGATATTCAATCGGCTACCGTGCTGTCTCCCCACACCAACCGGATATTCGTCGTTCACGGTAGGGACGACGGCACACGCGAAACAGTTGCCAGATTCCTGAAAGGATTGGATTTAGAACCCATCATATTGCAAGAGCAACCGAATGAAGGGCGTACCATAATCGAGAAGTTCGAAGACTACGCGGACTCTGTAGGTTTCGCGGTGGCGATCTGCACTCCGGATGACGTGGGGGCTTTGGCCACGGAAATTGAAAATCTGAAACCGCGTATGCGGCAGAACGTGGTGTTGGAACTAGGCTATTTCGCGGGCAAGCTTGGCCGTAAACATGTGTGTGCTCTCGTCAAGGGCGACATCGACAAACCCACAGATTACGACGGTGTTATCTACATCGTTATTGATAGTGGAGAAAGTTGGAGACTAGAACTAGCGCGAGAGCTGCATGCAGCCGGGTTGTCTGTGAATACGGACGGTCTGTTGTAGTCAGGGCCGAAGTAACATCCAAAACGTAGGGGCGACGCACGCGTCGCCCCTACACCGTTCAGCTTGCTGAAGGTTTGGTTTACTGCACTATGTTCGGGGTTACCTCGGCGGGAATCCCCTGCGCTTCCATCTCACGGCCGCGCTTCTCAACCTGCGGGATCACGGATGCCAGCAGGTCTTCGTCCAGGTCGGCGGCAACGCCGGGATAGCCGGCCCGTTCCAGCATGGCCTTGAGCTTGCCCGTCTTGAACTGGTCGAGACACCAGCCCAGCGGGTCGGGAACCAGCGTCTTGTCCCAGAAGATGCGGTGGTTCTTGTTGCGCGGGCCATAGTGATAGTGAGGCTCGTCGCGGAAGCAGTCGAACGCCAGCAACTCAGTCTCCTCGGTGAACACGCGACCGGTGTTGCCGGCCAGTTCGCTCAGCACGTGGATGGCCAGACCGCCGTCGCCCGAACCCTGCCTGCGCATCTCCAGCCCGAAGCGGATGTTGCCCGCCTCGATGATGTCGGTGCCCCGGTTGTGCTTCACGGTGTTGCGGTCAGCGGCGAACTTGACCCGCGCGGCGCTGTCCACCTCGTCCAGGCCCGCGTTCACTGCGTTCATGTCCAGCCCGGCGGCGGCATCTGCGTAGCCGGCGGTTTCCAGCATCGCGCCGAGATTCTTGCGCATGGTGCGGACCGACCATCCGATGGGGTTGCCGTCGGTGGTGTGGTCCATGCGGTACTGCACGTTCTTGCCGTCGGGAGCGTACACGTAGCTCTTTTCGATGTCGAAGCAGTTGAACCGCAGCGCCGTCTCGTCGCCCACCTGAACCAGGATCACCACGCCCTGGTCGGAATGGTCCTGAATATTGCCGTCCCACAGTTCGTGCTGGACGATAAATCCTACGTTGCCGGCATCGACGCTGACTCGTCCTCGTGGTGTTGCCATGTTCAATTACCTCCATTTTTCCACAAAGATGGTATTGATTCGGAATATAGACACGATGGCGGCAGGGTGTCAAATGCGAAAGCCGACTTACACGCCGAGGGTTTCGCGAATCGTCCGCAATTGGTTCAGGTGCTCGCCCCAATGGCGGCCCAGCCCGTCTATGAATGACTGCGCGGTGCGTACCTCGTGGATGTCGCGGTGCGGCAGGTGAGCCATGGCCGTTTTGTTCGCGAAATCTTCGTCGGCGGCGGCTGCGATGGCATCCTCGGCGGTTTGCAGGATGGCCAGGGGGCCGGCCAACGCATCGTGGATGTCTGCGGCCATGCGCTCGGGCGTCATGTTGTTGGCATCGGGCAGGATGATGATCTCGTCGCGGGTGCCGTCAAGCACGCCGGCGATGACGCCGCCGATCCCGCCTTCGGGGGTGTCCACCAGGTGATAGAGCACCTCGCGGGCGCACCAATTGTCGCCGTCCTTCCAGTCCAGGCAGTAGTCCATGCCTTCGAGCAGTCCGGTCAGTTCGTCGCGGATTCGGCGGACGGTGGCGAGGTTTTCTTCTCGGGTGGGCATCGTGATCAACTCCTGTGGTGAGGATCGTCAGAAACAGGATTCATGGAATTGCCGGATTGCCGTGATTAGCGCGATTCCAACACAAGCGATTCTAGCCGGCGAATCCAGGTACAGAAATTCAAGGGAAACTACCGCGCCGCAGATCGCATCAGGCCAAGGGTGAGCCACACGCCGCTGACGATCAGCCAGACGAGGAATGCGACGCCGGAAACACGGTGCATCACGGTGGCAGCATCAACCCAGATGAAGAGCATCGCGACGCCGATCACGACGCTGACGACCGCGCCGACGTTGTACAGTCCGCCCATACGCCACTGCACCGGGCCGAGCGCAATGAGGCCCAGGCCGGCCAGCGCGAAGCCGACCTTGCCGGCGATCCAGCGTGCCCCTTCAACCGCTCCGATCCAGCCGGGCTGGTCCCAGGCGGACAGGGCGACCACCGGGTTGATGCCGGCAGATGACTGGGGTATCTCAACCGCCAGGGCCAGCATCGACGCGCCGGAGATTGCGGTGGCGGCGCCCGACAGTTCCAGCAGCGTGGTGGCAACCCGTACCACAATGGGTTGGCGGGGTCGCAACGCCAGCCTCAGGAATACCGCTGCCACCACCAGGGCGAAGCCGGAGATCATGCGGGCCGCAGCGGCGATGGCGTACTGGCCCGTGTCCAGGATGGTTGGCAACTGAATTGCACTGTCCGCCAGCGGTTCGAGGCTGCTGGACAGGCGGGTCATCACCGAAACCGCCGTGGCAACGGCAGTCAGGAGCAGAAACAGACCGGCGGTACGTGTTGCGGACATAAAGACGCGTCTCGCGTTTCAAAGACCCACGAAGGTCTTGGCCCAATCGAATATCCAGACTAATAGAATCATCAGCACCATCGCCCCATAGAAAGGCCATATCGCCGTCGAGCGCAGCCGGTTGAAAAAACTGTTGCGCATTGATGGGCTACGTGGCTGAACGATGAAAAGGTCTTCCAGTACGACCTCATTTCGATGCAGTTTCCAAACGAAAGCGTTATATGACTTTCGAAATGCAAATTCGAGCGCTAAGTAGTAAGCATCCAGGTAAAGAAACAGGCATGCCGGTATAAAAGCTAGCAGGACATAGCTGGGTTTTCCGGTTTGTGCTGCCAGAACGACAATCCCTGCTACCAATACCACGCATTGAATTTTGCAGGATGTGCTGTTGCCGCCCATCCTGCCGATTATGCCTTGCAAGATCGATAAATGAGCAGGGACAGAGGCTGAATCCGGGCCAACGGGCGATTTAGGTTGCTCTGACATAGCTTTGATCGTACCGATCACGGGTCAGAATAGCGTCTTCTACCCACTCAGCAATATTGCGGTCGATAACATGGCACGCGTCTGCACTATCGGTGCGCCAGGGATCATACACTTGTACGATGCTGGAGAGTTGACATCCATCGACAACGAAGTTATCAAACGGATTTTTCCCTATTGAGCATTGTTGACCGAGCTCGTCAGGTAAACCGTGAATGTCGATGCCCAGAATTCCCTTCCCGTCGTTCCAGGATTTCGCTATCTCATAATTGATCCAACCGCGATCGGACGTTTCACTACCGATCAAAACGACCGTACAATCGGCCGTCCTCAATTGGGCTCCGATCCATTGGGCAACTGCGGACCCGTGGCACGGTCTTCGACTTTCCCATTCATTGGCAACCAGAGACCCGGAACACAGCGCCCGGACTTGTGCAGCGCGGTGAAAATCACGCGCGTAATGGAAACTGAAGAAAACCTGCCGTTGTGACATAAATAATTCAAAAAGGATGCGGATCGGTGCTTGGTGTCAATATATTTTAGCACTTACTACACAGCCGCCACAGGCTCGAGCCCACGCCGGTCGCTGGGGATCATCAGCGATGCGAGCAGACCGACGAAGTAGATGCCGGCGGCGATGAAGAAGCCGTATTGCCAGTCCAGCCACTCGATGGGGCCAAAGATCAGCACGGCGGCCACCGCGCCGAACAGCACGTTGTTGCCCCACATCAGGCCCAGGAAACTCGACTCAAGACCATAACGGGCAGCCACATCGGCAGCGGCGGCGGACGTGAGGTTGATGACCGTGAAGTGCTGCAACCCATACAGCGCCACGCAGACCGTGATCCAGAGGGAATACTGCTGGCCGCCGAGGGGCATCGCCACGGTCAGCACGGTGGTGAACGCCATCAGGGCGACGATGAGCAACTTGCGGCCCACACGGTCCGACAGCGCGCCGATGAGCGGAGCGGTCACCACGGCCGGGCCGACCATCAACGCCAGGTGCGCCGCTGCCTGGAATGCATTGACTCCCAGCGCCTGGGTCATGTAGAGCGGCACCAGGAACAGCAGGGATCCGTCGGCCATGCCGCGCACCGCCGACACCGCGAAGATAGCCCACAACCCGGTGCCCTTGAAGGCCACGCGAGTGCTGTCCAACTGGTGACGCATACGCTGGACGATGTCGATGTTCAGCGGCGGCGCATTGCCGGCGTGGCGGATCAGGCCGTAGATGATGAACGCGGAAAGGATCATCACGGGAGCGCTGATGGCGAGCCACAAGCGCCAGCCGATGGGCTCCCAGCCCAGTTCCCAGCCCACGATGAGGCCATCGGTCGCCTCCCACTGCAACGCGCCCAGCAGCAGGATGCCGGCGGCCATGGGGCCAAGCACATCACCGACGCTGCCGGTGGAACGGTGCATGGATATGTACAGTCCGCGCCGGTTGGGGAACCGTTGCGCCAGCAATCCCAGCGCCGGAGGGTGCCACAGCGCTGCGCCCGATGACGCGCAGGCCAACGCGAACAGCAGCAGGCCGAAGGATGGTGATACCGCCATCAGCAGCAATCCGATGCCCGAAAGCAACGCGCTGCCGGACAGCACCCACGCAACCTTATGGTGGAACAGGTCGGATAGGAACCCGCCGGATACGCTGGTCAGGCCGGCGCAGGCCGAGCGCACCGCAACGATGATGCCCACCTGTATTGCGCTCAGCCCCATCTCGGCTGCGATGAAGGTTGTGAGCAGCGGGATGCTGTTGGAGAAGAAATGCTCGAAGGCGTGGGCGCCGATGAGCGTGGAGGCCATCACCCCGTTGCCGGTGCGACGTTCCGACCCCTGCGGAGCCTCCGATGCGGGTCGGGGTGCTGCTGATGCTTGTGCCATACCGGTAATGCTGCAAGCCGTAGGGGCGAGGCATGCCTCGCCCCTACGGGTGTTGGCGCTGCTGCGTATTCAGGCGATCAGGCGGGCGCCGCGGCGGGTTCCAGTTCCTGCGGCTTGCCCGGGATCAGCAGCGAGACCAGGAATCCCGCGAAGTAGATGCCGGCAGCGATGAAGAAGCCGTACTGCCAGTCGAACCACTCCACCGGCCCGAAGATCATGAACGCGGCGATGGCTCCGAACAGCGTGTTGTTGCCCCACATGAGGCCCAGGAAGCTGGATTCCAGGCGTCGCCCGGCAGCGATGTCGGCGGCGGCGGCCTGGGTAAGGTTGTTCACCGAGAAGTTGAGCATCCCGTAGATTGCCACAAAGATCGTGATCCAGGGGGAGTATCCGCCGCCGCTGACCAGGATGATCGCAATGGTCAGTATGGTGGTGATGCCCATAATGAAAACGATCAGGGGACGGCGACCAACGCGGTCGGACAACCAGCCGATGATGGGGCCGAACAGGATGCCCGGCAGCACCATGAGCATGACGTGGACGGCGGCCTGGAATTCGTTGACTCCCAGGTGAATCAGGTACAGGGGAACCAAAAACACCAGGGAACGGTCGGCCATGCCGCGCACCGCCGAAACGGTGAAGATGGCCCACATTCCGGTTCCTCGGAAGGCTTCCTTCATGCCATGCCAGTTGGTGCGCATGCGTTCCCCGATGTCCACGTTGACGGGACGCTCGCTGCCGGCGTGGCGCAGCAGGAAGAAGATGGCCACGGTGGCGATAAACATAACCGGGGTGCTGAAGCCCAGGATGTACCGCCAGTCCACCGTGCCCCAGGGCAGGGCCCACGAGACTCCGACCTCGCCGTCGCCGATGCCGCCGGACCAGGTGAGCGCGCCGGCGATCAGCGCGCCGGCGGCCAACGGGCCGATCACGTCGCCGATGCTGCCGGTGGAGCGGTGCATGGATATGAACAGGCCGCGCCGTTCGGGGAAGCGGCGAGCCAGCAGACCCAGCGCCGGCGGATGCCACAGGGCGCTGCCCATGGATCCAAGGGCGAGGGCGCACAGGATCAGCGCATAGGATGGCGCAATGGACATGAGCAGGTAGCCCAGCCCGATCATGAAGGTGCTGATGGAGAGCACCAGCGCGACCCGGTGGTGGAACAGGTCAACCAGAAATCCGCCGGCGGTGCTGGTGATGCCGCCGAATATGGAACGAATGGCGACGACGGCTCCGACGCTCAGGGCTCCCAGCTCGAACTCGGTGATGATCGCCAGGATGATGATCGGGATGCTGTGGGCGTACAGGTGCTCGAAGGCATGGGCTCCCACCAGGGTGGTCGCCATAACTGAGCCCTTGGTGCGCGGCTCCACGTCCTGGGCATGTGGTTGCGAAGGGCTTACGCCAGCTGCGTGTGCCATCGGATGCGCTCCTTAATACGCCGCCAAGGCGGAATGGGCCGCATTATACACGCCGGCCGGCGTGTTGCCATATCAGTATTCGTAAAACATTTGCTGCAACGCGTCGCGGTCTGTGGACACGGTGAGGCCGAGCATCAGCAGAAGGCGCGCTTTCTGCGGCATCAGGTTGTCGGAGACGATGAAACCCTGCTCGTCCTTGCGCGGCGTCATCACCACGCGGCCGGCGCTGGAACGGCTGGCCAGCACCACCGGCATCCCGCCGGCCACGGCCTGCTCGGCGGCGGCGATGAAGGTGGGCGGGAACGTGCCCGCGCCGAATCCCGCCACCACCAGACCCGCCGAACCATGCGCCCGCGCGGCGTCAATGAGCATACCGTCCGCGCCGGCGTAGGCGTGAACGATGTCCACCCGGGGCAGGTCGGTCATGCCGTCCACACGGAAGGGGGTATCGACGGTATGTTTGCGGAAGGGACGTCGGTAGAAGACGACCCGGTGGTCGGAATCGGCATATCCCAGGAAACCGAGTTCGTTGGGCTTGAAGGTCTCAACGCGCAGGGTGTTGGACTTATACACCTCCCGGGCGCATTGAATCTGGTTGTTGAGCACGGTGAGGACGCCCATGCCGGCCGATTCCGGCGTGGCGGCGATGCGAACGGCGTCCAGCAGGTTCAGGTCGGCGTCGGTGCTGATGGATGTCGGCGGTCGCATGGCTCCGGTGATGACCACGGGCCGCTGGCTCTTGACGGTGAGGTGGAGGAAATAGGCGGTTTCTTCCAGCGTGGCGGTGCCGTGGGTGATGACGATGCCGGCGGTATCGGGTTCTTCGCGGTCGATGGCGTGGATACGTTCGGCCAGGGCGATCCAATTGGCGGGGCCGATGGCGGTGCTGCCGACGCTGACCATGTCCTCGGCGATTACGTTGAAGTTCTCGGCAATCTCCGGCACGCGGGCCAGGTTCTGGTCGATGGTGAGGTGATCGCCGATTTCGGGGTAGAGGGTGTAGTCCATGCGGTCGGGACCGACGCCGGCAATGCTGCCGCCGGAGGCGATGATGTGGACGGTGGGGTTGGGCATGGTTGGGTCTCCATAAATGTCAACGGGGATGGGCTCGCCGGCTATGGTAGCATGGCGGGCCATGCGCGCCCTGATTGTGTCAGACATTCATTCCAACCTGGAGGCGTTTGACGCCGTGCTGGCCGATGCCGACGCCCACGGGGGATATGAGACGGTCTGGTTCCTGGGTGATCTGGTGGGTTACGGGGCAGATCCCGGGCCGTGCATCGACCGGCTCCGGAGTTTGCCCAACCTCGCCATCGCCGGGAATCACGACCACGCCGCCACCGGCAAGCTGAACCCCGACCTGTTCAACGGCGCGGCGCGGGCGGCGGCGTTATGGACTGCGCACCGGTTGAACGACGACGAACTGGATTACCTGGCCGGACTTCCCGAAGTCCGAACGCTGGGTGAGTTCACCCACGTGCATGGCAGCCTGCGCGATCCGGTGATGGAATACCTGATCAGCGAGCCGGCGGCGCTGGCGACGTTCGCGTTGATGGAAACGCCGTTCTGCCTGGTGGGCCACTCGCACTACCCGTTGGTTTGGACTGAACACGAGCAGGGCGCGGATGTCGAGTTGCTGGAATCCGGCGCTCCGTTGACGCTGGAAACCGGCCAGCGCGTAATTGTAAATCCGGGAAGCGTCGGGCAGCCTCGCGACGGAGACTGGCGTGCTTCGTACCTGATCTACGATAGCGACGCCGGGGATGCCGGCGCGCTGCTGCACCACCGGGTCGAATACGACATTGCAGCGGCCCAGCGCAAGATCAGGGAAGCGGGCCTGCCGGAATCGCTGGCCGAGCGGTTGTCCCGGGGACACTGAACCATCCGGACCATGCTGGTCGGGGCCGCGCGATTTTTTGTGCCGCTTATGCGCGTGGCGATGCCACCGGGAGCCCGCGAAAATGGGCGCCGGTTTGACCGGATTGGGGAGCGATGCCTATAATCTTTCACCGTGACAAATACGACCGATGACGCAGCGCGGCGACGGCCTCGCATCTTCTACGGATGGTGGGTGGTCGCCGTTTCGTCTTTTGTGGGGATGTTCGGGAACGGCTCTATATCGCAGGGTTTCCCGCGCTTTTTCACGCCAATACAGACCGACCTGGGGCTGACGTCGGCACAGATGTCCCTGGTGTTCAGCCTGGCCCGTGCGGAGGGCAGCGCCGGCGGGCCGCTCATCGGCTGGGCGGTGGACCGCTTCGGCGCGCGGCCGATGGTATTGGGCGGCGGTTTGATGGTGGGTATCGGCACCATACTGCTGTCTCGCGCGGACAGTTACTGGGAACTGCTGGTGCTGTTCTCAGGCATCGTGTCCATGGGCAAAAGCGCCGGCTTTGGTCAAACCCTGATGGCGGCGGTGAACCAGTGGTTCATACGGCGGCGGTCGGTGGCGATGTCCACGTTGATGACGGCGTTCGCTGGCGGCGGCGCGTTTGTGGTGCTGCTGCTGAACCTGGGAATCCAGCAACTGGGATGGCGGGACACCCTGCTCTGGACCGGGGTCTTCATCCTGGCGATGACCATTCCTGCGGCCTTTTTCATCCGCAGTCGGCCGGAGGATATGGGACTTCTGCCCGACGGAGATATTCCGGACGACGACAGCCCCGGCGGCGCGGCGCGGCGCAGGGCCGCCGCTAGCGAGGGGTTCACCTTCAGGCAGGCCATAGCGACCCGCACCTACTGGATGATCATGGTGGGGGCCATCCTGCGCGTATCGGTAACCAACGGCATGCTGGTGCATGTGTTCCCGATCATGGAACTGCGCGGCCTGTCGGCCAACGAAGCGTCGGCCTGGGTGGCCGCGATGTTCTTCCTGGGGATACCGCTGCGGTTCATCATGGGCGTCACGTCGGACAAGTTCAGGGGCAATGTGCTGCTTGCGGTGGGCATGGCCGTTGGAGCCATCGGCATGGGCGGCCTGTGGATCGGCCCGGGTCTCTTTGGGCTGCTGCTGTTCGTGGTGGGCATTGCCATTGTGGAGGGCATAACTTCCGTAAACTGGCTGATGTTGAGCGACTACTACGGCCGTGCCCGGTTTGCCACGCTTATGGGATTCATGAGCCTGTTCATGAACGTGGGGATGTTCATCGCTCCGTTCGTGTCGGGCCTGGTGGTGGACACGTTTGGCGACTACTACTGGGTGCTGGCGGTGTTCACGCCGCTCTACCTGGTGAGCGCGGTGGCGTTCCTGTTCGCGACGCGGCCCAGCCCGCCGGCGAGTTCGAGGCGACGATGGATCGGCACGGAAACGGGAACGCCCCAACCGGCGGCCGGCAGCGGAGACGGGAATTAGCCAGCGTTCGGCCCGGGCGGCGTGGCGGCGTTTGGTATCATGGGCACGTTGCGGTCGAGGCATCAGCGAACGTTGGAGCGGATATTCGCGAGGCCGACGCCATCGGACGTACGATGGAACGAAATAGTCTCATTGATGAGAGCGCTGGATGTTGAGGTCACCGAGGCTGCTGGTTCTCGGGTCAGGTTCACCAGAGATTCGGTGGGCGTGACAGTACACCGCCCTCATCCTCAACCAGGCGTGCGAAGGGGCGCGGTTCGCGACATTGCCAAGTTTCTTGAAAGGATCGGAGTCGGATCATGATGGAAAACATGATGGAATACAAGGGCTATATCGCGGCGGTCTCCTACGACGATATGGCCGAAGCTTTTTGTGGATCCATTGTCAATGCAGGTTCGCATTCATTCGCTACGTTTGAGGCTACAGACGTGAAGCAACTCCGGAGCGAATTCCAAATTTCAGTTGACGACTATCTGAGTTGGTGCAAAGAAACGAAGGTTGAACCGACGAAGCCCTTTTACGGGAAACTACGAAGCCCAGCAGCGGAGCGAAACGTGGACATCATGGATGCGCAGCCTGTCGTCTTGATAGGCGAACACGTGCGGTTGGAGCCCTTAGGGCAACAACACGCGTTGGATATTTACGAAGTTGGCAAGGACGAGTCCATCTGGCGCTACCTGCCGCGCCCGGCGTTCAAGGACCTGGACGACGCGCGAGGGTGGATCGCAAGTTGCATCGACCGGCGTGAGAAGGGCCTGGATATCCAGTTTGCCGTGATGCACGGTGAAGAGGAACGGGCCATCGGATCCACGGGCTACCTGGACATTGACCGGCCCAACCGCGCATTGGAAATCGGCATGACGTGGTACGGCGTGGCATACCAGCGCACGCCGGTCAATACCGAGTGCAAGTACCTCATGATGCGCCACGCCTTCGACGACCTGGGCGCGCTGCGGGTGTGCCTGAAGACGGACCACCGCAACGAGCGGTCGCAGCGGGCCATCGAGCGCATCGGCGGCGTGCGCGATGGCGTGTTGAGGAACCACCGGATCGCCTGGGACGGGGCGAACCGCCACTCGGTGTACTACAGCGTCATCGACAGCGAATGGGCGGGGGTCAAGGAGCGTTTGGAAGGGATGCTGATCAGATAGGGATCGCGACCCCGCGCAGCCAATCGGCGACACATGCACTGCGCTACCCCGGCTGAGCAGTGTGCAAACT
The DNA here is from genome assembly GCA_963668585.1 of Dehalococcoidia bacterium. Lineage (GTDB taxonomy): Bacteria > Chloroflexota > Dehalococcoidia > Lucifugimonadales > UBA3495 > Bin87. Next base: position 128,930 of record OY764869.1, on the reverse strand, counting down.
CAACCGCAATTCGAAAGTGAGGCAGTCAAATGATGGACCCGCAACCGCTAATCCTGACCGGCCGGAACGTGAGGCTCGAGCCGATCGGGCAGGAGCACGCGGAAAGCCTCTATGAGTTCGGGCAGGAGGAGGACATCTGGCGATTCCTCACCGGAGGGCCGTTCACCAGCCTGGAGCACACGCGGGAATGGGTGGACATGTGCATGGGCCGAAACAGCCGGGGAGAGCGGGTGCAGTTCGCGGTCATTCACATCGGCGATGACCGGGCGATAGGGTCAACGGGGTACTCGGAGATTGACCGGCCCAACCGGGCGGTGGAGATCGGGATGACTTGGTACGGGGAACCGTACCGGCGCACGGCGGTGAACACCGAGTGCAAGTACCTGCTGATGCGCCACGCTTTCGAGGATCACGATGCGCTGCGCGTATGCCTGAAGACCGACCACCGCAACGAGCGCTCACAGCGGGCGATCGCGCGGATCGGCGGTGTGCAGGAGGGCGTGCTGCGCAACCACCGGATCGCGAAGGATGGAGTGAACCGGCACTCGGTGTACTTCAGCATCATCGACAGCGAATGGCCGGACGTGAAGCAGAAACTGGAAGGGATGATGAGGCGGTAGCAACGGGTTGCCGCCTCGCTTCCGTCTCGGATGGGTTTGCGCGGGGTGTGCTATGCGGGTATCATAACCGCCGTTCCGTGAAGCGCTGGCCGAGTAGGCCATTTGGGAGATTCGCCGCCCGCTTCGGTGCGGGGCGTTGCCCTGCTGACAGGGCCGCTATTCGTTGCTATAATCTGCGCCGCAGGAGGTGCCCATGCGAGCTATTGACTACCAAGCCCCCACATCCCTGAGTGAAGCCGTTTCCATCATGGCGACCCACGGCGACCGCGCCCGGCCCCTGGCCGGCGGCACGGACGTACTCGTGCAGTTGCGCGGTGGCCGCCGCGAAGCCGACGTGGTGGTGGACACGAAGAAAATCCCCGAACTGAACGGCATGAAGCTGGACAACAACGGACTGCAGCTCGGCGCCGCGGTGCCGTGTTTTCAGATTTACCAGGACTCCGCCGTTGCCGCCGCTTATCCCGGCCTGGTTGACGCCGCCGGTCTCATTGGCAGCATCCAGATCCAGGGCCGCGCGTCCATTGGCGGGAACCTGTGCAACGCCGCTCCGTCTGGAGACAGCATCCCGCCGGTGATTACGCTGGGCGGCGAGGCTCACATCAACGGGCCGAACGGCTGGCGCACCGTCGCTGCCGAGGATTTCTGCACCGGCCCGGGTCGCAACGTGCTGGAGAACGGCGAGTTGCTGGTGGCAATCCAGCTGCCGGCGCCGGTGGCCCATTCCGGCACCGCCTACCTGCGCTTCATACCGCGCAACGAGATGGACATCGCCGTGGCTGGCGTCTCCTCCTCGGTAGTGCTTGACGCTTCAGGGCAGACGATCCAGTCGGCGCGCATCGCGTTGGCTTCAGTCGGCCCGACGCCCATCCTGGCGACCGCCGCTGGCGATAGCCTGGCAGGGAAGGCCGTATCCGATGATGCCATCGCCGAAGCCGGACGATTGGCCAGCGAAGCGGCAACGCCCATCACCGATATGCGCGGCACCATCCGCCAGCGCCATCACCTGGTGGACGTGCTCACCCGCCGCACCCTGAACATAGCCATCCGGCGTGCCCGAGGGGAGGAATAATAATGCCCGGACTTGTCCACGTAACAACCACCATCAACGGCAACCAGACCGACTTTCTGTGTGAGCCGCGACAGAGTTTGCTGGAGTGCCTGCGCGACGTCGTAGGGATGACCGGATCCAAAGAAGGCTGCAACGACGGCAACTGCGGAGCCTGCACAGTGAACCTGGACGGCCGCATAGTGTGTTCGTGCCTGGTGCTGGGCGTTGAAGCCCAGGGCGGCCAGGTCAACACCATTGAAGGCGTGGCCACTGCCGAAGGTCTGCACCCGATCCAGCAGGCTTTCCTGGAAAACGCCGCCCTCCAGTGCGGTATCTGCACGCCCGGTTTCATTGTCGCCGTCAAGGCGCTGCTGGATGAGGAACCCGACGCCGACGAGGCGCGGATTCGCCACTGGCTGGCCGGCAACCTGTGCCGCTGCACGGGCTACGACAAGATCGTCCGCGCCGTGCTGGACGCCGGAGAACGGATGCGGGCGGGCTAAATCCCGTTCCGTCGCCGACGGACGACAACAGCGTCGGCCGAGAGCAATGTTCCAACAGTAGGGGCGAATAATCATTCGCCCCTACACTGCTAACGAGGTAAACGATAATGACGACAGCTAACCAGGTGCTTTCGGAAGTTGAGTACGACGTGGTCGGCAAGCGGCCCGTGCGTCCCGACGGTGTGGACAAGGTGACGGGTCGGGCTCAGTACGGCGCGGACCTGAACCTTGCCGGCCTGCTGCAGGGGCGAGTGCTGCGCAGTCCACACGCCCACGCTCGCATCCGCTCGGTTGACACCAGTAAGGCGGAGGCGCTGGCCGGCGTGCGCGCGGTGGTGACCGCCGCTGATCTGCCCTTCGCTTCCATGAGCAGAGACGAATTGGGCAACGACTACAACCGCTTCAAGTTCCTCAGCGACAACTTCCTGGCCTCCGACAAGGCCCTGTACCGGGGACACCCGGTGGCCGCCGTGGCCGCCGACAACGCGCACATCGCCGAGGCCGCGCTGGCGCTGATCGACGTTGATTATGAGGTATTGGAGCCGGTGATCGACGTGCGGGCGGCGATGCAGGACGGCGCGCCGCTGTTGCATGACGACCTGGTGCATACGTCAGCCATGGGCGAGATTTCCGAGAAGCCCAGCAACGTGGCGTCCTACATGAAATTCGAGAAGGGCGATGCCGCCAGCGGGTTCGCGCAGGCCGACGTGATCGTGGAGCGCGAGTTCACCACGGCGTCGGTCCATCAGGGCTACATCGAGCCGCACAACGCCACCGCGCACTGGCGCGCCGACGGTCAGATCAACGTGTGGTGCAGCACCCAGGGCGCCTTTGTGGTGCGCGCCAACACCGCCGACGTGCTGCGCGTTGACGTGTCGGACGTGCGGGTGACGCCCATGGAAATCGGCGGCGGGTTCGGCGGCAAGGTGTCGTTCTACCTGGAGCCGGTGGCGGCATTGCTGTCGAAGAAATCCGGCGCGCCGGTGCAGGTGCTGATGAGCCGCACCGAGGTATTCGAAGGCAGCGGACCCGCGCCGGGTAGCTGGATGCGCGTCAAGATGGGCGCGAACCACGCCGGCAAGATCACCGCAGCCGAGATCGAACTGGCCTTCGAGGCCGGCGCCTACCCCGGCTCGCCGGTGATGCAGGGCGCAACCTGCGCCTTCGCCTGCTATGAACTGGACAACGGCACGGTTTCAGGATACGACGTAATGGTCAACAAGCCCAAGACCTCTGCCTACCGTGCGCCCGGTTCGCCCCAGGCCGCATTCGGCGTTGAGCAGGTGGTGGACGAGTTGTGCGACCAGTTGGGCCTGGACCCGGTGGAGTTCCGCCTGAACAACGCGGTCTCGGAAGGGTCGCGCAAGGTGGAGGGGCCAGTGTTCCAGAAGATCGGCCTGGTGGAATGCCTGGAGGCCGCCCGCAACCATGACCACTACCGGACGCCGCTGGATGGGCCGAACCGTGGCCGCGGCATCGCCGCCGGTTTCTGGATGAACCGCGGGTTCCATTCCAGCGTCAACATGACCGTGAACCCCGACGGCACCGTGAACCTGATTGAGGGTTCGGTGGACATCGGAGGGTCGCGTGCGTCCATCGCCCAGCAGGCCGCCGAGACGCTGGGCATCGGCTACGATGAGATCAAGCCGCAGGTCGTCGATACCGACTCCATCGGCTTCACGATGGTAACTGGCGGCAGCCGCACCACCTTCGCCACTGGATGGGCCGCCATCCTGGCTTCGGAGGACATCAAGACGCAGATGGTGGAGCGGGCGGCGTCCATCTGGGAAGTGCCGGCCGAGGAAGTGGAGTACGAGTCCGGCGTCATCCGCCACAAGTCGGAGGAATTGAGTTTCACCTTCAAGGAACTGGCCCGCCAGTTGTACACCACCGGCGGCGGCATCACCGGCACCGCCAGCCTGGACCCCACCGGCGAGGGCAACTCCTTTGGCGTGCACGTGGTGGACGTGGAGGTTGACCCCGATACGGGCAAGACCGAAATCCTGCGCTACACGGCCATCCAGGACGCCGGCAAGGCGGTGCATCCCAGTTACGTGGAGGGTCAGATCCAGGGCGGCGCGGTCCAGGGGATCGGCTGGGCGCTGAACGAGGAATACTACTTCGGAGACAGCGGCCAAATGATGAACTCCAGCTTCCTGGACTACCGAATGCCCACGTCGCTGGACCTGCCGATGATCGATACGGTCATCGTGGAAGTGGCGAACCCCGGGCATCCCTACGGCGTGCGTGGCGTCGGCGAGGTGCCAATCGTCCCTCCGCTGGCCGCCATCGCCAACGCGGTGGAGCAGGCGACCGGCAAGCGCATGACCGCGCTGCCCATCACCCCGGGAAGTATCCTGGAAGCCGGGTGGTAGCGCCAGCGTCTCCCATCAGTTAACGCCAGATCACGCGGGGGCGGTGGCAGCATCGCCCCCGTTTGGATTGGAAGGTCTGATATGCAGATCGAGTTCGGAGAATGGCAGATACGGAGCTTCCGGCCCGAAGATGCTGAATCGGTGGCGAGGCACGCCAACAACCGGAAGGTATGGCGCAACCTGCGAGATCGCTTTCCGCATCCGTACAGAGTTCGTCATGCCGAGGTTTGGATCGATCTCGCCGCACAGACGCCGGAGACCAACTTTGCCATCGCCTCCGCCACGGAAGCCATCGGTGGTATCGGGCTGGAACTACGCCGTGATGTCCACCGGCGTTCAGCCAACGTGGGATACTGGCTGGGGGAACCGTACTGGGGCAGGGGGATCGCCACCGACGCGCTGCGGGCGTTCACCGAGTTCGCCTTTGCTGAATTCGACCTGGTCAGGATAGACGCCAACGTTTACGAGTGGAACCCGGCATCCGCGCGTGTACTTGAGAAGGCCGGCTACGAATGCGAAGGCCGGTTGCGCAAGAGCATCACCAAGGACGGCCAGACCATAGACGAATGGGTGTATGCGACGGTGCGGGAGTAGCGGGCTGTCGATCGGCTGGGTGTCGCTATAATGGTGGTGGAATGAAGGATCACCGAGTTTGGCGATGAATGATTTGCGGCTTCATATTGCGCTCGCGCTGCTGGTATCCGGCCTGGTGGTCCTCGTGATGGTGGGCTGCGCGGCTGAAGAACCGCCGCAGTACCAGGACACTGGCAGCGATGCCGCCGCGCCGGCGGCGGTCACCGTGCCCATCCTGTCGGACAAGGCACAGGCCGGCGAGGCGATGTTCGTCCAGAACTGCGCCATCTGCCATGGGGTCAACGCCGCCGGTTCCAGTATCGGGCCGCCTCTGGTCCACCAAATCTACGAGCCGGGCCATCACCAGGACTTTGCGTTTCGCAATGCGGTGCAGAACGGCGTGCAGTCGCACCACTGGCAGTTCGGGAATATGGCGCCCGTGCCCGGCGTGGCGGAGGACGACGTGGAGCGGATAATCTGCTACGTCCGGGAACTGCAGCGGGCCAACGGCATCTTTGACAACGAGGCTGGGCTCGCCGCCTGCTAACGCACCCAGCGTCTTTTGCCTTATGATATAGGCATCAACCAAAGCGCAGGAGGTGCGCCGTGGTCAAGGTCTTTGTTCCCACCATGCTGCAATCCGCCACCGGCGGGGTGAAACAGGTGGACGTGGAAGCGCGGAACGTCCGGCAGGTGATTGAGAAACTGGACGAGATGTTCCCGGGCATCGCCGGTCGGCTGACAGAGGACGGTGAGATTCGTTCCAACCTTGCCGTGGACGTGGATGGCGAGGTGGCCCGCATGGGCCTGATGCAGCGCGTCAGCGAAACCTCCGAGATCCACTTCGTGCCTGCCATCGGCGGCGGTTAGCGAGTACGCTCGCGTCAGACCTCCTGCCCGCGGGAGCGTCATGTGTCGGGATTACCCGCGGGGAGATCTCGACTCGCAATTCGTCCGAATACACTGGGCGGCGGGTCCACATTCACCGTCCGCCCGTCCTTCGACAGGCTCAGGATGAGCGGACTACCTCAACTATCGTCAATAATCGAATGACCCCGCAGCAATCGAATGGTCCGGCAGCATCAGTCCGACCGTTTGACCCGTCCCGGCCCTGCGGCTACAATAGTTGAAAATTCAGTTGGTTTACCGAACTATTCATGACCAATCCCGCACTGTTACCTGATGAGGACTCGGACGCAGCCGACACCGGCATTGACTACGGTCTTGCCGCAGGCACTGCGGGGTTGGCGTCTGGGCGCCTTGCTTCCGAACCCAGGCACAATGTCCAGGTTGTTTCCGCCGGCGGTTTGGTATTTCGCCAGTCCGGCGATCTGATCGAAACGCTGCTGTGCGCCAGGGTCCGTCCCGGCTATCACGGCGAAGATGCCCCGCTGACCTGGCGCTTGCCCAAAGGCACGCCGGAGCATGGCGAAACCGTGGAAGAAACCGCCCAGCGGGAAGTGCAGGAAGAAACCGGCGTTCATGTGAACGTATTGGCGCCCATCACCAGCATCCGTTATTTCTTTGTGGGACACGACGATGGGGTGCGCTACGACAAGACGGTGTATTTCTACCTGATGGAGCCGCAAGGGGGGAACACCGCAGACCATGACGCTGAGTTTGACGTGGTGGAGTGGTGCAACTACGAGGAAGCGTTGGATCTGCTGGAATACGACAACGAGCGCAGCGTGCTGGAAGCGGCCCGGTCTCTCATTGAAACTTACCGGGAGGGCGGCGGGCCATGAGCAAAGAAGATCTGGTGCTTAGGGGCGTGAGGGTAATGTTGCGCGGCAAGCGCATGGAAGACGCCGAGAAAGACTACATCTGGCGCAGCGACCCTGAGATCGCGCGGCTGGACGCCGCCTACCCGCTGACGATGAAGTACGACCGGTACCTCAAACTCTTTGAAGACCAGATCCGTTGGCCCACTCCAGGTTCGCACCATTTCGGCATCGAGGCGGCCGGCGGCAAATACATCGGCAACTGCATGTACTACGATCTGGACAGCCTGGGCCAGGCCGCCGAACTGGGGATCGTGATTGGCGACAAGGACTACTGGAGCGGCGGATACGGATACGATGCGGTGGTCACACTGCTGCAATATATGTTTGACGAAATGCGCCTGAAGAGTGTGTATCTGCACACGCTGGAGTGGAACCACCGGGCGCAGAAGAGTTTTGAGCGTTCGGGTTTCAATCCGGTGCGACACGTCCGCCGGATGTCCCATGATTTCATACTGATGGAAGTGCTTCGCGAGGACTGGGATGCCACGGTCGAGGAAAGACTGGCGCGGCGGCAACAATATCTTGAAGAACGCGGGGGTGTCCCCGTCAGCGGCGACGACGCAGTGGCGGAAGCCGTCTAGATAATCATCATATCAACCCCGATGCGGGGTTCAGGGAAGGGTCATGGCACACCAAGCCCATGCCGACCACTCCGGCCATTCCCACGACCATCATCGCGGCGCGAGCAAGCGGGCGCTGGTCATAGTTCTCGGCCTCCTGGCCACCCACATGGTTGTGGAAGTTGTCGGCAGCATCGTTTCGGGCAGCCTTGGGTTGCTCGCCCACGCGGCGCACATGCTCACCGACATGGTCGCCATCTGCCTGGCCATATTCGCCATGTGGATCGCCGAACGACCGGCGACGATCACCCGCACCTTCGGCTATCAGCGCATTGAAGTGCTGGTGGTGATGCTGAACGCGCTGGCGCTGTGGGTGCTGGCCAGTTGGATCGCCTACGAAGCATACCTGCGGCTAACTGAACACGCCCACGGGCATGACCACGAGGTTGAGGGCGGAATAATGGCGGCGGTCGCCGCCATTGGCCTAGGGATTCACCTGATTGCGGCGTGGGTGCTGCACCGGTCGTCGCGCCACAGCATCAACGTCGAGGGCGTTTTCTGGCACATCATCGCCGACATGATGGGCGTCATCGCCCTGATCATTTCGGGACTGATCGCCCTGTTTTTCCATTGGCACCTGATCGACCCGATCGTGAGCCTGGTGATCGCCGCGCTGATACTGGTGAGTTCGGTGCGCCTCGCGGTGAGGGTGTTGCGGGTTCTGCTCGAAACCGTGCCGCCGCACGTAGATATGTACGAGTTGTGCCACGCCCTGGAAGATGTGGACGGCGTGACGCTGGTGCACGACGTTCACGCCTGGACCATTACGTCAGGCTACGAGGCATTCACCGCGCACGTACTGGTTGAGGCGGACTACCCACCGGGGCAGATGGACGCGCTGCTGCGGCGATTGCGCGAGATCGTCCGCCACGATTTCGGCATCCGGCACATCACGTTGCAGGTGGAACAGTCGGTGGACGGCTGCGGCGAGGAAAACCACCACGTGGACCACCTTTCCGCCCGGTCGTTTGCGGAAGCGTGACCGGGACCATTTGAACGCGAACCGGCGTGGCAACGCCGAGTGAGAGGGATGGACCGCGGGAACGACGGCTCGCACCATGATGTTGGCCACGGTGGGCACGATGACCATCATCGGTCGAGTGATGCTCACCATCACCGCGAAACCGGGCGTGGACGACTGCTGATCGCCCTGGGGCTGATTGCGTCGTACATGGTGGTTGAGGTGGTGGCGGGGATCATATCCGGCAGCCTGGCGCTGCTGGCCGACGCGGCCCACATGCTCACTGATGCGGGAGCCATCGGACTGGCGCTGTTCGCCATCTGGGTCGCCAACCGCCCCGCATCCATCAAGCGGACGTTTGGATACTACCGTACCGAGGTGCTGGCCGCGCTATGCAACGCGGTCAGCCTGTGGATACTGGCCGGGTGGATATTCTTCGAGGCGTACCACCGGTTCCGAGAGGTTCCGGAAGTGGCCGGAGGCGTGGTGCTCGCTGCCGGCGGGGTCGGACTGGGGGTTAACCTGGTCGCCGCCTGGATCCTCCACCGTTCGGCCGGCCACAGCCTCAACGTGGAGGGAGCATTTCGGCACGTGGTCGCCGACCTGATGGGTTCCGTGGGCGTGATCGTCGCGGGGACGCTGACGCTGGCGTTCGGCTGGTGGATTGCCGATCCCATTTTGAGCATTTTGATCGGCGTCCTGATCTTGGTGAGTTCCTGGCGACTGGTGGTCAACGTGTTTCAGGTGCTGCTGGAAGGAGCGCCGGCGCGCATTGATATGCACAGTTTGTGCATGGCGCTGGAGGACGTGGAGGGCGTGACGCTGGTTCACGATATCCACGCCTGGACCATAACGTCGGGATACGAATCGCTCACCGCGCACGTGCTGGTGGATCCCGACTATCCGGGGGAATTGGAGACGCTGCGCCGGCGGTTGCAGCAGATTGCATACCATGATTTCGGCATCGCGCATATCACGATGCAGATGGAGCAGTCGCTGGAAGGCTGCACTGAGCGGCACCATTTCGACCATCTGCTGGCGTGAACAACGTGGGCGCGGGATACCCGGCCTTGGGGCAGAAATTGGGGCGACGCATGCGTCGCCCCTACGATTGGGTCGTGATGTGTGAGGTGGATTATGGGCGGATGCGGGCCGGGTGGTTGAATAGCTGGTCCAGCGGCAGGTTAAGCGTGGGGAACAAGGGCGTGGCGAGGGTGTCGGCTGCGGTGAGCGCGCTGCGTTCCTGGTACACGCCGCTGTCGTCCAGCGCGAGTTGGGTGAGAGTGTCCGCGTCGCCGTCCAAAATCCAGTACTCGGGAACCCCAGCCGCTTCATAGAGGCGGCGCTTATCCACCAAATCTCTGTCGCGATCTGAAGACAGCACTTCGACCACGATGTCGGGTACTCCTTCAACCCAGACCTGACCCAAAATATCGGCGCGATCAGAACCCACGACAATTATATCGGGCGACAGATAGTCGTCCTCATTCAGCACCAGGTTAACCGGGCCATAGGCATGAGCCACACCGGCGAGCGCCAGTTGATCAAACAGATATTTCCATAATAAATGCACCAAGAATTGGTGATCCAACCCCGGTTCAGGCATTATGCACAGCACTCCTTCGACCAATTCGCAGCGCGGGCTGGTCTCCGGCAAATTGCGAAACTCCTCGGGAGTCATTCGCATACCGTTGTAGATATCGGTAGTGGTGGTCATAACGTCCTGTCCTAGTGTTGGCGATTGCCGCACCGTTGTCCCACCTCAACATTTTAACCCACACTCACCCGCTGGCCCTCGTCGCTGGACTGGCGGATGGCGTCGATGAAGCGGTGGAGGGTGACGGCGTGGTCGAAGTCCGGCAATGCGTCGCCGTTGTCATGGCCCCGGATGGATGCGGCGAACCGGCTGTACAACTGGCCGACGTTGTAGGCCGCGCCGCCCGGGATTTCGGGAGCCAGGTGCAGTTCCTCGGCCGGCGTCAGTTCCTGCAGTTCGTTGCTGCCGCCCCGCGCGCCGCGGATGCTGACCTGCTGCAGTTGCGGGGAGTCCACGGACACCGCGACCAGCGTGCCCTCCTCGCCGTAGATTTCCATGCGGTAGCCGCTGCCGGCCCATGCGGTGCTGCCAATCTGCACGGAGGCCACGGCGCCGCTCTGGAGGCTGCCGCTGACCAGGATGTTGTCGGGCGAGGTCACGGGCAGGTCTTCTCCAGTGTCGCTCTCATGCCAGGTGGAGGCCTGGGTGCTGACCACGGTGGACACGTCGGCGAACTCGCCCACGATGCTGCACAGGGCGTCGATGGTGTGGCCGCAGGCGATGGTGAGGGTGTGGGCTCCCAGTTCATTGTCGCGCTGCCAGGTGCGTCCGGAGTCGCGGGACAGCACGCCCTCGCGCATCAGGCGGACGTGGCAGGTCATGACGCGGCCGACGTAGCCGTCTTCGATGAGGTTCTTGAGGTGGGCCACGGCGGGATTGGCGCGCGCCTGTAATCCCACGGCCGTTTTGACGCCCTGCTGGCGGGCCAGGTCGGCCATCTCGATGGCCTCGGCGGTGGTGCGGCCCAGGGGCCATTCGGTGAAGGTGTGCTTGCCGGCGCGCAGGGCGGCGGTGGTCGGTTCGTAGTGGCTGGGCACGCGCAGGGATATGGTGGCAGCCTCAATGTCGGCGTCGGACAGCATCCGGTTGTAGTCGTCCCACGCGCTGCCTGCGTTGAAGGCGGCTCTGGCTTCGTCGGCGGATTCCTGACGGGTGGTGCAGACGGCGGCGAGGTCGAAATCGGGGTGTGCAGCCAGCGCGGGCAGGTGGGCGCGGGGCGACCAACCGACGTGAATATTGGCGCCGATGAGTCCAATTTTGATGGGCTGCTGCGTGGTCATGGCGGTGCCTCCTGTGGTTGGCAACGGTGTCGGGGTTGGGTGGCGTCATCGTAACACAGGGATCGAGTGCGACTCGCCGTTGGGTGGTACAATCGGGCCGATCCGTATTCGCTTCGAGAGTTGCCGCCCATGACCTTGCCACAAGATGCCCGCCTCCGTTTTGTTGATGGTCTGCCTATCTGTCGCGTGGTCAATGGGATGTGGCAGGTGTCGGGGGCGCACGGGCGCATTGATCCGGCGGCGGCCCTGGACGCCATGCTGGCCTACCACGACGCGGGGTTCACCACCTGGGACCTGGCCGACCACTACGGGCCGGCCGAGGACTTCGTCGGCGAGTTCCGGCGACGGCTGGCGGATGCGCGGGGGCAGGAAGCGCTGTCAGAAATGCAGGCGTTCACCAAGTGGGTGCCGAGTCCGGGGCCGATGACGCGGCAGATTGTCGAGAACAACGTGGACATATCGTTGCGGCGAATGGGCGTGGAGAAACTCGACCTGCTTCAATTCCACTGGTGGGAGTACCAGGACAATCGCTACCTGGACGCTCTGGAACACCTGGCGGCGTTGCGGGACGAGGGCAAGATACACCGCGTGGCGTTGACAAACTTCGACACCCGGCGTCTGCGCGACATCGTTGACCATGGCATCCGCGTGGTGTCCAACCAGGTGCAGTATTCGCTGATTGACCGCCGTCCGGAGGTTCAGATGACCGGGGTGTGCGAGCAACAGCGGGTGTGGCTGCTGCCATACGGAGTGATGTGCGGCGGCCTGCTGTCTGACCGGTACCTGGGACAACCGGAGCCTGACCGCGCGTTGCTGAACACCGCCAGCCTGCGCAAGTACAAGCAGATGATCGATGCCTGGGGCGGCTGGGCGCTGTTTCAGCGGTTGTTGACCGCGCTCAAGGGCATCGGCGATAAGCACAGCGTGAGCATCGCCAACGTGGCGTCGCGGTACATCCTGGAGAAACCGACGGTGGCCGGCGTGATTATCGGAGCGCGGTTGGGTGTCGCGGAGCATATCGCGGAGAACGACCGGGTGTTCGGCTTCCAACTGGATGAAGACGATTACAGGGCGGTTGATGAGGTGTCGGCGGACGCCCGAGATCTGTACCGCATCATCGGCGACTGCGGCGACGAGTACCGTCGCTGACCAAATTTTCCATCTGACGAGGTTCCAATGCAAATCGGCGCTATTTTCCCGCAAACCGAGATCGGCCCCGACCCGGCGGCAATTCGAGATTACGTGCAGGCGGTGGAGGGGATGGAGTTTGACTACCTGTTCATCGCTGACCACGTGCTCGGCGCGGACCCCGAGCACCATGAGCACGTGCGCGGCTCCTACTACACACACCACAGCGTGATCCACGAATCGCTGACGACGCTGGCGTTTGTTGCCGCCATAACCACGAAGATCCGCCTGATCACGGGCATCCTGATTCTGCCGCAGCGCCAGACCGCGCTGGTGGCCAAGCAGGCTGCGGAGATCGACGTGCTGAGTGGGGGACGGCTCACGTTGGGCATCGGGGTGGGCTGGAACCACGTTGAGTTCGAGGCGTTGGGCGAGGATTTCTCGACCCGTGGCATCAGATCCGAGGAGCAGATCGACCTGATGCGCGCGCTCTGGACGCAGGAAGTGGTGGACTTTGAGGGCCGCTGGGATACGGTGCGCTCCGCAGGAATCAAGCCGTTGCCGGTGCAGCGACCGATACCGGTGTGGTTCGGGGCCGGAGGGTCGGCGGGCCCGGTGCCGCGAGACGTGGTGCTGCGGCGCATCGCGCGCATGGGCGACGGCTGGTTCCCGAGCTTCGGGCCGGACGACACCGCGCGCGGCGTGCTGGACAAGATGCAGACGTACATCGCCGAGGCGGGCCGTCAGCCCGGGGATGTGGGGTTGGCCGGACGCATCCGGATGCCGGGAAAATCCCCGGAGGAATGGCTGGCGGAGGTTGAGGGCTGGCAGTCCCTGGGCGGCACTCACGTGATGGCCGAGGCAAGGCGCGGGCCGCTGAGCGCGGTGGACCAGCACATCGAAGCCATGCAGCAGTTCCGCGAGGTTATCCCCGTCGGTTGGGGGCGGTAGCAAACCCGGCGGATGAACCAAATGGGGGCGGGTTTCAAACCCGCCCCTGCGATTTTGACAAGTCGCGTGAATCTACCGGGAGCCAGTGGAGTATGGGGTGTCGCCGAGGGGGTGGTCAGCCCACTTGCCGGCCTCGACGGACGACAGGAAGTCGGACACCAACTGATTGAACAGGGCGGGTTCCTCCAGGTTGATGGCGTGCCCGCACTGGGGCAATACCGCCAGACCGCTGCGGGGGATGTGTCGCTTCATCATGATGGACGGCTCGATGCAGGGGTCGTCCTCGTCGCCGACCATGATGAGGGTGGGAACCGGGCAGGCATTCATCTGGGGGATCAGTTGGTCAACGGTGGGCCGTTTCAACTGGACGCCGCGGAAGGTGTAGGCGGACCCGCGGGCGTTGTGTCCGAAGAGCAGGCGCATGAATTCCTCGTAGCCGCGAGGGTCCTTGCGCTGCAGTTGGACGCGGGTTGGGCCGCTGCCGTAGTCCTTCATGACGGGCGGGGTGCCTTCGGCCAGCAGTCGGGCGGCCATTGCCTCGCCGCCGGTGCGGAATGCCTCGTTGTGGGTGGTGCCGGAGCCGGCGGACGCGACGATGATGGCCTTGCAGCGTTCGGGGTAGCGCAGGGCGAAGTTGAGGGCGACGTTTCCACCCATGGAGAGGCCGCCGATGTAGGCCTGCTCGAGGCCGAGGTGATCCATGAGGCGGCGCAGGTCCTCGAGGGTGACGTCCTGCGAGTATGCCTCGGGGTCAGTGGGCACTTCGGAGGGCGGGTAGCCGCGGTCGTTGTAGGTGATGACGCGGTAGCGGTGGCTGAAGCAGCGCACCTGCTGCTCCCAACTCTCGTAGGAACCGGCGAACTCGTGGCTCCAGATGAGGGGGAAGCCGTCGCCGGTGGACTGGTAGAAGATCTGCACGCCGTCGGAGTCGAAGGTAGGCATTGATGGGCTCCAGATTGGACAGGTTGATGATTGGATTGCGTCGAGAAAAACTAGCGGTGGCGACGGAAGAGTTGCCAGACGGGGATGCTGAAACCGGGCAGGAGATCGCCCCCGTCGAGGGTGTCGTCTTCGCCGAGGATTTCGGGTTCTGAGGCGGGACGATGGCGGGTTACGGTGGTGGTTTCCGGGTCGCCGTACCACACCTCGCGGGCGCCGAAGTCGAGCCACATATGGGCGCGTTCAGCTACGTCGCGTGGCGTATCGCTGGGAGATTTGATCTCCACCACAAGATCGGGCGCGCGCTCGGGGTAGCCATCGGTGTGTTCGGCGGGATGTCCCGGAGCAAACCAGGCGACATCGGGAGCGCGTACAGTGTCGGGATTGGATTCCACCCGATAGCCGTGGTTGTCGCCCACCCAGCCATAGTCGTTGGCTGCCGCGTAGTTGTAAAGAGCGGCGTTGAATCCCGACGATACAAGGCCGTGCCTTTTTCCCGGAGGGGGCATCTCAATCAACTCTCCTCGCACCAACTCCTGGCGAAGCCCGTTGTCGGGCAGCAGCATCAGTTCATCGGCGGTGATCGGTTTGGTTGTGGTCATGTTGCACCAGCCTGCCGGGTTTGGCCCCTGATGTTTGCATTTTAGCATCAAAAACCCCTCTCCCATTGCGGGAGAGGGGTCGTCCGGTTTGGTGGTTCGACAGGCTCACTACCAGCGGTTGAAGGCTCAGGTTGAGTGGCTATGGTCTCACCACGAGCGGCGATGGGCTCACCTTGGGCGGAACCCGTTTGGGATGAGGCTAGTTGTTGGGGGTGAGGGCCAGGGAGCGGATTTCGCCGAACTCCTTCTGGAGTTTGTCCCAGCTATCGCCGCCGTCGCTGCTGACGTACACGTAGCCGTAGATGCTGGCGGCCACCATGACGTCGTCCACGTGTGGGCTGGCGGCGAACCAGTACACCACCGAGTTGGGCGTGGTGGACAACTCCGGGGCGTCCCAGGACGTGCCGGCGTCGCGGGTGCGGCGGATGGCGCCGGTGACGCCGGGGATGGTGTCGCCGTTGCCGACGAACATCACGTTGGACTCACCGGGCTTGATGACCATGCCGCGGCAGTAGGAGCGGGTGTCCTCCTCGTGGAAGCGGGGGAACTCGTGAAGCTCCCAGCTTTCGCCCTCGTCGTTGCTGGTGGAGATGCCGAAGGGCGTGGTGCAGTAGATGGCGGCGTCGGGGCCGGGCTTGAGGGCCATGCCGTGGATGTCGCCGTGGAAGGGGTCGGGGCCCAGGTCGGGCAGGCGGGTCCAGTTGTCGCCGCCGTCCAGGCTGCGGTACACGCCGTCAACTTCGATGCCTGCCCAGACGGTGCGGGTGTCGCGCGGGTCAACGATGATGTTGGTGGTGCGCGGGATGCCGATCGGGCAGGGCATGCGGACGCCGAGGTCCAGGGATTCCCAGGACTGGCCGCCGTCGCGGGAGCGGAAGGCGTTGGGGCGCGTGCCGACGAACACGGTGTCGGAGTCATCGGGGTCCACGCCGACGGACCAGATCTGCAGGTCGTCCATGGGAGACTCGACGTACTCCCAGGTGAAGCCGTTGTCGTTGGAGCGGAAGAGTCCGCCGTCGGTGCCGGCGTAGATGCGGTGCTTGTGGTTGGGATCAACTGCGAGGGCGCGGATGTTGCACTCGGTGGGCAGCGGGTTGCGGATGCGGTTCCAGGATTCGCCGCCGTCGGGGCTGACGGAGAGCCCACCGCCGACGGTGCCGACGCTGATGGTGTAGTTTCCAGCCATGATTACCTCCTCAGATGGATGCAATGCGTAACGCGGAATACCGGATGGGCAACAATAGCTGTCGCCGCCGCTGGCATAATAGCACAGGGTGTCAGCAAAGCGAGGGTGCGCTGCTGATGAGAGGGTTACTTACATGGATGAACAGGATGAACGAGATTTCTGGGCGGTTGATTGGTTGTCCTGGGGTTGCGCTCCTTTGAGGGTTTCGGGCTGGTTGGTCGGTCGGCTGGTGAGCGGCAGGATTCCCTTTGTTGTCAGCGTACGGCCAGTACGCAACTATTTGATCGGTGGTTCCGTGGTCGCAGGACTATGCTGTTGAGTCCCTACCACGCGGGTCCGAACCATCCCGGTGGCCAGAGTGGCGCCGCCGGCGAATACGTTGGTCGGATAACGGCGAATTGCCACCTGGACCGGTTGCGATTTGTTGCTGACGGGGTTGGCCGTCGATGCTGGGAATCCTGCCCTCCTTGGATAGTGATCAAACGCACGTTTTGCCTAGGCTATACTAGGATAGGCGGGACTGCAGGTTAGAGGCAATGGGGCGGTTTCACTGGGGTTTATGGAGGTGTGCAATTACTATGATTCCCGCCAATCTACAATTGGCACACGATGGTAAGCTAATATCTAGCCACCCGGTTGTTCCGATTTTCGACGCGTCCCCAAACACTAGGTGTACACGCTATGCAATTGACACACACATACAGCGCTCTCGTCCATCCCATGTCTAATACAAACGCCAGCGACCCGATCAAACAGGTGTCGGGGATCCAACCCGGCCGTTTGCTGGATATGCTCCGGGACATTTTCGAACGTGCAAGAATCGAATGCGATATCGACTTGGTTTTCAATCAAGACACTCTCCGTGCTCAGAACAATGAGTGTCGGCGCATCCTCATGGAATTTCTGCGAAACGAGTCAAATCAAAACGGGGAGCAAATTGCTAGGCGACTACAATCGGTCACCCCGCAACAGTCTGGGTCGGCTCTGTTGTTTTTGTTATGTGGTACTGATGACGATGGTAACCACCAGTTAGTCGTTTCTCGTTTCCCCGCAGAATCTGGAATACTCGCTCAAGAAACAGGACAGGTGTTGTCCCTAAATTTCATCGAGCAGGTTTTTTTGAAGAACGCCTCCGCGTACAAAAGTGCCGTGTTCAAAACCGAGCACACGTCGGCGGACTTTCCGGATGGGCGCGCTATGGATGGCCAGATGAGGGCCACCGGGAAACCGGCCGAATACTGGGTGCGAAAATTCCTAGATTCAGAGCTCCTCACAACTGATGCTAGCGGAACGAAGTTTGTCGCCAAAGCGGTGGACGAAGCCATAAAAAATGAGGCGGACTTTGAACTCAAGCAGGAATTACTCGCAGCATCTACCATCATCAGGGGTTTTGACGGTATGACACGATCCGCTGACGACATTCTACAGACCCTGCCACTTACGGTGCCTGCCGTGCAAGCGATCACAAGTCGCCTGTCGAGACCCGAATCTTCTGTAGATGTGTTTACTTTCAGCGTAGACGAATACGACAAATACGTACGTTATCAAACAGTGGAACTTGATAACGGGGCCACTCTGACAGCCGTCAATGGTGATTTCTCAGATGTTTTCCAAGAAGAGATCGTTAGCGACGATGGGCGCGTGCGTTTTACAACAGAAGGCAAAATCCTAGATAGGCGCATCAGGAGAGCAAAATGACCCAACCGTGGAGTTACGAGGCCAGATACGATTTGCTTTCTCCCGTCGGACAAGCACTCGAATGCTCTTTGTCAGAAATCTGCGACGGCATTGCGCATATAGATCGGATCTCTTGTAGAGTGAAAACCCCGGATAGTTTTGCACGAAAGGCCGAGAAATTGGATGCAGAAGGTTGGCCGATCTATGAAGCCCCACTATCACAAATCCAAGATCAAATAGGCGCGCGCATTTTAGTTTTGTACCTCAGGGACATACCCGAAGTGGAGAAAGCGGTAGTCCCATATTTTCGGGAAGCCGAACATAAAACCATCGAACCTGATCCCGCATCATTCGGATATTTTGGAGAACATTGGGTTTTGGCATTACCTAACAACATCGTGCCGCCGACGGTTGACCTGAATGATGTCCCGCCGTTTTTTGAGCTTCAAATTAAGACACTGTTCCAGTACGCGTGGTCTGAAGCTGAACATGATTTAGGCTACAAATCTTCGCAACAACTAACTCCCTCGCAGAGGCGGTTGTTCGCATACGCCTCAGCACAAGCTTGGGGTGCGGACAGAGTATTCGATGAATTGATAGACGAACTTGTGGAAGCAAAAAATACGACCGAATCTGCCTCTTGAATCAACCCCAGACGCTTCTGTGCTCTCTCAAGGGACATCTCCGCCTACCCCTCAAACGGCGTCGGCATCATGCTCACCGGCACCTCAATCAGTGCCGGCGCATCCGCCGCAATCGCATCCTTCAGCGTTGACTCCAACGCCTCCGGGCCCTCGGCGCGGATGCCCTTCATTCCGTAGGCTTCGGCCAGCTTGACGAAGTCGGGGTTGTGCAGTTCGGCGCCGACGACGCGTCCGTCGAAGCGGTTGACCTGGTCGCGCATGACGTTGCCGTAGGCGTTGTCGTTGAACACCACCGCGATGGCGTTGATGCCATGCTGCACCGCCGTGGCCATCTCCTGCGAGTTGAACAGGAATCCGCCGTCACCGCACAGCGCCACCACCGGCCGGTCGGGCTGGGCGACCTTGGCTCCCAGCGCGGTGGGGTAGGCATAGCCCAGGTTGCCGGAGTAGCTGGACGTGATGAAGGTGCGCGGCTCATAGGTGGGCCAGAAGGCGCGAGCGTAGTAGCCCAGCTGGGTCATGCCGGACACCAGGATGGTGTCTTCCGGCGACGCGGAGCGCACGGCGGCCAGCAGGGATTCCTGGGGCTCGGGACGCAACGCTGACTCCCTGCGCTGATCTCTCAGGGCGGCGGTCTCGGCGGCGAAAGACGGGCGGGAGCCAGGGGCGATGGACTCGGCGAGCTTTGCGTCCACCTGCGCCATGACGGTGCGCGCATCGCCGGCCACGCCGTAGGTGTTCTCGTAGTTGCGGCCGAGTTCCTCGGAGTCGATGTCGATCTGGACGACGCGCTGGCCGTCCAGCCAGGCGGGGAAGGCGAGGCGGGTTCCCACGGCGAGAATAACGTCGAAGTTGGGTTCGGTCTTGGCCACGGGGTCGTTGCGCAGACGCAGCGCGCCCAGGGCCAGCGGGTGCCGGTCGGAGATGGCGCCCTTGCCCTCGGCGGTGGTGATGACGGGGGCCTGCAATCGCTCGGCCAGGCGCACCAACGGCTCCGAGCCCTCGGAGGAGATGACGCCGCCGCCGGCCCAGATCAGCGGACGGCGCGCGCCGGCCAGGATGCGGGCGGCCTCAGCGACCTGCTCGTCGGGCGCCGCCTGGCGCGGGTATCCCTCGGCCTCGATCAGGTTGACGTCGCCAGGGTCGGCCATGGTTTCGGGCGGCATCTCGACCTCGACGGGACGGGGGCGTCCGGTCTTGAGTTGGCGGAAGGCTTCGTGGACGGCCTCGGGGGCTTCCTCGGTGGCCATGATGCGGCGGACGTACTTGGTGACGGGACGTATGGCGTCCTGCTGGTCGTTGACCTCGTGGAGCATTCCGCGATCGACGCCGATGAGGTCGCGCTCGATCTGGCCGCAGACGACGAGGACGGGGGACGACGCGGAGTAGGCGGTGCTGAGTCCGGCGGAGGCGTTGAGCAGTCCGGGTCCAGGGACCATGAAGGCGGTGCCGATTTCGCCGCTGGCGCGGGCGTAGCCGTCGGCCATGTAGGTGGTGGCCTGCTCGTGGCGGGTGGTGATGAAGCGGATGCCGGGCACGTCGTTGAGCGCATCAAGCGCGTGGTAAAGCTGAACGCCGGGGAGTCCGAAAATCACGCGGACGCCTTCAAGGTACAACGAACGCATCAGAGCCTGGCCGCCGGTCATCGTGGGCATAAAACACCTTCCTGGTTGGTTTTCTGTGGTTTGGGCCGCCGCAACATCATCGGTTGGACGGGCAATCTACGATAGCATACGGGGCGTGGGCTGTCATTTTGGGGTCGGTTTTACATCGATGAACAGGATGGATGGGGTTGGTTTTTGGATGAAGTTCTGTGACCGGCTTGGGATGAGCAGAAAACCTTACCTCTTACCCCCACGGAATTGTCGTGCATTGCCCTCGGGATTCTCAAGATTGCAAAATTCGGGAACGGTCGGGTTTGGAAACCGATTTTGCGTCAACAAGCTACATGCGCGTCAGACCGCCTCGCGATATCAGAGGCGGTGGTCTGTTGAAAGGCGCTTATCGATCTACGAAAGGAACACCACAAAGTTGGATGACCAGATCGCCAAGTCTCATGCACTACAACAATGCAGTAGATACTGCGTCTCCACTGGATAATTAGCACGTTCAACGTGCTGAAACGCACGTTTGACTTGAATATTAGCGCGTTGTATTGTATGATAGCCTCATCTTGCTAAGGAGGTGTCGCAATGACACTGACCTCGAAAGCCGAAGCTACCCTGACGATTGTCCCTGGAACGTCCGATGACGCTCGTGCCCGGGCTGCCGCCGTAGCGGCGGAGACCAACAGGGAGATAGTACCGGTGCGCGTATTTGACCAAGGAGACCGGACGATGCTCAGCGGCGTGTTGCCGGTTAGGGTCTTGACGCGTGTTCTGCAGCACAACGCTTCTACCAAGGGGAGCGCCGCAGCCAAGGCCTTGAATACCCGCAATCGCCCGGTGGCGAGTGAACATGTACGCTCTATTAAGTCGTACTTGTTGAACGCCATCGAGAATCAGGACCGCTACATCATCCCTCCGGTTACTCTGAATTCGACCGGCAGCGTAGAGATTATGGTTCCCGAAGGGGATTACACTCCAACGACTGGGTACGCCGTTTTCCCAGACGAAGCATCGGTGCACATTACGGATGGTCAGCACCGCTATTTGGCCATTGGCCAAGTCGTGGACGCATTGAGGGGGACCCCTGAAGGCGACAGTTTCATGCGCACAGGTGTACCGTTCATGATGACGGTCGAGAACGACCTCAATCAGACGCATCAGGACTTTGCTGATGCGGGGAAGACCAAACCGTTGCCATCCTCGCTCTTGGCGGTATTCGACACACGTCAGCCAGCAAACCGTGCCGTCATGGAGCTGGGCGAACGGGCAAAACTGTTACAAGGGCGCATCGACGCTACGTCGTCCACGTTGAGTGTGAACTCCCCGTTCGTTTTCCTGGTGAACCAGATTCGCCAGTTCGTCAAGGCCAGTTTGACGGGCAGTCCTACGGTGTCAGAGCAAGCATTCGCATCCAGCGCGGTAAACACGATAGCCATCCCTGAATCGTACGAGCGCTGGGTGAAATCACGGGCCGCGTTTCTCAACGTGATGACGGAAATCATCGACGATTGGAAAGCACTTTCTGAACTTCCGCAGCCCGGTGGCGCTGAGGCAGCGGAGGTATTAGCTCGGACCAAGGAAATACGTGAGAAAAAGAGTGTTTCAATGGCCGCAGCGTTTTTGAACGCTCTGGGTGTGGTCTCGTACGAAGTGCTCAAGGACGCTACCAACGGGGTTATAGACCAAGGCCAACTTGAGGAGCAACTACGGGTACGATTGGAGCCCCTCCGGCACGTCGATTGGGACAGGTCCGCTGATATATGGAAGGGCAACTTGGTGTCTGAGGGAAGAATCAGAACTCAAACGCCGGCGATAAAAGCTGCTGCTGGGAATTTAATGTCACTCCTGGTTGAAGAGTAACCACGGGCGCTCCTTGAATCCGGCCGCTGCTTTCTGCGGCGGCTGTGTTCGTCAGTACAGGCGAGGTCGAGAGTCAAAATTCTGTCCCAACTTCGACCCGAAGTTGGTCGAGCGCACGATGTTAGTGAACTAAGATAGTTAACCGCTGCTCACATTGACGAATAGGCACAGCGGTATCTACGAAGTTGAAACCTGGCAGCAGCATTAGTTGGGCACGTTGCGACGAAGTGGTGAGTTGTGCGGCTAGCTAGGCTCCCGGCGGGCGGTAGTTGACGCTCTTGGCGACTGCGGCGTCGATTTCCTCCGGCGTGATCAACTGCACGGTGCTGAGGCTGAGGGCGCCGCCGGCGGTGATGACCAGGGATATTGCCGCCGCCGTGGTTGCGTCGGGGAGGTCGAAGACCATGTACAGGTCCGCGCCGCCGAACGCGTAGTAGAACGACTCCAACGTCCCGCCCTGTTCGCGGGCGATGCCGTCGAAGACCTGCCGCCGCGAAGTGCCGCCCTCTCTGAGCAGCCCCTGCATTCCCGATGAGGTGTAGTTTGCCTGGTACAGATATTTGGGCATGGTACCTTCTCCGAAATTATGGTGCTTCCGCCGGGGCTTTTATCATCTCCCGGGTGTATCGGGCCGGCCCCGGAACTCGGAGGGTATGGTACATCAATTGGCCGGAATGAGTACCGGAAGGCATCGCTGTACGCATGACAGCATCGCGTCCAATCCGGGACTCTAAACGGAGTTGACCCGCCATGTGGCGAGCCCGGCGGGTGCGTCAGACAGCTATGCTGAAAGTCGTCTGCACCACGCTGTCCACCATGATGGCTACGAACAGCAACGCCAGGTAGGCCAGCGAGTACAGATAGGTCGCTTTGGCGCGGCCGCGCGTGTCCACGCGCCACAGGCGCCACGCCAGCCAGACGAATGGGATGCCGAGGACGACGGCGGACGCGAGGTAGATCAGCCCGACGTCCGGCAGCAGCGCGAACATCAGCGTGAGCCCCAGCAGCGCGATGGAATAGAGGAACACATGCAGCGTGGTCTGTCCCCGGGACGACACCACCGGCAGCATGGGCACGCCGGCCTGTTCGTAGTCGGTCTGGATCAGCAGGGACAGCGCCCAGAAGTGGGGCGGCGTCCAGAAGAACACGATGCAGAATAGATACACCGCCGGCAGGTCCAGGCTTCCGGTCACCGCGACCCAGCCGACCATGGGCGGGACCGCTCCCGCCGCGCCGCCGATGACGATGTTGTTGGGCGTGGTGCGTTTCAGCCACAGGGTATAGACGAAGACGTAGAAGAGGCTGGCCAGCAGGGTCAGGATGGCGGCCAGGGGGTTCACGAGGGTTGCCAGCAGCGCGAAGGCCACCACGTTCAACCCAACGCCGAAGGCCATCGCATACCGGGGCGCAACCCGTTCGCCGGCCACCGGACGGCTGCGGGTACGTCGCATCTCGCGGTCGATGTCGCGGTCGAGGTGCTGGTTGATGGCGTTGGCTCCGCCGGAGGCCAGCGCGCCACCGATCCAGACCCAGGCCAACATGGTCAGCGAGGGCAGTCCCTGCTCGGCCAGGAACATCCCGCCCGCCGCCGTCACCAGCAGCAGCGAAATGATTTTGGGTTTGGTCAGCGCGACGTAATCGCGGGCGATGGATCCGAAGGATTGCCGGACCGCCGGCACGGCGGCGATCACAGCAGGGCCGGCTTCTGCGGCCTCGGTGTCAGTGTGGAGTTGCGGCGCGTTTTCGGCCATTCTAGTCAGCCTGCGCCGGTGCCCGGTCGCCCCAGATTGTTCTCGCGTTGAGGTAGGCCACCACGGCCATGCCCACCGCGCCGGCCCACACGGCTGTGGCGGCGGCCAGGTGCAGCGCTCGCCAGTGAGGCTGGAAGTCCAGCCAGATGGTCGCCGCGCCGACGATTATCTGGGCGATGAACGCCACCAGCGTCAGCCATGAGACCCATCGCAACGTGCCGTCGCCGTTCCGGCCGGCGGCGCAGCGCCATACGGCGTAGAGCAGCAGGATTCCCAGAACCAGTACCACGTAGCGATGGAACATGTGGATGGCGGCGAGGTGGTTCATCGGGAACACCTGGCCCGTGCCTTGGCCCTGGCAGAGCGGCCAGGTCACGCAGGACCCGGTGGCTCCCATGGCCGTTACCAGCGAACCTGATATGATCACGGCATAGACGCCCAACGCGCCGGCGATGGCCCAGCTATGATAGCCGTTGCCGGTGGTCGCGGCGGTTCGGGAGATGGGCGTACGGTACGATGCGATCATGATCAGGATGCACACCGCGAGTAGGGCTTCGGCCGTGCCCAGGTGCAACGCCACGATCTCGCCGGGCAGGTGGGTCAATACGGTTATGCCGCCCAGCAGACCCTGCACTATCAGCAGCGGGACCGAAATGGCGGCGGGTATCCAGACCCAGCGGTCGTTGCGGTATTTCAGCAATCCCACCACCGCAGTAGCCAGCACCAGCGGCCCCACGATGACCGAGGCGACGAAGCGGTGCGTGTACTCGATGATCGCCGTGTATTCCAGCGGCGGCAGCACCTTCCCGTAGCACAGCGGCCAGTCGGGGCAGCCCAGGCCGGATTCGGTTACGCGAACGATTCCACCGATTATGACGAGCAGAAAAACGCTGACCGCCGTCGCGGTGGACAACCCCTGCAGCCAGGTGAAACGCCGGCGGGTGCGGTCGGGTCGTCCGGTAATGCCAATCGCTGCCATGTATGTCCGTCTTGGCCGGGGCTTTATGGGTGGTTGGCGCGCCTTATGGCGGACGCCGTTTTAATGATAAAGCACGCCGGGGCGATTTGCTACAATTCACGGCCCATCATCATTTGACAGGATTTGCCATGACGGTGAGGCTCAACTGCCGCGCCGGAAGCGATATTGACCGGCGGCCGATCGCAGCGTTGCTGATTTCGGCGGTATTGCTGGTGGTCGTCGCCGGGTGCGGCCAGGGTGAAACGGCCGGTTCGAGCCACGGCGACGGCTACTCCCTGTACCCCAAGTTGCCGGACGTTACGGGACGCATCGACCGGGTGGAAGCCCAACCCGCCAACCCGCGTTACTTCAGCATTCTGCAGATCACCGACGGCGAAGGGCAAAGCTGGCAGTTTAGTTCAGATGGCTGGGTGGGCGTGTCGGTGGGCCACCTGAAGGATCACCAGATTCAGGGCACGCCGGTCACCGTGTGGTACGAGAGGGGGAGCGACGGGGGCTTGTGGGCCCGTTTCGTGGGTGATTAGGCCGGCGGCGGGCCGGCGTTCACTTCGGGTTCGGGCGCTGGCGGGACACCGGCGGGGGTTCGTTGACCGTTGGAATCGGATGCGGCCACGGGTCCGGTGCGGCCGTTGGGCTGCGCGGATTGCTGCGCCGGGGGCGCGGCGGGCGTCTGCGTCTCCGGCGCCTCGCGTCGGCCACCGAAGAGGAGTTTCAAAACCACGTACAAAAAACGCAGCGCGAACTCCAGGCACACCAGGAAAAGCAGGTAGTACACGATGGTCTCGCGGTGGGTGTTGATCTGCTCCAATGTTGTCAGCGACGTCTGGATGTTGAAGAACGACGTGTCGATGATGAAGACGCCCAGCACGGCGAACGGCAGTATCTTGGCGAGATCGCGGGAAAGTTCCTCGTTGTAATAGGCGGCGACCCGGATGGCGCTGACGGTTGCCATGGCGATCAGCAGGACGTGGGACAACTCCCGGTCTTCCGACAGGAACACCAGGATGAGCGTCATCACGGCGAACCAGAAGAAGGCGAACGCTGGGAACAGGATGACGTATCTGACCAAATACCAAACCAGGAATATGAGGTCCCAAAACACGGCGTCGCGCACCGCGTCGTTTCTGGAAAGGTCCAACCCGAACATATCGCGGGCGGCCACGAACCGGTAAAACTTGAACACAAAAACCGCGTAGGCCGCCATGCCCAGCAGCACCACCAATACCGGCGTCAGCAGCGCCGCGGCGTCGTTCAGCGACAGTCCGTCGGGAAATATCGAATCAATACCCATAGGCCCCATACTTTACCCATCCCCTGATTAACGTAGGTGTCGTGTCTTGCGGAGTCCGCGCAAGACGGGTTGAGTCCGTGCCATCATCTGTGCGTCCCGGGCGACGCACGCACTCCAAACGCAAGGTGGCAGTTGGGAATGTGCGCAGGGACAACCAACGCCGCCTCAATCCAGGCGTCGAGTATAGGAAGGAGCGATGTTTTGGGTCAAGCGGAGGCGAGGACTCACGCGTGCCCGGTTTGACGGCGGGGACACGTCAGAAAATCCCGCAAATCCTGATGCTGACGTTTCGTATGACTGAGTACGCGTGAGGGTAGGAAGGCGGTTTCAGGGTGGTTCGATTGTCTGCGCACGGACATTTGAGGTGCTATTGACGGGTCTCCCAGCGCCGTCCGCTCGTGGTTCGACAGGCTCACCGTGAGCGGAGGCGGGGCTCACCATGGCGGGTTGACTGGGGGCGAGCGGTGCGGGGTGAGGTTGCCCATCGTCGTGTCTTGCCCTAAACTTGCGCCAACAACTGATATTCGGGGTTTTGACACCCCACGGGAGGCTTACTGATGCCCCTGCCGACACCTTTGAAAGGCATACGCGTCGTCGACTTCACCTGGGTGCGCGCCGGGCCGTGGGCGGCCCGCTGGCTGGGCACCCTGGGCGCAGAAGTCGTCAAGGTCGAGTGGCCGCTGAACCTGGACACGTTGCGCCAGAACCGGTTCACAGTGCCGCCGGGGGTGGAGCCCGGCCCGAACTCGACGGGTCAGTTCGCCGACACCAACGCCAACAAGCGCGGCATCAGCGTGAACACCCGCACCGACGAGGGCCTGGAACTGGTCAAGCGGCTGATCTCCGTGTCCGACGTGGTCATCGAGAACTTCAGCAGCCGCATCATGCAGCGCTGGGGCCTGGGCTACGAACAGCTCAGGGAAATCCGGCCCGACATAATCTACGTGTCCATGGCCGGCTTCGGGCACACCGGACGCCACCACTGGTACGGCACCATGGGTCCCGCCGCGCAGGCGCTCAGCGGCCTGACGCACCTGTCGGGGCTGCCGGATGCGCCGCCGGCCGGCTGGGGCTGGTCGTATCTTGACGACACCGGCGGGATGTACGGAGCGATCAGCGCGCTGACGGCTTTGCGTCACCGCTCGGCCACCGGCAAGGGGCAGCACGTTGACCTGTCGCAGATGATTACGGGCATCACCCTGACCGGGCCGGCGCTGCTGGACAAGACGGTCAACGGACGCAAGGCGCGCCGCGAGGGGTTCCCGCCCGGGAACCGCACGGTTTGGCCGGGCGCAGAGGTGATGAACAACTACCGCGGACCCATCGCCGCGCCGCACAACGCGTATCGCACCTCGCCCGGCGGCTACAACGACTGGGCCGTCATCGCCTGCCTCAACGACGGGGAATGGCAGACGCTGGTCAAGACTATGGGCCACCCGGACTGGGCCGACGATCGCTTCAACACCATCGACGGACGCCTGGAACACCAGCAGGAGATGGACGAGCGCATCGAAGCGTGGACCAAAACGATGGGCAAGTACGAACTTACGGAGAAGTGCCAGGCCGTGGGCATCCGCGCGATGGCGGTGCAGAGCAGCCAGGACCGGGTGGACAACGACCCGCAACTGCGGCACCGCGATATGTACGTGCCCATGGATCACCCGATGCTTGGGCCGTGGAAGTTCCAGAACGCCCCGTTCAAGATGTCCAAGTCGCCGGCTCGCATCGCCAACCCGCCACCGATGATCGGGCAGCACAACCGCGAGATTCTTGAGGACCTGCTGGGCGTATCCCACGACGACCTGCTCAACGGGTATGAGAACGGCGTCTTCTGGCCGACCACCATGGACCGCTACCCCTACATCGAGGAGGCCCTGCGATGACATCCGCCAACGGGAACCAACAGGACGGCGTGGATATTGGCGGGGCGCGTCCCGCCGACCTGAGTCTGCCCGGAGCCCTGGAAGGCCTCCGCGTACTGGAAATCTGCGACGAAAAGGGCCAGTTCTGCGGCAAGTTGATGGCCGACAACGGCGCGGACCTCATCAAGATAGAGCCGCCGGGCGGCGAAGCCTGCCGGAGTTTCGGCCCCTTCATGGACGACATTCCGCACCGTGAGCGCAGCCTGTCCTTCTGGCACTACAACACCTCCAAGCGCGGCATCACGCTGGATCTGGAGACGACGCACGGCCAGGACATTCTCAAACGGCTGGCGGCATCCGCCGACATCGTGCTGGAGAGCCGCAAGCCCGGGTATCTGGAATCGCTGGGCCTGGGCTACGAGACGCTGTCCGCTGAAAACCCCGGTCTGATCATGTGCTCGCTGACGCCCTACGGGCAGACCGGGCCGTGGCGCGACTACGTCAGCAGCGACATAACGCAGATGGCCGGCGGTGGTCAGATGGCCTCGTCGGGCTACGACGACATCGACGTGGCGAACCCCCCGCCCATTGCGCCCGGCGGCGGGAACTCGTGGCACATCGGCGCGCACTACGCCTACATCGGCATCATGGCGGCCTTGTACTACCGCTTCCTGTGCGGCGAGGGGCAGTACATCGACGCGTCGATCCACGAGGCGTGCGCGCTGACCACCGAGGGCGCCATCGCCATCTACCTGTCCACCGGCGAGGTGGTGCAGCGGCACACCGGCCGGCACGCCGCGCCGGATATGTCGCCGGCCATCCAGTTCCCCACCGGCGACGGCGGTTGGCTCAACACCACCCGTTCGGGCACCAACCTGACGCCGGCGCGTCTCAAGCTGCTGGCCGACTGGTTCGACCAGTCCGGCATGGCCGAGGACCTGACCGACGAGCGGTACCAGGACCCCGAGGTGATCGCCTCCGAGAACGACCACATCGTGCAGGTTATGAAGAACTTCTTCATGAACTCGACGCTGATGGACTCATTCCACGGCGGGCAGGAGCGGGACTTCCCGTGGGGAGCCATCCGCAGCATGGACGAACTGGTCGGCGACGACCACCTGCAGGACCGCGAGTTCTTCAAGGAAGTGGAGCATCCCGAGTTGGGCCGCAGTTTCACCTATCCCGGACCGGCGGCGCTGTTCAACGGTTCGCCGTGGCGGATCAGCCGGCGGGCGCCGCTGATCGGCGAGCACAACGCCGAGATCCTGCAGGGCGAACTGGGCCTCACCAACGGGCAGATGCTGCTCCTGGCGGAGGGCGGGGTGATCTAACCTGCGAAATGGTGTGCAGCCGAAACAGGCTGCACACCCCAGTTTTCGTTCCCGCAGCGCCTACCCCACAAACAAATCCTCCGGCAAAAACGCGGACACGGTGTAGTTCGGCACGTCCACCACGTTGCTGACCTTGAGGTCCACGCCTACGCTGCAGATGACGTAGGCCTGGTTGCGGGTGAAACCGCGCTCCTGAAGCAGGTCGATCATGTTCAGGATGGCATTGCGACAGGCCAGCGTCACGTTCTCGCCGTCGTTGGAGCCGTCGTCGGCCACGGGCATCCCCATGGTGGCGACGAAGCGGCGCGGCGCGGCCCACTCGGGCGCGATGTAGTAGTCTTCCCGGCTGAACCGCGGCCAGCGGATGTTGTGCCGCTCCGCCTCGCCCTTCAGCACGCGGAACCGCACGGTGCAGGTGGCCCCCATCTCCACGGCGGTCACGCACACTTCGCCGTCGCCCTGGGCGAAGTGCCCGTCGCCGGTTGAGAACAGCGCGCCGTCAACGGCCACGGGAAGCATCAGTTTGGAGCCGGTGGAGAGTTGCTTCACGTCGAAGTTGCCCCCGTTCTCGCGGGGCGGCAGCGTGCGGAGGCCGTGGGTCGCGCCGACCCCGGCGATGGGAACCGCGCCGCCGACGTCCGGCGGGAGGGCCACGCCGCCACGTTCCGCGAGTTCGGCCTCGCGGCGCGTCCATGCCTCAAGCTGGGCGTGGGACGGCGCGACGCCGGAGACCCCCATGAACGACGCGCCGGGGATCCGGACGCCGGGTATCTGGTCGGATGTGGCGTAGCCGTCGGCGATGTTCCAATGCACCATGAACGGGTCGGTGAAGACGTCGCGCAGGAACCCGAAGCCTGGGAAGATGACGCTGAAGGCGTAGGGCTGCGGCTGGATGTCAACGAACTCAATCTCCAGCAGATCGCCCGGCTCCGCCCCTTTCACGGCCACCGGGCCGGTGAGGGGATGGATCACGCCGGCGTCCATGCCGCCGAAATCCGCCTCGGTGACGCCGGGGTGCATCTGGCCGTCGAAGGCGTCGCGGGTTTCCATGACCACCTCCTCGCCTTCGTCAACCTCTACCACCGGCGGGATGTCCGGATGCCAGCGGTTATGCCCTGTGTTAGACTCGTCGCGAAGGGGCTTGCTGCGGTCGATGGTGATGCTCTGCATGGTTGCCCTCCCTGCCGCCGGCTGCGCCGTGGTGGTGTTTGCCGGGATGCTAACCGCGCCCCCCATACGTGTCAAGAAACGCAACTGATGAGAGGAGTTGACGCCATGTCCTCTGCTACTGCCAACCCGGACATCATCGCCGCCAACCTGGCCGCCGTGGAGGCGCACTTCCACTCGGAGGCCACCAACGAGGTGGAGGCCGCGCTGGATCTCTACACCGACGACGTGGTGTGGGAGGCGCCGGCGCGGGGACTGCGTTTCGAGGGCAAGCGCGCCGTGGCCGACAACTACACCGAGATGTTCGCCAAGATGGAGGACGTGGAGTTCGAGACGCTGCAACGGTTCGCCACCGAAGACCGGGTGGTGGATGACAGCGTGGTGCGCTTCCGCCTCACCGGCGAGGGCTACCTGCCGTTGTCGCCGGGGACGCACGTTGAGATGCGGCTGGTGCATATCTTCGAGATGCGCGCCGGCCTGATTAGCAAGGAAATCGGCTACGAGATGTGGCGGACAGCCGCGTAGCCTGCGTTTTCGCGACGTATTTTTGACAGGACTGCCGTTGCCATCACCGACGGCCGGAGAGCAACGACATGAGGCTGACATACTTCGGGCACTGCGCCTTTCGCTGGGAAACGGAGGGAGGCGTGACCGTTGTGGCGGACCCGTATCGGAATCAGGAGGGGCGCTACTGGTTCACGCGGCTGTTCCCCGAGGTGCGCTGCGACCTGGGGCTGATCACCCACGCGCACTTCGACCACGACGCCGTTGATCGTCTGCCCGAGGCCGCGTCGATTCTGCGGATGCCGGGCGATTTTTCGGCGGGCGACTTGCAGATTCGCGGGGTGGGAGATTGGCACTCGGGAGCGGCCCGGCTGGTCGATTTTCCCAACGTGATGTTCCGGCTGGAGGCGGGCGGCCTGAGGTTCCTGCACATCGGCGACAACCGCTCGGAGTGGCCGGAGGATGTGGCGGAGGCCGTCGGCGATATTGATGTGCTGATGGTGACGGTGGATGACTCCAAACACCTGCTGAACTACGAGCAGGTGGACTCGCTGGTGGAGCGATTGCGCCCGCGGGTGGTGATTCCGATGCACTACGCGATACCCGGGTTGATGTCGTCGGATTGCGACTTGCTGCCGCCGGAGGGGTGGCTGGCGCGTCAAAAGGCGGTGCGCCGGCTGGAATCCGACCGGATGGATTTTGACGCGGCAAGATTGCCGGCACAGACCGAGGTTTGGCTGTTTGAGCCGGCGAGCGCATCGCTGAATGCGCCGGAGGCACACCGCTGATCCAAATTGAAGCGTGGGGGCCAATGATCATTGGCCCCCACGCATCTCAACGGTTTGCAGTCGGTCAGCCCTGCGGCGCCTCGTGGGACCAGGTGAAGCCCTGGTCGGGTTCGTCGATGAGGCGCCATTGGGGGAGCATGAAGCCTTCCTCGACGGGCTGGAATGCCACCTCGACGCGCTTGCCGATGCCGACGTTCTCCTCCTTCTCCATGTCGAAGTTGGCGTCCACCAGGTTGCCGGTGATGCGCAGGCCGTCGTGTTCGTCGGGATGGCCGCGCTGTTCGTCCAATTCCACCAGCACGATGGCGAAGGGCGTCAGGTCGCGGAAACTGGGGATCACGGTGTGGGCCACCACCTGGTAGGAGTAGATGGTGCCCTTGCCCGACACCTGCTGCCACTCCCAGTTGATGGACGTGCACCACGGGCATCCTGGCCCCGGCTCGCCGCGCAGCAGGCCGCAATCGACGCACTTCTTGACCACCAGCCGACCCTCGCCGGCGGCGTCGAAGTAGCCCTTGTACTCTGAATCGTTGTCGGGGACGCTGAGGGTGATGCCCCGGTAGTTGTAGTTTGGCATGTTAGATCTCCGGTCTGGATTCCTGCCTGTGCAGGAATGACGGGGTAAAAGCAGGAACTACGAGATAAGTGGGGGCGTCTAGCTGAGGACGTTGCCCATGATGAGGGAACTGCCGACGGCGGGGGTGCCCCATCCCATGTTCATGCTGATCTTGGCGTCCTGTACCTGGCGGCAGCCGCCCTCGCTGTAATCGTAGGTGTGATCGCCTTCGGCGGCGCCGGGGCAGTAGTCGTCAACGGTGCCGCGCAGTTGCCGCACGTTTTCGATGACCATGTTCATCCCGTGGGTGTAGCCCTCGCAGAGGTGGCCTCCGCTGAGGTTGTTGGGTCGCTTGCCGCCCAGGTTGATGATGCCGCTGGTGACGTAGTCCTTGCCCTCGCCCTTCTTGCACCAGCCGTAATCCTCGAACTGCAGCATGACGGTGTAGGTGAAGGCGTCGTAGCATCCGGTGATGTCAACGTCCTCGTGCTTGACGCCGGCCAAATCGAATACGCGCGGGCCGACGTAGTGCCCGGCGACGCGGGTGATGGGGCCGTGCTGGTAGTGGAAATCGCCGCCGGGCTTGGTGCCGCGACCCTGCACGCCCTTGATGTAGATGGGCTTGTGCTTGAGGTCCCGGGCGCGGTCGGCGGAGGTGACGATGACGCAGGTGGCGTTGTCGGTTTCGAGGCAGCAGTCGAGAAGGTGCGCCACCGGCCGGATGATCCAGCGGGAGTTCATCACGTCGTCAACGGTGACGCGGTGCTTCATCAGCGCCTTGGGGTTGTTGGAGGCGTGGTTGGAGTGGGCGACCTTGATGGCCGCCAGATCCTCGCTCTTCACCCCGTATTCGGCCATGTGGCGGGTGAACGTGTACGAGAACTGCTGCACCGCGCTGATCAGGCCGTAGGGGCGCTTCATCAGGTCCATGCCGCCGATGGGAGCGGAGGCGCGGGCGCCGGTGCCGCCGATGCGGATGTTGGAGTAACCGTTCATGGAGCGGAAGATGGCAACCACGTCGCACATGCCGGCTTCGATCGCGCCGATGGCGAGGCCGACCAACGCCTCGGTGGAGGAACCGCCGCCGGAGCAGTCCATGTAGAAGTTGGGACGGATGCCCAGGTCGTACTGAATGGACGTGGACGGGGTGGAGTCGCCGCCGTGGTAGCTGAGCATACCGTCAACCTGGTCGGGCGAAAGGCCGGCGTCGTTCATCGCGTTGCGGATGGCCTCTGCCCCCATGGCGCGGGTGGTGCGGCCCGAGGCGCGGCTGTATTCGGTTTCGCCGACGCCTACGATGCAGTATTTGTCCCGTGGATTACCTGCCATATCGTTCCCTCCGGTTGGCTGTGGTAAAAGCGGCGCCGGGCGCGTGTGCGCGGCGTCGCGGGGCTACGCTATCACGGTATCAGCGAAAGGGGCAACCGTTCGGCGGCCGGGGCCGTTCGATTATCAATCCTGGCGAAAGGCGGTTGCCGTTGCCGGAACGGTCCCCTGCCCACCATCCGCTCGTCCTGACCCTGTCGAAGGATGAGCGAACTACGTGAACTGTGGTCAACACAGGATGAGCGGACTACGTCAACTATCGTCAATAATCGAATGGGCCTGGTTCGGTGGTCCCGTTCGTCGCACGCTGAAACTGCGCGGGAGACCGTCGCTGATGGTCAGGCGGTCGGAACACTGGTGGTGGCCCCCGAGTCATCCTCTTCCGGTTCGCCCGCGTCGGGAGGCGCAACTATGGTTACCGATACCCCCTTGTCCTCGGCGAGTTGGCGGTATGAGGCGGAGATAGCATAGCCGGCGACGACAGCCAGGGTGGGTTGGCCCGTCAGTTTTTGAAGCAGGGTCGCCCGGTCGGCAGCCCGCATGATGTCCCGTTCACCGATGCTGGACGACACCTCTACGGCCATGCGCATGGGCTGGCGGGTTTCACGGTTCATACCCTGCAATGCCAGTTCAAGGGCCAGGAGAGAACGCTGGTCACCTTCGGTCAGCGTGCCCGCGTCCAGCGCATCGTCGATCAAATCGGCGAGTATGAACCTGTCGGTCACCCGAATGCGGCGCATCATTCTGCCGAAATATCCTGCGGCGTTCCGCCGGAATCTCTGCTCCGCTTCGTTGCCGATCAAGCGTGACAAATGTCCTTCATGTCGGTCCAACGTGCGGCTGTGTCTTTCCAGGACCCGGCTGTGTGCCTCCAGCATGCGGCTCTGGCTTTCCAGCATCCGGCCGTGGGTTTCCAACGTGCTGAGAATTCCTTCCAACATGACGGTGTGAGATTGGCCCGTCTCGTTCAGAGACCGCACTTCCGCCGGAAGCCGTCGGATTTCTTCGCCCAATATCTGCTGTCGCAACCGTTCCCGATATTCCGGGTTGCGTTCCAGCAGAGCCATCAGATCGTCGAAGGTGATTATTTCCTCAGTAGCCATGCGCTCGTTGCCGTTGCTGCGGTTGGTTGATCAGATCAGGTGTACACCACCTGCATGGCCTGGCGCACGCTTTCGATGGTTTCCCGGGCGATGGCGCGCTCCCGTTCGGTGCCGGATTCCAGCACCTCGCGCACGTAGTCGGGGTGTTCCTCGTACCAGGCGCGGCGTTCACGGATGGGTTCCAGGAAGCGGTTGATGGCGTCGGTCAGGCGGTCCTTCACCTCAACGTCGCTGACCGAGCCTGCGGTGTAGCGTTCCTTGAGTTCGGCCACCTCGTCCTGGTCGTCGTTGAATACGTCGTGGTACTGGAACGCGGGGTTGTATTCCACCTTGCCCGGGTCGGTGGGCCGCATCCGGGGGTTCTGGCCGGTGATGTCCGTGACCATGCGACGCACGCGCTGCTTTACGGTTTCGGGATCGTCGGCGAGGTACACGGCGTTGTTCAG
Organism: Dehalococcoidia bacterium; assembly: GCA_963668585.1. Classification (GTDB taxonomy): domain Bacteria; phylum Chloroflexota; class Dehalococcoidia; order Lucifugimonadales; family UBA3495; genus Bin87. The sequence goes on along the minus strand of OY764869.1, from coordinate 93,871 downwards.
ACTCTTGCTCATCTTGGCCTGCCCGTCGGTTCCGACCAGCCTCGGCACGCGACCCACCCGCGCCCGGGGGACAGGGAAGACCTCGCCGTAAAGGCGGTTGAACCGGCGGGCCACGATGCGGGTGTACTCGATGTGGGCCACCTGATCCTCACCCACGGGCACCAGGTGCGCCCGGGGCAGCAGGATGTCGGCGGCCTGGCTGATGGGGTAGTTGAAGAAGCCAAGGGTGATGTTCTGGTTGTCCGCTTCGAGTTGGGCGGTTTCCGCGCGGAGGGTGGGATTCTTCTGGTGCTGGTTCAGGGGCATCAGCATCGAGAAGTACATGGTCAACTCGGCGTGTTCGGGCACGTAACTCTGGATGACGAACGCGGATTTCTCGGGGTCCAGGCCGACGGCGAGCCAGTCGGTGGCAACCTCGATGACCGAGCGCTGGATCAGGCCGATATCGTCCAGGTGGTCGCCCATTGCCTGGTAGTCGGCAATCAGGAAGAAGCATTCGTATTCATGCTGCATCTGGATCCAGTTTTCCAGAGCGCCCAGATAGTGTCCGAGATGCAGTTGTCCCGTGGGGCGCATGCCGGTGAGAATGCGTTGCTGGTCAGCCATTTCATAAACCTCTCATAAATTATCCATTTGATGCTGCGGTTGCTACAGGGACAAATTTAGTGCCGCAGACAACAATATGCCAGCCAAGCCCAAACAGGCCCAAGATAGAGTCCTGTACATCACTCTCGACCAAAAGCTTCTTACACTCCGACCAGACGTGTGTTCCACAAGTTCATGGAACAATGCTCCCAAGGAACCTATCGAAACCACGAAAACGCCGTAAACCAACACGACGGTCATGCCGGCGCGCCTTTGATCCAGAATTCCCATATCGAAGCCAACAGGGCGATTACCATTAACACCAGTATGCCGATACCGATCGGCACCAGCCAGTTGTACTGGTACTCGCAGGCGGCGACGGAGAACGGCGGCGTGGTGCAGATATGGTTGAGGAAAAACTCTTTCATCGTCAGTTCCCCTCTTTCGTCAAGCCGGATAAACTGCGGGCGCGTCCGATGGTTGATTCCGGCAATTCGTCCAGCGACCGGCGTCGCCGGTCAAGATATTCTAGCAGGTTGTCCGCCGCCGTTGCCTTGCATTCGCCGCAGAGCAGGTCGCCGGCGCGACACCGTTGCTGCAACGCGGCGTAGGCGTCCGCGCCCGGCGTGGCGTGGAAGGCGTGGAGGCTGGACACGCTGCACACCCGCGGGTCTGGATTGCCGCCGAGTTCTCGCTGCTCGTCCAGCGTCCGCCGGCCGCCGGTGTAGGCGCGGCCAATGCGTCGCCGGATTTCTTCGGGCGTGTCATCGTAGGCGATGCGGCCCTGGGGCACGGCGTTGGTCATCACCTCCACGGCGCTGCCGGTGGCGGGGTCGTCGTAGGTGGTCAGGTTGCGCATGGGGCGGAGGTAGAGCGCGGACGGCCTGATGAATCCGAAACGGTCGGCGATGTTGCGGGCCATGCGGACGTACACGTCGCCGCCAATGCCGTCGATGACCAGCGTGCGGCAGGGACCGCCGTACTCTGGCTGCTGCGTGTGCAGGATGTCGGCGAGTCGGAGCAGCGGCAGGAAGGTATCGGTGGCGCTGCTGTTGAGGCGCAATCCCAACGCGGAGTTGAGGACGCTGAGCGGGGTTGCCTCGCCGAGTCCAAAGGCGGTTTCCACCACGGTGGAGCGGTCCAGTTGGAGGTACGCGTCGGCCCGTTCCAAATCGAGGCCGGCCGCCGCCAGCGTCAGCAGCCGTTCCAGCGCGTTGCGTCGGGCGTCGTCGCGTGAGGCGGACTCGTCGCGGAAGCCCAGCGAGATTTCGGCGCCCAGGGACTGGAAATGAATCAGCAGGTTGCCCAGCGCGCCATGTCCCAGGTGCATGGGCCCGTCGGTGGGCATGGTGGCGATGACCTTGCACCGCTGCCCGTCAATGAGGGCCTGCATGAACAGGTCGGCGTCGCGGCTGCCCACGATCTGGCCGGTCAGCACGTAGGGATGCGGCGAATCGAACCACTGGGAGAAACGCTCACGCTGCTGGGGGTATGCTTCGTTGAGTCCAGTGACCCGCAGTTCCTTGATCAGTTCGTTCTCGCGGGCCAGAGGCTGGTCGCCGGTGCGCACGACCAGCGACGGGATGGCGATGTCGGCCTCCTCGGTGCGGGTTTCCGGAGAGTCGGCGTCCAGGATCTGGCCGTGCAGCCGGCTCAGGCGTTGGGCGATGTCGTTGAGCGTGCGCTCCTGGACCTCGCGGGCGTTGGACAGCAGGAGGCGGGCGATGTCCTCGGCGGTCTCGGAGGATAGGCCCAATTGCCGGGCCTTGCGCCTCGCGCCGATGAACAGGTTCTCCTCAACGGCCGGCTTGTGGATGGTGTCGCTCTCCAGGTACTTTTCGGCGGCGACATTCCGCGAGGCTTCCACGCGGTCGTGGGTCAATTCCAGGATGCGGTCGTGGCTGCCGGATATGATGGTCCTCTGCTGTCCGCGATACTCGGCGTAGGGCAGACCGCCCCGGGGCATTTCGGAGCGGACCAGCGCGGGATCCTCGCCGTCCAGCAGACGCTGCACGCCAACGCGTATCTCGGCGACCTCGGATAGCCGTCGCCAGTCGGGGGGTATCAGCGTCGGGTCCTGTTCGTCCAGCCAGGCGGCCAGCGCCGGCATCCGCGCCTCGCACATCTGGATTGCGGCCGGAAGGGTCAGGCGTTCCTGCAATCCCAACGCCGGCGTGAGGTACAGGCGGCGGTATGCTGCCAGGTAGGCTTCTCGCTGGCGACCGGACGGCGGCGCGTCCTGCAAGTGGTGGGAGTGGCGCTCCACACTGGCCAGATCCAGTTGGGCGGCGTGCCAGAGGAGGCGTCCGTTGGCGTCGTCATCCGGGCGACCCCAGGCTCCCAGCACACCCCTGCAAACGGCGGACACGAGGGTTTCGGGGGCGCCGGAACCTCTCAGCCAGGCGGCGGCGATGGTGGCGGAGGCATCGGCGCGGTTGGGATCGTCGGGCCGCGCGGCGAGGTGAAACAGCGCGGCCATGTTGATCGCGGCGGCGTCCCCGGCGGGTTCGTGGTTGAGCAACTCGGCGGCGACCATCGCCACGCGGCGGGCCACCGGCAGCCCCTGGGAGTCAGGATGGCCGGCGTACAAAGCCGCCAGCGAAGCGGCCAGTCGGTGGGCGTCGGGAGTGTACGATTGGGAGGTCATTGCTGGTGGTGAGCGGCCAACGGTGTGGATGGCCTCATGATACCAGCAACGCCGGCCCTGAGCCGGCCGGATACGGTTATCTCACGCGGCCAGTCTCTCCAGGAAACGCGACACCGCCGCGTTGACCGCCTCGGGCTGTTCCAGCGTCACGAAATGGCCGGAGTTGGGCGCCACCACCACCTCGGCGTCCGGCAACTCGCGGCCCAGGTATTCCGCGTAGCGCACAGGGGTCATCACGTCGTCAGCGCCCACGATGACCAGGGACGGTATGGCGATCTCCTTGATCCGTTCCATCACGTCGAAGCGGTCGCAGCACGCAAGGTCGTTGTGCTCAACCATGGGGCCGGACGCCAGCGCGCGCTGGGCCAGTTGGGGGGCCAACTCCCGGTTGATTGCCTCGTAGTATCCCGGGACCTCCGCCCGCCACTGGGCGTCGTCCAGGCACCGGTTCAGGTAGTCGGGATGTACCCGCAGCCGTCCGCCCGTCCCGATCAGGACGAGCCCGGCCAGGTCCTGGGGGAAGCGCAGGGCGTAGTCCAGGGCGATGGCTCCGCCCATGGAATGGCCGAACAGCACGAAGGGCGGGTATCCCCGGCCGGTGGCGTACTCGCGCACCCAGTCCGTGTAGCCGGCGATGCTGTCGCACGGTTCACCGTCTGGGTGGCCCGGCAGGTTCACCGCGTCGGCGTCGGCGAAGGCGGCGGTCTGGTAGTGATAGGTGAGTTCGTTCTGGCCGGAGCCGTGCACCATGACAAGTTGCATCTAAAGGTTCCTGAAAGTTGCGGCGTGGGGCGTGATATGAGTCAGGGGCGAATGTTGTGATTCGCCCCTGATTTTTGTGGTGTCCTGCGATTACAGCAGCGGCGCCTGTCCGTTGACGGGCATTTCACCGTCGTCGCCATCGGGGTCGTCATCGTCATCATCGTCGGAGTCGATGACGTCGGTTTCGTCGATGGGCTCTTCGTCCTCTTCGTACTGGCTGTCGGCGACTGCTGCGACCGCTTCGGCCTGTGCCAGTGCGGAAGCCTGGTCAGCCTCCTCGCTCTGGCGGGTCGGATCCTCCTGGCTGTAGTCATTGGCCCGGAAGCAGTAGATGGATACGACGCTGTCGTCGCCGCCACGCTCGCGCCAGATGATGACTCCCTTGGTCTGACGCGTGTTGACGACCTTGACCTCGGAGAGGTCGATGCGCACGACCTGGCCGTTGGCGGAGATGATGAACACCTCGTGGCCTTCCTCCTCGTTCATCTCGGCGGAGTTGACGACCTTGGCATCCACGACGGGGCCGGTGGGCTTGTCGCTCTGGTCCACGGCGAAGGTCTTGACGCCCATGCCGCCGCGGTTGGTCTCGCGGTACACCGCTTCCCCCTTGCTGTTGTAGAGAGGCGTGGCCTTGCCGTAGCCCTTTTCGCTGACCACCAGCAGGAATTCGTTTGCGGGATCGTTGACCACGTCCATGGCAACCACGCGGTCCCTGCCGTTGAATTCGTCCTTGAACTTCATGCCGATGACGCCGGTGGCGTTGCGATTGCGCTCAGGGATGCTGGTGACCGGGCAGAGGAGAGCTTGTCCCTGTTCGGTTACCAGGATGATGGACGCGTCGCCGGAGACGGGACGGACGGCGATCATCTCGTCGCCATCCTGAATTTTCATGGCGATGAGGCCCGACTTGCGCAGGTTTTTCAATTGTCCCGGACGCAGCGCGTTCACGCGGCCCTGGCGCGTGGCAAAGATGTACAGATGGTTGTATTCGTCACGGCTGGCGGGCAGCATGGTCTGCACCTGCTCGCCGGGCTGGAGCGGTATCAGGTTGACCAGCAGCGTGCCCCGCGCCGTCCTGCCGGAATCGTTGGGCGTTTCGTACACGTTGAGCGGATACACCCGCCCCTTGTTGGTGAAGAAGAGCAACTGGTCGTGGGTGTTGACCACCGCGATCTGCATCACGGCGTCGTCGTCGCGGTTGTTGGCGCCCCGGACGCCCTTGCCGCCGCGACGCTGGTTGCGGTAGGTGTTGATGGGCACGCGCTTGATGTAGCCCCGCTGGCTCAGGGTGACGACGACGTCTTCCTGAACGATGAACTGCTCGATGGACTGTTCCTGCAGTTCCTGGGGCATGATCACGGTGCGGCGTTCGTTGGCGTGCTTGCGCTTGACCTCGCGGGTTTCCCGCTTGATCTCGGCCCGGATTTTCTGGGGGTTCTGCAACAGGTCTTCGAGTTGGGAGATGGTGGCGAGGAGGTCGTTGTACTCCTCGTCCAGCCGCTGCCGTTCCAGCGCGGCCAGGCGGCGAAGCTGCATATCGAGGATTGCCTGGGCCTGGATCTCGGTGAGGTCAAACTGCTGCACCAGGTTGTTGCGGGCGGTTTCCACGTCCTGGCTGTTGCGGATGGTCTCGATGATGGCGTCGATGGCGTCCAGGGCCTTGAGCAGACCCTCGACAATGTGGGCGCGGTCCCGGGCGCGGCCGAGTTGATACTCCGTACGGCGGCGGATGACCTCTTCGCGGTGCAGGATGAAGTTGCGGATCAGGTCCTTCAGCGGCAATTCCTGCGGCTGCCCGTCCACCAGCGCGAGCATGATGGAGTTGAACGACGACCGAAGCGCGGTGCGCTTGTACAGGTTGTTGAGTATCACGGTGGCCTGGGCGTTGCGGGACAGTTCGATGACCACGCGGATGCCGCGGCGGTCCGATTCGTCGCGTATTTCGGTGATGCCGACCAGGGTCTTGTCCCGGACCAGGCCGGCGATCTTCTCGACCAGGGTGGCCTTGTTGACCTGGAAGGGCAATTCGCTGACCACGATGCGCTGACGGTTGTTGCGCATCTCCTCGATTTCGGTGACCGCTTCCATGATGACGCGCCCGCGCCCGGTGGCATACATATCCCGGATGCCGGACACGCCGCGAATGCGCCCTGAGGTCGGGAAGTCCGGCCCCGGCACGATGGCCATGAGTTGGTCAACGTCGCAGTTCGGATTGTCGATGACGTGGCAGACGGCGTCGCAGACCTCGCCCAGGTTGTGGGGCGGCATGTTGGTTGCCATGCCCACGGCGATGCCCGATGAGCCGTTCACCAGCAGGTTGGGCATCCGCGACGGCAACACCCGGGGTTCCTTGATGGAGTCGTCGAAGTTGTCGGAATAGTCCACGGTCTGCTGGTCGATGTCGGCCAGCATCTCGTCGGCGATGGCGGTGAGGCGGGCTTCCGTGTAGCGCATTGCCGCCGGCGGGTCGCCGTCGATGCTGCCGAAGTTGCCCTGTCCGTCAACCAGCGGCGCGCGCATGGAGAAGGGTTGGGCCATTCGGACCAATGCGTCGTACACCGAACTGTCGCCGTGAGGGTGGAACTTCCCCAGCACCTCGCCCACGATTCGGGCGCTCTTGCGGTACTGGCTGCCCGGGCGGATCCCCATGTCGTGCATGGCGTAGAGGATGCGGCGCTGAACCGGCTTCAAGCCGTCGCGCACATCGGGCAGCGCGCGCGACACGATGACCGACATCGCGTAGGACAGATAGGACTCGCGCATCTCGTCTTCGATTGCGCGCGGGCTGAATTCGCCGCCGGTTTGGGTGGGGGGTGTGGTGGTCATATTCGGTTATCTCCTGTGGCGGCGAAATCGTCGGCCCGTTCCACCAACCCCAAAAACAGGCTGTTGAAACTGGCCGGCACTTCCTCAGCGCGTTCCGGCAGAAACTGGACGCCGATCACCCAGCTATGTTCCTTGCTTTCCAGACCTTCGATCACGCCGTCGTCCAACTGATAGGCGATGGACATCAGGCGTTCGGCTCGTTGTGGTTCCCGGAGCGCCATGCGGCAGTTCCACGCTTGCGTGTTCAACCGGAACATACCGGCGCTGCCGATGATGGCGGCCATCTTGGAACCGGGGGACAGATAGAGTTGCCTGCGCTGTTCCCGGGGCGACGGGTCGTCACCCTGGTTGGCGTCAGGGTCGGCAACCGTGGGGATGGCGTTGGAGGAGGGCGCGTTGCCGCCGAAGTTTGTGTTCAGCAGATACATCCCGCGTCCCGTGAGCAGGGTCGGCATATCGGCTGACATTGCCGCATCCAGCAGGGTCAACGCCCCCGCGTCGGCGCCGTTGGGGCCAAATCCGGTGTCGGGAACGAGCAGGCCGCCCGCCCCGGAAAGTCCTGCCGGGCCTGAGGACGGGGCAACTACGCTGACGCTGCCGCCGGCTGCCTCAACCGCGCGGATGCCAGGATCGGGATGGTGGCCGTTGCGATGCGCGGCCAGGACGGCAATGGTGGGCAAAAGAACTTCTGATACTTACAAATGCTCTTTTTATTATACTAAAAAATGTAATACCCTGCCTGATGTCCCGGTTGCAGTTTTTCACCAAACTTGACTTGAGGCGAACGCCAATGATCTATCCACACCGAAGTATCCACCAGGATCATGGCGAATCGCTTCTGCGCCGAGGAATGGGCTGCAGGTCGGGCATCGTTCCACCCAATTTCGCGAGTCCCCTGGCGGATTCTCGCTCCACCAATGCTTTGAGAGCCGCATTTACCAGTTTCGTGGATCCATCAATGCCGGTAAGCCGTTTGGCGTCCTGCAACAGATCATCGTCCAGGTTAACGGTCGTCCGCATACTTGCACCAGCCCTGCATGAAGCGTTTGTGGAGTTGAAGAATTGCAATCACATTTTACATCAATGGATTACTCATTTTGATGCGGGGCTGCCCGCATCCTCCAGCGCCATGCGGGCGACCTGCCGGCCCATGCGCACCGAGTAGTTGGTTCCGCGGTCTTCGGGGTAAATCTGCGTGGTGTTTGCCAGATAGAGCGACTCGAAGGGTGTCCGGTGGTTGGGGATCCGTTCGCCGTAGTTGACGCCGATGATCGGCTGCGCTCCGTCCACCCGGTGGTGGTGGTACTCGACAATCCAGTCGCGCGAGAAGTCGGGGTTCAGCTTGCGCAGGTGAGGGATGAAGTCCTCGAGCAGATCCGCCGGTTCCTTGTTGTACAGTTCACTGTTGCGGTCGGGGTAGTTGGTCAGATATACGATGTGATTGCCGCCGTAGAGGTTCCGGTCGATCATGTTGGTATGCTCGATGACGCCGACGAAGGGCAGCGAGCGGTCCGCCACGTTCAGCCAGTATTTGGACGTCAACGGACGGTCCAGCACCAGGATCATCAGCACCGCCGACAGGTACTGCGCGGATTCGAGCACGCTGCGGTAGTCGTCGGGCAGGTCGGGAACCAACCGCGTGAACACGTAGGACGGCGTGGTGGAAATCACCGCGTCGTACCGGTACTCCTCCTCCTCGCCGCCGTGCGCCGCCGCTATCAGGCCTGTGGCACGGCCGCCCTCTATGTTGACCCGGCGCACGCCGAATCCCGTGTGTACCCGGCCGCCCTGCTCGACCACGCGCTCGCCGCACACGTCGAACACCGTGCCGAAACTGCACATGGGGTAACCGAGGCGCTCCTTCTGCATACCCTTGCGCGACGCCACACGGAGGTAGATCTTTCCCCACAGCCACGTCATGCTCACCTTGTCGTAATGGTCGCCGAACTTGCCACGCAGCATGGGTTCCCAGATCACGCGATACGCCGCATCGCCCATGTGTCGCCGGGTCCATTCGGCGGCGGTCATGCCCTCGTACTTGCGCCAGTTGCTCGTCTTCTGCAGCAGGAAGGTCCACAGACCCAACCGGATGCGTTGCGCGAACGGCAGGGGGGAGAACTTCAGCAGGTCCATGGGCGTGGCGAAATCCCAGATGCGCCCGCCGTGAAACAGGCCGACCTTCGATTCCAGCCACTGCATTGAGTCGCCCAGGCCCAACTCCTCGATCAACTCCACCATGTCGGTGTCGCTGACGAACAGGTGGTGGTAGCCGCGCTCCAACTGCCCGCCGCCGACTTCAAAGGTTGACGCCTGCCCGCCCAGGAAGGGTGCGGCCTCGAATACCTCCGCGAAGTGTCCGCGCCTGGTGAGTTCATAGGCGGCCGCCAGGCCGGCCGCGCCTCCGCCGATGATTCCCACTCGCATCTGCTAATTGTCCTCGGCGGCGCACACGCGACCGACCTGTGGTGTTTTTCCGTCGTCTTCAGCGTCCGCCGTACCTGCCGCCGGGTCGGATTCCGGCAGCGTGGTCAGCCTGCGCAGCGACACGTTGTGCCACATCAGCAGTCCGAAGCCGGCCAGACTCACCGGCAGCCACAGCGCCAGGAGATGCACGGCCACGGAGTACGACGCCGCCGTCGCTGCGCCGACTCCCAGTCCAACCAGCGTTTGCTGGGCCACGATTTCAAATGCCCCGATGCCGCCGATGGACGCGGGTATGGCGGTTATGAGGTTCGATGTTACCGTCACCAGCACCACCGCCAGCGCCAGGAACCAGAAGGACGAAAAGTGGGCGTCCAGGCTGAAGGAGTAGGCCACGATCAGATACACGCCGGCCTCGGCAATCCAGATTGGCAGGGAACCCAGGAACAGCACGGCGTGCTTCCAGGGCGAGTTGAGCGCGCCCAGGCCGTCCACAAAGCCGACGATGATGTCCACCGCCATCGTGCGGAACCGCGCGGGCAGCAACCGGGTCAGGCCGATGAACCAGTCCAGCGCGCGCCGACTGGATGCCAGCGCGGTCAGCGCCACTAACGCGGTCACAAAGCTGCCCACGACCCCTGCCATCAATACTATCGCGGTTGACTGGTAGGCCAGGCTGGCCTCGCTGAACAGTCCGGCGGCCAGGAGTATCGGCGCGGCAACTGCGCCCAACGCCAGCAGCGTGAGTCCGTCGTACAGACGCTCCACGCTGAGGGTCGCAATTGACGCTGGGATGCTGACCTCTTCCTCCCGCTGGGCCAGGTACACGGCCCTCACCAACTCGCCCAGCCTCGCCGGCAGGACGTTGTTGGCCATGTACCCGATGATGATTACCGGATACAGCCGGCGCGTGGAAATGCGGGCAATGGGCGAAAGGAGGTATTGCCATCGCCAGGCGCGGAACCATTGCCCAACGAAATAGAGGGCGATGGCCGGGGCCAGGTACAGGTAGTTGGCCGTGCGCAGGGCTTCCCACAACTCGCGGCGGTCCACCAGTAGCACCAATAAGGCCAGCGTGCCCACGCTGACCGCAACGCCTGCCCAGAAGCGCCAGTTGGCGAGATAATAAAGCATGGGCTACGGGGCCGGGATGCCCTGAGCGGGTGCGCCTCCGACGGCCTGTTCACTCGGCATCGGAGTTCCCAGTCCCGGAGTTCCCGGTCACAGTGGCCTGATGGGTGTTTGAGAACCCGACCGGCGACGAATCGCCGACTTCCAGGTTCTGCCGGCCGGTGAGCGTCCTGACCCGCCAGGCGTTTTCTTCTCCGATGACAAAGGGACGTGGCGGTTCGCTCAGCGCGTTCTCCAACCGGGGCAGCACATTAGCGACCACCGTGATAATCCCCTCGATTTCCGGCGGGCTCATCTCGTTGTCGTAGAAGTTCCGATGGCCGTTGTCGGCGGCGACATATGCGCTGGCGACCGTTATTTCGTCGTATTCGGCTTCCAACTGCATCGCGATATGGCCGACGGTGCGATGGCTGCCGAGGTTCAGCCAGCCCCGTTGCTGCCCGTGGGCCTTCATCATCTCAGCCAATGCGCCCCAGACCTTTTCGGTGGCCTGCCGGCGGTCGCCGTTGGCGAGTTCCACGCTGGCCTGCTGGTTCAGCCGCCGGCTGATCTGCACGCGATCTTCGACGGAGGCTTCGCCGGGTTCCGGCAACGTGGTGGCGGTGGTCATGTGCGCGCCTCCTCCATGCCGCCATGGGTGTTGGAGAACCCGACGGGCGACGAATCGCCGACTTCCAGGTTCTGCCGGCCGGTGAGCGTCCTGACCTGCCAGACGTTTTCATCTCCGATGACGAAGGGGCGTGGCGGTTCGCTCAGCGCGTTCTCCAACCGGGGCAGCACATTAGCGACCACCGTGATGATTTCCGCGATTTCCGGCGGGCTCATCTCGTTGTCGTAGAAGTTCCGGTGGCCGTTGTCGGCGACGACACATGCGCTGGCGACCGGTATTTCGTCGTATTCGGCTTCCAACTGCATCGCGATGTGTCCCACGGTGCGATGGCTGCCCAGGTTCAGCCAGCCCCGTTGCTGACCGTGGGCCTTCATCATCTGGGCCAATGCGCCCCAGACCTTTTCGGTGGCCTGCAGGCGGTCGCCGTTGGCGAGTTCCACGCTGGCCTGCTGGATCAGCCGCCGGCTGATCTGCACACGATCTTCCACGGAGGCTTCGCCAGGTTCCGGCAACGTGGTGGCGGTGGTCATGTGCTGCGCATCCCTGCGGTTTTCAATATCTGATGTACTGGTAATATTCGGCGGAATACCAGTCGCTTTCCTGCCGCCGCGCCACGATGTACTCGATTGCCTGCCGCCATTTCTCGGGGTCGGCGGCAGCGTCCCGAAAGAAATTCACGTCGGCGGACAACTGCTGCCACAGCGAGTTTTCGCTGCGGGCTTCTCCCGGCCGACGGTAGGTTTCAGGATACCACAGCAGGTTGCGCTTGGGACCCTCGCGGTGGTACTCGCCGGCGTCGTCCGCATCAACGGCGTGCGCCGCTTCCGCGAGATAGGCCACCGGGCCCGTGTCCTCGCCGACCTTGCGGCATTCGTCGGACCCCTCGGCGACATTGGACTCGCAGAAGTGGTCAAAATGCAACGCGCCCTGCTCCGTCTCGTTGCGCACGTACCACTGGAAGGGATACCACATGTCGTAGTCCACCTTCACCGCTGCGGATTCTTCTCCGGTCAGCCGGCCGTCCCGCAACTGGGCAAAGGAATCCAGCAGGTCCGCCGAACCCTGGGCGTAGGCGAGTATCTCAGGCCTGGAGTCGTCGTAGGCGTATGCCGCGCGAAACGCCGTGGCCGTCCCGAAAACCAGCAGCAGCGCGGCGATGCCCAGCGCCACGGCCCGCCCACCGCCGGGCTGCACCCGAATCAACCACGCCATCCCCGCCGCTATGGGCAGGAGGATCAGGCCGGCCAGCCATGCCGGCAGGTAGGCGGCGTCGCCTCGCGCTGCCAGCCACGCCACCCATACCGCCAGCAGCACCCATACCGGAGCCAGGCCGAGGAGCAGGCCCATTCGCCAGCGTCCCTCGACTCCGGTCGGCCACCGGATTCCGTCCAGCAGGTGTCCCAGCAGCATCCCCGCCGCCAATGCCAGCGGAACCGTGATATTGACCAGCAGCCACGGCATCTTTTCGGCGGCTATGGTGTAGATTGCCAGCGTGGCGATGACCCAGGCCGCCAGGACGATGCCGAAAGGCTCCCGCCTCCTGAACAGCCACACCACGGCGACCAGTCCAAAGACCAACGCCAGCGATTCGTACACCGTCAGCCCGACACCGTAGTAGTACCAGGGCTGATTGCCCCGGGCCACCTCCTGCTGCGCCAGCCAGTAGCCCAGGCTCTGCCAGGCGCCGGTGAACACGCCCGGCCAGTTGGTGAAAAAGGTCGTGTACAGCGTCGTCCAGACTGCGTAGAACAGCGCGGCGCACAGCAGCCAGGTTCCGCCGCCCCAGGCGACTCCCACGGCGCCTCCGATTGCCAGCAGCAGGAGCAGCGCGAGCACCGGAACCAGGTAGTTCACGGCAATCTTGCCAGCCTCCAGATCTGCCAAAGGCGCGGCGGCCGGCAGCAATTCCGCCGCCAGCGCAAGGCCGCCGCCGAACGCGGTCAGCCACAGCCACGCCAGGATCGCCCCCGGCCCCAGCAGCATCATGATGCGCCGCCACCCGCGCAAGACGTTGGGCGCTACGAAGGACATTCCCGCGCCCAGCAGCATCAATCCGCCGCCCAATGCGCAGTCCACGTAATACGCAGTCGTCCCGGCATCGGGCAGCATACCGCGAACCGGGCCGACCACCACCACCGCCACCGCCGCCGCCGCGCTGGCGCCGGCCAGCGCGACCGCCGCCAGGTCGAGCGGACTGCGAGCCCGCCACCAGAACCACGCCAATGCGACCACCACCGCGAGCAACGCGAACAGTGCGACCCCGTGCAGCCAGATTGGGGCATCCCAAACCGGCAGGGTCACAAATGGAGCGTCCCAGACCGGCGCGCCGGTGTCTCCGGTTGACCCGGTGTCCGGCGCGGCCAGCGTCAGGCCCAGCGGACCCTGCAGCACGGCGATTCCCGCCGCCGCCTGGGGCAGCGTCAAGGTGGCCAGCAGCACAAACATCCCCGCCGCGCCGCGCGCGTCAACGAGCGCCGCCCGCCGCCTGAGCGTGTCCCAGAGTTGTCGCCATCCGAGACCCAGCGCGGCAATGCCCATGAACAGGATGACGAAGTACGCGGTCTCCTTGGATGCCAGCATCAACGCCGTGACGGCTGCCGACCCGAGCAGATACCGCCGGCGGCTGGTTTCGGTGTATCGCCACAGGAAGATGAGCAGGAGCAGGGCCCACACAACCACGAGGATGTCGTTGCGTCCGAACCGGCTGAAGTACAGGAGCGACGGCGACAATGCCAGGATGATGGCCGTGCATATCGCTCCCCTGTCCCCGATCTGCCGTCGCAGCAGGTAGGGCAGGCCAACCAGCGCGACTCCGAACAGCGCGTATGGTAACCGCGCAACAAAGTCGGTATCCCCCAGGAAGCGGATGAACATGGCCGCCATTTCGATTTGCAACGGCCCGTGCATCCACGGCGAATGGAGAAACTCGACGCCCCTGGCCAGTTTCCACGCGTAATGCAGGTGGATGGCCTCGTCGTAGTGCATCACGCGCCCGTCGAGTTCCCACAGGCGCAGCACGGCGGCGACCAGGGCGAGCAGCAAGAATGCCCATTCCAGCCGGCCGAAACGGGGTTTTCGCCATTCGGTGGGCGAGGCAGCGGCAGACAGGGCGGATCGCGCGGTTCGGAAAGAGTTCAGCATTGCAGGGGGTACGCGGCCGGGTCTGCTTCGGATTGCCGGCCGGCGGTGGACTCAACCAATCAAAAATCGTTGGTAATTATACTCGCGCCGGCGGCGCACTTCGCGGAACTGGCGATCGCGAAAACACGGCTTGGATCGGACACAAAATCGGGAGCATCCGGTCGTCTCATGCTGAGAAATCCCTGTTGTCGTGTCCGGTGATTTTGGCGGTTCCGGCGCAGGCGTTACTCCTGCCGTCCGTTGCCTGGTGGCGCCGACGACGCGTCAAGCGTCCGTTCCGCGTTGCGCCGGCTGGCTTCGGTTGACGGGTGTTGCGGCCCCAGGGTGTCCTCGCGGTCGCCGGCGTTCAGCACGTGGAGTTCCAGGGCTTCGGGGTAGCGACCCGCGGAATGCAACGCATTGGCCAGGCTGCCCCGGCTGCGCATGGTGTCGGGATGGTGTTCGCCTAGGGCGTCGCGGCGGGCCGCCAGCAACTCGCGGAACATTGCGATGGCGCGGTCGGTGTGGCCAGCGGCGTAGTGGCAGTTCGCCAGGCTGCTGCGGTATCGCAGCGTCTCCCCATGATCCTCGCCGTGGATTTCCGCGCTGCGCTGGGCGGTGTTTTGGAACCAGCGCAGCGCTTCGTCGAATCGACGCGCCGCGCGGTAGGCGTGCGCCAACCGATGCTGAGCCTTGAGCAACTGGGGCGCGTTGCCTTCGTCTGCGGCCAGGGCCGCGATCACGTCGGCGTTCCGTCGCCGGATCCGCTCATCCAATGCCTGTTGTCGGTTCATCACTGTGCGGATAATGTACCAGACTTGCCTGTGGGCTGCGCATGGAGCGCGGGTGGGTCAATCACGCCCGTTTCTGATAGATCGGACTTCCCGACAAACGGCCCGGGCCCAGCAGCGACTTGACGCGTTCCCCGAAGGTCCCGGGCGGTGCGGACTCTGCCGCCGGCAGTTCGCCAATATCGGCGGTGGGATTGGCGGCGTCGCCGTTGCCCGCGCGGTAGATCGTCACCATCAGGGTGCCGCCCATCACGATCACCAGGTAGCAGATGCTGGCGATCATGTTCCAGGCGTAGCTCACCCGCAGGCGTTCGGCCAGTTCCGCTTCGGGGTATCCCAACAGGGTGTGGTCGATTTCCCACGAATGAATCAACACGTGCCCATTGAGGAAAGACGTGGCCGGTTGCAGGTACCCCGCCATGGTTGACGCCGCGCCGAAAATGGCCAGTACGATGATTGTCGTCATGGCGAAAAAGAGCAGGAACCGCCGGTCCCATTCTTCCAACGTGACGCTGCGGTCGCGCAGGACGACCACCATGGACATCACGCCGGCCACCACCATCAGGATGGGCAGATCCCTGGTCCAGCCTCCGACGTTGGACAGCGTCAGGCTGCACACGTACACGAAACTCAACGGCGGTATGACCACCCACAGAGCCCTTTGGTACGCCTTGCCGGCGCCGCGGCGAGAGTACTGCCAACGCCACAACCAGTCGAACGCAACGCTGGCGATCAGGGCCATCACGAAGTTGGTGGCCAGCGCCAGCACCATGGTTATCGCCGAGCCCGAACCTCCGACCAGCATAAAAAACCCGTAGTTGTCCACGCCCAATACCGGAACGCCGAGCAATGGCGTGCTCATGACGAAAAACACCGAGACAAACAGCAGATCTCTGAGGTCGGTGGCACGGTTCATTCTGAACAGGCCCTGGAATACGACCAGACCCATGACCACGCCGACGTAGAGCATCAGCATCCAGTTGGCCGTGAGCCCCAGGGACCACAGGAGATAGCCGGCGCCCGCCACGCCCAGGCCGGGCAGCAGGAACCGGAACATGAAAAAGCGGCACGTTTCCGACAGGAATGAGCCGGCCCGGTCGTATCCGAATTCGCTGCCTGTCCCGAGGTTCGGATCTGCAACCATGTCCTCGACGACGTTGGCAGGTTGATCACCGTCTGCCCGGGCCGGCTTTGCAGGTTTTTCACGGCGACCCGGCGCGACGGCCTGGCTGGCAGCCCGGTTCACGCCGGGCTGGCTGTCGGTTTCGAACCCGGCCAGCACGATCAGTCCGTCAACCTCCACCCGGGAGAGGTTCAGGGCTCTTCCGATCACCTCCAGGCGCTCCCTGGTGTAAAGGGTCTCCCCACGCTCCAACCGGGACAGGGTGCTGTGGTCGGCGGGCAATATGGAACTGCCGTGGTCCCCATCATCCATTGGCATTGCATCTGCCATGTGACGCAGCAAACCCGGCAGCGTGAGACCCTGTCGGCCATTGTCGGTTACAAATTCCTGCCTGTGCATCCGCATCAAGCTGCCCACCTGCTTGGCACGGACCCACCGCTCCCGTCGACTTAGCGGCATACTTACCTACCATTTCTATGCACAATAATTGCAATTTCGGCTAAACCCGTTAATTCACACCGACATTTAAACCGGTTGCGCCTATTATTGCGCCCAATTCACCACATGGCAACCAAGCCGAAACGGTGGCTGGTTCGAGTTGAAAGCCCGGAGGCCAATATGCGACTGATGATGGTTGGAATCGTGGCGCTTTTGCTGGTGGCGTCGGTGGGATGCAAGAGCGACGAGGAAATCGCCCTGGAAGTGTCCAAAGAGTGGACCGCCTCAAGCTTCGACGCAATCGACGGGATCACCGCATTTTTCCTGGGCTACATCCCGGGGGTGACGCAAGCGATCAGCGAGACGTTGAAGCAGGAGTTGCGCGACAGGGTCACCTGGACCTATTCGGTGCCACGCTGCTCCGAAAGCCGGGAGTGCAGGTTGACCGCTACCGCCGACGCAACCATTGACATCAACTTGGCGATCATCCGCGAAACCGTCGAGATCGTGGCGCCCATCCTTCTGGTCATCGACGCTGAGGATGGAGCGGTGGTCGATTGGGAGGTGGACTTCGACAGCGCATCGGTATGCTGCCTGCCTGAGATTGATGACGTGAAACGAGGGGTGGAACGGGCGATTGACAGCGCCGGCGACGTCGATACCGACGAAGTCATCGAAAAGGTCGGTGAGCAGATTGGAAACGCCCAGGAAGGGTTGCGAGACCTGCTCAATCGCTGATCTTAGGGTGCGCCCAGGCTTGCCGCGTCTGCTTCCGGGCGCGCGGTCGCCGGTTATGAACCCAGGCGCAGTTTGCCAATCGGCCCCTGCTGAGGGAGGCAGAGATGACGGAATCTTCTCAAAGCCGAATACCGGGTTTTCTCAGGTTGTCGGGATTGGCGCAGTTCGCTGCCATCATCATAGTGGGGTTGATGCTGTTGTACGCAATGGCGAACAACGAGCGTCAGTTGAGGTGGATTTCGGCGTGGGTGGTCAATGGCATATTTGATACGCCGGAACCGCAAACATCCATAGCCATGTATTTCGTCTGCGCGCTGGTGCTGTTGTGGATGGCAATCGTCAAGGCGGTGCTGCTGCCGCGCATATTGAGAGACTCCGGCGGGTCGTCGGGATCAGCAGGCGGCATCGTCCTGGTGGTCCTGATCATCTGCACGTTGGTCGCCCTGTTTTCGGGGCTTCACGTTTTGATCTGGTCGGCGGTGGCGGCAGACTTCCTGGGCGGTGGCTATATCCTCGGCCTGATCCTGTGCGCAGCGGCCATCGTGCTTCTCATCGCGGATGTGATCCTCCTGATTGTTTACCTGGTGAGGAGATCCCGCGCCGCCACGCCGTAACCTCTGGGCGAGCGGACCGGCTTGTTTATCGCCAACAACCCAATGGTGTTGGTGTCCTGGACCGCCGATTGACAGGGTTCCCCGGGGTGGGCAGAATGGCCGCAACCGTTGGGCAAGCCGTGGCCGCTCCCGTTGACACTCTGACGGGATTGCGAGCGCCGCATCGCCGTACCGGAGGAGGACATTTATGGCGTTTCCAGAGCGAATGAAGTTTGGCATCTTCCTCGGCCCGTTTCACCGCGTTGGTGAAAACCCCACCCTGGCCATGGAACGCGACCTCGAACTGATCGAATGGCTGGACAAGTTGGGATTCGATGAGGCATGGGTCGGCGAGCATCACAGCGCGGGTTGGGAGATCATCTCGTCTCCGGAGGTGTTCATCGCCGCCGCCGCCCAGCGCACCAATCGCATCAAGCTGGGCACCGGCGTGGTCAGCCTGCCGTACCACCACCCGCTGATGGTGGCGAACCGCATGGTTCAACTGGACCACATGACCTATGGCCGCGTGCTGTTCGGCGTCGGCCCGGGCGCGCTGCCCGGCGACGCCTACATGATGGGCATACCCCACGAACTGCAGCGGGAGCGCATGGACGAGTCCCTGGGCATCATCCTGCGCCTGTTCACCGAAACGGAACCCATCAGCTACAAGAGCGACTGGTTTGAGCTGAAAGAGGGTCTGCTGCAGTTGCGGCCCTACCAGCGTCCCTACATGCACACCGCCGTTGCCTCGGTGCAGTCTCCGGCCGGCGTTACGCTGGCGGGCAAGCACGGCTGCTCGGTGCTGACCATCACGGTGCCGCGCGACCCATCGGCCGGCCCATCCGACCTGCAGGGTCTGTGGAGCATTGCCGAAGAGTCCGCCGCCGAGCATGGCAACACCATGAACCGGGACGACTGGCGGCTGGTGCTGCCGTGCCACCTCGCGGAATCAAAGGAAGAGGCGCTGAACGATGCGCGCATGGGCGCGGGCCGCTACCTCCGTGAGTACAGCGAGGGAACGAACGGCCGCAAACCGGTATTCGACGGGCCGCTGGACAAAGTGATCGACAACATGGCCGACACCGGGAGTTGGATCATCGGCACGCCCGACGACTGCATCGAAGCCATTGAGCGGCTGGGCGAGCAGAGCGGCGGGTTCGGCGCCTTCCTGGTGCAGACCATCGACTGGGCGCCCCGGGAGAAGATGCTGAAGAGCTACGAATTGATGGCGCGGTACGTAATGCCCCATTTCCAGGGCAGCGTGCTGAGCACGGTGGCATCGAACCAGTGGGCCAGGGAGCGGCAGGATGATCTGGTGAGTGGCCGGGTGCGCGCCATCGACCGGGCGCGTCAGCGGCACGAGGAACGGGTCGGATAGCCGGAACGAACGACGGTTTTCATGGTGGGGGCGGATGATCATTCGCCCCTACGTCTTGGAGCCGGTTCGGCCGTCCAATTCAGATTCAACGTATAGGGGCGGGTTTCAAACCCGCCCCTACGGATGCCATGACCGGGTTTGGGTCAGGCGGGGACTTTGGCGGCGGACCATTCGACGCCGTTGAGCACGAGTTTCTGGAACTCGGGCGTCTCGAAGCTGCGGCCGTCGTGTCCCAGCAGGAGGACGAAGACGTTGCCGTCGCCGTACTGGCGGGTCCAGCCCAACGGATAGGTGCCGCCCGGCATGAACGTGTCGCTCCGGTCCGGGCCCCAGGGCCAGGTGCCGTCCTCGGCGGTGCCGGTGAGGAACACGTCGTTCCCGTCCTTGATGGCCAGGTTCATGTACAGCTCATCGTTGGTGCCGAAATCGGCCACGCCGCTGGCGCCGGGGTGTCCCGCGTTGCTGACGTTGACGTTGAACTGGCCGTAGGGCG
Organism: Dehalococcoidia bacterium; assembly: GCA_963668585.1. Taxonomy (GTDB): domain Bacteria; phylum Chloroflexota; class Dehalococcoidia; order Lucifugimonadales; family UBA3495; genus Bin87. The sequence continues at coordinate 74,215 of OY764869.1, read as the reverse complement.
GGTGATAGCTGGTGCCGGAGATCCAGCCGCCGCCGGTGATGTCGTGGTACTCGGGCCACGCGGCGGCCACGCACGTCGCGATGTGGATGCAGACGAACCCCTTGCCTTCGCTGATGAAGTTCTGCAGACCCTCCATCTCGGAGTCGGACAGGGTCCAGTCTCCGAAATCGGCGACGTTTTCCCGACGGGTGTTGAAAACCAGGACGTCGTATCCGTGCATCGCGACGGCGTCCGCCAGCACCGAGGCGTCCTCGGTCACGGTGACGTCGTGGCCGGCGCCCTTGAGAAAAGATTCCAATATGGGCGTGGATTCCTCGTAAGGATGACGCCCGCCTGACACTACCAACAGTTTCATTGCTCTATCCCTCCAATGTGGTGCCCCAGATTGTAGATTCGCGGGCCGCCGCTGGCAAACCCTGTGGGCGTGTCATCCGTCGTTTGGCGGTGTTCCGGTGCGCCGCAACGCGCTGGGGGCGACCTCGCCGACGGCTTTCACGCGGACCCGGGTGGCGTTGCTCGGCACGTAGGTCAGGGGCACTTCCTCCACGTCCACCACCTCGACGGTCGCGGGGTCGGCTCCCGCCGCCGTGGCGCGGGCGATTGCGGCCGCCGTGCAGTCGGCGATGGCTTCGTCGCGGCTTCCGCTGTCCAGGGAGTACACGCGCTCCACCTGTCCGCTGACCTGCGCTATCGCCGCTCCGATGGCGTTGGCGACGCCGGCGTGCTCGGGACGCAGCACCCGGCTGGCCCCGGCCAATGAATCGCCCACCAGGATGTTGCCGCCTCCCACCAGCGCCACGGGGACGTCGTCACCGCTGAGTTTCATGCGGTCCACGGCGGTTTCCACCAGCGTCTGCATCTCGGCGGCCCCGCGTTGCGCCAGACCGGATGGCACGTCGGCGGCCAACGACGGGTCGCCAACACTGGCGCGGCCGGCGGCGACGGCCAGATCGGTGGCGGTGAGGGTGTCGCCGCCGAATACCAGGGCTTCGTCCGTCAGGCGGTATCCGACACTCTGGGGCCCCAGTCGCCACGGGTCCAGGGACGCGACCGTGCCGCCGCCCAGCGCGATGGATATGATGTCGGGAGTTCGGAAATTCGTGCGGACGCCTGCCAGTTCCACGGCGACTGCCGACTCGCGGGGGAAGCCCTTGACCAGCGCTCCCACGTCGGTGGAGGTGCCGCCGATGTCAACGACGATTCCGTCGTCCACGCCGGTCAGGTACGCCGCGCCACGCATGCTGTTGGTGGGGCCGGACGATATGGTCAGCACCGGAAATCGGTAGGCGAAGGACGTGTCCATCAGCGTGCCGTCGTTCTGGCTCATGAACAGCGGCGCGTCGATGCCCAGTAGCGTCAGAGCCTGCTCGATGCCCCGTATGGTGGTGGCGGCAACGTCGCCGAGGCAGGCGTTCAACGCTGCTGCGTTCTCACGTTCCAGCAGGCCGATGCGTCCGTTTTCGTGGGACAGGCACACTCGCATATCCGGCGCTTCGTCCAGGATGACCGCCGCCGCTGCCTCCTCCTGCGCGGGGTCCACGGGCGAGAAAACCCCGCTGACCGCTATGGCCCGCACACCCTGCGCGCGGGCGTGCCTTACCACCTCGCGGATTTGCTCCCGGTCCAGCGGTGAAATGTCGCGGCCGTCAAACTCGTTGCCGCCGCGAACCATGTGGGCGTGCCCGCCGATGGCGTCTTTCAACTCGGTCGGCCATTCCACCAGCGGAGGCAGCAGTTCGGTGGCGGGCATGGCGAGGCGAATCACCGCCGTGGGCGCGAGATTTTTCCGCTCCAGCAAAGCGTTGGTGAAATGCGTGGTGCCGACGACCACGGCCTGGATCTCGTCCCGTTGACCCGTCTGTTGCAGCAGTTCGGTGATGGCGCCGGTGATTCCGGTGGTGATGTCAGCCGTGGTGGGGACTTTGACCGCGCCGACGAGTCGGCGGCCGTCCATCAGCACAGCGTCGGTGTTGGTGCCTCCGACGTCCACGCCGACCAGCATATCGCCTCCCCTACAGCGTCAACGGGACGTAATCGGTGTCGTAGCCAAACACGCCGGGTCCCGCCACGGCCAGGCCCTCCGGGGTGCTCCACAGCGCCGGAGCGGGGAACCCCAGGATGGCGACGCGCAGGCCGTACCGCATCAGTTCGGTGGTTACGGGTTCGCCGGTGTCGGTGGCAACCGCGCAGATGAGGTCCGGCACGGTGCAGACAATCTCGCCATCCACCCGGGCGACCAGGTTTTCATTCTGGAAGTCGATGACCATCTGCCGGCTGTGCCACGAGTCAATGCCGTCGATGGTCAGCGTTCCCCGCGCGAATCCCGAGGTTGTGCGGCGGTCAACATCCACCACCTTGCCCGTGAACAGGATGCGACCGGGGCAGGCCGACAGGATCGCGTCGAGGGGGTTTTCGCCGGAGTCGCGGGCGTCCTGAACGGCGCGTCCCAGGTCGCGGGCCAGGGACAGGGTGCGGGGGACGGCGGTGCGCCTGACCTGCTCGGCGCTCATGGGCGCGACGGCGTAGCAGGCGACGCATCCCATCTGGATGGTGATGGCGCGGGCCAGTCGTTCGGCCCAGGACGGCGTGATGGTGTCCCGAACGATGACGGAGTTGCCCTTCTCGTCGGCCACGGACATGGGGCAGCAGGGCACGCCGTACACGAAGAAGGTCTTCATCTGGAACTCGGGGAACGCGCGCCCCATGCCGTCGGCGTCCACCACGGGCAGGCCGGCGATGGCGGCGGCGATGAGGGGTTCCACCGAGTTGCTGCCCCCGATTTCGTTGGAGATCAGCGCGGTGGCCTTCTCGCCGACGTATTCCTCAATCGCCCGCAGCGCGTGGTACGACTGCAGGTCGCGCACCTTTTCGACTCCCACCGTGGGCGCGCCGATGCCGCCGACGCAAACCACCCTGGAATCCTCGGGCAACTCCTCGGGAGACAGCACGGTGACGGGCCCCCACTTCCGGATCGCTTCACGCGCCCGCAGTTGGCCGACGTAGGGATTGCCGCCGCCGCCGGTTCCCAGGATACCGGCGCCGATGGCGATGAACGGTAGGACTTCTTCGGTGGCTTGCCACATGGAGCACGATGCCCGCGTTGCCAATATACGGTCCGCAATCGCGCGGGCCGTGCCGCAGTGTATTTGCCGCCAACAGCGCAGTCAATCGGGAGCTTGCCGCGCGTGGAGCCGACGCTGCCGATGATATGATGCTGCGTGACCGCCACTCTCCCGCCACAATCCCCCTCAATGCAATCCAAGGAGGACGGAATCATGGCTACCCACATTGCAGGACAGATGATACTCGCCGGGTCGATTGAAGAACTGGAAGCCAGTGGGTGCAAGGTGGTCACCGGCGGCGGCCACGCCATCGCCGTCATGTGCCACGATGGGCAGGTTTACGCCGTGGACAATCGCTGCCCTCACATGGGGTTTCCGCTGGACCGCGGCAGCGTCAAGGACGGCATTCTGACCTGCCACTGGCACAACGCGCGCTTCGACCTTTCCAGCGGCGGCACCTTCAATCCCTTTGCCGACGACGTGCGCAGTTTCCCGGTCACCGTCGTTGACGGGCAGGTTTGGGTGGACCCCCACCCGGCGCAGCGCGACGAAACCCACCACTGGACCGGACGGCTGCGGGACGGCTTGGAACACAACATCCGGCTGGTGACCGCCAAGTCGGTGTTGGGCCTGCACGCCGGCGGCGCGGATTACCGCGTGCCGCTGCGGGTCGGCGCCGACTTTGGGACCACCTATGCCGCCGCCGGTTGGGGTCCGGCCATGACCATCCTCACCGCCTCGGCCAACATCCTGCCCCACCTGGCTGAGGATGACCGTTCCGTTGCGCTGTACCAGGGTTTGCTGCACGTATCGCGCGAGTGCGCCGGCCGCCCGCCCCGGTTCGTCGTTGACTCCTTGCCCACGGGAGAGACGCGCCCCGAGGTCTTCAAGCGGTGGTTCCGGAACTTCATCGACGTGCGCGACGATGACGCCGCCGAGCGGTGCCTGCGCACGGCCATCGAACTGGCGATTCCGCCGGACGACATCGCCGACATGGTATTCGCCGCCGCCACCGACCACATCTACCTTGATGCCGGGCACACGCTGGACTTCGCCAACAAGGCCTTCGAGTTGCTGGACCATATCGGCTGGGAACACGCCAGCCGGACCCTCACCAGCCTGGTGCTCGGCATGGCTCGCGCCCGACGCAGCCAGGAACTCAGCGCGTGGCGGCATCCCATCGACCTGGCGTCGCTGGTATGGCAGGCTCGCGACGAACTGCCCGCGCTATGCGAGCAGGGGCGCACAGCCCCGGCCTGGCACGATGCGGACGCGCTGGCGCGGGAGATGCTCAGCGAGTCTCCCGCCGAAATCCTGGAAGCCATCAAAACTGCCATGGCGTCGGGGGCCACCGCCGAACAACTCGGGTCTGCCGTTGCTTACGCCGCCTTTTTGAGGATGGCGCAATTCCACGTTTCCAACGAGTTCGGCGACTGGGACACGGTTCACAACACCCTGACTGCCGCCAACGCCCTGCACCGGGCGCTGCAGCGCGCCCCTTCGCCGGAACTGTTGCGGGGCGTCTTTGATGTTGCCATGAGCATCTACCTGGACCGGTTTCTGAATATGCCGGCCCAGCGCATACCGGAGACGGGCGGCGACCCGGTGGATGGAGCGGAACTGCTGGCCCAGATCCGCGAACGCATGGACGTGCGCCAGCAGGTCGAGGAGGTGTCGCACCTGGTGTCCCGCTACCTCACCGGCGGGGGCGAACCGGACGCGCTGGTGGCGGCGCTGGGACGGGCGATGCTGTCGGAGGATTCGGGGTTCCACTCGTTCCAGATCGTTGACGCAGGGTTCAACCAGTACCGGCGCCGGCGGGGCACAGAGTCGGGCCGGCACGTGCTGATCGGGATGGCGCGCTACCTGGCGGCACACGCGCCGACGCCCCGCGCGGTGGGCCAGACCTACCAGATCGCAGTGCGGCTGCATCGCGGCGAGGAGATATTTCGGGAGTAGCCGCGTGTTGCGATAACATATACCGGCGCGTTTCATGGGGTTTGATGGTCTTGCTGGCGTTTCCGGATGAGTTCGCCAGGCCTACCAGATCGCGCTGTTCGCACTGCGCCGCGAAGAGATATTCAGCGGGTACAAGGTAATGGATTACAATACGATCATCCCGGGTGAGTAAGAGACAACATGACAACGGAAATCTATCAACTGGCGAGCCGGCAGTTACTGGAACAAGCGCGCGCCGAACTGGCCAGGGGCGATACACGCCAGGCATCCGAAAAGGGTTGGGGGTCTGCGGCGCAGATGGTGAAAGCCATAGCGGAACAGCGAGGTTGGGAACACAAAACCCATCGGCACATCTGGCAGGCGGTGCGATGGCTGACCGACGAAAACCAGGATATTGCGTTGAGCCGGCTGTTTCGGTCAGCCAATCACCTGCATTCCAACTTTTACGAAAATCTTGATGCGCCAGACGACGTAACCGACTCCCTGAACGACGTTGAACGATTCATAGATTTGCTGGACCCGTTGACCCGCTGATACCACCCGAGAGGTTTCGGAAGCCGCCCGTTTGCAATCAGACCGGCGGCTTTTTGGTTCTAAATTCCGGCTGTTCGGTTATATAATCCACCCGTCCCGTCATCAAACCAAACCGGAGGATTTGTTATGCCTGAACCGGCAGAAATGTCCATGGATGAACTGCAGCAACTGGCCGACCGCGCCGGCCTCGGCATGAGCCGCGAGGAGGTGGAGGCGCTCAAGCCTGTGTACGACCTGTATGCCGGCTATGCCCGGCAGCTTCACGAAATCGACTTCGGCTCCACCGAGATGATCGTGGAGTACCACCCCGACTGGCCTGAGGAGTAACTCCCGCATCAGTCCATCACCGAGCATCGGGTCAATCAAGGAGTAACTACCTCATGGCTACATCCGACACCCAACTGCACTTTCTCACCATCCACCAGGCCGGGGAACTGATGCGCAAGGGCGAACTGTCGCCCGTGGAACTCACCCGCGCGTGCCTGGACCGCATCGCAGACACCGACGACCGTTTGCATTCGTTCATCATGCTGCTGGCCGACGACGCGCTGGAGCAGGCCCGCGTGGCGGAGGCCGAAATCCTGCGCGGCGAATACCGTGGCCACATGCACGGCATCCCCTTCGCGCTGAAGGACCTGTACGACACCGCCGGCGTCCGCACCACCTCCGGCTCCCAGGTGGACATCAACCGCGTGCCCGCCGAGGACGCCACCACCACCGCGCGGCTCAAGGCGGCCGGCGGCATCCTGCTCGGCAAGCTGGCGATGCACGAATTCGCGCTGGGCGGCCCGGACTGGACAACGCCCTTCGAGCCGGCGTGCAACCCGTGGAACCTGGCCCACATCACCGGCGGTTCCAGCAGTGGTTCCGGTTCGTCGGTGGCGTCCGGGCAGGCGTTGGGCGCGCTGGGTTCCTGCACCGGCGGGTCGATACGCGGCCCGGCGTCGCTGTGCGGCATCGTGGGATTGAAGCCCACCTACGGCCGCGTCAGCCGCGCCGGCGTGGTGACGCTCAGTTGGTCACAGGACCACGCGGGGCCGATGACCTGGACGGTGGAGGACACGGCATACATGCTGCAGGCCATCGCCGGCCATGACCCCAAGGATCCCACGTCCAGCAAGGCGCCGGTGCCCGACTACTCCCTGTCGCTGCGGGAGGACATTCGCGGCGTCAGAATCGGCCTGCCGCGCCACTACTTCTTCGACCCTGACCCCAGCGTCAACCCGGAGGTGGTCGCCACGGTGGAGAAGGCGATCAGCGAGTTGGAAAGCCTGGGCGCCAGCGTGGAGGAGGTGTCGCTGCCCAGCCTGGACTACATCAGGGCGGCCAACTCGGTCATCATGGTCAGCGAGGCCTACGCCTACCACGAACCCAACCTGAAATCACGCCCGCAGGAGTTCGGCGAGATCGTCCGCGAGCGGTTCCGCATCGGCGGGTTGATGTCCGCCGCCGACTACCTGCAGGCGCAGCGGGCCCGCACCCTGGCGCGGCGGGAATTCGCGGAGGTCATGCGCAAGGTGGATTTCCTGGTCACGCCGACCATGACGCAGCCGGCGCCCGCGTTCGAGGGATACGATCCCGTCAGCACCGCGCGTGGACGGAGTTTCACGGCGCCGTTCAACGTCACCGGCCTGCCCGCCATATCGGTGCCCTGCGGCTTCACCGAGAGCGGCCTGCCCATCGGACTGCAGATCGCCGGCAAGCCCTTCGACGAGCCGGGCGTCATCCAGGCGGCCTACACCTACCAGCAGCACGCCCGCTGGTACGAAACCCGGCCGGCAATCTAGAACGCGTTGCATCGAAACCACCCCCGCAAGCAGGCGGATCCGGTGCAGGGCTCCACTGGGAAATACAGCACGCCGTCCAAATCACGGACGGCGTGCCGCCATGTCGGGATGCCGAAGGCTGGGAGGATTAGAACGCCTCAACTACCGGGTTCGCGCCTACCGCCGGACATACATTGCTTCAACGCGAAAGAGGCGTTACACATACTACCTCCGAATCGAGCCTTGGGAATGGCCGGTCTATCGTCGGCACGGGAGGCCAAGCAGTCCACCAGAAAAATTCTCGCTGATCCCCCGTCACCAACGCCGCTGAAGGCTCTCGCGGGGAGTTTACACCCGGTGCAATGGTCGGGGCCAGCGGAGCAGATTTCGCTTTTCGACCTGGCTACGTAAAGGGCGGGCGAGTACGGGTGCCGTGGAAAAGAGCTTGCCCTGTCTGCCAATGTCGATTGTGGCGTGATCGGTCTGCTTGCGGGGCGAGGAACGGCTGGACATGCTATCCGTCCGCGCCTACAATTTGCTACACTGCCTAGTAGGCATTTCCGTAGGGGGAAACCGACAATGACTATGACAATGGAACGTCCAATTGTGGACACCCTCTTCAGTAACCAAGACGATTGGGACTCGAGAACCCTGTTGGAACCGATCGTTGACAGATTGGTTGGCTTGGACCATTCGGGGTGGCGTGATCAGTTCGCCGCTGACGGCTTCACTCACGGTCAGGTCGAATTGCTAGACTCGATAGTCCGAAAATGGACTAAGCAAATCGACAAAGACAGTTTGGCAGAAAAATTGGCGACTGTGGCGGACCTTGAGGATGCAGCCCTGGGCGACGAGGTCTTGGTCCCGTGGATGGAAAAGATTTCAAACGATGAACTGAATAGGTCGATTCAACAAGCTCAATTCCCAGTGCCGTTGGACGCGTTTTGCTATACTGCGGGCCAACTCGAGCATATCATTTACGCGGCCCTGGCGTTTGAAGCCATGGCTCGGCATTTGCAGCAAGAACCGTCGCTGGATTGGTCAATGTCGCCTGAGCAGATAGAGCAAGGCGTGTCCCTCGCCGAAGCAGGTATTGCGGAGGACGTCAAAACATGGCCGATCTACTGAGAGGTGAAATCCGGTGGGCTAATATCGAACCGGTATCCAACGTTGTTGGTCATGAGCAGGGCGACAAACGCCCTGCTCTAATTCTGAGTCTCGACGGATTCAATGCCTCGTCAAAGTTGGTGATTGTCGCGTTGATCGGTTCCAGTCCAATCAACCAAACTCGTCCCCATTCTCGTCAAATCCAGTCCGTCCAAATGCCGAATCAGCCGTCGTGGGTTTTGACTGACCACGTGAGGACATTGTCGGAAAAACGCATGGAAGACCTGATCGGGAAGATGTCCGAACCAGAATTGATTTCAGTTATCAGAGATATTTTTCGTCTCGTCGTCGGTTCGAGGACTTAGAAATCCAGTAGCAAGGTTTGCCAGGTTGTTCGTTGCCTCTCCGTCTAAACAACCTTTAGGGTGGCGCGTCGCAGGTCAGACGAGAACTGGATGGGCACCCGCCCAGAATATCAGTACATTCAGGACAATCTTGCATGATGGCAAGATATTTGTACTGGCCCAGAGTTGGGGCTAAATTCTACCGATGTGCGGACCGACGATCCGCCATTCCGCGCCCTTCTGGCCAGCAACAACCTGCTCGACCCGTTTGGTTTTGTCAAGCTGCTTGAGGACGAACAACATCAGCGCCGTGTCGTACGGTGCCTGAACGATACGCCACCGTCAGCGTATCGACGGGTTCCACCCTACCACTGCACATACATCGGCATAACCACATGCACGTAGCGGTCGTTATCGGCCGGGCGGAAGACGCCGGGGCTTGAGGAGTTGGTCACTTCCAGGGCCACTTTGCCCCGGCCCAACACGTTGACGATGTCCATGAGGTAGCGCACGTTGAAGGCGATCTTGGCGTCATCGCCTTCCAACTGGTCGATGTCCAGTTCGTCCAGGTTGTCGCCCACTTCCTCCGAGCGCGCGGACACCTTGAGTTGGCCGCCCTCGCCCGACTCCTGCGGCATCATCTCCAGCCGCACGATGTTGCTGCCATCGCGGGCGAACACGGCGGCGGACTGGGTGGCGCGCTTGAGGTCGTCAAGTTCCATCACGGCGCGGGTCTCGTAGCGTTCCGGTATCAGCTGGTCGTAGTTGGGGAAGCTGCCCTGCAGGAGTTGGGATACCACTTCAACGTGTTCCAGCTTGAACATGACCTGGCCCTTTTCCGGCGACAGGGTCACCTGGATGGGCGCGCTCTGCTCGGAGGCCAGGCGCTGGATCTCCTGCATGGTGCGGGCCGGCACTATCACCTTCATGGCCTCCGCCACCGGCTCGGACAACTCGCCCGTGTACACGGCCAGGCGGAAGCCGTCGGCCGCCGCCATCACCAGGTTGGACTCCTCCAGTTTCAGTTCCACCCCGGTCAGCACCGGACGCGATTCATCGGACGCCGCCGAGAAGGCGACCAGTCCGATGCCGGCGCGGAGCACCGAAGCGTCGATGTTGGTGGCCACGCCTGAATCCACCTGCGGTATGGGCGGAAAGTCCTCGGCGGAAGCGCCGTTGATGTGGGTTCGGGAGCGGCCGCAACTGATGTGCAGCACGCTGGCGCCGCCGGCCGTGGGATCATCAGGGTCGGGGCCGCGCAGGTCCAGGTCCACGCGGTCGCTGGGCAGCGAGTTCACCAGATCAGCTATCAGGCGGTGCGGCACCGTGATGGCGCCCTCTTCCTCGATCATCGCGCCGATCCAGGTGGTGATGGCGATTTCCAGATTGGTCGCCGATAACTTCAGCATTCCCTGGTCGCTGCTCAGCATGACGTTCTGTGTGATGGGCAGCGTCGAACGGCTGGCGACGGCGCGTCCTACCACACCCAATCCACGGGTCAGATTTTCCTGGAGGCACGACAGTTTCATGGCAAATGATCCTGAACACAAACCGATTTATGGATGCACGGATTATAGCACGCGCCGCATTTTGGCCCGAATGCGAGCCGTCTGCGGATTGATATAATTGCCCACGCACCAACCAATACCCCGGTTTGCCCGGCGAGGACAAAATGACTGAATTGCTGTTCCTGAATGACGCCTACGTGTCCGAATTTGACGCGGTGGTTACGGACGTCACCGACGACGGTGGCCTGGTTCTGGATCGCACCGCTTTCTACATCGGCGGCGGCGGCCAGCCCTGCGACGTGGGGACCCTCACCGACGCGGCAAGCGGCGTGGAATACTCAGTGACGAAGGCGGCCCGCGCCGGCGGGGTGGTGGTGCATACCGTCTCCGGCGACGCGACGCCGGCGGTGGGCACGGCGCTGCATGGCGCAATCGACTGGGATCGCCGGTACCTGCTGATGCGAACCCACACCGCCCTGCACATCCTCTGCGGCGTGGTGTGGCGGGACTACGGCGCGCTGGTCACCGGCGGGGATATGCGCCCCGGAACGGCGCGCATGGACTTTGAGCTTGAGAATATGTCGGCCGAGTTCGCCGATGAGGTTGAGGCCCGCATCAACGCCGAAGTCGCGGAGGGGCGGGACATCGGCGTCGGGTTCATGGGTCGGCACGAGGCAGACGCGCATCCGGACCTGATTCGCACCAAGATCAACCTGCTGCCAGCGTCCATATCCGAGGTGCGCACCATCGACATCGTCGGCCTGGACCTGCAGGCCGACGGCGGCACGCACGTCCACAACACTCGCGAGGTTGGGCGCATCACCGTGACCGGCCACGAGAGCAAGGGCCGCATCAACAAGCGTCTGCGGGTTGCGCTGGATGACTGACGCCGTACCGGATGCCTAGAGTCGATGGTCGGGTTCAGGGGCGGGTTTCAAACCCGCCCCTACCATGTGGGTGGGCGAGTTGGTGGATGGCATCGTTCGTTGATGTGAGGCGAGGCATGCCTCGCCCCTACGGGTGGTTGCGGGCGCATTAACTGCCCGCGCAGTCCAGGCGTGGTGGGTGGGTTGGCCGCAATTTTGGGGCGGCATCCGGCGCCGGGTCCGAGGCCGGGGTCTGCTTGGCCGGGGCGCCCCGTCGGCAGGGTTTTGAGTCCCTCTCCGCCTGTAGGGTGGATTGACGGTCGCCACTCCGCAAACTGGAAAAGCCACTTTTCTCACAAAAGTTGTCCAAATTTCCCAAAAATTAGACCAAAACCAACCGTGATCTTGAAATGCAAAGTGGGAAAATTAAACAAAAGCAAGTCTCAGAAAGACGGCAGGCGTGTTGCGCGCCACTTTCAAACCGGGCTTTATCCCGATTGCCGCCGAAGTCATTTTGAGGGCAACTGAAATGAAAAACCACCATGCCGTGTCGCAAAACCCCTGGGTCCAGGTGCTCATCCCATCGGCCGTATTTTTCGTAATCGTCGCTTTTGTGGTGGCGCTGGCCTGGCCGGCAATGGCGCAGGAGAACCAGGCGGGACCGGTGGTCAGTCCGTCCGGCTCAACTGAATCCGGTCATCACAAGTCGGTATCCCAGACCGGGAATCAACCGGCCAACGGGTTCGGCTCCGGCCACTGACGTCTCCGTGTCCCGTTGTCCCCAGCCGACGGGTCGAGTTCCAGGTGTGGCAGTTCAACGCGGGTGGCATGGGAACAGCCATCCGCCTTGACGCAGTTTCAAGTCCACGTCGGCATCACCCGGCCCGTTGTTGTACACTGTCGCCGGATCATATCCGTCGCCGGGTCGCGATCAAGCCGGGGGTGAACGTCATGGCCATTTCCAACGATGCGGAACTCCGTGAGGTGTACCCGCCGCCGGCGCCACGCGCGGCGCAGAAGGTGCTGGACCGTCTGGACGTTCACTGTCGCAACTTCATCGCCCTGTCGCCCTTCTGCGTCCTGAGTTCCAGCAACGCCGACGGCCAGCCCGACGCATCGCCGCGCGGCGACCCGCCGGGCTTCGTGCACGTGCTCGACGACCGCACGCTGCTGCTGCCCGACCGCCCGGGAAACAACCAGGTGGACTCTTTGCAGAACATAGTGGACAACCCCGGCGTTGGCCTGCTGTTTTTCGTTCCGGGGATGAACGAAACGCTGCGCGTCAAGGGCAGGGCCGAGATTGTTACCGATGATGACCTGCTGGCGCAGACGACCGTTTCCCGCCGACCCCCGCTGTCCGGCCTGAAGGTCACGGTGGAGGAGGCGTTCCTGCACTGCGGGCGCGCCCTGATACGGAGCCGCATCTGGGACCCGGAGGCGCAGATCGACCGGTCCGAGTACCCTTCCTATGGCCAGGTTCTGGCCGACCAGATCGCCGGCGCAGACGCTGGCGCAATCGACGCCGACGAGGACGAGGCGAACCGCGAGCGTCTTTACTGAACGCGGAACTCGACCGAACGCTGAACACGGCGGGCTCTGACCAAGCCTGCAACCGCATTCCCAAGGCCAGGGGCGCTGCTGCGTGACGATGCCGGCATGAGCGAAATCGAGCCGCAACCGATCATGCCCCCTTCGGACAAGCCCCGGTCAGATGCTGACCGACTGTGGGCATTGGTCGAGTCCCGGGGAATGGGACGGCGGCGGTTCCTGCAACTGATGGCAGCCGGCGGGGCGACCGCGGTTCTGGCCGCCTGCGCGGGCCTGGACGCGCCGGACGCGGTTCGTGAATCTACGGTGAGTCCACCGGACGCCAACGCAGCGTCGCGCTCCCCGTGGTTCAAGGACCCGGCCCCGTTCATCGTGCGCGACGACAGGGGGCTTGAGGCGCGGTTGGAGAATATGCAGGGCCTGATCACGCCCAACCGCCTTTTCTTCGTGCGCAACAATTCCGTCAGCCTTGACCTGGATTCCTCCCAGTGGCGATTGCGTGTTGAGGGGGATGCTGTCTCGCAACCGGTTGAGTTGACCTACGACAACATCAGAAGCCTGCCCAGCCGCACCCTGACGTCGTACCTTGAGTGCGCGGGCAATCACCGCGCCATGTTCGATCTGCTGCAGGGGCAGAAGGCGTCAGGAACCCAATGGATGACCGGGGCCGTCGGCAATGGCGAATGGGTGGGAGCATCGCTCCGCGACGTTCTCACCCTCGCCGGCATCCAAGCCTCCGCCCACAGCGTGCTGCTGGTGGGGTTGGACACCGAATCGCCGGAGCAGGGGTTTCGCTACGTCCTGCCGGTTGAAAAGGCGATGCACCCCGACACGCTGCTGGCCTACGCGCTCAACGGCGAGACGCTGCCGCGAGACCATGGCTTCCCGCTGCGGGCCATCGTGCCCGGATGGGTGGGCAGCGCCAACATCAAGTGGCTGGGCCGCATCGTCGTGTCGTCGGAACCGTTGTGGACGCGCAACAACACAACCTCGTACACGCTGATTGGTGAGGCGCACCCGCCGGTTGGCGAATCCCGGGGCCAACCCGTGACCGAGCAGGTGGTCAGGAGTGCGCTGGCGTTGCCGTGGCCGGCGGAGTTTGCGACGGGACGCCACCGCATCCACGGATATGCTCACTCGCCGGCTGGCCCCATCACCCGGGTGGAATGGAGTGTTGACGCAGGTGAGACGTGGAGCGATGCGGAACTGTCCGGCAGCCAGCCGGGCTATTCGTGGGCGCGGTTTGAGTTCGCTTGGGATGCTGAACCTGGTGTGCATACGATCACCACGCGCGCCACCGACGCGGCGGGGAACACGCAGCCCGACAGGATCCCCTTCAACGAAAAGGGGTACCTCTTCAATCAGCCGGTGCCGCACCCTGTCCGAGTGTCGTAGCGGACCAAACGCCCGGCAAATAGTGAGATGCCGGGCGCAAGAATTTCCAGGGCAGCGGTCGGAGTCGTCAGTCGATCCGGTAGATGCGCGCGGCGTTGTCGTGGAACATGGCCGCCCGCTCGGTGGCGGAATAGGACGTGGTCATCCGCTTGAAGGCGTTGTACATCACATGGTACGAGTAGGACACCTTGTCCGGCGGGAAGTTGCTCTCGAACAGGCACCGGTCCGGCCCGAACTGCTCGATGCAGTAGTTCATCAGCGGAGCCATGGCCTGCGCCAGTTCCTCGGAACCGATGGGCCGGTCGCGCAGGTGCCAGTCGAAGCCGTAGCGGGGTTGTCCGACGCCGCCCAGTTTCATCACCACGTTGGGGCACTCGGCCAGTTTGGCGATCCCGTCGCGCCACGCCGGCATCACCTCGTCGTCACGGTTGGCGTAGGGGCCGATGCGCATCAGGCCCCCGATGTGGTTGGACACTATGGTCAGGTCCGGCACCGATTTGGCGAAATCCACCAGGTCGCCCAGTTGCGGGAAGTACACCACGTTTTCGTACACCAGTCCCCGGTCGGCGAGTACCTGCGCGCCGGCTCGCATATCCGAACTGGCAAGCTGGCCATCGAAGCTGCGGCTCTCCACTTCGGGATGAGGGTCCCAGCCGGTGTTGAACCGGATGCCCCGGAACCGGTTGGGGCTGGCGGCCTGCAGGGCGTCCAGCACGCGCGCGACGTCGCTGCCGAGGTTCAGGTTGGCGTGCCCGATGATGGCTGCCGCCGCACGGCCCGGCCCGTAGAGTCCGCTGGCGCTGGCCGCCGCCAACCCCTGCACGAACTCGACCTCACCCACCGGCCGGAGTTCCTCCGGGCCGGTCTGCCGGTACATCGCCCGCGCCTCCAGGAACACGGTGGAGCGCACGTTGTGCCCGCTGTTGATGTCCGCCGCCAGTTCGTGGAGCAGGTAGCGGTGATATGGCACCCGATCCGCCCGGAAGTCCCAGAAGTGGTGGTGGGCGTCGCAGATGGGCAGTTCCGGTTCCAGCGTCTCTTCCGTGGTCAGGGCCAGCCAATCGTTGTCTCCGTACGGCATAACAGCGCCTCCATACCCGTGTATTCCATAATTCGCCCAATCCTAGCACACGCTGGCCGCTGCACGCCGATCCGGCCGCCAAACCCGCGCGTATCCCGCGCCCGCCGCCGGGTCCTCCCACGAAGGAAGGCCTCCCACGAAGGAAGGCCTCCCACGAAGGAAGGCCTCCCACGAAGGAAGGCCGCACACGGAGGCAGGCCCGCCCACACCGATACGCCTCTGTAGGGGCAGGTTTCAAACCTGCCCCGCCCGCTGCCCGTGCCACCGTGCTGATCCGGACCCAAACCGTCCCATCCTGCAAACCGATGCAAAAAACCACCCAGTGACACCCGCCCGTTGCACCACATCGCTGTAGGGGCAGGTTTCAAACCTGCCCCGCTTGCTGCCCGTGCCACCGTGCTGATCCGGACCCAAACCGTCCCATCCTGCAAATCGATATAAAAAATAAACTCCCACCCAGTGACACCCGCCCGTTGCACCACATCGCTGTAGGGGCAGGTTTCAAACCTGCCCCGCCCGCTACCCGTGCCACCGTGCTGATCCGGACCCAAACCGTCCCATCCTGCAAATCCTGTAAATCGATCTAAAAATAAACCTCCACCCAGTGACACCCGCCCGTTGCCCCACACCCCGCCCCCGTTCTATCCTAGCCATGTCAGGTTCCCCGCAAGGTACTCGAGAACCGGGCGGGGATCGCCGCATCGCTGGCAGCGGCGTTTCACCAAACTAACTGAAATAGCAAGGTGTCAAAAAGGTTCGGGTCGTTCAACGGCCTGTCGGTAACAGATCGCAGAAATGGTTCCCACGGGCCTGGGGTCGTCTTCTTCCGCGACCATGCTCCCGGAACCCGGCGGGTGTCACCACCGCCCCGTGCCGCAAAGCTTCGGCCCCTTCAGTCGCAGACCTGAATTTGCGGCGCTTTCAGCCGGAGAACTGCGGGTACACGGAACTCTAGGACTCAAACTCTGCGCCAAAATAGTGTTGGCCGTGCTCCGACAATCGACCCGAACCGCAAACCTGACGCCGAAAACACAAAACCCCAACAACACCCAAAAGGAGAAAGCCCACCGAAACACCGGCCCCGCTCATCCTGTGCATCCTCTGACGCGTACCCATTTTTCTCCACCGGTCATTGCGAACGCCCGCCTCAGGCGGACTTCGCTCCTCGCGATGACAAACCGGGCACGCGTGAGTGTGCATCCTGTATATCCATGCAGATTGTTCCCTTGGTTAACACACCCGGCGGGGTCTCTCGCCGGCTGTGCTACGATGCCACTAAATCCACCGCAGGAGCATCATCATGGCCGACAAGATTCGCCTGGGCATCATTGGCGCGAACATCCACCGAGGCTGGGCGGTGCGATCCCACCTGCCCGCCGTCATTGCCAGCCCTGAATTCGAGTTGACGGCAGTCTGCACGACCCGCATGGAGAGCGCCGAGGAATCGCGGCAGAAGTTCGGCGCCCGTCTCGCCTTCGACGACTACAACACCATGCTGGCCCATCCCGACATTGACGCCGTCGCCGTCAGCCTGCGCGTCCCGAACCATTACGAGCCCACGGTGGCCGCCGTCAGGGCCGGCAAGCACGTGTACACCGAGTGGCCTCTGGGACGCACCACCGCCGAAGCCGTGGAGATGACCGAGTTGGCGCAGGCCGCCGGAGTCCGCAACATGGTGGGCTTGCAGGCCCGCGCCAATCCGGCGATGCTCTACCTGCGGGACCTGGTGGCCGATGGCTACGTCGGCGAGGTGATGTCGTGCCACGTCCGGCGCATCTCCGGCGGGTCGCTCGAACGCCAGTCGGACCGCACCTGGCAGCGCGACCGCGAGTTGGGGGCGCACACCCTCACCATCACCTTCGGCCACACCATCGACGCCCTGCGCATGGTGGTCGGCGATTTCAGCCACGTCTCAACCGTGGTCAGCACGCAGGCCAACCAGTGGCACGAGACCGACACCGACCAGATGGTTGACGTAACATCCCCCGACAACATCCTGGTGAGCGGCCGCCTGGATAACGGGGCGGTCGCGTCCGCTCACGTTGCCAGCAACCCGTGGGTGGACAGCGGCTACCTCATGGAGATCTACGGGCGCCAGGGGACGCTGGTCGCGACGTCCCATGAGTCGCCCAACCATGAGGGCGTGCGATTGCAGGGAGCGCAGGGCACCGACCGCCTGCATGACCTGGAGGTACCCGCAAAGTACACCTTCGTGCTGGAGGGTATGCCTCGCGGCGCGCCCTACTGCGTCGGGCAGATGTACTACCAGTTTGGCGAGGCCATCCGCACCGGCGCGGACTGTCAGCCCGACTTCGCTGAGGCCGTTCGCCTCCACCGTTTCATCGACGCCATCCAAACCGCCTCCGACCAGGGGAGAGAGGTTGCGGTGGACTGAGGCGTGTCGACAAGTCGGTCGAAAAAGGCGTCAGCAGCAGTTATTGGCCGGCGTCGTCCATTTGGACACTAGGGTAGCTTGGACGCCAGTCCCTGTCATCCGCCCGGCCAACGGGCTGTCTGCAGTAATCAGCTGGACGTTTTCGCGGATGGCAATGGCGCAAAATAGCGAGTCGTACACGGTAATGTGATTGTCGGTGGCTAGCGTCAGCGCGGCGTCCAACAGATCCCCATTTGGGACCAGATGAATGCCTAAGTCACGGAGTGTACGAAATGACTCCGACGCCTCTTCCGGCAGAATGTTGCGGCGTTCCAGGTGTTTCCAGAGCACGTTTGCGGATTCGACCAGGATTTATTCGGGGGCTATCAGTTTGACCGTCCCAACGTGATGCAATGCGACAATATTTTCGACAATTGACGAATCCTGCTCGGGCAGGACGTATTTGACCAGCGCGCTGGTGTCTATGACTTGTAACGTCAACGCCCCCTATCCTCTCTGATCAAGTCGACCGAGTTGAGCAGGTTTCCGTCCAGTCGCGTGGCGATTCTATCCCTGAGCGACCGAGTTTGCTGGATGCTCTCTAAATTGGGGTCTGTGGCTATCCTGTCTTTGAGAATTGGGTCAGCTAACGGGTCTGCATCGAATCCGGCGGTCTGAATTTCCAGTTCCACCACAACACGTTGACCGTCCGGCAATTCGGGGTCGGCTTCAAGTTCGATTGTTGTGCCTTTTACGACGCCGTGCAACTTCATCACGCACCTCGTTCATTTGTAGGGGATCGTTTTCTACCAGCGTCGATGTGTCGGCGCTTACGCTGGTTTCGCCGTAGGTGATCTTCTTTTCGTTGCAATACCCAATAGTCCGGTATCAACGGCGATTTGTCCACACTCCCTGGTTTTCGTCCCCCGCGTCATCCCCATCCCCCGCCCCGCCGTACTGCACCACAAACCGCCGTATCGCCTCGAAGTACTGCCGCAAGCCCACAAACATCAGGTCGTTGTGGCCCGCGCCCGGGATGACCAGCAGGCGTTTGTCCTCGGCCTGGATGTTTTCGTGCATCGCCACCGCGTCCTGCACCGGCGCCAACTCGTCGTTTTCCCCGTGAATCACCAGCGTGGGGATGCTGATGGAGTGGGCCTTGGCGTGGTAGGCGTCTTCCAGCGCTTGCGCGTCCGCCGGGTCCAGGCCGATGGTGAACCGTGCCAGGTTGGGCCGGCCGCTCTCTATGATCACGCCGTCGATCCGGTCCGCCGCCTCAACCGCCAGTTCAAATGCCGAGTGGCGACCCATCGAACGGCCCATTACGAACATCGGCCCGGTGAAATCGTTCTCGCCCAGCGTCTTCCGCAGCCAGTCCAATACTTTGATCGCGTCCGACAGCATCACCGTGAACGCCGGCGATCCGCCGGACGCGCCGTAGCCGCGATAGTCGGCCACGAAGAAGTTGGCCCCGATCCGGTTGTAGAGCGGCGCGATGTTGTCGTAACCGGCTGCCGTCTCGCCGTTGCCGTAGAAGAACAGGACGGTCGGACTCTCGCGTCCCACGGGGAAGAACCGACCGGATAACTGCACCCCGTCGTCCACGGTGATCGCGCAGTCAACGGCGCCTTCCGGAGTTTGTGTCCATTGACGCTGGGGGTAGAACGACGTGCCCGATGCCTGGGGATTGTCCAGCACCGAATAGTCAACTGTGGTCATGTACAACCCCCTTGCGGTGTCAGCGACGGGTTCCGGGTGCAATCGCAGGGGCAGGTTTCAAACCCTCCCCTGCCCTGTTGACCGTGCCCTAGAACTCAAACCCCAGTTGGGCGTACCGCACGAACACGGTGCCGAATGGGTCGCCTATCGGCCCGTTGATCGCCAGTATGGCGATGGTGTGCTGATTGCCCGGCTGCGCGTCCGCCGTGACCGGCACCCGTTGCGACACGTTGAAACCCTGCACGGTCCCGCGTTCCCGGTTGCACTCGCCGTCGATCCAGATCTCCCCGTGGTCGTCCACGCAGGTCTCGAACTGCAAGCGCATCCCGTTGGTGGGATGTCCTGCCACCGTCTCGGGGATGGTGATGGTGGTCCGGTACCATGCGAAGGTGAACCCACCCGAAACGCGGCCCGGCAGATCGGTGCAGATTTCCCAGCCCGAATCGTCGTAGTCGGGCAACCTTGCCGGGCTGCCGCCGGTACTCTCGGCCACCAGTCCGCCGTTCTCCTCGCCCGGGATGTAGCCCACGGCGTACCGCCACACCGACCCCATCACCGCCTGACCTTCCGGTTCCGCGATATTGATCGTCTCTCTCGGCATTTTCACTCACCCCCTGCCTGTGTGCTGTGCGCCGACATGGTACAGCAAATTGTGCTTTAATGACGCTGCACGCGGAGGTGGCGATATGGTCAAGCGAAAAGGTACCGCCCTGTTGGTGGTCTATGCCGACGTTGACGTGGAACACGACGCCGAGTTCAACGCCTGGTACAACGAGGAACACGTCCCCGAACGGCTGAGCGCGCCCGGATTCCTGGCCGCCGCCCGCTACGAAGCCCTGCGCGGCGGCCCCCGCTATCTGGCCGTGTATGAGCTTGATTCGGTGGACGCATTGCAGACCCCCGAATACAGGCACATGAGCGAGAACCCCACGGACTGGACCACGCGGATGTCCCCCAACGTGGTGGGCCGCGGCACCCAACGGCTCGTCTGCACCCAGATTTACCCTGCCGAGAGCGACCCGGACACGCTGGGTCGAGGCATGGCGCCGGCTTTGCAGATCGGCCGCATGGAGGTGCCCGCCGACATCGAGGAGAAGTACAACTACTACTACGAGAATGAGCGCACGCCAGCGAATTTGCAGATCCCAGGCTGCCTGCACGTGCGCCGGTATCACGTCGTCGAGGGTTCGCCCAAGTACCTCACCATGTACGAGTTCGAGCATGAGAAGGTGCCGGAAACCGTCGCCTGGGAGAATCAGCGCAAGCAGGACCGGATGCACGAGTACATCGGCGGCAGTTACGGGCACGCTCACGGTTCGCCGGGGGTGTACCGCCGCATCCTGCCGCCCCGCGCCTTCTAGGAGCGACGCTTATGCCACGCCCGCTAACACAGCAGGAAGCGCACGACTTCCTGGACAGTAAACCCGGATGGATCGCCCTGACCACCGTCGGCCCCGACGGCTTCCCGCATACCGTGCCGCTGGGGTACTTCCGGCTGGGCGATGACATCCTCATCGGCGTCCGGAACAATACCCTGAAGCTGAAGAACATCCGCTACAACCCCAGGGTCAGCTTGATGATCGAAAGCGGCGCTACCATGCGGGACATCAGGGGTTTGATGATCCAGGGCAACGCCACGGTGCATACCGAACCGGAGGAACTGCTGCACTACGCCCGGGAGGCCGCCAAACTGCGGGGCGTGGCCGATGCCGACTTGCCCACCGAACCGCGCTCAGGCGCGGCTTACATCAAGGTGTCGCCCCACAAAACCCGCTCGTGGGACTATTCCCAGGACGCCGGGTAAGGCAGGATCCGCCGTATGGTTACAGCTACCCCAGCACGACGGCAAGATGTCCAACCAGTTCCATCCGGCCAATGGTCTGGCGTCGTCCGCATTCCGCTCGTGGAGTTTGGCAAGTCCCTGGACGACCCGGACCTGGACCGATGGTTCGAGGCATTCTCCGACCGCAACGCCGACGAGGGCCAGTTCGAAGTTTCGCATCAAGGATTATTGGTGATCATGCCGCCGACCGGAACTCCCGGATCTATTTTTGAAGGTGAGCTGACTGGAACCCTCTGGTTCTGGACGCAACAGAACGGAGGGGTCATCTTCCCGCCCACCAGCCGTTTTATCCTTCCCGACGGCTCACGATTTGGCCCGGATGCGGCGTGGGTTGCTGAGGACCGTCGCTACGAACTCGCGCTGCCGGAAAACTTGCCGTTTCCGCACATCGCCCCTGATTTCATTGCGGAGATAAAATCGCCCTCCAACAGCAGGCCATTCCTTGTCTCCAAGATCGAAACCTTCATTGAGCATGGCACCAAGTTGGCCTGGTACATAGACCCCGAAACCCGCGAGGTCATCAAGTTCCGCCCCAACCAGGAGCCTGAAGTCGCGCACGACCCGGAGTACATCGACGGTGATGAAGATGTGCTGCCCGGTTTCCGCTTTGCCGTGCGGCAGCGGATATTTGACGTATTTTCCAACTTTGAACAGCAGGAGGCCGAAAATGCGGCTGGAGAACAAGGTAGCGCTGATTAGCGGAGGAGCCCGGGGCATGGGCGCCGAGGAAGCCAGGATGTTCGCCCGCGAGGGCGCCAGGGTGGTCATCGGCGACGTGCTGGCCCAAGAAGGCCGCGCCACCGAGGCCCAGATCAACGAGACCGGCGGCCAGTGCGTTTTCGTGGAACTGGACGTTACCAGCGAGGCCGACTGGGCCGCCGCCGTCGCCACCGCCGTCTCCCGATTCGGCCGGCTGGACATACTGGTGAACAACGCCGGCATCTCGGTGAGAGAGGGCATCGAAGACCTGACGGCAGCGCAATGGGAACGCACCATGGACATCAACGTGAAGGGCGTTTTCCTGGGCACCCGAGAGGCCATACCGGCGATGCGGGAATCCGGCGGCGGTTCCATCATCAATATCTCATCCGGGGCGGGAATCGCGCCTGCTCCCGGCACGTCCGCCGTCTACGCCGCCAGCAAGGGGGCGGTGCGCCTTTTCACCAAGTCCACAGCCATCCAGTACGCGGGCGAGGGTATCCGCTGCAATTCGGTGCATCCCGGCCCGGTGCAAACCCCCATGCTCGGCACCACAGCGGATGACGCGACCCGTGTCGCCGCGCAGGTCGGGCGCGTCCCGCTGGGCCGCGTCGGCCGCCCCGAGGAAATCGCCTATGGCGTACTGTACCTGGCCAGCGACGAATCGTCGTTCGTCACCGGATCCGAAGTCGTGATCGACGGCGGGCGCACGGCGCAGTAAATGTTCCGTGCCGGGAACTCGTCTGAATCAGGATTGACGGGATCTTGCGATTGGTGGGATTGAAGCCGCTCGGCGGCAGGGAATCCCAATCATGAAAATCCGGCATCCCTGTCAATCCTGAATCTGACTACCATCCAGTCCATCCATGCCAACAACCAGGAGTCAATCATGCCGCCCAATCTGGTGCCATATCTGCTGTACGAACCCGAGGAATCGGGAATCCTTTGGATCAAGTTCAACCGTCCCGAGCGCATGAACGCCCTGATTGGGTCATCCGAGGAGAACGGCACCGTCGCCAAGGTCGGCGAGTATATGCGGGCCGGCGACGATGATCCCAACGTGCGCGTCATCGTGCTGACGGGCGTGGGGCGCGGCTTCTGCTCCGGCGCCGATATGCGGCGGGACAACGACCCATCGGTGACCGGCGAGAACTTCATCGGCAACCGCGGCACCGAGCCGGGGCCCGATGCCGCCCGTGAACATTTCTATCACGGCTTCACCAAGTTGCACCGCGACATTTCGCAGGTTCGCAAGCCCACCATTGCCATGATCAACGGGGCTGCCGTCGGTTCCGGCATGGATATGGCGCTGCACTGCGACATCCGCCTGGGCTGCGAGAATACCCGTTTCATCGGCTACCAGCAGTTGGGGCAGATCATGGAGAACGGCGGCAGTTACTACCTGCCCAAGATGGTCGGCCTGGGCCGCGCACTGGAGTTCGCGTACACCGGCCACCTGGACGCAAAACGGGCCTACGAGTGGGGGATGCTCAACTACCTGGTTGACTCCGAGGAATTGGAGCAGACCACCCGCGATCTGTGCGACCGCATCATCCGCACGCCGCCCATGGTGCAGTGGATCAGCAAGCGTATCATGCGCGCCGCCCTCGACAGCACCCTGGAAACCACCATGACGCTGACCTCCAACGCCGGCGGCATCCTCAGCGGCTCCGAAGATGCCGACGAAGCCCGCCAAGCCTTCCTCGAAAAACGCGCCCCCAACTTCAAAGGCCGGTAGGCATCCTGGTCAGCCGTTGCGCTGTTGAAAGGACCGTGCTTGTAGGGGCAGGTTTCAAACCTGCCCCGATTCTGTTACCCGCGCGGCGGTTTAATTCGCCGTCACTCCCCCCAAACCCCCCGGCACGTCTCCGCCACCAACTCCAGTTTGCGCCACTGCTCGTCCTCGGTGAGGAGGTTGCCGGCCGCCGTTGACGCGAAACCGCACTGCGGACTCAGCGCCAGCCGATCCAGCGGCACGTATGCACTGGCTTCTTCGATCCGCTCGATCAGGTAGTCGGGCGACTCCAGCGTGGAGTCCTTGCTGCTGACCAGTCCGAGCACGACCATCTTGTCCGCCGGCATGAACCGCAGGGGCTCGAAAGTCCCCGCCCGACCCGTGTCGTATTCCAGCAGGAACCGGTCCACGGCGAGCGTGCCGAACAGCCTTTCGGCTATGGCCTCGTAACCGCCCTGCGCGTACCACTTGCTCTGGTTGTTGCCGCGACAAATGTGCAGGGCGATGGTGGCGTTGGGACGCTGCGCTCCTTCAAGGCAGAAGTTGTCGGCAGCGACGGCCTCCTCGAACATGGCGTCGGGATCCTCTCCCAGGTCGCGCAGGTGCTGTCGCCAGATTGGGTCAACATAGTAGCTATAGCGGGGCGCGTCGATCTGGATGTATTCCACGCCCGATTCCAGCAGGGTCGCGATCTCGGCTTTGATGAACCCTGCGATCTCCCACAGCAACTCTGAGCGCGTCGCGTAGAAGGCGTCCGTCACACCCGCCTGAAAGCTGATCGCCGGGAACTGGCTGGGGCTGGGTACGGTGACCTTGACGGGCCCGGGGGCGTTGGCTTGCAGAAACTCCCGCTGGTTTTCGGTCAGTCCGCGCATCTGCCGCAGTTTTGACCCAACGACCTGGCGTGTGCCCTGCTCGGCGGGTTCGCCGCCTGGCCCCTGCCAGATCCGCACCACCGCCGGAATCTCGGGTGTAACGAACCCTTCCACCGCATCTATGAGGTCGTTCTGAAACCCGGTTCGCCGGTACTCCCCGTCGGTAAAAACATGGACACCGGCGGCTTGCTGCCGTTTCAGCGCGTCCAGGATGGCGCGGTCTTCTATCTCCCGCAATTGGCTGCCGTCAAGGTGGCCCTGCTGGAAGGCGGCCCTGGCTTCCGCCACTTCGCGCGGACGGAGCAGGCTGCCCACGTGGTCGGCCCGGTAGGTTTCGGGCATGGTGCGGTCCTCCCTTGCGACCTATCCGAAACTCAGTTCCTGTCCGAATCGTTCGCCGTGGGTGATCTCGGACATGGGCTTGCGCGGGGTGCCGGTTCCCGCCGGCCGCATGATCCGGTAGCCGAAGGGCAACACTGTCACCAGTTCCATATCGTCGGGGATGCCCAGCAGGTTCTTGACCTCCGTCTGCTGCTCGCCCCGTATGCCGACGAAACAGGTGCCCAGGCCTTCCGACCAGGCGACCAACTCCATCTGCTGCAGGGCGCGGCCGGCATCCAACTGCGGGCGGCGGGTTTCTCCCATCACCACGGCGATGGCCAGGGGGGCCTGACCGATGAAGGTTCCCTGTGTGCAGATGCGGCCCAACTCCGCGATGGTGTCCCGGTTGCGCACCACGATGAAGTGCCACGGTTGGGTGTTGCTGGAACTGGGCGCCCATCGAGCGGCCTGCAACATTCGGTGCAGCACGTCGTCGGGCACGGGGTCCGGCTTGAAGTCCCGGATGGTGCGTCGCCGCCTGATGTTTTCAAATACTTCCATGTCGAAACCTCCAGTGATGCTTTGGGCCGGTGACCCTCGCGTATCAGTCAGTCAGCGATGTTCAGTCAGTCAGCGATGTAAGGCTCGCCCCACCGGTCCTGATACACCACGTCCGACAACGGCCCGCGTCGCACCGGCCCGAAGTTTCCCATGGGGTAGCCGATGGGGAGAATCGCGTACGAATGGACGCCCTGCGGCAGACCCAGGATCTCGTCCACCTCGTTAGCGTGGCGCAGGTGCCGGCTGGTCAGCGTTGAGCCCAAGCCCAACGCGCGGGTCGCCAGCAGCATATTCTGCACTGCAGGATAGATTGACGCGCCGGACCCGCGGGTCGGCGTCTCTTCGCCGTCGTCCTGGCAGGCCACGATCCATACCGGCGCTTCGTGGTAATGGTCGGTCAGGTACTCGACGGCGTCGTGCTGACGGCGGTAGCGTCCGGGGCTGGAGCCGGGAGGCGGTTCGCTGCCCAGATAGCGCGGCCCCACCACCTCGTCAAACGCCTTCTTGTACCACTGCTGAACCTGCTCCTTGATGCTCCGGTCCTTGACGACCAGGAATCTCCAGCGCTGGTTGGCCCCGCCGTTGGCGGCCCACTGGCCGGCCTGCAGGATCTGGTGGACCAACTCGTCCGGCACGGGGTCCGGCTTCAACCGCCGCATGGCGCGGGTGGTGCGCATGATGTGAAACAGTTCGGTTCCTTCGGGCATGGTATGAACCTCCGGCGTATCAGAATTGGGGTGGCCGTTTTTCCAGGAAGGCGGTCATCGCTTCTTTGGGATACGGTGTATTGAAGCAGAGGGCGAAGGCCTTGATGCTGTACTCGGCGGCCGCTTCCTCGCTCATCTCCATCCAGGCGGACACGATCTGCTTCTGGGTGGCCAGGATGTAACGGCCCATGCCCAGGAAGGTTTGGGCCATTTCCCAGGCGGCCTGATCCAGATCGGCTTTCGGGACCACCTTGTCCACCAGTCCGATGTTCAGGGCTTC
This sequence comes from Dehalococcoidia bacterium, assembly GCA_963668585.1. Lineage (GTDB taxonomy): Bacteria > Chloroflexota > Dehalococcoidia > Lucifugimonadales > UBA3495 > Bin87. The sequence continues at coordinate 47,931 of OY764869.1, read as the reverse complement.
CTGAGCTTCCACGGTTTCCCCGGTGAGCAGCATCCTCCGCGCGCGCCCCAATCCCACCGTGGGCGGGAGCAGCGACGCCTCGATCACTGAAGGCAAGCCGACGCGGACCTCGGGCAGCCCGAATATGGCATCATCGGCGGCGACGCGGATATCACACGCCAATGCCAACTCGAAAGCGCCTCCGAGGCAGGGGCCGTGAATCGACGCCACCACCGGCAGCGGCGAGTGCAGCAATCCGCGCGCCGCGGCGTGCAGCGACCTGATGAACCGCTCTGCTGACAGGGGCTCCAGGTCCTTCATTTCGCGCAGGTCAACGCCTGCCGAAAACGCCCGATCTCCCGCTCCCCGCAGGATGATGGCCCGCAACGATTCGTCCTGCCCGCACTGTGCGGCCACTTCGGTCAGTTCCTTGAAAACGTGGGGTCCCAGCAGGTTCAGGTGCGTTCGGCCGTTGATTTCCACGGTGGCGACGGCGCCCTGTCGTGCGATGTTGATGCCTGAGGTCATGCTGATTTGCCAGCCTCTGCGGATTCGATAAACCGCAGCACCTCGAAGTTGAAGATCTCCGGTTTCTCGAAATACACCGAGTGGCCCGCTTCGGGTACCCGCAACATCTTCGATCCGGGGATGGCGCGCGAGGCGGCGGCGATCACCTGTGGAGGCGCGATCTGGTCGTCCTCGCCCACGAAGAACAGCGTCGGAATATTCATTCCCGCCAACTCTTCGGGACCCGGTCCTGCCGGCATCCCGCCCGGCGGGATATGGCGCTCGGGGTTGGTGAGGGAAATCTGCCGGTACAGATTTGCCAGTTCCGGATTCCGCTTGACGAACACCGGGGACACGGCGCGGTACATGATCTCGGTGGGCCTGGGGTGCGTCGCCACCCACATGCTCTGTTCCGCCAGCACTTCCGGCACGGTCATGCCGCCGACGGTATCGGCCATCACCAGGGTCTTGACGCGGTGTGGATACCTGGCGGCGAATCCGAGCATGGTGCGTCCACCCATGGACTGGGCGACCAGGTGGGCCGACTCGATTTCAAGATGGTCCAGCAATCCGCGCAGGTCGTCAACGAAGGATGCTGCACCGGGACCCTCGGGCACGTCCAGCGAATGGCCGAATCCGCGATGGTCGAAAGTCACGCACTGATATCGCTGAGAGAAGAAGGGTATCTGCTGCCACCAACTGAGCAGGTTTCCGCCCGCGCCGTGCGCGAACACCATGGCTTCGCCTTCGCCGAATCGCTGGTAGTGCAGGTCTATTCCGTTGATTTTTGCGCTGCTCACGTGTGCACCTCAGGGGTATGCGTATCGTGGCCGATTCTAGCACGGATGCGGCGTCGTACCGCAGGACCGGGCAATGATCCGGCAGGCGGTATAATGGCGTCGGCAATTACCGTCAACCTCAGCGGGGACAATCATGACTACGGCCACAGAATCACGTATCTGGCAGGACAACGCGCTGGTAATTGATCCCAAGCACCTGGGGATATCCGCCTCAGGGCGGGAGTTGGAAAAGCTGTTCGTCAGCTTCTGCCACCAAAACAGTCAAAACACCTGGCAGTTTGAACTCAGCCCTGGGGGGGAAATCATTGCAATGCCACCAGTGCACCATCCAAGTGACGACCATGAGGGTCAAACATTTGGCCGGCTGTTGTTCTGGACGGACGACCATGGCGGGCACCCCAGAAACTCCAATGCGGCGTTTCTGATGCCCAACGGTGGCGTGCTCGTGCCCGACGCTTCGTGGACTTCCCAGGAGAAGTGGGACGCTCACCCGCACGTGGCCGGCGATGCTCACCCGTTCTGCCCCGACTTTGTCGTTGAGATCCGTTCAACGTCCGACAACCTGGCGCCGCTGCAGGCCAAGATGCGGCTGTACCAGGAGAACGGCGCGTTGCTCGGCTGGCTCATCGACGCTGCCAATCGCCGGGTGTACGTTTACCGGTCAGGCGCTGACGAACCCGAACGGCTGGACGATCCGTCCGAATTGTCGGGTGAAGACGTGCTGCCGGGTTTCGTGTTTGACGTGGCCCGCTGGATTTTTGACCGCAACTGACCGGCCGGTCGGATAGACAACCGTGGGAAATGCGATCGGGTGGTAGAGAATGACGAACGAAAATCAATGGCCGGATAGCGCGGCTGGGGCGGTCGCCGCCATCGAAGGATTCATGGCCGCGCTGAACGCTCACGATGACAACGCCCTACTGGCCCTGCTGCATCTGCCCCATGTGAGAGTTTCCGGAGCCGGCGTGGCCATCTGGCACGACCGCGGCGAGCTGGAGGCTACATATCTGCGCGACTTTTACCAGCGGGCCGGACCCGACTGGCACCACACCATCCTGGATTCCACCGAGGTTCTGCACAGCTCCGAACACAAGGTTCATGTGCTGATCCAGTTCACCCGGTGCGACGCCACCGGCGCGGCGATTGCAACCTACCGTTCCCTGTGGATCATGACGTGGGCCAACGGACGGTGGGGGGCTCAGGCCCGGTCCAGTTTCGCCCCGTAGATAGTGGCTCACCTCTGGCTGTCGGGCGGCCCGGCATCTCCTGTCGCAAATGGCGAATGCTGCAAAGCGTGCCCAAAGTCCGGCATGACATGAATGGTGTAGACTGCCACAAACCTGCTCCAAGGGAGGACATCATGGCCAGAACTCCAACGGTAACTCGCGAATCGGTCCCTGAACGGGAACGAGCCGCCTTTGATGCGTTCGTAGCCGACCGTGGCGAGGTGCCGACCACCGGCCCCGGCTCGGTGATGCTCAACGCCCCCGAAGTCGCCCAACGCGCGCTCGGGCTCGCACTGTATCTGCGCACCGATACGTCGCTGGTTCCGCGCATCCGCGAGCTTGCCATGCTGGTGGCAGCGCGGGAGAACGACTGCCAGTTCATCTGGAACGCCCACGCGCCGCCGGCGCGCCAGGCAGGTCTGAGTGACAAGCTTGTGGACGCCCTGCGCGACCGGCAGGAATTGCCCGACCCTGCAGCCGACGAGCTTGCCGTGATCAACTATGGCCGCGAGTTCTTCCGAACTCGCCGAGTGAGCCAGGCGGCGTTCGACACGGTGGTGGACCAGTTCGGCGTCAATGGCGCCACGGAGTTGACCACGCTGATGGGCTGCTACGCCATGCTGGCGTTCAACGTCAACGCATTTGGGGTGGAGCTTCCGGACAACATCACCGAAGCGCCGCTGCCAATCTAGTAGTTTTCCCCGCCCAGTTCAGTTGCCCACCACCAGCAGGGAGTACCGCAATGACCAACCAACGCGAGGCGTGGCACGCTCAAGTCGTTGAGGAAGCCATCGAACCCGACCTGCCCATCTGCGACCCGCACCATCACTTCTGGGACCGGGCGGGCGACCGCTACCTGCTGGACCAACTCACGGAAGATCTGGGCGGGGGCCACAACATCACGCAGACCGTCTTCATCGAGTGCCATTCGATGTACCGCGCCGGCGGCCCTGAGGACACGCGCTGCATCGGCGAAACGGAGTTTGTGCAGGGTCTGGCCGCCCAGAGCGCCAGCGGGCAGTACGGCCCCACCGAGGTTGCCGCCGGCATCGTGTCCAACGCCAACCTGATGCTCGGCGATGCCGTGCTGCCGGTGCTGGAGGCTCACCAGGCTGCCAGCGGAAACCGGTTCCGCGGCATCCGGTTCTCATGCGCTTGGGACGCCAGCCCCGAGGTGTCCCCCGGCAGCGCCAACACGCAGGGGATGCTTTCGGACGGCCGGTTACGGGCTGGATTCGACCGCCTGCAACGGATGGGTTTGAGTTTTGACGCTCTGGTGTACCACACTCAATTGGCGGAACTGGCTGAGTTGGCCGCAGCCTTCCCCAACGCTGTGATCATCCTAAACCACATCGGTCGCCCGTTGGGCGTCGGCCCCTACGCCGGACAGCGGGACGAGGTGTTCGCCGACTGGCAGAAGGGAATTGCGGCGGTGGCCGAGCGGAGCAACGTGGTCTGCAAACTTGGAGGGTTCGGCAACGTCATCAGCGGCTACGACTGGAACCGCAGGGACGTGCCGCCCAATTCCGAAGAGGTTGCGGAAACCATACGGCCCTGGTTGGAATATTGCATCGAGCAGTTTGGACCGGAACGGTGCATGTTCGAGAGCAACTTCCCGGTGGACAAGGCGTCGTACGCCTACGCCACCGTCTGGAACGCCTTCAAGCGGGTGACCGCTGGCTACTCGGATCCCGAAAAGGCGGCGATGTACCGGGGCACGGCGACGCGAGCATATCGACTCTGATTGTCCGCGTCGGGCCGTGACTGGGTGTTTATTGTTGTGAGCCATCCGCATGGCGCTGCAGGGAGACTGGCTAACAGCGCAGTCGGATTGCCCGCTGCCGGCCGGCTATGTTACCCTTCGGCCGCAGAAACCCGGACGAAAACGGGATGGAATCGATGATCACATTTAACTGCACCGTTCAGGAAGGTATCATCCCGGATGATCTGAGGCCCACCCTGGCGGCTGAATTGGGCCGCATCAGCGCCGATATCCTGGGCGGGTCGCCCGGCGATGTGTCGGTGAACTGGATCGAGATACCGCACGGCTTCGGGTTCCGTGGCGGCGCGCTTTCCACCACTTCGGCGGTGCGCGGCGAGATACCGCCCGGCTGCGAGCAGGAAACCCGGGTCCGACTGATGCAGACCATACAGGATCGCTGGATGGAACTGACGGGCTGCACCACCGCTGAACTGGTGGTGTCCGCGCGCGACCGCCGCCCGGTCTGATTGCCTTCTAGAACCTCAACCAAAAACACCGCTACAAGAATCTGGTAAATCAAGGAGCGAACACCATGCCGTACTACCGCTGTTTCATCCCCAAAGACGCCCTGTCGTTTGAACAGCGTCAGGATATTGCCCTGGCTTTCACGGACATCCACTGTGGCAGCACCGGAGCGCCCCGCAGTTTCGTGTCGGTGGCGTTCTTTGAAACACCGGAAGGAGAGAAGTCCGAGTTCGGCTCCGACTACTTCCTGGACGGCGGGAACCGCGCTGGCCGCTCCGAGGAAGTCAAGCAGCAACTTCTCTCTGACCTGACCGAGGCTTTCGGCGAGATCGCCGGCGTGCCGGCTGAGCAGATCGACGGACGGATCACGGAGAACCCGGCGTCATGGACCATGGAAGGTGGTTTCGTCCTGCCCGACCCGGGACAGGAAGGGCCCGAATGGTACGCTGCGGCTGCGGCCGACTGAGGGCGGCGGCCACTCTACAGCTTTGCAAGGGGGCGGGTTTCACAACCCGCCCTTTCCAATGAACGCGCCGGATCGATAAATCCATGCGCCGCCGTTCGGCGTACCGCCGGCATCCTTGCTATACTGTGAATATACCGTCGGGCTCCCAAATGGAGGAGCACCCGAGGGAGGGGTTCTATGGTTTCCTTTTTGAAGAAGATTGTGGGCGATACGCCCGAACGCGCCGCCGAAAAGCTTCGCACCCAATTGGTTCCACAGGTCAACCGCCTGGAGGATTCGGTGCGGAACCTGCCGGATGCCGCGCTCAGCGCCAAAACCGAAGAATTTCGCAGCCGCCTGGCCGATGGCGAATCCATTGATGCCATGCTGCCTGAGGCTTTTGCCGTTGTGCGTGAGGCGGCCCGCCGCACGCTGGGCCAGCGTCACTATGATGTCCAGCTAATCGGCGGCGCGGTGCTGCACCACGGCAAGATCGCCGAGATGAAGACCGGAGAGGGCAAAACGCTGGTGGCAACGCTGCCCGCCTACCTCAACGCGCTCACCGGCGACGGCGTGCATATCGTGACCGTGAACGACTACCTGGCGCGTCGCGACCCGGTATGGATGGGTCCCATCTACGACCTGCTGGGCCTCACCGTCGGTTGCCTCCAGCACGACTCGGCTTACATCTACGACCCCGAAGTCACCGACGTAGGCCGTGGAGGATTCGAGCATATCAGGCCCGTGTCTCGCGAGGACGCTTATAAAGCCGACATTATCTACGGGACCAACAGCGAATTCGGGTTCGATTACCTCCGCGACAACATCGCCATCAGCCCTGATTTGCGTGCTCAGCACGGGCGCGGCGTTTTCGCCATCGTGGACGAGGTGGACAACATCCTCATTGACGAGGCCCGCACACCGTTGATCATAAGCGGCCCTGCGCGTCAATCCTCCGGCCATTATCAGGACTGCGACCGATTGGCCAAACGTCTGCGGGAATATGAGGACTACACCATAGACGAACGGACCCAGGCCATCTCGCTCACCGAGGAGGGCATCGCAAAAGCCGAACGGCACCTGCACGTCACCAATCTTTACGAGCCCGAAAACTTTCACTACGTCCAGTACGTCGAAAACGCCGTGGTCGCCCATGTGCAGAAGGTTAAGGACAAGGACTACGTGGTCCAGAACGGCGAGGTGATCATCGTGGACGAGTTCACGGGACGTCTGCAGTTCGGCCGGCGCTGGTCCGACGGCTTGCACCAGGCGGTAGAGGTCAAGGAGGGCGTCAAGCCCCAGGGCGAAAGCATGACCTATGCCACCATTACCCTGCAAAACTACTTCCGGTTGTACCCCAAACTGTCGGGCATGACCGGTACGGCGGTCACCGAATCGGAGGAGTTCTACAAAATCTACGGTCTGGAAGTGGTTGCCGTTCCCACCAACCAGCCCATGATCCGCGACGATGCGGACGACCTGATTTTTGCCACCGACGACGGTAAATGGAAGGCCGTCATCAACAGCATCATCGAGCGGTCCGAGGCGGGACAGCCGGTGCTGGTTGGCACCACCTCGGTCGAAACATCGGAATGGCTGAGCGAACTCCTGCGCAAGCGCGGTGTCCAGCACCAGGTGCTCAATGCCCGCAACCACGAGCGTGAGGCCTCAATCATTGCCCAGGCGGGCCGCGCTGGCTCCGTCACGGTATCCACCAACATGGCTGGACGCGGCACCGACATCGTCCTGGGCGGCGCCGATACCGACCGCGAGGACTGGCAGCCCGAGCACGACCGGGTCATTGCCCTCGGGGGCCTGCACGTTATCGGCACCGAGCATCACGAAGCGCGGCGGGTGGATAATCAGCTTCGTGGCCGCGCCGGACGCCAGGGCGACCCGGGCAGCAGCCAGTTCTTCGTCGCGCTGGAAGACGAATTGATGCAACGCTTCGGCGGCGACCGCATCAAGAGCGTGATGAGCTGGACCGGCCTTGAAGAGGACGAGCCGCTGGAAAACAAGATCATTACCAAGTCCATCGCCAGCGCGCAGGTCAAAGTCGAGGGGCATCACTTTGATATGCGCAAACACCTGTTGAATTTCGACGACGTGCTTCAGCAGCAGCGCAAGCAGATCTACGAGGACCGCGCCAGGTTACTGGACGGAGAGGGCCTCCGCGAACGGGTGCTGGAAATGCTTCGCGGCGAGTTCAGCGGCCTGATGTCAACCCACCTCGGGGCGCGCCATGCCGACGACTGGAACGTCGATCCTTTCCTGGCCGAGCTGAGCCGGATTTGTCCACCGCCAACGGCTATCGACACTCCGGAAAAGGTGCTCCAGCACCGCCGCGAAGCCATCGCAGACATCCTGGACCGCCACGCCGAAACGCTTTACGACGAGAAAGAACGCGGCCTGGGCGCGGACGGAATGAACACCCTGGTACGCTACCTGTTGTTGCAAATCATTGATGACCATTGGGTGCGACACCTGACTTCCATGGAGGATTTGCGCACCGGCGTCGGATTGCAAGCGGTGGGTCAGCGCGATCCTCTGGCGGTGTACCGGACGGAAGGACGCAACAACTTTGCGGAAATGTGGCGGCAGGTCGGACGGACGGTCACCCATACGCTGTTTCACGTTACCCTGAGTCCGGATGCCCCTTCGCAGCGCGCTGACACGAACGAGGCTGCTCCAACCGGAGGCCGCGCGGCCAACCGCGCGCCGGTCAGCCCCATGGCTGCGGTGGCCCCTGGGCGAACCGCTGTCGCGCCACGGCCGGGCGGCAAGATCGGACGCAACTCTCGGTGCCCCTGCGGCAGCGGCCGCAAGTACAAGCGGTGTTGCGGCGCCAACGCCTAGCCACCCGCAGGAATCAACGTTCAGGGGCGAATGCTCATTCGCCCCTTTTGTTTAGAATCCGAGACCACGACGGCGGATCGGGCCTTTCACGCCTGCGCCCGCCATGCTTGGTAGTTCTGCTGCATGTACTCCACATGCTCGCGGACGTGGGCCTCGTAGATGTCCAGCCAGTCGTCGAGCGTGGTGTCGCCGTTCTCGGGATGGTAGGCCGTGTTCGACCAGGCCGATTCGGGCAGGGACCGGATCAGCGTGTAGGTCTTGTTCCGCAGCCACTGGAACAGGTTGAGAGTGTCGTCAATGTCCTGATCGTGGTAGTCCAGCGCGACGGCCCATTGGTTCTCGTCGTAGTCCATGAGCGTCCGGCCCGGTTCGGCGATGAGCCGGCGAGCCCGGATGTAGCTGTTGGCCTCGCTGTCGGTGATGTGGATGACGTGCTCGTGGATGCTCCAGCAGCCGTGTTCGTCGCGGAACTGCCACATCTCCCTGGGGAACTTGCGCAATGCTTCGACAAGTTGGTCGTATGCGTTGCGGTAGGACTCGATTTTCTTCTGGCGGGTTACCGGTGTCATTTGGGCGCTGCTCCGTGAAAGGGTGGCTATCATTTTACATGGATGCACAGGATGGACAGGATATGAGGATGAGCGGTGGGTGGTGGGCCGGTGGTTCGACAGGCTCACCATGAGCCGCGGGGATGCGTTGCCGGTGGCGCGCAAACCCGGTGGCGGATAGAATGGCGTGGCAATCTCAATGCAATCAGACTCCCGTTTGTCGCAAAGGAGTATTTTCACCATGCAACTAGGAGCCATTTTCCCGCAAACCGAGATCGGGGCCGACCCAGTGGCCGTGAAGGACTTTGCTCAGGCCGCCGAGGCTTTGGGCTATGAGCACCTGCTGGTTTTCGACCATGTGCTGGGCGCGGACCACACGCAACGCGCCGAGTGGAACCGTCCCTACAACAAGGACGATATGTTCCATGAGCCGTTCGTGATGTTCGGCTACCTGGCCGCGCTGACCGAGAAGATCGAGTTCTGCACGGGCATCATCATCCTGCCGCAGCGTCAGACGGCGCTGGTGGCCAAGCAGACCGCCGAGGTGGACGTGCTGACCAATGGCCGGCTGCGCCTGGGCATCGGTGTGGGATGGAATGAGGTTGAGTACGAAGCCCTGGGGGAGAACTGGGAGAACCGCGGCCGCCGCTCCGCCGAGCAGATCGAGGTGATGCGGATGCTCTGGACGCAGGAGGTGGTCAATTACGAGGGCCGCTATCACAAGATCACCCATGCCGGCATCAACCCTCTGCCGGTGCAGCGCCCGATTCCCGTGTGGTTCGGCGGCGGCGCGCCCCAGGTGGTGCGTCGGATCGCGCGCACGGGCGACGGATGGTTCCCGCAGTTCAAACCCGACGGAGAGGGACGGGAAAAACTGGAAGAGATGCGCGAACTGGCCCGAGGCTACGGCCGGGATCCCGCTGCCATCGGCGTCGAGGGTCGCGTTGCCCTCATGGACAGCAACGACCCCGACGACTGGAACAAGCTGTCCTCAGACTGGAATGATGTGGGCGCGTCGCACCTGTCGGTGAACACCATGCGCGCCGGCCTCAGCGGCCCTGACCAGCACATCGAGGCGATCCGGCGGTTCAAGGAAGCGGTGAGCTAGAGGCTGATCTGTGGCGTTGCAGGCAGTTCGGAGAGGCGAAGGGTGGTTCAGCCTTCGCCTCTCTCTGCTTCGTCTTCGTCGGCCTGCCATGCGCCCAACGTTATCAATTCAGAATAATCGCCGGTTTGGTCTGCCTTGACCTGCGCCAACGCGACCTTCCGATACCAATCTTTAGTTTCCGACGGGAGGTCAGCGAACCGTACCGAAGACTCGTTCTGTATACGGTCATCCCGATACCAGACCTTGACCTGCGGCGGCAAGGCATCGAAGTCGTCGCCAGACGTGTTCGTTATGCGGTGATATTCGGCAATTTTTTCCGCCGCCGTGCCCGCTCCCGCCGCCGCGGCGACGTCTTCGTCCCATTCGCGCACGTAGCGTATCTGCGCGTCGGTTTCAGGCGACCTGATCCACGGTTTTCGTGATTTGGGGTTCTTTTCCCACAGCGCTTTGAGGCGGTCCAGAGCGGCTTGGCCGGGTTCCTGGTAACGGCGTGCCAGCCAGCAGCCGATAATGGTGCCGGTGCGTCCCACGCCGCCCCAGCAATGGACGTACACCGTCTTGCCGGCTGCCAGGTGGGCATCGATGGCGTCCAACGCTTGCTTGGTCAACTCAGGTGATGCCGGGGTCTTCTGGTCTCGGATGGCGAAACGCTGGTGTGATGGGCCGCTGAGCAGGTGAGCGTAGGGTTTCATGGGCCCGACCCATGTACGTTCGCCGGGTTCCGTGAGATCTATAAATGCGGAGACACCGGCGTCGGTGAGTTGAGCAAGCTTAGTCCGGGAGGACGCTTCGTCCGGCGCGCCCGGATAATCGCCGGCGAGCAGTTGGCCGGGGATGACCCAATAGCAGTGGGGGATGGGGAGGTCAGTGGTTTCGTTGTTTTTGTTCGATGCCATTCATTGTCCTTGGGTTGGTACGGTCGGATCTTGCCGACCAGATCTTTTAGGGCGGCGTAGGTGCGGGGGTTGGAGGCGGGGTTGTTGCCGGCTGTCTTTGCAGCCGTTGTTCGGCCGCTAATCTGCGGGCAACGTGAACGTAGCCGCGCCGTCATGGTCATGACGGTGATTCGCAAGCGCGGTTACGACCTGCGTCAACTTGTCCACCCTGCGTATCAGCATGATCAGCGGCGGCATGAATACAGAGATTAGAGTTGCCCCCACGCCGAGAATTGCGATGGTCTGCGCGTCCATACCGGCCTCTCGTTCACAGTTCTGGCTACATTCTAACAAGGACAGCCCTGGACGGCAAAAACCCCCGAAATATTTTGCAGAATGTGTACATTGTCACGATGGAAGTGTAAGACGGTTTGCACAGAAATCCGTCTATGCACGACCAAATGGCACTCCCGTAAATCACTGAATTCCCGCGCGAGCGGGGATGACGGGTGAAATGTGGTCGACTGCTAAACCTTGCCCACCAAATCCCGTAGCGCCGCGTAGGTACGTGCGTTGGAGTCGGTGTCGTCGCCGGCGGTGAAGATGTTGGCGATGAAGTCGGTGGCGCCAGCGTCGGCGAAGGCTTCCAGTTGGCTTTTCAAGGATGACTCGTTGCCGACCACGGCGACTTCTGACGGGCCTTCCACATCCTCAACGTCCAGGATGCGGCGGTAGTTGACCAGCCGCCCGTAGCGTTCGTAGGATTCGGCGGCCGCGCGACGCCCGACGGCCTCATCGTCGCAGACGGTTGCGGGCAGTCCGACGCAGATGCGAGGTTCGGGTCGCCCGACTGAGTCGGCGGCGGCGTTGATGCGAGGGCGGACGTGTTCCCTGATGGCTTTGGGGCCTGCCATCCAGGTTATGGTGCCGTCGGCCCGCTGGCCGGCCAGGCGCAGCATACGCGGCGCGAGGGCGGAGATGACCACCGTGCAGGTCGGGCGGTCCAGCACGTCCAGTTCGGCGTTGACGTTGTAGAACTCTCCGGAGAACTGAACGCGTCCCTCGTCTATGAGGGGACGCAGTACCGAAAGGTACTCGCGGGTGTGCAGGGCAGGGCGGTCGTAGGACAGGCCGAAACTCTCCTCGATGCCGGGACGGTGCGACGGGCCGATGCCTAGGATAAAACGGCTGTTGGAAGCCGCAGCGGTGGTTATCGCCTGCTGGGCCAGCGCCATCGGGTGCCTTGGATAGGTGGGAACCACGCCGACGCCCAACTCGATGCGGCTGGTCTGCATGCCGGCGAGGGCAAGAACGGTCAGGGCATCGTAACCGCGCGCCGAAATATGGGGCACCCAAAAGCTGTCAAACCCATCGGCCTCGGCCTGCTTGATGCGCCCGATGAGATCGTCAAGGCTCATCAGGTCGGCGGCGGACGCTCCAACAAATACTCCGATACGCATCAGGCTGCCTCCGCAGGTTCGGGTTCTACGTGCAGGATACTCTTTGCCACTTCCCGGGCGCCGTCCAAGTCTTCCACGAAGCGGTCTTCCGGAACCTTGGCCAGGATGTTGAGGGCGTGGAGGTTTTCTTCCACCGCGGAGCCGGAGAGACCCATGACGATGGACTCGGTGTCCTCTTCCGTGGCGATATCAATCATCTGCTCCACGACCATGGCGGCGCTGTCGTCCATGTAGAGCGTTTCCGAGAAGTCGAAGATTACGACCTCATGGTCGCGGATATCGCCGCCGATGGTGTTGACCAGATTGCTGGAGGATGCGACGGAGAATCGACCGCGCATGCCGACGACGCCGACGCGGGCGGCGAACTCGTCACCGTCGTTGGCCGCCGCCGCTTCCTCGGGGGTGTCGTAGAGGAAGGTCTGGTCAAGCAGGGGAGTGGACACTACGCTGTCCAACTCTTGGCGCTCCACCTGCCGGGCCGCCACCATTCCTGCCGCGATCAGGCCGATGGCGATGGCGGTCACCAGGTCTAGGAACACCGTAAGCGCCAGGGTGATGACCATGACGACCAGGTGGTCGCGCTGAATCTTGTGGGCCCGCTTGATGAGTTTCCAGTCGATGATGTCCCAACCCACCTTGACCAGGATGCCGGCCAGGACGGCGTGGGGTATTTCCGTGACGTACCGGCCGAGTCCCAGCACCAGGGCTAGGAGGACGCCGGCGCGCACAACACCTGAGAACGGTGTGCGTCCGCCTGAGCGGATGTTGATGACGGTGCCCAGGGTGGCGCCGGCGCCGGGCAGGCCGCCGATCAGACCGGCGATGGTGTTTCCGATTCCCTGGCCGATCAACTCACGGTTGGCATTGTGGCGGGTGCGGGTCAGCGCGTCGGCGATTAGGGAAGTGAGCAGGCTGTCGATGGAGCCGAGCAGCGCCAGGATCAACGCGGGGGTCAGCGAACTGAGGATGAAACCTATGTCAAAGACCGGGATGCGCAAGTCCGGGAGGCCGGTGGGCACATCACCGATGACTCTGAGGTCGGTGAGCCAGAAGATGCCGACAGCGGAGCCGATGATCATGGCCGCCAGGGGCGCGGGAAGGTACCGGCTCAGCGGCGGCCGCCAAAGCACACCCACCAGGAGGGTGATGGCGGCGACGATCAGGGAGTGTACCTGGGCGTTGGCTATAGCATCCGGGATTGAGCTGATTTTCGACAACACTCCACCGGGTTGAGCCTCGGCGCCCACGAAGGGGGCCACCTGCACCAGCATGACGATGATGCCGATGCCGGTCATGAAGCCGGATATTACGGAGTAGGGCGTGTAGGCGACAAACCGCCCGATTCTGATGGCGCCCAGGAACATCTGGATGAGACCGGCCAGCACCACCACGGTGAAAGCCTTGGCGAAGTCGCCCTCGGAATGGACGGTGACAATCACCGCCATGGCGACGCTCATGGGGCCGGTGGGTCCGGAGATCTGGGAACGGGTGCCGCCGAATACGGCGGCGAAGAATCCGACCGCGATGGCGCCGTACATTCCGGCGATGGGACCCAGGCCGGAGGCTACGCCGAATGCCAGCGCGACCGGCAACCCCACCACGGACGCTGTGATGCCACCGAACAGATCGCCGCGGAGCATGCTGAGCGAGTATCTGGGTCTCATGGCGTTCCTTATTTGGAGTCGGTTTCAGTTATTTGGGATAGGGACGCTACAAACCTGTGGTCAAGCCGGGGCGCGCCCGGGCAGCAGGGTTACCACACGATCAAGGATACGGTGGCCCACTTCATACTTGGTGAGCAAGGGCAGTCGCTCGGCTTGCAACTCGCGATCTATCAACACGACACGGTTGGTATCCACACCGAACCCGCTGCCTTCCTCCGTGATGTCGTTGGCGACGATGAGATCCAGCGACTTGCGTCGGACCTTATCGGCGGCGTTGGCCTCCAGGTTTTCACTCTCTGCGGAGAAGCCGACGCGAACGAAGTCGCCCACAGCCGTCGCCAGTATATCGGTGGTTTTTTCCAAGTCAATAGACATCTCGTCGGCGGCAGTCTTTTTGATCTTCTGCTCGGCGGCCACGGCCGGACGATAGTCGGCCACGGCGGCGGCCATGATCAGGGCGTCGGCGGTGGGAGTCTCTGCCAGCACGGCGTCGCACATATCCTGGGCCGAGAGCACCGGCGCCACGCGGATGAGCGGAGGGTCGGGAAGCGCGGTGGGCGCGGTCACCAGAACCACCTCCGCGCCGCGGTCGCGGGCTGCTTCGGCGACGGCGAACCCCATGCGTCCGGACGAGTGATTGGTGATCACGCGCACCGGATCGATGGCTTCCTGGGTGCCGCCGGCGCTGATAATAATCTTGCGGCCGGCGAGGTCACCTTGCTTGCCGAGGGCGGCGGCGATGTGCCCAAGGAGATCCATCGGTTCGACCAGACGGCCCATTCCCATCAGACCGGAGGCGAGGCGTCCCGGGGCCGGGCCGGCGAGGAACACGCCCCTTGAGCGCAGACGGGCGACATTCTCCCGGGTGGCCGGATGGTCGTACATATTGGCGTCCATGGCCGGAGCAACGAGGAGCGGCGCCTCCGTGGCAATGACGGTGGTGGTCAACGGGTCGTCGGCGAGGCCGGCGGCCAGTTTGGCGATGCAGTGAACCGTGGCCGGCGCGATCACCACGATGTCGGCCCAGCGGGCCAGGGCGACGTGCTCGACGCTCTGTTCGGAGTTCGGATCGAAGGTGTCGGTTACGACGGAGCGGTGGGTGAGGCTGCGGAACGCCAGAGGAGTCACGAACTGGGTCGCGCCGTAACTGAGGATTGTCTCGACGTTGGCGCCCGCTTGCACCAACTTGCTCGCCAGGTCCAGCGCCTTATAGCAGGCTATGCTGCCGGTTACGCCAAGGACAATGTTTTTTCCAGCCAGCGCGGATTGCATGGGAATCACCAGTGGGCCTAATCCCGCGCCTCCAGGGACAGCAACGGTTCGGCCGGAGACGTGGCTGCGGTGTTCATTCGATAGATGAGATCGAGACCGACGAGGGTCAGTTCCTGGTTGATGTCGTCGAAAACCGGGGCGTGGTCGGCAATGACGGTAACCAGGCCGCCGGTGCCCACTACCTTGGCGTCGGCGCCTATCTCCGATTTGAAGCGTTCGACCATCGTGGTCACCAGGCCGGCATAACCGAAGACGATGCCTGATTGCAGCGCCATGGTGGTGTTGCGCCCCACGGCCGCCGCCGGTGCCACCAGCTCCACGCGCCGGAGCAGAGAAGTGTTGTGGTAGAGGGCATCCACAGACAGGTTGATGCCGGGGGTGATGGCTCCGCCCAGATACTCGCCGTTGCGGGAAACGGCGTCCAGGACGGTGGCGGTTCCAAGATCAACCACGATGACGGGAACGCCGTAGAGTTCCGCTGCGGCCACAGCATCGACGATGCGGTCGGCGCCCACGTCGCGCGGGTTGTCGTAGAGCACCGGCATCCCCAGGTCTATTTGGGAAGTGACCAGCAGGGGAGCGACGCCAAAATACCGGCGGCACAGGTCTTCGAACAGGCCGGTGAGAGGCGGGACGACGGAGCAGATGCAGGCTGCCGTGATGTCGGATGACGTGACGCCCTGAAATTCCAGCAGGTTCTTGACGAGGATGCCGTATTCGTCGGCCAGTTTTCGGGAATCGGTGGCGACCCGCAGGGTGGTGACCAAGCGGTCCGATGGGCTGGAACCACAGGCATTGGAATCGGACGCAGGGCCGTCGTAGAACACGCCCATGGTCACTGCAGTATTGCCAATGTCGATAGTCAGCAGCATGTTGAGAACCAGCGTAATAGTATAGCGTCAGGGGATGGTAGTCAAAACCAGCGCTGTGGGCCCATGCCAGGGTTATTCAATTATCCCGGCAAAAGGCGATTGCCGTTGCCAGAACGGTTCCCTACTCACCGTCCCCTCATCCTGAGCCTGTCGAAGGACGAGCGGACTCGCTTGTCTACCGCCAACAATCGAATGGCTCTTGGGAGACCCATGTGGGGATGACGGCCGTTTCGAGTTGGTGGCAGTCGGGGCCGTCATTCTGTACGAGGATGAACGGGATTTTGCGGGTTTCGTTTAGGCGGGAACGGGGCTATTCGCGCGCGAAGCCCACTTGGACGATGCGGGGCTTGTCCACACCGGCGACACCGACGTACTGGAAAACTGCGCCGTCGGCCTCACGGGGTTGCGCGCCCTGCACAATCACGGTTTCTCCGCCCAGCAGGAGGGCGGCGAAGGGCGCTGCCTGAGTACCGGCGTCGGGGTCGGTTGGGAACGAGAAGGGCACGCTTGGGACATTGGTGAAATCGATGCGGCCGATCTCGTCGCTGACCCAGAATTCGTCGATCACGGTTACGCTGGCGATTTTGCCCAGGGCGAAGTTGATTTCTTGGGAAGTCATGCCCGCGCGGATGGCGGCGTCGATGTAATAGGCGGTGAGGGTTGCCTGAGCGACCATGTGATCGGAGTGGGGTTCGTCCGCGATGCTGGCCGAATCAGAATCGGAACCGCCGGCCCCGCAAGCGACGGAGAGGATAAGCAGGATGGCGAGGCTTGCCATGGTGATGGTCTTGAACATTGGAATATCTCCTGTGTGAGCGTATGGCGTCATTTTACACGATGCCGGTTTAGACTGGAATTTGTGCTAAAATCGTCGCCGACACCCTTCTGGAGACATAATCATGGCCGATATTGAACTGGTCCAAATCGTGAAGCGGGGGCGTGATGCGGTGGCGGCATGGCGCGAAGAGCATCCCAATACGCCGATGGACCTGAACTCGTGCTACATGAGCCACGCCCGCATCCCTCTGGTGAACCTCCGAGGGGCGGATATGCGGGATGGCGACTTCATGGGAGCGATGGTCAGGCGAGCGGACCTGTCCAACAGCTACATGAACGACGTGCACTTTTACCGCGCCGACCTGCGGGAAGCCAACATGAGCCGAGCGATTGCGCCCGGCGCAAACCTGCGCGGCGCCGACATGCGGAACGCGAACCTGGCGGGAATCAACTTGGACCGGGCGACGCTTTCCGAAGCGAACCTGTCCGGAGCGGACTTGACCAATGCCAACCTGGACCGGGCCAACCTGGATCGGACGAACTTCACCGGAGCGAATCTGACCGGGGCTAGCTTCAACGGGGCGAACCTGTCGAGGACCAACCTGTCGGGAGCGGTTCTGAGCGACGCGGACTTTTACGAGGCAGTCCTGAATGACGTGAGTACCGGAGAGGCGGATTTCAACAACTGCATCATCGGCTACACGGTTTTTCAGAACTGCGCGATGGACCGGGCGGTGGGGTTGGACAGCGTGCGGCATGACGCGCCCAGCACCATTGGGCTGGACACCCTGCTGCGCTCAAGGGGGGCATTGCCGCAGTCGTTCATATTGGGTTCGGGTATTCCGGTGGCCGTAGTGGGAATCCAGGACTCGGTGGTGGATGCGCCCGTGACGACGCTGGAGGTGCATATCACCTGCGCCGGCAACGACGTGGAGTTTGCCCGGCAACTGGAAGCGAACCTACGCGCCAAGGGCGTGCGCAGCTGGGTTTTTGCGGAAAACTTCAGAGGTAATCCGCTGGTGGACCGGCGTGCGACGTCGGGCGAGGAAGAAATCGAGCGATGGGTCCGGCACTACGACCGGTTGGTGGTGCTCTGCACGGAATCCGGGCTGGACAGCGAAACGGTGCGCAACGACATCACCTCAGCGATGGAAGCGGAGAACACCACGGACCGCTGGACGATGTTCCTGGTGGACGCGGACGGCGTGATGGCTGGTGGGCGCAACCGGAACGCCCGGTTGCTGAAGGAAGAACACCGGGTGTTCGACCTGGCCGGCCAGGCGGAAGGGTCGGCGGAATACCAGACTGCGCTGGATGAACTGATCTCCAACCTGACCGAGGAGCAGCCGGCGAGCGCGGCCAAGCCACCGCGCCAGGCGGCCGACCCCAGAACGCTGCAACTGTAGCGAACTAGCCGCGCCCAAGATTCGCCGGGCGTTTGGCAAACGGATTTGCCGTCCCCGATCATTACCTTCTCCCGTCAAGGGAGAAGGTTTTGATTGCAGTTCTGTTGCGCGCACCTGCTGGGCGATTCAATTGTCCTGGCAAAAGGCATTTGCTGTTGCCGGAATGATTTCCTGCTCACCGTCCGCCGTCCCTCGACAGGCTCAGGATGAGCCGACTACCTCATCGATGGTCAATAATGGAATGGCCCTGCTCACGGGCCATGACCTGTTTACACTTCCCGTCATGTGTCCGCATTTTCCGTCATTGCAGCGTTCGCGGGAATCCGGAGAGTACACAACGATGCTAACGGTCCTGTTGCCGGGACTTTGCTGGGTTTCTGCTTTCGCAGGAAAGACGGATGGTTTTCCGAGTGTGAACGGGCCCTGGCTGGCTGGTGATTGGACGGGCTTGCCAATGAGGGGAGTGGATGGCGTGAGGGTACAGAGAATTGCACAGTTTACGCAGAATGATAGTGGGGTCGTGAGACAGTGGGCGGTCGCGGTCGCGGCTTGGTGGGCCCGCGCCGGTGGTTTAGCGGGGAGGCGTCGCTCGCCAGGCAGCGCAGAGAGACATACGAAATGGGGGCGGGTAACACCCGCCCCCAAGATGTCTGTTCCTGAGAACCGACCGATTTGGATGGCTACATGGTTTAGATGTAGTCTTCTTCCTCGTACATCATGTCGACGTTGTCGGTGCTCTGGCCGAGGCCGCGGACGACGTCGGCGCGGAATGACTCGATCATCTCATCGGAGATCTCGTTGCCGTTGGCGCGCGCAGCGTCCTTCAACTGGTCGAAGGCCCACTCGGAGGTGTCGCCGTGAGGCATGTCGAAGAAGCCAGGCTCGAAGATGGGGAGTTCACCGGGGCCGAAGTAGCCCTTGCCCTCGATGTTGTAACCTTCGAGGTCGTGGGTTCCCTTGCCAAGGACCTGACCGGTGGCAGCGTAGTGCTCCATGGTGGCCTGCATGCCGTACTTCTGGATCGGGCAGACCTTCATGCAGACGCCGCAGCCGAGGTAGCGGGCCATGACGGGGCGGCAGCGCTTGAAGTAGAGCTTGTTCTTCTCGATTCCACGCCACCAGATCTTGTCGCGCATGAGGGCGCGGCCGGGGCAGCGGTTCACGCAGACCTGACAAACCTGGCAGAAAGCGTGGATGCCGTAGTCGACCGGGGAGTCATAGGTGACGCTGGCGTCGGTGGTGATCATCATGATGCGGCAGCGGGAGCCGACGTGGGGGGTCAGCAGGTATCCGCAGGCGCCGAGCTGGCCGAGGCCGGCGGCGACGAACATCGGGATATAAGGGCCGGTGTTGTCGTTGGGGCTGTGGACCTGTGCGCGGTAGCCGAGGCCGCGAACGAAGTTGCCGAGTTCCAGGCCAGCGGCGCCTTCCGTGCGGTAGGTGCTGGAGTGGACGATCTCAGCGTCGATGCTGGGGATGGTCTGGGTGGGCTCGAAGTCCTGCTCGTAGGCCAAGCAGATGACGTGGGGGAAGCGGACCCAGTCCTTCTTGCTCTGATACACGTAGCGGATGTCAAAGGCGGTGATGCCGACTTCGATGAAACCGAGCTCGCGGGCCTTCTGCTTGATGACTTCGGTGACGTCGTCGCCGTTGGCCTCAACAGTGGGCTCCAACTCGCCGGTCAGGCGGGCGGCCATAACCAGGTTGCGGTTGAGCTTGTCGTGTTCCTTGCGGATCTCGCGCATCTCGGCGTGCTGGTCGCGGAGGGTGTTGGCCCAGTCGCGGGAAGCGCGCTCGGTGATGTTCATGGTTTCGACGGGATACTCGCGGGAGTACCAGTCAACTTCGCGCTGGTTCATGGGGATGCCGGGAGTGGTTTCGAGCTCCTCGGGCACCGGGATCGTTACGGGTGTGTCGCCCAAGTACTTGCCGGGACGTCGTACCTCATGACCAATGGTAAGCATATCCTCCTCCTTAAGTTGGACAGCATAGATAGGCCCAATTTCCTCAAAAGATACTGGTACAGGTCGCGAATGTCAATACTTGCACCGTCTGATCATCATATCCCATTGCATAATTATCATTATTATCGGCAGTTTGAGGGTTGAAAATGATGGGGTTGCGGGCCGTGACACCTGCGTTTCCGGATGGTGCGGGGGATAACAATTGCGCCAATTGGATCAGGGGTTGCGCAGCGCACCGCGCGCCCAGGTCAAACCGCGTTGGGCAGCCTTCCTGCGTGGCGGTTGCGCCTGCCAGCTGCGATGGGGTCAGACGGCGGTGACGACGGACGCCAGTCGGCGAATTCCCTCGGCGATCTCGTCGGTTTCGTACAGCGATATGCTGATGCGCAGGGAGTTGGGGAAGGCGCCGGAAGCGGAGAATGCGGCGCCGGGCCGGTACGATACGCCGGCCTCGCGGGCCATCGGCAGCAACCTTTCGGTATTGATGTCGTCCTGCAGGTTCAACCAATAGAAGTAGCCGCCGCCAGGAGGCGTGAAATCCACCGAGCCATTGAATTCGGCACGGAGCAGACTGGCGGCTTCATCGTGCCGCTGCCCATAAACCCGGCGCAGCGTGTCGATGTTTTCCTGTAGCAGTCCCATCTCCAGAGTGGCGTGGGCAAGAGTGGCTGCGAAATGGCTCAGACCGCCGCCGCTGGCGGCGACCCCGGAATCCACGAAACGGCGGATGATCTCAGGGTCTGCATGCACCCAGCCGAGGCGCAGTCCGGGGGACAGTATCTTGGAGAAGGAACCCAGCGAGATGACGCAACCATCGGTGGCATCGTCCAGCATCGCCAGCGGCGGCGGTGGCGCCGGCCCGTAGTGGAGCAGTTGGTAAACCTCGTCGGCGATGATCGTGAAACCGTGAACTTGGGCCAGTTCGACAAGGTGACGGCGCCGCTCCAGGGTCAGTACGGAACCGTTGGGGTTCTGGTAGGTTGGGATGGTGTAGAGCAGGCGAGGCCGGGGCGCGTCTCGGGCTTCCAGGAGGGTTGCCAGGGCGTCGATGTCCAGGCCGTGGGCGTCGGTGGGAACGCCGATAACGTTGAGGCCGTGGTCCACGAAGATCTGCTCGATCAGGTAGTAGGTTGGTTCCTCGACGATCACCGTGTCGCCGGCGGTCGCGTAGAGTGTGGTGGCCAGGTCAATAGCGGCGGAGGCGCCGGCGGTGAGGAACAGCGAGGCCGGGCTGACCGGGCCGCCGTATGCGTCCTGCCCGGAGAGGTAGGCGGCCAGCGAATCCAGGAGGGGACCGAACCCCTGCACCGCGCCGTACTGGAGGGGCACCGCGGACTGCTGCCCGAGGGCCGATTGCGCGGCGGCGGCCAGGGCATCGGTGGGATGAAGCCGGGGCGATGGGTGGCCCCAACCGAGGTCGATAACGCCGTCGGGTATGGAGATCAGCAGGGAGGGGAGTTGGGAGGTGATGGTGGGTTCCATGGGGCGACGCGCTGTTGTTGATTGAAAAAGGAGTTAGCCGGAGGTGGCGGGCATTGTACACCAGGGCGTGGGTATGTGGGCCAGGCCGGTGGGACCCTGAAATAGAAAGGGCCGGCGGGAATATTCCCGCCGGCCCAATTTTGCCGGTTAGTCGATTGAGAACGAACTACTAGATGTAGTCCTGGTCCTCTGCCATCATGGCCAGAACGTCGCCGCTCTGCAGCGCGATGGCGCGCTGGATCTGGAGCTTCAGGTCGTCGATCATGTCTTCGGGGATTTCGCCTTCGTTGTCCTTCGCGGCTTCCTTCATGGACTCGAAAGCCCACTCGTCGGAGTTGCCGTGAGGCATGTCGAAGAATCCGCGCTCGAAGACGGGGAGTTCGCCGGGGCCGAAGTAGCCCTTGCCTTCCAGGTTGTAACCTTCGAGGTCATGGGTGCCCTTGCCGAGAACCTGACCGGTGGCAGCGTAGTGCTCCATCGTGTTCTTCAGGCCGTACTTCTGGATCGGGCAAACCTTCATGCAGACGCCGCAGCCGAGGTAGCGGGCCATGACGGGACGGCAGCGCTTGAAGTAGAGCTTGTTCTTCTCGATTCCACGCCACCAGATCTTGTCGCGCATGAGGGCGCGGCCGGGGCAGCGGTTCACGCAGACCTGACAAACCTGGCAGAAAGCGTGGATGCCGTAGTCGACCGGGGAGTCATGGGTGACGTTGGCGTCGGTGGTGACCATCATCAACCGCATCCGGTTGCCGGTGTGCGGGGACAGCAGGTATCCGCAGGCGCCGAGCTGGCCGAGGCCGGCGGCGACGAACATGGGGATGACGGGGCCAGTGGCGTCGCTGGAGTGGACGACATGGGCCTTGTAACCCAGGGAGCGGATGAAGTTGCCGAGTTCCAAGCCAGCCGCAGCCTGCGTGCGATAGGTGCTGGAGTGGACGATCTCAGCGTCAACGCTGGGGATGGTCTGGGTGGGCTCGAAGTCCTGCTCATAGGCCAAACAGACGGCATGAGGCATGACGGTGAAGCCGCGCTTGCTCTTGTAGTCATAGCGGGGGTCATAGGAAGTGATACCGACTTCCAGATACCCGAGCTGGCGAGCCTTGTCCTTGATGAGTTGGGAGATGTCAGCGCCGGTGGGTTCGGCGGTGGGCTCCATCTCGGAGGTGGCGCGGGCAGCCATGATCAGGTTGCTGTTGAGCTTGTCGTGCTCCTTGCGGATCTCACGCATTTCGGCGTGGAGGTCGCGCAGGGTGTTGGACCAGTCCCGGGATGCGCGCTCGGTGATGTTCATGGTTTCCAGCGGGTATTCGCGGGCGTACCAGTCAATTTCACGGGCGGTCATCGGGATGCCGGGAGTAGTTTCCAGTTCTTCCGGAACCGGAATCGTGATGTCGGAGTCACCCCAGTGCCTTCCGGGTCTGACTACCTCGTGCCCAATGGTAAGCATATTTGCCTCCTCGCAGTTGGCTGTACCGCTGTGAAGCGGTGGCATTTCGGGCAATTTATACCCTTGGGAAACCTTTGTCAACACTACGGTACGACTTCCCGGTGTAATTCGCGTGCTATTGCGATTTTCGTCATTATGCTGGTTATGGGCAACGGATGTGAGCATTGGCTGGGCAGAACCGGCAAACGGCGGGGCTGCCGGCTTGAATATTCCCGGCAGCCCCGGAACCGGGCGCGGAGCGGAAAGGTCGCTAGCCGCCGGTGCGGCGGGCGATCATGGCGTCGGCCAGGGGACTGGCGCCGGATTTGACGGCGATGTTGACCAGCGAAGGGCGGCCGGAGTTGATGGCGCGCTCGACGGCCGGGGCCACGTCGCCGGGTTGCTCGACCAGTTCGGCGTAGCCGCCGATACCCTCCACCACCTGGTCATAACGGACGCCGGGGCGCAGGGCGGTGCCGACGTCGCGGCCGAAGTAGGCCAACTGGAAGGTGCGGTCGATTCCCCAGTTGCCGTCGTTGCCCATGATGCCGGTGATGGGAAGGTTGTGGCGGATGCAGGTGTCGTATTCCATCGAATAGAAACCGAAGGAACCGTCGCCCATGAATGCCAGTACCTTGCTGTCCGGGTAGGCGAGTTTGGCGGCCATGGCGTAGGGGATTGCGCCGCCGAGGTGGCTGAGGGGGCCCAGGCGAATGAAGTGGCCGGGGGAGCGGGCGGGCAGGTAGCAGCGGCCCCACTGTACATAGTCGCCGCCGTCCAGCACGATGAAGGTGTCCTCGTCCACCAGGTGTTCGATGGCGGTGTACACGTCCAGCGGGTGCATGGGGGCGCCGCCGGTGGCGTTGGCGCGCAGGCTGTCGAGCCAGGCGGTGTGTTCCTGCCCGAGTTCATCTATCCAGGGGCCGATGCTGCGGTTGGGTTTGGCGGCGGCGGTGAGTTGGTCAACCATTGCGCCCAGATCGCCGAGGAGACCGACGGCCACGCCACGGTTGCGCCCGATTTCAGCGGGCGAAGGGTCGGCCTGGATCAGTTTGGCGTCGGTATTGAAGACGCCCCCGTAGCGATAGCGGTGGTCGAGTCGCTTGCCCAGCAGCAGGACCACGTCGGCCTCGCGGAACTTGCGGGCAGTGCGGTTGAGAGCGCCGTCGGCATAGCCGAAGCACAGCGGATGGAGGTCGTCGATGAGGCCGCGGGCCTGCTCGACGGTGAATATGGGCGCTCCCGTGGCCTCGGCGAGGGCTTCGAGTTGGGCCGGCTCGACAGAGTATCGGGCCGGGTTGCCGACGATGATGACAGGACGCTGAGCGTTGGCCATGAGGTTGGCGGCCTGCTCGATGAGCGCGGGGTCGCCCTGGGGCCGACCCATGTTGCGGTATTCCTGCGGCAGGTAGGGCGGCAGGTCCTCCTCGCTGATGGGGGCTTCCTGAAGGTCGATGGGCAGGGTCAGATGCACTGGGCCAGGGCGGCCGCTCATGGCGGTGCGGAAGGCGGTGGCGACGAATTCGGGGATGCGGTTCTTTTCGTGGATTAGCCACGACCCCTTGGATACCGGGGCGGCCATGGCGACCTGGTCGATTTCCTGGAAGGTGGCCTGGCCCTTTTCGGGGAGTTCGGCGCACCCGGCGACGAAGATGACGGGGCTTTCGGACGTGTAGATGGCGGGCAGTCCGGAGATGGCGTTGGCGAAGCCGGGGCCGCCGGTGAACATGGCGACGGCGGGCTGGCCGGTGATGCGCGCGTAGCCGTCTGCCATGTGCATCGCCGCGCCCTCGTGGCGTGTATCGATGAACTCGATGCCTTCATCGGCGGCGGCGTCAACCAGAGGCAGGATGGTGTCGCCCACGATGGTGAAAATCTTCTGGACGCCCTCCTGCTTCAGGCAGCGTATCAAGAGGTGGCCCCCGTTCAGCTCCGGCATGGATGCAACTCCTTCAATAGGGCAGGTATCTGTAAACGAATGGCCCGAACGAACGGGCTGGATAATCTTATCACAGGGGGTTGGGATGGGCTGGCGGGCCGGAATTCAGTGCAGGAAGATTCGATTATCCTGGCAAACGGCAATTGCTGTTGGCGGAATGGTTACCTGCTCACCGTCCGCTCGTCCTTCATCAGGCTCAGGATGAGTGGACTACCTCATCTATGGCCAATGATCGAACGGCCCTGCCGGTTCCAGTCCCAATATCGCTATACTGCCTGGGTGGGCACGCTGTATGTAATTGGCACTCCCATTGGGAATTTGGAGGACATTACCGTGCGGGCGGCGCGGATTCTGGCGTCGGCGCCGGTGGTGGCGGCGGAGGATACGCGGGTCACGCGGCGGTTGTTGACGCATCTGGATGCCAGGCCCCGGCTGGTGAGTTGCAATGAGCACAATTGGACTCGCCGGGTGGCGTCGCTGCTGGAGGCGATGGAATCAGGGGACGTGGCGCTGGTGACGGACGCGGGATCGCCGGGCATCAGCGACCCGGGCGCCGGCGTGGTGGCGGCGGTTGCGGAGGCCGGCTACGAGGTGGTGAGCGTGCCCGGAGTATCGGCGGTATCGACGGCGTTGTCGGTGTCTGGTTTGCCCGCCGACCGGTTCGTGTTCCTGGGGTTCCTGCCCCGGCGTCGGTCAGAGCGGGTATCCGCGCTTACGGAAGCGGCCAGCCTGGGCCAGACGCTGGCGCTGTTTGAAGCTCCACACCGGGTGAAGGCGACGCTGGCCGACATTGCCGAGACCCTCAACGACCCGCCGCTGGCGGTATGCCGGGAGTTGACCAAGATGCACGAGGAGGTCTGGCGGGGCAAGGCGTCCGACGCGTTGGTGCACTTCGCGGACCCGCGAGGAGAGTTCACCATCGTGGTGGGGCCGTCAGCATCCGAAGAGGCGGCAACAGCGTCAGAACCATCCATCACAGTGGCGGCGGCCCGGGATGCGCTGGCGCAGCGCCGGGCTCAGGGTATGCTCGGGCGCGAGGCGGTGGCGGAAGTTGTCGCGGCCACCGGGCTCTCGCGCCGGGCGGTGTATGCGCTGTGGGTGGAGACCGGAAGTTAGGCTGACTCGGTGAGCGTCCGTTTGCGCGGGTCGTTGGACCATCCGGTTGAAGCCGGTGACCGTTGCCCGTATGGTTCCTCGTATGCTTCCCGCGGATTCACGGGATGAACGGGATTCGATTGGCCCCGGATTACTGATTTTTTGGCTATGGTTGCTCAGGCGCAGACCACCACCGCCTCGCCCAGTCCCTCGATGGAAACGCGGCCTTCAGAGGCGAAGCTGAGTGGGGTGGGCGGGACGAGGCTGCCGGTGATGACCGTGTCGCCGGCCTTGAGGGGGTGGTTGCGCCGGGACAGTTCGTTGGCCAGCCAGACCAGCGGTTCGAAGGGATGGCCCATGACGTCGCGGCCGTAACCCTCGCCGACCTTTTCATGGTTGATCTGCATGACGCCGTGGCAGTTGACGAGGTCGAGGCTCTGCCAGTCGGTGACGGGGTCGCCGAGGACGACGCCGGAGTTGAGGATGTTGACGGCGACGCTCATCAGGGTGCGCTCTTCGGTGGTGAGGTCGTCAGGGGTGCGGATGTCCACGATCTCGAAGGCCGTTGCCACCTCGGCTACCGCTTCGGCAACGGTCTCGCGGGTGTAGGGCGCGCCCGACGCCGGCAGGTCCTTGCCGAGGGTCACGCCGACTTCCAGTTCGATGCCGAGGTTGACGTACTCGGTGAAGTTGAGCACCACGGGGGAGCGCAGGATGGTCTTCTGGAAAACGCCGCCGAGGACGGGATGGTCCAGGCCGGCCCGTTCCTGCATCACCGGGGTGGTGTAGGCCAGTTTGTAACCGGCCAGGGGACCCCAGAGGCTGGAGAGCATGCAGTGGAGTTCCAACTGGATGGCGTAGGCGTCTTCTAGGGTTTTGGGGAACAGCTTGGCGGGTAGCCGCTCGAAGGGCTGCACAGCCTTGTACTGCGCGAAAATAAGCTCAGCGGCCTCGCGGGCCGGTGTGGTAGTCACCATGTCTCGGCTCCTTGGTAGTCGGTTCGGGCACGATTATAACCGTTTCGCGGGGTCGATGCCGTTGCGGCGAGGCGTCGGTTCAGCCCCGGTGCGGCCGGCCACGACCGAAACCGACATAGCGACGGCAACCGGGATCTACGAAATTCTTGCCGCACTCACGTTTGTGGCCGAGTAAATTTGCTGGGTTCCTGCGAAAGCGGGAACGACGGGTTGCAGGCAAGGGCTGCCAACAATTTTGATTGGTTGACGTTGGGTTTTGCGGTTTGCGTATTGCAATTGGAGTTTTTGTTTCGTACAATCGTACTGAATAGAACAGGAGGTCTTATTGTGATGTTGGGCGACGGACTGGAAAGGGTTATGGCGGCGGGTTACCTACCCAATGACGCGGGACGTATGATAGAACGGTGGCGCGACCTTGGCGGCCCACCCATCGAGCTTGAGCCAGGTGTCGTCATCAGCAACCTGGAACGCTGGTTGCACAACAATCCGCCGGCCCCCGGCGTCTGGCTGGCGCGAGTGCGCGAGTATCTGTATATCGATACCTATGGGATGGTCTCCCGGGCGGCATAATTCGTGGATGATGCTTCAGCGATGACACTTCGCCTGTACAACGACCTGGCACACCTCTGGCCGATCATCAGTCCGCCGGAGGAATACATGGTCGAGGCGCAGGAATGGCTGGACGTTATTCGCAGCCGATTGGGTCCCCGCCCTGATGCCGGCGGCGCTTTGCCCACGCTGCTGGAACTGGGCTGCGGAGGCGGGCACCTGCTGTCGCATCTAACGGAGCATTTCATCACCGAGGCGGTGGACATATCGCCGCAGATGCTGGAAATCTCGCGACGGCTGAATCCGCGAACTTGGCATCACGAGGGTGATATGCGCACCGTTCGGGTGGGCCGCACGTTCGACGTGGTGGCGATTCACGACGCGGTGAACTACATGGTGACGGAAGCCGACCTGCGGGCCGCAATCGTCAACGCGGCAGCGCATCTGAATCCCGGCGGCCTGGTGTTGCTGGCGCCGGACTGTGTGCAGGAAACTTTCACCGGGCCCCGGGTGGTGGAGTGGACGCGCGAGGCTGAAGACCGGTCGGTCACCTTTATCGAATACATCGCCAAGCCGCAGCCGGGAGGCACCACCGCCGAGTCGGTTTTCGTTTTTGTGATCGACGAGGACGGGCGGATCGCAGTTGAGGTGGACCGGCACACCGGCGGGTTGTTTCCCACCGCTGCCTGGCTGCGCTTGATGGGTGACGCGGGTCTGGAAGGAGAGTACATCCAGACCAACGCCTACGAGGGAGGGTTCGGGGGCAACCTGTTTGTTGGGCGAAAATCCCCGCTTGCTTGACCCGCGCCGGAGGCGGGCTTCAAACCCGCCCGTACCGGCGAAAGACATTATTCCTCGTCGAGACCGGGGACGGGGAAGCGGTTGCTGAGGTGGTGGACTTCGTCGCGGATTTCGGACATCCGGGCGTCGTTGCCGATGCTGCCCAGGGTTCGCACGATTAGCTTGGCGACCTGCCGCGTGTCCTCCTCGGCCATGCCGCGGCTGGTGATGGCCGGGGTGCCCAGACGCAGACCGGACGCAGTGCGCGGCGGCAATTGGTCATAAGGGATGGCGTTCTTGTTGGCGACTATGTCCACGGATTCCAGGGCGCGTTCCGCCTGCCTCCCGGTGATGCCCAGGGGGGTGAGGTCCACCAGCATGAGGTGGTTGTCGGTGCCGCCGGCCACCAGACGCACGCCGGCCTCGGAGAGTTCCTGGGCCATGACCTGGGCGTTGGCGACCACCTGGTTGGCATAGCGCGCGAAGTCGGGTTCGAGAGCCTCGCCGAAGCACACTGCCTTGGCGGCGATGACGTGCATGAAGGGGCCGCCCTGCATGAAGGGGAAGACCGCGAAGTCAACCTTGCGTCCCAACTCCTCTTCGGTGAGTACCATGCCGCCGCGAGGGCCACGCAGGGTCTTCTGGGTGGTGGAGGTCACGATCTGGGCGTGCGGGAAGGGCGAGGGGTGCGCACCGCCGGCGATGAGGCCGGAGATGTGGGCCATGTCCACCATGAGCAGCGCGCCCACCGAGTCGGCGATGGCGCGGAAGCGCGGGAAGTCCAGCACCCGCGAGTAACTGCTGCACCCGGCGACGATGAGCTTCGGGTTGTGTTCTTTGGCCAACCGCTCGACCTGGTCGTAGTCAATGGTCTCGGTTTCCTGATCGACCCCGTAGGGAACGAAGTTGTAGAGTTTGCCGGAGAAGTTGACGCCGGCGCCGTGGGTGAGGTGGCCGCCCATGTCCAATTGCATCCCCAGAACGGTGTCGCCGGGCTCCAGGACGGCGAAGTAGGCGGCCATGTTGGCCTGGGCGCCGCTGTGGGCCTGGACGTTGGCGTGTTCGGCGCCGAACAGCTTTTTGGCGCGATCAATGGCCAGGGTTTCCACCACGTCCACGAACTCGCAGCCGCCGTAGTATCGCCGTCCGGGGTAGCCTTCGGCATACTTGTTGTTCATCAACTGCGCCTGGGCTTCCAGCACCGCCTTGCTGGCGTAGTTTTCTGATGCGATGAGAACGATGGAGTCGCGCTGGCGGCGGTTCTCGCTCTCGATGGCGGCGGCGACGGCGGGGTCTAAGCGGTCAAGTATGGTGGTCATATAGGGTGGCTCCTGATGATTGGTCGGTCAACGTTGCGGAGGGCCCTGCTTTCAGGCGCTCCGAAGTTTGGTGATTTTTCAACACGCGACAGGGCTGGTGGCTCAAAAGCGGTCAATGCCAAGGGTTCCTGTTTTCACAGGAATGACGAGGGCATTTTTCTGGGTAATCGGAGAAGGTCTTGCGAATGGGTGAAATACCCTGCCGGGCTGGAATGCGTACATATATGATAACAAATCGACGCGACCAGTCCGTCGGTGTTCAGTATTTGTAAAAGTGGTGGCGGATTTCATACTCGGCGTCGTGCTGCGAAAACAGTTCCCAGTCGGACCGGCGAACCGTCAGATATGAGTCGGACAGCAGCGGCCCCAACGCATCGGTGAGGGTGGTGTCGCCCTCCAGTTCATGGATGGCTTCCAGCAGCGTTGAAGGCAGGCGCTTGATGCCGCGTGCCGCCAGTTCATCGGGAGTCAGGCGGGACGGGTCGGTGTCGATGCAAAGCCCATCGGGCGGCATCAGGCCACGCTGGATGCCGTCGAGCCCGGCCGCGATTATGGCTCCCAGCGCGATGTATGGATTGGAGCTGGAATCGGCCGGCCGGTACTCCAGGTTGGTTGAGGCCATCTCCGAACCCCAGAACCGCGACGGAATCCGTACCGCCGCCTCCCGGTTGTCCTGCCCGTAGCAAATGTAGGCGGTGCTCCACGAACCCGGAGAGATGCGGCGGTAGCTGTTCATGCTGGGGCTGGTCAGCAACATGAGGCCCGGCAGGTGCGCCATAATGCCGCCAATGAACTGGTAGCCCATTTCGCTGATCTGCATGGCATCGTCGGGGTCGTAAAACAGGTTGCGTGCGCCGTTGGCGTCCCACGCGCTGACGTGCGTGTGGCAACCGTTGCCCGCCTGGTCAGGGAACGGCTTGGGAGCAAAGGAAGCCAGCCAGCCGTGTTTCCAAGCAACGTTGCGCACCGTTTCGCGGTAGATGATGTGGTTGTCGGCGGCGCGCAGGGCACCGGCGTGGGTGATGCTCAGCTCCTGCTGGCCGTGTCCCACCTCGGTGTGATACTGCTCCAGCTGCATCCCCTGGGTTTCCAGGGCTTCCACCACGTCGTCAATCACATCCAGCGACACCGTTGTGCCCAGGGTGGAGTTGTCCAGGCTCTCATCAATGGGGATGAACGCATCGCCCTCGCGCCGCGCCAGGTACCATTCCGGCTCGAAGGCAGCCTGGAAAGTCACTCCCATGGATGCAGCCTTCGCCAGCATCCGCTTCAGGAAATCGCGCGGGCAGGCCGCCCAGGGCTCGCGATCCAGGGTCACCATGTCCGTCAGGACCATCGCCCGGCCGGGCGCGTAGGGAAGCATGGTGAACGTATCCAGATCCGGCATCATGCGAAACTCACCCACTGGGCCCATGCCGTTGACCACCTGCAACTGGTCCATGTCACCCATGGCCTGGATCGCGGTGGTCGAGCCGATTCCCGAATGGAGTCGGCGCTCCAGGCCTGAGACGTGGGTCGCCTTGCCGCGGATGATCCCGCTGCTGTCGCAGTAGGCAAACATCACCAGCCGGACGCCGGCCTCGCGGGCCCGCCGGACGACTTCTTGGGCCTTGATTTCGTGGGTTTCCGTTTCGTGGATTTCCATGATGACACCGCCAATCAGTCATAGCCAGTACAGCTGGGCATTATCGCAAAATGAAAGGGGAGCGGTTTGAGTTCGCTCCCCCAACGTCGGATCATATTTTCAATCGAGATACCAGCCGGGTCAGGATGCGATCGTCTCCGGCGCGCGGTTGGAGATGAGGGCCCGCCGGATACTATCCACGTCCACTTCGGGGGCTATTGTCAGCGTGGCCGATGCGCCGGAGGTGGTGGTCACGGTAACTGACCCAACACCGTCCTGCGAATTGAACGCGCAGGTTGTGATCTCCGCAACACCCCGCGAGCGGGCGATACATTCCATCAAGGCGTCGAAATCCATCGAATCGTAATCTTCCAATGATATTTTGAGGAACATGATAGCGTCTTCGCCGTCCACGATTTGGTCCGCCGGATCCCATGGGTGGGGTTTGGTTTTTGCCATTGCTTCTCCTCGAGTCACAAATCGCGCCCCAATCTGCCAGCCCGGTTGGTGTCTCTTGGTTGCGTGCTTTTGTTGCCGCCGGCCAGCAGGATAATCAACCGCTGCCCCTGTTGCACAGGATACACCCAGTACCCAGGTCCGTAGTTGATGCGCAATTCGGAAACGCCTCCTCCAACAGGCCCCACGTCACCGGGGTTGCCCTCTGCGAGACGCCCGATACGATTTGCGATGCGTAAGCGCGCTTCCTGATCGCGCAGGCGGTTGAGCCAGCGGGTGTAGGTTTCCGTGGAGCGAATTTCGATTGCCCTCAGTGCATTGAAGGGGGGAGCGACAACGAACCGCTCCCCCAGAGTTGCGCCGGTGCAAGTACCGCGTGGCCTACAGGACGTGGTACATGAGCAGGTGGTCGCGCATGACGTCGGCGGCGAAATCGTTGTTGACGTCGCGCAGCACAGAGTGGATGTGGTTGGCGCCGTTCTGGCGGTTGTCGTATTCGACGACGAAATCGCCGCCGTGAAGCCGGTAGTAGTGAGGCTGCGTGCGGTCGATGGGGCCGCCCCACGCCAGGTGGATCTTCTCAAGGCCGCCCTCACGCAGGGCGGTGAGCTTTTCGTCAGCCAGGTCAGAGCGGATGCGGGTGACGTATTCGCTGGCGAGAGACATGAGCATCTCGCGCTGCGTGCCGGACATGGCGGTGGCCGGGAGACCCTCCTCCTTGGGTAGCGAAGCGCGGGAGGCGTTGAAGGTGATGATGTCGGCGGGGGCTTCGTCGTAGATCATGGCGCGGCTCTTTTGCCCGGCATCCAGGCTGTCCATGAGTTCCAGCGCGATGTCCTGGCTGGTACCCAGGATGCGGAGGCCTTCCTTGGGTCCCTTGCGCACCTCGGCGGGGTTGGCCCCGAAGAAGAAGGGCGTCATGGACAGGACGCGGTCGGCCCAGACGCTGTAATGCAGAGAGACATGGTGTCCCTCCACGCGCCAGCCCCACGGCTCGGCGTCATTGGCGGGATCTCCGAAGATGGTCCAGGAATACAACAGCGGGTCACGCACGAAGGTTACGCGACCCTGCTCCTGTTCCAGCGGCCCGAGGACGGCTTCGTGCTCGATGATGAGTTGGGCCTTGCGGTTGGAGTCTTCGGTGAGGCCGGTGGCCATGAGCGCGTAGGCCATCTTGCGTTGGGCATCGTTCATGTCGCGGAGGGCCAGGCCGTGGCGGTTCAGCGGCGGGTAATACCAGAAGATCCGCTCGCCGTCGTAGTAGCTGAAGTTGATCGCCGCTTTTTGGCTGGCGTCCAGGCTGCTCATCAGCGCCAGCGCCGCGGCCCGCATTTCGGACGCAGCCTGTGGGTGCGTGTGAGGATGGTCATGGTCATGGGTGTGTGCCGTGGTCATCTATTGATCCTCCGTGAGACATCGCAATGGGTATGCTTAAAACCAAAGACAGTGTATGCGTACCTATTCGCGAGTGTCAAACTAGGCGCGTCGCTCGGCGGCCGTGCACACAGAGGCCAAAATGCGACCGTAGGCGTTGCAGCGGCAAAGGTTACCCGACAGCGCCTCGCGGATTTCGGCGTCGGTGGGTGATGGGTTGCCGTCGAGCAGGGCGCGCGCCGACATCACGAAACCGGGGGTGCAGAACCCGCACTGGCCGCCGTCCTCATCCAGGAATGCCTGCTGCAATGCCGAAAGTTCGCCCGCCGGCGCGAGGCCTTCAACGGTGAGGACGCTGCGGCCGGACGCCCGCAACGCCAGCACCTGGCAGGCGTTGACCGGATCGCCGTCGAGCAGGACGGTGCAGGATCCGCACTCGCCCCGGTCGCAGCCGCGCTTGGCTCCGGTGAGGCCCAGGGAATCGCGCAGGACGTCGAGGAGCGACCAGTGGTGCCGAACAGTGACCGTGTGGCCGATGCCGTTGACGTTGAGGGTGATTTCGGCGGTTGTTGCGCTCGTCATGGTGGGCGAATCGTACTCCAGCGGGCAACAGGGGGCAAGGTTGGGGATGGCGATACAGCGTTGACGGTGTCCGGGGGCGTTGTTACCATCGCCGCATGGCGACGATTCCCACGACCCGACTCAGCATAGTGGGCCGCAACGCACCGCGACGTGAACTGCCGGACAAGCTTTCGGGCGCGGCCCAATACTCCGCGGACATTGACCTGCCGGGGTTGCTGCACGGGGTCATCGTGCGCAGTCCGCATCCGCACGCGAACGTGCTGGGGGTGGATGCCTCGGAGGCTTTGGCCTTGCCGGGCGTTCGCGCGGCGGTGACGCCGGCGGATGCTCCGAGCGTGTGGCTCGCGCCCGATATGCCGGTGCTGGACACACGGGTCCGGTTCGCCGGCGACGAAGTTGCCGCCGTGGCTGCCGATGACCTGGACACAGCCCGACGGGCCGCCGCGCTGGTGCGGGTGGAATACGAACCGCTGCCCTTCGTGACGGATCCGGTGGCCGCGCTGGAAACGGGCGCCCCTGCGATTCATCCGCAGGGCAACCTGGCCATCCCCGAGCCGCTGGCATTGCAGCGTGGCGACATCGACGCCGGGTTTGACGCCGCCGACATCATCCTCGAGGAGAGATACCACCTTCCAACGCACTCGGCCACCCCGCTGGAGCCGAGGGCCGCCCTGGCATCGTGGGAAGGCGACCGCCTCACGGTGTGGAAGTCAACCCGTGGGGTTCACGTTGACCGGGATGTTCTGGCCAGTGTATTCGGGCTGGATACCGGCCGGGTGCGGGTGATCGGTCCCAACATGGGCGGGGGTTACGGGAACAAGGACGAATCACGGATGGCAGTGCTGGCGGCGATGCTTTCGCGTCGAGCGGGACGTCCGGTTCGTATCGAATACTCCCGCGAGGAGGAATTCGTGGCGGGACGCACACGGCACGGCGGGCGGATTGACCTGCGCATCGGCGTGACTCGCGACGGTGATATCACCGCGATCCACGGCGACGCCATCCTGGATTCGGGAGCGTACCAGGCGACGGCGCCCCGCGTGGCGCGGCGGGCCGGGCAGGGGATGTTGTACCTGTACCGCTGTCCCAACGTGCGCTTCGACGCAAGGCCGGCCACCACCAACAAGCCGGTTTCGGGAAGTTACCGGGCGCTGGGCGCGCCGCAGGGCCACTTCGCGCTGGAGACGCTGATGGACCGCGCCGCCGATGCCGTCGGGATGGATCCGCTGGCATTCAGGTTGCGCAACCACGTGCCGCTGGAAGGACAGGCGGGTCCACGGCTGACGCCGCCGGACGAGATCGTGGACGGTCAGCCGGTGGAGGGCGGGATCCCGTTTTCAAGCAATGGGTTGGAGGAGTGCCTGCGCCGGGGAGCCGCCGAGTTCGGTTGGGATGAACCTTTTGAGCGGTCAGATTCCACCGACCCGTTCATCCGACGGGGTCGGGGCATGAGCATGATGATCTATCGCGGCGGCGTCGGGGACGAATCGGCGGCAGCGCTGTCGATAGACACCGAGGGCAAGGTGCGGCTGATCACCGGAGTCATGGACGTGGGCGAGGGAGCGGTGACGGTGTTGTGCCAGATTGCGGCCGAAGCCGTTTCTGTGGGGTATGACGACGTGCTGCCGCATTTCGCGGACACTGAGGACACGCCCAACGCGCCCATCACCGCCGGATCCACGGCGACGTTTTCCACCGGTACGGCGGTGATGCAGGCGGCGGAACGGCTGCGAGCATCCATGCTGGCCGTCGCAGCGGAACGGCTGGATGCGTCCACCGGCGAACTGACCATCGCGGACGGGGCAGTGTTCGTGTGCGACGGTCCGGGTCGCCGCATCTCCTACGCTGAACTGGCACGGGCCGTTGAACCGGAGCAGTTGTCTGCCGAAGCGACGGTGACGCCGGGCAGCCCCGACTACATCGTGAACAGCTTCGGGGCGCATTTCTGCGAGGTTGAGGTGGATACCGCGACGGGACGGGTGCGCATCAACCGGTATGTGGCGGCGCACGACTCGGGCCGCATCATCAATCCGCGCACCGCGCTGAACCAGGTGGAGGGCGCAATCTCACAGATGCTCGGGTTTGCGCTGAGCGAGGAACTGATAACGGATGAGCCGACGGGCGTGACGCTGAACGGTAGCTACCTGGAACACAAGAGCCCCACCATCCAGGATTTTCCGAGCATCACGACGATTTTCGCCGACGTGGTGGATCCGGTGGGACCGATGGGTGCGAAGGGACTGGGCGAGGTTCCGTCGGTGGGCGTCGCGCCGTCCATCGCCAACGCGCTGTATGATGCCGTCGGTGTGCGCTTCACCCGCCTGCCCATCACGCCGGACCGGGTGCTGGACGCATTGAGGAATCGGGCGAAAGGGCGGTGAGGCTAACGCAATGACCTTCCGACTACTGCAACCTACTTCTCTGGCCGAGGCCTGCGCCGCGCTGGCGGACGCTCCGGATGATGCCATGCCGATTGCCGGCGGCACCGACCTGCTGTCTGAGATCAGGGACGGCACCAGCGTCCCTGGAACCCTGGTTGCGCTGGACTCCATCGCCGACGCCGTACTCTGGGGGATTGCAGATACCGACGACGGCGCCGTCCGCATCGGCGCGCTGGCCACCATTGCGGACATCGCTGCTCACGAGGGGATACGGGATCGGTACATCGCGCTGTCGCAGGCGGCGGCCGGGCTGGCGACGCCGCAGGTTCGGAACCTGGGCACGCTGGGCGGCAACCTGAACCAACGGCCGCGTTGCTGGTACTACCGCCACCCTCTGACCGTCTGCTTGAAACGCGGGGGCGACCGGTGCTTCGCGGTGCAGGGAGTCGGCAAGTACCTGTGCATCACGGGGGGCGACCGCTGTTTCATCGTGCATCCGTCGGATATCGCAGTGGCGCTCACCGCTTTGGGGGCGACGGTGACCATTACCTCGCCAGCGGGGCAGCGCACCGTGCCCATCGAGGACTATTTCACCGGCCCCGACGTGGACCTCATGCGGGAGAATATCCTGCGGCCGGGCGAATTGCTGACCGCCGTGACGCTGCCACCGGGGCGGGCGGAGTCTCACAGCATCTACCTGAAGGCGCGGGAGCGTGAATCGGGCGACTTTGCGCTGGTGAGCGTGGCCGCCGCAATCGGCGCCACCGATGGCGTGGTGACCAATGCGTCGGTGGCGCTGGGCGGAGTTGCGCCCGTCCCGTACCGAGCGGTTGGCACGGAACAGTACCTGCTCGGCCGCGCCGTTGCGGATGTGTCGCCAGCCGATGCGGGAGCCGCGGCCGTCGCGGACCCACGACCGCTGCCCGACAACGCCTACAAGGTTCCCATGGCCGCCAACCTGACGCACCGGGCCATATCGATCCTGCTGGCCGCGTCGGCGGTGTAACGGCTGGTTTCAAGTGGGACGCCAGTTCAGGCCTCGCGCGCCCGAACCGCTGCCTCCCCGAATTGCTTGCCGAAGAAGGTGGTCAATGCGGCGCTGATGATGGTCACTATGATGAGCAGGTATCCGATCCCCGCATAACCCGCGCCGGCCAGAATCGCTCCGGCAATGCCGGCCCCGATGGCGCCGCCCGACTGGTTGCTGAGCGACATCAGGCTAGCTCCGGTGGCCTTGGATTCACCCGAGTATTCGGTGCTGATCGACACCAGCGCCGGTATCGTGACGCTGAGCAGGCCCGAGCTCACAGTTGCCAACGCCACTGACGGCCAGAGTCCGAATTCGAACCCGAAACAGAGCAGGCCGAACGCGCCTCCCGACACTGACGTCCCCGCGATGAGCCGGGCGCGGTACCTGCTGGTGACCACGAACGCCGCGCAATAGCTGCCCACCACCTGCGCCGCCGCCGCTATCCCCAATGGCAACGCGGCGAAGCCCACGCTCAACTCGTAGGTGTTGATCAGATACGCCGCGAGAAAGCTGGTCATGGCCCAGTAGGCTATCCGCTGCGACACGCCCACGGCCAGCGCGACCCTGAAGAATCGCATCGATATCAGGGATCGGAACCGAGAGAGAAACACCCAGTTGCGCACCCGGTCGGCGTTGGCCCGGGGAAACCACAACCAGATCGCCAGGAAGGCGACCGCCAGCATCATAGCCGCCACGATAAAAGGCAACCGCCATCCGCTTGATCCGCCCAGCACCGAGGCTCCCAGGTCCGCCAGCACTGCCGCCAACGGCATGCTCACCGCCGCAGCTACGCCGTTCACAGCCAACATCCCGCTAACCGCCTGTGCCCGGCGGGCCGGCGATATCACATCCGACAAACTCCCCACCGCGTTGGGCGGCACGGTTCCCCCTCCCAACCCCGTCAGGAACCGCAGCGCCAGCAGAGTCTCTATATTTGGGGCAAATACGGATGCCGCCATGGAAAACGTAAGCAGCGTCAGGCCGGCCAGCGCCACCGGTCTTCTTCCGAAGGAATCCGAAAGCGGGCCCACTGAAATCGCGCTGATGGCCCAGGCGGCGAATGTCGCGGTAGCCAGTTGTGCCGCCACGGCCACCGAGATCTCCAGGTCCGCAGCGATTTCCACCAGCAGGGGCGGAACCATCATCACGGAGTTCTGGGTAGCGAAAACGACGAATGCCAGCACGGCAACAAACCAGGCCTTGTTCAACCCCTTGCTGCTCGGTGGCGTTGTTGGCGTTTCGATGCCGCTCACTCTGTCGTGGGAATCGTGATAATCGTAGTACCTGGCGGTTTCCTGCGCATCGCGAGGGTGGGCGCACCGATGCTAAACGCGACGGCCTGATCGGTTTCCTGTGATTAGACGCGGCAACGCCACCGCTGGAATCCGATCAGGCGTCGCCAGTATAGTCGCGACGAAACATGACCAACAACGCGACGATTGCGCCGGCCGGTCCATCATGGTTAGGAAAAAGACAATCCGGCGCCGTCGTGGCGCGTTCGGGTTTACCGGCGGAACGGCGTTTGGTGTCAAATTCCTCACCCGGAGAAACCGAAACCTGAGAGATCGACCTTGTTCGAGCCGGCACCTCAAACCGGGTGTGCGTGAGAGGCCGGGGCCTTTTATGGTCGCCACAAATTCCGCTAATGGTGGGCCTGTCGAGCCAAGAGCGTGTCCTTCGACATGCCCGGAACCGTCGGGGAAAAGCAAATCCCACGATTTTGAACAGGCCCCAATGGGACGCAGTAACTGTTCGGAATGGAGGTGACCGTCTCACGCCAAAATCGTCACACCGGCGAAAGCCGGAATCCAGGAAATCGTTGCCCGGCCCAACGATGCGGTACCCAGGCTTTCTGGTTCCTGTTTCCGCAGGAACGATGCCTTCATTACAAAGATGACCACGAACTCTGAACGGTTATGGACGGCATGGCCGCGTTGAAATTGCGGCGGGCGGTCTGCTAGAATCAAAACCCGCGCTGGGGATTAGTCTAGTGGTAAGACGCCTGACTCTGGATCAGGTATCACAGGTTCGAATCCTGTATCCCCAGCCATTTATTTTGCCCGCAGTTGCCGGCGCACCTGACCGACGCCGCCGAATTTGAGCCGCAGCAGGCCCTTCACGTCCTCCCATGCCGTCCGCAGGATGCGAACTCGGGTGTCGGGATCATCGGTCCAATGCACGGGGAGTTCGCGTATCGGGTAGCCACACTTCTGCGCGAGTATGAGCAGTTCCGAGTCGAAGAACCAGCCGTTGTCCACCACCAGCGGCGCCAGGTCGTCCGCCGCCCGGCGGCTGGCCGCCTTGAACCCGCACTGGGCATCTCGGAACGGTGTGAAGAACATGGTGCGAAACAGCAGGCTGTACCCGCGCGAGGTGATCTCGCGTTTCAGCGTGCGGCCCACGACCCTGGAATCGGGGAGCAGTCTGGAACCGATGGCGATGTCGTAGCCGTCGTCCGCGATGGCGGACACCAGCGGCGGCAGGCTGCCCAGGTCGGTGGACAGGTCAACGTCCATGTAGGCCACTATGTCGGCGCGGCTTTCGGTCCAGGCTCGCCGCAGGGCGCGGCCCCGGCCTCGCTCCGCCAGGCGGATGCTGCGGACCTCCGGGAACTCGTCGGACAGCGCCGCCGCCTGTTCCAGAGTTCCATCGGTGGATCCGTTGTCCGCCACCACGATGCCCCATTGGTAACGGGGCATGAACTCGGACATGAAGGTGTGAAGCTGCCGGATGCAAATCGGCAGCGCGCGCTCCTCGTTGAGGCAGGGGATCACGACGTCAAGACTGATGGACATGGCGAGAGATTATAACAACCGGTTTGCGGGATGAGCGGCCCACCTCAACGATCGTCAGCAATCGAGCGGCCCGGTGAGGATGGGGAGTTGGGGTTGACACGCTGTTCATTGGCGTTTATGATAACGAAAATTA
The DNA here is from genome assembly GCA_963668585.1 of Dehalococcoidia bacterium. Taxonomy (GTDB): domain Bacteria; phylum Chloroflexota; class Dehalococcoidia; order Lucifugimonadales; family UBA3495; genus Bin87. The sequence goes on along the minus strand of OY764869.1, from coordinate 8,003 downwards.
CATCCTGTGATGTAGCGGCAAATCGTAGAGGGAGGAAGCAACGATGGTTACTGTCAACGAAGTAATGGCCAACGCGCAGATTGACCAACGATCCGGGTTGCTTAGCGAGTGGGTGGAGCAGGACTTGGCCGACGTGCTGACCGAGTTCGGGGCACGCATGGAAGACGCCGCGCCGGAGCGAGTCCGGCACATCCCGCCGCCGAGCCTGGCCTATGGCATTCCGATGGCCGGCGTGCGGTACTACACCTACGTGCCCGAGGAGTAGTCGAAGGATTGCCGGGCACGGCGCAGCGCGGGGGCGGCCCTTTGGGGTCGCCCCTGTTTTTGGTGGATGCGCCGCAGCATCCCCAGAGGGCACGAAATCTTCACATTGCGCTGATTGACTCGCCAGACTATATTTGCTATGATACGAAGTGTATCAACTTGATGACAAAACATACATAAGGAGCGATACAACGATGAGCAACATCAGCGAAAATATCCATGCCGAAGAAGCGCAGGAACGTGCCCGGCTGCTGGCGCAGCGGGTGGAAGAGGATATCGCGGAGGTTCTCCAGGAGTACGGATCGCAGGAAGCCGAACCGGAACTGGTGCCGGTACCCGTGGTGTCGCGGAAGCGCCTCGCCTATGGCATCCCGATGGCCGGAGTGCGCTACTACACGTTCGAAGACGAGGAATAGCGGATGTGCGGCCCCGTGGCCGAGTCTTCCTCACTGTTCGGCACGGGGCATATCTGAATCCACAGATTCATAACCGAATCAGCCGCATGGCATTGGCCGGGGAGATAATTCCCCGGCCTTTTTTTGTGTGCTCCGGTTTGCCGCCCGTCTTCTGCGGTTGAGGTCAGGGGTCGGGGAGACCGGGTGTTGGCGATGGTTTAGAGGTAGGGGGGCAGGTTTCAAACCTGCCCCTACCCTCGATAGGGGGCCGGACTCGCACCCCGGCGGTCTGCTGGTTGGAGATGGAGGGATGATGTGGGACGCCTCGCGCCGGGTCAGTCGCCGGCGTAGCCGCGGTTGCGGATTTCGTCCTCCATGTGAGAGCGGATGCCGATGAGGGCGGCCGCGCCCTCGCCCACGGCGGCGGCCACCTGTTTGGTGCTGCCGGCGCGGGCGTCGCCGGCGGCGAAGATGCCGTGGCGGTTGGTCTCCATCGGAAAGGGGCGCGTGCCGGAACCGGTGACGATGAACCCGCGTTGGTCCAGTTCCACCACGTCCGAGAGGAAGCCCGTGTTGGGGTCGAGACCGATGAACACAAAGACGCCGGAGGGATGCAGTTCCTCCTGACGCCCGGTTTTGAGGTCCTCCACTAGCACGGACTCCAGCTTTCCGTTACCGCGAAACTCGCGCACGGCGGTGTTGAGGCGAATGTCCATCCGGGGATGCGCGACGGCCTTGTCCTGCAGCACCTGGCTGGCCCGAAGACGGTCGCCGACCTCGAGGACAGTTACTCGGGTCGCGAAGCGGGTGAGGAACAAACCCTCCTCGACGCCGCTGTTGCCGCCGCCGACCACGAGGGTTTCCATGTCGCGGTAGAAGGGGCCGTCGCAGGTGGCGCAGAAATGGACGCCGGCGCCGATGAAGTCGTCCTCGCCGGGCACGTTCAGGCGGCGGTAGCGGGTGCCGGGCGTCAGCAGCAGGGCCGGCGCGCGGTACTGCTGGCCGGACTCGGTGTTGACGGTGTGCAGGGCGGGCATTGCCCCCGGCTGCTCTCCATCAGTCAACGGAGTGTCGATGGACGCCACGGTCTGCGCGACGAGAAATTCGACACCGAAGCGTTCGGCCTGCTCGCGCATCTGGTCGGCGAGGTCGGCGCCGGTGATGCCTTGGGCGAAGCCGGGATAGTTGTCGATGCGCTCGGTGGAACCGGCCTGCCCGCCAACGCCGCCGCGTTCGATGATCAGGGTGTCCATTCCCTCGCGGGCCGCGTAGATAGCGGCGGTGAGTCCGGCGGGGCCGGCGCCGACGATTATGAGATCGTAGTGAGAGCGGCTAGCCTGGGGGTTGATGCCCAGGCGGGCGGCGAGATCGGCGTTGCTGGGCTCGGCCAGAACAGGGCCGCCGTCGCCGAACACGATGGTTGGGATGATCTGGCGGCCGTCGTTGAGTTGTCGGACGGTGTCCTGGGCGTCCGGTTGCTGTTCAATGTCTATCCAGCGGTAGGGTACGCGATGCTCGGCGAGGAACTGCTTGGAGCGACGGCAATCGGGGCACCAGAGTGCGCCGTACACGGTGATATCGAGTTGTTGGGTCATATCGGGACCTCGCTGGTATGTGGGTAAATTGGAATAATAAATATTGCGTATATTGATAGTTTAGCATGGCGGGGAGAGGGCCGGGGTTGAATTTTACATCGATGAACGGGATGAACCGGATATGTTTCTTGCTGGGACAATCGATTGGGACGCGGCGACTGTTTTGCTCGGACACATGGGGTAAGCGGGATACCGAGCATGTGACGTGGGTGTTGATTTGGCCCGATGGGCAAACGTAGATTGTTGCCACCGCCGCCGTCTCGCTCGCGCTATGTGTCAGATACTATCTTTAAGCTGATATGTACCGTCCGTATGACCACGCGTGAATCTCCTGGACGGTATTACCTGGCAAGCGAACGGTCTGACCTTGGTATGCAAGCAGACGGCGCATCGTCGGAATCCGAATTGGCGGGATTTGCGGATCAACAGGATTTGGGAGTGTCCACAGCCGGGCTTTCTGATCCTGCCGTTCCACGAATGCTGGTGGTCCTGATTCTGGCGATTTTCAACGCCGGCCGCACGGGACTACCCGGTTTGCGCGGTCGGCAGTCGAGCCTGCTGGGGGTTCCTGGAGCATCCGCGTATGGACGCTACAGGACGCCGGTTGTGCGCCACTTGGCAATGGTGTCGGGCGTGTAGCCGAGATCGGTGAGGACGGCGTCGGTGTGTTCGCCGAGGGCGGGCAGGTCGCCAGCTTCGAGGGGGGTGTCGCTGAAGGCTACCAGGGGTCCGGCCATGCGCACGTTGCCGAGGTCGCGGTGGTTCACGTCCACGGCGAAGTTGTTGGCCTCGACCTGCGGGTGATCGAACATCTCCTCGACGAAGCGGACCGGGCCGGCGGGGACGCCGGCGGCGTCCAGCAAATCGAGCCACTCGCCGTTGGTTTTGGCCCGGAAGATCGCCTCGGCGTCGATCATCAGTTGGGCGCCGAAGTCGGCGGCTTCCTGGGAACGCTGGTCGTAGCCTTCATCGAATCTGATGTCGTGGAGTCCGACAACGTCCAGCAGTTTCAGGCGCAGGCCGGTGTTGAGGCACCCGACGACGAGCATCCCGTCAGCGGTCTGGTAGAAGCGGTAGTAGATGTTGCCGGGGGACTGGAAGTGCTGGGCCTGGTACACCTCCAGCAGGTCGGGGTAGGGAGTGTCGGCGGCACGCATGGCGTCCACGGAATCGAGGATCTCGCGGTGGGGTTGCTGGTCGAGCGAGTCGATGCGCACGAACCGCATCCCCAACATCAGGAGGCTGGTGCCGAGCAGGGACGCTTCGAGTTTCTGGCCTCTGCCCTTCTCACCCGCAGCGGCGTCGCGCTCCCGGGCGAACAGCGCGCCGCAGACGGCCCAGGCCTGGGCGAGTCCGCACGCGGAATCTACCAGGGGGCTGGCGACGATCTGCTCGGGGACGCCGTTGACGACCTTGCCCTCGGCGGTGGCGATGCCGGACATGGCCTGGATGATGATGTCGTAGCCGGGCCGGTAGGCGTCGGGGCCCTCGTGTCCAAAGGCGGAACCCTCGCAGTAGATGATCGACGGGTTGATGGCCGAGAGGGTCTCGTAGTCGATGCCAAGGCGTCCGGCGACGTCGGGCCGGTTGTTGGCGAGGACGACGTCGGCCTGCTCGGTGAGACGGCGGACCACGTCGGCGGCATCGGGTTTGGTGAGATCAAGGGTCATGGAGCGCTTGCCGCGGTTGTAAGCCATGAAGGGGCGCCCGTCGGTGGGCAGGACGGCCTGGGCGTAGCGCCAGAGGTCGCCCCAGGGCGGTTCGACCTTGATGACGCTGGCGCCCATATCGGCCAGCAGCATACCTGCGGTGGGAGTGGCGATCATCGTGGAGAACTCCACGACGTTGATGCCGTTCAAAGGGCCAGGCATGGTCAAATCCAATGGTGGCGAGGCGGGCAATCAGGGCGGTTCTAAATGTCGCCGATTATAGCACCGGCCTATTGGGTGAGACGCAGGCGTTCGGGTCCGAGAGCCAACGCTTCCGCGGGGATCATGGCGGCCAGCGACGCTGGGGTGTAACCGTGTTCGGCGGTTTCGCCGTCCAGCCAGGACAGCGCGGTGGCAGCGCGGCCTGGCGAGATGCCTTTGGACTGAAGCAGGACGCGGAAATCGCCGAGGCCGCCGGGTTGGGCAAGATGCGTCAGGCCGGTGAGCCAGGCGCGTGCGTCGTCGGGCGGGGCGCCGAACTCATCCGGCATCGCGTCGGGGGGCAGACCGTCGGGGCCGACGGGAAGCGTGATCCAACCGCTGCCGCCAGCGTCGGGCGTCGGGGCGTTGCGTCGCACGGCCTGAAGGCCGAGGCGTTGGAGCAGCCAGCCCTGGGGCACGTTGCCGATGCTGGAGAGGCCGGCCGCTTCGCCGGAGCGTTGCAGGGAGGTGAAATCGACCTGGGCGGTGATGTCCTGGCGGCCCACGTCGTGCAGGGGCGCGTCGGTCTGGCGGTGGTCGCGGTAGGTAACCAGGGTACCGTGGGGTCGCAACGCCGGGTCGTAGAGGTCGCCGGCGGCGCGTCCGTAGTCGATGGACAGAGCGAAACCGGATTCGAGCAGCGCGGCGGTGGCGCTGGCCCAGGCATCCAGCAGTAGGCAGATTTCGGCAGTTTGCCCGTCGGCCAGCGTGATGCCCAGATGGGACAGGCGGGATTCCAGCGCGGGGTTCGTGGGTTCGCCCGGTAGTTCAATCAACGCGCCCTCGTAGCCGTCGGCGACGTCCGACTCGACGCTGACGTAGAGTTCGCGCAAACGTCCGCCTTCCACACGCACCCGATGGACCGGGAAGGCGTCTAGCAGTTCGTTCGACAGGACGCAGTGGACGGGAGAAGGGATCGAGGATGACGGATTGGGGGCCAGAATGTCGGCGTTGATTCGGTTCGCGTTCGGAAAGTCGCTTTCCCAGCCGGCGGCGGGTCGCTGATCGACGACGAAGTATTGGATGGCGTTGCCGAAGCCGTCGGGGAGGTGACTGGCGACGGTGAGGATGTCGCGGCAGAGCAGACCGTCGCCGGCGCCGGGTTCCAGCACTTTGAAGGGTCTGGGATGGTCGAGCAGGGTCCACAGGTGGAAGAGTTGGACGGCCAGCAGCGCGCCAAAGGCGGGATGGATCCGGGGGCTGGTGTAGTAGTCGAATCCGCCGGTGGATCGAGTGTAGTATCCGCCCGGGCCGTGGAGGGCGGTCGCCATGAACTCGGCGAAGGATATGGGGCCGTGGCGGGCGATGCGCCGGCGGATGGCGCGTTCAGCCTGGGTGGGAAGACTTGCAGGGGCCGGCACGGAAGAAATCATCGATATAGGGGCGCTCTATACACCGCCCCTACGTGTATCGCGTCCACGACTACCGGTACATGGGCTTGAAGAAGCTGTGTAGGAAGTTGTTGCGGTGGGCCCACGAGTGGGCGCGCTTGAGCACGGGTTCGGGTATCGGTTCGGCGCGGCGGTGGGTGATGCGCAGCGTTTCATGGTCGGCCAGTTCGGGCGGCGCGTCGGCGGTGTACAGCAGTTCGCAACCCTCGGATTCCGCAAAGAGCTTGAAGCTGTCGAAGCCCTTCACGCGCCGGCCGGGGGTCTGATAGACGTAGAACTCGGTGCTGCCCACCAACTCATCAAAGTGGTCGTTGCCATTGCCGCGACCGCCGCCCTGCCGGAGTTGGTCCCGACCGATGCCGTAGTCGCTCAGCCGTCTGTTCTGCATATTGATACCGTCCGATGTTCGCGGTGTGGTTATCTTTGCGTTGCCCTGGCGGGCCAGTAGCTCATGCCTTCGATGAACTGGTCCCGGATGTCGCCGGACGCGCCGCAGAACTCGCCGATCAGTCTTTCCTTGAAAGCCTGGGGGTCGTCGCCGGAGGGCGCCTCACAGGCATCGATGACGTCGCATGCGATGGTCATGTCCTCGCCGGGAATGAACTCGCCGTTCACCGGCATACCCAATGGCTCTGCTCTGCTGGGCCAGGTGGCAGCGACGGTCATCCAGCCCCGTTCCGTTTCCAGACGGATGCAGGTATGGACATCTGGGACGGGTTCCCGGGCGACCAGGGCGCGCAGGTCAGGCGGGAAATGCGCGGTATTGTCCTGCGTGAAGCGATGGGTACACATGATGACGCGGGAATCCATGCCCATTTCGCGGAAGATTTGGTTGAGGACGTAGTGTTTGCCCGAGCAGGTCCCCCGCCATTCCCTGATGGTGGATTCAGGGAGACGGGAACTGGCTCGCTGGTAGGGCATACCCCTCACCAGCGCAAAGGCCGAAGCCACCGTGACCGGCCCATCGGATGCGATCAGGCAGCGTTTGCGGCCTTCCTGTTGCAGCAGTGCGGTGAGAGTGCCCAAGGGGATGCCTCGGCGCGTTACGGGTAGATCGCCCAGCCGACGGTGTCGGTTTTGGCGTGGAAGAAGTGTCCGTCTGTGGAGGTCACGAAAACTTCGGTGTTGTCCGCGCCGCCGAAGCAGACGTTGGTGGGTCGGGTGGCCGCCACCGGATGGGTCTCGATGACGCGGCCGGTGGGGGAGAAGACGTAGAGCATGGGGCCGGGGCCGCCCGTGGGCCAACCGGCGGTGGCGATGATGTTGCCGTCGGCGTCCAGGCACATTCCGTCGATGCCCCGGTGGACGCGGTTGGAGTCGCGCCCGAAGGTGTGGAGAGTATTGTAGGCGCCCAGGGTGCCGTCGCTGTTGATGGGGTAGGCTCGCAACTCCCGATCGATCTCGATCTGATCGCTGTTGCTCTCGGCGACGTAAAGGGTGTTGCCGTCGGGGGAGACGAGCACGCCGTTGGGCATGGTGGTGTCGTAGGTGGAGCGGACGGTGTTGTAGGTGCCGTCGCCCTGGGGCACGGCGCAAAGCACGGAACGATGGTCAAGTTGCTCGACCTCGTGGGGGTCGATGTTGCCGGCGTTCCAGGGGTTGGTGAACCAGATGCGTCCCTGGGAGTCGATGGCCAGGTCGTTGGGAGTGTTCAGCGGCACGCCATCAAGGTTGTCGGCGACGGTGACCGTGCTGCCGTCGGGGTCGAAGCGGACGATGGCGCGGCCGTTCTGACAGCACCCAAAGAGCCGGCCGTCTGCGTCGAAAGCGAGGCCGTTGGTGCGGTTGGTGTTTTCTCGGAACACGGAGAACTCGCCGGACTTTGGATTGTAGGCGTAGATGCGACTGGCGTGGATGTGGGTGAACAGCACTACCTCGCCGTTCCAGGCGGGGCCTTCGGTGATGCCGCCAGGCGGGTCTTCAAAGCGATTGATGAGGCTGAAACGCCAAGACATAACGGGAATCTCCTTAGGTGGTCGGTGGTGGGTCGGCCCGATGCGTGAGAGCGGTCGGGCGACACTGGGGGGATTGTATCAGGCGGCCACGACGAGCGGCAAACCGTGGAGTGGCCCCGGCGCGGCGATTCGATTCTCCCGACAAGGTGCAATTGCTGTTGCAAGAACGGTTCCCTGCTCACCGTACGATCGTCCTTCGACAGGCTCGGGATGAGCGGCCTACCTCTGGGATGAGCGGTCTATCTCTGGATGAGCGGTCTATCTCTGGATGGGCGGACTGCCACCAGGATGAGTGGACTGCCACCAGGATGAGTGGACTGTCGCATCAACCAACAACGATTGAATGGCCCTTATAACCGCTTGGTTCGCGCCGATAAGGGTGATCGGTCGGTGAAAGTGGAACCGCATCGGTCAAAGTTTGTTTATTGACAAATATTTGACATAATGCGTATATATCGGGAGCTATTGTCAAATTTGGCGCGCCACTAATGCA